>NZ_NWBU01000004.1 GCF_003050615.1 Sphingomonas oleivorans | reverse complement strand
ATACCCATGGCCTCGAAGCCCATGAGACCCGGAGCCGCCGCCCACATGTCCCTTCATCAAATCCTACAATGAGAAAGAGCCAAACGGCCTCACTCCCCGTTTTCTTGGTCGGGGTGATCGCGTTACCGATCTCGTGAAGCCTCGGTGCCGGTCCGAAGTGGCCCGGCGCCGCTGACAAGGGGGCTTCTATGAGCGGCGGCCGTGCCCGTCAACAGCCTTCTTGCAATTTTGTTTCAGGCCCTTCCGGAAGGCACCGAAACCCCCCTGTTTCTCTGGGTTTCTGATGCATATCAAAATTTCGATAGCCTGCTCCGATCCGGCTCGGAATCGGGCGAGCACACCGAATCAGGGTCGAATCGCTTCGGCCAAGATGCTGATCTTGGCTGATTCTTCCGTTCGAATCAGATTCGCGCATGCGCCGCGTCGCCGCTTCACGCGACGCGACGTCACGCTCCGATCAGCTCGACTGGATATAATCCCGCATCGCATCGGCCTCCTGCTCGATCCGGTCGATGCGCATCTTCACGATGTCGCCGATCGAGACGAAGCCGACCATCCGGCCATCCTCCACCACCGGCAGATGGCGGATGCGCCGCTCCGTCATCAGGGCCAATGCGGAGAATAGGGACATTTCGCGCGGCGCCGCGATCGCGGGCGCGGTCATCACCTGCTCGACGGGCCGGTCGAGCAGCGCCGCTCCGTCCCGCTGCAGGCCGTAGATCACGTCGCGTTCGGACATGATACCGATCACCCGGCCACCGTCCATCACGGGGACGGCGCCGATCCGCCTTCGCGCCAGCAGCGCGACCACATCCCGGACTGCCGTCTCCCTGCCGACTGTAACGATATCGTCCTTGCGGCGGCGCTCGACTATTGCGCCTATGGTCATGCCGACCTCCTGTCTTCCTGGGCTCACTTCTCCTGCCGCCGGTCTTGGCGCCGGCGCAGCCTTGATGATCCCATGTCCGCGAGCCAAATGGAAGGGCATGACCGACCGCAAGCCCGGACTGGACGATCCCGATCGGGCCGCCTTCGCCTGGGCGCGCTATCGCCGCATGATGCGGTGGACGGCGCTCGCCGCCGGGCTCGGCGTGGTGCTGGCGCTGCTATGGCTGGATGCGCGCGGGCCGCTGCCGCTCCATATGGCGATCGCGACGACCGCCGGCGTGGGCCTCACGATACTGCTCGGCGGAGCGCTGATGGGGCTCGTCTTCCTGAGCGCGGGCACCGGCCATGACGAGGAGGCCGATCGCTTCATGGATCGCGATCCATGACGGTGCGGCCCGACGTCACCGGGCAGGGCCGGCGCGATCCGACGCTCCGGGTGGTGCCGATGCCGGCGGACATCAACGCCAACGGCCATATCTTCGGCGGCTGGGTGCTGGCGCAGATGGATATTGCCGGCGGCATCGTCGCCGCGCGCGTGGCGCAGGGGCCGGTCGCGACGGTGGCGGTCGATACGATGCAGTTCATCGCGCCGATCCTGCCGCGCGACATCATTTCCATCTATGCCGATGTCGAGCGGATCGGCCACACCAGCGTGGCGATCCGCATCGAGGTGATCGCCACGCGCGATCGCGGCACGCGCGACGTGAAGGTGACGAGCGGGCTCTACACCTTCGTCGCGCTCGACGAAGCCAAGCGGCCACGCCCGATCCCGCGCGGGTAGAAAAGCGGATAAAAAAGGGCGACCACCGAAGCCGGTGCCGCCCTTTTTCCTTCAATCAAGCGACGCCGCGCCTCAGGCGTCGGCCACCGCCGCGTCGCTGCGCGGCCGGCGGACGCGGCGGCGCGGCTTTTCCTCGACCGGCTCGGCCGGCTCGCCATCATCGGCGGACGGCGCGTCCAGACGCGGCTCGGCCGAGAAGGACGGCGGCAGCCGGTCGATCTCGATCCGCTCGGCGGCCGCATCGGCGGGCGCTGCCTCGGCCGCCGCGCCATTTTGCGCACGGCGGCGGGTGCGGCGCGCGGGGGGCGGCGCTTCGACCGGCACCTCGCTCGGGCCCTGCTGAGCGGCGGAGTCGTCCCCGGCCCCGGCCTGCACCGGCATGTCGGGCGCGGCACGCTCGACCGCCTGGTGGCGGGCACCGCGGCCTTCGCGCGGCTGCCGGATGCGGCGCTCGAAACGCGGCTCCTCCTGGGCGTTCTCCTCGGCCTCGCCAACCGGCTCGCCCTCCTCGCCATAAGCGAGCTGCTCGTCCTCGCGCTCGGCGAAGTCGTCGCGACCCTGATAGTCGCGCTCGCCCTGATAATCGTCGCGGCGCGGCCGCTGTTCCTCGAAACGGGCACGGTTCTCATTCAGCACGCGAAAATAATGATCCGCGAACTGGAGATAATATTCGGTGTTTACCCGGTCGCCCTGCATCTGCGCATCGCGGGCGAGAGCCTTATATTTCTCGTGAAGCTGGTTGGCATTGCCCCGCGCCCGATTGTCCAGCCGGTTGCCGCGATCCGGGCCGCCGGCCTGTCCGTTACGCGGCTGCGCGCCGCCCCGGCCGCGACGGCGGCCGTTCTGACGATTGTTCATCAACGTCCGATTGTCCTCGTCACTGGTGGTATCTGCTCACCACTCCCATCCCGGGACCGCCCCGGGGATCTCTGCACGAGCCCGTCGTCGGAGCCCGTTACGATGGCGCACGACCGCCTCCGGGCAAATGACCGGGCCGGAGCTGGCCGGCAAATCATGCCGTCCGCGCCCACCGCACGTCGGAACCGCCGCGAAGATCGGCGGCACAGCCATTGGAGGTCGGCGACGGGAGGCCTAAAGCCGATAACGCTGAATGTGCCCCCGTACCGTGCCACCCATGTAGTGACCCCCGCGGCGAATTCCAAGCAGAATATGTCGGGAGGTCGGCCGCCCCCTGCCGGGAATATGCCAGGCGCCAATATAACAATATATGGAAAGAGGATCAGCGCCGGGCGACGATACAGCGGTCGCGCTTGGCCAGATCCTGCCGCACCTCGGTCGACAGCCCTTGTTCTTCGATGAGCGCCACGACCGCATCCGCCTGATTCGCGCCGATTTCGATGCAGGCGATGCCGCCCGTCTCGATCAGCCGGCCGATCTCGGGCGCCAGCCGGCGATACTCGTCGAGCCCGTCCGCCCCGGCGAAGAGCGCGCCAGCCGGCTCATGCTCCGCCACGTCGCGGGGCAGCGCCGCCATCGTCTCGATATAGGGCGGATTGCACAGGATCAGGTCGAAGCGCGCGGCAATCCCCTCCGCCCAGTCGCCCCGGCGAAAACGGGCGCGGCCGGAAAGGCCCAGCCGCTCGGCATTGCCGGCGGCGACCGCGAGCGCATCTTCCGAACGGTCTACGCCCACGCCCGTCGCCTCCGGCCATTGATCGAGCGCCGCCAGCAGCAGCGCGCCCGATCCCGTGCCCAGATCGAGCACCGTCCTCGGCCCGCGTACGCCGAAATGCGCCACCGCCGCCTCGATCAGCGTCTCGCTGTCCGGCCGGGGAATCAGCACGGCGGGGCTCACCGCCAGCTCGATCGTCCAGAAGGCGCGCATGCCGGTGATATAGGCGAGCGGCTCATGCGCGAGCCGTCGCTCGACCAGCGCCTCATAGCCCGCCGGCACGGGATCGCCCATGCGCCCGAGCAGCAGCGCCTCGCGCCCGATCCCCAGCGCATGCGCCATCAACAGCTCGGCATCGAGCCGCGGCGTCCCGCTTGTCCCGGCAAGCCGCGCCGCGGCCGTGCCGATTGCCTGTGCCCTGGTCATTGGCCCTCCTCCAGGCTCTTGAGGGTGCAGCCGCTGGCGCCACCCGCGCCGACGGCGGAGCAGGAACCGATGCCCGCCTCGCCGCCGCGCATCCGCCGCCGCCGCTCGGCCGAGGCGCTTTCGCGGCTGCCCTCATAATCATAGCGTTCGGGAATCTTGGGCAGGCGATAGCCTTCCGCCAATCCCCTGTCGCGCGAACAGACCACTATCTCGCCCTCCGCCGCCTTGGGGCAGTTGCGGATCGCCTCGACCACCACCTGGCGCAGCGTCTCGACCGGGCCCGGCGGGCCGGCGGGCGTGGCGGCGGCAGCGGCGAGCATCGCCAGCAGCGGCCCGATCGTCACCGCACCGTCGGCAGCGACAGGACGTCAGCCATCGAGCTGCGCCAGCCGCGCCGCCTCATCCTCCGCGATCAACGCGGCGATCAGCTCGTCGAGCCCGCCGCCCTCGAGAATCTCGGGCAAACGATGCAGCGTCAGATTGATGCGATGGTCGGTCACGCGGCCCTGCGGAAAATTATAGGTGCGGATACGTTCGGACCTGTCGCCTGAACCCACCATTGATTTGCGCGCGCCCGCCCGCTGGCTGTGCAGCCGCTCGCGCTCCAGCTCATAGAGCCGGGCGCGCAGCACCTTCATCGCCTTGGCCTTATTCTTGTGCTGCGACTTCTCATCCTGCTGGCTGACGACGAGGCCGCTGGGCAAATGGGTGATGCGCACCGCCGAATCGGTGGTGTTGACCGATTGCCCGCCCGGGCCCGACGAGCGGAAGATATCGATGCGCAGATCCTTTTCGTCGATCTGGACGTCGACTTCCTCCGCCTCGGGCAGCACCGCTACGGTCGCGGCCGACGTATGGATCCGCCCGCCGCTTTCGGTCACGGGCACGCGCTGCACGCGATGCACCCCGCTCTCGAACTTCAGCCGCGCGAACACGCCCTGGCCGGTGACGGAGACGACCGCTTCCTTATATCCGCCGAGCTCCGCCGGGCTGGCGGACATCAGCTCGACCCGCCAGCCGCGCTCCTCGGCATAGCGCTGATACATGCGCAGCAGATCACCCGCGAACAAGGCCGCCTCGTCGCCGCCCGTGCCCGCGCGGATCTCGAGGATGGCGGAACGCTCGTCGGCCGCATCCTTGGGCAGCAATTTCAGCGCCAGCGTACGATCCGCCGCCGCCAGCCGGTCGCGAATCTCGGAAATTTCCTCGGCGGCCATCGCCTTCAGCTCCGGATCGCCGCCATCCTCCCCGATCAGATCGGTCAGCACGCCCAACTCGGCACGCAGCCGGCGCACCTCGCTCGCCGCCGCCGCCACCGGCTCCAGCTCGGCATAATCCTTGGAAAGCTTGACGAACTGGTCGGCTGCCAGATCGCCGCGCGCCATCGCCGCCTGCAGCTCGTCGCGCCGCGCCTCGATCTGCGCGATACGGCTCGCCGGGATGCTCACGCTCATCGGCCGATCGCCTCCGCGAGCGCGTCGATCGGCAGCTGGCGCTGCGTGCCCGCGCGCAGATCCTTCAGCCCCGCCTCGCCGCGCGCCAGCTCGTCCTCGCCCAGGATCACGGCATAGCGCGCGCCCCAGTCGTCGGCCTTCTGCATGCGCCGCTTCATATTGCCCTTATAGGCCATGTTGCTGGCTATCCCTGCACGGCGCAGCGTCGCGATCAGGCCCGCCGCCGCCGCTTCGGCCGCAGCCCCCATCGGCACCACCGCGACGGTCACCTGCTCTTCCGCCGGCGCATCGACCAGCATCGCCAGCCGTTCGATTCCCGCCGCCCAGCCGACCGCGGGCGTGTGCGGCCCGCCGAGCGCCTCGATCAGCCCATCATAGCGCCCGCCGCCCAGCACCGTGCCCTGCGCGCCCAGCCGATCGGTGACGAATTCAAAGGCGGTGTGGCGATAATAATCGAGCCCGCGCACCAGCCGGCTGTTGCGCGTCCAGGCGACGCCCGCCGCGTCGAGCCCGCGCGTCACCGCCTCGAAGAATGCGCCCGCCTCGGTCGACATGAAATTGTCGATCGCGGGGGCTGCGTCCGCCACCGGCCGGTCACGCGGATCCTTGCTGTCCAGGATGCGCAGCGGATTGCGACCGAGCCGGTCCAGGCTCTCTTCCGAAAGCGCGTCGCGATTGGCCTCGAAATGGGCGACCAGCGCGGTGCGCCAGGCGTCGCGCGTTTCTGCATCGCCCAGCGTGTTGAGCTGCAGCGTCACGCCATCCGCCACGCCCAGCTCGCGCAGCAACTGGTCGGCCAGGACCAGCAGCTCCACGTCCGCCGCCGGCTCGGCCGCGCCGATCACCTCGGCATCGAGCTGGTGAAACTGGCGGAAGCGGCCCTTTTGCGGCCGTTCGTAGCGGAATAGCGGCCCATGCGTCGCCACCTTCAGCGGCGCATGCTGCTGCCAGCCCTCGGTCAGATAGGCGCGCGCGATCCCGGCGGTGAATTCGGGCCGGAGCGTCAGCGAATCGCCGCCGCGATCCTCGAACGTGTACATTTCCTTGGAAACCACGTCGGTCGTCTCGCCCAGCGAGCGCGCGAACACCGCCGTCGCCTCGAACACGGGCACCTCGATGCGCGAAAAGCCGTAGAGGCGGCGCACCCGCTCGAAAGTCGCGGCAACATGGTGAAAGCGGCGCGACGCATCTCCCAGCATGTCCTGGGTGCCACGTATCGCCTTGGGGGTCTCGATCCTGCTCATCGCGCGCGCCTCTAATGCATTTCGCGCCGCAGGGGGAACGCTTTTGCAGGATGCGCCCATCCGTGCGCCGATTGTTTCAGAATGAAGGAATATGGTGGAATTTTGTTAAACGCCCACCTTGCCTTGTAATGCGCTGCACCATTATCAATCCTTCCCATGAACATAGAGCTCATCCCCATCGGCGATGATCCGCCGCACAGTCTGAACGTCATCATCGAGGTGCCCGTCGGCGGCGAGCCGGTGAAGTACGAGTTCGACAAGAAGTCGGGCGCGCTCTTCGTCGATCGCATCCTGCACACGCCGATGCGCTATCCGGCCAATTACGGTTTCGTGCCGCATACGCTGTCGCCGGACGGGGATCCGCTCGATGCGCTGGTGGTCGCCCGATCGCCCTTCATCCCCGGCTCGGTCGTGCGCGTGCGCCCGATCGCCGTGTTGAAGCTGGAGGACGAGGCCGGTGGCGACGAAAAGCTGCTGACCGTGCCGATCGACGGCACCTTCCCTTATTATACCAAGGTCAATGAAAGCACCGATCTGCCCGAGATCGTGATGCAGCAGATCGAGCATTTCTTCACCCACTATAAGGATCTCGAAGCCAAGAAGTGGGTCCGCATCGGCAGCTGGGGCGATGCGAGCGAGGCCAAGCAGATCATCATCGAGGCTATCCAGGCCTATAAGGACGCCAACGGCAAGACCGCGTCCAATCTGAGCTGAAATAGTGCAGCGCCATTCCGGTCATGACTGGAATGGCGCTGTTCAATTGGCGCGGCCAGCTCCCAAAGCTTGCGCCATACACATCCTGCTCCTGACCGCCGCCTTCTTCACCACCTCCGCCGCCACGCGCCAGCCCGGCCCCGCCGAACAGGCGACGCTCGCCGCCATCGCGCGCATCGAGGCGCTGAACCCCAGGCTCAACGCCGTCACCGCCATCGATCCCGACGCCGTGGCACAAGCCCGGGCGCTCGATCGCCAGCGCCGCGCGCGCGGACCGCTGTTCGGCATGCCCCTTCTCGTGAAGGACAATATCGAGACGGCGGACAGCCTCCCCACCACTGCCGGCAGCCTCGCGCTCCACGACAATGTCACCGGGCGGGATGCGCCGCTGGTGGCGCGGCTGCGCGCGGCGGGCGCGGTGATCGTCGGCAAGGCCAGCCTCAGCGAATGGGCCAATATCCGCTCGTCCAGATCGATCTCGGGCTGGAGCGCGATCGGCGGACAGGTCCGCAATCCCCACGCGCTCGATCGCAGCCCCTGCGGATCGAGCTCGGGCAGCGCGGCGGCGGTCGCGGCCGGCATGGTCCCCGCCGCGATCGGCACGGAAACGGATGGATCGATCAGCTGCCCCGCGGCGATGACGGGCATAGTCGGCCTGAAACCCACCGTCGGCCTTGTCAGCCGCACGCATATCGTGCCGATCAGCCATAGCCAGGACACGCCCGGCCCGATGACGCGCACGGTGCGCGATGCCGCGCTGATCCTTTCCGCCATCGCCGGCAGCGATCCCGCCGATCCCGCCACCGCCCAGGCCGATGCACATCGCGCCGATTATGTCGCGGCGCTCCGCCCCGATGCACTGCGCGGCCAGCGCATCGGCGTGATGCGCTTCGCCACCGGCTTCTCGCCCGCCACGGATGCGCTATTCGAGCGGGCGCTCGCCCAGCTGCGCGCTGCCGGCGCGATCCTCGTCGACATAAGCGAATCGGGTATCGACCGCCGCGCGATCGGCGACGCGGAATTCACCGTCCTCCGCACCGAGCTCAAGGCAGACCTCAACGCCTATCTCGCCACCACCCCGCCTGCGGTGAAAAGCCGCACGCTGGCGGACATCATCGCCTTCAACGCCGCCAATGCGCCGGCGGAGATGCCGCTTTTCGCGCAGGAAAGCTTCCTCCAGGCCGAAACGACGAAGGGCCTTTCCGATCCCGCCTATCTGCAGGCACGCGAAACCTCGCGCCGCCTCGCCGCCGAGGGGCTCGACCGGCTGCTCGCCGACAACAAGGTCGTGGCGCTGATCGGCCCCACCGCCACGCCGGCCTTCCCGATCGATTCGGTCAATGGCGATCGCAGCGGCGGCAGCGGCGGCGCGGGCAGCCTCGCCGCCGTCTCGGGCTATCCGCATCTCACCGTGCCGATGGGCGCGGTGCGCGGCCTGCCGGTGGGGCTGAGCTTCATCGGCCCGGCCTGGTCCGAAGCCACGCTGCTCGCGCTGGGCCATGCTTATGAGCAGGCAAGCCGCGCGCGCATCGAGCCGGGCTTCATCGATTCGATCGAGGCGGGCGCAGACATCGCGCCCTTCCTCCGGCCGCAACGCTGAGCCTTCTTTCGCTGGAACGAAATATTCCAGCAGCTAAACGAAGCCGCCATGTCCGCCCGCCTCGCTCCCTGGCTCGCCGAAGCCCGCGCCACGATCGCGCTCGCTTATCCGCTGATCCTCACCAACATCGCCCAGGCGCTGATCCATGCGACCGATGTGGTGCTGCTCGGCCGGGTCGGCCCGCGCACGCTCGCGGCAGGCGCGCTCGGGGTCAATCTCTACCATGCCTGCCTGATCTTCGGCACCGGCCTCGTCACCGCCGCCGCTCCGCTGATGGCGCGCGAACTCGGCCGTTTCCGTCATTCGGTGCGCGACGTGCGGCGCACGGTGCGGCAGGCGATGTGGGCGGCGGTCGCCATCGCAATGCCTTGCTGGCTCATCATGTGGCAGGCCGAGCCGATTCTGCTCGCCTTCGGGCAGGAGCCCGCGCTCGCCGCCGATGCCGCGCGCTTCGTCCATGCGCTGCAATGGGGGCTGCTGCCCTTCCTGTTCTTCCTGATCCTGCGCTCCTTCGTCTCCGCGCTCGAAAAGCCGATCTGGTCGCTCATCATCGGCGGCGCGGCCGTGCTGGTGAACGGCCTGTTGAACTATGGCCTGATCTTCGGCGCTTTCGGCCTGCCTCGGCTCGGCCTGCTCGGCGCGGGACTCGGCAGTGCTACGTCGAGCCTGCTGATGTTCCTCGGCATGGCGCTGGTCGTCACCCGCCACCCCCGCTTCCGCCGCTATCGCCTGTTCGGCCATTTCTGGCGGGCGGACTGGGCGCGCTTCGCCGTCATCTGGCGCCTTGGCCTGCCGATCGCGGTCACGCTCGCGCTCGAAGTGACGATCTTCAACGCCGCCGTCTTCCTGATGGGGCTGATCGACACGCCCTCGCTCGCCGCCCATGCCATCGCCCTCCAGATCGCCTCGCTCACCTTCATGGTGCCGCTCGGCCTCGCCCAGGCGGTCACGGTCCGGGTCGGGCTCGCTCATGGCCGGCGGGATGCAGAGGGAGTCCGCCGTGCCGGCTGGACCGCCTTCTTCCTTGGCGAAGGCTTCATGTGCCTGACGGCGCTCCTGATGCTGTCCGTCCCCGCGTTGCTCGTCGATCTGTTCGTGGACGGGCATGATCCCGCCAATGGGCAGGTGGTGGCGCTCGCCATCGCCTTCCTCGCGGTCGCCGCCTTGTTCCAGATCGTCGATGGCGCGCAGGTGGTGGGCGCAGGCATGCTGCGCGGGCTGCACGATACGACGGTGCCGATGGCCTATGCCGCGATCGGCTATTGGGGCATCGGGCTCAGCACCGGCTATGTCCTCGCCTTCCGCTATGGCTGGGGTGGGGTCGGCATCTGGACGGGCCTCGCCACGGGCCTTTCGGTGGTCGCCCTGCTGATGGTCAATCGCTGGATGCGGCGCGAGCGGCTCGGCCTCGTGGCCGCCTGACGGCCGCGCGCCGGCTCGCCTCGATCGCCAGCGCCGCCCAATGCTGCAGCGCGTCGGTATCGTCATAGACGTCGGACGGGGCCTGGCGATAGTTCATCGAGACGGTCCGCCCATCCTTGCCGGTGAAGCTCGTCCGTTCGCATCCCGCCGCGTCCCAGACGGGATCGCTCTCTCCATCCGCCTTGAACCAGAGCGCATCGCCGTCCGCGATCGCGAACAATGTTCCGTCGCAATAGAGCGTCGATCCGCCCATCATCGCGCGCGCGGTCACCGGCCCGAACGGCGCCAGCGCTTCGTTCAGCCAGTCGAGCAGCCCCGGATCGATCCTCATCTCAATGCGCCCCGCCGACCAGCTTCAGCCCCGCGATACATCCCACAAGCCCCAGGATCAGCGCCAGCCGCAGCGGATTCACCGGCTCGCCGAACCAGATCATGCCCACGATCACCGTGCCGAGCGCGCCGATTCCACCCCACACGGCATAGGCCGTGCCCATCGGGATCGATCGCGACGCCACCTCCAGCAGCCCCATCGACAGGCCGACCGAGACAAGGAAGCCGATCGTCCAGGGCAGGTTGCGAAAGCCCTCGACGAAACGCAGGCAGGTGGTGAAGCCTACCTCGAAACAGCCGCCAAGGATCAACCACACCCACGCCATCGCACGCCCCCGATTGTCCGGAGGCAGCGATAGAGCGTTCCTCCTTATTTTAAACGCCAGAATCGTAGCCCCGCACGGGAATGACGGAATTGCTCGACGCGTCAGGCTGGACGGCAGCGGACGAGTGGTGCAACCAGCACGCAACAAAATTACCAAAGGGGTTTCCATGCGCGCCAAGCCGCTTTTCCTCGCCCTTCTTCTCGCCGCCAGTCCGGCTGCCTTCGCCCAGACAGTCGCGAACAGCGCGCCCCAGCCCGTCGCCATCGTCGATTCGATCCCGCCCGCGCGCGACATCGACTATCCCGGCGTGATCAAGATCGCCGTCGATGCGAGCGACGTCGCCCGCGGCATTTTCCGCACGACGCAGACGATTCCCGTCTCCGGCCCCGGCCCGCTCACGCTGCTCTATCCCAAATGGCTGCCGGGCAATCACAGCCCGTCGGGCGCGATCGACAAGCTCGCCGGCCTCGTCGTCAAGGCGAACGGCCAGCCCCTGCGCTGGATGCGCGATCCGGTCGATGTCTATGCCTTCACCATCGATGTGCCGCAGGGCGTGACCTCACTGGAGGTTAGCTTCCAGTTCCTCTCGCCCACCTCCGGCAATCAGGGCCGCACGGTGATGACGCCGGACATGCTCAATCTCCAGTGGAACGCCGTCACCCTCTATCCGGCCGGCTATTTCGTCCGCCGCATCCCGGTGGAGGCGAGCGTCATTTATCCCAAGGGCTGGAAATCCGCGACCGCGCTCGAAACGGACGGCCCCGCCGGCGATACGGTGCGCTACAAGCAAGTAAGCTATGAGACGCTGGTCGACAGCCCCATCTTCGCAGGCCGCTATAACCGCGTCGAGCAGCTGGCGCCGGGCGTCCGCCTCAACATCTTCGCCGACAAGCCCGAGCAGCTCGCCGCCACGCCAGAGCAGCTCGCGCTCCACCGCAATCTCGCGACGCAGGCGATCAAGCTGTTCGGCGCGCAGCATTATGATCATTACGACTTCCTCTTCGCCCTGTCCGACAATCAGGGCGGCATCGGGCTCGAGCATCAGCGCTCGTCCGAAAATGGCGTCGATCCCGAATATTTCACCGATTGGGACGCGAGCGTCGTCGATCGCGATCTTCTGCCCCACGAATATACGCATAGCTGGAACGGCAAATATCGCCGCGGCGCGGATCTCTGGACGCCGGACTATCGCATGCCGATGCGCGACAGCCTGCTCTGGGTCTATGAAGGGCAGACGCAATTCTGGGGCAATGTGCTCGCCGCCCGCTCGGGCCTTGTGCCGAAGGAGGATGCGCTGGCCAGCCTCGCCATGGACGCGGCGCTCTATGACACGCGCCCCGGCCGCCAATGGCGCCCGCTGATCGACACCACCAATGATCCGACCATCTCGCAGCGCCGGCCCAAGCCCTGGACGAGCTGGCAGCGCTCGGAGGATTATTATGTCGAGGGCCAGCTCGTCTGGCTCGATGTCGACAGCCTGATCCGCGAACGTTCGGGCGGCAAGCGCTCGCTCGACGATTTCGCCCGCGCCTTTTTCGGCGTAAACGATCGCGACTGGGGCCAGCTCACCTACACGTTCGACGATGTGGTCGCGACGCTCAACAAGGTCGAGCCCTATGACTGGGCGAGCTTCCTCAAGGCCCGCCTCTACGATGTGCGCGATCGCGCACCGCTCGATTGGCTCGCGCGCGGCGGATATCGCCTCACCTATGTCGAGGAGCCGACCAACTATTGGGAGCGCAGCGAGGCATCGCGCGACGTCGTCGATCTCAGCTATTCGCTCGGGCTCGTCGTCAACAGCGAGGCGATGGCCACCGGCGTAGTGTGGGATGGCCCGGCCTTCAATGCCGGCATCACCGTCGGCTCCACCTTGGTCGCGGTCGACGGCCGCTCTTATTCGGACGACACGCTCAAATCCGCGATCAAGGCCGCCAAGACCAGCAAGCAGCCGATCCATCTGCTCGTCGAGCAGGACGATCTCTATCGCGACATAGCGATCAACTGGACGGAAGGCCTGCGCTATCCGAAGCTCGAACGCATCGGCAAGGGCCCGAGCACGCTCGACGCCCTGCTGGCGCCGAAGAAGTAATTCGCCTTCAAGCCCTCTCCCGCAAGCGGGAGGGGGCTTGGAGAGGGCCGACATCCCGGCCAGAGCCGGGATGTCGATCAGGCCGAAAAACCTATTCCGCCAGCCGCTCCAGCGCCTCGCCCTCCATCCGCCAGGGCTGCCACCCTTCCGAATGGAAGCCGCCCATGCTGCGATAGAAGCCGCGCGCCGGCTCGTTCCAGTCGAGCACCGCCCAGTCGATCCGCGCGCAGCCGCGCGCCTTCGCCTCCTGCGCCAGCACCCGGAACAGCGCCCGGCCCGCGCCCGTGCCGCGCGCCTCCTCCTCGACGAACAGATCCTCCAGATAGAGGCTCGGCCGTCCCGTCCAGGTCGAATAAGTCAGAAACCAGAGGGCGATTCCGCGCACCCGGCCGTCCATCTCGACGATATGGGCGAAGACCTGCGGATTCTCTCCGAACAGCGTCTGCCCAAGCGACTCCTCCGTCGCCTTCACCGCATCCGGCTCGCGTTCATATCGGGCCAGCGCCTTGATCAGACGCAGCAGTTCGGCCGCATCGCCCGGCGCCGCGCGCCTTATGACGATGCTCATTCCGCTGCCTGGGCCGTCTGCTTCGCCGCCTCGATCTCGGCTGCCTTGGCCTCGACCAGCCTGACGATATGATCGACCATGTCGGCATCCTGCACCGTATGATCGGTGACGCCCGACAGATAGACCATATGCTTGCCATTGCCGCCGCCGGTGAGCCCGATATCGGTCTCGCGCGCCTCGCCCGGCCCGTTCACCACGCAGCCCAGCACCGAAAGCGACAGAGGCGTCGCGATATGGGCGAGCCTTTCCTCCAGCGTCTGCACGGTGCGGATTACGTCGAATCCCTGCCGCGCGCAGCTCGGGCAGGAAATGACGCGCACGCCGCGATGCCGGATTCCCAGCCCCTTCAATATCTCGAAGCCGACGCGCACCTCCTCCTCGGGCTCGGCCGAAAGCGACACGCGGATCGTATCGCCGATCCCCGCCCAGAGCAGGCTGCCGATGCCGATCGAGGATTTGACCGTGCCCCCGATCAGCCCGCCTGCCTCGGTGATGCCCAGATGCAGCGGGCAATCCACTGCATCGGCAAGCTGCGAATAGGCCGCCACGGCGAGGAATATGTCGGACGCCTTCACCGCCACCTTATATTCGTGGAAATCCTGATCCTGCAGCAGCTTGATATGGTCGAGCGCGCTTTCCACCAGCGCCTCGGGGCAGGGCTCGCCATATTTTTCGAGCAGATCCTTCTCCAAGCTGCCGGCATTGACGCCGATGCGGATCGCGCAGCCATTGGCCTTGGCCGCGCGCACCACCTCGGCGACGCGCGTCTCACTGCCGATATTGCCCGGATTGATGCGCAGGCAGGCCGCCCCCGCATCCGCCGCCTCCAGCGCGCGCTTATAATGGAAATGGATGTCCGCCACGATCGGCACGCGCGCCGCGCGCACGATCTGCTTGAGCGCCGCGGTCGATTCCTCGTCCGGGCAGGAGACGCGGATGATGTCCGCGCCCACATCCTCGCATCGCCTTATCTGGTCGATCGTGCCACGAATATCGGGCGTCGGCGTGTTGGTCATGGTCTGCACGGTGACGGGGGCACCGCCGCCCACGGGGACATTCCCCACCATGATCTGCCGGGATGTGCGTCGCGAAATGTCGCGCCAAGGTCTGATGGACATGGGCAACCCTATAGCCGAAAAGCCGTTGCCGCATAAAGACAGGCCAGGAGCGGACATCATTCCTCTTAATCGCGACGCACCCGCCATCCGGCGGCATTATGGGCTGGATTGGCTCCGCATCGGCGCCTTCCTGCTGCTCATCCTCTTCCATATC
This sequence comes from Sphingomonas oleivorans, assembly GCF_003050615.1. Classification (GTDB taxonomy): domain Bacteria; phylum Pseudomonadota; class Alphaproteobacteria; order Sphingomonadales; family Sphingomonadaceae; genus Sphingomonas_H; species Sphingomonas_H oleivorans. Next base: position 1,051,129 of record NZ_NWBU01000004.1, on the reverse strand, counting down.
GGCCTCTATCTCAGCCCCTGGGACTGGCATGTGAGCTCGGCCCGGCCGGTGGAAGGGGTCGTCTATTTCCTGTTCCTCACCAATCCCTGGCGCATGTCGCTGCTGTTCCTCGTCTCGGGCTATGCCGCGCGCGCGGTGCTGGCGCGGGCGGGCGGACCGCTCGGCTTCGCCCGCTCGCGCAGCCTCCGGCTGGGCCTGCCGCTGCTGTTCGGCGCGGCGCTCGTGGTGGCGCCCCAGCCCTGGGTCGAGGCAAGCTACAAGCTCGGCTACGCCCATGGCTTCCTCCATTTCTGGCTGCACGATTATTTCGATTTCGACGGATCGGACGGGATCGCCACGCCGCTGCTCGGCCATCTCTGGTTCGTCGCCTATATCTGGGCCTATTCGCTCGTCCTGGCGCTGTTCGCCACGATCCTGCCGCGCAGCTGGCAGGACCAGGCGCAGGCCGGCTTCGCGCGGATCTTCACCGGCTGGCGGCTGCTTCTGCTGCCGATGCTGTGGCAGGGGCTGGTCCGGCTCGTCCTGCTGCCGGGGCAGATGCCGTCAAACCATCTGCCCACCGACCTGCCCGGCCATCTCGTCTATTTCCCGGCCTTCCTGTTCGGCTTCGGCCTCGCCCGCGCCGAATCGCTCTGGCCGTCGATCCTGCGCTTCTGGAAGCCCGCATTGGCCGTGGCGCTCATCGGCTATGCCGGCACCGTCTGGGATCATCTCGGCTATCCCGGGCTGCCGCTCGACGGCGACATGCGGGCCAATGTCAATCGCGGCGCGCTCGTCCTGTCCACCTGGACGGCGATCATCGGCTTGCTCGGCCTCGCCCAGCGCCATCTCGATTGCGACCATCGCTGGCGCAGCCTCCTCAACGAAGCGGTCTTCCCCTTCTACATCATCCATCAGACGATCATCGTGCTGGTCGGCTGGTGGCTCATTCATCGCGACTATGGCGATCTCGCCGAATTCCTGATCCTCGTCTCGGCCACGCTCAGCGGCTGCACGCTCTTTTATCTGGCCGGCCGCCGCATCCGCTGGCTGCGCCCGCTGATCGGCCTGCCGCTGGATCGCAAGGGGGCATCTCGGCTAAAGCCCGCGCCCGACAGCCCCAGGAGCCCAGATAATGTCCCAGTCCGATCCCGCTGAGCAGCGCTGGACGATCGTCGTCCATGGCGGCGCCGGTACCTTCCTGCGCGATTCCCCTGCCGCGCAGCACGAGGCCGCCGCCCGCGCCGGCCTCGCCGCCGCGCTGGAGGCGGGTGCTGCGCATCTGCGCAGCGGCGGCACCGCGCTCGACGCGGTCGAGGCTGCGGTGCGCGTGCTGGAGGATGACCCCCTGTTCAACGCCGGCCGCGGCTCGGTCTTCACCTGGGATGCCGCGATCGAGCTCGACGCCGCGATCATGGACGGCGCGACGCTCGAAGCGGGCGCCGTATCCGGCGTCACCACCACCCGAAATCCCGTCAGCCTCGCACGCACCGTGATGCGGGAGAGCGATCATGTCCTCCTCTCGGGCGCCGGCGCGGACGCCTTTGCGCGCGAATATGGGCTGGAACAGGCCAACCCCTCATGGTTCGCCACGGCCGAACGCCGTCGCCAGCTCGATGAGCTCAAGGCCGGCACCGGCTTCGACAGCGCCATGAAATATGGCACGGTCGGCGCGGTCGCAGTCGACATGGCCGGCAATGTCGCAGCCGCCACCTCGACCGGCGGGCTCACCGCCAAGCGCTGGGGCCGGATCGGTGATTCGCCGCTGATCGGCGCCGGCACCTATGCCGACAACCGCGCCTGCGCCATCTCCTGCACCGGCACGGGCGAATATTTCATCCGCCTCGCCGCCGGCCATGAGATCGCCGCGCGCATGCGCATCGGTGGCGAGCGGATCGATGCCGCCGCCGATGCGCTGATCGAGGAGCTTGGCGCGCTCGGTGGCCTTGGCGGCGTGATCGTCGTCTCGCCGGACGGCTCGGGCGGCTGGGCTTTCAACACCGCCGGCATGTATCGCGGCATCGCCACCCACGATTCGCCGCCCGAAGTCGCCATCTACGGCGACGAATAAACGCACCCATCCCGTCGCCCCTGTTTCGCAGGGGCGACGGGATCGTTCGACTCCACCGAAAGCCGCGCTAAGGATGCGACCCATGATCCGTATCCCCTCGCTGCTCGCCGCGCTGTGCGCGCTCATCCTCGCCGCCAGCCCCGCCGCCGCCTGGTGGGAATATGGCCATGAAACCGTCGCCACCATCGCGAAGCTCCAAGTGCAGCCCCGCACCCGCGCCGAGATAGAGCGGCTGCTCAGCCACCAGAAACTGCTCGAAACCCCGACATGCCCTGCGCGCACCATCGAGCAGGCGAGCGTCTGGCCCGATTGCATCAAGCCCTTGGGCGATCGCTTCAGCTATGCCTTCAACTGGCACTATCAGAATGTGAACATCTGCAAGCCGTTCGATGTGAAGGCCGCCTGCCCGGACGGCAATTGCGTCTCGGCCCAGATCGCGCGCGCGCAGCGCATGCTCGCCGACCGCAAGCTTCCCATGCGCGATCGGGTGCAGGCGCTCGCCTTCCTCGTCCATTTCGTCGGCGATCTGCACATGCCGCTCCATGCCGGCGACCATGCCGATCTCGGCGGCAATCGGGTGAAGGCCGCCTATGGCGTGATCGCCGGCCGCACCAATCTGCACAGCGTCTGGGACGGGCTTCTTGCCGATCGCGCAATCTCCACCCCGCCGGGCGGGGCGACCGCCCTCCTCGCCGCCGTGCCGCCCGCCGATCGCGCGAAGCTTGCCGCCGGCACGATCGAGGATTGGAGCCGCGAAAGCTGGGGCCTGGCGCGCGACCATGCCTATGCGACGCTGATCGCCGATCCCTGCGGCCCCGCGCCCGCCGAGCGCGTAACGATGGACGAAGCGACCACGCAGAAGCTGATCCCGATCGTGCGCGAAGTGGTGGTGAAGGGCGGCCTGCGCCTCGCCCGGCTGCTCGACGAGGCGCTCGACGGCGATCATCCGGAGGTCACCCATCCCCCGCGCACGGCCGGAACGGCCGGCTGATGCGCTATTTTCTCGATACGGAATTCAATGGCTTCGGCGGCGATCTGCTCAGCCTCGCGCTTGTGCCCGAATTTGGCGACCAGGAATATTATGTCGCCCTGCCGCTTCCCGACCTCATCGATCCCTGGGTCGCGACCCATGTCGTGCCCTATCTGCACAATGTGCCGGATGCGCTCGACAACCGGCTCGATGCGGTTGCCGCCGCGCATGAGCTCGCCGCCTATCTGGGCGCAGACCGCGATCCGCTGATCGTCGCCGACTGGCCGGAGGATATCGCGCTCTTCTGCCGGCTGCTGCTCACCGGCCCGGCGGAGATCGTCGATGTCGGCAATATCCGCTTCGAATTCCGCCGCAGCCCGGGCTTCAGCACCGCGCGCAACAGCCGCGTCCCCCACAACGCCCTCCACGACGCCCGCGCGCTGCGCGATTTCGTCCTGGCGGGCGAAGAAGGCTGATCCGGGGCGGGAAAATTCCGCCCCCCGTGCGTCCGCCCCACCTGCCGATAATCTGCGCGGCAGGGGCATGATGAAGATAGATTTTCGATACAGCCTGCTGGCGCTCGCCGGATGGGGATCGCTCATCGCCCCTGCGATGGCAGGGTGACGATATATTCAGCTAATCCCGCTCACTCTTCCCGCTCGCTTTTCGGCGGCCGCCCGCGTGGCCTTTTCGTGGCCGTCTCCAGCTTCACGCCGCGCCGCGCCAGCGCCTCGCGCAGCAGGCATTCGATCTGGCCGTTAACGCTGCGCAGCTCGGCCGCCGCCATCCGCTCGATCGCCGCGAACAGCTCGGGCTCGATGCGCAGCACATAGGCTTTCCTGGGCGGCGATGCGGTCATGACGTCATGAATAGAGCGTGCCCGCGTTCACCACCGGCTGGGTGTCGCGTTCGGCGCAGAGCACGACCATCAGGTTGGAGACCATCGCCGCGCGCCGCTCATCGTCCAGCTCAACGACATTCTTGGCGCTCAGCATGTCGAGCGCGGTCTCGACCATGCCCACCGCGCCCTCGACCAGCTTCTGCCGCGCCGCGATCACCGCCTCGGCCTGCTGGCGGCGGAGCATCGCGCCGGCAATCTCGGGAGCATAGGCCAGATGCGTCAGCCCGCATTCGTCCACTATGATTCCCGCCACCGCCAGCCGCGCGATCAACTCGGCGCGCAGCTCGCGGTTCACCACCTCATGATTGCCGCGCAGCGTCACTTCCTGATGCTCGATATCGTCATAGGCGTAACGCGAGCCGATCGATCGCACCGCGCTTTCGATCTGCACGCGGACGAACGCCTTATAATCGTCCACGTCGAACAACGCCTGCGCCGTGTCCGTCACGCGCCATACCACCTGCGCCGCGATCTCGATCGGGTTGCCGCGAAGATCGTTCACCTTCAGCCGCTCGGAAATGATGTTGTTGGCGCGCAGCGATATGGTCCGGCGGATCAGCCAGGGCAGCACCCAGCGCAACCCCGTCGTCCGGTCGGTGCCGCGATAGGCGCCGAACAGCATGATCGCCGCCGCCTGATTAGGCTGCAGCATGTAGAAGCCGGGGACGATGAAGACGATGCCAGCGATGCAGGCAAAGGCCATCATGGCTTCGCCCAGCCCGCCCTCATCGCCCGCCAGCCGCGCGATCATCGTCACGCCCAGCACCAGCAGCAGCGCCGCTGCGCCCAGCAGTGTCAGTCCGTCCGCGCTCGCCGTCGGCCGCTCCCGGCTGACGGACAGCATCTGTCCCGCCGCCGTCCTCATGTCACTCATCCCGGCCTCCCGTTAATCTGATATCAGAATTATATCAGATCAGAAGGCCGGGCAATGCCCCGCTAGGGATGGGTGGATCTCAACCGCCGATCGGCACCACCGTCACCGCGCGGCGATTCTGCGCCCAGGCGGCCTCGTCCGATCCGATCGCCACCGGCCGTTCCTTGCCATAGCTGATGACCGAGATGCGCGATGCCGCAACGCCATTGTTGACGAGGAAGTCCTTCGCCGCATTGGCGCGCCGCTCGCCCAGCGCGAGATTATATTCGCGGGTACCGCGCTCGTCGGCATGGCCTTCGACCGTCACCGCCACATTGGGATAGCGCTGCAGCCACTCGGCCTGCTTGGCGAGAATGGCCTGCGCCTCGGCGTCCACATCATGGCTGTCGGTCGCGAAATGCACCGTGTCCGATCCCGCCTGCTGCACGAAATCCGCCCGCGATCCGGGCAGCACCGTGGTACCGACCTCGCCGGTCTGGCCCTCCGGCGCGGGCTCCGGCGCCGTCGTCTCCTGCGGCGGCGGGGGCGGAAGTTCCGCGGGCTTCTTCTTCGAACATGCCGCGGTCGCGATCAGCGCCGCGGTCAGCAGCAGCTTGGCGGTGGTGTTGGCCATATATTTCTCCCTTTTAAATGGTTGGCGCGATGCAACTCTTACGGACGACAACTCTTATGGACGCAGGGGCCCCCAGGCGGGATCTGACCCATCGAGCGGGGTAGGAACCCGGCGCTCGTTGACGCCGGTCAGGTCCACCGACCAGAGATCGGCCTTGCCCGATCCCTGCGCCGTCCTGAAGAACATGATCACCCGGCCGTTGGGGGACCAGCTCGGCCCCTCATCCTGCCAGCCGTTGGTGAGGATCTTCTCGCCCGATCCGTCCGGCGACATGATCCCGACGGCGAATCCGCCGCCGATCCTGGTGAAGGCGATCAGATCGCCGCGCGGGCTCCACACCGGGGTCGCATAGCGGCCGCCACCGAAGCTGATACGCTGCTGGTTCGATCCGTCGGCGTTCATCACATAGAGCTGCTGCCCGCCCGAACGGTCGCTCTCGAACACGATCTTGGATCCGTCGGGCGAATAGCTGGCCGCCGTGTCGATGCCCGGCGAGCTGGTCAGCCGGGTCGCCCCGCCGCCGGAGGCTGGCACGCGATAGATGTCGGTATTGCCGTTCACCGCCATGGAAAAGACGATGTAGCGCCCGTCGGGCGAGAAGCGCGGCGCGAAGGTCATGTTCGGCTGATCGACCACCAGCCGCTTCCGCCCCGAGCCGACATCATAGACATAGACGCGCGGCCGATCATTTTCGAACGACATGAAGACCAGCGTCTGCTGATTGGGCGCGAAGCGCGGCGTCAGCACGATCGACTGGCCGTTGGTGATGAAGCGGTGATTGGCGCCATCCTGGTCCATGATCGCCAGCCGCTTGGTGCGATGCTGCTTGGGGCCCGTTTCCGAGACATAGACGATCTGGCTGTCGAAATAGGGCCCCTCGCCGGATAGGCGGGTATAGACGGTGTCCGAACATTTATGCGCGGCCCGCCGCCAATCCGCCGGCCGCACCACGAAACCCTGCCGGGTGAGCTCGCTCCGCGCGAACACGTCGTAAAGATAGCAGCCGACGGTCAGGGTCCCGTCGCCATTGGCCTGGACGAAGCCCTGCACCAGCGCCTGCGCGCCGGTCGTGCCCCATCCCGCGAAATCGGGCGCGGTCACCTGCGGAAAGGTCACCGGGCGCAGCGCGCTCTCGGCGAGCGGCCTGAACAGGCCCGAGTTCCGAAGGTCGTTGGTGATCACCTCCGCCACGCGCGCGCCCAGCGAGCCCGTATCGCCGGCCGGAGTGCCGGCCTGCGCGGGCGTCGGCATGACAGGGATCGCAATCGGCATCGGCGCGGATATGCCGCCGACCACATCCACCTCGATCTGGGCATGCACGGGCGCGGCGAATGCGATCACCGCTCCCAGAAAAGCTGCGGCCCAGCGCATCCTGCCGCTCCCGACCATATATTCTCCATCCATGTTCGGCCGCATCATCCAGGCAGCCTGTACCGAAACAATATGTCGTTCCAGCCCTGACCATTTCCGACATCATAAAGATCGGCTGGAAGATCCAGCGGAGAACATTCCTGCACGATTCCCACCGCCAGCTCGCCTACCCGCTGGGCATAGCGCTGATTGTCGGCATCTACGCCCATCTGACGCGTCACCTGCGGAACCGCGGCAAGCGCGCCATCCTTGCGAAAACGCAGCCTGAGCACCGAGGTGATCCGCTCTGATCCGGGGCCGGGGCTCGATCTCTTGTCGGCGCAGGGCTGGATCTGGCGCTGGATTGCGGCCGAAAGCCCAGCCATGGCGGTCGCACTGATCGTCGCGGCCGGCGGCGTGGCCGCCTTGCCTTCGGAGGCGGATGAGATGCCTTTTAGAAAATCCTTGCCCAGCCGCGATCCCGTTGCCCTGGGCTTGTCCGACTTGGCATCGCTGCCATTGCCGCGCGCGGGCGCCGGATCGCGCAATCCCTTCACAATATCGGCCGACAGGCGGGATTTGGATGCGGCGGGCTTTGCCGGCGCCTCCGCCTTTTCGGGCGCGGGCTTCGCCGGGGCCGGCTTCGCCTTTTCAGGCGCCGGCTTCGCGACCGGCTTCGGTGCCGGAGCCGGCTTTGGCTCCGCCTTGGGCGCAGGCGGCGGAGGGGTTGGTTCGGGCGCGGGCGGCGTGGGAACCGGCTCGGGCGGCGCGGCGTCGGCCGGCGGCCCCGGATCCGGCGCGACGGAAGGCGCGGGCGGCTCGACCGCCGCCTGAGGCATGGCCGACCGCAGGCCGATATTGTCGACAAGCTGCACGTCCATCGGATCGCTCAGCGAAGGCACCGGCTTCGGCCTGGTGAACAGACCCAGCGACAGCACCGCGAACAGCAGAATATGGCCCGCGGCCGCGACGCCGAGCCCGATGCGTTCGGCCTTATCCATCGTCGCGATCCGCGCGCATCATCGGCCGCCGGCCGCCGCCAGTCCGGCCACCGCGCCGCCCGCCATGTCCTCCCCGCCCACTGTGACGAGTGCCACCTTGTTGAGGCCGGCATGGTTGAGCTCGCCCATCACGGCCATCACCCGGCCATAATCCAGCTCCCGATCGGCGCGCAGGAAGATTTGCGGGCTATCCTCCGGCTTGCGGCCCGCCGCAATCTGCTGCAGCCGGGCCGGAAACGCCGCCTGCGATATTTCCGCATCGTCGAGGAAGATCGTGCCCGCGCTGTCGAGCGAAATCTGGATGGGCTTCTGCTCCTGCTCCAGCGCGCCCGCCCGGCTATCCGGCAGGTTCACCGGCACGCCGGCCACCAGCAACGGCGCCGTCACCATGAAGATGATCAGCAGCACCAGCATGACGTCCACCAGCGGCGTCACATTGATGTCCGCCATCGGCGCGCGCCGGCCGCCGCCGCCCCGGGACGATAGCGGGCCCATCAGGCCTCGCTTTCCAGCGCGCGGCTGAGCGTCGAGTGGAAGCCGTCGGCGAAGCGGTTGAGCCGCGCTTCCATCAGGTTCAGCCTATGCGTCAGCCGATTATAGGCGATCACGGCCGGGATGGCGGCGAACAGGCCGAGCGCGGTGGCGAACAGCGCCTCCGCAATGCCCGGCGCCACCACGCCCAGGCTGGTATTTTGCGAGGCGGCGATATCGGTGAAGGCCCGCATGATGCCCCACACCGTGCCGAACAGGCCAACGAAGGGCCCGACGCTGCCGATGGTGGCGAGGATATTGAGCCGATCGGACAGCCGGTCCATTTCGGCCGCGACCGCTGCGGACATGGCCGTGGACAGGCGTGCGCGCGTGCCTTCGCGATCGACCCGCTTGCCGCCGGTCGAGCGGCGCCATTCGGCGACGCCGGCCGAAAATACCTTCGCGCTGGGCAGATCGGCGCGGCCCGGGCCGTCATAGACCCTGTCTATATCCTCGGCCTTCCAGAAATCGCGCTCGAACGCCTCGTTGTTCCGGGCGATCCGCCTGATCCGGAAACCGTGGCCGAGAATGACGGACCAAGTCCAAACGCTCGCCAGGACGAGCCCGATCATCACCGCCTTCACGACAATGTCCGCCTGGAGAAACAAGGTCAGCGGCGACAGGGACGCCCCGTTTACGGCAATAGTGACACCCTCCATGCGGTCAGCTTTCCCCTTTCAGCCGCTCGAAAATCTCGGCCCATGCGCGCGGCTGCCGCCGGGGCCGTCCATCGGGCGCGAGGAAGGCCACGGTAATGTCCGCTTCGGCCAGTAACTCCGAGTCCCGTATGACTCTCTGATGAATGACGCACGAAGCGCCACCGATTTTTGTCATTCGGCTGGCGACAAGCAGCGCATCATGCAAGCGAGCGGGCCGAAGATAGCGGATCGCCGCCTCGGCCACGACATATTGGCCGAGCCCGCCGTCCAGCGCCGCGCGCTGATCGACTCCCGCCACATCGAGCATGTCCGATCGCGCCCGCTCCATGAAGCGCAGATAGCTTGCATGATAGACGACGCCGCCGGCGTCCGTATCCTCATAATAGACGCGCAGGGCGAAGCGATGCTCACCGCCCTGAAAATGGCCTCGATAGGGCTGATCTCTGAGATCGCTCATGCCGGCGCTCTTAGGATGCCGGCGCGCCGCTTGCAAAACGCCATGTCGCGCCGCAGCGCCTGCCAGCCGCTATCGCGGGGACATTTCAACCGGCGCCAGCACGGTCTCATGAAAGGTGAAAATGTCGCTTGCCGAGTCAGATCATCCCCGCTATTAGCCGCGCCTCACCGCCGGGGACATAACCGGACGGGACGCCAGAGCGGGCGTAGCTCAGGGGTAGAGCACAACCTTGCCAAGGTTGGGGTCGAGGGTTCGAATCCCTTCGCCCGCTCCAATTTTCCAGAAAATGATGATGCGCATGGCGCGCCAGCATAGAGGCCAAATCCTCTTGCCGGGCGCGAAGACTGTACGCTGGCCTTATCTTCTGGCTGGGGATCGGCACCGAATCACGCACAGGAAGGCCGATAATCTCGGCCGGATCCAGTCCATTCAACAGCGGCAAGAACTGACCGGCCAGCAGAACGAAATTTCGCGGCGCTACGGCAAAGAACAAACCGATCATCAACTGCACATCGCCCCGGAAAGGCGTGCAAGCGGCAGGATTATGGTTTACGACCAAGACGCTGATGTGACGAGGGGGAGAGAGAACATTGGCAGTGCGCGACGACACAAGGAGCTTGCTGGCAAAGCTCGATCAGGCTGATTTCGCCTATCGCGAATTCGATGCGCCCTCCTCCGGGACTGATTATGCCTGGCCCCTGCTGGATCTGGTCCATCGGCTGATCGCGGCCCCTTCCCCGGCCCCATCAAATCCCTGGCATGGCGAGCCCGATGCAGCGCCGCGGCCGGCGATGGCCGCCCCTTTGCCGGCCAGCCGGACATTGTTCACCGGCTATGGCGCGGCCACCCCGCAGGCCAGCCCGCCCGCGCCCTCCGCCGCGCAGGATCTGGGCGCGCTTCTGGCGAGCTATTCGAGCAAGCGCTGATGCCGCTGCTGATCGTCCATTCGCCCAAAGGTGGCGTCGGCTGCACGACCGTGGCCGCGAATCTCGCAGCCTGGCTCGCCCGGGGCGGGCGACCGATCGTCGCGATCGATTTCAGCCCCTATGAAAGCCTGGCGCTGCATCTGGAGCGTGGCCAGCGTCAACAGCCGTCCGGCGTCGAGATCTGGTCCCGCGCCCAGGGCCATGGGCGGGATCGGCTGATCGCGCGGATCGACGAAATGCTCACCGACGAGAGGGTCGACGATATGCTTATGATCGCGGACATTCCGTCCGGGGATCAGGCGACGCTCGACGCGCTGGCGGGCCGCTGCCTCATCCGGCTGTGCGTGCTGGCAGCCGATGCCGGCTCGGCCGCCCTGCTGCCGTCGCTGCTGCGATCCGCGCCGGCCGGAGCCGACGAAGCGCGGATCCATTATGTGCTCAACATGCTTGACGAACGCCGCTCGGTCGCGCGGGAATTCCACCGCCTGCTGGGCGCAGCGGCCGGAGAGGATCTGGTGGCCGTCATCCGTCGGGACGAAGCGGTCAACGAGGCGCTGGCGATGCTAATGCCCGTCCATGACCATGCACCGGCCAGCGCGGCCGCGCTCGACCTCACGGGTCTTGCCGACCGGGTGGCGGCATCGCTCGACATAGAGCGATCCGCGCAGGAGACGGCCAGCTGACATGGGAAAAGAGGGGGTGCAGACCAGGATCGCCGGTCTTTTCCTGATCCTCGCCGGGCTGCCGCTCGCATCGGCGGCGATGTTCGTCATCGTGACGCCGCTGGACCTGCGGCAGCAATGGATGTTCGGCATCACCGTGATCCTCGCTTCGCTCATCGCCGGCCGGTGGAAATCGCGCCGGGCGACGGTGATGATCTTCGTCCTCTCCTTCCTCGCCTCCACACGCTATCTTTACTGGCGCACGACGCAGACGCTCGAATTCGAATCGTTCGTCGGCGGCCTGCTCGGCATCGGTCTCTATCTCGCCGAATTCTATGCCTGGGTGATATTGGTGCTCGGCTTCCTGCAGACCGGCTGGCCATTGCGCCGCCCGGTGGTGGAGCTCAGCGGCAGCGATCGCGACCTGCCGACCGTGGACATCTATATCCCGACCTACAATGAATCGCTGTCGATCGTGCGCAATACGGTCTTCGCGGCGCTGGCGATGGATTACCCCCGGGACCGCTTCAAGGTCTATCTGCTCGACGACGGACGCCGCGCCGAATTCAAGGCATTCGCCAGGATGGTCGGCTGCGAATATATTACGCGCGCCGACAATCTGCATGCCAAGGCGGGCAATCTGAACAATGCGCTGAAGCAGACGCGCGGCGACTTCATCTGCGTGTTCGACGCCGATCATATCCCGACCCGCGCCTTCCTGCAGCTCACCATGGGCTGGTTCCAGCGCCAGCCCAGGCTGGCGATCCTGCAGACGCCGCATCATTTCTATTCGCCCGATCCGGTTCAACGCAACCTGGCCATGATCGACGACCTGCCGGGCGAAGGCGACCTGTTCTACGGCACGGTGCAGAGCGGCAACGACCTGTGGAACGCGACCTTCTTCTGCGGTTCCTGCGCGGTGATCCGGCGCGAGGCGCTGCTCGAAACCCAAGGCTTCGCGGGCGAGACCGTGACCGAGGACGCCCACACCGCGCTCAAATTGCAGCGCAAGGGATGGGATACCGCCTATATCAACGTGCGGCTCGCGGCCGGCCTGGCAACCGAGCGGCTCGCGCTCCATATCGGCCAGCGCGCGCGCTGGGCACGCGGCATGACGCAGATATTGCGGATCGACAATCCGCTGTTCGGGCCCGGCCTGACGCTCATGCAGCGGCTCTGTTACCTGAACGCGATGCTGCATTTCCAGTTTTCGCTGCCGCGCATCGCCTTCCTGACATCGCCGCTGGCCTATCTCCTGTTCGGCTACAACATCATTCATGCGCCGGCGGTGATGATCTTCGCCTATGCCGTGCCCCATCTTTTCAATTCTCTGCGCTCCGCCATCCGCGTCCAGGGGGGCGAAAGGCGGATGTTCTGGAGCGAGATCTACGAGACGATCCTCTGCTTCCATCTGGTCAAGCCGACGGTGATCCCCCTCTTCAATCCACGCAAAGGCAAATTCAACGTGACGGACAAGGGCGGGCTGCTCGAGCGGGACCATTTCGACATGAACAGCGTCAAGCCGCATGTCTTCACTGCCTGCCTGCTCGCGCTCGGCCTGTTCATCGGCATCGTCAAGCTGCTGTTTCCCGGCGGCTATGACGCGGAGACGGGCACGCTCCTGCTCAACACGGCATGGACGGTGTTCAGCCTGCTGATCCTGACGGCGGCGATCGCCGTCGCGCGGGAATCGAGGCAGGTCCGCCAGGATGTCCGCGTCGAACGCGCGCTTCCGGTGACGGTCTATTTCGCGGACGGGCATGTCGCCGACGGGCGCACGGTGAACATCTCGACGGGTGGCCTCGCCATCCGACTGAACAAGGAATTCGACACAAAGGCCAGAGAAATCACCGATGTAACGCTGGCCACGGGTTATGACCGCGTCTCCTTGCCGGTGAAGACGGTCGCGATCAACGGACCCGACGCCCGCGTGAGCTTCGGTGAGCTCACCCCGGAGCAGCAGCGCGGCATGGTCGATGCGCTGATGACGCGCGCCGATGCGTGGCAGCCGAACCAAGAGGAAGCGCAGGCGAAGCCCGACAATAGCCTCCGCTCGCTATGGGACGTGGTGAGAGCGGGCGGGTCGACGATCGCCAAGGCCAGGCCGCGCCGCCATGCGCCCAAGCTGCGCGACAGCGTCGCATCGCTGCTCGCGATCGGTTTGGCCGGCGCGATGCTGGTCCTGCTGGGCGCGGGCCGCGCCGAGGCACAGAATATCCAGGGCGCGTTTGCCGGCGCCGGCGGTGGGGCGCGATCCGTCACGGCCGCGCCGCCGACGCAATCCGCGACGAACGGCGTGCGCCGGATCCGGGCGACGCTCAAGGATTTCGGCGTGGAAAGCCCGATCCGTCTCGCCACCGTGCGGGGCGAGGTCGGCATACCTTTCGGCCTGCGGCGCGACGAGGTCGCGACCGAGGCGCGGCTGACGCTCAACTTCGCTTATTCGCCCTTGCTCATCCCCGAGCTCAGCCGGATGGTCGTGCTGGTCAATGGCGAGGTCGTCCGCTCGATGGAGCTGACGCGCGACAGGGCCAATGGCGTGACCGTCACCATGCCGATCGATCCGGCGCTGATCGTGCCGGGCGACAACCGGCTGAACCTGCGCTTCCTCGCCCATTATACGCGTGACTGCGAAGATCCGCTGCACAGTTCGCTCTGGGCCAATGTCAGCAACAGCCGTTCCTATATGGACGTGACGTTGCAACGGCTGCCGACCAAGCCCGATCTGGCGCAGCTTCCGCTGCCCTTTTTCGACAGGCTGTCCGCCGCGCGGCTGATCCTGCCGTTCGTCTTTGCCGGGGCCCCGTCCGAAGGCGAGCTGGAGGCGGCAGGCACGGTCGCCTCCTGGTTCGGCGCGCTCGCCAGCTATCGCGGCGCGACGTTCAAGCCGCTGATCGGCGCACTGCCGCGCGGCAATGCGGTGGTCTTCGCGCTGGCCGGGAAATCCATAGCCGGGATTCCGCTCACTATTTCGGGGCCGGGCCTGGCGCTCCTGCCCAATCCCCGCGATCCGCTCGGCATGCTGCTCGTCGTGACGGGCACCAACAGCGCCGAGCTCAAACGGGCGGCCGCCGCGCTGACGACCGGATCGCGCGCATTTGGCGGACAGTCCGTCGCGGTCGAAAATGTCCGGATCGCGCCGCGGCCGCTCTATTCGGCGCCGCGCTGGCTGCGTACCGACCGGCCGGTCGCGCTCGGCGAGCTTACCGATCCCGAGACGCTGCAGGGCGCCGGCCTGCCGCCGGGCGCGCTCACCACCAATTTCCGCGTCGCGCCGGACCTGTTCTTCTGGCCCAGCGAAGGCGCGAAGCTCCATCTGCGCTACCGCTATCCGACCGCGCCCTGGCTCGATCGCGGCGTCTCCCGGCTCGATCTGTCGCTCAACGGCCAATATCTGAAGACCTATCCGCTCGAAGGGCCGACATTATGGGATCGGCTGCTCGGCAAGGCGGAGAGCACGACCTCGCACATATCGAACGGACAGGCGCTGCTGCCCACCTATGCGCTGTTCGGCCAGAACAGGCTGACCTTCCTTTATGACCTGCAGCTTGCCGATAAACGCGCCTGCGCCGGCACCATTCCGACCGACGTGCGCGTGGCGATCGATCCCGACAGCCGCATCGATGCGACCGGCGCCTGGCATTATGCTCGCCTGCCCAATCTTTCCTATTTCGCCAATGCCGGATTTCCCTTCACCCGGCGTGCGGACCTGAGCGACACCGCCGTCATCCTTCCGTCCCAGGCGGGCCTGCCGGGGATCGAGGCGTTTCTGGCGCTGATGGGCCGCTTCGGCGATTCCACCGGCGTGCCGACGACCGGCGTGACGCTGATGCGCGCGCCCGAGCCGCGGCAGCTTTCGGACAAGGACATATTGGCCATCGGACCGATCGACCTCGTCGCGATTTCGCCGCTATTCCGGCAGGCACCGCTCAGGCTGGACAATGGCCGGCTGAACGTCGCGGCAAACAGCCTGATCGACCGGCTGTTCGGCTGGCTGTCCTCCACGCCGCAGGACGAGATTGACGGGGTCAACCAGTTCCTGGTGCGCGGCCAGAGCTTCGCTGGCTTCAGCGGATTCCGTTCCCCCTATGATGCATCGCATTCGGTGGTGGCGGTGCTCGGCACGACGCCGGCAGAGCTGCCGGATCTGGTCTACGCCCTCAAAAATCCCAAGCTCAATGCACAGGTACGGGGCGATCTTTCGGTCCGCTCGCCCGACGGCATGGCCAGCTTCAACGTGATGCCAGGCTATTGGGTAGGCGAGTTGCCCTTCTGGACGCGCATCGGCTTCTGGCTGAGCCGCCATCCCTTGCTAATGGGCTTGGGCGCGGTGCTGGCTGCGCTCATGATCTCGATCCCGGCCTATGGCTTCCTGAAGAGCCAGGAGCGCCGACGGCTCGCGCGGACGCAGGATTGATGATCGCGCGATTGCCCCTGCTGGAAAATGCGCTTCATAGGGTGCTGATCGCCGCGCTGCTGGCGACCGCGCCGCTCGCCAGCCCGCCGCCCGCGCTGGCGCAAGTCTCCGCCGGCATCGCCGCGCTGCTGCGGCAGGCGGAATTCTGGAAGGCGCGGGGGCGCAACGATCGCGCGCAACAGGCGCTGCGCCGCGTCCTCGCGATCGATCCGAACAATGAAGCCGCCCGGCGGGCGCTGGCTGCGAGCGAGGCGCCTGCAGCCTCCTCCTCCCCTCCCCGGCAGGCGCAGGTGGCGTCCCCCGCCGCACCCCGCGCCAACATCCCCAAACAGGCCCGTGCCGCCGCCACGCCCGCGCAGACGGCGGACCGTGCCGGCCAGGCGCGCGTCGCCGGCTTCGCCGCGCTCGAGGATGGCAAGCTCGACCTTGCGCAACGCCATTTCCAGGCGGCGCTGCGCATCGATCCGAATGACAGCGATGCGCTGGGCGGGCTGGGCCTCGTGCGCCTGCGCAGCGGCCAATTCACCGAAGCGCGCACCTTGCTGACCCGGGCCTCGCGCGGCGGGTCGGCGGGCAAATGGTCCGATGCGCTTCAGGCGGCGACCTTCTACGGCCAGTTGCGGACGGCGCAGACCGCACGCGACCAGGGGCGACTGCAGGATGCCGAGACGCTCACCCGCGCGCTCGCACCGAATGATGCGCAGCAGGACAGCCTCGCCCGCAACTTGCTGGGCGACATATTCGCCCGGCAGGGGCGCTATGCCGAAGCGCAGCAAATATATCGCTCCATCGCCGGCGAGGCGGGTATGGCGGGCGCCGCCTCCGTCGCCGAGCTTCAAGGCAGAGCCATGCGGATCCAGGCGATGCAGGCCGTCGCGGCAGGCGATATTGCCGGCGCCGAACGCCTGTTCCAGTCCGCGCTCATCGCCGGTGCGTCCGATCCCTGGCTGCGCTACGATTATGCGCGCTTCCTGCTTGCCCAGGGCCGCGGCCCGGCCGCGGATGCCCTGATGGCGCCGCTCAGCCGCGCGACCGCGCCCGATGGCCTCTATGCGGCGGCGCTGTTCGCGGCGCAGGTCGGTCGTGGGCGCGATGCCAGGGCCCTGATGACGCTTATCCCGCCTGCGCAGCGCACGCCGCCGATGAACGCCTTCCTGATCGAACTCCATGCCAATGACGCGATCGCGCAGGCCCGGGCGCTCCAGGCGCGGGGGCGGACGGCCGAAGGGATCAACGGCCTGCGCCAACTGGCGGCCCAGCCGCTTCCGCTGGTCGCCCAAGGCGCGGTCGCGGATACGCTCTACACATTCGGCGATGTGCCTACCGCGCTCGGCGTCGTGCAACAGGCGCTGCTCCAGCCGCTCGGCGGGCCCGACAACTATCAGGGCATCATCGTCGTGCTCGGCAAGAGCGGGCAGGACGGGATGGCCGCCTCGCTCATTCAGCGGCTCGCGATGGAGGCCCGGCAGAATCCGCTCGATAATCGCAGCATCGCCCGGCTGAGCGCGCTGCTCGGCGCCTCGCAAGGGGATAGGATGCGGCTGGCGGGCGATTATGCGACGGCTTTCGAAGTGCTGCAGGCGGCCTGGGCCAGTGCACCGGGCGATATCGATATCCTCGCCTCGCTCGCCCGCCTCTATCAGAGCGGCAATCTCAATGGGCAGGCTGCCCAGGTCTATGGCATGCTGCTCCAGCAGCGGCCGAACGATGTCGGCACGCTGATTGGGCTCAGCGACGCATCAAATGCGATCGGCGATCATGACCGCGCCGCCCAGGCGATCGGAACGGCGCTTCGCCTCGCCCCGGCGGCGCCAGACGTCTATCTCGCCGCCGCGCGCATGGAGCAGGCACGGGGCAAGAAGGGAGCGGCACTGCGCTATCTGAAGCGCGCACGCGAATTGCGGGCACGGGAAACCAGCGTGGCAGCGAGCGGGCTATTCTCCCCTACCAATCCCTTCGCACGGACAGCGCCGCCGGCTACGACCTTAAACCCCTTCGCGCTGCCATCACGGCCGGGAGGCGCGGCCCCCACTCAGCTTCCGCAATTTTTTCCCGCGCCTATCACGCCCTCTTCCACACCCGGTATATACGGGGGGATGTCGCTAGATCAGGGGGCCCAGGGATGACCGTCTTCGCTGCCTATCCGCCGCCCGTGGTGGAGCAGGCGCCTGCCCCGGCGGCTGCCTATCAGATGGCCGCCGCCCAGAATCCGTTCGCACCCGGCATCTATGCCCCCGCCCCCCAGGCACAGGGGCAATATGCGCAGCCCGGCTATGGCGCGCCGCCCATGGCCTATCCGACGCAAGCCTATCCCCAGCCCGCGCCGCAATATCCGGTACCGGCGCAACAGGCCTATCCCGCCGCGCCTTATCCGGCCGCGACGATGGCGCAGGATCCGAATCCCTTCCCCAAGGCGACCTATCGCCCGGCCGCGGCGAAGCGGCGCGTCACCTCGCCCAGCTATCAGCAGCCCGCGACATCGACCTATCCGCAGCAGCAGGTCTATGCCCAGCCCGGCTATCCGCAGGCAGCCTATCCCCAACCCTCGCAAGCGCCTGCGCCCTATGGTCAGCCGGGCTATGCCGCGCAGCCCGGCTATGGCGGCTATTCCTACCCGCAGGGCTATCAGCAGCCGGCGCAGCCCTACGCACAGACGCCGCAGCCTAATTATCCGCAAAGCTATCAGCAGGCGCCGCCGCAATATGCCTATCCGCAGGCGGGCTACCCCCAAGGCTATCAGCAGCCGGCTCCCGCGCCCTATCCGCAGGCGACATATCCGCAATCAGCCTATCCATCGCCTTATTATCCCCAGGCCGATGCGCAGCAGGCTCCCGCCTATCCGCCCGCGCCCTATGCGGCTCCGCAGGCCGGCGCCCCGCCCGCTTATGCGGGGCAGGCGGCGCCTTATGGCTATGCGCCCGGCTGGGCTGCGCCGCAGGCCCAGGCTGCCAGCCCGAGCCGTAATCCCGTCAGCAGCGGAGATCCGGAAATGGACCGGATCAATGCCGAAATCGCCGCGCTAGCCCAGAATTCGGCGCCCCGTGTGGATGTCTCGGCCAATTTCCGCACGCGTTCGGGGGAAGGCGGGCTGAGCCAGCTCGACGAAGCCGGCGCCACCGCTGCCGTCTCGACGGGCTTCGGCCCAGGCCGTGTCGAGCTCAGCGTGTCGCCGCTCACGATCAATGCCGGAACGCCTTCGGGCGAGGGCCTGCGGCGGTTCGGCAATAACCCGCAGCGACAGGCGGATGCCGTCGCCGGCGATTATCCGCCGGATCTGGCGCCCGCCCGTTCGCAGCGCGAATCCGGCGCGATCGTCCGCCTCGCCTATGAGACCGGGAATTTCGCGCTGGACGTCGGCACCACGCCGATCGGCTTCGGCAATACCGATTTCCAGGGCGGCGTGCGCTGGTCCCCCAAGCCCAGCCCGGAAACGGAGGTGCGCCTCTGGCTGGAAAGGCGCCCGGTGGCCGAAAGCGTCGTCGCCTATGCCGGCACCAACGATCCCGTCACCAATAATTTCTGGGGCCGGGTGGAAAAAACCGGCGGCGGCCTTTCCTTCTCCTATGATCGGGGCGAAGGCGCCGGCTTCTATGTCGATGGCGCCTATTATCGCTACAATGGCACGAACGTGCCCGATAACAGCAGCGTCCAGGCGAATGTCGGCGGCTATCTCACGGCCTGGCGCAACGATACCGGCTCAGTGACCACGGGCCTGAACGTCCATTTCCAACGTTTCGACAAGAATCAGAATTTCTTCTCCTTCGGCCATGGCGGCTATTTCAGCCCGCAAAGCTATATCAGCATTGGCTTTCCCGTGCGGTTCAAGAGCCTGTCCGGCCCGCTCAGCCTCGATCTCAGCGCGACGCCGGGATTCCAGACCTTCCGGCAGGATGCGGCACCCGTCTTCCCCACTCAGCCGGGGCTCCAGAGCCAGCTCGACGCGCAGAATCGTGGCAATGCCAACATATTGGCGCGCTATGCGGAGCGGAACAAAAACGGCTTCGGCATCGCTCTACAGGGTGCCGCCTGGTATCGCCTGAGCATGGGCACGAGCATCGGCGGCGATCTCAGGCTGAACACCTTCGGCCAATATAGCGAGGGGCAGGCGATGATCAGGCTGCGGCAGGCGCTTGGAGAGACGAGGTGATCCTGTCGAGCATTGGCGGCCGGCGGGACGAGATGAACCGCGCTGCGGATCCGGCGGATCCCGAGGACGCCATGCCGGACGATCAAGTGGAAGCCCGCATGCCGCTTCCCGGCGCCGCATCGCCCGCGCCGGGCGGCCCGATCCTCGTCGCCCTGCTCGAGGAGCTTGCCCAAGTCGCCAGCGAAGAGCAGGCACGCGCCTTTCTCGGCGCGCTCGGCAAGCGCATCGCCCTGGCGCATCCGCTGGATCGGCCGAACACGCTCGCTGCGCTCGAAGCGCAGGCCAATATGATCTGGGGACAGCTTGGCTGGGGTCGCACGCGCCTTGTCGCCGGATCGGGCGGCATCCGCATCAGCCATCATGGCTGGCCAACCAATCTGGCGGGCGATCATCATGGCCTGTGGCCGCGCGCTTTCCCGATGCTGCTCGCGGCCCTCTATCAGGCCTGGTTCCAATCCTTGGGCGAGCCCGAGGATCTCGATACTCATATCGTTTCGCACAATCGTGAGCTGATCGAACTGCGCCACGGGCCACGCTAGCAGTCTACGCCATAAATTGGCGCACATTCCCTCCTCTTGGCAACAGAATGAAGTAGGCCAAGCGATCTAACTCAAAAATTCCCAACATTCCCGAAGGGTCAGCCGATTTGGCACGGACCCTGCTTAACTCCCGGCGTCAAGGCTGCAATCAATGCGGCAATCGAGAACAGGGAGTTACGCCATGTCCAACTTCGGACTTTCCGACCTTCAGCGGGTCATGCTGTCGCTTGCGGCCGCGCTGGCCTTCAGCACCATTTGCATCGGCGCTGCGGTCGCGCCCGCCAATGCCGCGATCGCCAAGCCCCAGCCGGCCAAAGCGGCCGAGGTCGAGCTTGTCCACATCGTCGCGATCCTCTGACCTGCCTTTCGGGAAGGAAACCAGCTATGTCCGCCAAGCAGTTCCGCCTCAACAAATCCGATGCCAGGCTGATGGGCGTATGTGCCGGGATCGGCGATTATACCGGGCTCGATCCGCTGATCGTGCGCCTGGTCACCGTCCTCCTCACCCTCTGCGCCTTCGGCCCGGCGATGCTGCTGGCCTATCTCATCATCGGCCTGATCGCGACCGACCGGCCCCGCTAACGCTCGTCCCGCCCCGTCACGATGACCGGCGACAAGACTCCATTCATGCTAGCATCGGGCCGCAACGGGGGAGGAAACGATGCGGATCATGACAGGCGTGATCATAGGGCTGATATTCGCGATATTATGCGTGATGCTGATGGAGATCGGCGCCCATCATCTTTTTCCGCTGGCCGAAAGCACCCCACCGGCCGGCGAAGCGGCGGGGGTGGCGGAGCTGACGATGCGGATGCGTGTCGAAGGGCTGCTGATGGTTGTCGGCGGCTGGGCGCTGGCCGCTTTTGTCGGCGGCTATATCGCCAATTTCATCGCCGGCCGGGGGCTGGCGGGCTGGATTGTCGCCGGGCTGGTCGTGCTGGCCGTGCTGGTGACGATCAGCGCCATTCCGCACCCCGTATGGATGGCGGCATCGGGCGTGACCCTGCCGCTCATCGCCGGCTGGCTGGCGCGCCGCGCGGCCCATGTCCCACTGTGACGTCCCACTGTGACGTCCCGCTAGGCTCCGCGCCACGACGGCGCGGCGCCTAGCCGCTGTTCCGAAGCGCCGTCGCAATGGCGTTGATCGAAAGCTGAATGCCCTCGCGGACGCGCGGATCGCTTTCGCCGCCGCGATGGCGCTTGATGAGCTCGATCTGGAGCAGGTTGAGCGGCTCGATATAGGGCAGGCGCAGCCGGACCGATTGGTCGAGCGTGGGATTCTTCTCCAGCAGGCGCGACTGGCCGGTGATCTCCAGCAGGCAATCATGCGCATCCATCCAGCCGGCGCGGATGCGATCGAAAATCGCCTCGCCTGCCGCCTGATCCTCCACCAGCGCGAGATAGCGCGCCGCGATCGCCATGTCGGACTTGGCAAGCACCATCTCCAGATTGGCGAGCGTCGCCTGGAAGAAGGGCCAGGATTCCGCCATTTCCTTCAACAGCGTGCGATCGCCGAACGTCTTGAAGGCATGGCCGACGCCATACCAGCCGGGCAGCATGACACGCGCCTGCGCCCAACTGAACACCCAGGGGATCGCCCGAAGATCCTCGATCCGATCCGATTTGGTACGCGACGCGGGGCGGGAGCCGATCTTGAGATCGGCAATCTCCGCGATCGGCGTGAACTGGCGGAAAAAGGTGCGGAAGCCTTCCGTGCCATAGACCAGCTCGCGATAATTTCCGAAGGCCGCGTCGGAAATGGACTGCATCGCGCCGGCGAAACGCTCATAATCCGCGCGCCCGATGCTGCCATTTTCCAGGCTCGCGAGCAGCGTGGCCGATGCCATGGCCTCCAGATTGGCAGCCGCGCCCTCGCGCGTGCCATATTTGGCGGCGATCACCTCGCCCTGTTCGGTGATGCGGATGCGGCCCTGCACCGTGCCCGGCGGCTGGGCCAGAATCGCCGCGAAGGAGGAGCCGCCACCCCGGCCCACCGCGCCGCCACGGCCGTGGAACAGCTGCATCGCGGCACCCGCCTTCTCGAACACCGGTGCCAGCGCCCGGCTGGCCTGATGCAGGCTCCAGACGGAGGTAAGATAGCCGCCATCCTTGTTCGAATCCGAATAGCCGACCATCACCTCCTGATAGCCGCGCGCGGAAACCACGGCCTCGACCTCGGGCAAGCCGAACCATTCGGTCATAACGGCCGGGCCGCTCTCGAGATCGCCGATCGTTTCGAACAGCGGCACGACCATGATATCGGCGCGGGGCGGCTCGCCCGGATGATAGAGGCCCGCTTCCTTGAGCAGGATATTGACCTCGAGCAGGTCCGAGACGGTCGCCGCCTTGGAGATGATGTAGGTGGTGATCGAACCCTTGCCATATTTGGCATGGGCCTCCGCCGCCGCCCGCACAATGGCGAGCTCGGACAGCGTCTCCTCCGCATAATCCGCATAGGGGCTGGCGAGCAGCCGCGCGCCGCCAAGCTCCCGGCGGAGCAGCGCGACGCGCGCTTCCTCGTCGAGGGAAAGATAATCCGCCTCGACGCCGGCCACCTTGAGCAGATCGGCCACGACACGCTCATGCACATCGGCGTTTTGGCGCAGATCGAGCGTGGCGAGATGGAAGCCGAACGTCTCGACCGAGCGAATCAGCCGGCCAAGCGCGCCGCCGGACGCCAGCGCGCCGCCTCCGGCGGAGGCAAGGCCACGGGCCAGGGCGACCAGATCCCGTCGGAAGGTGGCGGGATCTGAATAGGGCTCGGCCTCGGTCGAGGGCGGACGGGCAGGCGACTTGCCGGTAACGGAACGGAAGGTCGCGGCAAGCCGCGAATAGATGCCGGTGATCGCGCGGCGATAGGGCTCGTCGCGGCGCGCTGGGCTGTCATCATGGCTGGTATCGACCAGCGCCTCGATCTGCGGCGTGATCGCGGCGAGTTCGGTCGAAATGGACAGCTCGGCGCCCAGCGCATGAAGCTGCTCGAGATAATGGGCGAGCACCGTCTCGGCGGAGCGCGAAAGTGCGAGCCGGAGCGATTCCGCCGTGACATTGGGATTGCCGTCCCGATCGCCGCCGATCCAGGTGCCGGGACGCAGAAAGCTTCTGGGCCGCCGCCCGAGCGCGCGTTCCCACCGGGCGTAGAGCGCCGGCAGCACGGGCAGGAAGGTATCGCGCATATAGGACAGCGCCGTTTCCACCTCGTCGGCGACATAAAGCCGCTCGCGGCGCAGGGGGCGCGTCTGCCAGAGCAGCGCGATCTGGCGCAGGATCGCCTGATCGATCAGATCGCCTTCGGGCGTCTCCTCCCGCCCGAGATCCTTCATGCGGAGCAGCTCCGCGATCTTGTTGCGATGATCGATCATGCTCTTGCGGCGCACCTCGGTGGGATGCGCGGTCAGCACGGGAACGACCAGGGCGCCATCGAGCAGCGCCAGAGCCTGATCGCGGCCGATCCCCTCCGCCTCCAGCCGTTCGAGCGCTGCGGCGACATCGGCCCCCGGCTCGGCCGTGACGCCCTGCCGATCCTCGGCCAGATTGGCGAGCATCGAGAAGAGCATGAAGCCCCGGGTGAAGGCGAGCGTATCGTCCAGCGACAGGGCATCGAGGCCCGGATCGATCGCGTCCGCGCCCGCCACGCCCCGCGCCCGGTCGACCGAGGAGGAGCGGATATATTCGATCCGCCGGAACAGCGCCTCCCCGTCATAGGCGCGGATCACGTCACCCAACAGGCGACCGAGGAAGCGAATGTCGGGATTCTGGGCGATCGGAGGGACGTGATTCATTATTCCGTCGTGCGGCAATGCAGCCTATTTCTCAAGCCTCCAATTCGACATCCCAGTAGAGCCAGTCGCGCCAGCTCTGGTGGAGATAGTTGGGCGGGAAGCTGCGGCCATTTTCCTGCAACTGCCAGCTGGTCGGGCGGATCGGCCTTTCCGCCAGCGTCATATGGGCCTGTTTCGGCGTGCGTCCGCCCTTGCGGAGGTTGCATGGCGCGCAGGCGGTGGACACATTCTCCCAGGTGGTGCGCCCGCCCTGCGCCCGCGGTATGACATGATCGAAGGTCAGATCATGGGGCGAGCCGCAATATTGGCATTGAAAGCGATCACGCAGGAACAGGTTGAAACGGGTGAAGGCGGGATATTCCGAAGGACGGACATATTGGCGCAGCGCAATCACCGAAGGGAGCTTGATCGTCTGGGTGGGGCTTCGCACCTCACGCTCATAATGATCGACGATATCGACCCGTTCGAGGAATACCGCCTTCACCGCCGTCTGCCATGGCCACAGGCTGAGCGGATAATAGCTGAGCGGCGTATAATCGGCGTTGAGCACCAGCGCCGGGCAACTGTCCGGATGTCGGATGAGATCGGGATGATACATGAACGACCAAGGCCTCCGCTTTGCGGAGCCCACGTCCAGCTTATCGACCGCCCGGTCCCGTCGCACTCGGAACGCGATGCCGAACCGGCCGCGTCTCCGTCGATCCCGCCCCTGCCCGAAGAGCGTGACGGGGCCATGACAGCATGGCCGCCGACTCGCGGTCAAGGCCCGTTTTGATGGACGGCATCGTTTCCCGCTTCGCCCCGAGCCCGACCGGCCGGCTGCATCTCGGCCATGCCTTCTCGGCGCTCAGCGCTTACGACCTCGCACGCGGCGCGGGCGGCCGATTCCTGCTGCGCATCGAAGATATCGATCCTGGCCGCGCCCGTCACGAACATATCATGGGAATCCTTGAGGATTTACGCTGGATCGGGCTCGATTGGGATGGCGAGCCCCTTCTCCAGTCGACGCGCCTCCCCGCTTATCACGAGGCATTGGATGCGCTTCACCGGCAGGGCCTTCTCTATCCCTGCTTCTGCACCCGCGCCGCGATTGCTGCCGAAATCGCCGCGAGCGCATCCGCTCCCCAGGGGCCGGACGGGCCGATCTATCCCGGCACCTGCCGCATGCTGCCGCAGGAGGAGCAGGAGCGGCGCATCGCGCAGGAACCTCATGCCTGGCGGATCGACATGGCCCGGGCCGTGGCGCGCGCCGGGCCGCTCCGC
This sequence comes from Sphingomonas oleivorans, assembly GCF_003050615.1. GTDB lineage: Bacteria > Pseudomonadota > Alphaproteobacteria > Sphingomonadales > Sphingomonadaceae > Sphingomonas_H > Sphingomonas_H oleivorans. Next base: position 1,025,987 of record NZ_NWBU01000004.1, on the reverse strand, counting down.
TGGCAGGACGCATTTGCCGGAACGGTCGATGCCGATCCGCAGGCGCATGGCGATGTAGTCCTCGCGCGCAAGGATGCGCCCACCTCCTACCATCTCGCCGTGACCATCGACGATGCGGCGCAGGGCGTGACCGACGTGGTGCGCGGGCGGGACCTGTTCGCGGCCACCCATGTGCATCGCCTGCTCCAGGCGCTGCTCGGCCTGTCCACCCCGCGCTACCATCATCATCCGCTGCTCACCGGCCCCGATGGTCGCCGCCTCGCCAAACGCGACGGCGCGCCGACGCTTGCCGCGCTGCGTGAAGCCGGGGTCGATCCGCAGCGGCTCGTCGCGGATATTCGCCGCGGGGTCCTTCCCATTGGCTTTGCATCCGCCAATGCCTAGATTGGAAGGATGCAGACCTTCCTCCTCGTCCTGATCATCCTCGCCGCCATCGCGGCGCTGGTTGCGCTGGTACGCGGCATCGTGATCTTCCTGAAGACGAGCGAGAAGGACCTGCTCGGCACCGGCCCCAATCTTTCCGGCCAGCGGCAGAACCGGATGATGTGGCGGCGCATCCAGTTTCAGGCGCTCGCGATCATTCTCGTGATCCTGTTCCTGCTGCTCGCCCGCTCCGGCTGAGCCCCTTGGTCAAGCTCAACAAGATCTACACCCGCACGGGTGACGCCGGCACGACGGGGCTGGTCGATGGATCGCGCGTCGCCAAATCCGATCCGCGCATCGCCGCGATCGGCGATGTCGACGAAGCCAATTCGGCGCTGGGCCTCGCGCTCCTCCATCTGCACGAGGGGCCCGAGCGCGAGATGGTCGTGCGAATCCAGAATGAGCTGTTCGATCTGGGCGCGGACCTCGCGACCCCCGGCGAGCAGTTCACGCCCTCCGAAATGGAGCTGCGCATCATAGCGAGTCAGGTCGAGCGGCTTGAGCATGACATCGACATTATGAACGAGGGGCTGAGCCCGCTCACCAGCTTCATCCTGCCCGGCGGCCATCCCGCCTCCGCCTATCTCCATCTCGCCCGCGCGATCGTGCGCCGCGCGGAGCGGACGATGGTCGCCGCATCGCAGGCGGTATCGCTCAATCCCCAGGCGCTGGCCTATGTGAACCGGCTGTCGGACCATCTGTTCGTCCTCGCCCGGCTGCTCAATGCGGGCGGCGCCGGCGACATACTCTGGAAGCCCGGCGCCACGCGCTGAGCGGCGCGGCCACGGACCCGATCGAATCGCCGGTGCAACCTTCTGCACGGACGGCGGTTTGACATGCTGCCGGGGGCTAGCGGGACAGGAACGAACATGGCTGCACGCGCGCTGCCGACGGCTGGGCACGATGGGCTCGAACAATCCTATCGCGCGACGCGGGGCTTGAGCGAAGCGCTGGTGGCGCCGCTTTCCGACGCCGACGCCACCGTCCAGCCGATGCCCGACGCATCGCCGGCCAAATGGCATCTCGCCCATACGAGCTGGTTCTTCGAAAGCTTCGTCCTGCGCGATCATGTGCCGGGCTATCGCGCCTATGACGCGCGCTTCGCCTATCTCTTCAACAGCTATTATGAGGCCGAAGGCGCCCGCCACGCGCGCGACCGGCGCGGGATGCTGACCCGGCCGGGGCTGGACGAGCTGCTCGCCTGGCGCGCTCATGTCGATTCGGCGCTGCTGGCCGCCCTGCCCGGCCTGGCGGAGCCGGCGCGCGATCTGGTGACGCTCGGCATCCACCATGAGCAGCAGCATCAGGAGCTGATCCTGACCGACATATTGGCGCTGTTCGCGGAAAATCCGCTGGCGCCCGCCGTCTGGGATCATCCCCGCGCGCAGCCCGCCCCCCTGCCCCCGCCGCTCGGCTGGATCAAAGGGCGGGAGGGTGTGGTGGAGATCGGCCATGACGGCCAGGGCTTCGGCTTCGATTGCGAAGGCCCGCGCCATGCCGTGCTGCTGCATCCCCATGCCCTGGCCGACCGGCTCGTCACCAATGCCGAATGGCGGATGTTCATGGAGGATGGCGGCTATCATCGGCCCGAATATTGGCTGTCCGACGGCTGGGCATGGCGGCAGCATGAGCGGATAGAGGCGCCGCTCTACTGGCGACAGGACGACGAAGGAGGTTGGCAGGGATTTGCGCTCGACGGGCTGCACCCGCTCCATCCCGCCGCCGCCGTCTCGCATATCAGCTTCTACGAAGCCGACGCCTATGCCCGCTGGGCCGGGGCGCGGCTGCCGACCGAAGCGGAATGGGAGAGCGCCGCCGCCGCGATCGATCCCGCATCGGGCAACCAGCTCGACAGGGCAGGCCCCGTCCGTCCGCGCGCGGCCCCGCCCGGCGCCGGGCTTCGCCAGATGTTCGGCGATGTGTGGCAATGGACCGGCAGCGCTTTCCTGCCCTATCCCGGCTTCCGGCCGGCGGAAGGCGCGGTCGGCGAATATAATGGCAAGTTCATGTCGGGCCAGTGCGTGCTGAGGGGTGCAAGCTGCGCCACGCCGCGCGGCCATTCGCGCGCATCCTACCGCAACTTCTTCCATCCCTGGCAGCGCTGGCAGTTCAGCGGGCTTCGTCTGGCGAAGGATCTGTGACGATGCTGCTCGATCTCGCCCGGCCGCCCCGCAGCGCCGACATCGCCTCCTTTCGGGATGATGTGCTCGCCGGCCTCGCCGCCCGGCCCCGCGCGATCCCCGCCCGCTGGCTCTATGATCGTGCGGGCTCGGAACTGTTCGAGGCGATCACCGAGCTTCCCGAATATTATCCGACACGTACCGAAACCGCGCTGCTCGCCGCTCATGGCAGGGAGATGGGCCGGATAACAGGCGCGGGACGGGCGGTGATCGAATTCGGCTCGGGCTCGTCTGCCAAGACGCCGCACCTGCTTTCGGCGGTGGCGCCGGCCGCCTATGTGCCGATCGATATTTCGGGCGAATTCCTGCGCGATTCCTCCGCCGTCCTAGCAGGGATCTTTCCGGATCTGCCGATCCTGCCGGTCGAGGCCGATTTCCTCCGCGCGATCCCGCTGCCCTGGGCGATCGCAAGGCTGCCCAAGCTCGGCTTCTTTCCCGGATCGACCATCGGCAATATGGCGCCGCGCGCCGCGGTGGACCTTTTGCGCGCCATGGCCGAAACGCTGGGACAAGGCGCGATGCTGCTGATCGGTATGGATCGGGTGAAGAGCGAGGAGATATTGATCCCGGCCTATGACGATGCCGCCGGCGTCACCGCCCGCTTCAACCTGAACCTGCTGCACCGGATCAATCGCGAGCTGGGCGGCGACATTCCCGTCGACGCCTTCCGCCATCGCGCCATCTGGAACGACGCCGAAGCACGGATCGAAATGCATCTGGAGGCGATGCGCGATATCGCCTTCGCCGTGTCCGGCCGACGCTTCGCCATGGCGGCGGGCGAGACGATCCACAGCGAGAACAGCCATAAATATGATCCGCGCAGCGCCCGCCTGCTCCTCTCCGCCGGCGGCTGGACGCCGCTTGCCGAATGGACCGATGCCCAGGGCCTGTTCGCGCTGATCCTCGCGGAAGCGCGCGTCGAGCCTGCCGCGCCTTGACATTGCGGCCTTCCGCGCCCGCCCCTATCACAAGCCCGAGAGGATGCTGGGGAGAGTGGCGATGAAGAGCGTGGGGGTGATCGGCGCGGGCCAGATGGGGGCGGGCATCGCCCAGGTGAGCGCGCAGGCGGGCTATCATGTCCTCCTCTCCGACGTCTCGATCGAGGTCGCCGCCAAGGGCAAGGACGGCATTGCCAGGGCGCTCGCCAAGCTCGTCGAGAAGGGCAAGCTCGAGCCGGATGCGCGTGAGCAGGCGCTCGCCCGCATCGAGCCGATCGGCGACGTCGCCGGCTTTGCGCCTGCCGAGCTGGTGATCGAGGCGGCGACCGAGCGAGAGGAGGTGAAGCGCGCGATCTTCGGCCAAGTAGGCAAAGTGCTGGCGGCGGATGCGGTTCTCGCCTCCAACACCTCCTCCATCCCCATCACCCGCCTGGCGCAGGCGGCCCCCGATCCGACCCGCTTCGTGGGGGTGCATTTCTTCAATCCGGTGCCGCTGATGGGGCTGATCGAGCTGATCCGCGGGCTCGCGACGTCCGACGCGACGGTGGCGATGGTGGAGGGATTTGCCCAGGCGCTGGGCAAGCAGGTGGTGCATGCCAATGACGCGCCGGGCTTCATCGTCAATCGCATCCTGACGCCGCTGATCAACGAGGCCTGCTTCGCGCTGGGCGAGGGCGTCGCCAATATAGGGGACATCGATGCCGGGATCCGGCTCGGACTCAACCATCCGATGGGGCCGCTCCAGCTTGCCGACTTCATCGGGCTCGACACGATGCTCAGCATCGTGCGCGTCCTGTTCGACACGACCGGCGATCCGAAGTTCCGGCCGGCGCCGCTGCTCGTGAAATATGTCGAGGCGGGTTGGCTCGGGCGGAAGACGGGGCGGGGATTTTATGATTATTCGGGCGACGAGCCGGTTCCGACGCGCTGAAAGTTCAGCATCGCGTTACGGCTTATGAAACCTTTCCGAGGCCAGTTTCGGCAAAGAAACGATTTATATTGCCGCTAGTGCCGGGCGCGCCCGCTTGATACGAGCGGTCCTTCAGCTTCTGCCAAGGTCGCTCATTCCATGTCCACATCCCCGGCCGCCAATATCGGCGGAATCCCCCGTTCGCTGTTCGTGTTCGCGACGCTTTACGGGGGTCTGGTGTGCATTGCGGGCGTGCTGGGGGTGAAGCTGGTGGCGCTGGGCCCCCTGGCGGTCGAGGCCGGGATCTTCGCCTTCCTGGTGCTGGTGGTGACGTCGAGTGCCACCGCCGAACTGCACGGACGCGACACGGCGAACCGGCTGGTGCTGTTCGGATTCGTGCCGCTGGTCGCCGCGATGATCCTGATCCGGCTGGTGATAGCATTGCCGCCCGCCCCCTTCTGGGCCGAAAAGCAGCCGATCTTCGAGGGGCTTCTCGGCCAGTCCGCGCGGATGATGCTGGCCGGCATGATCGCCTATGGCATTTCGCAGATATTGAATGTGACGATCTTCACCGCGATGAAACGCAGCGAGGGGCGGCTCTTATGGCTGCGCGCGCTGGTGGCGAGCATCATATCGCAGCTCGTCGACACCGGCCTGTTCATCACCATCGCCTTTTATGGCGTCGAACCGGTAATGCAGATACTGCCCGGCCAAGCCCTGTCGAAAGTCGTGCTGTCCGCCGTGATGGTGCCGCCGCTAATCTATCTGTTCGTCGCGCTGGGAAGGCGGCTCGACCGGGCAGGCTGAGGCTTTTCCCGCCAATCCGCGCGGGCTGATGCCGGAATATCGGCATTATCGCGCAAAAAATGCTGCAGGTTTGGTTTTGAGCATGCGCAGCGACAGGTTATGGCGCGGCGCATGACCGATCATGCCCCCGATCCCCGCCTGCTCGCCAAGGCCGAAACGCTCACCGAGGCGCTGCCCTATCTGCAGCGCTATGCGGGATCCACCTTCGTCGTGAAATATGGCGGCCATGCGATGGGCGATCCCGAGCTGGCGCGCGATTTCGCCGAGGATGTGGTGCTGCTGAAGGCGGTGGGCATCAACCCTGTGGTGGTGCATGGCGGCGGCCCGCAGATCGGCGCGATGCTGAAGACGATGGGGGTCGAAAGCCGCTTCGTCGATGGCCTGCGCGTGACCGACGCGGCGACGATGAAGGTAGCCGAGATGGTGCTGTGCGGCACGATCAACAAGGAGCTCGTCTCCTGGATCGGCCAGGCGGGCGGCCGGGCGGTGGGCATTTCGGGCAAGGACGGACGGCTCGTCACCGCCGCCAAGGTGCAGCGCGAAACCGATCTGGGCTTCGTCGGCGAGCCCGACGATATCGACACGCGCGTGCTGGACACGATTTCCAAGGCGGGCATGATCCCGGTGGTGGCGCCGATCGGCGTAGGGCCCGACGGCCAGAGCTATAATATCAATGCGGACACGATGGCGGGCGCGCTGGCGATCGCGACGGGCGCGGAACGGCTGTTCCTGCTGACCGACGTGGCGGGCGTGCTCGACAAGCAGAAGCGGCTGATGACGGACCTGACCCCGTCCGAGATCGACCGGCTGCGCGAGGACGGAACGATCAGCGGCGGCATGATCCCGAAGCTGGAAACCTGCGTTCATGCGGTGGAAGGCGGCGTCGACGCGGCGGTGATCCTGGACGGGCGGGTGCCGCATGCGATGCTGATCGAGATATTCACCAAGCAGGGCGCGGGCACGCTCGTGCGGCTGGGATAAATTCCTGTACCGCGCCCGGCGGGGCGAAGCCGGCCCAAGGACCGGAGAGAACCCCAGGGAAGCCCGCCATTGTTCCGCCCCCGCCATTTCGGCTAGGGCTGACGCCATCGTCGAGAAGGGAATTGCATGATCGCCCTGTTCCAGATCATCGACCTGCTGCTGCGGGTATTGTCGTGGATCATCATCATCCAGGCGGTGCTTTCCTGGCTGGTCGCATTCAACGTGATCAACGTCCACAATGATTTGGTCCGCCAGTTCCTCCAGGGACTCGACCGGATGACCGAGCCGCTCTACCGGCCGATCCGCCGCATCCTGCCCGATTTCGGATCGCTGGACCTCTCCCCGCTGGTCGTGCTGCTGCTGATCCAGATCGTGCGCAGCATCATCCTGCCCAATCTCATCGCCTCGCTCTACTGAGGCGGTCGATGCGCGCTGACATCATCGACGGCAAGGCCTTCGCCGCTTCGCTGAGGAGGCGGATCGCGGCGGCCGTGCCCGGCTTCGTCGCCAAGGCGGGCCGTGCGCCCGGGCTGGCCGTCGTGCTGGTGGGCGAGGATCCGGCGAGCGCCGTCTATGTACGCTCCAAGGGCAAGGCGACCCGCGAGGCGGGGATGGAGAGCATCGAGCATCGCCTGCCCGCCACGGCACGCCAGGAGGAGCTGCTCGACCTGATCGAGTCGCTCAATCGCGACGAGCATGTCGACGGCATACTCGTGCAACTGCCGCTGCCGCCGCATATGGACGAGGCGGCGGTGATCGCGGCGATCTCGCCCGCCAAGGATGTCGACGGATTCCATGTCGTCAATGCCGGACGGCTGGCGGTGGGGCAGCCGGGCTTCGTGCCCTGCACCCCGCTCGGCTGCATCATGCTGCTGAAGGACCGGCTGGGCGATCTTTCGGGGCTGGAGGCGGTGGTGATCGGCCGATCCAACATCGTCGGCAAGCCGATGGCGCAGCTCCTGCTCGCCGAGAATTGCACCGTGACCATCGCCCATTCGCGCACCCGCGACCTGGCCGGGGTGGTGCGCCGCGCGGATATCGTGGTGGCGGCGGTCGGCCGGCCGGAAATGGTGAAAGGCGACTGGCTGAAGCCGGGCGCCACCGTGATCGACGTCGGCATCAACCGGGTGGCGGGCGAAGCGGGCAAGAGCCGGCTGGTGGGCGATGTCGATTTCGCCGAAGCCGAAGCCGTGGCGGGCGCGATCACGCCCGTGCCGGGCGGCGTGGGACCGATGACGATTGCGGTGCTGTTACGCAACACGCTGGTGGCGGCGCATCGACGCAGCGGATTCGCGGCCCCGGCCGATCTGTGATCACATTATTCCTTTCCGCCTTCGTCACCCTGTTCGTGGTGATCGATCCGCCGGGCTGCGCGCCGATCTTCGCCAGCCTGACGCGCGGCGGATCGGCGGTGCACCGGCGCGCCATGGCGCTGCGCTCGGTGGGCGTGGCGACCGGCATATTGCTGATCTTCGCGCTGGCGGGCGAGGCGCTGCTGGGCGCGCTGGGCATCAGCCTGGACGCGTTCCGCACGGCGGGCGGCATCATGCTGTTCCTGATCGCGCTCGAGATGGTGTTCGAAAAGCGCACCCAGAAGCGCGAAGACCGGGCCGAGAAGATCAGCAAGCAGGCGAGCGAGGAACAGCGCGAGATAGAAGATATCTCCGTCTTCCCCATGGCGATCCCGATGATCGCGGGGCCGGGATCGATCGCGACCACCATGCTGCTCACCTCGCGCAGCAATGGCACGATGGAGACCGCGATCGTGCTGGCGGCGCTCGCCGCGGTGCTGATGCTGACAGCGATGGCGCTGCTCGCGGCCGGGCCGATCATGCGCGTGCTGGGGCAGAAGCTGGAGGCGATGATCACGCGCATATTGGGCGTGCTGCTGGCCGCACTGGCGGCGCAATTCGTGATCGACGGAATCAAGGCGAGCGTCGGGGTTTAAGACCTTCTCCTCAAGACCTTCTCCATCGTCCCAGCGCAGGCGGGGCCTTCGCAGGGGCGACGGGAAACGGTCAGTCGATCCGCTTCCAAAGCTTGAAGGGCGATTTTTCGGGGAGCGGCACGGCTTCCAGCCAGCCCGGCACCTGCCCGCGCTGAAGCTGCATGTAGAAACCGTCGCGATTCTGGCTGGCATAGAGCGTCGATTCGGACATGCCCGGGCAGAGCAGCAGCAGGGTTGCGCCATGGCGGCGCATCACCTCATGCGCGACCTCCGGCGATTTGGCGCGGAAGCTGTGCTGCACGTCGAGGATCGCCTGCTGGTTGCGATGATAGGGGCCGGCGATCGCGCTGTGATGCGTGACGGCGATCAGGCGCGGCCCGAAATCGACGAAGGTGAGGATCGTCGTCGCCGGCATGCGCGCGATCGGCCGGAGCGCGGGCAGGGTAGGGCAGCGGCGGTTGGCGAGATTGATCACCCTGCGCGACTTGCTCGCCGGCTGCGCGGGGATGGCGCGGACGACGAGATCCGCGACCGAGCCCGAAAGCGCCACGAACAAAGCGACGGCGGCGGCCAGGCGGATGGGAATCGAACGGCGCATCAGCCAGGGCAGGAGCAGCCAGCCGAGCGCGGTCGCGCCAGGCACGGCGAGGAGCTGGGCGGCGGGCGCCGCGCGCGTCTGCCACAGGAGCAGCGCGGCGGAGAGAGTGCAGAGCAGCGTGACCGCGGCCCAGGGCATCAGCCGATCGGTCGCGCGCGCGCGCCACAGCGCGACCAGGCTGCCGATCACGCCCGCCACGGGCAGCGCCACGATCTGCAATGTCAGGCGCCAGCCATGCTGGTAGACGGGCTTGGCCTCGCGGACATTGGCGAACCAGAGCCGTTCCAGCTCGGGCGTGAGCCGCTCCGGCCGGCCGAGACATTGCGGCCAGGCGAGCGCGAAGGCGAGGCCGAGCAGCGCGCCGGCGGCAAGCACGGCGGCGAGGCGGAGGCCGCGCGCCTCGATCCGGAACGAGGCCAGGAGGACGAGCAACGCGCCGCCGGCGAGCGTTGCGGACAAATAGACGGGCGACAGCGCATCGCAGACGAGCTGGCGATTGTCATAGGAAGCGAAGAGCGCGAAGCCGATCGCGCTGCCTGCGCCGAGCGCGATGCCATAGCCCCGCAGCCGATCCGCCTGGCCGCGATCGACCACCCACCATAAGGCCGTCATCGCGCCGCCGAGCGCGAGATAGGGCAAGAGCTCCAGCCCGATGGCGAGCGAGGCGGCGGTGGCGAGGCCCGCGGTGATGCCGCCGCGAAACGGCTTGGGATCGGCCAATCCGGCGACCATCAGAATCAAGGTCGCGAGCTGCCAGCCATGATGATCGATGCGCAGCGGCATCCACATGTTCATGGCATTCTGGCCGCAGAAGAGGATCGCAGCGGCGAGCAGGAAAGCCCAAGGTGCCACCAACCGGCGCACCGCCAGCCCCAGCGCGTAGAGCGCGGCGCCGAACACCATGACCGGCGCCGCCGCGACCGCCGCCTTCTGCGCGACGAGCCCTCCGAAAAAGGGCTTCACGATGAGCATCACCGCCGCGATCGGCAGATCGACCAAGCGCGACCAGTGGATATTGGCGCCGAGCGGCGGATCGAGCTTGTACTGACGCAGATCATACCAGCCCTGCCCGGCGATGAGCGCGCGGACCTGCGCCAGACGAACATTGTCGTCCGTATCGGGCAGCGCGAGCCATATTATGCCCGGCCAGCGCTGGACGAGCATCCAGATGGCGGCCGCCACCCAGCAGAGAAGGAGCCAGCGCCGCCAATGTGTCGCCTGGCGATCGTCGAACAGCCTTTTCACCCACGCTATTCCCATAAGCCCGCCCGCGCTTTAGGGCGTGCGCCGCAAAGGGCAAGCGGAAGGCTGGACGGATGGCGGACATGATCGGCGGCGGCAACGCCGCACGGCGCGAGATGCTGGCCCAATTCATCCGCTATGGGCTGACGGGCGGCTTCGTCACGGGCGTCTATGCGTTGGTTTATGCCGCGATGGTGCAGGCGCTGCATGTGGCGCCGCTGATCGCCAATGTGGCGGGCTATGCGGTGGCCGTTGTGCTGGGCTATGTGCTGCACAGTCGATGGAGCTTCCGGGGGCATGGCCGGCGCGACAATGTCGCGCGGACGGGCGGGAAATTCGTGGCGGTATCGTTGCTGAGCTTCGGGCTGAACAGCCTGTGGGTGTGGCTGATCACGGGACTGCTGCATCTGCCGCCGCTGCTGCCGCTGATCCCGATCGCGACGGTGACGCCGGTGATCGTCTTTTGGCTGAACCGTGTCTGGGTTTTCGATTGAAGAGACTATGGAAGAGGCGTCGCTCACTTTATCCCTGATCGTGCCGGTGAAGAATGAGGAGGCCGCGATCGGCCCCTTCGTCTCGCGCGTTTCGGCCGTGCTCGATGCGCTGCGCGCGCCGGATGGCGGCGGCGAGAGCTGGGAGATATTGTTCATCGACGATGGCAGCCAAGATGCAACGCTCGCCGCCATCTGCGCCGCCAATGCGCGCGATGCCCGCGTGCGCGGCCTTTCCCTCTCGCGCAATTTCGGCAAGGAGGCAGCACTTTCGGCGGGCCTCGACCATGTACGCGGCCGCACCGTCGTGCCGATCGACGTGGACCTGCAGGACCCGCCCGAGGTGATCGGCGACATGCTCGCCAAATGGCGCGAAGGATATGAGGTGGTCTATGGCGTCCGGCGCAACCGGATGACCGACAGCCTGCCCAAAAGGCTGACCGCCGACCTTTACTATCGCGCGCACAACTGGCTTTCGATGGACAAGATTCCCGAACATGCCGGGGATTTCCGCCTGCTCGACCGCAAGGTGGTGGACGTCATCAGGAAGATGCCCGAGCGCAACCGCTTCATGAAGGGGTTGTTCGCCTGGTCCGGCTTCCGCCAGACGGCGGTGGAATATGATCGCGCCGAACGCATGGTGGGCGAAACCAAGTTCAATTACTGGAAGCTCTGGACGCTCGCCATCGACGGGATCACATCCGCCTCCACCGTGCCGCTCAGGGTATGGAGCTATCTGGGCGCGGTGATCGCGATCATAGCACTGGGCTATGCCGGCTTCCTCGCGATCCGCACCATCGTGAGCGGCATCGACGTGCCGGGCTATGCCTCGATCATGGTGGCGACCCTGTTCCTCGGCGGGGTGCAGTTGCTGTCGCTCGGCATACTCGGCGAATATGTCGGAAGAATATTGGTCGAGACGAAACACAGACCCATCTATGTAGTGCGTGAGCGCATCGGCATGGGCGATGCGCATTCGGAGAGGCAATGAATGGACCGCGCCGTTTACGACCGGATGGCCGAGATCGATCGGGATCATTGGTGGTTCGTCGGCCGGCGCAGGATTGTGACGGAGCTGCTGCGCAAGCATCGTCCGGCGGAACGGCCGCTCAAGATATTGGAAGTAGGCTGCGGCACCGGATCGAACATCGCCATGCTGCAGCAATTCGGGCAGGTGGATGCGATCGAGCCGGACGACCATGCGCGCGCCTTCGCCGCGCAGCGCACGGGCCTCGCCATCAAGGGTGGCTATCTGCCCGACGGCGTGGCGCTGGAGGACGGATATTACGACCTGATCGTGCTGTTCGACGTGCTGGAACATATTCCGGCGGACCGCGAGGCGCTGGTCGCGCTCAAGGCCAAGCTGGCACCGGGCGGGCGGATCATCGTCACCGTGCCTGCCGCCCCCTGGCTGTGGAGCGCGCATGACGTGGCGCATCATCATCAGCGGCGCTACACCGAACGCACGCTGACCGACGTCTTTGCAAACGCCGGTTTCCGGATCAGCCATCGGAGCCATTTCAACAGCCTGCTCTTCCCGCTGATCGTGGCGGTGCGCGGGATCGGCAAGCTCACCGGGCGCGAAGGCGGCGACGATGCGACCCCGCCCGCGCCGGTCAATGCACTGCTCGCGCGGCTGTTCGGCGCAGAACGGCATATGGTGACGCGCGCCTACCTGCCCTTCGGCATATCGCTGGCGGCAGTCGCGGTGCCGGTGGAAGAGCCGCGCGCGGCCTGAACCGGCGGAGGCCGACGTTCAGCCTGTCTCCCGTTCGACATTGACCGCGACCGGCCCGGACCAGGGCCGTGCCGGCGCCTTCTCGCGCGGCGGATCGACCCTGTAGAGCAACCCGCGCGCGCCGCCGTTCCAGATCGGCGTGAGGCCGGGGAAGGCGCGCCATTTGCTGCGCGGCATATCGATCAGCCAGACATAGTCGAAGGCGCCCGGCGGCAGGGTGTAGAGCCCTTCGGGATAACGTTTGGCGCCGCGCTGGCGGCAGCGGCCGGGGCGCAATATCTGCGTCGGATCCTCGGCATAGCCCTTGGCGGGCGCATATTTGATCGTGATGAGCTGCGCGCCGGCCGCGGTCCACTGGCCGTTCACAAAGCCCCGGCGGCGCACGATCACCATCGCGCCGAGATGCTCCATCCGCGACGAATCCCACAGGCCAAGGCAGCGCAGCTCGACCATCGCGAATACGCGCGCGCCTTCCTTCATATGATCGATCGCGCGCAGCTGATCAGTATGGAGCCGATCGATCTCGGCATAATGGATCGTCGAGACGGTAAGCCGCGCGGCGAAGAAGGCGATGCCCAGGACCGCGACGATCTGCGCCACCAACCGGGACGGCGTGCGCAGCGACAGGCCGATCACCGCCACCATCACGACATAAGGGGCAAGGCGCATATCGGCATAGGCCGATCCGATCAGCACGCGCGGCAGCAGCAGATAGGCGATACCAAGCAGCAGCGCGGCGATGCCGAGCGTGCGGTTCATCAGCAAGCCGAGCCGGGTGAGGCCGAGCGCGATCAGCGCCCAGAGCAGGCTGATCGAAGCGATATCGAACCAGCGCACATGATTGCGCAGCGCCGAGAGCATGTAGACATATTTGGCGCGCCAGTAGAACCAGTCAGCGTTGCCGCCCTTGGCATCGCCGCTGCGCCACAGGGCCATCAGCAACAAAGGCGGCGCGAGCGGCAGACAGGCCCAGCCGCCATACCAGATGCTGGCGATGAAGCCCCGGCCCCGATCGCGGAAACGCACCACTTCCGACGCGAAGGCGAGCAGGCAGAGCACCGCCCAGCCGAAGACATGGGCGATATAGAGGATGATGCCGATCGCGACGAATAGCCCCGCCCGGAGCCGGAGCCGCCCCGTGCGGCCGAGCCGCAGCCACAGCGCCCAGGCATTGAAGGCCAGCGCCATGGACAGCAGGAAATTCACGAAGCCCCACTGGAAGGTGTAGCTATAGGCCAGCGGCAAGGCGAAGAAGGCGACGGGCGGCACACGGCCATGCACCTCGCGCGCGATCAGCAGCATGCCCGATACGGTGAGCATCGGGATCGCCATCACGATCAGCTTCACGCCGAGCTCGAGCCCGAAGATCTTGGCCATCGGCAGGATCAGCAGATCGACGCCGAGATTGGCGATCAGCGCCCAGCGGAAATCATAATAGAGGTTGCGAAGCTGCGAATCCGGATCGGATATCTCGACCCGATAGCGGCCCATATGGCCCATCAGATCGGTGACGGGCGCGATATCGGGGCGAAGGAGCGGAATCGCCGCCGCCAGCACCAGAAGGGCGAGGAAGATACGGCTGTTCCACCAGCCGGACGGCGTTTCCACCGGGGGGAGATTTGGTCGGAACATCCGAGCCCCCTTATGGCGCGCCGGGCATCCGCGACAAGCGGATTGATGAAGGCGATCGCGATGCTGCGTCGATAGCGGGGGCTCGGCCGTTCGGACAGTGGGTTGGACGGCATCTGTTCATTGTCGCGGGCGCGGGCTTCCTCTACCGCGCGGGTGATGACCGGAATGAAGGATGATCGGCTGAAGCGCTGGTGGGCGCTGGCGGCGCTGCTGCTGATCGCAGGCGGCATGGCGTTTCGCATCTGGAAGGTGACCGTGACGCCGCTATGGCTGGACGAGGCCTATAGCGCCTATGCGGCGGGCAAGGGCTTCGCCTTTCTGTGGCAGGTGGTGCCGCGTTACGAGACGCATCCGCCCTTTTATTATTCGCTCGTCCGGCTGTGGACGCTGATCTTCGGCGACGGGCTGGTGGCGCTCCGTTCATTCGGCTTCGCCAGCGCGCTGGCAACGATGCCGGTGGCCGCGCTCGCCGCGCGCGAGCTGGCGCGGATCATCGGCCTCGGCCGGCAGCGGACGGCGGCGATGATGCTGGCCGCGCTCGCCTTCGCCGCCTTCGCGCCGCTCACCGTGCAGATGGGGCGCGAGGTGCGCCCCTACCCGCTGATGATCCTGGTCTATGCGACTGCCATCTGGGCGCTTCTGCGCGTCCTGCGCCATGCCGGCACGGACGGGCGGATCGCGCGGGGGCCGTTCGCTTTCTATCTCGTCGCGCTCGCGCTGATGATGTGGCTCCACAATCTGGGGCTGCTCTATGCGGCGGCACTGGGGCTCGCTGCGCTATTGGCAGTGGCGCGGAAGGAGACGCGCGCGCGCGAATGGATGATCTTCCTCGGCGGGCATGTGCTGGTGGCGCTCGCCTGGCTGCCGGCGCTCATGATCCTGGTCGATCAGGCGCCGACCTGGGTGAAATCGACCTGGCTCACCTTCCGCTGGTGGCCGCTGCCCTGGCGGCTGCTGATGCTCTATGCCGGGCCAGGCGTGCTGCTGGGAATCGCGGCGGGGCTGCTCGCGGCGATGGGGACGAGGGTACTGGCGCGAACAGGCGAGCGGCGGCGGGCGCTCATCATGCTGTTGCTGACGGGGCTGCTGCCGGTGGCGCTGTCTGTCGGGATTTCAGCGCTGCTGGCGCCCGTCTTCATCATGCGGACGATGACGCCCGTTGCGATTCCGGCCGCATTGCTGATCGCGACGGGAGCCGCGACGCAGTCGGGCTGGCGGCGTTGGCTGGCGGCGATCGCCTTCGCGCTGATGCTGGGACAGATGATCGCGATCGACATCAGGGCGCGATCGGGCGGGCCACCGCAAAATTGGTATGGCGCAGTGCGCTGGCTGGCGGCGCGCTTCCGGCCGGGCGACATGGTCTATGCCTATCCCAATGAGGGAGCGCTGCCGTTCGACTATGCGGTGCGCGACATGAAGCTCGACATGCCGAGCCGGTCGATCCCGACGCCCGTGCCCTCGATCGGGGTGGGAGGATGGTATCCGACGGGGAGCCGGGGGGTCGTCTCGCTGCCGCGCGACCGGCTGCGCGCGATCGCGCGGGAAAGGGGCACGCAGGCCGTGCCGACCATCTGGCTGCTGCGGCTCGGCCCCTGGGCCTATGATAAGGGAGACATGTTCCTCGACGAGCTCAGCGTCGGGCGCGAGCAGGTAGGCAGTTTCAGGAGCGGGCCGATCGATATCATCGGGCTGCGCAAGGCGGACTTGCCTTCACCCTCCCGCCGCTGACACAGGCGGTTTTCCCTCTCCCCTGAGGGGAGAGGGATTGTTCGCCTCAGCGCCCGTCGCGGCGGCCGAGGAGGCGCAGGCGCAGCGCATTGAGCTTGATAAAGCCCACCGCGTCGCGCTGATCATAGGCGCCGGCATCATCCTCGAAGGTGACGACCTTCTCCGAATAGAGCGAGTAAGGCGACTTGCGGCCGATCACATGGACGCCGCCCTTGTAAAGCTTGAGGCGGACAGTGCCCGTCACTTGTCGCTGACTGTGGTCGATCGCGGCCTGCAGCATCTCGCGCTCGGGCGAGAACCAGAAGCCGTTATAGATCAGCTCGGCATAGCGCGGCGCAAGCTCGTCCTTGAGATGAGCGGCGCCGCGATCGAGCGTGATCTGCTCGATGCCGCGATGGGCGAGATGGAGGATGGTGCCGCCCGGCGTCTCATACATGCCGCGCGATTTCATGCCGACATAGCGATTCTCGACCAGATCGAGCCGGCCGATGCCATGCGCGCGGCCGAGATCGTTGAGCTTGGCGAGAAGCGTCGCCGGGGAGAGGGCCTCGCCATTGATCGCGACCGCATCGCCGCGCTCGAAATCGATGGTGATGATTTCGGGCTGATCGGGCGCATCCTCCGGATTGACGGTGCGCGAATAGACATAGTCGGGCACCTCCTCCCACGGATCCTCGAGCACCTTGCCCTCGGACGAGGTGTGGAGAAGGTTCGCGTCGGTGGAGAAGGGGGATTCGCCGCGCTTGTCCTTGGGCACGGGAATCTGATGCTTCTCGGCATATTCGATGAGGCGCGTGCGCGAGGTGAGATCCCATTCGCGCCAGGGGGCGATCACCTTGATATCGGGCGCGAGCGCATAATAGCCGAGCTCGAAGCGGACCTGGTCATTGCCCTTGCCGGTGGCGCCATGGCTCACCGCATCGGCGCTGACCTGACGGGCGATCTCGATCTGGCGCTTGGCGATCAGCGGCCGGGCGATCGAGGTGCCGAGCAGATAGAGCCCCTCATAGAGCGCATTGGCGCGCATCATCGGGAAGACATAATCCTTCACGAACTCCTCGCGGAGATCGTCGATGAAGATATGCTCCGGCTTCACGCCCATCAGCTCCGCCTTGGCGCGGGCGGGCTCGAGCTCCTCGCCCTGGCCGAGATCGGCGGTGAAGGTGACGACCTCGCAATTATAGGTCTCCCTCAGCCATTTGAGGATGACGCTCGTGTCGAGGCCCCCCGAATAGGCCAGCACCACGCGCTTCACATCCGTCATCGTCCCAAACTCCCCGAGAAAAAGGCGCGCGCGCCTTGCCATGCGGGGGCGATCCGCACAAGCCGCGCGTTTCAGCCTCGCAACATAGCTGCATCGTCGAACTATGGCCGAAACAGGACTCGGCCAGGGAAATGAGCGTGCGTCCCCCACGCACGAATCGAGGAGATGAGCATGAAGAAGATCGTCATCGGCGCCGGCCTCGCCGCGCTGCTCGCGGTGCCGGTACTGGCGCAGCAGGAGAAGCCCGATCGGAATGCGCCGCAGACGCGCGCGGCGGTCGAGGCGAGGGTGCGGGAGCGTTTCGCCGCGATCGACACCAATCGCGACGGCGCCGTCACCAAGGCGGAACATGACGCCTATCGCGAAAAGAAGCATGGCGAGCGGCGGGCGGCGCTGTTCGCCCGGCTGGACAAGGATGGCAACGGGCAGATTTCGCAGGCCGAATTCATGGCGCGGCCCGAGCGCGGCGAGGCGGGCGAGTGGGGCCATCGCGGCCATCATCGCGGACATGGCTTTGCCGGATTCGGCCGGGGCGACCGCTTCGCGGCGATGGATGCGAACAAGGACGGCCGGGTGACGCTCGCCGAAGCCTCCGCCCGGCCGCTCGCCATGTTCGATCGGGCCGACGCCAATAAGGACGGCACGGTGACGCCCGAGGAACGCAGGGCCGCGTTCGAGACGATGCACGCCGAATGGAAGGCGAAGCGCGGAAACTGATCCACCCTTCGGAGACCGGGCCGAGGCCCGGTCTCCGAATTGGAACGACATCGAAACATAAATGTCGCCGATCCGGCGCAATATTGTCTCGGGCCGGCCCTATGGCAGCGCCTATGGGACCAGAGCAGGACAGCCGATCCGAAGGGACGGCATTGCGCGTCCGCCTCGCCGAGGGCGAGGAGGATGTTCGCGCCGCGCAGGCGCTACGCTTCGCCGTCTTCCATCATGAGATGGGCGCGGCGCTGAGCGCCAGTTCGATAGCGGCGGGGCTGGATCGCGACCGCTATGACGATCTCGCCGACCATCTTCTGGTGGAGGATATGAGCGACGGCGCGCCGAAGGTCGTCGGCACCTACCGCCTGCTGCGGCAGTCGGTGGCGGAAGGCCATGGCGGATTCTACAGCGCCGGAGAGTTTGATCTGGCGCCGCTGATCGGCCATGCCGCGATGCAGGGCCAGTCGCTGCTGGAGCTGGGCCGGTCATGCGTAGCACCCGGCTATCGCGATTCGGGGACGATCCAGCTGCTGTGGCGGGGCATCGCCTCCTATCTGGCGGAGCATCGCATCGGCCAGATGTTCGGCTGCGCCTCCTTCTTCGGCACCGATCCGCAGGAACATGAGGCCGCGCTCACCTATCTTTACCACCAGCATCTGGCACCCGCCGACCTTCGGACGCGGGCACGCGAGGCGGGACGGATCGAGATGGAGCGGCTGGCGCTCGGCAGCTATGACCAGCGGCTCGCGATGCGGGCGCTGCCCCCGCTGATCAAGGCCTATCTGCGCGTCGGCGCCTGTGTCGGCGACGGCGCCTGGCTGGATCGCGACTTCAATACGATCGACATCTTCGTGCTGATGCCGGTGGCGGCGATCACCGCGCGCTATTCGGACCGATTCGGCGCGGCGCGCATCGCCGCATAGGCATCGACCACCGCCGCGCGGCAGCGATCGGCGAGGCTCTTGCGCGATTCCGCCGGATCGACCGGGATCGGCGGCTGGAGCAGGATTTCGGCGCGAAGCCCCGCGCGCGCCGCGCGGGCGGCATTGGGCGGCAGCGGCTCATCATCCACCCAGGCGAAGGCGGCAAGATCCGCGCCGTCCAGCGCCGTTCCGTCCGGCCGGCGATAGCAGATGGCAAGCGGCTGGACGCAGATGGCAGCCGCCGCGGCAGCGAACAGGCTGGTGCGGAAGGGGAGCACGGCCGTGCCGTCCGAGGTGGTGCCTTCCGGGAAAAGGATCAGGCTGTCACCGCGTCGCAGCCGTTCGGCGATCGCATCCGCCTGGGCCCCTGCCTCCTGCCGCCGCTCGCGCTTCACGAACAGCGTGCCGGCGCGGCGCGCGAGCAGGCCGATCAGCGGCCAGCCGCCGACCTCCGCCTTGGCGACGAAGCGCGCGTCGAGCCGGCTCGCCAGAACAGGGATGTCGAGCCAGCTCATATGATTGGCGACATAGAGCGTGCCAGGCCCCGCCGGCGGGGCCCCGCGCATGTCCACCGCGCGGAGGAAGGCGCGGGCGGCCCGTTCGAGGAAGCGCCGTTCGCGTACCCGGGCACGCGGCGAGCCCGGCGCCTCGGTGAACCAACCCGGCACCATCGTCAACGCCGCCAGCAGCGCGAGCCCGGAACGCAGCGGGCCGGGCTTCATCCCCGCGCCCGGAATGCTGCCTCCGCCTCGCTCATATAGTCGCGCGTGATCGGCAGGGTATCGCGGCGGCGGATATATTGGATCTGGTAATTGCACAGGCCGCCATGCGCGAAGGCGCTGAGCGCGCCCGCCAGATAGAAGATCCACAGCCGATAGAAGCGCGCATCGTACAGCGCCTCGATCGCCTCGCGCGCGGCGACGGTGCGATCATACCAATGCTGCAGCGTATAGGCATAATGGAGCCTGAGCGTCTCGATATCGGCGGCGATCAGCTTGGACGGCTCGCTCGCGGCGACGATTTCCGACAGCGCGGGATTATAGCCGCCGGGAAAGATATATTTGGCGGTGAAGGCATCGGTCACGCCCGGCTTGCCCATGCGACCGATGGTGTGGAGCAGCATCACCCCATCCTCGGCGAGCAGCGAGCGGCATTTGGCGAAGAAGCGGCGATAATGGGGCGGGCCGACATGTTCGAACATGCCGACCGAGACGATGCGGTCGAACCTGCCCTGGAGCTGGCGATAGTCGATCAGCTCGAATTTCACCCTGTCGGCGACGCCGGCTTCCTCCGCGCGGCGGCGGGCGACCTTGAGCTGTTCCTCGCTGAGCGTGATGCCGAGCACGTCGACGTCCGCAACCCGGTTCAGATAAAGCGCCATGCCGCCCCAGCCGCAGCCGATATCGAGCACGCGCTGCCCCGGCTTCAATGCGAGCTTGGCGGCGATATGCGCCTTCTTGTCGGCCTGCGCCTGTTCCAGGCCATTGGCCGGATCGGTGAAATAGGCGCAGCTATATTGGCGATCGGCATCGAGGAAGAGATCGTAGAGCCGGTCGCTCAGATCATAATGATGCGCGACGTTGCGCTTCGAGCGGCGTTCCCAGTTGAGCCGGTCGATCTTGCCGGAAAGCTTGCCGAGCGTGGATTTGAGCGTGCTGCCGCGCAGGCCGTCACCGCCTCGTTCCCAGGGGGCGTTGGAACGGATCAGGCTGATCAGCGCGAGAATGTCGCCCTGCTCGATCGCCACCCGGCCATCCATCCACACCTCGCCTATGCCGAGGCGGGGATTGCGGGCGATATAATTGGGCGCGGCGGCATCGGCGAAGCGGATCACGACCGGCGCACGATCCGGATCAGGCGCACCGTAGCGATGCGATTTCCCGCTGGCTTCGATGACCGTCAGCTCGCCCTTGCGCACGATGCGACGCAACATCCTGTCCAGCAACCACATGCCCCAGCCCCCTTACGCCTGTACCCGATGAACCGCCCTTATCCGCCCGCTCCCTATCCGAGGGCGGCCTGCTTCTCCTCGGCGATGCGATCGAGCTCGGCGCGGCTCTTCTTCTCGGCGGCGGATTTGAGCTGGCCGCAGGCGGCCATGATATCCCGCCCACGCGGCGTGCGCACAGGTGCGGAAATGCCCGCCCTGAACACGATATCGGAAAAGCGCGCGATCCGATCCGGATCGGAACATTCATAGGGTGCGCCCGGCCAGGGATTGAAGGGGATCAGATTCACCTTCGCGGGCAGCTTGTACTTGCGCAGCAGGCGAACGAGTTCGCGCGCATCCTCGTCGCTGTCATTCCTGTCCTTCAGCATCACATATTCGAAGGTGATGCGCCGGGCATTGTTGGCGCCGGGATAGGCCGCGCAGGCGGCGAGCAGATCCTCGATGCCATATTTGCGGTTAAGAGGCACGATCTCGTCGCGCACCTCCTTCGTCACGGCATGGAGCGAGACGGCGAGATTGACCCCGATCTCCTCGCCCGCACGCTCCATCATCGGGATCACGCCCGAGGTGGAAAGGGTGATGCGGCGCTTGGAAAGCGCGAGGCCGTCACCGTCCATGACGAGCTTCAACGCATCGCGGACATTGTCGAAATTATAGAGCGGCTCGCCCATGCCCATCATCACGATATTGGTGAGCATGCGGCCTTCGGGCTGGGACGGCCATTCGCCGAGCGAGTCCCGCGCGAGCATCACCTGGCCGACAATTTCGCCCGCGGTGAGATTGCGCACGAGGCGCATCGTACCGGTATGGCAGAAGCGGCAGTTGAGCGTGCAGCCGACCTGGCTGGAGACGCACAGCGTGCCCCGATCCGCATCGGGGATGAAGACCATCTCATAATCCTGGCCATCGTCCGAACGGAGCAGCCATTTGCGCGTGCCATCCGACGAGACCTGCGCCTCGACCACCTCGGGCCGGCCGACGACGAAGCGTTCGGCGAGCCAGGGATGCATCGCCTTGGCGATATCCGTCATCGCGGTGAAATCGGTGGCGCCGCGATTATAGATCCAGTGCCAGAGCTGCTTGGCGCGCAGCTTCGCCTGTTTCGGCTCGAGCCCCGCTGCGACGAGCGTATCGCGCAGCTCCTCGCGAGTCAGGCCGAGCAGATCGACGCGGCCGTCGGCACGCGGCGGCACGGCGCGCTTCACCGGCACGGGATCGATATGGCCGGGGATCGGCATGGCGGGGCTATGGGCGTTCATGCGCTGCCATGTAGCGCGATGCGGCATTTTTTTCCAGTTAGCCGCGCTTGGCGCAGGCGAGGGTGGCGGCGTCGATCGCGGTGGCGGCGCCGCGGAGCGGATAGACATCGGTAAAGCGGCGGCCGTCGACGCCATTGCTGGTGACGACGAGGCGATCGCCGCCGCGCATCGCCGCGACAATCGCGGCATCGGCGCGCGCATCGGCCGCCCAGCCATCCACCCCGCCCGCCACCAGCCGCGCCTTGAACGAACCGATGGTAACATAGACAGGTGCACCCGCCGCCCGCGCGCGGCTAAGCCGCACATGGATCTGGCCGGCAACCCCGCGCGCTGGCCAGCGCGCGACCGAGAGGAAGGGGCGCCATTCGCCGCGGGGGGCCCCGGCAGGTTCCGCAATCGCGAAGCAGCGCGGCGGCCGCGCATCGCGAAATGCACCCCAAGTGCCGAATATCCCCAACGCCTCACGCGCGGCGGCCGGCGCAGAAACGATCAGCGCGAACCCAACAAAAAGCGGCGCAACGAGGCGGTCTACCGACATGGATGGGCCATGATCGACTTGTGGCACAAATGCAACAGAAAGAAAGGTTTATCTGCCGTTCATGCAACTGACAGGCGCAACATGCGCTAGACGGCACCGACCCCGCACGACGGGTTCACATGATGGAGTTTGATCATGCGTAGCTTTGCTTATCTCGCGCTGCTCGCCAGCGCCGCCGTCGCCACCCCCGCGCTCGCGCAGGAAGCCGCGGCCCCCTTCACGGGCCCCCGCGTCGAAGGCATTGTCGGCTGGGATCGCACCCAGGCAGGTGGGCATGACGATGGCGCGCTCTATGGCATCGGCGCGGGCTATGACGTCCAGGCCGGCCCGGCCATCGTCGGCGTCGAAACCGAACTGAACGATTCCTCGGCCAAGGAATGCGTCGGCGCCGCCACCTCGACGGATCCGCGCCTGTGCGCCAAGGCCGGCCGCGACATCTATGCCGGCGGCCGCGTCGGCACGGTCGTGGGCGGAAGCACGCTGCTCTATGCCAAGGCCGGCTACACCAATGGCCGCTACAAGCTGACCAGCGATGCAGGTGCTGACAGCACGGTGGTGGACAGCACCAATCTCGATGGCGTGCGCGTCGGCGCGGGTGTCGAGCATGCGGTGGGCCCGAACAGCTTCCTCAAGGCCGAATATCGCTATTCCAACTATGAGCAGGGCGTCGAGCGCCACCAGGCGCTTGCGGGCTTCGGCTTCCGCTTCTGATCCTTCTGGGCCGAGCGCGCCTCAGAAATCCGCGAAAGGGAAAGGCCGGGGAGACGACTCCCCGGCCTTTTTCATGTGCGCCCTTCCCCGAGGCCAAAGCCGCGCTATAACGCTGCCCACATCCTAAATCAGGCATTTCGGGACAGAATATGAAGGCGACGATCGAACGGGCGACCCTGCTGAAGAGCCTGAGCCATGTCCAATCCGTGGTCGAACGGCGCAACACCATCCCCATCCTGTCCAATGTGCTGATCGAAGCTTCGGCCGATGGCAGGCTGAAGCTGATGGCGACCGACCTTGATCTGCAGATCGTCGAGACGGTCGAGGCGGCGGTCGACACGCCGGGCGCCACCACCGTTTCCGCGCACACTTTGTTCGACATTGCGCGCAAGCTGCCCGAGGGCAGCCAGGTCCAGCTTACCGCGGCCGAGGGCAAGATGCTGGTGGTGGCGGGCCGCGCCCGCTTCAACCTCGCCACGCTGCCGCGCGACGATTTCCCGGTGATCGCCGAGGGCGAGCTGCCGACCAAGTTCGAGCTTCCGTCCGAGACGCTCAAGCAGATCATCGACAAGACGCGCTTCGCCATCTCGACCGAGGAGACGCGCTATTATCTGAACGGCATCTTCCTGCACGTGTCGGACGATTCGCAGCCGGTGCTGAAGGCGGCGGCGACCGACGGCCATCGCCTCGCGCGCGTCACCGTGCCGAGGCCCGATGGGGCCGCGGGCATGCCGGACGTGATCGTGCCGCGCAAATGCGTGGGCGAGCTGCGCAAGCTGCTCGACGAGGTGGACGGTTCGGTCGAAGTGTCGCTTTCTTCCACCAAGGTACGCTTCGGCCTGGGCAGCGCGATCCTCACCTCCAAGCTGATCGACGGCACCTTCCCCGATTATTCGCGCGTGATCCCGACCGCGAACGACAAGCTGCTGCGCATCGATCCGCGCAGCTTCGAGGAGGGCGTCGACCGCGTCGCGACCATCGCCAGCGAGAAGACCCGCGCGGTGAAGATGGCGCTGGAGCGCGACAAGATCACGCTTTCGGTGACCTCGCCCGAAAATGGCACGGCGGCGGAAGAGGTACCGGGCGAATATACTGCACCGAATTTCGAGATCGGCTTCAACGCACGCTATCTGCTCGACATTCTCGGCCAGATCGAAGGCGACACGGTAGAGGTCCATCTCGCCGACGCGGCCGCGCCGACGCTGATCCGCGAGAATGACACGGCGCCGGCGCTCTATGTGCTGATGCCGATGCGGGTATAGTCGATCCGATCAAAGTGATGCTTTGATCGGGTTTCATGACCGCCGTCTCGCGCCTTTCGCTGACCGACTTCCGCTCCTACCGTGACGCCGCGATAGCCGCTGGCGCGGGCTTCGTCGTGCTCACCGGCGAAAATGGGGCGGGCAAGACCAATGTGCTCGAAGCGGTCTCGCTGCTCACCGCAGGGCGGGGGCTGAGACAGGCGGCGCTGTCGCAGATGGCGCGGAGCGACGGGCCGGGGGGCTTCGCGGTCGCGGCGCGGGTGACGGCGCCGGGCGGCGAGGTGGAGATCGGCACGGGCACGCTTCCGACCGCGCCCGAACGGCGGCAAGTGCGCATCAACGGCGCCGCGGCGACGGCGGCGGCGCTCGGCGAATGGCTTTCGATCCTATGGCTGACGCCGGCGATGGACCGGCTGTTCGTCGAGGGAGCGAGCGGGCGGCGGCGCTTTCTCGACCGGCTGGTGCTGGCGCGCGAGCCCGGCCATGCCGTCCATGCCGCGCGCTATGAGGCGGCGATGCGCGCGCGCAACAAGCTGCTCGCCGAGCCGGAAGGGGCGGACGCAGCCTGGTTGACGGCGCTGGAAGCGGGCATGGCCGAGCATGGCGCAGCCGTGGCGGAGGCGCGCCAGCGCACAGTGAAGGCGCTGGCGATGCGGCTGGAGGCGCAACCGCAAGGGCCGTTCGCGCGGGCGGGCCTCGCGCTCGAAGGCTGGCGGCCAGGGGAGGAGGCCGAGCGCGCGCTCGCCGCCGAGCTCAGGCAGTCCCGCGGGCGCGACGCGGCGGCGGGGCGCACGCTGGTGGGGCCGCATCGCAGCGACCTTGCCGTCACCCATCTCGACAAGGACCAGCCGGCCGAACGCTGCTCGACGGGCGAGCAGAAGGCGCTGCTGCTGGGCGTCGTGCTCGCCCATGCCGATCTGGTGGCGGAGGATCGAGGCAGCCGGCCGGTGCTGCTGCTCGACGAGGTGGCGGCGCATCTCGATCCGCTGCGGCGCGAGGCGCTGTTCGCCCGGCTCGCGGCCGCCGGCGGGCAGGTATGGATGACGGGAACGGAACGGGCGCTGTTCGACGCGCTGGGCGAGGGGACGAGCTGGCTCGCCGTAGCGGATGGGACGGTCCATCCCGGCTGAGCGCTTCGCGCGCCTGGGCGAAGACCGTGGGGAGCGGATTTGCTTGGGTTTGCCCCATCCCGCCGCTATATAATCGGCATGGCAAGCGAACCTCAGAGCAACGGCGAATATGGCGCGGAATCCATCAAGGTCCTCAAGGGCCTGGATGCGGTTCGCAAGCGCCCGGGCATGTATATCGGCGACACCGATGACGGATCGGGCCTGCACCATATGGTGTTCGAGGTTTCCGACAATGCGATCGACGAGGCGCTGGCCGGCCATTGCGACCGGATCCTGATCACGCTCAATCCCGACGGCTCGGTTTCCGTGGAAGACAATGGCCGCGGAATCCCGACCGGCATCCATCCCGAGGAAGGCGTGTCGGCGGCCGAGGTCATCATGACCCAGCTCCATGCCGGCGGCAAATTCGACAACACGTCGGACAGCAACGCCTATAAGGTCTCCGGCGGCCTGCACGGCGTGGGCGTCTCCGTGGTGAACGCGCTCAGTGACTTTCTGGACCTGACCATCTGGCGCGACGGACAGGAACATTACATGCAGTTCCGCCGGGGCGACGCGGTGGCGCCGCTCAAGGTGGTCGGCCCGGCCGGGAGCAAGAAGGGCACCAAGGTGACTTTCCTGCCGTCCGCCGAGACGTTCAAGATCACCGAATTCGATTTCGACAAGCTCGAGCATCGCTATCGCGAGCTGGCCTTCCTCAATTCGGGCGTGCGCCTGTTCCTGATCGACGCGCGCCATGCCGAGAAGAAGCAGGTGGAACTATTCTATGAAGGGGGCATCGCCGCCTTCGTGAAATATCTCGACCGCGCCAAGACGCCGCTGATGCCCGATCCGATCGCGATCACCGGCCAGCGCGACGATGTCGGCATCGATGTCGCGCTCGAATGGAATGACAGCTATTATGAGCAGGTCCTGGCCTTCACCAACAATATCCCGCAGCGCGACGGCGGCACGCATATGGCGGCATTCCGCGCGGCGCTGACCCGCACGATCAATGCCTATGCGGAAAAATCCGGCTTGCTGAAGAAGGAGAAGGTGAGCCTCACCGGCGACGACATGCGCGAGGGGCTGACCGCGATCGTCTCGGTCAAGCTGCCCGATCCCAAATTCTCGTCGCAGACCAAGGACAAGCTGGTCTCCTCCGAAGTGCGCCAGCCGCTGGAAGCGCTGATGGCCGATAAGCTGGCCGAATGGCTGGAGGAAAATCCGGCGCATGCCAAATCGATCATCCAGAAGGTGATCGACGCGGCCGCCGCGCGCGAGGCAGCGAAGCGCGCGCGCGAGCTCACCCGGCGCAAGGGCGTGATGGACATCGCCTCGCTGCCCGGCAAGCTCGCCGACTGCCAGGAGCGCGATCCGGCCAAGTCCGAACTGTTCCTGGTGGAGGGTGACTCGGCAGGCGGCTCCGCCAAGCAGGGCCGCGACCGCCATTATCAGGCGATCCTGCCGCTCAAGGGCAAGATCCTCAATGTGGAGCGCGCGCGCTTCGACCGGATGCTCTCCTCCAAGGAGGTCGGCACGCTGATCCAGGCGATGGGCACGGGCATCGGCCGCGACGATTTCAACATCGAGAAGCTGCGCTACCACAAGATCGTCATCATGACGGACGCCGACGTGGACGGCGCGCATATCCGCACGCTGCTGCTGACCTTCTTCTACCGACACATGAAGCCGATCATCGACAACGGCCATCTCTTCATCGCCCAGCCGCCGCTCTACAAGGTCGCGAAGGGGCGGTCGGAAGTCTATCTCAAGGACAATGCCGCGCTCGACGACTATCTGGTCGATGCCGGCATATCGGCCATGGTGCTGGAAACGGCGGAAGGCGCGCGTTCGGGCGAGGATCTGCGCGCGCTGCTCGATCATGCGCGCCGGATGCGCATGTTGATGAACTATGTGCCGCGCCGCTACGATCCGGCGGTGGTCGAAGCGCTGGCGCTGCTCGGCGGGCTCGATCCGGCGACAACGGGTGCCACCCGCGGTGCCGCGGCGGAACGTGCGGCGGCCTGGCTCGGCCGCGCCGATCCGGAAGCGAGCTGGACGGTCGAGCTATCCGATGAGGGCGGTTATCATTTCCGCCGGCTGTGGCGCGGCGTGACCGACCATCATGTCGTCGACGCGGCCTTCGTCGGATCGACCGAGGCGCGCAAGCTGCACGCGCTCGCTGCCGAGCAGGCCGAATCCTATGCCACCACCTCGCGCCTCGTCTCGATCAAGCAGGCGGAGAAAGCGGAGGATGAGGATGAGCCGCTGGCCGACAACCGGGGCAAGCCGGTGACGCGGCCGACCGAGCTGCTCGACGCGATTCTCGCGGCGGGGCGCAAGGGGCTGGCTATCTCGCGCTACAAGGGCCTTGGCGAGATGAATGCCGAGCAATTGTGGGAAACCACGCTCGATCCCGCCAATCGCTCCATGCTGCAGGTCGAAGCATCGCAGGCGGATGTGGCCGACGAGATCTTCACCCGGCTAATGGGTGACGTGGTCGAGCCGCGCCGCGAATTCATCCAGGAAAATGCGCTGTCCGTCGCCAATCTGGACGTCTGACGGGCCGGCGGAGGGGCGCTGACGCACTTCCGCCAGGCTCGACACAGGCTTCGACAGGCTCAGCCTGAGCGCGGCGATTCGGTCCGACGGACTAGTCTAGTCGAGCAGCAATATGGCGTCGCCCACCGGGCGCTCGCCTTCCTTGTCCGACGGGTGGTTGACGGTCGCGCTGCGCAGGACGAGCGTGGACGATCCGCCGCCGTCGAGATTGATCGCATCGCGTGCGCCCAGATGCCGCATCACCGCGCGCAGCTCCTCGATCGTCAGGCCGGCGCTCGGCACGGAGGGCTCCGGATCGCCGCCGGCAAAAAGACGCCCATCGGCTACCAGCAGATAGATGGTGCCGTCTGCGGCGATGCCTGCCGCCGTCCGGGGATTGCGGCGGACGATCCAGTCATGGACATGCGTCGCCTCGGTCCGGTCGATCTTCAGATCCATCGGCCAGCCTTCGCGGTTCTCACGGCGAACGGCCCGGCCATGGCGGAGCAGCAGCGGCGCGCCATTGACCGCATAGAGGCGATCGAGCCGCTGCGGCTCCACGCCGGGCGCGATGGCGCGATAGGATAGGTCGATCCGCGCCGAACGATTGGCCTGCGCCTTGCGGGACAGCTCCGCAGCGCGGCGGCCCGTCGCGATCAGCAGGGTTTCGCCGGTCGCAGGAGAGGCGGTGCCGGTGACCGGCCGGATCGCCCCATCCGCGCCCAGCAGCAGGGCATAGCCCTTGGCCTGCGTCGGGACGAAGCCTGCCTGGTCGGTGATCGCAATCAGCTCGTCCGCCTTGGTGCAGGTCATGTCATGCGCGGGCCGGCTGGTCGGATGGGCGCCGGCGAGCCCGCAATTGCGGATCATGCCCGGCGTGCGATCGACGCCATCGATCCGGCTGCTGCTGCCATCGGCCCAACGCACCCTGATCGGGTGCGATGCCTGGCGCATCACGATCTGCGCCGCAACGGGCCGTTCGTCGCGGAGCAGCAGATAGGGCCGTCCGCGCGTCGGCTCGCTGTGAATCCGGCCTGCGACCATCGCGATGCCCGCCGGCTCGCCCGCTATGCCTTCTTCCTCCTTCATCGCGAAGAAGCCGCCATTGATCGCGGCGAGCGCCTTGTGGCGCCGGGCGATGGAGGAGCTTTGTTCCTTTCCGGCCACCTTGTCCTGAGCCAAGGCGGAAACGAGCCGGCCGCGAAAGACGGTCGGCCGGATTTCGAGAATGTGCAGCAGCCAGGGACCGTCGCGATCCTGTGGCAGACTCGCCATATGCCGCGCCGCGAGATGGCAGGGCGAAGCCGGCACGGCCGCGAAGGCTGTGCGCGCGGCTTCCTCGCTTGCGAAGCTGCCGCCCGAGAATTCGTCATAGGGGAGCGGCCGCGTGCCGGGCGCGCGATAGGCGCTATAGCGAGGCGGCAGGCCCGCCGCCTTGAGGCAGGCGGCCGCCTGCTCCCGCTCGGCCGACGTGCGCGCGATTCCCGCGGATACCGTCCAGCGTGCCTGTGGATCGACAGCGCCGCGCGCGATGCGATGATAGGCAAGACCCGGCGCGAGCGCCTCGCTGACGCGCGTTTCGGCAAGACCCTCGCGGCCGAGCGGGAAGGGCGTGTCGGGCAGGCCTGCCGCAGCGGGCGAAACGGCGAAAAGGCCGAGACAAAGCGCCAGCGCCCGACGGGATCGGAAATAGGCGAGGCTCATGCACGATCATCCCGTCAATGGCGCCGCGGCACATCGGCGCCCGGCTGCAAAGCTCCTCCGCCTTTAATCGCGTTGCGTGATTTAAGGCAAGTGTGCTGCTATGCTCCTCTTTTTCGGATGGCGGATACGGGTCGCTTGCCTAGGGCGCACTCGTGATGCCAGGAGCATTGCATGACAGAAACAAAGGACCGGCAGATGCAGATAGGCCGGCAGGATTTCCACCCCAGCCAGATCATGGTGATGCGGGCACTCAATCGGGCCGGCATGGCGAGCCGGATCGAGCTTGCGCGGACGACGCAGCTTTCCGCCCAGTCGCTGACGCGCATCACGCGCGAATTGCTCGACATGGGCTATCTCGCCGAAGGCGCGCGCCGCAGCGGCCAGCGCGGCCAGCCTGCGATCGATCTCGCGCTCGCCCCGGGGCGGCTGATGTCGCTCGGCCTCGTGCTGGAGCATGACCGGATCACCTGCCTTGCCGGCGACATCGCCGAAGCGCCGCTGCGGCGGCGGACGGCCTCGGGCGATTTCCTCTCCGCCGCCGCGACGGTGCGCGCGGCCGAGGAACTGATTGCCGCGATGCTCCAGGAACTACCCGGCAATACGAAGCTGCTGGGCCTCGGCGTATCGCAATCGGGTTTCTTCTTCGAGGCTGGAACGCGGCGGATGATGAGCCGCAACGATATTCAGGGCTGGGCCGGGACGGACCTCGCGGGCCATTTCGCCGAGCGCTTCGGCCTGGACGTCATCATCGAAAATGACGGATCGGCCGCGGCCGTCGGCCATACGATCCACGGCATCGGCACCGCCTATCGCAATTTCTTCCTGGTGCTGATGACGCGCGGCGTCGGCGGCGGCGTGATCCACAATGGGCAATTGCTGCGCGGGCGGCTCGGCAATGCGGGCGAGCTGGCGGTGTTGCTGCCGGGCGATCCGGCGGCGGTGCGCCCCACGACCGAAAGCCTGCGCGACTGGCTGAGCCTCGCATGGGGCGCCACCCCGACTGCGGAGGCGATCGATGCGGCTGTCGAGGCGGGCGATCCGGCGGTCCGGCAATGGCTCGATTCCGCGGCCAGCGTGCTGGGCCGCGCGCTCGAAAGCGTCACGGCGCTGCTCGATCCCGAAGCGATCATCTTCGCCGGGCGGCTTTCGCCCGCGGTGCGCGCGGCGCTGGCGGAGCGCATCCATCTCGGCGGCCCCGCGATCGGCGGCATCGCCGCGCCACGGCCGGGCATCATCGTCGATCCAGGATCGGAATGCCTGGAATATGGAGCCGTCGCACTCCCCATCGCCCGCTTTTTCGAGCCGGATCGCGCCTGACGTCCATCATTGCATCGGCTGGGTCGAGCCCGAGCACGCGCTGCAGCAGCCGTCGCTTGCGATAGAGAAAGGCGGCCGCGCCGGCAAAGGCGGCGAGACAGGCAAGCAAGCGCGCTACGTCCCCCGCGAAGAAGGCAGCAGTGCCCAGCATGGCGGCGAAGAGGAGGATATTGGCCAATAGCCATAGCAGAATGGCGTGGCGAAGGCAGCTTCCCTCCTCGGGCGCGCCGCCGTCCGCCGCCAGACGGCGCCAGCCGGGACCGCCCACGCCGGTGCGCCGGTGAAAGGCGATCGCATCGGGCAGGGGACCAGCGCGGCTGCCGAGGATGGCGGTCACGATCGTGACCGCGGCGCCCGCGACCAGATTGGCGCCGAGCATCCAGGCGAAGCTCGCCGGATCGGCAATGTCACCGACAAGCGCGAGCAGATTGCCGACGAGAATGGCGCTGGCGAGTGAGGCGATCTCGCTGACGATCGTCACCCGCCACCAATACCAGCGCACGATCGACACGAAGGCGGTGCCTGCCGCGATCACCATCAGATAATGATAGAGCGCGCGGATCCCGCCCAGCACGCCGCTGAACGCGATAACCAGCGTGACGAGCGTGAGAAGGAACAATGCCGCCTGCTCGATGCGCCGATCGCCGGCGACATCGGTATGGGGGCGGAGCACGCGATGGACATCATTGACGATGAAGGACGCGCCGAAATTGAGCCGACTGTTGATGCTGCTCACAAAGGCGAGCAGCAGGCCGATGCCGAGCAATCCCAGCGCGCCGGGCGGCAGCAGCCGCGCCGCCATCATCGGAAACGCCATTTCCGCCCGATCGAGCGCGGGGAAATAGAGAAGCGCGGCCGCGCCGACGAGATACCAGGGCCAGGGCCGGACCAGATAGTGCAGCAGCGCGAACCACAGCACGGTGAGCGTGGCATCGCCATCGCTGCGCGCGGCGACCATGCGCTGCACGAGCATGCCATTGCCGGGCGCGCTATGCCACCAGCCAAGCCCGACGAGCAGCAGCAGCGGCATTTCGAACTGCGGCCATGCATCGAATAGGGGCGTCCCGCCGCGCGGCGCATGGAGCGTCCCGAGCGTCGCCAAACCATCAGGCAGGGGCGCCAGCGCAAAGCAAGCGAGGAGGAAACTGGCGATCACGGCGAAGCCGAATTGCAGCGCATCGGCCTTTACCAAGCCGCGAAAGCCGGCGATCGCCGTATAAAGCGCGGTCGCGGCGAAAAGGATCATGACGAGCGGCAATGCCGGGACGGAAGCAGCCATGACGCCGGCTTCGGCCGCCCGGTCCAGCAGCGATTGGCCGAGCAGGGCGAGCGCATAGCTGATCGACGCCATCACCAGCGCATTGACGACCAGCCCCTCGAGCAGCGCCTTGACGACGCGAAAGCCGGTGGCGAGCCTCGTCTCGCCATAGCGCAGCCGGATGATCTCAATCTCGGTCAGCACGCCCGACTTGCGCCAGGACCGCGCGAAGAAGAACAGCGTGGCGAGAATGCCCGGCGCGCTGGCCCACCAGAACCAGTTGCCTGCCAGCCCGTCCAGATAGACCGCGCCCGCGACGAGCAGCGGCGTATCGGCCGAAAAAGAGCTGGCCGCCATCGACCCGCCCAGCAAATGCCAGGGAAGCTTCCGGCCCGCCGCGAACCGCTCGTCCAGGCCACGTGCGCGCCGCGCGCGCGGCACGCCGACCGCCAGCGTCAGCGCCAGTACGCCCCCCGCGACCAGCCAATCCAGCACCGTCATGCCGGCCCCCACGGCACCTCCATTCGCCCATGCCCGGCGATGTTAGCCGGCAATCGCGCGCGGCCATAGCCCCATGCGGTGACGATGACATGACGGTGAAAGATTGTGTAGCCGACACAAAAATGCCGGCCCGGGCATGCCCGGGCCGGCGAAAGTCGGAAGGTGATGGTCGAGGGGATCAGTAGGTCAGGCGCAAGCCGAAGAGGAAGCGGCGATCAAGCTCGGCGACGCCATAGGGCAGATAT
The DNA here is from genome assembly GCF_003050615.1 of Sphingomonas oleivorans. GTDB lineage: Bacteria > Pseudomonadota > Alphaproteobacteria > Sphingomonadales > Sphingomonadaceae > Sphingomonas_H > Sphingomonas_H oleivorans. The sequence goes on along the minus strand of NZ_NWBU01000004.1, from coordinate 993,074 downwards.
CGGCCCGACGACTGGTTGATCGTCTGTTCCTTGGTCAGGTTCAGCCCCTGAACCTGCGCGGTCAGATTGTCGGTGATGTTGTAGCTCGCGCTGAAATCGAGCTGGCCGAACGTGTCGGTGAAGCGCGGAATGCCGAAATCGTCCGAGAATTGCGCCAGATAGCGGTCACGCCAGGCATAAGCGAGCCGCGCATCGAAACGGCCATCGTCATAATAAGCGACGGCGTTGAAGCTGTTCTTCGAAAGACCGGGCAGGCCGCGGCTGCGCACGTCATTGGCGACCGAGAAATCGGCCGAGCTGTCGGTATAGGTATAGTTGAGGATCACGCCCAGATTGCTGAACGGTCCCGGCAGGAAGGACAAGCGCGACTGGGCGGCAAGCTCGAAGCCCTTGATCTTCGCCGACACGCCGTTGACCGGCTCGGTGAAGACGATCGGCCCGGTGACGAGCACGCCATCCGACTGGCGCGGGAAGGTGCGCGCTTGGGTGAAGGTGCGCGTATCGATGAAGCCCTTGATATCCTTGTAGAAGGCATTGCCGGCGATCAGGCCTTCGGGCGCGAAATACCATTCGAGCCCGACATCGAGATTGTCGGCGAAATAGGGATCGAGATCGGGATTGCCGCGCGTGCCGGTGCCGCCGCCGGCATCGATGCCCGCCACCGTCTCGGACGGCGCGAGATCGGCCAGGTTGGGCCGGGTGAGCGTGCGCGAATAGGCCGCGCGCAGGACCAGTTCGTCGGTCAGATTATAGCGGGCGGTGAGGCTCGGCAGGAAGGCCGAATAGGTCTTGCTCTTGGAAATGGGCGTGATGACCTCGGTCGGCAGGAAGAGGTTCGCCACCTGATTGCCACTCGATGTCTGCTTGGTGCGGACATAGCGCACGCCCGAGATGAGCTGGAAGCCATCGAGCTTGAATTCGGCCTGGGCATAAGCGTTGAATGTCTTTTCGCCGATGCCGTAGGATTGCTGCGCGCCGAAGCCCGGCAGCGGCCGGACGAAGGTGCCCGTAACGGCCTTGCCGCCCGGATAGAAAGTATCGCGCAGCTTGGCGAGATCGACCGACAGCAGCTTATCCGGCGCATTGGAGCCCGCGCCCGAGACATGATAATCGACCAGATCATATACCGAGCCGAGGTTCGGCACCGCCGTCGCCGCCACGCCGGCGGAACGCTGCAGCCGCTCCTGGGTCGCCACGCGATCCTTGTCACGATCGGCATAACGGATGCCGAACTTGATATTGTCGAGCGCCGAATCGAAGCTGCGCTCCACGTCCAGCTTGGTGCTGAACTCCTCATCCTTGTCCTGCGACGGGCGTAGGATGAAGACGTTGAACAGGAAATTCTGCGGATTGGACATGAAGTCCGTGCCCGTCGAGGAGAAATCGACGAAATTGCCACGGACATTATAGGAAACGACGCCCGGATCGAAGCTGCCATTCTGGCCCGCCAGGCGGAAGGAATAGAGGTCGAAGCTCCGATCGGCCTTGCGCCGCGAATAGCCGACGAAGGGACGGACGGTCCAACCATCCGCCGGCTGCCATTCGGCGCGCGCGTTGACCTGGTAGAAATCCTCCTCGGTGGTCAGGAAATTGGCGCCGACGCGCTGCTGGATACCGGTGAACTGACCGGCAGTGATCACGCCATTTTCGATCGTCGTGGCGAGCGGCGCATTGGCGCCGCTTTCGATCGCCATATCGTCACGCAGCGCCAGCCGATCGCTCTTCAGATTGCCGTAAAGCCCATCGACGGTGAGCAGCAGCGTATCCGACGGGCGATATTGCATGGCGAGCGTGGCGCCCAGCGTCTCGCGATCATCGGCGAAATGATAATAGCGCGTGCCATTGGCGTTGAGCGCGGCACGCACCGCATCGCTGGCGCGCGTGCCGGTATTGGCGCCGGCGAAGGGTCGCCAGCTACCGCCTTCGGCCGTATCCGAACGGAAGGTGGTTTCGGCATAAGCGAGCGAGGCCGAAATGCCGAACACATCGTCGAAATTCTGGCTGATCAGCAGCGCGCCGCGCGGATCGACCTTGTCGGCGATCTCGCTATAGTTGCCCTGCGCCGAGGCGGAGAGCTTGAAGCCGCGATAATCGAAGGGCTTGGGCGTTTCGAGGCGCACCAGGCCCGCCAGGCCGCCTTCCTCCTGATCCGCCGCGCTCGTCTTATAGACGGTGGCGTTGGTGAAGAGTTCGGAGGCGAGAATCTCGAAATTGAAGCCGCGTCCGCCCTCGCTATTGCCGAAACGACCGCCGGTGCCGTTGGACGTGCCCGACATGCCGTTGATCTCGACGCGCGTGAATTCGGGCCCCAGGCCGCGCAGGTTGATCGCCTGGCCTTCGCCGACCGCGTTGCGATCGAGCGTGACGCCGGGAATGCGCTGCAGCGATTCGGAAAGATTGAGGTCGGGGAACTTGCCCATATCCTCCGCCGTGATCGCATCGACGATGCCATCGGCATTGCGCTTCTGCTCGAGCGCGCGCTGGATGCTGGCGCGAACGCCGGTCACGACGATCGCTTCTTCCGCCCCGGCGGCCTGATCCGCGGGCGCCTGCTGCTGCGCTTCTGCCTGGCCAGGCAGCAGGACGACGGCAGCGATCGCCGCCAACGAAACCGAACCAAGCCCCTTCATTCGTGAAGTAAATCTACCGTTCGTCATCGAATGCCCCCTTCTCGAAACACAAGCGGTTTGCCGTGCGGCCGCCATTCATTGCGGACGCAAAAAAGGGGGCGAGACCTACACGCTGTTACGCTGTCGCCCCCGTTTAAATCACGCGACGGGAATTACTGATAGGGCGAGTCTTGGGCTGCGTCAATCGACATCGAAGCAATTGATATTATTACAATATTGTGACTTTCGGGGAGCACCGCACGCGGGTGATAGGGATCAGGATTTTCGCGCGACATAGCTGCGGCCATCGCGTAACCGGCCGGGCTTGCGTTTTCGAGACCTTTGCATAGGTCCGCCGTCACCCTGAACTTGTCTCAGGGTCCACTCTGAAACCCGCGTGACGGTGGGGAGGAGGAGTGGATGCCGAAACAATTTCGGCATGACGCTATGGGTTAGACAAATATCCTGCGATTTCAGCGAGGTCGCGCCATCGTCCACCGATCGGGAAGGGCCTTGCCGTCAGGCGGCGAGGGTCAGTGCGGCGCTGCCGGCCAGGCTCTCGGTCAGGAAGGCCACGAGGGGCCGCACAAGGTCCGCCGCCTTCGAATCCTCCCCGACGACCGTGATTTCGGTCATCGGCAGCGCCGGCCAATGATCCGGCACGCGCAATATCTGCATGCCCTGCTGCACGAAGGACTTGCCGAGCATGGTCATGCCGAGCCCGCCGGCCACCGCCGCCTGAACGCCCATCAGGCTGCTTGCCGTGCAGGCGGCGACCCATTCGCGACGAACCGAATCCAGCGTGCTGATCATCAGCTCGCGATAGGTGCAGGGCGCAGGCAGCATCACCAGCCGCGCGGGCCCGGCAGGATCGAGCTGATAATCGGCCGCGGCCATCCAGACCAAGGGCTCGCGCCAGACCACCCGGCCACGCTGCGCCAGCCCGTCCTTCTTGGCGATCACGGCATCGAGGCGATCATCGTCATAAGCCTCAAGCAGCGCGCAGCTAAGGCCAGTCATCAGATCGACATGCACGGCGGGATAGAGGCGGCCGAAACGCGCGAGCAGCTTGGGCAACTGACCCGGAATGAAATCCTCGGCGATGCCGATGCGCAGCGTGCCGACCGCCGGCGGCTCCCGCAGCTCGCGCAGGAGCGCATCATTGAACTCCAGCATATGGCGCGCCGCGACGAGCAGGCGCTCGCCCTCGCGCGTGAGGCCGAGCGAACGGCTGGTGCGATCGAACACGCGCCGCTGCAGCATGTCCTCGAGCCGGAGGACCTTCTGGCTGACGGCCGATTGGGAGCGCCCGACCACCTCCGCCGCCGCGGTGAAGCTCCCCGTCTCGGCGACCGCGACGAAGGCTCTCAAAAGATCGATCTCAAGATCCGGGTAGCGCATGATCCAGTGGCGTTCCTGCTAGCTCCGCAAGCAGCCTATCCGATTTTCCTCACGTCCGCGCGATGTGCTTACCGCGCCGGCTTGAGCGCCAGGCGATAGAGCCGGACAGGCCATTTCGTTTTGGACATGCCGCCATTGAACAGGGCGACGCGATCCATCTGCGGCACGGGCAGCCAGATGACATGATCGGAATCGACGAAGGGAGCATCCACCCAATGCAGGCGCTCGTCCTGGATCAGGGTCGTGATCCGGCCGTCCGGCGTGCGGCGCTTGAGCGCGTTCGCGGCGAGATCGGCGAAATAGAGATCGCCATTGGCATCCATGGCGGTCCCGCCGACCGGGGGCAGATCGGCCCATGGCTCGACCTTGGCCGCGATCCTCTCCGGCGTGGTGGAAAAATCGTCCAGCCATCGCGTCTCGATCCGCGACCAGGGCCCCGGCAGCGGCGCGAAATAGAGCCACTTGCCGTCCGGAGAGATTTCCAGCGGATCGCTGTTGACGCGCAACGGATTGCCGTCGGGCGCGAGGAGCGTCTTGCCGTCGAGGATGATCGGCCGATCCGCGCGGGCGCCTGTCGAGCGATCATCGTCGAGCACGCGCCGCATGGCGCCCGTCGCGAGATTGACGATGATGATGCCGGGACGACCGGCATCGGTAAGATAGGCGAAATTTCCGTTGAAGCGGATATCATCCACATAGCTCCCCGGCAGCGCGATATCCGGGCCGAAGGGGATGACGCGCTTCACCCGATCGGTGGCGAGATCGATCGCCACCAGCTTGGCGCCGCCGGGGAGCGGATTGCCGCCGAAATCGGGCGAGCCCGTATCCACCGCCCAAAGCGCGCCCTTCCCGTCGAGATGGATGGCGTTGATGTTAACGAACGCGCGTACCGGATCGTCGCCGGCACGCCAGGCATTCCAGCCTGGATCGGGATAGGGAAGCGGCCTGCCGTCCTTGCCGATGATGCCGATCGCCGGCCCTTTGGACCCCGTCCAGCGCGGGCCGGCGACGAAGATCCGGCCATGGTCCACCGCCACGCCATTCCAGATCATCGAGGGGCTTTCGGCCGCGATAATGAGCGCGGCCCCGCCATCCGATCGCGCGGCGGCCATTGCCGGCTGCGCCAGGCCGGCGGCCAGCAGCGCCGCGAACATCGCATGCTTCACGCTCATGTCAGAAGCCGCTGAGCACGAGCTTGCCGATGCTCCGGCCGCTCTCCACGGTCGCATGCGCGCGGCGTAGGTTGGCCGCGCTGATCGGCCCATAATCTTCGCGGAAGGTGGTGCGCAGGATGCCGCTGTCGACGAGCGCCGAGACTTTGCCGAGGATGCGGTGCTGCTCCACCATGTCGGGCGTGCCGAAAAGCGAGCGGGTGAACATCAGCTCCCAATGGACCGCCAGGCTCTTGCGCTTGAACGGCGCCACATCGAAGCTTTCGGGATCGTCGATCAGGGCGAGCGCACCCTGCGGCGCAAGCGCTTCGACGATGGCCATGCGATGCCGGTCCGTGGCGGTGAGGCCGGCGACGTAGCGGAGCTGGGGAATGCCGATCTCCTTCAGCCCCTCGTCGAGCGGCTTATGATGATCGATAACATGATGCGCGCCCATTTCCCGGCACCAGGCCGTCGTCTCCGGCCGGGAGGCGGTGGCGATGACGGTCAGGCCGGTGAGGCGGCGGGCGATCTGCGTCAGGAGGGAGCCGACACCACCGGCGCCGTTGATGATCAATATCGCATCATCCGATGCCTTCTGCCCATAAGGCAGGTGCAGTCGATCGAACAGCAGCTCCCAGGCAGTCAGCGAGGTCAGAGGCAGCGCCGCGGCCTCGGCGAAGGAGAGCGAAGCGGGCTTTGGTCCGACGATCCGTTCGTCGACCGCATGATATTCGGCATTAGTGCCCGGCCGGTCGATCGCGCCGGCATAGAAGACCGGATCGCCCTTTTTGAACAGAGTGACCTCGGGGCCGACGGCATGGACGATGCCCGCCGCATCATAGCCGAGGATGCGGGCCGCGCCCTCGGGCGGCGTCGCGCCGCCACGCAGCTTCACATCCACCGGATTGACGGAGATCGCCTCGATCTTGACCAGCAGGTCGCGTGGCCCGAGCTCCGGGATCGGCATGTCGATATCGACGAGCGCCTGCGCATCGTCGATCGGCAGGGGACGATAATAGCCAATGGCTTTCATAAGCATGGTTCCTCCAGTTGCCCAGAGGATGCGCGCTCAGCCAGGATTAGAGAAATGCATAATCCTTATTTCATCAATTCGATATGCAGCTAGATCGGCGCGTCAGATCCAGCGCGCGCGCTTGAAGCGGATATAGAGCGCGACGCAGACGATAGCGATGATCGCCAGGATGACGAAATAGCCATAATGCGTCCTCAGCTCGGGCATATTCTCGAAATTCATGCCATAGATTCCGGCGATCGCGGTCGGCACCGCTAATATCGCCGCCCAGGCGGCGAGCTGCCGCGTGATCGTGCCCTGCCTCTGCTGCTCCAAAAGGTTGCTGACCTCGAATACCGAGGAGAGCACCTCGCGCAGGCCGCCGACATTCACATCGACCCGCCGGACATGATCGAGCACGTCGCGGAAATAGGGCCGGACCTCGGCATCGAGATAGGGCAGCTCGAGATGGGTGAGCCGGCTCGCCACTTCGGACATCGGCCCGAGCAGGCGCTGGAACCGCATCAGCTCGCGCCGCAGCGTGAAGATGCGGGCGACCTCGCTGCGATCGAGGAAGGCGTCGAGCGCGCGCTGCTCCATCTTGAGGACTTCCTCCTCGATCGTCTCGACGATCGGCAGATAGCCGTCGACGATGAAGTCGAGAATGGCGTGGAGCACATAATCCACGCCGTTGCGGAGCAGCGCGGGCGCCGCCTCGAGCTGCGCGCGAAGCTCGCTATGCGTGCGCGCCGATCCATGGCGGACGCTGATGACATGGCTCTCGCCCACGAAGATCGCGGTCTCGCCATAGGCGATATGATCATCCTCCAGATGCGCGGTGCGCGCGACGACGAAGAGCTGGTCGCCATAGACCTCGACCTTGGGAAGCTGATGCGCCTTGAGCGCATCCTCGACCGCCAGCGGATGCAGCCCATAATTTTCCTGGAGCATCCGAAGCTCCTGCTCGGAGGGCTCGAGCAGGCCGATCCAGACGAATTCGGACCTGTCCGCCGCGCAGCGGAGGGGGCGATCGAGCGGCACCGTCCCGATCTTTTCGCCTTTCCGATAGAGAGATGCTGCAACGACGCTCATATATCCTCGAAACGCAAAAGACCGGATCGACCTAACAGACGGCCCTATCTCGAAACAGGCAGAACCGACGGGCGATCGCCCTTTTAGGCCTGCTGAGGCCCCCTCGCGGTGGATGAAGAGCCGGAAAATAGCGCGCGCACTTGCCGGATATTTCCGCGACGAGACGTGGCCCTCATGCGGCGGAAACGATATATGTCTTACGCATCGGAAAGACATGCCCCGCGAACATTCGGAAATGCCGACACTCGATTCCCTCCTGCCGCCCGAGACGGACCAGAAGGTCCGCATCGCCTCCGCACAATTGTCCGCCGAGATCGCGCCGCTCGGAGCGGAGCTTCAGCGGCTGACCGACGCGCAGGGACGGGAGCTGCTGTGGGACGGCGATCCGGCCTATTGGACGGGCCGCGCGCCGATCCTGTTCCCGATCGTCGGATCGCTCGTCGGAGACAGCTACAGGCTGGGGGACAGGCGCTACACGCTGCCCAAACATGGCTTTGCGCGGCGCAGCCTGTTCACGCCGATCGCGCAGCAGCAGGGCAGCGTCACATTCCGTCTCGCGGCGAATGCAGCGACGCGCGCCGCCTATCCCTTCGATTTCGTGCTGGACATAAGCTTTGCGATCGAAGGCGCGGCGCTGACCATGACCGCGGCCGTGACCAATGCCGGCGACGAACCCATGCCCGCCAGCTTCGGATTCCATCCCGCGCTGCGCTGGCCGCTGCCTTATGGCCGGCCGCGCGATCAGCATCGCGTCCGCTTCGCCCAGCCGGAGCCGGCGCCGATCCGTCGCATCGACGGCACCGGCGCGATACGCCCCGAAACACTGCCGACGCCGGTGAAGGGCCGCGACCTGATGCTGGACGATGCGCTCTTCGCCGACGACGCGATCATCTTCGATCGGCTCGAAAGCCGTAGCCTGACCTATGGCGCGCCGGGCGGGCCGGCGCTGCAGATCGATTTTCCGGACATGCCGCATCTCGGCCTGTGGATGAAGCCGGGTGCGAACTATCTCTGCATCGAGCCGTGGCAGGGCCATAGCGACCCGATCGGTTTCGACGGCGATTTCCGCGACAAGCCCGGCATCGTCCTGATCGATCCGGGCGAGACACGCCGCTTCATCATGCGCATCGCGCTCGCGCCGGGCGAGGGCGCGTTCGACTGAACCGAAGCGGAGGCGGAACGTTAACACAGGATTGGACCAGAGGACTGCCTTCCTGAACCGCATCGGCACCGCAACGCCGGGGCATGACATCCATCATGCCTTCATCCGATGGGCGGAAAGCCAGATCAGGGACCGGCACCAGGCGGCGCTGTTCCGGCGGATGGCGGCGCGATCGGGAATCGCGCATCGCTGGTCCGTGCTGCCGCCGACCGAGACGGGCGGCTCCCCCGTCGAGCCGGGCGGATTCTATTCCGCGCCCATATTGCCGACGACCGCCGCGCGCATGGCGCTCTATGCCGAGGCGGCACCGGATCTGGCGCTGAAGGCGATTGCGGGGCTGGGAACGCTGGACGCGATCAGCCATCTCGTGGTGGCGAGCTGCACCGGATTCGTGGCGCCGGGGATCGACCAGATCATCGCGGCGCGGCTCGGCCTGTCCGGCAGCATCGAGCGCACGCTGGTGGGATTTATGGGCTGCTATGCCGCGGTCGCGGCGCTGCGCGTGGCGCATCATATCGTCCGTTCGGAGCCCGCCGCACGCGTGCTGGTCGTCACGGTCGAGCTGTCGAGCCTGCACCTTCGGCCTGTCCAGGCGATCGAGCCGCTGCTCGCCATGCTGCAGTTCGGCGACGGCGCGGCGGCAGCGCTGGTGACGGCCGAGCCCCGGGGGCTGGCGATGCGCAATTTCTTCGCCGCGACGCTGCCCGATTCCGCCGGGCTGATCCGCTGGACGATCGGCGACGAAGGGTTTGCCATGCATCTTTCGGGCGAGGTGCCGGGGCGTATCGGCCAGGCGCTGGCGGAGCCGGAGCTGCGCGAGATGCTGCTCGGGCAGGGGACGGTCGATGGCTGGGCGGTCCATGCCGGCGGACGATCGATCCTCGACGCGGTGGAGGCGGGGCTGGGCCTTGGCGAGGATGCGCTCGCGGCATCGCGCGCGGTGCTCGATGCCTGCGGCAATATGTCGTCTGCGACGCTGATGTTCGTGCTGGCGAGAATGCTGCGCGAAAAGCCACCGCGGAACGGCGTCGCGGTCGCCTTCGGGCCGGGGCTTGCCGCAGAGGGGTTCCGCTTCGGCGGGGCACGATGATCTCGCTTCGCGAAAGGGCGCATGCCGACGAGCTGATGGACGATCCGGCGCTCGCCCCGGAAATCTATGCGCGAGTGCTCAATGATCTGGCTGAGGTCAACCGGCTGATCCTTTCGGCGCGGCCGACGATCGGCTTTCTTGCGCAATTGCTGCGCGACCGGAAATCCTTCCGCCTGCTCGACGTGGGATTCGGGCAGGGCGACATGCTGCGTGCCATAGCGCGCTGGGCGGCACAGCGCGGCAAGGCGGCCGAGCTGGTAGGAATCGACCTCAACCTCAATTCGGCGCCCGTCGCGCGCGCGGCGACGCCGCCCGGACTGGCGATCGATTATCGCACTGGCGACTATGCGACGCTCGCGGGCAAAGGATTCGATGTCATCATCAGCAGCCTCGTCGCGCATCATATGACGCACGACCAGCTCGTCACCTTCCTGCGCTTCATGGAGGCGGAGGCGCGGCTCGGCTGGATGATCAATGATCTCCATCGCCTGCGCCTCGCCTATATCGGCTTCCCGATCCTCGCGACCGCGATGCGCTGGCATCCGATCGTGCGGCATGACGGCCAGCTCTCGGTCGCGCGTTCCTTCCGTCGCGAGGATTGGCAACCACTGCTCGCGGAGACAGGCCTGTCGGACAAGGCGCGGGTGGTGCGCCGCTTCCCCTTCCGGCTGTGCGTCGAACGGATGCGCTGATCGCGGGCGGCGGGCCGGCGGGCTCGGCCGTGGCGATAAGGCTCGCCCGCGCGGGCGCGGCTCCGCTGCTGATCGAACGCAGCAGGGAGCCGCAGCCCATTGTGTGCGGCGGATTCCTCGGCTGGGATGCGCTGGCGGCGCTCCGCGCGCTGGGCGTGGAGCCGGAAAGGCTCGGCGCGCGGCCGATCACGCATCTGCGCATCCTCGCGGGCGGGCGGCAGATCGAAGCACGCCTGCCGCACCTTGCCGCCGGACTCTCGCGCTATCGACTCGATTCCCACCTGATCGACCTCGCCGCGCGGCATGGCGCGCGCATCGAGCGAGGCCTCGCGATCCGTCGCGCGGCGGGGAGAATGCTGCACCTTGCCGATGGTGCTACGATCGAGGCGGACGCGCTGTTCCTGGCGACGGGCAAGCATGATCTGCGCGGCCTCGCCCGGCCGCGGCGGGCGGCGGGCGCCGATCCGGCGGTGGGGCTGCGGTGGAGCCTCGCGGCGACGCCGGCGCTGGCTCGGGCACTGGCAGGACGCATCGAGCTGCATCTATTCGACCGGGGCTATGCGGGCCTTCTGCTGCAGGAGGATGACCGCGTGAATCTCTGCCTGTCGGTCGCCGCGTCACGGCTCGCCGAAGCAGGCGGGCCCGGGGGATTGATCGCCCATCTCGCGCAGGAGGCGCCGCTGCTCGCCGAACGGCAGGAGCAGGCGGGCGCGGCCGATCGCTGGCTGGCGGTCGCGGGCATTCCCTATGGCTGGCGCGCCGGAGAGGGGGAGAGCGGATTGTTCCGCATCGGCGATCAGGCAGCGGTGATCGCCTCGCTCGCCGGAGACGGGATCGCGATCGCGCTGGCGAGCGGTGCCCATGCGGCGACGGCATGGCTGCGCGACGGAGCCGCCGGGGCCATGCCCTTCCAACGCAGCTTCGCCCGCCGTGCCGCCCGGCCGATCGCGATCGCAGGCGTGCTGAAAGGATTGGCCGAGCGGCCGGCAGTGGCGCCGCCGATCCTGTCGCTGATCGGCGCCATGCCGGGCCTGACGGCGCTGCTCGCCCGCCTCACCCGGATCGGATATTGACCGAAGTTGCGCCATTGACCGACTCAGGGCCGCTACCCACATTTCGCGCATGGAAAAGGAAAAGCTCGATCTTCCCGAAAATGAGTGGCGCAAGCGGCTCAACCCCGAACAATATCATGTGCTGCGCGAGGCAGGGACCGAACGGGCCTTCACCGGGCGCTACTGGAACAATCATCAGCAAGGCGCCTATCGCTGCGCCGGCTGCGGCGCGCCATTGTTCGACAGCGAGACCAAATATGACAGCGGCAGCGGCTGGCCGAGCTTCACCCAGCCCGTTTCCCCGGAGGCCGTGACCGAACATGTCGACATCAGCCACGGCATGCGCCGGATCGAGGCGCGCTGCGCCCGATGCGACGGGCATCTGGGCCATGTCTTCCCCGACGGACCCGGACCGGAGGGCTTGCGCTATTGCATGAATTCCGCCTCGCTGGACTTCAAGCCGCGCAAGGACTGAGACCGGCGACATCGCCGCCATCTTGTGACGGCGGCGCGGACGGGCTAATCCATATTTACAAATGGCCCCTCCCAAATCCTCGCCCAAGCGCACGCGCCGCCCCCGCAAGATGAAAACCTTCCTGAAGATCCTGCTCTTCACGGGGCTTGCGGGCCTTGGCGCGCTGATCATCGCGGTGATGATCGCGATGGCGTCGCTGCCCGGCTATGATGCGCTGAAATCCTCCCCCAACGGGCAGATGATCCGCGTCCGCGCGGCGGACGGCACGGTGATCGTGTCGCTGGGGCCGAGCTATGGCGACTGGCTGCCCTATGATCGCATCCCCAAGGAGATGGTGGATGCGATGGTGGCGGTGGAGGACCGTCGCTTCTACCTGCATCCGGGCGTCGATCCGATCGGCATGGCGCGCGCGACATGGTTCGCCTGGGAAAATAAGGGCACCGGCCGGCGCTGGCAGGGCGCATCGACGATCACGCAGCAGATCGCGCGCAACATATTCCTGACCAACGCCTATGATTTCGGGCGCAAGTTCCGCGAGATGATCCTGGCGCTCGCGATGGAGCGCAAGTTCAGCAAAGAGCAGATCCTGGAGCTCTATCTGAACCGCGTCTATTTCGGCGGCGGCGCCTATGGCATCGACGCCGCGAGCCGCAAATTTTTCGGCCATCCGGGCAACCGGCTGAGCCTGGCGGAATCCGCGATCATCGCCGGACTCGTCAAGGCGCCGTCCCATTATTCGCCGACCGCCGATGCCGAGGCCGCCGTCGACCGCGCCCAGGTTGTGCTCGAGGTGATGCAGGATGCGGGCGTCATCACCGCCGATCAGGCCGCCGAGGCGAAGCCGGCGCAGGTGAAGCTCGCCCCCGAGCCGCGACAGAATAGCGTGCGCTACTTTACCGACTGGGCGCTGGCGCAGCTCGACACGCTGGTGGACGAGACCAGTTCGCCGATCGACGTGTGGACCACGATCGATCCGAAGATGCAGCGCGCGGCCGATGCGGCGATCCGCCAGAACACGCCGGCCGGCCTGCAGGGTGCGCTGGTGGCGCTCGATCGCGACGGCGCGGTGCGCGCGATGGTGGGCGGGCGCGACTATGTCTCCTCCATCTATAATCGCGCGACGCAGGCGCAGCGCCAGCCGGGTTCCGCCTTCAAACTGTTCGTCTATCTGGCGGCGCTCGAAAACGGGATGAAGCCGACCGACCCGGTGGTGGACGAACCGGTGACGATCGACGGCTGGAGCCCGCGCAACAGCTCCCGCCGGTTCAACGGCGCGATGGACCTGCGCAACGCCTTCGCCTTCTCGGTCAACACGGTCGCGGCGAAGATCGGCCAGCAGGTGGGTTTCCAGGCGGTCGCGGATATGGCCCGCCGCTTCGGCATCACCACCCCGATCAACACCCATCCCTCGATGGTGCTCGGCACGTCCGACGTGCGGCTGATCGACATGACGCGCGCCTTCGCCTCGGTCTCGGCCAAGGGCGTGGCGGTGGTGCCTTATGGCATCGTCAAGGTGACGACGTCGGACGGCACGCTGCTCTACCAGCATGAGGCGGACAATAGCCGCGTGCTCGTGGCGCCCTGGGTCGCGGCGGAGATGACCGACCTGCTCCAGACCGCGGTCAATACCGGCACGGCGCGCGCGGCGCAGATCGGCCGGCCGGTGGCGGGCAAGACGGGCACCACATCCTCGAACAAGGATGGCTGGTTCCTCGGCTTCTCGAGCGGGATCACCGCCGGCGTGTGGATGGGCCGCGACGATGCCAAGGCGGTAGGCGGGCTGCAGGGCGGCCGCACGCCGGCCCAGGCCTTCGCCAGCTTCATGCGCGCGGCGCTGAGCAACCGGTCGCCGGAGACGTTCGAGACGCAGGTGACCTTGCCCGAGGCCGAGCTGGAGCCCGACGCGGAAGCCTATTTCGGCGATCCGCTCGCCAATCTGATCGACGAGAATGGCGAGGTGATCCCGCCCGAGGATATGGAATCCACCAATCCCGGCGACAGCCCGGCCGAGCCGGGCCGCGAAGCGATCGTGCCGCCGCCGCTCGACCAGAAATGGCTGGATGACGTGCTGGACCGCGACAAGCCGGCGCAGGCGGCGCCCCCGCCGTCTCAGGGATCACGCCCCAGCCAGTAAAGGCCGGGGCCGTGGGTCCTGAGCCAACGGCGTTCCGCATCCGGATCGCGGCCCAGCAACCGTCTCACCGCAGCATGGAAATCGGGGCTGTGATCCATGTGCAGCCGATGCGCCACCTCATGCGCCACCGTCGCCTCGCGCACATCGGGCGGCGCGAGGATCAGCCGCCAGCTATAGCGTATGTCGCCGGAGGCCGAGCAGCTTCCCCAGCGCGCACGCGGATCGCCGACGGCGACGCGGCCGATCGAGACGCCCGCGCGCGTGCCGAACAGCCGCGTCTCCTCCTCCAACACCGCCGCCGCCCGGGCGCGGAGCCAGCGCAGCACGCGCGGGGCCACGGATTCGCGCGGGCCGCCGAGCCGCAGCCTCTCCTCCTGATGAACGACGGCGCGGGGATGCACCGCATCCCAATCGATCAGGAGCGGGCTGCCCATGAAGGGAATCGTGCCGCCGGGCAGGATCGGCTGGGGCCGGGGCAGCGCCTCCAGCGCCGCCTCGATCCAGCCGCGTTGCCCCTCGACCCACAGAAAGGCCTGACGCAGCGCAGCGCGTTTCGGCAGGATCAGCCTTACCCCGCCGTCGCGCGGATCGACGCTCAGCCTTATCCGCCGCGCCTGCGCCATGCGCCGGACCTCGAGCGTCCGGCGCCGGCCGCCGCCTTCGAAGACCAGATCAGAGCTTCCGGTCGACAATATGATATTCGAGGTCGCCGGCCTCGTCCTCGGACACCGTCCAACCGCGCACCGAGACACCGGCCCGATGCACCGATTCCGGATCGCCGCTGATCAGCGGATGCCATTCGGGCAGTTTCTCGCCCTCCGCCAGCAGCCGATAGGCGCAGGTGAAAGGAAGCCAGTCGAGCGTGCGCAGCTTGGCGGGCGTCAGCCGTACGCATTCGGGCACGAACATGCGCCGGCGCCGATAATCGCTGCACTGGCCCGTGTGGCGGTTGAGCAGCTTGCAGGCGACATTGGTCGGGAAAAGCTCGCCCGTCTCATCATCCTCCAGCTTGTGGAGGCAGCATTTGCCGCAGCCGTCGCACAAAGATTCCCATTCGGCGCGCGTCATCTGCTCGAGCGTCTTTTCCTCCCAGAAGCGGCCAGGCGGGGGCGTCGTCATTTCGTCCACCGGGCGAGTTCGGCGGCGATCGGCTCGGCGCCTTCTTCCTGCGGGATCAGCGCGAGCGGCTCGCCTTTGGGACCGAACAGCATCGCCTGGCGCAAATGATCGACAAGATAGCCCGACGTGTCGGGGGCGGGCGGCTGCTTCTTATAATAGACGGCAAATTCCTTCGCGACCGTAGCGATCTCCGCCTCCGTGCCGGTCAAGCCGATCAGGCGGGGGTGAAAGGCGGAAACGAACTGCTTGAGCACCTCAGGCGTATCGCGCGCGGGATCGATGCTGATGAAGATCGGCTGGATCTTCTCCGCCTTGCCAGGATCGCTCTCTTCCAGCTGTTTCAGGCCGAGCGCGAGATTCTGCACGTCGAGCGGGCAGACATCGGGGCAATAGGTATAGCCAAAATAGACCAGCCGATAGCGGCCGGCGAACTGGCTGTCGCTGACACGCCGGCCGTCCTGATCGGTGAGCGTGAAGGGCCCGCCGATCTTGGCGCCGGCGAGCGGCGGCGTCTCCCGCCCGCATGCGGAAAGCCCTGCGCCCATCAGGCAACAGGCGGCAAGAAGGCGGAAGAAAAGGCTATTGTTCATGGTGCGGCCAGCCATGCTTTGCTATGCGCGCCCATGCAAGGGACAGGGCGGACGGGATGCTCCGCCGAAGAAACGGGGCAGAATGAATATGGGTGTTGCGCGCTTATTTGCCAATCGGCGGATGATCGCATCCTTGGCGGCGGGGCTGGCCCTGTTCGCCGCCATGCCGGCGACGGCGCAATTTTCCGACAGCTACAATTTCCTGAAGGCGGTGCGCGACCGCGACGGCGCCAAGGTGATGCCCTTCCTCGACAAGCCCGGCTCGCCCGTGCTGAACACCAAGGATTATTCGACCGGCGAGACGGCACTGCACATCGTCGTCAAGCGGCGCGACCTGCAATGGCTGGCCTTCCTGATCGATCGCGGCGCCAGGCCGGACGCGCGCGACAATGAGGGCACGACCCCGCTCGCAATCACCGCGCAGATCGGCTGGCCGGAAGGGATGCGCGTGCTGCTCGCCACGCGCGCCAATCCCAATCTGGCCAATAATCGCGGCGAAACGCCGCTGATCCTGGCGGTGCAGCAGCATGATCTGATGAGCGTGCGCCTGCTGCTCGCCGGCGGCGCCGATCCCGCGCTGCCCGACCGCGTCGCCGGCAAGAGCGCGCGCGACTATGCGGCGGAAGACAGGCGCTCGGCCGCGATCCTGAAGCTGATCGACGAGAACAAGACCAAGCCCGCGGCCAAGCCGGCCGGACCGACGCTCTAATCCAGCCCGGCCAGCCCCGGATCGAGCCCGCCCAGCAGGCGCCGGGCGGCGCCACGGGCGAAGCGCAAGGTCTCGGTCTTGCGGCGGGCGGCGGAAAGCGGCCTCAGCGCCGGCTCGCGCAATATCGCGGCATCATAGCGATCGGCGACGATCAGCCCGGCGATCTCGGGCCGGAAACCAGGCTCCTCGAACGGTGCCAGGTCAAAGCCGGCCGGCACCGCCCAGAAGAAGCGGTCGCAATAATCCAGATAATCCGGCCATTTGGCATCACCGCGCAGATCGGCGCGCGAAACCTTTATCTCGACGATCGTCACGCGGCCCTTGGCATCGAGCGCCATGATGTCGGCGCGCCGGCCATTGCCCAGCGGCACTTCGCACAGCGCCACCAGATCCTGGCGGTAGAAAAGCCGGGCGACGCCGCGCGCCACATCCCCCGCCACCAACGGAGAATCATCGAAGCAGGGGGTGGACGCCATGCCTTCCCAATAGAACAGGACAGGAACGAAAAAAAGGGGAGGATGTTCAGCCCGCCAGTACCTCGCGCGCGATCCGCTCGGCATCGGGCGCGTCCAGCTCCACCACCCAGAGATCGGGATCGAAGCGCCGCCGCTTCGCGATATGTTCCGCAACCGCCATGGGATCGGAAGGGTCGGACGGGCCCGTCGCCGTCCAGGCATAGCCATCGGGGCCCAGCACCCGTTCCAGCATGGCGGTGACGACGCCGCGCGCGGCCAGCACGATCAGGATCGCGCCCGCAGTCGCGTCGCCCTTTGCCAGCACCATCGCATTGCCGCCTTCCGCCTCGATCCGCCGGATCAGCGCCGAGACGAGCAGGCCGGCGGTCGCGCGCGGCGTCACGCCGCGTCGCGCGCCTCGCCGGTGGCGAACAGCGCGTAAAGCGCGTCTTCCGACCCCGCGCCGCGCAGCTTCGCCAGAAAGGCACGGTCGCGCAGCCGCCGGCTGACGCGGGCGAGCGCCTTCAAATGCTCGACGCCGGCATCGGGGGGCGAGAGCAGCAGGAAGACGAGATCAACCGGCATGTCGTCGATCGCCTGAAAATCGATCGGCTGGGCGAGCCGCGCGAACAGGCCGATAACCCGATCGAGCCCCTCCACCTTGCCATGGGGAATAGCGACGCCGCCGCCGAAGCCAGTCGACCCCAGCCGCTCGCGTTCCACCAGCCGTTCCACCACCATGCGCGGATCGACGCCCACATTACGCCCCGCAGCAGAAGCAAGCTGCTGAAAGAGCGTCTTCTTGTTCGGGACGGTGAGCGCCGCGATCACGGCATCGGGGGAGAGGATATCGTTCAATTCATCCATGATCATTCCAAGAACGCCCGGGTGGCGGGCTGGTGCCCCCCACCCGGAAAAAGCGGTCAAGCAGCGCGCTGCGGCTCGACCCAGCCTATCGTGCCATCGTTACGGCGATAGACCATGTTGAACGCGCCCGTACCCGAATTGCGGAACAAAAGCGCGGTCGTATTGCGCAGATCCAGCATCATCACCGCATCGGATACGCTGGCATCGGGCACGTCGACGCGCGTTTCCGCGATGATCACCGGATGATCGCCTGCCACATCCTCCTCATCCGACACGGCCTGAAAGACGGTGTAGCCCGCATTGGCCGCGATGTTGTCCAGCGTGGCAGCGGCGTTGGACTGCCGGTCTTTCAGCCGGTTCATATAGCGGCGAAGCTGATTTTCGATCTTGGCCGCGGCCAGATCGAAAGCGGGATGCGCCTCGCCCGCCTGGGCGGACGCCTTGAGCAGCAGGCCCTGCATGACATGGGCAACGATATCGCAGGTGAAGCTGGCATGGGGCCCTTGCCCAAAGGTCACATGGGCCGAGATGCTTCGCGAAAAATATTTCTCGGAGAGCGACTGGAGACGATCCCCGACATGCTGACGCAACGCATCACCCGTATCGACCTGATGACCAGAGACCCGGATATCCATCTTCAGTTCTCCTCTTCATCGTCATGGCTGCGAGGCAAAGGCACCCGGGCCAGAATTGGCTCGGTCAAGCCATGACATCATTTCCAACCATGCCGACCCAGAGCGGATCGGACAGCTTGGATACAAAGGCGGCGTGGCGGGCAAGTTCCTCCGCCGAGGCCGCATGCGGGCGCGGCGGACGCACGGGCCGTGGCACGGAAACGGCCTCGGCAGCAACCGACGCAATGGCAACGACCGGCTCTTCCGCCTTGAGCGCGAAGCCGATCTGGCGCCCGCCGGTGAGCTCCACATAAAGCTGCGCCAAAAGCTGGGCGTCGAGCAGCGCGCCATGCTTGACACGATGGCTGCGATCGATGCCGTAACGGCTGCACAGCGCGTCCAGACTGTGCTTGGCGCCGGGATGGCGCGTGCGCGCGAGCGCCAGCGTATCCACCATCCGCGTCATGCAAACGGGAGGACGGCCGCAGGCGGAAAGCTCCCAGTTGAGGAAGCCGAAATCGAAGGTCGCATTATGCGCGACGAGTGGGCTTTCGCCGATAAACTCCAGCAGCTCCTCCACCTTGTCGGCGAAAAGGGACTTGTCCGACAGGAAGATGGAGGAAAGGCCATGCACCGCCTCCGCCTCGCTCGGCATGGAGCGTTCGGGATTGAAATAAGCGTGGAAATGCCGCCCGGTTTCCACCCGGTTGACCAGCTCGACGCAGCCTATCTCGACCAGCCTGTCGCCCCGTTCGGGACTCAGGCCGGTTGTTTCCGTATCGAAGACGATCTCACGCATGAGCGGGAATATCGGACTCCCCGCGCCCGGAGGCAAGCGACGAGTCTGCGAACCGCCGCATTGGTTTCGGCGCGCGAAACTCCCGTCTCGATCAGGAAATCGGCGCGCCGGCGCTTCTCCCGATCGGGCGTCTGAAGCGCGCGGATGCGGGCGAGCCTGGCCTCGCTCATGCCCGGCCGCGCCAGCACGCGCCTGCGCTGCATCCAAGCGGGCGCGGAGACGACCGCAACCGCATCGACATCGCGCCAGCCGCCCTTTTCGAACAGCAAGGGAATATCGAGCACCAGCAAGGACTTGGCCCGATGGCGGCGGATGAAGGCGCGGCGAGCCTTCGCCACGGCCGGATGGATCAGCCTTTCCAGCCGGGCGAGCGCGGCCCTGTCGCCCAACACCGCCTGGCCGAGTCGCGCGCGGTCGACACCCTTCTCGCCGGTCGTGCCGGGATGGAGCGCCTCGATCGCAGCGAGCAGCGCGCCACCCGGGCCCTGAAGCCGGTGCACCTCGGCATCGGCATCGAAGACGGGCACGCCGAGCTTGCGAAACATCGCCGCGACGGTCGATTTGCCCATGCCGATCGAGCCGGTGAGGCCGAGCATGATCATCGCGCGGGCTTCACGCGGTCAGCAGCGCGCGAAGCTCGGCATCATGCTCGCGCGGCGGCGGCGCGCCGAAGAACAGCTCGAAAGCCTGCGCTGCCTGGCCGATCAGCATCGAAAGCCCGTCGATCACCGGATGGCCGCGCAGCTTCGCTTCCGCCAGCAGCGGCGTTTCGAGCGGCGCATAGACCGCGTCATAAACATGCGCGCCCGGCGGCACATGCGAGAAATCGATCGGGAGAGGCGGAAAGCCCTTCATGCCGAGCGAAGTCGCGTTGACGAGCAGGTCGAGCACGCCGCTACGGTCGTCCCAGGCAAAATCGAGCGGCTCGGCGAAGGATTCGAGCGAAGCGGTGAAACTGTTCGGCCCCTCCGCCGGATCGACGCTCGCGCGGAGCCTGCGCGTCTTTTCCGGATCGCGGCCGACCATGACGATGGCGAAACCCTCGCTCCACAGCGCATGGGCGATCGCCAGCGCCGCGCCGCCCGTGCCGATGATCCGCGCCATGCGGAACAGATGGCGCTCGGCCAATAAGGGCCGGAGCGGCTCGAGAAAGCCGGCGGCGTCGGTATTATAGCCGGCAAGCATGCCATCCTCCTCGACGCGGATGGTGTTCACCGCACCGATCCGTTCGGCGACGGGATCGAGCCGGTCGAGAAAGGGGATCACCGCTTCCTTGTGCGGCGCGGTGACGTTCACGCCGCGCAGGCCGAGCGCGGGCAACGCGCGGATCGCCTCGCCGAGCCGCGCAGGCTGGACGGGAAAGCGGCCATAATCGCCGTCGAGCCCGAGCCGGGCGAGCCAGAAGCGATGGATCAGCGGCGATTTGCTCTGCGCGATGGGCCAGCCGATCACGCCGGCGGAAGGGGGAAGGATGGTCATGGGATCGGCCCTTACCATCCGATCACGCCTCCAGCACGCCCCTGAGCCTCAGCCAGTCCATCAGCGGCAGGAGCGGCAGGCCGAGAATGGTGAAATGGCTGCCCTCGATCCGGGAAAAAAGCTGCGCGCCCAGCCCCTCCAACCGATAGGCGCCGACACAGCCGCCGATCGCGGGCCATTCCGCGTCGAGATAGCGTTCCAGAAAGGCATCGGAAAATGACCGGACGCTGAGCTTCGCCACATCGACATGGCGCCAGATCGGCGCGCCCGCCTCGCACACCACCGCCGCGCTGATCAGCCGATGCGTCTTGCCGCGAAGCCCACGAAGCTGATCGGCGGCCTGTTCCCGGCTTTCCGGCTTGTCGAGCGTCCCGCCCTCGGCCGTCGCCAGCATCTGATCGCAGCCGAGCACCAGATCGCCCGGATGGCGGCGCGACAGCTTGACCGCCTTCAGTTCCGCCAATGCATCGGCGAGCGCGCGGGGATCGAGCCCTTCGGCGCGCATCGCCGCCTTGGCCGTATCCTCGTCGACCCCCGGCGCCATCGCCACATGCGGCACGCCCGCCGCATCGAGCATGGCGCGCCGGGCGAACGAACGCGAGGCGAGGATCAACGTCACAATCCATTCTCCATCGGGCGATGTTCCTGCACCAGATTGATGATCGCGGCCGCCGTCTCCTCGATCGAACGGCGCGTGACGTCGATCACCGGCCAGCCATGATCGGAAAAAATGCGTCGGGCGAAGGCGAGCTCGGCGGCGACCGCCTCCTGATCGACATAGGCGGTCTCGGGCGCCTGGTTGAGCGAGAGCAGCCGGTTGCGCCGGATCTGGATCAGCCGGTCGGGGCTGGTGGTGAGCCCGACGACGAGCGGATGCCGGAGCGTGTAGAGCGAGCGCGGCGGCGGGGCTTCGGGCACCAGCGGGATATTCGCCGTCTTGTAGCCGCGATTGGCGAGATAGATTGCGGTCGGCGTCTTGGACGAGCGCGACACGCCGGCCAGCACGACATCCGCCTCCTCCCAATCCTCGGCGGCAATGCCGTCATCATGCGCAATGGTGAAGTGAATCGCCTCGACCCGGGCGAAATAAGCGGCATCGAGCATATGTTGCCGCCCCGGCCGCGCCACCGCCTTCTGCCCCAACAGGCGCGACAGCGCATCCATCACCGGATCGAGGGCTGCGACGCAGGGCATTCCGGTGGCAAGGCAGCGCGCCTCCAGCTTCCGCCGCACGTCCGGATTGACAAGCGTGTAGATGACGAGCCCCGGCCGCTGGAAGATTTCGGCCATCACCCGATCGAGATGCCCTTCCGAGCGCACCATCGGCCAGAAATGCTTGATCGTCTGGACGCCCTCGAACTGAGCGAGCCCCGCCTTGGCGATCGCCTCCAGCGTTTCGCCGGTGGAATCCGACAGCAGATGAAGGTGCAGGCGCATCAGGGGTGGGTGAAGCTGTGGATAACCATGGGGGAAGCGCTAGCGGAACCCGGCCCATCCATACAAGCAGGCGATTCATGCCCGGCTTGCCGATTCATTTTCCGGACTTTTCCACAAGACATCCGGATTTTCCCCAGCCTGTGGATAATGGGAATCCCGGACGGGACTCAGGGAGTCATCGGATGAGTCAGGGAGTCAAGCTGTTGGCAAGCCCGCGAGTCGTGAATAAACCCCGGCTCCAGCCGACCAACAACCTGCAACAGATTCATTTGAATCTCTTTTAAGGAATAGAAGATGGAGTCCGTTCCGAACGGTATCGCGCCTTTGAGCGCCGGACCGGACCGCCCCCTTCTGGATGTTCTCCGGGGGCAGCGTCGCGATCCTCCACCCGTCTGGCTGATGCGCCAGGCCGGCCGTTATCTCCCCGAATATCGCGCGTTGAGGGCCGAAAAGGGTGGATTCCTCGAGCTCGTCCATGACAGCGCAGCCGCGGCGGAGGTGACGCTCCAGCCGATCCGCCGCTTCGGATTCGACGGCGCGATCCTCTTTTCCGACATTCTCGTCATTCCCCATGCGCTGGGCCAGGATCTGACGTTCGGGACGGGCGAGGGACCTCGGCTCACTCCGGCGCTGATCGATGCGACGCTGGAGAGCCTTGTGCGCGTGCCCGAGCGCCTGTCTCCCGTCTATGAGACGGTGCGGCGCGTGGCGGCGACGCTCCCACCCGAAACGACCTTTCTCGGCTTCGCTGGCAGTCCCTGGACGGTCGCGACCTATATGGTGGCGGGGCAGGGCAGCCGCGAGCAGGCGGAGGCTCGTCGCGCAGCCTATCGCGATCCGGCGGGATTCGGCGCGATCATCGATGCGATCGTGGAAAGCACGGTCGATTATCTGTCCGGCCAGATCGCGGCCGGCGTCCATGCCGTGCAGCTATTCGATAGCTGGGCGGGCAGCCTCGCGCCGGTGCAATTCGAACGGTGGGTGATCGAGCCGACCGCGCGGATCGTCGAGCGGCTGCGCGCGCGCCATCCCGAAACGCCGATCATCGGCTTTCCCAAGGGCGCGGGCGGCAAGATCGGCGCCTATGCGCGCGAGACAGGCGTGGACGCGATCGGGCTCGACGAGACGGTCGATCCCATATGGGCCGATCGCGCGTTGCCGGAAGGGCTGCCGGTGCAGGGCAATCTTGATCCTCTGGCGTTGATCACGGGCGGTGAAGCGCTCGAACAGGCGGTCGCGCGGATCAGGGGGGCTTTCGCAGGCCGCCCGCATGTGTTCAATCTCGGCCATGGCATATTGCCCGACGCGCCCATCGCGCATGTCGAGCGGTTGCTGGAGCTGGTTCGCAGGCGTTAGGGGCGGGGGATGGAAGGATTTCTCGGGGCATCCTATCTCTGGGTGAAGGCCGCGCATCTGATCTTCGTGATCTTCTGGATCGCGGGGCTCTTCATGCTGCCGCGCTTCTACATCTATCATCAGCCGGTCGTGCCCGGATCGGCCGAGGATCGGCTGTGGGTGGAACGCGAGCGGCGGCTGCGGACCATCATCATCACGCCGGCGATGATCCTGGTATGGATTTTCGGCCTCGCGCTCGCATTCAATATCGGCGCGTTCAGCGAAGGCTGGTTCCATGCGAAGCTCGCCGCGGTGATCGCGCTTTCGGCCTATCATGGCTGGGCGGTCGGCTATGGCAGGAAGCTCGCCCGCGGCTATCGCCCGGCGAGCGACAAGGCGTTGCGCTGGATGAACGAAATTCCGGGAATCGCAACCGCGGTGATCGTGATTCTGGTGATCGTCAGGCCCTTCTGAGCGTCTGCAGGTAGCGATGGCGCGAAAATAGCGATATCGTGGCCCGCATCCGGCAGGGGGGGATGATCCTTATATGCCCGGTGCGTTCTTTTCCGCCGCGGCGGCCGTGCTTGACTTGCGTCGAGCCCGTCCGTAACGGCTCGCTATCGGCCTTCACCGTTCGCGTGAAAAGCTGTCTCCAAAAAGCATGATTTCCCGCGCTCAGCCGCCTCTGCTTTCCCCAGGAATACCCGCCATGCATCTCAAGGACCTCAAGAAGAAGACCCCCGCCGAACTGGTCGCCATGGCCGAGGAACTGGGCGTCGAGGGCGCATCGACGCTGCGCAAGCAGGATCTGATGTTCGCGATCCTGAAGGTGCAGGCAGAAAATGGCGAGCAGATTATGGGCCTCGGCACGATCGAGGTGCTGCCCGACGGATTCGGCTTCCTGCGCTCGCCCGAGGCCAATTATCTCGCCGGCCCCGACGACATCTATGTCTCGCCCAACCAGGTCCGCAAATTCGGCCTGCGCACGGGCGACACGGTGGAAGGCGAGATTCGCGAGCCCAAGGATGGCGAGCGCTATTTTGCGCTGACCAAGCTCACCGCGGTCAATTTCGACGATCCCTCGGTCGTCCGCCATCGCGTCAATTTCGACAATCTCACGCCGCTCTATCCGGAAGAGAAGCTGCGGCTCGATACGCTCGATCCGACCGTCAAGGACAAGTCGGCGCGCGTGATCGACATCGTCTCGCCGCAGGGCAAGGGCCAGCGCTCGCTGATCGTGGCGCCGCCGCGCGTCGGCAAGACCGTGCTGCTCCAGAATATCGCCAAGGCGATCACCGACAATCATCCGGAAGTCTTCCTGATCGTGCTGCTGATCGACGAGCGGCCGGAGGAAGTGACCGACATGCAGCGATCGGTGAAGGGCGAGGTCATCTCCTCCACTTTCGACGAGCCGGCGCAGCGCCATGTGCAGGTCGCCGAAATGGTGATCGAGAAGGCCAAGCGCCTCGTCGAGCATAAGAAGGATGTGGTGATCCTGCTCGATTCGATCACCCGTCTGGGCCGCGCCTACAACACGGTGGTGCCGTCTTCGGGCAAGGTGCTGACGGGCGGTGTCGACGCCAATGCGCTGCAGCGGCCGAAGCGCTTCTTCGGTGCAGCGCGCAACATCGAGGAGGGCGGTTCGCTTTCGATCATCGCGACCGCGCTGATCGACACCGGCAGCCGCATGGACGAGGTGATCTTCGAGGAGTTCAAGGGCACCGGCAATTCGGAAATCGTGCTCGACCGCAAGGTGGCGGACAAGCGCATCTTCCCGGCGATGGATGTCGGCAAGTCCGGCACGCGCAAGGAAGAATTGCTCGTCGACAAGGGCAAGCTTTCCAAGATGTGGGTGCTGCGCCGCATCCTGATGCAGATGGGCACGATCGACGCGATGGAATTCCTGCTCGACAAGATGAAGGATTCCAAGACGAACGAAGATTTCTTCGATTCGATGAACCAGTAAGGACGAAAGGCCATCATGTTCGACATCTGGCAAAGTATCGCCGCCGATTTCGCGAATCTCGGTTCCCCTTCGGCGATTGCGGCATTCGGCCAGGTGCTGATGATCGACGTGATGCTGGCGGGCGACAATGCCATCGTCGTCGGCGCGCTGGCGGCTGGATTGCCGGCGGTCCAGCGCCGCAAAGTGATCCTGATCGGCATAATTGCTGCGCTCGTGCTGCGCATCATATTCGCGCTGCTCGTCTCTCAATTGCTGCAGATCGTAGGCCTCGTCTTCGCCGGCGGGCTGCTGCTGCTATGGGTTTCCTGGAAAATGTATCGCGAGCTGCATCCCGCCGAGACCGCGGGGGGATCGCCTGAGGTGGAAGGCGACGAATATTCCGGCGTTGCCCCTGCCAAGAGCTTCGCCCAGGCC
This sequence comes from Sphingomonas oleivorans, assembly GCF_003050615.1. GTDB lineage: Bacteria > Pseudomonadota > Alphaproteobacteria > Sphingomonadales > Sphingomonadaceae > Sphingomonas_H > Sphingomonas_H oleivorans. The sequence goes on along the minus strand of NZ_NWBU01000004.1, from coordinate 967,417 downwards.
GCCTGGGCGGTCGCAGTGGCCGATGTCAGCATGAGCCTGGACAATGTGCTCGCGGTCGCCGGTGCCGCGCGCGAGCATCCCGGCATATTGGTGGTGGGCCTGATCCTGTCGGTCGCGCTGATGGGCGTGGCGGCGAACCTGCTCGCCAAGGTGATCGAGCGCCATCGCTGGATCGCCTATGTCGGCCTGATCGTGATCCTCTATGTCGCGGGCAAGATGATCTATGACGGCATCGTCAATCCGGAAGTGGGCCTGCTGAGGCTCGTCGGCTAAAGCGTTTTCAAGTCAGGCGGAATCGCCTGACGGCTCGGAAAATGCGGGAAACAAAGGAGAATTAGAGCATGTCGTGATTAGATCTAATCACGACATGCTCTAAGCGAAGCGGCCTCAGGGCAGCAGGATGGTCGAGCCGGTCGTCCTGCGCGCTGCCAGCGCTTCCTGGGCCTGGGCGGCCTCGGCGAGCGGAAAATCCTGTCCTATGCCGATCTTTACCGCCCCGCTAGCGATGACCTGGAACAGCCGGTCGGCCGCCGCAAGCCGGTCGGCGCGCGTCGCGACATAATGGGCCAGCGTCGGCCGCGTGAGGAAGATCGATCCGGCCTTGGTGAGTTCCAGTGGCGAAACGGGCGGAACGGGCCCCGAGGCATTGCCATAGCTTATCAACAGCCCGAGCGTCGCGGCCGAGCCGAGCGAAGCCTGCCAGCTTGCCGCGCCGACGCCATCATAGACGACGTCCACGCCGCGCCCGTCCGTCAGCTCGCGCACAGTGGCAGCCAGATCATCGAAGGGACAGGAAAGCGCATGGTCCGCGCCCAGCGCCTTGGCCTGTTCCGCCTTGGCAGCCGTCCCGGCATGGGCGATCACGGTTACGCCGAGATGCTTCAGCCACTGGACGAGGATCGAGCCGACGCCGCCCGTTGCGGCATGGACCAGCGCCGTCTGCCCCGCCTGGATGCGGCTGCAGCGCCCGACCAGATAGTCGGCGGTGAGCCCCTTCAGCATCGCCGCGGCAGCGGTTCGATCGTCGATCGCATCGGGCAGGGGAACGAGCTGCTCGGCAGGTAATGCCCGTACCGTCGTATAGGCGCCGAGCGGGCCGCCGGCATAGGCGACGCGCTGGCCGGGCGCGAGATCGCTCACGCCTTCACCCACCGCTTCGATCACGCCTGCCGCTTCGGTGCCGAGGCCGCTCGGCAGCGATGCGGGATAGAGGCCCTTGCGATAATAGATATCGATGAAGTTGAGGCCGACGGCAGTGTGACGGACCATGGCTTCACCCGGGCCGGGCAGGGGAGGCATTTCGATCGCCTCGCGCTCGATCACCTCGGGTCCGCCGGTGCGGCGGAAGATCAGGCGGAAATCGTCGGCCATGTGGGGATCCTCAGGCGAGATGTTCGGCGAAGAAGGCGCGGGTGCGGCTGTCGGCCAATTCGGCCGCAGCATCGTTGCGGCGCTTGCCCGTCTCGGTCGCGAAGCCATGATCGACGCCGGGATATTCGTGGATGATGACATGGGCGTTGTCGTCCAGCGCCGCATGGATGATCGCCAGCTGCTCGGGCGGGATGAAGCCATCCTGGCCGGCAAAGTGCAGCATCAGCGGATTGGCAATGGCATGCGCCTCGCGGATCGCCTCCGCTATTCTCGCGCCATAATAGCCGACGCTGGCATCGACATCGGTGCGCGTCGCGCTGAGATAGGCCATGCGGCCGCCCATACAGTAGCCGACGATGCCGACCTTGCCGCCGCCGACACGCTTGCGCGCGACGCGGATCACCGCCTCGATATCCTGAACGCCTTTGTCTGCATCAAAATTTGTACGAATATCAAAGGCTTGGTTCATTTCCTCCGGAACGTCCGGATCGAGGCTGAGGCCGGGGGCGAAGCGCCAGAACATGTCGGGCGCGAGCGCGAGATAGCCTTCCTTCGCCCATTTGTCCGCCTTGGCGCGGATACCTGGATTGACCCCGAAAATCTCCTGGATCACGATGATCGCCGCCTTGGGCGTGCCCTCCGGCTCGGCAATATAAGTGGCGAAGCTGCCGCTGCCGTCGAGCGCCGCAATGTCGATCGTCGTGCCCATAAACTCAGTCTCCCATCCGTTCATGGCCGATCAGCCATATTTTCGTGTCTATCCCCTGGCCCGCCGAATAATTGCCTATGCCGTTGCTCGCGACGATGCGATGGCAAGGGACGATGATCGGCAGGGGATTGCGGCGGCAGGCCTGGCCGATGGCTCGCGGTCCGGAGCCGGCGATGCGTGCCACCGCGCCATAGCTCATCGTTTGGCCATAGGGGATGGCGATCAGCGCATCGCGCAGCGCCGCCCCGCGCTCCGTGGCGCAAGGGACGAGCGGCAGATCGAAATGCCGCAGCCGCCCGGCGAAATAGGCGTCGATCTGCGCCGCGGCTTCGCGCAGCAGCAGATCCGGACTATCCTCGCCTGGTGGAGCCCCGATCCGGATTGCGCTCAGCCTGTCCCGCTCGGCGACGAGCAGGATCGGGCCGATGGGAGATACGATGCGGATCTGTGCCATGGACGCTTCCTCGCTTAGGCTTTACCAATCGGAAGCGAGATTGCTCAAGAGAGGATGGTGGGCATGAAAGTCACGGTCGATGTCGATTGCACGCCCGAGGAAGCCCGCCGTTTCATGGGTCTTCCCGACATGGCGCCGATCCACGACATCTATCTCGACAAGCTGAAGCGCACGATCGACGAAGGTATCACGCCCGATTCCATCGAGAAGCTGATGCGGAGCTGGGCGCCGATGGGCGAGGCCGGCATGAACATCTGGCGGCAGGTGATCGAGCAGATGACCGGCCTTTCGAAGACGTGACCCTGAAGCGCTCCGCGCCGGGAGGCTTCGGCGATGCGGGCGATACGATCTTCGCGCTTTCGAGTGGCCAGCCCCCAGCGGCCGTCGCCATCGTGCGGATCAGCGGTGCGGCCGCAAGCGATGCGCTCGCGGCACTTGCGGGGAGGGTGCCGCCGCCGCGCCGGGCGAGCCTTGCCCGGTTGCGCGATCCTGCGGACGGGGCGCTGCTCGATCAGGCGCTGATCCTCTGGTTTCCGGGGCCGGCGACTGCGACCGGCGAGGATCTTGCGGAGCTCCATCTCCATGGCGGCCGATCGGTGGTGGCGGCCGTGCTTGCCGCGCTCGGCCGGCTGGAAGGGCTACGCCCGGCGGTTGCGGGCGAATTTACCCGCCGCGCTTTCGCCAATGGTCGGATCGATCTCGCCGAGGCGGAGGGGCTGGCGGATCTGCTCGCCGCCGAGACGGAGACGCAGCGGCGCAATGCGCTGGCGCTGGCGGAAGGGGGCCTTAGCCGTGCGGTCGAGGGATGGCGGATGCGACTGCTCGATGCCTCTGCGCGGATCGAGGCGATGCTCGACTTTGCCGATGAAGATGATGTGCGCGAGGAAGAGGATATGGTGCGTCGCACCATCCTCGACTTGGCGGAGGAGCTGGCGGGGCGTCTTGCCCAGCCGCCGGCGGAGCGGCTGCGCGACGGTATAAGGGTAGTGCTTGCGGGATCGCCCAATGCGGGCAAGTCGACGCTGTTCAACGCGCTGGTCGAGCGTGAGGCGGCAATCACCTCGCCGATCGCGGGCACGACCCGCGATATCATCGAGGCGCCGGTCGCGATCGGCGGCACGGCCTTCCTGCTGATCGACACGGCGGGCCTGCGTGAGGGCGAGGAGGAGATTGAGCGGATCGGCGTCGATCGCGCCCGTGCCGCGCTCCTGTCCGCCGACATCCTATTGTGGCTCGATGATCCGCAGGCTTGCCCCGATCGCGGTCGGGCGATCATCGTCCATCCGCGCGCCGACGAGCCGGGCAGGGAAGGGGCACCGGCCGGCGCGGACATATCGGTTTCCGCGCGCAGCGGCATGGGCATGACGCGGCTCGGCGAGATGCTGCGCGAGCGCGCCGCCGCGCTGTTGCCACGCGAAGATATGGTGGCGCTCAATCGGCGCCAGCGCGAGGCTCTGGCGGAATGCGTCGAGGCATTGGCGCTGCTACGCGGGACGGAGGACATGATCCTATGGGGTGAGGCGCTGCGCCTTGCCCGGAGCGCGCTCGATCGACTTACCGGACGGGCGGGCGTGGAGGATATGCTCGACCGGCTGTTCGGCGCATTTTGCATCGGCAAATGACATGTTCCACGTGGAACGCTTTTGACTTGAATCCGGCCGAAGGCTAGGGCGCGACAATGGATCAGTCGCGCTTTGATGTGATCGTCGTCGGCGGTGGCCATGCCGGATGCGAAGCCGCCGCTGCGGCCGCGCGCCTTGGCGCGAGCGTCGCACTGGTCAGCATGCGGCGCGACATGATCGGCGCCATGTCCTGCAATCCGGCGATCGGCGGGCTCGGCAAGGGCCATCTCGTCCGCGAGGTCGATGCCTTTGACGGGCTGATCGCGCGCGCCGCGGATCATGCCGCAATCCATTATCGCATGCTCAATCGCAGCAAGGGGCCGGCGGTGCAGGGGCCGCGCGTCCAGGCGGACCGGCGGCGCTATCGCGCGGCGATCCATGATCTGCTCGACGCACAGCCCGGCCTTTCGATCGTCGAAGCATCGGCCGAGGCGCTGCTGTTCGACGGGCAGGAACGCAGGATCGCGGGGCTGATGCTCGGCAGCGGGCGCGCGCTGCATGCGGGCGCGGTGGTGCTCGCGACCGGCACCTTCCTAAACGGCAAGCTCCATTTCGGGCTCGACTGCCGCACGGGCGGGCGGATCGGCGAGGGCGCTGCGATTGGCATGGCGGAGCAGCTTCGCGCGCTGGGCCTGCCGATCGCGCGGCTCAAGACGGGCACGCCGCCCCGACTCGACGGGTGCAGCATCGATTGGGCCGCGCTCGAGCGGCAGGAATCCGACAGCGAGATTTGGAGCTTCTCCGCGCTGGGTCCCGGCCGGGTGGCGCCGCAGCTTTTCTGCGCGATCACCCGCACCAACCAGCGCACCCATGATCTGATCCGTGCCGGGCTCGATCGCTCGCCGCTCTTCTCCGGCGCGATCGAGGGAAGGGGGCCGCGCTATTGCCCATCGATCGAGGATAAGGTCGTCCGCTTCGGGGATCGGGATGGCCATCAGGTCTTTCTCGAGCCCGAGGGTCTGGACGATAGCACCATCTATCCCAACGGCATCTCGACCTCGCTGCCGCTCGATGTGCAGGCGGCGATGATCGCCTCCATGCCAGGGTTGGAGCGCGCGCGCATCGTCCAGCCCGGCTATGCCGTCGAATATGATCATATCGATCCGCGCGCGCTGGAGAGCACGCTCGCCGTGCGCGACGTGCCCGGTCTTTACTGCGCCGGGCAGATCAACGGCACGACCGGCTATGAGGAGGCCGCCGCCCAGGGCCTCGTCGCCGGGCTCAATGCAGCGGCGCATGCTGGGAACCGCGCACCGATCCTCTTCGATCGATCCGAAAGCTATATCGGCGTGATGATCGATGACCTCACGCTGCAGGGCGTGACCGAGCCATATCGCATGCTCACTGCCCGGGCCGAATATCGCCTCCGCCTTCGCGCCGACAATGCGATGACCCGGCTTTCGGGACAGGCCGCGGCTGTGGGCGCGCTTGGTGCGGAGCGCGCGGCATTGCATCGCGAGCGCGAGCGTGCGCGTGGCCAGGCGATGGAGATGCTTTCGATGCGCGTGACGCTAGACGCGCTGGTCGCGGTCGGGGCGAGGCTTTCGACCGGGGGAGGGGAGCGGCGCAGCCTGTTCGACTGGCTCCGCTTCGCCGAAGTGGGTGAGGAGCATCTGTTGCGCATCGCGCCGGGCCTCGCCGCCATCCCGGCCGAGCTGCGCGAGGAGATTATCAGTGACGGCCGCTATGCGCCCTATCTCGCACGGCAGGAGGCGGAGATTGCGCGCATCCGCGCCGATGAGGCGGTCGATCTCTCGCATATCGAAGATTATTCGTCGGTCGGCGGCCTTTCCAACGAGATGGTCGAGCGGCTCGATAAGGCCCGGCCGCAGACCCTCGCGGCAGCCGCGCGCGTGCGCGGCATTACGCCCGCTGCGCTCGCGGCGATCCTTGTCCAGGCGCGACGTCGCGCGGCATGACGGAAGATGAGGCACAGGCGTGGCTGCGGGATCGTCTCGCTGTTCCACGTGAAACAATGGAGCGGCTGGAGGCGTTCATCGCTTTCCTCCTCGCCGAGGCGCGGCATCAGAATCTCATCTCGGAATCGACCATCCCCAATATCTGGGCGCGGCATATCGTCGATTCGGCTCAGCTTCTTCCGCTCGCCGTGTCCGTCCATCATGACTGGCTCGATCTTGGATCGGGCGCGGGTTTTCCAGGACTGGTCGTCGCCACGCTGGACGATCGGCGCATGACCTTGGTGGAATCCCGCGCCAAGCGCATCGCCTTCCTTCGCGCCGCTGCGGAGCAGCTCGGAATTGCCGCTCGCACGCGCGTTCAGGGCACGCGGGTCGAGATGATGGGCGATGCGAAGTTCGACGTGATCAGCGCCCGGGCCTTCGCGCCGCTCGACAAGCTCTTCGCGCTGGCGGGGCGTTTTGCCACGCCCGACACATTATGGCTGCTCCCGAAGGGACGAAGTGCCGCCACGGAACTGGAAGCCGTGCGCCATTCATGGCAAGGTGATTTCCGGATCGAACCAAGCGTCACCGATCCGGATGCGGCGATCATCGTCGCGCGCAACGTCAGGCCGAAAGGAAGGCGATGATCCGCATAGCGGTCGCAAACCAAAAGGGTGGTGTCGGTAAGACGACCACCGCGATCAACCTGGCGACGGCGCTTGCCGCGTCGGGTTGGAAGGTGCTGTTGATCGACTTCGATCCGCAGGGAAATGCCTCGACCGGCCTCGGCGTCGAGCGCGCCACGCGGGATCGGTCCAGCTATGAGCTGCTCCTGGGCGAATGCACATTGGCCGAGGCAGCGATCGCGACGCGCGTGCCGCGGCTCGATATCGTCACCGCGACACAGGATCTGTCCGGTGCGGAGATTGAGCTGGTTGAACATGAGCGGCGGACGCATCGGCTGGACGCGGCGATTTCGAATATGCCGGTGGGCCGCTGGGACATTTGCCTGATCGATTGCCCGCCCTCGCTGGGGCTGCTGACGATCAATGCGCTGGTCGCGGCGCGCATGCTGCTCGTGCCGTTGCAATGTGAATTCTTCGCGCTCGAGGGGCTGAGCCAACTCCTCCAGACGATCGAGCGGGTGCGCGGCCGTTTCAATCCCGGCCTGTCGATCCTGGGCGTTGCGCTGACCATGTATGATCGGCGCAACCGCCTGTCGGAACAGGTGGCGCAGGATGTCCGCGCCTGCCTGGGCGATGCCGTGTTCGAGACGGTGATTCCACGCAATGTCCGCCTGTCCGAAGCGCCGAGCCATGGCGTGCCGGCGCTGATCTACGATCATCGCTGCCCCGGATCGGAAGCCTATATGGCGCTTGCCCGCGAGCTGATCGGGCGGCTGCCCAAGCCGGCGGAAGCGGCATGAGCGAGGCGGCGCGGCGGCGGCCGTCAGGGCTGGGCAGGGGGCTTTCCGCGCTGCTCGGCGATGTTTCACGTGAAGAGCCGATCGCCGAGGGCGGCAGCCGCTCGTCAGGCGTGCAGACCATTTCCGTTGCCGCGATCGCGCCGCATCCCGGCCAGCCGCGCCGCCATTTCGACGAGGGAGCGCTCGACGATCTCGCCAAGTCGATCGCCGCGCGCGGGCTGATTCAGCCGATCGTCGTGCGGCCGCATGGCAGCGGCTATCAGATCGTCGCGGGCGAGCGTCGCTGGCGCGCGGCGCAGCGCGCGCAGCTTCATGAAGTGCCTGCGATCGTTCGCGATTTCGATGAGGCGCAGACGCTGGAAGTGGCGCTGGTCGAAAATATCCAGCGCGAGGATCTGAACGCGATCGAAGAGGCGGAGGCCTATCAACGGCTGATCGGCGATTATGGCCATACGCAGGAGGAGCTGGGCAGGCTTGTCCACAAATCGCGCAGCCATATCGCCAATCTCATCCGCCTGCTCGATCTGCCCATGCCGGTGCGCATGGCGGTGGCGGACGGGCGGCTGGGCATGGGGCATGCCCGCGCGCTCGTCACGGCGGCCGATCCCGAGGCGCTGGCGCAGGAGGTGATCGATCGCGGCCTTTCGGTGCGTGATACGGAAAAGCTCGCCCGTGCGGCCAAGCCGGGCGGCGGCAAGCGCAAGCCGGAGATGGAATATAAGGGCGCCGGTGCCGATATCGAGGCGCTGGAACGGCAGCTGGGTGATCTTCTGGGGCTGAAGGTCAAGATCGCGCATGGGCCCGCGGGCGGCAGCGTGACGCTCGCTTATTCCTCGCTCGATCAGCTCGACATGATCTGCCAGCGGCTGAGCGGCGAGCCGATCTGACGGCTTTCATTGGGACGGATATTGGATCAAGCGCCGATCAGTGCGCGCGTCCAGAGGCCGTCCCGGCGGGCGTCGCCGGGCCATAGCGTATTGCGTCGTGAGGCCTGAAACGCTGCCTTCGCTACCCAGCCGAGCTTCGCAGCCTTGGACGTGACGACGCGCCTGTCCCAGGCGGCAGGACCGCGCGCTGCGACCTCGCGCGCGATATCGCCATAGATTCCGGCGGCGGCGAGCACGGCCCAGGCCGAGCGGAAGGAGAGGGCGGGAGTGCCGTGGCGCGCACTTGCCTCATAGCGGTCGGCACGTTCGGCCAGCCGCCTGCCGATCATCGCCAGCCGCTGCCGATAGGGTGGCTTCATCGCTTCGCCGGGCGGAATGTCGAACTCGGCGAGCCAGTCCTGGGGAATATAGCATCGCCCCGCCGCATCATCCTCGCTCATATCGCGCGCGATATTGGCGAGCTGGAATGCGATGCCGAGGTCGCAGGCGCGATCGAGCACTGGCGCGTCATCGGGCGATACACCCATGACGATCGCCATCATCACGCCGACGACCCCCGCCACATGGTAGCAATAGCGATAGAGATCGGCCTCATGCCTGGGCCGGAAGTCCGTGGCATCGAGTGCGAAACCACGGACGAGGTCGCGGGGCAGTTCATGCGGCATGCCCGTTTCGGCGACGACCAGCGCCAGCGCGTCAAATGCCGGATCGTCGGTCTTCTGGCCCGCCAGCGCCTGTTCGGTGAGGCTGCGAATCGTCGCCAGCCGGGCCATGGGATCGTCTACCGCGCTGCGCCCCATGCCCATCGTCTGGCCGTCCGCCAGATCATCGCAGGCGCGGCACCAGGCATAGAGCAGCCAGGCCTGCTCGCGCGTTTTCCGATCGAACAGCCGCGACGCCATCGCGAAGGATTTGGAGCCCCGCGCGATGCTTTGCTGCGCTGCAGCAACGAGTTCCGCACGATTCAGGCCGGCCGGGCTCACCGCTCCTTATGCCCGATCCATTTGCCCAGATCGGGTGGCTGATAATCGGCGAGGCGGGTCAGCAGCGCATCCACCTCATCTTCGACGAGCAGCATGTCGCGATGCTCCTGCCGCAGGAAGCCCTGCGCCACCACGCCGTCCAAGAAGGCGGCGAGGCTGTCATAGAAGCCGCCGATATTGAGCAGCGAGACCGGCTTGCCATGGTCGCCAAGCTGCGCCCATGTCCAGATCTCGAACATCTCCTCGAACGTGCCGATGCCGCCGGAAAGCGCGATGAAGCCGTCCGAAAGATCGGCCATGATGGCCTTGCGCTCATGCATGGAGGCGGTGATGTGAAATTGGTTGCAGCCATTATGCGCCAGCTCGCGATCGACCAGCGCCTGGGGCATCACGCCGATAACCTCGCCGCCCTCCAGCAGCGCCGCATCGGCAACGATGCCCATCAGGCCGACCGAGCCGCCGCCATAGACGAGGCCGATGCCATTGCGGGCAAGTGCGGTGCCGAGCTCACGCGCGGCATCGGCATGGATCGAATCGAAGCCGGGGCTCGATCCGCAGAAAACGCAAAGCCGCTTCACGAGGCGTACCGCAGATCGTTCAGCATCAGCGCGGCGGTCGCCTTGGCGGAGCCGACGACGCCGGGAATTCCTGCGCCGGGATGCGTGCCCGCGCCGACGAAATAGAGATTGGGGATGCTGTCGTCGCGATTATGGACGCGGAACCAGGCGGATTGGGTCAAAATAGGCTCCAGGCTGAAGGCCGATCCGAAATGCGCGCCCAGATCCTGCGCGAAATCGGTCGGCATATAATGAAAGCGGGTTACGATCCTGCTCCGTAGATCGGGGATGAGGCGTCTTTCCACCTCGTCGAGGATACGCTCGGCATAAATCGGGCCGACCGTCTCCCAATCGATCGGCAGCTTGCCGAGATGCGGCACGGGGGCGAGCGCATAGAAGGTCGAGCAGCCCTCCGGCGCCATGGACGGATCGCTCGCGGTCGGATGATGCAGATAGAGTGAGAAATCGCTGCTCAGCACGCCGCGATCATAAATGTCGCCGAGCAGCCCCTGATAGCGCGGGCCGAACAGGATCATATGATGCGGTATGCCCGGCCAGCGACCGCGTATTCCGAAATGGACGAGGAAGAGGGAGGGGGAGAAGCGCTTGTCCGCCAGCGCGCGGGCGGCGCGCTGCCCCCGCACATTATGGCCGAGCAGGTCGCGATAGCTGTGCATCACATCCGCATTGGAGGCGACCGCATCGAAATCCTCGCGCCAGCCGCTCGCCGTGCGGATGCCGGTCGCCCGGTTGCCCAGCGTCTCTATTTCCACCACCTTGTCGCCCAGGCGGATCGTGCCGCCCAGCCGCTCGAAATGGCGCGCCATGGCATCGACCAGCGCGTTGGTGCCGCCCTTGGCGAACCAGACACCACCCTGCTTTTCGAGCTTGTGGATCAGCGCATAGATGGCGCTGGTCGTCATCGGATTGCCGCCCACCAGCAGCGTATGGAAGCTGAGCGCCTGGCGCAGCTTCTCATTCCTCACATAGGAAGAGACGATCGAATAGACCGAGCGCCATGCCTGATAGCGGGCGAGCGCGGGTGTGGCGCGCAGCATCGATGCGAAATCGAGGAAGGCGACATGGCCGAGCTTCTCATAGCCCTCGGCATAGACACCCGCCGCATATTCGAGGAAGCGCGCATAGCCGGCGATATCCTGCGGATCGAGCTTGGCGATTTCGGCGCGGAGCTGCGCGTCATTGTCGGAATAATCGAAATTGGTGCCGTCCGGCCAGTTGAGCCGGTAGAAGGGCGTGACCGGCATCAGCGTCACATCCTGCGCCATCATCCGTCCGGACAGCGCCCATAGCTCGCGCAGGCAATCGGGATCGGTGATGACGGTGGGGCCCGCATCGAAGGTGAAGCCATCCCTCTGCCACATATAAGCGCGGCCGCCCGCCCGGTCGCGCGCCTCGATCAGCGTGGTCGCGATACCCGCCGATTGCAGCCGGATCGCGAGCGCCAGCCCGCCGAACCCGGCGCCTATCACCGCCGCCCTCTTCACGCCTCTTTCCCCATCATCGCCCCCAGCGCGCGCCCGATCGGCACGGGCGGCTTGCCGGCCAATATCCTCAGCCGGTCCAGCACCGTCGAGCGCGCAGCATAGAAGCGTCCAATCAGTCCCGCGTCCAGCCGGTAGAAGCGTTCGAGGACCTTGTAGCGCTCCATTGGTGCTGCAGCGCGGAACAGCATGCGATCGAGCAGGCGGTAGAAGCTGCGCTGGGCCCATGCGCGCCGCGCGAAGCCGTGCAGCGCATGATGCAGCGCATTGCCGGACAGATCATCGAGCAGCGTGACGAATGCTGCGATGCGCACCGCATCGGGAAGCGAATAGCCCGTCGTCGGGTGAAACAGGCCGGCGCGCATCCCGGCCTTCGCCGTCGCATCTCCACCGGAACGCCAATAGGCTTCGAAATCGCCGCTCATGGCGACGGGCAGAATGCCGCTTTCCTCACGCAGCATCGTTTCGATGGACCAGCCATGCTGCGCAGCATAAGCCTCGATCCGTTGGCCCAGCGTCGGTCCGTCCAGATCGGCATTGTCGCTATAATAAGTATCCTCGATGAACAGCCGATCGGCCGAGAAGGGGAGGCAATAGACGAAGCGATAGCCGTCCTGCTGGTCGACCGTCGCATCCATCACGATCGGTCGCGCCAGCCCATGCGGCCGGGCGAGTTGCAGTTCACGCCCGACGAATTTCTGCCAGCCCAGATCGAGCAGCGAAAGATCGCCTGTGCCGCGCGTATCGATCAAGGCGCGCGTGGCGATGCGCGTCCCGTCCTCCAGCGTCGCGCCGTTCGGCTGAACATCAGCGACGCGGTGGCCGGTGAGCAGCGATTCCGGCCCGAGCCGGGTGCGCAGCATCGTATCGAGCCGCTCGGATTCGATCGAATTATAGGCCGTATCGAGCGTCCGCCGGTGGCCGGGGAAGATCACGTCATAGCTCGGCCAGCGATGGCAGATCAGCGGCTCGACGATCCAGCGGTCATCCTCGTCGATATCGCTGTCGAAGAAGGACCAGATATGATTGCCGCCGAGCCGCTCCTCCGCCTCGACCAGCATCAGGCGCAGCCCCGGCCGCCGCGTGGCGAGCGCCAGCGCGATCAGTCCCCCGGCCAGCCCGCCGCCGATGATGGCAAGGTCGCAATCATGGTCCGATGTCATCCGGCACCACCCTACACATGTTCCGCCCGTCGCGCGGCCACGAAAATGACGGTAAAGGAATGTCGATGCTGCTTGCCGCGATCCTTTCCGTCGTCGCCATGACGCTGATCGTCGGTCTGCGCTATCTGATCGTCAGCGGCGCCTTCGCATTCGCCACGGGCCGCCGCCATCCCGGCCTCTATGCGGGGCGGCGTGCGCAGATAGCGCGGGAGATCGGCTGGTCGCTCGCCTCCGCCGCCATTTACGGCATCCCCGCCGGCATCGTCGCCTGGGGCTGGCGCGAGCATGGCTGGACGCGCATCTATGAGGATGCAGGCGCGATGCCGCTCTGGTGGTGGCCGGTCTCGATCCTGCTCTATCTCCTCGCCCATGATACATGGTTCTACTGGACGCATCGGGCGATGCATGCGCCGCGCCTGTTCCGCATCGCCCATGCCGTGCATCATGCCAGCCGCCCACCCACTGCCTGGGCGGCGATGAGCTTCCATCCCTGGGAAGCGATTACGGGCGCGCTGCTGATCCCCGCGCTCGTCTTCCTGATCCCGATCCATGTCGCCGCGCTGGGCGTCGTGCTCGCCATCATGACGATCATGGGCGTGACCAATCATATGGGCTGGGAGATGTTTCCGGCGTGGCTGGTGCATGGCCCCATGGGGCGCTGGTTGATCACCGCCAGCCATCATCAGCGGCACCATCGCGATTACAGGTGCAATTATGGCCTTTATTTCCGCTTCTGGGACAGGCTTTGCGGCACGGACAAGGGGCTGGGCAGCTTCGCGCCGCATGTCCCTCGCGCTGCTCGCGCTCATGCTGCTGCCGGGGGCGAGCCCGGGCACGCAGCTTGATGTCGGTATCGCGGCGCTCCGCTCGCAAAAGGGCGCGCTGCTTGTCTGTCTCACCCGCGATCCGGCGCATTTTCCGGACTGTAAGAACGATCCCGCCGCGCGCCACCTGACGGTGGCCGCTGCATCGCCCGTCATCCGCTTCTCCGACCTGCCGTCGGGCGACTATGCGCTGTCGCTGATTCATGACGAGAATGGCAATGGCCGGCTCGATATGTTCGCCGGAATCCCGCGCGAGGGGATCGGCTTCTCGCGCAATCCGCGCCTGCTGTTCGGCCCGCCGCGCTTTTCCGCCGTGCGTTTCCATGTCGAAGGCGGTCTGATCACGCAGGATATCCGGATCCGATATTTCCTTTGACGTAAGGCAGGGGCGGGCCCCGATTCGTCACACCCCACCGATTCCGCCTTTCGCCCAGATCGTGACGCCTGTAAGCTGGGCTTATTCCCCGGGGGGCCGCGCGTGCGGCTGAGAGGCGGCAGATCGGCCGCGACCCGTTGAACCTGATCCGGCTGACACCGGCGGAGGGAGGGAGCGGCACAGCAGAAGCCCGCAATCCCTCCATCGGCAACGGCCCTCGATGGAGAGCAGAATATGGCCGATATCCCCGCGCGCACCGAGATGAAGGTGACCACCGGCCCGATCCGGGGCAGCCGCAAGATCCATGTCGAAGGGCCGGGCGGCATCCGCGTCGCGATGCGCGAAATCGATCTCGAGCCTTCCTCCGGCGAGCCGCCGCTGCGCGTCTATGATTGCTCGGGGCCCTATACCGACCCCAAGGCGCATATCGACATCATGGCCGGCCTGCCCGAGCTTCGCCGCGACTGGATCCGCGGCCGCGGCGATGTCGAGGAATATGATGCCCGCATCGTGAAGCCCGAGGATAATGGCATGAAGGGGCCGGATCGTTCGGGCGGCGTGCAGCCCTTCCCGAACGTCCGCAAGCGCCCGCTGCGTGCCAAGCCCGGCGCGAATGTCAGCCAGATGCATTATGCCAAGAAGGGCATCATCACGCCCGAGATGGAATATGTCGCGATCCGGGAAAATCTCGGCCGCGCGCGGCTGAAGGAAGCGCTTGCTCGCGACGGGCAGGATTTCGGCGCCGCGATTCCGGACTATGTCACGCCCGAATTCGTTCGTGACGAAGTCGCGCGCGGCCGGGCGATCATCCCCAATAACATCAACCATCCCGAAAGCGAGCCGATGGCGATCGGCCGCAACTTCCTCGTCAAGATCAACGCCAATATCGGCAATTCGGCGGTCGCCTCGGACGTGGCGAGCGAGGTCGAGAAGATGGTGTGGGCGACGCGCTGGGGCGCGGATACGGTGATGGACCTTTCCACCGGCCGCAACATCCATGACACACGCGAATGGATCATCCGCAACTCGGCCGTGCCGATCGGCACCGTTCCCATCTATCAGGCGCTCGAAAAGGTGGGCGGCATTGCCGAGGACCTGACCTGGGAAATCTTCCGCGACACGCTGATCGAGCAGGCTGAACAGGGCGTGGATTATTTCACCATCCATGCCGGCGTGCGGCTCGCCTATATTCCGATGACGGCCAAGCGCGTGACAGGCATCGTCAGCCGTGGCGGCTCGATCATGGCCAAATGGTGTCTCTCGCACCATAAGGAGAGCTTCCTCTACGAGCATTTCGAGGAAATCTGCGAGATCATGAAGGCCTATGACATCGCCTTCTCGCTGGGCGACGGTCTCCGCCCCGGATCGATCGCGGACGCGAATGACGAGGCGCAGTTCAGCGAGCTGGCGACGCTCGGCGAGCTGACGCAGATCGCATGGAAACATGATGTGCAGGTGATGATCGAAGGCCCCGGCCATGTGCCGATGCACAAGATCAAGGCCAATATGGACAAGCAGCTCGAGGCCTGCGGCGAGGCGCCTTTCTATACGCTCGGGCCGCTCACCACCGATATCGCGCCGGGCTATGACCATATCACCTCGGCGATCGGCGCCGCGATGATCGGCTGGTTCGGCACGGCGATGCTCTGCTACGTCACGCCCAAGGAGCATCTTGGCCTGCCGGATCGCGACGACGTCAAGGTCGGCGTCGTCACCTATAAGCTCGCCGCCCATGCCGCCGATCTCGCCAAGGGCCATCCTGCCGCCAAGCTGCGCGACGATGCGCTGAGTCGTGCCCGCTTCGAATTCCGCTGGCGCGACCAGTTCAACCTGTCGCTCGATCCCGACACGGCCGAGCAATATCATGATCAGACGCTGCCGGCCGAAGGCGCCAAGACCGCGCATTTCTGCTCGATGTGCGGCCCCAAATTCTGCTCGATGAAGATCACGCAGGAAGTGCGCGACTTCGCCGCCAAGGGCATGGCGGACATGAGCGAGACCTTCAAGGAGAAGGGCGGGGAGATCTATCTGCCGGCGGCAGAGTAGCTTTCCGTCATTCCGGCGCAGGCCGGAATCTCTGTCTCTCTCCACAGCGACTGCCGTTCGTGGAGAGAGACAGGGGGCCCCTCCTTCGCGGGGACGATGATTTAACTGGTTTGCTCAGACGATTTCGATCAGATCGCCCGGGCCCAGTTGCGAGACGAGTGCCAGCAGTTCGGCTTTGGGAATCGCGACGCAACCCTCCGTCGGTTGTTCCTCGATCGAGCAATGGAGAAAGATTGCGCTGCCGAGGCCGGGTACGGGCGGCGCGTCATTATGGCCGAGGATGACGATCAGGTCGTAGAGCGCATCCTCGCGCGCGAGCCTTTCCGCTGAAAAGCCATGGGGATGGCGCACGGGGCGGTTATAGGCGGGATCTGCCGGATCGTCCGACCAGCCATCATCCTCGCGCACCCAGCGCCAGGGCAGGCGCATGGCGGGCGACGGGGCCGATCGGCCGGGACGGAACAGCACCGTGCGGATCGGCCAGCGCCCCAACGGCGTGCAGCCGTCGCCCTCGCGCTTTGCGTCCGCCGGGCAGGAGCCGGATCGGCCGATGGTGCAGGATATGGCGCGGCCGAAGGCGTGGAGCGTGCGTGCGGCGCTATCGACCCGGATCGCCGTCACAGCATATGGCCCGTGCGGTCGCGCTTGGTATCGAGATAGGCGGCATTATGCGGATTGGCGTCGATCCGGTGCGGAACGCGCTCGATTACGCCGATGCCGGCCGCTTCCAGCCCCGCCACCTTCTGCGGATTGTTGGTGAGCAGGCGCACCCTGTCCTGGCCGAGCAAGGTCAGCATCCGCGCCGCCACGCCGAAATCGCGTGCATCGATCGCGAAGCCCAGGCGGAGATTGGCATCGACCGTGTCGAAGCCCTGATCCTGCAGCGCATAGGCGCGCAGCTTGTTGATCAGGCCGATGCCGCGCCCTTCCTGGCGGAGATAGAGGAGAATGCCCCAGCCGGCATCTTCCATCGCGTGGAGCGCGGCATGAAGCTGCGGCCCGCAATCGCATTTGAGCGAGCCGAGCACGTCGCCCGTCAGGCATTCGCTATGGAGGCGCACGAGCGGCGGGCGCCCGTCCGGTTCGCCGATCAGCAATGCTACATGTTCCGCCGCGTCGATCCCGCCCCGGAAGGCGACGATCTCCGCATTCTCCGCCGCCGCGACCGGCAGCCGCGCGCGCGAGGCGATGACGAGCCGGGCAGGGCTGTCATGCTCGGCGATCGCGGCAGTGCAGAGTTCGACCGCGATATCGTCGGCATCCTCCGCCACGAAGAAAGCGGGGAGCAGCCCGGCGAGGCGGGCAAGGCGCAGCGCGGCGGAGGCCGCTTCCGGTGCCGTTACGGGAAGCGCGCGATAGGGGCCCTTGAGCGGCGTCGCGAGGTCGAGCGACGGGTCGGCGAGCGCGATCGCGCCATCGAGATCGAGCCAGGGCGCGCGCTCCACCATCGCCGGCATTCCGGGGATCGCCGCGTCGCGCTGATTGGCGAGCTTCAGCGTCGCCGCGCGCGCGGAGGAGAGCAGGATCCTGGCCTCCGCGCGGGGATCGAAGGCGGCGAGGCGGTCCTGGTCCGCCGTCTCGATCGCGAGCAGCACCAGCCGGCCGTCCGCGCCCGAAATGGCGATCGGCCAGCCGCGACGCAGCGCATCGATGGCGCGTGCGGAATCGCGTGGATCGCTCACACCTCGAACTCGGTGACGAGCGGCACATGGTCCGAAGGCTTGAGCCAGCCGCGGCAGGGCTCGTGCACCTTGTGCGCGGTGGCGAGCTTCGCCACTTCGGGGCTCGCCCACATATGGTCGAGCCGCCGGCCGCGATCGGACGCCGCCCAATCCTGCGCGCGATAGCTCCACCAGGTGTAGAGCCGCTCGGGCGGCGGCACGAATTTGCGGCCGAGATCCACCCAATCATGCGCCGCCTTGAGCCCGGCCAGCGCCTCCACCTCGATCGGCGTATGGCTGACGACGTTGAGCAGCTGCTTGTGGCTCCACACGTCGCATTCGAGCGGCGCGATGTTGAAATCGCCCACCAGCAGCGTCGGCTGGCTGATCTGCTCGGCCCAGCGCGTCATCCGCTCGATGAAGGCCAGCTTCTGGCCGAATTTGGGATTGAGCTCCGCATCGGGAATGTCGCCGCCGGCGGGCACATAGACATTCTCCAGCCGGATACCGCAATCGAGCTGCACGCCGACATGGCGCGCCTCGCCATTATCCTGCCAGTCGAAGCGCCACTGGCTCTCCGCATCCTCGCGGATGGGAATGCGGCTGATGATCGCCACGCCATGATGCATGCGCTGGCCGTGCAATATCTGATGCGTGTAGCCGAGCTGGTGGAAGATGCCGCCCGGGAAGATGTCGTTCACCACCTTCGTTTCCTGAAGGCAGAGTATGTCGGGCTGCTCCTCGCGCAGGAAACGCTCGACGATGTCGATGCGGGCGCGGACGGAGTTGATGTTCCAGGAAGCGATCTTGAGCGCGGTCATGGCAGGCGATGTAGCGTTGCCGCGCGCCGAGCGCCAGAAGCGGCGAAGGGCGATTTCGCGGAGGCAGGGCCGGAAAAGGAAAGGCCCTCGCTCCGGGGGCATGGAGCGAGGGCCGACCTAGCGTTCGTCACGCAGGCGGGACGCGAATCCATGTCAGGCAACAGGGGGGAAATCCTGACAGGGATCATGCGACCGCTGATGTCCTTCTAGGCGAGTCTACCTGTCGCCATGATGAATGACCTCGTTCAACGTGCCGGGCCCTTCGCCCGTGGATCGTTCCAGCGGAACGTCTTGTCGGAAACGGGCACGTTGAAGCGCTGGTTCGAGAGGCGGACCATGGAGCGGTTTCCCTGCGCGTCGAGCACCGACCAACCCTGGAGCAGCAGGCCCGCGGGCGCGCTCGCGGATTTGGCGAAGGCGATGGTGATGGTGCCGAATTCGGGATGCTTGGGATCGCGTCCCTCGAGCAGCAGCAGGTTCGGATCGCCGCTCGGCACTAGCTTGGCATAGCGCGACAGGTCGCGCGAGGGATCGAGCAGCACCGACAGCGGCGAATTGCCGATCGGCCAGCGCGAGACCTGGCGCACCTGATAATCGATCATGGTGAGCGCTTTGCCGTCGCCGACGATGAGCAGCGGCACGCCTTTCTGATATTGGAAGCGGATACGGCCCGGCCGCTTGAGTGTCAGGGCGCCGGTAAGCGTCTTTCCGTTGCGGTCGGTCTGCGCGAAATCGGCGGTCATCGTATTCACGCCGCGCAGATGCTGCGAGATTTGCTGCAGCGAGCTCGTCTGGGCCGGGGCGGGCGCGGAGGCGACCACGACCGGCGCCGCCAGGAGGGCGGCCATCAGGAAACGCTGCATTCGGAAACTCCGTTTGGATTCATCATGCCGCCGGACATGGCGGAGCCGGCTTTAATCGCCACTGAACCTGCCGGATATGGCTTCTCAGATATGGTTCGCCAGCTCGCCCGGTTCGATCAGCACCTCGCGCCGGCCGACATGATCGGGCTGGGAGATGATCCCCTCCTTCTCCATCCGCTCGATCAGGCGCGCGGCGCTGTTATAGCCGATGCGCAACTGCCGCTGGAGCCAGCTGGTCGAGGCCTTGCGATTCTCGACGACGAGCTGGATCGCGCGGCGATAGGTCTGCGTCTCGGGATCGTCCGGGCCCGAAGGTGCGCCTTCGAGGACATAGCCGCCATCCTCCGGCTCTTCGGTGACGGCGGAAATATAATCGGGCGTGCCTTGGCCGCGCCAATGCTCCGCGACAGCGCGAACTTCCTCGTCCGAGACGAAGGGGCCGTGGACGCGGGCGATCTGCTTGCCGCCAGGCATGTAGAGCATGTCGCCCTTGCCCAGAAGCTGCTCGGCGCCTTGCTCGCCCAGGATGGTACGCGAATCGATCTTGGACGTGACCTGGAAGCTGATCCGCGTCGGCAGATTCGCCTTGATGACGCCGGTGATGACGTCGACCGAGGGGCGCTGCGTCGCCATGATCAGGTGGATGCCCGCCGCGCGCGCCTTCTGGGCGAGCCGCTGGATCAGGAATTCCACTTCCTTGCCCGCGGTCATCATGAGGTCGGCCAGCTCGTCGACGATCACGACGATCTGCGGCAGCACCTCATATTCCAGCTTCTCCTCTTCATAGAGCGGCTGGCCGGTCTCGGCATCATAGCCGGTCTGGACGCGGCGGCCGAGCGGCTGGCCCTTGGCCTTGGCGGCGCGGACCTTCTCGTTGAAGGAGGCGAGGCCGCGCACGCCGACCGAGGCCATCATGCGATAGCGCTCCTCCATCGTCTCCACCGCCCATTTGAGCGCGCGGATCGCCTTTTGCGGCTCGGTGACGACGGGCGAGAGGAGGTGGGGGATGTCGTCATAGATGCTGAGCTCGAGCATCTTGGGATCGATCATGATCATGCGGCACTCGTCGGGCGTCAGCCGGTAGAGCAGCGACAGGATCATGCAGTTGAGGCCCACCGACTTGCCCGATCCGGTGGTGCCCGCGACGAGCAGATGGGGCATGGGCGCGAGATCGGCGATCACCGGATCGCCCGCGATATTCTTGCCCAGGATCAGCGGCAGGCCGGTCTGGTCCTCGAAGCTCCCGCTCGCGACGAGTTCCGACAGCATCACCGATTCGCGGCGCTGATTGGGCAGCTCGATGCCGATCACGCTGCGCCCCGGAATCGTCGCGACGCGCGCGGAGAGGGCGGACATGTTGCGCGCAATATCATCGGCGAGCGCGATCACGCGACTCGCCTTGATGCCGGCGGCCGGCTCCAGCTCATACATTGTGACGACCGGGCCGGGGCGGACCTCGGTGATGCGGCCCTTCACATGGAAATCGTCGAGCACCGATTCGAGCAACCGCGCATTGCGTTCGAGCGCGGCCTTGTCGATCGTCTTGTCGGTGGCGGCCGGCGGCGCGCTCAGCAGGTCCAGCGTCGGCAGCGTATAGGTGTCGCGCAGGTCGAGCTTGGCCTGTCGCTCGCGCTGGCCACGTGCACCGGTCGGCTGTTGCGGCGCGGGTTCGGCGATCACCGGGCGGGGGGCTTCCTCCTCGATCGGCGGGGCCACGGCGCGCGGGCGCTTCACGCGCTCCGGGGCGGGCTCGGGCAGGAAATCAGCCTCATCCTCCTCGTCTTCGGCGGCGGACGCGGCACGGCGGCGGAAGACGCTGCGCTCCTCCGCATCGAGGCCGAGCGACCAGAAGCCGAGCCCCAGGCCGGCGATCACGAACAGCAGCATCAGCGCGACGCGGATGCCCGCCGGCCAGCCGGGTGCGCTGATCTGAGCGAGCGCAAGATCGACCAGGCCTGCACCGACCAGCCCGATCGCGCCTCCCAGCCCGGCAGGAAGCGGCGCGATCGATCCGCCGCGAAACAGCGCGAAGCCGATGTCGAGCAGCAGGATCGCGCCGAGCGAGAGGGGAAGCGCGCGCCGCCAGCGGCCGGGTTCCGCGCCGCGCCACAGGCGAAGCGCCACCACCACCACCGGCGGCAGCAGCAGCACGACCGGCAGGCCGAACAGGCTGAGCAGCAGATCGGCGAGCCAGGCGCCGGGGCTGCCCATGATATTGAGCGCGGGGCCGCCGGCCGCCGTGTTCAGCGCGGGATCGGTGCCATGGTAGCTCGCCAGCGCGAAACCGACGAGCAGCACGAGGCCCAACAGCGCCACGCCCGCCATCATCGTGCCGCCGCGCCGGCCGATCCGACGCGCGGTATCCCGCCAAGCGGGCCCTTCGGGTGCGATGCTCGCCATTTGCCTTAGTCCCCCATTCGGGCGGGCGCCTGCCCTGTCCTCGAAATGTTCCGGGAGGCAGAATGCCCCCGAGCGCGGGAAGCGGTCAAGCGAAGCGCGACAAACCGAGCGGCATGGCTATCGCCAGCTTATTGGCACCCGATCAATGGCGGAAATGACGCATCCCCGTGAAGACCATTGCCAGGCCCGCCTCATCGGCGGCGGCGATCACCTCCGCATCGCGGATCGATCCGCCGGGCTGGATCACCGCGGTGGCGCCCGCCTCGACGGCGGCCAGCAGCCCGTCCGCGAAGGGGAAGAAGGCATCCGAGGCGACTGCCGAGCCGATCGTGCGGGGCTGATCCCAGCCGGCCTTCTCCGCGGCATCCTTCGCCTTCCATGCGGCAATGCGCGCCGATTCGAGACGATTCATCTGGCCCGCGCCGATGCCGGCGGTGGCGCCGCCCTTGGCATAGACGATGGCGTTGGACTTCACATGCTTGGCGACCGTCCAGGCGAAGCGGCAGTCGGCCAGCTCCTGCTCGGTCGGCGCGCGCTTGGTGACGACCTGGAGCGCATCGGCCGCGACCTGGCCATTGTCGCGCGACTGGACGAGGACGCCGCCGGCGATCGTCTTGAAGGTGAGGCCTGGCCGGGCCGGATCGGGCAGCTCGCCCGTCAGCAGCAGGCGCAGATTCTTCTTCCGGGCGAAGACGGCGCGGGCCTCCTCGTCCGCGCCCGGCGCGGCGACGACCTCGGTGAAGATGCCCGAGATCGCTTCTGCCGTCTTGCCGTCGAGCGGGCGGTTGACCGCGATGATCCCGCCAAAGGCCGAGACGCTGTCGCAGGCGAGCGCCGCCTCATAGGCCTCGATCAGCGTCTCCCCCGTCGCCACGCCGCACGGATTGGCATGTTTGACGATCACCACGGTCGGCGGGCCGTCGCGGAACTCGCTGACCAGCTCGAGCGCGGCATCGGCGTCATTATAATTATTGTAGCTGAGCTCCTTGCCCTGCACCTGCTCCGCCTGGGCGATACCGCGCGCAGACGGGCCGGTCGGCAGATAGAGCGCAGCCGACTGATGCGGATTCTCGCCATAGCGCAGCCCCGCCGCCTTGCGCAGAGGGACCGACAGCGAGTCCGGAAACGCCTCGCTTTGGTCGGCGAAGGCGAACCAGGAGGCGATGGCGGCATCATAAGCCGCGGTGGCGGCGAAGGCCTTGGCGGCGAGGCGGCGACGCAGCGCCAGAGTGGACTTGCCGCCATTGGCGTCCAGTTCCTCGATCAGCGCCGGATAGTCCGCCGGATCGGTCGCGATCGCGACATAGGCATGGTTCTTGGCGGCAGAGCGGACCATCGACGGGCCGCCAATGTCGATATTCTCGATCACCTCGTCACGGCCCGCGCCGCGCGCGACTGTCTGGGCGAAGGGATAGAGATTCACGACCACCAGATCGATCGCGCCAATGTCATGCTCCGCCATCGCGGCGGCATGCTCGGGATCGTCACGCACCGCGAGCAGGCCGCCATGGACCTTGGGGTGGAGCGTCTTGACCCGGCCGTCCATCATCTCCGGAAAGCCGGTGAGGTCCGATACGTCCTTCACCGCAAGCCCGGCGTCGCGCAGCGTCTTCGCCGTGCCGCCGGTCGAGACCAGCTCGACGCCATGGCGGGCGAGCGCCTGGCCCAGCGTGACGAGGCCGCTCTTGTCGGACACCGACAGGAGGGCGCGGGCGATCTTCACTTCGGTCATGATGAATATCCTGTGGGGTTGGGGTCAGGCCGCGCGTCGCAGCAGCCAGTTGATGGTGGTGCCGCCGGCGACGGCTTCGCCCGAAATGACGAGCTGGCTGGTGGGATGCGGCCGGCCGGTGGCGTCGATCCATACGCTGTCCTCGATGGCGAGCGTGCCGCCCCGGCAGCGGAATTGCCAGAAGGCGCCATGCGCGAGGCGGAGCAGCGCTCCGAGCCCGTCCTGCGTCTCGGAAATGGCGATTCCGGGGGCGAGATGGAAGCGCACCGCGAAGCCGGTGCTCGGCTTGCGGCGGCGGCCGGCGGGCAGTAGCAGGTCCTCGCCCGCCAGTTCCCGGCCGTCTGCGGAAAGCGTCAACGTCCGCCGATGAAGGAAGCCGTAGCGGCGGACATAGCCATCATGCGCCGCCTCGATCCGGCTGGCGGATTCCAGCTCCTTGCGGTCGAGCTCCACCTGGGCGACGCCACGGCCGAGCGATCCGTCGGGATGGATCGCGGTGGAATTGCTGTCGGCGACGATCAGCGTGGAATGGGCGGCGGTGGTCCGCAGCGCGGCGGCGAATTCGGGCGGCAGTCCCGCACCCGCCGGCGTGCCGCAATTGACGATCAGCCGGTGGGGCCCGTCCGACAGCTCGAAGGCGAGCGTGGAAGCGCAGCCGCCGGTAGCGAGACGCGTGACGGGCGGGGGCGCGGCGTCGAGCACCAGCCGGGTCTGGCCGCGGCTCAGGCTCTGATAGCCCCAGTCGCGTGCCTGCCGGAGCGGTCTGGCGCGAATCCCGGAGGCCGCGACTGCGGCCTCGATGCGCGCGCCCGGCACGGGGCCGCTGCCCTGCCAGCTCGACAGGCTGCCATCGCCGAGCGCGACGCCGAGCAGCGCCGGGACGGCGGTGGCGAGCGCGCGGGCGAGCACATCGGGCAGATCTCGGCCGGCCATGTCATAGACCGCCCTGAGCTGGGCGAGCAGCTCGATCAATTCGAGTTGGCCGAGAGGGGAGCGATTGGCGAGCCCGCCATCCTCGTAGAGCGACAGAGCGAGCGCGCGGGCGATCCCTTCCTCCGCCATGGCGAGGCGCATGTCGCCATTCGGGATCAGCAGCCCCGCCGCGATCGTGCCCGCCCAGGCGGCGATGCGCGGCAGGCCCTGCGGTGCCTTGTCCGCCGAACGATCGAGATGGCGTGCGCCGCGGGCGAGCGCGTTGAGCACGGCCGAGCGATAGACCAGGTCGCCGGACGAGAGGATCAGCGGGGCATGCGCCGTCCAGAAAAGGATGCGGCGGCCCCACAGGTCAGGCCGCCATGCCGCCTCGGTGACCTGCCGGGCATGGGCGCTGAGCCATTTGCGCATCACCGCCTCGGCGACCGGCGCGCCTTCCTTGTAGCTGGCGGCCGCGGCGAGATCGCGCAGCCAGGCGAAGCTCTGGAGATGATCGGCGAGGGCAGGGGAGAGGGTGGTGCCGCTCAGGTCGAGCGTCGTGATATCGAGCGCTTCGCCCCGATGGACGATCTGGCCGGCGAGAATCTGGCGCCCGATCTGCTCGTCACCGGGAATCGGATCCTTCGGCACGCCGAGCAGCTTCAGCGGATGGCGTCCGCGCAGGCGCAATGCGTGGAAGGGCGTGCGCCAGGCGAAACGGTGGAAACGCTGGGCCAGCCTTTCCGTCAGCGAAAGGCCCTTGTCGCCCTCCAGCCGGATCAGGCGCTTGCCCGGCTCGATCCCGTCGGCGGGCTCGTTAGGCCCCGCCGCGTTCATGCGCCCGCGCGCAGCCCGGCGATATTGGCGGCATAGGCCGAAGGGCCGCCGCGGAAGGTGGCCGTGCCGGCGACGAGCACGTCGGCGCCCGCGTCGATCGCCTGGCGGCAGGTGGCGGCGTCGATGCCGCCATCCACTTCCAGGTCGATGGGCTTGCCGAGCTTGTCGATCCGATTGCGGATCGCCTCGATCTTGCGGAGCTGGCTGGAGATGAAGCTCTGTCCGCCGAAGCCGGGATTGACGCTCATCACCAGGACGAGGTCGATCTCCTCCAGCACATAGTCGAGCGTCTTGGCGGGGGTGGCGGGATTGAGCGACACACCGGCCTTCTTGCCCAGCGCCTTGATCCGCTGGATCGTGCGATGGAGGTGGGGGCCCGCTTCGGGATGAACGGTGATGATATCCGCGCCGGCCTCCGCAAAGGCATCGAGATAGGGATCGATCGGCGAGATCATCAGATGGACGTCGAAGGGCTTGGCCGTGTGCGGGCGCAGCGCCTTTACCACCGCCGGGCCGATCGTGATGTTGGGCACGAAATGGCCATCCATCACGTCGACATGGATCCAGTCCGCGCCGGCCGCGTCGATCGCGCGGATTTCCTCGCCGAGCTTCGCGAAATCGGCGGAGAGGATGGACGGGGCGATGCGGATGGGCTGGCTCATGTCGAGGGGCACTTACCGTCCCGAATCGACGGGGGCAAGAAAGTCAGGCGCTGCGGCGGAACCGAGCGATGAAGAAGCCGTCCGCGCCGCCCTGGTCCGCCAGCATGCCGGGCAGGATGCGGACCCGGCCGGCCTTGTCGGGGAGGATGCCGGCGGGAAGCTCCTCCGGAGCGACTGGATCGGGGATGAAGGCGGAATGGGAGGCGGCGAAGGCGTCGGCGACGGGCTCGCCTTCCTGCGGCTCGAGCGAGCAGACGGCATAGACCAGCGTGCCGCCCGGTTTCACCCAGTCGGCGGCGCGGGCGAGCATGGCGCGCTGGCGGGCGGCGATATCGGCGATCGCCTTGTCGCGGACACGGTGGAGGACGTCGGGGTGGCGGCGAAAGATGCCGGTGGCGGAGCAGGGCGCGTCGAGCAGCACGGCATCGGCCGGCGCATCGGCGGCGAAGGTGAGGGCATCGCCGACGAGGGTGCGGGCGGAAAGGCCGGTGCGGTTCAGATTCTCGTTCAGGCGTGCGAGGCGGTTTTCGGAGAGGTCGAGGGCGATCACCTGCCAGCCGGCGGCGGCGAGCTGGAGCGTCTTGCCGCCCGGCGCGGCGCAGAGATCGAGGACGGTTCGTTTCGATCCGGTTCCGAGCAGGCGCGCGGGCAGCGAAGCGGAAATGTCCTGCACCCACCATGCGCCTTCCGCGAAGCCGGGCAGATCGGCGACGCGCGAACGGGCGGGGAGGCGGACATGGCCGGGGGTAAAGCTGATCCCGCCCAGACGGTCGGCCCAGAGCGCGGTCTGCGACGGATCGGCGAGGCTGAGATCGAGCGGGGGGGGAGCGGCGATTGCGACGCGCGCGGCATCGACCATCTGCCGGCCCCAGGCTTGGCGCCAGCGTTTCGACACGGCGGCAGGCAGGCGGGGCGGATCGGAAAGCTTCGCATCCCCGCGCATCAGCGCGCCGAACACGCCATGGACGAGCTTGCGCGGACCGCCATCGACCAGCGGCAGCACGGTGGAGATGGCGGCATGGGCGGGCGTTTCGAGCGCAAGTGCCTGAACGAGCGCGATGCGCAGCGCGAAGCGCGCCTTGGCGTCATGCGGCAGCGGTTTCGCCGTGGCGCCGTCGATCAGCGCATCGAGATCGGCAAGGCGGCGCAGCACCTCGGCGGCGATGGCATGGGCGAAGGCGCGGTCATCCGCGCGATCGAGCCCGGATGCGGCGGCGTCGAGCGCGGAATCGAGCGGCAGGCCACGACGCAGCACGGCATCGAGCAGCTTCATGGCGGCACGGCGCGTGGCCGTGCCGGCGGGATCGGGGATATGGTCGGTCAAGCCGGCGCCTGTAACAGCCTTTGTCGCTCCAGCGAAGACCGGGCTTGAAGGTCAGTCCCGCCGGAGCGGATCGAGCGCGCTCGCGCGGCGGCGGGAGGGCGGCACCGAGGCGGCGGCGGGATGCAGCGCGCTGCGCCGGGCGCCGGCCGAAACCGTTGCTGCCACGCCGGTGGGCCTTATGCCCATTTCGGCGGCGATCTGGTACAGTGCGGCGATGCGGTTGCCGGTGTCGGGATGGGTGGAGAACATATTATCGCGCCCCGAGCTCGGCACGATATAGAGCTCGGCCGCGGCGGGATTGCGCTGCACCACCGGATTGGGGATGCGCGCGGCTCCTTCCGCCAGCTTGGCGAGCGCGGAGGCGAGCGCCTGCGGCTTGCCCGAAATCTCCGCCCCGCCGCGATCCGCGCCATATTCGCGATTCCGGCTGATCGCCATCTGCACGATCATCGCGGCGAAGGGCGCGAGGATGACGGCGGCGAGCGTGGCGAGCATGTTCTGCGGCCGTTCGCCATCGCCCTGATTGAAGAACAGGCCGAAATTGGCGAGCATCGAGATGGCGCCCGCGATCGTCGCCGTCATCGTCATGATCAGCGTGTCGCGATTGCGGACATGGGCGAGCTCATGCGCCATCACGCCCGCAATCTCGTCCCGATCGAGGATGGCGAGCAAGCCCGTGGTGGCGGCGACCGCGGCATTTTCAGGGTTGCGGCCGGTGGCGAAGGCATTGGGATGCGGCGAATCGATCACATAGACCTTGGGCAGCGGCAGGTTCGCGCGCGCCGCGAGATCATGCACCAAGCCAACGAATTCCGGACAATTTTCGCGATTGACCTCGCGCGCGCCATGCATGCGCAGGACGATCTTGTCGGCGTTCCAGAAGGTGAACAGATTCATGCCGCCAGCGACCAGAAGCGCGATGATGGCACCGCCCGAACCGCCGATCGTATATCCCAGGCCCATGAACAGCGCGGTCATCGCCGCGAGCAGCATGGTCGTCTTGAAACCGTTCATATTGGCTATTGACCCTCCAATCCCAATGTGGGGGATAGAGCGATATTGTTCAATCGGCCGCAATTTCCCGGAATGATGTGACATGTCCAAGCGCCCGCCCCATGTGAAGCCGCCGGCCCATCTTTCGCCCAATACACCCGTGCCCGAGCCCGAACCGATGGTGCGCGATCCGGACGAGCCCGCCTTTGCCGGGCGCGAGGGGCTCGATCCGGTGCGCTATGGCGACTGGGAGAGCAAGGGAATCGCGATCGATTTCTAAGGCGACTTTCACTTGTCCGCGCGCTCAGGCTGAGCGCCGTCAGGTGGAAAATGCCTCAGGGCTCGGCCCTGTCTGTGTGTGGGGGCGACGGTGGGTCAGAGCCCCTCATTCTTGAGCGGGCGGGCGAGGAGGGCGTCGATCAGCGTATCGACCTTGATGTCGCCTTTCAGGAGCGCGCAGACGGCATCGACGATCGGCATTTCGACGCCTACGTCGCGCGCGGCTTCGGCAAGGACGGGGGCGGTGAAGGCGCCTTCGGCGACGGTGCGGCGATCGGCGAGCAGATCGGCGGCTGCGCGGCCCTCGCCAAGCCCCTTGCCGAGCGAGAAGTTGCGCGAGTTGGTCGACGAGCAGGTGAGCACCAGATCACCGAGGCCCGACAGGCCGGCGAGCGTTTCGACCCGCGCGCCGCGGGCGAGGCCGAAGCGGCTCATTTCCGCGAAGCCGCGGCTGATAAGCGCGGCGCGGGCATTCTGGCCGAGGCCGGCGCCCTCCACGACCCCGCAGGCGATCGCCAGCACATTCTTGACCGCGCCGCCGATTTCCGCACCGATCACGTCGGTGGAAAGATAGGGGCGGAAGCCGGGGCGGGCGAGCCGGTCGGCGAGGCTGCGGCCGAGCGCCTCATCCTCGCAAGCGAGCGTGATCGCGGTCGGCAGGCCGGCCGCCACTTCATGCGCGAAAGTGGGGCCCGACAGGACGGCGATAGGCGCGTCCGGCGCGGCTTCGGCGGCGACTTCGGACATCAGCATGCGCGTGCCGGCCTCTATCCCCTTGGCGCAGAGGATGATCGGCCTGGCTCCGACCGGCACCTCGGCGAGCACGGAGCGCAGAAATTGCGCGGGCGTGACGAGGAGGAGCGCATCGCGATCAGCGAGTGCGGCCAGATCCGAAGTGGCGCGGATCGCGCTCGACAGGCGGATGCCGGGCAGGAAGGCGGCATTGACCCGTGCCTCGTTGATCGAGGCGGAAACCTCCGGCTCGCGCGCCCAGATGAGCACGTCGCGGTCGCGGGTAGCGGCGACCTGAGCAAGCGCGGTGCCCCAGGCGCCCGCGCCGATTACGCCGATTTTCATGCCTTCACCCCCGCGCCGCGCGCCTTTTCGGCACTGGGATCGAGCGGCCAGCGCGCGCGCGCGGGCACGTCGAGCGGATCGATGAGTCCGGCGGCGAAGCGTTCGGCGCCGGCCCAGGCGATCATCGCGCCATTGTCGGTGCAGAGCCACAAAGGCGGCGCAGCGAAGGGCAGATCATGGGCATAAGCGAGCGATTCGAGCGCGGCGCGGACCGCCTTGTTGGCGGCGACCCCGCCGGCCACGACCAAAGCGGTCGCGCCATGCGCCTGGCCGAGCGCCCGGCGGGTGCGATCGACAAGGCAATCGACCACCGCCTGCTGGAAGGAGGCGGCGATATCCTCCGGCCGATGGAGCCCGGCATCGCGCGCGCGGAGCACGGCGCTTTTGAGGCCGGCGAAGGAGAAATGCGGCTCCGCCGTGCCGAGCAGCGGGCGGGGGAGGGGGACGGCGGCGGGATCGCCCATGAGCGCCGCGCGTTCCACCGCCGGGCCGCCGGGAAAGCCGAGGCCGAGCAGCTTGGCGGTCTTGTCGAACGCCTCGCCCGCGGCATCGTCGATGGTGGTGGCGAGACGGCGGTAGCGGCCGACGCCTTCGACGAACAGGAGCTGGCAATGGCCGCCCGAGACGAGCAGCAGCAGATAGGGGAAAGCGAGATCCGGATCGGCGAGGCGCGGCGACAGCGCATGGCCCTCCAGATGATTGACCGCGACGAGCGGCTTGTTCGTGGCGAGCGCCAGCGCCTTGGCGGTGACGAGGCCGACCATCACGCCGCCGATCAGTCCGGGGCCGGCGGTGGCGGCGATCGCGTCCACATCGTCGAGGCTCTTGCCGGCATCGGCGAGCGCGGCTTCGATCAGCGGCGTCAGCGCCTCGACATGCGCGCGCGCGGCGATTTCGGGCACGACGCCGCCATAGGGCGCATGCGCCGATTCCTGGCCGGCGAGGCGGTGGGACAAGATGGTGCGGTCTGAGGCCACGAGCGCGGCGGCGGTTTCGTCGCAGCTCGATTCGAGGCCGAGGATGAGGCTCATGGGCCTTCCCTGCCACCTTGGGTGTCATTAGAGCAACCGCGATGCAATTTCCTCTCCGTCTCGGCAGCCGCGGATCGCCGCTCGCACTCACCCAGGCCAATATGGTGGCAGGCGCGCTCCGTGCCGCGCATGGCTGGGGGCCGGAAGCGATCCGGATCGTGCCGATCAAGACCAGCGGCGACCGCATTCAGGACCGTCCGCTCGCCGAAGTGGGCGGCAAGGCGCTCTGGACCAAGGAGCTCGACCGGGCGCTGTTCGAGGAGGAGATCGACTTCGCGGTCCATTCAATGAAGGATGTGGAGACGATCCGCCCGGCCGAGATCGTCATCGCGGCGATGCTGCCGAGAGCGGATGTGCGCGACCGGCTGATCGGCGCGGAAAGCCTCGACGCGCTTCCGGCCGGCGCGCGGGTGGGGACATCCTCGCCGCGGCGGAGCGCGCAGATATTGCGCGCGCGGCCGGACGTTTCGATCGTGCTGTTCCGGGGCAATGTCGATACGCGGCTGCGGCGGCTGGCCGGGGGCGAGGCGGAGGCGACCTTGCTTGCGGCGGCGGGGCTCGACCGGCTGGGGCGAAGCGATATCGGCCATGCCGTGCCCGTCGAGACGATGCTGCCCGCCCCGGCACAGGGTGCGGTGGGGATCGAGACGTTGGCAGCACGCGAAGATGTGCGCGCGGCGCTGGCGGCGATCGACGATGCGTGTACGAGCGCCTGCGTGCGTGCCGAGCGGGCGCTGCTGGCGGCGCTGGGGGCGGATTGCCGCGCGCCGGTGGCGGCGCTGGCGCTGCGCGAGGGCGACATGATCCGGCTCCGGGCGGAAATATTGCGCGAGGATGGGCGGAGCTTCGAGGCGGGCGAGGCGCGTTTCGCGGTCGATGCGCTCGAGGCGGCGGCAGAACTGGCGCGCGACCTGCTGGCGCGGGCGGAGCCGGATTTGCGCGCCCATTTCAGACGATGAGGCGGCGGCTGCTCCTGCTGCGGCCGGAGCCGGGCGCATCGGCGACCGCGGAACGGGCGGGGCAGGCGGGCTGGAAAGTGATCCGCGCGCCATTGTTCCATGTGGAACCTCTTGGCTGGGACGCGGTCGATCCGGCCGAGCATGATGCGGTGATGATGACGAGCGCCAATGCCGCGCGCCATGGCGGTACGGGACTGGAGAGATTGGTCGGGCTTCCACTCTATGCGGTGGGTGCGGTGACGGCCAAGGCGGCGCAGGCGGCGGGGTTCGCCGATGTCCGGACAGGGGAGGCGGACGGGGCTGCGTTGATCGCCCGGGCGGCGCGCGACGGGATCGGGCGGCTGCTCCATCTGGCGGGTGAGGATCATCGGTCGCTTGCCGCCGAGGGGGTGCGGATCGCGCGGCGGATCGTCTATCGGGCGCGGGCAGTGGAGCGGTTGCCGGCGGAGGCGCATGTCGAGCATGTGGTGGCGCTGCTCCATTCGCCGCGCGCGGCGGCGCTGTTCGGTGCGCTGGTCGATCAGGCGGGGATAAAGCGGGGCGGGATTGCCGTCGCCGCAATCAGCCCGGCGGCAAGCGAGGCGGCGGGCATGGGCTGGGCCGGGATCGTGGCGGCGGAAAGGCCGACCGACGCGGCGCTGCTGGCGGCGGCGGCGCGGCTGTGCGATCAGGGGCCGATTTCTGGGGAATGGTGATGGAAGGCGATAGGGACTGGACGCGCGCGACGGAACGACCGGCCAAACGGCGCCGGCCGCTGCTGACCGTGCTGATGATCGCGCTTCTGGCTTTTGCCGGCGGGCTGGCGGCGGCGGTCTATGCGCTGACCAACTGGGACGAGGCGGCCTCGCTGGTCGCGCTCGAGAAGAAGGGCAGCGCGCCTCCGCCTGCCCCACGCCCTGTTGAAACCGCGCCGATGACGGCGGTCGCGCCTGTGCCGCAAGTTCAGCCCACAGCGCCGGAGCTGGAGGCGCGGATCGGACGGATCGAGGAGCAGCTTCAGCAGATCGATATCCGGGCGAGCGCGGCTTCGGGCAATGCCGACCGGGCCGAGGGGCTGCTGCTCGCCTTTGCCGCGCGGCGCGCGCTCGATCGCGGCGTGCCGCTCGGCTATATGGAAGGGCTGCTGCGCGAACGGTTTGGCGGGACGGAGCCGCAGGCGGTCGCCGCGGTGATCGCCGCGGCGCGCCAGCCGGTGACGCTGGAGGAGCTGCAGACCGGACTGGAGCGGATCGCGCCGAAGCTTGCCGTCGCGCCGGCCGAGGAAGGCTGGTGGGCCGGATTCCGGCGCGAACTGGGGCAGCTGATCGTGGTGCGCAGGAGCGAGGTGCCCTCCGCCGTTCCCGCCGATCGGCTGGCGCGGGCGCGGCGCCAGCTCGAGGGCGGGCATGTCGATCTGGCGCTGGCGGAGGTAGCGCGGCTGCCCGGCCATGCCATCGCAGCCGACTGGATCGCGATGGCCCGGCGCTATTCGGGCGCGCGCAACGCGCTCGATCGGATCGAGACGGCGGCGCTGCTCCAGCCGCATCCGGCGCCCGTTCCCGCAGCGCCGGCCGAGGACGCCGTGCCGGCGCCCGCTCCCGCTACGCCGGTCGAACCCAAGCCTGCGGATTCGACGACATTATAGCGTTCGCGCGCCGAAGAGCGCGGTGCCGATGCGGACATGCGTCGCGCCGATCATCACCGCCGTCTCATAATCGGCGGACATGCCCATGCTCAGCCCGGCCAGGCCGTGACGGCGGGCGAGCTTGGCGGTGAGCGCGAAATAGGGCGCGGCTTCCGTATCGGCGGGCGGCACGCACATCAGCCCGGTAAGCGGCAGGCCGGCGGCCTGGGCGAAATCGATCAGCGCCGGCAGATCGGTGATGGCGCAGCCGCCCTTTTGGGGCTCTTCCCCGATATTGACCTGGAGGAAGCAGGCCGGGCGGCGGCCGCTCCGTTCCATCGCCTTCGCCAGTGCCTCCACCAGCGAGGGGCGATCGACCGAATGAATCGCGTCGAACAGCGCGACGGCTGCGTCCGCCTTATTCGACTGGAGCTGGCCGACGAGGTGGAGGCGGAGATCCGGCGTCGCCTCGCGCAGCGCGGGCCATTTGGATTGCGCCTCCTGCACGCGATTCTCGCCGAAGCTGCGATGGCCGGCGGCGATCAGCGGCGCAATCTCGTCCGCCGTGCGAGTCTTGGAGATGGCGAGCAGCTCGATCGTTTCGGGCGCGCGGCCGGCAAGGCCCGCGGCATGCGCGATGGCGGCACGGGTTTCGGCCAGCAGGTCGGCGGCGGAGAGGGCATGTGCAGGCATGGCGGCGTGCTATAGGCGGAGGCGTGACGACCCGCCAGCCTCGATCCCTGCCGCGAATCTGGCTGATGACCGACGAACGGCTGGGTGACGGGCTGTGGCAGGCGCTCGCCCGGCTGCCGCGCGGGAGCGGCGTCGTCTTTCGCCATCATGCGACCCCGGCGGGAGAAAGGCGGCGGTTGTTTGACGCGATACGACGGATGAGCCGGGCAAGGGGGCTGCTGCTGCTGCTCGCTGGGCCGCCGGCGCTGGCTGCGGCCTGGGGTGCGGACGGGACGCATGGCCGATATGGCGCGCGGCGGGCGGGACGACAGATACGCAGCGTGCCTGTGCATGACGGGCGAGAAATGACGGTGGCGCGGCGGATCGGGGCCGATCTTGTCTTCGTCTCGCCGCTTCATGCGACGCGGTCGCATCCCGGGGCGGCGCCCTTGGGGCGGTCGCGATTCGGGCTGTTGGCGCGGTATGCGCCCTGCCCGGTGGTGGCCTTGGGCGGGATGACGCGGCGGCGTGCGGGGGAGGCGCGGGCCCTGGGCGCTTATGGTTGGGCGGCGATTGATGGGTTGCGAGGCTAGGAGGCCTTGGACCCACTGAATCGCCGCGCTCAGGGCGAGCCTAGTCAGGGAAAAGCCGCGCTGGGCGGCAGTTTTGATGGAGAGAGACATATAGGGCCCTGCCTTCGCAGGGGGCAGCGATTCGGAGAATTACGAGCCGATCAGAAGCGGAAGGCGGTGCCGATATAGACGGCCTGGCTGTCGCGCCGATTGTCGACGACGGGCTCGAGCCGGTCGCGCTGGAGGCGGTAGCGGACGCCGCCGGTGACGTCGATATTGCGGGTGAGCGAATAGGAGCCGCCGAGACCGAGCGAATAGCTTTCGTCGTCGCCGATCAGGCGCGGGCGATCGCCGGTCGTGCGATCGGCGCCGATTTCGAGCCGGGTCGACCATTTCTTGCCGAGATAGGCCAGGCCGATATCCGCCGATTCGCGATTTTCGGGGAAGAGGCCGCCATCCACCTTGGCGATGTCGCCGGAAAGGGCGAAGCGCTTCCAGCCGACCGAGACGCCCAGATTATAGGCGGAGGGCATGATGCCCGGCGTGATCGAGGCGGTGCGCGCCGCCTCCGCCCGCGCATTGGTCCGCGCCCGGACGGCGACGGTGACGGCACGGCGGCTGCCCAGATTGCCCGAAGGCGTGAAGCGGAAAGCGCCGCTTGTGCCCGACAGGAGCCCGCCGCGCGACAGGGCCGAGGCACGGCGCGGATCGGCTGCGGAGGGCGTGAAAGCGCCGAATTCGGCGAGTGGCAGGATCTGCGATTCGGGCCGCGCCTTGCGGATCGGCTTGGTCGTCGTCGCCGTGACCGGGGCAAACGCAAGGAGGGAGAGCGCCGCTAAGGCACCCATCCATCCCATACCTCCCCGAATCGCGCTCATTCTGCTGACCATGTCCCCGTGAGCTTTGAGTTATCATGAACCCATGGCCTCGCGCCAGCATAGGGGGGCGAATCCCCTGGGCTGTTGCGCGGTGGATACAGGGCAGGCGGCACGGCTCTGGCGCTTGCGGGCGGGGCGGGAGCTTCTATAACGGCGCCTCCAGTTCCGTACGACCCCAAGGACAGCATGATGAACCGCCCGTTCCGCACCGCGTTTGGCCTGGCGCTCGCCACAACGCTCGCCGCCTGCGGTGGGGGCAAATCCCTGCCGACCGCCTCCGGCCTCGCGCCGTCCAAGGTGACGACGATCGGCGTCAACAGCTATTTGTGGCGCGCTGCGCTCGACACATTGTCCTTCATGCCCATGGCGCAGGTCGATTCGAACGGCGGCGTGCTGGTGACCGACTGGTATGCCAATCCGGCCGCGGCCGGCGAGCGGATGAAGGTCTCGGTCGCGATCCTGGACCAGGATCTGCGCGCCGATGCGCTGCGCGTCGCGGTTTCGCGCCAGATCAGCCAGGGCGGCCAGTGGGTCGATGCCCCGGTGCAGGCGGCGACGGTGCAGAAGCTGGAGGATATCATCCTTTCCAAGGCGCGCGACCTGCGCCGCACTGCGGTCGCCCGCTGATCGACGGACATATTATATGAGCTCGCGCTTCAACCCGCAGGCGGCGGACGCGCGCTGGCAGAAGATTTGGGACGAGCGCGGCAGCTTCCGCGCCGACGATGCCAGCCCGAAACCGAAAAGCTATGTGCTGGAGATGTTCCCCTATCCTTCGGGGCGCATCCATATGGGCCATGTCCGCAACTATACGATGGGCGACGTGCTCGCCCGTTTCCGGCGGATGACGGGCCATGAGGTGCTCCATCCAATGGGATGGGACGCCTTCGGCATGCCCGCCGAGAATGCGGCGATGGAAAAGGGCGTGCATCCGGGCGACTGGACCCGCGCCAATATCGCGACGATGCGCGCCGCGCTGAAGCGGCTCGGCTTCGCGCTCGACTGGAGCCGCGAGCTCGCGACCTGCGAACCCGAATATTATGGCCAGGAACAGGCGCTGTTCCTCGATCTTCATGCGGCGGGGCTGGTCTATCGCAAGGAATCTGCGGTCAACTGGGATCCGGTCGATCATACGGTGCTCGCCAATGAGCAGGTGATCGACGGGCGCGGCTGGCGTTCGGGCGCCTTGGTCGAACGGCGCAAGCTCAGCCAATGGTTCCTCAAGATCACCGATTTCGCCGAGGAGCTGCTCGACGGGCTGGAGACGCTCGACCAGTGGCCCGAAAAGGTCCGCGCGATGCAGGCCAACTGGATCGGGCGAAGCCGGGGGCTGCGCTTCCGCTTCGCGCTCGACCATGTGGTGGGCGGCATCGATCATATTGAGGTGTTCAGCACCCGGCCGGACACCATCTTTGGCGCGAGCTTCGCGGCGGTGGCGGCGGACCATCCGATCGCGGCGGCGCTGGCGGCGAAGGACCCGGCGCTCGGCGAATTCATCGCCGATTGCCGTCGGACCGGCACGGCGGCGGCCGAGGTGGAGACCGCGGAGAAGAAGGGCTTCGACACCGGCCTCCACGTCATCCATCCGCTCGACCCGAACTGGCGCCTGCCGCTGTTCGTCGCCAATTTCGTGCTGATGGAATATGGCACGGGCGCGGTGATGGGCGTGCCCGCGCATGATCAGCGTGACCTGGATTTTGCACGCAAATATGCGTTGCCCGTCACGCGTGTCGTGGCGCCCACGGTGGAGCAGGCGGGCGAGCCGATCCATGACGAGGCCTATACGGGCCCGGGCGTGATCGTGAATTCGCATTTCCTCGACGGTCTCGGCGCGGAAGAGGCCAAGGCGGGCATTATCGGCCGCGCCGAGGAGGAAGGCTGGGGCGAGGGCACGACCGTGTGGCGCCTGCGCGACTGGGGCGTTTCGCGCCAGCGCTATTGGGGCACGCCGATCCCGATCATCCATTGCGACGCCTGTGGGCCGCAGCCCGTGCCCAGGGAGCAGCTCCCGGTGGTGCTGCCCGAGGATGTTTCCTTCGACGTGCCGGGCAATCCGCTCGATCGTCATCCGACATGGAAGCATGTCGATTGTCCGAATTGCGGCAAGCCGGCGCGGCGCGAGACCGACACGCTCGACACATTCGTCGATTCGAGCTGGTATTTCATCCGCTTCGCGAGCCAGCCGGGGGATCGGCCGTTCGACCGGGCGGTGGCCGAACAATGGCTGCCGGTCGGCCAATATATTGGCGGCGTGGAGCATGCGATCCTGCATCTCCTCTATGCGCGATTCTGGACGCGGGCCTTGAAGCGGATCGGCCGGATCGACGTGGCGGAGCCCTTCACCGGCCTCTTCACCCAGGGCATGGTGACGCATGAAACCTATAAGGCGGCGGACGGAAGCTGGCTTTCGCCCGAGGATGTGGTCTCGCGCGATGGGCAGATCGTAGTGCTCGACACGGGCGCGCTGGTGAATGTCGGCCGTGTCGAGAAAATGTCCAAGTCCAAGAAGAATGTCGTCGATCCGGGCCCGATCGTCGACCAATATGGCGCGGACGCGGTGCGCTGGTTCATGCTCTCCGACAGCCCACCCGAGCGCGATCTGCCGTGGAGCGAGGCAGGAATCGAGGGCTCGTGGCGCTTCGTCCAGCGGCTGTGGCGGATCACCGAGCCGGGCGAGGGCGCTTCGGGCGAGGACAGGGAACTCGACAAGCGGCTGCATCGCACGGTGGCGGGCGTGGCGACGGATATCGAGGCGCTGTCCTTCAACAAGGCGGTGGCGAAGATTTACGAGCTCGCCAATGCGATCGAGAAGGCGAAGCCGTCCGCCTCGCGCGATGCGGCGGCGCGCACGCTGATCCGCATCGTGGCGCCGATGATCCCGCATGTGGCCGAGGAGGCCTGGGCGCGGATCGGGGGCGAGGGGCTGATCGCGGATGCGGCCTGGCCCGAGGTGGACCCGGCGCTGCTGGTGGACGACGAGGTCACGATCGCGGTACAGATGAACGGCAAGCTGCGCGACACGCTGACCGCGCCCAAGGGCATGGACAAGGCCGCGCTGGAAGCGCTCGCGCTGGGATCGGACAGGATCGTCCGCCTGCTCGAAGGCAAGGAGCCCCGCAAGGTGATCGTCGTGCCCGATCGTCTGGTGAACATCGTCGCATGAGACGGGCCGGCGCCGCGCTCGCTCTGGCGCTCGCGCTTTCGGGCTGCGGGCTGCGGCCGCTCTATTCGGGCGGCACGCAGAGCCCGGTGGTGCGGACGCTGGGTTCGGTCGAGGTGGCGCCTATTCCGGGGCGGGCCGGCTGGCTGGTGCGCAACGCGCTGGTCGATCGGCTGGGCGCGGGCGGCACGAGTGCGCCGCGCTACCGGCTGGAAGTGGAGCTTGACGACAATATCGAGGGCTTCGGCGTGCGCACCGACAATGCGGTGACGCGCGAGCGGCGGACGCTGCGCGCGCGCTACCGGCTGGTGGACGATAGCCAGGGCGGCGTGCTGCTCGACGCGACGGCGGGATCGGATGCGGGCATCGACGTCGTCGGATCGGAATATGCCACCATCGCCGCCGAGCAGACCGCGCAGGAGCGGCTCGCCTTGGAAGTGGCGGACCAGATCATGGCGCGGATCGCGCTTTATGCCTCGCGCACGCCGGGCGCTTCGGCCGCGCCGGCCCCCGGGGGGAAGTGAAGGCCCAGCGCAACCAGATCGAACGGGCGCTCGACACGGCCGATCCCGCCTGCCGCCTGTTCCTGCTCTATGGCCCCGACGAATCGGGGTCGCGCGCGCTCGGGCAGAGGTTAGCCAAGGCGGTCGGCGGGGATGCCGAGCGGATCGACCTGACCGGCGCCGCGCTCAAGGCCGATCCGGCGCGATTATCCGATGAGGCGGCGGCGATCTCGCTGTTCGGCGGCGCGCGCTGGATCCGCGTCGAGCCGGCCGGGGACGAGATAATGGAGGCCGTCTCGGCGCTGCTGGAGGCGCCATCGGCGGGCAATCCGGTGGTGGTGCTGGCGGGTGCGCTGCGCAAGGAATCGAAGCTGCTCAAGCTCGCGCTCGCGCATCCGGCGGTGCTGGCCTTCGCAAGCTATGTGCCCGAGGGGCGGGATGCGGACCAACTCGTGCTCCAGCTCGCGCGCGAGGCGGGCCTCCGGATGCGGCCCGATGTCGGCCGGCGGCTGGCGGGAGCGACCGGCGGGGACCGGGCGCTGATCGCGCGCGAGATCGAAAAGCTCGCCCTCTATGTCGATGCCGCACCGGACCGGCCGGGCGAGATCGATCATGAGGCGCTCGACGCGCTGGGCGCGGCATCGGAGGAAGGCGATCTCGGCCGGCTGGTGGGCGCGGTCTTTTCGGGCCGGCCGGATGCGGTCGATGCCGAGCTCAGGCGGCTGGCGGGCGAGGGGATTGAGGGCGTGGCGCTGATCCGCGCGACGCTGCGCCGGCTGCTGCTGCTCGCGGAACTGCGCGCGCAGGTGGCGGCGGGCGCGAGCGTCGATGCGGTGATGGCGGGCGCGGGAAGGGCGCTCTTCTGGAAGGAAAAGCCCGAAATCGCGCAGCAGCTCGCACGCTGGACGCCGCATGCGATCGAGACGGCGCTTGGCCGGCTCGCCGAGGCGGAACGGCAGGTCAAGGCTTCGGGCACGGTCGGCGCGGTGGCGGTGAGCGAGGAGCTGATGGCGATAAGCCGCCATGCCGCGCGGCTGGGTTAGCGCGCCGGAGCCCTCATGCCCGCATGCTGGCGCCGGGCGAGTTCGGCCTTGAGCGCCTCCGGCTTCGGCGCGACGAGGAAGCCGAAGCTGACCGTGCCCTTCTTCGTCTCGACCACATGGTGGAGCCGATGCGCCTGGACGATGCGCTTCATGTAGCGTGATCGGGGAAGATAGCGGATCGGCAGGCGGCGGTGGACGATCAGGTCGTGAAAGCCGAAATAAATGGCGCCATAGGCCGCGATTCCCGCGCCGATCCAGGTGCAGCCGGGCCACCAGCCGAGCTGCACCCCGCCCATCAGCAGAATGATGCTCGGCACCGCGAAGATCGCGGCATAAAGGTCGTTCCATTCCCACTTGCCCCGGCGCGGGCGATGGTGGCTCGCATGGAGGAACCAGCCGGGCCCGTGCATCACCCAGCGATGCGCCGCATAGGCGAACCCCTCCATCCCGGCGATGGTGGCGAGGAACAGCAGCAGGCCGGGCAGGAACGACATGGCCGGGATATAGCCGAACCGGCCGTCTTGCGCGAGCGCACGGGCTTTCCATCGCTGCGCGACTATGCTTTAGGCGCGAGCGACATATCCTGAAACCACGGGAAGAGGCGCTGCCCATGAACATTCATGAATATCAGGCGAAGGAAGTGCTTGCTAAGTTCGGCGCGCCGGTTCCGGCCGGTTTTGCGGCGCTCAGCGTCGAGGAGGCCGTGGAGGCGGCCGGCAAGCTTCCCGGGCCGCTTTACGTGGTGAAGGCCCAGATCCATGCCGGCGGCCGCGGCAAGGGCAAGTTCAAGGAGCTCGCACCCGAGGCGAAGGGCGGCGTGCGCCTGTCCAAGACGCTGGACGAGGTTCGGAAGAATGCCGAGGAAATGCTCGGCAACACGCTGGTGACGATCCAGACGGGCGAGGCGGGCAAGCAGGTCAACCGCCTCTACGTCACCGACGGCGCGGATATTGCGAAGGAATATTATCTGTCGATGCTGGTCGATCGCGCGACCGGCCGCATCGCCATCGTCGCCTCCACCGAGGGCGGCATGGATATTGAGGAAGTGGCGCATTCGACGCCCGAGAAGATCGTGACGATCACGATCGATCCGGCCGAGGGCTTCCAGCCGCATCATGGCCGCGCGGTGGCCTTCGCGCTCAAGCTCAAGGGCGATCTCAACAAGCAGGCGCAGAAAGTCGCGCAGCAGCTCTACACCGCCTTCGTCTCGACCGACATGTCGATGCTCGAGGTCAATCCGCTGGTCGAGACGGCCGACGGCAAGCTGCTGGTGCTCGATGCCAAGGTGAGCTTCGATTCCAACGCGCTCTATCGCCATCCCGACATCCAGGCGCTGCGCGACGAGACCGAGGAGGATCCGGCCGAGATCGAAGCGTCCAAATATGACCTCGCCTATATCAAGCTGGACGGCAATATCGGCTGCCTGGTGAACGGCGCGGGTCTCGCCATGGCGACGATGGACATCATCAAGCTCAACGGCGCCTTCCCGGCCAATTTCCTCGACGTGGGCGGCGGCGCTTCCAAGGAGAAGGTGACGGAAGCGTTCAAGCTGATCCTCAGCGATGCAGCGGTGGAAGGCATCCTTGTCAACATCTTCGGCGGGATCATGCGCTGCGACATCATCGCCGAGGGCATTATCGCGGCGGCGAAGGAAGTGAATCTTTCCGTGCCGCTGGTCGTGCGGCTCGAGGGCACCAATGTCCAGCAGGGCAAGGATATCCTCGCCGCGTCCGGCCTGCCGATCGTGGCGGCGGACGATCTGGGCGACGCCGCCCGCAAGATCGTGGCCGAGGTGCGCAAGGCGGCCTGAAACCTTCATCCCTTCCCCCCTCCGCCGGGGGGAAGGATCGAGGGCAAGGAGCAGAGTGAATGAAGTTGCTGGTGCCCGTGAAGCGGGTGATCGATTATAACGTCAAGCCACGCGTGAAGCTGGACGGCACGGGCGTGGAACTCGCGAATGTGAAGATGTCGATGAACCCGTTCGACGAGATCGCGGTCGAGGAAGCGGTGCGCCTGAAGGAAAAGGGTGTGGCGAGCGAGATCGTGGCGGTGTCGATCGGTCCGGCCAAGGCGCAGGATACGCTGCGCACCGCGCTGGCGATGGGCGCGGACCGGGCGATCCTGATCCTCACCGACGAGGTGGTCGAGCCGCTTGCCGTGGCGAAGCTCCTGAAGGCGGTGGTCGCGGAGGAACAGCCCGGCCTCATCATCCTGGGCAAGCAGGCGATCGACGATGATTCGAACCAGACCGGGCAGATGCTGGCGGCGCTGCTCGGCCGGCCGCAGGGCACGTTCGCGTCCAAGGTCGAGGTGGAAGGCGACAGCGTGAAGGTCACGCGCGAGGTCGATGGCGGGCTCGAGACGGTCAGCCTCAAGCTGCCGGCGGTGGTGACGACCGACCTGCGCCTCAACGAGCCGCGCTATGCGAGCCTGCCCAACATCATGAAGGCCAAGTCCAAGCCGCTCGCGCAGAAGACGCCGGCCGATTATGGCGTGGACATCGCGCCGCGGCTCAGGACGCTCAAAGTATCCGAGCCGCCCAAGCGGCAGGCGGGCATCAAGCTCGACGATGTCGATGCGCTGGTGACGAAGCTCAAGGCGCTGGGAGTGGCGGCATGAAGACGCTCGTCTGGGTCGAACATGACAAGGGCGCGATCAAGGATGCGACGCTGAGCGCGGTGACCGCGGCGGCGAAGCTGGGCGAGGTCCATCTGCTGGTCGCCGGGCACAATGCCGGTGGCGTGGCCGAGGAGGCTGCGCGGATCGCGGGCGTGGGCAAGGTCCATCTCGCCGACGATGCGGCCTATGCCAATGCGCTCGCCGAAAATGTCGCACCGCTGGTGGTGGGGCTGATGGCGGAGCATGACGCCTTCGTCGCGCCGGCCACCTCGACCGGAAAGAATATCGCCCCGCGCGTCGCGGCGCTGCTCGACGTGATGCAGATTTCGGACATCCTCTCGGTCGAGGGGCCGGACAGCT
Organism: Sphingomonas oleivorans; assembly: GCF_003050615.1. Lineage (GTDB taxonomy): Bacteria > Pseudomonadota > Alphaproteobacteria > Sphingomonadales > Sphingomonadaceae > Sphingomonas_H > Sphingomonas_H oleivorans. The sequence goes on along the minus strand of NZ_NWBU01000004.1, from coordinate 924,635 downwards.
TCACCCGGCCCATCTATGCCGGCAGCGCGATCGCGACCGTCCAGTCGACCGACGTCAAGAAGGTGATCACGGTACGCGGCACCGCCTTCGAGAAGGCGGCGCGTGACGGCGGCGCGGCGACGGTCGAGGCCGTGCCGGGTGTGGGCGACTTCGGGCTGTCGCGCTTCGTCGGCGCGGAAATATCCGCGTCCGAGCGGCCCGAGCTGACGAGCGCCAAGGTGGTCGTCTCGGGCGGACGCGCGCTGGGATCGTTGGAGCAGTTCCACGCGCTGATCGATCCGCTGGCCGACAAGCTGGGCGCCGCGATCGGCGCGAGCCGTGCTGCGGTCGATGCCGGCTATGCGCCCAACGATTATCAGGTGGGCCAGACGGGCAAGATCGTGGCGCCCGAAGTCTATGTCGCCGTCGGTATTTCCGGGGCCATCCAGCATCTGGCCGGCATGAAGGATTCGGGGGTCATCATCGCCATCAACAAGGATGAGGATGCGCCCATCTTCCAGGTGGCGGATCTTGGCCTGGTCGGCGACCTCTTCACGATCGTTCCCGAGCTGACCGAAAAACTCTGAGGGCTCGCCCGCCGGGCGGGAGGCAAGGATGAGGGGCGGAGCATTGCTCCACCCCTTTTTCGTATCAGGCGCGTGTCGAGACCGGGCTAACAGCCTTTGGCAAGCTCAGGCTCAGTGCGGGCGGCATCGGAACTATCCCGCCCGAAAACCAAGGTGAGCGCGGCGGTGGCGAGCGCGGCGAGGCCGCCGAGCCAGAACGCGCTTTCCACGCCGAGCCGATCGACGGCCAGCCCGCCGACGAGCGCGCCGCTGCCGATCGCGGCCTGGGCGATCGAGACGAACAGCGCCGCCACGCTTTCCAGCCGGTCGGGCGCCGCGCTGAACATCCAGCTCTGCATCGCGATCGGCAGCATGCCGAAGCCGAATCCCCAGGCGAGGACCGCCAATATGGCCGTAACGGGAATCGTGCCGGCAAGCGCCAGGAGAAGCACCGATCCGCCGAGCAGTATGGCGGTGCCGACCAGCGTCAGCCGCACGTCGCGACTCACCGCCCAGCCGCCGAACAGATTTCCGAGAAAGCCGGCGAGGCCATAGCCAAGCAGCACCGCGCTGAGGCCCGCCGCCTCGATATGCGTGACCTGATTCAGAAAGGGCGTGATGTAGGTATAGGCCGCGAACTGCCCGATGAAGATCAGCACGGTGCCGATGAGGCCGATCCGCACCTTGCCGAGCCGCAGCACCGCCGGGACCTGCGCGAGCCCCGAGGAGCGTTCGGGCCGGATGACGGGCAGCAGCAGCATGAGCGCCACGACCACGAGCAGCGCCATTGCGGCCGAGCCGGCGAAGGCGAGCCGCCAGCCGAGCAGGTTGCCGACCAGCGCGCCCGCCGGTACGCCCGCGACCGTGCCGAGCGAGACGCCGGAATAGATGAGCGACGTGGCGCGTGCGCCCTGCGGCCCCGGCCGCAGACGCGGGCCGAGCGATCCGCCGATCGTCCAGAAACCACCGACGCCGATCCCGAGCAGCACGCGGCCGAGGAGCAAAGCGGCGAAGCTTGTGGCGGTCGCGACGAGAATATTGGAGAGGACGAGCAGGCCGAGCAGGAACCACAGGACGTGGCGCCGATCGAACCGGCCCGCAAAGGCGATGGTGAGCGGCGCCGCAATCGCGGCGAGCATGCCGGGCACCGTCACCATCAGCCCGGCTTGCCCCTCGCTGATCCCGACATCGCGGGCAATCTGCGGCAATAGGCCGACGGGAAGAAATTCGGTGGTGACGAGCGCGAAGGCGCCGACGCCGACCGAGGCGACCGCCGCCCAGGATGCCGGGGGCCTATGGCCAGGCGGCGGGACGGCATCGATGGCCGAAACATTTGCCATGGCGGGATTCTCCGATGAGGGAAAAGCGGGGCGCCTGGGGAAGGGCGCCCCGCATCGGCCGGGGGATCAGCCGAATCTGACGAGATTGAGCGCGGGGAGCGGGCCGCCGGGGAACTGGACGAGCCGCCCACCGATGGCGAGGCTGCCGAGATCGATGCCGAAGAAGCCGAGCCGGTCGATCAGCGCGTCGACCTCCGCCTTGGCCCCCGCATCGTCGCCCGAATAGAAGAGGACGCGGCGGCCGCCTTCGGCCTTGGGGTCGCTCGAGAGCAGATGCGGCTGGAGATGGTTGAACGCCTTCACCACGCGCGCGCCGGGGACGAGATCGGCGAAGACCTCGCTCGATGCGCGGCCATTCAGATCGATGGGCCGGAAGAGCGGCGCTTCGATCGGATTATTGGCGTCGATCAGGATCCGGCCGTTCCAAGGCCCCAGTCCGGCGAGCGCGGCGGGAATCTTCGACCAGTTGACCGCGACGAAGACGATGTCCTGCGCTGCCGCTTCCGCCACGGTCGCGGCACTGGCTTTGGGCCCGAGCTTCGCGGCGAGCTCGGAAAGCGTTTCCGGACCGCGGCTGTTGGCGATGGCGATTTCCTGATCGGCGCGGGTGAGGGCATGGGCGATGGCCGAGCCGATGGCGCCCGATCCGATGATACCGATGGTCATGACGGGATTCCTTGAAGGCTATGGGGGGCTCCCCTCCCCGCAGGGGGGAGAGGGGGAGGGGAGCGAGGCGTCAGGCGGTGAAGCCGCCGTCGGCCATCAGCTCGGCGCCGGTGATGAAGGCGGCATCGGGGCTGGCGAGGAAGGCGACGGCCGCGGCGATCTCTTCCGGCTCGCCATAGCGGCCGATCGCCATGCCGGGGCCGACGATCGCGGCGACGGGGCCGTCCTTGGGGTTCATGTCGGTGTTGGTCGGTCCGGGGAGCACGGTGTTGACCGTGATGCCCTTGGGGCCGAGATCGCGCGCCAGGCTGCGGTTGAAGCCGGCCACCGCGCCCTTGGTGAGCGTGTAGACCGAAGCGGTCGGGAAGGCGGCATAGCGCGCCATCGAGCTGCCGATATGGATGATGCGGCCGCCCGCCTTCATGTTGCGCACCGCTTCTTGGGTGGCGACGAAGACGCCGGTCACGTTGACCGCGATCATCCGTTCATAATCGGCGAAGGCGATCTCTTCAACCGGGCCGTTGATGGCGATGCCGGCATTGTTGACGAGGATGTCGATGCCGCCAAGCTGCGCGACCGTCTGGCCGACGGCGGCGCGGACCGCATCCGCATTGCCGGCATCCGCCTGGATGGCGAGCGCGCGGCCGCCCGCCGCCTCGATCGCGGCGACGACTTCGCCGGCCTTATCGGGCGAGCCATTATAGGTGATCGCGACGGCGGCGCCGTCCGCGGCGAGGCGCTTGGCGATGGCCGCGCCGATCGAGCGCGAGCCGCCGGTGACGAGGGCGGTCTTACCGGTGAGGGGCGAGTTATTGGACATTGGAAGGGCACTCCGTTCGGGGTTGACGGAGGGGATATCGCCCAGTCATTGGTTCATGATTAGCCGGTAATGAATGGAATTATCTGCAAGCATTAATTGAAAGTCTGCCTATGGAAACGCTTGCCAACCTCGAATCCTTCGTCCGCAGCGCGGAGGCGGGGAGCTTTTCGGCTGCGGCGCGGCGGCTGGCGCTGACCCCGGCGGCGGTGAGCCGCAATGTGGCGATGCTGGAACGCAATCTGGGCACGCGGCTGTTCCAGCGCAGCACGCGCAAGCTGATGCTGACCGAGGCGGGCGAGCGCTTCCTCCACGCGATCCGGGGCAATCTGGAAGGGCTGCAGGCCGCGATCGCGGGGGCTGCGACCGACCGGGGCGAGCCGGCGGGCGTGCTGAAGGTGAGCATGAGCCTGATGTTCGGGCTTGATTATATCCTGCCGCTGCTGCCGGCCTTCCTCGCTCGCTATCCTGGCATCCGCGCCGACTGGCAGCTCGACAACCGGCAGGTGGATCTGATCGCCGAAGGCTTCGATGCCGCGATCGGGGGTGGATTCGATCTGGCGCCGGGCGTGGTGTCGCGCGCGCTGGCGCCGGCGCATATCATCGCGGTCGCCTCGCCTGCCTATCTGCAAGGGCGCAGGATGCCGATCGACCCGGTGGGCCTCGCCGCGCTCGACGGGATCGTCATGCGATCGGCGCGAACCGGCCGGGTGCGCCATTGGACGATGCGCAACGCCGCCGGGGAGGAGATGGCCGCGACCTTGCCCGAGACGATCGTGCTCAACGATCCGGCGGCGATGTGCCGCGCAGCGCTGCTTGGCCTCGGTGTTACGCTGATCGCCGTGCCCGATGCGCTGCCGTATCTGGAAAGCGGCGCGCTCATGCGCCTCGTTCCGCACTGGTATGCCGATGCCGGGCCGATCTCGCTTTATTATGCGAGCCGGACCTTGCTGCCGTCCAAGACGCGCGTGTTCGTCGACTTCGTCGCCGAGACGTTCCGCCGCGAGCGCCTCGCCGAGCGTTTCGCGGGCAGCCTGGGCTAGATCCTTCAGGATTCCGGGCGGCAAGGCTCCCGGAGGGGCGCGATCCGCAGCAGGAGGAAGCCTGTAAGCGCCGACAGGATCGAGCCGGCGAGCACGCCGATCTTGACCTCGTCCACCAGCTTCGGGTCGGCGAAGGCGAGGCCGCCGATGAACAGGCTCATGGTGAAGCCGATGCCGCACAGCAGCGCCACGCCATAGACCTGCAGCCAGCTCGCGCCTGCCGGCCGCACGCCCAGGCGAAGCGCGACCGCGAGGCGCAGGCTGGCGAATATGCCGAGCTGCTTGCCCAGAAACAGGCCGAGCATGATGCCGAGGGGGAGGGGATCGAGCAGATCGGCGGGGCCGACGCCGTCCAGCGTCACGCCGGCATTGGCAAAGCCGAACAAGGGCACGATCAGGAAGGCGACCAGCGGATGCAGCTTATGCTCCAGCCGGTGGAGCGGCGAATCCGCCGCATCCGGCGCGGCCGGGGTCTTGCGCAGCGGCACGGCAAGCGCCGCCAGCACGCCGGCGATGGTGGCATGGACGCCCGACAGCAGCACGGCCAGCCACAGTGCGGCGGCAAGCAGCAGATAGGGCCAGAGCGCGAAGATGCGCGCGCGGTTGAGCGCGTACATGACGAGCAATATGCCGCCCGCTGCGGCCAGCGCGACGAGATTGATCTTCGCCGTATAGGCGAGCGCGATGATCGCGACGGCGCCCATATCGTCGACGATGGCGACGGTGGCGAGGAACAGCTTGAGCGAAGTGGGCGCGCGCGGGCCCAACAGGGTGAGCACGCCGATCGCGAAGGCGATGTCCGTCGCGGCGGGGATCGCCCAGCCGCGTACCAGGCCCGGTTCGCCCCCCGCCACTATGAGATAGACAAAGGCGGGGAGCGCCATCCCGCCCGCTGCCGCGATCATAGGCAGGCTCCGGTCCGCCCAGCTCGATAGATGGCCGTCGAGAAATTCGCGCTTTATTTCCAGCCCGACCACCAGGAAGAACAGCGCCATCAGCCCGTCATTGATCCAATGCTGCACCGACAGCGGGCCGAGATAGGCGTGGAGCGTGGCGAAATAGGCCGTGGCGAGCGGGCCGTTCGCCACGATCATCGCCAGCGCCGCCGCCGCCATCAGCAGGATGCCGCCCGTCGCCTCGCCCCGCAGAAATTTGCGGAGCGCCGACGGAACGGCCCGGCGGGGCATGCGATCGAGAACTGCCATATTGCTATCCCCTGATGATGGCCGGACCCTATCGAGCCAATTCCGCCGATGGAACTGTGCGAAATCCTTTTTGTTCTGCCGCTTTCCTGCACGCCGGCCCCTTGCGGGCCCGATCTGAATCGGGGGAAGCGGGTGCCGGGGGGACGCGCGCTGTCGGGCGTGTCGCGGCTCGACATCGGCCTGCGCGTGGCGCTGACGCGCGCGACGGACTTTTAGGCGGTTGCCCCGGCGGGCGCATCGCGGGCATAAGCGCGCACGATTTCCCCTCCAGATGGAATGATTGCGAACCCCATGTCCGAGCTTCTCACGATCACGCTTCCCGATGGCTCCGTCCGCTCCGTTGCGGCCGGCACCACGCCGGGCGAGATCGCGGCGGCGATCGGGCCGGGCCTCGCCAAGGCGGCGCTGGCGGCGCGCGTCGATGGCGAGCTGCGCGACATAAACCGCCCACTGGAAGGCGATGCCAGCCTCGCGCTCGTGACCGCGAAGGACGAGGCGGATGCGCTGGAACTGGCGCGGCATGATTATGCCCATGTGCTGGCCGAAGCGGTGCAGACTCTGTTCCCGGGTACGCAGATCACCTTCGGTCCGGCGACCGAGGACGGCTTCTATTATGATTTCGCGCCCAAGGATCGCGCCTTCACCGACGAGGATCTGCCCGCGATCGAGGCGGAGATGCGGCGCATCATCGCTGCCGACAAACCGCTCGTTCGCGAGGTTTGGACGCGCGAACGGCTGATCGCCTGGTTCCGCGAGAAGGGCGAGACGTTCAAGGCGGAATGGGCGGGCGAGCTGCCCGAAGGCGAGGAGCTGACCGTCTATCGTTCGGGCGAGGACTGGCTCGACATGTGCCGGGGGCCGCATCTCGCCTCCACGGGCAAGCTCGCCGCCGACGCGTTCAAGCTGACGCGCGTTTCGGGCGCTTATTGGCGCGGCGACCAGAAGAATGCGATGCTTTCGCGCATCTATGGCACGGGCTGGCTCAACAAGAAGCAGCTCGAGGCGCATCTGACGCGGCTGGAGGAAGCGGCCAAGCGCGACCATCGCCGGATCGCCGCCGAGATGGACCTGTTCCACCTGCAGCAGGAAGCGCAGGGCTCCGTCTTCTGGCATCCCAAGGGCTGGATCATCTGGCGCCAGCTGGAAGCCTATATGCGGCGCAAGCTGGATGCGGGTGGCTATCAGGAGGTGAAGACGCCGCAGCTCATGGATGCGAAGCTGTGGGAAGCGTCGGGCCATTGGGGCAAATATCGCGAGAATATGTTCGTCGTGCCCGACGAGGTGCCGAGCACCGAGGAGGACCGGCCGGTCCTGTCGGGCGACGCGGACCTGATGGCATTGAAGCCCATGAACTGTCCGGCGCATGTGCAGCTGTTCCGGCAGGGCATCCGGTCGTACCGCGATCTGCCGATGCGGCTCGCCGAGTTCGGCTGCTGTCACCGGAACGAGGCGCATGGAGCGTTGCACGGCATCATGCGCGTGCGGCAGTTCACGCAGGACGACGCCCATATTTTTTGCCGCGAGGACCAGATCGTGGAGGAGACGCGGCGTTTCTGCGATCTGCTCGATTCGATCTATCGCGACCTCGGATTCGAGCAATATTCGATCAAGCTGGCGCTGCGCCCGGAGAAGCGCTTCGGCTCCGACGAGATGTGGGACCAAGCCGAGCAGGATCTGCGCGACGCGGTGCGTCTGGCGGGCCGTGCCGGGCCGGAATATGGCTGGGAGGAGTTGCCGGGCGAGGGCGCCTTCTATTCGCCCAAGCTGGAATTCCACCTGACCGATGCGATCGGGCGGACCTGGCAGTGCGGCACGCTGCAGCTCGATTATGTGCTGCCCGAGCGGCTGGACGCGAGCTATGTCGCCGAGGACGGCACGCGCCGCCGCCCGGTGATGCTCCACCGCGCGATATTGGGCACGTTCGAGCGCTTCCTGGGTATTTTGATCGAGCATCATGCCGGCCGCTTCCCGATGTGGCTGACGCCGGTGCAGGCAGTGGTGGCGACGATCGTCTCCGAAGCGGACGGCTATGCGCAGGAGGTGGCGGCGAAGCTGCGCGCGGCCGGGCTGCGCGTCGAGGCGGACGTGCGCAACGAGAAGATCAACTATAAGGTGCGCGAGCACAGCCTGGCCAAGGTGCCGGCGCTGCTGGTGGTGGGCCGGCGCGAGGCGGAGGAAGGCACGGTCGCCCTCCGTCGCCTGGGCGATCAGGGGCAGCAGATATTGTCCGTGGACGAGGCGATCGCGTTGCTGACGCGGGAAGCGACGCCGCCCGATCTGGTGCCTGATTTGGCCTAAGTCCCCGGAACAAGCCGGGAAATGTCGTTCCGGCATCGGTCGGAACGACATTTGGGGAGTGGCTTTCCGACATCTTTCAAAAGATCCCGGGACGCCTTATATCGCGCGCTCTCGAAGGAATTTTCGACAGGAGAAACTGCTATACGTCCGCCTATGATGCGCCGCCCCCTCGGGCAGCCGCCGATGCCCCTCAACGGCCCCCGCTACAATGAATTCATCCAGTCGCCCAAGGTTCGGGTGATCGATGAAAACGGGGAGAATCTGGGCGTAATGTACACGCGCGAGGCGATGGAGCAGGCGGCTGAGGTCGGCCTGGATCTGGTCGAGGTCTCGCCCAATGCCGACCCGCCCGTCGCCAAGTTCCTCGATGTCGGCAAGTTCAAGTACGAATCGCAGAAGAAGGCGAATCTCGCCCGCAAGAGCCAGAAGACGCAGGAGATCAAGGAGATCAAGATGCGTCCGAACATCGATGACCATGACTATGACACCAAGATGAAGAAGGTGCATGAGTTCATCGAGGAAGGCGACAAGGTGAAGATCACGCTGCGCTTCCGCGGCCGCGAGCTCGCCCATGGTCAGCTCGGCATGCAGGTGCTCCAGCGCGTTCAGGCCGATATCGCCGAGGTGGCGAAGGTGGAGCAGCATCCGCGCATGGAAGGTCGCCAGATGCTGATGGTGCTCGCACCCAAATAATGGCTGAGGCTCTTCCGGGGGATGGGGCCCGCTACATACTGACGCTCGGCTGTCCCGACGAGCGCGGCATCGTCGCCGCGGTCGCGGGATATCTGGCGAGCCAGGACTGCAACATCCTCGAATCCGCGCAATATGACGATCTGGAGAGCGGTCGTTTCTTCATGCGTGTCGTCGTGGCGAGCGAAGGCGGGGTGGACCTGCCCACGCTGCGCGGCGGATTCGCGGCGATCGCGCGCCGTTACGGCATGGACTGGCGGATCGACGACGCAGCCGAGAAGGTGCGCACCATATTGATGGTGTCGCGCTTCGGCCATTGCCTGAACGACCTGCTTTTCCGCCATGCGACGGACAGCCTACCGCTCGATATCGTTGCGATCGTTTCCAACCATCGCGATTTCGAGGGCGTCGCCGCGACCGCAGGCATCCCCTTCCACCACATCCCGGTGACGCGCGAGACCAAGGCCGAGGCCGAGGCGGCGCTGATGGCGCTGTACGAGGCGGAAGAGGCGGAGCTGGTGGTGCTCGCGCGCTATATGCAGGTGCTGTCGGATGAGCTTTCCACCCGGCTCGCCGGACGGATCATCAATATCCATCACAGCTTCCTGCCCAGCTTCAAGGGCGCCAAGCCCTATCATCAGGCGCATGCGCGCGGCGTGAAGTTGATCGGGGCGACCGCCCATTATGTCACCGCCGATCTCGACGAGGGGCCGATCATCGAGCAGGAGGTGACGCGGATCAGCCATGCCACCACCGCCGAGCAGATGGTGGCCGCCGGACGCGACATCGAATCGATCGTGCTCGCCCGCGCCGTGAGCTGGCATGCCGAGCGGCGGGTGCTGCTCAACGGCATGCGGACGGTGGTGTTTCGCTAAAATCCGTCATCCCTGCTTTGCCAGGGCGAGGGATCGATCAGAGGCCCGCAGGTGGCTCCCATAATTCGATCGGATTGCCCTCGGGATCGTGGATGCGGGCGAAGCGGCCGGTTTCGAGCGAATCCCATTCGGCCTTGGTGACGATCTCGATCCCCGCAGCACGCAGGCGATCGAGCAGCGCATCGAGCCCGTCCACACGCAGATTGACCATCCATTGCCGGTCGGCCGGAAAATAATCGGTCGTGGCGCGGAAGGGAGCGAAGACGGTGGGGCCTGCGGCGGTGCGCCACCACCAGTCCTCGGGATCGCCCTCACCCTCGGTATTGCAGCCGGCGCTGATCCCAAGATGCGTGCGATACCAAAGCGATAGCGCGTCCGGATCCGCCGCCCGGAAGAACAGCCCGCCGATTCCCGTAATGCCCATCGCTCGCTCCCTTGCCGATCATTCCGCTTGCGACCCGAATAACGGCTCAACTCATTTCGCTTGGCAAGCTCATCGGCAGGCGTCTAGGGGCGCCGCCGCTGAAGAATGAGACATATAATTTCGTAATCAGGGGGAATTTCATTGAAAATGATCCGGTTTTCGCCGGCGGCCTTGTCGCTGATTGCGGTACCCGTCCTGGCGCAGTCCCAGACCCCCGAAGCCACAGGGCAGGGTGAGATCATCGTGACCGCCACCAAGCGCAGCGAGGCGCTGTCGTCGGTGCCGCTGGCCGTCTCCGCCGTTTCGGGCGAGGCGCTGCAATTGTCAGGCGCGAGCGACACGCGCGGGCTTGTCCAGCTTTCACCGTCGCTGCTGCTCTCGTCCAGCTCGACCGAGGCGGCGGGCGGCGCGGCGCGCATTCGCGGCATCGGTACGGTGGGCGACAATGCCGGCCTCGAAAGCTCGGTCGCGACCTTCGTCGACGGCGTCTATCGCGCGCGCAGCGGCGTGGCGCTGACCGAGCTCGGCGCGGTCGAGCGGATCGAGGTGGCGCGCGGGCCGCAGGGCACGCTGTTCGGCCGCAACGCGTCCGCCGGCCTGATCCAGGTCATCACCGCCCGGCCCAAGTTCGAGGAAGAAGGGACAGCCGAGGCGAGCTATGGCAATTATGATTATCGCCGCTTCCAGCTCGGCCTGACGGGGCCGCTCGTAACGGGCGTCGCCTATCGGATCGATGGCACCTATGTGAAGCGCGACGGCTTCGTCCGCGACGTCGTTTCGGGGCGCGACATCAATGATCGCGACCGCTGGCTGCTGCGCGGGCAATTGCTGTTCGATCAGGGCGGGCCGCTGACGGCGCGGATCATCGCCGATTATGCCGAGCGCGATGAGGAATGTTGCGCCGCGCCCTATCAGCCGACGCGCAACATAAGGCGCAATGCGGATGGGACGCTTGCCGTCAGCCCGTCGAGCATCGCCGCGCTGGAACGGCAGCTTGGCGGGATCGTCGTGGAGGACCCCGATAGCCGTCGCGCGGCGGTGACGCCCGGGCGGAGCTTCCGTTCCGACGTGCGCGACCGGGGCATTTCGGGGCAGGTCGATTATGATCTTGGGGATGCGACGCTGACCTCGATCAGCGCCTGGCGCGACTGGCGCTGGCTGCGCGGCCAGGATGGCGACTTCACCGGGCTCGACATTCTCGCCCGGCCCGACGACGGATCGGCGGGCGTGCGCTTCCACACCTTCAGCCAGGAAGTGCGGATGCAGGGCGAGGCGGGGCCGGTCGACTGGCTGGTCGGCGGCTATTTCGCCGATGAGCGGCTGAACTATGCCGACAATCTCCAATATGGCGCGGACTATGGCCGCTATACCGCCTGCCTGACCGCGAATGGGCTGGGGGGGCTCAGCCCCGCATCGCCCGGCTGTCTCTCGCCCGCGACGCGTGCGTCGCTCGCCTCCTCGGCTTCGGGCGCGACCCTGCTCGCCGGGCTCGACCGGCTGGCGGGAATCACGTCGGCGGGGGCGGGATCGGACCGCTATGTCCAGCGCAGCCGCAACTGGGCGCTGTTCACGCATAATGTCGTGACCTTGACCGACCGGCTGAACCTGACGCTCGGCCTGCGCTACACCAATGAGCGCAAGAGGCTTTCCGCATCGCTGAACGGCAGCCCGGCCGCGGCCTCCACCTGCGCCACCAATGCGGCGCAGCTCGCCGCGCTGCGCGACGATCCGGCGCAGCCGGCCGCGATCCGCACGGCGGCGGGGACGATCATCTCGCTCGGCTGCGTCGTGGCGCCGATCACTTCCGCGACGCTCGCCGACCGGCGGGGCGAGGATGAGCTGACGGGCACCGCGATCCTCTCCTATCGGCCGGTGGAGCGGTTGCTCACTTATGCGAGCTATGCGCGCGGCTATAAGGCGGGGGGCTTCAACCTCGATCGCGCGGCGCTCACTCCGGCGGCGCCCTCCGCCCGGTCGCTGCGCTTCGCCGCCGAGAAGGTGGATGCGCTCGAGATCGGCGCCAAGTTCAACGGGCGGCGCTTCGACCTGAATGTCGCGGCCTTCTACCAGCGGTTCGACGACTTCCAGCTCAACATCTTCTCCGGCGCCAATTTCATCGTCGAGAATATCGAGGGCTGCGGCGCGCTGGCGGGCGGTCCGGGATCGGACAGCGACAATATCGGCGGCAACAGCGCGTGCGTGGGAGAAAAGAAGCCGGGCGTGACCTCGCGCGGCGTGGAGGTGGAGGCCTATTTGCGGCCGGCGCCCGACCTGTCGGTGAATATCGGCTATACGCTGGCCGACACGCGCTATGCCAAGGATCTGGCGGGCGTGGGCGGGCGTGCGATCGGCGCCGCGCTGTTCCAGCTCCCCGGGCGGGGCCTGTCCAACGCGCCGCTCCATACGGTGACGGGATCGTTCGGCTGGACGCCGCCGATCGGCAGCGGCGGGCTTTCCGGCCTGCTCTATGCCGATATGCGCTATCAGAGCCGGATCAATACCGGATCGGATCTCGACCTGGAGAAGGAGCAGCAGGGCGTCGCGACGGTCAATGCGCGCATTGGCGTGCGGCATGCGGATGCCGGGTGGAGCCTCGAATTCTGGGCGAACAACCTGTTCGACACGCTCTACAAGCAGGTGGCGTTCGACGCGCCGGTGCAGCCGGGGGGCGCGTTCAATACGGCGCGCGGCGTGGCCCAAGGCTATCAGGCGACGGGGACGCAGCTTTACGGCGCCTTCCTGGCTGAGCCGCGCACCTATGGCGTGACGGCGCGCACGCGCTTCTGAGGCGGGAGCCCTCCTTCCGGCTGGGGGGAGGGCTCAGGCCGCGCGCTTGGCGATCTTGCCCTCGGCGGCTTCGAGGAGGAGCCGTTCGAGCGTCCTCAGCCGGCTTTGGCTCACGATCTTGTCGCCGATCAGATCGGTCAGATAGAAGACGTCGACCGCGCGCTCGCCATAAGTGGCGATATGCGCCGAATAGATCGTCACCTTCGCCTGGAAGAGCGCATGGGCGAGCGCGTGGAGCAGCGCCGGCCGGTCGCGGGCATGGACCTCGACCACCGTATAGCGGTTCGACGCCTTGTTATCGATGAGGATGTTGGGCTCGATCGGGAAAGCCTCCGCCCGGGTGCGGGCGGACGGCTTGGCGGCGAGCCGGTCGGCCAGCTTGCTGCGATTGGCCAGAGCATCCTCGATACCCTGTTTCAGCCGCGCCAGCCGGTCATAATCGTCGAACGGTCGGCCGAACGGATCCTGCACGAGCAGATTGTCGAGCGCCATGCCATCGCGCGTGGTGTGGATCCGCGCATCGATGATGTTGCCGCCGGCGAGGTGGATCGCGCCGGCGATGCGATAGAAGAGGCCGGGATGGTCGCTCGTATAGACCGTCACCAGCGTGGCGCCGCGATCCGGATCGGCCTGGGAGGCGATCGACAGCCGCTTCTCGGCGGCATCCGCGGCAGCGATCAGGCGCGCATTGCGCTCCATTATGTCGGTGCTTTCGGCCACCCAATAGGATTCGGGCAGGCGATTGGCGAAGGTTTCGAACTGCGCCTCGGGCCAGCCCAACTCCTGCATGAGCTGGGTCCGCTTGAGCGCGATCCGTTCGCTGCGGCACCTTTGCTTGTGGCCCGGGCCGAGCACTTCCTCGGCCGCGTCATAGAGATCGCCCAATAGCTGGCGCTTCCAGCCATTCCATATGCCCGGGCCGACCGCGCTGATATCCACTACGGTGAGCAGGAGGAGCAGGCGGAGCCGCTCGGGCGACTGCACGATCTCCGCGAAGTCGAGGATCGTCTTGAAGTCCGCAAGGTCGCGCTTGAAGGCGGTGGCGGACATCAGCAGATGGTAGCGCACCAGCCAGGCGACGGTTTCCGTCTCGGCCGCGGTCAGGCCGAAGCGGGGGCAGAGCCGTTCCGCCACCTCCGCGCCCAATATGCTGTGATCGCCGCCGCGCCCCTTGGCGATGTCGTGCAGCAGCACCGCGACATAGAGCACGCGGCGCGAGACGATCTGCCGCATCACCGCGGTCGGCATCGGCAGATCCTGCGCCAGCTTCCCCTGTTCGATGCGAGAGAGCAGGCCGAGCGCCCGGATCGAATGTTCGTCGACCGTATAATGATGATACATGTCGAACTGCATCTGCGCCACGACACGACCGAAATCGGGGACGAAGCGGCCGAACACGCCGGCCTCGTTCATCCAGCGCAGCACCGTTTCGGGATCGCGCGGGCTCGTCAGCACATCCATGAACAGCGCGTTGGCGCGCGGATCGGAACGCACGCCATGATCGATCAGCCGCGCGTCGCGCCCTGCCTGGCGCATGGTGAGCGGATGGACTTCCAGGCCGTGGCGATCCGCCAGCGCGAACAGCTTGAGCAGGCGGACGGGATCCTCGTTGAAGAATTCGTCCGTCGGGGCGGCGAGCCGGCCGCGATCGAGCACGAAGCCTTCGAGCTGCCGGGGCTTGCGGCGACGGACCCCGACTAGGCCGAAGCGCCGCCCGCGCGCGGCGAACTGCTCGTCCAGATGCGCCAGGAACAGGCCGGTGAGATCCCCCACCTGCTTCGCGGTGAGGAAATAATGATGCATGAAGCGCTCGACCGCGGAGCGGCCCGGCCGATCGGCATAATGCATCCGGCGGGCGATTTCGGACTGGACGTCGAAGGTCAGCCGATCCTCGGCCCGGCGGGCGAGGATGTGGAGGTGGCAGCGCACCGCCCATAGGAAATTTTCCGCGCGCCGGAAGCGGCGCAGCTCGTCGCGGGTGAGCAGGCCCTTGTCGACCAGCTCGGGCACGGAGCGGACCTGATAGGCATATTTGCCGATCCAAAAGAGCGTGTGGAGATCGCGCAGGCCGCCCTTGCCCTCCTTCAAATTGGGTTCCACGACATAGCGGCTGTCCCCCATCCGCTCATGCCGCGCATTGCGCTCGGCGAGCTTCTCGGCGACGAAGCTGCGCGTCGTGCCGGCCATCACATTGCGGTCGAAGCGGCGTGACGCTTCGTCATAGAGCGCCTCGTCGCCCCAAACGAAGCGCGCCTCGAGCAGCGCCGTGCGGATGGTGAGATCCGATTTGGCCATGCGGACCATATCGTCGATCGAGCGGCTGGACTGGCCCAGCTTCAGCCCCAGATCCCACAATATGTAGAGCATCGATTCGATCACCTGCTCGGCCCAGCCGGTCTGTTTCCAGGGGGTGAGGAAGGCGATGTCGACATCGGAATGGAGCGCCATCTCGCCTCGCCCATAGCCGCCGACCGCGAGCAGCGTGAGCCGCTCGGCCGCGGTCGGATTGGAATTGGGATAGAGGCGCTCGACGGTGAAATCGAAGATCAGGCGCAATAGCTGATCGGTGAGGAAGGCGTAGGAGGCAGCGATCTGGCTGCCGCTGGTGGGCGTGGCCTCGAGCCGGCGGGCGATTTCGGCGCGGCCCTGCTCGAGCGCCTGCTTGAAGAGCGGCGTGGCGGCGGCGCGCAGCGCGGCGCTATCCTCCTCGCCCGGCAGCAGTGCCGCCAGCACGTCCGCGACCGCGCGCCGATCGATGATCGCGCGGCGCTGGGGCAGGGCATCGAAGCGCGTGCTCATGGGCGCGAATTAGGCTGAAGCGGGCAAAAGAGCCAGAGTTGAGCGCAGCTTTTCGCGAGGCCGCATCGCATGCCCGGCGGCGCGATGAGCGGTCGCATCCCCGATCTTATCCGGTCTTCCGCAAAGACTCCCGATTGTTGCTGTGATGCAGCATGCAATTCTCCAACGGAATAAGGCGGATATTCATGATCCATCATGCCGGATGGCATAATATTCCAAGCGAGATCCCATCTAGAAAAAGGGTTTCGATGCATATATGTAATAGAGGATGATGCAGGCGATAAGTCGAGCAGCATCAAAAAAACTATATAAATAACGCAAAGTCTGGCTTGGTCCGGGCTTGGAATGGGAAGAACATGTCGAGCGTAATGTACGGCAGCGTGCGTCCTAATCTTTCTTGGCGAGGAGTCCTATGGCTGAACAAACCGACAATCGGCTTATTGCATTGACTGCTGATATCGTCGCGGCGCATGTCGCCCATAATCGCGTGGCGATGAACGAACTTCCTGAACTGATCGGCAAGGTACATGGCGCATTGGGTGGGCTTGGCGCGCCTGTCGAGGAACCGGCGCGACAGCAGGCGCCCGCCGTCTCGATCCGTGCCTCGATCAGGCCCGATTATATCGTCTGCCTGGAGGACGGGAAGAAGCTGACGATGCTGAAGCGCTATCTGCGCACCAATTACGACATGTCGCCCGAGGAATATCGCGCGAAATGGAAGCTGCCGGCCGATTATCCGATGGTGGCGCCAGCCTATGCCGAGAAACGGCGCCATCTCGCCCATGCGATCGGCCTCGGGCGCAAGCGTGAGGCCGGGTCGGCGCCGGTGCAAGAGGCGCCGGCCGTAAAGCCGGCGCGTCGCCGCCGGGCCAAGCCGGTCGAGGCCTGAGCGCCCGTTCGAGGTCGGGGCGTTCGAGGCTGGCCCCCTCCTCGAACGAACGCTCAATCGGCTACGGCGAGCGCGGTCATGTTGACGATGCCGCGCGTCGTCGTGTTCGGCACGAGGACATGGACCGGCTTGGCCATGCCGAGCAGGATCGGGCCCACCGGCAAGCCCTTCGACACGGAGGAGAGCAGGGTGAGCGCGATGTTGGCGGCATCGAGCGAAGGCATGACGAGCAGGTTCGCAGCGCCTTCGAGCGCGCTCGTCAGGACCGACCGGGCGCGGATGGCGGGATTGATCGCCGCATCGGCGTGCATCTCGCCATCGACCTCCAGCTCGGGCGCGTGCGTGCGGATCAGAGCCAGCGCCTGGCGCATCTTGCGCGCGGTGGGCGAGCTCGATGCGCCGAAATTGGAATGGGATACGAGCGCCACCTTGGGCGTGATGCCGAAGCGACGTACCTGATCGGCGGCGAGCATCGTGATTTCCGCGACCTGCTCGGCCGTCGGATCGACGTTGAGATGCGTGTCCGCGAAGAAGAGCGTGCCGCCCGAGTGGATCAGCGCGGTGAGCGCCGAGACACGATCGACCCCCTCGGCGCGCGGAATGGCTTCCAGCACATAGCGCGTCTCGCGCCACCAGTCGGCGGGGGTGCCGCATAGCGCGGCATCGGCTCGGCCCGATTCGAGCAGCATTGCCGCTGCCACGCTCGGCTGCTGGCGCAGCCGGCGGCGCGCGGCTTCGGGCGGCACGCCGCGCCGCTCCACCAGCCGGGCATAGCGGTCGCCCAGCCTCAGGAACAGCTCGGTCTCCACGGTGGGATCGAACAGCTCGATATCATGGTCGATCCGGATACGTAGGCCGAGCGCCTCGATCCTGCGCGTGACCACCTCGCGCCGGCCGACCAGTATCGGCCGGGCGAGCCGCTCGTCGACCACCGTCTGCGCCGCGCGCAGCACCGCTTCGCTCTCGCCCGCGGCATAGGCGACGCGCTTCAGATTGCGGCGCGCGGCCTCGAACACGGGCATCATGAGCTGGATCGAGCGATTGGAATAGCGCGACAGCCGCTCGCGATAGGCGTCGAGATCGGCGATCGGCCTGAGCGCCACGCCGCTGTCCGCCGCAGCCTTGGCGACGGCGGGCGCGATTTCCAGGATCAGGCGCGGATCGAAAGGCTTGGGGATGATATGGTCATGCCCGAACAGCAGCGGCTGGCCGCCATAGGCATTGGCGACCGTCTCCTCCGGCTCGACGCGCGCCAGGCCCGCCAGCGCCTCGACCGCGGCATGCTTCATCGCCTCATTGATCTCGGTCGCCTGCGCGTCGAGCGCGCCGCGGAAGATATAGGGGAAGCAGAGGACGTTGTTGACCTGGTTCGGATAGTCCGAACGGCCGGTGGCGACGATCGCGTCGGGCCGCGCGGCATGGACCAGCTCGGGCAGGATTTCGGGCTCCGGATTGGCCATCGCTAGGATCAGCGGCTTTTCGGCGAGCAGCGGCAGCCATTCGGGCTTGAACACGCGCGGCGCGGACAGGCCGAGGAAGATGTCTGCGCCCGCAATCACTTCGCCCAGCGTGCGCGCGTCGGTCGCGCGGGCATAGCGCGCCATGTTGGGCAGCATGTCCGCATCGCGGCCTTCATGGATGACGCCCTTGATATCCGTCAGCGTGACATTTTCGATCCGGAGCCCCATCGAGACGAGCAGATCGACGCAGGCGAGCGCGGCGGCACCCGCGCCGGAGGTGACGAGCCGGACATCCTCGATCCGCTTGCCCTGGAGGAGAAGCGCATTGCGCACCGCCGCCGCACAGACGATCGCCGTGCCATGCTGATCGTCATGGAAGACGGGGATCTTCATCCGGCGCCGCAGCTCCGCCTCGATCGCGAAACATTCGGGGGCCTTGATGTCTTCGAGGTTGATGCCGCCGAAGCTCGGCTCGAGCGCCGCCACGACGTCGCAGAATTTAGCGGGGTCGGTCGCGTCGACCTCTATGTCGAACGCATCCAGCCCGGCGAATTTGCGGAACAGGACGACCTTGCCCTCCATCACCGGCTTGGAGGCGAGCGCGCCGATATTGCCGAGGCCGAGCACGGCGGTGCCGTTGGTGATGACCGCGACGAGATTGCCGCGCGCCGTATAGTCGCGCGCCTTGTCCGGATCGGCGACGATCGCCTCGCAGGCGGCGGCCACGCCGGGCGAATAAGCGAGCGCCAGATCGCGTTGCGTCTCCATCCGCTTGGTGGGCTCGACGGACAATTTGCCTGGGCGGGGCAGACGATGATAATCCAGTGCCGCCTGGCGGAAATCTTCGTCCATCACATGCTCCGTTCCGTGGCGCCGACGAAGGCGGATCCGCCTTCGCAGCCGGCTTAATGGCGGCCTATGGCCCTATCGTCCAGTTGTTGCATCGGCCGGGCTGCCTTGCGCTCCGGCTATGGCTTCGGGCGGATGCCCCGCCAGCGCGCGATCGAGCGCGGCTCCATCGAGGCTCCCTTCCCAGCGGGCGACGACGAGGGTGGCTACCGCATTGCCGATGAAATTGGTGAGACTGCGGCATTCGGACATGAAGCGATCGACGCCGAGAATCAGCGCCATACCCGCGACCGGCACGCTCGGCACGATCGAGAGCGTTGCGGCGAGCGTGATGAAGCCCGCGCCGGTGACGCCGGCCGCGCCCTTCGAACTCAGCATCGCGACGAGCAGCAGCGCTATTTGCTCGCCGATCGAGAGGGGAATGTCGGTCGCCTGGGCAATGAACAGCGCGGCGAGCGTCATATAGATGTTGGTGCCATCGAGATTGAAGGAATAGCCCATCGGCACGACCAGTCCGACCACCGGCCTGGCGCAGCCGGCGCGTTCCAGCCTGTCGATCAGATTGGGAAGCGCCGCTTCGGACGAGGAGGTGCCGAGCACGAGCAGCAGCTCGGCGCGGAGATAGCGGATCAAGCGGAAGATTGAGAAGCCGTTGAGCCGCGCCACCAGCCCCAGCACCACCACCACGAACAGCAGCGAGGTGGCATAGAAGGATGCAACCAGCGCGCCGAGATTGACCAGCGATCCGATGCCATATTTGCCGATGGTGAAGGCGATCGCGCCGAACGCGCCGATGGGGGCCGCGCGCATCAATATGCCGACCAGGCGGAACACGACCAGCGACAGCCGATCGAGCAGGTCGATGAGCGGCCGGGCGGGATCGCCGACCAGCGACAGCGCGACGCCGAACAGGATCGCGACGAACAGCACCTGGAGGATCGAGCCTTCGGTGAGCGCGGAGAGGATGGTGGTCGGGATGATCGAGAGGAGAAAGCCGGTGATCGTGCTTTCATGCGCCTTTTCGGCAAAGCTGGCGACAGCGCCGGCATCGAGGCTGGCCGGCGCGATATGCATTCCGGCGCCCGGCTGGAGAAGATTGGCGACGACCAGGCCGACGACCAGCGCAAGCGTGGAGAAGCAGAGGAAATAGGCGAAGGCCCTGGCGGCGACGCGGCCGACCGACCCCAGCTCCTTCATGCCGGCGATGCCGGTCGTCACCGTCAGGAAGATTACCGGCGCGATGATCATCTTGACGAGCTTGATGAAGCCATCGCCGAGCGGCTTCAGCGCTTCGCCCATGGCAGGCCAATAATAGCCCAGCAGCGTGCCCAGCGCGATCGCCGCCAGCACTTGGAAGTAGAGGTGCCGATGCAGCCCCTGCCGTAGCCGCTCCGGCTCCCCCGGATATTCCCGTGCGATCAGCGCCATCCATTCCCCCCGCATGTCCCGCTTCATGTCATCGCCGGGGATGATGGCCCGGGACGCGGGGGGCACGGTAGACGGCAGGGGGCGGCGAGGAAAATGGCTTTTCTGCCGTCAGGGCGTTTGTGGACGCCGGGATGTGAGCTTTTTCAGCTGCTTGCCGAATGCGGTGGGGATATCCACCCCGCATTGCGGCAGCTTGGGAGGGCCCGCAAGAGACTGTACGATCGGTGCAGATGCCAAGACGCGGGGATCCGACGCCTTGGCCGGCATGTTAGGGCCGGCGGATCGCCCCGCCCGGCGGGACAGGGGGATGGAAGGCGAGGCAGCGTGGCGAAGCGAGAGGTGTCCGGCCCGAATGCTTCGCGACCGGCTGCACGGATGAGCGGGTGGATCGGCCAATCGGATCGCGCGAGGCTAGTGGCGGGCCTCGTCGCCCCAGCCGAGCTGTTCGCGATCCATCAGCTCCGGCGCCGCCAGCCCGTCGCGCAGGCGCGCGAGATGAAGCTGCGCCAGGCGCAGATGCGCGCTGCTCGCCTCCGTCTTGCGGGCGCGCTGGGCGAGCGCCAGCTGGCAGATTGCGCGGTCCGCATAATATTGGAGGTCGCTCCGGTTCATGATGCTCTCCTGTCCGTCCTGCCGAACCGGATTAGAAGAGTTGTCGTAGACGGCGCTTTTACAAAGGTAAGTTTCTGTATGGTTGGCGTTCCTTCGTCGCCAGCCCGGGGCCGGGAGGAGGGGCCACCAGTGGGGCAACATAGGTGAGTCCGCCGCTTCCCCCGGGGGTCTAATCTTCGCCAAGGCAACAGGGACGCCAGATGGCTACGGCACTGATAAAAAAGCTAGAAGGCTTCGTACATCTATCGGCTGAAGAGCGTGACGCCCTGACGAAGGCGGCTTCCGAACGGGTGCGCCGCATCCGCGCCCGCGAGGACATCATTCGCGAGGGCGACAGCCCTCGTGACGTGAATCTGGTCCTCGAAGGCTGGGCCTGCCGCTACAAGACGCTGGAGGACGGACGCCGGCAGATCATCGCCTTCTTCATACCCGGCGACATGTGCGACCTCGACATATCGATGCTGCACGAGATGGATCATTCGATCGGCGCGCTGACGGCGCTCACCTTCGCGGAAATCTCGCGCAGCACGATCGACCGGCTGATGGCAACCTATCCCCGCATCCATCAGGCGCTGGCCTGGCAGGCGCTGGTAAGTGCGGCAGTACAGCGCGAATGGACGGTGAATATCGGACAGCGCAACGCAACCGAAAGGCTCGCCCATCTGTTTTGTGAACTGTTCCTGCGGCTGCGCGCCGTGGGACGTACTCATGGCGACATATGCGAGATGCCGGTGACCCAGACCGAACTGGCGGAAGCGACGGGGCTCACCCCGGTGCATGTCAATCGCACGCTCCAGGATCTGCGGGCGTCCGGCCTGATCGTGCTCAAGGGACGCGAGCTCAGGATTCCCGATCTGGCCGAGCTCCAGCGGGTGAGCCTCTTCCACCCCAATTATCTCCACCTCGACCATGAGGGCGCGCAGTTCGACGCCAATGGCGGCGAGATCAAGCCTGTGGTCGAGTGACGATGCCGGACAAGGAGGGAGAGGATACGGCAGCGTTGAAGGCCCAGATCGCGGAACTCAAACGGCGTCTTCGCAACAATCTTGCCGCGGTACGCCACATCGCCCGTCGTACGGGCGAGAATAGCGAGAGCGTGGAGGAATATCAGGCGCATCTCGACGGCCGTCTTGCGGCATTCGCCCGGGCCCAGGCGGCGCTGATCCGCGGATGGCGGAGCGGGATCGATTTCAAGACGTTGATCGCCGAGGAGCTGCTCGTCTATGCCGTGCGGGAGGATGGGGCGCTGGCGCTTTCCGGGCCCAATGTCCGCCTGCTTGGCCGCGCGGCGGAGACGATGCGGCTGGCGATCCACGAGCTGGCGACCAATGCCGTCAAATATGGCGGGCTGGCGGAGGCGGGCCGCGGGCTTTCGGTGCACTGGTGGATCGAGGACGAGCGGCTGGAGCTGGAATGGCGCGAGAGCGTGGCCGAACCACTCACCAATCTCGCGCCGACGCAGGGATTCGGGCTGGAACTGCTCCAGCAGGGACTGGCCTATGAGCTGAAGGCCGAGACGCGGCTGGAATTTGCGGAAACGGGATTTAGCGCGCGGATCAGCCTGCCTCCGGCATCGGGCGCGCGCCATTTCTTCCGGATAGATGCAGAGAGCGTAGCAGAAGGAGCCGGAGAACAGCCGGCCCATCAATAATAAAGAAAAGCAAGGAGATGGATGATGAAAGGAGCATTTGTCGACTGCGTCGCCGGACGCCGCATTCTGATCGTGGAGGATGAATATATCCTCGCCGACGATATGAAGCGGGGGCTGAAGCAACATGGTGCGATCATCGTCGGGCCCGTTCCCGGAGGCGCCGAGGCGGAGGCGATGCTGGCGACCGAGGCTCCAATCGACGGCGCCGTGCTCGATATCGATCTGGCCCAGGAAAAATCCTGCCCCCTGGCCGATATGCTGCGCGAAAGGCATGTGCCTTTCATTCTGGCCACCAGCGATGAGGATGCGTCGCTGCCGGCGCGCTATGCCGATGTCGTGCGGTGCGAAAAGCCGTTCGATCCGGATTCGATCGTAAAGGCACTCGAACTGGCCGAGCAGAAGGAGGCCGACCGGAGCATGGAGATGCCTGCCCAGAGCGATCATTCGTCGCTCTGATCTCGCGCGCCTGATCCGGCGATGATTCCGGCGCCGAGGCCTTCGTTGGAGCGCAGGGGGGCCGGGCGCGTTCATGCGATCGCTGCCCTTGGGGAAGGCCTCGAAGACAGGAGATGCGCGATGAAGGCCCTCGTCTGGCACGGCAAGAAGGATATTCGCTACGAAACGGTGCCCGATCCCGAGATCGAGGAGCCTCGCGACGCGATCATAAAGGTGACGGCCTGCGCGATCTGCGGATCGGACCTGCACCTGTTCCACAATATGATTCCGGGAATGGAACCCGGCGATGTGGTGGGCCATGAATTCATGGGCGAGGTCATCGAGGTCGGGCCAGAGAATAAGGCGCTCAGAAAGGGCGACCGGATCGTCGTGCCGTTCACCATCATCTGCGGCGAATGCGATCAGTGCCGACGCGGCAATTTCTCCGTCTGCGAGCGTAGCAACCGCAACAAGGATGTGGCCGACAAGATATTCGGCCATAGGACCGCCGGTCTGTTCGGCTACACCCATCTGACCGGCGGATATCAGGGCGGGCAAGCCGAATATGTCCGCATACCATTTGCCGACAAGACGCATGTGAAGATCCCCGACGGGTTGTCCGACGAGCAGGTGCTGTTCCTGGGGGACATATTCCCGACCGGCTGGCAGGCCGCCATCCAGTGCGACATCGAGCCGACCGACACGGTGGCGATATGGGGTGCGGGCCCCGTGGGCCAGATGGCGATCCGCAGCGCGATCCTGCTCGGCGCGAAACAGGTGGTGGCGATCGACAATCTGCCCGAGCGGCTGAGCATGGCGGCGGCCGGCGGCGCGATCACGATCAATTTCGACGATGAGAGCGTGATCGAGCGGCTCAACGAGCTGACCGACGGCAAGGGGCCGGAAAAATGTATCGATGCGGTGGGGATGGAGGCGCATGCCACGGCCACGCTCGACAGCGTCTATGACCGGGTCAAGCAGGCGGCGATGCTGGAGACGGATCGGCCGCACGTGCTGCGCGAGATGATCTATGTCTGCCGCCCGGCGGGAATTCTTTCGATTCCCGGCGTCTATGCTGGGCTGATCGACAAGCTGCCGTTCGGCATGCTGATGAACAAGGGGCTTACTGTCCGTACCGGCCAGACCCATGTCAATCGCTGGACCAGCGAGCTGCTGTCGCTGATTGCCGACGGGCAGATCGATCCTTCCTTCGTCATCACGCATCGCGGCGATCTGGCCGACGGGCCGGACATGTACCGCATGTTCGAGAACAAGCAGGACAGCTGCATCAAGGTCGTCCTTCGGCCCTAGGAGAAGAGGCATGAACCAGTTGCATCATGATGATGGCGGCACCCGCGGCTCGCTGACCTCCGCGGACCGAATCGCGCGCAGCCTCGGCTGGCTTTCGATCGGCCTGGGCGTCGCCGAGCTGGCGGCGCCGAGGCTGCTGGCGCGCTCGCTGGGGCTGGAGGGCAAGGAGAGGCTGATCCGCGCCTATGGCGCGCGCGAGATGGTCTCCGGCGTCGGGGCGCTTTCGGCCAACCCCGCGCCCGCCATCTGGAGCCGCGCGGGCGGCGACGCGCTCGATCTGGCGACACTGGCCCGGGGACTCAAGGCCGATGGCGGCCGGCGCCGCAATGTCGGCATCGCGATGGCGGCGGTGGCGGGCATCGCCGCCATCGACATCGCCTGCGCGAGCATGCTGACCGCGCAGAACAGGCGTCCGAAGACGGGCGGCCTGCGCGATTATAGCGGCCGTTCGGGCTTTCCCCAGCCGCCGGAAGCGATGCGCGGCAAGGCCGCCCGGGTGGCTGCCCAGCCGTCCGCTGTCATGCCGCAGATGCAACCCGCTTGAACTGGCGGATCAGCTTTCGCCCTCGGCTGCGAGCCGTTTGAGCCGGTAGATGAGGTCGAGCGCGTCCCTGGGCGAAAGCGCGTCGGCATCGATCGCATCCAGCGCGGTGCGCAACGGATCGGGTGCCTCCTCCGGCTTCGCGGCGGCCGCGGCGAAGAGGGGCAGATCGTCCAGCCCGGCGGCGAGGCCGCCGGTCGCGGCGCGGCCCGCTTCCAGCCGCTTCAGCACGTCGCCTGCGCGGGCGAGCACGGGCGGCGGCAGCCCGGCCAGCCGTGCGACGGCGATGCCATAGCTGCGATCGGCGGGGCCGCGCGCCAGCTCGTGCAGCAGGACGAGGTCGCCCTTCCATTCGCGCGCGCGGACATGGTGCAGCGACAGGGCATCGAGCCGTTCGGCGAGCCGCGTCAGCTCATGATAATGAGTGGCGAAGAGGCAACGGCAGCGGTTGAGGTCGTGCACCGCCTCCACCACCGCCCAGGCGATGGCGAGGCCGTCATAGGTCGAGGTGCCGCGGCCGACCTCGTCGAGGATGACGAAGCTGTGTTCGGTCGCCTGGGCCAGGATCGCGGCGGTTTCGACCATCTCGACCATGAAGGTGGAACGGCCGCGCGCGAGATTGTCGGATGCGCCGACGCGGCTGAACAGCCGATCGACCAGGCCCATCGTCGCCTTCGTCGCCGGCACGAAGGCGCCGGCCTGGGCGAGAATCGCGATCGCGGCATTCTGGCGCAGGAAGGTGGATTTGCCGCCCATGTTCGGGCCGGTGACGAGCCATAGCCGGTTGTCGGGCGAGAGGCGGCAGTCATTGGCGACGAAACGGTCGCCCGAGGCGGCGACGGCGCTTTCCACCACCGGATGACGGCCGCCCTCCACCTCGAAACAGGGATGATCGGTAAAGGCGGGGCGGCACCAGCCACCCTCGCTCGCCCGTTCGGCGAGGCCGGCGGCGACGTCGAGCCGGGCCAGCGCATCGGCGGTGGCGGCGATTTCCGCGGCGCGGGCGAGCGTGGCGGCGGTCAGCTCCTCCAGATGCGCCGCTTCGGCCGCGAGCGCATGCGCGCCGGACTGGGTGACGCGCATCGCATGGTCGTGCAGCTCGGGCGCGTTGAAGCGGACTACGCCGGCGAGCGTCTGGCGATGGGTGAAGCCCGAATCCGCCTTGAGCAGGCGATCGGCATGTCGGGCCGGCACCTCGATATGATAGCCGAGCACCGCATTGTGGCGGATCTTGAGCGCGGCGATGCCCGTCTCGTCGCGATAGCGCGCCTCGAGCGCCGCGATGGCGCGGCGGCCCTCGCCGCCCTGACCGCGCAGATCGTCGAGCGCGGGGTCGTAGCCCTCGGCGATATAGCCGCCATTGGAAGCATCGATGGGAGGCGAGGGGACCAGCGCGCGGCGCAGTATGTCGACCAGCGCGCCATGGCCGATGAAGCGGGGTAGCAACGCGTCGAGCAGCATGGGGCGGGGGGCGATCCGCTCCAATATCTGGTGCAGGCCATAGCCTTCGTCGAGGCCGTCGCGGAGCAGGCCCAGGTCGCGCGGGCCGCCGCGACCCGCCGCGAGCCGGCCGAGCGCACGGCCGATATCGGGGAGCGCGCGCAATTTGCTGCGCAGCATGTCGCGCAGCCCGCCATCGCCGGCGAACAGCGCGACGAGATCGAGTCGCGCCTCGATCGGGGCGATCTCGGTGAGCGGCGCGCCGAGATCGGCGGCGAGCAGGCGCGCGCCGGCACCGGTGACGGTGCGGTCGACCGCGTCGAGCAGGCTGCCCTTGCGCCCGCCGCCGGCTGCCGCGGTGATCTCCAGGCTTTCGCGGGTGGCGGCGTCGATCATCATATGATCGGAGGCCGCCCGCCGGCGCGGCGGCTGGAGGAAGGGTAGCGTGCCCTGGCCCGCGCGATCGAGATAGGCGAGGAGCCCGCCCGCGGCGGCGAGCTCGGCGCGGGAGAAGCCGCCATAGCCGTCGAGCGTGGCGACGCCGAACAGCGCCTTCAGCCGGCGCTCGGCTGCGATGCTGTCGAAGCCGTCGGGCGTAGGATAGGCGGCTGGCAGATCATAGGAAAAGCCCTCCGGCACGATGATCTCGGCCGCGCCCAGCCGGGCGAGCTCGGCATCGAGCGCGCCGGGCACCAGGGCGGCGATCTCGAACCGGCCGGTCGAGATGTCGGCGGCGGCGAGGCCCAGCGCGCCGCCCGCTTCGGCGATGGCGACCAGCCAGTTGGCGGCGCGCGCGTCGAGCAGCGTCTCCTCGGTCAGCGTGCCGGCCGTGACGACGCGGACGATCGCGCGGCCGACCAGCGCCTTCGATCCGCCACGCTTCTTCGCCTCGGCGGGCGTCTCGGTCTGCTCGGCAATGGCGACGCGGTGGCCGGCCTTGATCAGGCGGGCGAGATAGCTTTCCGCCGAATGGGCGGGCACGCCGCACATGGGCACGGCCGCGCCGTCATGCTCGCCCCTGGCCGTCAGCGCGATATCGAGGCAGGCGGCGGCGATCCGCGCATCTTCGAGGAACAGCTCGAAGAAATCGCCCATCCGATAAAATAGCAGGCAATCGGGGCATTGCGCCTTCAACGCCAAATATTGTGCCATCATCGGCGTCGTTTGTGCTGCCGCCGTACCGTTTTTCATCGTTCCCGCCATGAGCGGCCTGATAGCGGCTTGTTGCAACGGCAGCCATGCCCCAATAGGCCGGAATATCTATTGGAGATTGCGATGAGCGAGAGCGGCAACGTGCAGTTTTCCGAGCGCGAGGCGCTGCTGTTCCATTCCACGGGACGTCCGGGCAAGATCGAGATCATCGCGTCCAAGCCGATGGCGACGCAGCGCGACCTGAGCCTGGCCTATTCGCCGGGCGTGGCCGTGCCCGTGCGCGCCATCGCCGCCGATCCGGCGGCAGCCTATGACTATACCGCCAAGGGCAATCTCGTTGCGGTAATCTCCAATGGTACGGCGATTCTCGGCCTCGGCAATCTCGGCGCGCTCGCCTCCAAGCCGGTGATGGAGGGCAAGGCGGTGCTCTTCAAGCGCTTCGCCGACGTGGATTCGATCGACCTTGAGCTCGCCACCGAGGATGTCGATGCCTTCATCAATGCCGTCGCGCTGATGGAGCCGAGCTTCGGCGGCATCAATCTTGAGGACATCAAGGCGCCCGAATGTTTCATCATCGAGCAGACGCTGCGCGAGCGGATGAACATCCCCGTCTTCCATGACGACCAGCATGGCACCGCGATCATCGCCGCGGCCGGCCTGATCAATGCCGCGCATCTGACGGGGCGCAGCCTTTCCGACATGACGGTGGTGGTGAACGGCGCGGGTGCGGCCGCGATCGCCTGCACCGAACTGATCAAGGCGATGGGCGTGCCTTCGGATCGCGTGCTGCTGTGCGATTCCAAGGGCGTGATCTATCAGGGCCGCGAAGCCGGCATGAACCAGTGGAAGTCGGCCCATGCGGTGCCGACCGACAAGCGCACGCTGGCAGAGGCGCTGAAGGGCGCGGACGTGTTCATGGGCCTTTCGGTCAAGGGCGCCGTCACGCAGGATATGGTACGTTCGATGGCGGCGCGGCCGATCATCTTCGCCATGGCCAATCCCGATCCGGAGATCACGCCGAACGAGGCGCATGCCGCGCGGCCCGACGCGATCGTCGCCACCGGCCGTTCGGATTATCCGAACCAGGTCAACAATGTCCTCGGTTTCCCCTTCATCTTCCGCGGCGCGCTCGACGTGCGGGCGACGACGATTAATGACGAGATGAAGATCGCCGCCGCCAACGCGCTTGCGGCCCTCGCGCGGCAGCAGGTGCCGGAGGAGGTGGCGGCGGCCTATGGCGGCACCGCGCCGCGTTTCGGGCGCGACTATATCATCCCGGCTCCCTTCGATCCGCGGCTGATGGAGGTGGTGCCCGCCGCCGTCGCGCAGGCGGCGATGGATTCGGGCGTGGCGCGCCAGCCGATACTGGACATGGACGACTATCGCGAAAGCCTGCGCGCGCGGCTCAATCCCACCACCGGCGTGTTGGCGGCGGCGCATGAGACGGCGCGGGCCAATCCCAAGCGCGTCGTCTTCGCCGAGGCGGAGGAGGAGGTGGTGCTGCGCGCCGCGATCGCTTTCCGCGACGGCGGCTATGGCACGCCCGTGCTCGTCGGGCGCGACGATGTGCCGGACCGGTTGCGCGCGCTGGGCGTCGACGATCCCGAAAGCTTCGAGCTGCACAATAGCCGCATCTCGCCGCTCGTGCCGAAGATGGTGGATCATCTCTATGCCCGGTTGCAGCGGCGCGGCTATCTGCGCCGCGAGATAGAGGCGATGGTCAATCAGGACCGCAACGTGTTCGGCGCGCTGCTCGTCGCGCTGGGCGAGGCGGATGCGATGATCACCGGCATCACGCGCACCTACGCCCGATCGCTGCGCCAGGTGCGGCGCGTGATCGATCCGGAACAGGGGCGGCGCCCGTGCGGCATTCATATCGTCGTCGGCAAGAGCCACACCATCTTCATGGCGGACACGATGGTGACGGAACGGCCGGGCCCGGAGGAGCTGGCGGCGATCGCGGAGCATACCGCCGCCGTCGCGCGGCGCATGGGGCATGAGCCGCGCGTCGCCTTCATTTCCTATTCCACCTTCGGCAATCCGCCGGGTACCTGGCTCGAAAATATCCGCGCCGCCATCGCCATTCTCGACGAGCGCCAGCCGAATTTCGAATATGAAGGCGAAATGGCGCCCGACGTGGCGCTCAATCCGGCGGTGGCGCGGAATTATCAGTTCAACCGCCTGTCAGGCCCGGCCAATGTGCTGATCATGCCCGGCCTCCAGTCGGCCAATATCTCCGCCAAGCTGCTGCGCGAGCTGGGCAGCGGATCGGTGATCGGCCCGATGCTGGTGGGCATGGAGCATCCGGTGCAGATCGCGACCATGTCCGCGACCGCCTCCGAGCTGCTGACGCTCGCCGTGCTCGCGGCGGCGGGGATAGCGCGTTAGAGCACGGCTGGGTTGAAATCCCCGCGCTCAGGCTGAGCGCGGTCGGGTGAAGGACGTTCTAGCGGTTCCGCATTAGTCGCGATGCGTCGGCGGCCGATCCACATGGACCCAGGCGGCGGGATCGCCGTCCGTGTCGTGCGTCGAGGGAGACACGTCGCCTTCTTCGTCGGGTCCGAAGGACGGCTCGGGCATTCGTTGGCCATCGGCATGTCGAAGCAGGGAAAGCCGATCCTCGATATCGTCCTTGCTGCGGCTCAGGCGCCGGGCGATCTCGTCCGTCGGCACGCCCTGGGCGTCCAGATTGCGCAGTTCGTCCAATTCGTGGACCGTCCATTCATGGTGAGCGTCGCTCATCGCTTCATCCTCGTCCTTCGCGATGCATCCGACTCTGCCAACGCGCAGCGGGTGTGCAAGTGGCATTGCGCCGAGCCGAGGATCAGGCGTCGATCCGGGCGACCAGATCCAGCACGCGCCGCGCATGTTCCTTCCGGCAGATCAAGAGATCGGGAAGATAGGGATCCTCGCGATTATAGACGAGCGGGCTGCCGTCGATGCGGCTGACATGCAGGCCCGCCGCGCGGGCGACCGCGACGGGGGCGCAACTGTCCCATTCATACTGCCCGCCCGAATGAAGATAGATGTCGGCCTCGCCGCGCACCACCGCCATCGCCTTGGCACCCGCCGATCCCATCGGCACCAGCTCTGCCGCCAGCGCCTCGGCGACCGCCACCGCATGGGCGGCAGGGCGGCTGCGACTGACGAGCATGCGGAGCGGCGCTTCGCCGGCGCAGGCGATGGGGGGCGGATCATCCGATCCGAGCGTGAGCGACAGGGCGGGCAGCGCCACCGCGCCGATGGCGGCGACGCCGTCGATCGCGAGCGCCACATGCACCGCCCAGTCGCTGCGACCCTCGCTATATTCGCGCGTGCCGTCGAGCGGATCGACGATCCAGACGCGGCTGTGGCCGAGCCGCGCCGGATCGGCGGCCTCCTCCTCCGATAGCAGCGCATCATCCGGCCGCGCCTGGCGCAGCGCCTCGACGATGAAGGCGTTGGCGACGCGGTCTCCCGCCCGGCCGAGCGCCTTGCCCTGGATCAGGCCGGAAGCCTGCAAGGTCAGGAGAAGCTCGCCCGCAGTTTCGGCGATATGGCGGGCGAGCGCCGCATCGCTCACAGCTCGTGCACCCAGGGGCCGATGACGCGCTCGACGATCAGCTCGGCCGCCCGTTCGGGGCTGGTGACGGTCGTGTCGATGCGGATCTCGGGGCTTTCGGGCGGCTCATAGGGCGAATCGATGCCGGTGAAGTTCTTGAGCTCGCCGGCGCGCGCCTTCCGGTAGAGGCCCT
The DNA here is from genome assembly GCF_003050615.1 of Sphingomonas oleivorans. Taxonomy (GTDB): domain Bacteria; phylum Pseudomonadota; class Alphaproteobacteria; order Sphingomonadales; family Sphingomonadaceae; genus Sphingomonas_H; species Sphingomonas_H oleivorans. Next base: position 893,644 of record NZ_NWBU01000004.1, on the reverse strand, counting down.
TCACGTCGCGCCGCTCCGCCTCGGCGAGCGGCGTATCGACATGAATCTCGACGAACTCGCCTTGCGGAAGCATCTGGCGCACCATCTCCCGCTCCGCGCGGAAGGGGGAGATGAAGGCGGTGAGCACGATCAGCCCCGCATCCGTCATCAGCTTGGCGACCTCGCCTACGCGGCGGATATTTTCCACCCGATCGGCATCGGTGAAGCCGAGATCCTTGTTGAGGCCATGGCGGATATTGTCGCCGTCGAGCAGGAAGCTGTGCTTGCCCAGCGCATGCAGCTTCTTCTCGACGAGATTGGCGATGGTCGATTTGCCCGCGCCGGAAAGGCCGGTGAACCAGAGCAGCCGGGGCCGCTGGTTCTTCTGCGCGGCATGCGCCTCGCGCGATACCTCGATCGCCTGCCAATGGACATTCTGGCTGCGGCGCAGCGCGATGCGGATCATGCCGGCGGCGACCGTCGCATTGCTGATCTTGTCGATCAGGATGAAGCCGCCGAGATCCCGGTTCGCCTGATAGGGCTCGAACACGATCGGCCGATCGGTGGCGATATTCGCGACGCCGATGGCATTGAGCTCCAGCGTCTTGGCCGCCAGATGCTCCATCGTGTTGACGTTGATCTGATATTCGGGCGTCTGGACGGTGGCCGAGACGGTCCGCGTGCCGAGCTTGAGCCAATAGGAGCGGCCGGGCAGCAGCGGCTCGTCCGCCATCCACACGATCGTTGACTCGAACTGGTCGGCCACTTCGGACGGATCGTCGGCGAGCACGATCACGTCGCCGCGCGAACAGTCTATCTCGTCGGCGAGCGTCAGCGTCACCGACTGGCCGGCGACCGCCTGCGGAAGGTCTCCGTCGAGCGTGACGATGCGGTCGACGGTCGATGTCCTGCCCGAGGGGAGGACGCGCACCTTGTCGCCCGGGCGGATCGTCCCTGAGGAGATCAGCCCCGAAAAGCCGCGGAAATCGAGATTGGGGCGGTTGACCCACTGGACCGGCAGACGGAACGGCCGCGCCTGATCGCTCTCCACGTCGAGCTCGACCGTTTCGAGATGCTCGATCAGCGCAGGGCCGCGATACCAGGGGGTGTTGGCGGAGGGGCCGGTGATATTGTCGCCGATAAAGCCCGAGATCGGAATGGCGGTGAAGTCCGCTATGCCGATGCCGGTGGCGAAGGCGCGATAATCGGCGACGATCGCCTCATAGGCTTCGCGATCATAGCCGATCAGGTCCATCTTGTTGACCGCGAGCACCAGCTTCCGGATGCCGAGCAGATGGGCGAGATAGCTGTGGCGGCGTGTCTGGGTGAGGATGCCCTTGCGCGCATCGACCAGGATCACGGCGAGATCCGCGGTGGAGGCGCCCGTCACCATGTTGCGCGTATATTGCTCATGCCCCGGCGTGTCGGCGACGATGAACTTGCGCTTGTCGGTCGCGAAGAAGCGGTAGGCGACGTCGATGGTGATGCCCTGCTCGCGCTCGGCGGCGAGCCCGTCGACGAGCAGCGCGAAATCGATATTCTGGCCCTGCGTGCCGACCCGCTTCGAATCCGCCTCGAGCGCGGCGAGCTGATCCTCGAAGATCATCTTCGAATCATAGAGGAGGCGCCCGATCAGCGTGGACTTGCCGTCGTCCACGCTGCCGCAGGTGATGAAGCGCAGCAGCGACTTGTGCTGATGCTGGAGCAGATAGGCGTCGATATCCTCGGCGATGAGGGCATCGGCCTTGTAGGAGGGAGCTTCGGCTATGCTCGCCATCAGAAATAGCCCTCCTGCTTCTTCTTCTCCATGCTGGCGGCCTGATCATGGTCGATCGCGCGGCCCTGGCGCTCGGACGTGGTGGTGAGCAGCATTTCCTGGATCACTTCGGGCAGGGTTGCGGCCTTGCTCTCGACCGCGCCCGTCAGCGGATAGCAGCCGAGCGTGCGGAAGCGGATCGACTTCACCTCCGGCACCTCGCCGGGCCGCAGCGGGAAGCGATCGTCATCGACCATGAGCGTCAGCCCGTCGCGCACCACGGTCGGCCGGGGTGCGGCGAAATAGAGCGGGACGATCGGGATATTCTCCAGATGGATATACTGCCAGATGTCGAGCTCGGTCCAGTTGGAGATGGGGAAGATGCGGATGCTCTCCCCCTTCGCCTTGCGGGCATTATAGAGATGCCAGAGCTCGGGGCGCTGGTTCTTCGGGTCCCAGCGATGATTGGCGGTGCGGAAGGAGAAGATGCGCTCCTTGGCGCGGCTCTTCTCCTCGTCGCGCCGCGCACCGCCGAAGGCCGCGTCGAAGCCATAAAGGTCGAGCGCCTGCTTCAGCCCCTCCGTCTTCCACATGTCGGTGTGGAGCGCGCCATGGTCGAACGGGTTGATGCCGCGCTCGACCGCCTCGGGATTGCGATAGACGAGAAGCTCCATGCCGCTTTCGCGCGCCATCCGGTCGCGCAGCTCGTACATCGCCTTGAACTTCCACGTCGTATCGACATGCAGCAGCGGGAAGGGCGGCGGCGAGGGATAGAAGGCCTTGCGCGCCAGATGCAGCATCACCGCCGAATCCTTGCCGACCGAATAGAGCATGACGGGGCGCTCGGCCTCCGCCACCACCTCGCGCAGGATATGGATGCTCTCCGCCTCCAGCCGCTGGAGATGCGTGAGCGTGACGGGATCGATCCCTGTTCCGGGCCGTTCGCCGGGCGTTTGGCCGGTCATTCGGTCGTGCGTCCTCTGCTGCTTCGGGCGTGCCGCAGCGCGGGCGGCGCGCGTCGAAACGTCCATATAGGGGCGGAATGGCAGACATGCGCCCGCCTCCGCGCGGCGCTGTTGCCGATTTGACGGCGCACGGGAATCATTTTTCTCTTTAGGGCCCGATAGCGGACCCACCTCCGCTCCGGGCGGAGGCGGATCAGTTGGGATTGTCCGCCGTGCCGCCGCCCGGTGCTGCGCCGGCGGCGCCGACACGGCCGATATTGCCGAACAGCTCGCTCAGGAAGCCGCGATCGCGGCCGAGCGTCGGCGTCTTGTCGCCATCGGGCGAGATGGAGACGACATTCTCCATGCCGCTCTTTTCCACGCCCACCACATTGCCGGCGGAATCGAAGCGCACCGCGAGCAGCATCTGCCCCACCGGGCGCGGGCTGGCGAAGGCGAGCTGGCGCGTGTCGCGCGAGAGATAATACCAGGTGGCGCCCCGGTCGAACTGGCTGGCGAAGCTGGGATTGCCGAGCGTGCGGGCAACCGAATCGCGATTGTCGACGCCGGGCCTGACCGTGTCGATCAGCGTCGAATCGACGACATAGCCCTTATGATCCCTGATCTGCGCACAGCCCGAGGCAAGCCCCAGCGCCGCAATCCCGGCGACGATCGCGCCCAGACGGGGCATGTTTGCCGACATTCGCTATTCTCCTCAACGCCACATCGGCCCGGAAGGCGGCCGTCCGGCCCGACGGGATTGCATCGGGGCGGGACCGCCTCAATATGCCGCGCAGCGGCAGCCGGCAAGCGGGCCTGCGGAATCCGGCGAGGATGAGCCGAATTGGGAGTGAGCTGAATTGGCGGTGGCGATGTGGCGGCGGCTGTTCGGTGGGCAGGACCCGAAACATGATCTGATCCCGCTCTATGATGCGATCGTGCGCGAGGGGCGTCAGCCCGTCTGGTATCGCGACGGCGGCGTGGCGGATACGCTCGACGGGCGGTTCGACATGATTGCGGCGGTGCTGTCGCTGCTGCTGATCCGGCTGGAGCAGGCGGGCGAGGAGGGGCGTGCGCCCTCCGCCCATCTGACCGAGCTGTTCGTCGACGATATGGACGGGCAGCTTCGCCAGGCGGGAATTGGCGACATCGTCGTCGGCAAGCATATCGGCCGGATGATGAGCGCGCTGGGCGGGCGGCTGACCGCCTATCGTGCGGGGCTGGCGGAGGGCGGCGACCTGGAAGGCGCCCTGCTGCGCAACCTATATCGCGGCGTGCAGCCGGCGAATGCGGCGTTGGCGGCGGGTGCCGCGCGGCTGCGCGCCTTCCATGCGGCATTGGTGGCGACGCCGACCGCGACGATCCTCAAGGGTGAGCTTCCCAGACCATGATCGAGAATGAATTTTCCCGCCCCGTTCGACTGGACATTTTGGGCGATGCGCCGCGGCGGATCGAGATTGAGGCGGACGAGGCGGAGCGCGCGGCGCTCGCCCGGCGCTTCGGGCTGGTCGCGATCGGCCGGCTGGAGGCGGAAGCGGCGTTGACGCGGATCGGATCGATCGTCTCGGCCGAGGGGCGGCTGCGCGCCGAGGCGGTGCAGAGCTGCGTCGCGACGGGCAATCCGTTGCCGGCCATGATCGATACCGCCTTCTCGCTGCGCTTCGTGCCCGAGGAGGAAGGGGAGCAGGCCGAGGAGATCGAGCTCAGCGAGGCCGATTGCGATGTCGTGACCTATGAAGGCGGCGCGGTCGATCTGGGCGAGGCGGCGGCGGAGACGCTGGCGCTCTCGCTCGATCCCTTTCCACGCAGCTCCGATGCCGATGCCGTGCTGAAGGCGGCGGGCGTGCTGGAGGAGGGCGAGGCGGGGCCGTTCGGCGCGCTCAAGGCGCTCAAGGAGAAGCTGGGCGAATAGACGGGACCTGTCGGTCGGAGGCGGGCATGAAGAGCGATTGCCGCCCCAAGCCCGTCATCCCTGCGAAGGCAGGGATCCATGTCTCTCTCCACATAGGCTGTCTTTGGCGGAGAGAGACATGGGCCCGGCCTTCGCCGGGGCGACGATGTGGCTTTTAGAACGGGACGTCGTCGTCCAGATCGTCGTTGAACGGGTTTGACGGGCGTGACGGGGCGGAACCGCTGCTGCGGCCGCCGCCGAATCCGCCGCGATCGCCATAGCCGCCGCTCGATCCGCCGCCGAAGCCGCTCTCTTCCTCGCCGCCCCAGTCGCCGCCGCGGCCGCCGGCGCCTTCGCCCTCGCGGCGATCGAGGAGGGTGAGCGTGCCGTTGAAGCCCTGCACCACGATTTCGGTGGTGTAGCGGTCCTGGCCCTGCTGATCCTGCCATTTGCGCGTCTGGAGCTGGCCTTCGACATAGACCTTGCTGCCCTTGCGCAGATATTGTTCGGCGACGCGTGCCAGCGGCTCGGAGAAGATGGCCACCGAATGCCATTCGGTCTTCTCGCGGCGCTCGCCCGTGTTGCGGTCCTTCCACGTTTCCGACGTGGCGATACGCAGGTTCACCACCTTGCCGCCATTCTGGAAGCTGCGCGATTCGGGATCGCGGCCCAGATTGCCGACGATGATCACCTTGTTGACGCTGCCGGCCATATGCCTGTCCCAACTCCTGTTCGTCATGCCGGCAAATGCCGGAATCCACTATTCCCGGCCCGCTCACAGGCAAGAGAGATTCCGGCGGGTGCCGGAATGACGCTGTTGGTGAGGGGGCCTAAAGCCCGAGGGCGGTTGCCGCCCAATATGTAGCACCGGCGGCGAGATAGGCCAGCCCGAACAGATAGGCGAGCGCGAACATCGGCCACCTCCAGCCATTCGTCTCGCGCCGGATCACCGCGATGGTCGAAAGACATTGCGGCGCGAAGACGAACCACATCAGGAAGGCGAGCGCGGTGGGCAGCGACCAGCGACCCCGCAGCCGTTCGACCAGCGAATGCTCGGCCTGCACCTCATCCTGGCTGTCGATCGCATAGACGGTGGCGAGTGCCGAGACGGCCACCTCGCGCGCCGCCATGGCGGGGATCAGCGCCAGCGCCATGTCATGGTTGAAGCCGATCGGGCGGACGACCGTCTCCAGCCCGGAGGCGATGCGGCCGGCGATCGAATATTCGACCTGGCTCTGCCCCGCGGGCGCCTGTGGAAAGGCGAGCAGCGCCCAGAGCGCCACCGTGACGCCCATGATGATCGTGCCCGCGCGGCGCAGGAAGACGATTGCGCGCTGCCACAGCCCGATCGCGACGTCACGCCAGACGGGGAGCTGATATTTGGGCATTTCCATGAGGAAGCCGGCATTGGCGCCGCGCGCGATGGTGCGGCGGAAGACGAGCGCGGCGAGCATCGCGCCGATGATGCCCGTGACATAGAGGCAGAACAGGACGAGGCCCTGCAGGCCGATGCCATAGCCTACGTCGCGCGCCGGGATGAAGGCGGCGATGATGACGGCATAGACCGGCAGGCGCGCCGAACAGGTCATCAGCGGCGCGATCAGGATGGTCGTCAGCCGGTGGCGCGGATCGTCGATAGTACGTGTCGCCATGATGCCGGGAATGGCGCAGGCGAAGGAGGAGAGGAGGGGGATGAAGGCCCGTCCCGACAGCCCGACGCCCGCCATCAGCCGATCCATCAGAAAGGCCGCGCGGACCATATAGCCCGACGCTTCCAGGAGCAGGATGAAGAAGAAGAGGATCAGGATCTGCGGCAGGAAGACCACCACCGAGCCGACACCGGCGATGATCCCGTCGACGATCAGCGAACGGAGGACGCCTGCCGGCAGGAGCCCCGTCACGCCTTGCTGAAGCGCCGCGAACAGATCCTCGATCCAGCCGATCGGCGCTTCGGACCAGGCGAACACCGCCTGGAACATCACGAACAGCAGCAGGCCGAGCAGGATCGGCCCGGCGACCGGATGGAGCGCCACCTTGTCGAACGCCTGCGTCCAGCGGCGCGCGCCGCCCTGTTCGGAGGTCGCGGCATGGGCGATCCGCCGCGCGCGGCGCTGGAGCTGGGCGAAATCCGGGGTCTCGACGTCGCGGGGCCGGGCGACATGGCTGCCATCGCCGATGATTTCGGCAAGCGCGTTCTTCAGGCCCTCTATGCCCCCGCGCCGGACGGCGACCGTGGGCACGACCGGCACGCCTAGCGCGCGCGACAGCGCGTCGGCATCGATCGTCAGCCCGTCGCGCTTCGCCATATCGATCATGTTGAGCGCCACCACGAGCGGCAGGCCGAGATCGATCAGTTGCAGCGTGAAGCGCAGATGATTGTCGAGATTGGTCGCATCGACGACCACGACCAGCGCGGTCGGCAGTCGCTCGCCTTCCTGCCGGCCGAAGATCACGTCGCGGGTGACGGCCTCGTCGGGGCTAGCGGGGGTCAGGCTGTAGGTGCCGGGAAGGTCGATCAGCTCGACCGGCCGGCCGTCGGGCAGCGCCATGCGGCCCGATTTCCGCTCCACCGTCACGCCCGGATAATTGCCAACCTTCTGGCGCGCGCCGGTAAGCGCGTTGAACAGCGCCGATTTGCCGGCATTGGGATTGCCGACGAGCGCAATCATCGGCGCAGGGTTCATGCTGCCTCGACGAGAATCGCAGCGGCAGTGGCGCGGCGGAGCGCGATCGTCATGCGCCCGACGCGGCAGGCGATCGGATCGAGCCCGAAAGGACCGCGATGAAGCGCCTCTACCCGCACGCCTTCGTCAAAGCCCAGTTCGCGCAGGCGCCGGGCCTCGGCCTCGCGCAGATCGGACCAGCGAATCGCAGAAATCTGGGCCAAATGGCGCAGCGGCAGTTCATCGAGGCGCACGTGCACATATCCAATGAGACGGACAATGTGCAACTGATTATCAATAACGCGAGCGAAATGCCAGTGCGGGCTTACATCGCCGGATAGCGTAGCCGGCCGAGGAAGCGGGTGGGGCTGAAATAGCGTTCTGGATGCGGCTTCAGCCGCGCCTTGAGCCGCTCGAATCGCATCACATCCTCGATGCGGCGATCGAGGAAGGCGCGCGTATCCGCCCAATGCTCGCTCTCATCGTCGAGAAAGGCGAGGAGCGTGGAGGCATAGAGGGCGGAAAGCGTGAAGCGCTTGCTGTACCAGGCGAAATCGGCTGCGCGGTCGCCCGCTCCATGCCACATCGCATCCGCCGCGCGCCAGCCGAGCCTTGTCGCCTGCGCCACATTGGTGGGCAGCGCCAATATGGCGAGCGCGCGGCGCAGCGCCTCGCGATGCGGAGCGACCATCTCTATCCGGAACAGGACGAGCGCGCGGATGCGATCGCGGATTTTCATCGTGGCGATGCGTTCGGGCGGGAAGGCTGCCGCCATCGCCCGGTCGATCGTGGCGAACCAGGCGTCGATCATCTGCACCGCGCCGCCGGGAAAGGCGAGGCGCGCGCGATCGGCAGGCACGCCGAGCTGATCGGCGGAGGCTTCGAGCGCGGCCGGGGACCAGCCGTCAAAGGCCGCATGGGTGGGCAGGATGGCGCCGAGCGCCTCGCGCAGCTCGTCGAGCGTCATGTCCTGAGGCGTCGTCATGGCGAAAGAATAGGCCGCTCGCCGCCTGAGGCAAGGGCCGATCGGCCGGGCGAGCCGGCACGACCGCAATGCATTTACGCTTTGCTGACGATTGGGCTCCTAGCCTCGGGCGCATGGCGGATATTGCGGAACGGCTTTCGGACCAGGATCAGCTCGGCGCGCTGGCGCAGAGGCTGATCGAATCGGTCTCCGCGGTACGGCTGAGCGCCGGCGAGATATCCATCGTTCGCTGGGAGCTGTGCCGGCATCTATTGGCGCAGCTTTCGGACGAGGATGAGATGCTCTATCCCGGCGTCCGGCCCGGCGGGACCATGCGGGTGAGGCAGGCGTCGTCCGCCCTGCCGCAGGACGCGGCCGGATTTTCGGAATGGCTGCGTGCCTATATGGCGATGTGGACGCCCGATCGGATCAGGCAGGATTCGGTGGGATTCTGCTCGGATACGATCCGCATCCTCGCAGCGCTGCTTCGCAGGATCGAGCGGGAGAGCAGGATCGATGCGCTGAGCCTGGCCGAGCCGTCCGCAACGTCGCCCGGCAGGATTCGGCTCGGCTGAGGAAAGGCGCCGGGCCGTCCCTGCGGCCCGGCATTTCGGATCAGGCGAAGCGTTCCTTGAGGGCGAGCATGGCGAGCGCCGCCTTGGCCGCCTCGCCACCCTTGTCCTTTTCGGTCGAGCGCGCGCGGGCGAGCGCCTGGGCTTCGTCCTCGACGGTGAGGATGCCGTTGCCGATCGGAATGCCGTCCATCGCCAGCGCCATCAGGCCGCGCGCGCTTTCGTTCGACACCACCTCGAAATGATAGGTTTCGCCGCGGATCACCACGCCGAGTGCGACGAAGGCGTCATAACGGCCCGTCTCGGCGGCAAGCGCCACCGCGCCCGGAATCTCCAGCGCGCCGGGGACGGTGATCACCTCATGCTTGTGGCCGGCTTCCTCGATCGCGGCGGTGGCGCCCTCGAGCAGCAGATCGTTCAGATGGGCGTAGAAACGGGCTTCGACGATCAGGATACGTGCCATTCATTCTTCTCCGGCGCCGGGAATCGGCCGCTCGCCGACGATCGACAGGCCATAGCCGTCGAGCGCCACCAGCGTATGATGCGAATTGGTGAGCAGGATCATGTCGTGCACGCCCAGTTCCGACAGGATCTGCGCGCCGACGCCATAATCGCGCAGCTCCGCGAGCTCGGGAATCTCGCGCACCGCCGTGCCCGCCGCGCGCGCCGCCATCACCTTGCTCAGCGTATCGCCCTGCATCGGGCGATTGATGACGACAACGACGCCCGAGCCTTCCTGCCCGATCATCTCCATCGCGCCCGACAGCAGGTTCGACCGCTCCGAAATCTCACCGAACAGGTCGGTGAAGGTGGACATGCTGTGCATGCGTACGAGTGTCGGCTTCGTGGGATCGATATGGCCCTTCACCAGCGCCACCTGCTCCGTGCCGGTGGCCTTGTTGTAGAAGGTCATGCCCGTCCATTCGCCGCCCCAGCGGCTCGTGAAGCGCAGTTCCGCGCGCTTTTCGACGAGATGGTCGTAGCGGCGGCGATAGGCGATCAGGTCGCGGATCGTGCCGATCTTGAGATTGTGGAGCTGGGCGAAGGAGACGAGATCGTCCATCCGCGCCATCGTCCCGTCATCCTTCATGATCTCGCAGATCACGCCGGAGGGGTTGAGCCCGGCCAGCCGCGCCACGTCGACCGCCGCCTCGGTATGGCCGGCGCGCACCAGCACGCCGCCCTCGCGCGCGATCAGCGGGAAGATATGGCCCGGCGTTACGATATGCTCGCGGCCCTTGGACGCATCGATCGCGACCGCGATGGTCCGCGCGCGATCGGCCGCCGAAATGCCGGTGGTGACGCCCTCGCGCGCCTCGATCGAGACGGTGAAGGCGGTTTCGTGGCGCGTGCCGTTGTTGCGGCTCATCAGATCGAGGCCGAGCTGATCGACGCGCTGCTTGGCGAGCGCGAGGCAGATCAGGCCGCGGCCATGCTTCGCCATGAAATTGATCGCATCCGGCGTCGCCATTTGCGCGGGGATGACGAGATCGCCTTCATTCTCGCGATCCTCATCGTCGACCAGGATGAACATCCGGCCGTTGCGCGCTTCGTCGATAATCTCCTCGGGCGAGGAAAGAAAGGCGTGGCGCAGGCGGGAGAGGGGGTTAGCGGGCGACATTGCGGAGCTGCTCCATCCGGCCCAGATAGCGGGCGAGGACATCGATTTCGACATGGATCGGCCGGCCGGGCTCGAGCCGGTCGAAGGTCGTCATGGCGGCGGTGTGGGGGATGATGTTGAGCCCGATCTCGGCGCCATCGGCCGTATCCGCCACGCTGTTGACGGTGAGCGAGATGCCGTCGAGCGCGATCGAGCCCTTGGGCGCGACATAGGGCGCGAGCACCTTCGGCACGGCGATGGTGAGGCGGACGGAATCGCCCTCGGGCAGGGCCGAGACGATCGTGCCGATGCCGTCGACATGGCCGGTGACGATATGGCCGCCAAGCTCGTCGCCCACCTTGAGCGCGCGTTCGAGATTGAGGCGGCTGGCGACGGACCAGATTCCGGGAGCGGTGCGCGCGACCGTTTCGGCGGAGATATCCACCGCGAACCAGCCAGGGCCCTTGTCCACCACCGTCAGGCAGGCGCCCGAACAGGAGATGGACGCGCCGAGATCGATCGTGCCCGTGTCATAGGCGGTCATGATCCGCGCGCGCAGGTCGCCGCGCTGCTCTATGGCCTCGATCGTGCCGACGTCGGTGATGATTCCGGTGAACATGGGAGCCCTATCCGCCTGTGCGCTGGCGCTCGTAGACCTCCAGCCGGTCGCTGCCAAGCATTCGCGTGTCGGCGAGCCGCCAGCGGCCATGCGCTTCGGCTAGGTCATGGAGGCCGATATCGCCGATCGCGGCGCGTCCTTCGCCGATCAGGAGGGGCGCGCGATAAAGGAGCAGCCGATCGACCAGATCCTCGCGCAGAAAGGCGGCGGCGGCGCCGGCACCGCCCTCGACCAGCAGATGATCGACATCGGCAAGCGTTGCGATCGCCTCCGGGCTCGCGATTGCCGTCCAGCCTTCGGGCGCCTCGCGGGTGCTGAGCAGCAGGCGGCGGGGCGAGCGGCCCTCCAGCCCGGCCAGGCGGACGTCGAGCCGGGGCGCATCGGCATCATAGGTTCCGCGCCCGACGAGGATCGCATCTGTGGTGGCGCGCTCGACATGGGCGTGCGCGCGGGCCTGTGCGCCGGTGATCCAGCGGCTGCGCCCGTCGGGAAGCGCGATGCGGCCGTCGAGCGAGGTAGCGAGCTTCAGCGTGACATGCGGCCGGCCGAGCATCTGCCGGCTGAGAAAGCCCGCCATGCCGCGTGCCGCCTCATGGGCGAGGAGATTTTCGGTCACGGCGATTCCTGCCGCGCGCAGCCGGGCCACGCCCAGCCCGTCGGTGCGTGGATCGGGATCGCCGAGCGCCATGACGATCCGGGCCGGCCGGGCGGCGACGAGCAGATCGGCGCAGGCGGGCCCGCGCGGCGATCGATGCGCGCAGGGCTCCAGCGTGACGTAGATGGTGGCGCCGGCGACATTGCCGGCCTGTTCCAGCGCCATCGCCTCGGCATGGGGGCGTCCGCCGGGCTGGGTCCAGCCCCGGCCGATGACGCGGCCGTCGCGGACGATCAGGCAGCCGACATTGGGATTGGGCGCGGTTCGCCCCCGGCCGCGCGCGCCGAGCGCCAGCGCCGCCGCCATCCAGCGCGCATCGTCCTCGGGCCTGCTCACATTCCGAGCTGCTTGGCCAGCCTCTGCCATTCGGCGCGCCGCTTCGCGTCCGCTATTTCCTTCTTCTTCTGATCGATCTTCTGCTGGGCGATGATCTCTTCGTCCGAACGGTTGGCGGGCCAGCTCTGAATATAGGTGATCGAGCGGCCGGGCAGGATGTTGGTGCGCGCATCCTTGATGAAACCGAGGACGATGATCACGGGCATCAATATCGCTGCCACGGCGACCAGAATCTTGTGCCGCCCCCCGCCGAGCAGGAAAAGGCGGAGATCCTTGGTGAGCGCGCGCGGAGAAGAAGGGCGGGGAAGAGCCATGGCCGCCAAGATAGGGCGGGCGGCGAGGCCGCGCTAGCCCATTGCCCGCAGCCGTTGCAGCGTGCCTTCGCGGCCGATCAGCGGCAGCAGCGTGGCCATGTCCGGGCCATGGTCGAGCCCGGTCAGTGCGCGGCGGAGCGGGAGGAAGAGGGGCTTGCCCTTGCGGCCGCTCCTCTCCTTCAGCGCGGCGGTGAGCGCCGCCCAGGGATTGGCCGACCAGTCGATGCCGGCGGCGATCTCGGCAGCGATGGCGAGATAGGCGCGATCCTCCTCCGGCGCGGGCGGTGGATCGATCGGCCCTTCGATCACGCGCCACCAGTCGGCCGCCTCCGCCACGGTCGCGATATTGGGGCGGATCGCGGCCCAGGCGGCGGCATCCATCCCGGCGGGGAGACGATCGGCGACGGCCTCATGGGGCAGGAGATGGATGATGCGGGCGTTGAGCGCCTTCAACTCGTCCAGATCGAAGCGCGCCGGAGCCCGGCCGAAGCGGGCGAAATCGAGGCCCTCGATCAGCGGCGCCATGCTTTCGACCGGCTCCACCGGATCGCTGGTGCCGAGGCGCGCAAGCAGGGCGGCGAGCGCCAAGGGCTCGATCCCCTCGCCACGGAAGGCATCGCAGCCGAGCGAGCCGAGCCGCTTGGAAAGCTTGCCCTCGCTTCCCGTCAGCAGCGCCTCATGCGCGAAGAGGGGTGGCACGGCGCCGAGCGCTGCGAACATCTGGAGCTGGAGCCCGGTATTGGTCGTATGATCCTCGCCGCGCACGACATGCGTCACGCCCATGTCGATATCGTCGATCACGCTGGGCAGCATATAGAGCCAGCTTCCGTCCTCGCGGCGGATGACGGGATCGGAGAGGAGCTTCGGATCGAGCCGCTGCTCGCCCCGAATCAGATCGTGCCAGACGATCGGCGCGTCATGATCGAGGCGGAAGCGCCAGTGCGGCCGGCGGCCCTCGGCCTCCAGCGCGACGCGATCCGTGTCGGAGAGCCGCAGTGCCGCGCGATCATAGATTGGCGGCAGGCCGCGTCCGGCGAGGATCTTGCGCTTGAGGTCCAGCTCCTGCTGCGTCTCATAGGCGGGATAGACATGGCCGCTCGCCACCAGCCTCTGAAACTGCGCCTCGTAAAGCGCGAAGCGATCGGACTGGCGATATTCCGCATCGGGCGCGAGGCCTAGCCAGGCGAGGTCCGCGCGGATCGAATCGGCGAATAAGGCAGTCGAACGCTCGGCATCCGTATCGTCGAGGCGCAGCAGGAAAAGGCCGCCCTGCCGGCGGGCATGGAGCCAGTTGTGGAGCGCGGCGCGGATGTTGCCGACATGGAGCCGGCCGGTGGGCGAAGGCGCGAAGCGGGTGATGACGGGCATGGCGCGACCCTGTAGCAGCGCAAACGGGCGCGGCAACCGCCCCCTTTCCCTCCTCGGCCACCGTCACTATGAGGCGCGCGGACGATTATGGCGGCAATGTTGGGAATTCGTGCGATGAAACTGCTGACTGGCAACTCCAATCTGCCGCTGGCGCGGGCGATAGCCGAATATCTGGAAATGCCGCTGACCGACGCGAGCGTCCGCCGTTTCGCCGACGAGGAGGTGTTCGTCGAGATTCACGAGAATGTCCGCGGCGAGGACGTGTTCGTGATCCAGTCGACCGGCTATCCGGCCAATGACAATCTGATGGAATTGCTGATCTGCATCGATGCGCTGCGCCGCGCCTCGGCCCGGCGGATCACTGCCGTCATCCCCTATTTCGGCTATGCCCGGCAGGATCGGAAGCCCGGTCCGCGCACGCCGATCTCGGCCAAGCTGGTGGCGAACCTGATCACCAAGGCGGGTGCGGACCGCGTGCTTTCGGTCGATCTCCATGCCGGCCAGATCCAGGGCTTCTTCGATATCCCGACCGACAATCTCTATGCCGCGCCGGTGATGTCGGCGGATATCCAGGCGCGTTTCGCGGGCCGCAACCTGATGGTCGTCTCGCCCGACGTGGGCGGCGTCGTCCGTGCCCGCACCCTTTCCAAGCGGCTGGACAATGCGCCGCTGGCGATCGTCGACAAGCGCCGCGAGCGGCCGGGCGAATCGGAGGTGATGAACATCATCGGCGATGTCTCCGGGCGCTTCTGCATCCTGGTCGACGATATCGTCGATTCGGCGGGCACGCTGTGCAACGCGGCTGCGGCGCTGCTCGAGGCAGGCGCGGAGGGCGTCGTCGCCTATGTCAGCCATGGCGTGCTTTCGGGTGGTGCCGTGGCGCGCGTCGAGGGATCGGCGCTGACCGAGCTTGTGATCACCGATTCGATCGGCGCGCCCGATGCGGTGAAGGACGCCAAGAAGATCCGCCTGCTGACGATCGCGCCGCTGCTCGCCGAGGCGATCACGCGCATCGCGGACGAAAGCTCGGTTTCCAGCCTGTTCGACTGAGCTTCCGGGCGGCTGGCAAAGGGAGGTGAGGGCCCGGCCCTCATTCACGGCCTTGCGCCGCGCGCGCTCCTTGCCGATGACGCCAGCATGACCGACGACGACATTCTTCTCGCGGAAAGGCTCGCCGATGCGGCGGGCGAGGCGATTCGCCCCTTCTTCCGGGCGCGCTTCGACATGGAGACCAAGGCGGATGCTTCGCCGGTGACGCAGGCGGATCGCGCCGCCGAAGCCGCGATCCGTCGCATATTGGAAGTCGAGCGCCCGGCGGACGGCATCATCGGCGAGGAATATGGCACGCTGCGCGGCGATGCGGAGCGGATCTGGGTGATCGATCCGATCGATGGCACGCGCGCCTTCATCGCCGGCCGGCCGCTCTTCGGCTGCCTGGTGGCGCTGCTCGAGCGGGGCCGGCCGGTGATCGGCGTCATCGACCAGCCGATTGCGCGCGACCGATGGGTGGGGGCCGCCGGCCGGCCGACGCTGCTCAACGGCGCGGTCGCGCGGACGCGGGCCTGCGCCGCGCTGGGCGAAGCGCATCTTGCGACGACCGGGCCCGATTATTTCCGCCCGCCCGATGGTGCTGCGTTCGGTCGGCTCGCCGCGGCGGCCTGGGGCACATTATGGGGCGGCGACTGCCATAATTATGGGCTGCTCGCGAGCGGCCATCTCGATCTCGTCGTCGAGGCGGGGCTGAAGCTCCATGATTTCGCGGCTCTCGTCCCCGTGGTCGAGGGCGCGGGCGGGCGGATGTGCGACTGGGCCGGGCGTCCGCTCGATGCGACGAGCGACGGACGGGTGATCGCCGCCGGGGATCCGGAGTTGCTGGATGCGGTGATCGCGACGCTCGGCTGAGCCGGTCAGAAGATACCGAGGAATTTCTTTTTCTTCTGCGGCTCCTGCTTCGTTTCGGCGCCAACATCCTTGCGCGGCTCGCCCTTGGTCGTGCGCTGGGCCGAGGCGCGGGCGCCGGAGAGGATGGGGCCGCAGGCAGCGGCCTTCGCATCGCCCGGATCGACGAAGGCGAGAATGGCCGCAAGGGGATTGACGGCGGCGAGGCCAAGGCCGGCGCCGCCCCGGGCCATCAGCTCCGGGCTGATCACGTCGATCCGTGGCGCCGCGAAATGGCCGCCTAGGCCGACGGGGGACTGGCCGGAGAACAGGCTGAACTTCTTGGCATCGGCGCGGAAGGCGAGATTGAGCGATTCGTCGCGGAAGCTGAAGCCGCCCCGGCCGATCATCACATTCTGGCGCGTGTCGATCAGGATAGGATCGGCCGAGGCGAGGCCCTGGCGCACGGTGAAGGCGATCAGGCCGCAATTGATCTGCACCGGCTCCGTCAGCTTCTGCTCGAACATCTTCTGGATGAAGGTGCCGATATCGATTTCCGAAAGCTGGATGTTGCGTGTCCAGAAACTGCCCTGCGGCAGGATCATGGCGATGCGCCCATTCGATGTGGCGAGCGAATCGCGCAGCGTGTCGCCCGTGCCGCGCATCTGCACGCGTGCGGAAAGCGTGCCGGTGGTGCCCGATTCCTCCGCGCCTATTCCCCGGAGCAGCCGGCCCATCGGCGTGGGCGAGAGGCGGATGTCATATTCGGTGATGACCGCCGGCACGCGCGCATTGATCGAAATGTCCGAGGCGAGATGGCCGCCGGCCACATCCATGGTGAGCGGCGAAAGCTTCAGCAGCCGATCCTCGAGATCGAGGACGAGCGCCACGTTCGACACCGGCAGGTTCGGCGCGCGGATGGTGCGCACCTGATAATCGACGTGGGCGTCGAAGCGGCTGATCGCATCGATGCGGAGCGGCGCATCGGGCAACAGCCGGATTGCGCCGCCGGTCTGGCTCACCGCCGCTGTCGGCCCCTTGGTGGCGAGCGCATTGGGGGCATAGCCGACGAACGGCCCGACATCGATGATGTCCACCTTGCGCGAGGCGAGATCGGCATCGATGAACAGCCGCTCATTGGGCATGGAGATGGTCATCCGGCCCGCCAGATCGCTATCCCCGAAAAAGCCGTTCAGCCGGGTGAAGCGCCATTCGTCATCCGCCTTGGTGAGCCTGGAGGTGAAGCGATAGCTGCGCGTGTCGGGTACGGCGACGCCGAGAAAGTCGAACAACAGGCGCAGATTGGGGCCGCGAACCATGAGGGTGAGGTCCGATCCCTCGATCTGGGTGGCGGCCGGCAAGCTGCCGTTTACATCGAGTCTCGTCGGACCGGATTGCGCATGCAGGATGAGGCTGGTGCGGCCGAAGCGCACCGTGCTGTTGGGCGTCAATATGCCGCCGCTCATCACGAACGGCTTGCCGCGCAGCGTGCCGTTCCCGGTCAGGCGGACCTGATCATTGACGATCCGCGTGCCGCCGGCCCGAATCATGTCCAGCTTCACATCGGTCAGCAGCTGGAGCTGCGGATCGCGATAGCGCACTTCCGTGCCGCTGACGGTCGCGCGGCGGATGACGGGCCATTGGAAGGGAGCGCCCTTCCGGTTCGGATCGCCGAAGGTCCATGTGTTGCGGCGCTGCGCATCCCATTCGGCATCGACCTTGCCGCCGTCGAGGATCAGCCATTCGGCGCGGCGCTTGCCGAAGATCAGCGGGATCGTCTCGATCCGCGTGTCGATATGTCTTGCCTCGAAGAAATTGGGCCGGCTCGCCCATTTCGGATTCGAGACGGTCAGGCCGTCGGCGAGAAATTTTAGGTCGATGATATTGAAATAGAATTGGAAATCGCCCGCAACGCGCACCTGCCGCTCGGTCATGCGCGAGGCGAGCGACTCGAATGCCGGCTTCAGGAAGCGGCCCTTGGTGACGAAGAGGAGGAGCCAGAGAAGGGCGATCAGGCCAAGGAGCGTGGCGAGTAGCGAAATCCCTGTGGCTAGCGTCGTGCTTATCGGATCGCGGCGAATCTGCCGATTGGCGGATGGCGCCGGCGATGCCTTATCGGGGATCGGTTGATCGGCCATGAGATGCAGCAACCGCCGGACGCGCGGCCGGTTCCTTCGCGGTTGCCAAGCGCGCATCGCTCGCCTATAGGCCCGCGCTTCCGCGATTTGATGGACTGCCCGGCCGGTATGGGCTGCCGTGGCCGTCTTCATACGTCGCAGTTCAGGAGACGAAAATGCCCAAGCTCAAGACCAAGAGCGGTGTGAAGAAGCGCTTCAAGCTCACCGCGACCGGCAAGGTGAAGCACGGCGTCGCCGGCAAGCGTCACCGGCTGATCAGCCACAATGCCAAATATATCCGCCAGAACCGCGGCACCTCCGTGCTCGCCGACGCCGATTCGCGTACGGTGAAGCTCTGGGCGCCCTACGGCCTCAACTAAGGAGGGCTTGAAATATGGCACGCGTCAAGCGCGGCGTAACCACGCACGCCAAGCACAAGCGGATCCTGGATCAGGCGAAGGGCTATTATGGCCGCCGCAAGAACACCATCCGCATCGCCCGTCAGGCCGTCGAGAAGGCGGGTCAGTACGCCTATCGCGACCGCAAGGTTAAGAAGCGGTCGTTCCGCGCGCTCTGGATCCAGCGCATCAACGCCGCCGTCCGCGCCGAAGGGCTCACCTATGGCGTGTTCATGCATGGCCTGAAGCTGGCCGGCATCGAGCTGGACCGGAAGGTGCTGGCCGACATCGCGATGCATGAGGGCGAGGCCTTCAAGGCGATCGTCGCGCAGGCCAAGGCCGCGCTGCCGGAAGGCGCGCGGGTCGCGGCCTAAACCGCACGGCCGCAAGGCTTTCGAGGGCGCGGACGGCATCGGGCCATCCGCGCCCTTTCCTTTTGTGCTCTCCATGACTTATGGCCCGCCGGCCATCCGAACAGCGGAAACGACCTTTTAGCCATGACCGACCTCGACCAACTGAAAACCGATCTGCTGGGGGAGATCGCGACCGCCACGGATCTGGCCGCGATCGAGGCGATCCGGGTGAGGGCGCTGGGCAAGCAGGGGGCGGTGACCGGCCTCTTGAAGACGCTGGGGCAGATGACGCCCGAGGAGCGGCAGGAGCAGGGCCCGCGCATCCACGGGCTGCGCGAGGCTGTGACGGCCGCGCTGGCGGCGGCCAAGACGGCGTTCGAGGCGGCCGCGCTCGATGCGCGGCTGGCGAGCGAGACGCTCGACATGAGCCTGCCCGTCATGGCCGGGCCGCAGGGATCGGTCCATCCCGTGAGCCAGGTGATGGACGAGCTGGCGGAGATATTCGCCGATCTGGGCTTCGCCGTCGCGACCGGGCCCGAGATCGAGGACGACTGGCATAATTTCACCGCGCTCAACATTCCGGAGACGCATCCGGCGCGCGCGATGCACGACACTTTCTATTTCCCCGAGGACAAGGCCCGCGACGGCCGGAAGATGCTGCTCCGCACGCATACGTCGCCGGTGCAGATCCGGACGATGACCGCGCAGGAGCCGCCGATCCGCATCATCGCGCCGGGCCGCACCTATCGTTCCGATTCGGATGCGACGCACACGCCGATGTTCCATCAGGTGGAAGGCCTCGTGATCGATCGCGGCATCCATATGGGCCATCTCAAATGGACGCTCGAAACCTTCGTGAAGGCCTATTTCGAGCGGGACGACATCGTTCTCCGGCTGCGGCCCAGCTATTTCCCCTTCACCGAGCCTTCGGCGGAGGTGGATGTCGGCTTCACCTGGGTGAACGGCAAGCGCGTGATCGGCGGCGGCGGCGATGCCGAAGGCGGCGGCTGGATGGAGATATTGGGTAGCGGAATGGTGCACCCCAAGGTGATCGCGGCCTGCGGGCTCGATCCGGAGGAGTGGCAGGGCTTCGCCTTCGGCTGCGGCATCGATCGGCTGGCGATGCTCAAATATGGCATGGACGATCTGCGCGCCTTCTTCGACGGCGATCTGCGCTGGCTCAGACATTATGGCTTCGCGGCGCTCGACGTGCCCACGCTGAGCGGAGGAGTGGGAGCATGAAGTTCACCCTTGGCTGGCTGAAGGACCATCTGGAGACCGACGCCTCGCTCGGCGAGATCGTCGCGGCGCTGACGCGCGTGGGCCTCGAGGTGGAAGGCGTGGAGGATCCCGCCGAAAGGCTGGGCGCCTTCCGCATCGCGCGCGTGCTGACTGCCGAGCGCCATCCGCAGGCGGACAAGCTTCAGGTGCTTTCCGTGGATGCGGGCGAGGGCGCGCCGCTGCAGGTGGTGTGCGGGGCGCCCAATGCGCGCGCAGGGCTTGTCGGCGTGTTCGGCGCGCCGGGAACCTATGTTCCGGGGCTCGACGTGACGCTCAAGGTCGCGGCGATCCGCGGCGTCGAGAGCCGCGGCATGATGTGCTCGATGCGCGAGCTGGAGCTGTCCGACGCGCATGAGGGCATAATCGAGCTTCCCGCCGATGCGCCGGTGGGCAAGTCCTTCGTGGAATGGGCGGAGCTCGGCGATCCGGTGATCGACGTGGCGATCACGCCCAACCGGCAGGATTGCATGGGCGTGCGGGGCATCGCGCGCGATCTGGCAGCAGCGGGGCTGGGCACGTTGAAGCCGCTCGATGTGCCCGTCATCCGGACGGAGACGCCCTCGCCGGTCGCGATCCGCACCGAGGATCCGGAGGGCTGCCCGGCCTTTTTCGGTCGCGTCGTGACGGGCGTGAAAAATGGTCCCTCGCCCGACTGGCTGGCCAAGCGGCTGACGGCGGTGGGCCAGCGGCCAATCTCGGCCCTGGTCGATATCACCAACTATATGCTGCTCGATCATGGCCGGCCGCTTCACGTCTATGATCTTGCCAAGCTTTCGGGCGGGCTGGTGGCGCGCAAGGCACGCGCCGGCGAGGAGCTCGTCGCGCTCAACGAGAAGACGTACAAGCTCACGCCCGACATGACCGTGATCGCGGACGAGGCGCGCGTGCTCGGCATCGCCGGGATCATGGGCGGCGCCTATTCGGGTGTGACCGAGGCGACGACCGACGTCCTGATCGAATGCGCCTATTTCGCGCCCGAGGCGATCGCCCGCGCGGGGCAGGCGCTGGGCCTCGCCTCCGATTCGCGGACGCGCTTCGAGCGTGGCGTCGATCCGGATTTCCTGGGCGACGGGCTGGCGATCGCGACGAAGCTGGTGACGGAACTGTGCGGGGGCCAGCCGACGGAGGTCGTCGAGGCCGGCGAGCCCCCCGCCAGCGCACGCACGCTGAAATATGATACGGGGCTGACGCTGAAGCTGGCGGGGCTCAGCGTGCCGCCGGACAGGCAGCGGATGATCCTGTCGCGGCTCGGCTTCGCGGTCGATGGCGGCTGGACGGTGCTGGTGCCGAGCTGGCGCCGCGACGTGGATGGCGTTGCCGATCTGGTCGAGGAAATCGTGCGGATCGAGGGGATCGACAAGATCCCGTCCACGCCGCTGCCGCGCGCCGAAGGCGTCGCCAAGCCCACCGCCACGCCTGCCCAGCGCATCGAGCGCGCCGCACGTCGCGCGGCTGCCGCGCGTGGGCTCAACGAGGCGGTGACGTGGAGCTTCGTGTCCGAAGCCGAGGCGGCACCCTTCGGCGGCGGCGCCTGGACGCTCGCCAATCCGATCAGCGAGGAGCTGAAGGTGATGCGGCCTTCGCTGCTGCCCGGGCTGATTGCGGCGGCGAAGCGCAATGCGGATCGCGGCGCGGCCTCGATACGGCTGTTCGAGATCGGGCGGCGCTATCTGGCCGATGGCGAGGGTGCCACGCTCGGCGTGCTGCTCGCGGGCGAACGGACCGAGCGCGACTGGCGCAGCGGCCGGGCGGTCGGCTTCGACGCCTATGACGCCAAGGCCGAGGCGGTGGCGCTGCTCGCGGCGGCGGGTGCGCCGGTCGATCGGCTGCAGGTGATGCCGGCGGTCTCGTCCGTCTACCATCCCGGTCGTTCGGGCACGCTGCGGCTGGGCCCGAAGACGATCCTCGCGGAATTTGGCGAGCTGCATCCGGCGACGGCCAAGGCCTTCGATCTGGAAGGGCCGGTCGTCGCGGCGGAACTGTTCCTCGACGCCATGCCGCAGAAGCGCGATGCCTCGCGGACGCGGGCGGCCTATGCCCCGCCGGCGCTCCAGGCGGTGCGGCGCGATTTCGCCTTGCTGATGGCGGTGGACAAGCCGGCAGACGAACTGCTCCGCGCGGTGAGGGGCGCCGACAAGGCGGCGATCACGGGCGTGAAGCTGTTCGATCTCTTCAGCGGCGCGGGCGTGCCGGAAGGCGAGAAGTCGGTGGCGATCGAGGTGACGCTCCAGCCGGGTGACAAGAGCTTCACCGATGCCGAATTGCAGGCGATTTCGGAGAAGATCGTCGCGGCGGCGGCCAAGATCGGCGCGCGGCTCCGCTCCTGATGCAAGGCCCCTCTCCCGCATGGGGAGGGGCTTTCGTCATCGCCGGATCAGGAACACCGCATGTTCGGCGCGCAGATTGGCGCCGGCCGCGCTGGTGCGGCGATTGCCGGTGAGAAACCAGGCATTTTCGACGGTGATGCCGCGTTCGGCGACGAAGGCGCGGAAATCATCGATGGTGAGTTGGTGGATATTCTCCGTCGCATACCAGCTTACCGGTAGTGCCGGGGTGACGGGCATGCGCCCGCCCCAGGCGAGCGACCAGCGCACCCGCCAATAAGCGAAATTGGGGAAGGAGACGAAGGCACGCCGGCCGATGCGGAGCAGCTCGCCCAGCACCTTGTCCGGTGCGCGCGTGGTCTGGAGCGTCTGGCTCAATATCGCATAGTCGAAGGCGTCGGTGGGATAGTTTGCGAGATCCGTGTCGGCATCGCCCTGCACGACCGAAAGGCCGCGCGCGACGGCAGCGGAGACATTTGTACCATCGAGTTCGATGCCGCGCGCGTCAACATGGCGCGTATCGCGCAGCCAGGCCATCAACTCGCCATCGCCGCAGCCGACATCCAGGATGCGTGCGGCGGGCGTCACATGTTCGGCGATGATCGCCAGATCGGGGCGGAGCGTGGTCATGCCGGCCGCCGATAGAGATCGGGCACGTAACGTTCCATCAGCCGGCCCGTATCGGCCATCGGAGTCCAGCCATGGCGGGCATAGAGGCTGTGCGCGTCGAGCGTGGTGAGCGTCCAGCGGCGTAGGCCCTGGAGCCGGGGATGGTCGTGGAAATAGCGCAGCATGGCGGATGCGAGGCCGCGTCCCTGATGCTCCTCCAGCACGAAGACGTCCGCCAGATGGGCGAAGGTGGCATGGTCGCTGATGACGCGGGCGAAGCCGACCTGCACGCCATCATGATAGACGCCGACGCAATGCGATCCCTCGATCGATCGGATCACCAGATCGATCGGAATGCCCGGCGCCCAGTAGCTGCGCGTCAGATAGGCATGGATCGCCTCGGGCTGGAGCGCTGCGGGATCGTCGGACAGGGTATAGCCGGGGGGAAGGGGGGTCATGCTTCGCCTGCCTTGAGGAAACCGTCCACGACGGCGTTGAGTTCGGGCACGTCGAGCAGGAAGGCGTCATGTCCGAAGGGGCTGGAAAGCTCGACGAAGCTCACCGCCGCGCCCGCCGCGTTCAGCGCATGGACGATGCTGCGCGATTCGGACGTGGGATAGAGCCAGTCCGTATCGAAGCTGACGATGCAGAAGCGCGTGTTCGTGCCCCTGAAGGCGTTGGCGAGCAGGCCGCCATGTTCCTCGGCCAGATCGAAATAATCCATGGCGCGGGTGATGTAGAGATAGCTGTTGGCGTCGAACCGATCGACGAAGCTGATCCCCTGATGGCGCAGATAGCTTTCCACCTGGAAATCCGCGTCGAAGCCGAAGCTCTTGGCATCGCGCGCCTGGAGGCGGCGGCCGAACTTCTCGGTCAGGCCCGCTTCCGAAAGATAGGTGATGTGCGCGGCCATGCGCGCGACGGCGAGGCCGGCGGCGGGGGGATCGTCCATCCGATAATATTCGCCGCCGCGCCAGTTGGGATCGGCCATGATCGCCTGGCGGCCGACCTCGTGAAAGGCGATGTTCTGCGCGGAATGGCGCGCGGCGGACGCGATCACGACGGCAGCCTGCACCCGCTCCGGAAAGGTCGCCGCCCATTGCAGCACCTGCATGCCGCCCATCGATCCACCGACCACCGCGCGGCAGATGCCCACGCCCAGATGATCGAGCAGCATCGCCTGCGCGCGGACCATGTCGCGGATGGTGATGACCGGGAAGCGCATCGCGAAGGGGACGCCCATCGCAGGATCGACGCTCGCCGGCCCCGAAGATCCCATGCAGGAGCCGAGCACATTGGCGCAGATGATGAAGTGGCGCGCAGGATCGATCGGTTGTCCCGCGCCCACCATGCGCGCCCACCAGCCGGGTTTGCCGGTGATCGGATGGGTCGAGGCGACATGCTGGTCGCCGGTCAGCGCATGGCAGATCAGGACCGCGTTGGAACCCGCGGCATCGAGCGTGCCATAGGTTTCATAGGCGATTTCGACCTGCGCCAGCTCGCCGCCGCCATCCAGCCGGAGCGGTCCGGGCAGCGTGACATGGCGGGCAAGGCCGAAACGGGCGTCGTGAAACATTCGAGGCGCGCTACCCCCAGTGAGGGAGGCGCACAAGCAGGTGTTTTGAATCGGCCGCTTCGTCGCTAAAGCGGCACGCCATGAACGCTCCCAGCCCCAAGCCCTGGATCGACGCGATCGCGCCTTATGTGCCCGGCCGCTCGACCACCGATGACGGCCGCAAGGTCGCCAAGCTTTCGTCCAACGAGAATCCGCTCGGCACCAGCGCCGAGGCGCGCGACGCCTTTGCCGGGGCGGCGCGGTCGCTCGATCGCTATCCCGATGCGACGGCCCTGCTGCTGCGCCAGGCGATCGCGGCGAAACATGGGCTCGATCCCGATCGCGTGATCCATGGCACGGGATCGGACGAGGTGCTGCATATCGCCGCCGGCGCCTTTGCCGGAGTGGGCGACGAGATACTCTATGTGCGCTACGGCTTCTCCGTCTATCCGATCGCGGCCCGGCGCGTGGGCGCGACGCCGGTGGAGGCGCCGGACAAGGATTATGCGACCGACGTGGACGCGCTGCTCGCCGCGGTGACGGAGCGGACGCGCGTCGTCTTCGTCGCCAATCCGAACAATCCCACGGGCACCTTCACGCCGCGCGCCGAAATTGCGCGGCTGCATGCGGCGTTGCCCAGCGATTGCCTGCTGGTGATCGATCAGGCCTATTCCGAATATCTGGACGAGGCGGACGATGACGGCGCCTTCGCGTTGGCGCAGAGCGCGCCCAATGTGCTCGTCACGCGCACCTTCTCCAAGATCCACGGCCTTGCCGCCGAGCGGATCGGCTGGGGCTATGGCCCGGCGCCGGTGATCGCGGCGATGCACAAGATCCGCGCGCCGTTCAACGTCACCACGGCAGGGCAGATGGCGGCGATCGCGGCACTTGGCGCGGACGATTTCGTGGCGACGAGCCGGGCGCATAATGCGCGCTGGCGCGCCTGGTTCGCCGATCAGATCGCCCAGCTCGGCAATGCCGGGCTGCGTGCCGTGCCCAGCGAGGCCAATTTCATCCTCCTGCTGTTCGAGGGGCGGCTGAGCGCGGAAGAGGCCTATAAGGGGCTGATGGCGGCAGGCTATATCGTGCGCTGGCTGCCCGGCCAGGGGCTGCCCCATGCGCTGCGCATCACCATCGGCACCGAGGAGGAGATGAGGGGCCTGACGGCGGCGTTGCGCGATCTGGTGGCGAGGGCGGGCTGATGCTGCCTTTCGCGCGGGTCACGATCATCGGGCTGGGGCTGATCGGCTCGTCCATTGCACGCGCCGTGCGCCAGCATATGCCGACGGTGCGCGTGACGGGGCATGATGCCGATCCCGACGTGCGCGCACGCGCCGAGGCGCTGGGCTTCCTCGACGATGTGGCGGATACGGCGGGCGCGTCGGTCATCGACGCCGATCTGGTGATATTGTGCGTGCCGGTGGGCGCGATGGGCGCGGCGGCGGCCGCCATCGCTGCCGATCTGCCCCATGATGCGATCGTGAGCGACGTCGGCGGATCGAAGGCGAGCGTGATCGAGGCGCTGCGCACGGCGCTGCCGCAGGCGACGATCGTGCCCGGCCACCCGGTTGCCGGCACCGAGCATAGCGGCCCCGAAGCGGGTTTCGCGAGCCTGTTCCATGGCCGCTGGTGCATCCTCACGCCGACCGACGATGCGCCCGAGGCGGCCGTCGTCCGGCTGCGCGCCTTCTGGGAGGCGCTGGGTGCCAATGTCGAGATCATGGACCCTCGTCATCATGATCTGGTGCTCGCCATCACCAGCCATGTGCCGCATCTGATCGCTTACACCATAGTCGGCACCGCTTCCGACCTGGAGGAGGTGACGCGCAGCGAAGTGATCAAATATTCGGCCGGTGGCTTTCGCGACTTCACGCGTATCGCCGCGTCCGATCCCACCATGTGGCGTGATGTGTTCCTCAATAATCGCGAGGCAGTGCTCGAAATCCTCCAGCGCTTTTCGGAGGATCTGACGGCGCTTCAGCGTGCGATCCGCTGGGGGGATGGCGATACGCTGTTCGATCTCTTCTCCCGCACGCGCGCGATCCGGCGCGGCATCATCGAGCAGGGGCAGGACGATAGCCGGCCCGATTTCGGCCGGGCGCACGAATAGGCGCCGGCCGCCTCATCCCTCCGCGTGCAAGGCGGGTTCGAGCGCGTTGATCGCGGCGTGGACGCGGGCTTCCGCCGCCTTGCGCGGCAGGCCGGGCGGAATGGGCTCGCCAAAGCGGATGGTGACGGTGCCCGCCTGCTTGACGAGGCCGCGGGGCCAGAGCCGGCCGCTGTCCAGCGCCACCGGCACGACGGGCAGGGCGAGCTGGCGATAGAGGCCGGCAAAGCCTGGGCGGAGCGGCGGCGTTTCCCCGGGCAGGACGCGCGTCCCTTCCGGGAAGATGAGGATGGTGCGCCCACCCGCAACCGCGTCGCGCGCCGCCCCGAGCATGCGGCGGAGCGCTGGGGCGGAGCCTGCGCGATCGACCGGGATCACGCCATGCATCCGCGCCACCTTGCCCCATAGCGGAATGTCCGCCAGCTCGCGCTTGAGCACGATCGCGGGATCGCCGAGCAGGACGACCAGCTCCAGCGTCTCATACATAGACTGATGCTTGGCCGCGACGAGCGTGGGGCCGGTGGGGACCGTCCCCTCCAGCCGCGTGCGGATGCCGAGCAGGGTGGCGGCGCACCAGCGATGGAAGCGCGCCCAGCACAGCACATAGCGGCGGAGCATGGCGGGACCGGCGAGCGCGACCGGGAAGGCGACGAGGACCGTGAGGATCGTTCCACCATAAAAGACGAACGCGAAGGCGAGTGAACGCAGCAGGGCCATATTGGATTTCAGGGTCTTTCAGATTCCGAGGGGAGCCGCGATGCGGCGCAGCAGATATTTATTATATTCGCGGACCAGATCGAGCAGCCCAGGCTGGCTGGGCACGGGATCGGCGACGAGCCTGACGTCCGGATCGAGCAGCCGGCCAAGCTCGAAGCGGGCGCGGGGCATATGCCAGTCGGTAGTGACGAGGCGCACCGAGCGATAGCGCCGGCCGCGCAGCCATTCGGCGGTCTCCTCCGCATTGGAGCGGGTGTCGACCGATTCATGGCCGAGATCGACGCAGCAATCGATCAGCCCGTTCGGCACGCCATATTGGGCCGCCAGCTCATGCGGCTTCACCCGCCGGTCGACGCCCGAGACGAGCATCCGCCTGGCGCGCCGCGCCTCCAGCAGCGCAAGCCCATGCTGCACCCGGCCGCGCCCGCCGGTGAGGACGACGATGGCGTCGGTCGGACCATTGCCCGCCGGCGTCGGCAGCGTGACCGCGAAGAGCGGGAAGCCGAGCAGATAGACGAGCAGCAGGAAGGCGACGATGCGGGCGATCATGATGTTCGCCTCAACGCGCCAAGCACGGTCCTGCGCGTCGCGATCGTCGCGAGCCCGGCACCGGCAAGCGGCAGTGCGCCGAGCAGCAGCCAGGCCGCCGGCCACAGCGCCACCGTTCCGGCCAGTTCCGATCCCAGCGCGCCGAGCCGTAGCCCGAGCAGGAAGATGACGGGCGCGGCGCAGGCGAGGCCGATCGCGCCGCCGAGCAAGGCATCAAGCGCGATCCGCCGCTGGAACAGCCGAGCGATCTGGCTATCGGTAGCGCCCAGCAGGTGCAGCACCTCGATCGTCGCATGATGCGTGTCGAGCGCGGAACGGGTGGCGAGCACGACGACGAAGCCGGTCGCCGTCGCCATCAGCAGCACGATCGCGATAGCGAGCCAGGTGAGCGAGGCGATGAGGCCGGCGAGCGGGGCGAGCGAGCGGCCATGATCGTCGATCCGCGCAGCGGGCGCGATCCTCGCCAGCGTTCGGCCGATCGCTGCCAGCCGCCATTGCTCGCCCGGCGCGATATCGACGTCGATCATGGCGGGCAGCGGCAGATCGTCGCCATGGTTTACAATATTGCCGAGCCAGGGTTCGAGCAGCGCGCGCATCTCCGCATCGTCCACGCGGCGCACGGCACGGATGCCGGCGATCCTCCCGAGCTCGGACTGGGCGGCGCGGGCCTGCGCTTCGCGCGCGCGGGGATCGCCCTCGACGATTTGCACGGTGACGCGCCCGGCGAGCGCGTCCGCCAGGCTCGCGGCGGCGCGGCCCAGCCCCAGGCCGAGTGCTGCGGCGAGCACCATCAGGAACATCATGATCGCGATCAGCCAAGGCAGCGGCCCTTCCAGCCGCCCCTCGGGCAGCAGGCGCCGGTTGCTGGCGCGCATGGCGGTACTGGCGGCGCTCATCGCAGCGGACGCCGGGGAAGCGGCCGGGCGATGTCGGTACGGACGATCCCGGCCGGATCGTCGAGCCGCCCGCGATCGAGCCGGATCGTCCGCGCATCCGGCACGCGTTCGAGCAGATGCACGTCATGGGTCGCGACGATCACGGTCGTGCCGAGCTTGTTGAGCGCCTCGAAAAGATAGAGCAGTCGGCCGGCCATGTCCGGATCGACATTTCCGGTGGGTTCGTCCGCCACCAGCAGTTCGGGCCGGGCGATCACCGCGCGGGCAATCGCGACGCGCTGCTGCTCGCCGCCGGAAAGCGTCGCCGGCCGTGCCGATGCGCGGCTGCCGAGGCCGACCCAGGCGAGCATCTCGTTCACCGCCGTCGCGATCTCCGCCTCATCCACGCCCGCGACGCGCAGCGGCAGCGCGACATTGTCATAGGCGGAAAGATAGGGGATCAGCCGGAAATCTTGGAACACCACGCCGATGCGCCGGCGGAACAGCGGCATGCGATCGCGCGGCAGCGTGACGATATCCTCGCCGAACAGGCGGATCAGGCCGCGGCTCGGCCGCTGGGCGAGGAACAGCAGGCGCAGCAGCGAGGTCTTGCCCGCGCCCGACGGTCCGGTGAGGAAATGGAAGGAACCCCTGGCCAGGCTGAAGCTCAGGTCCGACAATATTTCCGCGCCCGTGCCGTAGCGCAGGCCGACATTCTCGAATTGCACGATGCTGGCCATCGCGCCCGGCGCACCCCTTCGTCCTTGAGATCAGGATCGCCATGGCACAGCGCCGCCCTTTGCGTAAAGCGGGTGCGGAAGATCGTGCGGCTTGCGGCGGGCGGGGTGGCGTGGTTAGTGGCCGTTGCGTCTATGTCGGCGTGTCTGTGCTCGAGCTTGCCTACGGATGATCCTTACCTGCCCCGCCTGCCAGACCAGCTATGAAATCCCGGATACGGCGCTCGGCCCGAACGGCCGGCAGGTGCGCTGTGCCGCCTGCGGCCATAGCTGGTTCGCGGCCCCGTCCGATCTTGCGCCGGAACTGGCCGAGCCGGCAGAGGAGGCGATGCCGCCCGCTGCCGAAGCCGTATCTCCGGCACCCGAGCTTGAGCCCGAACCGGAGCGGGAACCGGAATTCAGCCAGATGGCAGCACCACTGCCCGCCGCGGCCGTTTCCCGTCCCGTCCGGATCGCGGAACCGCCGGCGGAGGAAGGCGCTCAGGCGACGGCCGATCCCGACGCTTTCGATCCCTTCGCGCATGAGGCGCCCTTCCGCCCGCGCCGGCGGCTCAGGGGGCTGTGGATTGCGCTCGCTATCGTCACGGCGGCGGTGGCGCTGGGCGTCGCGGCCGCGATCGCGACATTGGGCTATGACGAGGTGGCGGCGCGGCTGGGGCTCGCCATGCGCCCCGTGCCGCTCGCCATCGAGATTGTGCGCGAGCCCGATTGGGGCGCGATCGGCGGGGAAGGCGGCGATGCGCTCGCCGCTGTCAGCGGTCGCGTGGTCAACCGCACCGATAGCGCCCAGCGCGTGCCCGATATCCGCGCCGAACTGCGCGATGCGCAGGGGCGGATCGTCTATAGCTGGACGATCGTACGGCCGGTGCGGCTGCTGCCCGCCGGATCCAGCGCGGAATTCGATTCGGCGGCGGTGGACGTGCCGCGCACCGCCCGCTCGATCAGCGCGAGCTTCGTGGGCGCCGCCAACTGACCCACCATAGCCGCCCGCCCTGGAGCAGGGCGGCGACCACCATGCCCGCAGCCGAGGCGACGATCAGCGCCGGCGCGCCAAGGCCGGCGCGCACCAGCCACCAGCCGAGCCCGCCGGTGACGAGGAAGAAGGCGAATATGCCGTTGATTCCGGCGGCTACCTGATCGCCGAGCGAGCGCAGCACATAGACGAAGACGAGCTGCAGCCCATCGAAGATCATGAAGGGCGCGAGCAGCGCCAGCAGCCCGGCCGCGAGCCGCGCCACCGCCGGATCATTGGTGAAGGGCCGGACGGCAGGATCACTGCCGAGGAAGAGGAACAGGCTGAGGGCGCCCATGCCGATCACCGCCAGCCCCGCCGCGATCAGGCTGCGGGGCAGCGCTGCGCCATAGTCCTGCGCGCCTACCGCATTGCCGACGCGCACGCCCGCCGCCGATCCGAAGCCCAGCGCCATGGAGAATGCGAGGTTGTGCAGCGAGAAGACCGTCTGGAAGGCAGCCGCGCTGACCGCGCCGAGCTGGGTCGACAATGCGATCAGCCAGGAAAATCCCGCCAGCTCCAGCCCCGAGGCGAGCGCGGGCACGGTGCCGAAACGGATCAGCGCGGGCGTATCCGCCACTGCCCGGCGCCAGGCCGGAGCCGAAAGATCGCGCACGCCGCGTGGTCCCGCATCGGGCAAGGTCCAGGCCGATACGAGCATGGCCGCCGCACCCAGCGCCGAGACGGTGGCGGTCGCCAGCGCCGCGCCGACCGCGCCCAGCGCCGGCAGGCCGAGATGGCCGCCGACCCAGGCCCAGGCGAGCAGCGCGTTGAGCGGGAGCATGGCGAGGTTCACCACCGTCACGCGGCGCGGGCGGCTGACGCCTTCGAGGAAATGGGCAGCGGCGGCCAGCAGGAATTGGGCAGGATAGGCGAGCGCCATCGCACGCACCACCGCCGTGCCGCCTTCCGCCATGTCCGGTGCCACGCCTGCGAGCCGGATCAGCGGCCCGGCCCAGAATAGCAGCACCGCCATACAGGCGATGCCCAGCCCCAGCGCGAAGATCAGGCCGGCCCGGAAATAGTCGCCCGTGGCGCGCGCGTCCCGCGCGCCATCCGCCCGCGCGCTATGGACGAGCACGCCGGACAGCGCCGCCAGGCCCATGACGATGGTGATGAAGGTGAGCGTGCGCCCCGCCGCGAGCGAGCCGAGCTCGCTTGTCCCGAATTGGCCGACGATCGCGACGTCGATCAGGTGCATCAGCGTCCAGTTCAGGCTGGTCAGCATCACCGGCCAGGCCAGGCTGAGCTGGCGGCGCGCCTCGGCGGCGATTTCGGGGAGGGCGGGGCGCATCATCCGGGAATAGGCGGATCGGGCGGGCGTGGAAACCAGTTGGGCGCGACGGCATTGGTGGACTGGATGACCATATCGGGGTCGAAAGGAGGCTGCATGCGCATCGGGATCCTGACGGGCGGCGGTGATGTGCCGGGGCTCAATCCCTGCATCCGCTCGATCACGCTTTCCGCGATCGATCTCGGCTGGGAGGTGATCGGGTTCCGCCGGGGCTGGGGCGGCTTCCTGAAGATCGATCCGGAGGACCCGGCGAGTATTGCGGCCTATAGCTACAAGCTCGATCGCGAGCGGGTGCGCGGCATTGACCGCATGGGCGGCACCATCCTCCACACATCGCGCGTCGATCCGCGCACCGCGCCGGAAGGCGACCGGACCGATCATGTGCTGCGCGTGCTCGACGCGATGGGCGTGGATGCGATGATCACGCTCGGCGGCGACGGAACGCTGCGCTTCTCTGCCCATCTGGCGGGGCTCGGCTATCCGATCATCTCCATCCCCAAGACGATGGACAACGACGTGTTCGGCACCGATTATTGCATCGGCTTCTCGACCGCGGTCACTCGCTCGGTGGAGGCGATCAATGCGCTGCGGACGACGACCGAGAGTCATGAGCGGATCGCGGTGATCGAGCTGTTCGGCCGGCGCAGCGGCGAGACCGCGCTGCTATCGGGCTTTCTCGCCCAGGTCGATCGCACGCTGATCTCCGAAGTGCCGGTCGATCTTGACCGGCTCGTGCCGCTGATCGTCGCGGACAAGAAGTCGCGGCCCGCAAATTATGCCGTCTGCGTGATCTCGGAGGGCGCCTCGATCGTCGGCGAGGCGCTGCCCGACAAGAGCGACATCGCCAAATCCGCCAGCCAGCGGCTGCTGGCGGGCGTCGGCCATCGCCTCGCCAAGCATCTCGAGGCGCGTACGGGGCAGGGAACGGTGGTGCAGGAACTCGCCTATCTGATGCGCGCGGGCGAGCCGGACGCGCTCGACCGGATGGTAGGATTCGCTTTCGGCGGGCTGGCGGTGCAGTTGATCCACTCCCGGCGGATGGGGCGGATGGTGACGCTGAATCAGGGCCGATATGATCATGTTCCGGCCGACACGCTGCTTCGATCGACCCGGTCGGTGGATGTGGAGGGCCTCTATGATCCCTATCATTATCGCGCGAAGCTGATGCGGGTCGAGGGCATGCCGATGTTCCTCTATTGAGATTTGGGTGCGAAGCCTGTTGCAGACCCCGAATTCCTCTGTTAATGCGCGCCCCTCTCCAGATCGCCGGGTGACAAACCCGGTTTTCACGTGCGGTCGTGGCGGAACTGGTAGACGCGCAACGTTGAGGTCGTTGTGGCCGAAAGGCCGTGGAAGTTCGAGTCTTCTCGACCGCACCAAACACTCTAAGTTATTGGGATAATTAGATAATTCCTGGGTGCTCCGGGAATTCTCCCCCATTTTCCGAGGCTTTGCCGGCTCCCGATTTGCAGGTGAGGCGAGCGGTGTCTCTGCTCCGGACTTTGCCTGCAGAATATCTGCCCGTGTCTCTGGTGGGCAAATGACTGACCTCAACTCGTGCAAGTGAGGTCTATGCGTCTCCCGCAGGACTGAGCGGGAAGCAGGCAGTCGGCGGCCATTTCGGCATGACCGGGTCAGGGAAGACCGACTCTGGGGGAGCCAGCGACCCATCCGCAAACGCGCAAGGGCGCTGTCGCGCAGCGCCCGCCGAGGCACTTGAGGATGTGCGACCGCTACGGCATCCCGAGCGCGGCGCGTTGCGCGCGCCAGTCGAGGGCAAGCTCCGCGTCCAGAAGCGCACGCGGGGTGAGCGTCGCGGGCTGGCTGCCCTCGAGGATGGCGCGGACGATCTCGGGTACCAGCCAGCTCAGCCGGATGAGCTTCGCGAGCCGCTTGCGGCATTTGCCTTGGGTATGGGCGATCTGATGCAGTGATCGACCGGGTGCCGCCAATAGGCTGTCTCGCACTTCGATCGCTTCGGCCAGCAAGGCGACCAGACGCTCGTTCCGCCCAGCCACTGGTGGCTCCGCTGGACCCTCTCCAGGGATGACCAGCCGCAGCTCATGTCCGCGCCGGACGCGGGACACGGGTGCGGTAAGGGTGATGCGCTCCTCAAGGTCGTCCTCGACCGTGACATTGCAGGCCCGGAGCAGATCGCGCGCGCGGAGAATAATCTCGATGCGATCCTCATGCAGGCCGATCTGCTCGAGGCCAATCGCCGCTGGATCGGCGAGGATCGCCTGTGTTGTCGCCAATCGTTCTGCGGCGGCGGCCACCGTTTCGACCTGCCTTGGATCGACCGCAGCCACGAGTCGGGCGAGACGATTGCGGTCGCGCAGCAGCGCTTCGACGCGTGCGGCAACGATGCGCTCGATGTCCTGCGCAGCAACACGCCAGGCGGGCTCGGCCGCGGAGGGTTCGCGCGTGACATAATAGTGATAGCGCTTCGCGCCCTTGACCGCATGGTTCGGCGTCATCGGCCGGCCGAGACCGTCGACCAGGATCCCCGTGAGCGCGGAGCGGTGGAGCCCCTCGCGCTTGACGATCCGACCCGGGCCTCGTGCCGCGAGCTTGTCCTGGACCGCGTCCCAGAGATCGGGCGGGACAATGGCTTCATGCTCGCCGGGATGGGCGACCCCTTTGTGGACGATCTGGCCCAGATAGATGCGGTTGGCGAGCAGATGGTAGAGCGTGCCGCGGTGGAAGGGGCATCCGCCCTTGTGCGGCCCGCTGGCACGGCGCTGGACCTTGGTGCGATGCCCGTCCCGGGCAAGTTCCTCGACGAGCTCGTTGACCGAGCGCAGCGCAATGTAGCGGCGCATGATGTGGCGGACGAGTTCGGCTTCGGCCTGGTTCACGACCAGCTTGCGGTCGCGGACCTCATAGCCGAGCGGGACGGGCCCGCCCATCCATAGCCCCTTCTTCTTGGACGCCGCGATCTTGTCGCGGATGCGCTCGCCGGTGACCTCGCGCTCGAACTGGGCGAAGGACAAGAGCACGTTGAGCGTGAGCCGCCCCATGCTGCTGGTGGTGTTGAACGCCTGGGTGATCGAGACGAAGCTGGCGCCGCGCGCGTCGAGCACGTCGACGATTTTGGCGAAGTCGGCCAAGCTGCGGGTGAGGCGATCGACCTTGTAGACGACGATCACGTCGACGCGACCTGCTTCGATATCGGCGAGCAGCCGCTTGAGCCCGGGGCGCTCCATCGTGCCGCCGGAGAAGCCGCCATCGTCATAGCGACCCGGCACCAGGGTCCAGCCTTCATGACGCTGGCTGAGGACATAAGCGGCGCAGGCTTCGCGCTGCGCATCGAGGCTGTTGAATTCCTGTTCCAGCCCGTCCTCGGTCGACTTGCGCGTATAGATCGCACAGCGAAGCTGGCGGGAGGCCGTCTTCACCGTGGTTCGCGCCTTAGCCATGCGCCACCTCCCTGGCCTTGGTCAGGCCGAAGAAGCGGGGCCCCGACCAGGCGGCGCCGGTGATCTCGCGGGCGATGGCGGTGAGCGAGGCATACCGGCGCCCCTCGAACCGGAAGCCCTTGTCCTCGACCGACACGCGGAGCGTGCGGCCATGCCAGGTCCGCACCAGCTCGGTGCCGGGCCGCAGGGTGACTGGCTCCCGGGCTGGCGGCGGGGGCGCACCGCCCGAGCGGAGCTGGCGCAGCGCCGAGGCCGCGAGACCTTTGCCGGCCTGGTCCTGCAGGCGATAGGCGATCCCCAGCTTCAGCAGGTCGGGGGAGAGGCGCGGCGCAGCCGATTCATAGAGCCTCGCCCATTCGTCGCGAAGCTGCGCCGGCGACAGCATCGCCAGCGCCGCCAGTCGGGCATCAAGCCGCCTCATCTCAGGCGGCCTGTGCGATGCGATAGTGGGTGACGCCTTCGACCTTCCCGGTCGAGACGGCATGCCCCTTCTTGCGCAGCCCGCTCAGCGCGGCCCGGATGGTGTGCGGCAGCCAGCCGGTCGCTGCGACCAGCTCGGCGAGGCTGGCGCCCTGCTCTCGGCCAAGCAGCGCCAGGACTTTGCCGATCTTGGTCGTGCTGGCCCGGGGCGTAGCGACCATCCCGGCCTCGGCGAGAGAGGGGTGTGGCTCGGCGGAGGTGCCGGCGGCGAGCGCGTCGCGACCGGCGGGCGTAATCGCGAGCCCGATCGGGCGATCGCCCTCCCTGCGCCAGATGCACTGTTCATCGCTGACCTCGACCTCTGCTGCGAAGCCACGGCGGATGAGCCCGCCGATGGCTTTGCGGATGCGGTCACTGAGCGCGCCAAGCGTGTCGGAGGGCGGCAGCAGGCTGCCGCTGTCGCGCAGCGCGGCGGCCGAGAGGAGGATGAGCTGAATATCGCTGAGTTTGGGGTGGGCCATGGGAGTTGTCCTTGCCGGAAGCGGCACCATCGCCGCTCCCACCACCCACAGCCCCGCCGGTTGCCCGGTCGGGGTCCTACGGCCGGCCCCCGCGCCGGCCGCGACTCACGAGGACAGCAATGCTCGAACTGGCGGCGCAGTCGAATGGAATGTGCGGACCGGTCCCAAAGCCGGATGACTTCGCCACCGGGTTCCGCCTTGGTGGAGGATACGGACAACAGCGACCATAAGGCGCGTCACGACCCCCTTCGGAGGCGCTTTTATCTGCTGACCGTGCGCTGCGAGGATGCCGCCGCCATGGCCGCAAAAGGACAGGCGACCGATATCGGGAGCGAGGCTGTGGGCGATCTCACCAACCAGCTCCAGGCCACCGGTCAGGAGATGATCATCATCGCGGACGCCATCAGCGCGATCGCCCACGAATGGTGCTGAAGGTCGCAAATGCGCCCACTTGTCGTCGTTCAGCGTCGTCAGCGCGCTTCCTGGAACCAGCCATTTCTCGGATACCGCGATGCAGCGCACTGGCGTCGGCAGCTGGGACTTACCCGCCATCCCGATAGCGACCGCAAACGGCAGCTTCTGGGAAAAGCGGACCTTCGACCATTC
This sequence comes from Sphingomonas oleivorans, assembly GCF_003050615.1. Lineage (GTDB taxonomy): Bacteria > Pseudomonadota > Alphaproteobacteria > Sphingomonadales > Sphingomonadaceae > Sphingomonas_H > Sphingomonas_H oleivorans. The sequence continues at coordinate 857,211 of NZ_NWBU01000004.1, read as the reverse complement.
GCGTGTCCTTCACCCCCGAAGGAGTAGGGTTGGCCTTCGGCGGGCCGTCGGCTTTCGAGACTATTGACGGCGATAGCTGCCGTTGGCTGCTGCGGATTGCTGCTCTGAGTTATGGGTTGAAGGAAGGCGTCGACGAGTAAACATATTGCCAGGCATTCGTCAGCGTCGTCTGGTTGATGCCGACGACCATGTCGCGGCCGCAGGGGAAGGATTTACGCTCGTAACGCAGATGTGCGGGATCCCAGGAGAGGAACAAACAGTGGCGGCTAGATACCGGTAGCAGCATGGTTGGCCGGTTCTCGAAGTTGATCACCGGATTGCTTGACGTAAGAAAGCGCAGTCCCGGTTCGGCCGGATCGATGGCCTGTACGGCATAATACGGCGGCACGTAGTCCGGTGCCGCCTCCAGCGCCGCATTTAGCATCACGACGAGCCGCCAGTCGTCAGTCCAGTGCTCGACCTCGCTCGCGTGTTTCTCCTCGAGTTCGCGCCACATGCGCGGCTGATTATGCACCATGAAGGAGATGGCGTAGGCGATCGGGCGAAAATCGGCGGGCATGTCCCCCGCTAAGATGCGGGTCAGCAACGCGGACGCCAGGCCGTCTATCTCAGCGATTCGCTTTTCTGCCCAGTCAGACTCATAGCCGGGCGGCGGATTGCGAAGCGTGTTCCACTGGTTCTTGTAGCCGAAACGCTCCTTGTTGCCGAGCACGACGGCACCCGTTTCGCAGTCGCGCCGGTACAACGCGCCGTCAGCGTCCTGAAAGCGCTCGAGATAGTAGCGCGGCGTATAATGATGCCGTCTAGAAACCGGCGCAGATCGCGTGGCCATAAAGCGCCTCCTGTACTGCGCCCGCCCGCCCCCCTTGTCGCTAACTAGTGTCGCCACGACAAGTCCACGCGCCGCCTTGACGCCGTTCGCGAATGCCGCAGAAGGGCACGATGTCCTGGATCGCCACTCTCCGCAACAAGCTGGCCGATCTGCTCCGAGTGGAATCGGAGGGTGCCGCGCCTGAGGAAGGCGCAGCGGACAGCGGCGTGCGGACGCTCAGCACCTGGCGCGATCGCCTGTCGAGCATTCCGCGCACAATCGAATGCCCGGTGATGACGCTGATGGGGCGCGACGAGGAAGGCGTGATCTTCACCGGCTCGGGCCGGATCGAAATCCGCAGCGCCACCGAGATTCGTTATTTCATGCACGCCGCACCCGCGGTCGATCTTCGTAAAGCGATCGAGGTGGTCAACCGGGTCAAGGCGCAGCCTTATGATCCGTTCGACCTGCTGCGGCTGGACGCGGTTGACTATCGCGGTGCCCATTGGTCCGGCGGCTATACCCAGGCCGATTTCTTCACGGACCATGACAGGGGCTGGCCCCTGGCCGGTGACCTGCAGGCGCTCTCGACGCTAGCGGAGGGCCATTGGGTATCGAAGCGCAGCAGCGTCGAGCTGCTGCTGATCCCGCCCATCGACCTGCCGATGAGCGAGCGGCTGACGACCAAGGCCCATATCGGCAACCGCGAAATCCGCACCACCTATGGTCCGGGCCAGCATACGCTCGAGGTGCTCGGCACGAAAATCACCTTCGCCTATGAGCCTGAGGAAGAGGCGCTCTGGATCACCGCCGATACGAGCGAGGCGCTCAACCACCCCTTTCTCGAGAACTGGCTGACCGAGCCGCTGCGCATTCTGCTGGGCATGCCCGTCTACCCACGGATGGTCGCGCGCAATCTCGGTGACGGCACAGCCCAAGTGTGGTTGCGTCCTTCGCCCCGTACCAAGGGCCCGAGCGGGATCGGACTGTTGCAGCCCTTCTCGATGGAGCCGGGTGCGCAACGGGCGGAAGCTTTTTGGCAGGCTTATGCCGACATCCTGACCTTCATCGCCAAGGGCGGGGAGTTCGAGTCCAACCCGCTTACGCGCTACTATGAGGAAATGTGCGGCGCCGCGCAGGGATCGCGCTGGGCGCTGACCTTGACCTTAGCCGGCGCCGCCGAGGCGATGGCGTCAGGCCTGACGACTCAGGCGGATCGGGCACCCGAATACTCCGCTGACAATCTCAAGAAGATGAAGGATCATCTGAAGGCCTTCGCGTACGATTCCGGCCTTCGAGACCGGATGCTCTCGAATCTCGGCATGGTCAGCAAGCGCAGCGTACTTGCCTTCATGCGCGGGCTCGGCGCGGCGGGCACTCTCGATCCCGATCATGTCCAGACCTGGTACGACATTCGCAATTCGGTGATGCACGGCCATCTCGTTGAGCCCTGGTCGACCGAGGAGGGCGATGACCGTCTGCGCCAGATGCTGGCGCTGGTGCACGCGCTGACCCGCGCGCGGCTGGCAGTGGGCGAGTAGCGCGATCCACTCCTGGATCGCGGCATGGACCAGATCAAGCTCTGCTTCGGAGTTGCTAAAAGGCGGCATGACATACGGTGTCGTCAAGCGGCCGCATCAGCACATCGCAGGCCCGGAAATGCGCCGATAGCGGCGGATCGATCGTGGCGAGATAGCCTCGCTACCTGAGGCGATCTCGAACGGCGATGGTGCCGAGCCGCCGGGGGCACCGGTGAGCCAAGATATGCAGCGGCCTCCCTGAAAAAGGTGATTATGTCAGAGGGCGTGTATCGTCGTCCCCGACCCGCTGCGTCTACCCTTCAATCCGGCGCCGTCTCATCGGAATTGTCCGCCGTATCAAGCTCGGCGATCCGCGCTTTGACCGCATCACTCAAATAAGCTGCGTCGATAGTCCGGAGATAGCCAAGCGCTTCGTCGTCGCTTGCCTGATACTCCAATCGCCGCTTGTAGAAGGTGAGCCGCCCCTCGGCTTCCTGAATGATTTCTCCCCAGGTCTTTGCCCAAACGCGCACTCGGATCGGGTCTTCCAGCTCGAGAATGAGACCGCGCGGCTTTCCTGATTGCCGTGCTTCGAGCTCCGCATCGGAGGTGAACTTGTTTGAAATGGCGACAAAGTCCCACTCGACCTTGCTGTGTTTGAAGCGCTCGTCCAGCGCCACGGCCTTGGCGTATTTCTTAATCTGCCCCAGGACATCCTCATTCAGCGGCTGAGATGGCCGTTTCAGCTCGACGACGAGGTGCTTGCGCTCGTCGTCTGTCGGGGTCGGCACGCGGCACGACAACATCAGATCGACGATCGCCGCTTTGCCGTCGGCATCTAGGACGGATTCGGGCGAACCGAGGTTTGCCCGACCGTCGCCGAGGAGACCGATATGGCTGCGGAGGACCGAAGTGAGGTCCTCGTCGTCATTCATCAGATTGTATTGCTCTCCAAAGACCCAAGTCTCTTGAGCGATGATCCGGTGAAGCTGCGACCGCTCAAGAAGCTGCCGCTTTGATTGAGGGTCGAAGACAGCAGCTGCAAAGCGCGGAGGAATTCCAATCGATCCGTAACCGCCTTTGCCGCGTTGATGACAGCGGTCAACGACGTCTTCCGGAGAAGGTCCGCCAGTTCGTCCTGCCGCGCTTTCGGCAGGTCGATGACCTTTTCTAGAATCGACAGAAGGTTACTGGCGCCGGTTTCGATGGCCGCCTTGATAAGCTGAAGGACTAGCTTCTTCTGCTTAGGCGGAGATTTGTCGAAATCGGCGCTGTAATCGGCGAGGTTCAGCGCGACAACGTCGAACAGCTGTCGCTCGTTGACCTCGATCGGATCGGCCGCAATGCCCTCATAGGGATAGATTTTGGCTTCTACCCACTCCTGAATCTTATCTCTGGAGCGTTCCGCTTCCTTGCTTCTGAAGTGCTCACGCAGCTTCGCTTTTGCTGACTCAATGAGCATTGTGGACGCAGGGTCCAGTTCGACCAGTCCCTCGGTGTTGTCGTCGGCGAGCTTCTGAAAGTGCTCGGACGTCAGATATGCCGTGAACTCGAACCCCCGAGCCTGAATGCCCGGTGGCATCTCATGAAAGCTGAAGCGCCCAGGAAGGCACAGCATGAGCTTTCGGTCGACGGGCTTCTTCCACTCGACAATTTCGAGTATCGCCTCGTGGGCGCTTCCACCCTGGTCAATGCTGATCGGAATGGGCGTAACAGCGGCGATCGCCTCGCGCGCGTCAACTTCGATACCGTCATAGATGATGCGGAAATTTGCGTCGTCGTAGAGTTGGAGAGCGAACATGTCCCGGATGCGATCGGCAAAGCCGTCGCTGGCCCAGATTTTGAAATCCTTCACGACATTTCGTATGTCGACCGTGCAGCCCTGATCGGACGACGCGACGGGTTCACTCAGTTCGAAGCGCTTCAGGTCCGCCTTCTGCCCGAAAATGGTGAATCGGCGGCCGCCATTGTTGGATGTCCACGCAACGGTCTCGCCCAAAGAGAAGGCTTTGAAGCGGCCCTGACCCTTCTCGCCATGGATGGCGCGGCCTCCGTTCGTCTTGGTTGCTAATTTCTTCCAGGATCCGCCGAGCTTCTGGAAGGACTCCTCGACCGCATCGAGTGAAATTCCCGTGCCGTTGTCGGTTACCCGGATTGTCCCGAGGCGAGTAAGCTGCCCTTCTTCGAGCTGAACGCGAACTTCGGTGGCGTCGGCATCATAGGCATTCCAGATCAGTTCGGAGATCGCCACGAGCGGCCGCGCCGTGGTGATCCTCTGAATATGATCGTTCTCAACCTTAACTTCGATCTGTTGCAAGCTTGCCCCCGCCGCGATGCGCTCCGGTCAGTAGTTTCACGGCCCGCCAGCGTTTTCAATCGCGAAGCTCGAGTGAGGTTGGCTGGGCGAAAGAGCGCGGTGGGCGGCACGAAGCCAGACCGCGGGACCAAAAAATGGATTAGCCGCTTGCGTGGGCCGGTGAACCAACTCCACGAACGACCGCTTCCGGGGTTTGGAGCTTGGCCGCTCAACTACCGGATGTGGATGCGTAGCTGGCCGGCCGGTTCTGCTAGAAGCAGACGTTCACGTTGTGATCGCCGGATGACCGGATTGGTCGCGAGCTGCCACCCCACAGCGGTGGGGATGAATGGCGGCTCTGGCACCATGTCGGCCCCGAACCTGCCAGTCCGCAATCGGCCAGATTTCCACTTTAACATACGATGCGGCCGTTCATGTCCCATGCGCCTTATCGCCGCAGACGTTCATTATAGTGCGCGTGGCTATCGGCCCTTTGTCAGGATCTCTGGTTCTGAGCGGTCGCAATGATGCCGATCTGCTTGAGCAAGGTCAGATTGTCCTCCAGGTGCGAATGGTCAGTGATTTTGCCGTCCTGCACGCGCAGGATGTCGGTCGCGATGAAATCGACCGGCTGGCCCGTACCCGTCCGGCTTTGGAAATAGCTGGTGAAATGGCCGCTCATCCCAATCCTTGAGGACAACGAACGTGTCCTAGTTCGCTGCTCCTTGCGTCATTTGCGCATCACCGGCAGCAGATCGTGGCCGCAATACAAGCGGCAGATCGCGCTCGACATAGCCGACCAGTGTCGAGCCGCTCGGCAATCTGGCGCTGGTTCCTGTGACGAAGGCAGAGAAAACACCTGCGAGGACAGCGGTCGCAACCGTAGCGCCCGTCCCGCTGCGCCCGCGATCGCCGGCGCGCCCATCAAGCCGCACGCGGGCGTTGCCAACCTCGACATAAAGTAGGCGCAACTCAAGCTTGCCTGATTTTCCAAAGGCACCCTTGGGAATGAGACGGGTAATCTCGCCAATGCCGCGCGCGCCACGAGGAATGACGATGTGCGGGCCGACCAGCACATCTTCGGTGACCGTAAGATCGAAGCGATCGCCTTGGCGGTTCGTCTTCGAACTTAGCTCGCCATTGGTGCGCATCGGCACCTCGGTGCCGGCACGAAGGACCATCTGATCCGGAACGGGTATCGCGATCTCGGCAACAACCGGCGATGTTGAACTCTCCTGCGCCAACGTTTGTATGGAACAGCCGAGGCTCATGCCGGCGATCAAAACGGTCGCGGTAGCCCGCCATCGCCGCGCAGCCGATTTCATTGGGCACCGACGATGGCCAGAGGGGCCTCAGACGGCGGGGCAGGGTGCAACTGGCCGGTCGCCTTGACGAATAGCATATCTGTGGCTGGATAGCCGTTGAAGATCTCGCCAGCCTTGAGCTTGGCATTGTTGCCGCGTGCCAACAGGCCAAAAGGGCCAAGTCCCAGGACGCCCATCACCGTCTCTCCGGTGCCGCCCGCACCGGCCGTCGCATTGTCGCCACGCAGCGCCACCGTTCCTGATGGAAGCTCGATGTTGAGCAGGCGGGCGCTGAGCTTGCCGGACTTGCCGACGACGCCGCTTTCCTCCGCGGATACGACTTCGCCCCAGGCCTTCGTGCCAACGGGGATGACAGTGACGCCATCGACGACCACAGCCTCGTCAACGCGGAGCAGGAATCTATCGCCTGCCTTGGCGGTCTTGGTCGTCACCTCATTGACCACCATCAGGCGGATCATCGTATCGCGATCAACGAGCAGTGTGCTCGGCGCAACGCTCGCAGGCTGGGTTATAATTGTTGCCGTCACCGCGGCAGGCCCTGCTTGCGGCGCAATTTGCTGTTGCGCCATGGCCGTCTGCGACCACGATGCGAACAGCCCGATCGCGACCATAATTCTGGTCAAGGACATGTCCTTCTGGAGAAGGTGGCGCGGTGGCCGGGCGCTAAGCGCCCGGCTTTGGAATCAGTTAGCGGTTCCTACCCCGGCAGCGCCGGAAGCAGTCGTGGTCGCGTCGCTCTTGAATTTGATGGCAACGCCGGTCGCGTTGGTCTTGCCCCAGCTGAATGCCGATACATGGGAATCGCCATAGTTCGCCTTGACGACAGCGTCGGCTCCCATCTTTTCGGCGCGTTCCCAGAGCTCGCGATAGATTTTTTCCTGCGATGCTTCCTTGCTGAAGATCGTGGCCTTGCGGACTCCCGCCTCTACCTGACCGATCACTTCATAGGGGCGATCGGTAATGTCGTACGGGAAGACGGGCACGCCGGCGGCTTCGTTGACGACGACATAGGTTTTCTTGGGCTTCTCGAAGGCATGCGCCGAAGACGCGAAGGCGAGTGCCACCACCGCCGCAAGCGGCAGGCAATTCTTGAGTTTCATATATGAATATTCCCCTTGAGGGCGGCATTCGTGCAACTGCTCCGAATATCTGTCAAGCGAGTGCAGTGCCGCCGCAAACGCATAGTGTCGCTCCGCTCACTTCACGCGAATGCTCAGTATCGCGGAAATTATGTGGCGACCTGGGTGGTTATTTCAGCCGATGCTGTTCTCTAATGGATGTAGCCGGCTTGGTAACGCTCAAGGAAGCGAGCCACATCTACGGCAGCCCGAGTGACGCTGGGGCTGGTTTCGCCGGATCCGTCGCCGCTAGCGACGACGAATTGCCATTCGAGCAAATGATCCGTTGATAGCCAGATCAGCCATCTCGCCTGGCCATCGCCTGATTTGTCGATGAGGCTAGCGGCTACCAGGCCGCCTTGCGCTCGCGCAGAATGGCACCCCTTGTTCGCCTTTCAGCAGGTCCAGACCAAGCGAAAGATGGGCTGCAGCAAAATTGAATCCCAGAGCATCCATCTCGTCCAGGCAGGCTTGCATATTGTCGATCAGTCCGGCTCTGCGCATCCCCCACTCCTGTTCATCGTCTAACGCTCGATCTGGGCTCGCCTCGGCAAGCATCTCATTTCCTCTCTCGAATTTCCTTATTCTAAAACGGTCGTATGCATCTTGGTGAGACCGGGGGATGCGCAGAGTCGACTGCGCCCTGAGCTGTCCGCATTTTGGCGCGAATGATCATGAAAACATGATCCATTTCGGATTTGGTCCCATCCGTTGATACGCTGAAAATCCGGCGGGTGTCTTGGCTGCCGAGGTGAGGGCCCGTCGGGACAACCGCTGAGATCAAGACGAGAAGGGCATGATTGGGGGCTCCGCCAGCACCGCCCAACTGGCATCGCTGTCCGCAGGTCTTTAGACGAGCGGCATGCTCAAACCCGTCTTCAGCCTCTTCCTGTCACTGATCCTGCTCGTTGGTTGCGCCGATCAGGCGGTCCAGGCACCGCATGCGCCGGTGCCGACGGAACTGCGCATCGCCACCTGGAACATGGAGCATCTCGCCGAACGGGACGGCATGGGATGCAGGCCACGTAGGCAAGCCGATTATGCTGCGCTGCGCGGCTATGCCGACAGGCTTGGTGCGGATGTCATAGCCCTGCAGGAAGTGGAGAGCCGGGCGGCGGCGGAGCGCGTCTTTCTGCCTGAGCGCTACACGGTGATCATGTCCAAACGGCCGGATAGTGGTCGGGGCGGCGGGTGCTACGGCAAGAAGGGACTTGCGATCCGTAAGCAGGATGTCGGCTTTGCGATCCGCAAGGGCGTGCCGTTCACGCGCAATCCCGACGTGTCGGACTTGGGGCTGGGCAATCCCGATCTTCGCTGGGGCGTCGACATCACGCTCGGTACGCCCAAGCCGATCCGTCTGTTGGCGTTGCATCTCAAATCGGGCTGCAATTCAGGCCATGCGCCGTCGGACAGGGACTGTGACGTGCTGTTCGCTCAGCTGCCGGTGGTCGAGCGCTGGATCGATGCCCGGATCAGCGAGGGTGTGGGCTTCGCGATCCTCGGCGACTGGAACCGCCGTCTTGCCAGCCGCAAGGACGCCTTCTGGAGCGAAATCGACCGGCCGGAGCAGCCTGAGGCCGATCTGGTGCTCGCCGATGCGGGACAGCGCGCTAGCTGCAAAAGCCGCTATCACGAGTTCATCGATCATATCGTGCTCGACCCCAAGGCGGTCAGGCGGATGGTTCCGGCTCCTTCGCGGAATTCACCTATGGGGTGCCGGAAGACCAGCATCCCTCGGACCATTGCCCCTCCTCCATCCTGCTCAGAGGGCGCTGAACCGATGCAGGGGAATTTTGAAGGCAGCGCCGAGGAGAAGCTCGCTCAGGTGCAGGCCCTCATGTGCGCAAGCCCGGCCCCGACGACAGACTTATTCATCATAACGACCGCGGATCGCAATATCTTGCCATGAACTACACCCAGCGTCTGGCCGAAGCCAATCTGGTCCCCTCGGTCGGCAGCGTGGGCGATTCTTACGACAACGCTTTGGCCGAGACGATCAACGGTCTCTACAAGGCCGAGGTCATCTGGCGCCAGCGCTCCTGGCCGAGCGTCTCGGCGGTAGAAATGGCGACCCTGCGCTGGATCGACTGGTTCAACAACCACCGCCTCTTCGGTCCCATCGGCTACATCCCGCCTGCCGAGGCCGAGGCCAACTACTATGCGGCCATTGAAAACCTCGATATGGCCGCCTGACTCAAACTGAACTGCCTCCAGAAAACCCGGGACGCTTCACACCGTCCGCGAGACCCCCGGCACTGGCAATCCGATTTTCCAGCAGTCTTTTAGCTAGGTTTGAGCAGTTTCTCATCGAAGTAAACATTGGACAGGCCGTGCGTCCAAATTGCCAATCCTCCATCATAATGGACGATCTCCAACTCACTCCCTTCTTCGCCTTGGACGTCAATATAATAAGACGCCCCTGGATCAAAAATGTACCTATCACCAAAGGGCTCAATGATAACATTCAGTGGAACTTTAGATCCATTTTTTACATGAAACGCCGACATTTCGCCAATTCCTCAAAAAATGCCTGCTCGGATATCCCGACCTGGCGGATCAGGTCCGCCATCGCCAGGCCAAGCTCAGCCTGCTTCAACACCGCTACGACCTGCTCGACCGAAAACCGCTTCCGCTTCATCCGAGAACCCTCCTTCAAAAGGAAAATCCGCCGAAAACTAGCATTACAGTTGCATTTTAGATTTAATATGAGCGCGTTGGAGCCCCTCGGTCGCCGCAGCGTCGATCCCGGCCTGTGTGCCGATCAGATGCGTCGACGGGACACAGCCGGAAAGGGCGAGCGCCAGGCAGAGGAAAGTGCGCTTGGGGATCATCGGCATGGTGAGCAGAGTTCCAGCAGTTGTTCTCGATCTTCAACACGAGGCTGCGGCGATCTGTGTCTGCGCCGCGAGACGGAAGGCAGGCTGATGATCGATGCGTTGGAACTCGCCGGCAGTCGCCTTCACAATTCGAATTCCGGATTTCACAATCAAACTTTGTCTATAAAACCCAATCGACTATCGCGAACCGAGTTTCCGTTTCTCGGCGAGCGCTGTAAGATGTTCCAACGTGTCCGTGCCCCTGGCCGGGGTGAAGGCGGTGATCGCCAAGTCGGATCCGAAACCCAGATGAAATGTGATAGGATCGAGTCTTAGGCAGCCATCGGCGTGGCGCAGCTCCTTTGGCCAATCGGGAGGGATCGCGACCTCGTGCAGCGCCCTGGTGGTATGGCTAGGCCAGCTCAGCGGAGCCGCGATCGCGGCGTTGGGGCCAGGCGCAATATCTGGGCGGGACGTTCCTCATGATCGGCCAGGGCGGCGGCAAGGCCGTCGCGCCAGGTGGGCCGAGCCCGGAGGCGTTCCTGGGCCGCGTCGTAAGCCGCCAGGTCCTCGATACGGGTGAACCAGACGAAGACCTTCTCGTGCTGACGGACGGGCAGGCGCGGGAAGCTGTTTTCCGAGTTCTCCGCCACATAGGCGCCGAGCACCGGCAAGCTGGCGGCCTCCAACTCCGGCGCCAGCTTCTTGGCGAAGAGCTCGGTGAATCCCTCCGAAGGATCCTTCCACAGATAGAGGATCGTAGCCACGACAAGTCCCGCCTTTACCGGCAGGGAATTATTCGGCGCGGGCCCCGATCCCGTCGGGAAGGCGAAGGCTGCCGTTGCCGGCTTCAAAAGCAGCACATTGTCGTTGTCGAACAGCAGCGGGTTAGCCTCATCGCAATGGGTGAGCCAGACAGGGCCATAGTAGAAGCTGTTGAGCGCCTTCTCCCGCGCAGACATGTTCGGAAACGTCCGGATCCAGGTGAACCGGTGAGGATCGTCGAGGTCACGGAACTGACCGACAAGGCGCATGCCAGTCGCTTCCTGCCCTTCGATGAAGTAACGCTCGAACAGGTCGATGAGGTCGTCCCGACGCCCGGGCACGATCTTGTATTGGCGAAGCTCCAGCACCGTGTGACGCGCGGTCGCCTCCTGGGCGGCTGTAACGACTGTGGTGATCGTCATGGCGTTCGGGTCCTTGCTCGGTGTGGTGAGGCCGCGGGCGACTGGATAATAAACAGACCGGTTGTCCGGTTTTGTCAACATCGCTATTGAGAGGGCAAGGAGAAGCGCATGGCCGGGCGGCGTAATCGAATTCGAACCAACGATCCCGTCGGGCTGCGGCGGAAGGTGCTGGACGCGGCCGCGCAGTCGTTCCAGGCGGCCGGCTACGGCGCTACCAGCATGCAGGATATCGTCCGCGAGGCCGAAGTGACCGGCGGCGCCTTGCACCACCACTTCCCCAGCAAGAAAGACCTAGGCCTGGCGGTGATCAGCGAGCGGGTATCGGCCGAGCTGGCCGAAACCTGGATCGAGGTGGTCAAGGCCGCGCCCTCGGCCGCCGAGGGGATTGCCGCGATCTTCGAGCGCACCATCGCCCAGCTTGAGGCCAAGGGTTCGGTCCAGGGATGCCCGCTGGGGAACCTGACGATGGAGTTGGCCTTGGCCGACACCGACTTCCGCATCGCCGTGGCCGGTGAATATGCCGCCTGGCGCGGGGCAATCGCCGAACGCCTCAGGCTCGATATCGAGGCCGGTGGCGCGGTCTTCGCGCGGCGCGACCCCGAAGGCTTCGCCAATGTGGTCGTGGCGATGTTCTCGGGCGCGATGTCGATCGCCAAGGCCGAGCAGGCAACCGATGCGCTGGAGGCGTGTCTAGTGCAATTGCGGTCTTTGATGAAGCTTGGTGGTTAGTGGCCGTTGGGTGGCGCGCACGGCCAAAATATGATTTGGCGGGCTGACACTCGGATCCGACATTACTCCCTTCAATACTGCTCAGGCCTACCCATGGATGGGCCCGTTCTCGCGCGACCGGCTAGCCCGCCGTCAGGGCCTTGCAGCGTGCGGCGGTCTCCTCGTCGGCGGGGAACATGCACTCGATCCGCAACTCTTCGAGGGTGATGTCGCGCGAGGCGCCGAAGATGGTCAGAGCCGAGAAGAAGCGCAGCCGCTCGTCGCCCTTGCGGAACACCACGGTCATCAGCGGCATGGGCATGGTCCCCAGTTCACGGGTCTCGAACGTCCGAGGCACGTCTGGATAGGCCAGGATCTCGTCCAGCAGGGCGCGAGAGACCTTGTCCGACCGATTGGCGGCGATCTCGTGGTGCAGGTGGCGGATCACGTCGCCGGCCACCTCGTCCCAATTCTCGATGAAGGGGCGCATGTCGGCCGGGTCGAAGATCTGGCGCAGGATGTTGCCGTGCGGCTTAACCCCGTCGCGCAGCCAGTCGAAGGCGCGCACCAGGCCCGCATTGGCCATCATCACGTCCCAGTGCCGGTTCGCGACGAAGGCAGGATAGGGCTCCTGCTGAGCCAGCATGAACTTGATGGCCCCTCCTCACCAGCGCCATTTGCGGATCGGAGAGGGCCGTCTCGCGATAGCCGGGTGCAAAACCGGCTGCGACCAGCAGGGCGTTGCAGTCGCGCATGGGTATCTCCAGCGCCCCGGCCAGCACAGCCACCAGTTCGCGGCTCGGCCGGGCCTTGCCGGTTTCCACGCAGCTGAGGTGGCGGGTCGAGACGCCTGCCTCCAGGGCTAGGTCCATCTGGCTAAGGCGACGCGACACGCGCCATTGCCGGAGCAGATCACCAAAGGGATTGTCAGGCGAGGGGCGGCCGGGGGCCATGATGTGCATGGCGCGATACTAGCCATGGCTTATCCGGTCGCAATGACCTGACAGGTCATGGAGTCCGTGATCAGCCTTCTTCTATCCCTCCGTCCATCGAGCCGCCGAGGCCCTTCTCGCGAAGCCAAGAGGGAGACGGATCATGCAACGCCCCCAATTCATCACCACCGCCGCCGGCTTTCTGGCTCTGACCACTGGAGCCCCCGCCCTGGCCAAGGTCGCCTTGGGCGCTAGCCGTGGCCTGCCACGTGCCGAGGACGACGCCGGGCCGCCCGCCTTTGGAATTCCAGCCGCCGCTATCTTCCTACCAAATTCGGCGACATCGCCTATGTCGAGCGCGGGCGAGGCGAGGTCGCCTTGTTCCTGCACGGCTTCCTACTCAACGGCTTCCAGTGGCGCGGGGCCTTCGAGCGCCTTTCGTCCTACCGCCGCTGCATTGCCCCCGACTCCATGGGCCTGGGCTTCACCCGCCCGGCTACGGGCTAGGGCGTCGCGCCGTCGGACCAGGCCGACATGCTGGCGGCCTTCCTCGACAAGCTCGGGATCGCCAGCGTTGATCTCGTCGCCAACGACAGCGGCGGTGCCGTGGCCCAGATCTTCGTCACCCGCTATCCCCACCGCGTCCGCACCCTGCTGCTGACCAATTGCGACGTCGAGCCCGACAGCCCGCCCCCGGCCCTGCAGCCGGTCCTGGCTTTGGCCCGCGAGGGGACCTATCCCGACCAGTGGCTGGTCCCGTGGTTTAATGACCACGTCCTGGCGCGCTCGCCCCAGGGCTTTGGCGGCATGTGCTTTTCCGACCCGAACCAGCCGACCGACGCGGCGATCGAGATGTATTTCGGTCCGCTGATCGCCACTCCGGCCCGCAAGGCCCTGACCAACGCCTATACGCTGGGCCTGGACCCCAACCCCTGGCCGGGATCGAGGCGTCCCTGCGCCGGTGCAAGGTCCCTGTCCGCATCGCCTGGGGCATGGCAGACGACATCTTCGCCAAGGACAGCCCCGACTATCTCGACCACATCCTGCCCAACTCCAGGGGCGTGCGCCGTCTGCCCAAGGCCAAGCTCTTCTGGCCCGAGGAATATCCGGAGGTGATCGGCCGAGGAGGCCCGCCGGTTGTGGGGGGATCTAACACGCTGCTTTTTCGATCTGGCGCGGTTATGCCGGTAAAGATTGAAGCTCCCCCAAGGGTACTTCGCTCTCCTGCCGGCGCCTCGTCACGAATGTCGTGTTTTCGGAGCGAGGCGCGAATTGGCTGCCAATCAATTCTCCTGGCGCGTTAGGCGCCCAATCGCCTCAAGGCTGGCTTCGGTGATGAGATCGCAAGTCCGCTTCGTGGATCGTCCCGACGAAAGGGAGCGAAACATCTGCGGCGCGGTTAGGGCGTAGATGAAATCGATGGTTTCCTGTTTACGCTTGGCAGAGGCTTTCGGCGCGATGCGATCAACGGTAGTTAACAGCAGCTGGCGACGACGTTCGTGTCTTTCGGCCAAGCTCTGTTCGATTTCCGGATCAAGAGCTGCTGCGTCATTCAGGCGTTGGACGGCTGGTTCACTCCCCCAGAAGCGACAGAAGATACGGACTATGTCGCGTATCGCGTCGTAGGGATCGTCCTTCGCGATTGCGTGACCGATATCCAGCAATCCGCCACGACGCGCGAGCCTGTCAAATATGCTTTCGATCAGTAGGCGACGGGATCCGAATTGGTGGTAAACGGTAAGACGGGTGACACCAGCAGCCTTCGCGACCGCATCCAAGGTGAAGGAAGCGATCCCGTCGACCTCGCGCAAGAGAAGCGTGGCCGCCTCGAGCACGCGCTCGCGCTTTTCGGCGGCTGCAGCCGCACGCGCCGGACTGACGTAGCGCCGTTTCCTTCGTTCAATCGCGTCAACCAAGCTTATCCCTACTCGAGCGCCTTGAAGGGCCTCTTCGGCCGCTTATCAGGGGACCGCAAAGCCTTCGTTATCTGGTCAGTGAAAACGCATCATCCCTGAGAAACAACCGTCGCAAAGGCTGTGCATGTCCCGAGTAGGAGCAGACCCACTGTCGCACAAGTTCTCCGCGGGCGATCCTAAGCAGCGGCCCGGGCGTCGATCACGCGGGCCAGAACGTCGAGAGGCATGTCTCCGTTAAGCAGGACCGTGTCATGGAAAGTGCGAAGGTCGAAACACGCACCCAGCCTAACCTCGGCGCCAGCTCGTGCCTTGGAGAAGATCCGCCAGCCGAGCATATAGCTCAGCGCCTGACCTGGTTGGACGCAGTAGCGCTCGACCTCACGGATCGCGGACGTTTCAGGCTCCCCGAGTGTTTCGCGCATGTATGCGATGTCCTGTTCGCGGCTCCAGCGCCGGTGATGAAGAGCTGAATCCACGACGAAGCGCGCCGCGCGGAACAAGAAGGAAGCTAAGTAGCCGAGCCGATCCTAATTATCGTAGCGGCGCGTCATGCCTTGTACGCCCTGTATATGGGTCACGCACATAATCTGGTCCGCCAAAGACGCACAATCGCCCCGCCGCGGGCGCGGGCGGCTAAAGGATCAGCCGGACCCTGATGCGGCCGGCTCGCCGACTTCCTCGGCCACCACGGTGCGCAGCCAGGCGTGGGCGGGGTCGCGCTCGAGCCGCCCTGGCCAGATGGCGGAGACCTCGAATGCCGGGCTCTCGAAAGGCAGGGCGTGGCGGCTGAGCCCGAAAGCTCCGGCCAGGCTTTCGGCCGCGCGCCGAGGCACGTTGGCCACGAGGTCGGCGGACTTAAGGAGGTAGGGGAGGGTCGAGAAGCGCTCGGCGACGAGCGCGACCCGCCGCGCACGGCCCAGTTTCGCCAGAGCCTCGTCGGTCAGTCCCGTCGCCATGCCCTCGGCGGAGACGAGGACATGGGCCAGAGTGAGGTAGGTCTCCATCGAGGGCCGCTCGGGTAGGCCAAGCCGCGGCCCGTCGGCCAGCAGCACGAACTCCTCGCGGTAGAGCGCGCGGGCGCGGTGGCGCGCCTGCAGCGCGGGGGGCTTGGCGCACAGCACAAGGTCGGCCTCGCCCCCATCGAGCAGGGAGGGGGCGCGGCGGTAGTCGCCCGTTCGAAGGATGAGCGTGATACCCGGGGCCTCGCGTCGAACCCGCTGGGCGAGGTTCGCCGCGAGGGCCGTCTCGATGTCGTCGGACATGGCGATGCGAACTGTGCGCTCGGCGCTTGAAGGGTCGAAGCTGCCAACCTCGCCGAGCGCGGCGCTGATCCCGCCAAGCGCCGGCGCGATCAACTCGAACAGGCGCTCGGCGAAGGGCGTCGGCTCCAGGCCTGCCTTGCCGCGCACGAACAGCTCTTCACCCAAGTGGAGGCGCAGGCGCGAGAGCGCCATGCTCACGCCGGAGGGGCCCAGGAACAGCCGTTCGGCCGCGGCCCGCACGCTGCCCGTCCGCATGACGGCGCTGAACGCGAGGAGCAGATTGAGGTCAAGCTTGCGCAGGTCCGCCTCGCTGAACTCCGCGCCGCCAAGATATTCAATATTACTGATCTTCATGCTCATCGGGATCAATTTGCCTGATCTGATAGGCCCAGGCCAGATTGCCGCTTCTTTTTCCTGGAGGCAGGCATGAAGATCTGCATCGTCGGTACGGGCAACATGGGTCGGACCTTGGGCGTGAAGTTTGCCTTGGCCGGGTATGAAGTGTTCTTCGGGGCGCGCGATATCGCCCAGGCCGAAGGGGCGGTCGCCCTGTGCGGCGGGGCCGCCCGCAGCGGTGGCAATGACGAGGCGGTCGCATTCGGGGATATCGTCGTCTGGGGCGTTCGCGCCATGCCAGGTGAGGTCCTGCGCGACCCCAGCCTCCTCGACGGCAAGGTGGTCGTCGACATGAACAACGGGCCCGTGCCTGCGGATTTTCACTATCCGCCCATCCTTGAGGCCTTCGCCGAGCGCCTGGCCAAGGCCGCCCCGGGCGCCAGGGTGGTCAAGGCGTTCAACACCATGGCCCAGGAGATCTTCGAGCACGATCCTGTCATCCTCCGCAGCCACGGCGTTTCGGTGTTCCTGGCTGGGGACGACGAGGAGGCCAAGGCGGCCGTGGGGGCTTTGGCCGAGGAGCTTGGTTTCAACGCCATTGACGCCGGCGCCCTCGAGCGCGCCGCTATGCTCGAGACCCAGGCCGACTTCATCCGATTCATGATCGGGGGGATGGGACGCGGTGTCTTCGCGACCCTCAACCTCACTCAACTCCCGGCGGTCGCGACCCAGCGGCTGGGCGGTCGGCAGCCGACCAAGCTCACCTGACCCGGTGATACTGGGCGATGGCGGGGGGATCGCGGCCGCGGCTGTGCGGCCATGTCGCAACCCGGCTTAACGCTTTGCCGATTGCCGCCGTGCCAATCTGCGCTTTCGGGAGCGGGTGATTATCTTCGGCGCCGGGAAACGACTGCAGGCTCTGCGTAGCCTAGACCTCCTCGACACCGCGCCCAGCCAAGCGTTCGACTGTCTGGCGGAGCATGCGTGGGACCTGTTCAATGCGTCCATTGCCATGGTCCGGCTCGTCGACGAGGCGCGGCTTTGGTTCAAGTCGAGCTGCGGCCTGGCCGCCAGGAAGCCGGCGCGCGACCGGTCGTTCGGCGACTACGCTATCAAGGACGACGAGCCTGTGATGGTGGCGGAGGACGCCGCCACAGCTTTCCTTTCGCGATGGAGCGCGACGAAAGCGGCCACCTTAACCTCATCGCGCTGTCCGGTCCAAGACGAAGTTTGCTGGCTAGAGCATAAACAAGCTGTATAACGAAATCGCGCAACCAAGGCCGATCGTCAAGCCAACTAGGATCGCTGTGGATGTCCGCAACATGCCATTAACCTCACTGGAGGGTCACCAAAATCACGAGGTATGGCCAATCTCGCCGGTTGGCGCCGCCGCCGGAGTGCTGGATTTGCGCAGACAGACTGTAAACCCATTCACAAGTGTCGGCGCCCAGGACCGGACCTTCGAAGGCCTTCCTTTATGATGTTTGCTGCGCTCCTTGCCCAGGCGACGGCCACGTCGGCCCTCGCTCCCGCCGCCGCCGAGGGCGTCACGCGATACGGGCCCGGGTTTTTCGCTGTCTTCCAGCCGAGCACCGCCAAGGACCTGGTCGCGCACCTCCCCGGCTTCACCCTCGACATGGGGGATGCGGTCCGCGGGTTCGAGGGGGCAGCGGGCAACGTGTTGATCGATGGCGCACGGCCGGCCGCCAAGAGCGACGGCCTCGATGCCATTCTCAGTCGCATACCCGCTGGCCAGGTCGACTATGTCGAGGTGATCCGGGGCGGCGTGCCGGGCGTTGACATGCAAGGCAAGACCATCCTGGCCAATGTCGTGCGCAAGAAGGCCGGCGCAGCCGCCGGTCTTGTCCAACTGTCCGGACGCTATGTTGGCGATTATGGACGGACCATGCCGGGCTTCCGCCTCGAGGGCACGGGCGCTGCGGCGGGCGGGCGGTGGGAGCTTGGCTTGCGTAGCGAGGGCGCGCCCGACAGTTCGGTGGGGCCCGCTGTCTATGAACAAACCGACCCGCTCGGCAGGCTGCTCGCCCGGTCGGACATCAAGTCTCACGCCGACTACCGCATGAACACTGCAACCGGCGCTTTCGAGCATGGCCTTTTCGGCGGGACGCTGAAAATAAACGGCCGGCTCTACCGCGAGGACTATCGCTTCAACGAGACCAGCCGCTTCATCTCGCCAGGTCCGCGCGACCTTGCCAGCGAAGACCGGCGGGCGCGCGACAAGTCCGAGCTTGGCCTGCGTTTCGACCGCGCCATCAGCGCGCGTACGAGCGTGGAGGTCGTCGGCCTGCACCAGACGGAGGACCGCAATTTGCGCTCGGCGGCTACCATGCCACCCGGTGACTTCGACTACCGCCAGGCCGTGTCGACAACCGAGACCATCGGGCGGGTCGTTGGCCGGTTCCGGGTGAGCCTGGCCCTGTCGCTGGAGGCGGGCGGCGAGGTGGCGAGGAACAGGCTCGACAGCGACACCAGCTTGGCGCTCAAGGGCTCGCCACAGTTCTTGCCGGCGCCGCAGGTCCGCGTCGAGGAGGCGCGGTCGGAGGCCTTCGCCAAGGCGGTCTGGCGCCCAAAGCCCGCCTGGACGCTCGAAGCGGGACTGCGCCAGGAAGGGTCCAAGATCATGGGACGCTCCCGCGACCGCTTGGTCAATGTCGAGCGGAGCCTGCGCTATCCAAAGCCTCGCCTCCTGGTCGTCTGGCAGGCCCGCAGCGACCTGCAACTGCGCGCCCGCGGCGAGCGGGCCGTGGGACAACTCAACTTCGACGATTTCGTCTCCAGCGCCGCCCTCAATGACGGCGTCCTGCGGGCCGGAAACATCAATCTCGTGCCCGAACAGGCCTGGGTCGCCGAACTCCAGGTCGAGCAGCGCTTTTGGGGTAGCGGAGCGGCGGTGCTGACCGCCCGCCATTCCGCCCTCAGCGACACGATCGACCGCGCGCCCATCTACGATCCGACCGGTGTCTTCGACGCGCCCGCCAACATCGGCAAGGGCTCCAAGGACGAGGTCGAACTGAGCCTTAGCATTCCGCTCAGCCGGCTGGGGCTTTCCAACGCCGAATATCGGGGGCTGCTCAAGGTCCGCCGCAGCGAGGTCACCGATCCGACGACCCACGCCAAACGGCCGATCTCGGGCTTGCGGCCTTTGGAATGGGAAAGCCATTTCAGCAAGCAGGTCCCAGCCTGGAACCTCGAGCTGGGAGCCGACCTGTTCGGCGGTTGGCGCCGGACGTCCTACCGCTTCGACGAGGTCTCGACGAGCAAGCTCGGGACCTATGTCATCACCTACGGCCAATGGAAGCCGCAGGCGGACCTCGTGCTCCGGCTGGAGGTCGAAAACGTCACGTCCCGCGGCTTCCGGGCGACGCGGCGGATCTATGGCGGACCTCGAGACGTGGCGGATCTGTCGCTCGTCCAGGACCGGGCGGCCCAGGTCAAGCCAATCGTCAACCTGATCGTCCGGAAGAGCTTTGGGGGCTGAGAGGCCTTGGCCAGGGCTTGCGGAACGGTCCCCGAATTTACGGCAGAAGCGGCAGCGGACGCGGGAAGAGCTTGGACTTCACCACGGCCGTGTTGGTCTCGGAATCGTCGGAAAGCCTTTCGGTCAGCCGATCGAGGTCGGACACCGCCCAAACGAAGGTGCGGGCGACGTAGCAATCGTCGCTGGTGCTCTTGTCGCATTCGGTGATTCTGGGGTTTCTGCGATCAGCCATTCAACGGCCTGGCGGCGGCCCGGGAGCGGCCGGGTGCGTACGATCGCCTCGATGGCGTAGCCCGCCGCCACTGGGTAGAGGTCGATCATGTAGGCGCGGGGCGATCGCCGAACGCCTGAGGCTCGATGTCGAGGCCGGCGGCGCGGTCTTCGCGCGGCGTGACCCCGAAGGCTTCGCCAACATGGTCGTGGCGATGTTCTCGGGCGCGATGTCGATCGCCAAGGCCGAGCAGGCGACGGAGGTCCTGCAGGCGTGCCTGGCGCAATTGCGGTCGATAATGGACCTCCGCGGCTAAGTCGTTATCAGTGTCCACCGGAAGCTTCGCTGAGCGATCTGTGTTTCAGTTCGGCCATCATCCGAGATCGCAAGGACATGGACCAGATATTGTAGAGCCCGTTATTCCAGGGCGCATCCGGATGGTGGGCCGTCTTTCGCTCACTGCTGAAGAAGAGCGTGCGATGATCTGGCGAGAGTCGCGCCTCGGCGTCGGAGCCCGGTGCGTTGACGCGCTCGCCCAGATGCACCGGTCGTCCCCAGCCTCCATCCGCTCGCCGGAATACAATGAAGAGGTCCATTCCGCGAGCGACTGCTGCTCGGGCCGGACCCGATCCGAACACGAGGAAGGACTGGTCGGGCGCTACAGCCGGATCGACGTCGGTGCTGGCTCCGGTGCTGAAGCTCAGCGGCTCGGGCGCGCCGTAACCGCTGGCCGACCAGGATGATCGATAGAGACGGAATCGGCCGCTTTGTGGATCCGAGCGCATGAAATAGAGGCTGCCATCTGCCGCGATCGCCGGTGCGAAGCTGGCGCCCTGGGGCGTGTTGATGCTGTCGGGCAAGCGCTGCGGCTCCGACCAGCCGCCGATGGTTCGATCGACCCGCCAGAGCGCGCCGCCCTGCGCCGGAAAATCGCGATTGTTGAAGTGGCCGTCCAACAGCGCGCCACCCTTTACGATCGGTCGGTTGGATACGAAGATGAGATGCGAGCCGTCCGGCGCCATGGCCGGCTCCATATCGCTGAAGCGACCCGAAAAGCTCGCAATCTCAGGCGGCGACCATATAGCGGCGCGCTCGGAGACGTAGAGGGTCGGACGCGCAGTATCGGCGCCGCCGCTTCGTCCGAAGTACACGTGCCGACCGTCCGGCGTGAATGCCGGCGCAGAATCGTGGAGAGGTCCCGAAACAATGCCAGGCTGCCATATCCGGGGCGCAGGCGGGCTGGGCCCGACATCGGCGGCGTGAGCAAGGCCCATCGACAGGGCTGAGGCGGCCGCAAGGGCGTAGGGAATGGCAGAACGCATGAGACCCCTTCGAAACCCTTTCCGCTTCATTCAACGAGACATGGCTCCGCGCCCGACTGACATAAGATCGCTCGGACATTGTCACCTTTCATATTACATTATACATGCCGTATAGCGAACCTCAATTCGAGGCAGGAGCAATCCCAGATGCAGCAGATGTTGATGATCATCCTGTCGCTTCATGTCCTCGCCGCCATGTTCTGGGCCGGCTCGACGTTCGCGCTGGCGCGAGCAGGAAGCGCTAATTGCGAAGGGCTTTTTCGACCGCAGCTCGGCGCAGCGGCCGTGACAGCTGCCACGGGTGTCTATCTGTGGCTAACGCTGCACGAAGAATCGTTCGGCATGATGGAGACGCTGCTGGCGCTCGGCGCTTTCTTCGCCATCCTTGCGGTCGCGGTTCAGATTATCGTCGTCGGCGGCGGCCTGCATATGTCACGAGACGATGAGACCGGCGCATGGTCGCGCATGCGCGTCAGCCACCGCGTTGCGGCAGTCCTGCTCGTCGTGGCGACCGTCTCGATGACGGCGGCGCGCTATGCCTGATGCGGCGCTCATGATTATTGCTACGTCGCTGATGGCACTGCTGATCATCAGCCAGGCCCTGCTTCGCGGCTGGCGTGGGTGGCTGGATCTGCGCCGGCTCGAGATCGGTGCGCTGCGCGCGCCACGAGCGGCGCGCGCGGGATCCGGGACGGCGTCGCTCATCGAACTGGCCGATCTGCAGGAGCGGGTGTGCAAGCTCGAAGGCATCGCCGCCAGCATCGATTTTTGAATTCGGCTCCGGTCAGCCGGAAGAATCGAAACAGCAAGAGGAGCGGGAACGTGCAGCATTTCCAAAGGCCCGAATGGGTCGACGAGGCCGAATATCCCTTTCGATCGCGGCTGTTCGCGGCACCGCAAGGCAATATTCACTATGTCGACGAGGGCGAAGGCGAGGTGCTGCTGTTCGTCCACGGCAATCCGACTTGGTCGTTCATGTACCGGCACCTCATCCGTGGCCTGAGCGACCGGTACCGCTGTATCGCGCCCGATCATCTGGGCTTCGGACTGTCCGACAAGCCTGAAGGCCTCTCCTATTTGCCGCAACTCCATGCCGACAATCTCGCCCGCTTTATCGAAGCGCTCGGGCTCAAGGAGATCACTCTGGTGATCCACGACTGGGGCGGGCCCATCGGCTTCTCCTATGCGCTGGCGCATCCGGAGAATGTGAAGCGGCTGATCATCTTCAACACTAGCTGCTGGTCGCTCAAGGGCGTCGCTGGCGCCGAGCGGTTCAGTCGGGTGGTCGGCAGCCCTCTGGGCCATTTTGTCTGTCGCACCTTCAACGCCTTCCCGCGCTTCGTCATTCCCCGCGTCATGGGCGACAGATCAAGGCTGACGCCGGAAATCCACCAGCATTATATCCGGCCCTTTCCGACGCCCGCCTCCCGCCAGGCGACATGGATGCTGGCCAAGGCGCTGATCGGCGAGAGCGACTGGCTTGCCTCGCTCTGGGACCGTCGTGCGCGCCTCGGCGGAATTCCGGTGCAGATTCTATGCGGGCAGAAGGATCCCACGTTCGGGCCCGACAAGCTCGCCCGATGGGAGGAGGCCTTTCCTGCGCATAATACGCTAGCCTTCCCCGAAATCGGTCATTTTGTGGCGGAAGAGCTGGGTCGGGACGCTGTCGCACCGATCCAGACCTTTCTGACCACGCATCAGAGACATCCTGGCCCGGCATAGAGCCGGAATGCATGTGCCGGGGCAATCGCGACCGCGACACGAAGGGTAACGGGTCTACCCATATGGGTGCTGACTATCGCGCAAGGGAGAGACCTTTATGCCATCGCGAACGGGAAGGCCGTCCCTTCCATCCGTAGCTGCGGCCGCTGTCTTCGTGATCCTGGCCATGTGGTTCGGCTACCGCAACATCGGCCTGCCCCCGGTGGTGATTGTCGGTGGCTCCGGCGTGGCGGGCCTCCTCTTCTGGATCAGGACGTATCGGTGTGGACCGATCGAACCGGCTGTGATTCTTCCGCCCTTTCTTCTGACGGTCGCGTGCCTGGAGGCGCACATGATCGAGGAGTATTTCGCCGGTTTCGGACCTGCCATGAGCCGGCTGTTCGACATCAGCTGGAGTGAGCAGAGCTTCCTGCTGATCTTCACTTTCATCGGGCCAATCCTATACACGCTGACCGCCTTGGGCTTGTTCTGGCGGGTCCCGTTCGCCGGCTTTCTCGCCTGGTTCATCTTCATCGGGCCGGGCCTTGCGGAGTTCACGCATTTTATCTTCCCGCTCCTCCCACCGGCTGTGGATCCGCATAATCTCGCGCCCATCACGGCGGTCGTCGGAGGTGGCAGGATCATCGCTAACATGCCTAACTATTATGTGAGCGTGACAGGACGTTACTATTTCCCGGGGCTCTACACCGCCATTCTGCCCATGATTCCAGGTATCTACGGCATCGTGAAGATCTTAAGGGCGCCCTCCCACCGTCCTGGAAGAGAGCCGAGTCAGCAGTAAAAGGTCTAGTAACTTGTGTATTGGGGCGTCAGTCGAGCAATACTCCTGGTTCCACACCAAGCGGCTTTGCCAGCTCCTCAACAACAACGGTGATGGTCGGATTGCGCGCCCCGCGCTCGATATCGCTGACATGGGCGCTGGGCGAACAACCGGGTGGAGAACGGCCATCTGCCCTTCAGACGACGCGAGCGGGCGATGTCACGGTTCAGGCGAATGAAGACGCTCCAGAAGTTCGCCTCCGTCCATGCCAATCTGCACAACCACTTTGCCCTCGAACGCCACCTCGTTAATCGACAGACCTACCGCGAACGCCGCTCGGCTGCTCTGGCCGAATGGCAGACCCTCATGGCCTAAAGCTCGCCGCTTTCAGCCGCAGCTGCGTCCAAAAGAGACAAGTTGCGATTAGATTGACAGCACTCACGGAAGACTTATCGCACGCGCAATCAGGCGGAGGTGGACGTGTTCGATTATATCGAGCGCTTCTATAATCCGACGCGCAGATACTCGACCTTGGGATGTCTCAGTCCCATGGACTTCGAGAAGCAGACACTAGGTAGCCTAACTCGGTGTCCACGGAACCGGCAGCAGCTCACCACGAGTTCGCCTCGCGAACCACAATATGCCACGCTTCCTTAACGGAAGATGTCGTTCAATCCATTTTGGATGCGATCTGGCAGCTTGGTTATGGTGGTGTGAATTCAGCTCTTGACCAGGGAGCGCTCGGTGGTCGATGTGAACCGCCCCGGCATTGCCGGAGACCATTTGGTTTGAGTTATGCTGCCATGGGCGTGTCGTCCAGCATGGCGTAGTATTGCGCTTCGGCTTCGGCCGGCGGGATGTTGCCGATTGGCTCCAGCAGTCGCCTTTGGTTGAACCAGTCCACCCACTCAAGCGTGGCGTATTCCACGGCCTCGAAGGAGCACCACGGCCCCCGGCGATGGATCACCTTGGCCTTGTAGAGTCCGTTGATCGTCTCGGCCAAAGCGTTGTCGTAACTGTCGCCCACGCTGCCCACGGAAGGCTCGATGCCAGCTTCGGCCAGGCGCTCGGTGTACCGAATGGACACGTATTGCGATCCGCGGTCCGAATGATGAATGAGACCGCCCCGATAAGTCGGTCGCCGCTCGTGAATGGCCTGCTCCAGCGCATCGAGAACGAAGCTGGCGTGGGCAGTCCGGCTCACCCGCCAACCCACGATGTAGCGGGCGTAGACGTCGATCACAAAAGCCACGTAGACGAAGCCCGCCCAGGTCGCGACATAGGTAAAGTCCGACACCCACAGCATGTTTGGCGCCGCGGCGTGGAACTGCCGGTTGACCTGATCGAGGGGACAAGGCGCGGCCTTATCGCTTAGCGTGGTCCTCACCGGCTTACCCCGGATCACACCCTGAAGGCCCAGATCGCGCATCAGCCGTTCGACAGTGCATCGGGCGATGTCGAAGCCTTCGCGCTTCATCTGCCGCCAAACCTTGCGGACGCCATAGACGCCGAAGTTCTCCGAAAACACGCGTAGAACCTCGGGCTTAAGCGCCTGATCGCGCTGGGCACGAGGCGACAAGCGCGAGGGATCACGCCGCTGGGCAACTCGAGCATGATAAGTGGAAGGGGCGATCGGCAGAACCCGACAGATCGGCTCGACCCCATACTCCTCGCGATGGTCGTCAATGAAGGCAGTCATCGCTTGAATGGGCGGTCGAGCTCCGCCTGGGCAAAATAAGCCGACGCCTTGCGCAGGATCTCGTTGGCCTGGCGTAGCTCGCGGTTCTCGCGCTCCAAAGCCTTCAGCTTGTCGGACAGTTCGGCCGGAACGCCGGCGCGCATGCCGCTGTCCACCTCAGACTTCTTCACTCACTCAAGCAACGTGTAGGCCGAACAGCTAACCTTCCCGGCAATCGACGTGACCGCTCCCCAGCGCGACGGATGATCCTTCTCGTGGTCGAGCACCATCCGAATTGCCCGCTCGCGAACCTCAGGTGAAAACTTGTTCGTCGTCCTGCTCATCGACCCTTCCTCTCAGGAGTTCGGGTCTCCGGCAATGCCGGGGCGGTTCAGGTTGCCATCGGCGCCGGACTAAACGGGGGTATCCAAGCATATACCGAATACCGAGCCGGGACGTTAAATAGCTGGGGTGGTGTGGGGCGTGTTGCGACGGCGACGGCTGCTGGAGCTTTGGGAGGAGGCGCAGCTGGTGTGATTGGGCGCACGATAGTGAGAGAAGGTGTCGCCTTTATAGAAGCTCGCGCCGGAGCAAATGCAGTGGCAGGCGCAGCCGTCGGCGCTGGTCAGGCAGAGGCTAATGCTCGTATCGCTTCGGGCGGGAAAACTGGAGCGAGTAGCGCTGAACTTGTGTCCTCTGCCCAGCAGGGAGCAGTCTTTTCTGCTGCTGGTTCCGCAGTTGGCGATGTGGCGACGTCGGGAGCATTCCGTGCAGCAGGTGGCTCAGCTCGTGAATCTGCGATTAGTGCCGCCGAGGCAGAGCGGATGGTGCAAGGCCAAGGCTATCCGGGTGGCGCGCGCATCGATCTTGGTTCATCGCCGGGTGGTCGCTCACCGAGTGAAATCGGAGCAGTCGCGGGGCAAGCGGCGAGCACGGCGGTAGGGGCCGCGCAACCGCCAGCAACTCCTCCAACATGTACAGGTGGAAGGCTATGCAATTGAGTCGGAGGAAGCGGATTGTCGTCACGACGATTTTGATGCCGATTTTGATATCGATCTTGTTTTGCACCGTGGCATTCGGCGCGATGTTCGTTCTCGGCAGGCATTATTCGCTACCGCAAATCGGTGCAGCAGCGTCGGTCTCCTTGGTCTGTTGGTACATTGCATATATTATGTGGGCTTATCGTTCTTGGTGAGCGCGCTTAGTCGCGGGAGGCCGGAATGTGCGGTTTTAGGGACGGCAAGATAAAAGGACTGGCTCCCCCTGCGGGCTAACTAGAGCGTTGAGCTTGAACTCGGAATCGGGCTGGGGATTCCCGGCGGGTTGAAAATATGATTCACCCTTTGCGGAGGTGGATCATGGGGAAAGCTTATTCGAGCGATCTTCGAGAGCGGATATCTGCGCATGTCTCGGCGGGGCATTCACGACGAGATGCGGCGCGCCGGTTCGGGGTGAGCCCGAGCTGCGCGGTGAAGCTAGCGCAGCGGGTGGCGAGGACGTGACCTGCCTCATGCTCGCGCAGGATCCCGATGATTTGCTCTTCCCTGAACCGTGAACGCTTCATTCGTCCGTCCTTCTGAAGGGCCAGACTCTAACTCCAACTGGAGGAAAATCTCAGGGGCAGGTCAGCGGCGATCGGCGCGGGAATCATCCTCGCCTACTGGATCCCGCGCTTCCTGTCGGGAACCGGTTTCCGACAGTGCGAGCCAGCCGCCCATCTGCAACAAATGCTTTCGCTCGAACGCTAACGGGGTGGTCGCTCTGCTCGAGGCATTCAATCCTGGAGATCATGAAGTCGTCCACGCCCGGTTCGTCGGCGGCGCCAACATGCTGACCCGGGTCAGTGCTTTCGATTTCCTTATCGAGCGGCTGTCTGTGAGCGCGACCGGCTGACAATCGCCGCCGTCAGCCGGCCGCCACCGATCATCAGACAGTCATGGTCCATTTCATCCATGTGCGGCTTCAGCATATCATTCCTGGGCTCTGGTCCCTCAAAATCGGAAGGTCGCTGTCCTTCCAGGCTGGCATCTCTCAGAATGCAAGCCGGCCCTCAAGGTATCTCGCCCAGCGTGTCGGCGACCACGGCCCCTCGCTTACCCATCGGCGCCGGCACGCCGCCTGTGGTGTCGCGCGCCGTCTGGTGCTCAAGCTCGGCATTGAACTCGGCGCCGAGGAGCAGCACATAGGCCGAGAGGTAGAGCCACATCAGCAGCACGACAACCGCGCCGAGCGACCCATATGTCGCATTGTAGTTGCCGAGGTTCGCTACGTAGAGGCCGAAGCCGAACGTGGCGAGTAGCCAAGCGAGACAGGCGAAGAGGGAGCCTGGTGTCAGCCATCGCCACCGGGCAATGTTGCGGCTCGGCCCGTACCGATACACCGTTGCCGCCGCAGCCGCGGCTCCAGCCGCGAGCAACAGCCAAGAAAGCAAGCGACCTAGAATGAGAAGGGCCGCAGGTGCGCGTGGAAGCAGCCGGTCGAGATAGGCGAGGGCAGATATTGCGCCAGCCGCGAGCAAGGCGGCAATAACTGCTCCTGCCGTAATCGCTAGCGCGACCAGGCTCGCCTGGATGAAGCTACGCTTCTCCTCTTCCTCATAAATAATGTTGAGCGCCGTCATGATCGCCGATGCGCCCCGCATCGCGCCATAGAGCGCCAGCGCGAGCGCGATCACCAGGCCGATTCCTTTCTTGGTTTGGGCGGTCTGCGTCACGCTCAAAATTTGTTCGCCGACCAATCGGGCGGCATCGGCAGGCAGCATGCGCGTCAGGGACTCCAGCGTCCTCACGATAGTGGCCGGATCAGCCAGCAAGCCATAGCTGAGCACGACCGCGCCGATCAGCGGCACGAGCGCCAGAAATCCATAAAAAGCGACACCCGCTGCCACCAGGCTCAGATTGTCTTGCCCGGCCTCGCGCCAGCTGCGGATGACAATATCCCGCCATCCGAGAGCGGGCATATCCGTCGGACTGTCGGCATCGCGGCCTCGGTCTCGCATGAGCCTATGCTCTTTCATGGAGACGTTCGGGCTTGTCGGCCGGAACATTGTATCGACCGGCCCCCGCGGAGCCGCTTATCAGATAGATCAGCGCTGAGATCTGAAGCGGGGAAAGCCATGCTCGCAACAGGGTTCGGAGCAATAAGCCGATCCTTTGGGGCGGCGTCGCGCTGTGTAGCAGTGTCTTCCGGCATGGGAGCCTCTCAAGACCTCGCTTCCACCAAGGGGATCACCTCGACAGGGTTCGTCTCGACCATTTTCTGGCTCCCTGCCTGAGCCTGGCGTGGGTCAAAGCAGTTAACCTGTTGAAACTACAGCCGTTCCGTCGCTTTCGAGACGATCACGGGAAGTTGCCCAAGGCGCCCTAAAAGAGCGACGAACTTCGCTGTCATCCCTGAGCCTTCGTGCTCGATGTGATCACCAGCTTTTGCGTGATGAATGGGGCAACCGAAGCTGTACCGGCGGAAATTTCCATTGAAAATTCCCGCGTTGATCACCGGTTGTGCCCATAACCGACCTACATCGCATTGCTGTCCCCGAGTGGTTGAAGATCCAAAACTGAATTCTCTCTCTCCTGAATCCAGATGCTGAAATGGTCGACGAAGCTAGCGCCGCGAACGTCCGCTCCGCAGAACGTCGGGCGCAACCGTAAACGGCTGACTTAGGTCGTGAGCGGTCGGGCGGCGGCAAGCTGAACGGAGGGCCGCTTCCTCGGCTTCCGCCCGAAAGCTGCCGGACCACTATCGGCCAGCTTCAGCCGACCAAAGCAACCAATGAACTAGAGGAACTTCCAGCTTTCACCGCACCTTCGGCCGGTAATTGACGTTTGGCGCGACCGATTCAGCGACGGGAACGGACATTGGCGGTGGGTCGCAACACCTGACGTGGTTCGATCCCAAATAGGGTTTCGGCGGCTCCCTCGAACAGTTGGGGCCCGAGCAGACGCTTGGTGCGCCCGCCTTTAGTTAATTGAACTCGTGCTCGAAATCTCCATGCGCAGCTTCGGGGCGAGCGTTTGATCCACCTTGTCGTCGATCCGATCCACGCTGATGGGAAGGCTTTCTGGATGTTGCCGCATGTGCTACTCTCCACAGGAAGACGGAGCTGTTCCCGGTGGACGGGCGAACGAGGCTCCCGACAAGCTCCGCATCGGGCCTAGGCGGGACGCGACGGCCTTGGCGTCCCGGGTAGGACGCGCTGGCATCATGCCTCTCGGGTCCCTGGGCCGAGGAGAGCAGAGCATGAATCGCACATGGTTCATTTCCTCCGTCGCCGCGCTGGCTGTCCTGCTGGATGTGGCAGCGGTGGCCGCGGCGACCCGCACGATCCGGGGAACGGTGCCCGATGATATCATCATGGCGGGCAAGCGGATCGACGTTCGGGCCGATGTGACGGGGGACACGGTCGTCGCCGGGCGCACGGTCGACATCGCAGGGCGTATCGGCGACACGCTGATCGCCGCCGGCCGGCGACTGACCATCGGCGGCGCTATCCGCAATGATGCGATCCTGGCGGGGGAAACGGTCGGGATCGGTGGCGCCGTCGGCGACAATCTGTTCGCGGCGGGCCGGTCGGTTGCGGTGGAGGGACGTGTCGGCGGCAAGGCCATCGCCTTCGGTGGCCGCGTCAGCCTTGGCCCCCGCGCGATCGTTGCGGATGCCCGCCTGGCTGGCGGCGCCTTGATCGTCGCCGGCACCGTCGCCCGATCGTTGCGCCTTGCTGGCGGTGAGGTTCAGATCAACGGCACCGTCCTGGGCGATGCCAATGTGGTGGCGGATCATTTGCGTCTCGGCCGGACCGCGCGGATCGGCGGCAGGCTCATCGTCGAAAGCGCGCGTGCGCCCGAAGTGGCGCCTGGCGCGGTGGTGGCCGGCGGGATCAGCCATCGCCAGCCCGAAGAGGCGCGCCGGGGCGTGGTGGCGCAGGTGGCGGCGCGCCTGGTGTCGGCGCTCGCGATGCTGATTGGCCTATGGATTCTCGGTGCCGTCCTGTTGCTGCTCGCGCCCAACATTGTGCGCGACGTGCAGAGATCGCTCACCCAGCGTCCGCTGCCGAGCTTGGGCGTTGGGCTGCTGATCGCAATCGCAGGCCTGCCCTTCGCGCTGCTCCTTGCCTTGACCCTGATCGGCCTTCCCCTCGCGCTCGGTGTGCTGAGCGCCTATTTCTTCGCGCTGGGCACGGCGGTGCCACTGTTCGGCTTGGCGATTGGCCGGGCCTGGGCTGTACGCCGGATGGGTCCGGAGCCGCGTCGATCTGCCGTGCTCGCGCGCCTGGCTGCCGTGCTCCTGGTTGTTGTCCTCCTCGGCGCGCTGCCGTTCGTCGGCTCCCTTGTCTGGGTCGGTACGGGCTTGCTGGGCATGGGAGCTACCGGGCTCGCCCTCTTCGAGAGATGGCGCGGGCGTTCCGGCAGAGGCGGTACTACAGCCCTGCCGCCGGCCGGGGCTGCACCTGCGCAATAGCCCTATCGGGATGTTCGCGACGACCGGCGTGGTCGTGGCTCTCTCGGCGTCGGCTCTTCAACTTATGCCCAGATTCGCAGTTCTGGCCGTCCGGCCTGGATCTCTAGAACGGGTGCTGCGCCAGCACTCGTTCCGTGTCGGCCCGTTTCCGCCCTCTCCGGTCCTTCGGTATGGATCCTGATCTGAGACGTCGGAAGGTAAATTGGCCGTATGTGGACGGCTCCGCTCGCCGCGATTGATTGAGCACGAGGTCCACGGGCAACTGAAGGAGTTTCGCCTCAACAAGAGCAGGGAGTTCTTTCACCTCAGATATGAGAAGATCCGGGACGTGACCGAACGGGTAATCGATAAGGCGGGGGCGCGGGTCGAAGAGCGCGAGTGATGCCGCCCGGCATCTCACGATCCGGGACGGCATGATGTTCTCATGCTCCGGCAATCTTGCCAGCATGGGGTGCGGACTGCTTTAATGCCATCGCTGCCGCAATCCTATTTCCGGAGTGTCGGGTGATATGCTTCATCGGTGACGGCGGCTTGTCCATGCTCATGGAGAGCTTGCCATTCTGGCAGGCTCCGATCAGAAGCCCTCTCGTCGCGGGCCGATCGACTTCTCGATCCAGCTGTCCGTCGATGCTAGGCGCCCCGGCATATTTCCCGTCAATATACCCGTCCATTGTCTCCATCAGATCCGCCAGATGATGCGGGCCAAGGCACCGTAATGGGGACCATGGATCTCGGTCGGGCCGGTCCGTCGCGGCTTACCGGGCTGCAGGTCCGACAAGCATCAGGCCGGGTTCCTGCACGTGGCGTGGCCGTTCAAGCTCCAGCTTGACTCTGAGGAATTCGACCAGGTCTCTCAATGACAAGACCCCGACCAGCCGATCGCCGTCCGTTACGAACAGCCGGCTCGGCTTTGTACGGCTCATCTTGGCCATGGCCTGGAGCGCATCCGTGTCGGGTGTCGTGATCTCATCCTCGCCGCAACGCCTCATCTGCTCGGCCACCGTGCGCCGACTCCAATCGGAACGGTCAAGCATGGTGATGTCGGCGGTGCCGATGCAGCCGACCAGGCGACCGTCGCGCGTCACCGGGAAGCTGCCGTGGTGATGGCGGTAGATATAGTCGTCGACGAGATTCTGGATCGACAGGTCGGGCGGAACGGAGATCGGGTTGGGAGTCATGAAGCGGGATACGGGTTCGCCGCCGAGGATCTTGCGCGTCAGCATCTCCTGATTGGCGAGGCTCGCCGCGCCACGCAGGAACAGGCCGATCAGGAACAGCCAGACTCCGTTGAGCACCGCGCCGCGCAGAAACTGGAGCAGGCCGATCAGGATCAGGATGAGGCCGAAGATCTGGCCCGATCCCGCAGCGATCCTGGTTGCGGACGCGAAATCCTTGCGCCAGCTCCACAGCATCGCCCGCAGCATCCGTCCGCCGTCGAGCGGGAAGGCCGGGATCAGGTTGAAGATCGCCAGCAGCCAATTGAGCGTCCCGAGATAGCCCAGCACCGCGGCAGCCGGGGCAAATCCGCCAACGGCCATGGCCACGCCTGATCCCATCATCAGCAGCAGGCCCAGCGCCGCACTCGTCACCGGCCCAGCTGCCGCCATCAGCAACTCGCCCCGCGCGCTGGTCGGTTCCCCCTCCATTTCGGCTACACCGCCGAAAATGAACAGGGTGATATCTCTGATCGGCATCTCCAAACGCCGTGCCACCAGGGCATGGGCGGTTTCATGCAGGACAATCGAAAGCAGGAGGCCGGCCGCCGCCGCGATGCCCATCCAGACATAGATGCTCATCCGATATCCGGGGACCAGGCTCGGAAATACGCCCAGCGCCAGGCTCCAGACGATGAGCAGCGCGAGCAGCAGCCAGGAGGCGTCCATATAGACTTTGAAGCCGAACAGGCTGAACAGCCGTACGCGATAAATGAACATTGCGTCATCCCAGGCCCGCGAGCCGACGCCGTAGCGAACGATCTCGGGACCAACCGACGGCTTCGGGAGGGGTTCCACCCTCCTTGCTCCTGCGAAACCCGAGGCACCGGAGCGGCAATCCGGCATTGTCGCGCCTTGGGCCAATCGCGGTCCACGAGACCATCAACGTAAATAGCGGCTAAAGGACCATCGGCTCCGCCAGCGAGCGGCCCTGGCGCAACCGTCCGATCGCCTCAGCCAGCAACGGGCCGGCCGCGAGCGCGCCTACCACGCCCGTGTGCTGGCCTTCCTCGGGCATCTTTGAGCCATGGCGATGCCGCAGCGCCGCGCATCGCATTTCCATAGGCAGATGCTGGCTGGGAGGAAATTTTGAGCAGATCCGGATCCCTGGCCGAAATATTGAAGCAAAGGACCCAGAGGGGCGAGATCGGCCGCGCGGCTATGTCCGAACTGCTTGTCCGAACCATGTTGCCTCTGCAAAAATGCATAGCGAGGCCACGCAGATCGACGATCGCGGGATTGAGAGGCAATCGCGATAAAGCTGTTGCAAGCCAACCCGCCCTGTGGAGTTCCTTCGATGCTGCCAGCCCTGTTCGTCTCCCACGGCGCGCCAACCTTCCCGCTCACCGACGCGCCGGCACGCGCGTTCCTTGAGGGGCTTGCCGCCGAGCTTCCCATGCGTCCGAAGGCAATCCTCGTCATTTCCGCGCACTGGGAGGCGGTCGGGCCGATCGTCAATGACGTCGTGATCAACGAGACGATCCACGATTTCTACGGCTTTCCGCCCGAACTCTATCGGATAAGCTATCCGGCACCGGGCTCGAAGGCGCTTGCCGATCGTGTCGCGGCGCTGCTCGGCACAAAGGACATTCCTGTCGGCCGTGACCCGCGCCGCGGGCTCGACCATGGTGCCTGGGTCCCGTTGCGGCTGATCTATCCCCACCCCGACATTCCCGTCGTGCAGCTTTCGGTCGAGACCGCTAAAGGCCCGGCTTATCATCTGGAGCTTGGCCGTCTGCTCGCGCCGCTGCGCGAAGAAGGCGTGCTGATCCTCGGCTCGGGCGGCTTCACCCATGATCTGTCCAGCTTTCGCGACTATTATCATGCGCTGCACGCGCCCGCGCCCGATTGGGTGACCGCGTTCGCCGACTGGATGGATGCGGCATTGGCGGCCGGCCGCGTCGACGATCTTCTCGCCTATCGCCGGCTTGCACCGCATGCAGCGCGCAACCATCCGACCGAGGAGCATCTTCTGCCGCTGTTCGTGGCCCTCGGCGCCGGTTGCGGCGAGGGCGTCCGCCGCCTCCATGCGAGCACGACCCACGGCATCCTGCGCATGGATGCCTATGCCTTCGGAGGCGCCGCGTGACGATCAGACTGATCCTCGCGCTGCACGGCGTCGGCGCGTCGGCAGCCGACATGATGCCTGTTGCCCATGCACTTGGCGAGGCGGCCGGGGCCGAGGCGCTCGCGCTCGACGGGCTGGAGCCGTTCGACATGGCCTCGCACGGCCGGCAATGGTTCTCCGTCAAGGGCGTAACCGATGCCGATCGCCCGGCCCGTGTTGCAGCCGCACTTCCCGCTCTGCTGGTCCGGATCGATGCACTTTGCACCGACCGAGGCCTGGAGCGCCGGAATGTTGCGCTTGTCGGCTTCAGCCAGGGCGCAATCATGGCTCTGGCTGCAATCGCTGCCGGCGAGCCGTTCGGCTCCGTCATTGCCATCGCCGGCCGCCTTGCGGCGGGAGTACGCCCGCTGCCGGCCGCATCGCCCCAGATCCTGCTCATTCACGACCTTGCCGATCCAATCATGCCTTTCACGCTCGCGGGTGCGGCGCAGGCCGAGCTTGCCGCTGCGGGCTATGATATCCGGCTGATCGTGACCAATGGTTATGGTCACGCCATCGGGCCTCGCACGCTTCAGGCCGCCACCAATCATCTCATCACTCGTCCGTCTGGTTCCGCTCAGGAGACAAGATCATGACCAGCACCTCCCCGATATCCGCCGGGCCGGTCGACGCAAATATCTGGGCACCGCGCCTGCTTTCCGTGCTCCGCGTCGTCACCGGCCTGCTCTTCCTCTCCCATGGCGTCGTGAAACTGTTCGGCTTTCCCGCGGGCGCCCAGCCGGGCCAGGTGCCGCTGTTCGGCCTTTACGGGCTGGCTGGCATGCTGGAGCTTGTGGGCGGCCTGTTGATTGTCCTCGGCCTGTTCACCCGGCCGGTCGCCTTCCTCCTCTCCGGCGAGATGGCGATCGCCTACTTCATGGCGCATGCGCCGCAGAGCGTCTTCCCCGTGCTCAACGGCGGCGAGGCGGCGATCCTGTTCTGCTTTATCTTCCTTCACCTCGCGGTGGCCGGGGCCGGCCCGTGGAGCCTGGACGCCAGCCGCAGGGCATGATGGCGCAGCCGCCCGCGCCCGCTTATGCTCCCGAAGGAGTCAAGGAGCGCGCGGTGCTGGACTGGGATGATCTCAAGACCTTCCTCGCGATCGCACGGCAGGGCAGCCTTTCGGCTGCCGCGCGATCGCTGAAGGTGAGCCAGACGACCATGGGGCGCCGGCTCGACCATCTTCACGGTCGCGCCGGTGCCAAGCTGCTCGAACGCACGCCCACGGGATTCCGCCTGACGCCGGCGGGCGAGCGGATCCTCGATCATGTCGCCCGCATGGAGCAGGAAGCGCTCGCGCTCGAACGCGCGATCGCCGGCGAGGACATGCGGCTGGAAGGGCTCGTCCGCGTGACCACCGTGGAGACATTCGGCGCGCATGTCCTGACGCCGGCGCTGGCGGCGCTCCGCGCCCGCCATCCGGGCATCGCCGTCGAGTTCATCACCGACACCCGGCCGTTGAGCCTCGCCCGGCGTGAGGCCGACATCGCTATCCGTCTGGCCGCGTTCGAGGGCCATGAGACGATCGTGCGCAAGATCGGGGCAATGGCCTTCGGGGTTTATGCCGCGCCCGCCTATCTCGCCGCGCATGGCGAGCCGGACTGGGGGCAGGGCGCCATCGGCCATGCGCTGATCCGCCTTCAGGACGATCTGTCGACGACCCCGGAGGCGCGCTGGTTTTCCGCGCTGGCGCATGACGGAACACCGTCGCTGCTCGCCAACAGCCGTGAGGTCCAGCTCCGCGGCGCAGTCGCGGGGCTCGGCCTCGGCTGCTTGCCGCGCTATCTCGCCGACGGCATGCGCGAGCTTGTGCATCTCGCTACGCCCGGGCCGGAGCCTGTTCGCGAGATCTGGATGGGGGTGCATCGCGATACGCGCGCGACCCCGCGTATCCGCGCGGTGCAGGATGCGATCATCCGTGCGGTCGAGCAGGCGCGCCCGCGCCTGCTGCCGGACAACTCGGCATTGGATGAAGCCAAGCGCGGCTGATCGGGGATAGGCAAGGTCATATGCGCCTCAGGCATTGACGGCAGCGCAATGTGGCCGCCTGCAGCCTGGGAAATCACCTGCTGCCCCGAGCGATACCGGAAAGATCACCTTTCCAGCCGATCGATGATCGGACAATCCGGCCGCTGATCACCATGACAATGCTCCGCGAGCTCGAGCAGAGTCTTGCGCATCGCCTGAAGCGCGGCCGCTTTGCGTCCCAGTTCGGTTGCGCGCCTTTCGGCGAGCGCCTTCACCTCGGCGCTTGCGCGATGCCGATCGGACCACAGGTCGAGAAGGGTGCGAATTTCCTCAATAGGAAAACCCAGATTGCGGGCGTTGGCGATGAAGCGCAGCCTGTGCACATCGGCTTCGGAATAGTCTCGATAGCCGCTGTCGCGACGAGGCGGCGCCGGGATGAGATCGATCTTCTCATAATGCCGGATCATCCGCTGCGAAACGCCGCTCGCAGACGAGGCGGTGCCTATGTTCATAGCGTCACCCGATTCAGGCGGAGAGCGTTTGTGATCACGCTCACCGACGACAAGGCCATGGCGGCCGCTGCAATGATCGGCGAGAGCAGGATTCCGAAGAAGGGATAGAGCAGCCCCGCCGCGATTGGCACGCCCGCTACATTGTAGATGAAGGCGAAGAACAGATTCTGCCGGATATTGGACATGGTCGCCTCGCTGAGGCGCCGCGCCCGGATGATCCCGTTCAGATCGCCCTTCAGCAGGGTGACGCCGGCACTTTCGATCGCGACATCGGTGCCCGAGCCCATGGCGATGCCGACATCGGCGGCGGCGAGCGCCGGGGCATCGTTCACGCCATCGCCTGCCATCGCAACCACTCGGCCTTCGCGCTTCAGTCGCGCAATTACCGCGCTCTTCTGATCGGGCAAAATCTCGGCCTCGACCTCGTCGATGTCGAGCTTGCGCGCCACGGCCGCGGCGGTGGTGCGGTTGTCGCCCGTCAGCATGACGATCTTGATGCCCTCGCCGCGCAATGCCGCGAGCGCTTCGGGCGTGGACTTCCTGATCGGATCTGCAATGGCGAGGAGACCGGCGACCTGGCCGTCGACGCCGATGAAGATGACAGTCGCGCCATCACCGCGCAGCATATCCGCTTGGGCGCCCATGACGCTCGCATCAACGCCACTCTCCTCGAGGAAGCGCGCATTTCCAAGCATGACGCGCTTGCCCTCGACGGTCCCGACCGCTCCCTTGCCCGTCGGCGCGTCGAACTCGGTGACGCTCGGGATCATGATGTCCCTGTCACTCGCCGCAGTGACCACCGCCAGGGCCAGCGGATGTTCGGAGGCACGTTCGACGCCAGCCGCCAGCCGCAACAGTTCGATCTGATCATATCCGGGCGCCGCGACGATGCGCGTCACCGACGGCTTGCCTTCGGTCAACGTGCCCGTCTTGTCGACGATCAGCGTATCAACCTTTTCCAGGCGCTCGAGCGCCTCGGCATTCTTGATCAGAACGCCGAGCCCCGCGCCTCTGCCGACGCCGACCATGATCGACATCGGCGTCGCCAGGCCCAGGGCGCAAGGGCAGGCGATGATGAGCACCGCCACCGCAGCGATCAATCCATAAGCGAGACGCGGTTCAGGGCCCCAGATGCCCCAGGCGCCGAAGGCGATGACCGCGACGAGGAGCACGGCCGGAACGAACCATCCGGCAACCTGATCGGCCAGGCGCTGGATCGGCGCGCGCGAACGCTGGGCTTCGGCCACCATCTGAACGATGCGCGCGAGCATCGTGTCACGACCGACCTTCGCGGCGCGGATCACCAATGTACCGCTCTGATTGAGCGTGCCCCCGATGACAGCGTCCCCGGCCGATTTGGAAACGGGCATGGATTCACCTGTCACCATCGCCTCGTCGAGGGAGGAGCGGCCATCCTCGACAAGACCGTCCACCGGTACCTTCTCTCCCGGACGCACGCGCAACCGATCGCCAACCGCGACGAGGTCGAGCGCCACTTCTTCCTCGCTTCCATTGTCGCCGATGCGGCGCGCCGTCTTGGGAGCAAGGTTGAGCAGTGCCCTGATCGCCCCCGAGGTGCGCTCCCGAGCCCGAAGTTCGAGTATCTGCCCAAGCAGAACCAGAATGGTGATGACGGCGGCGGCTTCGAAATAGACCGCGACCGAGCCGTCTCCCGCCCGAAACGCAGCCGGGAATAGGGCGGGTGCCGTCGTCGCTACGATGCTATAGGCCCAGGCGACGCCCGTTCCCATCGCGATCAGCGTGAACATGTTGAGATTGCGCGTCTTGAGCGATGCCCAGCCGCGCTCGAAAAAGGGCCAGCCCCCCCAAAGGACGACCGGGGTCGCAAGAAGAAGCTGGAGCCATGTCGAGATTCTCGGCGGTACGAGCTCGTGTAGCGCCGGAAACAGATGGCTACCCATTTCGAGAATGAGGATAGGAAAGGTGAGCGCCAGGCCGATCCAGAAGCGGCGGGTCATGTCGACCAGCTCGGGGCTTGGTCCGGTCTCCGCGGTCACTATTTCCGGCTCGAGCGCCATGCCGCAGATCGGACAGGCGCCGGGGTGGTCCTGACGAATTTCGGGATGCATCGGACAGGTCCAGATCGTCCCCGGCGCCGCCTCGACAGGCTGCGCGGAGCGCTCTCCCAGATAAAGTTCCGGATCGGCAATGAATCTGGACCGGCAGCCTGCGCTGCAGAAATGATAGTCTTTTCCCGCGTGAGACGCGTGATGCGCGGTGCGCTCCGGATCCACGGTCATTCCGCACACCGGATCCTTCACGCCATGCCGGGATGCGCCGGTCGCTTCATGGCTGCGATGGGCTGCGCAGCAGCCATGCGCTCCCGAATGCGTCGTCTGTTTCGAATCAGTCACGGCCCTTCTCCTTCTCGACGCGTGCCGATGTAGGGTTTGACATCATGTCAGGGTCAAGGGCGTAAGCCGCTCTCCTCCCGACATTGGTAGGACGAGCGCAAGCGGCGGGCTGACCGCGCGCGCGCCGGGGCCAGGGCGCGGCCATTGGGATAATCGGAGGCACGTTGGTCCCGGCGCGCAGTCATTCTGCCTCAGCCCGATATCTTGTCGGACCCATGGTGAGTAGATCATCCTTCGTCAGCTCCGCGACGAGGTCAGGCGGACATCCGGGATATTGATCTTGTCCTGCCGGATCACCAGATGGCCTTCAGCCTCGCCGCCTCCGACGTCCTCAACGGGCGCTTATCGGTGCGCGCCTGACCTCCTCCGCGCCCGGGATTGCCCGCGGCGATCCATTGCGGTTGCTTGAATGGCAAGCTGCAGTGCACAATCAGCAATTGCAAGCATGCTTGGCCAGGGGCATCGCGTCCGGCAATGTTCGACAGGCTAAGCATATTGCTGCGCTTTCGCTCCGCCGCCGCGGAAATTCGGCCCGGGGCTGGCGATCTCGGCCCTCCTTAAACGGGCCCCTTTCCCTGTCCGCCCTTCGCTTGCTGGACCGTTGTCGCGTCGAAAAGATTTGGCGTGAATGGGCCGGCTGATTTCCGCCACCTTCCGAAAACGAAAGTCGACGA
The DNA here is from genome assembly GCF_003050615.1 of Sphingomonas oleivorans. Classification (GTDB taxonomy): domain Bacteria; phylum Pseudomonadota; class Alphaproteobacteria; order Sphingomonadales; family Sphingomonadaceae; genus Sphingomonas_H; species Sphingomonas_H oleivorans. The sequence continues at coordinate 817,485 of NZ_NWBU01000004.1, read as the reverse complement.
TGCACATTCCCGGGTTTCACGGCCTGCGGAGGCTCTCCGCGCTAACCCCGCTGATGCTGCTCAACGGATGCGGCTGGAGCATCCTCGATCCCCATGGTCCGATCGGTATCGAAAACCGATCCGTGATCCTTTGGGCGACGCTCCTCATGTTGATCGTGGTCATACCCGTGATCGCGCTCACCATCTTCTTCGCATGGCGCTACCGCGCCTCGAACACGGCCGCGGACTATGCGCCCGACTGGTCGCACTCGAACCTGATCGAGGTGGTGATCTGGACCGTGCCCGCGCTGATCGTCGCGGCACTTGCGGTCATCGCCTGGAACACCTCGCACTCGCTGGACCCCTATCGGCCGATCGAGTCCGAGGCCAAGCCGGTCGAGGTGCAGGTCGTCGCGCTCGATTGGAAGTGGCTGTTCATCTATCCGGAATATCATGTCGCGACGGTGAACGAGCTCGCCGTGCCGGTGGGCCGCCCGGTGAACTTCAAGATCACCTCGGCCACGGTGATGAATTCCTTCTTCATCCCGCGGCTGGGCAGCCAGGTCTATGCGATGGCGGGCATGCAGACGAAGCTCCACCTCGTCGCCGACCGTCCCGGCACCTATGAGGGGATCTCCGCCAATTATAGCGGCGAAGGCTTTTCGGACATGAAGTTCAGCACGGTGGCGCTGGACGATGCGGGTTTCGCGCGCTGGGTGGAGAAGACGAAGGCTGCCCCCGCGGCGCTTCGCCTTGCCGATTACCAGACGCTCGCCAAGCCGAGCGAGCGCGACCCGGTCCGCTATTTCGGATCGGTCGATCCCCATCTCTATCAGGCGATCCTGTCCCAAAATGTGGCCGTCGCCCATGAGGAACATACCGCGATGAACACCCTTCCGGCGCATCAGGAATGAATGCGATGAGCATGATCTTCGGGAAACTCACCCTCAAGGACATTCCGCTCCAGGAGCCCATCATCGTGGGCGCCACGCTCTTCATGGGTGTGGTGGCCTTCGCGACCGTGTGGCTCATCACCCGCCACAAGAAGTGGGGCTATCTCTGGAACGAGTGGTTCACCTCGGTCGACCACAAGAAGATCGGGATCATGTATATCATGCTCGCGTTCGTCATGCTGATGCGTGGCTTCGCGGATGCGGTCATGATGCGCACGCAGCAGGCGGTCGCCGTTGCCGGAGCGACGGGCTATCTGCCGCCCGACCATTATGACCAGATCTTCACCGCGCATGGCGTGATCATGATCTTCTTCATGGCCATGCCGTTCGTGATCGGCCTGATGAACGTCGTCGTACCGCTCCAGATCGGCGCGCGCGACGTGGCCTTCCCCTTCCTCAACTCGCTCAGCTTTTGGCTGACGGTTGCGGGTGCGGCGCTGATCAACGTCTCGCTCGCGGTGGGCGAGTTCGCGCGGACCGGGTGGCTTGCCTATCCGCCGCTCTCCGAGCTCAGCTTCAGCCCCGGCGTCGGCGTCGACTATTATCTGTGGAGCCTGCAGATATCGGGTGTCGGCACGACCTTGGCCGGCGTGAACTTCATCGCGACCATTCTCAAGATGCGCGCGCCGGGCATGACGCTGATGCGCATGCCGGTGTTCACCTGGACGACGCTCTGCACCAACATCCTGATCGTCGCGGCCTTCCCGATCCTCACGGTCACGCTCGCGCTGCTGAGCCTCGACCGCTATCTCGGCATGCACTTCTTCACGAACGACATGGGCGGCAACCCCATGATGTACGTGAACCTGATCTGGGCATGGGGCCATCCGGAGGTCTACATCCTCATCCTGCCGATGTTCGGCGCCTTCTCCGAGATCATCTCGACCTTCTCGGGCAAGTCGCTCTTCGGCTACAAGTCGATGGTCTATGCGACGATGGCGATCGCGGTGCTGTCGTTCATCGTGTGGCTGCACCATTTCTTCACCATGGGTGCCGGCGCCAACGTCAACGCCTTCTTCGGCATTACGACGATGATCATCTCGGTGCCGACGGGCGTGAAGATCTTCAACTGGCTCTTCACCATGTATCGCGGCCGCGTGCGCTTCACGACGCCGGTCCTCTGGACGATCGGCTTCATGATCACCTTCACGGTGGGCGGCATGACGGGCGTGATGATGGCGCTGCCGGCGGCCGACTTCGTGCTGCACAACAGCCTATTCCTGATCGCGCACTTCCATAATGCGATCATCGGCGGCGTCGTGTTCGGCTGCTTCGCCGCGCTCAACTACTGGTTCCCGAAGGCGTTCGGCTTCACGCTGAACGAGCGGCTGGGCAAGGCGTCCTTCTGGTGCTGGCTGATCGGCTTCTACGTCGCCTTCGTGCCGCTTTATGCGCTCGGCTTCATGGGCATGACGCGCCGCCTGAACCATTATGACAATCCGGCCTGGCAGCCCTGGCTGATCGTCGCCGCGGTGGGCGCGGGGATCATCCTGCTCGGCATCATGTTCCAGATCGCCCAGCTCGTCGTCAGCGTGTGGAAGCGCGAGGAATATCGCGATGTCACCGGCGATCCCTGGGGTGGACGGACGCTCGAATGGTCGGTCTCCTCCCCGCCGCCCTTCTACAATTTCGCGGCGACGCCGGTGGTGCATGACATCGACGCCTGGCACGATATGAAGAAGCGCGGCCAGACGGGCGTGCCCAGCCACTTCGCGCCCATCCACATGCCGCGCGACACCGGCGCCGGCTTCATCATCGGAATGCTCTGCATACCGCTCGGCTTCGCTCTCGTCTGGCATATCTGGTGGCTGGCGATCGCAAGCTTCGTCGGCACGGTCGCGGTCGCCATCGTCCATTCGTTCAACGAGGACCGCGACTATTACGTGCTGGCCGAACAGGTCGCAGAGATTGAAGGCCGCCGCACGCCGGCGCTGGCTGGGGAGGCCTGAGCCAATGAAGACGCTTCGCATACTCCAAACGCCCGGCGGCGACGACGGCCAGGGCACAGTCCCGCCGTCGGCCTTCCACGTCGACGAGCATGAGCATCACGATCCGGCGCCGACCGTCCAGCTCGGCTTCTGGATCTATCTGATGAGCGACTGCATCCTGTTCGCGGGGCTGTTCGCGACCTTTGCGGTGCTCTCGCAGAATTTCGCGGGCGGGCCGACCGGGCGCGAGCTTTTCGACCTTCCCTATGTGGCGGTCGAGACGGCGCTGCTGCTGCTGAGCTCGCTCAGCTATGGCGCTGCGATGCTCGCGGTGAATGCCGGCCGGCGTGGCGCGGTGATGTTCTGGCTCGCCGTCACCTTCCTGCTCGGCCTGGCCTTCATCGGCATGGAGCTCAACGAGTTCCACCATATGATCGCGGAAGGCGCGGGGCCGGATCGCAGCGGCTTCCTCTCGGCCTTCTTCACGCTGGTGGGGACGCACGGCCTGCACGTCACGTCCGGTCTCGTCTGGATGGCGATCATGATGGTCCAGCTCGGCCTTCGGGGCCTCAACCCGACGACGAACCGGCGCCTGATGTGCCTCAGCCTGTTCTGGCACTTCCTCGACATCGTCTGGATCGGTGTCTTCAGCTTCGTCTATCTCTTGGGAGCAGCGGCATGAGCGCGCACGACATGCAAGCCCACGCATCCGGCCATGGCGGCCATGGCAGCCTTCGCTCCTATGCCATCGGCTTCGTCCTGGCGGTGATTCTAACCGTCCTGCCCTTCTGGGCGGTGATGACCGGCGCGGTCACGGGCGGCAGCGCGGTGGCGCTGGTCATGGGGACGGCGGCCGTGCAGATGGTCGTCCATCTCATCTTCTTCCTCCATGTGGACGGATCGAGCGATCGCTGGACGCTGCTGTCGCTGCTGTTCACGGCCATCGTGCTGGTGATCCTGGTCGGCGGATCGCTCTGGGTGATGTATCACCTCGATCACAATATGATGGCGATGCCGATGTCCATGACCGAATGAGGCGTTTCGGCAGACATGTCCCGGTTGTGGACAGGTCTGCCGATCATCGCTTTCATCGGATCATGTTCGGGCCGGGTCTGTTCGGGGGAACCCTCGACAGGTCCGGCCCGAATGCTTTTCGGGCAAGGGGGCTTCGGTCGTCCGCGTCTCGACCGTGCCGCATAGGGCAGGGGCCAGGCTGTCGCGGCCGTTCGGCCATGGGCGGGTTGCCCATCCTCCCTCAAGGCGACACAAGGACAAGCGGGCGCTGTAACGGCTGCCCATGCCGACTTAAAATTTTCCCAGCCCGGAGTTTTTGATGCGTCCGCCAGTCCTGTCTCTCGTCGCGCTTGCCGCGCTGTCCGTTCCGGCAGCCCTTCCGGCTGCCGCCCCGCTGCTCGTTCCGGCGTTGAAGCTCAACATCATCAACAATGGCGTGACGACGACCGCCTCGGGCCGCATCTTCATCCCCGTCCAGCGCCAGGATCCGGCCAAGGGCATCGAAGTGGGCGAGGTCGTGAAGGGCACGCCGCGTCCCTTCCCCGACGCCGCCTGGAATGACTGGGCGCCGGGCAAGGACGGCAGCAATGCCTTTGTCGGCGTGAATTCGATCCGCATCGGCCCCGATGGCGACCTGTGGGTGGTCGACAAGGGCGCCAATGGCAATGGCGGCGGCGATCCGTCGCTTCAGCCCAAGATCGTGCGGATCGACGTCAAGACGCGGCAGATCAAGCGCATCTACAGGCTGGGTGCGGTCGCCACCGGCAACAGCTTCGTCAACGACCTGCGCTTCAAGGGCAGCACCGCCTATCTGACCGATGCGGGCCAGCCCGGGCTGATCGTGCTCGACCTCGACAGCGGCGCGGCGCGGCGCGTGCTTGACGGCCATCCCACCACTGCGGCGCATCGTTCCTGGCTGTCGAGCGGCAAGCCGCTGGTGACGCCCGAGGGCAAGGAGATCGTCGTCAATGCCGATCAGCTCGAGCTCTCGCCCGACGCCAAATGGCTCTATTATCAGCCGGCGAGCGGCCCGATGTCGCGGATCGAGACGCGCTATCTGGACGATGCCGCGCTGAGCCCCGCGGAGCTCGCAAGCCATGTCGAGCCTTTCGCTGCGACCGAATCCACCGGTGGCACCGCCATGGCCGTGGACGGGACGATCTATGCCAGCGATATCAACCATCAGCGGCTGCTGAAGATCGCGCCCGACGGCAAGATCAGCACGATCCTCCACGATCCCCGGCTGATCCAGATGGACGCGATGTGGATCGACGAGCAGGGCTATCTCTGGATCCCCGCGACGCAGATCAACCGCACTGCCGGGCTCAACCGCGGCGTTGACGCGGTGAAGCCCCCGATCGTCACCTACAAGCTCAAGCTCGGCGTCAAGCCGGTGCATCGCTGAGCCGTGCCCGCTTCCGCCTGACTGCGCTCATCCTGAGCGCGGGTGGTACGACGCGGCTGAAGGAGAGAGGGGCGTTGTCCGTCTCTCTCGGATAAAAAAGAACCTCGGCTCGCGAGAGCCGGGGTTCTTTTTTCATGTCGCGATGGCGACCCGCCCTGAGGCGGGCCGGGGATCAGGCGTGCTGCATGTCGCGCTTGATCTCGTCCGCCGCGCGCAGCGCCAGCGCCGCCATGGTCAGCGTCGAATTGACCGTGCCCGACGCAGCCATCGCCGCACCCGTCGCCAGGAACAGATTCTTGTGGTCATGCGTGCGGCACCAGCCGTCGACCACCGAATCCTTCGGATCGGTGCCCATGATCGTGCCGCCGGTGATGTGATTGTTCGGCGTGAAGAAGTCGGTCATCGTGATCTCGGTGCCGCCCAGCGCCTTGGCGATCGCCATCAGATGCTGGCGCGACTTGACCGCCGATTTGCGGACATAATCGCCGACATCATAATAGATTTCCGGATGCGGGATGCCGAGCTTGTCGCGATGATCCTTGCTGAGCGTCAGCCGGTTCTCGGCATAGGGCAGCACTTCGTGATTGGCATAGATATCCACGCCATGCGCGGTGCGGCGGCGGATTTCCTCGTCCAGCTTGCGGCCGACCAGGCCCATGGACAGGGCCTTCATGCCGGCGCGCGAATTTTGCGCCGTATTGTTCATGCCGATCTGGATCGCGGCATATTCGGAGCGGAAGGGCCCGTCGCGATAGTTGGTGATCGAGCTCATCTGCACCGAACCGCGGCCGACCCAGAGCGGCTCGGCCGCCTGGAAGCTCATGCCGATGCCCGGATGGTCCATCATGTTGCGGCCGACCTGATCCGAGCTGTTGGCGATGCCCTTCGGATTGCGGTCATTGGCGGCGAGCAGCAGCAGCTTGGGCGTCTCGATGCCATTGGCCGCGATGACGAAGGTCTTGCCCGTCACGCGGAAGGACTGCTTGTCCGGATCATAATAGTTGATCGCGACGATATTGTTCTGGCCGTCCGTCTCCATGGCATAGACGACCGCATTGGGGATCACCTTCGCGCCCAGCGCCTCGGCCTTTTGCGTGTGATAGACGGCATGGTACATCGCGCCGATCGGGCAGATGGGCATGCAGTTGTTGTTGCCGCAGCATTGGGGCCGGTTGTCATAGGGACGGCTGTTGCGGCCCTGCGGCACGGGCGTGTTGTCGAAGCCGATCTGCTTCACGATTTCGGTGAAGCGCTGGTCGGAATGGCCATAGGGCATGGAATCCATCGGCCAGGGCTGCTTGCGCGGCGCGGAGGGAACGATTTCCTGCCCGTTCGGGCCGCACACGCCCATCTCGACCTCGGCCTGATAGTAGAAGGGCTCGAGATCGTCATAGGAAATGGCATAGTCGCGGCCGACGCCATAGAGCGACTTCAGCTTGAAATCCGACGGAAGATAACGCCAGGACGAGGCCGCCCAGTGCCAGGTGGTGCCGCCCACGCCCTTGATGATGCCCTGCATATAAGCAGTGCGATCGGGCCCCTTGACGATCAGATAGCCATTGTCCGGGAAGAAATTGGTGTGCGGCGCGTGCGGCACGATCGGATAGGGCGTCGCATAATCATATTCGGACTTGTTGTGCGGCGGCATGTTGCGCCAGTTTTCGAGAATCTGCGCGCGATCATAACGCGGCCCCGCTTCAAGCAGGATCACCGACATCCCGGCCTTCGCCATTTCATATGCCACGAAGGACCCGCAAATGCCCGAGCCCACGATCACCACATCGGCGGAAAGATTTTCTGCCATGAAAAACTCCTTCGGCTGATTGCTCAGCCCTGTTGCCGGCCCGGCTCTCGCCGGGCCGAATCAAGATTTGGCGGGCTTAGCGAGCCTGCTTCCGGCGGCGGATGAAGCGGAACGCCGCCACGATGACACCCAGGCCAACCAGCCCGATCACGCCCAGGACGAAGGGATTGGCGAGCCAGGCGATCAGGGGCGTCGGGCCGCCGGCGCGCACCGTCGCGACATCGGCCGGAGTGACCTTCGCCTGCTTGTTGCCGAACTGCTGGAGCACATGGTTGGCGATCGCCGCGACCTGCTCGTCCGACAGGCGCTGGACCAGCGAGTCCGCGCCGAAGCCGGGCATCAGCGTCTCGCGCCCGCCGACTTCGCGCTTCACGCCGAACAGGATGGCGGCGATCAGGTCGGTCGGGTTGGGCTGTCCCGTCGTCGTGTTGTTGACGAGCGCAGGATAGAATTTGTCCTTCGTGCCCAGGCCATCGGGTTGATGGCAGCTCGCGCAGGCTGCGATATAGAGCTGCGCCCCATCGCTCATGTCGGTGATCTCATGCGTGAGCTTGCGCACACCGCGCAGCTTGAGCACGTCGGTTCCGGCCGTGCCATGCACGAAATTGGCCTCGGTCTGGCCAGCGTCGCGGATGGCGGGCACGGTGCGCAGATAAGCGACCATCGCCTTGATGTCGTCGTCGCTCAGATGCTGGAAGCTGTGCTCGACCGCCTCGGCCATCGGCCCCGCGGCGCGCGACTTGTCGCCCGCCTTGCCTGTCTTCAGATAGGAGAAGAGCTCCTCGTCGGTCCAGCCGCCGATGCCGCTCAGCTTGTCGCTGGTGATGTTGGGCGCATACCAGGAGCCGACCTGGCCACCCGCGAACGCGGCCGACTGGTTGGGCGCCATCAGCGCATTACGCGGCGTATGGCATTCGGCGCAGTGCGCGAGCCCTTCGACGAGATATTTGCCGCGATTCCACTGATCGTCCTTGGCCTTGTCGGCGGTGAAGCGATCCTTGCCGAGGAACAGCGCGTTCCAGCCGATCATCGAGGCGCGGACGTTGAACGGGAAGGGCAGTTTCGTTTCGGGCGACGCCTTCTCGACCGGCTTCACGGCCTTCATGAAATAGGCGTAGAGCGCGTCGATATCGGCATCCGTCAGCATCGAATAGGATGCATAGGGCATGGCCGGATAGAGATGCCCGCCATCGGCGCGGACGCCCTCACGCACCGCCTTGGCAAATTCGTCGCGGCTGTAGTTGCCGATGCCGAACTGCTTCGACGGCGTGATGTTTGTGGAGAAGATCTTGCCCATCGGCGACTGGATGGCATAGCCGCCCGCGAAGGGCTGCCCGCCCGCGGGATCGGTATGGCAGGCGGCGCAGTCTGCCGCCACCGACAGATATTGGCCACGGCTGACCAGATCATCCTTGGTGCTGACGGCCGCCGGATGCTCCGCCGCCGCGAGCGGCAGCGCGATCACGGCCGAGGCGATCGTCAGAAAGGCAAGCTTAAGAGGGTTCTTTTTCGGCGAACCCAGGCGTTCGAATAAGGATTGTACGACCAACTTCCAGCCTCCGATTTCCGGAATTTCGCGGTTCATGCGGCGTCAGAACCGGGGCATGGCGTCGACCGCAGGCGGTTCGGCCACCCAGTAATCAGGGCCGTTATAGGCATAAGTGGGGATGACCACCGCGTCGCGTGCCGGCTGGTACATCAGCGCGGCTTCAAAGGCATAGACGGTGGCGTTCGTCCCTTCGGCGACGACGCCGCTGTACCAGGCCCTGATGACGCTCATCAGCGCGCCATGGAGCGGCGCATTGTCCTTCAGCGCGGCTTCGAGGCTTTCGACATCGCGGAAGCCCTTGGCCTGGACCAGCGCCGTCAGCGCGGTCAGATTGTCGGCGAATTTCTTGTCCTGCTCGACGAGCGCCTGGTAGAGGCGCCCGCCCAGCTCGTCGGCGATCGAGTCATGCCCGGTGGCGAGCCGCGAGAAGGCCATGAAGCGCGCGAGCACATCCTTGGCCACGGGGAGCATCGACGCACCCTCGTCCGCGGCGAAGGCGGACTTCAGCGCGACCGACGATGCGAGCAGGCCAACGAGGGAAATGCCGGAATTCAGCAGCAGGCGACGTCGCGACAGACCGGGGGGGGCTCCTCCCTCGTCATGGACGTCGCTCGGACTCGTCGCTCCCTGCATTTCCTGTTCCCTCAGCAATTTTCACCCAAACAGCCTGCGCGACAGAGGAACCGCCCTGTCGGATATCGGTCACCGCCATCAGAAAATGTCGGAAAACGATTTCAGGTGGGGCCCTCTGCCATAGTCTCGGAAACGTGAAAAGGTGAACATCACGTGTCCGCAGCATCAGATAGGCCCGAAATCGCCTTGAAATGCCATTTTGGGGTACCATCTTTCGCTGCCGGCCCGGTTCGATCCCATGATGATCCCAAGATTCGAGCGACTCGCACGGCAAGGCGCGCGGCCCGATGGGCGATGTCCGTCGGCTCTTCCGCCAATGTGATTTGCCAATGTGATTTGAAAGCCATCGCCAATCGGGCGATATGCTGCGCGGCGACATTGGGCGGGATGGGCGACGTGCCTCAGACGGTGATCGAAGGACTCAAGCGCGGCCTGGCGCGGCGCTGTCCGGCCTGCGGCCGCGCGCCGCTCTTCGCCGGCTATCTGAAGATATGGCCGGTCTGTGCTGTCTGCGGCGAGGAGAATGGACGTCACCGCGTCGACGATGCCGCCTCCTATTTCACCGTCCTGCTGGCCGGCCATGTCGTGGTGGCGCCGGCGCTGGCGATCGAAACCTTTTGGACGATGCCGCTGTGGCTGGCGACGTTCCTGCTGCTGGCGATGGTGGTGGCCGCGACATTGCTGGCGCTGCCCTTCGTCAAGGGCGGCGTGCTGGGCGTGCTTTCCGCGCTATCGGCCCGGCGCGGGGAGAAAGAGGATGGGGGAGGCACGCCATGATCGTCCGCGCACGGCCGAGCTTCGGCGACATAGTGTTCGCGCTGCGGGGATCGATCGTGCCGCGCATCGCGCGCCGCGTGGCGGCGATGGTTTTGCTGGCGATAGCGGCCGTGCTGCTGGCGGGGCGCTATCCGGACCTGTTCGCGCGATTCTCCGTCCTGCCCTTCACGCTGATCGGCATCGCGCTCTCCGTCTTCATGAGCTTCCGCAACAATGCCTGCTATGATCGCTGGTGGGAGGGGCGCCGCCAATGGGGCCAGCTCGTGGTGGACATCCGCTCCTTCATCCGCGCGACGGCGCATCTCGACCTTCATGTCCGCGAGCCGTTGCTGATCGGATTGTGCGGCTTCACCCATGCGCTGGCTGCGCGGCTGCGCGACGAGGATGAGCAGGCGGCGGCTTGTCGCTGGATCGACGATCCGGTGCGCGATGAGGCGCCCAACCTGCCGGATGCGGTGCTGCGCGAGGTCGGCCTCGCCTGTTCGCGGCTCGCCCGGAGCGGGGAGATCAGCGAGTGGCGCTATACGGTGCTGGAGGCGCGGCTGGCGGGCCTGACGGGCGTGCAGGCGGCGTGCGAGCGGATCCATGCGACGCCGCTCCCCTTCGCCTATACGCTGCTGCTCCACCGCACCGCCTATCTGTTCTGCGGGCTGCTGCCCTTCGCGCTGGCGGGGTCGCTGGGCTGGGCGACGCCCTTTCTGGTGGCGATCGTCTGCTACACCTTCTTCGGCCTCGACGCGCTGGGCGACGAGCTGGAAGACCCGTTCGGGCGCGAGGCGAACGACCTGCCGCTCGATGCCATGGTGCGCATGATCGAGCGCGAACTGCTGGCGGCGCTCGGCCGCTCGCCGCTGCCGGAAGCGCTCGCGCCGGTCGATCATCTGCTGCTCTGAGGCTGGCGCTTCCCGCGGCCTCATCATTATCCGCCGGAGCGCGGAACCGCCCCTGACTTCGGGCGGTTGAGGGGGCGCCTGCAAATAGGAGGCAGCCATGAGCGCCACCGGCCTGGACCTGTTCGACCGGACGTTGCAGATCACCAATATCTGGCTCGGCGAGATCATGCAGGAGATCGGACCCGACCGGCATGTCGCCTGGAAGGTGCTGAGCATCGTGCTGCACAAGCTGCGCGATCGCCTGCCCGTCAATCTCGCCGCCCATCTCGGCTCGCAACTGCCGCTGCTCGTCCGGGGCGTCTATTATGACCAATATCACCCCGCCAGCCAGCCGAGCGCTTGCGACACGCCCGAGCAATTCCTTGCCGAAGTGGCGGAATGGCTGTCCGATATCCGGCCCGTCGATCCAAAAGTTGCAGTCCATGCGGTCTTCGGCGTGCTGTCCCGCCATGTATCCGACGGGCAGATCGTCAAGGTGCGCGAGGCATTGCCCGCGAGCCTGAGGTCGCTCTGGGAAAGTGCCGGCGGGGTGGCGCGGCAGCCGGCGGGGAACGAGGTCACGGGCGCAAAGGAATAGGGCAGTCCCTATTTGGCAGTGCTCATCCCCACCTCATTGCGCTCAGGCTGAGCGCAATGTTTCAGTTGGGGCGCGTTGATTGGCGCCAGGCGGAAGCCGGCCGGACCATGGCGGCACCCCCGATCCGGCCTCTCATGAGAGGAGCGCCGGCCATGGCCGGTCCGAAAGCTCAGTGCCGCGACTGATTATGCTGTCCGCCCGGATGGACCACTTCGCTCAATGCGGCGCCCGCGATCTCCGGATCTTCGTGCAGTGCGGCATCGGCGAGCGTGATCACGCCGACCAGGCGCTTGTCATGATTGATCACGGGCATGCGCCGGACCTGTATGTCGCCCATATTCTTGACGACCTTCTCCACATCGTCATCGTCGAAACAATATTTGAGATCGGTGGTCATCACGTCGCGGACGCGGCATTCGGGATCGAGCCCGCGCGCGACCGCGCGGATCACCATGTCCCGATCGGTGATCGTTCCGACCAGCCTGTCATTCTCCCCGACAGGAAGGAAGCCGATATCGTCCGAGGCCATCATCTCGGCGATCGCGCGGATCGGCTGCTGGGGGTCCGCAATGCGGACATTGCGTGTCATGATTTCGGCGACTTTCATCGAACTATACTCCGTCTCGGCTCATCGGGAGCAGGGGGGCATCGGGGATGATGCGCAGGGGCCGCCGGCCGGTTCGGTCGGCGCCCGAGGCTTGTACGCTGCGCATTGGCCGAACCAATTTGCGAGCCGGCGGTTCCGTGGGCGTCGACTATGGCAGCATGGAGCCGGCCGGCCTGGGCTCCGGCCCCTCGGCGGCCCAGGCGGTGCGTAGCTGGTCGATCACCTCCTCGTCCCGAAGCTGGCGGAAATCGCGATAGAATTGGCCGACCGCCATGAAATCGCGCGGCTCGAGCACGGCGACCACCTCAATGCCCTCCGCGCGGAACTGCCGGGCGGTCTGTGCCGAGATGACGGGCACGGCGAGAATGATGCGCGATGCGCCGCTGCGTTCCAGCCCGAGCAATGCTGCACGGACGGTCGCGCCCGTCGCCACGCCGTCGTCGATGACGATCACGGTCCGCCCGGCCACGTCGAGCGGCGGGCGATCGCCCCGATAGAGCGTCCGCCGCCGCTCTATCTCGGCCAGCTCGCGATCGCGGGCGCGCATGATATAGCCCTTGTCGACGGGAATATGGGCGAGCACTTCCTCGTTCAGCACGACTTGCGGATTGGCGCCGTCGACGACCGCGCCGATTGCATATTCGGCATGGAAGGGGGCGCCGATCTTGCGCACGAACATGATGTCCAGCGGCGCATCGAGCGCTGTGGCGACGACCGCCGCCACAGGGATGCCGCCGCGCGGCAGCGCCAGCACCACCGGCCGATCGAGCGCGATCCCGCCGAGTCTTTCGGCGAGCAGGCGGCCCGCCTCCGCTCGATCGGTGAACATCATTGCAGATGCTCCGCAAACCAGTCGCGCGCGAGATATATCACCTGATCGAGCGTGCCGGGTTCCTCGAACAAATGGCCCGCACCGGGGACGATCTCCAGCCGCTTCTCGCAGCCCAGCTTGGCATAGGCCTCCTCATTGAGCTCGATCACGCCATGATCCAGGCTGCCGACGATCAGCAAGGTCGCGGCCCTGACCTTGGGCAGCGATCCGCCCGCCAGATCCGGCCGGCCGCCGCGCGAGACGACGGCGGAGACGTCGTCCTGCCCGCGCGCCGCTGCGACGAGCGCGGCGCCGGCGCCGGTGCTGGCACCGAAATAGCCGATCCGCGCGGCGGCGGTATCATCGCGCGTGCGAATATAATAGGTCGCGGCGAGCAGCCGGTCCGCGAGCAGGGCGATGTCGAATACATTGGCGCGGATCATCGATTCGGGCTCGGTCAGCAGATCGAACAGCAAGGTGCCGAGCCCGGCGGTTTGAAGCCCGCGCGCGACATGGCGGTTGCGTGGGGAAAAGCGGCCGCTGCCCGATCCATGCGCGAACAGCACGATGCCCGATCCCCTAGTAGGAAGAGTGAGCGTGCCGGCCAGATCGAACGGTGGAATTTCGACATCTATCGCCTCTCGCACCATGGCTTGCTGAAGCTCCTCGAAGCTGCGGAAAGCGCGATCGTCCAAAGGGTTAGGGACGACGGATTCGCTGGATTCCGGATGCTGCTAGCAACTCCGCAGGGATCGAGACGTTCCGGAGCGGGGCACGAAACATGCCCTTCCCGAATGCAGCAAAAATGCAGCAAGGATGAAGGAGAGGCGAATATGACGCTCACCATCAGCAGCCCGGCCTTCGCCGACGGCGAACGCATTCCCGATCAATATGTCCGTGACAGCGACAATCGCTCGCCACCGCTCGAATGGCAGGGCGAGCCCGAGGGCACGATGAGCTATGCGCTGATCGTCGAGGATCCGGACGCGCCCCGGGGCACGTTCCGCCACTGGGCGATCTGCGATATACCGGCCAACCGGCATGAATTGGGAGAAGGCGAGGGGCAGCGGGGCCGCGGCTTGCACCAGCTCGCCAATGATTTCGGCAATGCCGGCTATGACGGCCCCCAGCCGCCGCGCGGCGATGGCCCGCATCATTATCGGTTCAGGCTTGCGGCGCTCGATACCGATCATCTCGACATACCGGCCTCGGCCCGGGCGGACGCGGTGTGGAACGCCGCGCGGCCGCATATATTGGCCGAGGCCGAGCTGACCGGCATCTATGAACGATAGGCGACAGCCGGAGGGTCAAAGGCCGAGCAGGGCGCGGGTCATGCGGCGCAATTCCTGGCGGGCCGCCATGTCATAGGCCTGCGGATCGGCGCGATCGGGATCGAGGCCGTTAAAATAGGCGCCGCTGGTCCGCGTATGCGCCTCGCCCTCCGCAAGGTTCAGCAGGGCGCGGACGCCTTTATCGACGCTGTTCATCGGAATGCCCCAGCCCTGCCGGACCATCGTCGTGTTCATGAAGGTCGCCGGGTGAAGCGCGTTGACCGTCACCTTGTGCGACCGGAGCCTCTCGGCGAGATCGAAGGTCCACATGATCATGGCGAGCTTCGCCTGGCGATAGGCGCGCGAGCCGCTATAGTCGCTGGTCAGCATGAGATCGGAAAAGTCGATCGCATGCAGGCCGGCCGAGGCGACGTTGACGATGCGCGAGGGCGCCCCGGCGATCAGCACGGGGAGCAGTCGTTCGGTCAGCAGGACGGGCGCTAGATAATTGACCGCCAGCCGCAATTCATGCCCGTCCGCGCTTTCCTGCCGGCGCTGGAAGGGCGGGCCGAAGCCGATCCCGGCATTGTTGATGAGCAGATCCAGCCGGGGATGCGCGCCGAGCACCCGATCGGCGAAGCTTTCCACCTGGTCCAGCGCGGCGAAATCCGCCGGGTAGAAGAAGGCGCGCGCGCCGGCATCCTCCACGGTGCGCAATATCTGCTCGCCGCGCAGCCTGTCCCGGCCGTGCAGCAGCAGCGTCACCCCTGGCCGGGCGAGGTGCAGCGCCGTGGCATGGCCCAGGCCATCCGTGGGGCCCGTGATCAGAACGGTCTTTTCGTTCATGTCCATGGTCCATTCCCGATAATGTCGGTGGGCGCTGAGCCGGGCATCAATATGCCGTGCGGAGCGCCTTGGTGATGCCGAGCTGGCTCAGGAGCAGATGGTCGCGCAGCCGCGCCGGCAGGCGGCCGAGCAGCGCGAGCGTCGCCGTGCCCTTGCCCGCGAGCACGCGGAGCTTCGGCCGGGCATCGACGAGCGCGGCCTCGATCGCGCGCGCGACCACGTCGGGATCGTCGACGGGCGATCCCGCCATCGCCGTGCGCGCCGCTGCCATGGCGGGTTCGTAGAGGGCGACGATTTCGCGCGGCTGTCGTGCCAGCGATTGTGCCTGTGCGTCCGATGCCTTGCGGAAGATATCCGTCTTGAGCGCGCCCGGCTCGATCAGCGTTACGGCGATGCCGAGCGGCGCGCATTCCATCCGCAGCGTTTCGGTGAGCGAGGCCAGCGCCGCCTTCGATGCGGCGACCGCGCCGAAGAAGGGCAGCGTCGTACGCGCCGTGACCGCGCCGACATTGATCTCGAACTGGCGCCGCAGCTCTTCGGGCGGGATGAGTTCGAGCGGGCCTTCGACGATGATGCCCGCGAGATTGACCAGCCCTGCCAGCCGATCCTCGCCCCGGAGCCGCAATATCGCTTCCACGCCGGCCTGGATCGATGCATCGTCGCCAAGATCCATCGTCACATCGGCGCCGCTCCGCGCGCAGCCGACGACGCGAAATCCGGCATGTTCCAGCCGCGGCCGCAGCTTTTCGCCGACGCCGCCCGTGACGACAACGACGCCGCCTTTTCCAAATCCAGCCATGATGGCCTCCTGATTCCAAATATATCAAAAAATTAGTGGTGATGCTGGCCGGCGCCGATCCAGGCGAGCCCGCCCGCGAGCAGCAGCGCGCCCAGAAGCGCGAGCAGGAGCCGGCGCCATCGGCCCGAACGGCATCGCCGTGGCGGCTGTCCGGAGCCGGGGCGCATTGCGACCGCTAGAAGCGGTAGGAGAGCGCCAGGCCCGCCTGTCCTTGATGGCGCGATCCCGCGTCGCGGACGACCGGGCTGTCCGCCGCATCGCCCACGAGCAGCGTGTAGGAGAGGCGGCCGAGCAGGCCCCAATGATCGTCGAAGCGATAGCCGAGCGTGCCGCCCACGCCGACATCGCGCAGCGAGGCGCCCGGCCGATATGCCGCCAGGCCCGAGGCTGCGGAATCGGCGGGCGTCACGCCGAAATAGGTGCGCGTATATTTCTTGTCGCCATAAGTGGTTTGCGCATCGACGCTGAGGCTGAACCGATCCGCGCGGAGCGCGGCATAGGAGGCGCTCGCCACGAGGAGGAATCCGTCATGCGTGTCGGACGCGTCGAACAGGTCTGTCAGATCGAGCTGGACCTCGCCCTGGCCGCGCGCATCGCCGCCGAAACGATAGCCGACGAAGCCGCCCAGCTCGACCGCGCTATCGATCTTCGCCATCCGGCTGACGCTGCCGCCGACATCATCGTCGCGCGACAGGCGCATATTGACCACTGGACCGGCGACCAGCCCGCCCGAGCCCAGCGCGAGCCGCGCACGCAGGCCGCGCATCTGGAAGGCGATGCCTTCCCGGCGGACGTCGGCGATGGCGAAGGGGATGAGGCGATAGCTGTCCGCGCCCTCATATTCCGGCGTCGCGCCCGGCCCCAGCGCCACCAGCCCCGACCAGCCATCATCCTCTTCGGGCACGGCCAGGGCATTTTGCGCTAGAGCGGGGGTGGTGCCGAGGCCGGCGAGGAGAAGCAAAGGCAATATTCTGGGCTGCATGATCCTATTCCATCATGAACGCGTCTCCCGGACGCCGGATCAGGCCTAGGCAAAGCAGGGCGGCATGGCGCCCGCACATGCGCGGTTGCGCCGAACGCTTCGTGAATTTACACTGTAAATGATTGCCTGCAGGGGTTCGTCATGCGTGATTTCGCCAATGCGTCGGCGCCTTCCTGGCTGCAGCGGCTGTCGGCCGAGGGCGGGCTGGCCATCGGGCTGGGCGCGCTGTTCGCCTGGCTCGGCCCGTTCCGGACCTATGAGCAGCAATTTCTCTCGCGGATCGGCTTCTGGACACTGCTGGTGGCGATATGGTTCGTGCTGACGGCGCTGGCCGGGGCTGGGGTCGGCCGGCTGGCGCGCCTGCGCGATCTGCCGGAATGGGCGCGCATCGCGCCGAGGGCGGGCTTCGCCGCTTTGCCGATGATGCTCGTCACCCTGCCCGCGACCGAGGCGCTGCAAGGCTGGCGGCCCGGCGCCGATCAGCTTTTCGCGCTTTATGCCAAGATCTTCGTGATCGGATGCGGCCTCACCTGCATATCGACCGCGCTGCTCGATCGGGAAGGCCGGTTGCTGGCGCGGCAGAGCCGACCCGCCATGCCGTCGGCCGCGCCCGTGCCGGAGGTCGCCCCCGCCCCGCCGCCTATGCCCGTGGAACGGGATGTGCTGCAGGCGAAGCTGCCGCCGCATCTGCGCGGTCCCATCTACTGCCTGGAGATGGAGGATCATTATGTGCGCGTCCATTCGGACAAGGGATCCTCGCTGCTGCTGATGCGGCTCGGGGATGCGGTGGCGTCGCTGGGCGATACGCCGGGCCTGCGCGTGCATCGATCCTGGTGGGTGGCGCGCGCGGGCGTGAGAAGGGTCAGCCGGAAGGGGCGGGCGGTTCGCGTCGAGCTGGAAAATGGCCTGCTCGTACCCGTATCGCAGCCCTATGTGCGCGCGGTGCGGGATCTGTTCGGGGAGGCATGATGCAGCCGCAGCAACCCGAACTGCATGAGCGCTGGCTGGCGGCGGACGGGCATGACGCGGCGCGCGCGGTGCTGCGCGATGCGGCGCATGCATTGCTGCGCGAAGGCGGGCCGCAGGGCTTCTCGATGCGCGAGCTCGCGACCTGCCTGGGCATCAGCGCGATGACACCCTATCGCTATTATCCGAGCAAGGAGGCGCTGTTCGTCGATCTGCGCGCCGGCATCTTCGGGCGCTTCACCACGATGCTGCGCGAGGCGGCGGCTGGCGGCGAGGGCCCGCGCGAGCGATTCCGCCTCGCAGCACGTGCCTATTTCGCCTTCGCGCGCGAGCATGAGCAGGATTACCGCCTGATTTTCGACCTTATGCCGCGCGCAAGCCCCCCGCCGGGCCGCGCGGAGCCGCATGCCACGCCGAGCTGGGATCAGTTGATCGCCTTGGTCGCGGCGCTTTCGGAGCAGCCCGATCCGGCGGCCGTCCAGCTTGGCGCGCATTTCGCCTGGGCGACGCTCCACGGGCTCGCCATGCTGCATCTTTCGAACAAGCTCACGCTCGGCATCGGGCTGGAGCAGCTGATCGAGCCGAGTATCGAGATGCTGATCCTGGCGATCGAGCAGCGGCTGGAGCGTGCCGCCTGCCCTTGATTGCCGCGTTTGTTTTGAGTGCGGTCGAGTGAATGGGTTTCGAGTCAGCGGCGTCAGTCGAGGCCGGCAAGCGCGCGCGTGACATGCGCGTCGATCAGCGCCGCCTTGTCCACCCAGGGGAAATGGGGCCGCGCGATCAATAGCGAAACCAGCCCGTGCAATGTCGCCCATACGCTCTGTGCGATGAGATCGGCGGTGCCGTCCGCCCCGCTTATGCCGCCGCGCAGCAATTTATAGGCTTCGAGCCCCGCGGCGAGGCCGGGCCCCTGTTCCGCCTGGGCGCGATGATCGACGAGCTTCTCGATCATGAAGGCGACGCGATAGGCATCGGGATTGTCGAGCCCGAAGGAGACATAGGCGAGTGCGGCGCGGCGCAGCCGTTCGGCCCGGCCGCCTTCGCCCGCCAGCGCGCGCGACAGATCTTCGGCGAGATGGCGGAAGGCGCGGACGCAAAGCTCCTGCGCGATTTCCTGGCTGGTGCGGAAATGGGCGTAGAGCGAAGGCTGGGAGATGCCGACCGCGCTGGCGATCTGGCGCGTCGAGACCTGCTGCACGCCATGTTCGCTGAACAGCCTGAGCGCCTGGGCGAGAATCTCCTCGCGCCGTTCGCCATGGCTGCTGCGGGCCGCGTTCCGACTTTTTCCTGCCATGCCGATTTCTTTCTCCCTTGACAGCGAGCAGGTCAACCTATCACTGATAGGCTATCAGCGATAGGATGGTTCCGATGATCAGGATCAAGCTTCTGGCGCCGGTCTGCGTCATGGCGGGTGCCGGCGCGCTGGCATCCTGCGGCCAGGCGCCATCCGCCGCCGCGCCGGCGGAGCCGCTGCCCGTGGAGATAGTGCGGGTGGGTGCTGCGGGGGCGTCGGACGCGGTGGTGCGGGGCGTCGGCAGTATCGCCTGGCAGCGCGAATCGGATCTTTCCTTCCGCGTTCCGGGCATCATGACCGCCCTGTCGGTGGATATCGGCGATAAAGTGAGGGTGGGGCAGCCGGTCGCCATGTTGGACGCCACCGACGCGGCGGCGCGGCTGCGGCAGGCCAATGCCGATGTCGAGCGCGCCGAGCGCGTCGTCACGCGGCAGGCGGCGCTGGCGGAGACGGGCGCCGTCGCGCGCGCACAATATCAGGATGCGCAGACGATTCTGGCGCAGGCACGCGCGGCGCGCGATGCGGCCTCGTTCGACAGCCGCTCGACTCGGCTCGTCTCGCCCGTCTCGGGCGTCGTGCTGGCACGTTCCGCCCAAGCGGGCGAAGTGGTGTCGCCGGGACAGGCGATCATCCGTGTTGCGGACGAAGCCAGCCCGCTGCTGATCCGCGTGCCGCTGCCCGATCGGGAGGCGGCGCGCATCCGGCCGGGGGCCGAGGCACGGGTGACGATCGATGCGCTGCCGGGTGCTCCGCTTGCCGGCCGCGTTCGCCGCATCGGCAGGCAGGCGGACGCGCGCACCGGCACGGTGATGGTCGAAATTGCCCTGGCGCGGCGCGCGGGCCTTGAAAGCGGCATGATCGGGACGGCGGAAATCGCTATCTCCTCTACCGGCGCGGAGGCGTTGGTGCCGATCCCGGCCGAGGCGCTGATCGAGGCGCGGGACGGGCACGGCACCGTCTTTCTGCTCGATCCGAAGACGTCGCAGGCGCGCAAGCGGACCGTGCGTTTCGCGGGCTTTTCGGGCGAGGATGCGCTTGTCGCCGGCCTGCCGGCGGGCGCCGCGCTGATCACCTCCGGCGCGGGCTACGCGCTCGACGGGCAGAGCGTGCGCGTCGCGGCGTCGGGCGCCGGCCAGCAGGCCGCGATCCGGTGAGTATCCCTCCGATGCGCTTCAACCCCGCCGCCTTCTTCATCCGCCGATGGCAGTTCACGCTCGTGCTCTGCGCGCTGCTCGCGCTGCTCGGGCTCAACTCCTTCTTCGCCATACCGCGCGCGGAAGACCCGCAATTCCCGGTGCCGATCATGACGGTGCGCACCGTGCTGCCGGGCGCCACGCCGAGCGAGATCGAGCAGCTCGTGACCAAGCCGATCGAGGATGCTCTCGACGGGCTCGACGATGTGGTCGAGCTGCGCTCGACCAGCTCCGACGGAGCCTCCTCCGTGCGCGTCGAATTCGCCTGGAGCAGCGATCCCGACCGCAAATATGACGAGGTGGTGCGCGAGGTGAACGCGCTCAGGCCGCGGCTGCCGGCGGGCATCAGGCGCATGGATGTGCTGCGCGGTCGCACCAGCGAGGTTTCCATCTTCGAGGTGGCATTGGTGAGCGAGCATCTGCCGATGCGGCGGCTGGAGAAGCTGGCGGATCGGCTGCGCGAGGATATCAAGCGCGTGCCCGGCATACGCGACGCCAGCTATTGGGGCGCGCCGCAATCCGAGATGCGCGTCGCGGTCGATCTCGGCCGGCTCGCCCAGCTCGGCCTGCCGGCGAGCGCGGTGGCCGATGCGCTCGCCCGCGCGGGCGAGGAAACGCCGATCGGCTCCGTCCATGCGGGCGATCGCCGCTTCACGCTGCGCCATGGCGGCGCCTTTGCCAGCATCGAGGCGGTGAAGGCGGTGCCGGTGACGAGCCGGCAGGGCGCGGTCGTCCATGTCGGCGACGTGGCCGATGTTGCTTGGGAGACGGTGGAGGCGGAGCATGTCACCCGCTTCGGCGGCAAGCGTGCGCTGCTCCTGACCGCGACGCAGAAGGAATCGGCCGACATCGCGTCGCTGACCGACGCCATCAACGGCACGCTCGACCGGTTCGAGAAGACATTGCCGGGCGGCGTCAAGCTCGAGCGCGCCTTCTTCCAGGCGGATAATGTGCGCCACCGCCTGTCGCGCCTGACGCGCGACTTCACGCTGGCGCTGCTGCTCGTGCTGATCACGCTGCTGCCGCTGGGGCCGCGCGCGGCGGTGGTGGTGATGATCTCCATCCCGCTGTCGCTGCTGATCGGGCTCGCGCTGATCCATTCCATGGGCTTCGGCCTCAACCAGCTTTCGATCGCGGGCTTCGTGCTGTCGCTCGGCCTGCTGGTCGACGATTCGATCGTGGTGACGGAAAATATCGCCCGGCGCCTGCGCGAAGGCGAGGACAGGATCGGTGCTGCGATCGGCGGCACGGGCCAGATCGCGCTTGCCGTGATCGGCTGCACCGGCTGCCTGATGCTCGCCTTCGTGCCGCTCTTGGCCTTGCCCGAGGGATCGGGCGCGTTCATCCGCTCGCTGCCCGCGACCGTGCTCGCGACAGTGGGCGCCTCCTTCCTCGTCGCGATGACGGTAACGCCCTTCTTCGCCAGCCGCCTGCTGCCCCGGCATGAATCCGCCGAGGGCAACCGGCTGCTTCGGGCGATCAACAGCGGCATCCACCGTTTCTACCGGCCCGTCCTGCATCGCAGCCTGGAGCGGCCCTGGCTGGCGCTGGGCGTGGTGCTGGGCATCTGCCTGCTCGCCGTTCCGATGCTCCGCGCGATCGGCACCAGCCTGTTTCCCGCCGCCGAGACGCCGCAATTTCTGGTGCGGATCGAGACGCCCGAGGGGGCGGCGCAGGCGCGCACGGGGCGCGCGCTGGAACATGTCGAACAGCGGCTGGCGCGCGAGCCGGGCATCAAATGGTTCGCCGCCAATCTCGGCCGCGGCAACCCGCAAATCTATTATAATATCGCGCAGCATGATCCCGCGCCGACCTTCGCCGAGGTCGCCGTGTCCCTGCCCGAATGGCGGCCGGGGCAGAGCGAGGCGCTGGTGGACCGGCTGCGGCACGACTTCGCCGCCTATCCCGGCGCGAAGATCAGCGTGCTGACCTTCGCCCAGGGGCCGCAGGTGGAGGCGCCGATCGCCATCCGCATCAGCGGCGAAGATCTTCCCACGCTCCAGTCGCTCGCGCGCCGGGCCGAGATGGCGCTCCAGGCGACACCGGGGGTGCGCGATGTCGGCAATCCGCTGCGCATCGACCGGACCGATCTCGCGCTCGGCATCGACGAGGGCAAGACGGCGGCGCTGGGCGTGCCCGCGGGTGCGGCGCGGCGGATCACGCGGCTGGCTTTGTCGGGCGAGCAGGCCGCCCGTTTCCGCGACGAGGATGGTGATGATTATCCCGTCACCGTGCGCATGCCGATGGCGGCGCGCAACGAGCTTGCCGCGCTCGACACCCTCTATGTGCCCTCCGCCGATGGCACGGCCGTGCCCTTTTCGGCGATCGCGGCGCCCGAGCCGCAGAGTGGGCCGGCGCGTATCGACCGGTTCGAACGCGCGCGCAGCGTGACGCTCACCGCCTATGTCGAGACGGGGCGGCTGACCTCCCAGGTGACGCAGGATGCGCTGACGCGGGTCGAGCGCGCCATCTTGCTGCCCCCCGGCTATCGCATTTCGCTGGGTGGCGAGGCGGAAGCGCAGTCGAGCAGCTTTGCCGGGCTGGGTGCGGCGATCCTGATCGCCATCCTCGGCATATTGGCGGTGCTGGTGCTCGAATTCGGCCGCTTCCGTCGCGTGGCGGTGGTCGCGGGGATCATCCCGCTCGGCCTGTTCGGCGCGGTGACGGCGCTCTGGCTGACGGGCAATTCGCTGTCCTTCACCGCGATGATCGGCCTGGTCGCGCTGATCGGAATCGAGATCAAAAATTCGATCCTGCTGGTCGATTTCACCGAGCAGCTTCGCGATGAGGGGCTGCCCGTGCGCGAGGCGATCGAGCGCGCGGGCGAGGTGCGCTTCCTGCCCGTGCTGCTCACTTCGATCACCGCGATCGGCGGGCTGCTGCCGCTCGCGATCGAACATTCGGGGCTCTATTCGCCGATGGCCATCGCCATCATGGGCGGACTGATCTCCTCCACCCTGCTGTCGCGTGTCGCGACGCCTGTCATGTATCTGCTGCTGGCCGGGCGCCATGAGGAGAAGCCGGCATGATCCGCCGTTCCATATCGTTCGCCCTGCTTCCCGCGCTCGCCGCCTGCGCGGCCGGCACGAACTATCGCCCTCCGGTCGTGCCCGTCGCGGACGCCTGGCGCGGGGCGCCGAACGCGCCGATGCGGGAGGCGGGCGACTGGTGGACCGAATTTGGCGATCCGGTGCTGGATGGGCTGGTCGCCACCGCGCTCGCGCAGAATCTGGATATCGAGCAGGCGATGGCCCGGGTCGATCGCGCGCGCGCGGGGCTGCGCGCGGCCGGGGCGGAATTGCTGCCGGCGGGCCGCATCGAGGCACGGGCGGCACGCGAGCGCCAGTCGACCGAAAGCGGGCTGGGCCAGCTTTCGGGGCTGGCGCCCGGCTTTCCGCGTACCGTCAGCCAATATGATCTGTCGGGCGGTGCGAGCTGGGAGATCGACCTGGCCGGCGGGCTGCGGCGCGGCCGGGAAGCTGCCGCCTATGAGCTGGAGGCGGCCGAGGCGAGCGGTGCCGCGATGCGGATCACCGTCGCGGCGGAGACGGCGGATGCCTATGTCCAGCTCCGCACGCTCCAGACGCGGCTTGCCGCGGCGACCGAGCTCGAGGCGGCCTCGCGGCGGCTCGTGGCGCTGGTGGAGCAGCGCCATGCCGCGGACGAGGCCTCCCGCCTCGAACTGGAACAGGCGCGTGCGTCGGCGGCCGCGACGCGCGCGACATTGCCTCCGCTCCGCGCCGGGATCGAGGCGCAGCTCAACCGGATCGCTGTGCTCACCGGACGCGAGCCGCAGGCCGAGCGGCTGGGGCTCGAACTGCCGGGCGCCATCCCCGACGCGCCGGTCGCGACCGCCGGAACGCCCGGCGAAATGTTGCGCCGGCGCCCCGATCTGGTCGCCGCCGAGCGCCGGTTGGCGGCGTCGCATGCGCGGATCGGCGTCGCGCTTGCCGAATATTATCCGAAGCTGTCGCTGTCCGCCTTGCTGGGTTTTCGCGCCAACGCGGCTTCGGACCTGCTGAGCGGATCGGCCAATTTCGTGCAGGGCGCGGCGGGACTGCGCTGGCGCCTGTTCGATTTCGGGCGGATCGATGCCGAGGTGGCGGCCGCGCGCGGCGTGGAGCGCGAGGCGCTTGCCGCCTATCGCCAGGCGGTGCTGCGCGCGGCCGAGGATCTCGAAACCGCCTTTGCGGCGCGCGCCGGGGCGCTGGCGCAGGCGGGCGATCTCGCGCAGCGGCTCGAATCCGCGGGCCATGCCCGGCGCCTAGCCGAGCAGGCCTGGCGCGCGGGCGAGGTGAGCCTGATCGAGGTGATCGACGCCGATCGCAACCTGCTCGAGGCGCGGTCCGCATTGGCTGCGTCGCAGGGCGAAGCGGCGCGCGCCGCGATCGCCTGTTACCGCGCGCTCGGCGGCCGCTGAGCGCGGCCCGCGTCGGGACTGTTGCCGGCAAGCCTCATCGTCGGTCGCTCCAATCGGAAGCGATATTTCCCGCTTGGCAAGGCGCAGGCGCAGCGATATTCAACGCAAACGTTTCCGTAAACATTTGCACTGATCGGGACCCGCTGTTTCACACCTGATCATGCAAACGTTTCCGTAGGCGAGTCCGTCAAAGAGCGGACGGCAGGCGCACGCAAGATGCGTCGGCATCGATAGATGAGGGGATGAATGATGGCTGTTTCCGAAGGCCGTCGCGCACGCGCGACGGCACGACTGATCTTTGGCGCCAGCGCACATGCGATCGGCTGCGCCTTATTCCTGATCGCGGCACAGAGCGCGGCCCATGCGCAGCAGGCGAGCGCCGACACCCAAGCCGAAACGGTGAACGAGGCGGAAACCGCCGATATCGTCGTCACCGGTTTCCGCGCCGCCCTGGCGAGTTCCATTGCCGAGAAGCGGACGTCCGACCTGATTGTCGAGAGCGTCTCCGCCGAGGATATCGGCAAGCTGCCCGACAATAGCATCGCCGAGGCGATTGCGCGCCTGCCGGGCCTGACCGCGCAGCGTCTCGACGGCCGCGCGCAAGTGATCAGCATTCGCGGTCTTTCGCCCGATTTCTCCACCACGCTGCTGAACGGGCGCGAGCAGGTTACGACCGGCGACAATCGCGGCGTCGAATTCGATCAATATCCGTCCGAGGTGATCGGTCAGGTCGTGGTCTATAAGACGCCCGAGGCCGGTCTGATCGGCCAGGGGCTTTCGGGCACGGTCGACCTTCGGACGATCCGCCCGCTCGCTTATGGCAAGCGCGTGATCGCGGGCAATCTGCGCGGCGAGAAGCTGTCGCTCGGCAAGCTCAACGCCGGATCGAAGAATAAAGGCTTCCGCGCGAGCGGCACCTATGTCGACCAGTTCGCCGACGATAGGATCGGCATTGCGATCGGCGTCGCACATCTGGAATCGCCCACCCAGATCGAGCGTTTCAACGCCTGGGGCTATCCCACCGTCGAAACGGCCAAGCCGCCTTATTGCCTCACCGCCGCCGGTGTCTGCACCGGGCCCAACCTGGCCTATGCCGATGCGGCCGGAAACCACGTGATCGGCGGCGCCAAGCCCTATGTTGTGTCGACCAACCTGAAGCGCACCGGCGTGATCGGCACGGTGCAGTGGGAACCGGTCAATGCCTTCACCATGACGGTCGACGGCTATTATTCCAAGTTCAAGGATACGCAGATTCTGCGCGGCATCGAGTTCCCGCTCTGGTGGGGCGATCCCTATCCGCAGGGGGCGGTCGATAATCCGCGCGTGATCCTTCAGCCCAATGTCACCGCGTCGAACGGCCTGATCACCAATGGCACCTATACGGGCGTGAAGGGCGTTGTCCGCAACGACGCCAATCAGCGCAAGTCGGATCTCTACGCGCTCGGCTGGAACGGCGTCTATGATCAGGATGGCTGGAAGATCATGGGCGACGTCAGCTATTCGGACGTGAAGCGCAAGGATATGATCGTCGAAACCTATGCCGGCACGGGCCGGCGCGGCTTCGGCGCGGCCGACACGGTGAGCTTCCGGCAGACGGGCAAGGGCTTCGCCTTCGACACCGCGCTTGACTATGCGGACCCGAACATCATCAAGCTGACCAGCTCACAGGGCTGGGGCAGCGACGTCATTCCCGGCGGTCAGGACGGCTATTATAACCAGCCGATCGTGAACGACGAGCTGGCCGCCTTCCGCGGCGAGGTCGAGCGCGAGCTTGGCAGCTGGCTGAAGAGCATCCAGATCGGCGCCAATTTCACCAAGCGTACCAAATCGCTCAGCTACAATCAGTATTTCCTCGGCCTGAAGGCGAATGCCGACGATCCGACGCACACGACCAGCGTCACGATCCCGAGCGAATATCTGCTGGCGCCGACCGAGCTCGCTTATCTCGGCATTCCGGGCATGGTGAGCTATGATCCGCTGAAGCTCCTCAATAGCGGCATCTACAATCTCAACCGCAACCCCAATGCGGACGTGCTGAGCGCCAATTGGAAGGTGAAGGAGGATGTCCTCACCGGCTATGCCAAGCTCAATCTCGACGCCGATCTCGGCATCGGCACACTGACCGGCAATGCCGGCGTCCAGATCGTCTATACCGACCAGAGCTCGGACGGCTTCGCGGCCTCGGGTGCGCCCGCCTTCGCGGCCAACCCGATCAGCGACGGCGACAAATATACCAAGGCGCTGCCGAGCCTGAACCTGTCGCTGCGCATGCCCGACGACTTCATCGTCCGCCTGGGCCTCGCCCGCGAAATGGCGCGACCGCGGCTGGACGACATGCGTTCGTCGATCAACTTCGGCTATAATCCGGCCAATGCCGGCAATACGGACATTTCCTTCTCGCCCTGGGGCGGCAGCGGCGGCAATGCGAAGCTGCGTCCCTGGATCGCCGATGCGGCCGATATCTCGGTGGAGAAATATTTTGGCCGGCAGGCCTATGTCTCGCTGGCGGGCTTCTACAAGAATCTGAAGACCTACATCTACAATCAGAACCAGGTCTACGACTTCACCGGCTTCCCCGTTTCGTCCGGTCCGGAGCCCGTGTTGCGCCAGGGCGTCGTCACGACGCCGCAGAATGGCGATGGCGGCAAGATCTATGGTGCGGAAGGCTCGGTCTCGCTGCCGTTCAGCGTCGTGGCCGAGATGCTCGACGGCTTTGGGGCGCTGGGCAGCCTTTCCTACACCAAGAGCAAGATCACGCCCGATCCGAACAACCCGTCGCAGCCGCTGCCGGGCCTGTCCAAATATGTCTGGAACGGCACGCTCTTCTTCGAGAAATGGGGTCTCTCGGCACGCGCCAGCATCCGTCATCGCTCGAAGTTCCTCGGCGAGGTGGCGGGTTTCGGCGCGTCGCGCAAGATGCGCGAGGCGAAGGGCGAGACGATCCTCGATGCGCAGATCGGCTATGAGTTCAAGGACGGACCGCTCGAGGGGCTTTCGATCCTGGCGCAGGGCACCAACCTGACCGACGAGCCCTTCATCACCTATGAGGGCGACGATAGCCGGCGCGTGATCGATTATCAGCGCTTCGGGCGTCGCTACCTTCTGGGCGTCAGCTATCGCTATTGATGCCTTGCCTGGAAGCCCTTCCGTCCGGTCCCTATGGCCGGGCGGGAGGGCTTCATAGGGGGAGTTGCGAACGGGCTTCTGGCACCCTATCCCGATTGCGGGTGCCGATGTGGGGCAAGCGCCCTCCGGCTTGCCAGACGGCCGGCCGCTTTCAACGCTGGGCGGATATGCGCATGGGCCAGGCCGGCAAAGGCAGGATCACCAACCTAACCGACCTTGCCCGCGCGGCGGGCGTATCGCTTTCGACCGCATCCCGCGCGCTGGCAGGCAATCGCGAGATCAGCGTCGCGACGCGCGAGCGCGTGACCGCACTGGCGAAGGAACATGGCTATAGCCCCAGCCGTCTCGGCCGCAATCTGCGCACGGGGCGCACCCAGGCGATCGGCGTCGTCATGCCGCTCGGCCATGCCGTCGATCAGCTCGTTTCCGAACCCTTCTTCATCACCATGCTGGGCCATCTCGCCGACGCGCTTACCGTGCGCGGCTATGATCTGCTGCTGTCCCGCGTGGTGCCCACCGATGCGCAATGGCTGGGGCGGATCGCGGAATCGGGCCGCGTCGACGGCATCGTCGTGATCGGCCAATCCAACCAGTTTGAAGCGATCGAGGAGATGGCGCGCCGCTATCTTCCGCTGGTCGTGTGGGGCGCCCATTTCGAGGGACAGGTGCATTGCTCGGTCGGCTCGGACAATCGCAAGGGCGGCGAGATGGCGACGCTGCATCTGCTGCGCCAGGGCCGGCGGCGGCTCGCCTTCTTTGGCAATCCGGACCTGCTGGAAATGGGCGAGCGCTATCGGGGCTTCCTGGACGCGCATCAGGCGCTGGGCCTGGATGCGCCGCAGCGCATCCTGCCCGTCTTTCCGGCCGCCGGGATCGCCCATGATGCTGTCGCGGCCTTTCTCGACGAGCAGCCTGACGTCGACGGCGTCGTCGCCGCGACCGACATCATCGCGATCAGCACCATACAGGCGCTTGCCGAACATGGCCTGCGCGTGCCGGAGGATGTGGCGGTGATCGGCTATGACGATCTGAGCCTCGCGCGCTACGCATCGCCGCCGCTCACCACCATAAGGCAGGATATCGCGCTCGGCGCGGGGACGCTGGCCGATCTGCTGCTGCGCCGGATGGCGGGCGAGGTCACACCGTCCGTGCTGCTTCAGCCCGCGCTCATCGTGCGCCGGTCGGTGAGCTGAATGCTGCCGCTGCCCGGCGATGCACGCCGGGCAGCGGCCTTGGCCATGGTCAGGCGGTAAGCGGCTTGGCGACGGGCGCCAGAACCGCCGGCCGGCGCGCATACCAGCCGAAGGATGCGATGCCGGCATAGCAGATTGCAGGCACTGTGAGCGCGGCGGCCAGACCTAGGGTATCGGCCGCGCTGCCGGTGATCGGCGGCACGATCGCGCCGCCGACGATCGCGGTGGCGAGCAGGCCCGACCCTTCCGGCGCGCGCTCGCCCAGCCCTTCGGAGGCGAGCGAGAAGATCGTCGGGAACATGATCGAGTTGAACAGGCCGATCGCGAGCAGCGACCATCCCGCGACGGCGCCTGTGCTGTTGGCCGAGATCAGCAGCAGCGCGATCACGATGCTTGCCGCCGTCGCGAGCACCTTGCCGGGCGCCACCAGGCGCAGCACATAGGCGCCGACGAAGCGGCCGACCATCGCGCCGCCCCAATAGAAGGCGACATGCTCGCCCGCCGACTGCGGATCGAGGCCCAGCGTCCGCGCCTGCATCAGATAATTGACGATGAGGCTGCCGATCGCGACTTCCGCGCCGACATAGAGGAAGATGCCGAGCGTGCCGAAGGCGAAGCGGGGCCGCTTCAGCAGCTCGAACGAGCGCGTGAATGGCACGCGTTCGGCGCGCGCCTCCTGAAGCCGGTTGCGCCGCGCCCAGACGAGCAGCGCCACCGCCACCAGCGCGACGGCGAGGCCGATATAAGTGTGGACGACCACCTGCGTCTCTTCCGCGCGGAAGGTTGCGAGCGCTGCCGGATCGAGCGTCGAGCTGTCGACATTGGCGAGCGAGCCCAGGATCAGCATCGCGCCGACATAGGGCATGATCGTCGTGCCGAGCGAGTTGAACGCCTGCGCGAAGGTCAGCCGGCTATGTGCCGTGGACGGCGCGCCGAGCATCGAGATCAGCGGATTGGCGACGACCTGGACGATCGTGATCCCGGCCGCGAGCACGAACAAAGCGGCGAGAAAGGCGGGGAAGGCCGCCGAATAGGATGCCGGGATGAAGGCGAGGCAGCCCGCCGTCATCAGGAGCAGCCCGAATGCCGCCGTGCGCATATAGCCGATCCGGCGCACCAGCCCGCCGGCGGGCAACGATACCACGAAATAAGCGGCGAAGAAGGCCGATTGCGTCAGCATCGCCTGCGAATAGCTGAGCGTGAAGATGTCCTTGAGCTTGGGGATCAGGACGTCGTTCAGGCTGGTGATGCCGCCGAAAATGAAGAAAAGTGCGAAAACGAAATATTTCAGGTCGGCCGGGGCATTGCTGCCGTCGCCATTCACCTGGACACCCGCCGCTACCGGAGCTGCCATGGCGCTCTCCCGTTGTTATGAGCCAGTTTCAACCGTTTCGAAGATGCCTACGCGAAGGCCGCCCCTTTTGGCGAGCCTTCGCCTATCACTTTTTTAACCACCCGTCGCGAGTTCGACCGTCGCGGCGCCTTTCGGATCGGGCAAGGTCACGCGGAGCAGCCCGGCGCCTGCATCGACCGTGCTGGCGAGCGTGCGGCCGCCCATGGTGGCACGGGCCGAGGCGCCGCTCCAGCCATGGATAACCAGATCGACTTCCTTCCACCAGGGCTGGAAACGCCCTTCGCGCCGATCGAAGCTGAGCGTGATCCGGTCGCCCGCCACGGTGCAGCGGAGCTGCTGGCGGAGGAAGGCGCCGCGGCGATAGTCGAGGCTGTGGCCGTCGTCGAAATAGAGCGTGCCGCGGCAATCCGATCCCGGATAGACGGCGAGTTCGAGCCGGCCCTTGGGCGTTTCGGCCGTGCTCTGCACGAGCGGCTGGCGCGGCAGGATCGTGCCCGCGCGCACGAAGACCGGCAGCCGTTCCAGCGTCGGCGTCTCGCGCAGCACGGGGACAGAAGGTGCTGCGGGATCATCGGGCACGACGGCCGGCGTCGCCTTCTTCCCCGTCCAATAATCGAACCATTCGCCCTTGGGCAGGCAGATGAAATAATGGGCGGGCGAATCGCCCCAGGGTCCGGGCGCCACGAGCATGCGATCGCCCATGAGGAAGTTCATGCTGCCGTCGCAGGGCGCGGACAGCGCATCCGGATATTCGAGGAAGACGGGGCGCATGATCGGCAGGCCGGTCCGTTCCGTCTCGTTCGCGAGCGCGTAGAGATAGGGGAGCAGCCGGTAGCGTTCTTCGATATAGCGGCGGCGGATTGCGCCATGTTCGGGCCCGTGCACCCAGGGCTCCTGCGCCGCCGTGCCCTTGGCCGTATGATCGCGATAGACCGGCGTGAAGGCACCGATCGCGATCCAGCGGGTCAGGAGGTCGGCATTGGGCGTGCCGGCGAAGCCGCCAATGTCGACGCCGCTATAGGCGAAGCCGCTCATCCCGAGATTGAGGAGCTGCGGCACCATCTGGCGAAGATGGTTCCAGGTCGAGCTGTTGTCGCCGGACCAGGTGGAGGCATAGCGCTGGCCGCCGGCATAGCTTGCGCGCGTCAGCACATAGGGTCGCTCATTGGGCTTGAGCGCCAGCAGCCCATCATAGGTGGCGCGCGAATTGAGCATGCCGAAGACGTTGTGGATCTCGCGATGGGTCGCGATCCGCGCGGCGAAGCCGGGCTCCTCGATGCGATGCTGGTTGTCGAGCGGCATCGTCTTGGTCGCGGTCTCGAAGATCGACGGTTCGTTCATGTCGTTCCAGAAGCCGGCGACGCCGTCCGCCACGAAATCCTTGTAGAGCGAGCCCCACCATGTGCGGCTGGGCGCACGGGTGAATTCGGGGAAGACCGAGGGGCCGGGCCAGACCGTGCCGGAATAGATTTTGCCGGCCGCATCCCTGACGAAATGGTCGCCCGCCGCACCCGTATCATAGGGCTTG
Organism: Sphingomonas oleivorans; assembly: GCF_003050615.1. Classification (GTDB taxonomy): domain Bacteria; phylum Pseudomonadota; class Alphaproteobacteria; order Sphingomonadales; family Sphingomonadaceae; genus Sphingomonas_H; species Sphingomonas_H oleivorans. Next base: position 785,583 of record NZ_NWBU01000004.1, on the reverse strand, counting down.
TAGCCCTCGCCCGGCGCGTTCGCGACGTGCAGATCGGTGATCGCGACGATCTTCACATCCTGCCGCGCGACATCGCGCACCAGCCCGGCGAGATCGGGGAAGCTGCCCTTATTGGCGGAAAAGGGGCGGTTGCGATCCTGATAGTCGATGTCGAGCCAGATGGCGTCGAGCGGAATATGCTCGGCGCGGAACCGGCTGGCGATGGCGCGGACCTCGTCCGCCGACATATAGCTGTAGCGCGACTGTTGGAAGCCGAGCGTCCATTGCGGCGGCATCGGCGAGGTGCCGGTCAGCGCTGCATAACGCTGCACCACATCCTTGGGCGTCGGCCCGGCAAGGATATAATAGTCGATCGGCCCGCCTTCCGCGCCGAAGCTCAGCGCATCCGGATCGATGCGGCCGAAATCGAACCAGCTGCGCCATGTATTGTCGAGGAACAGGCCATGGCTGCGCCCCTCGCCATCGACCGAGATGAAGAAGGGGATCGCCTTGTAGAGCGGATCGGTCGATTCCTGGAAAAGAAAGGCGTCGGTGTTCCACAGCGTGAAGGTCTGCCCGCGCCGGTCGAGCGGGCCGGCCTTGTCGCCCAGCCCATAATAATGCGCATCGGCAGGCATCGTCTTGCGGACGGTGAAGGATGTTCCGCGGAAGTCGACCGGTTCCAGTGCGGCGTCGGACGAGATCGGCTTGCCCTGCGGATCCTCGACGGTCAGCCGCCCGTCGCGGCGATCGATACGGACGGTGAAGGCGCTCGTGCGGAAGCCCGCCGAGGCCGCGTCCGAAAAGGGCTCCACCTTCGCCGCGCGCTGGCGCGTGGCGGCCGTCACCGCCCAGGAGGCGTCCTCGGGCAATTGCCCGTCGCGCCCCACCCGCACGCGCAATATGCCATTATCGAGCGCCGTCACCCGCATCAGCATGGCGCCCGTCCGCACGTCGATGCCGTCCGCGAGTGGCGTCAGGACGGGCGTTGCCGCGGATGCGGGGGCGGCAACCGGCTGCTGCGCGGCAAGGCTGGCCCATGGCAGGATCATCGCCGACGCGCCGAGCAGCGCGCCCGTCAGGACATTATTTTTCTTTCTCGTCGTCGATCGACGCATTTTGCACCTCTCCGTTGAAATCTGGTTTGTCTGGGGCGCTGCGGGGCGCCTGCCCATGGCCGAAGCGGCGCAGCCGACAGGGCCGGCCCGGAACAGGCCGGGGCCGCGGCAGGTCGTTCATGTCGAGCGGACATGGCAAGATAGGCGATCCTCCCCGAACGGTTGGCGCTCTTCTCCGGAGCGTTCCGCTTTTGAAATTCGGTGTGCGAACGATAGTGCCACGGTATCCGGGATCAATGCAAACGTTTCCGTACCTTCCCGCCGGGCTTGCGTTTTGTCGGTGCGTCTTCTCCGCGGACATGCCCTTCCGCGATCCGGTTTGCGGTCGATTCAGTCGAATAACGATCCGCCAAGAGCGCGCTGGACAGTGGGTCGCAAAAATGCTGTCCTGCCGACATAAAAATGTAAGAGGATCGAAATCGACGCTGAGGGGGCTGGCGTGGATGATCTCACGGATCGTTTGGCTTGGTTCAAGACGGTTATTCTTCCGCATCAACGATCGCTGCGCGGCCGGCTGCGGCTGATCGCGCCGGCGGGCTTCGATCTGGACGATCTCGTCGCGGAAACGCTCGCGCGCGCTTATGCGGTGGAGGATTGGCGGCGCATCACCAAGGGGCGGGCCTATCTCTTCACCATCGCGCGCAACCTGCTGATGGATTTCGCCCGGCGCGAGGCGGTGGTCTCCTTCGATTTCGTTGCCGATCTGGACATGCTGCAGATTGACCATTCGACCGAGGCTGCCCTATCCGCCCGCGACGAATTGCGGCAGCTTCAGCGCATCATCGACGGGCTCCCGCCGCAATGCCGTAATGTATTTCTGCTTCGCCGCGTCCATGAACGCTCGCTGGGCGAGATAGCGGAAGAGATGGGCTTATCCGTTTCTACCGTTGAGAAGCATCTCGCCAAGGCAGTCATGCTGGTAACAAGGGCGATGGCGGAGAGCGAGGACAGTGGCGTTGAACGATCCTTTCAGGCCCCCGGCCGAGCGGCGGAAGATAGACGAGGAGGCCGCCCGCTTCGTCGTTAGCCTTCGCTGCGGTGGCGATGCGGCCGAACGGGACGTCGCGATGCGATGGATCGCCGCCGATCCCGCCCATGCCGTCGCCTTCGCCCGGGCGGAGGCCGGCTGGGACATGGCCGATCGCCTGCGCGCGAGCCCGCCGCCGCTCATCGGTGTGGCGGAGCCGGAGACGCAGGACAGCCCGGCGGAGCGCCATCCGACACGCCGCGCGGTGGCGGCGGGGCTGCTGGCGGCTTCCGCCGCCGCGGTGGCCGTGCCCTTCGGCTGGAAGGGATTCGATGGCAGCGACATCTATGAGACGAAGCTGGGCGAGCGACGCTCGCTCCTCCTGCCCGACGGATCGAAGGTGCGCCTGAACACCGCGTCGCGCATCCGGATCGCGATGACGGCCGAAAGACGCACCATCCATCTGCTCCAGGGCGAGGCGCTGTTCGACGTGGCGCATGATGCGGCCCGGCCCTTCTTCGTGGAGGTCGCGCAGGGCTGGATCCGCGCGATCGGCACGGCTTTCAACGTGCGTATCCGCAAGGAGCTGGTCGAGCTCACCGTCACCGAGGGGATAGTGGCGCTGGGCCATGAAGGGCAGGCGCACAAGGCGGATGACGAGCCGCGCGTCGCGGCGGGCGCGGGCGCGGTCCTCCGCCGTGGAACCGTCGCCACCACGCAGCTCGACCATGATCTGATCCGCCAGCGTATCGCCTGGCGCGACGGCCTGCTCGACCTGGAGGGCAATACGATCGAGCAGGCGGTGGCCGAGTTCAACCGCTATCGCCCCGATCAGATCGTCGTCGGCGATCCGCGCATCGCCTCGATCCGCATCGGCGGCCGCTTCGAGCTGGATGAGGGCGACAAATTCCTTCTTGCGCTGCAGCGAAGCTTTCCCGTGCGCACGGTGAAGGGAGCCGACGGATCGATATTGCTCCTTTCGCTGGAATAATCATCTTTTTCGCGAAAGCTGATGGCGGATCGCTGTCGCCCGTTCGTTACTCTTAGCGCAGGCACGTTGATGTGCCCTAAGGGGGGTAGCGACCATGTGGGGAAGTCGGCTTACTCGTTCATTTTGCGTTGCAGCATCTCTGATAGCCATCGCTTGTCCGATCGGCATGGTGGCCCATGCCAAGCCCGTGCAAGCGGAAGCCATGTTCAACATTCCCGCGCAGGATGTGCGCAGCGCGCTCAATGCGTTCGCTGCCCAGTCGGGAACGCGGCTGCTCTTTCCTTATGACGAACTGTCCGGATTCCGCTCGCGGGGCGTGAGCGGGCGGATGGCGGCGGACAAGGCGCTGGCGCGGATCATCGCCGGCACGCCGCTGCGCGTCGCCATGGCGCAGGATGGGATTGTCGCTCTGTCCATGGCCGGCCGGGGGGCGGGCGCGCGGCGTGCGGCACCGATCCAGCTTGCGCAGGCCGCCGCGCCCAATCCGGCGAACATGATGGCGCTGCTCGCCATGGCCGAAGTCGCGGCACCCGCCGCCGAGGAAGCTGCCGCAGGCGACATCATCGTCACCGGCACCCGCCAGACCAACCGCACCGTGGCCGACAGCCTCGCGCCGATCGACGTCCTGTCCGCCTCGGAACTGACCAGCACGAGCGGCAAGCAGTCGGTACGCGACCTGCTCGGCACGCTGGTGCCGTCGATCAACGTATCGAACAGCGGCGCGGGCGCGAGCTTCGCGGTGAAGACGCTGTCGCTGCGCGGCCTGTCGAGCGACCAGCTGCTCGTCCTCGTCAACGGCAAGCGCCGGCATAATACGGCGACTTTGTTCATCAACGGCACGACGCAGAACGGCCAGTCTCCGGCCGATCTCGACCTTATTCCGACGAGCGCGATCGAGCGGATCGAGGTGCTGCGCGACGGCGCTTCCGCGCAATATGGCTCGGATGCGCTGGCGGGCGTCATCAATCTCATCCTCAAGGATGACGACAAGGGCGGCACGGCGGCGGTGCTGTTCGGCCAGACATTCGGCGGCGACGGCGATACCGGCCAGGCGCTCGGCGATTTCGGCCTGCCGCTGGGTGATGGCGGGCATCTGCATTTCGCCGCGGATGCGCGCCTGCAGGCGCGCACCGATCGCGGCGGGCCGAACACGTCGGTGCTCTATCCCCGTATCAACGGACAACTCGACCCGCGCGAAGCGACCGCCAACCGCTATGTCAACCATCCCGGCCAGCCACAGGTCGCCGTCCTGAACCTGTCCTATGACGCGGCGCTGCCGCTCGGCGAGGCGGTGCGCTTCTATTCGTTCGGCACCGCTTCCACGCGCCATTCGGATGCGTGGCTGACCTTCCGCAATCCCAATGCATCCAACAATATCATCGAGATCTTTCCCGACGGCTATGTGCCGCGGCTGCATGTCTATGATCGCGATTATCAGGTGGCGGCGGGCCTGCGCGGCGATGTCGGGCTGAACTTCGTCTGGGATCTGAGCTCGACCTATTCGCGCAACCGGGTGCGCTATCGCGAGACGACCGCGCTCAACGTCTCGATGGGGCCGGCCAGCCCGACCGATTTCTATATCGGCCGCGTGATCGCGAGCGAATGGACCAGCAATATCGACCTCAAGAACGAATTCGATCTGGGCTTCCTGGAAGAGCCGCTGCTGGCCGCGATCGGCGCGGAATATCGCAAGAACTGGTATGAGATCGGCGCGGGCGAGCCGGCATCCTATATCGATGGCGGCTATCGCGCACCGCCGGGCAAATTGTTCCCGGGTGTCGCCCGCCAGCCGGGCTCGCAGGGCGTCACCGGCTTTCCGGCCGATGCGGCGGGCAAATTCTCCCGCCACAGCATCGGCGCCTATGCCAATTTCGAGCAGACGATCGTCAAGGGCTGGGACGCGGCCGCGGCCGTGCGCTACGAAGATTATTCGGATGCGGGCACGACGACCACGGGCAAATTCTCGACCCGGCTCGAGCCGATCGAAGGCATCGCGCTGCGCGGCACGGTCAGCACCGGTTTCCGCGCGCCGACGCTCCAGCAGCAGCATTATGCCTCGTCGAGCACGATCGGCGTGCTGATTCCGCCGTCCACCGTGACGCAGCTCTATCCGGTTCGCGCGCTACCGGTGGATTCGCCTGCGGCGGTCGCGCTTGGCGCTACGCCGCTCAAACCGGAGAAGTCGACCAACTATTCGGCCGGCTTCGTCTTCACCGCCATTCCGGCGCTGAACGTCACGATCGATGCCTATCAGATCGATATCGACGATCGCATCCTCCTGTCCGGCACGCTGATCGACAATGCGCGCAGCAATGGCGCGGTCCGCAACGCCTTCCTCTCCGCCGGGCTCGATCCCAATCAGGGCGGCTTCTATTTCTCGAACGCGGCGGATACGCGCACCCGCGGCCTCGATATCGTCGGCACCTACCGTGCCGGGCTCGGGAGCTTCGGGCGGGCGACGTTCAGCCTTTCGGGCAATTTCAACAAGACGAAGTTCCGCAGCATCGATCTGCCGCCGCCGGCGCTCGCCAATGCCGGCCTCGTGCTGATCGATCGTGCGCGCCAGGGCGATTTCACCAAGGGCACGCCGCGCGACAAGTTCATCGGCAGCGTGAATTGGGAGCTGGGGCCCGCTACGCTCAACCTGCGCGCCACCCGCTATGGCAAGGTGACGATGGTTTCGAACATTGCGGCCAATGACGACACGATCGATCCGAAGGTCATTTTCGACGTCGATCTCGCCGCCAAGCTCAATGACAATGTCCGTGTGTCGATCGGGGCGAACAATCTGTTCAACGTCTATCCGACGGTGCTGAAGCCGGCCAATCAGGGCGTGACCGGGTTCAGCTACTATAACGCTTATTCTCCCTACGGCATTAGCGGTGGTTTTTACTACACCCGCCTGGCCTTCACCTTCTGAGGCGGGGTAAGTTGATGAACAGCAAGGAAGGCATCAGCCGCCGGACCGCCTTGATCGCCGGGGGTGCGGCGATCGCGCTCACCGGCGCGACCCCGACCGCGGGCCGGCGCCTGCCGTCGCCCAAGGAGATGGTGGAGCTCGACGAGGCGACCAACATCGCCATCGCCACCTCGCCGGACGGTAAATGGGTCGCGTTCGATCAGCTCGGCATTCTCTGGATCGCGCCGGTTTCCGGCGGCGCGGCCCGTAGGCTGACCGACGATTTCGGCGATATCGCCCAGCCGGACTGGTCGCCGGACGGCACGCTGATCGCCTTCCAATCCTATCGCTCGGGCAATTTCCATATCTGGACGATCGCCCCCGACGGCAGCCGCCTGCGTCAGCTGACGCATGGCCAGAACGACCATCGCGAGATCCGTTATTCGCCCGATGGACGGTCGATCGCCTTTTCGTCCGACCGGCCGGGCCGTTACGCCATCCATGTGCTGGACGTGGCGACCGGCGCGGTGCGGATGGTCTCGCAGGGCAACTCGCAGGATTCGGAGCCGGCCTGGTCGCGCGACGGGACGAAGATCGCCTATGTCGCGGACGGCACCCGGCTGATGGTGATGGGTCTCGATGGCGCGGCCACGATGGTCGCGTCGGTGAAGCCGAGCGGGGAGCGCTTCCGCCCGGTCGAGCTGCGCGCGCCGAGCTTCGGGCCGGACGGCGCGCTTCATTATACGGTGATCGAGAATGGCGAGGCGCGACTGATCCGCGCGGGCGAGCCGATCGTCAGCGGAGAGGATGTCTATCCCTTCCGTGTCGGCTGGCTGCCCGACGGGAGCTTCCTTTATGGGGCGAGCGGCAAGCTCAGGCGGAAATCGGGCGGGGGCGCGGCCGACATCGTTCCCGTCACGATCAGCGTGCCCGTTACCACCCCCGATTATGCGAAGAAGCATCGCGACTTCACCTCGCGGACCGAACGGCCGGTGGTGGGCATTTCCGGCCCGGTGCTGTCGCCGGACGGCAGGTGCGTCGCCTTCCGCGCGCTCAACGACATTTGGACGATGGAGATCGGCAAGCGGCCCGAGCGGCTGATCGCCGACGCCTCGTTCAAATGCGATCCCGCCTGGTCGCCCGATGGGCGCTATATTTCCTATTCGTCGGACCGGGGCGGCACGCTCGACATCTGGCTGCGCGATCTCGCCGCCGGCACGGATCGGCAGCTCACCAACCTGCCCGATTCGGCCGCGGTCTGGGGGAGCTGGTCGCAGGACGGAAGCCTCATCGCCTTCATCAATCAGGAAGGTGCGGTCCATACCGTCTCGGTTGCGACGGGCGCGGTGCAGAGGGTCTATGATGCACTGTGGGAACCCGGCCGGCCGAGCTTCGGCCCGGGCGCGCGGACGATCGCCATCGCCGCCTTCAAGCCGATCGCGGCCCGCTATCGCGAGGGGCTGAGCGAGATACTGACGATCGACCGGGCGACCGGCAAGGGCAGCTATGCGCCGGTCGCACCCTTCAAATCCTTGTCGACGCGCGGCGACGACGGGCCCGTCTGGTCGCCCGACGGCAGCCATATCGCCTATGTCATGGGCAGCACTTTGTGGGTCGTGCCGGTCGATGCGACGGGTGCGTTCACCGGCGCGCCGCGCCAGCTCACCACCGAAGTGACCGACGCGCCGAGCTGGAGCGGCGATTCCAAAACGCTCCTCTATCTGAGCAACGGCAAGCTCCGCCTCGTGCCGCTTGCCGGCGGCGCACCGCGCACCGTGCCGGTGGCCTTGGGCTGGGCCAATGCGCGTCCCGAGGGGCGGACGATCGTGCGCGCGGGCCGGCTGTGGGACAGCAGCGAGCCGCGCTACAAGCGCGATGTCGACATCATGATCGAGTCCAACCGGATCCTGTCGATCATGCCGCATGGTGGGCGAGCGCCGTCCGATGCGAATGCGAAGCTGATCGATGCGTCCGGCCTTACGGTGCTGCCCGGCCTGATCGACATGCACACGCATCGGCAGATGGCGGGCTATGGCTATGGCGACCGCATGGGGCGGATCTGGCTGGCGATGGGGATCACCGCCACCCGGTCGCTCGGCGCGCCCGCCTATCAGATGGTGGAGGATCGCGAGGCGATCGATTCCGGCGCCCGCATCGCGCCGCGCCATTATGCCACGGGCGAGGCGATCGACGGATCGCGCATCTTCTACAATTTCATGCGGCCGGTGACCGAGCCGGGGCAGATGGCGCTCGAACTGTCGCGCGCCGAGGCCCTCTCCTACGACATGGTCAAGGCCTATGTGCGGCTGCCCCATAGCGAGCAGGCCAAGGTGATCGCCGCCGCGCATGATATGGGCGTGCATATCAGCTCGCATTACCATTATCCCGCGCTCAACATCGGCAGCGACTGTATGGAGCATCTCGGCGCCACCAGCCGCTATGGCTATTCGCGCACGGTGACGGCGCTCGGCGCGGGCTATAAGGATGTGACGCGGCTGTTCGCCAAGGCGAAGGCGGGGCGGACGCCCACGCTCTTTTCCGCCGGCGTCCTGCTCGGCGAGGATTCGTCGCTGGCGGACGATCCGCGCATCCGCACGCTTTTCCCGCCCTGGGAATATGCCAAGCTGCAGGCGCGGGTGAAGGCGATGCGCGAAGGCGATCGGGCGCCGCTGCTCGCCGCGCTCGAACGCAATATCGCGCAGATCCGCGATACGCTGGCCCAGGGTTGGCACGTCATTTCGGGGACCGATGCGCCGATCGATTTCGTCGCGGTCAGCCTGCACCTGAACCTTCGCGCGATGGCCCGCTTCGGCGTTTCGACGCATGACGTGCTGCTCAGCGCCACGCGCCATTCGGGCGATTTCCTCGACGAGCCGGTCGGCAGGATCGCGCCGGGCGCGCTGGCCGATCTGATCGCGGTGGAGGGCGATCCGCTCGCGCGGATCGAGGATCTCGCTGCGATCCGGCAGGTGATGGCGAACGGCATCGTCCATACGATCGACGGGCTGATGAAGCCCTTCGCGAAGAGCCGGCAGGCGGAAGTCGAAAACCGTATGCTTCCGCCGATCACGGCGGCGCATCAGCATTATTGGTGGCAGGACGCCCATTATGTCGAAAGCAGCCGTGCGGCCTGCTGCGCCGGCCATCTGCTCCAGGCCGAAGTCTGACGGAGGCGAGGGGCTGACCGACTTGCCGTCGGGGGCGATCTTCACTTCAAGATAAGGCTGAGCCCCGCCGCGACGAGGATGACGCTCTGGGCGGCGGCGGCAATGCGCTGGTTGAGCCGGCCGGCCTCGTCGCGGAAGCTGCGGGCCAGCGCATTTTCGGGCACGATGCCGAGCCCCACCTCGTTCGTGACGAGGATGATCCGGCCTTTCGCGTCGGCAAGTGCTGCAAGCAGGGCCTGGGCGCGCGCCTCAATATCATGCTCTCCAAGCAGCAAATTGCTGAGCCAGAGCGTGAGGCAGTCGATGAGCAGCAGCCGGTCGGACGCATCTTCCCGGGCGATCGTCTCCGGCAGGTCGAGGGGGCATTCGACCGTGCGCCAGCGGGGGCCGCGATCGGCCTGATGACGGGCGATGCGATCCGTCATCTCCGCGTCGAAGGGCTGGCCCGTGGCGAGATAGAGGAGGGGGCCGGCATGCTCCTCCGCCATCGTCTGCGCCAGCCGGCTCTTCCCCGATCGCGCGCCGCCCAGAATCAGTGTCACTTTTCCGGGCCCCGCCAATCTTGCCTCCCTTTCAGCGCCGCACTAAGGGGGCCTGCGTGACAGGTTCCCAGAGATGGGATCAAAAGGGAACCCGGAAGTGGAGCTTTCTCCATGATCCGGGGCTGCCCCCGCAACTGTGACCGGCGAGCCTTCGCCCCCTGACGTCACTGGATGGGATCATCCGGGAAGACAGGGCGAGGGCGCGGACCCGGGAGCCAGGAGACCTGCCTGTCGCGGTCGATCCTTCGCGCGGACGGGGTGTGCCGGGCGATCGAGGGCTTCCTCGCGTGACGACGTCCTATGGGTTGCGTGCGTGGGGAGGAATTTCTTTCCGCATTCGCGAGACATGCCGTCCTGCCCGGCGCGTGCGACCCCGTTGTTTATCAAGGGGGAAATATGCGTTCGAATCTCCATCCTCTCCTGGCGGCCGTGGCGCTGGCGGCGCCGGGCATCGCCTGGGCGGCCGAAGCGCCGTCCGAAGATATCGTCGTCGTCACCGCGAACCGCGCCGAGCAGCCGCTCTCGCGCATCGGCCAGTCCATTTCGGTGATCGACCATCAGGAAATCCTCATGCGCCAGACGGCGACGGTCGCCGATCTGCTGCGCACCGTGCCGGGCGTCACCCTCACCCGCAATGGCGGCATCGGGAGCTCGACTTCGGTCTTCATTCGCGGCGCGGAGAGCGAGCAGACCGTGGCGCTGATCGATGGCGTCAAGCTCAACGATCCCTCCTCGCCGGGCGGCGGCTTCAACTTCGGCAATCTGCTGCTGGGCAATATCGCGCGCATCGAGGTGCTGCGCGGGCCGCAGTCGGTGCTCTGGGGAAGCCAGGCGATCGGCGGCGTCGTCAATCTCATCACCATCCCGCCGAGCGAGCGGCTCGCGATCAATGCGCGCGGCGAATATGGCTATCATGACAGCGCGCAGCTCGTCGGCAATGTCTCGGGCAAGGCGGGGTCGGTTTCGGCGAGCGCAGGCGCAGGCTATTTCCGCACCGACGGCATTTCCGCCTTCAACGCGGATCGCGGCGGGCGCGAGCGCGACGGCTATCGCAACTATGGCGCGAATGCGAATGTGAACGTCGCTCTGTCCAAAGCTGTCTCGGTCGATCTGCGCGGCTGGTATTCCAACGGGCGGGTGGGGATCGATGGCTTCCCGGCCCCGGCCTTCACCTTCGCCGATACGCGTGAATATGGCCGGACGAAGGAGCTGGTCGGCTATGGCGGGCTCAATGCCGCGCTGTTCGACGGGCGTTTCCGCAACCGGCTGGGCTTCGCCTATACCAATACGCGCCGCAGCAATTTCGATCCCGACCTCGCGTTCGAGACCTTCAGGGGCAAGGGACGCAATGAGCGGCTGGAATATCAGGGCGTCGTCGATCTTGCCGATCAGTGGCAGGCGACCTTCGGCGCGGAGCGGGAAGTCTCGCGCTTCCGCACCGCCAGCTATGGTGTCGCGAGCGATCCGGCGCGGGCGCGGATCGAGAGCATCTATGGCCAGATCGTCGCGACGCCCTTTGCCGGCTTCACCGCGACGGGCGGCGTGCGCTACGATCATCACAGCCGCTTCGGCGGGGAAACCACCTTCGGCGCGAGCGGCGTCTGGACGCCGAACAGCGGCGCGACCACCCTGCGCGCCAGCTATAGCGAGGGCTTCAAAGCGCCGACCCTCTATCAGCTCAAGAGCGAATATGGGAATGAGACGCTGCGGCCCGAGCGCGCCAAGGGCTGGGATGCGGGCATTACGCAGCGGCTGCTGGACGGCGCGATCGAGGCGGGTGCCACATGGTTCCACCGCGACAGCGATGATCTGATCAATTTCGTATCCTGCCTGCAGCCCGTCGGCATCTGCGCCGGGCGGCCGTTCGGCACCTATGACAATGTCGCCAAGGCGCGCGCGCAGGGCGCGGAAGTGATGCTGGCGATCCGGCCCGTCGATGCGTTGCGCGTCCAGACGAGCTACACCTATCTCGACGCGGAGAACCGGTCGAAGGGCAGCGCCAATTTCGGCAAGGCGCTCAACCGGCGGCCGGCGCACAGCCTGACCACGCTGATCGATTATCGCTGGCCCTTCGGGCTGGAGACGGGCGCGACGCTGACCCATGTCGGATCGAGCTTCGACGATGCCGCCAATCGCCGCGAGCTGGAAGGCTATGTCCTCGCAGATCTGCGCGCCTCCTTCCCGCTGACGGAGGGGATCGAGCTTTATGGCCGGATCGAGAATCTGTTCGATGCGGATTATGAGACGATCTACCGTTATGGCACGCCCGGCCGGGCCGGCTATGTCGGCGTGCGGCTGAGCTACTGAACCATGGTAGGCGGCGGCGCCAGCCTCGATCCGTTCCGCAGCCATGGCGGGCGGATCGAGGCTGCGCGCGCCGCCTTTCCCGGCGCGCTTCCCTGGGTCGACCTTTCGACCGGCATCAGCCCTTGGGCCTATCCGGCTGCGATCGATCCTTCCGCGCTTGCGCGGCTGCCCGCGCCTGAGGCGTTGGCCGCGCTCGAAGCGGCGGCCGCGACCTGTTTCGGCACCGGAGAGGCTGTGGAGACGGTCGCGGTGCCGGGGAGCGACCTGGCGCTGCGCCTGCTTGGCCGGCTGTTTCCGAACCGGACGGTGGCGGTCGTCCGCCCCGGCTATTCGGGCCATGTCACGGCATGGGAGGGAGCACCGGTCAGCGCCATATCCGCCGATCGGATCGAGGAGGCCGCTGAACGGTTCGACATCGTCCTGCTCGCCAACCCCAATAATCCGGACGGGCGAATTATCGCGCGGGAGCGGCTGCTCGCGGTATCGGCCCGGTTGGCGTGGCGCGGAGGCTGGCTGATCGTCGACGAGGCATTCGCCGATGCGGCGCCCGAGACGAGCCTCGGGGGCGAGTGCGGCGAGGGGCTGATCCTGCTCCGTTCCTTCGGCAAGTTTTTCGGGCTGGCGGGATTGCGGCTCGGCTTCCTGATCGCGCCGCCGGCGATCGCGATGCTGTTCCGCGCGATGCTGGGGGATTGGCCGCTTTCGGGCCCCGCCATCACGATCGGGAAGGCGGCCTATCGCGACCGGGATTGGCAGGCCGCGCAACGCATTCGGATCAGCGAAGCGGCAGGCCGGCTGGACGCGCTGCTTGGGGCGAGTGGGCTGGAGCTGATGGGCGGGACGTCGCTTTTCCGGCTGGTCCTTTCGCGTGACGCGGATGCGCTGTTCCGGCACCTTGCCGCCCGGGCGATCCTGACCCGGCCCTTCGCGGCGGAGCCCGATCGGCTGCGCATCGGCCTCCCGGGCAATGAGGAACAATGGGCGCGGCTCGCGGCCGCGCTCGACGGATGGAGAATGGGATGACGGGGACGGAGGCGGATCATGCCCGCCATAATGCACGGATGCTGCGTATCCAGCAGGCGCGCGCGAAGATGCAGGCGCGCCGGACGCTCGAGCGCGGCCTGCTGATCGTCCATACGGGCAATGGCAAGGGCAAATCCTCCTCTGCCTTCGGCATGGCGATCCGCAGCATCGGCTGGGGCATGAAGGTGGGGATCGTCCAATATGTGAAGGGAAGCTGGGAGACGGGGGAGAAGAATTTCTTTCACGCCTATCCCGATCTGCTGACCTTCGAGGTGATGGGCGAGGGCTTCACCTGGGACACGCAGGATCGCGCGCGGGATATCGCGGCGGCGCGCGCGGCGTGGGAGCGATCGAAGGAACTGATCCTCGATCCGGACTACGACTTCATCATCCTCGATGAACTCAATATCGTGCTGCGCGATGACACGCTGCCGATCGGGGAGATTGTCGATTTCCTGAAGGATCGTCCGCTCAGCAAGCATATCTGCATCACCGGCCGCAACGCGAAGCCGGCGCTGACAGAGCTTGCCGATCTCATCACCGAATTTGGCGAGGTGAAGCATCCGTTCAAGGCGGGCTTCAAGGCGCAGAAGGGGGTCGAATATTGATCGGCCGCTGCCTTGCCCTGATCATAATAGCGGCCATGGCCTGCGCCGGGAGCGCGCGGGCGAGGCCGCCGCGCATCGTATCGATCAATCCGTGCGTCGATGCGGTGCTGATGCGGGTCGCCGATCCGGGGCAGATTGCGGGGATCAGCCATTATTCGCAGGACCCGGCGGCAAGCTCGATTCCGCTCGACCTCGCGCGGCGGTTCAAGGCGACGTCGGGCACGGCGGAGGAGGTGGTGGCGCTGGCGCCGGATATGGTGATCGCGGGGCCGCATGTCGCGCCGGCGACCATCCAGGCGCTGCGCCGCATGCGCATCCCGCTGATCCAGTTCAGCGTGGCGGAGGGCATAAGCGAGAGCGAGGCGCAGATCCGGGCGATCGCAGCGGCCGCAGGCCATCCGGAGCGGGGGGAGAGGCTGTCGGCGGCGATCGAGGCTGCCATCGGCGCGGCGCGGCGGGCGCAGGGTCCGGACGTGCCGGCATTGATCTGGCAGGGAGGGGGACTGGTGCCGGGATCGGGAACGCTGGCGGACGAGCTGCTGCGGGTCAGCGGCTTCATCAATATGAGCGCGGCCTATGGCCTGAAGAAATGGGATGTGCTGCCGCTGGAGCATCTCGTCGCGCGGCCGCCGGAGCTGCTGCTGACGACGGGCGCGGAAGCGCGGGACCGGATGCTGTCGCATCCCGTGCTGCGCCGCATGTCGGGGCGGATTGCGATCCGCGATTATCCGCCGCGCCTGCTCCATTGCGGTGGGCCGACGATCATCGAGGCGGTGACGCGGCTCGCCGCGCTGCGCCGGGAGCTGGCACGGCGATGAGGGCGCATCCTTTTCGCCTCAATCTGGCGCTGCTGCTGGGGCTCCTCCTCGCCATCGGCCTATCGCTGGTGGCCGGTAAGGTCTGGCTGCCCTGGGATGCCTGGAGCGCATCCGATCCCCGCTGGCTGATCATCGTCGAGCTGCGCCTGCCCCGCACCATGCTCGCGCTGCTCGTCGGCGCGGCGCTGGGCCTGGCGGGGGCCGCGATGCAGGGCTATCTGCGCAATCCACTCGCCGATCCGGGGCTGTTCGGCATTTCCTCCGGCGCGGCGCTGGGTGCGGTCCTGTCGCTCTTCTTCGGCTATGCCGCCTCCGCCTTTCTGCTGCCCCTTTTCGCACTGACGGGTGCGGCGGTGTCGATGACGCTGCTCGCGCTGCTGGCGGGGCGATCGGGCAGCCTGATCCTGTTCGCGCTGGCCGGCATGATGCTTTCCAGCGTTACCGGATCGATGACGGCGCTCGCCATCAGTCTCGCCCCCACGCCCTTCGCCGCGTCCGAGATTGTGACCTGGCTGATGGGCGCGCTGACCGACCGGAGTTGGCAGGATGTGCGTATCGCGCTGCCGATCATCGGTTTGGGCGTGGTGTCGCTGGCGCTGACGGCGCGCTCGCTCGACGCGCTGACGCTGGGCGAGCAGGCGGCGCGATCGATGGGGGTCGATCCCCGGCGGCTGCAATTGCTGATCGTGCTCGGCGTCGGACTATGCGTGGGGGCGGCGGTGATATCGGCGGGGATCATCGGCTTCGTCGGGCTGATGGTGCCGCATATCGTCCGCCCGCTCGCCGGCGGCCGGCCCTCGGCGCTCTTGCTGCCCTCCGCGCTCGGCGGCGCGCTGCTGCTGCTGCTCGCGGACAGCCTCGTCCGCGCGGCGCCGACCGTCAGCGAGCTGCGGCTCGGTATCGCCATGTCGATGCTCGGCGGGCCCTTCTTCCTCGCGCTCCTGATCCATATGCGGAGGTCGCTCGCATGACCGGGCTTCGGACGCGCGGGCTTTCCGTCCGGCTGGGCGGGGCGACCGTCTTGGACGATGTCTCGCTTGATTTCGGGCACGGCCGGGTGACGGCGGTGCTGGGCCCCAATGGCGCGGGCAAGAGCAGCCTGCTCTCCTGCCTCGCGGGGCTGCGGCGGCCCGACGAGGGCCAGGTGATGCTCGACGGCGTGCCGCTGACGGTGCTTGCTCCACGGGCACGGGCGCGCAGCATCGGCCTGCTGCCGCAATCGGGCGAGGTGCATTGGGATGTGGATGTGGCGACGCTGGTGGCGCTCGGCCGCTTCCCGCATCGGGGCCGCTGGGGCGAAACGGAAGAGGATCGCGCGGCGGTCACTCGTGCCATGGCGGCGACCGACGTGACCCGCTTCGCGCACCGGCCCGTGACCCGGCTTTCGGGTGGCGAGCGGAGCCGTGTGCTGCTCGCGCGCGTGCTGGCGGGCGAGCCCGAATGGCTGCTGGCGGATGAGCCGCTGGCGAGCCTTGATCCCGCGCATCAGCTCGACGTGCTCGATCGGTTGCGTGGCGTAGCGGCGGCAGGCGCGGGCGTGATCGTCGTGCTGCACGACCTCAACCAGGCGGCGCGGGTGGCGGACGAGGTGCTGCTGCTGCGCGCCGGACGGGTGGTGGCGATGGGCCCGCCCGACGATGTGCTGACCGAGGCGCTGCTGGCCGAGACCTATGGCGTGGCCGTGGATATCGGGCGGACGGCGGATGGTTGCCGTTTCGTCATTCCCGTCCGGCGCATCGGCTGATGCCGGCTGCGCGGGCGGAGCAATTGCTGCTGATCCTCATCGTAGAGGCGGCGATCGGCTATCCGGCGGCGCTCTACGCCCGCATCGGCCATCCGGTGAGCTGGGTGGGCCGGCTGATCGCGGGGGCGGACGAGCGCTGGAATCGGGGTGGCGAGACGCGTCGCAGGGCGATGGGCATCGCGCTGCTCCTGCTGCTCCTGCTTCTGGCCGGTGGCGTTGGCTGGGCGATCGGGCGGATCGTGGGGGACGGGCCGGGCATGGTGCTGATCATCCTGATCGGCACGGCGGGCCTCGCGCAGCGGAGCTTGCATGATCATGTCGCGGCGGTGTTGCGGCCACTGGCGAAGGGCGATGTACTGGCGGCGCGTGATGCGGTCGCGATGATCGTGGGGCGGGATACCGATGCGCTGGATGAGGCCGGCGTCTCGGTCGCGGCGATCGAGAGTCTTGCGGAAAGCTTCTGTGACGGGATCGCAGCGCCGGCCTTCTGGTTTCTGGTCGCTGGCCTGCCCGGGCTGTTCGCCTGCAAGGCGATCAATACGGCGGACAGCCTGGTGGGGCATAAGGATGCGCGGCATCGCGCCTTCGGCTGGGCCTCTGCGCGTGCCGACGACCTCGTCAACCTGATCCCCGCGCGGATTGCGGGCCTGCTGATCTGCCTTGCGGGCGCGGGCGGGTTTTGCACCATGTTGCGCGATGCAGGGCGTCATGCCTCGCCCAATGGCGGCTGGCCCGAAGCGGCGATGGCGGGCGCGATCGGGCGGCGACTGGGCGGGCCGGTACGCTATGATGGCGCGCCGGCGGAGCGGGCCTGGCTCGGCATGGGGCCGCCGCCGGGGCCGGCCGATCTCGCTTCGGCGCTTGCAATTTATCGGCGCGCCTGCCTGCTCATATGGTTGCTGGTAGGAGGCATGGCATGGCTGCGATAATGTTGCAGGGCACGGGATCGGATGTCGGCAAGTCCGTGTTGGTCGCGGGCCTATGCCGGCTGTTCACGGATCGCGGCCTGAAGGTACGGCCGTTCAAGCCGCAGAATATGTCGAACAATGCGGCCGTCGCCGCCGATGGCGGGGAGATCGGCCGGGCGCAGGCCCTGCAGGCGATCGCCTGCCGCACGCCCGCCACGAGCGACATGAATCCGGTGCTGCTGAAGCCGCAATCGGACAAGGGCGCGCAACTGGTGGTGCAGGGCAGGGTGAATGCCACGTTCGGCGCGGAGGATTATCAGCGGCACAAGGCCGTGCTGCTCGATCAGGTGCTGGCATCCTATGCCCGGCTGCGCGCCGAGGCCGATCTGGTGATTGTCGAGGGGGCGGGAAGCCCCGCCGAGATCAACCTGCGTGGCGGCGACATCGCCAATATGGGCTTTGCGCGCGCGGCGTGCGTGCCGGTGCTGCTGGTGGGCGATATCGATCGCGGGGGCGTTATCGCCTCGATCGTCGGCACGCAGGCCGTGCTCGATCCCGACGACGCGGCGATGATCCGCGGCTTTCTGATCAACAAATTCCGTGGCGATACCCGCCTGTTCGACGATGGCTATTGGGAGATTGCGCATCGCACCGGCTGGCCGGGGCTGGGGGTGGTGCCCTGGCTGGCGGTGGCGCGGCGGCTTCCTGCGGAGGATGCGGTGGTGCTTGATCGACCGCAGGTGGGGGACGGCAAGGTCGTGATCGCCGTGCCGATGCTGCCGCGCATCGCCAATTTCGACGATTTCGATCCGCTCGCCCAGGAAGCGGGCGTCAGCCTGCGCATGGTGCCGCCGGGCGAGCCTCTGCCGGCCGAGGCAGCGCTCATTATCCTGCCGGGCAGCAAGGCGACGATCGCGGATCTCGCCTTCCTGCGTGCGCAGGGCTGGGACATCGACATCGCCGCGCATGTCCGGCGCGGCGGCCATGTGCTGGGACTGTGCGGGGGATATCAGATGATGGGGCTCAGCATTGCCGATCCGCTGGGGATCGAGGGGCCGGCGGGCACGATGCCGGGGCTGGGCCTGCTGCCCGTGACGACCGAGATGAGTGGGGACAAGAGGGTGACGGAAGTGACCGGCACCAGCCTGGCCGATGGGGCGCCCTTCAGGGGCTATGAAATCCATGCCGGCAGGACGGTGGCCGGGCCCGGCACGGCGCCGCTGCTGCGCTTTTCGGATGGGACGGTGGATGGTGTCGTGAGCGCCTGCGGGCGGATCGCCGGATGCTATGTGCATGGCCTGTTCAATCGGCCCGAGCAGCGCGCGGCCTGGCTGGCGCGGATCGGGGCCGTTTCGGATGGCGTCGATCAGGCGGATCGCGTCGATGCGGCGCTGGACGAGCTGGCCCGGGGGCTCGCGCAGGTGATCGATACGGAACGGCTGCTGGCAATCGCGGCGGAGGGAGCATGATCGACGAAGAAACAGTCTGGGCGCATCTCGACGGGCTGGCCAAGCCGCGCCGCAGCCTCGGCCGGTTGGAGGCGCTGGCCGTCCGGCTGGCGATCATCCAGCAGCGGATCGATATTGCGGTGCGGCCGCGCCGGATGCTGCTGTTCGCGGGCGATCATGGTGTCGTGGCGCAGGGCGTTTCGGCTTGGCCCTCAGCGGTGACGGGGCTGATGGTGGAGACGATTGCGGCGGGCCGCGCGACGAGCAATGCGCTGGCCGCCGCGCATGGCTGCGACCTCAGGCTCGTCGATATGGGATGTGCGGCGCCTCCGCCGGCCGATCCGCCATCCTTCTATCGTGCCGTGCGGATCGCGGACGGCACGGACGATCTGTCGAGCGGGCCCGCGATGACGGTGGAGGCGTTCGAGCGCGCCTGGGCCGTGGGTGCGGAGGAGGCGCGCGCAGCGGCGGATGCGGGCTGTTCCCTGCTGATCGCGGGCGAGATGGGGATCGGCAACACCACGCCGGCCGCTTGCCTGACCGCGCTACTCGCCGGGGCGGCGATCGAGGAAGCGGTGGGGCGTGGGGCGGGTGCGGATGATGCGGCGCTGGATCTCAAGCGGCGGATTGTGGGGGAGGCTGTCGCCGCTGCCCGGCCGCTGCTGGTGGGGGATCCGCTGGGTGCGATCGCACGGGTCGGCGGGCTGGAGATCGCCGCCATGGCGGGCTTCTTCGCCGAAGGTGCCGCGCGCGGGCGCACGCTGCTGCTCGACGGCTATGTGGCGACGGCGGCGGCGCTGATCGCGGAGCGGCTGCGGCCGGGCACCGCGCGGGCGATGATCGCGGCGCATCGTTCGGCCGAGCCGGGCCATCGGGCGGCACTCGCGGCGCTGGAGCTCGAGCCGCTGCTCGAATGGGACATGCGGCTGGGCGAGGGGACGGGGGCGCTGGTGGCGCTGCCGTTGCTCGATAGTGCCGCGGCGTTGCTCAAGGATGTGGCGCGGCTGTCCGATCTGGGCGTCGCGCGTGAGGACTGATTGCCCGGCTTGGGCGCCGCCGCTTCTCGCGCTGCAATTTCTGACGCGGATGCCGGTGCCCGGGCTTGGCGGGCTTTCGGGCGAGGCGGTGCGGATCGGGCTCGGCCGCGCGGTCGGCTGGTTCCCGCTGGCCGGTGCGCTGATCGGCGGGGTGACGGCGTCAGTGCTGGTCGTGGCCGATGCCTTCTGGCCGCGGCTCGTGGCGGTGCTGCTCGCGCTCCTGGCGGAGGCATGGCTGACGGGGGCCTTCCATGAGGATGCGGTCGCCGATTTCTGCGACGCCTTCGGCGGCGGGCGGGATGCGGAGGCGATCCGCCGGATCATGAAGGACAGCCGCATCGGCAGCCATGGCGCGCTGGGCCTGATGCTCGGCGTTGGGCTGCGCGCGGCGCTGCTGGTCGCCTTGCCATCCGTATTGCTCGTCCCGGCGCTGCTGGGCTCGGCGACCTTCGGCCGGCTGCTCGTCGTGGCGGCGATGGCGGCGGTCGCGCCGGCGCCCGCGCGCGAGGGGCTGGCAAAGGATGTCGCGGCCGCCGTGGGAGCGAGGCAGCTGGCGCTCGCCCTGCTCGCCGCCCTGCCGGGGCTGCTGCCGCTGCTGCTGCTTGCGCCTGGCCGACTGTTGCTGGCCTGCGGCGGCGGCACCCTCTTCCTGGCCTGGTTTCGCTCTTTGCTGCGCCGCAGCATCGGCGGGAGCACGGGCGATTGCCTGGGCTTTTCGGCCTATGTGGGGCAACTCATCCTGCTGCTCGCGATTGCGGCGCGATAACAGGGGCATGCCATGGGCCGGAAGGCGTGCCGGCTAATGGAGATGGCGCTGGAGCAGTAGCGCGCCGGACAGGCGGAGATAGCTGCCGACAGGCGCGTTTCCCGTTTCGTCGCAGAGTTCGGCGGTGGCGTGCAATCGCGCGTCGAGAGAGGCATGATCGATCAGGCCTGATTCGGAAAGCTCGTCGGCCAGACACCCCAATATGGCCATGAATGCCTTGGTGGTGACCGCATTATCATCGTCCATGCGCTGCTCCGATAGAGAAGAGGGTTAGCGATCTGCCGACATTGGTTTCCGCGCACAATTGTTCCGGAGGCGTTGTGTGGGGACATGTTCATGCCGTGCGGTGAACCGAGCGCCGGCTTGATTCGGCCGACCGTTAGCAAAACAGACAATCGTTTGCGATAGCTCTTGCAAACGATTGCCGATCCGATATTGATGCGGATGCGAATCGGTCGGCAGGCTGGCCCGTCCCAAGAACGGGCGTCATCCGAACACGATCAGGAGAGGGAGGATGCCATGAAGCGTATTTTGCGCACTGCTTTGCTATGTTCTGTCGTCAGCGTCGCGGCCGCCGCCGGGGGAAAAGCCCTGGCGCAGCAGCTCCCGACGGAACAGCCGGCGGAGGCGGCCGATCAGGCGGGGCAGGACGGAGCGGGCCTCGGGCTCGACGAGATCGTCGTCACGGGCAATACGATCAAGCGGACGAAGTTCGAAACCTCCTATGCGATCACCACGCTTTCGGCGGAGGAGATTGCGAAGAAGGCGCCGCTCAGCGTCGCCGATCTGATCGCCGGGACGCCGGGCCTCTATGTCGAAAGCTCGGGCGGCGAGATCGGCAACAATGTCTATTCGCGCGGCCTTCCGAACGACAATTACCGTTATATCCCGGTGCTTGAGGACGGCCTGCCCGTCTGGGAGGAAGGCGCGGGCGCCTTCACCAATGCCGATATCTTCTACCGGGTCGACGTCACCACCCAGAGCGCGCAGATCGTGCGCGGCGGATCGGCATCCATCACCGCATCGAACGCGCCGGGCGGCATCGTCAACATCCTGACCAAGCATGGTACGCGCGACCTTCAGGGCCTGATCAAGCTGGAAGGCGGCGATTACGACCATTATCGCGGCGACTTCAACATCTCCGGACCGATAACCGACAATCTGCTGTTCCAGATCGGCGGCTTCTATCGCGCGGATAACGGGCTGCGCGATCCGGGCTTCAAGGGCAATAAGGGCGGGCAGCTCCGCGCCGGCCTGAGCTATGAGTTCGATAATGGCGGCTCGGCCTATCTCGGCTATCGCAAGCTCAACGACCGCAACATCTTCTATACCGCAATCCCGCTCGCCAGCGACGACAAGGGGCTGCCGGGCCTGGACGCGGGATCGGGCACGCTGGTCAACGACCTGTTCGCGCGGCTGACCGTGCCGGACGGTACCGGCGCCTTCACCAAGCGGCTGGACCTGACCGACGGCGTGCATACCGACACCGACACGGTGACGCTGCTTGTCAGCCAGCCATTCGGGGACGATTGGGAGATTAACGAGAAGGCCCGCTATGTCGACGGGTCGATCGACTTCAACGGGCTGTTCAGCTCGAGCGTCGCCAACAGCCAGACCTTCCTCGACGGAGCGCTCGCCCGTCTGCGCGCGGTGCGGCCGGACACGGTGGCGGCCGTCTATCGCGATGCCGCGACCGGCGCGACGGTCGCGGCGAGCGACCTCGGCAACCGGCTGGCGTTGACGCAGAGCCTGTTCAGCAATTTCGTCGAGCTCGACAATTTCATCAACGACCTCAGCGTCACAAAGAAGCTCGACACCGGTCTCGGCCGCCACAACATCACCGCCGGCTGGTATTTCAGCCAGTTCCACCAGACGCAGAACTGGAATTTCAACGACATCATCGTCGAAGGGGTCAACCGGCCGCGCTATTTCGACGTGGTGGGCGTCAATGCCGCCGGCCAGCAGACGATCGCGCTGACCGACCGGGGGCTCGTCAACCTCCATACCGGCCTGCAGCGCTTCCACGATAATGTGCGGATCAATGCGCTCTATCTGACGGATAGCTGGCAGGTAACGGACAAGCTGCGCATCGATCTCGGCGCGCGCTACCATCATGTCCGCAAGAAGGGCACGATCGCCGATACCGCGACCGTCAATCTGGGAGACGCCTCCACCATCGCCGACGATGCGGTGCCGGTCTTCACCGGCACGCAGACGCCCTATCGCTACAAGACCGACCAATGGGCCTTCTCGGCCGGCGCCAATTATGAGTTCACGCGCCAGCTCGCCGCATTCGCCCGCTACAGCCGCAGCTTCCGCGTCACGCCCGAATTCCAGCAATGGTTCGGTGGCGGTACCCCGGTGGAGAATAGGATCGATCTGGTCGAGGGCGGCATCAAATATTCGACGCGGCCCTTCTCCGCCTTCGTGACGCTGTTCTACAATAAATTCCCGAACATTGCCTTCCAGACGCTGGTCAATGGGCCGGATGGCTCGCTCGTCTCGCAATCGGCCAAGGCGGCGGCGGAATCGAAGGGTGTCGAGGTGGAATTCTCCCTCACCCCCGCGCCCATGTTCGAGCTCGCCTTCGGCGGCAATTATCAGGATATCAGCTATTCCAGCTTCGCGGGCACCGATGCCAACGGCGCCTTTGATTTCAGCGGCAACCGCATCGTCCGCCAGCCGAAGATGACTGCCTCGATTCGCCCGACGCTGCACCTTCTGGGCAATGCGGTCGATCTCTACAGCCAGATCCAATATACCGGCAGCCGCTTCGTGGACGTCGCCAACACGATCAAGCTGCCGAGCTATACGGAAGTCAGCCTGGGCGCGAACTGGCGGGTCACCGATCGTCTTTCGGCGCAGATCATCGCGACCAACCTGTTCAACGAGGTCGGCCTGACCGAGGGCAATCCGCGCGCCGGCGCCATCATCGGCACGAATGAAGCGGCTTTCCAGGGCCGCCCCATCTTCGGTCGGCGCGTTCGCGGCGGGCTGAGCTACAGCTTCTGATCGGTCGTTTCGGTCGGAACTTGAGGGCGGGAGGATGGCGAGGATGATGTTCGCGCGATTTCGCATGATGCCGGCGGTGCTCGCTATGCTCGCTACCCTCCTCCTCGTCGCGGTGCCCGCCCGGGCTGCGGATTGGCAGAGCGTGAGCTCGCCCGATGGGCGGCTCCAGATCCAGTTCGGGATCGAGGAAGGGCGGGCCTGGTATCGCGCGGCGTTCAAGGGCAGGCCGATCCTCGACAAGTCGCTGCTCGGCTTCCGCTTCAAGGAGCAGGCGCCGCTGCTCGATGGGCTGGCGATCGACAAGGTCGCAAGGATATCGGCCGATAGCGAATGGCAGCAGCCCTGGGGCGAGGTGCGCCTCGTCCATGATCGCTATCGCGGCCTTCGCGCCGAATTGCGCGAGACGGGCGGGGCCCAGCGCCATTTCGCGATCGAATTCCGCGTCTATGACGATGGCTTCGGCTTCCGTTACGAGCTGCCCAGGGATGGCGGCATGGACCGTTTCGTCATCATGGACGAGGCGACCGAATTCGCCTTCGCGCAAAATTACCGCGCATGGTGGATCCCGGCCTATCGCGACAATTATTCCGAATATGAATATGCCCGCTCGGCGCTGTCCGCGCTGAGCGTGGTGCAGACGCCGTTGACGCTGGAGGGCGACGGGGTGGCGATGGCGGTCCATGAAGCCGCGCTTGTCGACTATGCGTCGATGAACCTCCGGACGGCCAAGGATAATGGCAAGACGCTGAAGGCCGATCTTTCGCCCTGGTCCAACGGCGATCGGGTGCGCGGGCGCGCCGGCCTCAAGACGCCGTGGCGCGTGGTGATGGTGGCCGACGATGCCGCGCGGCTGGCGGAATCGACGATCATCCTCAATCTGAACGAACCGAGCCGGATCGCGGACACGCGCTGGATCAGGCCGGAAAAATATATCGGCATCTTCTGGGCGATGCATATTGGCCGGCTGAGTTGGAATAGCGGGCCCGAGCTGGGCGCCACTACCGAGCGGACCAAGAGCTATATCGACTGGGCGGCCGCCAATGGCATCCCCGCCGTGCTGGTCGAGGGATGGAATGTCGGCTGGGACGTGCCCGAATGGTGGAAGAATGGGCGATCGCGTTTCCGCCAGGCGGAAGCCAATCCCGATTTCGACATGCCCGCCATCGCCGCTTATGCCAAGGCGAAGGGCGTCTCCCTGATCGGCCATCATGAGACGGGCGGGCAGGTGCGCGACTATCTCGGGCAGATGGAGCAGGCGTTCGACTATTATGACCGCCATGGCGTGCGTGCGATCAAGCTCGGCTATGTCGGCACGCGGCTGGACGAGACCGAATGGCCCGACGGTCAATATGCGGTCGAAAGCTTCCAGAAAGTGGTCGAGGCGGCGGCGCGCCACAGGATTGCGATCTTCCCGCACGAGCCGGTGAAGGATACGGGCCTGCGCCGCACCTGGCCAAACCTGATGAGCCGCGAGGGCGCGCGGGGCCAGGAATATAATGGCGGCAGCCCGGATACGGGCAATTCGCCGGACCATACGTCGATCCTGCCCTTCACGCGGCTGCTGTCGGGGCCGCTCGATTATACGCCGGGGGTGTTCGCGTTCGACTATCGCGCGCGGCGGCCGATCAACCGCGTGCCTTCCACGCTGGCGCACCAGCTCGCCCTCTATCTCATCCTCTACAGCCCGGTGCAGATGGCGGTCGACCTGCCGGAAAATTATGAGGGCAAGCCCGCCTTCCAGTTCATCCGCGACGTGCCGACCGATTGGGAGACGAGCCGCGTGATCGCCGGCGCGATCGGTGATTATGTCGCGATCGCGCGCAGGGACCGGCACGGGCCCGACTGGTATCTCGGTGCGATCACCAATGGCGAGGCGCGCACGCTGCGCCTGCCGCTCGCCTTTCTCGATCGGGGGCGGCGCTACCGCGCGGAAATCTATGCCGACGGGCCGGGCGCGGACTGGCGCAGCAATCCCGAGGCGGTCGTCATCCGTGCGCAGGAGGTGACGGCGGAGACGGTGCTGGACGTGGCGCTGGCGCCGGGCGGCGGGCAGGCCATCCGTTTCCGGCCGCTATGATGCGGCATGGCTTTCCCGGTCATGCGGATTGGGCGTAGCGGGAAAGCTGCTCGACAAGATGATCGAAGGCGGCCCTGACGCGCGCCAGCCGCCGCAGATCCTCATGCATCACCACCCAGCTTTCAATGCCATGGACGACGAAATCTGGGAGTATCGCCACGAGATCGGGATCGTTGCGGCCGAGCGCGATATGGGTGATGCCGATGCCGAACCCGGCCCGGATCGCCGCGAGCTGCGCGGGATGGCTGTCGGTGCGCAGCGCGAAGGCGGTGCGGTCCAGCCCCTCGCCCAAAGTCTGGGTGAGGCGCAGATCGGCGACGGTGCGGTCCGATCCGATCAGGTCGAACTGGCTGAGCTCGGCGAGCGATGCGGGCAGGCCGTGGCGCGCGACATAGTCGCGATGCGCGAAGAAGCCGAGGCCGATCACGCCGATGCGCCTGGCCACCAGCGCCGCCTGATGCGGCCGGTGCATGCGGATCGCGATATCGACTTCCTGATGCAGCAGATCCTCGGGCATGTTGGTAAGGCTGAGCTCGACCGACAGATCGGGATGCTTGCGGCGGAGCGACGCCAGCATCGGCGGCAGCACCGCCGTGCCGACGACCTCGGCCGCGCTGATCCGCACCGTGCCCGCGACCATGCCAGCGGGCGCGGAGGCAGCACGCACGAAGGCGCGCGACGCGCTCGCCATGGCGCGGACATGCTGGGCGAGCGCGAGCGCCTGTTCGGTCGGCGCCAGCCCGTTGGTCGATCGGGTGAAGAGCGCGATGCCGAGCGCCCGTTCCAGCGCCTCCATCCGCCGCCGGACGGTCGGCTGGGCGACATTCAGTTGGCGTGATGCGCCGGACAGGCTGCCGCTCTCGATCACGGCGAGAAAGGCGCGCTGATCCTCCCAGTCCGGAACGTCGTCGCTCATATATTCCTTATGAGCGGATCGACATTTTTGGGCAATTTTATACTGGCCTTTCCTCCTTCATTTTCCGGCCATCAAGAGATGGAGGCGAAGATGACCTTTTCCAGCATGCGAACCGCGCTCGTTCTCGGCGCCACGGGCGGTATTGGCGGTGTGATGGCCGAGGCGCTGCTGGCGCGCGGCTGGCATGTCCGCGCGATGGTGCGCGATCCGATCAAGGCGGCGGACCGCTGGCGCGACCGCCCGGCGCGGCCCGAATGGATCATCGGCGATGCCATGGTGGAGGCGGACGTGGTCCGCGCGGCGGAAGGCGCGGGGACGATCATCCATGCCGTCAATCCGCTTGCCTATCGCGGCTGGGGCCGGCTGGTGCTGCCGATGATCGACAACAGCATCGCCGCCGCCGCGCGGGCGGGAAGCCGGATCATGCTGCCGGGCACCATCTATAATTTCGATCCGGCGAGCCAGACGCTGCTCCATGAGGATATGCTGCAGCATCCGACGACGAAGAAGGGCGCGATCCGCGTCGCGCTCGAGCGACGGCTGGAGCAGGCCTCCGCGCGCGGCGTGAGCAGCCTGATCGTCCGTTCCGGCGACTATTTCGGGCCGAGGGCCGGGCAGGGCTGGTTCAACCAGCTCCTGGTGCAGCCGGGGCGTCCCGTCCGCCGCATTATCCACCCCGGCGCGGCCGGCATCGGCCATGGCTGGGCCTATCTGCCCGATCTGGCGGAGGCGGTCGTCCGGCTGATCGAGGCGGAGGAGCGGCTGCGCTCCTTCGAGCGCGTTCATTTCGCGGGGCATTGGGATGCGGACGGCCACGCCATCGCCGATGCCGTGAAGCGCGTAGTCGGCCGGCCGGATATTCCGGTCCATCGCTTTCCCTGGTGGCTGACCGGGCTTGCCGCGCCCTTTTCCGAAACGATGCGCGAGATGCGCGAGATCAGGCGCTTCTGGCGGTCGCCGATGCGGCTCGACAATAGCCGGATGGTCGCACTGCTCGGCGCGGAGCCGCACACGCCGCTCGACATCGCCATCCGCGATACGCTGGCCGGAATGGGCTGCCTGGACGAGATCGTCGCGCCGGGGCGGGCTTATCCTTCGACCAGCATCGGCTGATCGGAGATATTGCCCGACTGGCGATCGAACAGCCGCCTGTAGCGTCCGTCCGGATCGCGCAGCAGCGTCTCATGGTCGCCATCCTCGACGATGCGGCCGCCATCGAAGACGAGGATTCGGTCGAGCGTGCGGACGGTGGACAGGCGATGCGCGACGACGATCGCCGTCCGGCCGGCCATCAGCCGGTCGATCGCCTGCTGGATCAGCGCCTCGGATTCGGAATCGAGGCTCGATGTTGCCTCGTCGAGGATCAGGATCGGCGCATCCGCCAGGAAGGCGCGGGCGAGCGCCACACGCTGGCGCTCGCCGCCGGAAAGCTTGATGCCGCGTTCGCCCACCGGCGTCCGGTAGCCGCGGGGCAGCCGGCAGATGAAGTCGTGCGCATTGGCCAGCCGCGCGGCCTGTTCGATCTCCGCCATCGACGCGCCGGGCCGGGCATAGGCGATATTTTCCGCCAGGCTGCGGTGGAACAGGATCGGTTCCTGCTGGACGATGGCGATCTGCGCGCGGAGCGAGGCCTGGGCGGCATGCGCCACATCCTGCCCGTCGATCAGCACGCGGCCTTCCGTCGGATCGTAGAGCCGCTGGATCAGCTTGACGAAGCTCGTCTTGCCCGATCCGGACGGGCCGACCAGCCCCACCCGCTCACCGGGCGCGATGGTGATCGAAAGATCGTCGAACAGCGGCTTGCGATGCCCGCCATAGCGGAAGGTGACATGATCGAAGCGCAGCTCGCCCGTCTCGATCCGGATTGGCCGCGCATCGGGGCGGTCCTCGATGCCGAGCGGCTCCTCATAGAGGCGGACCATCTCCTCCATCTCGTTCACCGCGCGCTGGAGATGGTGCACATGCTGGCCGATGTCGCGCAGATAGCCGTGGACGACGAAATAGGTGGTCAGCACATAGGCGACCTCGCCCGGCGTCGCGCGGCCCTGCCACCATAGCCAGAGCGCGGTGCCGGTGACGCTGCTGCGCACCAGCCACAGCAGCAGGATCTGGCCCGAGCCTGCCCATGTATGGCGCATCCAGGTGCGGCGCGTGCGCCGGCGCCATTTGCCGACGACCTGCGCCAGCCGCGCATCCTCCCGCTCTTCCGCGCCGAACGCCTTGACGACGGAATTGGCACCCATCGCATCGGCGAGCATGCCGCCCATGCGCGTGTCCCAGGCATTGGACAGGCGCGAGGCGGGGGCGATGAGGCGGGTGGCGAGCAGCACCGTCATCGTCACATAGGCGGTCGCGCCCAGCGCCATGACGAGGCCCATGACGGGCCAGTGCAGCCCGAGCAGCAGCATCGTGCCGACCAGCACCACCAGCGACGGCAGCAGCATCAGCAGCAGCACGTCGTCGAGCGAATCGAGCGCCCACATGCCGCGCGTGATCTTGCGGACGATCGATCCGGCGAAGCTGTTGGCGTGCCAGTCGGTCGAGAAACGCTGGACGCGGCGGAAGGCATCCTGCCCGACATCGGACATGATGCGCAGCGTGAGCGGCACGATGCCCCACCAGGCGAAATGGCGGAGCAGGACCATTGCGAGCCCGAGCGCCACCATCGCGGCGAAGGCCGAAAGCGCTGCGTCGCCCGCCGCCGGGCCGCGCGCCAGCGCGTCCACCAGCCGGCCGGCGAAGAGCGGGATGAAGATGTCGGCGAGCGTGGCCGTCGACATTGCGAGCGCCACGCCCGCGACGAGCGGCTTCTGCCGTGCCCAGTGACGGAAAAGAAAGGCGAGGACGAGACGGATCGCGTCCGAACGGCGCCGGCTATGATCGTTGGTCATGACGATATTGGGCGCGGGGAAATTGCGCGCCTGCTCCACTGCGAAGGAATGACGGTGAATGGCTGGTCCGGCCAAGGCGGGACCCGAGGAGGCTTCAGGGCCTAACGATAGCCCCCGACCGGCAGGGAGCGCCTGCATGATGCTGTCATCAATGGCCTCCCTTCATTCGCGTGGACATTCGCCTGATAGCATTTTCGCGCGATCCTGCCAAATGGTGCGCGGAGATCATTACGCCGCGTAGCGGACCTCGATCGTGCCCAGCCCTTCGCACCGGCCGAGGAGCATGTCCCCCGGCAGGACGCGGCCGACGCCTGCGGGCGTGCCGGTCATGATCAGGTCCCCCGGGGCGAGCACCACGAAGCGCGACAGATAGGCGATCGCCTCCGGCACGCGCCAGATCATCTGGCCGAGATCGCCCGCCTGCCGCACCGCGCCGTTGACCAGCAGCTCAATCTTGCCGGCCGTGGGGTGGCCGATCGTCTCGGCCGGGTGAATCGCCCCGATCGGGCAGGATTGATCGAAGCCCTTGGCGAGCGCCCAGGGCCGGCCGGCCTTCTTGGCTTCGGCCTGCAGGTCGCGACGCGTCATGTCCAGCCCGATGGCATAGCCATAGACATGGGCAAGCGCGCTTTCGGCCGATATGTCCGCCCCGCCGCGGCCGATCGCGACGACCATCTCCACCTCATGATGAAGATTGTCCGTGGCGGGCGGGAAGGGCAGCGTCCCGCCGCACGGAACGATGGCATCGGCGGGCTTGGCGAAGAAGAAGGGCGGCTCGCGATCGGGATCATGCCCCATTTCGCGTGCATGATCGGCATAATTCTGGCCGATGCACCAGATGCGGCGGACGGGGAAGGTTGCATCGGTGCCGGCCACGGGCACGGCCGGCTGCGCCGGCGGCTCGATCACATAAGGCTCGCCCATATCTTTCCTCTCGGCGCCCGACTCTGGATGAAGGCCCATGGGTGCATGTGGGTGCATGATCCTTTTTGCTGTTGCAATTGATCACGGCCTTTCCGATCCTGTCGTTACTGGATCGGCACGATGCCGCTCCGGGCGCCCCAATCCGATCACGCCTTTACGGAGACGCGCCATGCCGAGCCTTGCCCAAGTCAGGACCCAGCCCGCCGATCTTGCCGCGGCGGAGCGCGAAGCGCGCGTCCAGCTCGCCCAATTCTATCATCTGGTCGATTATCTCGGCTGGACCGAGCTGATCTTCAACCACATCTCGCTGCGCGTGCCGGGGCCGGAGCATCATTATCTGGTGAACCCGTTCGGGCTGCATTATTCGGAGATCACGCCGGACAATCTGCTGAAGGTGGACGTGACCGGCCATCTGGTCGAGCCGTCCGACTATCCCGCCAACCCGGCCGGCTTCGCGCTCCATGGCGCGATCCATGAGACGCGCGCCGATGTCGCCTGCGTCGCGCACACGCATACCAATCCCGTCTCGGCGATCGCGATGAAGGTGGGCGGGTTCGACCATGATAATTTCTACGGCGCCCAATTGTTCGGCCGGGTCGGCTATCATGATTTCGAGGGCATCACCCTCTATCCCGACGAGCGCAGCCGGATGATCGCGAGCCTGGGCGACAAGCATGTGCTGGTGCTGCGCAACCATGGTGTCGCGGTATGCGAGCGCGACGTGCCGACGACCTTCATGCTGCTCTGGACGGTGCAGCGCGCGGCCGAGATTCAGTGCCAGGCCGGCATGATCCCGGGGCCGGACATCGCGCTTGCCGACATGATCCGCCAGCGGTGCAGCGATGCGGCGGCGAGCCTGATCGAAAAGGCGAGCTTCGCCGATCTCGTCTATGGCGCCATGGTCCGCAAGATGCAGCGCGAGCGTGGCATCCCTTGGGAAAAGGCCTGAGCCGTCAGGGGCCGATCGTTTCGAACACCTGCCGCAGCAGCCGGTTGAGCATCTTCTTCTCGCCCGTCTTCACGCCCGCGAAGGCGCGCCGATAGACGCTGTGCGCGACCGTCCATGCCTTGTCGCGCGCGGCGAATCCCGCATCGGTCAGGATCACTTCGGTGACGCGGCCATCCGTCTCGCGCGCGCGGCATTCGACCAGCCCGTCGGCCTGCATACGCTGGATGATCTTGGTCATGGTCGGCAGCTTGACGATCGCATGTTCGGCGATCTCGCTCACGCTGGCGGGCTCGCCATCATGGAGCACCATCAGCACGCGCCAGCGGGGAACGTCGAGCCCGATCGGCTTCAGCGCGGCCTCCATCTGCCGCAGATAGCGGCCGACGACGCGGCTGAGCCAATAAAAGGGCCATTCCTCCACGTCGAACGAGGCCGCATCCATTTCCGGAACTTCGGGAGGAAGAAAGGCAGAAGCGCTGTCGGTCATATAGGCAGGCAACCTGAATATCGGCCACAGGACGAACTGTGCGCGGCGGAGATGGATTGCTTCTAGCCGTTCCCGACGGCCGCGTCATCTTCCATGCCGCATGCCCCGGCAAGGCCCATCCGGCAATCCCCATGGGCATCGGATTAGTTGACAATTCACGTAAAACGGATAGGAATCGGACGGGCGGGGCGATTGCTCCATGCCATAGGGGGAAGGGCGAGGCGTTGGACACGATTCTTGTCGAGACGATAGCCTCCTGCGCGGAAGGTCCCCGCGTCGCGATCAAAGACACGATCGACATTGCCGGCCATGCCACGCGCGCCGCGAGCCGCGTGCTGGCCGATGCGCCGCCTGCCGAACGGGACGCGGATGTCGTCTCCGCATTGCGCAAAGCCGGGTGCCGCATCATCGGCAAGGCCAATATGCACGAGTTCGCCTATGGCGTGACGGGCGTGAACCACTGGACCGGCACGGCGCCCAACCCGCTCTATCCCGGGCTGATCCCCGGCGGCTCCTCCAGCGGATCGGCCGCCGCGGTGGCGGCGGGGATCGCCGATTTCGCGCTGGGCACGGATACTGGCGGCTCGATCCGCATGCCGGCGGCCTGCTGCGGCGTCTATGGGCTGAAGCCCAGCTTCGGACGCGTCAGCCGCACGGGCGTGATGCCGGCGGCGACCACGCTCGATTGCGTCGGTCCCTTCGCGCGCGACATGGCGATGATCGAGCAGGCGATGGCCATGATCGATCCGAGCTTTAACAGCCTGCCCGCCCCGTCCGCGCCACGGATCGGCCTTGTCCGGGTCGAGGCGGCTGAGGCGGTGGCGGCGACGTTCGCGGATGTCGTGCGGCGTTCGGGTCTCTTTGCCGCGCCGGTCGATCTGCCGGATTTCGGGCGCGCCTTCGATGCGGGGCTGGCCGTGATCGGCGCGGAAAGCTGGCGCGCGTTCGGCGCGCATGTCGATCATCCCGCGCTGGGCGAGGATATTCGTGCCCGGCTGCGCGCCGCGAGCGGCATCGATCCGGTGCAGTTGACGGAGGCGGAGGCGGTGCGCGCACGTTTCGCTGCCCAGGTCGATGCGGCGCTCGACAGGTTCGACGCGCTGGCCCTGCCGACGCTGCCCGATCCTGTGCCGACCCTGGCCGAAGCAACCGACGCGCGTGCGGTGATCCGCGTCACCGCCTTCGTGCGGCCGTTCAACCTTTCGGGGCATCCCGCGATCAGCCTGCCGCTCGCCGAAGCGTCCGGACGGCCCGTCGGCATCCAGCTCGTCGGACGACGGGGCGAGGATGAGGCGCTGTGCGCGGTCGCGCGCGCCTTCGTGGCATCGCTCGTCCCGGCGCGCGCGGCATGAGCGAAATGATGGACGCGCTGGGCGGAAAGGCGAGAATGGCGAAGGATGGGATTGGGGCCGCCGCACGCGACGAGGCCTTGGCGGAGCTGCTTGGCGTTCTGCGCGAAGGCCGTGCGGAGTTTGGCGCACAGCGGCAGATGAGCGACGAAGTCGTCCGGCTGATGCGGGCGGCCGGCGTCTATCGCACGCTCGTCGCGAAGCGCTTCGGTGGGGACGAGGCGTCGCCCGCCGATTTCCTGCGGCTGATCGAGCGGATCGCGACGGCGGACGGGTCGGCCGGCTGGGTGGCGAGCTTCGGCGTGTCATCCATGTATCTCGCCTCGCTGCCGCTCGCGACGCTCGAGCAAATCTATGCCGACGGGCCGGATGTCGTGTTCGCGGGCGCGCTGTTCCCGCCGCAGAAGGCGGTGGCTGTGGAGGGCGGGCTGGAGGTTTCGGGCCGCTGGCAGTTCGGCAGTGGTGCGACCGGTGCGTCGCTGATCGGCGTCGGCGTGAAGAGCGAGGAAGGCCCCAGCGCTGGCCTGCCGCGCATGGCGGTGATGCCCGCCGAGAAGGTGACGATCCTGCCCAATTGGGAGGTGATCGGTCTCCAGGGCACGGGCAGCCACGATCTGCTGGTCGACAAGGTGGTCGTGCCGCATGAATGGACCTTCGTGCGGGGCAGCCCGGCGACGCTCGACCTGCCGCTCTACCGCTATCCCTCCATGGCGCTCGCCGCGCAGGTGCTGGCGGTGGTCGCGATCGGGGTGGCGCGCGCGGCGCTCGACGAGATCGTCGCGATGGCAGGCGGCAGGGCCTCGATCACGGGGGCCCCGCTGCTTGCCGACCGCGCCTATGTGCAGATCGAGCTGGCGAAGGCCGAGGCCGCGCTGCGTTCGGCGCGTGCCTTCTTCTATGAGGCGACCGAGGAGGCCTTCGCGATCGTGAGCGGGGGCGATCCCCTGCCGGTGGAGAAGGCCAATATGCTGCGGCTGGCGTCGAGCCATGTCGCGCGTGTCGGCGCGGATGTCGCGCGGACCGCCTATACGCTGTCGGGCACGACCGGCATCTATTCCGCGCATCCGCTCGCGCGCCACGTCCAGGACGCGATGGTCGTCGTGCAGCATGCCTTTCTGTCCGAAGGCACCTGGCAGAATGCCGGGCGCGTGCTGCTCGGCCTCGATACGCCCCCCGGCTTTCCCTGACAGAAGGATCGATCCGATGGCCACTGAAACGCCCAAGAAGCTTCGCGTACTGTTCTGCGGTGCCGTAACGCAGAATTTCTTCGACCTTCCGGCATCCGAGATCGGCACCGTCTGGAAGGCGACGGGGGAGATGCTCAAGGGCATTCGCGACCTGCCCGGGGTCGAGGTGCTCGGCACGCTCGACGATGACGAGACGATGGTCGGCACCTCGCCCAATGGCTGGCCCTGGACCTTCTATATCCTCGCCGACGTGCCCGACCGGGCGACCGCGGTGGCGGCGTGCAACCTGTTTCGCGTGACCGAGGTGGGCGCGCACCGGCTGTGGAAATATATGCGCGTCGAGGCGCGGATCGGCCGCGAGCTCGTCATCCCCGCATGAGCGGGGCGGGCGATATCGGCGTGCTGCTCGCCCGGCTCGAGCGGCTGGAGGCGGAGAGCGCGATCCGGGGCGTGATGGCGCGCTATATGGAGCTGTGCGACCGGCTCGACGCGACGACGCCGATGGACGAGCTTGGCGCGCTCTTCACCCGCGATGCTTTGTGGGCCGGCAAGGGTGCGCGTTATGGCGCGGCTTTTGGCGGCCATTGCGGACGCGACGCGATCGTGGCGATGCTCGACCGCTATCGCGGGCCCGTGCCGTATTTCGCAATGAACGCGCATTTCCTGACCTCGGAAGTGATCCGCGTCGAGGGCGATGCGGCCGAAGGAAGCTGGGTGATGCTGCAGACTTCGACCTATGCATCGGGCACGTCCGATCTTCGTGCGGCGCGGCTTCATGTCCGCTTCGCGGTCGAGGAAGGGCGGTGGCGGATCGCGCGTTTCGAGACCGAAAATCTGTTCAGCCGGCCGGTCGATCGCTGGGATGATCCCGCGCCGGTGCCCGTACCCGACAGCCATGGAGACTGAGATGGGGACATTGCCTAGCGATGCGGCGTCTGTGCCGGATTATGGTTCGCTGGTGCGCGAGGACCGGGTCCATACGTCGCTGTACCGCGATCCTGCCCTGTTCGAGGCGGAGATGGAGCGGATCTTCACCAAGACCTGGGTGTGGGTCGCGCATGCGAGCGAGCTGCCGGGCAAGAACAGCTTCAAGACGGCGCATGTCGGCCGCCAGCCGGTGATCGTGACGCGCGACCGGGCGGGCCAGGTGCATGTGCTGCTCAACCGCTGCCGCCACCGCGCGGCGAGCGTGTGCGAGCAGAAGAAGGGCAAGGCGAGCGTGTTCGTCTGCCCCTATCATGGCTGGAGTTATGATGTGGACGGGCGGCTGCGCGCGGTGCCGCATGCGGCGGGCTATGCGCAGGATTTCGACAAGGCCGACTATCCGCTCGTGGCGCTCCGGACCGAGGAATATAATGGCCTGATCTTCGCCACCTTCAATCCGGATGTGGAGCCTTTGGCCGACTATCTCGGCCCGGCGAAGAAGTGGATCGACCTGTTCATGAAGCAGGGCGCGGGCTTTGGCGTGAAGGCCGCCGGCGAGCATCGGTTCCGCTTTCGCGGCAATTGGAAGATCCAGCTCGAGAACACCACCGACGCCTATCATTTCCCGATCGTCCACAAGAGCTTCCTCACCTCGCTCGACGACGAGACCGAGGAGCTGTTCGACGTGCTGGGGCAGGGCGGCTGGATCGAGGATCTCGGCAATGGCCATAGCGTGATGGTGATGATCCCCGATCTGGTCGATCTGGAGGAAAATCTCGACGCGCCGATCCCCGAGCGCTTCCAGGCGCTGGCTGACGAGCTTGCCGCGGAAGGCCATTCGGACGAGCAGGTGCGCCGCATCGTCCGCGCGGTTGGCGGCACCGGCTTCAACCTCAACCTCTTTCCCAATGTCGCCTGCTCGATGGCTTTCTTCCGCGTGCTGCGTCCGGTCTCGGTCACTGAGACGGAGATCAGCCATATCGCGCTCGCCATGGATGGCGGACCCGAGGCGGGCAACCGCATGCGGCTGAGGCTGCACGAGCATTTCCAGGGGCCGATGGGCTTTGGCAGCCCCGATGATGCCGAGGGCTGGGAGCGCGTGCAGCGCGGCGCGGCGGCGGGCGAGGATCTGTGGATCCTGGTCAATCGCGGCACCGATCCGCTGACGGGCCATGGCGCCGGCGACAATGTCGGCGACGTCAGCGCCGAGACGGGCATGCGCGCGGCCTATGCGATGTGGAAAAGGATGATGACGGCATGAGCCTGGAGACCGACGGCGCCGCGATCGATCTGCACGAGGCGATCGCCTTCATCTGGCGCGAGGCGGAGATGCTCGACCGCTGCGCCTATGCGCCCTGGCTGGCGCTGTGGAGCGCGGCGGGGCGCTATGTCATCCCGATCGACCGCGGCACGACCGACTATGCCGGCACGCTCAACGTCGCCTATGACGATCAGGCGATGCGCGAGGCGCGGGTCAAGCGGCTGAAGAGCGGCTTTTCCATGTCGTCGGCGCCGCCCGCGCGCACGGTGCGCACCGTCTCGCGCTTCGTCGAGACGGCTGCGGAGGCGGGCGCGATCGAGCTCGACGCGGCGATGCTGCTGGTCGAATATAAATATGAGACGACGCGCCTGCTCGCCGCCGACCTGAACTACCGCATCGTCCGCGCCAATGGCGGGCTGGCGCTCGACCGCAAGGTGATCCGGCTGATCAATTCGGACGATGCGCTCCACGGCATCGGCTATCTGCTGTGAGCGCGCACGCAGCGCTCGTCACCGGCGGCGCCAAGGGGCTGGGGGCAGCGATCGCGCGCGCGCTCCATGCCGCCGGCCATCGCGTCGCCATTGGCGACATTGACGGGGAGGCCGCGCAGGCGCTGGCGGACGCGCTCGACGCCTCGGGCGACACCGCCATGGGCTTCCGCCTCGACGTGCGCGAGGAGGCGGCGTTCACAGCGGTGCGCGATGCGATGCGCGCGCGCTGGGGCACGGTCGAGATCCTCGTCAACAATGCGGTGGTGACGCGCGCGACGCCGGTGCTGGAGATCGGCGCGGAGGAGTTCGACGCGGTGATCGCGGTCAATCTGCGCGGCACCTTTCTCGGCAGCCAGGTCTTCGGGCGCCATTTCAAGGCGCGCGGCTATGGCCGGATCGTCAACATCGCCTCGCTTGCCGGGCAGAATGGCGGCACCGCGACGGGCGCGCATTATGCCGCGTCCAAGGGTGGGATCCTGACCTTGACCAAGGTGTTCGCGCGCGATCTGGCGCCGTTCGGCATCACCGTCAACGCGATCGCGCCGGGCCCGCTCGACCTGCCGTCGGTGCGCGCGATCGTGCCGGAGGAGCGCCTGCCGCAGCTTGTTGCCGGCATTCCCGTAGGCGCGCTCGGCGATCCGGCCTTCGTCGCCGATCTCGTCGTCCGCCTCGCAGCAGCCGAGGCCGGTTTCGTGACGGGCGCGACCTGGGACGTGAATGGCGGCCTGTTCATGCGCTGAGGACGGATCATGATCGAAAGCGCCGACTTCCGCACGGCCATGGCGCGCCTGGGCGCGGCGGTGAACCTCGTCACGACGGATGGACCGGCGGGACGCCATGGCATCACTGCCTCGGCCGTGTGCAGCGTGACCGATACGCCGCCGACGCTGCTCGTCTGCGTCAACCGCGCCTCGCGCGCGAACGTCCTGCTCAAGGCCAATGGCGTGCTGTGCGTCAATGTGCTCGCCGGCCGGCACGCGCCGCTCTCCGCGCGCTTCGCCGGCGCCGCCGACATGGCCGAACGGTTTGGGCCCGAGGCAGACTGGACCCGGCTCGAGACGGGCGCGCCCGTGCTCGCCGACGCCTCGGTCGCGCTCGACTGCCGCATCGCCTCGGTCAGCGAGGTCGGCAGCCACAGCGTCTTCTTCGCCGAAGTGGAGGACATCCGGCTGCATGCGGAAATCGAAGGCCTGATCTACTTCAATCGCGCCTATCACCATCTTGCGGCGGCGGAGGCCTCCGCCTGAAGGGCGTCCGTCACCGGCTGTTTCAGGCAGCGAGCGGCCGGGCCGGGACTGCCCGACAGGAAATGGAGCCGAGCGCGCCGAAATCGGCAAGTGCATGCTGGCCGATGTCGATCGGATGCACGCCCGTCAGCGCGCCGGTCGAGACGAGATCGCCTTCGCGGAGGGGAGAGCCTAGGCGATGCGCCTGCTCGAGCGCGAAGGCGAGCGCCGCCATTGGCCCAGTTAGATCGTCCACGATAATATTGCCGACCTGATCGTCGTCGATCATCGTCGCGCAGGTGATGGGCCCGAGCCCGGCCCAATCGGAGATCGCCGGCCCCAGGATCAGCCCGCTATTATTGCCGAAGGCAGCGATCGATGCGGTGGGGCCGAGCTGCATGATCGTCGCAAGCGGGCTGCCGGCGACCTCGATCGCGATATGGACACTGCCGATCAGGGCGGCGGCCTCCCCGGCGGTCCATTGCTTCTGCGGCGGCGGGGTGTGGCCCAGCCGCAAGACGATTTCCGCCTCGACGGCGCCGAAGCCGCCGCGATGCACGGGGAAATCGGCCGGAGATGCCGCATCGCCTTCGACGATCGTGCGCGCGAAGATCGGGCCGGCGAAGCGCTCAGCGCCGAGGTCGGCCTCCAACGCAGCCGGAATGCGGCCTACCTTCCAGCCGCCAACCGTATCGGGCCATAGCCGCGTCGCTGCCTGCTGAATGGCATAAGCGGTGGAGAGATCGGTCGGAACATCGCCGGGAAAGGCATTGAACCCCTCTGCCGCGGCGCGGGCGGCCACGAACTGCCATGCAGCGAAATCGATCCGTTCGGCGGCGCCTTCCCTATTGCTCATATCATCCTCCCTCCGATCGTCGGCCGCCTACGCGTCCGTAACAAACTTGACTATTCATCTGTTCTAATCAGAATGAACGGGCGCTGTCGATCGGTCCGCGCCGGGTCGGTTCCGGCGGCGTGGAGACGGGGGGAGCGTCTTGGAACGAAGCGTGACAAGCCGGCGGCCCAGACGCATCTGCGTTGCGGGGGTGGGCGCGATCGGGGGAGCGATCACGGGCCTGCTGATGGAGGCGGGCCATGCTGTGCATGTCGTCGCGCGTGGCGCGCGCCGGGCGCAGCTTGCCGCGACGGGCCTCGCCGTGCGGAGCGGAACGCGCACTATTCATGCAAGGCCGCTGCTGGGCGAACCCGCCGATCTGGGCGTGCAGGATGTGCTTTTCGTCGCGGTGAAGGCGCAGGCATTGCCCGAATTTCTGCCCCGGCTGATGCCGATGATCGGGCCGGGCACGATCGTGGTGCCCGCCGTGAACGGCCTTCCCTGGTGGTATTTCCAGAAAGAGGGCGGCCGTTTCGATGGCAGCAGCGTCGAGACGGTCGATCCAGGCGGGGTGCTGATGCGGCTGCTGCCGGCCGGGAACATTGCCGGATGCGTCGTCTATATCACCGCGCAAATGCAGGCGGACGGAGCCGTGGACATAATCGGTGCGCCGAGGCTGATTCTGGGCCGGCCGGACGGACAGCGCGATCTGGTGATCGCCGATCTTGCCGCGACGCTTTCGGATGCCGGGATCGGCACGAGCATCAGCACCGCGATCCGCGCCGATCTCTGGACCAAGATGGCGCTCAATCTCGCGACCAATCCGCTGTCGGTCATGAGCGGCGCCACGCTCCATGCGCTGTTCCATCGTCCCGACCTGCTTGAAAGCGTGCGCGCCGTGCTGCGGGAAGCGGAGGCGCTGGCCGGGCTTTATGGCGTGCGGCCATCGATGTCGCTCGATGCGATGGTCGAGCGGGGCCGCGCCGCCGGGCCGTTCGAGACGTCGATGCTGCAGGATTTCCGGCGCGGCGCGCCGCTCGAGCTGGGGGCGATCGCCGATGCGCTGTTCGCGCTGGCCGACAGGATGGGCTTCGCCATGCCGGCGGCGCGGGCGATCGTCGGGCAGGCGCGCGGTCTTGCTACGGCGCGATAGCCGGATTCAGGCCGTGGCGGCCATGAACTGCCGGAAGGGCCGCATCCCGCGCGACAGGATGATCGCCGCCAGTGCCGCCGCCCCGCCGATGACGATGGCAAGCGACAGGCCCATATTGCGGGGCCCGAAAATATGGTCGTTGAGTGCGCCGACCAGCACCGAGCCGATGGTGAGCCCGCCCAGCGAATTGCAGAACAGGAAGATGGCGGAGACGCGCGAGCGCATCGGCCGGGGTGGTACGATCTGCATCAGCGCGCTCGACGGCGGCATGGGGAAGGAGGCGAAGAACAGCGCCACGCCGAGAAAGACGGCGGCGCTGGCGGCGCTATCGGTCGATGCCATCAGGATGATCGCCGGCACCACGCCGATCGCGCCGATCACGCCCGTCAGGAAGGGCGCGTCGCTGCGTCCGCGCGCGGCCAGCCAGTCCATCAGCGTGCCGCTGGCGAGCACGCCCCCGCCGCCCGCCACGACGGCGATCGCGCCGAGCACATAGCCGGCTTGCTGCGGCGCCATGGCGAAGCCGCGCATCAGGAAGGCCGGCGACCAGCCGAGCAGGGTGAACAGGCTCATCGCCGCCAGCGAATAGCCGAGCATGTGCGGCCCGAAGATCGCGCGATGCTGCCAGAGCGTGCGGAGGACCGCGCTGAAGGGCGGTGCGTCGGCAAGGCTGCTCGCCCCGAGTGCCGCCCGCCGCGGATCGCGGACGGTGGCGGCAACGATCAGCGCCAGGAACAGACCGGGCAGGCCAACCAGCAGGAAGGTGAGCTGCCATGGCTTGAGCATGAGCCCACCGATCGCCCAGGCATCGCTCGCCCCGACTGCGGCAATGACGCTGCTTCCCACGATGAAGGCGATGCCCGCGCCGGCGAAGGAGCCCAGCGAATAGACCGCGATCGCGCGGCCGAGCCTTTCGCGCGGGAACAGATCGCTGATCAGCGAATAGGTGGCGGGCGACAGTGCCGCCTCGCCCGCGCCCACGCCGACGCGCGCGGCGAACAGATGGAGGAAGCTGCCCGCCAGCCCGCACAGCATCGTCGCCGCGCTCCACACCGCTATCCCCACCGAGATGATGAAGGGGCGCGACATGCGATCCGCCAGCCCCGCGATCGGCAGGCCGGCAGTGGCGTAGAAGATCGAGAAAGCAAGGCCGTGGAGCAGGGCGAATTCGGTATCGCGGATATTCAGATCGGCCTGGATCGGCGCGATCAGCAGCGACAATATCTGCCGGTCTATGAAGGAGAAGATATAGGCGACCATGCACAGGCCGACGACATACCATCCCTTGCGGGAGGAGGATGGGCGCTCAACGATCCTATGCTCGGTCATCATCATCCCCCGCGCTCTTTCAAGGGCAGCCCGGCCGCCCGGGCGCGCCGTTCATGCGAAGATCGCCGCCGGCCCGACCCGGTGGCAGTCCCTGTTCAGAATGTGCGCTTCACGCGAAGCGACCATTCGCGCGGCCGGGCGAACAGCGCCTCCGCATAGCCCACGCTACGATTGGCATAGCCCGTCGTGAAATAGCGTTTGTCGAAAATATTGGTCACGCCCAGCGCCACTTCCCAGACTTCGCTTTGGTCGAGGAAGGTCAGGCTGCCGTTCACGACATGATATTTGGACTGGGTGGCTTCGGGATTATTGGCGGCATTGCCATAGGTTTTGGAGCGATAGCTCCAGTCGATCTGGGGTGTGAAGCTGCCGATCCCGGTCGCGATCTCATAGGAGGCCGAGCCGCTGAGCGACCAGGCGGGGGCGTAAGGCAGCTTGGAATCGAGCGAGATGTCCGTGATGCCGAGGCCCGGCGTGACGCTGCGATATTCGGTGTCGAGATAGCCCAGGCCGAACTGCATCCGGAGCGGCGGGACGGGGCGCGCTTCCATCTCCAGTTCGCCGCCCTGGATGCGCGCCTTGCCGCCATTGACGGTGACCTGGCCGACGCTGCCCTGCGGGATGCCGCTCACCTGGAGATTGGAATAATCCGTCCGGAATATCGCGCCGTTCACCCGGGCGAGGCCGCCCAGCAGCGTCGATTTGAATCCCGCCTCATAGACGCGCGCATATTCGGGATCATAGGCCGGCACCGTCTGGACCGGCGGGAAGAAGCGGAAGGAATAGCCACCGCTCTTGAAGCCTTCCGCGAAGCGCAGATAGGTCATGATCTCCGGCGTCCATTTGTAGCTAAGGTCCGCCATCGGGTTGAAATCGTCGTAGCTGCTCGAATATTGCTGGTGCGGCGCGAGCCGGAAGCCGACGGGGAAGGGCAGCAGGCCCGATTTGGTGACAAATTGATCGGGCGTGAAGCGCTTGCGATCGTGCGTGTAGCGCAGGCCCGCCGTCGCCGAGAGCCGATCCGTGATATCGAACGTGCCCTGGGCGAAGCCGGCGATGGACT
Source organism: Sphingomonas oleivorans (assembly GCF_003050615.1). GTDB lineage: Bacteria > Pseudomonadota > Alphaproteobacteria > Sphingomonadales > Sphingomonadaceae > Sphingomonas_H > Sphingomonas_H oleivorans. Next base: position 743,187 of record NZ_NWBU01000004.1, on the reverse strand, counting down.
CATTGTCGATCCGCCCGCCCGAGCGGAATTCGATGCGCGACGTCAGCACGTCATTGGCATCGCCGCCCTTCTCCTTGAAATAATAAGCGCCGACGACCCAGTTCAGTCGGTCGTCGAATGCCTTGCCCAGCGCCTGCAATTCCTGGCTGAACTGCCACTGATCGAAATCGTCGACCGTCTCGAAGATGCGCACGGGCGAATGATCGCCGTCGCGGAAGGAAATCGAATCGAGGTCGCGATAGGCCGTCACCGACTTGAAGCTCACCGCACCCGCCTGCTGTTCGAGCGTGAGGTTCACGCCCCACAGGTCGAGGTCCGAGCGGGATTCGAACGTGCCGAAATCGCGATATTCGCGATCGGATATCCATTGCGCATTATAGCAATTGGGATTGGTGAGCGGCCCGGGATTGGGCGCGCATTGCGGGCCCGCCACCTGCATGTTGTGCGCCGTGACGAAGCCCGATGCGGGGAAGACGGCGGTAAGCTCGTTGCCCGCCATATTCTCGCGCCGGCGGGTGCCATCGACGATCAGCCGCGCGGTGAGGCTGTCGGTCACGTCGGCCAAAATGTCGAAACGGCCCGACCAGCTATCCTCGTCGCCGTTGCGCACGCCGTCGAAGATGCGCCGGACATAGCCGTCGCGGTTGCGCGTGGCGAGCGACAGGCGCGTCTTCACCCGATCGGACAGCGGGATATCGAGGGCGACCTTGGCATCGATCCGGTCGTAGCTGCCGACGCGCATGTCGACATAGCCGCCAAATTCGTCGCCGGGCCGCTTCGAGACGATGTTGACCGCGCCGCCGATCGTGTTGCGGCCGAACAGCGTGCCCTGCGGCCCGCGCAGCACCTCGACACGCTCGACATCGGCGACGTCGAGCAGGCTGCCGACCGAGCGGGCGACATAGACGCCGTCGACATAGAGGCCCACGGCCGGTTCGGTCGTCGGGCTGAAATCATATTGGCCGATGCCGCGGATGAAGATGGTGGTGGCCGAGCTGTTGCCCGAAATGGCGGCAGACTGGTTCAGCACCAGATTGGGCGTGAAGCGCGAAATATCCGACACGGTATTGACCTGCGCGCGATCGAGCGCGGCGGCGGAAAAGGCCGTGATCGAAACGGGCGTATCCTGCAGGCTCTCCTCGCGGCGGCGGGCGGTGACGGTGATGTCCTCCACCCCGGCCTGTGCTGCATTCGCGTCCGCAGCATCGGCCGGCGGCGCAGGATCGGCGGAGGCCTGCGCCAAGGCAATGGTCGGAAACGCGGCACAGGCAAGGGCGCCAAGCAATATGCCCCTGACGCCCGGCTTGAACTGGTGCAACATAGGATTCCGATGGATCATGGCTTGCGCTCCCCCCTCTTGCAAACCTTGCCGCAGCGCAGCGAGGCTGGTCGAGAGGAAGTTGTGGTAAAATTCAACCATTGGGAAATGAATCATACGGATGAAGATCATGCAGCCGGTTAATTTACGGTCGGTCGATCTGAACCTGCTCGTGGTCCTGCAGGTACTGCTCGAGGAACGGCATGTGACCCAGACCGCCAATCGGCTGCACATGACCCAGCCCGCCGTCAGCCATGCGCTCAACCGGCTGCGCGAGCTGTTCGCCGATCCGCTGCTGGTGCGTTCCGGAAGCCGCATGCTGCCCACCAGCCGCGCTTTGGGCCTGATCCGCGAAATTGACGAGATACTGGCCGGCGTCAGCGCGCTGTTGAGCTCGACGCCGTTCGATCCCGCTACCGTTTCCGCCGCCGTCCGGCTGTGCGCGACCGATGGCGCGATCGCCGCGATCCTGGCGCGGCCGATCGCTGCGATCGCGGCACGCGCGCCCAACATCCAGTTCAGCCTGTCGAGCAATGTCGAGCGGGCATATGGCCATCTTGAGGAAGGGCGGATCGATCTCGCCTTCGACGTTCCGCGCGACGGGCTCCATGCCGCCTTCCGCACCCTCCTGCTTTTTCGCAGCGAGCTTGTGTGCGTGACGCGGCGCGGCCTATGGGCCGGCGCTGCGAGCCGCCGGACGGTCGATCGCTATATGTCCGCCAGCCATTTGGAGATCGTCGGCGGGATCAACAGCCATATCAACCAGGCGCTGCTGTCGCACGGATTGCGGCGCGATATCGCGATTTCCGTCCCGAGCTATCTGGTCGCGGCCGAGCTGGTGACGCATGGCGATATGGTGCTGACCCTGCCCGTGGCATTGGCGAACCATGCGGCGCGGCTCTTCCCGCTCGAAATCCATGCGTTGCCGCTCGATCTGCCGCCCGTGCCCTTCTCGATGATCTGGCACCGATCGAGCGAGGCCGTCGCCGCGCAGAATTGGGTACGTGACCAGCTTGCGGACGCCGTCGCCCGGCATGAAGGTGACGCCGCCTGACGCGGCCGCGATAAGGAGCCCGTCAGCGCCCGAACAGCTTGCCGGCCATTCCCATGATGTCGTCGAGCGGATTGCCGTCGCGATCGCTGTCGAGCATGGCGACTATGCCTTCCAGCCCGCCCGCGCTGCTTCCGGCCTTTGCTGCGACCGTGCCGGCGGCGAGCGTCGCCAGCATCGGCAGCAGCGCCTTCAATTGGCCGACGTCGATCCCGGTCTTCGCCGCGGCATCGGCCGCGACCGATCGGCTGACATCCTTCGATCCGAATATCTGTCCCAATATATTATTGCCTTGGGCGACCGAAGCGTCGCTCGCGCTCTGATCGGGGGATGTGGCGGGCGCGCTGGGCAGTTCACCGCGCTGTGCCTGCTGCTTCAGCCCGCCGGCAAGCGCCGGAAGCAGCGCTGCCATCGCGCTTTGCGTCTGTTCGGGGCTGAGCCCGACGCGCGCGCCGATCTGGCTGATGGCGGAAGCGCCGCCCGACTGGGTCAGGAGGTTCAGAAGCGACATGATTTCTTTCTCCTTGTGATGGGTGCGCCGCGTGGCGCCTCCGTCAGGCCAGCCCATGCAACCATCGGCAAGCTCTATTTGAAACGATTAGATGGCTGTAAATAAACTATGTAAGATAAGGAGTTAAGCCATCCTGTCTGGTGACAGGCGCCGACTGTCGCTTTCCGATTGCGTCAATTCATGGCATCTTTCGCTGGTCGGTCGCCGCCGGAAGGCCAGGCGGGAACGGAATGTCTGAACGGGAGGCTGCCATGAACGAGGTCGGTTTCTTCGGCGCTATCATCATCGGAATCTTTGCCGGCTACATCGCCGAAAAAGTGATGAAGCGCGATCATGGGCTGTTGATGAATCTGGTCGTCGGCATCGGTGGCGCGCTTGTTGGCGGGTTTCTTGCGCGGCTGCTCGGCATCGCTTTCGCCGGGTGGATCGGCAGCCTTGTCGTCTCGACGATCGGCGCGATCATCCTCTTGTGGCTGGTGGCCTGGTTTCGGGGGCGCGGTGGACGGGCCGCGTGACCGCCGGCGGAAGATATGCCGCGATAGGGTGGAGGCTCCAGCCTAGCTCCCGGCATGTCTGCCGGCGCGCGGCCTGGGGACGAGCACGCTGCGTATCGCGAAGCTGGAATGAATGCGCGCGACGCCCGGCAGGCGCGACAATATTTCCTTGTGAATGGCTTCATAGGCCGCAGCGCTCGGCGCGGAGGCGCGCAGGACATAATCCGCATCGCCCGTCATCAGATAGCATTCCTGTATCTCGGGATGCTTGCGCACGGCGGATTCGAAACGGTTGAGATAATCCTCGGTCTGCTTTTCGAGCGTGATCCGGACGATCGCGATAACCGCTTCCTCTTCCGCCGGCGCGGCGATCAGCGCGGTATAGCCGCGGATGACGCCGCTTTGTTCGAGCAGCTTGACCCGGCGCAGGCAGGCCGAGGCGGATAGTCCTACCTCGGCGGCGAGATCGCTGTTGGGCAAGCGGCCGTTCAGCCGGAGCAGGCGGATGATGTTGCGATCTATCGTGTCGAGGGTCGACATCGGATTCTTTCATAAAGTTCGAATATCATATCGCTTTTTATGGTTTTATCGTCGATCTGACGAGTATCCCGCAGAAAATTCGATCATTCTTCGGATATGATGGAGCCCAGATCCAGCTCGGGACATTTGCATGGCTCCGCATGACCATATTGCCGATCCCTTTGCCGGCGCGCGTCTGACGATCGATCTGGCGGCGCTGACGGCGAATTACAGCCTCATCGCCGCGCGTGTGGCGCCGGCGCGCACGGCCGCCGTGGTCAAGGCGGATGCCTATGGACTTGGCGCGACGCGGGTCGCACCGGCGCTTGCCGAGATGGGCTGCCGCGACTTCTTTGTCGCCCATCTGGCCGAAGCGATCGCGCTTCGTCCCCATCTGCCAGCCGATGCGGCGCTTTATGTGTTGAACGGCCTTCAGCCGGGCGCCGAGCGCCGCTGCGCGACGCTGGGCATCCTTCCCGTGCTCAACTCGCTCGATCAGGCGCGGCGCTGGGCTGCCATGGCGCGCGAGATCGGGCACGCCCTTCCCGCCGTGCTGCAGGTCGACAGCGGCATGTCCCGCCTCGGCCTCCAGCCCGAGGAGGTCGCCGCCCTTGCCGAGGACAAGGCGTTTTTCGAGCAGGTGCCGCTCCGCCTCGTCATGAGCCATCTCGCCTGCGCCGACGAGCCGGGCAATGCCGCCAATGCGGAGCAGCTCCGTCGTTTCCACGCGCTGGCCGCGTTGCTGCCGCCTGCGCTGCTGTCCTTCGCCAATTCGGGCGGCGCCTTCCTGCCGGCCGCATTCCACCATGATCTCGTCCGCGCGGGCGTCTCGCTCTACGGGGCCGCGCCCAATGGAGAAGGGCCGAACCCGATGCGGCCGGTCGTACGGCTCGACGCGCGCATCATCCAGGTCCGCGCGATTCCGGCGGGCACGGGCGTCGGCTATGGCCTTACCTTCAATAAAAGCGAGCCCGCGCGGATCGCGACGATCGGCGTCGGCTATGCCGATGGCTGGCCGCGTCACCTCAGCAATCGTGGCGCTGCCTTTTTCGGAGGCGTGCGCCTGCCGATCGCCGGCCGTGTGTCGATGGACAGCATCACGCTCGACGTCACGGCGCTTGCCGAAGGCGCGCTCGGCCCCGGCGACGAAGTCGAGCTGATCGGGCCGCATCAGACGCTCGAGCAGGTGGCGGCGGATGCCGGCACCATCCCCTATGAAATATTGACCAGCCTCGGTTCGCGCTACAGCCGCATCTATTCGGACGGCGTGCCGGGCGACCTTTCCAACGCGGTGGATTGAACCCATGAAGATCGCAGTGCTCGGCAGCGGCGTGATCGGCGTCACTTCGGCTTATTATCTGGCGCAGGCAGGCCATGAGGTCGTCGTCGTCGATCGCCAGAAAGCATCCGGGCTGGAGACCAGCTTCGCCAATGCCGGCGAGGTTTCGCCCGGTTACTCCTCGCCCTGGGCGGCGCCGGGCATTCCGCAAAAGGCGATACGCTGGCTCATGATGGAGCATGCGCCGCTGATCCTTCGCCCGGCCGTCGATCGCGAGATGCTCGGCTGGCTGTTCGCGATGCTGCGCAACTGCACGGCGGCGCGCTATGCGGTCAACAAGGGCCGGATGGTCCGGCTGGCCGAATATAGCCGCGACCGGCTGATCGACCTGCGCGCGGCCACCGGCATCCAATATGACCAGCGCATGCAGGGCACGCTGCAGCTCTTCCGCACGCAGAAGCAGCTCGACGGCATTGCCAAGGATGTCGAGGTGCTGCGTGCCGGCGGCGTGCCGTTCGAGATACTCGATCGCGACGGCTGCGTCGCGGTCGAGCCGGGGCTGGCCGGCGTCCGCGATACGATCGTCGGCGGACTGCGCCTGCCCAATGACGAGACCGGTGACTGTTTCAAGTTCACGACCGAGCTCGCAGCGCTCGCCGCCGCCAGCGGCGTCACCTTCCGCTACGAGACGAAGATCGAAGGCTTGCGCCGGTCCGGCGGCCGCATCGCTTCGGTCAAGACCAGCCGCGGCGACATCGTCGCGGACGCCTATCTGCTGGCGCTGGGCAGCCATTCGGCAGGGTTGGCGCGGCCGCTGGGGATCGATCTGCCCGTCTATCCGGTGAAGGGCTATTCGATCACCGTCCCGATCGTCGATGCGTCCCGCGCGCCCGAATCGACGCTGATGGACGAAAGCTACAAGATCGCGATCACCCGGCTCGGCGACCGTATCCGCGTCGGCGGCATGGCCGAGATTTCGGGCTATACCAACGACCTTCCCGAACGCCGCCGCCGCACGCTCGAATTTTCCGTCGGCAGCCTGTTTCCGGGCGCGGGCGATCTTGCGGCGGCGAGCTTCTGGTCGGGCCTGAGGCCGATGACGCCGGATGGCACGCCGGTGATCGGCGCGACGGGCATTCCCAACCTCTTCCTCAACACCGGCCACGGCACTTTGGGCTGGACGATGGCTTGCGGCTCGGGGCAGGTCATTGCCGATCTGATGAGCGGCAAGGCGCCCGCGATCGAGACATCCGATCTCGCTATCGCCCGTTACGCCGCCTGACTCCATTCATTCCACGCCAACAGAAAGGCTTTCAATGACCCTGACGCGCATCGAATCCGGCCCCCGCATGAGCCAGGCCGTGATCCACGGCAACACCGTCTATCTCGCCGGCCAGGTCGGGGCACCGGGCGAGAGCGTGACGGTCCAGACCAAGGAGATCCTCGCCTCGATCGAGCGGCTCCTGGCCGAAGCCGGCAGCGACAAGTCGAAGCTCATCTCCGCGACGATCTGGCTCGCCGACATGGCCGACTTCGCCGAGATGAACGCCGTGTGGGATGCCTGGATCGACGGCAAGGATGCCCCCGCTCGCGCCACCGGCGAGGCGAAGCTCGCGACGCCCGACTATAAGGTCGAGATCATCGTCATCGCCGCGCGCGACTGATCGCATCGGCAATCCTGAGTCCGATAGCCGGGCCGCTCGTCCGGCTATCGGACTTCCGGGCTGCTAGAAGTTGACGAGGAAGTTCAGCCGGAGCCGATCGAGCCAATCCTTGGGATCGTTCGATCCGGCGTTGATCGCGCTCTTCGGCTTGTAACGTGCATAGGTCGCATTGAGCACGATGTTGGCCGCAGGCACATAATCGACGCTCAGCATGTGCTGAACATAGTTGGTGGCTAGGTTGGTGTTGTCCTGCGAGAAGGCGGCGAATACTGCGTCGGTTTCCGTCGACGCATAGCCATAGCCGAAGCGCCAGTCGCCGAGACGGCTTGCACGCCCGACGAGCAGGTCCACGCCATAGCCGCTGTCCTGTGAAGTGGCGGCCCCGAAATTCCTGACATAGTCGCCCGTCAGTCGCACCGGCCATTTCTCTCCCAGGCCCTGCCAGGTGACGGCTCCGATCACGTCCAGGAGATCGAAGTCGGAGAGGTAGCGCCCGTTTGCGACAAGGTTGCTGCGGAAATCGCCGGCATCGCCGCCGCCCAGGCTGCGCAGCGAATAATCATAATAGCCGGCCGCAAGTTCGAGACGCCAGGGCGCAGCCGGCGAGGTCTCCAGGCTGAGCTGCCCGCCGACCATGTCGCTGTTCGGCCCGGCGACCGACTCGTCGACAAGGAAGTAGAGGCCCGTCGCCTTGATCGATCCGCCGCCGGCCAGGGGCAGCCTGTAAGCGGCGCTCACGCCTTGCGGACTGACATCGCCGTCCCACACCAGGTCGGTCCGAACGAAAGGCTGGGGCATCTTGCCGCCATGGATCTGCAGATTGCCGAATGTGGCGCGCAGATAAGCCTGATCGAGGCTGACCTGCAGATCGTCGTCGAAATTGGACAGGGTCATGTCGGTGCTGTTGGGATCATCGGGATCGCCCGTGGCGATCTGCCCTCCGACCGTGAGCCAGCTGTTGACCGCATAGGTGCCGCGCAAGCGCGCGCGCAGCACGCCGCGATCGCGGTTGCGCGCATCCCTGTCGCCGAAATTGGATTCGTAGCGCAGCCGCATGTCGCCCGAGAGCTGCAGTCGCGACGACGCCGATCCGGTGGTGAATGTCGGCGTGACGGGGGTGGCGGCAGGCGGAGGCGCGGCACGTTTGAGCGCGGCCTCGAGCTCCGCGATCCGGCTGGCGGATTGCTGTTGCTCGGCCCGCAGGGCCGCCAGTTGTTGCCGCAGTTCGGCCATGTCGTCCGCCGAGGGTGCCGCCTGTGCGGAGGCGGCCGAGGGAAGGATATATGTCGACAGCGCAAGCGCGACGATCGGGGCGAAGCGGAGCCGCTTCGGATTTCGACCACCTATCAGCTGTCGATCGTCAAACGCATTTTTCAAGACTTGGCCCCCTTTGTCTCACGAGCCGAATGGCTGCCGAATTTTGGTTGGGGTTCGATCCGGCGCCTGCTCGATCGGCGAGGCGGAAACCGAAGCCACCCGCGTCATCGAGCTTGGCGCCCCGACGCAGGAGGCCTTTCTAGTCAGGCCCGCTGTCGTCCTTCTGACGCCGGCCGTCAGCGAATTGTCAGCTTCCGGCGCCAGCCATCCGCTTATTTCCCGAAGGAGCGCTGCACCGTGAAACCGACATAGGGGCCCACGCCCAGCAGGCGGGTTTCGACATAGGCCCTGCCGGTCGTTCCCCGCAGGCCGCCGAAGACGATCCGCTCGCGCGAATTGCTGCTGTCGATCAAATTCCTGGCGAAGATACGGACGTTCCACACCGGATCGGGCCGATATTCGGCGAAGATGCCGGCTTGCGTCCCGATCCGGTCGGTACGGATCTCGTTGAAGCGAAACTCCCGCTCGGCGGTCGGCAGGACGACATCCACGCCCCAGCGTGCGCGCCAGCGCGGAAGATCGTGCGTGAAATGCAGCTCTCCCTCCAATGGCGCATCATCGGAGATATGCCGCCTTTCTCCCGTTGCCGGATCGATCACATGGCTGCGGCGGCAGGTGACGTTCGCCTTGATCAACATGCCCGGCAGACCCATCCGATCGAGCGGCAGGCTGAGGTCGGCGGCCAGTTCGAGCCGGGCGCCGCGGCCGATATTGCCGACCGCATCGAAAATGGTGGAGGAGGCGACCACCGGCAGCCGATCGACGAGATTGTCGATCCGCTCCCGTCGCACGGTCAGCAGCAGCGATCCGCTCGTCCAGAAGCGATGCTCGAGGGCAACTTCGTGCCGCCAGGTCCGATCCGGTTCCAGATCGGGGTTGCCGGCGGTGACCGTGCCGGTGGCAAGCGAGGACGATGTCACGAAATTGGCGAAGTCGAGCTGGCCCACCTCGCGTTCGAAGAGCAGGCGGATCTGGTCGTTCGCGCCCGGCGACCAGCTCGCCAGGAGCCGGGGCTTGGCGAAGGCCAATGACTTTCGGAGCGAGGAATCGCCCCTCTGGATCAGGGTCGAGCTTTCGAAGCGCAGCCCCGCTTCGAGCGACAGCGATGGGGAGAATTGCCAGCTGCTGGTGACGAAGGGTTCGACGCGCCGTTCCTCGATGCGGACATGGGCGGCCGGGAGCGGGACGGCGACGCCATCTTCCTCGAGGCGATTATAGCTGTCGAGAATGTTGAGCGCCCCCTCCAGCCCGCCTTCGAGCGAGACCAGCGCCCCGCGGCGGCGCAGCACGGCGCGGACGATGGTTTCCGGCGCGTCGGTATCGGTGCGTGTAACATCGCTGCCACGCCCCTCGAAGGCGCTGGTCCTTGCATGCCCGGTGCCGGCGCGATGGAGCGCGACCAGTTCCATCCCGGTGCGTGCGCCCATGTCCCGCGCATATTGGAGCCCGAATTCCTTCGCCGTCTTGCGGGCGCGCTCGAAAATCAGTTCGCGCGCGGCGACGGGTGCGCGGGTCAGCTGCTCGATATCGGCAAATGTGCGGCTGCGGCTGAAGGAGCCGTTCAGCCGCAATTTGCCGCCCCACAGCCTGTCCTCATAATTGCCGGTGGCTTCGATGGCCTTGTCGCCCTCGTCCTGCCGATAGTCGGCATCGCGCAGCACGGTGCCGTCGGGGGCGAGGCGATCGCGCGAGCCCGGCCCATGCTGGTCGTCATATTCGCGGTAATAGGCGATGGACGCCTCGATCAGCCGGTCACCGGAACGGTGCGATGCTTCGGCCGCGATGCGCGGGGAGAGCAGGCCCGAGCGGAAGATATAGGCTCCGGCCTCCATGCGGCCCCGCGCCATGGCCGCCTTCACGCGGACGATGTTGGCGATCACCGCTCGTCCCTGCATGTCGATCCCCGGCACACTGCCACGAATGAGCTCGATCCGCTCGACGGCATTGGCCGGAATGCGGCGCAATATCTCCTCGAGGCTCTCCTGCTTGCTCGCCGGGCGAGCTCCATCGATCAGCACATTGCCTGCCGAACCGGCATAGCCGCGTATATCGGCATTGCCGCTGTCCAGGGAAAAGCCTGGCAGCAGCGCCACCATGTCGAGCGCGGAATAAGGCTGCGACCTGGCGAAGAAGTCCGGTGAATAGCGCGTCACCGGCGACGGTGCGTTCTGCTGCGCCAGCGCGGAAGCGGACCAGAAGCAGGCCATGACGGCGATCGCCGTTCCGCTCTTTCGATATTTCATATGCTGGCCCCTGCCTGTTGAAAACGGGGCGCTTCTGGAAAGGCCTGGCTTACAGGCGGCCATCATCGGCCGTCAGCGCAACGTCAGCCATGTTGTGGCAGAAGCCTGCCAATGACATATGTCCGCATCATTCCCGCCAGACGATCCATAGTCCTTGCTGTGGCCGCGCTCGGCCTTGCCGTCGCCACGGGCGGCGTTGCCATCCAGAAGCCAGACGGAGCCGCGGGATCGGCGGCCAGCGCCGAAGGTGATCCGAAAAATCGGGCAAGTGCCGAACGGAAGGCGCGCGAACAGGCCGCCATCCGCGCCGCCGTGGCGCGCGGGGAGGTATTGCCCTTGCCCCGGATCCTGTCGCTCGCTCAGGCGCGCGTGCCCGGTGAGGTGGTCAAGGTCGAGATCGAGCAGGAGCGTTGGGGCTTGAAATATGAAGTGAAGATATTGACGCCCAACGGGAGAGTGCGCGAGGTTTCACTCAATGCACGCACTGGCGCGCTCATTGAAATCGAGGATGACTGATGCGGGCATTGGTCGTTGAGGATGATCCCGACGTCGGTTCCGATCTTGCCACTGCGCTCACTGCTGCCGGTTTCGTCGTCGACCTCACGTCCGAGGGCAACGAGGCCTGGTTCAAGGGCGGCGTCGAGGATTATGCCGTGGCGATACTCGATCTCGGGCTGCCGCGGCTCGACGGGCTGACCGTGCTCAAGCGCTGGCGCGCGGAAGGCCGTAGCTTCCCGGTCCTGATCCTCACTGCGCGCGGCGAGTGGACGGAAAAGGTTGAGGGGATAGAGGCCGGCGCGGACGATTATCTTGCCAAGCCCTTCGCCATGGGCGAGCTGATCGCGCGCGTTCGCGGCCTTGTGCGTCGCGCGGCGGGGCGGGTGTCTGCCGTGCTGACGGTCGGCAAGCTCCGGCTCGACACCAGCCGGATGACCGCCACCATCGACGGCCATCCGATCAGGCTGTCGCCGCTCGAGTTCCGCTTCCTCGATTTTCTCGGCCATCAGCCGGGCAGGGTGGTCTCTGCGGTCGAGATCGCCGAACATCTTTATGGCGCGGCCGACGGGAACGATAGCAATGCCATCGAGGCGCTGGTCGTCAGGCTGCGCCGCAAGATCGGCCCCGATATCGTCGAAACGCGGCGCGGCTTTGGCTATACGCTGGCTGACGCGACATCGTGATCGCCTATTCGCTTCGTTCCCGGCTGCTGGCCGCAGCGGCGGGGGCGATCTTCGTCGCGCTGGCGATCGCCTGGCTGGGCATGATCTGGTTGTTCGAACGCCATATCGAGCAGCGCGAGGCCGCCGCACTGATCCGCGATGCCCGTATCCTTGTTTCCGGTCTGGGAACGGCGCCGGACGGCACGCCCTGGGCCGATGCGGCGCCCGTCGATCCGCGATTCACCCAATTGGCCAGCGGCCGCTATTGGCAGATTTCGACCACGCGAGGCGCGGCGCATTCCGAATCGCTTTGGGATCAATCGCTTGCGCCACCGCCTCGTGCCAGCGCGACTGAATGGCAGATACGCAGGGCGGAGGGCCCGTTCGGGAAGCGAATCCTGCTCGTCGAACGCAGCGTGCGGCCCGATCGCGGCGGGCCGATGGTGCTCGTCCAGGTCGCGACGAACGATGAGGAGTTGCGTACGGCCAATGCCGAATTCGAACGCGAACTTGCCATGTCGCTGCTCCTGCTCTGGCTGGTTCTGCTGATCGCCGCCTATATGCAGGTGCGTCTGGGGCTGCGGCCCCTGGCACGGATACGAACCGAGATGGATCGGCTGCGGCGCAGCGCCCAGGCGCGGCTGACGCAGAGCTACCCGCGCGAAATCGAGCCGCTGACGACCGCCATCAATGCGCTCGCGGATGCGCGCGAGGCCGATCTGGCCCGCGCCCGCAAACGTGCTGCCGATCTTGCCCACAGCCTCAAGACGCCGCTTGCGGCGCTTTCCGCGCAAAGCCGGCGCGCGCGTGAGGCGGGAGCGGAAAGCGCTGCCGATGGGCTTGATCATGCGATAGCTGCCGTTGGTGCAGCGCTGGAGGCGGAACTGGCGCGTGCACGCGCCGCCGCCGCGCGCAGCGCAAGCGCGAATGCCCAGGCATCGCCGCTGGAAATGGCCGAGCGCGTGATCGGTGTCGTCGAGCGGACCGAGCAAGGGGAATCCATCATCTTCGACGTTGCGATTGACGAGGCGCTGCGCGTTCCGCTGCGATCGGACGATCTAGCCGAAATCCTTGGTGCCCTGATCGAAAATGCCGCGCGCTATGCCCGTCGCCAGATCAGGATAATGGGGATGACGGATAACGCGGCCGCGACGGTATCTCTGATCATCGGCGATGATGGCCCGGGCATCGCCGATGGACGTGCCGAGGCCGCGTTGATGCGTGGCGGGCGTCTGGATGAGGCCGGTCCCGGCCACGGCCTTGGCCTCGCCATCGTGTGCGATCTGGTGGAAGCGACCGAAGGCACGCTTAGCCTCGGCCGTTCCGATCTGGGGGGGCTGGAAGTCCGTCTCGACTGGCCGATGATGGTGCGCGCTTGAAGCACCCTTCGACAAGGTCAGGGTGAGCGCGGTCAGGCCGAAATAGTCTATTACGGCTTCGGCAGATATTTCCGCCACATGTTCAAATGACCGCAGATCGCTTCGGCCAGCCCGTCGCCGTCACGGGCGCGGAGCAGGGCGATCATCCGCACATGATCCTCATGGCTTTGAAGGATGCCCGCCATAGTGCGCCAAGCCAGCCCGCCGCCCCGGGCGCCGGGCAATCCGCGCTGGCGCAGCGCCTTGATCTCCTCCGCCAGCAGTGAATTGCCGCTGGATTGATATAGAAGATCATGGAAGCGGCCGTTTAGCGCACGCAACTCGTCCAGTTCGGCGGTCTCCATCTGTACTTCGAACTGGCGGACGATCGCTTCCAGTTCCGCGATCGTCTCATCGGAAATACGCTCGGCAGCAAGCTTCGCCGCCGCGGTTTCGAGGATGCTTCGCGTCTCGAACAGCTCCTCGCGTTCGCGCTCGCTGAGGTTGATCACCCGGAAGCCGCGATTGGGAATATGCTCGATCAGCTGGCGCGCCTTGAGGTCGAGCAGCGCCATGCGAACGTCGAAGCGGTTCGCATTGTAGTTCGCCTCGACATCCGCCTGTTTCAGCCATTCGCCGGGGCGGAAATGCCCCGCCAGCAGATCGGCCTCGATTCGGGACACGAGCGTCTGATCTGATTCTGAGTCGATTTTGGTCGCCATGATGTTAGCCAATATCAGTATCCTATCCGGATCACTCTATAGACTGCGTAGCTCAGGCGGCTCAACCCCGATTTCAAACCTATGCTAACCAGCTGAAAATGCGTCATTATTTGAATTGTCATTATTGGCTTTACATTGATCGAAGAAATTGGCTACCATTTTGGCAATCGGGGTTGTGGCACGAAAAACGGGGGAAAGCATGATGAAGCTACGGTGTGCTTTGAGGCTGGGTGTGACCTTTGCTGCCATGGTCTCGGCAACGGCATTTGCGCAGGACAGCGCCTCGCAGGGCGGCAAGCAGGTCGATGGTGCACCGGCGGGCGATATCGTCGTGACGGGCACGCGCCTGTCCGATTCCGTCCGAACCTTCCCGGGCTCCGTCAGCGTCCTTGATGAGGCGAACATCGAGAGCCAGCTCGCGATCACCCGCGACCTTGGCAAGATACTTTCCTTCTCGGTGCCTGGCCTTGCGCAGGGCAATGACACGGCGGCGAATGTCGAGCAGAGCCTGCGCGGACGGCCCGTCCGCATCTTCATCGACGGCATTCCGGTATCCAATCCGCTGCGCGATGGCGGCCGCGACGTGCGCCTTATCGCGCCCACGGCACTGGGGGGAATCGAAGTTATCCGCGGCTCATCATCACTTTATGGGCAGGGCGGCGCCGGGGGCATCATCAACTATATTACCAAGAATGGCTCGGCGAGCGACGCGTGGACCTTCCGCTCCGAGATCGGGACGAGCTTCTCGACCGAGCATTTCGAGGACAGCGCGCGCCCCTATATCTTCCAGAGCGCGGCCGGCGGCATCGGCGGCTTCGACGTCAACCTCAACGGCAGCTATGAGCGGGTGAACGGCCAGTTCGATGCCGACGGCAAGCGGCTGCCCCCCGATCCTCATCTGTTCGGCGGTATCGCGGATTCGGACATCTATAATTTCTACGGCAAGGTCGGCTATTCCTTCGGCGGCACGCAGCGCATCGAGGCGATGGCCAATTATTACCGGCAGGCGCAGGATACGGATTATGTGCTCGTGCCCGGCAATATCGCACTTGGCACACCCACGAGCGTGAGGAAGGCCGCGCAGGATCCGCGCGCGCTCGATCAGGTCAACCGCAATTTCGTCTCCTATCTCGCCTATACCAACAGCGATGTCTTCGGCAGCGCGATGCGCAGCCAGGTCTATTATCTGAAGAATTATGCGGTGTTCGCGTTCGAGCCGACGCGGCTCGGCGGCACCCAGACGACCCTCAACTCAGAGAAATACGGCATTCAGACGGATTTCCGCACCAAGCTCGACACGTTCGGGCTGGATGGTGGCCTGTTGCTCTGGGGCTTCGACATCAGCCGCGACATCACCGAGCAGCCGCTGCTGCCGCTGACCGCGATCGATGGCCGCACCTTCACGCCGCCGCTGAAGCAGGCCAACTATGCGCTGTTCGTCCAGGCGGACCTGCCGCTTACCGACTGGTTCACCCTGCGCGCCGGCGTCCGGCATGACGAGTTCCGTCTGAAGGTTGATCCGTTCGTGGCAGGCCTGACTGGGCTCAAGGTGCAGGGCGGCACGCTTTCCTACGGTGCGACGCCAATCAATGTCGGCGCGACGATCCAGGCGAGCGAAGGTTTCCAGATCTTCGGAGGCTTCTCCCAGGGTTTCTCGGTACCCGATATCGGCTTGCCGCTCCGCAATGCGCGCTTCCCGACGATCGACACGCTCAAGCCCAAGGCTGCGCTCGTCAACAATTATGAGCTTGGCACGCGGCTCACCATCGGCGGCATCAAGGCGACTGCCGCTTATTTCATCAACACATCGAAACTCGGCACCGACTTCGTGATCGACCCGCTCCATCCGACGGAAGTGCTGATCCTGCGCGAGAAGGAGCGGATCGAGGGCTTCGAGGCGACGCTCGACGGCAAGTTCGGCGATGCGACGCGTTGGGGGCTGGTCTTCTCCTGGTCCGAGGGCAAGCGCGACGCCAATAAGGACGGCAAGGTGGAAACTCCGATGACCGGCCGGCGGATCAGTCCGGAGCTGCTCAACGGCTTCATCGAATATGACATCACCGACAATTGGCTGGCGCGCGTTCAGTTCGCCTATTCGGGCGATCGCAACAAGTTCCCCGGCAGCCCCATCAACAATTTCTACACGGGTCGCGTGGAATCCACGACCCGCGTCGACGCCTCGACCAAGTTCAAGATCGGCCCGGCGGATCTTACGGTCGGCGTGAGCAATCTGCTGAACAACGATTATTATTCGGTGACGTCGCAGATGCTCAACCGCAATGATCGGTACAGCAAGGCGCTGGGCCGCACGGCCTTTGTCCAGATCGGCATCGATTATTGATCAACTTGTTCACGGGCCGGCGCGCTGTGCGCCGGCCCCAGTATCGGCGGCACGGAGCACGCACGCGTCATGACAATCGATAATGGCAACGAACCTGATCCCCCGCTCTCGCGGTACGAAATCGGGCGCACCGCCGCGATCGCGTGCCAGGCGGACCAGCGTTTCTCCTACTGCCTCTATGTTCCGCCGTCGCTCGCCGATGCGGGGCGTCTCGCGGAGGCCCGCATCCTCGTCGTGATCCATGGCACCGAGCGGGGCAATCAGGCGATGCGCGATCTTTTCGTGCCGCTGGCCGATCGGCTGGGCCTGATCGTGATGGCACCGCTGTTTCCCGCGGGGATCATCGATCCATATGACCGGGATAATTATAAATATGTCGAATATAATGGCATCCGGTTCGATCATCTGATGCTCGCCATGCTCGACGAGATCGGCGCGCGCTATGGCGTGCCGGTCGAGCGGATATCGATGTTCGGATTTTCCGGGGGCGCACATCTCGCCCACCGCTTTCTCTATCTGCATCCCGAGCGGCTCGATGCACTTTCCGTCTGCTCGCCGGGTTCTCCCACGCTGCTCGACGAGACGCGCGACTGGTGGGTCGGGGTGCGCGATATCGAGCAGCGCTTCGGACGCCCGCTGGACAAGGCCGCGCTGCGCAAGGTCGCCGTTCATCTCGCGGTCGGCGACGCCGATACCGACACGGACGAGATAACGCACAGCGAGGGGAGCCCCCTTTGGATGGAGGGCGCCAATGATGCCGGTGTCACCCGGGTGGACCGGCTTCTGTCGCTCGCCGCCAGTCTCCGCGAAAACGGGCTGGGCGTCCAGGTCGATCTGCTCCCGGGCATTCGCCATGAACGGCAGGCGCTCGCGGATAGCGCTATCGTCTTTTTCGAAAGCGTGCTTGCGGTGAAGCCGCAGATGGTGGCGGACGATGCTTAGGCCAAACCGCCTCAAGCAGCGCCTGCGGGCAGGCGAGCGCTCGATCGGCTGCTGGCTGTTCATGGGCAGCCCGACCGCCGCGGAAATATTGTCGCATTGCGGCTATGATGCGCTGCTGATCGATCATGAACATTCCCCCGGCGGGCTCGAAACCGCCGTCGATCAGCTCCGTGCCATCGCTCCCTCGCCCGTCACGACGCTGGTGCGTCTGGGGGACAATATCGCGGCCCCCGTCAAGCAAGCGCTCGATTCCGGCGCGGACGGCATCGTCGCCGCAAATGTCGAGGACGCCGACACGCTGGAGCGGCTGGTGGCGGCGGCGCTCTATCCGCCGCTCGGCAAGCGCGGCGCGCACTTCACCGTGTCGCGTGCCGCGCGCTGGGGGCTGGATGGCGACCTTTATGCGGCAAATGCCGACAAGGAACTGCTCGTCATCGCGATGATCGAGTCCGCGGCCGGCGTCGCGGCGATCCCCGAGCTCGCGCGTGTCGCCAATGTCGACATGTTCTTCATCGGTCCGCTCGATCTGTCGGCGAGCATCGGATTGATGGGCCGTTATACGGAGTCTGCCTTCGTCGAGTTGCTCGACGAAGCCGAGCGGCGCACGCGGGAGGCGGGGATTGCGCTTGGCGGGGCGGCCCTGCCCGGCCACGACGCCGCGGCGCTGTTCGATCGCGGCTATGCCTTCGTTACCGCCGCGAGCGATGTCGGATTACTGCGTGATGGGGGGCTGCAGATGGCGCGGCCCGTACTCCGGACGTGATAACAGGGAGATGCTAACCATGAAGAGTGTTTTTGCCCGTTGGGTCTCCATAGCCACGCTTACCGCAGCCGGAATGACATTGTCTGCCTGCAGCGGCGGCGCGTCCGAAAATGAGGCGGCCGGCGATGTGGTGACGACTGCGCAGCAACAGGCCGGGCCGCTCTATCCTGATTATTATCCGGCCGATTATGCCAAGCTGGTCGAGGATTCGAAGAAAGAGCCGGAGCTTCTCGTCTATTCCAACATCGCCGAATATAATTGGCGCGAGATATTGAACGGATTCAAAAGAAAATATCCCTGGGTGAAGGTTTCCGCGCTGGATATCGGGCCGGGCGAGGCGTTCGAGCGCTATTATTCGGAAACTTCGGCCAACAAGAAGACCGCCGATCTGATCGTCAGCGGCGCGCCCGATGCCTGGCAGCGTTTCGTCACGAACCATGAACAGGCCGAATATGTGAGCCCCGAAAGCAGCAAGCTGCCCGATTGGAGCCGCCCCTTCCCGGGCCTCTATACGCTCGCGACCGACCCGATGATCATCATCTACAACAAGATGCTGTTCAAGCCGTCGGAATATCCCGAGAGCGCGAAGCAGCTCGCCGCGATGGCCAAGGCCGATCCGGCCCGGTTCCGCAACAGGCTGACCACCTATGACGCGTCGAGCCATTCCTTCGCCTATGCCATTCACTGGTCGGTGGTGGATCATGGCAAGCCGTCCGGCTGGTCGCTGATGGAGCAGCTCGGCCCCGTCACCCGCCCGGAATCGGGCGGATCGACCATGCTCGACAAGGTGATGGGCGGCGAATATCTGGCTGCTTTCTACACGTCTGGCATCACCGTCTTCCCGCGCATGAAGGATCCGGGTCGCGATCGCATCCTCGGCTGGTCGCTGCCCAAGGACGGGACCCCGATGATGCTGCGCGGCATGGCGGTAACGAAGGCGGCGCGCAGCCCGAATTCGGCGCGGCTCATGCTCGATTATATGCTGTCGCATGAAGGGCAGGTCGCGGCCGGCCAAGGCGGCATGACCCCCTATCGGCCGGACGTCGCGGCGAACGAGGTGCCCTTCCTCACCTATGGCGCGATCGCCGAGCGGATCGGCGGCGAACAGAATATGGTCCGTATCGGCTACGAACCGGCCATGGTGACGGAATATAAGCCGTTCATCGCCCGCTGGAACGCCCTCTTCAAGACCAAGCGCTGAACGCCCTCGGAGAAGGACCGATCATGGCCTCGATCCCGATGCCCACTTTGTCCGGAGGCGATGATCGTTTCTCCCGGGCGCTGATCATCCAGTCGCTCATGAGCGTCGCCACCGTCATTCTGGTGGCGGCGCCGCTGGCGCCGATACTCTGGCAATCGCTGGTAGACCGGCCGCTCTACGAAGCGGGCGGGCTGTTCACGATGGACAATTATGCCCGGCTGTTTGGCGATGCCGGCTTCTATGATGTGATCTGGAATTCGGCGCTGCTGGCCTTGTCGACGACGCTCGTCGCGGGCGTGCTGGGCGTCGCATTCGCGATCTTCCTCGAACGGACCAATCTGCCCGGCCGCCGGATACTGCGTTCGCTGGCATTGTGGCCGATGTACATTTCGCAGCTCGTCATCGCCTTTTCCTGGTTCATGATGTACGGCCCGTCGGGCTATGTCACATTGCTGAGCCAGCAATGGTTTGGCAGCGCGCTGTGGAATCTGTACAGCATTCCGGGCATGGCGGTGGTCGCGGGCACCGGGCTTGCGCCGCTGGTCTATCTATTCTGTGCCAGCTCGGCAAAGCGCATCGATGCGACGCTCGAGGATGCGGGGCGCATGATGGGCGCGGGATCGCTCCGCGTGATCTGGTCGATCTCCATTCCGCTGATGCGCCCGGCGATCATCTATAGCGCGCTGCTCACCTTCATCAGCTCGCTCGAGATGCTTTCGGTGCCGCTGGTGTTCGGCCGTCCGGTCGGGCTCGAATTCTTCACCACCTATCTCTACAGCCAGGGGCTTGGCGGCATCACCCCCGATTACGGCCTGCTCGGCGCGGCTGCGGCGGTATTGCTGGCGATCATCTCCCTGCTGCTCGTCCTCCAGGGGCTGCTGCTGCGCAAGGCGGGTCGCTTCGTCACCGTCAAGGGCAAGGCGCAGCGCCAGAAGCTCGCCGATCTTGGCCCCGCCCGCTGGCCGCTTTTCGCCTTCTTCCTGGTCTATAATATCGCCATATTGGCAATCCCGCTGGCCGGTATCGCGCTACGCTCGGTCACGACCTTCCTCACGCCGCTGATGGCGCCGTTCGATCTGCTGACCACGCAGAATTTCACGCTGATCTTCGCTTATCCGGCCTATGTCCGCTCGATCACCAACAGCCTGCTGATCTCGGCGCTGGGCGGTGCAATCGCGACCGCGTTCGTCGCGCTGGTGACGCTGGTGGTCCACCGTTCCGAATTCCGCTGGCGTCGGCAGCTGGAATATGTCGCGCTCTATCCTCGGGCCATTCCCGGGATTGTGGCGGGCATCGGGCTGTTCTGGGCGATGCTGCTGCTGCCGGTGGTCAATCTGCTCCACGGAACGATCTGGATCCTCGTCCTGGCCTTCACCATGCGCAGCATTCCGACCGCATTCGGCGCGATCTCCCCGGCACTGCTCCAGATCGGGCAGGAGCTCGACAAGAGCGCTCGTTCCTGCGGCGCCGACTGGTGGACGACGTCGCGCATGATCGTCCTGCCGCTGCTCAAGCCCGCCATTTTCGGTGCCTATGTGCTGCTCTTCCTCTCCTTCCTGAAGGAATATAGCTCGGCCGTCTTCCTCTTCTCGCCGGGCAGCGAGATCATCGGCACCACGATGCTATCCTTCTGGGCCAATGGCGATACGGGGCCGGTCGCAGCTTTGTCTGTCATCCAGCTCGTCATTACCGCGCTGTTCGTCTTCGTCGCGCGCCTGCTCTTGCGGAGTCACCAGGATGTCTGAACTGATCATCGAAAATCTTGCCAAGCATTTCGGCGACGTCCGCGCCATTGATGGGATCAGCCTCACCGTTGCCGATGGCGAGTTTCTGACGCTGCTGGGGCCCAGCGGCTGCGGCAAATCGACCACGCTGTTCGCGATCGCCGGGCTGGACACGCCCACCGGCGGCGTGATCCGGGTCGGCAACCAGACTTTCTTCGATGGGGATCGCGGCATCCTCGTGCCGCCGGAAAAGCGCAACTGCGGGCTGGTTTTCCAATCCTACGCGCTTTGGCCGCACATGACGGTGATGGACAATCTCGCCTTCCCCCTGCGCATCCGCAAGGTGGGGGCCGCGGAGCGCCAGCGTCGGATCATGTCCGCGCTGGAGCTGGTCGAGATGGATCGATATGCCAAGCGCTATCCGCACGAGCTTTCGGGCGGCCAGCAGCAGCGCGTGGCGCTTGCGCGCACGCTCGTCTTCGAGCCTTCGCTGCTGCTGCTCGACGAGCCCTTGTCCAATCTTGACGCCAAGCTGCGTATCCGCGCGCGCAACTGGCTGAAGGAGCTTCAGAAGCGGCTCAACATCACGACGATCTATGTCACCCACGACCAGATCGAGGCGCTCGCGATGAGCGATCGTATCGCGGTGATGAACAAGGGTTCGGTGGTGCAGCTCGCTTCGCCGCAGGAAGTCTATACCCGTCCCTCGGGCGCCTTCGTCGCCGACTTCATCGGATCGAGCAATTTCCTGCGCGGGCGGATGAAGCACCGCAACAGCGATGGCGGCGCCGAAGTGATCCTCGAGGGCGGGTTGCAGATCAGGACGATCTGGGCGCCGGAGGTGCAGGAGGGAAGCGACGTGCTGGTCGCCGTGCGGCCCGAGCATATTCGCCTGGCCGCGGCACGCCCGGCCGCGAACGACACCAACCTGCTCACGGGGCGTATCACCGGCCGCAGCTATCTTGGTGCGCGCTATCAATATGCGCTTGAAGCAGGCGGCACTTCCATCGCTGCGGAAACCGAGGATTCGCTGGATCGGCCCGAAGTCTATGCGACCTTTGAGCCGGAGCATGCCGTCGTCGTCCTGCCCTGATCCCAAAACCGGAACCGTTAGGCTGTCGAGATGGCGCGTCGCCACTGGCTATTGGTCCATCGCTGGACCGCGCTCGCGCTCGGGCTGCACTGGCTGCTGCTGGCGCTGACCGGCTTTCTCCTCGTCTTCCATCGCGAGATCGAGACGACATGGATCGGCGCCGGCTCGCCCGTCGCGGGGCCGGTGCGCGTCGGCCCGGCGATCGCCGCGGCGCAGGAGGCGCTGCCGGGCCGGGTGACGCGCGTCGTCGTGCAGGACATGCCCGTGCGTGCGCTGCGCGTCTTCGTGAATGTTCGGGATGTTCCGCATGTCGTGACGGTCGATGCGGAATCATCCCGGATATTGTCGGCCACGCCGCTCGATGGCGGGGCAAGCCGGACGGGGATCATCCGCTTCATCTATGTGCTGCATCAGCAGCTCCTGCTTGGTCATAACGGGGAACTGCTCGTCGGTGCGAGCGGCCTGTTCCTGCTCTTGACCGCGCTCATAGGTGTCTGGCTGGGCTGGCCCCGGCGGGGCCAGTGGAAGCGGACGCTATGGCCGCGCGTCGCGGGCAAGCCCTGGCAGAAGCTTTACGTGCTCCATCGCAGCGCCGGGCTGATCGTGGCGGTGACGCTGACCCTGTCCGCCATGACCGGTGCCGGGATGGTCTGGTCCAAGCAGCTGCGCCAGTGGCTGGGCGCTGCCGGGCTGGCGCAACCCGCTTCGTCGACCGTCAGGAGCGATGCGCCTGTCCGCCTGTCCCCGGACGGGGCGGTGGCACGGGCGCTGCTCGCCTACCCGCAGGCACATTTCGTCCGGCTGGATCTGCCGGCGCCAGGCGCGGCCAACTTCGTCGTGCAGATGCGCCAGCCCGGCGAGCTTCGCGCGACATTCGGCACCACGGCGGTTTCGGTGGACGGCCGGGATGGCAATGTCCTGTGGCAGCGCGATGCACGGCAGGCGGCATGGGGCGATACCGTCCTTGATGCGCTGTTTGCGGTCCATAATGGCGAATGGCTCGGCGTGCCGGGCCGCATCCTGGCTGCACTGGTTGGTCTGCTGCTGCTCGTGACGGCCGGTTTCGGGCTGGGAATCTGGCTGTTGCGGCCCGCGCGCCGTTGACAGTGCCAAAATAGTAGCCAATAAACTAAACTATATTTCAGCCAGGAAGTTCAAATGGTCTCGAGCCTTCGCATCGCCTGCGCGCAAACAACCGCAACTCCCGATCCCGCGGCCAATCTGGTCCAGGCCGAAGCGCTGATCCGGTCGGCAGCGGCAGATGGTGTGGAGTTCGTCACCCTGCCCGAGGCGTTCGACTTCCTGGCGCCGGGCGTGTCCGATATCCATGGCTATGCGGAGCGCGAGGCGGAGCATCAGGCGCTTCGGCGGCTGAGTTCGCTGGCTGCCGAACTTTCGCTCTGGATTCTCGCCGGATCGGTGTCGATGCGCGCGGATGACGGCACGCCGGTCAACCGGTCCGTCTTGTTCGATGCGCAGGGGCGGATCGCCGCGCAATATGACAAGGTCCATCTGTTCGACGTCGATCTGCCGGGCGGAGAGGCGATCCGCGAGTCCGACTTCTATCGCCCCGGCGAGCGGGCGGTGGTGGCAGATACGCCCTGGGGCGGGATCGGCCTCAGCATCTGCTACGACATGCGTTTTCCCTATCTCTACCGCCGGCTCGCCAAGCGGGGCGCCCGCATCATCGCGGTACCGGCGGCGTTCAGCAGCTTCACCGGCCCGCTGCACTGGCATGCCTTGCTTCGTGCCCGCGCGATCGAGACCGGCTGTTTCGTCGTCGCGCCGGGCCAGTGCGGCGACAATCATCCCGGCCGCCGCAGCTATGGCCATTCGCTGATCATCGATCCCTGGGGTCGGGTGATCGCCGATGCGGGGGAGGAGCCGGGGCTGATCGCCGCGACGCTCGACCTGGAGGAGGTTGACCGTTTCCGCGCCGCCATTCCGTCGCTCTCGAGCGACCGGGCGCTCATCGAGGAGGCATCGCTATGACAATCCCCATGGAAACCCGGCGCATCAAACTGGCGGAGGGTTATGAGGTCGTGGTCTATATCCACGGCGATGGCCCCGAGACGCTGCTGCTCGCAAATGGCGGGCCGGGATTGCCCTGCCGCTATCTGCGCGAGCCACATGCCCGGCTGGCGGACGGCCGCTTCCGCGTCGTCGCCTGGGATCAGCTCGGCTGCGGCGCCTCGGATCGTCCGGACGATTCCTCGCTGTGGACGCTCGAGCGCTATGTGGCCGAGGCGGATCAGGTCCGTGCCGCAGTCGGCGCCGAGCGTGTCCATTTTCTCGGCCATAGCTGGGGGAGCTGGCTCGGCACCGAATATTGCCTGACCTATCCCGAACGGGTGGCGAGCTACATCATTGCCGACGGCGCCTGCGACATTCCGCATCTGGTGAGCGAGCTTAATCGCCTGCGCGGCGCGCTGGGCAGCGAAACCGTGGCGATGATGATCGCGCGTGAGGCGGCGGGCACGATCGACCATCCCGAATATCAGGCGGCGATCACGCTGCTCAATTACCGGCATGTCTGCCGCCTTGCCGAGTGGCCCGAAAGCCTGACCGCGTCGCTCGCGGAGTGGAATATGGGGCCCTATATGACGATGCAGGGGCCGAACGAATTCACCTATACGGGCAATATGAAGGACTGGAACCGCGTTCCGGCGATGTCGGCGATCGAGGCGCCCTGCCTCGTGATCGCGGGTAAATATGACGAATTGACCCCGGCCTGTTCGTACAAGATGCATGCGGCGCTGCCCAATTCGAGGATCGCGATCTTCGACCACAGCTCGCACATGCCTTTTTATGAGGAACCGGAAGCCTATTTCGCGACATTGTCGGGCTTCCTGGCCGGCCTGTGAGGATGGCCGGCGGCTGATCGAGGCAGGCGGATATGTATCGGGCAGATGTTGGTGGCACGCGCCACGCCTTTCGTGATCTCGCGCATCTGCTCGCAGCAGCCACGCCCTTCCGCTCGGGCGATGCCCTGGCCGGGGTGGCGGCGGAGAGCGCCGAGCAGCGCGTCGCCGCCCGATATGCGCTTGCCGATCTGCCGCTCGCCACTTTCCTGGCCGAGCATCTGATCCCCTATGAGGTGGATGAGGTCACGCGGCTGATCGCCGATGGCCATGATGCGGCGGCCTTCGCGCCGATCGCCCATCTGACCGTCGGCGGCTTTCGCGAATGGCTGCTATCCGTCGATGCCGGGGCGGCCGAGCTGGCCGCGGTGGCGCCGGGCGTGACGCCTGAAATGGCCGCCGCCGTCTCGAAGCTGATGCGCAATCAGGATCTGATCGCGGTCGCGCGCAAATGCCGGAACATCACGCGTTTCCGGACCACGATCGGATTGCCCGGGCGGCTCGCGGTCAGGCTCCAGCCCAATCATCCGACCGACGATCCCGCCGGTGTTGCCGCATCCATCCTCGACGGATTGCTGATGGGATGCGGCGATGCGGTGATCGGCATCAATCCGGCAACGGACAGCATCGAGGGCGCGACCGTGCTTCTCCAGCTCATCGACGAGCTGCGCGAGCGCTACGCGATCCCGACGCAGAGCTGCGTGCTCACCCATGTCACCAACACCATGGCCGCGATCACGAACGGCGCACCGGTCGATCTCACCTTCCAGTCGATCGCGGGTACCGAAGCCGCCAACCGCGGTTTCGGCATCGATCTCGCCTTGCTCCGCGAGGCGCATGACGCGACGCTGTCGCTCGGCCGCGGCACGATCGGCGACAATGTCATGTATTTCGAGACGGGGCAGGGCGCGGCGCTGTCCGCCGATGCGCATCATGGCATCGACCAGCAGACGCTGGAAGCGCGCGCTTATGCCGTGGCGCGTGTCTTCCGCCCGTTTCTCGTCAACACGGTGGTCGGCTTCATCGGCCCCGAATATCTTTATGACGGCAAGCAGATCATTCGCGCCGCGCTCGAGGATCATTTCTGCGGCAAGCTGATGGGCCTGCCGATGGGCTGCGACGTCTGCTACACCAACCATGCCGAGGCCGATCAGGACGACATGGACAATCTGCTGACGCTGCTCGGTGTGGCGGGGGTGAGCTTCGTGATGGGCATCCCCGGCGCGGACGACATCATGCTCAACTATCAGAGCACGAGCTTCCACGACGCGCTCTATGTGCGCGATGTGCTGGGGCTGCGTCCGGCGCCCGAGTTCGAGGCCTGGCTCGACGGCGTCGGCTTGCTCGATGCGCGTGGCGGGATTCGCCCCGTCGCGCTGGAACAGGGGCCGCGTCTGCTCTCCGCCGCCGAGATCGCGCGATGAGCGCGGTTGCCGATCCTTCGCCCTTCGGACGGCTGCGCGGCGCGACGCAGGCGCGCATCGGTCTCGGCCGTGCAGGCAATGGCTTGCCGACCGTGCCGTTGCTCGACTTTCAGCTCGCCCATGCGCGGGCACGCGATGCCGTCCACGCCGCGCTCGACATCGATCTCCTCACCCGGCAACTCGAAGGCCGGCAGACGATCGCGGTCGACAGCAGCGCGGGCGATCGGGCGACCTTCCTCCAGCGGCCCGATCTCGGCCGCAGGCTCGATCCCGCAAGTGCCGCGCATCTGGCGCGGGGGGAATATGATGCGGTCTTCATCCTCGCCGACGGTCTTTCCGCCACCGCCGTCCACGCCCATGGGGCTGCGCTGATCGGCGCGATGGCCGAGCGGCTGGCGGGCTGGCGGATCGCGCCCGTGGTGCTGGCGCGCCAGGCGCGCGTCGCGCTGGGCGACGATATCGGCGCAGCGCTCGGTGCGGCGCAGGCGGTGGTGCTGATCGGCGAGCGACCGGGGTTGAGCGCCGCCGACAGTCTCGGCGCCTATCTGACCTGGGATCCGCGTCCTGGCCGGCGCGACAGCGAGCGCAACTGCATCTCCAATATCCGCCCGCCTTATGGCCTTTCCCATGCGGCCGCCGCCGACCAGCTCGCCTGGCTGATGAAGGAAGCGCGCAAGCGCCGGCTGAGCGGCGTTGCCCTGAAGGACGAACATGCGGGCGCGTCCCCGATATTGACGCTTGATGACGGACGGGAATGACTGCTCCGGCGGGCAGGGCAGGAACCCAAGCTGCGCGCGCCGCCGCCGCATGATGATCGGTCTCGCGTCGGCGATCCTTGCGGTCGCCGCCGAGCCTTGCGTCGCGAACAATATGGATCAGCCGGAGCCGGCGTCCGTCGAACCGCAGGAGACGGAACGCCCCGTCGCGCTGCAGCTTGGCTATGCTGCGGATATCTGGTCGGTGGCGCATGGTGGCCTCGATCGCCGCACCCGCTATCTCGACAATCTCGATCTGACGATATCCGCGGATCTGGAACGGCTCGGCGGCCCGTCGGGCACCAGGCTGTTCGCCTATATGCTCTACAATAACGGCGTGCGCTTCAGCGACGGAGGCGTCGGCGATGCGCAGGTCGTGTCGAACATCGAAACGGGCGTCCGGGCGCTGCGGCTGTATGAAGCCTGGGTCGAGCACGAGACCGGCTCGATTTCTGCAAGATTCGGGCTCTATGACCTCAATAGCGAATTCGATGCGCTGGAAGCTTCCACATTTTTCCTCGGAAGCGAGCATGGTATCGGAACCGATATCGCGCAGACCGGCCATAACGGCCCGTCCATCTTCCCTTCGACCTCACTCGCCTTGCGACTTCAGGCCAGGCTGGAGGACGGGTTCGTCGTACGGGGCGCCGTGCTCGATGGGGTGCCGGGCGATCCGGATCATCCGCGTCGTACCGCGATCCGGCTCGGGCAGAATGATGGTGCGCTGCTTGTCGGCGAGATCGATCGGACGTTTGGCGATCTGCGGCTGCTCGCCGGCTATTGGGCCTATACGGCGAGATTCGAGGATCAGTCGGCCCCGCAAGTCGCTGGAGCGCCTGTCCTGCGGCGCGGCAATCGCGGATTCTACCTCCGCGGCGAAGCACGGCTTGCGCAAAGGGCGTCGGTTGGCAGGCTGGATGGGTTCGTCCGCTTCGGAAAGGCTGCCAGCCGGTTCAACAGGTTCGACGGATTCGTCAGCTTCGGGCTGGTCTTGTCAGGGCCTTTCCCGCGTCATCCCGAAGATCAGTTGGGAGCGGCGCTGGCCGTTGCGAGGACATCATCCAATTATCGTGCCCTTGCCGCATCGCAGGACGTAATGCCCCGACGGCACGAAACGGCGCTTGAACTGAGCTACCGGCACTTATTCTCGAAACATTTCAGCGTGCAGCCGGACATCCAATATATCCTCAATCCCGGCTTGCGTTCCGGATCGAACGCATTGGCAGTCGGGCTACGCCTCGAATTTCTTCTGCGCCGCTGACGGCAGGAGCGGACCGAGGGCGAAACGAAACGGAAAGCTGAGGTATCGTCCCGGTCACATCCCCTCAGGTCCCCCAATTTTGAAAGGCGCATTGCCAGGGCTTCAGGCCCTCTCGACTATGGTTTGGATCATCTCTGTCGTCCTGGGGCTGCCATGAAGAAGCTGTCCCCTTGGCGCAGTGCTTGCTTGAATCGAACAGTTGATCTCTGTTCGATGTCCTGACGAAGATGATGACGGGGGAAGCGGATGGAGATGCAGCAAGCCGGTCATGCGTCCGCCTCGCCAGCGGGCTGTCTCCGGAAAGGGCCGAGGCGTCGAACGGTCCCGGCATCGCGGCTTGCGTTCATGCTCGGTCTGCTGCTCGTCGGCACTAGCCCCCTATTGGCGGCACGTTCGGGAGAGCTGGCTGCCCGCGTCACGACGGCGCCCCCGCTGCCTTCGGCCGCGCACGGCTATCTGCGATTGACCGGCGATACGAGCGCAGCCCTCTATGTGCCGTCCAGCTATCGGCCGGATCGCGCCATGCCGCTCGCGCTGCTGCTCCATGGCGCCAGCCGGCGCGGCGACGATATGATCGCCCGCTTCCGCGATCAGGCCGAAGCGCGCGGAATCATTCTCCTCGCCCCGGATTCGCTCGATTATAGCTGGGATATCGTCGTCTCCAACGCGGCTGCGGGGCTGACCGGCATCCCGCCACGCTATGGAGGCGATGTGGCGCGCATAGACGTAGCACTCGCCCAGATATTTTCGCGCTATGCCGTCGATCCCGAGCGCGTGGCCATCATCGGCTTCTCCGATGGCGCAAGCTACGCCCTCTCGCTCGGCGCCAACAATGCCGGCCTCTTCCGGCATGTCGTCGCCCTTGCGCCGGGCATGATGATGCCGATCCGCGGCAAGGCCCGCTCGCGGATCTTCATCGCCCATGGACGGAATGACAAGGTGCTTCCGCTCGGCGATACGAGCAGGCGGTTCGCGCCCGAGCTTCGCCGGGCCGGTTTCGAGGTTCAGCTCCTGCTTTTCGATGGCGGACATGAGATGCCTGCGCCCGTGATCGAGCAGGCGCTCGCCTGGTATTTTCGCGAGCAACAATGACCGTGCCGGCGGCGTGGCCGCTCGATGGGTTCGGCCGCCATTTGATGGGCGTGGAATAGCGGCATTGCGTAAAGCCAGCGGATGTTCCGCACATGCAATGAGCAGCAGCCACCTGCATTCCGGTGATCGGCGGATGTGGCGCGATATTGCGTGACCTGGCTTGCGATAGATCGTTACAGAGGCGGCCATGAATGGCACTTCCTCCCTTGCTGTCGCCCATGCGCGTGGACTGCCTTGGCGTCATGCGCTGCTTGCACTTGCCGTTGTCGCGGTGTGGGGGACCAACTTCGTGGTCATCCGTGCCGCGCTCGACGAGCTTCCGCCGCTGCTGTTCGCGACGCTGCGCTTCACGCTCGCGCTGCTGCCTGCCGCCTTCTTCATCAAGCGCCCGGCGGTGACGTGGCGGTCGCTTGCGGCCTATGGTCTGTTGATCGGCTTCGGGCAGTTCGGGCTGCTCTACATCGCCATGAACGGCCATATCTCGCCGGGGCTCGCCTCGCTCGTGGTACAGGTGCAGATATTCTTCACCATCGCGCTTTCGATGTGGCTGAGCGGAGAGCGTATCCGGCCGTTCCAACTGCTCGCGCTGCTGCTCGCGACGGTCGGCATCGGCGTGATCATGCTGCATAGCGACCGGACGACGACGCCGTTCGGGCTCGGTCTCGTGCTGATCGCGGCGATGAGCTGGGCGGGCGGCAATCAGGTCGCAAAGGCGAGCGGGGCGACCAACATGCTGGCCTTCGTGATCTGGGCCAGCCTGTTCTCGATCCCGCCGCTGCTGATCGGATCGTTGGTGCTGGAAGGACCGGCGGTGATCGGCGCGGCGCTGGCGCATGCCGGGCCGGGAGCATGGCTGGCGGTCCTGTGGCAGTCGGTCGGCAACACGCTGTTCGGCTATGCCGCCTGGGGTTGGCTGCTGGCCCGCCACCCGGCAGCGACGATTACGCCGTCCGCAATGCTCGTTCCCATATTCGGCATGGGCGCATCCGCGCTGCTCCTCGCCGAGCCGCTGCCGGGTTGGAAGCTCGCTGCCGCCGCGCTGGTGATGAGCGGGCTCGCGCTGAACCTGTTGTGGCCGCTGGCGTCGCGCATGCCGGGCTATCTGTGGCGGCGCGGGGAAACCGTCTAAGCAGCGCTGACGTCCGGCGATCACCTACGGCCTTTCATTTCATTAGCCCGCGTGGTGAACGGGAACCCAGCCGCGGCCTATTCATTGCGTCCGCCAGGGGCATCGAAGGAGATGGCCATGGCGAGCGCCACTAAGACCACCGATCATGATGCGATCCGCAAATGGGTCGAGGAGCGGGGCGGCTGTCCTGCGCGGGTCGATATCAAAAGGCATAAGCAGGGCGGTGGCATATTGCGCATCGATTTTAACGATCCGGGCGGTGAGGAGGATGAGAGCCTGGAACACATTGGTTGGGACGAGTTCTTCAAGATATTTGAGGAGAATGAACTCGCTTTCCTCCATCAGGACAAAACCGCCGACGGGCAGGTGAGCCGTTTCAACAAGTTCGTCAGCCGCTCCGGTGACGAGGACTGAGCCGGCCCGGATGAACGAGGCACTCCTCAACATCCGCTGGACGATCGGTGACGTCAGCCCGGCCGGGTTCGAGGCACTGCGATTGTCGCTGCACGGCGCATATCGGTTGTTCGGGCCGGGCGCAGCCTATCATGTCTGCGTCAACACTATCGCTTTGGACGAGGCCCGCCGGCAAACCGGGGCGGTTCCGGATGGCATCCGCTGGCATGCGGTCGCGCCCGAAGTGCCGCTTGTGCTTCGCCCCTTCCTCGATAGCGCGATGAGCGAGGGAACCGCCTGGAAATTCCTGCCGCTGCAGATCGACCCCGGCGTGCGCGAGCTGGCGCTCGATAATGACGTCATCCTCTGGGCGATTCCGGACGCGCTCGCGCGATGGCTTGCGGACGAGAGCGGAGCGGCGACGTTGATCGCCGCCGACGTCCTAATGGGACATGGCCAGTTCGCGCATATGGCCGGCCCGGAGCCGCGCAATTCGGGCATAAGAGGGACGCCCGCCGGGTTCGACCTGGAGTCGGCGATCGCGGCGGTGTTGCGCGCGCATCCGGCGAAGCTCGAGTCCGAGCTGGATGAACAGGGCCTCCAGATCGCGGCCATGTCACAGGGTGCGGATCCGCTGGTGGTTGGCACCGGGGATGTATCGATCTGCTCTCCCTTTCCCCCGCACCAGCCCGGGCTCGGCCGCTGTGGTGCGCACTTCGTCGGCCTCAATGCACGTAGTTTTTCCTGGGACTATTATGGGCGCCCGGCCCATGAAGTGCGGCTGGACCATTGGCGTCGATACCGGATGGAGCTCTATCGCCGGGTCGGGCTGACGCCGCCGGCCGAGACGAAGCAGCCATCCATGGAAGCGGCGGCATGCTGATCGAGGTGCCGATCGCATTTCGCATCGCGCATGAGGAGGATTTGCCCGCGCTTGAATGGATGGGCCTGTTCACGCGCCAGCGGGAGATCATCGCCGCCACTTTCGAGGCGCAGCGGCAAGGCGAGGCGCTGATGCTGCTGGCCCTGGCGAACGGCTTTCCGGTCGGCCAGGCATGGCTGGATTTCGATCGGCAGGGCAGCCTCGATTGCCCGCGCATCTGGGCCATCCGGATATTCCCGCCATTTCAGGGCGCCGGCCTGGGGACGCGCCTTATGGCGGAAGTCGAAGCCGTGGCTGCCGCGCGCGGTGCCTGGGCGGTGGAGCTTGGCGTGGAGTGGGACAATGAGGGCGCGCGCCGCTTCTACCGCCGCCTTGGCTACGAACCCGTCGGCGCGGAGAGGGAGGAAGTCCGCTACACCTTCAAGGGCTGTCCAATGGCGATGGAGGTGGACCAGCAGATTCTGCGTAAGGATTTGCAGACGGAAGGATGATCTCGCTGCCGGTTGCGAGATGCGGTCGCAGGAGGCGCTCGACTGGCCGGTCAGCATGATCTGGTCAGGATATGACGGTATAGCGACCGGTCCTTGGCGCCCCAGCGATATTTATAGGGCTCCTTCCCCCGCAGGAAATCGAAGCGCGTCGCACCGTTCCGCGCAGCTTCGGCGATGGCACCGCCCACCAGGATGGTGCCGGGGCTGAGGCCGGCATGGTCCGGATCAAAGCCGCTGAGGAAATAGCAGCTTTCCCCTTCGGTCTGCATCGCGAGCAGGACCGCGATCGTCCCGCCGTCCAGACGCAGGCGGTGCAGCTGCAGCAGGCCGGCTTCGGCGAGCGCCGGGGCTACCGTCCGAAGAAACCGGCTGGGCAGCGGGTCGGCGAGCATGCCTGCCTCGCCTTTCTCCGTCCAGCGCAGCCCGTGCAGCCGCTCCAGGGCTGCCATCGTCTCGTGAATTTCCGCCGCGGCGACGCGTTCGACGGCGCCGCCTTTGCGATCGAGCTGCCGCATTGCGTAACGCCAGTTGGAACGCATCCGCTTCGGCGCGTTCGCCATGCCATCGCGGCCGGCCAGCATGAGGGCGGGGCAGCAATCACCTTCTTCCATCCGCGCGCTCCAGCCGGGTACGGCGCAATCGATGAGGGGCGAGCCCGGCGCAAGCTGCTGGAGGTCGATGCGCTCGAACGGCTCGGGGGCCGCCTCTGCCGCCGCCTCGACCAGCGTCCCGGCCCATTTTTCGAAGCCCGGCCGGATCAGCACCCCGCCATGATCGCTCGGTCCGGTTCCGGCGAGAAGCAGCGCGCTCTCCCAGACGAAGGTCGGCAGCAGGCCGGCAAGCTTTCCATCCGCCCATAGCGCCGCCGCCCGGCAGCGGTCGGGCGCGTAGATATCTGCCCAGGCGAGCAACCAGGCCGGCGCGAGGAAAGGGCTTGGATCCGGCACGGCACGCCAGAGTCGTTCCCACTCCTCCCGAATCCCGGAGAGGCCGTCCGGTGCGACGATCTCGACCGTTGGGGCCTTGCGTCTCGCCGGGCACGCCGCCCTCATCGGATCGCGAGCTCGGCATAGCGGGCGAGATAGGCGCCGGTCATCTTCTCGAGCGGGAATCGCGCGCGGGCGCGGGCGCGGCATTCCTCAGGGTCGATGCGGTCGGTCTTGCGCATCGCCGCGCTCATTTCCTCGACCGTGTCGACGATGAAGCCGGTCCGGCCATGCTCGACAATGTCGGGCAGCGCGCCGGTGCGATAGGCAATCACCGGCGTGCCCGCAGCCATGGCCTCCATCGCGACCAGCGAGCTCGTTTCAGCCACCTTGCTCGGCACAAGCAGGCAACGCGCCCTGGCGAGCAGCATCTTCTTGCGGCGCCCGGCAACCGCGCCGATCCAGCGCCGGGTCTGGTTCAGCCGGGGCTGGATGCGTGTCCGGAAATAAGTCTGATGCTCCGGATAGGGGAAGACCGAGCCCGCGATCAGCAGCGGCATTTCCGCTCTGCCGGCGGCTTCGATGGCGTCTTCAAAGCCCTTTTCGGGGCAGATGCGGCCGAGCGTGAAGGCAAATTGACCCTTGCGGACCTGAATCTCGGGAATCTCCACGCCATTTTCGATCGGGGGCGACAGGATCGCACCAGCAGGCGCCTGTCGCTCCTGGCTTTCCGACACGGGGTGGAGCACCATGTTCGGCCGCTCCGGCCGCAGCGCTTCGGGCGCGTACCAGTCGAGCGGCAGGTGCAGGGTGGCTATCACCGCCGGTCCCGGCGGCGGGAGATAGGAATGAAAATCGAGTCCGTGAAGGTGAATGACGTCAGGCCTGTCCCGGTCGATGGCTTCGGCGATCCGTTCGCGAACGCTGACATGAGCCCGCCGGCGCGCGATATCGGAGACCGGACTGGATATGGCGGGGATGGAGCGCAACTCGCCGGCTGCGGCCGAGCCTTCCGGTGCGATTATGATCGCGCGATGGCCGGCGGCGACCAGCGCACGGTCGATCTGCGCCAGCACCTGCTCGCTACCGCCGACCGGATCGGCTGTCACCGGCGCGAAGGGATAGGAGACGCTGACCACCGTCAGGCCCATGCGTACCTCGAACTATCGTCCTAGAGACGTAGTTCGGCAGAGTAGCTGCTGCCGCTCCACCAACCCATCATGCGGGTTATCGCGCCGCGCCGTTCGTCGCGCCCGTTCGGCGGCCGAGCGCAGCGGCGGCAGCCTCTTCCCAGCGCGTGCTGGTCATATCCCAGCCGAAAAGATCGTAGAGCGCCGCGCCGGGCGAGATCGGCGCGGCGAAATCATAATCCGGTGCGCGACGAAACCGTTCGGGGGTGAGCGGAAAATGCGCGAGCATGGCCGCCTGGCTGGCGAAGCAGGCGATGGCCGCGCGCTTGGTCGCCTCCTCCCCGGCGTCGAGATCGATCCGGATTTCCGCGCGGGCGGGGGTGGCCCGGAAACGACCGAACAGCCCCGCATTGCCGTCGCGATGATAGCAGGCAAATTCGATATGCTCGGGCGGCCGTCCGTCGCGCCCGGCGAGGGTGCAACAGGCCATCCATACGGCCAGAGCGGCCGTATCATGATCCGGATGGCCATGTTCGTAAGGATGGGTCAGCACCGCCGCCATGCCGGCCAGGTCATCGACCAGCCGATCGGCGATCTCGCGGGCTGCGAAAATGGCCGACTGGTCGGCAAAGGCGTAGCGCCGTCGCTCTGCCCCGGCCGCGCCGAGCCGGTCCAGCGCGGCGCAAAGCTCCCGCTCGCGCGCCTCGGCATAGGCTTTCCAGTCGGCGAAGCCCTTGCGATGCGCGTCGGCATGATCGCGCGGTGCGCCATCGGTGAGATGGATCAGCCGCAGCCGCTTGATGCGGCCGAGGCGGCTGGCGATCCCGATCGTCTCGTCGTCGGGATGGGCGGCGACGATCGCGATCGGTTCCTCAATCGCGGTGCCGGAGCGGAATTTCTCCAGAAGTTCCTTCACATTGGGATCCGCGCCGACATATCTTGTTCTTGTGCAGCCGGTCGGAGCAGTTGCATGGCCGAGCGGTAGCCGTCGAGCGTGCCGACATCGACATAGGATAGGCCCGCGCGCACGCCCATGGCCTCGCCGCCCTGCGCAAGCCAGGCGTTGACCAGCGTCCCGACATATTCGTCGGGTTCGGGCCGGGCGCGCCAGAAATGGTGCAGCTCGTGGAAGATGTGCCCGGGCATCTTGAAGGCTCCCCAGATCCAGTTGGATCGCGCCGCCTCCGACTTGACCTGGATTTCGAGCACCCGGCCGGCCTCGTCCGTCATTACCGCGTCGAAGAAACGAGGCTGGTCGACCGGGAAGAGCAGGAAGGAAAGCCTGTCGTCGGGCAGCGCGCACAGCGCGTCTTCGGGGAACCAGATCGTATCCGGCAGGCCGATCACGACCGGTTCGTCCTTCGGCACGACCGGGCATGCGCGAAAGATGGCGTCGCACAGGCCGATCGCGCGCGGCTGGACGATGAAGGCGATATCGGCGCCCGGCACCCGGCTACCGCCATAATATTCCATGATGTCGGATTTGCCGGGCGAGATGACGAAGCAGATCTTGTCGGCGCCGCCGCATACCATCCGTTCGACCAGATATTCGCTGACCGCCTTGGGCCGTTCGATGCGCTCCTCGGACCGGCCGCCGACCGGCAGCAGCTCCTTGGAAAAAGCGAGTGGCTGGATGCGTGTGCCGTTGCCTGCCGCCGGTATCACGCCCCACATATCATCCTCCTGTCGCTAGTCGGGCGCCCAGTCCCATGGTCGGCTCCGTGGTCGGCCCCATGGTCGGCGCGATCGCTGGCGCCAGCGCGCCGATGTCCCGGATGAGTTCGACCAGTTGGCGTGCGCGGTGCGCTGAGCTGTGCGCCCCGAGCACATGATCGCGGGCTGCTTTGGCGATACGCGCCATCTCTTCGTCCGAAAGGTCGAGCGCCGCGATCGCATCCTCCGCGCTGCGGCCGATCAGAATCTCGGCCCTGGGTTCGAAGAAGGCGTCGAGCCCTTCCCACCAGTCGCTGAGTATAGGCGTTCCGCAGGCAGCCGCCTCGAACAGGCGCCCGGAGGGGCAATAGCCCATCGTCGCCATGTCGCTGCGGGTGACATTCAGGGTCAGGCGGGAGGAGCTGAAGAAGGCCGGGTGATCGGGCGGGGGCAGATGCTTCACGAAATAGATATTGTCGGTCCAGGGGAAGTCCTGCGGATAGCCGGAGCCGCCAAGGACGAATCGGCAGCCGGGCCGCAGCCGCGCCGGTTCGATGAACAGGATTTCGAGTGCCGCCTGCCGGTCGGCGGCGAAGGTGCCGAGATAGGAGAGGTCGGCG
The DNA here is from genome assembly GCF_003050615.1 of Sphingomonas oleivorans. Classification (GTDB taxonomy): domain Bacteria; phylum Pseudomonadota; class Alphaproteobacteria; order Sphingomonadales; family Sphingomonadaceae; genus Sphingomonas_H; species Sphingomonas_H oleivorans. The sequence continues at coordinate 706,809 of NZ_NWBU01000004.1, read as the reverse complement.
CGGAACGCCTGCATCGGCGCGGCGGGCCGGTGCTGGTCCGGATCGACATGACCGTAGAGCGGCGCGACCCGGCGCGCGCCGAGCCGGTCGCGAAGCGCATCGAGCGCCTGGCCCCCGGTATAGCTCAGCACCAGGTCGAACTCGCCCAGCCCCTGCGGCGGCAGATAGGGAAGCGCTTCCCCGGCGCTGAGCCGCGCCAGCGTGACCGGCGTGTCGAGATCGTAGAAGATAGCGACGCCCGGCGCTTTGTCGAAGATCAGCGCGGCAGCCGCGATCCCGTCCGGGCAATAGGATGTGACCATCGCGACGTCGGCATCGGCCAGCGCCGCCGCGGCTGCCGGACGAATGCTCTCCCAATCGGGATAGAGGACAAGCGCCGCGCCGTCCGAGAGCGATCGGAGGTCGCGATTGGCCGCATAATAGGGAACATCGCGCTCGAAGAAGGCGACCGAATGTCCCTGGCGGGCGAGCGCACGGATCAGCCCGCGCCACAAGGTCGCATGGCCGTTGCCCCAGGACGAGCTGACCGTCAGGCCGAAAATGACGAACTTCATCCCCTGCCGGCTCCTTCGGTCATTGCCTGATCCCGATCGTCCGATCAGTGCCTGCCGCCTGGCGGGGTTCCGTCGAGCCGCAGCGCGCTCGTCAATCCGCCGGGCCGAGGAAATGCCGTTGGGGTCATGCCTTTTTCCGCTTGGGATCAAGCCTCCGGTCGCGGCCCTTCTGTAGCAGCAACTTGGGAATGCGAACCGTCCCTGAACCGATTGGTTCCTCTCGGAGCAGCTGCCCGGCACCGCCGACCTGATCGACCGTCACCTCATCGCGCTCGCAGGGAAGCACGGAATTGCGGTCGCTGGACACCATTTTGCACCGCGAGAGCCGAAAGCATTCCATGATGCGGACATTGGTGACGCCGGTCGAAGGCGCACAGCCGAACGGCCGTATCCGCCTTGTTGCAGCCGTTCGCCGATCATGCTGCAAATGGCAGCTTCTGGAGGTGGTTTTATGATCCGCAATGCCCGCTGCGCCTGGATGCGTAGATGTTCGTCCGCCTCGGCCCTGGGCACGGTTCTGGCTGCGCTGTTCCTCGTCGGAACCTCGCCGGCAGTCTCGGCGGCACCGCCTGCGTTGCGCATTCATCTGCTGGGAACGGGCGGGCCCGAGCTTACGCCCGACCGGGCCGGTTATGCGACGCTCGTCGAAGGCGGCGACACGTTGCTGCTCTTCGATGCCGGGCGCGGCATCTTGCAGCGTCTTTACGAACAGCGCATCAATCCAAAGCGAATTACGCGCATCTTCCTGACCCATCTTCACAGCGACCATATTGCGGGCCTGCCCGATCTGTGGATCACGCCCTGGTTCCTGCTCGGCCGCACTGCGCCGCTGGAGATCTGGGGACCGCCGGGAACGCGCGCGATGGTGTCGGGCATGCTGGCGATGTACGGCCATGACGTTGCCAGTCGCGTCAATCGCTTCAATCCCGCCGGGGCGATCGCGGTGACCGTGCACGAGCTCGCGCCTGGCACGATCTTCGACCGCGACGGCATGCGTGTCACCGCCTTCGCCGTCGAGCATGACGATGGCAATCCGGCCTTCGGCTATCGCATCGACCGCGCAGGCCACGCAGCCGTGCTGTCCGGTGACACGACGTACAGCGCGAATGTCGTCGCGGCGGCACAGGATGTGGACCTTGTCGTGAGCAACGTCATCGCGTTCAGCCCGCGGCTCAGCGCGTTGCCGGAGATGCAGGGCGTACTCGCGAAGCTGACGACGCCCGAACAGGCGGCGCGTCTGTTCGTCGAGACGCGCCCAAAGCTCGCTATCTTTTCTCATATCGTGAAGAAGGAACTGGGCGGCGCCCCTGGCGACGCCGCGATCCTGTCCCGGGTTCGTGCGGCCGGCTATTCGGGGCCGCTCGCCATGGGTCATGACCGTGAAGTCATCGAGCTGGGAAAGTCGGTCACCCTGCTCCCGCCACCATCGATCGTCGATTTGCCCGATCTCGACAGCAAGTCCGCGCCATTCTGACCTCCGGCAAGGATATGCGCGCAGATGTCGGGACGCTCGGATCGCAATGCCTGTCATGCATGGCCTAGCCTCACCATGAATCCGGTGTCGGCCGTCATTTGGCTGAGAAGGTGACAGCCTCGATCTTGTTTCCATCCGGATCGCGGACGAAGGCCCCGAAATAATGGGCATCATATTCGGGCCGGACGCCGGGCACCCCTTCATCGGTGCCGCCATGCGCCAGCGCGAGCCGATGAAATTCCCGGACCATCGCGCGATCGCGCGCCTGGAAGGCGATATGGACGCCATTTCCTGCGCTTGCGGGCCGGCCGTCTATCGGCGTTTCCACGCTGAACAATATTTCGCCGACGCCATAGTCGGCGGATTTTCCATTCTCTGCGAGCAGCCGAACGCCGAGCAGCGACAGGACCGGATCGTAGAAGGCCCGGGCGCGTCCGATATCATTGGTGCCAACCGAGACATGGTGAATCATGACATCCTCCCGGTCCGGTCCGATGAGGGACTATCTCCGCCCGCTTCTACTATAGAGGGCAGGGGAGGCGAAAGCGCGCCCGAGCCCAGCCGGTCGGGCGCTCCGGCGTTCCACGGCTTTCCGGTCCTTCGGCGTGAATTCAGGCTGTCGAAGCCCAGATCGGCCTTGACGGGAGGCCCGGAATGATCCCGATCCCGGCCGGCGTTTTCGGCGCATCGAGAGACGCAAAGGGCTTCGTCGGAAGACAGGCCGTGCAGGGCGCAATCCCGTTGATCCGCACGGCCGACCAATATTCCGGCAGCGACAGTTGAGTCGAGGTCTGCTGACCCGCCCTTCCAATAATAAGGACCATCGCCATGCACCGATCGCACCGGAAGCTGGGGCAGGGAGCGATCCAGTTCCTCGACGATGTGGGAGAGATCTCGCGGGCCGTGACGCCGACCGGCTGATCAGGAGACCGGCGCGTTTCGGCCCCTAGGGATTGACGCTGAGCACGGCGATCAGGTCATCGACCAGGCCCTGCGGGTCCGCGCGTCCTTTTCCGTCTTCGGCAAGATGTCCGCCAAGCGCCAGATCAATGGCACCATGCGCCAGGGACATGAGCAACGCCGCCGTTCGTTCGTCGTCATGCGCGCGAAGGGCGCCGCTCTCGCGCGCTGCCCGGACCGCCTGCACGAACAGCCGCCGCGTCTCGCCGGCGGCACGATCCAGCTCTTCGTCATATCGCGTCCATAGGCCGAATATGAGGTGGAAGCGACGCGGGTGGCGCATCGCCCAGTCCACATGATCGCGCACCATCGCCCGAAGGGCGTCGAGCGGTGTCGCGGCCTCCTCGACCGCAGCCTGCATTGCGGCCCCGCGAACACGCAGTTCCTGCGCCGCCACCGCGGCAAGCAGCGCCTCCTTGTCCTGGAAATGTTTGTAGGGCGCGTTGTGCGAGACGCCCGCGCACTTGCCGACCGCACGCAACGTAACCCCATCGGGACCGGAACTGTCCAGGAGACCGGCGGCGGCGGCGATCAGGCTGTCACGCGTGCTCATCCAAGCGAGCCTAGCCCGCCTAGTTGACATCGTCAACCGGATCGGCCATTGGGTTGACGCTGTCAACTAGGGGCCGACATGACCTGCCGAACGCACAAGGGGGCTCTTCGCCCGTGGAGACGGATCGCGGCCGCAATCGCCGCAGCCACATGCCTCAGCTTTGCGTCCGATGCTGCCGCGGCCTGCCGGCCGCCTGCAGGCTTTGTCGATACGCCCCCACCGCGGACAGCGCCCTTCGAGAATCTGGTTTCGCACATGGAGGAGAGCATCATCGATGCACCGCTCTCGCGGGTGCTGGCGGTCGCGAAAGCGACCTCGCTGGAGGATACGATCCAGCAGGAGGGATCGTTGCCCCGCGTTACCGGGACATTCATGCTGACGCCCGGCGCGTTCGAGCCCGCCGGTGCCCGCCGTATCACCTGCCTGAGCGACGGATCGACCCTGGTCGAGCAGATCCTGGTCAGGCGGGAAGAGGCCAGCCCTGCGGAGTTCCGCTATGTTGTGTGGAACTATTCGACCAGGCAGGCCCGCCCGATCGAATATGGCGTCGGCCGTTTCGTCCATACGCAGCTTCGTGACGGGCGCACGCTGGTGCGATGGACATATGGCTTCCAGCTTCGCCGCAACCGGTGGCCGGGATTCTTCGGCGCGTTCGGCGACTTCCTCTTCCGCAAATTCTTCCTGGAGCGCCAATATGCCCAGATGATGCGCGACACCTTGTCGGCATCCAAGGCAGCGGTCGAACGCCCTCGCCCTCGCGGCCAGGCCGCTCGATGACCAGCCTTGCCGTTCCCAGCGGGCTGGCTTCACCTGACGTGAAGTGCGGCATCCGTCTCAGCTGCGGCGATATAGCTGGTGAGCGCGCGCTTGAGCTCGCGGGTGAAGACGGGGCGTCTTTCCGTGTCGGACAGCAGGACGAGCGGCACGAGCCCGCGGAAAATCTCGATAGTGACTGTCGCGATAACCCTCCGCTCCGCCTCCGCCAGGCCGGGCAGGCGCCGTGCGACGATCATCGTAACCCGGTCGATGATGCCCTCCTGCAGAGGCCGGATCGCTTCGGCGAGACCCGGCGGCGCATCCCAGCCGCGAAAGACCGTGCGGAGCGCCGGATGCGCGACGTTCACTGCGATCAGCGTGTCGACGATACGGTCGACCATGGCTTCCACCGGCAGGTCGGCGATCTCGATCAGGAAGGCCTGGTCAAGCGCCTCGGCGAAAATCGCGGCGTAGTTCCGGGCCACGGCCCGGGCGATCTCCTCCTTGTTGCGGAAGAATTGGTAGAGCGAGCCGGGCGAGATGCCGGCCTGCGCGGCGATCAGGTTGGTGTTCGCATTCTCATAGCCGCGCTCGACCAGCACCACGGCGGCGGCCTCGACGATCTGCGCCATTCGCCGTTCGCCCCGTTCGCGCCGCCGGATCGGGGCCTTGGCACCATCTTCAGTTGACATATGCGAGTCCTAGCTCGTAAATCCTCTTTTGCGAGTTATGACTCGCATAAACCCGCTCGGGATCGGTCGGCAATGCAAAATGAACGCAGATCGGATTGGCTTCCTGCCGTGCTGCTCCGCATCGTAGCGGTGGGCACCGCTGCAGGCACGGTCGCGTTCCTCTTTGTCGGCGACAATTGGCGGGCGACGAATATCTTCCTCGTGCCCGACCTCATTGTGTGCGCCGTTCTGATCGCAGGTTCGCTGCTGCCTTCACCGCGCATGTTCCCGGCACTGCTGCTCGCCTTCGGCATGGGCGTCGGCGTGTTCGCCACGGCGACCGCCGATTATCTGGTGCAGGGTCGCTTCGGCATCGGCGCGGCGATAGGCCTCCTGACGTCGCTCGTGGCAAGCCTGATCCTCATCCGGTATCTCTGGCGGAGTGCGCGGTGATGGTGCGGCGGGTCGTTGTCGAACGCTTCGGCGCCACGGATGTGCTGGACCTTCGCTCCGTCGATATTCCTTCCCCGGCAAGAGGCGAAATTCTGGTCTCGGTCCAATATGCCGGTGTCGCTTATTCTGATCTGCTGATGCGGATGGGCGACTATCCGGGCGGTCCACGGCCTCCTTACACGCCGGGCTGGGATGTCGTCGGCACGGTCGAGGCGGTCGGCGAGGAGGTGGATCAGGATCTGCTCGGCCGGACGGTCGTCGGGCTCACCTTTCTCGGCGGCTATGCGAGCCATGCCCTTGTGCCGGTCGACAGGATCGCGATTGTGCCCGCGGAAGTCGATCCGCAGGCGGCAGCCTGCCTGACGCTCAACTATGTGACCGCGTGGCAGATGTTGCGCCGGGTGGCCGATGCGCAGGCGGGCGAGTCCGTCCTGGTGCATGGCGCGGCCGGGGGCGTCGGTTCCGCCGTGCTCGATCTCGCTGCCGCGCTGGACCTCATCGCCTATGGCGTCGCTGCACAGGAGAAGGCAGCCGCCGTCCGCCGCTATCGCGCGACCCATCTCTCGAACGCGCAGCAAACCGCCGATGTCGCCGCGAAGATCGGCGGCTTCGATATCATCCTCGATCCCATTGGCGGTCGTGAGACCTGGCGCGGCATGCGGCTGCTCGCGCCCGGTGGTCGGCTCGTCAATTACGGCTTCACGGGCATGCTCGGCAGGGGGCCGATCATGCCGCGTATCGCGCTGCATCTGCTCGCGCTCAAGGTCCGATCGCTGCTTGCCGGCGACAGACGTGCGGTATTCTACCGCGTCAGCACGGCCGCCCGGCGGGCCGCCAGCGCCTTTCGCGAGGATCTGATGGCGCTGCTCGATCTGCTGGCGGCCAACCGGATCGCTCCGCTCGTCGATGATGTCCTGCTGCTCGGGCAGGCCGCCGAGGCCCATCGCCGGCTGGAGAGCCGGACGGTGCAGGGAAAGCTGTTGCTGAACATGCGGGCCTGACCGCCCAGGAAAGGAGTGAATCCATGCCTAAAGTCCTCCCGATCCTCGCCAGCCTTGCTGCCGCCGTCCTGGCCATTCCGGCGGCGGCGCAGTCCCCGGCGCCCGAAGATAATGGCAGTCCCCATGGCTTCGTCGCGCTCGGGGCGGGCGTGACGCCGGAATATGATGGCGCGGAGGATCTGCGCGTCATCCCCTTCGGCATGGCGGACGTGCGGTGGGGCGGCGTCGACTTCGAGTTTCGCGGGCTTCGTGGGCGCGCCGACCTCATGCCCGACAGCCGCTTCGCCGCCGGCCCGGTCATCAGCGCGCGGCTATCGCGCGACGATGCCGATGGCGCGGTCGGCCTGCTGCCCGAAATCGATACGGCGATCGAGGCCGGCGGCTTTGTCGGCTACCGGTTCGGCGGCAACGCCTATGGCGAGGGCGCGGTCCAGCTCGAGCTGACCATGCTCCACGACATTTCAGGAACGCATGACGGTCTGCTCGCAACCGCCCAGGCTTCCTATGCGGCGGTTCGGCGAAGCGACTTCTTCCTGTCGCTCGATGGCCAGCTCAGCTGGGCGAACAAGGATTATGCCCGCACCTATTTCGGTGTGACGGCAGCCGATGCGGCCGCTTCGGGTCTGCCGGAATATCGGCCGGGGTCAGGACTGCGCGATCTCGGCGCGGGCGTCACCGCCGGCTACTGGTTCGACCGGAGCATCGGCGTGATCGGCCGCCTGGGCGCATCCTATCTGGTCGGCGATATCGCCGACAGCCCCGTGGTCGACGAGGGCCGGCGCTGGCAGCCGACCGCAGGCCTCGGCATCTCCTATCGGTTCTGAGCACCGGCCATGCAGGATGACCCGTTGGGTCGTCCTGACAGTGGCGCTCGGCATAATTGGTATGTGCCTGGCGCTCGTAAAACGCCTGATTCCTCTTCTGCCCTCGCATGAACTGCGTACTGCGTCGGTACGGAAGGATCCTGCTGCCTACCGGTCGCTCTCCCCGCTCTCGATTTCGCAAGCGCTCAGCGAATTTTGGGAAAAGCAGTGAAGAGGCATGCAAGATCAGTGTCTCGCCAAGAAAAATGGCATCGCTCGAAGCCAAATACTTCGGAAGTAAATCGCGTAATATCAATTGGTTGTTAGGCGGAGGGGATTCTCAAGCGGAGCCGGCATCCAATAAGGCTGGCTATTTCAGGCGTTTATGGCGGGCCGCGCGGGAACCAGATGAGAATTACGTTTACGCTGTAGCCCTCCAAGCTCGCCCAAGTGACTCCTTGCAGCGTCTGCAACGGGTGGTTCGTCGCCCACCGGAAGGAGCAGGGACGTCCCGTTTCCAGACGTTTCTGGCGCTTCTCAGAAGCGTACCTTCGTGTTTCGGCCGGAGTGGGACCCGTTCCGGTCACTCGGGAGCGAACAGGCTATGGCAGGCCGGACTGCGGTCGAGCGAGGGGCGCAAGTAGTGCAGGGACAAGGATTCTATGGAATGGCAGGACGGTAGCGAGATAAATGCGACCGAGTAAGTTGTTTCGCTGAACCAACGTAGTGGCAATAACCCGACAAGTGGTGTCGTTCAGATTTGTCACGTCAACGATGAGCCGGAAGTTAAGGTGTATGTCGTCAAGGCCCAGAACGACGCGCTCTGGGGAAGATGAAAAGACAGGGAGGCCAATTCGGGGACGGTCTGACAAATCGGCCTCAGCGCCGGACTTCAGCCCGAACGGAGAGACGAGAACGTTACGAATGGCCAGAAGTTTTGCAATCCAACCGGGCGGCCGGCTGAATGCCAACTGTGCGGCTTGAGGTGCGCTCAGCGTCGCAACGGGCGTGTCAATAGCAAACGCGTCGCAGAAGTCGACTGACGGCAAAATGTGTTCGCAATTTTTTGGGATGGATACAGCAAATGGCCGCACGAAACACTCCTTCGATTTACTTGCATTGATGAAATCTGACTGAAGTGCTTCATCAAATTTCGCATGCATGGAGTATAATATTCTCTTGACCCTGCAAAAAAACGGGTTGGCGGCGGCGCTGCATTTCGTCTCCCAGATGCCGCATCCGAAAGCGCTCAGTTCGAAGGGCTGATCGCGGGCATTACTCCGAAGGCGATCATAGCGAGTGCAGCGGTCATTAGAATCCAGCTTGGGTGAAGACGGCGTGTTCCCCAAAGAGCGCCCAGAGCGCCAAAGAGAAAAGAACTGCCCGCGAAAAAGCTCACTGCGAGCTGCACCTCATTTCCAAACCACATGGCTGCAGCAATCAAAGCGAAGCCGCTAAGCAACCAGTTAAACGTGGTGAATTGCAGGAGCAGCGGTATGAGTCTTCGCAATATCGCTTCGTCCGCGACAAGAAGCGTCTCAATCCGGCGGACTATTAGCCTCTGCAATAGGATGCCGTGAGCAACCGCCGTCCCGCCGCCTATCACTCCGGCTGCCATCAAGGCTGTGCTGTGCCAGTCCATATCCCTACGCTTCCCCCATACATCACTGTATGGTTAGTGGAATGCGCATTGCCGGAAGTCAATACAGATATGTATGGTTGGTCCCATGAATGACCGCCTTACAAAGTCCGACTGGATCGGGCACGGCCTGCGCACACTCGCTGCCCATGGCCCTAGCGCCTTGAAGATCGGCGCCATGGCCGCCGAGCTCCACGTTTCTCGGGGTAGCTTCTATTGGCACTTCCGAGACATTGCCGATTTTCGGTCACGACTTTTAGAGAGCTGGAAGGACTGGGCAACGCAAAGGGTCATCCGGGAATTAGAGGCCGATCATGACGAGCCAGACCGTTTGAAATCGTTGTTGAGTCGCGCATTTTCTGGCGAGCCAAGGGACGATCTGTCGATAAGATCACTCGATAAGGCTCTGCGAGCCTGGGCCATAGATGACGACAAAGTTGCGGCGGTCGTCGCCTCTGTCGATGCTGACAGAATGGCTTTCATTTCAAAGTTGCTTGAGGAATCCGGGGTAGAAAGCCAAAAGGCTGCACATCGTGCGGCCTTCCTCTATTGGGCCTATCTGGGCCAACCAATCGTGATAAAATCGGGCCTTTTGTCATCCACAGCGGCTGCCATCGACGATATCTCCGATTTGTTTAGGAAATGAATATCGGAAACGATGTTCAGGTGCCTATGCGGTGGCCGGACAAACGCGGACTTGTTGACGAAGTTCTGATATCTTTCGTGGCAACTCCTGCGGCAAAGAACGGCCACTGTCACAACAAAAAGCTGACATTTGGTCCGGGGAGGTCGCTGACCGCAATGGATCGAATCCGGCTGAGCCGAATGTTCGTCAACTCTTGTCAAGTCCCTGCGGACCCGTGCGGTAATCGGCGATGATTGGGGAGCCATCTCGCAGAATATCGCGCAATCGGCGGCAAATGGCGGAGACGGAGGGATTCGAACCCTCGGTACGGGTTAACCCCGTACGGCGGTTTAGCAAACCGCTGGTTTCAGCCACTCACCCACGTCTCCAGGCTCGGCCGGTTGGCGGGCTATAGCGGGACGATGGGCGGCAGGCAACAGAGTGGATTCACCCGAGCTGTCCCCCGGGCCGACGCAAGGATGCGAGCCACTGTCCCGTCGTTCATTGCCGAGACAGGCCCGAACGCTTTACTGGGCCGATCGGGATCCCGGGGGAAGAAGATGATGATGACGAGGATGATGGTCGGGCTGGGTGCTGCGCTGGGGCTGGCCATGGCCGGGCCGGGGGCGGCGCAGATCCGCACCGTCGACCCCAATGATGCCCATAGCATGGCCGCGCCCGCCGGCGGCACGACGACCATGCCGGCCGAGCCGCCGGCGGAGAACGGGACGTCTGCCCCGGCTCCGGCGCCCGTTTCCGCCCCCGCCCGGCCGCCCGCGCCGGCTGCGCAGGCTGCCGCTGCCGCATCCGAGAATGGCACCTATCAGGAAAATGACGTGCTCGCCGCCGCCGAGGGCGTGTTCGGCAAGGGTGCGGAGGGCCTCGCCAAGCTGATCGAGAAGGTGCTCAAGGATCAGGGTGAGCCCAATGCCTATATCGCCGGACGCGAGGTCGGCGGCGCGCTGGCGATCGGCGTGCGCTACGGATCGGGCACGATGTTCCACAAGGTGGAGGGCGAGCGGCCGGTCTATTGGACGGGGCCGTCGGTGGGCTTCGATCTTGGCGCGAACGGGGGCAAGACCTTCGTGCTGGTCTATAATCTCTACGACAGCCAGGAATTGTTCGCGCGCTTCCCCGCAGCGGAGGGCAATGCCTATCTCGTCGGCGGTTTCACCGCGAGCTATTTGCGGCGCGGCAATGTCGTGCTGATCCCGATCCGGCTGGGCGTCGGCTGGCGGCTGGGCGCCAATGTCGGCTATATGCGCTTCACCGAGAAATCGCGCATCCTGCCCTTCTGACGGGCCGGCACTTCAGGACGGCAGGGCGAGCAGCGAAATCTGCCGTCCATAGCCGGGCTCGCCGCGATGGGTCGCGCGGCGGAAGCTGAAGAAGCGGCGTTCGTCCGCATAAGTGTCGAGGCCGAGCGCTTCGATCCGCTCCAGGCCGGCCTCGGCGAGCCGGGCCGCGACATAGGCTTCGATATCGAACTGGTGGCGATCGGCGCGGACGCCGTCCGCGAAGAAGCGCTCGTTCGCGGGATCCTGTTCGGCGAAGCGACGGAAAAAGCCGTCATCCACCTCATAGGAGGCGCGCGCGATGCACGGGCCGATCGCGGCGGCGATGCGCGACCGGCTGGCGCCGAGCCGCTCCATCGCCGCGATGGTCGCGTCGGTCACGCCCGCGATCGCGCCTTTCCAGCCGGCATGGGCGGCGCCGATCACGCCTGCCTCGGCGTCGGCGAAGAGCACGGGCACGCAATCCGCGGTCAATATGCCGAGCAGCAGGCCGGGGCGATCCGTCACCAGCGCATCGGCATGGGGGCGGGCATCTTCCGGGAAGGGCTCGGTCACGGTGACGGCCTCGGCCGAATGGACCTGATGAAGCGTGACGAGCGCCGTGCCCGGCGCGACCGCCTCCACCGCAAGACGGCGATTCTCGTGGATGGCGGCGCGATCATCGTCCGATCCGAGCCCGACATTGAGCCCGGCATGGATGCCGGTCGAAACGCCGCCCTCGCGGCCGAGAAAGCCATGGGCGAGATCTGCAAGCGTGCTGGCGCGGATGGGCGAGACGGTCATGCCTCTTTCCTTATCAAAAGCCGGCCGGGGTCGGCCAGCCGGACGCGGTGAAGGCCATCGCCTTGAAGATCTGGCCCATCTGGTCGGCGGCGGTCAGGCGGCGATGCGCGACGGCGATCTCCTCGGCGCGGGAGGGCGCGCTGCGTGCGAGTGCCGCGGCGCGCTGGGCGATACCGAGCGTCACCAGCCATTCGCCCTGCGGCACGAGCCGGCTGGGCGTGGCGCCGCCCGCGCGCGCGGCATCGGCGAGCGCGGTGAAATCGACATGGGCGGTGAGATCGCGCGTCCCCGGCTCGGCGAGCGGATCGGCGAAGCCATGCGCGCGCACCGACTGCAGCGTGTCGCCGATCGCGGGCCCGGCATGGCCATAGTCGAAGACGAGCATCGCACCGCCCTGTGCTGCGAGGCGCCGGCCGAGCGCACCCATGATCGCGGCGGCCTGTGGCGCGGTTTCGACGATGCTGCCGGGGGAGGAATCGCGCAGCGAGGCGGGGATGGCGTCGTCCTGCGGATCGCTGCCGGGCTGGAGCAGGAAGCCGTCGCCTTGCGCCTGCACCATCTGTTCGCGCCAGCCTGCTTCGGTGCGGATGAACTGGCGGATCGGCAGCGCGTCGAAAAATTCATTGGCGACGATGATGAGCGGCGCATCATCGGGAAGGTCGTCAATGCCGTTATGCCAGCGGGCATCGGGGACCCGCTCCGCCTGCGCCGCGCGTAGCACGGGGCTGGTTTCGACGAAATGGACAAGCGGGGCGAGGCCGATGCGGCGCATTGCCCTCAGCGCATCGGCGGCGAGCGTGCCCCGGCCGGGGCCGAGTTCGACATAGCGAACGGCCGGCCGGCCGGCGCGATCCCACAGATCGGCCAAAGCGAGGCCGATCAGCTCGCCGAACATCTGGCTGATCTCCGGCGCGGTGACGAAATCGCCGCCCGCGCCCAAGGGATCGCGCGTCGCATAATAATGCGCGTTCGCTTCTCCCATGAAGCAGGCGAGCGAGAGCGGCGCCGCCGCCCGCAGCCGGGCGGCGAGATCAGGCGACGCTGTCACGTCCGGCGATCGGCTCGACCCGCTGGCGGCGGCCCTTGGCGGTGCCGATCAGATAGAGGCCGCCGAGGATCATCGGCAGCGTCAGCGTCTGGCCCATTGTGAGGCCCCAGCTCAGCGTCCCGAGCTGCACGTCCGGCTCGCGGAAAAATTCGACGATGAAGCGCGACAGGCCATAGCCGAGCAGGAAGATGCCGACGAGCTTGCCCGGTTCGTAGCGCGCCTTCGTCCGCCAGAAGAAGAAGGCGAGGACTGCGAAGAGGACTATGCCCTCCAGCGCGGCTTCATAGAGCTGGCTGGGATGGCGCGGCACGCCGCCGGCATTGGGATCGGGGAAGATCATCGCCCAGGGCACGTCCGTCTCCCGGCCCCACAGCTCGCCATTCACGAAATTGGCGAGGCGGCCGAAAAAAAGGCCGAAGGGAACGCAGCAGGCGACATAATCATGAACGCGCAGCCAGTTCAGCCCATGTTTGCGGGCGAGCAGGAGGATGCCGATCATGACGCCGATCGCCCCGCCATGGAAGGACATGCCGCCCTGCCACAGCTTCAATATGTCGATCGGATTGCGCAGGATTTCCGGCTGATAGAAGAAGACATAGGCGAGGCGCCCGCCGATCAATATGCCGAGCGTCGCATAGAAGACCATGTCGTCCGCATGGTGCCGGGTCATCGGCGCGCCCGGTTGGGCGATCAGCTTCAGCAGATACCACCAGCCGATCAATATGCCCGCGATATAGGCGAGCGAATACCAGCGAAGCTGGAAGAAGCCGAGATCGAGCGCGACCGGCGACAGGCCGAGCGCGTCATAATGGAAGAAGTCGGCGGTGGCGGCGGCGGCGAGGAGGGTGAGGCTCAATGGGGTTCCCCGTGATTGCCCGCTCCCCATAGGCCGAGGCGCATCAAACGGGAAGGGTGCTGGCATTGCCGCGCGCCGAACCTTATCAGGAGCCGGATGGCGACAGGCGTGAAAAAAGACAAGGGAATCAATCGCAGGACGCTGCTGGTCGGCGGCGGCGCGGGTGTCGGGCTGCTGATCGCCTGGGCGGCCTGGCCGCGGCATTATGGCCATAATCTGGTGGCGGCGCCCGGCGAGACGATCTTCGACGCATTTCTGAAGATTGGCGAGGACGGCCATGTCACGGTGATCGTGCCGCAGGCCGAGATGGGGCAGGGCGTGTGGACTTCGCTGCCGCAGGCGCTGGCCGACGAGCTGGGCGCGGACTGGCGCACGATCGCGGTGGAACCGGCGCCGATCAATCCGCTCTATGCCAATAAGCTGCTGCTGGAGCAGGCGGCGGACGGCATGGTGCCGGGCTTCCTGCGCGGTGCCGCGCGCTGGGCGGCGCGCGAGATCGCGACGCGCGAGGCGCTGATGATCACGGGCGGGTCGAGCTCGATCCGCGCGTTCGAACAGCGCATGCGCGAGGCGGGTGCATCCGCCCGCGCGCTGCTCTGCATGGCGGCGGGCAAGCGCTGGCAGGCGGACTGGCGGACCTGCGATACCGAGGCCGGCTTCGTCACCCATGGCGAGGAGCGGCTGCGCTTCGGCGAGCTGGCGGCGGAGGCGGCGATGCTCGCGCCGCCGGCCGATGTGCTGTTGCGCAGGCCGGGCAGCGGCGGGATTTCGGGGCAGCCGGTGCCGCGCATCGATCTGCCGTCGAAGGTGGACGGATCGGCGCGCTTCACGGGCGATGTGCGGCTGCCCGACATGGTCTATGCCTCCGTCCGGCATGGGCCGCATGGCGACAGCCGCCTGGTGGGGCTCGACAAGCCGGCGGGCAACAAGGTGCCCGGCCTGCTGCATGTCTTCGAGCATCCGCGCTGGGTGGCGGCGGTCGCGACCAATTGGTGGGCGGCCAATCAGGCGCTGGAGGCGATGGCGCCGCGCTTCGCTGGCGCGAACCCGCCCGACGACCGGCAGATCGGCCGGGCGCTGGAGGCGGCGCTGGCCGGGGGCGAGGCGGAGCGCTTCGTCGAGACGGGCGAGGGCGAGGCGGCGCTGAACGGCGCCGGACGGGTGGAGGCAGCCTATTCCGTGCCGCTGGCCGCGCATACCCCGATGGAGCCCCTGAACGCGACCGCGCGGTTGACGGGCGACCGGATGGAGCTGTGGGTGCCGACCCAGGCGCCGGGGCTGACGCGCGCGGCGGTGGCGCGGGCGATCGGCTTTGGCGAGGGACAGGTGACCATCTATCCCATGCTGGTGGGCGGAGGCTTCGGCCGGAAGATCGAAAATGACGCGGCGGAGCAGGCGGCGATCCTCGCCAAGCTTTCCCGCAAGCCGGTGCAGCTCATGTGGTCGCGCGAGGAGGAGACGATGCGCTGCCGCTATCGCCCGCCGGCGCGCGCCCTCCTGACGGCGCGGCTGGGTCCGCGTGGCGCGATCCAGGGATGGTGCGCGCGGATCGCGGCGCCCGCCACCATCGGCGCGATGAACCGGCGGCTGATGCCCGGCGCCCTGCTGCCCGGCGACGGCGCCGAGGCCGCGGCGGTGGAAGGTGCCAACCCGCCTTATGCCATTCCGGCGGTGGTGGTGGAGCATGCGCCCGCCGATATCGGGATCGAAACGGGCATGTGGCGTTCGGTGGCGCATAGCTATACCGCCTTCTTCACCGAAAGCTTCGTGGACGAGCTGGCCGCGCGGGCGGGCATCGATCCCCTGTCCTTCCGCATGCAGATGCTGGGCGGCAATCCGCGCCTCGCCCGTTGCCTCAACCGGGTGACGGCGATCGGCGGCTGGAGCGGCGGGGAGCGCGGATCGGGCCAGGGCATCGCGGCGCACAGCAGCTTCGGCAGCCATGTGGCGATGCTCGCCGAGCTGCGCGTCAGGGACGGAGCGGTCATGGTCGACCGGATCGTGGCGGCGGTCGATTGCGGCCGCATCATCCATCCTGACATCGTTCGCCAGCAGATTGAGGGCGGGATCATCTGGGGCATGGCGGCGGCCTTGGGCGGCGCGATCGGGATCGAGAAAGGTGTGGCGACGGTGCGCAATTTCGATGGGCTGGGCCTGCCGCGGCTGGCCGACATTCCGGAGATAAGGGTGGAGCTGATCGAAAGCGGGGAGGCGCCCGGCGGCGTGGGCGAGATCGCCGTGCCGCCGGTGGCACCCGCGCTCGCCAATGCGCTTTTCGCGGCGACGGGCGAACGGCTGCGCGATCTGCCGTTGCGTCCCGGAGGCACGAAATGAGGCCGGCCGATCATCCGCCTGTGGCGACGGGCAGGATCGGGCTGCTGCTCGTCAATCTCGGCACCCCCGATGCGCCCGAGCCGCGCGCGGTGCGCCGCTATCTGGGCGAATTCCTGTCGGATCGGCGCGTCGTGGAGATTCCGCCCATCCTGTGGCAGCCGATCCTGCGCGGTATCGTGCTGACCACGCGGCCGCGGAAATCGGCGCATGCCTATCAGCAGGTGTGGCGCGAGGATGGATCGCCGCTCGCCGCGATCACGCGGGCGCAGGCGGCGGCGCTGGCCGAGCGGCTGGGGGAAAGCGTGATCGTCGATCATGCGATGCGCTATGGCAGGCCCGCCATTGCGGAGCGGGTCGCGGCGCTGAAGGATGCGGGCTGCGACCGGATCCTGCTGGCGCCGCTCTATCCGCAATATAGCGCGGCGACGACGGCGACGGCGAACGACGCGGCCTTCGCCGCGCTCGCGCGGATGCGCTGGCAGCCGGCGATCCGGACGCTGCCGCCTTATTATGACCATCCGGCCTATATCGCCGCGCTGAAGACGCGCGTGGAGGAGGAGCTGGCCGCGCTCAATTTCGAGCCGGAGGCGATTGTCGCGAGCTTCCACGGCATGCCGCAGCGGACGCTGGATCTGGGCGATCCCTATCATTGTCAATGCCAGGCGACGGCGCGCTTGCTAAGCGAGGCGCTGGGCCGCGAGCTGATCGTCTCCTTCCAGTCGCGTTTCGGGCCGGCCAAATGGCTCGAGCCGGCGACCGACGCGACGCTGGCGGCGCTGGCCGGCAAGGGTGTGCGCAAGCTTGCGATCTTCGCTCCGGGCTTTTCTGCCGATTGTCTCGAGACGCTCGAGGAGCTGGCAATTCGCGGGAGGGAAATATTCCAGTCCAAAGGTGGACGATCTTTTGCCTATCTACCTTGCCTGAATGCAGGAAAAGCCGGTATCGATCTCCTGGAAAAGCTTATGAAACAGGAGATGCGGGGCTGGCTCGACTTGCCCTGACGTCCAATCAAGAGAGGATCATCGACAATGGCACGAGTCGCGATCGTAACTGGAGGCACCCGCGGCATTGGTGAGGCGATCAGCCTAGCGCTCAAGGATGCGGGCGTGACGGTTGCGGCCACCTATACGGGCAATGTCGACAAGGCCGCTGCCTTCACCGAGCGGACGGGCATTGCTTCCTATAAATGGGACGTAGCCGATCATGATGCCTGTGCCGAGGGCGTCGCCCAGGTGGCGCAGGAGCTCGGCTCGGTCGACATATTGATCAACAATGCCGGCATCACGCGCGACGGCACGCTGCTCAAGATGAGCTATCAGGCGTGGAAAGAGGTGATCGACGTCAATCTCGGCGGCTGCTTCAACATGGCCAAGGCGACTTTCGCGGGGATGCGCGAGCGCGGCTGGGGCCGGATCATCAACATCGGCTCGGTCAACGGCCAGGCCGGCCAATATGGCCAAGTCAATTATGCCGCGGCCAAATCGGGCATCCATGGCTTCACCAAGGCGCTGGCGCAGGAAGGCGCCAAGTTCGGCGTGACCGTGAACGCCATTGCGCCGGGCTATATCGATACAGACATGGTCGCCGCCGTGCCGCAGGATGTGCTTGCGAAGATCGTCTCCAAGATCCCGGTCGGCCGGCTCGGCCATGCGCATGAAATTGCGCGCGGCGTGGCCTTTCTATGCAGCGAGGATGCTGGCTTCATCACCGGATCGACCCTGTCGATCAACGGCGGCCAGCATATGTATTGAGCGCGCGGCGCTCGGCTGCCGCTGGTAGCGGTCCGGTGAAACGGTCGGTGATGATTGCCGGCCATGCCACCTCGATCAGCCTGGAACCCATTTTCTGGACCGCGCTCGCAGCGGCAGCGGCCGAAGAGGCCCTGCCGCTGAACGCGCTGGTCGCGCGGATCGACGCCGCGCGCGTGACCGAGGCGCAACCTCCCAATTTGGCCAGCGCCATCCGCGTCTGGCTGTTCCGGCGGCTGCAGCAAGGCTGCCGGCAGAAGGGTCCCGCGAATTTTACCGATGATAGTGAGAATCTTTCTCAATAAATTTGACCTCGCGAACGACTCTCATTAGCAAACCCTCATTGCCGGCAGGGCGGCACGATGATGAGGGGAATATGAAGGATCTTCTGCACAAGCAGGCTTCGGCGGCGGGCTCGATGCGCTTCATCGCGCTATCCTGCGTCGGCATGATCGCGTCTGCGGCCTGCGCCGCGCCGGCCATGGCGCAGGCCACGCCGCCGGAAGGCGAGGGCGCCGAGCTTCAGGGCGTCACCGTCACCGACACGGCGATCGCCGACGAGATCAAGGTCGAACGGGTGGAAAGCCTCAAGGCCACCGCCGCGCTGCTCGATACGCCGCAGACGATCACGGTCATCAGCAATCAGACGCTCAAGAAGCAGAATCTGCTCACGCTGCGCGACGCGCTCTCGACGATTCCGGGCATCACCTTCGGCGCGGGCGAAGGCGGCGGCGGCTATGGCGACAGCATCAACCTGCGCGGCTATTCTGCCAATAACGACATCACCCAGGACGGCGTTCGCGACAGCGCGCAATATAGCCGCACCGAGACGTTCAACCTCCAGCAGATCGAGGTCTATAATGGCGCGAACAGCGTCTTCAACGGATCGGGCTCGGTCGGCGGCACGATCAACCTCGTCAGCAAGACGCCGCAGCCCGATGATCTCACCATCGTCCAGGCCGGCATCGGCACCGATGATTATTATCGCGCCACGGTCGACAGCAATGTCCGCCTCACCGATCTGGTCGCGCTGCGCCTGAACGGCGTCGTGCACAGGAACGATTTTCCCGGCCGCGACGTGGAGAAATATAAGCGCTGGGGCGTGGCCCCTTCGGCGACGATCGGCATAGACGGCCCCACCAGCCTCACCTTCCAATATCTCCATCAGGAGGACGACAACGTCCCCGTCTATGGCGTGCCCTATTTCAAGACTGGGTTGAGCGACGGGATCCTGCCGGGCGTCGACCGTTCCGACTATTTCGGGATCGAGAATCTCGACAAGCAGGACATCAGGCTCGACCAGCTCACCCTGCGCTTCGTCCATGAATTCAGCGATGCCGTCTCGATCCGCAACCTGACGCGCTGGCAGCGCGTGGACCAGGAGTCGGTCACCAGTGCGCCGCAAGGAAGCTATTGCCTCGCCAACGGCGTGACGCCGGTGGGTGCCGCCTGCGCCACGCCCGGTTTCTATAGCCCGAGCGGCCCGCGCGGACTGGTGCGCAACCAGGAAAATCAGCTTCTCTACACTCAGACGGACCTCAAGGCGGTGGCCGACTGGGGCGGCATGGAGCACACGGTCGTGCTGGGTGGATCACTCACCAGCGAGGATTATAGGCTGGTGCAGGGCAATTTGCTGCGCAATGCCGATGGCACGACCCTGGCCGAGACGCCGATCAGCATCGCCAATCCCGTCACCACCTACACCGGCCCGGTCAATTTCATCCGCTCCGGCCGCTCGGTCGGCACATCCGAAAATGCCGCCATCTATCTGTTCGACACCAGCAAGATCGTCGAGCAGCTCGAGCTCAATTTCGGCCTGCGCTACGAGCATGTTAAGGCCGTCTTCCGGCCCGACACCTATTCGACCGCGCCCGCGACGCTCGGCGCCTATACGCGCGGTCTGGAGCAGCGCAGCACGGACAATCTCTTCTCCTATCGCGTCGGCCTGAACTTCAAGCCGGTCGAAACGGTGAGCCTCTACGCCGCTTATGGCAATTCGCGCGTACCGACCTCGACGACCGTGCGCCTCGGCTGCGGTGCGCTCACAGGAGGCACGGGCGGCCCGGTAGATCCTTGCGATGCGGGGGCAGAGAAGACCTATAATTATGAGATCGGCGTCAAGGCGGACCTGCTCGATCGCCGCCTCCAGCTCACCGCCGCGCTGTTCCGCAATGACCGGCGCAACTTCCGGGTCGCGACCAACGATCCGGTCGTGACGACGCTGCCCGTGCCGGACGGCCGCTCGCGCGTCGACGGCATCGCGCTCGGCGCCAGCGGCAACATCACGCCGGATTGGACGATCTTCGCCAACTACACCTATCTGGACAGCAAGATCCGGCAGAGCGTTTCCGACTATTGCCTTGCCAATCCGGGCACGGCCTGCGGCAATAGCGCGGCATTGCCCGATCCGGCGCGCGGCGACGAGCTGACGCAGGTGCCCAAACATTCGGGCAGCCTATTCACCACCTACACGCTGCCCTTCGGCCTGCAGCTCGGCTATGGCCTCACCTATCAGGGCAGCTTCGCGTTCAACAATCGCAGCCTGTTGTTCGGCACGCAGCTCAGGTCGGACGATTATCTCGTCCATCGCGCTTTCCTTTCCTATCCGGTGACCGACCGGCTGACCGCGCAGCTCAACGTCCAGAATTTCACCGACGAGAAATATTTCACCAACATCCGCCACAATGTGACCGCGGCGACGGGCGTGGTGAGCGGCGGCTGGGCGACACCCGGTGAGGCGCGCTCGGCCGTGCTGAGCCTCGCTTACACTTTCTGATGTCAGGGGCCGCGTCGTGGGGGAGGCCTCCCGACGCGGATGCCCGGCATCGATCTGCTACCCGGCTGGTCAGGATTTGAGATTGCTTCTCAATAGTATTCGCGTTAGTCACCCCAGTGGCACGCGGGCGACGACTCGGCCGGGTTTGCCGCGAACAGTGGGATCGGCATGCACGCGACCTATCGCCGACGCTCGGACAGCATTTTTCCCGCCCGGCCGCAGCAGCCAGCCGGTCCGCGCAGCTTCACCAGAGCCGAGCCAATCTCTCCATCCGCTGCCGTTCCATCGCTTTCCGGCTTCGGCGTGCGTTCGCGCCCCAACTGGCCGGTGATCGCGGCGATCATCCTGCTTCATGGAACGTTGCTCGCGGCGCTGGTGAAGCTGGACATGGTCGAGATCGGCAAGCCCAGGGAGACGGCTCCGACGATTGTCGAGCTGATCCCGCTGCCGGTGGCGAAGGCCCCGCCACCGCCGCCCGCCATTCCGCAAGAAGCGCCTGCGAAGCCGGAAAAGACTATCGAGCCCCGGATCGTTACTCCCGCGCCTCTCGTCCGGACGGTTTCGCCCGCGCCGCCGCCTCTAGCGAACGCGCCCATGCCGATCCTGCCGCCGCCCGCGCCGGTCACGATTGCGGCGCCTGCCGAACCGGCCGTCATGGCCGGGCCGGCCGCACCGATCGCGCCGCCCGATGCGAGCGCGGCCAATCTCGGCAATGACGCCCCCCGTTATCCGATCGAATCGCGCAGGCGGCGCGAGGAGGGCACGGTGCGGCTCCGCGTCGTCATCACCCCCGAGGGCCGGGTGAAGGAGATCAGCATAGCCCGATCGAGCGGCTTCGAGCGGCTCGACAAGGCGGCGCTGGAGACGGTGCGCAAATGGAAGTTCCGGCCGGGGATGCAGGCGGGACGGGCGGTCGAGGCGGTCGGCTTCGTGCCCATTCCCTTCCAGTTGCGCGGTTGAGGGCAGCTTTTCGATGATCATCGCGATACCCGGCCTGCTCGGGGCCGAGGCGGTGGCGGAGTTCCGCCGGGCGCTGGACGGCGCCGAATGGATCGATGGCAATGCCACTTCGGGCCACCAATCCGCGCTCGCCAAGCGCAACCGGCAGCTTGCCGAGGATTCGCCCGTGGCGCAGGCGCTGGGCGGCCATGTGCTCGATACGCTGGGGCGTTCGCCATTGTTCATCGCGGCCGCCCTGCCGCTCAAAGTCTATCCGCCGCTGTTCAATCGCTATGATGCCGGCGGCGACCGTTTCGACACTCATGTCGACAATGCGATCCGCATCCGGCGGGGCAGCGACTTCCGTATCCGCAGCGATCTTTCGGCGACGCTCTTCCTGTCCGGTCCGGACGAATATGATGGCGGCGAGCTGACCGTCGAGGATCATCTGGGCACGCATTCGGTGAAGCTCGATGCGGGCGATATGATCCTCTATCCCGCCTCCAGCCTGCATCATGTGACGCCGGTGACGCGCGGGGCGAGGATCGCCTCCTTCTTCTGGATCCAGTCGATGGTGCGCGACGATGGCGCGCGGCGGACGCTGTTCGATCTCGACAGCGCGATTCAGACGATCGCCGCGGATCGCGGCCAGGGCGATGCCGCCATCATCCGTCTGACCGGCGTCTATCATAATCTGCTGCGGCGCTGGGCGGACGCCTAGGCTCGCTGCAGCTTACATATTCATGGCAGGATGAGCGCGGTCAGGTTCAATAGACGTCGCGGCGGTAACGACCCTCCTCTCCCAGCGCTTCCAGCCGATCGGCGCCGAGGATCGTCGCGAGCGCGGCGTTCACCCCGGCAGCCATTCCCTCCTGGCTTCCGCAGACATAGAGAGCGGCACCCTGCTCCACCCAGTCGCGCAGCGTATCCGCCGCATCGAGCAGCCGATGCTGGACATAGGGACGATCAGGCGTGTCGCGGGAGAAAGCGAGGTCGAGCCGGGCGAGCCGGCCCGACTCTCGCCAGCGGTCGAGTTCGTCAGCGAACAGCCGGTCGTGAAGCGCGCTGCGCTCTCCGAAGAGCAGCCAGTTGCGGCTGGCCTCGGGCCGGGCGCTCAGATGCGCGCGCAGGCCGGCAATCCCGCTGCCGTTGCCGATCAGGATCATCGGCCGGGACGGTTCGGGTGCATGGAAGGCGCGATTGGTCCTGATCCGGAGCGCAATCGCGGTGCCGGGCGCGGCATGCTCGCATAGCCAGCCCGAGCCGAGGCCCGGCCGGCCATCGGGGTGCCTCATGCGGCGGACGACCAATTCGATCCGTCCGTCCGCCGGGATCGAGGCGACCGAATATTCGCGATGCGGCAGCGCCGGGCCGTCCACTGCGAAGGCGTCTGCGGCGGGACCGGGGTAGAGCTCGACTATGTCGCCCGCTGCCCAGTCAGGGAGCCTGTCCTCGGGCTCGAGGATGATGTGATGGATCTCGCCGCCTAAGCTGCCAGAATTGAGCAGGCGGCGTCCGGCGAGGCGCCAGCGCTGATAGGCGGGCGGCGCCCAGTCGGGCATGTCGCTGTCGGCGCCGAACAGCCGCAGGCCCTGTTGCCAGTGGCGCAGCGCGCCGGGATCGCCATTGTCGACCTCGATCAGGTCCGCCTCGGCGCGAGCGCCATTGGCCCTCAGCCAATGGTCGAGCCGATGGCCGAAGGCGCAATAATGGCGGTAGCGGCGGTCGCCCAGCGCGAGCAGCGCATAGCGCAGGCCGGCAAGCGAGGTCGGCCGCGCGGCGGTGGCGAGGAAGGAGGCCGCATTGTCGGGCGCGTCGCCCTCGCCCGTGGTGCTGACGATGAAAAGCGCGCGATCGACCGAGGTGAGCATCGTTGGATCAAGTTCGCCGAGCGACACCGTCTGCACCATGATGCCCGCGTCGCCGAGTGTGACAGCGGTGCGTTGGGCGACCTGCTCGGCAAAGCCGGTCTGGCTGGCATGGACCAGCAGGAGGGGCATGCTGTCCGTCGACAAGGTGAAGGGTCGCGGGCGGCGGGCGTAATGGGCGCGGAAGGCGGCAACGCATAGTGCGAGCCAGCATGATGTGGCGACGATGGCGAGGCCGATGCGGAGGGGATCGGCCATCTCAGTCCGCCATGGCCGCAAGCGCCGGGGAGAGGCTTTCGCTGAAGCCGCTGGTGGTGCGCTCGACGAACAGCGCGGCGATGCCATGCTGCGCAGCATGAGCGAGGCCAGCTTCGCGACCGAGCACTGTCAGCGCGGTCGCCAGCGCATCGGCGATCATGCACTGGGCATGAAGGACGGCGACGGAGGCGAGGCCATTGCCGATCGGCCGGCCGCTGCGCGGATCGAGGCTGTGGGCGTAGCGGCGGCCGTCATGATCGAAGAAGCGGCGATAGTCGCCTGAGGTGGCGATAGACAGGCCGTGGAGCGCGGCGCGTGTCGCGGGGAGGCCGGCGCCGGGGGGCGCCTCTATATCGACCCACCAGGGTTGCCCGTCGGTCTTGATACCCGCGCCGCTGAGCTCGCCGCCCACCTCGATCAGATAGTCGGCAATGCCATGGGCCCGGAGGCAGCCGGTGACCCGATCGACGCCATAGCCCTTGGCGATGCCGGAGAAATCGAGCGCTACGCCGCCCGGCTGGCGGGCGCGGCGGGCGTGGCGATCGATCTCGATCCCCTTCCATCCCGTGCGGGCAAGCGCAGCAGCGATTGCTGCTTCGGAGGGCGGCACGAGCGGGGCTGGCTTGGCGCCGAACCCCCACAGATCGACCAGCGCGCCGATAGTGGGATCGAAGGCGCCGCCAGTGGCGCCCGCTTGTTCGAGCGCGGTATCGAGAACGGCGAAGAAGCCGGAGGGCAGGCTGTGCCAGCTCCCCGGGGCCGCGCGATTGAAGCGGCTGAGGTCGGATCCCGCCTCCCAATGGCTCATCTCGGCCACGACCTGGTCGAGCTCGGCCTGGATGGCGGCCTGGAGGCGCTCGGCGGGAATGGTGCCGGCGACGAGATGGGCGGACCATGTCGTGCCCATGGTGCGCCCGGAAAGCGCAATGAGGCGGGCGGCGGGATCGCGCCGGTAGAAGGCGTCCGCGTCGAGCGAGGCGGGGAGCAGGATGCGCGGTTCGTGCCCCGGCATGGGCCGGGGCGGGGAGGTGGACAAGGTCAGGGCGCCAGCACTTCGAGCGTGGTGGTATAGCCGAGGCGCCGCTCCTTCGCGGCGGGGAGCGAGACCCTGGCATCGGTCGCGGTGGCGTTCAGCCAGTAAAGGCCGGGCGCCGGCCAGTCGATCGTTACCCGGCCAGTGGCGTCGGTGACGAAGCGGCGTTCGGCAGTGTCGTCGCGATAGCGGCGGCCGTCGGGGATGATGGTGATGCTGAGGCTCGGAGCAGGCTTGCCGTCGATCAGGAAGGCGAAGGTGGCGGGTTCGCCGGCGACGAGATCATTGGGATGGGTGACGGGCACCAGCTCCAGGCCCTGGCCGGTGGGCTTGAGGGGGGTGGGTTGGCCGAGGGTGACGTAGGTTTCGTTGCGGTTGAGGACCTCGCTTAGGGCCACGTCGGTGACGCCGGAAGGTATCTGATCGGAATAATTGTCCTTCGTCAGGCCGCGGGGGAGGCGCTTCTGTTCGCCATTGAGCATGTAGCTGCCGGCGATGCCGTTTTGGACGAGGCCGATGCGATAGCTGCCCTGCTGCGTCAGATGGACGTCGAAAGTGGTGCGATAGCGGCCGGTGAGCGCATTTTCGAGCGGCACTTCATGCCCGTCCGGCGCCCAGGCGGCAAAGCCGGGCAGGCGGAGCGGCTGATGATCGAGGACGAAGGGGTCGGTGGACGCGGCGGCATCGACCGTGACCCAGCTTTCATCGCCCGAAAGCACGGTGGAGGAAGGGCGCAGCCAGGGACGATGCGCCTCGGCCGCGAAGGGCGTGGCGAGGAGCGCAAGCGCTGCGGCGGCGGTGGCGAGGGAACGGAGCATCGGCCTCCTCCCGATCAGGGCTTCACGCTGAGCGCGATCGCGCCCAGCTCGCTCTTGCCGCTGGCGCGCACCATCGTCTGGCCTGGTGTGGCCGGCCAGGCGAAGGGCAGGCGGACGAGCTCGCGCCCGCCATCCTCGCGCGCCGCTTCGACGACCAGCTCGTAATTGCCCGGCGCGAGCGTGCCGAGCGGGCCCTTGCCGGCGGTGAAGGAGAGCTTCTGCGGGCCGGGCGCGCGGGTGGCGCCGCTGATCCCATCCGCCGGGAAGCGCATCGACCGACCCGACTTGCGCCACCAGCTCCGCACGTCATGCAGCCATTTGGTGCCTTCCTCATTCCCCTTCTTCACCGTCTGATACCAGACGGAGAGGGTGCGCGCGGTCGGCTGGTCGGGCTGTTCGAGCCAGACCGCGACATAGGGCCGATGATATTCGGCGACCTTGATCTGCGGGATGGTGATGCTGAGATCGAGCCCGGCCGGCATGGCGGGAAAGGCGAAAAGCGCTGAGGCCGGCGCGGCAAGCCCGCCGATCACGATATTATGGCTTATCTTCACGGAAGCATCCTCATCGATGGATGAACAGAAGGGCAAGAAGCAGCGGCACGAGCAGGCCGAAGCCGACGATCGGCCAGGTCGCCGGGCGGTTTCCGGCATGAAGCTGAAGCAGGACCAGGCCGGTGATGGTGAAGACCAGACAGGCGCCGGCGAATATGTCGATGAACCAGCCCCATGCAGGCCCCGCATTGCGGCCCTTGTGCAGATCGTTGAAATAGGAAACCCAGCCGCGATCGGTGCGCTCATAGCTTATGTCGCCGGTCGCGCGGTCGATCGACAGCGTGGCTTCCCCGCCGGGTCGGGGCAGATCGAGATAGATTAGCTCGTCGGACCAGTCGGCGTCGCTTGGCGGAATGGCGATGCCGAGCGCCTGTCCCGCGGCGGCACGGACCGCATCGGGGAGCGGCTTGCGGCTATCCTGCGGCACGGCGTCCTGGAGCAGCCGGAGCGCGGGTGGGGGGAGCATGGCCTGTCGGCTGGTGACGACAGGCGTCGCGGCGATGTCGCCGGCATGATTGAGCGTGATGCCGGTGGCGGCGAAGAGCAGCATGCCGATCAGGCAGAGGCCCGAGCTGATCCAGTGCCAGCGATGCAGATGCCGCAGCCAGAAGCCGCGCCGGTTCTGATCGGACATGCCCTTGGCTGTTGCGATGTGGGGCATGACGGAGCGCGGGCGGATCCCGATTGGTGATGGTTGGATTTGCGTAACGCGATCGATTCGCATTTGCAACAGTTTTGCGAATGGATCGCAATTGTGGGGTGGGTGATTTCGTTGGATTGGGGATTGAATGGTTCGTTATCCCTGCCTTCGCAGGGATAACGGTAAGTGGGTGGGGCACTTGTGGGACGGCGTCTTTACCGGCCCAGCAGAACGCGGGCCTGGCCGGCGAGCTGAGAGAGCATGGCGACGGTAGTGACGGGGCTTGCGCGGACGCGGTCGACGAGGCGGCGGAACTGATCGACGCGCGCCGACTGGGCCGCGAGCCAGGCATCGACCTCGGCCAGCGGATCATCGGTGAAGCGGGCGAGGAAATCGAGCCGGAGTTGTTCGCATTCGCGCGCTATGCCCGCCGCCAGCAGCCTTTCCCACGGATCGGGTGAGGTGAAGCGCAGCGCCGCCGCCTTGCCCCAGTCGAGACCCAGCGCCTCGCCGAGACGGACATAAGCGAGCGTCGCGACTATCTCGTCGATACCGAGCCGGCTGGCGAGCGAGGCGGTGCCGATCGCGCCGTCCAGCTCGTTGAGGCGCACGATGCGATCGATGATCGCCCTGTCCGCGCCGCTGCCGGAAATATGCTCGCGCAGCGTATCGGCCTGGAGCCGCGCCTCGCGCTTCAGCAGATCCTGCAAGGCGGCGTCGAGCCGATCGATGCCGGGGCGCAGCCGATCGGCAAGATCGCCCGGGCCGAATTCGGAAGGGGCGGCGCGCAGCAGATCGGCGACATGGAGGCGAACCGCAGCCGCCGCGGTGTCGAGCAGCAGCAGCCGTGCATCCTCGCCCACCTCAGCCCGCTCGATGTCGTTCCACAATGTCTCGAGATCGAAGATCCGGTCCACCGCGAAATAGGCGGCGGCGACCGAGGCGAGGCTGGTCCCTTCCTCCTCCATCAGTTCGAAGGGCGTGACGAGGCCGAGCCGGTTGACGACCCGGTTCGCCATCTTGGTGGCGATGATCGGCCCGCGCAGCCGATGGGCATCGATCGCCTTGGCGAAATTCTCGCGCATCTCGCGGGGGAAGGCGGCATGGAGCAGCGGCGCGAGCAGCGGATCGGCGGAAAGGTTCGTCCGCTCGATCGCCTCCTGCAGCGCGAGCTTGCCATGGGACAGGAGTATGGCGAGCTCGGGCCGGGTGAGGCCGCGCCCGTCCTGCTCGCGACGGAGCAGTTCCTCATTGCTCTCAAGACCATCGACCGTGCGGTCGACGCGGCCGGCCGCTTCGAGAATCTCGATCACGCGAAGCTGGGCGGGCAGCGCATCGGCGCCGCCGCGCTCGGCGAGCGACAAAGCGAGTGTCTGGAGACGATTATCCTCCAGCACCAGCGCCGCGACATCGTCCGTCATGCGCGCGAGGAGCGCGTTGCGATCCTCTTGGGGGAGGCGGCCCTCGTTCATCTCGCGGTTGAGCGCGATCTTGATATTGACCTCATTGTCCGAACAATCGACGCCGGCCGAATTGTCGATGAAGTCGGTGTTGATGCGCCCGCCCTTTTCCGAATAGGCGATGCGGCCGGCCTGGGTGACGCCGAGATTGGCGCCCTCGCCGATCGCCTTGGCGCGGATATCCTCGCCATTCACGCGATGTGCGTCATTGGCGGGATCGCCGACCTCCATATTGCTCTCGTCGCGCGCCTTCACATAGGTGCCGATGCCGCCGAACCAGAGGAGATCGACCTCGGCCTTGAGGATGGCGGAGATGAGCGCGGAGGGATCGAGGCTGTCCTCCTCCACGCCCAGCATCGTCTTGACGGGGGCGGAGAGGGGGATCGCCTTTTGCGTGCGGGGGAAGACGCCACCGCCTTCGGAGATCAGCTTCGCATCATAGTCGGCCCAGGAGGAGCGGGGCAGCGCGAACAGGCGGGCGCGCTCCGCCCAGCTTTTCGCCGGATCGGGATCGGGATCGAGGAAGATATGGCGATGATCGAAGGCAGCGACGAGCTTGAGCGCCTTCGACAGCAGCATGCCATTGCCGAACACGTCGCCCGACATGTCGCCACAGCCGGCGACGCGGATCGGCTGGCTCTGCACGTCCACGCCCATTTCGGCGAAATGGCGCTGGACCGAGACCCAGGCGCCGCGCGCGGTGATGCCCATCGCCTTATGATCATAGCCGACGCTGCCCCCCGAGGCGAAGGCATCGCCCAGCCAGAAGCCGCGTTCGAGCGCGATGGCATTGGCGACATCGGAGAAGCTGGCCGTGCCCTTGTCCGCCGCGACGACGAAATAGGGATCGTCGCCGTCATGGATCGCCACCCGGTCCGGATGGACGACCGCGCCTTCGACCAGATTGTCGGTGACGGAGAGCAGCGCGCGGATGAAGATGCGGTAGCTTTCCGTGCCCTCGGCGAGCCATGCGTCGCGATCGGTGGGGGTGGGGAGCTGCTTGGGATAGAAGCCGCCCTTCGCGCCCGTAGGCACGATCACGGCGTTCTTCACTACCTGCGCCTTCATCAGGCCCAATATTTCAGTGCGGAAATCATCGCGCCGGTCGGACCAGCGCAGGCCGCCGCGCGCGATCGGGCCGCCGCGCAGATGAATGCCCTCGACACGCGGCGAATAGACCCAGATTTCGCGCCAGGGGAGGGGCCGGGGCAGGCCGGGAACGGCAGCGCTGTCGAGCTTGAAGGCGAGCGCTTCCTGCCCGGCGGGCGAGAAGGCATTGGTGCGCAGCGTCGCGAGGATCAGCGCGCGCAGGCGCCTGAGGATGCGATCATCGTCGATCGCGGCGACGGCGGTCAGCCCCTCGTCGATTGCGGCCTCGGCGGCCTTGGCATCGCCCCGGCCGGCCGGATCGTGGCGCGCATCGAACAAGGCGATCAGCGCGCGGGCGATGGCGGGCGCCTTGCGCAGCGCGTCCATCACCGTCTGCAGGCTATAATGAACGCCGGTCTGGCGCAGATAGCGGAACCAGGCGCGGAACAGGATCACTGCGCGCGGATCGAGGCCGACCGAAACCATCAGCGCGTTGAACGCGTCATTTTCGGCGCGGGCCTCGAGCACAGCCGCCATCGCTTCCTCGACCAGCGGCGCGCGCGCGATCAGCGCATCGGCGGCGGCGGGCGAATCCGCCTGGACGAGGAATTCGTGGATATAGCCCGCATTGCCGCCGTCGAGCGGGGTGGGGATCTCCTCCAATACCACGAAGCCGAAATTCTCGAACACCGGCACGGCTTCCGAGAGCGGGATCAGGCCGCCGAGCCGATAGGTCTTGATGCGCAGGCTCGCCTGCCCATCGCCGGTGGCGCGATAGATGCGCGCGCCCCGGGCCGTATCGTCCGTAAGGGCGGCGAGGCGCTGGATATCGAGCGCGGCTTCGGCGGGATGGTAGCGGTTGCGATAGCCGGGTGGGAAGGTTTCCGCCCAGTGGAGGGTTAGGCGCGTGGCGCGCGTGGCATTGCCCCGATCGGCCAGATGATCCTCGACCGCCACGGCCCAGCCGCGCAGCATCGCCTCAATCTCCGCATCGAGCGGAGCGGCATCGGGCAGCTCGGCGCCGTGCGGGAGATCGAGCGTGTAGCGGATGAGCGCGAGATCGCCTTCGCCCAGTTCGAGCGCCCAGTTTGAGATAGTGGCGCCAGCGGCCTTTTCGAGCAGCGCGCCGATCGCGACGCGGCGGGCGGTCGACAGCGCCTCGCGCGGCAGCCAGACGAAAGCGAAGAGATGACGGCGGAGCGTGCCGGGCACGAGCACCAGCTTGGGCCGCGGCCGATCGGCGAGCGACATTGCGGTGAGCGCGACCGATTCCAGCCCGGCGGGATCGATGCCGATCAGCAGATCATGCGGCAGTGCGGACAGCACATGGCGCAGCGTCTTGCCGGCATGGCTGGTGGGATCGAAACCATGTTTCTCCTCGATCGCGGTGAGCCGCGTGCGCAGCAGCGGGACCCGGTCGGAGGGGGCGCGGAGCGCGGCGCTCGTCCACAGGCCGGCATGGATGGAGAGGCCGGTGATGCGGCCCTCATTGCGCACCGGCAGGACGAGCAGGTCGAGCGGCGCGCGGCGATGGACGGTGGCGATGCGATCCGCCTTCAGGATCAGCGGCGCCTCGCATCCGCGCTCGAACCAGCGGATCGCGGCATTGCGTACCGCATCGCTCCATAGCGGCTGGCCGGGGCGGCGGAAGATGCCGAGCCCGCCGGGGGCGATGCCCTCCGCGGTCTCGATGCGATGGCCGAGGAGCGTGAAATGCCGTTCGAGAAACCAGCGGAGCAGCGCCGCGCCTTCGCCGTCGGGCATGGCATCGGCCTCCTCGCGCAGCGCGAGCTGGAGCCTCGGCCAGTCGGATACGGCGGCGCGGACATCGGCCAGCACGTCGCCCAGCTCCCGCTCCAGCGCGCGGCGAACGCGCGCATCGGCGCGCTCCACCTCCAGATAGACGATCGATTCGCGCCGTTCGCCGCTCGCATCGCCGCGGAGGATGGACTGAAGCCCGCCCTCCGCATCGCGGCGGACCGAGACGATCGGATGGAGCAGGCGATGAATGTCGATCCGGTGCGCGGCGAGCGCGCCCGCGATCGAATCGACCAGAAAGGGCATGTCGTCATTGACGATGCCGAGCCGCATCCGCCGCCGTGCGCCCTCTCCCCCCAGCGTTTCGAGCGCGAAGGCGGGCGTGCCCGGGCGGCGATGCGCGGCGATGCGGGCGAGAAAGGCGGCGGCCGACATGCGGGCGGCGGCATCGAACCCGTCCGTCTCCCCGGGCAGCGCGCCATCGAGCAATGCCGCAGCCAATGCCTGTTCGGATGCGGTAAGCGTCTCGTCGCCCTGGATCGCCCGGGTGGCATTCATTCGTCCTGCTCCTTCGCACATGGGCGCATCATATGGGCCCGTGTCGTTTCGTAGCCGGGGATATGCGCGCCGCCCAGAGCCGGTACAAGGATCGGGCACACGGTTGCTTCACATCGCAACGGGGCATGTCGCGCATGGGGCGTGGGGTTATTTTAGCTTCGCGGCGGAGGGTGGCGGCGCAACAAAGCGCTACCCAGCCCGATCAGGCGTGCGCCATCTTCCACGGCGACTCGCACAATGCGAACGGAAAGGCCGGGCGATCGCCGAACAGGCCGTTCATGGCGGTGACGATATCCGCCGGCAGCGCTTCGGGCGTGAGCAGCTTCCAGCTCAGCAGGCCGTAAATATGGTCGATGTCCCTGCCGTTGGACGAGAAGGGCAGCAGGATGCCGCGATAGAGAAGGATGTCGCCATGATCGCCGGCCAGCTCGGCCTCGAAGTCGATCGGGGCACGGCGGGCGAGGACTTGCGGATAGCGCGTCGCCAGATGCGACAGGAGCGAGCCTTCCGGCATGTCGGCCAGCGCAAGGCGGCCTTCCGCGCCGAGCCCGGCCTCGTCGCGGAGCGTTTCGCCGATGAAGGCGATGGACGGCTTGGTGCCGGATAGTTCGATCAGCAGGGCATGCGGCGCGAATCCGCGCAGCCATGCGCCGTCAAGTTCCGCGATCGACGGAAAGGCGCGGCCGCGCAGCAGGGACTGCCAATGATCATGCGCGCGGGCATGAATGCGGCGCTCGCGTGCGCCGATCGCGGGCGGCGGCTCCATCATCGGCTCGAGCGCGGCCGGATAGTCCCGGTCGATCGTCCCGCTTGCCTCGCTCCGCGATCCATCTTCCATCACGACGCTGCTCCGGCGGGACTGTCCCGCGGATGAAAGACTGCACCAGGGACGGTTGATGATCGGTAAAGCGCAGAGGCGGTTGCGCTCGATCGGACGCGCTGATAAGGAGCCCGCCGGTTCGCCGCTTTAGCTCAGTTGGTAGAGCATCGCATTCGTAATGCGAGGGTCACAGGTTCGAGTCCTGTAAGCGGCACCACCCCTTCCTGAATTCCCTGCCTTCCCGGACATTTCGGCGCGCAGCCTGGGATGTGCGCAGAATTGCGGCAATTCCGGCGTGCCATGATGGACGCTGTGGTCGTGAGACGCCGACGTGCAAGGCTGCGCTAAAAGCGAAGCGCGCCTGCATATCCGGTCAGCTCTAAATAGCCGCGCCCGCTCTGGGTCGAAACCAATCCTTCCCAATAGACCGGCATCGCGCCTGCGCGCCCGTCAAGCTCCTGCGCGTCGAACAGCGGCTTGAGGCGGACGCGTCTCACGCCTTCGGGCAATCGGACGATGAAGTCCGCTTCGACGGGGTAGACGGCGCCCGTTTGCGGTGAGCGCCAGCGTCGTCGCGGCACGAACCGGACATCGGCGGGGGCGAGGACGATCTGGCTGCCGTCCGGCCGCCGCATCGTGCCGCCCGCATGGATCGGATGGCCGTCACGTCCGCGCACCTGAAAGGCCATCAGCGCAGCGCCATCATCGAAATTGATCCCGGTCCAATCCCAGCCCGCGGCATTGGGCGGAAGAAGAGTGGACGACCATTCGCGATCGAGCCAGGCGCGTCCCTTGACCGCGATCGGCTTGCCGTCCTTCACTACCGTCCCGGTCACCGCCAGCTGCGGCATGGAATAATAATAGCTCGCCTGCTCCGGGCGCGGGCCCTTGCGGCTATAGCCGCGATCGCCATTCACCATCACCGGCTGCGTCGGTGCGAAGGCGAGGTCCAGCGCGAAATCGCGCGCTGGAACATGCGCGCGGAAGATCCCGTCGGCGCGTCGGTCGAGGCGCCAGTCGAGCAGCCTGATCCTGGCATCGCCCTCTGCGGCGGTCGCGAGTCCGAAACCCGCCCTGGCGATGCGCCGATCGTGGATCAGCCTGGCTTTCACGGGATCGGACAGCGCGGCATGGGCGAAGAGTATCTGCCTTGGCGCGAAGGCGCTCGGATTCGATGGGTCCGCCGAAGGTCGCGAGCGGAAGAATGTGATCTGGAAGCCCAGCGGCTTTCCATCCGCGCCTTGCAGCCAGCCCGTGAAATACCACCATTCGGTGCGATAGGCCGGATGCGCGCCATGGTCCCGCGGGAAGCGGAATTCGACGCCGGGCATGACCGGTGGATAGTCCGGATCGGGCCCCGCCGCCGGCCCGGCGCAGCTTATGCCAAGCGCGAGCAGGGCGAGCATGTGCCGCCAGCGCATCACCAATCCTCCCGCACGGCGCGCACCGCGTCGCGCGATACCGCCCGCCGCCCGGCGATCACCGCCGTCCCGGCCGCAGTGATGATCAGGGCCGCCACCACGGCCAGGATCAGGGCCCATGGGATCGTCGTCGCCATGGTCCAGTTGAAGGATTGCGGGTTGATCACATGGATGAGGATCTGGCTCAGCGCGAGCCCGACGGTAATTCCCGCGGTGACGCCGATAAACCCAAGCAGCGCGCCTTCGCTCGCCAGCATGGCCAGGATCTGCCCGGCCGTCATTCCGACATGGCGGAGCATGCCGAATTCCTTGATCCGCGCGATCGTCTGCGCCGAGATCGTCGCGGCAACGCCCGCAAGCCCGATCAGGATCGCAATCGCCTCGAGCACATAGGTGATCGCGAAGCTGCGATCGAACAGCGCCAAGGCCCGCGCGCGGAGCGAGGCGGGCTCGGCAAAACTGACGCGTCCGGCGAGATCGGGCGGCAGCCTCGCCTCGATCGCGGCACGCACCGCCGGAACCGATGCGCCCGGCGCAATATCGACCGCCGCCTCGCTCCGCATTTCATCGCCGGTCAGCGCTATATAATCGCGGGCATCGATGATGATGGCGCCCTGCTGCCGTGCATAATCGCGCCAGATACCGGCGACATAAGCTCTTGCCGGCTCTCCCTCCTTTCCGATCGGGAGCGAAATGGGCGCGCCGGGCCGGGCTCCGTAGAGCCGCGCCGCGGGCTCGGACAGCCACAGCGCAAGCCCGACGCCCGGGCGTCGGGCTTTCTCGATCAGCGGCAGCTCATAGCCGGGCCCGGCGACCGGCCGGACCAGCAGCAGGACGGGAGGAAGCTCCGGATCGAGCGTCATGGATAGGCTCTTGCTGAACGCGATCCCCGCCACGCCGGGCGTATCCGCCAGCCGTCTCTGCGTCTCCGCGTCGAATGAGGCTTCGTTCGACGCGGCCGCCACATAAAGATCGGCGCTGAGGAAGCTGGCGAGCCAGTCATCCACCGAACCGCGGAAGCTCGTCACCATCACGGCCATCGCGATCATCAGTCCCGTGCTCGCGACAATCCCGCCCAACGCCGTCGAAGCTTGCGAGGGCGCACCGAGCAGGCGATGCAGGGCCAGATCGAGGGAGGGAAGGCGGCTGTCGGCCCGGGCAAGCGGTCGGAGCAGCGTCCGGGCCAGCCACGGCATGCCGGCCACGCATCCGGCAAGCATCAGCGCGACCGCAAGATAGCCGAACAGCGGCAGCCGGTTCACCGCCGGGAGGAAGGCGAAAAGGGTGGCTAGGGCGATCAGCGCCATGGCCGGCCAAGCTTTGGGCGCTGCGCGCGGATCGACCGGATCGCCGGCATCCTTCAGCGTCTGGGCAGGCGCGATCCGCGCTGCCTGCCGGGCGGGCACATAGCTCCCTGCGACGGCCGTCGCGATGCCGAAGGAAAGGAACAGGAGCGCGGCCATGGGCGCGAAGTGGAGCTTGGGAGAGGTGCCGCCAAAATAGCCGGCGCCGAGATCGCCGCCGACAAATCTCAGCGCGGCCCCGGCAATGGCATAGCCGCCCGCGAGCCCGAGGAGCGATCCGGCGATCCCCAATAGGGCGCCTTCGCCGAGCAGCTGCGCGCCGAGCGCGCGCTTCTGCATGCCGAGCGTCCGCAGCAGCGCAAATTGCCGCAGCCGCCGCGTCACGGAAAGGGATTGCGCCGAATAGACGAGAAAGCCGCCCGTCAGCAGCGCCACGAGCGCGAGCATGTCGAGATTCACCCGATAGGCGCGCGACAGCGTGTCGCCACGGCGGCTCTCGGCCTCGGCATCGGTCAATCGCGCGCTGCCGGGAAGGACCGTCTCGACGGCTCTGCGCGCCGCCTCGATCGACACGCCTTGCGCGAGCTTCAGGTCGATCCGGTCGAGCATTCCCAGCCTGCCGAACCGCCATTGCGCTGTCGCTATGTCGATGACTCCGATCGCCTGCCCCGCATCCACGCCCGGCAGGTCGCCCGTGATGGTGAAGCTATGGCTTCGGCCGTTCGCACGAACGTCCACACGGCCGCCAATTCTCAGGCCATTCTGCGCGCGCGCGGTTTCGGACAGGTAGAGCGCGTCCATGTCCAGCGCGGCCTCGGCTTCGCCTGCTTCCGCCGAAGTCCGCCCGATCAGGTTCGGCGAAACGGTAAGCGCGCGGAGCATGTCGAGGCCGAGAAGGGTGATCGGCTTGTTCTGCTCGCCGATCATGGCCCTGAGCTGCACGACCGGGCTCGCATCGGCGACGATCTCGAGCGCCATCAGCCGTGGATAGAGCGTCTCGTCGAAACCGAGCGCGCTCGCGCCGCTTATCTGGAGATCGGATCCGCCCGAGACGCTCCGCACGGCCTGGCCGAAGGCGTCGGCCGCCGAACGGTTGATGACATGGACGGCGAAGGCGAGCGCAACGCCGATGGCGATGGCAAGTCCCGCCAGCAGGAACCGCATCGGGAAGGCGCGCAGCTCTCCGGCGATCAGCCAGCGCCATCCGCCGCCCGTCTCAGCCATGGGCCGGAACCAGCCCGTGCGGCGTGAGCAGCAATTGCCGGTCGGCGGTCGCCGCGGCGGTCGGCGAGTGAGTCACGAGGAGCATGGCCGCACCGCGCTGCTTCACGCTCCGGCCGAGCAGCGCCATGATCTGCTCGGCCGTATCCGGATCGAGATTGCCGGTCGGCTCGTCGGCGAGGATCAGGGCGGGCTCATGCACCAGCGCCCGCGCGATCGCGACACGCTGAAGCTCGCCGCCCGAAAGCTCCTTGGGATAGCTTCGCCGTCGCTCTCCCAGGCCCACGGCATCCAGCAGCTCGCCCGCCCGCGCGATCGCCTTCGACCGCGGGATTTTCTGGAGGATGAGCGGAAAGGCGACATTCTGGGCGAGGTCGAGATAGGGCAGAATATGGAAGGCCTGGAACACGAAGCCGATCTTGTCCCGCCGAATTACCGTCCGCTCCGTCTCGTCGAGCCCGGCGAGATTCCTGCCCGCGACCATTATTTCCCCGCTATCGGCCGCATCGAGCCCCGCGACGATGTTGAGCAAGGTCGACTTTCCGACCCCGGATTCGCCGCGGATGGCGACCTGCTCCCCCGCTGCCAGCACGAGATCGAGGCCCTCGAACAGCCGCCGCCCGCCCGGCAGGGATTTTGAAACGGCGGTCAGCCGCAGGACGTCTTCACGCATCGGCCATGCGATAAAGGGTCGCGCCCGGCCTTTCCACTCGATCGCGTTCAGATCCTCAATTCCAGATCGGTCTCAAAGTGGCGCGCAGCATGTCCTTGTCTGCCACCGAATAATAGAGCTGCACCAAATCCCCCTCCGATATGCAGGAGGCAGCGAAGGCGATGTCCGTGGCGTCCCCCTCCGGTGGCGGAGGAATGATCAGAGGTTCCTCGGCGCGTTCCACAATTTGAACATAGCTCGCGTCCAGCATGATCCAGCCGATACGCCAATGCGCGTTCTGATTTGCGCCATTATAGAACATGATGGGCGCGCCATGCTGGGGCTGCCAAACGGGCCCGGTGCTGATATGCCACCCATCCCATCGGCCGGGACGCGCCGCGCATAGCGGCTGGGCCAGGCTCCAGGGCCCGTCCACCGTGGCCGCCCGCGCAACACCGATCTTGGACGCTTCGCCGGCCGCATATTCGAAGAACATGCGCCAATCGCCCTGCGGAGTCGCGATCACCGTCGCTTCCTTGGGATTGCGCCGATCCGGCGCAGATTCGATCGCCACGCCAATCTTCGCGAGACGCTTCGGATCCGGGCCCTTTGCGAGCAGCAGCTTGCCTTCCTTCCTGGTCTCGTTCCATCCGGTATAATAGACGAAATAGCCTTCCGGCAGCGCGATCACGGTCGGATCCTCGCATCCGTCGAGATCGTCCGCATCCGGGCCGGGCGCGATGACCGGCTCGTCATCCAATATGAAATGCAGCCCGTCCTTGGATCTTCCATAATGGATGCGCGCGATCTTGTCGGCGGGATTGGGCTCGTCCGGCACGATCCGCAACATCAAGGAGTAGGCATCGCCTTCCTTCCAGACGTAGGGGCTGAGCGCATACATGCCTGCTATTCGCGGGCCGCGCGCGAGCGAGAGCGGTTCGAGATTCTCGACGACGAACCCCCTCATGCGATCAAGCCCCCTGGCCCATATTCAGCATGAGGCCGCCATCGATCACGAAGGTCGCGCCCGTCACATAGTCCGCATCCTGCGATGCCAGATAGACGGCGAGCCTTGCAATCTCCTTCGGATCGGCCGCGCGCTTCCACGGAATGCTGGCGATCTGCTCCTCCATGATCTTGGGATTGTCGATCGCTTCCTGGTTCATCTGCGTGAGGACCATGCCGGGGGCGATGTTGTTCACATTGATCTTGAGCGGCGCCAGTTCGAGCGCGAGCGTCGTGGTCAGATTGCGGAGGCCGCCCTTGGAAGCATCATAATCGGCTGCGCCTGCCCGCGGGATATCCTGATGGACCGAGCTGATATTGATGATCTTGCCTGCGCCGGCGTCGCTCTGGCGGCCGCGCACAAATTCCCTGCTGCACAGGAAAGGGCCGGTGAGATTGGTTCTGATCGTCTCGTTCCAGCGGTCCAGCGTCATATCCGCGACGTGGATGCCCGCGGAGTCGATCCCTGCATTATTCACCAGGATCGTTGGCGTTCCGAGCTTCTGCGCGCAGGCGGCGAAGGCGGATAGGATGTCCGGCTCCGACCCGACGTCCGCCCGTCCGGTGGCGCATCGCGCGCCCAGCGCTTCGATCTCGGATTTGACGGCCTCGGCTTCCGCGTCATCCTTATGGTAGAGTATGAAAATCGACGCGCCTTCACGGGCGAACTCGATGGCGGTAGCCTTGCCGATGCCCGAGCTCGCGCCTGTAACCAAGGCTATCTGCCCGTCGAGCTTTCCCATTTCCGGCCCCATTTCCGGGCTTTGTCGCTTAGCCAAGCCTCTTTGCGCAGAACCCCGTCAGACTGCTCCTGTTCCGTCGGGCCTATGCCCCGCTATCGAGCAATATTTCGAACCCGCCATAGATGAGGCGCTTGCCGTCGAAGGGCATGTCGTCGCTCATCTTCATGCGCGGATCCTCCATGATCTTCTTATTGGCCTCGTCTCGCACCGTCTTGGATGGCCAGACGATCCAGGAGAAGACGACATTCTCGCCCTCTTCCGCCTTCACCGCGCCCTTGAAGTCGGTAATCTTGCCCTCGGGCAGATCGTCACCCCAGCATTCCACGATGCGCGTCGCGCCATATTCGGTGAAGACCGATGCCGCCTTTGCGGCCATGTCGCGATAGGCCTCCTTCTTGTCGGTTGGAACGGGGATCACAAAGCCGTCAATATAGCTCATGGCGTTTCTCCCTGCAGATGGGCGGGCGGAGGGCCGGATGGCGCCCTAACAGCGGTTGCGGTTCAGCCGATGGCCGTTGCGGTCGCCGCCGCCTCGGCTTCGGCGAGTTGCCCGGCGGCGACGCTCCAGCCCTGGTGGAAACCCATCGCTTCATGGCGTTTCAGCGTCTCCTGGTCCCAGTGGCGGACGCGGTGTAGCGGGTTCCAGCTCCTTCCGGCTCGAAGGTAACGATCGCGACCATGAATGGGTCCTGCGAAATCCATCCCGCGCTGAAGGCATTGGTGAAGACGATCTTCTCGTTGGGCACGATTTCCAGGAACACGCCCTCATTCGACATCTTGGTGACATTTCCTGCCGCCTCGCGGATGGATGGATCGCGGTGGCGCGCGATGCGCTCGATCAGGCGGATCTGGTCTTCACCGGGAGCGCACCGGCAATCGCCCTGTCGATCGAAGGCGGCCGCGCGCTTGCCGAACGCTTCGTGACCTTGTTTCCGCTGCCGTCGCGCATCGTCGAGAGCCTGGCCGGAGCGCATAGCCATCGCGATGGCGAGTGGCTTTTCCAGAGCCGGAGCCATTCCGGCGAACATATCTCAATGCGCCAGCATAGGCGCTTGGTGGACGAGTGGGTTGGTCGATCCTGCTCCGAATGTTCGTCTTCTCCCGTCGAGATGGTCATTTGAGAGGTTTGCGGTCGGCAAAATATTCAGGTTTGGCGCTGCCGATCGGCAACGTTTCTTCATCAACTGGGGCGTTATCAGTTTTCATCGCTTCCTTGCTCGGTTGGGCCATGGTTATAGCTGGCCGCATCATTGGCAGGATTGAGGGAAGCGAGATGGGGATTGGCAGGGCGAGGCATTTGACGGCGCTTGCCATGCTGGCGGCCATGTGCGCGCCGAGCATGGCGCTTGCGCAGACGGCGGCGATGACGCCGGACACGGTCAAGGTCTATGATCCGGTCCGCGCGCAGGCCGATTATGTCCGGCGCGAAGTGATGATCCCGATGCGCGACGGGACGAAGCTGTTCACCGTCATCGTCATGCGCAAGGGCACGAAGCGCGGCCCCATCCTGCTCAGCCGCACCCCCTATGATGCCGGCAGGGCCACATGGCGCAATCCGAGCCAGAAGATCGAGGAGATTCTGCCGATCGCCGACGCGGAGTTCGTCAATGACGGCTATATCCGCGTTTATCAGGACGTGCGGGGGCTGGGCAAATCCGAGGGCGACTATGTCATGACCCGCCCGCTGCGGGGGCCGCTCAACGCCACCAAGGTCGACCATGCGACCGATGCCTATGACACGATCGACTGGCTGGTGAAGCATGTGCCCGAATCCAACGGCAAGGTCGGGATCACCGGCTCTTCCTATCTGGGCTTCACCTCGCTCATGGCGCTTGTCGATCCGCATCCGGCGCTCAAGGCGGCCGTACCGCAAAGCCCGATGGTCGATGGCTGGATCGGCGACGACTGGTTCCACAATGGCGCGTTCCGCCAGCCGAGCTTCGATTATGTGATCGGGCAGACCGCCAAGGCGGGGAGCGGGCCCGTGCCCTATGGATCGGGCGACGACTATGTCACCTATCTCGCGGCGGGATCGGCCGGCGATTTCGCTCGCGCCTATGGCGTCGATGCCTTCCCCTTCGCCCGGAAGCTGATGGAGCATCCCGCCTATGACAGCTATTGGCAGGAGCAGGCGGTCGACAAGCTGCTTGCCCGGCGCAAGCTGACCGTGCCGACGATGCTGGTCGTGGGACAGTGGGACCAGGAGGACAGCTATGGCGCGCCGGCGGTCTACAAGGCGCTGGAGCCGCAGGACAAGAATAATGACATGCTGTCGCTGGTCATCGGCCCCTGGCGGCACAGCGGGGTCAATTATGACGGATCGAGCCTTGGCGTCCTGGCATTCGATGGCGACACCGGCCTGCAATTTCGCCGCGACACGATGAAGCCCTTCCTCGATCAATATCTGAAGGACGAAGCGCCCAAGGCGAATACGCCTCCGGTGCTGACCTACGCTACCGGCGAAAACAGGTGGCAGGCGACTTCGGCCTGGCCGGCGACGGGCACGCCGACGCCGCTCTATCTTCAGGCCGGGTTCGGACTCAGCTTCAAGGCGCCTTCCGCGCAAGGGCATGACGCCTATGTCTCCGACCCAGCGAAGCCCGTGCCCTTCGTGCCTCGCCCGATTCATCTTCGCGATGCGGATGTCTGGAAGCCGTGGCTCGTGAGCGACCAGCGTTTCGTCTCGGATCGCACGGACGTGCTGAGCTATGTCACGCCGCCGCTCGACGCGGCCGTCCACATTGCGGGCGCTCCGATGGTCGATCTGTTCGCGGCGACGAGCGGTAGCGACAGCGACTGGGTCGTGAAGCTGATCGACGTCTATCCCGAGGAGCAGTCCGCGCATCCGAAGCTGGCGGGATATCAGTTGCCGATCGGCATCGAGATTTATCGCGGCCGCTATGTCCACGGCTTCGACAAGCCCGGCGCGCTGACACCCGGCAAGGTGGAGAATTACAAGTTCGGCCTGCCCAATGTGAACCATGTGTTCGCGCCGGGTCACCGCATCATGATCCAGGTGCAGTCGAGTCTGTTCCCGCTCTATGACCGCAATCCGCAGACCTATGTGCCGAACATCTTCAATGCCAAGGCGGCAGATTACAAGCCCGCGACGCAGACCATCTTCCATGAGCCGGGGCAGGCGAGCGCGGTGTGGCTGCCTATCGTTCCCTGACGCGGGGCCCGGGAGCGTGGTGGGCAAGATCTTCAGCCGAGCGACGCCACGAAATCGGCGATGAACTTGCCCAGCCGTGTCCGGACCGTCTCATCGATGAGGTTCCCCTCGGCATCGAAGGCCTTTGCGGCGTGCGGGACCATGAGGCGACCGCCTGTCCAGAGCTGCGCACCGAGCGTGCGCAGCACCGGCAGCCACGCATTCTGGGCGAGGATCGTGCCGAAGCTTCCAGGAGAGGCGCCGATCATCGCGACCGGCTTGGCCGCGAAGATGCGCGCAATATCGGCAGGCGGCCGAGACGCCCAATCGATCGCATTCTTGAATACGCCAGGAATGCCGTTGTTATATTCGGGTGTGGCGAGCAGCAGCCCGTCCGCCGCGGCGATCGCCTCCTTCAGCGCGGTGACGCTGGGCGGAATCCCTTCCGCCTCCTCGACATCGGCATTGTAGAGCGGAATGTCCGCGATCGGCGCGATCTCCAGGCGCGTCCCCGCGGGCGCGCTGGCCTGAGCGGCGCGCAGCAGGCCGGCGTTGAACGAATGTCTGCGCAGGCTGCCCGATATGCCGATCAGCAAGGTCATCTGCAAACTCCGGATGGGAAATCGGGATGATGCCGATCCCGGAGCGCCATGACTACACGTCTGTCGATGCGACGGCGCGCGGCCGCCCGGCGATACCCAAAGGGCATTCCAGTTCCGCGCGGTCCCAGCCTCCGCAATCGGCCGCCGCAGCATAGGTCGTGGAAAGAAAGCCGAGCAGCAGCGCATCCGGCGAGGCGGCGGACCGGACGCTGTCATAAGGCAGAATATATTCGCCCAATCCCGCGTCGAAACGGGCACCGGCCGTGATCGGCCGCTCCCGGAACCCGGCGGGTTCGGGATAGGCATAGGAATAGAAGGCCGCTTGGGGGAAGGCGTCGTTGCCCGGCCAGAAGCCGGCGCTGCTGACCTCGTGCGAATAGGCTTCGCGCGTCACTGTGTCGGGCAGGCCGGGCAGGCCGCCGGGATGAAGCGGTGCCGGGCGCCCGGAAAAGCGCGTCACGGCGAGATCGAAGCCGCCCCAGAAGAAGTGAACCGGGCTCGCCTTGCCGAGGAAGCCGCTGCGGAAGATCTTGAAGATGCGATCGACCTGGATCAGCGTGCGCCAGAAGCGATGGACGGCCTCGGCATCATAAGCCGCGTGCAGACGATCCTCTGCGAAGGGAATCGGATCGGCGACTTCATTGGGCCTCGGACTGATCCTGACGTCGATGCCCAGCTCCGCCAGGAGGCTCATCAGCCGGTCATGGAAGTCGGCGACCGTCTGCGGTCGAAGCGCGAGCGTCCGTTCCTCGCCGCGGCTGGTGCGCAGGACAAGGCGATGGCCGATGAAATCGAACTCGATCTCCAGAATCTCTCCGCCCGTCGCTATGGGCGAGGTGCCGAGGCCGCGCGCGGTGACATAGAGCGGAACGTGCCAGCCATGGTTCAGCCAGGGGGTCAATGACAGCCGGATCTTGCCGACGATCTGGGTCCAGAGCTGCAGCGTCAGCGCGCTGTCGCGCCAATCCGCATAGGGCAGATCGGGCCATGGCTCGGAGGGGGCGGTCGTGGACATACTTTCGTCCCTCGCGCTGGTCGAGGCCATAATAACATGGCCGCTCACATGCGGCAGCTGCCCGGTCATCGATCAGGGAAGATTCTACCAACAGATGCTTCCCGACAGGGTGGTGAACGGCGTGAGGCTGGTCTCGCCCTTGTCCCGCCGCGCGAAGGCTTGGCTTCAGCGTCGTCGCAATGTCCGCATTCTCACTTCGGGCCGACCGGCGAGCGGTTCCGCTCCTCCCGCGCCGGCTTTATTTCAATAATCTTGAAAATCAGGAATAAGGGAATAGGAAGGGCCGCATGGCGCGGCCCTTCCATCACCCTGCGGTCGACGAAATCACGCTCGACGGCATTCTTTATGCCCTGTCCGATCCGACACGCCGGTCGATCGTCGGCAAGCTGCTGGCGGATGGCGAAATGAATTGCGGCCAGGCCTGCAAGGCGCTGCCGCCGTCGACCGTGTCGCATCACCATCGGATCCTGCGCGAAAACGGGCTGATCCGATCGGAAAGACGCGGGGTCGAAGTCATCAACAGCGCCCGCCGGGAGGAGGTCGAGCGCCGCTTTCCTGGTTT
This sequence comes from Sphingomonas oleivorans, assembly GCF_003050615.1. GTDB lineage: Bacteria > Pseudomonadota > Alphaproteobacteria > Sphingomonadales > Sphingomonadaceae > Sphingomonas_H > Sphingomonas_H oleivorans. Next base: position 663,009 of record NZ_NWBU01000004.1, on the reverse strand, counting down.
GCTGGACGCGATTCTCAATCAAACCGCGACATAAGGGGAATTCGATATGGAATTTCGGCACCTCGGACGGTCTGGCCTCAAGGTTCCCGTCCTCAGTTTCGGCACGGGCACCTTTGGTGGCACCAACGAATTTTTTCAGCGCTGGGGGCAGACCGATGTCGCCGAGGCTACGCGGCTCGTCGATCTCTGCCTCGATGCGGGCGTCAATTTCTTCGACACGGCGGATGTCTATTCGCAGGGCGCCTCCGAAGAGATTCTCGGCCAGGCGCTGAAGGGCAAGCGCCAGCAGGCGCTCATTTCGACCAAATCGACCTTCCGTACGGGCGGTGGGCCGAATGAGGTGGGCTCCTCGCGCTTTCATCTGGTGCGCGCCTGCGAGGCCAGTCTCAAGCGGCTCGGCACCGATCATATCGACGTCTATTTCATGCACGGCTTCGACGCGCTGACCCCAGTCGACGAAACGCTGCGCGCGCTCGACGATCTCGTGACCAGCGGCAAGATCGGCTATATCGGCGCATCCAACTTCTCGGGCTGGCAGCTGATGAAGTCGCTCGCCGCGTCCGAAAAGCACGGGCTTGCCCGCTATGTCGTCTATCAGGGCTATTATTCGCTGATCGGCCGCGATTATGAGTGGGAGCTCATGCCGCTCGGGCTCGATCAGGGCGTCGGGCTGATGGTCTGGAGCCCGCTCGGCTGGGGTCGGCTGACCGGCAAGATCCGCCGCGGCCAGCCGGTGCAGAACGGCCGCATCGCGGCGGGCGGCGCCGAGGGCGGGCCGATCGTCGACGACGAACATCTCTTTGCCGTGGTCGATGCGCTGGAAATTGTCGCGCAGGAGACGGGAAAGACCGTGCCGCAGGTCGCGCTCAACTGGCTGCTGAGCCGCCCGACCGTCACCAACATCGTGATCGGCGCACGCAACGAGGAGCAGCTCAAGCAAAATCTTGGCGCGGTCGGCTGGTCGCTTTCGTCTGAGCAGATTGCCTTGCTCGACAAGGCGAGCCAGCAAACGCCGATCTATCCCTATTGGCATCAAAAGGGCTTCGACGAACGCAATCCCAAGCCCACGAGCTGGTGAGGGGCGAGGGGATTTCAGCATGAGATTGGCAGGCCGGGTGAGATCCACATGGCCTGCCATTGCCATTCGAGCCACCAATTGCCGCCGCCGCGCGGGATCAGCGATAAAAGCAACCCCGCCCAGCCTAGATGGGTCGGCCAGACCGGCCGAGGAAGGGCGGTGAGCATGATGCAGGGGCCGGGAAGCGGCTTTCTATGATATTGGTTGTTCAAGGCCATGAGGCTGGGCGCCGTCCGGCATCACCGCTTCGCCGGCAAAAGCGGCCTGCACCTCGATCAGCATGGCCTGTTCGGCCTGCTCATAGCGCGGCGAGAAATGGAAGGGCTCGACCCGGCGCACGCCCGCGCGCCGGGCGATCTCGCCCGCGGCCGTCGTTGTCAGATGCGCGCGGCGCGCGGCCTGGTCACGGTCTGCCGCGGCGAAGCGCGATTCGATGAAGAAGATATCGGCTCCCTCCGCGAGCGCGGCGATCGCCGCGCGATTTGCGGCCGTATCGGCGACGTCGGTGACATAGGCGATCTTCTGTCCCGGCCCGATGCTCAGGAGATCGCGCAACTGTCCAACCGGTGCAGTGCTGCCGTCGGGAAGCCGGATCGGATGCGCATCGCCCAGGCCATCGCGCACCGCCTTCTTCAGAGGCTGGAGCCAGGCGCCGGTGGCGAGCCGCCGCTCGTCGAGACGGTTCTTCCAGACATTGATATGCACCGGCTCGGCAATTGCAAAGCCGAGGCAGGCGCCATGATGTTCGAGGATCGCGGCGGTCACGCGGAAGCCGGGCTCGGCAATGATCATGCCCCCGTCAATGGCATGTTCGCCCCGGTTTTCGCGGGCGAAAGCGGCCTTGAAGCGAAAGCGGGCGTGGCGCGCCATTTTCAGCGAGACAAGTTCGGTCACATCGAAGACGAGATCGGTTTCGTAGCGATCGACCAGATCCCAGCTATAGCCGGCAAGCCTGTGGCCCACCGCGTCGATAAAGCCCGCCGGACCGACCATTTCGATCCGCTTCTCGCGCCCGATGGCCACGCGGAGCAGTGCATCGAAGCCGATGAAATGATCGATATGCATATGCGAGATGCACACATGGGTGATCCGCAACAGGTCGCGCGCGCTGAGTGCGGATAGATCGCCCATGTCGAACAGCAGCGCCGAGCGCTGGTGCAATATCTCGACGAACAGCGCCGGATCGCCGAAACGCCCGTTCACCAGCCGCGGATGCATGAGCGGGCGCATGATGGCGCCCGGTGGGTCGCTTATCCGCTCTTCTCGTCGTCCGGTGTCGGCGCGGTGCCCGATCGTGTCGCCACATCGCCGCCGAGCACGCTCGGCTGTTCCCGATCGGCAGTGGATGACACCGCCTTGGCACCCGCCGGTATCGCCGCATCGCCGGTGAGATCGGGTTGATCGCGTCCGGGCTCGGCATTGTCGAGGCGCATGGGCGTTTCATGCCGCTCATGCCCGCGGCCGGGCGCGAGGCCCGGATAATTATGGCCATGCTTGCGCTGGTCGCCCGCGCCCCGGCGCCCGTCGTTCCTGCCCGCCATCGCAGCTCTCCCTCAAGATCTTGCCCGTTCAACGCATGAGCGCCGCTTCGGCTCATGCCGCAGGACTTGCGCCGCCGAACCGTGCCTGATCGGCGATCAGCGCATTTCGCCGGATGGCCGGGTTCATATCCGGGCCGTTGAGCAGAGGGGCAGCGTCATGCGCGGCCGTGCCGGCCCGACCCTGACCGATAGGCCGGTCATTTGATACTATTCCGGCCGGACCAGAATATGTGTCGAGAGTCGTCGGCGAAGGACCGTCGGGATGCCGCTGAACATGTCCGCCGCGGATCGGCTGCGTAGATCGAGGCCGGTGCTTGCGGTGTCTCTGGCGCTCTCCGCCTGTACGGCCGGCCCTGATTATCATGCGCCCGCGCCGATCGTGCCGGCCAGCTTCGGCAGCGGCGATGCGGGCGCGCCTCAGCAGGACATGTCCGGCTGGTGGCGGCGCTTGGGGGATCCGCTGTTGGACGGCCTCGTCGCGCGGGCCATGGCGGCCAATCTCGACGTGCGGCAGGCGGCCTCGCGCATTGCCGGGGCGCGCGCGCAGGAGCGGATCGCCGGTGCGGGCAGCCGGCCGCAACTCGGTGCGTCCGCACAGGGCAGCTACATCAGGCTCAGCAAGAATTCGAACATCGCCGAAATCGCCGGCGCCGGTACCGGAACGCCGGATTTCGGCTCGGCTGGCCTGCCAGGCAGCGACTTCGCGACCTATCAGGCGGGCTTCGATGCCTCTTGGGAGATCGATCTGTTCGGCGGCACGCGCCGGGCGGTCGAGGCGGCACGGGCGCGCAGCCAGGCCGCCGAATGGAGCTTGCGCGATGCGCAGGTGCTGCTCGCGGCCGAGGTCGGCAGCGCCTATCTGCGATATCGGGCCTTCGATCGGCGGATCGCCATTGCCGATGCGCAGCTTCGGGACGGGCGCATGCTGCTCGACTTCGTCAACACCCGCGTGCGCAACGGCCTCGCAACCAGTCTCGACGCGCGCCGGCAGGAACGCGAGATCGCCCGGGTGGCGGCCGATCGCGAAGGGCTTGTCGCGGAACGGGAGGCCGAACTTCATGCGCTTGGGGTCCTGCTCGGACAGGCTCCACTCGCGTTTGCGGATGAACTGAGGAGGCGTGCCCCGGCGCCGGTTGCGCCTTTGTCGGTGCCGCCCGGCCTGCCATCCGAGCTTCTGCTCCGTCGTCCCGATATCCGCGCCGCGGAACGCCATCTTGCCGCGGCCACTGCCGATATCGGCGTGGCGGCGGCCGCGCTTTTCCCGAAGATCACGCTCAGCGGCGCCGTGAACCTGGTTTCGACGTCGCTCGCCCATCTCCTCTCGATCGACAGTCTCCAGCCGAATGGAGCCGGGCGCATCGGCCTGCCGCTGCTCGATGGCGGTCGCCGTCGCGGCGCCGTGGCGCTACGCGAGGCCCAGGCCGGCGAGGCATGGCTTGGCTATCAGAAGACGGTGCTGGCCGCGCTGCGTGATGTCGAGGATGCGCTGTCCCGGCTGGAAGCGGATCGCCGGCGCGAGGTGCAACTCGCGGCGTCGGACGCCGCCGCGCGCGACGCGCTCGAAACGGCGCGGGTGCAATATCGCCATGGCCTCGTCCCCTTCATCGACATGCTCGATGCACAGAATGCGCTTGGGAGCGCGGAAGACATGCTCGCACAGGCCAGGGCCGCGACCGCGCAGGACATCGTCTCGCTCTACAAGGCGCTCGGCGGCGGCTGGAATGAGCGCATGTCTCCGGCCGGCGAAGGGGAGGATTGAGTGGCAGGCAAAGCCCCCGACCACCGGCGCCGCATCCTGCCGATCCCCGTCCTGATCGGTCTGCTGATGGCGATCGGGCTGCTCGTCTGGCTGCTGCTCCGATCGGGTAGGCGGGACGAACTGCCGCGCTATACCGGCTATGTCGTCAGCGACGCCATCTACATGTCCGCGCCTGTCGCGGGGACGGTGACGTCGCTGTCGGTGGTGCGCGGCCAGCGGGTGCCGGCCGGCGCGCCGCTGTTCCGCATCGATCCTACCTCGCTCGGCGCACGTGCCGATCAGGCGCGCGCCCGGATCGGCGAGAGTGAGGCGCAAGCGGGAGCGCAGCAAGCGGAGCTGCGGAAAGCCCGCGCCAATCTCGCCGCGGCCGAGACCGAGGCGCAGCGCGCCGCAGTGGATCTTGCCCGCTTCGTCGCGGCGCAGGCCGAGAAGCCGGGATCGGTCGCCGGGCAGCAGATCGACCAGGCGCGCGCCACGTCGCTCAGCGCCTTCCGCCAGCGCGACGCCGCCCGTGGCGAGGTCGCGGCGGCCGAGGCGCGCATCGCCTCGGCCCGGGCGCAGATCAGCGGCAGCCGCGCCGGCCTCGCCGATGCCGCGCAGCAGGTGGCGCAGCTCAGCCCCCATGCACCCGCGCCCGGCCGGATCGAGGATGTGATGTATCAGGCGGGCGAATGGGCCGCCGCCAATGCCGCGATCGTCAGCCTACTGCCCGACGAGAAGGTGAAGGTCCGCTTCTATGTGCCGCAGGGCATGGTGAACGGCTTTCGCCCCGGCACGAGGGTCGCGATCGCCTGCGACGGCTGCCCGGCGGGTATGACCGCAACGGTCGATTATGTCGCGACCCGGCCGGAATATACGCCACCGATCATTTACAGCCTGGAGACGCGCGACAAGCTCGTCTTCCTCGTCGAGGCGGTTCCTTCCGCGCCGCGCGTGCTGATCGTCGGCCAGCCGATGGACGTGACGCCGCTCGCCCGGAGCGCGGGATGAGCGCGGTCATCGATGTTCGTGGGCTGAACAAATATTATGGCGACAGGCATGTCGTGCGGGACGTGGCGATCCGTGTCGGGGAAGGCCGCGTTACCGGCTTTCTGGGCCCCAACGGCTCGGGCAAGACGACGACGTTGCGCCTGCTCTGCGGCCTGCTCACCCCCGATAGCGGCGAAGGCACGGTGCTGGGGCTCGACTTTCGCGCGCAGAGCGACGCGATCAAGCTCCGCACCGGCTATATGACGCAGCGATTCTCGCTCTACGAGGATATGACGATCGAGGAGAATCTGATCTTCTTCGCGCGCGTCCACGGGCTCGACAATCGTGGGGAACGGGTGGATGCGGCGCTCGATCGGCTTGGTCTTCGCGATCGGCGGACGCAGCTTGCGGGCGCGCTCTCCGGTGGATGGAAGCAGCGGCTCGCGCTCGCCGCCGCGACGCTTCACGAGCCCAAGCTGCTGTTGCTGGACGAGCCCACCGCCGGCGTCGATCCCAAGGCGCGGCGCGAATTTTGGGACGAGATCCATGCGATGGCGACGCAAGGGCTCACCGTCCTCGTTTCGACCCATTACATGGACGAGGCCGAGCGCTGCCACGACATCGGCTATATCCTCGACGGCCGGCTGATCGCGCGCGGGACGGCGGAAGAGATCATCGCCGGATCCGGCCTCGTCACCTTCAACGGCGAAGGGCCGGATATCGGCCGCCTGTCGCCTATATTGTCGGAAAAGGAAGGGGTGCTGAGCGCTTCCGCCTTCGGCACCGCCGTCCATGTCAGCGGCACCGATCGCGACGCGCTGGAAAAAGCGATCCAGCCCTATCAGCACGCACCCTTCCGATGGGAAGAGGTGGAGCCTTCGCTCGAGGATGTCTTCATCCAGCTCATGGGCGGCAAGGCCGCTGATCGGGCCGATGACGGGCATGCGCGATGAAGGGCTCGGCGCTGCGCATCTATGCCGTGCTGGCCAAGGAATTCACCCAGCTCCGGCGCGAAAGGATCACCTATGCGATGATTCTGCTGATGCCGATCATCCAGCTCCTCCTGTTCGGCTATGCCATCAACACCGATCCGCGCCACCTGCCGGCCGCCGTGCTGGCGCACGACCATAGCGGGATGGCGAACGCCGTCGTCGTGGCGATGGAGCGGACCGCTTATGTCGACATACGCTATCTGCCGAGATCCGAAGCGGAGCTGGACCGGCTGATCCGGCGCGGCGACGTGCTGCTGGCCGTCACCATCCCGCCCGATTTCACGCGGCGCCTGCTCAAGGGCGACGGGGCGCAGATCCTTGCCGAAATCGACGCCTCCGACCCGCTGTCGGCCGCCGGCGTGATCGGGGCGGTCTCCGCGCTGCCGGGCGAGGCGCTGAAGCGCGAGCTGGTCGGCCCGCTGGCCGAGCCCGGCGACCGGCAGGCAGCGCCCTTCGAGGTCGTCGTCCATCGGCTCTACAATCCGGAGAATCTCACCGCCTATAATATCGTGCCCGGCCTGCTCGGCGTCATCCTGTCGATGACGCTGGTGATGATGACCGCCATGGCCGTGACCCGCGAGACCGAGCGCGGCACGATGGAGAGCCTGCTGGCAACGCCCGCCACGCCCGTCGAGATCATGGTCGGCAAGCTCGCGCCCTATGTCCTCGTCGGCCTGATCCAGACGATCGTCGTGCTGATGATGGCGCGGATCCTGTTCGGCGTGCCGATGGCGCGGACGGCGGCGGGCTGGTTCGCGCTGGCGAGCGGCGTTTTCCTGTTCATCGTCGGCAATCTCTCGCTCGGCTATCTGATCTCGACCGTCGCCAGGAGCCAGCTTCAGGCGATGCAGATGTCGATATTCTACATGCTGCCGTCGATCTTCCTGTCGGGTTTCGCCTTTCCCTTTTATGGCCTGCCGCATTGGGCGCGTATGATCGGGGAGGCGATCCCGATCACCCATTTCCTGCGGATCGTGCGCGGCGCGCTGCTCAAGGGCCAGGTGATCGCGGACATGGGGCCGGACATTATCGCGCTGATGCTGTTCCTGCTCGTCATCGGCAGCATCGCCATCGCCCGTTCGCGCACCACGCTCGACTGAAGGGCATTCTGCCCCGCGGACACGATTCTACGGTGACATATTTGCCCGAAAATCGGATGAGCGGGTGGAGGGGCGGTTTGATGCGCCTCGCGGGCCGCGAATTGGGGGTGGAATGGCATCTGGACTAGTAGCTCTGCTCGACGATGTCGCGGGCATCACCAAGCTTGCGGCGGCTTCGCTCGACGACACTGCCAGCGCAGCCGGAAAGGCGGGGGCTAAAGCGGCGGGCGTCGTGATCGACGACACGGCCGTCACGCCACGCTATGCCGTGGGTTTCACGCCTGATCGCGAGCTGCCGATCATCGCCCGGATCGCGCTCGGCTCGCTCAGGAACAAGCTGCTGTTCCTGCTGCCGGCGGCAATCGCGCTCAGTGCTTTCGCGCCCTGGGCGGTGACGCCGCTATTGATGGCGGGGGGCGCCTATCTCTGCTTCGAGGCGGCCGAAAAGCTGGCGGAAGTGCTGCTTCATGATGACGATCATGCCGAGGATGCGCCCGTCGCCACCGATCCCGCGACGCTCGAAAAGGAGAAGATCAGCGGAGCGATCCGGACCGATTTCATCCTCTCGGCCGAAATCATGGCGATCGCGCTTGCCGATATCGCCGACAAGCCGCTCCCGATGCAGGCGGCCGTGCTGGCGGCGGTCGGCATCTTCATCACCATCGGCGTCTATGGCGTCGTCGCCCTGATCGTGAAGATGGACGATATCGGCCTCCATCTTGCGCAGAAGACGCTCTTGCCGGTTCGCCTGATCGGTCGCGGCCTCGTGCGCGCCATGCCGGTGCTACTGGAGGGGCTGTCCGCGATCGGCACGGCGGCGATGATATGGGTAGGCGGCGGCATCATCGTTCATGGTCTGGAGCATTTCGGGCTGACCATGATCCCGCACGCCATCCATCATCTGGCTGAACTGGCTGGCCATGCGGTGCCCTTCGCTCAGGGTGCGGTCGAGTGGCTGGTGACGGCGGTCGGCTCGGGCATTGTCGGCCTGCTGATCGGTGCCCTGATCGTTTTGCTGCTCCACAAGGTGAAACATTGATGCGGCCGGGCGAGGCAGCGCTCCGCTAGGCCTCGCCGGCAAGGGCGCAACCGGCTTGCAAGCCCCGGCGTTCTTGGCTGCCATGGGCACCAAGCCGGGAGAGAAACCATGTCCAAGATAGCGCCATGCCTGTGGTTCGATGGCGAGGCCGAGGAAGCGGCCAATTTCTATGTGTCGCTGCTGCCCGACTCGCGGATCGATCGGGTGCAGAAGAATGTGATAGACAGCCCCGCCGGAAAGACGGGCACCGTGCTGGTCGTCGACTTCACGCTCGCCGGACAGCGTTTCATGGCGCTCAATGGCGGCATGCGGTTCGAATATACCCATGCCATTTCCTTCGAGGTGGACTGCGCGGACCAGGCGGAGGTGGACAGGCTGTGGGATGCGCTGTCCGACGGCGGCTCGGTCGAGCAATGCGGTTGGCTCAAGGATCGCTACGGCATCTCGTGGCAGATCGTCCCCACCGTTCTCGGCGAGATGTTGAGCGACCCCGATCCGGCCCGGGCCCAGCGGGCGATGCAGGCCATGCTGCAGATGATCAAGCTCGATATTGCGGGTCTCAAAAGCGCCTATGACGGCGTGTCGGCCGCATAGCCAGGCGTCATCGGGTCATCGCTCCCGACGAAGCTCTGCGCGGTCGAAGGCCTGAGGGGCGCCGTCCCGCAACCTGGAACCGGCGCTGGAGATGCTGGCGGCACTTTCGTGCCGCCAGCATCCTTCGATCAGAAACGCTTGCGGATCGTTCCGAAGACTTGTCGGGGCGAGCCGGCCTGGAGCGTATTGTTCAACGAGGCCGCGGTGTTGAAGAACTGGCCCGAGCCGAGCGCCGCGATGTAATTTTTGTTGAACAGGTTGACGGCGTTGATCTGCACCTCGAACCCGGACAGGGCACCGCCTTCGGGGAAGCGATAGCCGAGCGCGGCGTCGAATATGGTGTAGCCCTTGACGGTCACGTCCCCGGTATAGGTGACGTTGCGCCGGGACGTGTAGGCGCCGGCGAAATTGCCGAAGAGGCTGCCATCGTCATAGTTGATCTCGCCTTTGGCGAGATGCGCGGGCGTGTCGACCGTGCGGACGCCGGCGGTGGGAATGATGTTCTTCCCGTCCCGCGTGTCGTCGTCATAGCTGCTGTCATTGTAGGAATAGGAGCCGATGAGCGACAGGGCGGGCGTCAGCCGGTAGGTCGCGCCCAGCTCGACGCCCCGGCTGGTGACGCTGCCGACATTTTGCAGCACGCTGGGATTGCCGAGGATGTTGGCGCCGCTGAACGCCGCCAGCAGCCGGTTGCGGAATTTCACGTCATAAAGCGCGAGGACGCCGCGGACATCGCCCAGATCGAAGCGCCAGCCGGCTTCGACGGTGCGCGACGTCTCGGGCTTCAGCACGCCGCGGATCGCCTCGAACCCCGCCTGGGTCGTGCCGAACGGCCCGCGGAACGAGCTGATATAGGCGCGCATATTTTCGGCATAGTTGGCGAAGAATTCCTGGCCCGCGATCCGATAGGTCGCGCCGATCTGCGGCTGGAACCAGTCCTTCGCCGCGATCGAGCCGTTAATGAACGGCGTGCCGAAGGTGGTGACGATGCTGTTCTTCACCCGCACGCCCTTGAACCCGCCGGCGAGCGTCAGCGCATCCGTCAGGCGCCAGCTGTCGCTGACAAAGACATGATGGGTGAGCGTCTCGAGATCGGTCAGGAAGTCGCTGCGGAAGGGCGTCTTGAGGAAGTCGGTGACGTCCGGCCGGTTGGTCTCGCTCACCGCATAATAGTTGCGGTCGGTCGCGCTATCATTGCGCTCGTACCAATAGCCGAACTGGAGCATGTGGTCGCCCAGCCGCGCGGTCGCATTGACGATGCCGCCATTGCGGTCGATCGCATATTCGGTGGTGCGCACCGACAGGGGGAAGCCGCCGGGGCTGAACACGGCAGGCGTGTAGATGCCGCCCGTGCCCTTATCGTCATGATGATAGAAGGTGCCCGAAACGTCGAGCCAGGGCGCGACCGGCACGGCGAGCGTCGCGGCGCCGATCAGATCCTCGCGACGGCCGCCGCTGTCATAATAAGTGTCGTTGACATTGGTGTAGGGCGCCGGAAAGACCGTGCCGGCGGACGGGAAGGGAAGCGGCTTCTTCGCCGCCGCCGCCGTCTTGTTGGCGCTGACCTGCGACAGGAGCACGGCGGTCGCGAAATCGGGACTCAGGAAATCGAGGTCATAGCCGATGCGCGACAGCGTGACCGGCGACAGGTCCGCATAATTGCGTTCCTTGTGATCGGAATAGTTGAGCCATCCGGTCAGCGTCGCATCGCCCAGCCGCTGGACGATCTTGCCGTTGATCTTGCGATCCTGCTGCTTGCCATAGCCCTTCCACTTGTCGGCATCGTGAAACACGCCGGAAAGGGAGAGGAGCGTTCCGCTCGGCAGCTCGCCGCTGTCGAGCCGCGCGAAGACATGGATCGTGTCATACATGCCATAGGCCGCGGCGAGCTCGCCGCCGAACCGTTCGGACGGACCGCGCGAGACGAATTCGAGATTGCCGCCGAGATTGCTGGTGGAGGCGATGCCGAGCGCGCCCGCGCCCTGCGACACATCGACGCGCGCGATATTCTCGGCCGCGATCGCGCGGCTGACATGCAGGCCGTTATGATTATTGTAGAACATGTCGCCGAGCGGCACGCCGTCGAGCGTATAGCCCATCTGGCTCTGGTTGAAGCCGCGCACCGACAGGCGCGTGCCGAGCTCATAGGTGCCGAACGGGTCCGAGCTCTGGAGCGCCACGCCGGGCAGGCGGGCGATCGCCTTCAAGGGAGAGCTGCCGGGCGCGAGAATCTCGATCGCCTTGGCGGAAACCGTCTGCTCCTGCCGCGTCTTGCCCGAGCCATAGACGACGATTTCCTGGCCCTGGTCCGCTGTTTCCTCTTCCGACGAGGCGGTAACCGCGACATTCGCCCGGCTATCGGCATTTTCCGCCGCGGCGGGCTGAGCGCAGGCCTGGCCGGCGCCGAAAATGGCGAGCCAGGCTGCGGAGACAAGCAGCTGCTTCCTTGATTTCACGATTTCCCCCGATGTCAGATTTCTTGACGGGGGTCGCGCTAGCCACCGGCCATGGCAAAAGGATTACAGGGTGGCGACAAAGATAAGACAGCGGCCAATCGTCACAGGCGCGTCATGGCCGGCCGCTACCGGACGCCGATGTCGACCGAATATTTCGACCAGCTCTGGCATCGTCGCGCCATTCTGTCCGCAATGGCGGCGCTGGCGGTCGCTCCAGCCATCCCCGTCGATGCCGGCGCGAGAATAATGACGGACCCATTCGCTTTGGGTGTCGCCAGCGGCGATCCTTCGCAGGACGGCTTTGTGATCTGGACCCGGCTTGTCGGCCCCGGCCAAGAACCGCTCGATGCGGCGGCTGTCGCGCTGCGCTACGAGGTTGCCGGCGATGCGTCTTTCCGGCGGATATTTCGCGCGGGGAGCGCAGTGGCGCATCCGGAGCGCGCGCATGCCGTCCATGTGGAGATAGAGGGTCTGCCGCCCGGACGGCGATATTGGTATCGCTTCCACGCGCTCGGCGCGACCAGCCCGGCAGGCCGCGCCGCGACCGTCCCGCGCACGGCCGATCGGCTGCGCCTCGCGGTCACGTCCTGCCAGCATTGGGAACAGGCGCAATTCGGGGTCTATCGCGATATCGTGGCGGCCGATCCCGATCTGATCGTCCAGCTCGGCGATTATATTTACGAGCAATCCTATCCCGATCAGCCGAAAGTCCGCTTGTTCGGCGCCGCCGAGCCCAAGGATCTGGACGGTTATCGCCGGCGCCATGCGCTCTACAAGAGTGACCCCGAGCTTCAGGCCGCGCATCGCGCCGCGCCCTGGATCGTCACATGGGACGATCATGAGGTGCTCAACGACTATGCCAATCTCGCCAATCGCGAGGGGCTGCCGCCCGAACTGTTCGGCCGGAGGCGCGCGGCTGCCTATCGCGCCTATTTCGAACATATGCCGATCCGGCCCAGCCTCTGGTCGAACGGCAATGCGCCGCACCTCTATCGCGCGCTCGACTGGGCGGATCTTGTTTCGATGTCGGTTCTCGATACGCGGCAATATCGCACCGCACCGCCTTGCGCGGCGCCGAACATGGCACGCAATGTCAGGCTGCATGGCTGCGCGGAGGTCGATCGGCCGGATCGGTCCATGCTGGGCGGTGCGCAGGAGCAATGGCTGACGGCGCGCCTCGCCGGCGAATATCGGCCGTGGACGCTGATCGCGCAGCAGATCTTCTTTGCGCCTCTCTATCTGGACGGCGCGCGCAGCGAGACGTTCAGCGACCAGTGGGATGCCTATGCGGCCGCTCGTGCGCGGCTGCTCGACCGGCTCGCGGGACCGTCGATCCAGAATCCGTTCGTGCTGAGCGGCGATGTGCACAGCTTCTGGGTCAATGAGCTGCGCCGTGCTGATCGAGAGGCGGCGATCGGTGCGGAGATCGTCACCTCGGCGCTGGGCGCGGCATCGCCGCCCGCCGGGCGCTTCGGTGATGTCCATGCCAATAATCCCCATGTGCGGCATAGCGACGTGGATCATGCGGGCTATGTGCTCATCGATCTCGATCGCAGGCAGATGCAGGCGGATATGAGGGCGATCGCGGATCGCGCCTCGGTCGACAGCCCCGTGCGATCCGCTCGGTGCTTCGTAAGCGAGCGAGGATCCCGGCGGATCTCGCTCGCCTGAGCGCGGGCGATTTCATGTTGAGGGCGCGAAGCCATGGCAGGCAGCCCGATCAAGCCCCAGGCCGAATTTGAACATTGCGAATGCGAATAAGTCGCATTATCTGATGTCCCATTCCTTAGGGGGCTGTATGAAATATAAGGATTTGGCGGTGTCGTTCGCCGCGCTTGCGATCCCGATGGCGGCGCAGGCGCAGCAGCAGGGTGGCGATGTCGCGCTCGAAGAGATCATCGTCACCGCCGACCGGCCGGAGAGCTTCGGCGCGGATCTCGTCCAGGTCGGCACCTTCCGCAACGCCCGCATCATCGACGTGCCGCTCACCGTCAATGTCGTGCCGCAGGAGCTTATCCGTTCGCAGGCGGTGGCGGGGATCTATGATGCGCTGCGCAACACGGCCGGCGTCAGCCGCTCGCAGCTCAATGGCTCGACCTACGACAATATCGCTGTGCGCGGCATCCTCGTCGAAAACCGCACAAGCTATCGCCTCAACGGCTCGCTGCCGACGATCAACCTCGTCGACCTGCCGCTCGAGAATAAGGAGCGGGTCGAGGTGCTGAAGGGCGTCGGCGCGCTTTATTATGGTTTTGCGCCGCCATCGGGCATCATCAATCTTGTCACCAAGCGCGCGACGCGGGACGTGACGCAATTCACGTCCAGCCTGACCGATCATGGCGCAGTCGCCGCCACGGCCGATATCAGCCGGCGGATCACGGACAATTTCGGGCTGCGCTTCAATGGCGCGGCGGGCATCGTCCAAACCGGCGTCGACCGGGTGGATGGCGACCGCTATGTCGCAGCACTCGCCGCCGACTGGGATGTGAGCGAGGCGGTGTCGGTCAAGCTCGATCTGGAGCATGTCGCCAAGGATGTAACCGAGACCGCCGCGATCCAGTTGCCTGCCGCCGGCTCCCCGCTCGTGCCGCCGGCGATGTCGGGGGCGATCAACCTTCCGCCGCTTCCCGATCCCCGGCTGAACCTAGGTGGCCATGATCTGCGTTACGATGCCTGGGCGACGAATGTGCTGGGCCGGGTCGATGTCCGCCTGTCGCCGCAATTCGCGCTGACCGTGGAGGGCGGACAGGCGATCACCGAGCGCGACCGCGACTTCAGCCAGTTCGAAAGCCTCGATCTGCGCCCCGGCTCGCCGGGCTTCGGCAATGGCACGCTGCGTATCTTTCGCACCCGCGATCAGCGCTATCGCAATCGCAACGCCCGCACCGAGCTGGTCGGCGCGTTCGCAACGGGCCCTGTGGCGCATAATCTGATCGTCGGCGCGACGAGCAACTGGCGCTTCCAGAATGGCCGCAACGCGACCCAGGTGACGGCCGTCCAAAATTATTTCACGCCCCGCGACGTGCAGGTGGCGGAGCCGGGCGCCTTCACGCTCGCCCCGCTCAATGTCCGCGATCGCGGCGTCTATGTCGTCGATCGCGCGAAGCTGGGGCCGATCGAACTGCTGGGCGGGCTGCGCTACAGCGAATATCGCAGCCGCTCGACCGCGGCGAACGGCTCCGTCACCCGCTTTTCGCTGAAGCGCTGGACGCCGTCCGTGGGCGCGATCGTCAAGCCGTCGGAGCGGACCAGCCTTTACGCCACCTATTTGGAGGGGTTGGAGGAAGGCGGCACTGCGCCGATCAACAATGCCAATGGCGGGGAAGTGCTGCCGCCCGCAGTATCGAAACAATATGAGCTTGGGGTGAAGGGCGAGGCGCTTGCCGGGGTCATCTTCCAGCTTGCCGGCTTCGAGATCAGCCGGCCGTTCGCCTTCACTGATCCGGTGGACAATATGTTCAAGCTTGCCGGCCGCTCGCGCTATCGCGGCATCGAGGCCTCTGTCACCGGCGAGATCCTGCGGACGCTGTCGGTCTATGCCTCCGGCCAATATCTCGATGCCGAGGTCAGGCGGGCGGCACCGGCGACGCTGATCGGGCGCGAGCCCGAGAATACGCCCAAATGGACCGGCAGCCTCTATGCCGAATATCGCCCGACCGTGCTTGAGGGTTTCGCGATAGGCGGTGGCGCTTTTTATGTCGGCCGGCGTGCGGTCAATGCGCTCAATCAGGCTTTCGTCGATGGCTATACCACCTTCTCCGCATCCGCGCGCTACACGATCCGCGGAATAGGTGCGGAGGGGCTGACGCTGCAGCTCAATGCCGACAATCTGACGGACAAACGCTATTGGAGCACGGCGGGCAATAATCTGCTGGGCGTCGGCCTGCCCCGCCAGATCAAGCTCACGACGCGGATCGGCCTATAAGGACGCGCCGCTGTCGGCGGTCGGTCAATGGCCGGCGGCCGACAGCAGTTCCGCCACCATCGGCCGGTAGCTCGTACCGAACAGCCGCAGATGCACCAGCGCCGGCCATAGCCGGTAGATCGGCGAGCGCTCTTCATGGCCCGGATCGAGCGGGCCATAGGCCTCGTAAAAAGCCGGGCTGGGGCGATCGAACAGCCGCAGCATGGCAAGGTCGACCTCGACATGGCCATGATAGCAGGCGGGATCGATCAGCCCGCTGACTTGGTCATCTGCGACCAGCACATTGCCGCCCCACAAGTCCCCATGGAGTAAGGCCGGCCTCGGTCTGCGCGGCAGCCGATCGGGCAGCGCGACGGCAAGCGCCTCGACGCGGCGCGCCAGATCGGTGGGAAGATGGGCCAGATGCACCAGCAGCCGGCGCTCCGCCCAGAAACGCGGCCAGTCTTCGGTCCAGCCATTGGATATGCCAAGCGGGCCGAAGGCATAATCTTCCGCCCAGCCATAGCGATCGCCCGTCGCCGCATGGAGCGTGGCGAGCGTCAGGCCCAGGCTCGCCCAGCCATGGTTGAGCGCGCCCTGCGTGGGCAGCAGCTCGATAACCAGCGCCTCCTCGCTCGCCGCGAGCACGGTCGGGGCGGGCGCGCCGCTCGCGGCGATGGCGCGCAGCATCTCCGCCTCCGTCCGCGGCGACGGTCCATTCTTGACGATCGCCTCGCGCCCATCGGCGAGCGTTATGCGAACGACCTGCGAAAGATCGCCGCCATGCAGCGGATCGGCCCGGTGGAGCGTGCCGCCGAGCAGCCTTGCGCCCGCCTCGGCGAGTGTCCTCACGCCCGCCTTCCAATCCGCCGCGCGAGCGCCTCCGCCCCGCTCGTCACATCGGCCCAGGTCAGGTCGAAACCGGCATCCTCGCCATAATAGGGATCGGCGACCGCCTCGCCCTTCCGCCCCTCGACATGATCGAGCAGCAGGCTGAGCTCCGCAACGCCATCTATCGGTCGCATCGCTTCGAGCGTGGCAAGATTCTGGCTGTCGAGCGCCACGATATGGCTGAAGCGGTGGAAATCCTGCCGCGTCACCTGTCGTGCGCGATAGCTGCTGATGTCGATGCCGTTGCGCTTGGCCACGGCCTGGGCCCGCCGGTCGGGCGGCTCGCCGACATGCCAATGGCCCGTGCCGGCGGAATCGATCTCGACATCGAGCCCGATGCGAGCCGCCTCGCGCCGGAATGCCGCCTCGGCGAGCGGCGAGCGGCAGATATTGCCGAGACATACGAACAATATGGCGGTCTTTCCGGACATTGGTTGCTCCTATGCGGTGGAGCCCGCATGGGCCGCGGGCTCCACCGGATCGTCAGGCGGGCTGCTTCAGCGATGCCATATCGATCACGAAGCGATATTTGACGTCGCTTTTCAGCATCCGCTCATAGGCCGTCTCGATCTCCTGCATCGGGATCGTCTCAATGTCCGCCAGAATGCCATGTTCGGCGCAGAAATCGAGCATCTCCTGCGTCTCCTCTATGCCGCCGATCAGCGAGCCGGCGAGGTGACGACGCTTGAAGATGAGATTGGCGACGGTGGGCGAGGGATGCGGCTCGGCCGGGGCACCGACCAGCGTCATCGTGCCGTCGCGCTTCAGCAGGGTCAGGAAGGCATCGAGGTCGTGCGGGGCGGCGACCGTGTTCAGGATGAAATCGAAGCTGTTGGCATGGGCCGCCATCTCCTCCTCGTCGCGCGAGACGACGACCTCGTCCGCGCCAAGCTTCAGCGCATCCTCGCGCTTGGCGGGCGAGGTGGTGAAGGCGACGACATGGGCGCCGAGCGCATGGGCGAGCTTGATGCCCATATGGCCGAGGCCACCTATGCCGACGACGCCGACCTTCTGGCCCTTGCCGACTTTCCAGTGCTTGAGCGGCGACCAGGTGGTGATGCCCGCACAGAGCAGGGGGGCGACGGCGGCGAGATCGGCCTCCGCATGGCCGATCTTCAGCACGAATTCCTCGCGTACGACGATCACGTCCGAATAGCCGCCATAAGTGTTGCCGCCGGTTTCGCGATCGGGCCCATTATAGGTGCCGGTGAAGCCGTTTTCGCAATATTGCTCCAGCCCGTCGGCGCAGGCATCGCAATGCTGACAGCTATCGACCATGCAGCCGACGCCGACAATGTCGCCCTGCTTGAATTTGGTGACCGCCTCGCCCGTTTCCGTCACCCGGCCGACAATCTCATGGCCCGGCACGCAAGGATAGAGCGTCCCCGGCCATTCGCCGCGCGCGGTGTGCAGATCGGAATGGCAGACGCCGCAATAGAGAATGTCGATCCTGACGTCGTTGGGCCGCAGCGCGCGGCGCTCGAAGGTGAAGGGCGCAAGCGGCGTGTCGCTGCTTTGGGCGGCATAGCCCTGTGCTGTGATCATCGGCTCTCTTTCGGCTGACAGGATGGAATGCGAGAGGCCGGCCCGCCCGCGGGAGACGGGCCGGTGCTCGCCATCGGCATGTAGGCCCCGGGGGCAGCCGCGCAACCCTCGGCACAGCATGCCATCGGTCTCTGTCAGAGGTGGCTCATGCGGTGTTGCGGACGAAGCTCGCGATCATGTCGGCGCAGAGCTCGGGATGCTGATGCTGGGGACCATGCCCCGCCTGCGGGAAGGTCATTATGTGGAGCGACGTCCATTCGCGATTGAGCGCATACCAATTTTCCACCGGGAAGACGACGTCATGGTCGCCGCAAATGGCGAGCAGCGGCACCGCGCCATTCGCCAGCAACTCGGCATAGCGGCCCGAATGATCCGGGAAGACCGCCTTGGGATCATGCGATTCCCGCACGATGCGCAGATAGGTTTCCTCAGGCACGGGCGGGCTCCTGTCCGCCGTGCGCGAGGCGATGCGCGCGTGCGAGGCATCGGCCGCCGCGCGGCTTTTGGCCGATTCAGGTTCGAAGAAGAGGATATATTCGTCTTCCAGCGTATAATCGGGCTTGAGCGCGGTCGGCAGGAAGATGGGTTCGGCGCCATGGGGCTGTTCGCCCGGCGGGACGGTGCCGATCAGGATCGCATGGCTGGTGCGTTCCGGATAGAGGGCGGTGAAGATCTGTGCCGCGACACCGCCCAGCGACCATCCGCCGATGACGACCTTGTCGATGCCCAGCGCGTCGATCAGATCCTTCGCATCGCGGGCGAGCGACGCGCGATCATAGGTGGCGGTGCCGGTCGATTGACCGAGGCCGCTATAGTCGAAGATGATGACGGTGAAATTCTCGGCCAGCGCATCGAGGAAGGCCGGATCCCATACGTCCATCACGCCGCGCAGGCGAAGGCATAGGATAAGCGGCGGGCCGTCCCCGAACATGCGATAGGCGAGCGTGCGGCCGTTCGTTTCGATGAACCGGGTCGGAACGGTGCGCGCCGTCTGCTTTTCCATGACCAGCGACATGGCGATACTCCTTTGTTTCGATGGATCTCAGGCGGAGGGAAGCGCCGCGAGCAGCTCCACGGTGCTGAGCACCGCATGGGCGAAAGTGGGCGCGTTGATGTCATGCGCAGCATGCATCACCTCCCGGCTGGCGGCGGCGGTGGCGTCGCGCACCAGCGTGACATGGTAGCCAAGCTCGACTGCGAAGCGTGCGGTCGTCTCGATGCAGGTGTTGGCGATCAGGCCGATCAATATGACATGGCTGATCCGCTTCTGTTTCAGCAGCATGTCGAGATCGGTGTTGGCGAAGCCGCTGCCGCCCCAATGTTCCTTGACGATGATGTCGCCGGGCTGCGGCGCGAAATCGGGATGCCATTCGCCGCCCCAGCTTCCCTTGGCGAAGACCTGGAAGCGCGCGGCGCCGAGCTGATAGGGTGTCGGATGGTCCCAGCCGGCGAAATCGTCGGGCTCGGCGCGATGATGGGGCACGATGAAGATCGGAATGCCGGCCGCGCGGATCGCGGCGGTGATCGCGCGCAGATTGTCATGCAGCCCGACGGCGGTGGCGACGTCGGCCACCATCGGCCAGAGCTTCCCGCCTTCCGCCAGAAAGTCGTTATAGGGATCGACGAACAGCAGCGCGGTGCGCGCGGCGTCATAGCCTGTAGGCTGCTTCTCGGTCGTTTCGGCCATAAATATCTCCATCGGCATCATGCGCGATCTGCGGCGGGGAGGTGCACGATCGGCTCTGGTCGCGATGATGATGCGGCCGGGACGATGGCCGGCCAATCGTCCATGGAGTTGACGCGGTTAAACCAAGATATGAGTGATCAGCCGGCCGCCGCCTCTGCGCCGGCCAGCTTTGCCCGGATCGCGGCGTGCGCGCTGGCGGTCAGCCTATGGCCCA
This sequence comes from Sphingomonas oleivorans, assembly GCF_003050615.1. Lineage (GTDB taxonomy): Bacteria > Pseudomonadota > Alphaproteobacteria > Sphingomonadales > Sphingomonadaceae > Sphingomonas_H > Sphingomonas_H oleivorans. The sequence goes on along the minus strand of NZ_NWBU01000004.1, from coordinate 643,240 downwards.
GTATCAGCCAGGCGCAGAGAAAGCCGATCATCGCGGGCGCCCAGATCGCGAGCCCCGTGAGCGTCGAAAGGGCGGCGTCCGTGGGCATGGCCGCGCGCGGATCGAAGCCGGCGAGGCTGAGGAGCAGGAAGCTGATCGCCGGGCCGATCGCCGCGCCGAGCTTGTTCGAATTGGAGAAGAGGGCTGCGAGCAGGCCGGTATGGTCGGCGCCGCTCAGCAACCGCTCCTGATCGCCCACATCGGCGAGCATGGAGCGGATGAGCACGGGGCCGGCGGACAATGTGGCGCCGAACAGCGCCATGATCGCGCCGCCGGCGAGGAGGCCGGAAAAGGGCAGGAGGTGCAGCGTCGCGAGCAGGAATGCGTAGCAGCCGAAGCCGATCGCGGCCGCCCGATGCTTCTCCACGCGGCTGCCCAGCCGGCCCCAGCCATAGGCGCCGAGCAGTGCCCCCGCATTCGTCAGGAAGAGCAGCATCGCCGCGTCCGGCCGGCCGATGCCGCGCGCCGCCGCGAAATAGAAGAAGAACAGTGCCCCGTTGGTGAAGACCGCCATGGCGATGAGCAGATCGGCGGCAAGCAGCCGCGTGACGCCGGGCCGGACGACGAGCCGCAGATAATCCCGCAGCGGGGGAGGCGCGCGCCGGGCCGTCGAATTCCTCTCCGATACGCCGCATATTGCCGTCAGCACGCCCAGGGGCACCGCGAGCAGGATGAACCATCCCATGGTCGGCACCGTCAGCGACGGATCGCTGCGTAGATGCGGCAGCAGCGGGAGCATGGTGATGATCAGGCTGCCCAGAAGATAGGCCATCTGCCACCAGGCGAAGATGCTGTTGCGCTCGGCATAATCGTCCGAAAGCGTGCAGCCCCAGCCCAGTTGCGCGACGAAGCAGATCGACCAGCCCGCATAGGTTCCGACGAGGCAGGCGGCGAGATAGATAAGGCCCGTCCCCGGCGGCGGCATGAACAGGCCATAGACCGAGAGGAGGAGCAGTGGCGTGCCCGCCACGAACCATGTTCGGAACCGGCCGAAGCGTGAGCCCGTCCTGTCCATCGCGGCGCCGACCAGCGGATCGAAACCGATGTCGAGCAGCCTGACGATGAGGAAAGCGGCGCCGACCGCAGCCAGCGGCAGGCCCATTTCGGCCGTGTAGAATGTCGGCAGATAGATCAGGAGCGGGAGGCTAAGCCCCGCAAGGCCGATGCCGGGCGCCGCATAGGCGGCCTTGACGCGCAATCGCATGTGACGGTTCCCCCCTTCATTCCACAATTGCCGCATGGTCCGCCGGTGCCGGTCCGGCAGGCAAGGTGAAGGAAAAGCAGGCGCCGCCGGGCAGGTTGGCGGCACGGATCTCGCCGCCATGCGCCTCGATGATCGAGCGGCAGATGGAAAGGCCGATGCCGAGCCCGCTTTCCTTGGTGGTGAAGAAGCTGTCGAACAGCCGCTCGAGATGGTCGGGCGGGATGCCGGGGCCGCTATCCTCCATCTCGCAGAGCAGCGTCGCGGGGCCGGCAGGGCGCGTGCGGACCTTGAGGGCGCGTTCGGGGCTGCCGGCTTGGTTCATCGCCTGCATCGCATTGACGGCGAGATTGACGACGACCTGCTGGACCTGGGTGCGGTCGGCGCGCAGCGGCGGGAGGTCGGGCGCGAGATCGAGCGTGAGCGCGACGTCATGCGCCTGGCGCTCATGGCGCAGGAAGAGCATCGCTTCCTCGATCAGGCCGTTCAGCGACATCAGCGTCGGTTCGGGCGCGCGCTTGGCGGCCATGCCCCGGATGCGGGCGATGATGTCGGCGGCGCGGCGCGCATCGGCCACCATCCGGCCGGTGAGCATGCGTACTTCCTCGACGTCCGGCTCGGGCCGCGCCAGCCAGCGCAGGCCGGCCTCGCCATTGGTGGCGATCGCGGCGAGCGGCTGATTCACCTCATGCGCGATCGACGCGACGAGCTCGCCCAATATCGATACGCGGGCGGCATGGGCGAGCTCCGCCCGGATCCGCTCGAGCGCAGCGCGCGCCGCGACCTGCTCCGAAATGTCGATAATGCCGACGAGCACGCTGCCCCGCCCCTTATGTTCGGTGGGCCAGCATACCGTGAAGATCACGTCGATCTCGCGCCCGTCGAGCGTCGCGACCTTCGTCTCGGCTATATAGTGCGGCCGGCTCTCGAAGGCGGCGACCAGGGCTTGCGCATAGATATACTCGCTCGCGCACGGCCAGAAGGGCGCGACATTCATGCCCCGCAATTGCGCTCGTCCTTGCGCGCCGAAAAGCTGCACCGTCTTCTCGTTCACGTCGATGACATGCGTTGCCGCCATGGCGCGTCGGATGAAATCGGGATGGGCGGCCAGATAGGCGCGCAGATCACGGACGCCGTCATTCACCAGATCCTCGATCATTCGCCGGACGAGGCTGAAGTCCAATTCCCAGAAGGATGCCGCCATCGCCTGGAAAAGATTGCGATAGCGATGCGTGTTGAGGCGTGTTTCCAGTTCGAGTTCGGGGAAGTGCGTCATGTCCCGTCCGGTCTCGACAATGTCCACCGGCCGACCATGATCGTCGCGGCGCATGATCCAGCGCGTCTCGATGCGCACCTCCCGCCCGTCTGCCGTGCTGCGGGTCAGCTCGCCTTCCCAGACGCCCTTCTCCGCGAGCAGGCTTTCGATGCCGGCGATGGTCAAGGGATGATGCGAATGAAGCAACCCATGCAGAGGCCGGCCAAGCGCGTTCTCCCGCCGCCAGCCATAGATGGTTTCGGACATGTCGTTCCAAAGGCGGATGCGTCCGTCGAGGCCACGCACGATCACGCTCTCGGTGACGAGATCCAAAATGTCTTCCGGACGCTCCGGCGCAGATCGGATCATGGGCTTGCTATCGTCCCCGGCTTCTCTCTTCGCGGCCGCGCCTCGAAGGATGGGCGAAGCAATATCATTGCGCCGTCCGCTATTCAGGTGGCAAGCGCCTTGTCGATCCAGCCGATCAATGCATCGGCCGGAAACGGCTTTTGCAGAAGGCATAGCGCACCGCTCTCTCGCGCGCGCATCAGCAGCGCTTCTTCCGTGCGCGCCGTCATCATGATCACCGGGACATGGCACTCCTGCTCGTCGAGCAGCTGCTTGAGCTCGAGCCCGTTCAGGCCCGCCATATGGATGTCCGTGACGATACATCGCGCCCGCGCCATTTCGCCCGATCGAAGAAATGCCTCGGCCGATCCGTGGCCGCTTGCCCGATATCCGAAGGAGCGGATCAGCCCCACCATCGCCAGGCAAAGCGACTCGTCATCGTCGATCACCGAGATCAATATGTCATCGGGCACGCGAAAATCCTCTTGCACATGTCCGCAGATGACACGGAGCATCATGGCATTCGCACGCCACCGGACGCGTGAAAATCATACGCTGGTTTAAGTGCCGCGCCCTGCGTGGTGGCGCGCGGCTACGTCCTCCCCATACCAAGATATGAGGGATCTGACCGCTCGTCTGATGGCAGCCGCGGCGCGACCGGGTGACAAGGTCAGGGCAAATGGTCCCTGCGGCCGCGCCGCGCATTCCACGCCGGATGCCGCCGCGTCCGGCCATCCCATCGAGGAGATTCGCCATGACGAAAGAGATGATCCTGATCACCGGCGCATCGGCCGGTATCGGCGCGACCTATGCCGACCGCTTTGCCAAGCGTGGCCACGACCTCATCCTCGTCGCGCGCGACAAGGCGCGGATGGAGGCGCTCGCGGCGCGGCTGATCGAGGAAAATGGCATAAGCGTGGAGGTGCTGCAGGCCGATCTTTCGGATGCCGCCGACCTCGGCCATGTCGAGCGGCGGCTGCGCGAGGATGGGGGCATCACCATGCTCGTCAACAATGCGGGCATGGCCGGCGGCGGGCCGGCCGCGACCGCCGATCCCGACCGGCTGGAGACGCTCATCCGCCTGAACGTGCTGGCCTTCACGCGCCTTGCGGCGGCGGCCGCATCCGGCTTTGCGGCCAGGGGGCGGGGCGCGATCGTCAATATCGGCTCGGTGACGGCGCTGTTCGCGGATCAGTTCGAACCGACCTATCCCGCGACGAAGGCGTTCGTCCTCGCCTTCAGCCAGGCGCTCCATAGCGAGCTTCAGCCGCAGGGCGTCCGCGTGCAGGTCGTGCTGCCGGGAGCCACGCGTACCGAAATCTGGGAACGTTCGGGCCATAGCCTTGATGATCTGCCGGCCGAGATCGTGATGGACGTCCATGAAATGGTCGACGCGGCGCTGGCCGGGCTCGACATGGGTGAAGTGGTGACCATCCCGGCGCTGCCCGATATCGCCGACTGGCGGCAGCTCGAGGATGCGCGCCGCAAGCTCGTCCCGAACCTCTCGCTCCGCCATTCCGCCGCCCGCTACGGCGTGGCGCCAGCGCTGGTCGACTGAGCCGCGCCGCAAGCGGGCGCGTTCGGACTTTACCTATCGATGGAGACTCTGATGGTTCCGCTCACGCACATCGCCTTCATCCGCGCGCGTCCCGGCTGTTCGCAGGCGCTCGGCCGGCGCCTCGCCGGGCTGATTGCGCCCAGCCGGGCCGAGCCGGGCTGCATCGCCTATGACGTCCACCAGTCGAACGAGGATCCAGACCTGTGGTTCGTCCATGAAAATTGGCGCTCGCCCGAGGAACTGGCCGCGCATCTCGAGCGCCCGCACATGCAGCATTTCGCGAACGAGCTGCCCGCGCTGATCAAGGGCGATCTCACGCTCGGCAGCTTCACCCGGACATCCGCCGCTGCGTTTCCTCAGACCGCCAGCGCCGCGTCGGCGCCGCCTGAATGCGTGTAGATTCCCATGCGATGCGCTTGCATGGCCGTTGCGATGGCGCAACGGCTCCTGACCGAAACAGAACTTTCCGGAGCATCCGACGGCCGGGCCCGGCGCTAGGTAATCGTCCGGGCTTTGCCTCTTGCCTATTCCCGGCGATGCTTCCGTTCCAGGCCGAAGAGGATGATCCGGATGGGACGCGGACTATCTCTCTATCTGGAGCTGATGCGGGCGCTTGCGGCGCTCGCGGTGCTTCTCGGCCATATGCGCCTCTACGCCGACCCCGATATTCCGGCGATATTGGGCAATCATCATCAGGAGGCGGTTGCCTTCTTCTTCGTGCTGTCGGGCTTCGTGATCCGCTTCGTCACGGTCGAGCGGGAAGCGTCGTGGCGCAGCTATGTCGCGGCGCGGGCGGCGCGGCTCTATTCGGTCGTGCCGCTTGCCATACTCGTCACCCTGGTCTGCGATGCGGCGACGCTCGCTCTGGCGCCGCAGATATTGGCGGATCGCTATTATTTCGACGGGCCGGGGGATTTGCCGGACGTGCTGTCCTCCATGATCTTCGCCAATGAGCTGTGGCTGAGCCATGTCGTGCTGGGGTCCAACATCCCTTTCTGGTCGCTCGGCTTCGAGGTCTGCTATTATATCTTCTTCGGGCTCGCCCTTTATCTCGATGGCCGGGCGCGATGGCTGGCGCTCGCCGCCTGGGCGCTGATCTGCGGGCCCAAGATCATCCTCTATCTGCCGCTGTGGATGCTGGGCGTGGGCGCGTATGAGCTACTGTACCGGTATCGGCTCCTGTCCGGCCGACGGACAGTCGGCATGATCCTGTTCGGCGGGAGCGCGCTCGCCTATCTCATCCTCAAATATGGTCTGTTCGCCGGGGCGGAATATGGGATCTTCCACGTGCGCGACGGCGACCAGATGTTGCGGACATGGACTTATTTCCACGGTATCGGGCTGTGCGCGGCGATGAACATCGTCGGTTTCGCGCTGCTATTCGGGAAGCGCGCGGCGCTGCTCCAATGGTGCCGCCGCCCGATCAAATGGCTGTCGGGCGCGAGCTTCACTCTCTATCTGATGCATCTGCCGGTGCTGTTCCTGCTCATGGCAATCGTTCCGGACGGCGGGCAGGGCATAGCCGGGCTTCTCATCATATTTGCGGGCACGATCGGCATCGTCTTGCTGCTCGCCGAATTGGGCGAGCGCCGAAAGCATGTCTATGCTGCGGCCCTTGGCGCGATCCTGCCGCGCGCGCGTCGAAGGGCTGCCGGCTGACGACCGGCTCACGACCATCTTCGGAAGGGATCGTCAGGGGTCGATCGTCAGGGGGATGCGCAGCGTGGTGCGCAGGTCGGTCGCATCGTCGGTGGCGCCGAGCTCGACATTCCAGTTCACCGTCGTCCGCCGGTTGGTGCGATAGCTGATCCCGAAGAGGAAGCGGCCGAGCTGGAGATCGCGTGTCTTGGTGCTGCTCAGCTCACCAAGTTCGCCCGTGCGCGGATCGATCGAGCGCAGACGCGTCTTCGTGCCGAAGGACCAGGTATGGGCATAGCCGAAGCTGAGCGAGGTGCGCGGATTGAGCGAGACGGCTATGCCCGCGCTGGCGGCGGGCTCGTCGCCCGGCTTGACGCGATCGACAAAGGCCGGGCCGATGCGGCGGCCGATGTCACGACCGAAATTCACCGTATAGCCGAGCGTCCCGAAGAGGACCGCGGGATCGGTCGGGAGGATGGCGGTGAGCGAGGGCGTTGCTCCCCAGAAGCCCGCGCCCGTCGCGGCCTCGAGCGCATTGCCGAGCGCATCGCGTCGCACCTTGAAGGGATTGGTGCCGGTGGGTGCCACCGCCTGCATGCCCGCGATCAGATAGGGCCAGCCGTTGCGTCCATTGGTGAATTGATAGCGCAGGCCGAAGTCGACATCGCCGATCCCGCCATTGGTGACGGGATGGTCGATCTGGCCGGCATTGGGGTTCGCCGGATCGGCGACGGGCGCCAGGACCGATCGATCCGAACGATAGACATAGGGAAGGCGCGCATGCGTCTCCAGGCGCCCGGTCAGTCCCAGGCGCAATGTCGCCGCCGCGGTCAGCACATCCTGGCGGCTTTCATTGATGTCGAACACGCCGACGAGCACCGACTGGGGAATCTCGATGCCCCGGAAGATGACGCGATTGCGGTCCGCGCGTGCATATTCCAGCGATGCTTCCACCGTGAGCCGGCCCGCCCGGGTGATGATGCCGCCCTGTTCGCCCAACACCGCGACCTGTACCTGCCGCTGGTCGCTCGGTGCCTCGCCGACCGGCTGGGCACCGGTCCGTGCGGATGCCACCGGGGCCGGGGAGGGGGGAAGCGGTACCGATCCCGGCGGCCCGGCATTGGGCCGATCTCGGCCGGTCGCGGGCCGGCCGGCCAGTCTTTCCTCGAGCGCGCGGAGCCGGGCCCGTTGCTCGTCCAGCGCCCGCTGCTGCGCCTCGAGCGCGGCCCGTTCGCGCGCCAGTTCCTCCAGCAGCGCGGCCTTGTCGTCTTTGGCAGGAGCCTGGGCGAAGGCCGGGTTGGCCCAGGACATGCCGGCCAGCATCAGGCCAGAGACAGCAGCTAATGATCGCCCGCGCATTTTCCCCTCCCTTTTCCCTGATTCGGTCTTTTCAGCGGCCGCGAAGCGCCTCCTGCATCACCCGCTCGGCAGCCATGATGCCGGGCGCCAACAGGGAGCCGACCCCCTTCAGATCGATATTGACCGCGCTTACCGTGTCGATCGTCCGGCTATCGGCGGTGTTGGCGACCGCGACACCCGTCGCTTCGCCGACGAGATGACGGATCTGGAGCGCGGGCGCATCGAGCGTCACCACCATGCCCCGATCATCCTCCCGAAGGCTGAAGAGGCCTGCCTGTCCGGCCATGCCGGGGCCGTTCGCGACCACTGGAACGAGCGTCTGGCCGGCCGGTACCGGCCAGTTCTGTGGCGTGCCGTTCGTCACGCTCACCGTCGGCCGTGCCGATCCCGAAGCCGTCTCGATCCGGACCGTCGACGGAGCCAAGGGTCTCGTTTCGCCATCACCGGTATAGACGTGGAGGCCCGCATTGGGCCCCTCGCTCGCATAGACGGTCTGGAGTGCGAGCGCGCCGTTCACCCGCGTCTGTATGTCGATGCCGATCGCCACATCGAAGCCATTGGGCAGGCGAACGCCGCCGCGCATCGTAGCGAGCTGCGAATCCGCTACGGGCGGCGCACCGAAGGGATTGTCATCCGGCACGGCCGCCGCCGCCGCGGACGGGAGCGCGGCCAGCGCGAGAAGGGAGAGGAGATGCCGCGCCGTCATGTCCCTTCCTCCTAGAATTCACCCGGGAGCGGGCGGGTGAGCGCGAGCGCCGCCAGCCCCAGCGGAGCCGCCCCGCCATAGCGCGGGGCGGTGGGCGCGAGATCGAGATCCGCCCGCTGGTTGAAATGGCGGCGGGCTGCCGCAATGCGACCGTTGAGGACGAAGAAGACGCCGTTCCACTGGCGTGCGAAGATAGCGGGCTTCTCGCGCCGAAGGCCGAGCGAGGGATCGCCGAGCAGGACGCTTCCCGCCTCGACGCCCTTCACCACGACGAAATGGCGATATCCGTTGAAATCGATGAGCGCGATGCCGGGAAGCCGGGCCTTTTCGATCTGGTCGAGGCCAACCCGATAGCCGTCCGCCGTGATCCCGCGCGCCTCCAGATAGCGCTTCATGTCCAGCAGCGAGAAGCCGGCGCGACGTATCTGCGCGCGATCGCCATCGCGCCACATGCCGAGAAACACGCTCCGCTCGCTCTGCGGATCATCATAATGATAGCGCAGCAGCGTCGCGAGCGCGGCCGAGCCGCAACTGAAATCATATTGCTGGCGGATGACGGTGTGGAACCTGCGGCCCATCATGCTTTCGACGGGAAGGCCGAAGTCGAGCATGCTGCCGAAGGTCATTCGGTTTCCCTGCTCGGTCAGGGGGCGGGCCGAACAGGCGCCGAGCGCGGCGCAGGCCAGAAGCAGCCAAGCCCTGCCCGCCTTTCGCGCGCTGGACGCGGCATCAGGGCTGAAGTGAGACATTCACGTTCATCGATGCGTTGATCGCGACATTATTGCCCGTATTGGCGTTGAGCACCGACAGGCCGTTGAGATTCTGAAAGGCCTGATCGTCGAAATTGATCGTTCCGGTGACGGAGTTTCCGCTCACCACGTTGCGGCTGACAGTGCTGTTATTCTGGGCGCGGATCTCCTGCGCCAGATCGGCTTGGCCCGTGACCATGCCCAATTGCCGGGTGCTGATGGGTGTTGCCTCCGCGAAGGGCGAGGCCTGCTCGGCCTCGATCGCGGCCGGAGCATTCGTCGCCTCTGCCGGTTCCGCCTGTGCGGTCGTCCCGGTGGAGAGGGCGATGGCCAATAGGCTGGTTGCTACAAGGGATTTCATGGTCCTCTCCTGCAGGTGAGGGGGCGGCTGCCCGCCCCCGCGCCCGTCGCTGCCATTACTGGCCGAGATTGATGTCACCCGTGGATGCGGTGACATTGACCGCCGCATTTTGCGAACTGGCTATTCCCGTGTTCAAGTTGAGCGCTTGCAGGCCGGCGAAGTTCTGGAAGGCGGCGTCGCCGGTCGTGAGGCTGTTGTCGGCGACACCTCCATCGCCTTCCGGCGAGTCGTAGCGCACCGAGATGTCCGTGACATAGCTGGCCAGATTCGCCGAGGCGACGATCGCATTCGCACCGAACTGGTTGGTCAGTGCCGCAGCGCCGGTATCGGCGGTAGCCTCTCCACTTTGGCTCACGGACGAGTCGGTGAATTCGGCATCTCCCCCATTGGAGACTGCGCCATTGCCGTCATTCGAGGCTTGGCTGGAGTTGTCCGAATTATCCGAGTTGTCGGAGTTGTCTGAGTTATCGGAGTTGTCTGAGTTATCGGAGTTGTCTGAGTTATCGGAGTTGTCCGAATTGTCAGAGTTGTCCGAGTTGTCGGAATTATCTGTGGTCGAGTTATCTGAGTTGTCAGAGTTATCCGAATTGTCAGAGTTATCGGAGTTGTCCGAATTATCAGAGTTGTCTGAGTTGTCGGAATTATCTGTAGTCGAGTTATCTGAGTTGTCGGAGTTATCAGAATTGTCTGAGTTATCCGAATTATCGGAGTTATCGGTGGTCGAGTTGTCTGAGTTATCGGAGTTATCCGAATTGTCAGAGTTGTCCGAGTTGTCGGAATTATCTGTGGTCGAATTATCGGAGTTATCGGAGTTATCCGAATTATCTGTTGCTGAATTATCTGAGTTATCGGAGTTGTCCGAATTATCCGTGGTGGAGTTGTCGGAATTATCGGAATTATCCGAGTCATCGGAATTGTCATTGAAGGAGTCGCTGTTGGCGCTCGCATCGTCCTGCGCCGCGGCCCTTCCCGCTTCGACAGTGTTGATGGGCGGATCGGCCGCCCGAACATAGGCTGGGGACGCCACCATCAGCGCTACGGCCGACGATGTGAGCAAAAGGTTCGTTTTCATCTTTATCCATCCCGTTCTGTTCAACGGTGTCGCCATGGGAACGGCCATCATCCTCCCCCGGGGAAGCCGGCGTCCTTCGGGCTCGCTCAGCCCCGGACCACCCGGAGCTGGAACCCTCCTAATCTTGAGCGGTCGGAGAGGTTGCCCCTGACGGCGGGTGACCTTTGCCCCTATCCGGGCAAAGGCTTGGCCCTTGATCGGGGGGATGGTGGCGCAACGATCCCGTTGCGAGATGCGCGGGCGCGAAGCCCGCTCGGAAGAGGCGTCGGGGCGGCGTTCAGAGATCGCTATTGGCGAGGGGTTCGGCCTCGGCGGAGATATGCAGCAGGCTTGAAAGCATCACCCGGACGAGTTCAGCCTGACGGTTGGTATCCGTCTTGACGAAGATCTGCTTGAGATAGGAGCGGGCGGTCTGCGGCTTCACATGCAGCCGCTCGGCCGCCTCGTCGAGCGTAAGCCCGCTGGCCAGTTCCACCACCAGTCGCGTTTCGACGGGCGACAGATGATGGAGCTTGCATACCGGCTCCAGCATCGCGCGAAGATCGCCGTCGGGCACGAGCGCATAGACGATCACGGCCGGATCGGTGCGCTCGCCGGGAGCATGATCGACCGGCAGGATGGTCGCGACCAGCGGACGGCGCCCGTCCGGGCGGGTGAGCCGCAGGAGGGGCGATTTGCGGGGCTCCGCGCGCGGCCTGGGGGAATGCTGGGCCAGGACATGATCGATCGCGACCTGGAGCGCCACGGCATCGGGAAGCGCGATGGCGGCGATCGAGCGGCCCTTCCGGCGCAGCCCGTCCCGCGCGTCGAGCAGTCGGAGCGCCTGCGGATTGGCGAAGATCACCTCGCCGGCTGCATCCAGGATCAGAGTTGCGAGCTGGGACAGGTTGAGCGCGGATTCGAGGCCCGCAATGCGCTTGCTGTCTCCTCGATGGAGCTGCCAGAGGCGGAAATATCCACTGAAGAAAGGATGCAGCCGCTCCGCGACTTGCATGATCCGGTCCGCGGCCAGGGCGGATTCCCGTCGATAGACGGCGATCAGGGCGAGCTGCCGCTCGGCCATGGATTGCAGGCCCATATGAAGAATGCCGCCGATCGGCCCGCCATCGGCATCCAGCCAGACCAGCGGCGGCTCGGCCCAGCGCCGGAACAGGGGGGAGGAGGACAGGGGAATGTCGGCCACGCGCGCCAGCGCCGTGCCCAGCAGCCGTCCGTCGCCTGCGCTTGCAATCACATTATAGGATGGAAAGCCGAAGCTGCGATAGGCGAGGATGACGAGATCGGCCTCGGTGCGGTCCGCACAATTGAGGAGGATCCAATCCAGTTCATTCTCGCCGGTCGCGGCTTCGCCGGCCGCATCCAGAAGAGAATCCGCACGGCTGGGTTCAGGCATGAACATCCCCCGTCTCACCATGTTTCGGCTTTTCGATCGTCTGGACGGCCTACGTCTCTCCTCTCATGCCCTTGTCGCTAAGGATGTCACGGAAGGGCATATCCCCGCACCCGATTTCGCGATGCGGTTGCGAGGAGACGGCATCATCCGCCTAAAGCAATGGAAAGCCAAGCCTCCTGGGTTCTTTGGTCGGTAAGACTACCGAACCGGGCATGTGGCGTGGAGGTTTGGCCGATCCCATGTCGGGGGCGCCGATCCATAATCGCACGGACGGCTTCATCCGGGCATTGGCTTGCGATGGGCAGAAAAATGCCCCAACGATCCGGCCATGAAACGGTTATTTCGCCTCGTCACGGCCTTGCCGCTTCTCGCGGCTGCTCCAGCGCCGCAGCCCAGCCCGGCGGAGCTGCGTCACAGCATCGAGACGCTCGTTTCGTTCGGCACGCGCCACAGCCTGTCCTCCACGATCGATCCGCGACGCGGGATCGGGGCGGCACGCGACTGGGCCGCCGGCCGTTTCGGCGAGATTTCGGCGGCCTGCGGCAATTGCCTCGCGGTCGAACGGATCGCCGACCGCTTCGAAGGGCCGCGCGCGCCGCAGGGTGTGCGCATCGAGGATGTGGTCGCGATCCAGCGCGGCACCACCGATCCCGAACGCGTCATCATCATCCAGGCCCATATCGACAGCCGCGTGAGCGACGTGATGGATGCTCTCAGCGATGCGCCGGGCGCGAATGATGACGGATCGGGCAGCGCGCTGGTGATCGAGGCGGCGCGGCTGCTGTCGAAGGAGAAATTCCCGGCGACGATCGTCTATGCGCTGCTTTCGGGCGAGGAGCAGGGGCTGTGGGGCGGCAAGCTGCTCGCAGCGACGGCCAAGGCGCGCGGCTGGAAGATCGCGGCCGTGCTCAACAATGATATCGTCGGCAACAGCCATGGCCAGGGCGGCGACCATGTCGATGATCGGGTCCGTGTGTTCAGCGAGGGCATTCTCCTGTCGGAGGATGCAGCGGCGATCCGCGCGCGCCGCGCGGGCGGCGGCGAGGATGACGGGCCATCGCGCGCGCTGGCGCGGCTCATCGAGCGGGTCGGCGCCGCACGCAAGGGCGGGCTCGAGATCGTCTCCGTCCGCCGCGCCGACCGTTTCGGCCGGGGTGGCGACCAGACGCCCTTTCTCGAAATGGGCTATCCGGCGGTGCGGATCAGCGAGGCGACCGAGAATTATGATCGCCAGCATCAGGATCTGCGCACCGAAAATGGCCGGCGCTATGGCGATACGATCGACGGCGTCGATTTTTCCTATCTGGCCAGGGTGACGGCGCTCAACATCGCCGCTGTTCGCGAGATCGCGCGCGCGCCGGCGGCGCCCGGAAATGCGGTTCTTCGCGGCGCGCTGAGCGCGGATACCAGCATTTCCTGGGATCCGGTGCCAGGCGCTGCCGCTTATCGCGTCCATTGGCGCCGCGCCGACCGGCAGGACTGGACCGAGAGCCGCGACGTCAAGAAGGAGACAATGCTGTTTCTCCGGAACGTCAATATAGACGACAATTTCTTCGGCGTGTCCGCGCTGTCGGCCGATGGTGCGGAAAGCCCCATTACCTTTGCCGGCGCCGGCCGGCGCTGAATCCGTATCACGCCTCGTCCGTGGCAAGGTACCAGCGATCACTTCCTTCCAGGCCGATCGCCGTCAGCCGGCCGCTGGCATAGGCGCCCGTATCGATGCCGATACGGTTGGGGCGTTGCTCGGGCCGATCGCTGATGCTGTGGCCATGGATCACGATCGCGCCATGGTCGCCCTGATGATCCAGGAATTCGTGCCTGATCCAGTGGAGATCCGAACTTTTCTGTTCCGCAAGCGGAATGCCGGGGCGAATGCCGGCATGGACGAAGAGATAGTCTCCGATCACTATTGCATCCCTGAAGCTGCGGAGAAAATCGATATGCTGTTTGGGGATGCGCTCCCTTAGGAGCCGAACGAGGCGTTCAGGATCGCTGCGATCGAATTCCCTGTCGTCGACGCCGTAGCTCGCCAGCGTCTGCCGTCCGCCAATATGATCGAGCTGGCTTGCGACACGCGGATCGCCATCATGCGCGAGAAGCAGCATCTCTTCATGATTGCCCATCAGGAAGAGGGTCTGCTGAGGGGAATCGCCGAGAGTGATCAGCCGTTCGATCACGCCGCGCGAATCAGGCCCTCGATCCACGACATCGCCGAGAAAGATCAGCATCGTCTTGGCTGGACGCCGGCGATGATCGTCCTCGTCGATCATGGCGATGAGGGAATCGAGAAGATCGCGCCGGCCGTGAATGTCGCCAATGGCGTAAATGCGCAGGCCCGCCGGCACGGCGGCGGGTCGTGCCATTCTATCGAGCACTTTCCGCAGCAGCCGATACATCATTATGTCGTTGAGCCGGAGGTTCGGGAACAGTTCTTCCATATAGGTAGGGCCGACTCGGTCCCTAAAAGGGCGGGCTGTTCCCTCGCGATCGAAGGCCCTAAATCTCCGCTGTACCGAGCGGCTCGTCCGATCCCGGCATGGATCTTCTCATCCCGTGGACCTTTGATTGTTCGAAATGCGAACGAATCCCACGCGCATTCATCTCCCGAAAGCAGGCGACATGCCGACGGTAGATATGGCTGGAGGGCATCCTGCCGCGCCTGCAGCCCGCTTCGGCCCGCCTGTTTCCATGGATATTGTTCCGTGTCATGTCGACCGGCATGGTGCGCCGCAGCATGCCCATGGTAAGGTGAAGGGCGATAATCCGGCGAGGATGGGAGCCGGCCAGCCGAAGGATGCCCGATATCCATCGAGGGCGGGGACATTGATGATTATTTTCTGTCTATTCGGTCTTCACCAGCGTTCCGGTCGGTCCGTTCGTGACAATGGGCGGGCCTATGTCGCGCGCTGCCGGCATTGCGGCACTCCGCTCATCAAGAATGGCCTCGGCCGATGGGTTCGGGATCGCGATCCCGCCCGTGCCAATGGCAAGGGCAGTTCGGCCTGACATCCTTCCTTCCATCGGAACCCCTTCTTATCCCTCCTCGGTCGGCGCAACATCCCTCCTCCGAAGAGGCTTCCTGCGCCGGCTTCCGTCATCAGGGCATCGGATCGCCGGTTGCCTGGCATGCGGTGGATGGGCCCGCGCGTCCCGATCGGCGCGCGCGGCGTTCGCATCATGACGCGATCACGACCCAGTTCGGTCCCCGCGCCGCCTGCCGCGTGTGGAAACGATATCCCAGGCTGGCGAGCTTCTGATAGCTGAGCACCGTCGCGAAGCGGTTGTCGAGAATATAGGTCGCCTTTTCGCCCTCGCGCATCATGTCGACAGTCAGTACGACATGATATTCGCCCCTTTCCGTCCAGGCGGTAGCGAGCCGCAGCGCCGAGAGGGGCCAGCCGGCATCGAGCAACTGCTTGCGCGCGGCAAGCGCAATATCCTCGCAGTCCGCGCTCTGCTCTTTGCTGGCGACCTGCCAGAAATCCGCCTTGCCGGAATTGCGGCTGTCATCCTGCCTGCGGATGGCGCGCAGCGAAGCCTGTACGTTAAGGAGTTGCTGCCAATGCTCCTTGTCGAACTGGACGGCAAGGCAGGAGGGGTCCTTGGCGTTGCGTCCGCAATAATCGAGCCAGCCGCGCGGCGGAAGCGTGATGCCGCCATCGCGCATCGCGGCGGCTCCTCCTGCAGGGGCGGCCGGCATGGTGGCGCAGCCCGCCAGGGCGAAGGCCGCAGGCAGCGTAGCGATAGCTGCGGCCCGCTTCAGGCTTTGCACAAAATGCTTTGGCTTCCTGGCTGCTCCGATAAGGCCGCTGGCCAGTTCATGAACAGTCATGTCGTTCACCCGCTTTGTTCGTGGCGGGTGTCAGGCTACGCGGGCAACCATCAAGTCATCCCTAACGGGAATGGTTTATAAGTCGTTAACCATAATTGGATTCGTGGCCTGTTTGAGTACGGTCGTACGAATCCGTTCCCGCCCGGCATCGGGCGATATTATCGCCAGTGGATGGCCGGACGGGTGCCACTTCCCGACAATTGGCACATGGAGCCAATTGTCGGATGGGGATTTAGAAGAATCGTTCGGGAATGCGGATAATGTCGCCGGGCATGACGGTTTCCGTGGGAGCCGCCCGCTGTTCCTTCTTGTCCTGATCGGCCGCGCGCACGATCATCACCCGGTCCTTGCGGCCGCGATAGGTGTAGCCGCCGGCCAGTGCTACGGCGTTAAGCACCGTCATGCCGCTGACATAGGGATATTTGCCCGGCTCCTTCACCTCGCCGAGGACATAGAAGGGGCGATAGTTCAGCACCTCCACGGCGACGGACGGGTTGCGCATATAGCCGTCCTTCAGCTTGTCCTCGATCGCACGGGTGATCTCGGGAATGGTACGGTCGACCGCCGGCAGCGCGCCGATGAGTTGCATTGCGAGATTGCCCGATCCATCGACTTCATATTCGCCGGACAGCGTGTCTTCATTATAGACGGTGACGCGTACCTTGTCGCCGGCACCCAGCCGATAGGCGTTAACGTCGACATCGGAGGATGTTGTCGCGGCGAGGTTGGGCGTCTCGCTCGCCGGAGGGGTGTTGGAAACAATGGCTGGAGTGTCGCTGGCAGTCGTTGCGGGCTGGGCTGCAAGTACCGCGCTGCTGACCGGCGTCAGCAACAATAGGGACACTCCCAGCCAACCGAACCCGGAAACGTTACGCATATCGCGCCTATCCCTTGTCTTGAATTCACCCGATCGCTGTATAGGGGATATTGGCTGAGATGTCCCGTAGTCTATTCAATTTCCTGTGGCCAAGACGTCCGACCGGGCGCAGCTTTCGCCTGCCCGAGGGATTGCGCGTCTACGCCGTGGGCGATGTTCACGGTCGCCTCGATTGTCTGTCGCGAATCGAACAGGCGATAGGGCGGCATCGCGAAGCCTTTCCCGAGGGCGAGGCGCTGGTGATCTTCCTGGGCGATTATATCGATCGCGGCGGCGAGTCGCGCGGTGTGATCGACGCTCTGCTCGGCGGTCGATTTGCCGGCATGCCTGCCCGTTTCCTCATGGGTAACCATGAGGATGCGATGCTGCACTTTCTCGATGATCCGGCGGTCGGCCCCATTTGGTTCGCTTATGGCGGCATGGCGACGCTGGTAAGCTATGGCGTGAGGCCGGAAGGGGCGCCGGGCATCGACCGGATGAATCAGCTTCGTCTCGGCCTGCTGACGCAGCTTCCGGTGGAGCATCGCCGCTTTCTCGAATCGCTCGAACTGTGGATTCAATTGGGCGACTATCTGTTCGTCCATGCCGGCATTCGCCCCGGTCGTCCGCTTGCTGCCCAGCAACGTGAAGATCTTCTGATGATTCGGGAGCCTTTCTTGTCCACTTCGGAGGTAATGCCCTGGCGGGTGGTCCATGGACATACGGTGGTGGAGGAGCCGCTGTTCGCGCCCAATAGAATCGCCGTGGATACAGGGGCCTATGCGACGGGTGTCCTGTCCTGCGTCGTCATCGAGGCGGATCGGGCGGAGCGGCTGGTCGACGAATAACGCATCGATTTCCGGGTCATGCTGCATCCGCGAAAAAAGTGGATTCTAGTTAATTCCTATGCTAAATGTTCCGGGAACTTTATGACATCGAGGATGTTGGGAAGATAACGAGCGGGGGGCTGAGTAATGATCGACGCAGACTTTAGGAAGATCGGATTGCTCGTTTCGGCTTCTGCGCTGGTGATTTCGGCGCTTCCGGCTGGAGCGCAGGTCGCAGTCGCAGTTGCCGGCGCGCGCACCGGCACGGCGAACCTGGCGGCGGTGGTTGCCAGCCAGGATCCTGCCGGAATTGCCGGCGCGACGGTCGCGTCGCTCGCGGGCAAGACGCCGGAGGAGATTGGCGCGCTGATCTCCGCGGCGGTGCAGGCAAATCCCGCTCAGGCGAGCGCGATCGTCGCGGCCGCCATCACGGCCCATCCTGCGGCGGCCTCCGCCATCATCACCGCGGCGCTGACCGCCTTGCCCGGCCAGGCGTCGGCCATCGTCGCCGCCGCCGTGGCCTCGTCGCCCGGTCTCGTTGCCGGGATCGTTTCAGCTGCTGCGGCCGTTCCTGCGGTCGATCCTGCGGTAATCGCCATTGCGTCTTTGGATGCGCTTCCTGTCGCGGATTGCGTGGCGTCCGCTGCCGTCGTGGTCAAGGCTGCTTCGGTCGGTTCGGCCGGCCGGGCCTCGGCCGAGGCCCTGGCGAGCGCGGTGGCGACCCGGGATGTGGCGCCCGGAGCTTGTGATGTCGGCGAGGCGGCCCAGTTGGCCCTGAATGCGAATAATGTCGATCTGGCCGCAGTTCTTGCTGCGGAGGGCGATCGGAACCTGCCGGGATCTATCGAGTCTGGTGAGGGGCCTGAAGTCGCCGATACGTTGATCGTTCCCGAACCGGCGGCAACGAACGCCAGCCCGGTATAATCCGATATATCAAGACCTTTGTTGCGTCATTTATCAGCTTTTTTGGGGGGGCTGCATGGTTGCTTTGTCTCGCCGTCTTCACGCGGCTTCGGTCGCCGCGCTGTGTGTGGTGGCTGTTCCGACGGTGGCATCAGCGCAAGTCGCGCCGGAGCCTGTCGTGCCTGTTCCCGATCCTCGCGCGGCTGATCCGGAAGCTGCGGCGCTGGAGCCGGTGGGCGCGCGTCTCGGCTCCTTCATCATCTATCCCAAGGCGGAAGCGGCCTTGATGTATGATGACAATATCTATGCGCTGGAGGACAAGACCGACGATGCCGTCATCCGGCTTTCGCCGAGTATCGGGATCCAGGGCGATATGGGCCGCTATACGACCAATCTGCGGGGCAGGTTGGATCGTTTCGAGTATTCGAAGAGGGACAGCGAAAGCCGCACGGACTGGTCCGTCAATGGTGGTAACCGCTATGAACTGGCCGAGCGGACCTATTTGACGGGCAATGCAGGCTATAGCCGCAGCCATGAAGATCGCGGCGATCCCAACTCGTCCTTCACCAATTTGCGGCCGAACGTCTATAAGCTGACCGAGCTGGGGGCGGGCCTTTCGCGGGATCTCGCCCGTTTGCGCGCCGGAATTGTCGGCGGATATAAATATTATAATTATAATGATGCCGAGCAGATCGGCGGCGGCATCACGAACAATGACGATCGCGATCGGCATGAATATCTGGTCGAGGGGCGGTTGGGCTACGAATTCTCGCCCGGCTATGCTCTAATCGGCCGGTTTCAATGGGATCAGGTCGATTATCGGCTGCCTTTCGACGACGCAACCTTCGATCGCGACTCCCGCGGATGGCGTGCGACCGCGGGTGTCGGCTTCGAGCTGACACGGCTGCTCATCGGCGAGGTCAGCGCCGGATATCTCCATCGCAGCTATGATGATTCTCGCTTCGGCGGGATCAGCCGGGCTTCGTTCGGTGCGGCATTGAATTGGTACCCTACCGAGATTACCGCAGTGCGCCTGACCGCCGACCGGAAGGTCGAGGAGACGGTGACTCCCAATTACCGCGGTTTCCTGGCGAGCAGCTTCACCCTGAACGTCGAACATGAGCTGCTGCGGACGCTCACTTTGACCGCTTCGGCGCGTTATTCGCACAATGATTATGTTCGAGCCAATACGGGCCTTGCCCCCCGCCGTAATGATGATGTTTATGGGGCCTCCCTCCTTGCAAAATATGCCCTGAACCGGAATCTCTACACAAGTCTGGGTTATGACTGGGTAAAGCGTGATTCGACTGCGATCGTTCGTGGTTCCAATTTCTCGAGGAACAAGGTCTGGGTCGCGGTCGGCACGCAATTTTAATCGCGGAATTCCGCCCCAAGCGAGTTGAGCGTCATGGTATATGCGTCCGCCCTGCCGTTTCACGAAACGGGTCTTGCCACGCAGGAGCCCCGCGCGGAGCTTAGCGAGATCTTCCGCTTCTTCCGCAGGCGGTGGGCATATATTCTCGGCACCGCGCTGATCGTGGCGCTGATTGCGGCGCTAGTCGTGCTGCAGGCAACTCCGCGCTATTCGGCCACGGCAACGGTTGCCGTACAGACGCAAAAGGGACAGCTGGTCGACGTTCAGGACGTCGTCAGCAATCTCGCGCCCGATACGGCGACGATGGAAACGCAGGTTTCCATCCTGCGCGCTACCCGGCTGGCGGAACAGGTGGTGGATCGGCTGAAGCTGGATCGCGATCCGGAATTTAATTCTGCGCTTCGCAAGAGTGGCGGCTTCGTCCTGTGGAATCCCAAGAGCTGGTTCGGGCAGGAAAAGCCGAAGGTGCCCGAAGGCAAGCTCAGCCCATTGAAGGCGGCGGAGCGGCGGACGGCGATCGTGTCCGCCGTCGCCAAGGCCTTTGCCATCGAGGCGGTGCCGCGCTCTTATGTCCTGTCGATCACCGCGACCTCTTCTGATCCGCAGAAGGCGACGGCGATGGCCAATGCGCTCGCCGACCTCTACATTCAGGACGGCATCGATGCGAAATATGAGGCCACGCGTCGTGCCTCAGCCTATCTGCAGGACCGCGTCGACGAGCTACGCGCGCAGGCGGTGCAGTCTGACCGGGCGGCCGAACTCTATCGCTCCCAGAGTGGCCTGGTCGGGGCCGTAGACGGAAGCACCATCGATACGCAGCAGCTTTCGGAGCTGAACTCCCAGCTCATCGTCGCCCGATCGGAGCGCGCCGCGAAGGAAGCCCAGCTTGCGCAGCTCCGCGCGCTGAGCTCCGGTGGCGGCGAGAATGGCGTGGAGACATCTGGCGCGATCCTGGAATCGCCGCTGATCCAACGCCTGCGCGAACAGGAAAGCGAAGTGCTTCGCAAGCTCGCCGAGCTGCAGGCGACCTATGGCGAGCGGCATCCGCGCATCATCAATGCCAATGCCGAACTGCGCGATCTGCGCAGCAAGATCCAGGATGAGGTTCGCAAGGTGGCTGCTTCCGCTGCCAATGACGTCGCCATTGCGCGGGCAAGGGAATCGACGCTCGCGTCGAGCCTCGGGTCCATCGAGGGACGGGTCAGTCGCGGTGGCCAGGCGAGTGTCCGGCTTCGTGAATTGCAGCGCGAGGCGGACTCCAACAAGTCGGTCTATGAGCTGTTCCTCAACCGGCTGAAGGAGACGCGTCAGCAGGTCGATGTCCAGACCGCGGATTCGCGTATCGTCTCTTCCGCGATCGTGCCGCTCAACGCGACCTATCCGCGTGTCACGTCGACGATCGGAGCGGCGGCCATGGCGGGACTCGTGATCGGCATCCTGCTTTCGCTCGCCCTGGAGAAGCTGGATAACACGGTGCGCGGTGCCGAGGCGCTCGAGGGGCTTGGCGGCGGCGCAACCCTGGCTTTCGTCCCGGTCGTGACGGGCGGCTATGAGCGACCCGAGGAAGTGGTGACCGCCCGCCCACAGGCGATGGCTGCGGAATCGCTTAGAACCTTGCGGAGCGCACTGGCGCTGTCGGATGTCGATAATCCGCCCAAGCTGGTGATGCTGTCCTCCTCCGTGCCGGCGGAAGGAAAGACCTTCGTCAGCGTTGGCCTTGCCCGAGTGTCCGCCCAGTCCGGCGCGCGTACGCTGCTCATCGATGCTGATATGCGGCATCCGCGCGTGCATCAGGCGCTGGGCGTCGAGAATCATGTCGGTCTGGTGCAGGTGCTGAGCGGCGAGGTGAGCCTTGAGGCGGCGCTGCAGCAGGACGACAAGAGCGGCATGCTTGTCCTGCCAGCGGGTCATGGCGCCATTAATCCGCCTGATCTGTTGCGATCCGATCACATGGCGAGCTTGCTGGAAAGGCTGCGCGCCGAATTCGATCTGGTCGTGATCGATACGCCGCCCTTCGTGCCGATGACCGACAGCCAGATCATCGCCAAGATGGTTGACAAGATGGTGTTGGTCGTGCGCTGGGGGCATACGCCGGTGCCGGTCGTCCAGAATGTGATAAAGCAGATCTATCGCGTCGGCGCGCCGCTGGTCGGCTCGGTGTTGAGCCGCGTCGATATCTCCCGCCAGGCCAATTACGGCTATGGCGACTATGGCTATCATTATTCGCGATATGGCGCTTATTATGGCACCAAAGCCTGAGGGGGTTTTGGTGCCATGGCAGCGGGGAGCCATTCGCAAGGGATAGCGAAAGCAGAGGGCGCGAAGGCGTGACCCGCCTTCATAGAGGTGGCGGGATGCGCCTCGCGCCAATCTTGATTGCCCTCATTCCGGCCATTCTGCTTTTGTCGCTGTCGCTTCCTTCGTTCATCGCCGCATGCACCGCGCTTTCGGCGGATACGACGCTCGCGCAGATCCAGGAACGGCAATCGCCATCGCGCGATGCATTGCTCGATGCGGCGCGCGCCAATCAGCGCGCGGCAGCGTTCTTCGAATCCGCCCGCTACCGGACGAATGCGGCGATCGCCCTGTTCGAATTGACGTCGAGCCAGAGACGATCGGCCGGGGATGTGGCGGATGTCGAACGGCTGCTGCGTGATGCCTTGGCCGCGGCGCCGGCCTCACCCTATAATTGGGCGCGCCTCGCCGCGCTGCGGCTGGC
This sequence comes from Sphingomonas oleivorans, assembly GCF_003050615.1. GTDB lineage: Bacteria > Pseudomonadota > Alphaproteobacteria > Sphingomonadales > Sphingomonadaceae > Sphingomonas_H > Sphingomonas_H oleivorans. Next base: position 621,049 of record NZ_NWBU01000004.1, on the reverse strand, counting down.
CGCGAACGACAAGCGAGGCGCGCAGCAGGCCTGGCAGATGTCGGTGCTTACTGGGCGCTATGTCCCCGGGCTGATGAACGCGCGGCTCGAACTCGGCTTTCGCATGTTCCCCATCGTTGATCCCGAGCTTGCCGAGTTGCTCGCGGATCAGGTGCGGCTGAGCATGCGGAATAGCCGATCGGGTGTGGCGAAGGTCGCGCGCGCGAATGCAGCCGAGCCCTTCATCCGCGCGGCCTTGTGGTCCGAACCCGAATTGTCTCGAAATTTCGAGAGCGCTTATGCCAAGCTCGTCGCCAAGCGAAAGGCCGGGCTTTGATGATACGTGCGCCGTGGATCGCGCTGCTCCTGACGTTGAGCCTCCTGGCTTTGCCGTTCGGCGGCTATCGTCCCTGGGCCTGGAGCCTCGCGGGGTTGGTCATCGCTCTGCTCCTTCTCGGTTGGGCGTGGCTTGCGGCGGCGAGACGCGTGCCTATCGTCTGGCGGGGCATGTTGTGGCCAGCCGTGATCGGTTATTTCGTCGTGGTCATCTGGGTGCTGCTTCAGGCGATCACCACGCCGGTGCAGGGCTGGGCGCATCCGCTCTGGACGATCGCGGGCACCGCGCTCGGCAGGCCGCTCGCGGCTAGCGTTACCATCGCGCCGCAGGACGGGCTCGCTTCACTGATCCGGCTCCTGACCTTTGGCGGCATATTCTGGCTCGCCTTGCAGTTCGGGCGGGACAGGGATCGCGCATTTCAACTGCTGCGCTGGATCGGCATTTCCTCGGGTGCCTATGCGCTATACGGTCTTATCAACTATATCGCTGGCAACAGGCTGCTGCTCTGGTATGAGCGTTGGGCCTATCTGGACGATGTGACGGGCACCTTCGTCAATCGCAACAGCTATGCCACCTTCGCTGGCCTCGGGCTGCTTACGGTCTTTGCCCTGACCATCCATCTGTTTCGGCGGAACTGGCGATATGCCGATCCGTCGCTCAGCCGCATCGGACGTTTCTTCGAAGCGCTGCGCGGCGCGCCTGCTCTGTTCGGAACGCTCCTGATCGTGATCGCCATGGCTTGGCTGCAAAGTCATTCGCGTATGGGTTTTGCGGCGACCGCGATCGGATTACTGACGCTGATCCTCGTGGGACGCGCGATCGTGACGCTGCGGGCGCGACTGATTGCGCTTATCATCTCGCTGCTCGCGGCTCTGCCACTTGTCGGCTCCAGTGGCGACGGCCTGCTTGATCGGCTCGAGGGGACGGACGGAATCGATCGTCTGCCGCTGTTTGAACTGACCAGGCGCATGATCGACAGCGCGCCATGGACGGGGCAGGGCTATGGCGGATTTGCGAGCCTCCTGCCCCTCTATCGCGACATGACATTGCCGGGTCGTCAGACCTTCACGCTCGCGCATAACAGCTATTTGGAGCTTGCCGCTGAACTCGGCCTGCCAGCGGCGGCGATGCTGGCTGCGGTCATCGTCTGGCTTGCGCTCCTCTGCCTTGTCGGCGCCTATCGGCGCAACCGTGACAGCGTCTTTCCCTCGCTCGCCTTCGCCGCTTCGGTCCTCGTCGGAGTCCATGCGCTTACTGATTTCAGCATTCAGATTCCGGCGGTGGGATGCCTCTATGCGGCACTTCTCGGCGTCGGCAATGCGCAGGCTTGGACAGGCGGAGCCTCTGCCGGCTCATCGGCGGCCGCCGATATGGTCAGCAGGCTTCGCTTCCTGCTGCCACTCAAGAGCAGCACCGCCAAATAGGCTACCAATGGGCGGGGCGGACCCGCCCATCCGCCTGCGCCGGGGCGTCGAGCGTCAGCCGCTCCTGCGCAGGCGGATGGGACATCGTCAAAGCCGCCTCGAAGGCGGGGATCAAAGCCCTGGCTGCCGCCGTCGACAGGTGATTATTGTCGCGATAGGCAAGCTGCCCGCCGATCAGCCCCGAGCACCCCCCGGCCCCGCACAGCAGATTGGTAATGTCCATTACGTCGACATTCGCATGCTGTGCCAGATCGGCCATGATCGGACGATAGGAAGCCTCCATGGCATGAAAATCCGCCAACGGAACGGAAGGCGCATAATCATAGCCGAACAGCGCGGCGCGGGCGGCCGGATTTGCGCCGAACGTCATCGACATGGCCGGCGCGGTCATGAAAATGAAATGACGATCAGGATAGGCGTTGACGAGTGCAGTGAGACCCTGGCTCGTGCCGTCACGGCCGCTCAGTCGTCGCCCTTGAGCATTATAATATTCGGTGCTGTCCACGGCCTGATGCCAGTAGATCACGACAAGAACGGTCCGGATGCTCGGCCGTTCTTCTAGGACGCGGACCAACTGCTTGTGCATCCAGGCATATTTGGCTTGCTCGCCATGCTTCAGGAAGCCCGGCATCGGGCGATAGCCCGAATCGCTGAGTTGGACGCCCGACAGGCCCTTGCGGGCCGCTGCCTCGAACACGCTGCCTGCAACCGCGCCGGCATGACTGTCGCCGACCAGTAGGAAGCTGGGTGCGCGGCCGGAGGCTCCCCTGATGCACAGCTTTTCCGCCGTTATCTGCTTCAGGAAGGCTTGATGGCAGCTGCGGTCAGCATCCAGATAGCTTTTTTCGTCGGCTATGCGCAGCACTTGCTCCGGCATACGCCCGGGAAAGCCCTGCGCCAGCGAGATGGATCCGCCGAAGATGACCGCGGCGATCATTGAGGCGAAGCCGAAGGTAAAGATTCTCGCCCGTGTCCAGCCGCCGCCGGGATGGCGGAACGGCTGCTCGACGAATCGCCAGGACAGATAGGCGAGGACGAAGGTGAGGGTGAGGACGAGCAGTACCACCGGCGTCGCGAGGGGATCGATGCTTAGATATTTGGCGAAGACGATCAGCGGCCAATGCCAGAGATAGAGCGAGAAGGAGATCAGGCCGATGAATCGGGCCGGCGGCGAGCCCAGGATGCGTTGGGCGAGCCCGTCCTTCAGATGCTGGCCGGAATGGATGATCAGCACCGCGCCGAGGCAGGGTGGCAGCGCCGCAAGGCCCGGAAAGATCGTCTTGCTGTCATAGGTGAAGACGGCGATGGCGATGAGCGCCAGCCCAGCCATGCCGCAGGCCTCCGCAGCCGGACGGGAGCGGAGCGGCGGCACGATACCGAGCGCCAGGATCGAGCCGAGCAACAATTCCCACGCACGCGTCGGCAGCAGATAGAAAGCCGCGACGGGCACCCTGTCAGCCGCCCAGATGCTGAGCGCGAAGGAGGTCAGCGCGACAGCGATAATCGTTCCAGACAGGAAGCGCCGCGAGCCATAGCGATAGGCCAGGATCAGGAAGAGCGGGAAGAAGAGATAGAATTGCTCCTCGACCGAGAGCGACCAGGTATGGAGCAGTGGCTTCATTTCCGCCGGCGCATCGAAATAATCGGCCTGGTCCCAGAACAGGATGTTTGAGACGGATAGGGTTGCAGCCCAGACGCTTCCGCCATAGCCGGCGAGGTCATCGGGCAGGAAGATAAGTAGGGCGACGATGCTTGTCGCAAGCATCATGCAGAACAGAGCGGGAAATATACGTCGGATGCGGCGTTCGTAGAATTTTACGATCGAGAACTGCCCTGTCTCGGCGTCACTCTTCAATATCGCGGTGATGAGGTAGCCCGAGATCACGAAGAAGACATCGACGCCGACATAACCACCCGAGAAGACTCGGAATCCGATATGGAAAAGGATGACCGAAAGGACGGCGACCGCTCTCAGCCCGTCAATATCGCTCCGATACTTCATGGATTCTCCCGCCCTACAGTGAAACAGCGCTGATTCCGTATCATTGTCCTCCGGGCGACATCGGCTGGCGAACGGGCGTCCGATCCGGCCGGATGTTTCCGCGGCGAATTTTTGGCAATGATTGGCCGGATAGCCATGCTCTACGTCGTCAAACGTATCGCCTGCCCCCGGCCTTGCCGATCTCCCCCTCGACTATCTTAGCATAATGATTGCGCGATTGTTAATATCTGACCAGCCCCCTTCAACATGACGAGTTCATTTCATTTTCTGTCTGGAACGGATTCGTTCTTCGTCTATCGCCTCGGGCTGTAGGAAGCGTCTTGTCGGCAATAGTTTATTCGCCTACGTCTGGCGAACACACCATGTTCGGGCGGGGAAGTTTCGGCATGACGTGCTCGGTCATCATGACCTGTTACAATGAAGGACCTTATATCGAGGCGGCAGTGCGCTCCGTTCTCGATCAGACTCGCGCCGATGTGATCGACCGGATCGTCATCGCCGACGACGGCTCTGCGCCCGATACGATCGCCGTTTTGCACGCGATCGAGGCGCTCGACCCCAGGATCGAGGTGATCTACGGCGAGGGCGGGCTCGGCCTTCCCGGCAACCGTAATCTCGCCGCGACGCGCTGCACCTCTCCCTATCTGGCGATTCTCGATGGTGACGATCTCTGGACGCCCGACAAGCTGGAGAAGCAGTTGCCGCTGCTTGATCGCGATGCAGGGGTCGGTCTCGTCTATGCCGATTATTATACTTTCCCGAATCAGGATCTGAGCGCCGCGCGCGCGGCCGGCGTGCTCGACATTACGCGCAACACGGATCTGACATTGACCTATTTCCTGAACGATCCGCCGATCATCCCTTCGACAATCCTGCTGCGACGCGATGCATTTGAGGCGGCGGGGCGATTCGATGCGGCGGTCCGCGTGTTCGAGGATACTGATTTCTATCTGCGTCTGTCGCGCGTCTGCCGGTTCGCGCTCGTGGATGCGCCGCTGCTCTACAAGCGCAACCGGACGACGAGCATCACCGGCGGGCGAAAGGATCTGATGGCACATCACGCCTATGTCGCATTCAAGTTCGCGGCGGAGGAGACGCGGCTGCTGCCGATCGTGCCGCGCCGCCTGGCCGAGCGGGCCCGCAAGCTCGGCAACTATAAATTCCTCGCCGGCGACCGGGAGGGCGCGGTCGCGCATCTCCGGCTGGCGACCAAGCTCGATGCGTGGAACATTCGCGCCTGGACGTCATGGGTGGTGGCGTCCTTCCTCGCGGGGCCGGCCAATTTGCTGCTGAAGCCGCTTCTTTCCGCCCGCCGTGCCGCGATCGGGAGCGGCAACGCATGAGCGCGTCGGTGGCCCGGCGCGAGGCGATCATATTGTCCTGCGAATATCCGCCCTTTCCGGGGGGCACGGGTTCCTATGCGGGCAATCTCGTGGAGCAGCTCCGCGCGGCCGGCGTGCGGACCACTGCGATCGTGCCCGATTATCCCGATCTGCCGCAGCGGCCGGCGCCGGACACGCATCGCATATTGCGCCATCACAAGATTGCGCCGGCGACCGCGCTCAAGGTGCTGCGGCTGCTGATGGCCTCGCCGCGCAGTGCCGTGTTTCTGGCGGCCGATATCCGCTCGGTGCTGCTGGCCTCGCTCTTCTCGCGGCTGACGGGGCGACCCTATCGCGTGATGGTGCATGGCAGCGAGGCGATCAAGTTCAAGCGCAAGTCGCTGATGCGTACGATCGTGCGTGCGGCCTATTGCCGGAGCGAGATGGTCTCGACCAATTCGGCCGCTACCCTGGCCATTTTCGAGGATAGTTTCGGCCATGTCCCGCAGGGCAAGGTCAATTATCTGGGGGTGGACGAGGCCTGGTTCGCGCCGCCGCCCGAGACGTTCGAGAATGTCGCTCTGGCCGCCTTGCCGCAGGATGCGCGGATCGTCGTGACGGTCGGCCGGATCGAGGATCGCAAGGGGCAGCTCGAAACCGTGCAGCTGCTCGCGGATGCGCAGGCACGGCATGGCGTCGAGGGGCTGGTCTATATCGTTGCCGGGCGGGTCGAGAGCGATGATTATGCGGATCAGGTGAAAGCGGCGGCGGCGGCGGCGGGTGTCCGGCTGATCCTCACCGGCCGGCTTTCCGACGAGGATATCAGGCTGCTCTACAAGCGGGCGCTGGCCCATATCCTCTGCGCTCGGCCGTTGCCCACCAAGATAGAGGGATTCGGTCTCGTCCTGGTGGAGGCGGGCGCGCAGCATTGTCCGTCGATCGCCAGCCATGTCGGCGGTATTCCCGAAGTGGTGGGCGAGGATAGCCCGCTGCTCTTTGCGCCCGAGGCGCTTGGCGCGATGGCGGATGCGGTGGCCGCGCTTGCGCGCGATCCCGCATGGCGCGCGGAGCTCGGCGCGGCCGCCTTTGCCCGCGCCCGCGGCTTCAATTGGCGCGCCTGCGCCGAGGGCACCTTCCCCGAGCTTCTCGCGCCAGCCGGAGCCGGGCAATGAGCGCGCGGGTCGCCGAGGCCGAGGAGGCGAGCCGCAAGCTGATTCTCGTTGTGGCCGCTTATTTTCCGGACAGCTATGGCGGCGCCGAGCGGCAGGCCAAGATCCTCGCCGAGGCGCTGGGGCGCCAGGGGGTGGACGTCACTATCGTGGCGCCGACCATATGGACGGATACGGTCCTTTCCGAACCGGCCGCCTTCGGTCGGATCGAACGTATCCGGGTGAAGCATTATCCCAATTATGGCGGGCGCCGCATCGCCTCCCTGTTCCGCTGGACGTCCGAATTCTACCGCCGCTATGGCGGCGAGGCGTTTCGCGGCGTGCCCGTCTATGCCTTCCATGCGCGGCTTCATGCGCTGGCGCCGGCGCTGGTCGCCTCGCGTCTCGATTCGCCGCTGCTGATCAAGCTCGGCGGCGGGGGCGAGGCGTCGGATTTCATCGCCCTCGACGAGAAGCGATATTTTTACGGCGCCTGGGTGAAGCGGCTGTTGCTTCGCCGGGTGGACATATTCGTCGCTAACGGCATCCAGATCGAGAAGGATCTGGCCGCGCTCGGTGTGTCCACCGAGCGGATCGCGGCCTTTCCCAACGGCGTGCAACTGCCACCGCTCGACGAGGTGAAAGAAGCGATAGGCACGCGCAACGGCGACCGCTTCGTCTTCACCGGCCGCATGATATCCGACAAGAATGTCGCGATGCTTTACGAGGGAGCGGAGGGACTTGCCCTGGCCGGGCGCAGCTTCACATTCGCCTTTGTGGGCGACGGGGCCGAGCGCGAGACGCTGAGCGCCCGGGCAGAAGCGGCCGGCGTCGCCGGACAATTCGAATTTCCGGGTTTCGCGAGCGACGTCTATCCGCATCTGATGCCGAGCGACTTCTTCATGTCGGCGTCGTTGCGCGAGGGACAGTCCAATTCGCTGCTCGAAGCCATGTCGGCCGGCTGCATCCCGATTCTCTTTGCGGCGAGCGGCGTCGAGGATGTGGTGCGCGATGGAGAGACCGGCTTTGTCGTTCGCGACATCAGCGCCGCAGGGTTGCGTGAGGCGATGGTGCGGGCGCTCGATCTTTCCGTGGAGAAGCGCATGGCCATGGCGCGCGCTGCCCGCCGTTTCGCCGAGGATCGGGTGGGCATCGATGCCACGGCGACGCGCACCATCGCCGCGCTCGACAAGGCGCGCGAGCGGCGCGGGCGATGATATTCGGCAAGATGCGAATGGTCGGGCGGCGGCCTTGCGGCCATGGTTTCCATGACATTCGCGTTACCGGTATCAGTTCCCGTTCGTCATGAATCGGCGGGGCGCTTTTGTTTCGCTTAGCTCCGGTTTTTCCATCTGGACTTTTTCTGCAAATTGGCCGCACTCTGCGCGCGGGCACAATGGGGATACGCTCTCTGCCGAACTCGGCAAATGAGTGAAAGATCTGGCAATTCGTATTCAGCCTGAAGTCGAGGAACGATCATGACAGTAATCGCCTTGCAAGGCGCTCTCAATGTCGACAATTTCGGCGATGTGCTTCTTGGTCGCATTTTTGCGGACTGGGTGCGGAGCAGTGGTTGCGAGGTCGTCGCGCCGTTCGCCTCGCAAAGCGTTTATCCGCAGATGCTGCTCGACAAGCCGGGCTCCTTTTCGGATGCCGATGCGCTTCTCTATATCGGTGGCGGCTATTTCGGGGAGCCGTCACGCTCCTTCCTCGGACGATGGCGCTGGGGCTTCAGGATGATGCGCAACCATCTGAAGCCGGCGCCGGGCTTCCTCCTGTCGCGGAAACCGGTCGGTGTGATTGGTGTCGGGTGCGGCCAGATCTCGAACATCCCGGCGCGTATCGCTGCGACCACGCTCTGCAAGATGGCGCGCGTGGTCGCGGTGCGCGATGATGAGAGCCATGCCTTCCTCAAGGCGAACGGTGTTTCTCGGACTATCAAGGTTACCGCGGATGCGGCCGTCTCGCTCTGGGATGCCGAAATGAGCGCGGAGACGCAGGCCGCGCTTGAGCGGACGCGCGGTCTGGCGGATGGCCGCCCGATCGTCTCGCTCCACCTCGATCAGCAGAGCGCCAGCACCGAACAATGGGCCTATATGCTGGGCACGTTGCGCGAATGGGTCGAGCGGAACGGCTATTATGTGCTGATGATCACCGACCAGCGCAACACGCCCGTAGTGAAGCAGCAGCTCGAGGAAGCGCAGAAGTTCATCGTGGACCTGCCTTTCGCGAGTGTCTACAGATATGGCGGGGTGGACGATCTGTTCGGAGTGCTTTCGGCATCCGATCTCATCATCACCACCAAGCTGCATGTCGGGATTGTCGGGTCGACGCGTCGGCGACCGGTCCTTTCCATCGCCACCCATCCCAAGACGGCCCGTTTCTTCCGGCAGATCGGTGCTTCGGATCGATGCCTGCCGCTCTGGGATTGGACGCCCGAAAGCGTCCAGCAGGCGCTGAAGTCCGTCGAGGGGCTGGTCGGGCAGGAAGTCCAGGTGCCGACGCGGGTCATCGAAATGGCGCGCGAGAACAGGAAGATTGTGATGGATTTCCTGACTTCGGTTGGAGGCAAAGCGAGCAAGGCGTCGGCCGATTTTGCCGGGGCCACGAATCCCTAGGCGGGGCGCTTCCTTCCCCTCCATTTTATAAGATAACAGAACAATATCGGTCGGACTGGAGATGATGCCCGTATGCGCATGAGCCATGGTGGGTGAGTAACGGGACATCAGGTGGTGACTGACCGTATCCAGGCGTCTGACGCCGCTTACGTCGCCGGAAGCGGCAAGATGGCGAAGTCGCTGAAGCGGCATTCGACCTTCATCAGGGATCTCGTCACCTATGGCGTCGGCCAGGTGGCGCTCAAGGGGCTGGATGTCGTCTCCTTCGCGATCCTGGTGAACAGCCTCGATCCGGCGGGACTGGGCTTCGTCGGCACGATGATCATGCTCGGCTTCCTCATCACTGATATGTTCACGCTGGGCGTGCCGCGGATCGGTGTGCCGCGCTATGTTGGCGATGATCCCGATTCCAGCGACACCATTCGAGCGACTGGGACGGCCTTCTGTCTGATCTATACGGCGGTCGGTGCCGCGATCCTGCTGCTGATGCCGGGATCGTTCCTGGATCGTATCGGCCTCGGCCTGTCGACCACCGCATTTCAGCTCTACACCTTCTCCTTCGTCATCCGGGCTCTGGTCTATATGGAGCTCGAAATATTGCGCATGCAGCAGAAATCGATGGCGCAATCGATATTGGAGGCGCTGCCCAGTGCGCTGAATCTGCTGTTCCTGGTCCTGCTATTGCCTTTCGCGCGCGACAAGCTGGTGATTTCGGGTCTGTGTCAGCTTCTCGGATGGGCGCCGCTCTTCCTGTGGTTCTCCTTCACCTCGCTCAGGCGATATGGGGTGAAGATGGACCGGATGGGCGAAATCATGCGCTATTCGGTGCCGCTCGTCGTTCATCGCTCCATGTCCGAGCTCAACAATATGGGCGGACGATGGATCGTCCTGTTCACCTTCGGGCTGGCGGCAACGGGTGCCTATACTTTCCTGTCGCGCCTTGGCGAGCTTCTCAAGATGGCGCTGATGCCGATCCAGAAGGCATGGTTTCCGGCGCTGCTTCGTTGCGCGCGCAATGGCGACGATCGCGCCGCGGGCCAGATGGCGATGATCTACATGGCCTGCTCGACGGCCGCCTTTGTGGGGCTGGTCCTGCTGCATCGGCCGATCGCCCATCTGATCGATCAGGAGGGCGCCTATGTCGATTATTATTCGGCGATCATCCCGGTCGCGGTCGCGGGATGGCTGACATCCTATTATTGGATCCTGGGCGTGGGCTTCTTCGTCGCCAAGCGATCGGCGATGATCATCCCCCTGACCAGCCTGTCCGCGGCGATCTGCCTTGTCCTGAGCTATGTCTTCGCCAGGCTGGGTGGGGTCACCGCGGTGCCCTATGCCTCGGTCTGCGGAAGCGCTGTCTTCGCTCTGTCGACGCAATATTTCGGCCGCCGCTACTTCACGATCCATTATCGTCCGACATGGATCATGGTCTGGGCCACATTGATAGGCGGGTCTCTGATCGCCTATCTGGTCGATCATTTCGTCGCCTTGTGATGATATATGGCAGGTAGATTTTGTGCGTCGCATCATCGATAATTTGGGTGCCAGGTCAGTCCGATCCGCGATTTGCTTCGTTCATCGGCTGGAAAAGCTTGACGGCTCAAATGTGATTGTGAATTGAAATAGGTTCTGAAGATCGCTCCCTGCTGCGATGCGGCATGGGTGGTCGGCAGCCCAAGCTGGATATTGGGGGCTTCATCGATGCGATTTCTGATTACCGGTACGGCGGGATTCATCGGCTTCCATCTGGCAAAGCGCCTGCTCGACGATGGGCATTTCGTTGTCGGGTTCGACGGGATGACGCCTTATTATGACGTCGGCCTGAAGGAGGCGCGCCACGCTATACTGGCGCGATCGAACGGCTTCCGTCCGGTAATCGGCATGCTGGAGGATCAGGCAGCGCTGACGAAGGCGGCGGAGCTTGCCGAGCCCGAGGTGATCGTCCATCTCGCCGCGCAGGCGGGCGTGCGCTACAGCCTCGAAAATCCTAAGGCCTATGTCGACGCCAATCTCGTCGGCTCGTGGAACGTGCTGGAAATCGCCAAGGCGGTGAAGCCCGCCCATCTGCTGCTCGCCTCCACCTCGTCGGTCTATGGGGCCAATCCGGTGGTGCCGTTCGCCGAAAGCGACAAGGCGGACGAGCCGATGACGCTCTATGCCGCCAGCAAGAAGGCGATGGAGGTGATGGCGCATAGCTATGCCCATCTCTACGGCATTCCGACGACGGCCTTTCGCTTCTTCACCGTCTACGGGCCTTGGGGTCGGCCGGACATGGCGCTGTTCAAGTTCGTCGATGCGATCGAAAAGGGACGGCCGATCGAGATTTACGGCGAAGGCCAGATGAGCCGCGACTTCACCTATATCGCGGATCTGGTGGAAGGTATCATCCGGCTGATCGGAGTGGTGCCCGCCGAGGAGAATCGGGTGACGCAGCCCGATGTGATCGACACGCTCTCCGCTCATGCGCCGTTTCGCGTCGTCAATATCGGCGGGGGGCAACCGATCGGCCTGATGGAGTTTGTCGAGACGGTCGAGGCCGCGGTCGGCAAGCCCGCGGTCCGCAAGATGCTGCCGATGCAGCCGGGCGACGTACCGCGCACCTATGCGGCGGCGGGGCTGCTCGAGGCGCTCACCGGCTATAGGCCGGCGACGAGCGTGGAGGATGGCGTCAAGGCCTTCGTCGACTGGTATTATCGCGAAAAGGCCGCCTGATCATGGGGCGGCCGCTGACCATCGTCCATGTCATCACGCGTCTTCTTCGCGCCGGGGCGGAGGAGAATACGTGGAGCAGTTGCGTTCATCAGGCGCGGTCCGGTCATCGCGTCCATCTGTTCTACGGCGCCGAATCCAATCCAGACTATTATGAGCGCCAGGGCACGGATGTTCGCCTCCAGCTGATTCCCTCGCTCGTCCGGCCGATCCATCCGCTGAAGGATGTCCAGGCCTATGGCGAATTGCGCAAGGCCTTTGCTGCGCTCCGGCCCGACATCGTCCATACCCATACCAGCAAGGCCGGGATTGTCGGCCGGCAGGCGGCGCGCGCCGTGAAGGTGCCGCATATCGTCCATGGCGTGCACATGCTGCCTTTCAGCAATGTCGGTGCGGTCGAGCGTTTCGTCTATCTCGCCGCCGAACATGCCGTGGCGCCCGGCACCGATCTGTTCGTCCATGTCAGCCATGGCACGAAACAGGCCTATGAGACCGCCTCGATCGGACGGAAGGTGCCGCATCGCGTAGTGCGTTCCGGAATGGAGATCGGCAAATTCCGGGATGCGCCCTGGCCGGATGATTGGCGCGACATGCTCCGTATCGGCCCGGATGAGGAAAAACCGAGCGTGATCCTGATGCTGGCGGCGCTCGAGCCGCGCAAGCGCCATATCGATTTCCTCGAAGGCTTCGCAGCCGCGACCCGCCCGGGCGAGCCCATTCGCCTGATCTTCGCTGGCGACGGTCCGGATCGGGAGGCCGTCCATCAGAAGGTCGCGGATCTGGGGCTGGCCGATCGTGTTGTCCTGCTGGGCTATTATCCCACGCCCGAACGGGTCGTCGCCTTGTCCGACATCGGCGTCCTGGCCTCGCTGCGCGAGGGGCTGCCGCGTGTCGTGGTGCAATATCTGGGCGGGGGCAAGCCCGCGGTGGTCAGTCCGGTCGAAGCGATCGAGGAGATCGTCCAGCATGGCGTGAACGGCCGGATCGTGCCATCTCCGGATGCGGCCGAGGTCGCCCGGGTGGCGGTCGATCTGATTCGCGATCGGTCTGAACTGGCGCGCCTGTCCGCGGGCGCGGCGGTATCGCCCGTCGACGAATGGTCCTTTCCGGCCATGTTCGCGGCGCTCGATGCAAGTTATGAGAGCTTGCCCGTACCCGCCCGGCGCTGACGGCCGCCGGCGTCGGGGGGATGCTGGCGCATCCTTTGTGGGTGGGGCTTGTTAGGGAAGGCTGCTGAGATGGCGTATCAGATCGGTCATGCTGGCCCGTTGCCGCAGTCGAAGCGATCGGAAGCGCTCGAAGATTCATGGGTCGGCTTCTGCATCGAAAATGGTGCGCTGCTGTTTCTTCTCTGCCTGATATACAAGCTTGCGGCGGTTGGCGCAGTTATTCTTGCCGGGATCATCGCCGTCGGCATGCTCCTCCCGCGCAAATCCTTCTTCCTGACGCCGCCTGGCATATTCGGCATCCTCTACGTTGCGTTGATGACCCTGACCGCATTCATGGTCAGCGCGAGCGAAGGCGCCTATCGGACGATCCAGTTCCTGCTCGTGCTGGGATCGACGATCGTCGTTGCAAATTATTTCGCCCGGATCAGCTCGCAGCGCGTGAGGTTATTCACTACGAAGTTGTTGATTATCGGCATCGCCGTTTTCGTGCATGTGATCTACTATCATTTGTCGACGGGCCGATATTTCACCTGGAAATATCTCTACGACGCGAAATTTTGCTTCTCGCTCTGCGTGCTGCTGTTCTTCATCAAGGAGGATGAGATTAAGGGCAGGTTGGGGCCGGCGCTATGGGCGGGGGCCATCGGGCTCCTAACCGTGCTGATCCTGATCAGCGGCGAGCGAAAGGCCTATCTGCTGCTCGCGCTGCTCTTCCTGCTCTCCAACGCGTCGCTGCTTACCAAGCTGCTCGTCCTCGTCATCGGGTCGGCGACGCTGGGCAGCTATGTTAGCCTGGCGCCCGAAGGCGATTATGTCGCCCGGCAGATACTTACGCTGACGCAGAGCACGCCGGAACTGCGGACCAGTGAATTTTTCGCCATTACCAATCTGGCGGATTATAGCGATCTGATCCGTGAGTTCGTCAATCGGCAGGCGAATGAGCTGTTTCATCAGCATCCCATCTTCGGCATGGGCGCCACTGGCTATCAGCATTGGGCGCGCAACGCTTATGGCGATCTTCCTGGCGGTTTCGCGATGAACGTGCATGGCGAAACCCATCGGTTGCCGGTGGAAAATGGCCTTGTGGGCATTGCCATCGTTCTGACCTATGCCCTGACGCTGGCGCTCAACATCTGGAATTATCTCCGCCGCGTCGGCGGCTTCGGGACTGCCTCGACGGCCAAGACGCCGCTCTACATTTTCGGATTCATGCTGCTCTATCTCACGGCGGAAGCAGCCGACACGCTCATGTTCTCGCTCATCATGCTGTTCGGCTTTTATGTCTCGTCGCTTCCAGGGCTCGGGCGATATAGGCCGGCAGGGCCGAGGGTGATCGAGGGGGAGGTGCATGCGCCGTTCCTGCCATTGCCAATGCGGGCGGAGATTGGGCGACCGCATTGAGGTAAGTCCCTATACGCGGTTGCCAAGTCGATCCAGATGCGAAACTAAATTACGGTTCGTGCCGGAAAACAAACGTCGTGTCTCGTTTCCGGGGTGACCGAGCATCTGGCATGGGAACAAAATATTTATGGATACTCGTTAAGGCCGCGATACCATCATGACAGGGGATTTAACCCAATGCGGGCGCGAACCTTTGCGATTTCACTGATTGCAGTCCCAACTACCGCGTTTGCGGGTGGATCTATGTCCGTGACCTGGATCGAGGACAGCACAGGCACGGAGTTGGTGCTGGATAATTACGACCTTGCCTTTACGGAAGATTTCAACAGGCAATGGAGCTTTCGCGGGCCGAAGCTGTTCGCGCCGGTCCATACACCCTATGGCGCCGGTATCTTCGATGCGCCGGGTGAGCAGGCCTACAAGATTCAGAATGGCTATCTCACGCTGACCGCCTATCAGCTGGACGGAAAATGGCGATCCGGTTCCGTGCAGACGGCGGACGCCGCCCAATCCGCCGGCACCGCCTCCTTTTCTCCGGACTGGGGATTTGCATGCAACGGCTGCTATTTTGAATCCCGGATAAAATTCCGAGGGGTCACCACCTATGGTTATTGGGGCGCTTTTTGGCTGCTTTCGCCGGACAAGCCCGATACCGGTCATGTCGAGGTGGATGCGATCGAATGGTATGGCGGTGATCCCAAGGGGCATCATCATAGCGTGCATATCTGGCCCAAGGCGCCTGCGAGCCATACGTTCAAGTCCAATTATGTCGGGATGGACGGCGTGATCACCGACGGCAATTGGCACAGTTATGGGGCTCAGGTCATAAGCGGTTTCGCCTATATCTATGTCGACCGCAAGGAAGTCGCGCGGATCGCGCTGCCTGAGGATTTCAACGTTCCTCTCTATCCTCTGGTGACACTCGCCATTCTTCCGTCGGAAGTGGCCCAGGCGGTCAGTCCGATGAGGATGTATGTGGATTATATCCGCGCCTATAAGCCACGCGGCGGCGGAGCTATTATAGCAGGGGACTGAGTTCCCAATAGCGGATGGTCTGGCAGCCTCGCCATCTGATTTGATCGGTTCTGCGCGCGCTGACCATGTCGGTGCGCTGCTTGTCTATGCACGGTCAGGCCGAAGAAAAGCAATAACGATACGAATACGTAACGAAAACCAAATCATGCTCAATTTTTGAACAAATTTTCGAAGGGAAAATAGTCTATTGAATTTATATAACGGATTGCCGCATATATCCGAGTCTCTGGCATCGGCGCACTATCAGCCATCTTTGTGGCTATCTATAGAGCCTGCTCGGGGCCAGCGTCGGGGGAGATGGCATGGACCGGCAGAAATTCATCGTACTCGAAAGCTGGCGTGGAATCTGCGCGGTCATAGTCGCTCTTTACCATCTAAGCGCCGCAGGGCATTTTTATAATTTCCCCGTTGTTCGCAACGGCGAGATGGGAGTCATCTTCTTCTTCGTGCTGAGCGGCTTCGTCATGATGCACGCTTATGGGCGCAAGATCAGCGGTTGGTCCGATGCTGCGCCATTTTTTCTGCGACGGTTCGGCCGGATCTATCCGCTTCATCTCTTCACCCTGCTGCTTCTCGTCGGCTCCGAAAGCGCCAAGTTCATACTCGTCACGCTGGCGGATCTTTCGTCCGGGTCGAAGCCCTTCAGCGATGCCTGGTCCATCCCCTCGCTTTTCGGTAATCTCCTGCTGATCCAGGGGCTGGGATTCTTTCCCAGATATAGCTGGAACATACCAAGCTGGACGATCAGCGCCGAATTCTGGGTCTATGCCGTCTTTTTCGTCGCCCTCGTCCTGGGCGGCGTTCGCTACAGAAGGATTGCGCTTGGGCTCGCCATGCTTGCGGCGGCGATGGTCGCGCTCAATTGCGCAATGGGCTTTCCTCTTCGCAGAATCGAGGGCGCCGGCGCGATGGAATGCATCTATGGCTTCTTTCTCGGCACATTGGCGTATCAATTCTTCCTCGCCCGGCGGGAGCATCCCGGGCAGGGGGCATGGCTGGAGATTGTGGCGACCGGCCTGATCCTGCTGATGTTCATGATGGACTTCACCTATCAGCCGCTCGTGGCGCCGGCGATATTCGCTTGGGCGATCACCATCTTCGCCCGGTCGGCTGGGCCGGTATCCGGCATATTGGCGACCAAGCCGTTCGTCATGGTCGGGACTGTTTCCTTTTCGATCTACCTGATCCATTTTCCGATCCTCACCGTGATGAACGATGTGCTTCGGGTTGCGCAGGCGAAACTCCACATTCCGATCTTCGGAGCAGTGCCCGGGGTGCGGGAGCTTCTGATAACGATCGGTGGGCCATGGGCGATGGATGCGCTGGCGATCGTCTATGTCGCTCTGCTGCTGTTCCTCTCCCGTCTCACCTATTCGTGGATCGAGGTGCCTTTCCGGGATTATTTCAATCGCATTGCGGATGGTTGGGCAGCCAGAAGAGGCAAGGCGCTGGCGGTTTGACCGCCGGTTCGGGCTGTCCGGGGTGAAGGACGGGGTGCCTCTTCGTCAGCGAAGGAGGGGCATTCCTCCCTGGATGACCGGACAACCTTCGCAAAAATGGCCGGAGACGGGACCGTTCTGCGCCGGATGGATCGCCAGGCGTCGCGCTGTCCGATAGGCCTCCGAGGCATATATGTCCGCGACGGGCATGTCGTTGATATTTCCCAGCGGACGTGTCTCTTCCTGACGGAGGTAATTTTCGTCCATGCGATAGTGGCAGCAGCCATAGACATTGCCGTTGGGCGCGATGAGCGACGAGAAGAAGGGCCAGGCGCAGCGCGGCAGCCGGCGCCGGGGCTTGGGAATCCATCCCGCGCGCGGAGCGAATTCGGTTGTCCATGGCGTCGTCGTGCCTTCGAAGATCAGCGCATCGTCTATGCCCATCGCCTTGCAATAGGCGGTGACCGTCGGTGCCTCATGCCGATTATGGTCGAACACGATATATTGCAGAGTAACGCGCGGCCCATGCGTTCCACGCAAGGCGATGAAGCGGCGCAGATTGCTCTCGATCAGTTCCCAGCGCCCGCGGATCCTCTGGCGGCCATAGGTGGCGTCGGAAATCCCGTCGACTGCGACGATCAGAAGCGTCAGGCCGGATTCGGCAAGCTCAGTCAGCCGCGCGTCGCTCAGATGAAAGCTGAAATTGCTGGTGATGTAGGTGTTGATATTGGCATCGGCGGCATAGCGGATCATCGCCGGCAGTGCCCTGTTCATCAAAGGCTCGCCGAGATTGTAGAGCGACATGACATGCGTCCGGCCGCGAACCTGATCGACGAGGCGGGTGAAGGTTTCGAGCTGCATCGGCTCGGGCAGCGTCTGGCGCTGGTCCTTTTCCATCGCGCCGTGCAGGCAGACGGGGCAGCGCAACTGGCACTGCGGCGCGACATCCACTTTGATATGCACCGGCACGCCGCCGAGATTCGGCGACTTCAGCGCGAAGGCCGCGCCTCGCAGCGCAAAATTAGCCAATTTGCGGGGTGTCAGATTCTTGCGGAAAATATATTGCTTGCGCCAGAAATGGCGCATTTCCCGAACCTTCAGCCAGCGGCTGACGCGGTCACCCCAGCCGGGGGCTTGCCGGCCGTCGACGACCAGAGGCGAGGATTGCCCCGCACGCATTACCATCCCCCCTCTGCATCACGGGCCGCAACTTGGCGTGATATAACTAACTATCTCCATGGTCGCTTCATGCCGGGGGATGTGTCAATGGAAAAATTGAAACTTAGACGTAACAATAGGGCCTATATTATATGCTCGTAGAAGATTATTATATATCCATGATTTATTGTATATAAATACTCATAAATATAATATTGGAAAAACGACATTCGTGCATGGTGGCGACCGTATGCTGGAATAAAACTCCTCTATTGTAGGGTTCATTCTTTCAATGCAGGAAGAAAGGAGGCGTCTCGCAGCGATCTGTCATCTGCTTGGAAGGGCGCGCTATTGCTCGTCATGATGCGCTTCGTCGGGATAGGAGGGCGAGTCCGGCGACGCATCTCGCCCCGAATGAAGCGTCTTTCTTCACTCGGCCGGGCGGGCCGGTAGCGGCACCGGGGGGATCGTCATCATCACCACCTCGCCGTCCCGGCGGGTGATGCCGTAGAGCGCCCGTCCGGCCGATCTGTCCCAGGCCCAGGCCTGGCCTTCGAGCGGAGCGGCGATCGTCGCGACATGTTCGAGCACGGGCCCTTCGCCCGGCTCTCGCAGCACATAGATCTCGCTGGCGTCATGGCCGGTGACGTAGAGCAGCCCGTCATCGCCCCAGCTTCCGCCCGAATTGCTGAGCGGCGCGAACACCTGCAGCACCGTATCGGGGAAGCGGTAGCCGCCAATCTGGCGCCAGCCATCGTCGGACTTGGCGACCATGGTGAAACGATGGTCGTGCCCCGGCTCGCCGCCTTTCTCGTCATAATTGGCGAAGCCCGCCCACCAGACGCCGTCCTTGCGCTCGACCCAGGTGAGCGACCCCAGCCGCATGCCCAGCGGCACGCTCTGAATGTGGCGCATGGTGGCGGTGTCGAAAATCTCGACCGAGCTCGCCATCGGCACCTGCGGGAAATTGGAATTGGCGCAGATCAGCCTGGCCTCGGCCGCGACGCAGGAATTGAGATGGGTGATGCGGCGGCGATCGCCGATCCATTCGGCCAGCTTTTTGCCCGTCTGCTTGTCATATTTGCCGATGCGCGAATTGACGATCGCATAGAAGAAGCGCGCATCGACCGCCACGCCCTGCCGCGCCTCGGGCGCGGAGAAACGGCGGACTTCGCGCGCTTCGAGCCGGGCGATGGGGAGCGGTTCGGGTGGGACATAGCCGCGCGGCGGCGCGGATGCCGGCTGGCCGCCGGCCGCCGTGGTCGCGAAAAGCAGCGAAAGGATAAGGCTGCGCATGGAAAAGTCTCCGCCTGTGGGATCGCCGAGCGGGGTGGCTCGGCGATCGGGAGTGGATCGCGATCGGTGGAATATTTCCGATCAGAAGCGGGCGGACGCGCCGGCCCAGAAGGCGCGCCCATAGGTCGCCGCTTCCTGCAGCAGGTCGCGGTTCGGCCCGGTCAGCTCGCGCCGGCCGGCATTGGTGAGATTCTCGCCCTCGACGAACAGCTCGACATGCCGGTTGAGCCGATAGCTGATCTGCGCATCGACCGTGGAACGCTCACGCCAATATTGATCCGCCGCAGGGATGGTGGCGTTGATCGTCTCGAGGAAGCCGCCGATATAATTATAGGAGACACGGCCCTCGAAACCGCCGCGCTGATAATAAAGCTGCGCATTGGCGATCCATTCTGGCTGGAGGAACAGGCCGGGATCGCGCACGCTGGTCGGCGACGTGCGGTAATTGACGTCGCTGTTGACATAGGTGGCGTTGAGATTGACGCCGAAGCCATCGAGCGGGCTGGGCAGGAAGGTCAGCGCCTGTTGCAGGCCCGCCTCGATCCCGAAGATTTTGGCGCTTTCGATATTGCGCGCCTGCGTGACGTTCACATCCTCCACGCCGCGGCCGATGCCGAGGTCGATCCTCTCCAGGCTCGTCAGCGTATAGATTTCATTCTTGATCTTCTTGTGGAAGATAGCGAGCGAGATCATGCCGCCGGACGGATAATATTCGATCGAGGCATCGAGCCCTTCGCTCTCGCGCGGCTTCAGATCGGGATTGCCGCGACTGAGCGTGGGAATGCCGCCGCCCGGAAGGCTGATCGACTCGCGCGCGGCGATGCTGCCGAAATCCGGCCGGCCGATCGTGTTGGTATAGGCGCCGCGCAGGACGAGCCGGGGCGCCGCATTCCACCGCAGATGGACGCTCGGCAGCCAATTGTCATAGCTGCCCGACCGCGTCACCGGTGTGGGGCCGTTATTGACGATGCGGGCGCCGCTGGAGTCGACATCGGTGCGTTCATAGCGCACGCCGCCCAGCAGGTTCAGCGCGCCCAGCTCGATCTGGGCCTGGATGAAGCCGCCATAGACATCCTCGTCCACCTGATAATCCGAGGATATGTTGCTGGAACTTGCCGTGAAGCGCGCGCGATTGGCGGCGGCGAAGTCATTGGCCTTGTCGCTGTCGATGCGCAGCCCGAAGCGATAGCCGCCGACGACATCGATCGGCATGCGGCCGGAGGCATCGGCGAGCGTGTAGTTAAGCCCGGCGGAGGCGGGTAGCGTCAGCGAGGTGAAATCCTGATCCGCATCGCGCGCGGTGGAGCGATAGACGCCGCCGAGCTTCAGCGTGGCGCGATCGGCGATGCTGTCGGTCGAGAACGAGAGGGCCGAGCGCGCCTCATAGACATCTTCCTGGCTCCCGCGCTGAAGCTCGGTGCGCGAGCTGAAGCGGTAATTGGCCGGATCGTCGACCGCGGCCTGATTGCGCGGCCGGAACTTGAAGAAGAAATTGTCGAAATCATAATCGAAGCCGAACATGCCCGAAGCGGGCGTCGCGAATTCCTCGGTGCTCTCCGGATTGTCGAGCTCCGCGCCCGAATAAACCAGGTCGGTTTCCCAGTGGAGCATGTCGTTCGGTTCGTAGCGCGCCGAAAGCTGCCCGGTCCAGATCGAGCGGTTTATCTGGAAGCGGCCGAGGCCGACGATGTTGCGGCCGGTCGCCAAGCTGCCGCCGGTCGGTGTCTGGCCGGAGACGTTGCCGCTCGGCTCGATCCGGTTTTCGCTGCGCTCCTCATCATCCTCCATGCGGTTGTAGCTGCCGAAGGCGCGGACATAGAAGGATGTATCGGGCTGCCATTCGAGCGCGAGCGCGCCGCCCAGCCGCTCGCGACGATTATTATAGACGAACAGGCGCTGCTGGACGGGCACGAGGTTGCCGTTGCCGTTCGCCGCGTTGAGCGCGACGGGCACGCCCGCGGCAGTATATTGGCGATAGCTGGGGCTCGCGGTTTCGACCTGTGGAATGTCGCTGTCGCGGATCTGGTAGCTCAGCGAGGCGACCAGACCGAACTGGCCGTCGGGGCCGAAGCGGGTGCCCGTGGTCGCATTGGCACGCCAGGAGAGCTTGTCGCCCCTTATTTCGCCGCTCTGCTGATAATCGCCCAGCGCGCCTTGGCCGTAGAAGAAGAAGCCATCTTCGCTGAACGCGCTTTTGGTGACGATGTTGATCGTGCCGCCGATCGCGTTCGGATCGAGATCGGGCGTGATCGTCTTGATCACTTCGAGCTTGGAAGCAAGCGTCGAGGGCACGATGTCGAGCGGCACGGTGCGCGCGCTATTGTCGACCGAGGCGACGATCGAGCCGTTGATCGAGGTGCGGTTATAGGTCGAGCTCAGCCCGCGCAGCACGGGGAAGCGCGGTTCGCCCTGATCCTCCTGCGTCGAGACGCCCGGGATGCGGCGCAGCGCGGCGGCGCTGTTATGATCGGGCAGCTTGCCGATATCGTCCGATGAGATCGCATCGGTCACGGTGAAGGCGTCGCGCTTCGTCTGGATCGACAGGGCCTGCGACAGCCGGTCGCCCGTCACGACGATCGCCGTCTCCTCGTTCGTGGTCTCAGGGGCGGCTGGGGCGAAAGGGCGCGGCGTTTCCTTGCGGGTCAGCAGGATGGTCCGGCCGTCGTCGGATGCGATCGACAGCCCGCTTCCAGCGATGAGCCGGCGGAGCGCGGCACGCGCGTCCATCTCGCCACGGATCGGTGGGGCCTGCCGGTTGGCGAGATCGGCATCCGATACCAGCAGTTGCAGGCCGCTTTGCACGCCCAGCTCGGCAATGGCCGAGCGCAATGGCTGTTCGGGAATGTTGAAGTTGCGCATCTGCGACTGCGCCGGCGCCACATGGGCCAATGCCAGCGCGACGGCCGTGGCCGCCATGAACGAACGAATGGTCTTGTCGATCACCTGAAACCCCCCGGTCACTTGGTTCATCCTCTAAGATGAACACCGAGGGATTTTCCGCCCCCTTCTCCCAAAAATTATTAGGAAATATTATATAGTTACAGGTGAATGACGATCATGTTGCCGCTTTTTTGCACATATCCCCCGGCAAGCCCGGCGGCGGCGGCGGCGAAGGCCTCCGGATCGGTCGCGCGGAATACGCCCACAAGCCGCAGCTTTTCCGGCGACTGCCCGGCCACGCTCAGTGTCGCGACATTGTAGCGGTTGAATTCGGTGACGGCCGCGTCGAGCGTTTCGCCGTCCAGCACGATCAGCCCTTCGCGCCATGCCAGTTGGCGCTCGACGGCACGTGCGCTGCCCTCCGTTTCCGGTGAGGGCCGGACCGCGCCCTTGTCCACGCTCGCGCTCGATCCTGCCACAATGTGCGCGCGCGCGCCTTTGTCATTGACCTTCCATGCCTCGACCACGCCTTCGGTGACGAGAATGTCGGTGCTTTCCCCCCGCCGGCGCACGGAAAAGGCGGTGCCTACGGCCCGCACGCGGATATCCCCTGCCTGCACCAGGAAAGGTCGCGCGGGATCGGGATTGACGTCGAACCAGGCCTCGCCCTCCACCAGCCGTATCGAGCGGCGTTCGGCGTCATAGCGGACGTCTATGGTGCTGGCCGTGTTGATCGTGGCGCTCGATCCATCGGCAAGGGGCACGCGGCGGACCTCGCCGGTCGTGGTCGAATATCGCGATCCGACGAGGAGCGGCGGCAGGAGGATCGCGGCGGCCGTGCCAGCGGCGAGCGCGCTCCCGCACGCGATCAGGCGCCGCCGCGTTAGGAGCGGCGCGCGGGGCGCGGGGGTAACGATATGCGACTCGGGTTCGGAATGTCTCAGCCGGTCGAGCATCCGCCAGCCGGCCTGGGCGCGCACGAAGGCGCCGCGATGTCGCGGGTCCATCGCCAGCCAGGCCTCGAGATGATTGGCTTCCGCTTGCGTCAACGTGCCGTTCGCGACACGAACCGCCCAATGGCTCGCCTGCTGGTCAATGTTGTCGAAGGCTTCGCCGGTCATCATCTTGCGGTTTCGGAGCTTCTCGTCTGTCTTCGTTCGCGTCGGTAATTGCCTGCAGCAGCAACCTGAGTCCACGTGCTGTCTGTTTTTCTATAACGTTTTCGGACAGATTTAGCTTTTGTGCTACTTCCCGTTGCGACAGGCCATGCACCTTGCGCAGCGTGAATATCTGCGCGCAGCGCTGCGGCAAAGCCGCGATCAGCGTCTGGAGGCGCGCCACATCCTGCCGGCCGCTCACGATCCGTTCCACTGAGGGCGAAGGGTCGGCGATGTCGAGCGTGGAGAGATCGGCCAGCGCATCGATCCGGACGACGCGCGAACGGCGCATCGCTTCCAGCACGATGCTGCGCGCGACCGTGAAGAAATAAGCGCGCGGATTATGGATCGAGTCCACCTCCTTCAGCATGGACAGGCGGCAATAGGTCTCCTGGACGATATCGTCGGCATCGATCCCGTTGAAGGAGGATCGCCGCAGCCAGGCCCGCACGTCCGCTTCATGCTCGAGCACATGCGTGGCGAGCCAGTCTATCATGTCCGATGTGGCGGGCATCAGGGCTTTGGCAGGGTTTTCCGGAAGGTGATGGCGGAATGGCTTAGGGATGGCTGATGAACTATTTTTGTCAGGTTCGATTCCGGCGAGAACGCGCTGCCGCCCGGCCTGATTTCTTAGCCATTCGTTAGGAATTGGCGCCTAGCCTGCCGGTGGGTTCAAATCCCCCCGCGCTTTGGGTGTGACGTATGAACGAAATCGAGGCGACCGTAGCTGGGCTCAGCGAGGGCCAGCGCAAGCTGATCCGGCGGATCGGCGGCCCGCGGCCGGTCCAGTTCGGCGATAGGTCGATGGAGCCGCTGGAAAAGCTCGGCATAGTCTGCGCGACTTCCGTGAACAGGCCGGCTTCGGCCTTCAAGCTCACGGCGCTCGGCGTCGCCGTCCAGAAATATATTTGCGGGACGCAGCGCCTTTAGCGTCGCGCATGTCGGCCAGGAGCCGCAACGCCGTCATGCAAGGGATAGTTGTTCCTTCTGCATGGCGCGGACCATGTCGATGAAGGCGCGCAGCGCGGCCGTCATCTGGCGACGGCTGGAATAATAGAGGAAATAGCCGGGGAAGGGCGGGCACCAATCCTCCAGCACGCGCATCAGCCGGCCGCAGCGCAGCGCGTCCAGAACTTGCGTTTCGTGCAGGAAGGCAAGGCCGAGCCCCTCCTCCGCGGCGCGCTGCGTGACGTCGGCATCATCGACGACCAACGGACCGGTCACGGCCACCTCGATCGCTTCATCGCCGCGCTCAAATTCCCAGGAATAGAGCGCGCCACTGGGATAGCGCCGGGCGATGCAGGCATGACCGGGCAGTTCGCGCGGGCTTGCCGGGATGCCCCGTCGTTCGAGATAGGCCGGCGCACCGACGACCGCGAAACGCTGCATCGGGCCGAAGGGAATGGCCACCATGTCGCGGGCAAGGCTCTCCCCGAAGCGCACGCCTGCATCGAAGCCCTGCGCCACGATATCGACGAAGCCGTCGTCGGTGACGATCTCCAGCCTCACCTCCGGGCATAAGGCATGGAAGCGGGCGACGAGCGGCGGCATCATCAGCCGCGCCACCGAGCGCGAGACGTTGAGCCTGAGCGTTCCGACCGGGCGATCGCGAAACGCGTTGATCCCTTCCACCGCCGCGTCGATCTCGGCCAGCGCTGGCGCGAGGCGGGCGAGCAGCTTCTCGCCGGCTTCGGTGGGCATCACGCTGCGGGTCGAGCGATGGAGCAGGCGGACGCCCATCCGCTCCTCCAATATGCGGAGCGTATGGCTGAGCGCGGAGGGCGAGACGCCGCGCTCGATCGCCGCGCGGCGGAAGCTGCGGTGGCGCGCGACGCAGGCGAAGGCATCGAGTTCGGATAGGCCGGCGGTCGGCATTGCTGAATCCTGCTCATCACTTCGTGCGATCAATTGCGGATTATAGGAGCAATGCCGCGGGTCCATCTAGCGCTCTTCCGATCAAGGAGGATGATATGGAATTGCGCAGGCTCGGAAGGAACGGACTGGAGGTCTCTGCCATCGGCCTCGGCTGCATGGGGATGAGCCACGCTTATGGCGCAAGCGACGAGGCGGATTCGATCCGCACGCTGCATCGCGCGGCGGAGATCGGCGTCACTTTCTTCGATACGGCCGAGGTCTATGGCCCTTATACGAATGAGGAGCTGGTCGGCCGGGCGCTGCGCCCGATCCGGGACCAAGTGGTGATCGCGACCAAGTTCGGCTTCAAGATCCTGCCGGAAGGCACCGCGCGCGAGCGCATGGCGGGCGTCGACAGCCGGCCCGAACATATTCGCGAGGCGGTGGAAGGATCGCTCAAGCGGCTGGGCATCGAGACGATCGACCTGCTCTATCAGCATCGCGTCGATCCCGACGTGCCGATCGAGGATGTGGTCGGCACGATGGCGGTGCTGGTCGCGGAGGGCAAGGTGCGCCATCTCGGCCTGTCCGAGGCGTCGGCAGCGACGATCCGGCGCGCGCATGCCGTCCATCCGATCGCGGCGGTCCAGTCTGAATATTCGCTCTGGACGCGTGGCCTCGAGGCGGAGGTGTTGCCCGTCTGCCGCGAGCTCGGCATCGGTCTGGTGCCCTTCAGCCCCCTCGGGCGCGGTTTCCTGACGGGCAAGCTGGCGCCGGCGGAGACGCTGCCCGCCGATGATTTCCGCCGCACGCTGCCGCGTTTCCAGGCCGAGGCCGCCGCGGCCAATCGGTTGCTGGTGGCTGAGCTGGAGCGGCTGGCCGAGCCGCGCGGCGCAACTCCCGCGCAACTGGCGCTCGCCTGGCTCTTGGCGCAGGGCGACAATATCGTGCCGATCCCCGGCGCCCGGAAAGTCCGCCATCTGGAGGAGAATGCGGCTTCGGCCGACCTCGTGCTGACGGCGGATGAACTGGCCGCGATCGACCGCGCCGTGCCCGAGACGGCGGTTGCCGGCGATCGCTACAATCCGCGCGATCTTTCCATGGTCAATCTCTGACAGCGCGCGTTGCTGGCGCGATATCAATCAAATGCCGGCGGGGTAGCCCAGCTCTGCCCTGCCGGCCTTGCTCATGCCCGTTGGCGATGTGGCCCGAGCCTCGCGCTCGGCTCGATATCGGGTTTGCCGCGCAGAAAGCCCTGAAGCTGCGGTCGATCTTGATCTTGTCGAACGGGAAGCTTTTAAGGTTGCTGAGGGACGAATAGCCCGTCCCGAAATCGTCCATCGCGATCCGCGTGCCCAGCGCCTTCAGGCGATGGAGCGTCGCCAGCACCGTCTCGCGATCGCGCATCAGCACCGTTTCGGTGATCTCCAGCTCCAATCGCCTGCCGTCCAGTCCGGTTCTCGCGAGAATCGCGGCGACCTGCTCGACGAGGTTGGGCAGCCGGAACTGCACGGGCGAGACATTGATTGTCGTAGGCCGGTCTTAGGTCTGCAATTGCCAATCAAGTGTTAATCGGCTCTGCCTTCGGTCTGCGGCAATTCTCTTGGTATTTTCCGTAGTCCTCACCCGAGCGACGCTCAGGCTGCGACGAGCGCGCGTTCCGCCCATTGCACGATCGCGCTTTCCGGCATCGCGCCCGCCGTCCGCATCACCTCCCGGCCCTTCCTGACGAGGAGGAGGCTGGGGAGGCTGCGGATCGCGAAACGGCTGGCAATGCCCTGCTCGGCCTCAGTATCCAGCTTGCCGAGGCGCAGGCGCGGTTCGAGCCGAGCGGCCGCGGCCTGGAAGGCCGGCGCCATCTGGCGGCACGGTCCACACCACGATGCCCAGAAGTCGATCAGCAGCGGCAGGTCGCTCGCTGCGGCATGGCGCTCGAAATTGGCCGAATTGAGCTCGATCGGCCGTCCCAGGAACAGGGCGTTGCCG
This sequence comes from Sphingomonas oleivorans, assembly GCF_003050615.1. Lineage (GTDB taxonomy): Bacteria > Pseudomonadota > Alphaproteobacteria > Sphingomonadales > Sphingomonadaceae > Sphingomonas_H > Sphingomonas_H oleivorans. Next base: position 594,135 of record NZ_NWBU01000004.1, on the reverse strand, counting down.
CAGCGGCCGCATTTGCCGCCTTCGCCCAGCCGCGCCGTCGCCACGCGGTTGAGCGTGGCGCAGTTCGGGCAGCTCAGGATGATCTTCGTCTCCATCTCGCCTTCCTAAACGTCCGCGCCTACGGTTCGGTCCTGATCATGGGCGGCATCATGGCCGGGCCCGGCGCTGACGATGTCGATGAAGCGCGTGCAGGGCGGGCAGGGCTGGTTGCGGTGGATGAACCACAGGCGGCTGACCGCGGCGGGATCGTCGAGCGGACGATAGACGACATTTTCGGGGTGCAGTGCCATCAGCGAACGGGTGAGTATCGTCAGGCCGAAGCCCGCCGCGACGAGGCCGAGCAGGCTCGCCAGACCCTGCACCGTCTGCACGACCTTGGGCTCGAAGCCGGCGCGGCGGCAGAGCAGCATCACCTGTTCGTTGAATCCGGCGCCCAGATCGCGTTCGTAGAGGACGAAGGGCTCGCCCTCCAGATCGCCGATCCTGATCGCGCGTCCGATCCCGGCCAGCGGATGATCGCCGCGCATCGCGACGAGCATATCCTCCTCCAGCAACATGGTCGCGACCAGCCCCTTCGGCGTGGGTGGAGAATCGATGCTGCGCACGAAGCCGATATCGAGCCTGCGGTCGGCGACCGCCGCGATCTGCGCGTCGCGCGACATTTCCGCCAGATCGAGATGGACATTGGGATGGCTGCGGCGGAACGCGAACAGCGCCTTCGTCACCAGCGGCGTCAACGGCGCGGAGGTGGAGAAACCGATGGCGAGCCTGCCTATCTCGCCTCCCTGCGCGCGCCGGGCGACGGCGACGGCTTGTTCCGCCTGATGGATCGTCCGCCGCGCTTCCTCAACGAAGAGCTGGCCGACGTCGGTCAGCTCGACCCGGCGGCTGGTGCGCCGGAACAGGCGAACGCCGAGATCATCCTCCAGCGCCCGGATCTGCTGACTGAGCGGCGGCTGCGAGATGCCGAGGCGCAGCGCGGCACGGCCGAAATGCAGCTCCTCGGCGACGCACAGAAAATAGCGCAGATGGCGGAGTTCCACGGAACAGGTCGCTTTCGATATCAATCAAGCCGCATCATATATTAGACCTGCATGCTTTCATGATGCAACGCAGCATCATTCGTTACGGCGACCGACCATGGAGCACGGCCAGAGCAGCTGCCCGTGCCCTGTGGCCGTCCGGAAAGGCGTTTGATGATTGCTCTTGTAAGGATCGCGCTCCAGCGCCCGCTGACCTTCATCGTGATGGCGATGCTGATCCTGATCGTGGGCCTCCTCGCCGCGTTCCGGACGCCCGTCGACATCTTCCCGAACATCAGGGTCCCGGTGATCGCGGTGGCGTGGCAATATGCGGGCCTTCCGCCCGAGGAGATGGCCGGCCGGATCATCACCCCCTATGAACGGGTGCTGACCACTACCGTCAACGATATCGAACATGTCGAAAGCCAGTCCCTGCAGGGCATCGGCATCGTCAAGATCTTCTTCCAGCCCGGCGCCGACATCCGCACCGCGACCGCGCAGGTCACGTCCGTGTCGCAGACCGTGCTGCGGCAGATGCCGCCCGGCGTCACGCCGCCCCTTATCCTGAACTATAGCGCCTCGACGGTGCCGATCATCCAGCTTGCCCTGTCCGGCAAGGGGCTCACCGAACAGCAATTGTTCGATCTCGGCCAGAATCAGATCCGCCCGCAGCTCGTGACCGTGCCCGGCGCCGCCATGCCCTTCCCCTCGGGCGGCAGGCAGCGGCAGGTGCAGATCGATATCGATCCGCAGGCGCTCCAGTCCAAGGGGCTGTCGGCGCAGGATGTCGGCAACGCCATCGCCGCGCAGAACCAGATCAACCCGGCCGGCTTCGCCAAGATCGGTTCCTATCAATATAGCGTGAAGCTCAACAATGCGCCCTCCTCGATCGAGGAGCTGAACAATCTTCCGGTCAAGGTGGTGAACGGCGCGACAATCTATATGCGCGACGTCGCCTTCGTCCGCGACGGCAGCGCGCCGCAGACCAATGTGATCCATGTCGACGGCGCCCGCTCGGCGCTGCTCACAGTGCTGAAGAACGGTGCCACATCGACGCTCGCCATCGTGCAGGGGGTCAAGAATGCACTGCCCAGGATCCAGCAGGGCCTGCCCGAAACGCTGCAGATCACGCCGATCGGCGATCAGTCGCTCTTCGTCCAGGCAGCCGTGGAAGGCGTGGTGAAGGAAGGGGCGATTGCGGCCGCGCTCACCTCGCTGATGATCCTGCTGTTCCTCGGATCCTGGCGCTCGACCGTCATCATCGCGCTCTCGCTCCCGCTCGCCGTGCTGGCGGCGGTGGCGACGCTCGCCGCCTTCGGCCAGACGCTCAATGTGATGACGCTGGGCGGTCTCGCGCTCGCGGTCGGCATCCTCGTCGACGATGCGACCGTGACGATCGAGAATATCAACTGGCATCTGGAACAGGGCAAGGGCGTAATCCCCGCCATCATGGATGGCGCCGCGCAGATCGTGACGCCGGCCTTCGTCTCGCTGCTGTGCATCTGCATCGTCTTCGTGCCGATGCTCTTCCTGCCGGGTGTCGCGGGCTATCTGTTCGTGCCGATGGCGCTGTCGGTGGTCTTCGCGATGATCGCCTCCTTCATCCTGTCGCGCACGCTGGTGCCGACCATGGCGATGTATCTGCTGAAGCCGCACGCTGCGGGGGAGGATGCGCACGCCGCGGGCACCGCTGCATCGCGCAATCCGCTGGTCCGTTTCCAGCGCGGGTTCGAGACGCGGTTCGAACAGCTCCGCCTGCGCTATGGCGATCTGCTCGAACGCGCGCTCGATCGGCGCAAGCCGTTCATGATCGGCTTCATGGCGGTCGTGCTGCTGTCCTTCCTGCTCGTGCCCTTCCTCGGCCGCAACTTCTTCCCGGCAGTCGATGCGGGGCAGATCACCATGCATGTCCGCGCGCCCGTGGGGTCGCGGATCGAGGATACGGCGGCGGAGTTCGATCGCATCCAGCGGCGCATCCGCCAGCTGATCCCGGCCAATGATCTGAAATCGGTGGTCGACAATATCGGCCTGCCGGTCAGCCCGCTCAACACCATCTACAATAATAGCGGCACGATCGGCCCGCAGGATGGCGACATATTGATCGCGCTGAACGAGGATCACCGGCCCACCGCCGAATATGTCGAAACGCTGCGCCGCGAGCTGCCGAAAAGCTTTCCGGGCAGCAGCTTTGCCTTCCTGCCGGCGGACATCACTAGCCAGATACTGAATTTCGGCGCGCCCGCGCCGATCGATATCCAGATCAGCGGGCGCAAGGCCGCCGACAATGCGGCCTATGCGGCGAAGCTGCTGCGCCGCGTGCGCATGATCGCGGGGCTGGCGGATGCGCGCATCCAGCAATCGACGCGCTATCCGCAATTGAATGTCGATGTCGATCGCTCGCGCATCGGCCAGTTCGGTCTCACTGAGCGCGACGTGACGACCAGCCTCGCCAACAGCCTCGCCGGCACGTCGCAGACCGCCCCGGTCTTCTTCCTGAACCCGGAAAATGGCGTTTCCTATCCGGTCGTTGCGCAGACGCCCGAATATCGCGTCGGATCGGTTTCGGATCTTCAGAATATCCCCGTGTCCGGCGCCAACGCCGTGGCCAGCCAGACGTTGGGCGGCATAGCGGTGGTGCGCCGCAGCAATGCCGCTCCGATCGTCAGCCATTATAATATCCAGCCCGTCGTCGACATTTATGCGACGACGCAGGGCCGCGATCTGGGCGCGGTCGCAGCCGACATCCAGGCCGCGATCAAGGATCTGGAAAAGGAGCAGCCCAAGGGCGTCACGGTCACGCTGCGCGGCCAATATAGCACGATGAACGCCGCCTTTTTCGGCCTGGGCTTCGGCCTCATCGGCGCGGTCCTGCTGATCTATCTGCTGATCGTGGTGAATTTCCAGAGCTGGCTCGACCCGTTCGTCATCATCACAGCGCTTCCCGCGGCGCTCGCCGGCATCGTCTGGATGCTGTTCGTCAGCGGCACGACCCTGTCCGTGCCCGCGCTAACGGGCGCGATCATGTGCATGGGCGTTGCCACCGCCAATTCGATCCTGGTGGTGAGCTTCGCGCGCGAGCGGCTGGCGGAACTGGGCGATGCGACCCGGGCCGCGCTCGAGGCGGGCATGGTCCGCTTCCGCCCCGTGCTGATGACCGCGCTCGCCATGATCATCGGCATGGCGCCGATGGCGCTGGGGCTGGGCGAGGGCGGCGAGCAGAATGCGCCGCTGGGCCGCGCCGTGATCGGCGGGCTGCTGGTCGCGACTTTCGCCACGCTGATGTTCGTCCCCGTCTTTTTCAGCTTCGTTCACCATAAGGGGCGGAGCAAGCAAGTCTCCAAGGAACTGGAAGCCGCTTATGCCTGACGATCGCAAGACCAGGACGCTGAAGCATGTCGGGATCGCGGCCGCGATCGGCGCGCTGGCCGTCGCCGCGTTCGGCATATCCGTTCGCGCCAATTCGGAACGCGCGCTGAAGGAGGTCGCGGCCGAAAATGCCATGCTGACCGTCGCCCTCGTTGCCCCGAAACAATCTGGGGATGGCGACGGGCTGGTGCTGCCGGGCAATGTGCAGGCGTTCAACAGCGCGCCCATCTATGCGCGCACCAACGGTTATGTGCGGCGCTGGCTGGCCGATATCGGCGATAATGTGCGCGCCGGCCAGGCGCTCGCCCTGTTGGACGCGCCGGAACTGGAGCAGCAGCTCGCACAGGCGCAGGCCGATTATCAGACCGCGCTCGCCAATCAGCGGCTGGCGCAGAGCACTGCCGCGCGCTGGGACACGCTGCTCGGCAAGGATGCGGTGTCGCGGCAGGAGGCGGACGAGAAAGCGGGCGATCTTGCCGCCAAGATCGCCGTCGCCAATGCCGAGCTTGCCAATGTGAAGCGCCTGCGCGCGCTGCTCGGCTTCACGCGCCTGTCCGCGCCGTTCGATGGCACCGTGACCAGCCGTTCGGCGCAGATCGGCGCGTTGGTGACGTCGGGCACGGCTGCCGCCACGCCCTTGTTCACCGTATCCGACATTCATCGCATGCGTATCTATGTGCGCGTGCCGCAGGGCTTTTCCTCGCAGGTCAAGCCGGGGCTCCATGCCATGCTGACGCTGCCCGAATATCCCGGCCGCAGCTTCGATGCAGTGATGACGCGCACGGCGGGCGCGGTGGACGTCCAGTCGGGTACTGTGCTGGTCGAGCTTCAGGCGGATAATGACGATCGCGCGCTCAAGCCCGGCGCCTATGCGCAGGTGAAGTTCCCGATCGCGGCGGCGGCCGGCAGCGTGCGCCTGCCGTCGAGCGCGCTGATCTTCCGCGAGGAAGGGCCGATGGTGGCGATCGTCGACAATCGCGGCATCGTGACGCTGAAGCCCGTCACGATCGGCCGCGACGAGGGCCGCGAGGTGGAGGTCACCGCCGGCCTCACGGGCCGCGAGCGGATCATCGACACGCCGCCGGACGCCATCGCCACCGGCGATCATGTCCGCGTTCAGGGCGCCACGGTGGCCGGAGCGGGGGGAGCGGCCGATGCGCGCGGCTAGGGCGGCGATCCTCCTCGCGGCGACGGCGCTTGCCGGCTGCGCCACGGCGCCTGACTATCAGCCGCCGGCATCGGTCGCGCCCGCCGCCTACAGAGAAGCCGGCCCATGGACGTCCGCGACGCCGATGGATGGCATGCCGCGCGGTGCCTGGTGGCGGGCCTTCGGCGATCCGGTGCTGGACGATCTCGAAAGCCGGATCGAGCGGGCGAGCCCCACGCTCGCCGCCGCGCTCGCCCGCTATGATCAGGCGGTCGCGCTCGTTCGGCGCGCGGGGACGGATTATTATCCCGAGGTGAATGTGGGCGGGGCCGCTTCGCGCGAGCGCCTGTCCGGGCGGCGTCCGCTGGCACAAGGGCGCTCCGCCACCTTCAACGATTTCTCCCTCGACGGCACGCTTTCCTACGAGGCCGATCTATGGGGCCGCGTGCGCAACAGCGTTCGCGCCGCCCGTGCGGATGCCGAGGGCGATGCAGCCGATCTCGCCTCCGTCCGGCTCAGCCTGCAGGCGTCGCTCGCCGATGCCTATTTCCGGCTGCGCGGGCTCGATGCGCAGGCGGCGCTGCTCCGGCAGACGGTGGCCGCTTATGAGCGCGCCTATGATCTCACGCTGACGCGGCATGATGGCGGCATCGCCTCGGGAATGGACGTCAGCCGCGCGCGCACGCTCCTCTCCAATGCCCGCGCCGATCTGTCCCAGGTCGCGAATGAGCGCGCGGCGGTGGAGCATGGCATCGCAGCCCTTGTCGGCGAGGTCGCCTCAAGCTTCTCCATCCCTGCCGCCGTCCAGCCGCTGGCGCCGCCGGACGTGCCGGCCGGCGCGCCCTCCGCGCTGCTCCAGCGCCGCCCGGACATAGCCGAGGCGGAACGCCGCATGGCGGCCGCCAATGCACGGATCGGGGTCGCGCGGTCCGCTTTCTTTCCTACAGTGACGCTGGGCCTCGCCGGCGGTTTCGAGGCGGCGAGCGGCTCGCTGCTCAGCACGCCTGCCAGCTATTGGGCGCTCGGACCTCTCTCCGCGATGCTCAACCTTTTCGACGGCGGCCGGCGCCGGGCGGAGGTGCAGAATGCGCGCGCGCTGTTCGAGGAAGCGTCCGCAGATTATCGCGCCGCCGTGCTCGCCGCCTTTCGCGAGGTAGAGGATGGGCTCGCCAGCGCGCGACATCTGGCGACGCAGGCCAAGGACCAGCGCGACGCGGCGGCGGCGGCGGCAAGGACCGAGGATCTCGCGCTCACCCGCTATCGGGACGGCGCGTCCGATTATCTGGAGGTCGTCATCGCCCAGACGGCGTCGCTCGATGCGCAGCGGACCAGCCTGATCATCCAGACGGAGCGCATGCGAACCGCCGTCGCCCTCATCCGCGCGTTGGGCGGCGACTATGGCGCAGGCGGGGCGCTCAGCGGCTGACGTCTTTCAGGCGAAGCCGGTGCGCAACGCGCGCGCCCAGTCCTGCCGCCCGCGCGCAGCCGCTATGTCCGCCGCTTCATTCCAATCATAGCCCACGATCAGCAGCCGCGCCGTCCATTGGCCGTCCCCCCGCTCCGCGATCGCATAGCGGGCATATGGCGAGCCGGCTTCTATCTTGTGCGGGAATGGCCGGTCATCCTCATAGGCGGGCAGGCCGACGCTGCCCGGATTGACGATCAGGCGACCATCGTCGAGCCGGGCCACGCGCGGCATATGGGTATGTCCACATAGGATCAGCCGCGCGGGTTCGTTGCCGGCGCGCGCCTCGATCTCGGCCATCGTCGCCGGGCGAAGACCCGTTTCATCCACCGTTTCGAGGAAATAGGCCAGATCGCTGTCCGGCGTGCCGTGCACCAGCAGCACCTCCTCCGAAATCCGGAGCGTTTCAGGCAGCGCGGCGATCCAGCCTTTCTGGTCCGGAGTGAGGCAGTCGGCGGCGAGGCGGTCGGATGGCCCCATGCGTCCGGGATCGAGGGTCAATATCTGCCGCTCATGATTGCCTCGGATGGTCGGGAAACCGAGCGGCATGAGGCGATCGGCGGTCTCGCGCGGGAAGAGCGCGCCCGAGAATATGTCTCCCAGATTCACGACCAGATCGACATTGCGCCGTGCAATGTCCGCCAGCACGGCATCCAGCGCCGCGAGATTGCCGTGAATGTCGGATATGGCCGCTATTCTCATCGCGTGAGAATAGCGGCAAGGTCTGATGCGTGTAAACCGATTGCGAGCCGGCCTTTCGCCTGCCGCGGGACCTTAATCCTGCCGGGCCTCTATCGCCTGCTGGATGAGCTGTCGCCGGCCGGGCCAGCCGGTGATCTGCGACATCAAAGGCGCGGGATCTGCCTCTTCCGCAAAGTCGATGGCAAGATTGCCATCTTCCGCCAGTGTGAGCTCCGCGCCATTCGCCTCTGCTTCGCGAATCCAGTCCGTCGGATCGAAACCGCTCATTGAACCTCCCTGTTCGTTGAGCGTCCATTTGCTTCCGTGGCCGGCCGGAAACGTCAATCTCGCCTTCGTTCACATGGTCGATAGATGCGATGGGCCGGCCGGTGTCGCCTCGTCCAGCGCTCCTGCGCGGCCATGTTTCGCCATGGTCTCGGCATCGGAACGTGCGAGGACGGACGTGACGGCAAGGTCCGCCGATACATTTCCCACCGTTCTGAAAATGTCGGGGATGGATTCGACCGCGATCAGAAGGGCGAGCGGCTCGATCGGCGCGCCGATGGCGATGCAGACGGGGGCTGCACCGGCGAAGAAGGAAACCTGGCTCGCCACGCCCACCACGGCCAGGCTGACGATCGCCGCGACCAGCACCGCTGCCACAAGCTGCATCGGGCCGACAGGGACATTGTAAAGATGGGCGAGATAGATCGCGACGGCGAGATTGCCGGCCGGGCTCGTCATGCGGAAAAGCGACACTGCGAGCGGCAGCACCAGCCCCGCCACCCGGCCCGGAATGCCGAGCCCCCGCTCCGCACCCTCGATCATGGCGGGAAGCGATGCGAGCGACGACTGGGTGCTCGCGGCGACCGCCTGCGCCGGGGCAAGCGCCCGGGCGAACCTGCCGAGCGGAACGCGTCCGACGAGGCGGGCGATCGGATAGGCCAGCATCATGATGGCAAGGCAGACGGCGGAGACGATCGCGATATAATGGGCGAGCGCCCCCGCGGCCGCGAACCCGCTTGTCGCGCCGACGCTGAGCGCGAGCGCGAAGACGCCGATCGACGCGATCCACAGCACCCAGCCGATGATCACCATCATCGTGTCCGCTACGCTCTGAAAAAGCTCGACGAGTGCTATCCTGCGCTCCTGCGGGATGCGCGTGGCGGCGAAGCCGAAGACGAGCGCGAACAGGACAAGCTGCAGCATCGCCCCGTCCGCTGCCGCGCGGACGGGATTGTCGGGAATCAGGCCGACGATCCATTCGGCAGGCGGCGGCAGGGCGGGGACCTCGGCCCGGCCATGGCCGGCCGCGCGCAGCGTCTCGATCGCCTGTTCCGGCGGCGGCGACAGCGCGAGGAGGGCCGGTGTCATGATCGCGGCGATCGAGGCTGCCACGACCAGCAGCAGGGCGAAGATCGCCAGTGCGCGTGCGGCAAGGCCGCCGGTCGCGGCCGTGCTCGCCGCGGATGCGATGCCCATGACGACCAGCGCGAACACCAGCGGCACCAGCGTCATCCTGAGCGCGCCGAGCCACAATCTGCCGACAGGTTCGGCGATCGAGATTATATTCTCCGTCAGCGGCATCTGCACCGCGGACAAGATTGTTCCGGCCAGCAGCCCCGCAACAAGTGCGGCCAGGATGATCGTGGATCGCGACATTTGCCCCCATTTCCATGTCACGCAGATTACGCCACCTGATCATAGTCGAAGGATAGTGTCGAGCGCCGGATCGTCTTAAATTCGGTGGAGCTTCCCCTCGCATGCGCCGGGTGATCGGGTTGCATCACCGATCGGATGGGCTAGATTACGGGCGAGCTTGGACAGGATTTCGATTCTCCTATTTCCTGGTCGTTCATTTCATGGTCTTCGCGTCGGATTGCGCGGAGGACCCAGGATATTTCCTCCCGGGAGCTTCGTACGATGATCGAATGGATCGAGAATAGTTTCCTGTTCGATCTCGACGGAACGCTGGTCGACAGCGTCTATCAGCATGTATTGGCATGGCAGGACGCGCTCGATGCGGAGGGAATCGAGCTTTCCGTCTGGCGGATCCACCGCAAGATCGGCATGAGCGGCGGCCTGTTCACCGATCAGCTCCTGCGCGAGACCGGCGGGGCGATCGATCCCGCTCGCATCGAGCGGCTGCGCGCGCTCCATGCCGAAGCCTATGCCCGCCGCAGCGCGACCGTGCGGCCGCTTCCCGGCGCGCGCGACCTGATCGAGGCGCTCACCCGATCGGAGATCCGCTGGGCGATCGCCACCAGCGGCCGGATGGAGACCGCGGCGCCGAATCTTCGCGCGCTGGGCGTCGATCCCGAAACGGCCGTGGTCGTGACGCGCGACCAGGTTCGCCATGCCAAGCCGGACCCGGATCTTTTCCTCGCCGCTGCCGCCAGGCTCGGCGTGCCGATCGAATCCGCCATCGTCGTCGGCGACAGCATCTGGGACATGCTGGCGGCACGGCGCTGTCGCGCGCTCGGCGTGGGCCTGCTCTCGGGCGGCTATGGGCAGGAGGAGCTCGAACGCAGCGGGGCGCTGCGCGTCTATGAGGATCCCGCCGACTTGCTGCGACATATCGACGAGGTCTCCTCGCGGCGATGACCTGCCGCCGCGCCGCATCAATCTTCCCGCGCAGGATCTAGGGAGTTTCAGCCATGGACCCGAAGAAGACCGCGATCGTCCTCATCGAATATCAGAATGATTTCGTCAGCGAGGGCGGCGCGCTCCATAATGCCGTCAAGGATGTGATGTCGACCACCGCCATGCTCGACAACAGCCGGGCCGTCATAGAGGGGGCGCGGGCGCGGGGCGCGGATATCGTCTTCGTCCCGATCTCCTTCGCCGCCGGCTATCCCGAGATCCGCGCCGAGCCCTATGGCATCCTGAAGGGCGTGATCGATACGAGCGCCTTCCGCGCGGGAAGCTGGGGCGCGGAAATCGTCGACCAGTTGCCGCGCAGCGCAGGCGACATCGTCATCGAGGGCAAGCGCGGCCTTTGCGCCTTCTACAGCACCAATCTCGATTTCGTGCTGCGTCAGCGGAATATCGAGACGGTGGCGCTCGCCGGCTTCCTCACCAATTGCTGCGTCGAATCGACCATGCGCACCGCCTATGAAAAAGGCTATGATGTCGTGACGCTGACCGACTGCACCGCGACCGTGAGCGCGGAGGAGCAGAAGCTGGCGGTCGAGAAGAATTTCCCGATGTTCTCGCGGCCGATGACGCATGTCGAATTCCTCCGGGAACTTGACGGCGGTCTGCGTGCCGAGGCGAGGGCAGGAGGCTATGCCACTGCCTGAACCGATCAGCCCAGGCAGCAATGCCGGGCCCGGGCTGGTGCGGGCGGCCGCGACCTGAGTTGCTGAAGCGCGGCGATCATCTGATCGCTGGCAAGACACACCCAGTCGTCCTTCGCTTGTCTTCAGCGAGGCTAAGTGAAAGGCACGGGCTCTTCTGGGCGGAAAGATTCAGGAATGAACGACATACTCTACGCGATCAGGCTCAGCTCGACCGAGCATCGCGCGGAAATGGATCAGAAGAAGCTCACCTTGACCCCGGTCGACGGAAGCGACGAGGCACTGGCAGCCTTCCAGAAGGTCGTGGATCTGGTGCGCAGGGCCAATGGCGACGGCTATAAGATCGTGACCGCACGCGCTTCCGACAATGGCGATGCTGACATGATCGGCATGCTGCTACTTAAGATCGCGTAGATCGCTCCGTCGCCCACCTGTCCGGCTTTTTGACGGACGGGACCTCCTCGTTCATTCGTTCCCGAGTGGTGCCCAGGACAGGCGCACGGAGCCATTTGCATCGCCCTTCGAGCCGACCTTGCGCGCGGCGACACCGGATTTCTCTAGCGCGGAAACGATCTCATCCGCGCGCGCCGCCGTGCCCGACACGCCGATCGGCAGGCGCAGGCGCTGCCCGGCCCATGTCGCCGCATCCAGCGCGGCGGGATCGGGCACTTCCCCGTTGAAGCCGATGACGGGAAGGGGAGCCGGCGGCGGGACAAGCGTGATCGACCAGCCATCCATATCCCTGCCGATCCGCTGTTCCATCTCCCGATAGGTGCTCATATTTGCCCCGGCGAGCGACCGGGCGTTGACGACGGCGTGGCGCCGTTCCCGATCGATCGTGACGGCGCCTTCCCCGGCATCGGCGGCGAGCGTCAGTCTTTCCATCAGCGCGGAGAGGGTGGCGCCGAGATCGCGGCTGTTGTCTCCGGGGCGCCCGGCTGCCGCCACCTGGGCGGAATCGCTGTTTTCCGATCCGATCCGCACCTGATCGATATGCACTTCGGCGGGGCGGCTGAGCGTATTGCGCAGCCGCTCATGGACGAGCCGTTCGGCGTCGGGCCTGAACTGCCGCGTCAATATGATGGCGCGGACCTGTATGGGATCGCGATCATAATCGACATCGATCTGGCTGATCCGCGCCTGGTTCGAAAAGGGCGAAAGCGCGGCATCCCGGATCTGGCGGGAGGCGACGGATTCCCAACCGATCTGTCGGAGCGCGAGCGCCAGGGGGAAAGCGAGCCCGACCAGGATGATCGTGAGCAATATGCCCTGCAATCGAGTCTGCCCCGCCGTGAGATGGCCTCCGAAACCGTAGAAGCGGGCCACCGCCATCACGGTCAGCGTGATGGTGACGAAGTTTGTCACGAACAGGAGGATCGCTCCGGAGAATACCGGCCAGTTCCAGGTCGCCAGGCCGAAGCCGACGACGGCGAGCGGCGGCATGAGGGCGGTCGCAATGGCAACGCCCACGATCGTGCCGCTCTGGCCGCGGATCATCGCATAGGCACCGGCAAGCGCGGAGAGCAGGGCGACGAGCAGATCGAACAGATTGGGCCGCGTCCGCGCCGCTATTTCGGCGGTGACCGTCTGCAACGGGGACAGGAGCGAGATGGCCGCGGTGAACAGCACTGCGATCAGCACTCCCAGCGCCAAAGCGAGAATGGATCGGCGAAGCTCCTTGAAGTCGAACAGGGCCAGCGAAAATCCCAGGCCGACGATGGGCCCGATCAGCGGCGAGATGAGCATCGCGCCGATCACCACCGCAGGCGAGGACAGCAGCAGCCCCAGAAGGGCGATGCCTGCCGAGATCAGCGTCATGAAAAGATAGCGGGGGGACCAGACGGCCTCCTGCTCGACCCTTTCGATCACCGAGATATGATCGACCGAAGCGATCGCCTGGCTGCGCCACCAGCGATTCAGATTTGATCGGCTATTATCGTTGCAGACGGCCTGTTCCGTCATTCAACATCCTCAGATGGACCCACGAGACATGCCGCACCGCAGCAATGGGGCGCATGCTTATCCCGACTGTTCCGGCATGAACACCCCCGGCTCGCTTCCGCCCACGACCGGCCGTGCCGCTCCTGCCGCCATCGGAGGCGGGAGCGGTGAATTCCGGCAGGTCGGAGGAACAGAAGGAGGAAGGAGGGCTCGTGCCGTAACCGGCCGCTATGCGCGCCGTTCGGCCAAATGCCTTTCCCAGGCGAGCGCGTGCTGGACGATCGTGTCGAGGTCATCCAGGCGCGGGCGCCACTCCAGCCGGTTGAGAATGGCGCCGTTGTCGGCCACGAGCGCATCGGGATCACCCGGCCGGCGCGGGGCGAAGCGGCGCTGGATCTGCATGTTCGTCACCCGGTCCACGGCGTTCAGCACCTCGAGAACCGAAAAGCCGCGGCCATAGCCGCAATTCAATATATGGCTCGCCTCAGGATCCTCCACCAGCGCGTTGAGCGCGTGGACATGGGCGTCGGCGAGATCGGTGACGTGAATATAGTCGCGCACGCCCGTTCCATCGGCGGTCGCATAGTCGGTGCCGAACACGGCGACATCGGGCCGCTTGCCGGTCGCCGCTTCCACCGCGACCTTGATCAAATGGGTGGCGCCTGCCGTCGATTGGCCCGCGCGCCCCGCCGGATCGGCGCCCGCAACGTTGAAATAGCGCAGGATGCAATAGTTGAGCGCGCCGCAGGCTGCGACATCGGCGAGCATCGCCTCCGTCATCAACTTCGATCGGCCATAAGGATTGATCGGTTGGGTCGGGCTGTTCTCGCGGATCGGCATTTCCTCGGGAATGCCATAGGTGGCGGCGGTGGACGAGAAGATGAAATGTTTGACGCCGCTCTCCACCGCCGCTTCGATGAGGTTGCGGCTGTTGGCGGTGTTGTTGCGATAATATTTAAGGGGGTTCTCGACGGATTCGGGGACCACCACGGAGCCCGCGAAATGCATGATCGCGCCGATCTTGTGCGAGGTCAGCACCTCCTTCATCAGGGCGACATCGCCAATATCGCCCTCGACGAAGATGGCTTCATCCGGGACGGCGTTCTTGAAGCCGGTCACGAGATTGTCGACGACGACGACAGGCCAGCCCGCGTCGAGCAAGGCGAGGACCGCATGGCTGCCGATATAACCGGCGCCGCCCGTTACCAGAACTGGGAAGATGTTCTTCATTCATGCCCCGTTTCGATGTGCGATCCCCGCCGCCGTCGCCACGCTGCCGCGTGGAGGAAACGGGAGATCTCGCCTTGACCAGAATTGATCGCCCAGAGTGAGAATGGATACGCCAATATTATTGCAATACAATATCGATTTACTGCCGAGCATGCGACGACCCCTGTCGCCTGTCGCCTGTCGCCTGTCGCCTGTCGCCTGTCGCCTGTCGCCTGTCGCCTGTCGAGGCGGGGACGGGCGTCATGTGCTGCATTCGCGATGTGCGGCTCGGCGGATTGATCCAATAAAAAGGCCCGGCCCGCATGGTGCGGACCGGGCCTTTTTCATGCCGGTCGATCTCCTCCGGCTCAGGCCGCGAGCTTGCGGAGGACGTAGTGGAGGATGCCGCCGTTGAGGAAATATTCCAGCTCGTTGACGGTATCGATCCGGCACCGCGTCTCGAACGTCTCCTCGCTGCCGTCGGCGCGCTTGAGGCGGACGGTGACCTGCTGGCGGGGGCGCAGATTGGCGACATCGTCGATCGAGAAAAGCTCGGTGCCGTCGAGCTTCAGCGTGCGGCGATCGACGCCCTCGGCGAACTGAAGCGGCACGATGCCCATGCCGACGAGGTTCGAGCGGTGAATACGCTCGAAGCTTTCGGCGATGACGGCGCGGACGCCGAGCAGGTTGGTGCCCTTCGCCGCCCAGTCGCGCGACGAGCCGGTGCCATATTCCTTGCCCGCGACGATGACGAGCGGGGTGCCGTCCGCCTTATATTTCATGGCGGCGTCGTAGATGGCCAGCGTCTCGCCCGACGGGATATATTTGGTCATGCCGCCTTCGACGCCGGGGACCATTTCGTTGCGGATGCGGATATTGGCGAAGGTGCCCCGCATCATCACTTCATGGTTGCCGCGCCGTGCACCATAGCTGTTGAAATCGGCCTTGGTGACCTGATGCTCCAGGAGGTAGCGGCCGGCCGGGGAATCGACCTTGATCGAGCCCGCGGGGCTGATGTGGTCGGTCGTGATCGAGTCGCCGAGGATGGCGAGCGGGCGGGCCTCGACGATGTCCGCGACGGGCGCGGGCGTCATCGTCATGCCTTCGAAATAGGGCGGGTTCTGCACATAGGTTGACCCAGCCGACCAGCGATAGGTGTCCGACCCCTCGATGTTGATCGCCTGCCACTGGCGATCACCCTCGAAGACGTTGGCGTAGCGCGAGCGATACATCTCGCTGTCGATCACCGAGGCGATGATGTCCGCCACCTCATGGTTGGTGGGCCATATGTCCTTGAGATAGACGGGCTTTCCGTCCTTGTCCTCGCCGATCGGGGTGGCCGTGATATCCTCCCGCACGGTGCCCTTCAGCGCGTAGGCGACGACGAGCGGCGGCGAGGCGAGGAAGTTGGCGCGCACATCGGGCGACACGCGGCCTTCGAAGTTGCGATTGCCCGAAAGCACCGAGGCCGCGACCAGATCATTCTCGTTGATCGCCTTGGAAATCGGCGCGGGCAGCGGGCCGGAATTGCCGATGCAGGTGGTGCAGCCATAGCCGACGAGATTGAAGCCGATCGCGTCGAGATCGTCCTGCAGCTTGGCCTTGGTGAGATAATCGGTGACGACTTGGCTGCCCGGCGCGAGCGAGGTCTTGACCCAGGGCTTCGGCTCAAGGCCCAGCGCGCGCGCCTTGCGGGCGACGAGGCCGGCGGCGACCAGCACCGAGGGGTTGGAGGTGTTGGTGCAGCTCGTGATCGCCGCGATCACCACGTCGCCATGGCCGATATCATGACCCTCGCCGTCGACCGCGACGCGCTGGTCGCTCTCGCCGGTCTTCTTATAGCCCTTGACGAGCTCGGCGTTGAAATTGTCGTCGACGTTGGAGAGCAGCACCTTGTCCTGCGGGCGCTTGGGGCCGGCGAGCGAGGGCTGGACGGTCGCCATGTCGAGCGCGAGCGTGTCGGTGAAGACGGGATCGGGGGCCGCGGCATCGCGCCAGAAGCCCTGGACCTTGGCATAGGCCTCGACCAGATCGATCTGCCATTCGTCGCGGCCGGTGAGGCGCAGATAGTTGAGCGTCGCCTGATCGACCGGGAAGAAGCCGCAGGTCGCGCCATATTCGGGCGCCATATTGGCGATGGTCGCGCGATCGGCGAGCGTCAGCGCATCGAGGCCGGGGCCGTAAAATTCGACGAAGCGGCCGACCACGCCCTTGGCGCGCAGCATCTGCGTGACGGTCAGCACCAGATCGGTGGCGGTGATGCCCTCCGCGAGCGTGCCGGTGAGCTTGAAGCCGACCACTTCGGGGATGAGCATCGAGACGGGCTGGCCGAGCATCGCGGCTTCCGCCTCGATGCCGCCCACGCCCCAGCCGAGCACGCCCAGGCCGTTGACCATGGTGGTGTGGCTGTCCGTGCCGACGAGCGTGTCGGGATAGGCGACCGTCTCGCCCGCGGCATCGACCGAGGTCCAGATGGTGCGGGCGAGATTTTCGAGATTGACCTGGTGGCAGATGCCCGTGCCGGGGGGCACGACCTTGAAATTGTCGAGCGCCTTGGAGCCCCAGCGGAGGAATTCGTAGCGCTCCATGTTGCGCTCATATTCGAGGTCGACATTCGCCTCGAACGCCTTGGGCGTGCCGAATTCGTCGACCATCACCGAATGGTCGATGACGAGATGGACGGGCACCAGCGGATTGATCTTCTGCGCGTCGCCGCCGAGCGTGTTCATCGCATCGCGCATCGCGGCGAGATCGACGACGCAGGGGACGCCCGTGAAATCCTGCATCAGCACGCGCGCGGGGCGATACTGGATTTCGCGCTCGGAGGTGCGATCGCCGAGCCACTGGACCATCGCCTTGAGGTCGTCGGTGGTGACGGTCTTGCCGTCCTCGAAGCGGAGGAGGTTCTCGAGCAGCACCTTCATCGAGAAGGGGAGGCGGGAAACGTCGCCGAGCGTCTCGGCGGCCTTCGGGATGGAATAATAAGCGACGGTCTTGCCGCCTACTTCGAGCGTGGAACGGGTGCCCAGCGTATCCTGTCCGACGGCGGTCATTTCGGCTTCCCCTTGATATTTACTGCCAGAGTCGCGCGCGCTCTAGCAGGGGGGGAGGGGGAGGAAAAGAGCATGGATTTGTTGATGGTCGGGAGTGGATGTTGTGCATGAGCGCGCGCCTGTTCTCCGCTGGAACGGACATCATGGCGCGCGCCGCGCGTTCGCTGAAGGCGATGGCCTAATGCGTGTGCGGTGGAGGGCGTGGAGGCGCCGGTGTTCCAGGGCAGGACGCGGGGAAGCGACGGCCGCTTCGAGGCACATGCTGACGGAAAAGCGGATCGCGAAAATAGAGCGGGCGGCAGCGAGCGGGCGGTGTCCGACTATCATCGAGCCGGAGTGCGAGGAGGAGGACGCGATATGCGCCCGGCTGGAGGCCGAATTCTCGGAGATGAATCGGCGGATGGGCGGGGACGGCCAAGGCCGCCGGAAAGGCGCGCCTGTGCGGGCGGCGGCGGGGCAGGGCGGTTGCCTGCGTATCCGCAAAAGCGCCTCCGGGGCGAGGCGCCTCCGCCATCGAAGCGTAACGCCAATGTCACCATCCATCCGCACCATCGGCCCGGCTGTCCCGCGAGGCCGAAGCGGGGCGGCTGCCGTCGTCCTTCGGGGAAAGGAGCAGTGGTCGTCAATGCGCTTCCAGAAGGCGGGTGCGGCCGTTCCGTTTGTCGCGGGGCTGGCGCTCGTGCCGGCTGCGGCATCGGCTCCGTGCGCTCGTCTTCTCCTTTATCCGCATACCCTGGAGCAGCCCCCAGCTTCATGGGTTACTTATGCCCCCGGAGGCCCGTCCGTGGCTTCCGGGGGACTTTTTGACGAATTGATGACTGTCATCAAAACGAAACGAAGCCGTCACAACGAGATCATCGAGCGGGCCTAGTGCGGGGCCGGAATATCGGGACCAGGCTTTAGTAACCATTATGACGATCGGGAAATTGCTCGCGGCGCCGGCCGCCGCCACGGCGCTGCTGACCGCGCCCGTCTTTGCACAGGCGCCGCAGCCCGCCGCCGCGACGGGGGCGGAGGGGAGCGAAGCACGGATCGCCGCATTGCAGGCGCAGATGGAGGCGCTCCAGGCGCAGCTCGACGCGCTCAAGAAGCAGATGACGGTCGTTACGCCAAGCTGGAAGGGCGCGCCGGAATTTTCCGGCGAGGGCGGCTTCAAGTTCAGGGTGAGGGGCTTTGCCCAGTTCGACGCGGGTTATGTCGACACGCCCGGCGCGACGCGCGCCGGCACGGTGGGGGGCCTCAATTACAATAATCTCGGCTGGAATACGCGTGGCCGGCGCTTCGTCTTCGGTGCGGAAGGAACGGTGCCGGGCGGCTTCGGCTACAAGGCGGAGTTCAACTTCGCGCAGGGCTCGGTCGGCTATGAGGATGTCGTGCTGACCTATCAGCCGGACGGCAGCCCGCTCCTGGTGACGGTCGGCAATTTCTTCCCGCTTTCGAGCCTGGAGAGCATGACCAGCTCGCGGGTCGGCTCCGTGCTGGAACGCGCGGCGGTGACCGATGCGTTCAACTATAATCGCCGGCTGGGCGTCTCCGTCGGGCTGGTCGATCCGAAGGACCGCTATACGCTGACTGCCGGCCTGTTCAGCCAGGAGATTGACGATGACGGTCAGGCGCGGACCGGCTGGCAGGCGAGCGTGCGCGGCACATGGTCTCCGGCGCTCGGCGATACGCGGCTGCATCTCGGCGCCAATTTCCAGCATCGCGTGAACCCGAAGGATGCGCAGAATGCGCGATATCGCTCGCGCCCCTTCACCCAGCTCACCGATCAGCGCTTCGTCGATACGGGCGCGATCGCAGCCAAGGGCGACGATGTGGTGGGGATCGAGCTGGCCGCGATTCACGGGCCCTTCCATTTCGCTGGCGAGGCGCAGAAGCTGTGGGTGGACGGCCATCGCCCGGGCGCGCTGTTCGGCCCGAACAATGGCGTGGCGGGGGCGACCTTCTATGCCGGCAATCCCTCGTTCGAGACCGCCTATGGCGAGATCGGATTCTTTCTGACGGGTGAGAGCCGGGGCTATAAGGGCGGGCGCTGGGAGCGTGCCAAGGTGCTGAAACCCTTCGACAAGGGGGGCATCGGCGCGATCCAGATCAATGGCCGGATCGACTATCTGAACCTGAAGGACCGGGTGGCCACGGGCCCGCTCATCGTCGCGCCGGACTATGTGAATGGCGGCAGGCAGACCGGCTATCAGCTGAGCCTGATCTGGAACCCGATCGATTATGTGCGGCTGATGGCGCAATATGCCCATAGCGAGATCGACGGCGGCCCGCGGGCGGCGACGGTGAAGCCGGGATCGACCGGGCCGGCGAATGATCGCGGCTATTCCTTCGACTCGCTGGCGATGCGCGCGCAGGTCGAATTCTGAGTCGCGCGGCCTAAATTCAGTGCCTGTTCAACCACTTCATGCTTAGCCGGAGTCCGGAAAATTTCGGATGCCGGAAAGGCGGAGAGATGAGGATGAAATTCGCGCTGGCGCTCGCGCCGCTGCTGGTGCTCTGCGGTTGCGCTTATGACGATTATGGCTATGGCGGCGTTTCCGTCGGCTATGGCATTAGCGATTACGACTATTATCCGGGCTATTACGGCTATCCCGGCTATTATCGGCCCTATGGCTGGTATGACGGCTTCTACTATCCCGGACGCGGCTATCATGTGTATGACCGGCACGGGCGGCGCCATGCGATGCGCGATCGCGACCGGCGCCATTGGCATGGCGATCGGGGCTGGCGCTATCGCCAGCGCCGCGACTGGCAACCCGGCGAGCGCCCTCGGCGCGACTGGGGCCAACGGCGTGACTGGGGCGAGCGGCGCGATTGGGGCCAGCGGCCGCCGCGGACCGGCGAAGTCCGGCCCGGGCGGCCCGATTGGCCTGGCGGGGCGGATCGGCCGGGACGACCCGATCGTCCGCTCTTTCCTGGCTATCCCCGCAGCATCCAGCCGCGTCAATCGGCCGAGCCCCAGGCCTTGCGGGAGGCGCAGCCGCGTGGCGGGCAGCCCGCCGGCCCGAACCACGAGGATCGGCGGGAACAGCCGCGATGAGGCTGTCGGGCTTGTCGGAGGGCGGGGCTCGGCACCCTTCGGCAAGCTCAGGCTAAGCGCGGTCGGGTGCCGGTGATCGGGCGCAGAAGATCCTAGGCGTCGATGACGTGGAGGCCGGGGGCGGGATTGGCCCGAAAATGTGCCAGGCGTGATGCAAGCGAGCCGACATGAAGCTCCAGCCTGTGCCCATCCGGATCGAGGAAATAGAGCGAAGGGCCTTCGCTGCGATTCTCCTTCCAGATGCGGGCGACGCGGCGCACCCGCTCGCTGAGCGCGTCGAACGCCTCCGGAGCGACGTCGAATGCGACATGGCTATAGTCCGGGTGCGGGCTTGTCCGCGCATCCTTGTCGCAGGACAGGCAGAGCCAGAGGGCGCCTGCCTCCAGATAGGCCCCATCCGCCCATCGTGCGCGCAATGTGAAGCCAAGCAGATCGCAGTAAAAGCCTATCGACCGCTCCAGTTCGCCTACTGCCAGCGTCAGATGGTTCAGGCCCGATATTTTCGGCTCGCTCATGCCGTCCTTCTATCATCGATGCCTGAGGAGCCGAGAACGCCCGATGTCGTCCAGGGTGGAAAGCGGATGGTAGGGCTGCGCCAACGCCCTCTCATGCTTTAGATTGGGGGCCTGTCGCCACTCAGTCCACATGAATGGCGGTATAGGGGATTTGAATGTAATCGAGCACCTGTCCGGTCGCACGTCCGATCTTCGATCGGGGCGTTTTGAAGAACAATTCCTTGAGATTGAGGCCAAGCCCGAAAAACAGCTTGCGTTGGGGAATTTCTCCTTGCTCGTGGTCGCGCGCGGTAAAGCCCTTGGCATAATAGCCGGCGTGGAGCTCGACGAAGCGCAAAGGGCTTTTCTGAAATTCTTCAAAGCCCGATAGCTGCACCGCCAGAAGAAATCTTTGCTGCGCGTAATGCTCCTTCCCCTTGAAGGTATAGATTTCGGAGTTGGGCATCAGCAGTAGGCGAAAATCGACCTTCTCCTTCATGCCTGGAATCGTGTTTCGGAGGACCGAAAATGTCGCGCCGCCCGTATTGAAGATTACGTCCTGGATCGAGAAGCCGCTGCTTTTCTTGTGCGCGTCATAGAGTTCGCTATAGGCCATCAAGCCCGATGCAAGGATCGCGGCGGTAAGCGCGCTTCCCCTGGCGCCGCCGGTTTTCCGGTTGATGCGTGCCTGGATAAGCTCGGTGAGCAGATAGCTATTATAGGCGTGCGTCAGCTTGTCGACGCCCAGATTCTTGGTCGATTTGCCGAACCACCCCTCGTCCTGGAAGTGGAAGGATCGGGTGCCCTTGGTGACCGCGATCTGAGAGGCGGTGATATAGGCGAAAATCCCCGCCGTCTCCCATCGGACCGTTCCCACCTGACTGCCGAACGATGCGTAGCGCTTGTTGCCGTTCGCAGGTTGCGGGTTTTCTGATGGCAGCGGGCCGACTATCGCCTCGGGCGGCGAGGGAGAGCCGCTTTCGGCATTTGCGAGATCCCATTCTGCACCCGGCATAGAGGCCATCGCCATATCGGCTTGGATGTTCCGTCCTGATGACTCCGACTTTTCCCGGCGGCTGGCGAGGTCCGCTGTCGCAAGGCTTTGGGCGTGGGCGGGGCCCCATGTTGCGAGTCCGCATATCAACAGCCAGCAGGCGACATAGGAAGGGTTGATCAAGCTTCGCGCCCGCTTCCCGCCGCGCAGGCGCAACATCCCGACCATCTTCAACGCGATTACTCCGTTCATCTTGCCAAGGGCTTAATGTTGCAGCGTTTCCTGTTGTCAATCTGAAGGAGGCGGCATTTTGGATTATTTTTTGAATTTCGTGCGTCGAGGATGACATTATGGCCGCTCATCTATGGCAAGCTTCGCGTGGGGCGCTGTTCTATCTCAGACCAGCTGCTCGCGTATCAGGTTTTGTGCGCAGTCGATGATCGACTGCGTCGCCGGCCGCGATGAAGCGCTGGCCCGCTCCCTCTGGGGGCGTCATCGCCTTGAGGTGGATGTCCACCAGATCGCGAACATCGACGATGCTGAACCCACGCCGGGGCAGGCCGGGCAGCTTGCCACTCAGCATCCGTGCCACCAGCTCGAGCGAGCCGGAATAATCCTTGCCCATGACGGGGCTCTGGACGGTCACGCCGACGATCCCGCCCAGGGTGGATTATGAACTGGCGGAGATGGGCCGCGATATATTGAGGCCGATCAGCGCCCTTGCCTCATCGGCGCTGGAACGGCGCGAGCAGGTGGCAGCCGCACGCAGGACCTATGAGAGGGCGTGCTGATCCGACGCATTTCCGTCGATCCTTGTCAATGCGATCGGCGGTGCCGGGTGGGAATCGCGCAGGAACTCTCCACGCTGTATTTCGTCGCAGCATAAGGGCAACCTATCCGGCGTGGAGGCGTTGATCGAGCAGGAAAGGGGAGTTCGGCCATGCCCTATGCGACAATGACCCGCGCAGCACCTTTCGATCCGCGTATGCGGGGCTATGCGGTTTTCTATCGTCCTGGAGGCAGCAATATCTGCCCCGGCTGCGGCCGCAGCCATTGGTATGTCGGCCGTATTTCGGCGGAATGCGCCTTTTGCACCGTGGCCCTGCCGCTATGCGAGCCGGGTGGGGGGCGGTTCGATCCCGACGGGATCTACGTCGCCTGATTTTTGGGCCTGATTTTTGGGTCTGGTTCGGGCGGAATTGCCCGAACCGCTTTCAGCCGCCCGCCTTGCGGACCGGGGGCAGGGCGTTGCACAGATCGACCGCGCCCGCCGGGCGGATGAAGAAATCATCCTTGCGGTTGGCGCGCGCCTTCACCCAGGCGGCAAAGGCCGGCCTGTCGGTGCCCAGCACTTCATAGGCCGGTCGTTCCGCCGCCGGCAGATCGGCGGCGAGGCGGACGGAGACGATCGCCTCGCGCTCCGCCGGATCGGCATAGAAGCCCAGTGCCGCCGTGCCGCGCCGGCGCGCGGCGAGATCGCCCATATTGTCGATCACCCGGCCGACCAGCGCGATATTGCGGTCGAGATGGCGCGGGCCATGGCCGATCACCGCATAAAGCTCGGCACCCGTGCCCGTATCGGGCGCGTTGGATCGGCCGACGCCGACCATGCCATAGCAATGGGCGAGCCAGGCGATATTGCCCTCGGCCGCGGCGGGCTGCCCCGCGACGAAGCCGATGCGCGGCGCATAGGCATCGCGATAGGGCAGCGCATCGAAGGCAAGGCCCGCCGCCGGGCGCTCATATTCGGCGGGGGGATTGGCGACGATCGCTGCGGGCAGCGGCTTGGCCTCGGTCGCATCGCCCCATTGCACGACATAATTGTCCTGCGCACGATTTATGCTGGTGCCATCAAACCAGCCGGCGCGGGCGAGCCGGACGATGTTGGCGACATGGGCCGGCGCGAATTCAGGCGCAAGTTCGATCGCGACGCGGCCGCCGCCGGCGAGCGTCATCATCAGCAGATTTTCGGGCGCCACCTTCCGCCAGGCGCCGGGCGGCGCATCGGCGAGGATCTTGGCGGGGGTGAGCGGGGCAGGGGTGGGGGCTTGCGCGCCGGCTCCCGGGGCGAGCAGGCCGAGCAGCGACATGGCCGGAGCGAGGGCACGGAGGGCCGTGCGGGGCAAATAATATACCATCGAGGCGTTGTTGCATGGCGACCTACCTTGCGGAAGTGCTCCGCGCACGATAGTGGGCACGGCTTCCAGCGCGGACGGAGCGGTGGCCGAGTGGTCGAAGGCGCACGCCTGGAAAGTGTGTAAGGGTTAACAGCCCTTCGAGGGTTCGAATCCCTCCCGCTCCGCCAGTCCCCCGCCGATTGCCGCACAAAGCTGTCACCAAGCAGTATAGGCTACACCGCTGATTACACGCCCTGATGCGTTATTTCCCGACGATAAGAGCGACTGGTGGACAACCGTTCGATCATGGACGCCGATTGATAAAAGATGGCCGGAAGTGGAAAGTCTACTTTCGGCAGCAACGTAGGAAAAGCGGACGTTTGCGTGATGCCACCTGACGGATGCGAGCGCACAGGCAAAACGCCATTCGTCGATCGATCTTGGTCACTCTTGGTGCCCCAAGCCCAGCCTTTTTGCATCACCGTTGCACCGCGCCGACCGAATATTGCTCGTCGGTGACGTGCTCCATCCAGTCGACCATCTTTCCGTCCAGCGCCTCCTGGATGGCGATGTGGATCATGGCAGTGGTAGGAGTGGCGCTGTGCCAATGACGGCAGCCGGGTGGGCACCAGATCACGTCGCCGGCCCGGATCTCCACGATCGGCCCGCCTTCGCACTGCGTCCAGCTCACGCCCGACGTAACGATGAGGGTCTGCCCAAGTGGATGGGTATGCCAGGCAGTCCTGGCTTCGGGCTCGAAAATGTCGACCTGAGCCAATGAGCGCCGCTCATTGTTGGCGTCCCTCGGGCCGGCCAGAGGGACGGGGCAGGCCTCGGATAGTATAGCCACCATCCTGCGTTGAATTCTGCTCACCGGGCCATGGAGCGGAACCCCGCTCGTCGTGCCCGAAGCATTCACTAGGTTCTCAACTTGAGCCGCAGACCCCTCGAGAGCGTCGCAGGCAGAACCGGAAGGATTAAGCAACATGGCCAATCAGGACGGAAATTTCAGCGGCAAGGTCGCGTTCGTGACCGGGGCTGGAACGGGCATCGGGCGGGCAGCGGTTCTCGCCTTTGGGCGCAGAGGCGCCAGCGTGGCCGTCGTCGGACGCACCGATGACTCCATTCAGGAGACGGTCCGTCTGATTGAAGAGGGCGGCGGGCAAGCGATCGCGCTCAAGTGCGACATCTCGCAGCCGGATCAGGTCGAGGCAGCGATTGCTCACACCGTCGAAGCATTCGGAAGGCTCGATTTCGCCTTCAACAATGCCGGTGTCGAGCAAGGCATGATCGCGACCGCGGACCTTTCGGTGGAGGAATGGGATCGGATCGTCGATATCAATCTGCGCGGCACGTTCCTGTGCATGAAGCATGAGATTCCGCACATGGTGAAGCAAGGCGGGGGCGTCATCGTGAACACCTCCTCGGGCGCGGGCGTCAGAGGCTTCGCTGGGCAGGCCGCCTATGTCGCTGCCAAGCATGGTCTCATCGGGCTGACCAAGTCCGCCGCTCTCGATTATGCCAAGTCGAACATAAGGGTGAACGCCATCTGCCCGGGCTTCGTCGACACCCCCATGATGGAGCGGTTCACCGGCGGCACCCCGGAGGGGCGGCAGATGGTGGCCAATGCCGAGCCGGTGGGCCGGCCGGGAACACCCGAGGAGATCGCCGAAGCCGTCGTCTGGCTATGCTCGGACGCCGCCGCTTTCGTCGTCGGCCACGCGATGGTCATCGACGGCGGTCAGACGGTTTGAGCGGCAGGGAGCGTCTCGTGAAGCCCTACCTCATCTGCCACATGGTATCCAGCATCGACGGACGCATTCTGCCGAGCCGGTGGCGACCGCAGGTGCGCGAGGGTGACCTGTACGACCGACTCCATCATGAGCTCGGCGGCCAGGCCTGGCTCGTTGGCCGGGTCACCGGCCAGGAGTTCGCGAAGGCGGAAACCTATCCGGCGCCTTCTGAGGCGGTCTTCCCCCGCGAGCCGTGGATCGCCCAGCGGGGCGCGTCCGGCTATGGCGTCGTGCTCGACGCAGCCGGCAAGATCGCGTGGGGACGATCGGATATCGGTGGCGATCCCATCGTGGTCATACTCACCGAGCAGGTCTCCGACGCACATCTGGCCGGGCTCCGGTCGGACGGCGTCTCCTACCTCTTCGCCGGCGAGACTAGCATCGATCTTCCTCGCGCGCTTGAAATCCTCAATCGGGAACTCGGTGTCGAACGCCTGATCCTCGAGGGCGGCGGCATAGCGAACGGCGCCTTCCTGCGCGAAGGTCTGGTCGACGAAATCAGTCTCATCGTCTGGCCCACTGTCGATGGCGCGGCCGGAGCGCCAAGCGTTTTCGACTCTTTGGCGGCCGATGCGGATCGGCTCGCCCCGGTTCGTGCCATGCATCTCCTTAGCTGCGAGAGCATGGCGGATGGTGCCGTTTGGCTCCGCTATCGGGTCGAGAACGGCTGAGGTGGCGCGCCGTGAATCCGGTGTTCAGACAACCGACTGCAGGCGGCCCGGAGCTTCAAAGCCGTTCGAGAAAATCGTGAAGGGTGCGGCCGACATATTCCGGTTCCTGATGGATCGATCCCAGCATGGGGAACGGACAGCGCTCGTCACGATCACTGACGTGATCGGGAGTTCATCGCGTTCGCCCGGCACGCATATGGCCGTCAGCGAAACCGGCGTCTATCGGGGTTCGATCTCGGGCGGATGCGTCGAGGCCGCGGTCGTCGGCGAGGCGAAGCGCGTGATCGAGAACGGCCAGACCGAACTCTTGCGCCTTGGAGCCGGATCCCGCTTCATCGATATCCGACTGCCCTGTGGCGGCGGCCTTGACCTCCTCATCACGCCGGAACCGTCGCCTGCCGCTCTCGATCAGGCGCTGGGCGGGTTGAAACAGCGGACGCCCATTCGACTCGCGCTTGGCAGAGATGGCCTGCTGGCGGTCAGTCCCGCTTCCGATGATCGCCCGGCAGGATGGGACGGCGATCATTTCGTCGTGCGGCATGACCCGGAGCTTCGCATCGTCATCCTTGGCCATGGTGCGGAGACCGAAGCGCTGGCGGCGCTCGCATGCCGCTATGGCGCGGATGTGGTCATTCTCAGCCCGGATGAGACGATCGTCGAGAGCGTCGACCGCCTGGGAGCGCAGTCCTGGCTGCTCAAGACGCCCGCACGCTCGCCCCATCTGCGCAGCGACAAGGACACAGCGGTCGTAACGCTCTTCCACGACCATGACTGGGAGAGCGAGCTGCTGGAACAGGCACTGGAGCAGGACGCCTTCTTCATCGGTGCGATGGGGAGCCGGCGAACCCATGCCCTTCGTCTTGCCGCGCTGACCGAGCGCGGCGTGCCGCCATCGTCTCTCGCGCGCATCACCGGCCCGATCGGCCTCATACCAGCAACACGCGATCCTGATACGCTAGCGCTTTCGACGCTGAGCCAGATTGTTGCCTGCCACCAGCAACGACGATCGGCTCAATGGACGGAAGATGCCTGAATCGCGCTTGAAACCAGACGGATAGGCTCGCCCGGGGCGACCGTTCCGGCGGCTTCGTTGAGATCTCCTCATCGGTGCATCAAATGAACCGGCTCTAATCCCAAGGGAGAGGACTCAATAACATAGACCGGAGAGAAATCAGGTTTGCGGATATTCGCTGGCGCGATGCCGAGGCGATCAAATATCCAAACCCCACCCAGCCATCTGGCGGCGATCACAGAAAGGATGACAGGCAAATGGACAATTCCGGTCCCATTGCGGTGTCGAGACGGGGAGTTCTGGCAGGAGGAGCCGCTTCGATGGCGATCGCAACCACGCCCCAGCTCGACGCCGCCCAACCTGTTCCGGCATCGCCCCCGCCTGCGATGCCGGTCTCGTTAGAGGTCAATGGCAAACGCCGCCAGCTCGAGGTGGATACCCGCACAACCTTGCTGGACGTCCTGCGCGATCATCTTCACCTGACCGGCACCAAGAAGGGCTGCGACCATGGGCAGTGCGGCGCCTGCACGGTGATCGTGAATGGTGAGCGCATCAACAGTTGCCTCAGCCTCGCCGTCATGCACGAGGGCGACCGCATCACCACGATCGAAGGCCTGGGCACGCCGGATAAGCTGCATCCGATGCAGGCGGCGTTCGTTAGGCATGACGGCTTTCAATGCGGCTATTGCACGCCCGGCCAGATCTGTTCGGCCGTCGCCGTGCTCGACGAGATCAGGGCCGGCGTTCCGAGCCACGTCACGGCAAGCCTGACCGAAGCGCCGCAGGTCACGAACGCGGAGATGCGCGAACGCATGAGCGGCAATATCTGTCGCTGCGGCGCCTATTCCAACATCCTCGAGGCGATGACCGAAGTCGCAGGAGATGGCGCATGAGGCCCTTCACCTACGAACGCGCGACATCGGCCCGGGATGCTGCGGCGAAGGTTGCGGGCCGGCCCGGCGCCAGGTTCATCGCCGGAGGCACCAACCTGCTCGATCTCATGAAGCTCGAGATCGAGACCCCGACCCACCTGATCGACGTCAACGGCCTAGGTTTCGACAAGATCGAGGATATGCAGGACGGCGGCGTCCGGGTCGGCGCGCTGGTCAGCAACACGGCGCTTGCCTCCCATCCACGCATCCGGCGCGACTATGGCCTGATCAGCCGGGCCACGGTCGCCGGCGCCTCGGGGCAGCTGCGCAACAAAGCGACAACCGCCGGCAATCTGCTCCAGCGGACGCGCTGCTCCTATTTTTATGACACCAACATGCCCTGCAACAAGCGCCAACCCGGTTCGGGCTGCGCGGCGCTCGGCGGCTTCAGCCGCCAGCTCGGCGTGATCGGCATCAGCGACGCCTGCATCGCCACGCATCCGAGCGACATGGCAATCGCGCTGCGCGCGCTCGACGCCTCGGTCGAGACGATCAAGGCGGACGGGTCCACGCGGACGATCCCGATCGCGGACTTCCATCGGCTGCCGGGCAACACGCCCCATATCGAGAATGCGCTGGAGCGGGGCGAACTCATTACCGCCGTCACTCTTCCCCGGCCGATCGGCGGGACACACATCTATCATAAGGTGCGCGACCGGGCGTCCTATGCCTTTGCCCTGATCTCGATCGGGGCGATCATCCAGAAGGACGGGACCGGGCGCGTGGCGGTCGGCGGCGTCGCGCCCAAGCCCTGGCGCGTCGAAGCGGCCGAGGCGGAAATGCCGCAGGGAGCCAAGGCGGTCACCGCGAAGCTCCTCGCCGGCGCGAGGCCCACGCATCACAACGAGTTCAAGCTGACCCTGGTCGAGCGCACGCTCGGCGCGGTGATGGCAGAAGCGAAAGGCTGACCCATGAAGTTCGACACGCCTGCGGGCCAGAACCCCATCGATCAGTTGCGCGTCGTCGGCAAGCCGACCCATCGCATCGACGGTCCGCTCAAGGTGACGGGCACCGCGCCCTATGCCTATGAGCATCACGATGTGGCCCCGAACGCGGCCTACGGCTTCATTGTCGGGGCCGCGATCGCCAAGGGGCGGATCACGTCCATGGACCTTAAATATGCCAAGGCGGCGCCCGGCGTGCTGGCGATTGTCACGGCAGCCGACGCCGGCCCGCTCGGCAAAGGTAAATTCAACACGGCCAAGCTTCTGGGTGGTCCCGAGGTCGATCACTACCATCAGGCGATCGCGATCGTCGTGGCGGAGACCTTCGAGCAGGCCCGCCACGCGGCAAGCCTCATCACCGTACAATATGCGCGGGCGGAAGGACGTTTCGACCTGGCGGCAGCGAAGGACGACGCCGGCCCCTCAGAACCGAGCGCCACGGTCGGCGATTTCGATCAGGCCTATGCCGCCGCGCCCGTCAAGCTTGATGCCACCTATACGACGCCCGACCACAGCCATGCGATGATGGAGCCCTATGCGACCGTCGCGGCCTGGGAGGGCGATCAACTAACCGTCTGGACGTCCAACCAGATGATCGACTGGGGACGGACCGATCTGGCCACCACGCTCGGCATTCCGGCGGAGAAGGTCAGGATGGTGTCGCCCTATATCGGCGGCGGGTTCGGCGGGAAGCTGTTCCTGCGCAGCGAGGCGGTGATGGCAGCACTGGGCGCGCGTGCCGCGAAACGTCCTGTGAAGGTCGCCATGCCGCGCCCCTTCTCGATCAACAACACGACCCATCGCCCGGCAACCATCCAGCTTATCCGGCTGGGTGCGACCCCGGACGGCAAGATCACTGCATTTGCCCATGAAAGCTGGTCGGGCGACCAGCCTGGCGGTGGCCCGGAAGTAGCCGTCCAACAGAGTCGCCTCCTCTATGCGGGTGCCAACCGCCTGATCCGGACGCGGCTTGCGGTACTCGACCTGCCGGAAGGCAATGCCATGCGCGCGCCCGGCGAGGCACCCGGCATGATGGCGCTCGAGATCGCGATGGACGAGATGGCGGAAAAGCTGGGCATGGACCCGGTGGAATTCCGCATCGTCAACGATACCCAGGTCGATCCCGAGAACCCGAGCCGCAAATTTTCGCAGCGCCAGCTCGTCGAATGCCTGCGCCAGGGGGCCGAGCGCTTTGGCTGGAACCGGCGCAATGCGAAGCCCGGCAGCGTGCGCGATGGGCGTTGGCTCGTCGGCATGGGCATGGCCGCCGCCTTTCGCAACAATATGAACTTCACCTCGGGTGCGCGCGTCCGTCTTGGCGACGATGGCATGGTCACGGTCGAGACCGACATGACCGATATCGGCACCGGCAGCTATACGATCATCGCCCAGACCGCGGCGGAGATGATGGGCGTGGACCTCGATCGGGTCGTCGTGCGCCTGGGCGATTCCAATTTCCCTGTCTCCTCCGGATCGGGCGGCCAGTTCGGTGCGAACAGCTCGACCTCGGGCGTCTATGCCGCATGCGTGAAACTGCGCGAGGCGGTCGCGCAGCGTCTCGGCTTCAACGCCAGCGAGGCGACCTTCGCCGATGGCCAGGTTCGCAGCGGCAATCGATCGGTTGCTCTCGCCGACGCCGCCAAGGCCGGCGAGATCGTGGCCGAGGACAGGATGGAATGGGGCGATCTGGAGAAGACCTACCAGCAATCGACCTTTGGCGCGCATTTCGTGGAAGCTGCAGTGGACATGGCGACCGGCGAGACGCGAATCCGTCGGATGCTCGCTGTCGCAGCGGCCGGACGCATCCTCAACCCGATCTCGGCGCGCAGCCAGATGATCGGCGCGATGACCATGGGAGTCGGCGGCGCGCTCATGGAGGAGTTGGCCGTCGACAAGCGCTTCGGCTTTTTCGTCAACCATGATCTCGCCGGCTACGAGGTTCCGGTCCATGCGGACATTCCGCATCTTGAGGTCGTGTTCCTCGACGAAACGGACCCGATCGTGTCTCCGATGAAGGCCAAGGGTATCGGTGAGCTCGGCCTGTGCGGCGTGGGCGCCGCGGTCGCCAACGCTATCTACAATGCCACCGGCGTGCGCGTGCGCGACTATCCGATCACGCTCGACAAATATCTCGATCGTCTGCCGCAGATGGCGTGAGGCTGGGTGTCCGATGAATGCGCAGATAGTTCTCCATTCCGCGCAGTCCAGGTCCTGGTGCATGAGGTTCTGCGCCGTCGCCCAGGCTTTTCCCGCGGGGCGAGGAGAAGGGGGCGATTATTGCCTTACGTTCTCACAAGGGAGCGAAAAATGAATCGGCGTTCGCGTAGAATGCTGGCGCTGGCACTGCCCCTCGTCATCGTGCTCGCGCTGGTGCTACCGATGATGGTCCCGCAGGCCGTCATTGGAAATCAGGTCGAAGCCCAGATGCCTCCGAGGCAGGAATCGAAACGTATGAGCATGACCATGAACATCATCGTCGATGGCACCCCCGTCAAAGCGGTGCTGGAGGATAACCCCACCTCGCGCGATTTCGTCGCGCTGCTGCCCATGACCGTGCAGTTCGAGGATTTTGCGGGGCGCGAGAAGATCAGCCACCTCGCCCCCCGGCGGCTTTCGACCGAAGGCCGGACGACGGACTATGCAGCCAATGTGTGGGACATCACCTATTATGTTCCCTGGGGGAACATTGCCATCTTCTACAAGGGATATGAGCCGTCCCGCGACCTGATCAAGATGGGCAGAATCGTGTCTGGCCAGCAAGCACTGATGCGGAGCGGTTCATTCTCCGCGCGGATCGAGCGCGCGGATTGAGAGGTCCTCGATCACGCTCGACAAATATCTCGACCGCCTTCCTCAGATGACTTGAGGCGGCGCGGCAACACGAACCGATTGGAGCTACTATGGATCCCCGCACAACCGCGCTCGTCCTGATCGAATATCAGAACGACTTCGTGAAGGAGGGCGGCGTCCAGCATGCAGCGGTCCAGGCCGTGATGGAGAGCAGCAACATGCTCGCCAACAGCCTGGCCACCGTCGAAGCCGCGCGTGCCCGGGGCGTCACCATCATGCATGCGCCCATCTCGTTTGCCGAAGGCTATCCCGAGATCCCTGCCGAGCCCTATGGCATCCTCGCGGGCGTGCTTGCGTCGAACGCCTTCCGCAAGGGCAGCTGGGGCGCCCAGATCATCGACGAACTGAGCCCGGTCGAGGGCGATATCGTCATCGAAGGGAAACGCGGGCTCGACTGCTTTGCCAGCACCAATATCGATTTCATCCTGCGTGCCCGCGGCATCACCCATGTCGTGCTGGCGGGGTTCCTGACCAATTGCTGCGTCGAGTCGACGATGCGCTCGGCCTATGAGCGCGGCTATCGCGTGGTGACGCTCACCGACTGCACCGCCGCCCTCAGCGAGGAAGAGCAGCAGATGGCGGTGAGCAAGGACTTCGCGATGTTCTCGCAGCCCATGACGCACGACGCCTTCCTGGCCGCCCTGCAATAGGCTTCCAGCGAGGGTCATCGAATGCATTCAGCTCAGGACATGCTCGACTTCTGCTCCCGCCACGGGATCGTCGCTGCCACCGAAATGGTCCCGGCGCGAGGGGGTGAAGAAGCCTCCGACCGCATGCAGCGCAGCGACGTGAAGTATCAGTTGGTCAACGACAACGCGTCTCTCGCCGGCTGAGCATTGGTCGGCAAATTCGAGTCGCGGCTTCGGCGGTGTCCCGTCGATGACAAAGGCAATATGAAGCAAACGCGCCAAGTCGATTGGAGGAGGAAGGGCTGAAAGGAATGCAATTTCGTCGATCAGACTTCGCCGACCTCAGCTACTTTCTTGAGATCGCCAAGCACCGGAATTTCCGGCGCGCGGGGCTCGAGCTCGGGATCAGCGCATCGGCGCTCAGCCATGCGCTCAAAGGTCTCGAGGAGCGACTTGGCGTTCGCCTCCTCAACCGGACGAGCCGGAGCGTCACCCTGACGGCAGCCGGCGAAGCGCTCCAATCCGCTATCCTTGAGCCGTTCGACGAGATCGGCCGAGCTGTCGACGTCCTCAACCGCTTCCGCGACGCGCCGATCGGCCGCGTCCGGTTGAGCGTGCCGACCGAGGCGGCCGATTATCTCGTGGCGCCGGTGCTGGCCACCTTCCTCGAACGCTATCCGGATGTGGAGATCGAGATTTCGGTCAGCAACCGCATGATCGATGTGATCGACAGCGGCTACGACGCTGGAATCCGATACGGCGGCACCGTGCCCGAAGACATGGTCGCCCAGCGCCTGTCGGCGGACATACGTTGGCTCGTCGTGGCCGCGCCTGCCTATCTGCAACGGTTCGGCACACCCACCCACCCGAACGATCTTCAGGCGCATCGATGCGTGCAGATCCGCACCGGTGACGACCGCATCTACCGATGGGAATTCGAGCGCGGCGACGAGCAGTTGGCCGTGAACGTGCCCGGCGCGCTGACGATCGACCAGGGGCAGGTGGCACTGCCCGCGGTCAAGCAAGGCGCGGGGCTGATGTACCTTGCCGAGCCGATGGTCCGCCAGGCGCTCGAAGACGGCACCCTCTGCACGGTCCTCGACGACTGGGTTTCGGTCGGGCCTGCCTTTCACATCTATTATTCGAGCAGGCGTCAGCTTCCGTCGGCCCTTCGCCTGTTCATCGATCTGGTGCGCGAACTGCGGCCACTTGGCCTGTAGAGACGAAACGCTCCAGTCCGGATCGATGAATTTCATGCATCGTCGCATCCAATCGAGTCCGACTGATCAAAGAGCGCCGTAGCGCCTACGTTCCGGCTGCGGATGTTGCTTCCGCCCTTCAAGCGCCCCGCATTTGACGGCGTGCCAAGCAACCTGAGGAAAGCCATGACGACCCAACTCGCCGGTGTGCCCGACGCATCCTTTTCACGCCCCGCGGCCTGGGGGGCCGTGTTCGCGCTCACCCTTTGCGTCTCGACGCTGATCGCATCCGAATTCATGCCGGTCAGTCTCCTGACGCCGATCGCGTCGGACCTGCAGCTGAGTGAGGGAACTGCCGGTCAGGCGATCTCCGTATCGGGAGTCTTCGCGGTGCTGACGAGTCTCTTCATCTCCTCGGCGACCAGGGGCGTAGACCGGCGCAAGATCCTGCTCGGCCTCACCGTCCTGATGCTGGCGTCCGGATTGGTGGTGGCTTTCGCGCCGAACTTTGCGGTGCTGATGGTGGGACGTGCGCTGTTAGGCGTCGTCATAGGCGGCTTCTGGTCGATGTCCACGGCCACCGTAATGCGGCTGGTGACGGAGAAGGACGTGCCCCGCGCGCTCGCCCTGCTCAATGGCGGCAATGCGCTGGCGACCACCATTGCGGCTCCGCTCGGCAGCTTCCTCGGCCAATATATCGGCTGGCGCGGCGCGTTTTTTGCCGTCGTTCCCCTCGCGGCGATCACGCTTGCCTGGCAGTTCATGAGCCTGCCGCCGATGCCCTCGGACCGCGCCTCTCGCAAGGCCAGCGCGTTCGGTGTCCTTCGTCGCCCGAAAGCGCCGCAAGGCATGCTCGCCGTCACCCTGCTGTTCATGGGACAGTTCGCCCTGTTCACCTATCTGCGGCCCTTTCTCGAGACCGTCACTCAGGTCAATGTGTCCATGCTTTCGTTGATCCTGCTGGTCATGGGCGGTGCGGGCCTGCTCGGCACCTGGCTTATCGGCTTCATCGTGACCAAGCGCCTATCTGCAGCTCTTGTCGGGGCGCCGCTCGCCATGGCGGCCATCGCGCTGGCGCTGACAGCGCTGGGCACAGTACCGGCTGCCGCCACGGTCCTGCTCGCTGGCTGGGGTCTGATCGGCACGGCCGCGCCGGTCGCCTGGTGGACCTGGCTGAGCCGAACCCTGCCGGACGACGCCGAGGCCGGCGGCGGCCTTATGGTCGCTGTCATTCAAATGGCGATCACGCTTGGCGCCGCAGTCGGCGGATATCTCTTCGACAAGAGCGGATATCAGAGCACCTTCCTGACCAGCGCCGTGCTGCTCGGTGGGGCCGCGATCCTCGGCTCGATAAGCTCTCGCAAGGGGGCTTAGCCGTGGCCGGCATGCCGATATCACGCACATCCCCGCGAGCACATCGAGGAGACGGCATGCCTGATCGTCACAATGGCTCGATCCAGGAGCCACTTGATAGCCAACAGACGCAACAGGCGGTCTGATCCCCCGGCATCTCGCCCTTGTCGTCGGCCCTCCGTTTGGCGGCGTGAAGGAGCAGGCGTCGGGTCTCTATGCGCAGCAGATGGCCGAGCGCGGCTTCATCACCTTGGCCCACGACGCCCTACAACGGCGAGAGCGGCGGCCAGCCGCATTTCATCGCCTCGCCGGAAGCCTTCGTCGAGGACTTCAGTGTCGCCGTCGACTTCCTGGGCGTGCATCCTCTGGTGGACCGTAATCGGATCGGCGTCATTGGCATCTGCGGCAGCGGCGGCTTTGCGCGCAGCGCCGCGCAGATCGATTCGAGGATGAAGGCGGTCGCTACGGTCAGCATGTATGACATGGCGCGCGACCGCCGCCAGGGGCCTTGGTGACACGATGTCTGAGGCCGATCGCAGAAAGGCTCTCGAAGAGATCTCCGCGCAGCGCTGGGTCGAAGCCGAGGGGGATGAGAAGAAATACGTCATCGGACGCCGGAAACCGTCACCGCCGACTCACCAGACGTCGCGAAGGAGTTCTATGACTATTGCTGGCATGACGGTGGTTTGGCTGGGCGAGCGGGCCTAATGGCTGTCGCGGGGGAGGCCGGCGGTTTGGGCGAGTTGCTGGAAACCGTCCGCGCCTTCGAGCACGGCACCCGTTTCGAGCTGCGTCACCAAGCGGCGCTGGATCATCTGCCAGGGTGTCTGGCTGCGCGGATAGGCATAGCCGCCGGCGGCGTCGAAGGCGGTGCGGCGTTCGGTCAGTTCCGTGTCACTGACGAGCAGGTCGACGCGCGCGCGGGCGAGATCGATGCGGAGCCGGTCGCCCGAGCGCAGCAGCGCGATATTGCCGCCGACCGCGGCCTCGGGCGAGGCGTTGAGGATCGAGGGCGAGCCCGACGTGCCCGACTGGCGCCCGTCGCCGATGCAGGGCAGCGAATGGATTCCGCGCTCGATCAGATAGGCGGGCGGGCGCATGTTCACCACCTCGGCCGCACCAGGATAGCCGATCGGGCCCGCGCCGCGCATGACGAGGATCGTCCGATCGTCGATGCCCGTCGCCGGATCGTCGATGCGGGCATGATAATCCTCCGGCCCGTCGAACACGACGCAGGGGCCCTCGAACGCATCGGGATCGTCGGGATTGCAGAGATAGCGGCCGCGGAATTCGGGCGAGATCACGCTGACCTTCATCAGCGCGCTGTCGAAGATATTGCCGCGCAGCACGACGAAGCCCGCCGCCTCCATCAGCGGCGCGTCGACCGAGCGGATCACGTCGGGCAGCTTGCTGCGCCGGCCGCGGATATTCTCGCCCACCGTGCGGCCGGTGGCGGTCATGCAGCCTTCGTCGAGCAGGCCGGCCGCGATCAGCTCGCCCATCACCGCCGGCACGCCGCCGGCATGATGATAATCCTCGCCAAGATATTGGCCGGCGGGCTGGAGGTTGACGATCAGCGGCACATCCTGCCCATGTTCCTGCCAGTCGTCGATCGAAAGCTCGACCCCGGCATGGCGGGCAATGGCGGCGAGGTGGATCGGCGCGTTGGTGGAGCCGCCGATCGCCGAATTGACCCGGATCGCATTGAGGAAGGCGCCGCGCGTCAATATGTCGGAGGGCTTCAGATCCTCCTTCACCATCTCCACGATGCGCAGGCCCGTCTGATAGGCGATCTGCGCGCGTTCGCGATAGGGGGCGGGGATCGCGGCCGAGCCCGGAAGCTGCATGCCCAAGGCCTCGGCGAGGCTGTTCATCGTCGTCGCCGTGCCCATGGTATTGCAATAGCCGACCGAAGGCGCGGAGGAAGCGACGAGCTCCATGAAGCCCTTATAGTCGATCTCGCCCGCCGCAAGCATCTGCCGCGCCTTCCAGATGATCGTGCCCGATCCGGTGCGTTCGCCCTCATGCCAGCCATTGAGCATCGGGCCGACCGAGAGCGCGATCGCGGGCAGGTTCACCGTCGCCGCCGCCATCAGGCATGCGGGCGTCGTCTTGTCGCAGCCGATGGTGAGCACGACGCCGTCGAGCGGATAGCCGTAGAGCGTTTCGACCAGGCCGAGATAGGCGAGGTTGCGATCGAGCCCGGCGGTAGGCCGCTTGCCCGTCTCTTGGATCGGATGGACGGGGAATTCGATGGCGATGCCGCCCGCCGTGCGGATGCCCTCGCGCACGCGTTCGGCGAGCACGATATGGTGGCGGTTGCAGGGTGACAGGTCGCTGCCCGTCTGCGCGATACCGATGATCGGCTTGCCCGACTGAAGCTCCTCGGCGGTGAGGCCGTAATTCAGATAGCGCTCGAGATAGAGCGCGGTCATGTCGGGATTTTCCGGCCGATCGAACCAGTCCTGCGATCTCAATCGCCGCGTAGCGGGCTGATCGGACATTGGCATCCCTTCCCTGCGCACTGTTTTCGCGCAGCCGGCTTTCGTGCTGCACATTGATCATATATATAGGACGGATCAGCAGGAAAGCAAAGGGAGAGTTGGATGGCCGAGGCAGGCAATGTCGTTCCGGTGGCGGAGGCGAGCAGGGTCGTCCGCATGGTGATCGTGGGCGTGGGCAAGATCGCGCGCGACCAGCATGATCCGGCGATCGCGGCGGATGACGGCTTCGAGCTGGCGGCGCTGGTGAGCCATTCCGGGAGCGGGCTGCGCGACCTGCCGCGATATGCGACGCTGGGCGATCTGCTGCGCGACGGGCCGCCCGTCGATGCCATCGCGATCTGCACGCCGCCGCAGGTGCGCAGCGCGATCGCGTTGCCCGCGCTCGCGGCGGGGCTGCACGTCATGCTGGAAAAGCCGCCGGCCGCGACGCTTTCCGATTTCGAGCGGCTGCGTGTCGCCGCCGATACCCATGACCGGACGCTCTTCGCCACCTGGCATTCCAGGCATGCGCCGATGGTGGCGGCGGCCAAGGCGTGGCTCGCCGGGCGGCGCATCGCGCGCGGCAAGGTGATCTGGCGCGAGAATGTGCGCCAATGGCATCCGGGTCAGCGCTGGCTGTGGCAGCCGGGCGGGTTGGGGGTATTCGATCCCGGAATCAACGCGCTGTCGATCCTGACCGAAATCTGCCCGGAGATGCTGACGGTGGAGGAAGCCGCGTTCGAGACGCCGGCCAATGCCTTCGCGCCGATCGGCGCGCGGCTGACGCTCCAGTCGGGCGGGGCGGACATAGCGGCCGATTTCGATTTCCGGCAGACGGGCGAGCAGAGCTGGAACATCCATATCGAGACCGATGATGGCGGCACGCTGGCGCTGACCCATGGCGGGTCGCGCCTGTCGATCGACGGGGAGCCCGAGCGCGGCGCGCCCGAGGCTGAGTATCCGGGCGTCTATCGCAGATTCGCGGAGTTGATCGCGGCGGGGCGGTCCGATGCCGATCCGAGCCCGCTCAGGCTGGTGGCCGATGCCTTTCTGATTGCGCGTAACGTGCTGGTGGAGCCGTTCGAGCCCTGATCTATCCGGGCATTCCCTGAAGGGACGGGACCTTCGCATAACTCCTATCATCATGCCGAACTTGTTTCGGCATCCACCCATTATCGGCGTCGGCGCGCTTGGGCGAAGGTCCCGCCTGCGCAGGGATCCATGTCTATCTCCATTTGGGCCGTCATTTGTGGAGAGAGACGTGGAGCCCCGGCCTTGGCCGGGGCGACGTCATT
Source organism: Sphingomonas oleivorans (assembly GCF_003050615.1). GTDB lineage: Bacteria > Pseudomonadota > Alphaproteobacteria > Sphingomonadales > Sphingomonadaceae > Sphingomonas_H > Sphingomonas_H oleivorans. Next base: position 555,143 of record NZ_NWBU01000004.1, on the reverse strand, counting down.
TTTGGGAGGGACGACGGCGCCCGATCACCACCATGTGGTGTAGAGCGCCGTCAGGATGAAGAGCACGCCGAGCGAGGCGAGATTGAAGCCGAGTGGCGTGCCATAGGTCACATCACTGGTCGTCACGCGATTGCTGGCGACATGGGCGGGGCGGGCGAGCGAGACGAGGATGGCGAGCGCCAGCGTCGCGAGGAAGACCACGCCGACCCGATCGATGAAGGGCAGTTCCGGCATCATGAGCTTGAAGGCCAGCGACAGGAGGAAGGAGCCTATCGCGGCGGCAAGCGCACCGCCCTCGGTCGCGCGCTTCCAGAAAAGGCCGAGCAGGAAGATGACGGTGATGCCCGGCGTGAAGAAGCCGGTATATTCCTGAATGAACTGGAAGGCCTGATCGAAGGAACCGAGCAGCGGCCGCGCGGTCAGCACGGCGAGGATCACGGCGACGACGGCGGTGATCCGGCCCGTCAGCACCAGCTGCCGCTCGCTGCGCACGCCGGCGCGCTTGTTCCAGATGTCGAGCGTGAAGATGGTCGCGATCGAATTGATCTTGGAGGCGGTGGAGGCGACGATCGCGGCGACGAGCGCGGCGAACACCAGCCCCAATATGCCCGGCGGCAGCAGGCGCATCATCGTCGGATAGGCTTCGTCGGGCCGGGCGAGGCCGGGCGCCAGCAGCACCGCGGCAATGCCGGGCAGGACGATGATGGCCGGCATCAGCAGCTTGAGATAGGCGGCGAAGGCCACGCCGCGCTGCGCTTCGCGCAGGCTTTTCGCGGCGAGCGCGCGCTGAATGATATATTGGTTGAAGCCCCAATAGCTGAGATTCATGATCCACAGGCCGCCGATCAGCACCGATATGCCCGGCAGATCCTTGTAGAAGGGATTGTCGCGCGAGAGGATCATGTCGAAATGATCGGGCACCCGGGCGGTGAGCGCCGCAAAGCCGCCGGCTATGCCCTGATCACCGCCAATCTCGTTCAGCGTGAGCCCCGAGACGAGCAGCCCGCCGAGGATCAGCAGCGTCACCTGCACGATATCGGTGAGCGCCACCGCCTTCAGCCCGCCATAGAGCTGGTAGAGGAGCGCGAAGGCGCCGAGGATGACGAGCGCCATGTCCTGATCGATGCCGGCGATGCGATGGACCGCGATCGAGCCGAGCCAGATGATCGAGGTGAGGTTCACGAAGACATAGAGGCCCAGCCAGAATATCGCCATCAGCGTGCGGATGCGCGGGCCGTAACGCTGCTCCAGAAACTGGGGCATGGTGTAGATTTCGTTGCGTAGGAAGATCGGCAGGAAATATTTGCCGACGATCAGCAAGGTCAGCGCCGCCATCCATTCATAGGAGGCGATGGCGAGCCCGATGGCGTAGCCCGATCCCGACATGCCGACAATCTGTTCTGCGGAGATGTTGGCCGCGATCAGCGACGCGCCGATCGCCCACCAGGGCAGGGATTTCGACGCAAGGAAATAATCCTTCGTATCCTTCTGCTCGCCGGATTTGCTGCGGGATACCCATTGGGCGAGCCCGAAAATGCCGATGGCATAAACGATAAGCACGACGATATCGACGGTGGCAAGCTGCATCAGGATCCTCCTCGCACGATGCGCTTGCCCGGTCTTCGAAGCCCTTGAGGGGCCTGGCCGGTGTTGAACGGCATCGACTTTGCGCTGTCATTCCAGCATGACCTATTTATAATATCATTCAGACTTGTCTACCGATAGTTCGCATGCGCAGCGGGTGGATGCGGAGGGAGGATGCCGATGGTGGAATATATCTGGCCGCTCGGCGCGGCGCTGGGCGAGGGGCCGCTCTGGGACGCGCGATCGGCCACTTTATGGTTCACGGACATCAAGAAGGGGCGGGTCCATCGCCTCGATCCGGCGAGCGGCCAGCGCGATACGTTCGAGCTGGGTGGGCAGCCGGGCTTCATCGTGCCGAGCGACGATGGCGGATTCGTCGTCGGCCGGGGGCATGAGCTGCTGCGATTCGATGGGACCGCGCTCGACGCCGAACCGCTGGCGACGGTCGAGATGGCGGCAGGCAACAGGCTGAACGACGCGGTGGTCGATTCGGCCGGGCGGCTATGGTTCGGATCGATGGATGATGGCGAGACCAGCCCGAGCGGTGCGGTCTATCTGTTCGATCGCGGACGGCTCGCGCGCGCGGGTGGCGAATGCGTCATCACCAACGGGCCGACCGTGACCGGCGACGGCCGCTATGTCTATCATGTCGATACGCTGGGGCGGACGATCTGGCGTTTCGACATATCGGCGGGCGATGAGCTGCGCGACGGCAGCGTCTTCGCCCGGATCGACCCCGCCGACGGCACGCCCGACGGGGTGACGATCGATGCGGAGGATCATGTCTGGGTGGGCCTGTGGGGTGGCTGGCAGGCGCGCCGCTATGCACCCGACGGCAGCCTTGTGCAGACCGTGGAGCTGCCCTGCGCCAATGTCACCAAGCTGGCGTTCGGCGGCGCGGATCTGAAGACCGCCTATGTGACCACCGCGCGTATCGGCCTCACCCCCGCCGAACTGGAGGCGCAGCCGGAGGCGGGCGGCCTCTTCGCCTTTTCTGTCGATGTGCCGGGCGTGCCCTCCGGCATCCTCGCGCTCGGGGGCGGGCGATGAGCGGGCCCGGCGAGGTGATCCTCGGCGACTGGGGGACCAGCCGCCTGCGCCTGTTCCGCATGCGCGGGGAGGAGATTGTCGACCGTGCCGACGGGCCGGGCATCGGCGCGCTGAACGGCACGCCGGCAGCCGCGCTGGTCGCGGCGGTGGCACCCTGGCGGGGCGAGGGGGCCATGTCCGTCACTTTGTGCGGCATGGTCGGATCGCGCAACGGGCTGGTCGAAGTGCCCTATGCCGCTTGCCCCGCAACGCTTGCCGAATGGCGCGAGGCGACGCTGTCGCTGTCGATCGAGGGGCTCGACATCATGATCGCGCCGGGCCTCAAGACCCGCAACTGGCTGGGCGCGCCGGACGTGATGCGCGGCGAGGAGACGCAGATATTCGGCGCGATCGCGGGCGATCCGGCGCTGGGGCGGGGGCGCCATCTAATTGTGTTGCCGGGCACGCACAGCAAATGGGCGGCGATTGTCGATGGACGGGTCGAGCGCTTCCATACTTTCCCCACGGGCGAGTTTTTCGCCCTGTTGCGCGACCATTCGACGCTGGCGCGCGCGGGCGCGCGGGAGGAGGGGCGCGATGAGGGCTTCGACACCGGTCTTGCCCGCAGCGCGGAATTTGATGGCCTGCTCGCCGCGATCTTCGAGGCGCGATCGGCGCAGTTGCTCGACGGGCGCAGCCATGGCTGGGCGCTGGGCTATCTTTCCGGCCTGCTCCTCGGCCATGAGGCGGGCGAGGGGCTGCGGCTGCTCGGCGACCGGCCCGAGCGGATCCTGATGATCGGCGATCCGGGGCTGACCGCGCTCTACCGCCGCGCCTTCGCCGCGCGCGGCATCCAGACGCTCGACCTCGATGGCAATGGCTGCTCGATCGCGGGCCTCATCGCATTGCAATCCTCAGGCAAGGAGTCCCACTGATGCGTATCGACGAACTTCTCGCCACCGGAACGCCGCCGGTCGTCGCCATATTGCGGGGCATCAGGCCGGAGGAGGTGGTGGCGGTCGGCCAGGCGCTGGTCGCGGCGGGCATCCGCCTGATCGAAGTGCCGCTGAACTCGCCCGATCCGCTCGACAGCATCGCCCTGCTGGCGGAAAGCTGCGGCAGCGAGGCGCTGGTGGGCGCGGGCACGGTGCTCGATCCGGCATCGGTCGATGCGGTCGCGGGCGTCGGCGGCAGGCTGCTCGTCACGCCCAATATCAATGCGGCGGTGATCGCCCGGGCGGTCGAGAAGGGAATGGAGCCGCTGCCCGGCTTCATTACCCCAAGCGAGGCCTTCACCGCCATTTCGGCGGGCGCCACGCGGCTCAAGCTGTTCCCTGCGGCGAGCCTGGGGCCGGCCTATCTGAAGGCGGTGCGCGAGATATTGCCCGCGCATGTGAAGAGTTGGGCGGTGGGCGGCACGGGTGCGGCCAATCTGGGCGACTGGCTGGCGGCGGGCGCGGAAGGGATCGGCGTCGGTGGTGCGCTTTACCGTCCGGGCGATACGGCGGCCCTTGTGGGCGAGCGCGGACGGCAGCTCGTCGAAGCATGGCGGGCGACCATGGCGTGACAGTTGTCGGATAGATATTATGATGCCGTAGGACTGGCCGATCATGGCACTGACCGAGGAAACGGCATGAACAAGCTACAGACATCCGATGTGCGCGACGCGCTCGGCCGTAATCTCACCCACGGCATGCTGGACGCGCTCGGCCGCTCCATCGTTACGGGAAGCTATGATGACAAGTCCTTCCCGACTGAAGCGGAACTCGCCCGCCAGCATGCCGTCAGCCGTTCGGTGACGCGCGAGGCGGTCAAGATGCTGACCGCCAAGGGCCTGCTGAGCCAGCGGCCGCGCCAGGGGACGAGCATCCAGCCGGTCGCGTCCTGGAACCTGTTCGATACGGACGTGCTGCGCTGGCTGCTCGAGCGCAAATTCTCGCTTGGGCTGCTGCGCCAGTTCACCGAGCTCAGGCTCGCGGTCGAGCCCGGTGCGGCAGCGCTGGCGGCAACCGCCGCCGACCAGGAGGGGCTTGATGCGATCGCGGACGGATTCCGGCGGATGGAGGCGGCCGAGCGCGGGCAGGATGATCCGCTCCAGTCCGACATCGCCTTTCATGTCGCGATTTTGCGCGCGTCGGGCAATCCTTTCTACAATCAGTTTCGGGATATGGTGGCGACCGCGCTGCAGACGTCGATCCGCTTCACCAATCGCTACAAGGGCCATACGGCGAGCCTGCCCGCGCATGAGAAGGTGATGAAGGCGATCGTTGCGCGCGATCCGGCGGCGGCGGGCGAGGCGATGCGGACCATCATCGCCGATGTGCTCGCTTTGATCCATCAGGCCGAGGCTGAAGTCGGCAACTGAAAAACAAAGCCGCCGCGTTCCGGGAGGAACGCAGCGGCAGGCCAGGGTGCGCCAGCAGGAGAGGGCGGGACGCTCCCCGGGAAGAGGGTGGCCGCGGATCCCTTGGGGCGGGACCCGCGGCCGGAAATCAGAAGCTGGCGCGGACGCCGACGGTGATCCGCCGGCCCGTATCCTCCAGCGTCAGCAGCCGCTCCTCGAACGACTGATAGGCGCGCGACTTGGCGTTGGTGACGTTCAGCATCTCGCCATAGAGCGTCAGGTTGGGCGTGAACTTGACGCTCGCGGTGACGTCATACTGGCCATAGGCGCCGACATTCTCCGGCTGGCCCTGCGCGCCGAAGGTGCGGCGGAGGAATTTGGCGCGCCAGTTGTACGCGCCGCGCAGCTGGATCGGCCCCTTTTCGTAGAAGGCGACGACATTGGCGGAGTCGGACAGGCCCTCGACATTGAACACCTGGGCGGCAAGGCTGGGATCGAATGCGACCGAGCTTTCGACCTTGGTGTAGTTGGCCGAGAAGCCGAGCCCATCGAACGGCGCCGGCAATATGTCGAACGTATATTGCACGGCGGCCTCGAAACCATAGATTTCGGCCGATTCCGCGTTGGTCGGACGCGTGTCGAGGAAGGTGTAGCCGAGGATCTGGCGCGGCCGCGTGACCAGCGAGACGAAATTGTCGACCTTCTTGTAGAAGCCCGCAATGCTCGCATAGCTCGTCCGGCTGAGGAAATAATCCAGCCCCAGATCGGCATTCCAGGCGAGATAGGGCTTCAGCGCCGGATTGCCGCCCGAGGAGAAGAAGGAGGCCGGCGGACGAACCGTGAAGCTTTCGTTGAGCGACAGGTTGGTGAGCGTCGGCCGGGTGAGCGTGCGCGAGCCCGCCACGCGGACGACCAACTCGTCGGTGAGATTCAGGCGGAAGGTCGCCGACGGCAGCAGATAGTTGTAATTATTGGTTGCCGTGACGGGGATCGGCGGCGTCAGGAAATAATCGAGCTGCGTCGCATCGCCCGGAAGTTGGATAATCGACGAGATCTGTTGTGACGCGCCGCTCGCCTTGAGATCGGTATAGACCCAGCGCACGCCCGCCGCCGCGCTCCACGGCATGTCGCCCAGGCTGCCCTCGAATTCGCTCTGAACATAGGCGGCATAGCTGTTCTCGCGCACCTTGCCCGAGGCAGCGGGATTGATCACGCCGCGAAAAGTGCCGCCATTGGCGGCGATCAGCGCGCGGAAGAGCGCTTCCGCCTGCGGATTGCCCTTCTGCGTGATCGCTGCGTCGCTGTTATAATAAGAAACGAGCTGATTATAGTCGAAGTTCAGCCATTGCGTCGGGGCGCCCGGGCTGCCGAGGAAGCTGCCGGCGTCGAAGGTGCTGGTGAGCCCCGAGGGAAGCGTCGCGAAATAGCCGCAGTAGAAGCAGAGAATGCCCTGCGGCGTGGAATAGTCGCTGATCTTCTTGGTCCGCTGCGAGGCGAGGCCACCGAAGCGGACGCGGCGCAGCGTGCCGTCAAATTCCTGGACGCCGTCGATCCGGAATTGGCCGATCTGATCGGACACATTGTCGCCGCTCTGCAGGCCGAAATGGCCGCGGAGCTGCGACGTATCGGTCGTCGAGATGACGTTGGAGACGAGCGGCGTCGGTTCGTCCGGGCGCAATTCCCAGACGGGGTTCAGGCCGGTGTTGCGCGCACCGATCACGAAGAAGGGCGTGGCGCCGCCGCCCTTGTTGGTCGCGCGCGAATAGGAGGCGTCGGCCGTGATCGTGGTGCGATCGGACGGCGTCCATTCGGAGTTGAGCGCGACCTGATAGGTGCGCGCATTGCGCGGGTTGGTCGTCACGACATGGTCGGTCGCGAGGCTGCCCGTATTGCCGCGTACGAAGCGGGTGACGGTGCCATTCTCATTCGCGGTGGCGGAAATGATGTCGGCGGGGTCGGTGAAATAGGCAAGAAAGTTCGTCTGCGAGTCGATCTTATACTGGGTGTAGAGGCCGTCGAGCTTAAGCTTCAACTGATCGGACACGACCCAGTCGATGGCGAGCGTGCCGCCGATCCGCTCGCGCGAGCTTTCGTCGATGACGTGCTCTGCAGTGCGCGGCACGGCGACATTGGCGAGATCGACGACACTATCCTTATTGTAATCGAGATTCTGGCCTGTCATCCAGCCGCCGGTACCATAGCGCTGAATCCGGGCATCGCGCTTGTCATAGACGAGGCTGAGCAGTGCGCCGAAAGTGCGATCCTCATTGCTCTGGCTGAGCAGTACCGAGGCGGTCGGCGTCACATTCTTCGATCCGCTGTCATATTTGCCGCCGGCGTTTCCGGCGAAGACGAAGCCGGCACGATCGAGCGGCCGGGCGGTGCGGACGATGACGGTGGAGCCGATGCCGCCTTCCTGGAAATTGGCCGCCGAGGATTTGTAGACATCGGCACCCGCGATCAGCTCGGACGGCAATATGTCGAAGCTGAATTCGCGGCCATTATTGTCGGTGGCGAGGATGCGGCCGTTGAGCAGCACCGTGTTGAATTCGGGGCCGAAGCCGCGCACCGTGATGAAGCGGCCCTCGCCTTGCGAACGGTCGATCGAGACGCCGCTGATGCGCTGGAGCGATTCCGCGACATTCTGGTCGGGGAACTTGCCCATATCCTCCGCAGCGATCGAATCGACGACGCCGAGCGTTTCGCGCTTGATGTCCAGCGCGCGGCCGAGGCTGGCGCGCGTGCCGGTGACGATGATTTCCTGTGCCTCGCCCTCGGTGACCGTCGCCTGCGCGGCGGGCTCCTCGGGCTGCGGTGCGGTCTGCGCCAGGGCCGGCGTGGCGGTCAGGCTGGTGCAGAGCAGGAGTGAACGGAGCAGATCGCTTCTCTTAACACGCATAAATATCCTCCCCATCGCCTTCGCGGGCGATTGTTCACGTCATGGGTTATGTGCCGGCCCGTGACGGGCCGGTTCTTTTCTTGCTCTAGCGGCCGGGCGTGATGCGGACGGCAGCGCCGCCGCTTCCGGCCAGTTCGAGGGTCAGGCTGTCGGCGGCGGTGAGGCCGTCGCGCCGGCTTTCGGCAAGCGTCGTCGGCGTCGCGCCATCCGCCCAGATCTGCGCGCTGAAGCGGCCCTTGCCGAGGAAGGAGAGTGGCAGCGTCACGCTGCGCCCGCTCTCGTTCGTCATCGCGCCGATATACCAGTCGCTGCCCTTGCGGCGGGCGAGGACGATATGCTCGCCAATGTCCCCGCCGAGGAAGCGCGTCTCGTCCCAGGCGGTGGGCACGAGCTTCAGGAAATCGAGGCCGGCTGCGCCCTCATAGGCATCGGGGCTGTCCGAGAGCATCTGGACCGGGCTGTCATAGACAACATACATGGCCAGCGCCTGGCCGCGCGTCGTCTTCACCAGCGGCGGGCTGTTGACGATCTTGAACTGATCGGGCGCGACGTTGCGGAAGCCGCCCGGCGTATAATCCAGCGGGCCGAGCACCATGCGGGTGAAGGGCAGGGTGACATTGTGCGTCGCCGTGACGCGATGCGACCATTTATTATATTCCGCGCCCAGCACGCCTTCCTGTGTGACGAAATTGGGATAGGTGCGGTTGAGGCCCGTCGGGTGATAGGCGCCGTGCAGATTGACGAGCAGTTTGCGCTTGGCGGCTTCGGGGATCACGCGATGATAGAAGGCGACCATTTCCTGGTCGTCGCGGTCCATGAAATCGACCTTGATCCCCTTTATGCCCCAGGCCCGATATTGATCGAGCGCGGCCGACATATTCTTGTCGAGCAGGCTCCACTGGAGCCAGAGCATCAAATCGACATTGCGCGCCTTCGCATAGCGGACGAGCTCCGGCATATCGAGATTGGGCTGCGTCTTGGTGATGTCGGTATTGGCGGGCGCGCTGCCGGCGAAGCCCGAATTGAGGCTCCAGCCCTCGTCGATCAGCATATAGGGAAGCCCGGTCGCGCCCGCGAAATCAATGTAGCGCTTGAGCGTGACCATATCCATGCCGCCCTTGGCGGGCGCGGGCAGATAGGGGCCGGACCACCAGTCCCAGGCGGTCTTGCCGGGTGCGATCCATGAAGTGTCACCGATAGCGTTCTGCGGGTTGAGATTGCCGATCAGCGTGGAAGGGATGAGATCGCCCGCCCGGTCCGCCATCATCACCACGCGCCAGGGCGACTGGATACCGGCGGCCGTCATCTCGCGCCGTACCGCGACCTTGGGATCGTCATAGCGCGGCGAGACATAGGCATACATTCCGAGCCCGCCATCATTGCGGCCGCGCAGATAAAGCGCGCCATAATCGCGCAGATCGGCTTCCGTCAGGATGAAGGTGGTATTGCCCGAGCCGGTCTTGCAGGTGAAAGGCGGATCGAACAGATTGTGCCAGCGCGTCTTGGACGCCTTGATCGGCTCATATTCCCCTTCATGGCTGAGATTGGTGCGGCCTAGATTGAGGCCCCAGCAATCATAATCGGCGGGGAAGTTGAACTGGGTGCGCTCGCCCGCAAGCTGGACGCTGGTGAAGCCAGGCTGTTGCGGCAGGCTGTAGCGGAAGGCGGCGCCGTCATCATAGGCGCGGAAGATGATGTCGAGCTTGCGCTGGCTGCCGTCGCGTTCGCGCAGCGAAACCGTCAGCTCATTATAATGATCGCGCGCCGTCGCCGTCTTGGTGGCGGTGAGCTTGTAGCTGCGATCGGCCGAGGCGCGGTTCGCCGCTACGACCTCGAGCGGACCGAACGGTGTGACGTCATAGAGGTTGAGCCCCAGCGGGGAAGACGCGATCACGACCTCGCCCTTGCGCGTCACCTGATAAAGCGGCGGCTGATCGCCGACGGAGGGCGTGAAGGAGACGGAGATGGAACCGTCGGGCGATTTGAGTTCGAGCGGGGCGGCAGGCTGTTGGGCGCTCGCCGCGACATTCATCGTGGTGCATGCGAGCAGAGCGGCGACGAACGATAAGCGCGTCATTATCCTCTCCTGATGGGCCCGGTTAGTCCGGACCGATTTATAATATCAAACTCATATATTGACTGGCGGTGACGAGTCTAGTCTTAAAAATCATATTAATGTGGAGAGTGCCGATGATCGTGCTGAAGAAGGATCGTGTCCGCTGTCTCGTCACGCCGGCTGTGGGTGGCTCGATCGCGGCGCTGGCAGTCGACGGGGTCGATCTGCTGCGTCCCGCTCCGGTGGATAATGAGGATGTACTGAAGAGCGGCTGCTTCCCGCTCGTCCCCTTCGCGAATCGCGTGGCGGATGCCCGTTTCACCTTCGATGGTGAGCGGATCGAGATCGAGCCCGACAGGGAGGCGCCGCCACATGCGTTGCACGGCCATGGCTGGCGCGCGGCCTGGCAGGTCGAGACGGCGGCGGAGGATCGCGCCGTGCTACGGTTGGACCATAAGGGCGGCGGCTGGCCATGGGACTATAGCGCGCGGCAGATCCTGTCGCTGCTGCCGGGCGGGCTGAATGTCGTGCTGGAGGTGACGAATCGGTCGGCGCGGCCGATGCCGCTGGGGCTGGGTCTCCATCCCTATTTCCCGGCGGGTGCCACGACGCGGATCGCGGCAGCGGCCCGGTCGATATGGCTGAACGATGCGCGCGGCGTGGCGGATGTCGTGCAGGAGGCCAATCCCTTCGCGGGCGATGGTGCGGATGTGCCGATCGGTGCGCTGCTGGGGCTCGACAATTTCTTCGACGGGCCGGTGAACGGGATCCTCATCTCCTCCGATGCGTCGCGCATCGCAGTGACGAGCGGGGAAGCGCGGGGTTTCCATCTCTATGCGCCGCCGGGCGAGGATTATGTCTGCCTCGAGCCCGTGACCCATGTCCCCAACTCGTTCAACGACGAACGGCAGCCCGGCCACCAGATAGTCGATCCGGGGGCGACCGCGACGATCGGCATGAGCATCGTCAGGCTATAAAAGGCCCGATCCCGCCATTTCGCCGTCAGATGCGCGGGTCGGCGGCGAAGGCGTCGGTGGCGCGGATCAGCCGGTCGAGTATGCCGGGCTCGTTGAAGGCATGGCCGGCATCGGGGACGAGATGGAATTCCGCTTCCGGCCAGGCGCGATGCAGGTCCCAGGCGGTCTGCACCGGCGTCGCCATGTCATAGCGGCCCTGGACGATGACGCCCGGTATGTCGCGCAGGCGGTGGGCGTCGCGGATGAGCTGGCCTTCTTCCAGCCAGCCCTGATGGAAGAAGAAATGATTTTCGATGCGCGCGAAGGCGAGCGCGAAATCGTCCGCGCCATGCGTCGTGGACAAAGCGGGATCGGGAAGAAGCGTGATCGTCTCGCCTTCCCAGCGGCTCCAGGCCCTGGCGGCCGCGAGCCGGACCGAACGGTCGGGATCGGTCAGCCGGCGGCGATAGGCATCGACCAGCGCGCCGCGCTCGGTCTCGGGGATCGGCGCCAGGAACCGCTCCCATTTGTCCGGGAAGATCCAGGAGGCGCCCTGCTGATAATACCAGTCGACCTCGGCCTGGCGCAGCGCGAATATGCCGCGCAGGATCAGCGCGCTCGTCCGGGCGGGATGCGTCTCGGCATAAGCGAGCGCGAGCGTCGAGCCCCAGGAGCCACCGAACACCAGCCATTTTTCCACGCCGACCATCTCGCGCAGCCGCTCGATATCCGCGACCAGATGCCAGGTGCTGTTGGCTTCGAGCTCGGCATGGGGGCGCGAGCGGCCGCAGCCGCGCTGATCGAACAGCAGCACGCGATATTTTTCGGGATCGAACAGGCGGCGATGATCGGGGCCGCAGCCCGCACCCGGCCCGCCATGCAGGAAGATGGCGGGCTTGCCGTGCGGATTGCCGCAAAGCTCCCAATAAAGGCTGTGCCCGTCGCCGACATCGAGATAGCCCGAGGCATAGGGTTCGATCGGCGGATAGAGCGAGCGGAGCGGAGCGGGGGCGAGAGGCTGGTCGGCCACGGAACGATCCTGACGGTTGGGCGGGGCGGGCTTCTTATCGGCGCTTCGCTGGCCCGCCGCAAATCGGCTCAGCAGAGCCGCCGGCGGCGTATCTCGGGCCCGTCCCGCATATCCAGCAGCGAGGAGCGGAAAAGGTGGAGAAGATCGCCTACCGCCTGTTCCCCGATCTCGGCATGCGCTTCCTTCGCCGCGACGAGGCGTGCGGCGAATCGACCCTGATCGATCAGGCCCGCGTCGAGAAGCTCGTCGGTGAGGCAGCCAAGTATGGCCAATATCGCCTTCGCCTGCACCACACCTTCGGTCTGCATGACTTTTCCTTCGTATCCCGCCCGGACGAGGCGGCATCCTTTCATCACAGCCTTGTTCCTTCACGCCCGCAAACCCCGTTGCATTTCATGCAAGAAGCTCTCGGACGCACAGCCGCGTACCTTGGCCGAATATCGACCAGCCAAGCTTTCGGCCGGCTGAACCTGGGCATTCCCTTCCTCGCGGGAAAAGGCGATTGCTGAAACTGCAATCGTAATATTACCTATTGCACTTGCGTGAAAACGTGCTGCGCCGCAAAAGGAACGGGCCTTTCAGGCATCCTCTCCTAAGACTTCAGGGTCGGCCTCGTGCCGGCCCTTTTTTTTGTCTCACGAATCGGCTACGGGAGTTTTGAGCGCGGCTGGGCGACCGACAAGATCGCTTCGGAGAGGAAGCCGCCGGTTGAGACCGGCATTTCGCCCAGCCGCTGCCGCCCCGCTTAATTTCCGATCGCCACCCGCATATCCGCCGTCGCGTCCGTGCCCAATGTCCGGCGGATGAGGCGCGGCAGCAGCAGCGCCTGACCCGCGCCGCGCGCGAGGAGGAAGAGCGAGAAGGCCAGCCACAGGCCATGATTGCCGAGCGGCGTCGCGGCCAGCAGGGCCAAGGCAAAGGCCGCCAGCGCGGCCGCCATGGTGCCGAGCATCGCCCGCGTCCAGGTGGCGCCGATGAACACCCCGTCGAGCACGAAGGAGACCATGCCGACGAGCGGCAATGCGACCGCCCAGCCGATATGGGCGGAGGCGGCGGCGGCAACGTCGGGGGCGGTGGTGAAGCTGGCGGCGAGCGGCGCGCCTGTCAGCGCATAGGCGAGGCTGATGACGAGACCGGTCGCGCCGCCCCACAGGAGGAGCGCGCGCACCAGCCGGCGGAAATGGCGCGGATCGCGGCCGCCGCGCGCCTCGCCGCACAGCACCTGCGCCGCGCTCTCGAACCCGTCGAGGATCAGCGCCGAGAGCATGAAAAGCTGGAACAATATGCCGTTCGCGGCGAGGATGGTCGCGCCCTGCCGCGCGCCGGCGCGCGTCATCAGCAGGAAGGCGGCCATCAGCAGCAGTGTGCGCAGGAAGAGGTCGCGGTTGAGGCGGAAGAGCGTGGCGAGCTCCGCCGCCTGCCATGTGCCCGGCAACCGCGCCATGGCGAGTGCGCGCCGCGCCGGAGCCTCGCCGGCTAGGATTGTCGCGAGCGCGAGCAGCTTCGCCGTTTCCGATGCGACGGTCGCCGTCGCGACGCCGGCAACGCCCCAGCCGAGGCCGAGCACCAGCCCGAGATCGAGCGCGACATGCGCGATATTGGCGAAAATCTCGATCAGCAGCACCGCGCGCACCCGCCGGCGGCCGATCAGCCAGCCTATGAGCACCGCATTCACCAGCCAGGCGACGCCGCCCCAATAGCGTATGCCGACATAAAGATGCGCATCGGCGGCGAGCTGCCCGCGCGCATCCAGCAGATCCAGCCCCGCGGGAATGACGAGCGGCCGGGCGAGGAGCAGGATGAGGCCGATCAGCAGCGCTACGGCGACGGCGCGGGCAAGCGTTGCGGCCTGATCCTCCGCATCGGCGCGGCCGGCGGCCTGGGCAGTGAGCGCGACCGTACCGCTGCGCAGGAAATTGAAGACGGTGAGAAGGCCCATCAGCAGCTTGGCGCCAAGCTCCACTGCGCCCTGCGCCGAAGCATCGCCGAGCCGCCCGATCACCCACATGTCGGCAAGGCCGAACAGCGCGGTCGCGACATTGGTGAGCATGGCGGGAAGCGCGATCGCCCAGATCGCCCGGTGCATGGCGAAGGGCATGTCCGGGGCGGGTGCGGGCGGAGGATGGCGCATCGCGATCGGTTGCCCGGAGCAGATGGTCGCGGTCAAGCAATGTGGCGCAACGCTTGCCATCCGCGCGATTGTGCTGATGATCGCCGCCGGCGCCTATCCTCCGCGCCGGGTGGAAGAAAGTGACGATGGGATTGAAGAGCGGCGCCGTCTTGGCGGCGATGGGGGCGGCGCTGCTTGCGGCATGCCAGCCGGTGGACAGGCTGTCGGGGGACAGGGCGCCGGTGAGCGCGCCCGTGCTGACGAGTCCGGATGCGCGCGACGTGCACAGCTCTGCCCGGCCGGCCGAGGCGCGGGTGACGCATGTGGCGCTCGATCTGGCGGTCGATTTCGATACGAAGCGGCTGTCGGGCATGGCGGCGCTGGACATAGTGGCGGCGCCGGGCGCGCGGACGATCCTGCTCGACACCAAGGGGCTGGAGATCGCCGCCGTTACCGATGCGGGCGGACGACCGCTGCCTTTCTCGCTGGGGACGGCCGATCCGATCCTGGGCGCCCCGCTCAGCGTGACGCTGAACGGCGCGCGGCGGATCATCGTGCGCTATGCAACCGCGCCGGATGCCGCGGCGCTGCAATGGTTGCCGCCGGAGCAGACGGCGGGGAAGAAGCGGCCCTATCTGTTCAGCCAGGGCGAGGCGATCCTCAACCGGACCTGGATCCCGACGCAGGACAGCCCCGGCATCCGACAGACCTGGGAGGCGCGGCTGACCGTGCCGGCGGACCTCCGCGCGGTGATGAGCGCGCAGATGCTGACGCCCGAGGGCGAGCCGGCAGGGCCTGGGCGCAAGGCCTATCGCTTCCGCATGGACAAGCCGGTGGCGCCCTATCTGATCGCGCTGGCGGTGGGCGACATCGCCTTCCGCCCGCTCGGTACGCGCACCGGCGTCTATACCGAGCCGGCGATGCTCGAGCGCTCCGCGTCCGAACTGGTCGATGTCGAGAAGATGGTCGAGGCGGCGGAGAGCCTTTACGGTCCCTATCGCTGGGGGCGTTACGATCTGCTCGTCCTGCCGCCCTCCTTCCCCTTCGGCGGCATGGAGAATCCGCGCCTGACCTTCGCCACGCCGACCATCCTGGCGGGCGATCGCTCGCTCGTCAGCCTCGTCGCGCATGAGTTGGCGCATAGCTGGTCGGGCAATCTCGTCACCAATGCGACATGGAATGATTTCTGGCTGAACGAGGGCTTCACCGTCTATTTCGAGAACCGGATCATGGAGGCGCTCTATGGCCCGGCGCGCGCGGCGATGCTGGCGGATCTGGGCTGGAGCGACATGCAGGCGGCGATCGCGGCGGCGGGCGGCATGGCCGCGCCCGACAGCCGGCTGCACCTCGATCTTGTCGGGCGCGATCCCGACGAGGGCATGACCGACGTCGCCTATGAGAAGGGTGCGACCTTCCTGCGCACGATCGAGGCGGCGGTGGGGCGCGAAAGGTTCGATGCCTATCTTTGGTCCTATTTCGATCGCTTCGCCTTCAAGCCGCAGACGAGCGCGGGCTTCCTTGCCGACCTGCGCGCCAATCTGATCCGGGGCGATCGGGTGCTGGAGGCGCAGATCGGGCTCGACCGCTGGGTCTATCAGCCGGGGCTGCCGGACAATGCGGTGCATGTCCGCTCGGATGCCTTCGCGATTGTCGATGCCGAGGCGAAGGCCTTTTCGGTAGGCGCCAAGGTGGCGGAGGCGACGGGCTGGGCGGGCTGGACGACGCAGGAGCGCGTGCGCTTCCTCGCCAGCCTGCCGCGCAGGCTGACGACCGCGCAGCTCGATGCGATCGACCGCCAATATGGGCTGTCGCGGACGGGCAATAGCGAGATACGCTTCGCCTGGCTGATGCTCGCGGTGGCGAACCATCATGATCCCGCGGTGCCCTCGGTCGAACGCTTCCTGACCGAGCAGGGACGGCGCAAGTTCGTGGCGCCGCTGTTCGCCGCGCTGATGAAGGAGGAGGGCTGGGGCCCGCCGATCGCGCGGCGCATCTATGCCGGCGCGCGCAGTGGCTATCATGCCGTGACGAGCGGTACGGTGGACGCGATAGTCAGATAGAGGGCGTCAAATAGCCGCTGTAACCATCATGTCGCCATTTCGGCGCAGGCCGGGCGAAATCGGAAATCGGGGGAAAAGCATGACCAACGGCATCAGCAGGCGCGGCTTGATCGGCGGCGCGATTGGCGGAGCGGCCTTGCTGGGCGCGCCGGCCATTGTGCGCGCGCAACAGCTCTTCGCGGACTATCCCTTCCGGCTGGGCATCGCATCGGGCGACCCCTCGCCCGACGGCTTCGTGATCTGGACGCGGCTCGCGCCCGATCCGCTCGCCGAACATGGCGGCATGCCGATCGCGCCGATGCCCGTGACCTGGGAGATCGCGACCGAGGAGCCGTTCCGCAACATCATCCAGAAGGGCGAGGCGATCGCCCGGCCGGAGCTGGGCCATGCCGTGCATGTCGAGGTGACGGGGCTCGAGCCGGGGCGGCCTTATTGGTATCGCTTCTCGATCGGGCGCGAGCGGACGGTGCGTGGCCGGGCGAAGACCCTGCCGGCCAATGGCGCCGCGATCGATCGGCTGCGCTTCGGCGTGGCGGGATGCCAGCATTATGAGGATGGGCTCTATACCGCCTATCGTCACCTCGCCGCCGAGGAGATCGACTTCGTCTATCATTATGGCGATTACATCTACGAATCCCGCAGCGCGCCGATCGGGATCGGTTGGGACGGCAGGCTCAAGCAATTCGTCCGCACCTATCAGGGCGGCGACTGCCTGACGATCGGCGATTATCGCCGCCGCTACGCCCAGACCAAGATGGATCCGGATCTGCAGGCGGCCCATGCCTCGGCTGCCTTCTTCGCGACCTTCGACGATCATGAGGTGCAGAACAACTGGGTGCAGAATATCGACGGCTGGGGCAAGAGCGGGGCGCCGGCCGAGCTGTTCGCGCTGCGCCGCGCGGCCGCGTTCCAGGCCTATTATGAGCATATGCCGCTGCGCCGTTCCTCTTTCCCGGCGGGCAATGCGATCCAGCTCTATCGTCGCGCGCGCTTCGGCAATCTGCTCGACATGCATTTCCTCGATACGCGACAATTCCGTTCGGACCAGCCCTGCGACGATGGCTTCAAGCCGATTTGCGCGGATGTTGCCGATGGGCGGGCGACCGTGCTGGGCGACGGCCAGGAGAAATGGCTCGCCCAAAACCTGCGGCAGGGCGGCGCGCGCTGGAACGCGCTGGCGCAGCAGATCATGATGATGCCGCTCGACCGGCGCACGGGGGACGAGCCCGCGCCGATCCGCAACATGGATAGCTGGGGCGGCTATGACAGCCCCCGCGAGCGGCTGTTCGCCTCGCTCAAGGGGCTCGGCAATGTCGTCGCCTTGACCGGCGACGAGCATCAGAATTTCGCGGGCGAGCTGCGCACGCGAAACGGTACGGACGAGGCGGTGGCGGTCGAGTTCGTCAGCACCTCGATCAGCTCGGGTGGCAGCGGCAGCGACAAGCGCTCGGGCGCGGAGCGGATCATGGCCGACAATCCCTTCCTCAAATTTTCCAACGACCAGCGCGGCTATCTGCTCTGCGAGGTGACGCCCGACCAGTGGAGCAGCGCGTTCCGCGTGGTCGACAAGGTGCATGAGCCGGGCGGCCAGATCTCGACGCGGACGACGCTTGCGGTGGAGCGGGGCAAGCCCGCGCTCGTCACGGCTTGACGCGCTATCGCGGGAGATGGCGGATGTCGTGCCGGTTAAACGTCCAGACCCTTGTTACAGGCATGAAGGAATGAAGATGACCGTGAAAGCCCTTTTCGCCGGCCTCGCGATCGCGACCGCTACGCTGGCGACCGCGCCGGCCTTTGCGCAGGCGGCGCCTGCGCCCGCCACGGCGCCCGTCGCGGGCCCCTTTTCGCTCGCGCCGCTTCCTTATGCCTATGATGCGCTGGCGCCCGTGATCGACGAGGCGACGATGAAGCTGCATCATGACAAGCATCATCAGGCCTATGTCGACGCGCTCAACAAGGCGGTGACGGCCGATCCGGCGCTGCAGGGGCAGACGTTGGAGCAACTCGTCGCCAAGGCGGGCACGCTGCCGACGGTGGTGCGCAACAATGCCGGCGGCCATTGGAACCACACATTCTACTGGAAGACGATGACCGCGCCGGCGAAGAGCGGCGCGCCGTCGGGCGCGCTAGCGGCCGCGATCGAGGCCAGCTTCGGCTCGCTCGACAAGTTCAAGGCGGCGTTCAAGGAGGCCGGCACCAAGCAGTTCGGTTCGGGCTGGGTGTGGCTGATCGTCGGCGCGGACGGCAAGCTCGCCATCACGTCGACGCCCAATCAGGACAATCCGCTGATGGACGTGGCGGCGGTGAAGGGTCTGCCCGTGCTGGGCAATGATGTGTGGGAACATGCTTATTATCTGACCTACAATAACCGGCGCGGCGATTATCTCGAAGCCTGGTGGAAGGTGGTCGATTGGGCCGAGGTGTCGCGCCGTTTCGCGGCGGCCAGGCGCTGAGCCTTCCTGCCTGATAAGCCGTCGCCCCGGAGAAAATGGGGCGACGGCATTGCCTTTTTCCGTTCATGATACTTTATACCGTATCATGAACGGCCGGATTGGCCGCATGGGAGAATGAGGCGATGGAGAAACGGACCAATTTGCTGGAAGGTGCGGCTATGGCGGCATCGCTGCTGTGCCTGGTCCATTGCCTGATCCTGCCGCTCGCCATCGCGCTTCTGCCGGCCTTCACGAACATGCTGCGGCTGCCGGAGAGTTTTCATTATCTGGCGCTGGGTTTCGTCATTCCTTTTGCGGCGCTCGCTTTTCTCGGGGGTTGGCGCGTGCATGGCACGCCCTTGCCGACGCTGCTGGGCGGCGCAGGCGTGGCGCTGCTTACGGTGGCGCTGCTGCCGGGGCGGGGCGAAATATGGGAGACGGGGCTGACGGTGGCGGGAAGCCTGCTCTTGATGGGCGGCCATGGCATCAACTGGCGGATGCGGGCGCAGGCGCATGGCTGTATGTGAATAACTCCGTCGTCCCGGCTTTCGTGGCGGCGACGAGAGGCCTTAGGCCGCGCTCACATGCGCGCGGCTTTTCATCAGGGGCTGGATGCGGCTGCCGAACTTCTCGATCCCTTCGACGAAATCGTCGAAGGTGAGCAATATGCCGCCCGTGCCGGGGACGGTGGCGACCTCGTCGAGCATGGCGGCGACGCTCGCATAAGAGCCGACGATCGTGCCCATGTTGAGGTTCACCGCCGAGGCCGGATCGGCGAGCTGGCGGACATTGGTGGTCGTGTTGGCCTTGTCGGCGGCGCCCTGTTCGGCGAGCCAGGCGATCGCATCCCGATCGACGCCCGCGCGATAATATTCCCATTTGGCGAGCGCGGCCTCGTCCGTCTCCTCGGCGATCACCATCATCAGCACGAAGACGGACACGTCGCGCCCCGTCTTGGCGGTGGCGGCGGCGAGGCGTTCATTGTTGAAGGCGAAGGCGGTCGGCGTGTTGAGGCCCTTGCCGAGGCAGAAGGCATAATCGGCATAGCGGGCGGAGAAGGCGAGCCCCTCGTCCGAGCTTCCGGCGCAGATGATCTTCATCTCGCCCTGCGGCACGGGGCGGACGCGGCAATCCTCCATCTGGAAATATCGGCCCTTGAAGTCCGACACGCCCGTCGCCCAGAGATCACGCAATATCTGGGCATATTCGGACAGATAGTCGTAGCGGCGGCGGAAATGCTCGTCGCCGGGCCACAGCCCCATCTGATCATATTCCGCCTTCTGCCAGCCGGTGATGAGATTGAGGCCGAAGCGGCCATGGCTGATGCTGTCGATGGTCGACGCCATGCGCGCAGCGATGGCGGGGGGCGTGGTGAGCGTGGCGGCGGTGGCGAAGATGCGGATCTTCTCCGTGACGGCGGCGAGCCCGGCCATCAGCGTGAAGCTTTCCAGATTATATTCCCAGAATTCGGTCTTTCCGCCGAAGCCGCGCAGCTTGATCATCGAGAGCAGGAAATCGAGGCCATAATGTTCCGCGCGCTCGGCGATGCGCCGGTTGAGATCGAAGGTCGGCATATATTGCGGCGACGTTTCCGAAATCAGCCAGCCATTATTGCCGATGGGAACGAAAACGCCGACTTGCATTGATTGCGACCCTTCCTCGAAAGACGTTCAGCCCGCCAGCGCGGACATCGACCGGCGCTCGCTGCGCGCCAGGAAATCGAGCACAAGGCTGTCGAACATGGCGGGCTTGGTGACGTTGCAGGCATGGCCGCCCCCGGGCATGGTGGCGAGCGCGGCGCCGGGCACGGCGGCGGCGAGCCGGGCCGAGCAGGGCGCAGGCACGAGCATGTCGTCCGCCGCCGCCAGCGCGAGCAGCGGCACGCCGATCTGATCCAGCCGATCGCTAATGTCGAAGGCGGCGAGTGCCGCGATGCGGCGCTCGATCGTGTCGATCGGGGGGAAATGGGCAAGGTGCACCTTCTCTTCCGCATCGAGCCGATCGCTGTTCGCCGAGATCCAGGGCGCCGGATAGAGAAAGATGGGCTGGGCGCGCAGATAGGCGCGTGGGCCGCTGTCGCGCAGCAGAGCGAGCCGCGTTTCGAAGCAGCGCAGGAAATGCGGATCGGCCTTCGCCCAGCCATTGACGACGACGAGGCTGGTCAGGCGTTCCGGCATGTCGAGCGCGATCGACAGCCCCATCAGCCCGCCTGCGGCATGGCCGACCAGATGCGCGCGATCGATATCGAGCCCGTCCATCAGCGTGATTATATCGGCCGCCATGCCATCCACCGTGCAGGGGGCAGGCAGATGGGGGGCGCTGCGCCCGGTGCCGCGATGATCGTAGAGGAGAAGGCGATAGCGCTTGCCGAGCTCGGTGACATTGGGCGCCCAATAATTGGCCGAGCCGCCCAGCCCCGAGGAGAGGATCAACGTCGCGGCATGCGTGTCGCGACAGCCCATAATCTCAAAATAAAGTCCGTCGATATAGCCGCTCTCGGCCTTCAATTGCCGCTCCCGACATGGGCGATGCTGGCGATCTCGACGAGGCATTCGGCACGGACGAGACCGCATTGGATGCAGTAGCGGGCAGGCTTGTCGCCCGGAAAATATTCGGCATAGACCATATTCATCGCGGCATAATCGGCCCAATCCTTCAGGAAGATATGGTTGAAGGCGACATCGGCCATGGTGCCGCCGCCGGCCTCGATCACCGATTTGATCGTCTCCAATATCTGACGCGTCTGGGCGGCGGCGTCGCCGACATGGGCGGCCTGGCCATCGGGCGTCAGCGCCAGCGTGCCGGCGACATAGATCACGCCGTCCGCCTTCGTGCCCGGCGAATAGGGGGCGATGGGAGGCGCGGAGCCAAGCGGGACGATCGGCGTCATGGGCATGCGGATCAGGCCTCCTCTTGCGGCAACTGTCCGAAACTGCCGCAGAAATCGGCTACCGTCGAGACCCAGCCGAAGAAGGTCTCGACATTGTAGACGGTGGCCTGCTGCAGGAAGGAGGGGCCAGCCTGATGCGTCGCATCTTCCAGCATCACGCCGAAATATTCGAGGAAGAAGCCGTCGCGCAGCGTGGATTCGACGCAGACATTGGTGGCGATGCCGACAAATATCAGATTGCGGATGCCGCGCGCGCGCAGCACGCTATCGAGCTGCGAATTGAAGAAGCCGGAATAGCGCGTCTTGTGCAGCTCGATATCGCCGGGCCGGGGCTTCAGCCGATCGACCAGCGCATAATCCCATGTACCGCGCGCGAGCAGCTTGCCCTGAAGCTCGGGGCGGCGGCGCATCGTCTTGAGCGCGTTGGACTTGTGATAATTTGGCGAGCCGGGGCCGCCGGCCTCGACATAATCCGCATCCCAGCCATTTTGGAAATAGATGATCGGAAGGCCGGCGGCGTGCGCGACGTCGAGCACGGTGGCAATGCGGTCGATGACGGCGGCGGCGCCCGAAATGTCAAAGCCCGCCAGGTCGAGATAGCCGCCCGGCGAGGCATAGGCATTCTGCATGTCGATCACGACGATGGCGGTGTCGTCGGGCGAGAGGCGGATCGGTTCGGGCCGTGCCGGGAGAGTGACCGCGCGGACACCGGGTTCCGCGCTTCTCGCTACCACGCCGTCCGCCTGCATCATCGCATCATCCTCGCTGCATGGGAGAAATGTGACAAAAGGCCGTGCTCCGGGCAAGAGCCACCCGAATCGGGGGTGTCATGCCGCGACATGCGCCTCGAGATGCCGTTCGACATCGTCGAGCAGCCGCGATGCGCCGAAACGGAACAGATCGGGCGTGAGCCATTCCTCCCCCAATTCCTGCCGCACGAGCATCAGCCAGGCGAGCGCCTGATCGGCGGACGCGATCCCGCCGGCCGGCTTGAAGCCGATCCGGATGCCCGTTCGCGTGGCATGGTCGCGGATGATGCGCAGCATGACGAGGCCCGCCGGCAGCGTGGCGTTGACCTTCTCCATGCCCGTCGATGTCTTGATGAAATCGGCGCCGGCCATGATGCAGACGAGCGAGGCGCGGGCGATGCGTGTCGCCGTGCCCAGCTCGCCGGTGGCGAGGATCGCCTTCACATGCGCTTGCCCAGCGGCCTCGCGGAAGGCGCGAACCTCGTCATAGAGCGTCCGCCAGTCGCCGCTGAGCGCGTGACGGCGCTGGATGACGATGTCGATCTCGGCAGCACCTGCCGCGGCCGATTCCGTGACTTCGGCGATCCGTGTCGAAAGCGGCGAAAGGCCCGCCGGAAATCCGGCCGAGACCGCTGCGACGGGAATATCGCTGCCCGCGAGCGCGGTGAGCGCAGGCGCGATCATCGCATGATAGACGCAGACCGCGCCCGTCTTGAGCATGCCGGGCGCAAGGCCGAGCGCCTGTAGCAGCGTGGGCGGGAGCGGTGCGCGGGCGCGCGCGCAGAGCTGCTCGACGCGCTCGGGCGTGTCGTCGCCCGCGAGCGTCGTCAGATCCATGCAGGCGATCGCCTCGAGCAGCCAATTCGCGCGCTCCCGACCCTCGGGCAGCGGATGCGCCGTGAAGGCGGCTATGTCCCGCTCGATTTCGCTATCGTCGACATGGAGCGCCTCGATCGCGGCCGCATCGAAGGGCAGGCCGGGATTCCTGGTCATGAGGTGATCAATATGCCGGCAAGCGCTGCCGACATGAGGTTAGCGAGCGAGCCCGCGATCAGCGCCTTGATGCCGAGCCGAGCGATGAGCGGCCGCTGATTGGGAGCGAGCCCGCCCGTGACCGCCATCTGGATCGCGATCGAGCTGAAATTGGCGAAGCCGCACAAGGCAAAGGTGATGATCGCGATCGTATGCGGGCTGAGCGTTCCCGCCCGTTCGCCGAGATGGATATAGGCGACGAATTCGTTGAGCACGACCTTCTCGCCGAACAGCCCGCCGGCGGCGAGCGCTTCCTTCCACGGCACGTTCAGCAGGAACATGACCGGCGCGAAGATCAGGCCGAGCAGCTTCTGGAAGCTGAGGTCGGGCTGGCCGAACCAGCCGCCGACGCCCGACAATATGCCGTTGGCGAGCGCCACCAGCGCCACGAAAGCAAGCACCATCGCGCCCACCGCGACCGCGAGCTTGACGCCGAGCTGCGCGCCTTGTGCCGCCGCCATGATGATGTTGGCGGGCGCTTCCTCGTCATGCGTCGCCTCCGCCAGCTCGACGGGGCGGTCGATCGGTACTTCGGGATCGTCGGGCATCATGATCTTCGCCATCAATATGCCGCCCGGCGCGGACATGAAGGAGGCGGCGAGCAGATAATCGATGCGTATGCCCATCGAGGCATAGGCGGCGAGGATCGTGCCGGCGACGCCCGCCATGCCGGACGCCATCACCGTGAAGAGCTGCGAAGGCGTGAGGCTGGGCAGATAGGGGCGGATGACGAGCGGGGATTCGGACTGGCCGACGAAGATATTGGCCGCCGCACACAGCGATTCGACCTTGGAGACGCCGGTGATCTTCTCGATCGCGCCGCCGACGAAGCGGACGACATATTGCATCACGCGCAGATAATAGAGGATCGAGACGAGTGCCGCGAAGAAGATGATCACGGGCAGCGCCTGGATCGCGAAGCTGCCGCCGAGCGCGGGATTGGCGAGGCCGCCGAACACGAAATTGGTGCCGGCCTGGCTGTAGCTCAACAGCGCCGCGACCCCGCCCGAAAGCCAGCCGATCGTGGCGCGGCCGGCGGGGACGTAGAGCACGAGCGTGGCGATGCCGGCCTGGAGCGCGAAAGCGGCGAGCACGACACGCGGCCGGATATGGCGGCGGTTCGACGAGAGCAGCACGGCGATCGCCAGGATCAGGATGATGCCCAGCGCGCCGATCAGGAGTTTCTGCATGAGGTAAACGGCCGTCCCTGGATAAGATCAGAAATCCGTCACCACCGCATGGACCACGGGCGCATGAACCACGGGGTTTTGCGGTGGGGTTATTTCGCCGACGATACAGGCTCGGCGAAATTCGGCCAGCCCCCGCGCAGCGGATTCGGGCGTCGCGGCATGGATCATCGCCAGCGGCCGATCGGGGCCGACCGCAGCACCGATCGGCGCGACATGGGTGAAGCCGACCCTAGGATCGATCCGGTCCGCGATGCGCGTGCGGCCGCCGCCGAGGCCGATGATCGTCCTGCCGATCGCCTTCCCATCCACCGCGACGAGATGGCCCGCCACCTCGGGAAAGACGGGGAGGATGACGGGGGCTGCGGCGAGACGGCGTTCCGGATGGTCGATCAGGTCCGTGGGGCCGCCGAGTGCGGCGACCATGCGGGCGAAGGTCTCGGCCGCGCAGCCGGAGGTGAGCGCCGCCTCGGCACGCGCGCGGGCGGCGTCGCGATCGGCGTCGAGGCGGCCCAGCAGCAGCATCTCGGCGGCGAGCGCCAGGACGACCTCGTCCAGCCGGGGATCGCGATCGCCCTTGAGATAGCGGATCGTCTCGCCGACCTCGACGGCATTGCCGGCAGTCGTGCCCAGCGTCTGGCCCATGTCGGTGATCAGCGTGCGCGCGGGCAGGCCCATGGCGGCGGCGGTGCCGAGGATGCTGGCGGACAGCAGGCGGGCCTCGGCCTCGGTCGCCATGAAGGCGCCCGAGCCGATCTTGATATCCATCACCAGCCCGTCGAGCCCGGCGGCGACCTTCTTGGAGAGGATCGAGGCGGTGATCAGCGGGGTCGATTCGATCGTCGCGGTGACGTCGCGCACCGCATAGAGGCGGCGATCGGCGGGTGCGAGATCGTCCGTCTGGCCGATGATCGCGCAGCCGACATCGCGCACCACCTGCCGCAGCCGATCGAGCCCGGGGAAGGGATCATAGCCGGGGATGCTGGCGAGCTTGTCGAGCGTGCCGCCCGTATGGCCGAGGCCGCGTCCCGAGATCATCGGCACATAGCCGCCGCATGCCGCGACGATCGGCGCCAGCATCAGCGACACCTTATCGCCTATGCCGCCCGTCGAATGTTTGTCGAGCACCGGGCCAGACAGCATGCCGGCCCAGTCGAGGATCGTGCCGGATCGCGCCATGGCGGCGGTGAGCGCGCCCGTTTCGGCGAAATCCATGCCCCTCAGATAGATTGCCATGGCGAGCGCGGCCGCCTGCTCGGGCTCGATCGATCCATCCGCGAGGCGCGAGACGAAGGCGGCAATGTCCGGCGCGTCGAGCCGGCCGCCATCCCGTTTGCGACGGATCGATTCGAGCAGGCTCATCCGGCGGGATTATGCTCGTTCAGGAATTTCTCCATCTCCCGAAGGAATAAGAGGCGATCGTCCGCGCGGCTGAAATGATGATCGGCGAGCGGCTGTTCGATATAGATATGGGGCTTGCCCGCGGCTTTCAGCTTTTCCGCCATTTCGCGCGACTGCGAGACGGGGACCGTCCGATCCTTCTTGCCGTGCATGAGGAGGATGGGCGTGGAGAAGCCGCCCGCGTCGAAGACGGGCGAGACGGCGCGGAAATCGGGCGCCTGACGCTTCAGCCAGTCGCTCCGGCCCTTGCTGTTGAGGAAACGGGAATCATAGCGGCGCATGGCGCCCAGATCGGACACGCCGGCATAGGCGATGGCGCAGCGATAGAGCGATCCGTTGCGCTGCGCGGCGCGCATCGCGGCATAGCCGCCATAGGAGGCGCCGACCATGCAGACGCGCTTGGGATCGGCGATCCCCTGCTCGATCATATAGGCGCGTGCATCGTCCAGATCGTCCTGCATCTTCAGGCCCCATTCGCCCTCGCCCTTTTCCGCGAAGGCGGTGCCGAAGCCGGAGGAGCCCCGATAATTGGGCTGGATCACGGCATAGCCGCGATCGGCGAGGAACTGGACCCACCAATCCCAACTTTCGGAATCGCGGGCGAAGGGGCCGCCATGGGGCAGCACGATCAGCGGCAGATCCTTCGTCGGCAGACCCTTGGGGAGCGTCAGCACCGCGGGGATTTCGAGGCCATCGCGCGCCTTGAAGCGGATCGTTTTGACCGGATGGAGGTGCGTGTTCTTGAGCGTCTCGTCATTCCAGGCGATGCGCTGCATCGCGCCGTCCGCGAGGTCGTAATAATAAAGCGCACCGGCCTGATCCGCGCTGCCTACCTCCACGAGCAGCTTGGTGCGATCGCGGTTCATCGAGACGATCTCGGCATGGCGATCACCGACCGCCTGGTCGATGCTGCGCTGCACCTCGGTCAGCACGGGATCGAACCAGTGGACGCGCCGACGCGTATCGGTGAAGCGCGCGCCGGCGAGGCTTTTCCCGTCCGCCCCGGCCAGCAGCGCATCAAGATCATAGCCTGCGGCGCCGAAGATGCGCTTGCCGAGCGACAAAGTGGCGAGATCCATTTCGTAGAGCGCGTCGAAGCCGTCCTGATCGTTGACCGCGATCGCCTTGCCGCCGTCGAGGAACAAGGCGGGGGCGAGCAGGCTTTCGCCCTTGCGCCGATCCGCGCGGTCGACCGTGTGGAAGCGTTCCGAGGCGCTGCCGCGATAGAGCAACCGGGACGTTTGCGTATCGTCATTATAGCCGACACCCATCCGGACCGTGCCGGCGCCATCGGCATACCAGTTCATCACATATTGGACGGGCCGGACCACCGTCTTCGTCCTGCCGGTCGAGACATCGACCTCGACGACCTCGGGCCAGAAACCGGGATCAATGGAATAGATCGACTTTTGCAGCGCGAGCAGGATGCGGGAGCTGCCGTCCCGCGCGATCCACAGCAGGTCATCCGCATTTTGCGCGGCCTGGTGCGCAGCGATGACGTTCGTCTTCTTGCCATCCGCGCTGACGCCGATCGCGCGGCGGATATACCATTGTTCGCTCCCGACCGGAGACATGGCGCCGACGCCTATGACGAGCCAATCGTCGTTCACCCATTGAAACCAGTTGAGATCATTGTCGCCGACCGGAATCAGCGTCGGCTGCGCGCTTCCATCGAATATGGGATGGATCATCAGATATTGCGTGCCGTTGACCGCGACGCGGGCCGCGATCCGATCGCCGCGGGGCGACAGTTCGGGCGCGCTGATGAAGGGCAGCGCGGCGAACTGCTCGATTGGACGCGGCGCGGCCGACGCGACGCAGACAGGCAGAAGCAATGACAGCAACAAGACGATCGGACGGATCATCTGGCCCCCCGCAGATCCATGACGGGCGAGCTTAACAAGCAAATATCCGCCGTCCAGTCGCCAAAAGCTCCAGAGTGAAAATGACGATTTGACCGTGAAATCAGCCCGCGGCCTGCCCCGCCAGCGCCGCCAGCAGTAGCAGCGCGACGATGTTGGTGATCTTGATCATGGGATTCACCGCGGGGCCTGCCGTATCCTTATAGGGATCGCCGACCGTGTCGCCGGTGACGGCCGCCTTGTGCGCCGCCGATCCCTTGCCGCCGTAATTGCCATCCTCGATATATTTCTTGGCATTGTCCCAGGCGCCGCCGCCGCTCGTCATCGAAATCGCCACGAACAGGCCGGAGACGATCACGCCGAGCAGCAGCGCGCCGAGCGCCGCGAAGCCGTTGGCCTGGCCGGCGACGGCGCGGATCGCGAAATAGACCAGGATCGGCGTTGCCACGGGCAGCAGGCTCGGCACGATCATCTCGCGGATCGCGGCGCGCGTGACGAGATCGACCGTGCGGGCATAGTTTGGCCGGCTCGTCCCCGCCATGATGCCGGGATTGTCGCGGAACTGGCCGCGCACCTCCTCCACCACCGCGCCCCCAGCGCGGCCGACCGCCGTCATCCCCATCGCGCCGAACAGATAGGGGAGCAGCGCGCCGAGCAGCAGCCCGACGATGACATAGGGATTGGACAGTGAGAAATCGACCGCCAGATCGGGGAAGAACAGGGCAAGGTCGGTAGTGTAGGCGCCGAACAGGACGAGTGCGGCAAGGCCCGCCGATCCGATCGCATAGCCCTTCGTCACCGCCTTGGTGGTGTTGCCGACCGCATCGAGCGCGTCGGTGCGGATGCGGACCTCATGTTCGAGGCCGGCCATCTCGGCGATGCCGCCGGCATTGTCGGTGACGGGACCATAGGCGTCGAGCGCCACCACCATGCCCGCCAGCGCGAGCATCGAGGTGGCGGCAAAGCCGATGCCGATCAGGCCGGCGAGCTGATAGGCGACGATGATGCCGATGCAGATCACGACCGTCGGCATTGCCGTCGCCTCCAGGCTGACGGCGAGGCCCTGGATGACGTTGGTGCCATGGCCCGTCTCGGAGGCGCGCGCGATCGACTTTACCGGGCGATAATTGGTGCCGGTATAATATTCGGTGATCCAGACGAGCGAGGCGGTGACGCCGAGGCCCAGCATCATGCACCAGAACAGGTCCATGCCAGTAAAGCCGTTGGCGTCGTCCGGGCCGCCGACGGGAGCGTTCATGTCCCCCAGCACATAATCGGTGACGAGATAGATGGCTGGGATGGAGAGGAGCGCGGTCGTCCAGAAGCCCTTGTAGAGCGCGCCCATGATCGATTCCCGCGCGCCGAGGCGGACCATATAGGTGCCGATGATCGAGCTGATAATGCAGACGCCACCGATGAGCAGCGGCAGCGCCATCAGCGCGAAGAGCCGGGCGTCGGGCACGTCGATGAGCAGCGCCGTCAGCACCATCGTCGCGCCGATCGTGACGACATAGGTTTCGAACAGGTCGGCCGCCATGCCCGCGCAGTCGCCGACATTGTCGCCGACATTGTCCGCGATCACTGCCGGATTGCGGGGATCGTCCTCGGGAATGCCGGCCTCGACCTTGCCGACAAGATCGGCGCCGACATCCGCCGCCTTGGTGAAGATGCCGCCGCCCAGCCGCGCGAAGATAGAGATGAGCGAGGCGCCGAAGGCCAGCGCCACAAGCGCGTCGATCACGATGCGATCATCGGGGCCATGGCCGGCGGGGCCCGTCAGATAGAAGAAGAAGACCGAGATCGCCAGGAGTGCGAGGCCCGCCACCAGCATGCCCGTGATCGCGCCCGCGCGGAAGGCGAGGGTGAGGCCGGCCTGGAGGCCGTGCCGCGCGGCTTCGGCGGTGCGGACATTGGCCTTCACCGAGATGGTCATGCCGATGAAGCCGGCGGAACCCGAGAGCAGCGCGCCGATGGCGAAGGCGATCGCCGAAGTGAGCCCGAGAAAGGCGTAGACGAGGATTGCGACGACGATCCCGACAATCGCGATGGTGCGATATTGGCGGCCGAGATAGGCGCGCGCGCCTTCCTGGATGGCCGCGGCGATATCCTGCATGCGCGCATTGCCGGGGGAAGCGGCCAGCACCTGCCGGCTGGTGACGAAGCCATAGAGGATGGCGAGCAGGCCACAGGCGATGGCCAGTTGCACGATGAGCATCCGATCTCCCTCCCTTCCTTATCCGTCGCGGTTTCGACTCCTCTCTGGCGGGAGCTTCCGTGCCGGGGGGACCGGAATATGATCCTGGTGCGCACCCGCGACAAGCCGCACCGAGCGCCGCGCTCAGCTACGGAATTTCGCGGCTAGACGATCAATTCGGCATAGAACCAGCCGGCCCCGGCGAAGAGCGGGAGCAGGACCAGCACAGCCCAAAGATAAAGCGCGCCTTTGCCGCGCAGGACCCCGCCATTCCGTAGGGAAAGGCCGGTGACGAAGACCAGCATCGCGACGAGGCTCAGCAGATAGGCCTCCTGGAGCGGCTGCAATCGGGCGAGAAGGTCCATGCCGGTCTCCCTCACGGGCTATATCCCGGCAGACCATGGGCGGACGCGGGCCGCATTAACCGATATTGATTTGGGTGAAGGGCTCCGTGAAACTCTGCCCCGCAGGATCAGGATGCGCCATGCTCATAGCCCAGCCGGGCGGGGAGCGGCACGACTTCCGCCCCGTCGCCGAGGCTGAGCCCCGATCCGGCGGCGAAGCGGCCGATGGGCGCGAGGCCGGGAAGCGGGGGCAGGGTCGCATCCTCGGCAGCTGCGAAGAGGAGCTGATAATCGTCGCCGGCAGTGGCCGCGGCGAGGCGCGCGGCGCGATCGTCCCCGGCGAAGGCGACGGCCTCGGGCGAAAGGGGGATGGCGGCAAGATCGATCGCGACGGCGAGGCCGCTGGCGGCGGCCATGCGTGCGGCGTCGATCAGCAGGCCGTCCGATATGTCAGCCATGGCATGGACATGGGGTGCCAGCGCGCGTCCTTCGGCAAGCCGGGGCTCGGGGCGGCGATAGGCGTCGCGCAGCACATCCGGGCCGGGGCGATCGCCGCGTGCGATGCGGAGGCCGAGGCCGGCATCTCCGATCGGTCCCGTAACCCACAGCCGGTCGCCGGGCTTTGCGCCCGATCGGGCCGGGGCACAGGGCGATGTGCCGATCGCGGTGAGGCCGATCGCGCGCGGCGTGCCTGCGGGCATGGCGACCGTATCCCCGCCGAGCAGCGGCGTGGCAAAGCGGGCGAGCGCCTGTTCGAGGCCGTCGAGAAAGGCCCTGTCCCAGGCCGGATCGGCGCCGAGGCCGTAGCCCATCAACGCGCCAATCGGCGTCGCGCCCTTGGCGGCGAGATCGGAGAGATTCACCGCGACGAGCTTCCGGGCAACGTCCTGCGGCGGATCGGTGGCAAGGAAATGCACCCCCTCCACGAGCATGTCGTGGGTGAGGACGAGATCCGCGGCGGGCGGGGGCAGGACCGCGGCGTCGTCCGCGAGGCCGCGCGCGGCGGGATGGGTGGCGAGCCGGGCGAGGGCGGCAATGAAATCGGATTCGCGGGACATCAATCCCTCTCCCCGGAGGGGGAGAGGGTGTTCCCGTTCACGCGCGCACCGCCTTGGCGACGCCGTCGAGCAGGCCGTTGACGAAGCCCTTTTCGCGCTTGGCGTAGAAGGCGTCGGCGACGTCGACATATTCGCTGATGACGGTCGCGGTCGGCACGTCGATGCGCGCGATCAGCTCATAGGTGCCCGCGCGCAAGATCTGGCGCATCGGCTTGTCGAGCCGTTCGAGGCTCCAGCCGCTCGCCAGCCTGGCCGAGATGGCGGCGTCTATCTCCGCGCGGCGGGCGTCGACGCCCTTCACCAGATCATCGAAAAAGTCGATCTCAGCCTGGGCATATTCGACATCCTCGATCGTCGCGCCGAGGCGATGACGGTGGAACTCGTCGAGCAATATGGGGAGCTTGGTGCCCTCCATCTCCTGCTGATAGAGCGCCTGGACGGCGGCAAGGCGCGCGGCGGAGCGCGAGCGGGAACGTTCGTTTTTGGTCTTGGTCATAATCTGATCGCTACGGAGGCGGCGTGCGCGGGCAGGCCTTCGGCATGGGCGAGCGCTACGGCCGCGGGGCCGATCTTCGCGAGGCTCGCCCGATCGAGCGCGATGAAGCTGGTGCGCTTCATGAAATCGAGCGCGGACAGGCCGGAGGAGAAGCGCGCGCGGCGGCCGGTGGGAAGGACATGGTTCGGCCCGGCGACATAATCGCCGATCGCCTCGGGCGTGTGGCGGCCAAGAAAGACCGAGCCGGCATGGCGGACTTGCGCGAAGAAGGCGTCGGGATCGTCGATCGCGAGTTCCAGATGCTCGGGCGCGAGGCGATCGACCAGCGGCGGGGCGGCCTCCAGCCGGTCCATGACGATGATCGCGCCATTGGCGTCCCAGCTTGCGCGCGCGGTGGCCCCGGTCTGGAGCCGGCCAAGCTGCGCCTCGACCGCGCTCGCCACCGCATCGGCGAAGGCAGCATCGTCGGTGAAGAGGATCGACTGGCTGGTCGGATCATGCTCGGCCTGGCTGAGCAGATCGGCGGCGATCCAGTCGGGATCGTTCTTCGCATCCGCCACGACGAGAATCTCGGAGGGGCCGGCCACCATGTCGATGCCGACCACGCCGTAAAGCTGGCGCTTGGCTTCCGCCACCCAGGCATTTCCGGGGCCGACGATCACGTCGACGGGAGCGATGCGCGTGCTGCCATAGGCAAGCGCCGCGATCGCCTGCGCGCCGCCGATGCGCCATACCTCGTCCACGCCCGCAATCTCGGCGGCGGCGAGGACGAGCGGGTTGACGACGCCATCGGGTGTGGGCGTGACCATGGCGAGCCGGGAGACGCCCGCCGCCTTGGCGGGAATGGCGTTCATCAGCACCGAGGAGGGATAGGCCGCGCGTCCGCCCGGCACATAGAGGCCCGCAGCCTCGACCGGCGTCCAGCGCGCGCCCATGCGGACGCCCGCCTCGTCCACGCTCTCGCTGTCGGCGGGGCGCTGCGCGGCATGATAGGCGCGGATGCGGGTGGCGGCGAGCTCGAGCGCGGCGCGCAGATCGGGCGCGAGCCCTTCGAGCGCGGCGCGGCGTTCCTCGGCGGGTACCTGCCAGCCGGAGGTGTCGAGATCGTGGCGGTCGAAGCGGCGCGTATAGTCGGCGATCGCGGCGTCGCCCCGTTCGCGCACGTCGCGCACAATATCGGCCACCGCGCGCGATACATCCTCGTCGGCCTCGCGCCGTGCATTTACGAGCGCGTCGAAGCGGGCGGCGAAATCGGGCGCGGTGGTATCGAGCCTAAGCGGCACGCCGGCCTCCCACAGCCTCGCGGAATGCCTCGACCAGCGGCGCCATGTCGGCGGCGCGCGTCTTGAAGGCGGCGCGGTTGACGATCAGCCGGGCGGAGACGCTGGCGACCGTCTCGACCTCGACCAGGCCATTTTCCTTGAGCGTCCTGCCCGAGGAGACGAGGTCGACGATGCGGCTGGAAAGGCCCAGCACCGGGGCGATCTCCATCGCGCCGTTGAGCTTGACGCATTCGGCCTGCACGCCGCGCGCCTCGAAATGGCGGCGGGTGAGGTTGGGATATTTGGTCGCGACGCGGACATGGCTCCATTCGCGCGGATCGTCGCCTTCGGCCATTGCAGCGGGCTCGGCGACAGACAGGCGGCAATGGCCGATGTCCAGGTCCACCGGCGCATAGAGTTCCGAATAGTCGAATTCCATCAGCACGTCCGATCCGACGATGCCGAGCTGCGCCGCGCCATGGGCGACGAAGGTGGCGACATCGAAGGCGCGCACGCGGATCAGGCCGATCTCCGGCCGGTTGGTGGCGAAGCGCAGCGCGCGGCTGCCCTCGTCCGAAAAGGCCGGCTCGGGCTCGATCCCGACGCGCGCGAGCAGCGGCAGCGCTTCCTCGAGGATGCGGCCCTTGGGGATGGCGAAGATGATCTGGTCTGCCATGGCGGGGGCGGCTTTACTTGCCGGGGGGCTTCAGGGCAACTCAAAGCCCGATTTTCCGCCTCAATGCGCGTCGAGTTCCGGATAATGACGGAAGATGCCCTCGCCGAAAGGCAGGCGGCGATCGCTCGACAGATAGGGACGCAGCGCCGGCAGCTTTGCCACCGCTTCGTGGAGCGTAAGCACGCGCGGCGTATCGCGGGCGACCGAGGCCATGCGCTTGGGGAAGGCGAATCTCAGCCCTTCCACCAGCTGGAACAGCGAGAGATCGGCATAGCTCCAGCCCGGCCCGGCGAGCCATGATCCGTGGCGGGCGAGGACACGTTCGAAATAGGCGAGGAAAGCGGGCAGGCGCTCTTCGCGGAAGACTTTCGCCGCGCGGGCGGCCTCGGCCTGCTGATCCTCATAATAGAGGCTGGGGCCGATCGGATGATGAACGTTGTGCGCCTCCGTCACCACATCGGCGATGGTGAGCTGGAGCTGGTTCACCCACAGCCGGCCTGCGGTGTCGGCGGGCGCGAGACCATGTTTTTCGCCCAGGAAGAGAAGGATGTTGGCGGTCTGGCCGATCACCATCCCGTCCGCGATCAGATAGGGCGGCGCGAAGGAGGGGGTGTCGCGGGGAAGGTCGAGATCGGCGGCGACCCTGCTGAAATCCCCATCGCCCTCGCGCCCCCGATCGCGATAGGGGATCTGGCCCGCTTCCAGCGCGAGACGGACGAATTCGCCGCGTCCCGGAATGTCCGGCCAATACCAGAGATCATAGCTCATGTGGCGTCCTCCGCCGGTGTCCGCGCCTTGATGGCGAGCGCATGGACGCGCTGCGCGAGCAGATCGGCGAGCGCGGCGTTCACCGCGCGCTGACGGGCGACGCGGTTCTGCCCCTCGAACAGGCTGCTGACGATCTCCACGGTGAAATGGCTTTCGCCGCGCGCATCATGGCCGGCATGGCCGCGATGCTTCTCGCTGTCGTCGATCACGGCGAGCCGTTCGGGGGAAAGGGCGGATTGGAGCCGCCGGGCGATCTCGGCGGCGACGGGGCCTGTAGGTTTGTCGGTCATGCGGCCTATATAAAGGGTTTACGAGGCAGAGGGACGGATTTTGAGCGAAGAGAGGCGGGCGAAGGGGGACAGGTTCCACGGACGGGTCGGCGGCCGGCGTCGGCATTGCGACCATCCGGGCTGCACCGAGCCCGGCGAGTTCCGCGCGCCCGGCGAACGGCGTTCGGGCTTTGACGGGCCGGGCGACTGGCGCTGGCTGTGCCTCGATCATGTCCGCGCATTCAATGCGCGCTATAATTTCTTCGACGGGATGGATGCCGAGGAGATAGAGGCGCAGCAGCGGCCCTATGCCGGCTGGGAGCGCGAGACGCGCGCCTTTTCGGTCAATGCCGGCAGCACGCCGCGCTGGAGCGACTTCATCGATCCGCTCGACGCGATCGGTGCGCGATTCGCGGCGCGCGAGGCGGAACGCAAGGACGGCAAGCTGCTCAGCGAGCGCGACCGCAAGGCGCTCAAGATATTGGGGCTGGGAACGGATGCGGATCGCCGCGCCTTGAGGGCACGTTATGCCGAGCTGGTCCGGCGCTATCATCCGGACCGTAACGGCGGCGACAGATCGCATGAGAAGGCTTTGCAGGATGTGATATCCGCCTATACGCAACTCAAATCCGCTCCGGCATTTGCCTGAGCCAGGACCAATGAAGTCAGAAGGCACGATCATGGCCGATATTCCGAACGTTCAGCCCGACAGCCGCGCGGCCACCGTGCTCGATGCGCCCGACCGGATGGTGAAGGTGCGCGACCTTTTCGGGATCGACAGCGAGCTTCAGGTGCCGGCCTTTTCGGAGGCGGACGAGCGCGTGCCCGATCTCGATCCGGCCTATGTGTTCGATCCGGACACGACGATGGCGATCGTCGCCGGCTTCGCGCATAATCGCCGCGTGATGGTGCAGGGCTATCACGGCACCGGCAAGTCGAGCCATATCGAGCAGGTGGCGGCGCGGCTCAACTGGCCGTGCGTACGCATCAACCTCGACGCGCATATCAGCCGCATCGACCTGATCGGCCGCGACGCGATCGTGCTTCGCGACGGCCAGCAGATCACCGAATTCCAAGAAGGCCTGCTCCCCTGGGCGCTGCAGACGCCGACCGCGATCGTGTTCGACGAATATGATGCGGGCCGGCCCGATGTGATGTTCGTGATCCAGCGCGTGCTGGAGACGGAGGGCAAGCTGACGCTGCTCGACCAGAATCGCGTGATCCGGCCGAACCCCTGGTTCCGCCTGTTCGCGACCGCCAATACGGTGGGGCTGGGCGACACGACCGGCCTCTATCATGGCACGCAGCAGATCAACCAGGGCCAGATGGACCGCTGGAACATCGTCGTCACGCTGAACTATCTGCCGGCCGCGACCGAGGCGCAGATCGTGCTCGCCAAATCGGGCGAATATGACAAGCCCGACGGCAAGAAGGTGGTCGACAATATGGTCAAGGTCGCCGACCTGACCCGCCAGGGCTTCATCGCTGGCGACATATCGACCGTGATGAGCCCGCGCACCGTGATCAGCTGGGCGCAGAATGCGCTGATTTTCGGCGATATCGGTTTCGCCTTCCGCCTCTCCTTCCTCAATAAGTGCGACGAGGCGGAGCGTGCGCTGGTGGCGGAATATTATCAGCGCGTGTTCGGCAAGGACCTGCCCGAAAGCGTGGTGGGCAAGGCTTAGCTTCGGCCATCTCCCCGGCAAGGGGCCGGGGGATGACGATCTGACGGGCGAGGTTGCGAGTGGCCGAGCAGAATCCTCTTGAGGCGTTCCGGCAGGTGCTGGCGGGCGCCGCGCGGGCGATGGCGCATGAGGCGGAGCTGGAGCTGTCCTTCACCGCCGACGCGCCCTCCGCCTCGTTCAATCAGCTTCGCGTGCCGATGCCGGCGCGCGGGCTGCCGGCGGCCCAGGTGGCCGAGGCGCGGGGCTTCGCGGACGGCTTTGCGCTCAGGATGCGGCATCATGATCCCGCGCTTCATGCGCGTAACGCACCGCAGGAAGCGGTGGCGCGCGCGGTGTTCGACGCAGTCGAGACGGCGCGGGTGGAGGCGCTGGGATCGCGCGCGATGGAGGGGGTGCGCGCCAATCTTTCCCATGCGCTCGACATGCGGCTCAAATCCGATCCGCTGACGCGCGCGCGCAGCCGTGAGGAGGTGCCGCTCTCCTCCGCGATCGGGCTGATGGCGCGCGAAAGGCTGACCGGCGAGGCGCCGCCGGCAATCGCCGAACATGGCCTGTCGCTGGTGCGCGACTGGATCGAGGAGAAAGCGGGCAAGGATCTCGACGCGCTCGCCATGGCGCTCGACGACCAGGCCGCCTTTGCCCGGCTGACGGCGCGGCTGCTGGAGGACCTCCAACTCGTCGACGGCCAGGTCGAGCCCGAACAGGCCGAGGAGGAGGGCGAGGAAGGCGAGGGCGAGGACCAGTCCGAAGGCGAGGAGGGCGAGGACGAATCCCAGGATTCGGGCGGTCATAGCGACAGCGAGATGGAGAGCCGCGCCGAGACCGAGCAGGACGGCGAGGAGCAGGGCGAGAGCCGTCAGACCCAGGAGGAGGAATCCGCCGAGCGCGACGCCGATCTGGGCGAGGATGGCGAGGAAGGGATGAAGCCCGTGCGGCCCAACCGGCCGCTTTCCGAGCATGACCGCTTCCTCGAATATAAGGCCTATACGACGCGCTTCGACGAGGTGGTCGAGGCGGGGGAGTTGTGCGACGAGGACGAGTTGACGCGGCTGCGCTCCTATCTCGACCAGCAGCTCGTTCATCTCCAGGGCGCCGTCACCAAGCTCGCCAACCGGCTGCAGCGCCGGCTGATGGCGCAGCAGAACCGGAGCTGGGATTTCGACCAGGAGGAAGGGCTGCTCGACGCGGCGCGGCTGGCGCGCGTCGTCATCAATCCGGCCCATTCCTTGAGCTACAAGATCGAGCGGGAGACCGATTTCCGCGACACGATCGTGACGCTCCTCATCGACAATTCGGGATCGATGCGCGGGCGGCCCATCTCGATCGCCGCGATCTCGGCCGACATCCTCGCGCGCACGCTGGAGCGTTGCGGCGTCAAGGTGGAGATATTGGGCTTCACCACGCGCGCCTGGAAGGGCGGGCAGAGCCGCGA
Organism: Sphingomonas oleivorans; assembly: GCF_003050615.1. GTDB lineage: Bacteria > Pseudomonadota > Alphaproteobacteria > Sphingomonadales > Sphingomonadaceae > Sphingomonas_H > Sphingomonas_H oleivorans. The sequence continues at coordinate 517,338 of NZ_NWBU01000004.1, read as the reverse complement.
GGCCTGGCTCGGTGCGGGGCGGCCGGCGGCGCCGGGGCGGCTCAACGACCTGCGCCATATTGTCTACAAGCGGGCGGACGAGCCTTGGCGGCGCGCGCGCAAGAATCTCGGCCTGATGATGCGCGAGGGGCTGCTCAAGGAAAATATCGACGGCGAGGCGCTGCTCTGGGCGCATAACCGGCTGATTGGCCGGCATGAGGAGCGGCGCATCCTGATGGTGATCTCGGACGGGGCGCCGGTCGACGATTCGACGCTGTCGGTCAATTCGGGCAGCTATCTGGAAAAGCATCTGCGCCAGGTGATCCACTGGATCGAGACGAAATCCTCGGTCGAGCTGATCGCCATCGGCATCGGCCATGACGTGACGCGCTATTATGCGCGCGCGGTGACGATCATGGATGCCGAGCAGCTCGGCGGCACGATGGTGGAGCAACTCGCGGCGCTGTTCGACGAAGCGGCGTAGGCGATCTTCCAGCCAGGAAAAAGAAAGGCCGGGGCTCTTAAGGAACCCCGGCCTCCCTGCCCCTCATTACGCTACTCGAGGGAAAGCTGTACGAGATTACCGATCAGCAATTGCGATCGATCCCCCGGCCGATCAGTGCACCGATGCCGGCGCCGGCGATCGCACCGGCCGTTTCATCGCCATGGCGGCCCACCGCCGCATCGCCGAGCAGGCCGCCCGCGATCGCGCCGAGGATCGTGCCGCCGGTGCCACTGTCGCGGCAACGACCATAATAATAGCGCCGATCGCCATAATAACGTCGATCGCCATAGTAGCGCCGGCCATCATAATAGCGTCGATCGCCATAATAGCGGCCGCCGCGGCCGTAATAGCGATCCCCGCGCCAATGACGGCGATGTTCGCGATAGCCCCGATCACCATAATAATAGCCGGGGCGATCCCGATAATAATCCCCACGATAGCCGCGATAATAGCCACGATCATAATCACCCCGGCTATAATAGCCGTAGTCATAATATTGCGCATTGGCGGCGCTGGGGGTCAGCGTCATCGCAGCGATCGCCGTTGCCGCGAGGCTGAGCGTCCTGGCGAGCATGTGACTCTCCTTGAGCACAAAAAGCGTTTACCCGGTCAACGTTCGCAGGCTGGTGCCGGATCGTTCCGGATATCCGCCTCTTCGTCGATGCTGCCTTATAGCTCGATTCGCGTGAGCCGAGACTGAATGCGGCAGTTAGCCGGCGTTCATGCGCAGGAGAGGAAGGAGAATGGGCATGACGGCGCCTGCCGGATTCTCCCCTTTAAGCCTGATCGGCGGACAGGGGGAGATTCCGGCTTTCGCCGAATGACGAGTAATGGGGGACCGCCCGCGCGGCGATCCCGCGGGATCAGGCGGCGATCGCCTTCGCGACTTCGCGCTTCAGACGGCGCGCGCGGAGCGACAGCTTGTCGTCCGACGTCTTGACCAGCCAGTTGTCGAGGCCGCCGACATGTTCGACCGAACGCAGGCCGTGCGTCGAGACGCGCAGCTTCACGCCCTTGCCCAGAGCATCGGAGATCAGCGTGACATTCTGCAGATTCGGCAGGAAGGTCCGCTTGGTCTTGTTGTTGGCGTGGGAAACATTGTGGCCCACCTGACGGCCCTTGCCGGTCAGTTCGCAAATGCGCGACATGGTCTAATCGTCCTGATGATCGGTTGCCCGGAAAGTGCGGCCGGATAGCGGCAGGCCAGGGATTCGTCAACCGGCTTCGGACCGGCCCTCCCCAATGAGGATGCAACCCCTCCGCCGCGGCATTCGTTGGAGCCTTTCGGTTCAGACAATAGGAGAGCCTGTCATGACCACAGGAGCGCGCAGCGGCCTCGTCATTGCCGTCGTGGCCATACTCGCCATCATCGCCGCCTTCGCCTTCGGGCTGATCGACGTTACGCAGACGCGGGAAACGAAGCTGCCGAAGGTCGCCGTGGAGGGCGGCCAGGCACCGACTTTCGATGTGAAGACCGCGGACGTGAAGGTCGGCACCAAGACCGAGTCGATCGATGTGCCGAAGGTTGAGGTCGGCAAGACCAAGGAGGAGATCAAGGTCCCGACGGTCGACGTGGAGAAGGCGCAATAATCATGGCTGCGGCGGGAGGAGAGGCGGGCGTTGGGCCACTCGCGATCATCGCCGCCATCCTCCTGCCGCCGCTCGGCCTGTTCCTGGTGCGCGGGATCACACCGGCCTTCTGGATCTCCGTGCTCCTAACCCTCATCGGCTGGCTGCCGGGCGTGATCTTCACGCTGGTCGTGCTGCTGAGGCCCGATCTGGTGCCGAAGCTGCGCTAAGGGCCATTTGAGAATGGCCGCCGCCCCGGCTATGCGGGGCCGCATGGCCTTTCCCCTTCCAGCCCCGATGCGGCTCGCGCTCGATCTCGCGCGTCTCGCGGCCGAGGAGGGCGAGGTGCCGGTGGGCGCAGTGGTGACGCGCGACGGGGCGGTGATCGCCACTTCCGCCAATATGATGCGTGCCAGCCTCGATCCGACCGCCCATGCCGAAATCGTCGTGATCCGCCGCGCGGCGGAGGCGATCGGCCAGCCCCGGCTCGACGGGTGCGATTTGTGGGTGACGCTGGAGCCCTGCGCGATGTGCGCCGGCGCAATCGCCCATGCGCGGCTGGCGCGGCTCTATTATGCGGCGGAGGATCCGAAGGGTGGGGCGGTGGCGCATGGGCCCCGCTTCTTCGCCCAGCCGACCTGCCATCACCGGCCCGAAACCTATGCCGGAATCGGCGAGGGGGAGGCGGCGGAGATGCTGCGGGTCTTTTTCGCGGGGCGGCGGTAGCGGACCGCCCCGATAAGGGGAGGGAAGGGCAGCGGCCCTTCCCCCGCGAACATCAGCCCTGGGTCGTCACGGGGACGATCTTGATCTCGACACGGCGATTCTGCTGCCGGCCTTCGGGCGTCGCGTTGGACGCGACGGGCTGGCTGGAGCCGAAGCCCTGCGTGCCGATTCGCGCGCGGACGACGCCGCGGGTCGTCAGATAATTGGCGACCGACTGGGCGCGATTCTGCGACAGGGGCAGGTTGATCGCATCATTGCCGGTCGAATCGGTATGGCCGTACACGTCGATATAGGTCTGGTTATAATTGGCCAGCGTCGCTGCGACATCGTCCAGCGTCTTGCGGAAGGGCGGGGCGATTTCATAGCTGTTGGTGGCGAAGGTGATGCCCGACGGCATGTTGAGCATGAGCTCGTCGCCCTGGCGGATGACCTCGACATCGGTGCCCGCCGTCTTCTGCCTCAGCTCGCGTTCCTGCTTGTCCATATAGGCGCCGATCGCGGTGCCGGCGATCGCGCCGATGCCCGCGCCGACGATCGCCTCGGTGCGGCTGCGCCTGCCGCCGACGATCGTGCCGAGCAGTGCGCCCGCGCCCGCGCCAAGGCCCGCGCCGATCCCGGCCTTGGACATGCGCTTCTCGCCCGTCACCGGATCGGTGGTGCAGGCGGCCGTGCCGAGCAGCGACAGGGCCGCCGCCGCGCCCAGGATCCTGTGAGAAATATGCATGATATTCGTCCTTTCTGTTCTTGCGATTTTATCGCGGCTCAACCCCGTCATGGAGACGTTGTTCCGCCGCCGTGCTGAACGGGATATGATCCTGCTGTTGTCGTAGAGACAGAAACCGGCGATAGGGAATGGACGCCGCCATGCCCGACGCCCCTTCCCCCACGCCATTCCCCTGGATCGACCTTGCGATCATCCTTGCGCTGATCGCGCTGAACGGCGTCTTCGCCATGTCCGAGCTGGCGATCGTTTCCGCGCGCAAGCCGCGGCTGGAGGCGATGGCGCGCACCGGCAGGCGCGGCGCGCGCACCGCGATCCAGCTCGCCTCCGCGCCGGGCAAGTTTCTTTCGACCGTGCAGATCGGCATCACGCTGATCGGCATCCTCGCCGGCGCCTATTCGGGCGCGAGCCTGGGTGGGCCCGTGGGTGAGCGGCTGGAACTGCTCGGCATGTCGGCGGCGTCGGCGGCCAAATGGGGCTTCGGGCTCGTCATCTTCGTCACCACCTATCTCTCGCTGATCATCGGCGAGCTGGTGCCCAAGCAGTTCGCGCTGCGCTCGCCCGAGCCGATCGCGGCGCTGATGGCGCTGCCGATGCTGTGGCTTTCCAAGATCACCGCGCCCTTCGTGTGGGTGCTCGACCGGTCGAGCGCGCTGATCTTCAAGCTTTCCGGTCTCAAGCGGGAATCGGAGAAGCATGTCACCGCCGAGGAGCTGCACCTGATCGTCGCCGAGGCATCGAGCGCGGGCGTGATTGAGGAGAGCGAGCGGGCGATCATCTCGGGCGTGGTGCGGCTGGCCGACCGGCCGGTGCGCGAGGTGATGACGCCGCGCACCGAGGTGGAATGGATCGATGCCGATGCCGACGAGGCGACCGTGCGCGAAAGGCTGGCGCATCTGTCGCACAGCCGCATGCCCGTGGCGGAAGGATCGGTGGACGAGATTATCGGCGTGGTGCAGGCGCGCGACCTGCTGGCGGCGTTGGTCGACGGGCGGCCGCTGGACCTGCGCGCGCTGATGCGGCAGGCGCCGGTGGTGCCGGATCAGATGGACGCGATGAACGTGCTCGGCACGCTGCGCGAGGCGGACGTGCCGATGGCGCTGGTCCATGACGAATATGGCCATTTCGATGGCCTGGTGGCGCCGGCCGACCTGCTCGCGGCGATTGCGGGCGCGTTCGCGTCCGACAAGGATCATGATACCGATCCGCCGCTGGTGGAGCGCGGCGACGGGAGCTGGCTGGTGTCGGGCTCGCTTTCCGCCGACATGCTGGCCGAGCGGCTGGGGATCACGCTGCCCGAGGATCGCGATTATGCGACGGTGGCGGGCTTCGCGCTTTCGGTGCTCAAGCATCTGCCGACGGTGGGCGAGCATTTCCGCAGCCATGGCTGGCGCTTCGAGATCGTCGACATGGATGGGCGCAAGATCGACAAGCTGCTTGCCGTCGAGGCCAAGGGACAGCAGGGTTAGATCCGGATAATCCCGTCGCCCCCGCGCAGGCGGGGGCGACGGTCGATGATCAGCCGCTCAGCTTGCCGAATTTCGCCTCGAACCCGGCAATGTCGCCCTGGGCAAGGTGGGTGGCCTGCTCGACCCAGCGGTCGCGCTGGATGCGGCCCTTGAAGGGGCCCAGCTGGGCGTCGATTTCGGCGACCTCCTGGGGCGTCCAGGCGGCGATCTGCTCGAAGCGGGTGATGCCGAGCTGGGCAAGGCGCGCCTCCGCCTTGGGGCCGAGGCCCTTGATCCGGGTGAGCGGATCGGCCGGGCCAGCGGCGGCCTCATCGAGCGCGCGATCATGATGCGCGTCGACCTCCAAAATCTCGCCGACCACATCTTCGACCGCGGCGGCGGCCTCGTCCGTCACGCCATTGCCTTCCGGGCCGGGGGCAGGCGCGGGCGCGGCGCGCATGACCGGCTTTGCGGGCGGCGGCGCGCTGAGCTCGATATGCTGCTTCTTGCCCCGAAGCAGGAAGAACAGGCCGATGACCAGCAACAGGGCGACGACGGAAATGGCGATGAGCGTGGTCTGGTCCATGGGTCCTCTTTTCGGGCTATTTCCTGATCTCGAACGGCGGACGGGCTTCAGCCGTTCCGTTCGCGTTCCACCTCGCGCCAGCCTATGTCGCGCCGGCAGAATCCGGTGGGAAAGTCGATCGCGTCGACCGCGCGATAGGCGGCGGCCTGCGCCTCGGCGACGGTCGCGCCGGTGGCGGTGACGTTGAGCACGCGGCCGCCATTGGCGACGAGCAGGCCGTCCTTTTGCGCCGTGCCGGCCTGGAATATCTTGGCGCCGCCCATCTCGGCCGCCTCGATCCCGCGAATCGCGCCTCCCTTCTCGGGCGTGCCGGGATAGCCTTTGGCGGCCATGACGACCGTGAGCGCGGTGCGCGCGGCGAGGCGCGGCGCCGGAATCTCGGCGAGGCGGCCCTCGGCGACGGCGAGCAGCAGGTCGATCAGATCGCCGTCGAAGCGGGACATCAGCACCTGGCATTCGGGATCGCCGAAGCGGGCATTATATTCGATCAGCTTGGGGCCGTCGGCCGTCAGCATCAGCCCGGCATAGAGCACGCCCGAATAAGGCGTGCCGGCAGCGGCCAGCGCGCGGACGGTGGGCTCGATGATCTCGGCCATCGTGCGCGCTTCGAGCTCGGGCGTGAGGATGCGCGCGGGGCTGTAGGCGCCCATGCCGCCCGTATTGGGCCCGACATCGCCGTCGCCGACGCGCTTATGATCCTGCGCGGAGCCGAAGGGGACGACCGTCCTGCCGTCGGTCAGCGCGAAGAAGCTGGCTTCCTCGCCGGTAAGATATTCCTCGATCACCACTTCCGCCCCGGCCGCGCCGAAGCCGCCCGCGAACATGTCGGCGAGCGCGGCTTTGGCCTGTTCGGCGGTTTCGGCGATGACCACGCCCTTGCCCGCTGCGAGCCCGTCCGCCTTGATGACGACGGGCAGGCCGAAGCGGGCGAGGCCGGCCTGCGCCGCCTCCAGCGAGGTGAAGCGGGCATAAGCGGCGGTCGGGATATTCTCCCGCGCGCAGAGATCCTTGGTGAAGCCCTTCGATCCTTCGAGCTGCGCCGCGGCGGCGGTCGGCCCGAAGGCGAGAATGCCTTCCGCCGCGAGCTTGTCGACGAGGCCCTCGACCAGCGGCTGTTCGGGGCCGACCACCACCAGCCCGACATTATTGTCGCGTGCGAAGGCGACGACCGATTCCTGATGGGCATGGTCCAGCGCCACCAGTTCGGCATGTTCTGCAATGCCGGGATTGCCCGGCGCCGCATAAAGCTTCACGAGGCGCGGTGATTGCGCAAGCTTCCAGGCGAGCGCATGTTCGCGGCCTCCGTTACCCAGCAGCAGGACTATCATGGCGTCAAATTCTCCCGATCGAGCCCGGCTGTTAGCCGAGGAGGCGGCGGGGAACAACGCACCCGCGCTCACCGTCTCCGAACTGTCCGGCGCGCTCAAGCGCAGCGTGGAGGATGCTTTTTCCCATGTGCGCGTGCGCGGCGAGATTTCGGGCTTCAAGCGGGTCGCCTCGGGGCACAGCTATCTGACGCTGAAGGACGATCGTGCCTGCATCGACGGCGTGATCTGGAAGGGCACGGGCTCCGCGCTCGCCTTCCGCCCGGAGGATGGGATCGAGGTGATCGCGACCGGGCGGCTGACCACCTATCCCGGCCGCTCCAAATATCAGATGGTGATCGAGCGGCTCGAGCTGGCGGGGCAGGGCGCGCTGATGCAGCTGCTCGACCAGCGCCGCCGCCAGCTTGCCGCCGAGGGGCTGTTCGATCGCGAGCGCAAACGGCCGCTGCCTTTCCTGCCGCGCGTGATCGGCGTCGTGACCTCGCCCACGGGGGCCGTGATCCGCGACATTTTGCACCGGCTGGAGGATCGCTGCCCCAGCCATGTGATCGTCTGGCCCGTGGCGGTGCAGGGCGAAGGCGCGGCGGCGCAGGTCGCGGCCGCCGTGCGCGGCTTTGGTGCGCTGCCGGAGGCGGGCGGCCCTGCGCCCCGGCCGGACCTGATCATCGTCGCGCGCGGCGGCGGATCGATCGAGGATCTGTGGGCTTTCAACGAGGAAGTGGTGGTGCGCGCGGTGGCGGAATCGCCGATCCCTACTATCTCGGCGGTCGGGCATGAGACGGACACGACTTTGTGCGACTTTGCTGCGGACGTGCGCGCGCCGACGCCGACGGCGGCCGCCGAGATCGCCGTGCCCGTGCGCGCCGAGCTTCTGGCGCAGGTGCGTGAGCTTGGGCTGCGATCGGGCCGCTGCGTGCGGCGCTATCGCGAGCGGGCGGGCGAGCGGCTGGAGGCGCTGATCGCGCGCTGGCCGACGCCCGAGCGGCTGCTCGGGCCGCAGCGCCAGCGCGCCGATGATCTGGGCGAGCGGCTGCCACGCGCGCTTTCGCACCGGCTGGCGCATGCGCGCGGCGAGCTCAGCCATGTCGCGGGCGCGCTCAGGCCCCGGCTGCTCCAGGATCGCATCGAGCGGGGTCATGAACGATTGGCCGCCGTGCGGCTGCGGCCGGAGATCATCCGGGCCCGGATCGCGGATGGCCGGTTGAACCTCGCCCGGCTATGGCGGCTGGCCGAGCAGCTCCATCCGGACAAGCCACTTGCGCGCGGCTATGCGCGGGTCGAGCGCCGTCCGGGCGGCGGCACGATCGCTACGGCGGGCGAGGCGCAGGCGGCAGGCGCCCTGACGCTGGTTTTTGCCGACGGGCGGGTGGACGCCCGGGTTGAGCGGGACGCATCCTCCCCATATGAGAAAAAGAAAGCGGCGGCGCCGAAGCCGGTACAGCCGAAGCTGCTTTAGGAAAGCGCTATCATGTTGATGTCCCAAGGCGGCCGGGCCGCCAAGCTCCATTATCTGGCCAATAGCTTCCGGGTGCTCGTGCCCGGCGATCATGTCCTCTGCGCGGTTTCGGGCGAGAAGATCCCGCTCGATCATCTGCGCTATTGGAGCGTAGCGCGGCAGGAAGCCTATGCCAGCGCGGAAGCGGCGACCAAAGCGGAGATGGCGGCCAAGGGCGAGGCGCGGGCTTGAAGCCGGGCGCATGGGCGGCGCTGGCGACGGCGCTGCTCGTTACGGCCTGCGCTTCCGGAACGGTCGAGGCGCCGAGGATGGCTGAGCCCGCTCCGCCGGCGCCGCCAGCGGCTCCGCGCGCGGCCGTGCTGCGCAGCGCTGATTTCGGCTTCACCGGCGGGCTGATCCAGGGCGGGCTCGCCTTCGGGCAGGCGCCCATGGGCACGGTGGCGCTCAGGCTCGATGGCAAGACGATCCCCTTCGCGACGGACGGCCGTTTCCTGATCGGCTTCGGCCGCGACCATGGGCCGGCTGCTACCGTCGAGGCGGAGCTGACGAATGGCGATCTGCTGCGCCAGGCGCTGGCGATCGCGCCCCGCGCATGGGACATACAGTCGTTGCCGACATTGCCGCGCGGCACCACGCCGACGCCGGAATTCCTCGCGCGGCGCAAGACCGAGCTGGAACGGATCGGCGCGGCCCGCGCGCTGCGCTCCCCCGTGGAGGGATGGCGGCAGCGCTTCGCCTGGCCGGTGACGGGGCGGATCAGCGGCGTCTTCGGATCGCAGCGCATCTATGCCGGCGAGCCGGGCGCCTTCCATAGCGGCGTGGACGTGGCGCGGCCGAGCGGAACGCCGATCGTGGCACCGGCCGATGGCGTGGTCGTGCTCGCGGCGGAGGCGCCCTTCACGCTCGAGGGCAATCTCTTGATGATCGATCATGGCATGGGGCTGAACAGCGCGATGCTGCATCTGTCGCGTATCGACGTGAAGCCGGGCGAGCATGTCCGCCAGGGCCAGCGGATCGGCGCGATCGGCACCAGCGGCCGATCGACCGGCCCGCATCTTCATTGGGCGATGATGTGGAGCGGCGAGCGCATCGACCCGCAACGGCTTGTTGGGGCGATGCCGGTAAGTTGAGCATCGCTCCGGTCGTTCAGCCGTCCCGCTTGGCGCGGACGCCCTGATCACCGTCGATCTTCATCATATAACTGCCCATCGATTTGCGGCGGATGACGACCGTGCTGCCCCCTTTGGGCTCCCGCCGGGCGACTGCCTCGGTGGTCGACCAGGTAGCTCCGTCTTCAAGGACGATCTGCCATTTGCCATAGCCGAGGGATCGGGCACCGCGTATCTTGGCGGTGATCTCCTCTATATCCTCGACCTTCTCCTCGTTGTCGTCCCGGGCGCCGAACAGGGGCACTCGCGGTAGGGCGAAGCCGAAGAGGCTACGCCGCGTCTCGCGCACATCCTCCCGGTCGAGGACGAGAATGTCCTTCTTATTCGCGGCCGTATCGAGTTCGGCCGCAGCGGCGTCATAGCAGGCGAGCCTCGCCTCATTTTCCGCGATCGCGCGGCAATTCGTCAGTGCTGTCAGCGCGGATGCCTTGGGCGCCGCGGCGGAGGTGGCCGCCGTAATCGGAAGGATTATCAACACCAAGAACGATATGGTCGGCACGAATATCTCCTCAATGGCTTGCCAACGACCTAGTACATCCCTGTCCCGGCGAGATCGGCATGGGCGCTGATCCGATCTTCTTCTTGCGAGCTGGGCGTCAATGCAATGCGTTTCCTGCGACAGGGGCAGGAGCGCCCGAGCGCGTCGTTTTTTTGCGCGCCAACTGCTCTGGAAGCGTCAATCTGTGTCTTTGGTGTAACAGAGGGGCAATATCGTCGCGCCGCACCATGGCCGCAGATTGCGTAATTTTACCGGGACATCCTAGGAAGTGACATCCGTTGGCTTCTCGGCTGACGCGACGACGAGTGCCTTGCCGGTGGGACGCCGGCATCCAAGGGGGACTATTGATGATTTCCAACCGCTTCAGGGATAGCCTGTTGGCATCCACCATCGCTGCGACGGCGTTTTTTGCCGCAGCTCCGGCCTGGTCGCAGACCGCGCCGGCGCAGGAAGAGGCCGAGCCGGCCTCTGAGGACGCGATTGTCGTTACCGGCTCGCTGATCCAGAATCCGAACCTCGTTCAGTCCAGCCCGGTCGCTGTGATCGGCGCGCAGGAAATCGAACTGCGTCAGTCGAATGTCGCCGAAGAACTGCTCCGCACCCTGCCGGGCGCGGTTCCGAGCATCGGCTCGGCCGTCAACAACGGCAATGGCGGCGCTTCCTACGTCAACCTGCGCGGCCTGGGTTATAATCGTAACCTCGTGCTGCTCGACGGCGCGCGCGTGACACCGGCCGGCCTGGTTGGCGCGGTCGACCTCAACAACATCCCGCTCGCGCTGATCGAGCGCGTCGATATCCTTACCGGCGGCGCTTCCACCACTTATGGTGCGGACGCGGTAGCCGGTGTGGTGAACTTCATCACGAAGAAGGATTTCGCGGGCTTCGAAGCGAACGTCAGCAACCAGATCAGCGAACAGGGCGACGGCAATGTCTTCCGCGTCGATCTGTCGACGGGCGCCAATTTTGATGATGGCCGCGGCAACGCCACCTTCAGCATCGGCTATCAGCAGTCCGACCCGATCTATCAGGGCGACCGCGACTATGGTTTCCAGTCAATCGATTCCTATTCGGGCCGTCCCGGCGGCTCCGGCACGACCGTGCCCGGCCGTTTCTCGCTTCCGGGCGTCGGCACGCGCCAGATCGATCCGGCGACCGGCGCGCTGGTCCCGACCTATGCGCTATTCAACTTCAATCCGCAGAACGTCTACCAGACGCCGTTCGAGCGCTTCAACATCTTCGGCTCGGCCCACTATGAAGTGACCGACGGGATCGAAGTCTACACGCAGGGCATGTACTCGAAGAATACGGTTCGCACGATCATCGCATCGTCGGGCACCTTCGGTAATGCGCTCGAGATTCCGTACAGCAATCCCTATCTGCCGGCGGCCGCGCGGGCGCAATTCTGTGCCGCGAACGGCCTGACGACCGTGCAGTGCGATGCAGCGGCTCTTGCGACCAGCCCGACGGATCCGAACTACCGGACCTTCACGTCGGCCGTTTCGCGCCGCTTCGTCGAAGCCGGCACGCGCGACAGCGTCTACACCACGCAGCTCTTCCAGCTGCGCGCGGGTGTTCGCGGGTCGATCACCGACACGCTCGATTTCGATCTCTACGGCACCTATGGCGAGAGCGAGAATATTCAGCGTCAGAGCGGCAACGGCCTGCTTTCCCGTCTGCGCCTGGCGACGCTTGCTACTAATCCGAATACCTGTCTGTCCGGCGGCGACTGCGTTCCCATCAACCTGTTCGGGCCCGCGGGCTCGATCACGCAGGAGCAGCTCGATTACCTGGTCGGCGTGACGACCAGCGGTTCGACCAACACCGCGCTCTCGGCGGTTCGTGGTGTGATCACGGGTGACTTTGGGGTAGCGAGCCCGCTCGCATCGAACCCGATCGGCCTCGCCGTTGGCGGTGAGTATCGCAAGTACAGCGCATCCAGCATCTCCGATCTCGCCACGCAGACGCCGGACGAAGTGCTCGGCAATGGCGCGGCTTCGCCGGATACGTTCGGCAGATATGACGTCTGGGAAGCCTTCGCCGAGATCATCGCGCCGCTCGTGGAAGATGCGCCCTTTGCCAAGAGCCTGACGCTCGAGCTCGGCGGCCGTATCTCCGATTATTCGACGGCCGGCAGCAAGGAGACCTGGAAGGCTGGCGGTAGCTGGGAGCCGGTGTTGGGCGTCAAGGTTCGTGGCAATTATCAGGTCGCGACCCGTGCTCCGAACATCAATGAGCTGTTCTCGCCGCCGGTGGTTGGTCTGGATAACCTCGCCCAGGATCCCTGCGCCGGCGCCGCTCCGACCACCAATGCCAACCTGCGTGCTGTCTGCATTGCTCAGGGCGCCCCTGCCAACTCGATTGGCGCGATCCAGAATCCGTCCGCCGGTCAGCCGAACGTCACGACGGGCGGCAATCCGAACCTGGACGTGGAAAAGGCGAAGACCTGGACCGTCGGTGTCGTGCTGCAGCCGGAGCAGGTTCGCGGCCTGTCCGTCACCGTCGATTACTATAATATCAAGGTAACCGACGCGATCACGGACCCGACGATCGGCGACGTGCTCGCAGCCTGTTTCGACAATCTCACCGCTGGCAGCGCGACGAGCGTGGCCTGCACCCAGATCCGTCGCAATCCGCTCACCGGCGGTCTCGACGGCAGCTCGGCGACCACGCCGGGTATTCCGCTGGGACTGTCCAACCTCGGTCGACTCTCGACCGACGGCATCGATCTGAGCATCAACTATAAGAGGGACCTGGGTTTCGCGGCTCTCGCTCTGTCGTTCGATGGTAACTGGACCAACTCGTCCAAGTTCAAGGCAACGCCGAACTCGATTAACCGTGAATGCGTCGGCTATTATTCGGTCAACTGCGAATCGATCCAGCCGGAGTTCAGCTGGAACCAGCGCACCACCCTTTCCTTCGACGATGTCGACCTGTCGCTCCTGTGGCGTCATATCGATGGCGTGAAGTATGAGCCGCTGGCGCTCGAGGACGATGGTGGCCCGGACAATGGCCCGCTCGAACAGTATCGCTCGATCAAGGCACATGACTATTTCGACCTGAGCGCGCGGTTCAACGTGTCGGACGAGGTTTCGCTCACCTTCACGGTGCTCAACCTGTTCAACAAGAAGCCGCCGATCGTCGGCAATACGATTGGTACGACGTCATACAACAGCGGCAACACCTATCCGTCGACCTATGACGCGATCGGTCGTCGCTTCGGCGCGGCGGCGAAGTTCCGCTTCTGATCGAAACAGAAGATCAAGCCAAAATTGGAGGCGGGCAGAAATGCCCGCCTCTTTTTTTTATGTATGAAAGCGAGGTGATAATCGTAGCCGCTCTTCACGTGATCGAAGGACGGCTTCGTCCTCGTCAGCATCTCGCATTTTCCGTGATGTCTCCTAATGCGGAGATGTATCACCGTTATGCAACAGCAAGTCTGATATGTTGCATAATTGCTACAGGCAAATCGTTTATTATCTTCATCAAGATGTGGTGAGCTTTACATGAAGATCATGTCCTCGCATCGTCCGCTCATCCTCGAGCTGTGCTGATTTCACCAGCCGAGAAGCAACTGAGCTCGACGAACGACAGGGAAATTCGACGTCGATGCTGCAAAGGGGGTTGAAGCGTGGCTAATTTCAGAACCTTCACCAAGGCGTTTTTGAACGGCAGTTCCGCTTTATCGGCGGCTGCAATGATGGGTGCGACGTTCGCGTCTACGATTATTCTAGAAACCCCTGCCGCAGCGCAGGACTATACCAACGTTACGGCGACCGGCAGTGTGGTTGACGCATCGGGCAATGGAATTTCCGGTGCTACCGTGACCGTCACTTCGAATGCGCAGGGCTTTACGCGTAGCGCCACCACGGATTCGAGCGGTACCTATCGCGTGCCGGCGCTGCCGCAGGGCAGCTATACTTTCCAGATCTCGGCGCCGGGCTTCTCCGATTTTTCGGATTCCGCCGTTACTCTGACGCAGTCCAGCGCGGGCAACCAGTTTCAGCTGGTCGCTGCAGGCGCGGCGACTTCGGCGGACAGCAGTGCGATCATAGTCACGGGCCGTCGTGTTCGGGTGTCCGATTTTGATCGGACCACGACCGGCGCAGTCATCCAGATCGGCGAACTCGCCGCGCGTGTTCCGGTCGCCCGAGACCTGACGTCCGTCGTCCTCCTCGCTCCCGGCACGGCACTCGGCGACTCCGCATTCGGCAATCTCGCCGCTATCTCGGGCTCGTCGGTTTCCGAAAATGTATTCTTTCTCAACGGGTTGAATATCACGGAATTTCGCGAGGGCCTCGGCGCAGTTAACGTGCCGTTCGAATTCTACAATACGATCGAAGTAAAGAACGGCGGCATTCCGGCCGAATTCGGCCGTTTCACTGGCGGCTTTGTGAACGCGACCACCAAATCAGGTTCGAACGAATTCCATGGCGGCATGCTGATGTCCTGGGAACCGGACGCGCTACGCGAGGATTCTCCGAACACCATTGGCGGCACCCTGCTCGCCACCGGCTACAATCAAGCCGACAAACAGGAACGTCTCCAGACGAACATCTATCTGTCCGGTCCGATCCTCAAGGATCGCCTGTTCTTCTACGGTTTTTATCAGGCCCAGGATATATCGCGGGGCGATACGCTTCTGACATCCAACGTCGCGCAATTCCCTGCTTATAGCACCGGCCTCCGTCGAGAGGAGCGCAGCACCAAGTCACCCTTCTGGGGCGGCAAGCTCGATGCGATCATCACCGATGGCCATCGCCTGGAATTCACTTATTTTGATTCGAGCCAGAAGACCATTATCGACAGCTTCGCGGTTGTTGATGAGAATGGTGGATCCTATGACAGCCGGGTCGATGCAGCAGCTCGACCGGGCGCTTATCGAGGCACGGTCGTTCAGCGTCTCGGCGGCGAAAATTATATCGGCCGTTATACGGGCCAGTTTACGGATTGGCTGACGCTCTCGGGCGCTTACGGCAAGAACAAGAACCAGGATATTGCTGGATCGAGCAACGACGATTATCCTTTCATTACGGATGTGAGCGGTGCCTTCAATCCGGCACTCTCGGGCAACTCGCTCAATCTGATCGATGAATCGAGCGATACTCGTGAGTTTTATCGCGGCGATATCGATCTCTACTTCACCGCTTTCGGCCAGCATCATATCAAGGGCGGCTATGATCGCGAGGATCTGACGACGGATTCGAACAGTCGCTACACGGGCGGCGTGGCCTGGACGTACAATACTGCGCGGGCAGGCGATCCCTATGCACCGGCCGGCACACTCTACGTATCGGGTCGCACGCATTTCAATGGTGGCGTCTTCAAGTCGCGCAACGAGGCCTTTTATGTTCAGGATAGCTGGTCGTTGTTCGACAATCGCCTGACGTTCAATCTCGGTGTCCGCAACGATCGCTTCGAGAACAAGAACGTCAATGGTGAGACCTATTTCAAGTCGGGCGACCAGTGGGCGCCGCGACTCAGCTTCTCGGTTGATCCGACCGGGGACAGCCTGACCAAGGTCTATGGTTCGTTCGGGCGCTATTATCTGCCGGTTCCGGCCAATACCAATATCCGCTTGGCTGGCGCCGAGCTCGATTATACGCGTTTCTTCCAAGTAGCGGGCGTCAATCCCGATAATACGCCGATCCTTGGTGCGCCGCTGCTGTTCGACGGTGGCCGCCCTTGCTTCGACACGGGCGTGGCGAACTGCGAACTTCTCTCGGACGGTACGGCCACTCCGACCGCCGCGACCGTTTCGCAGAGCCTCAAGCCGCAGTCGGTCGACGAATATGTGCTCGGTATCGAGCGCCGCCTGGGCAGTCTGATCCGCGTGGGCCTGTTCGGCCAGTATCGCAAGCTGAACGAGTCGCTCGAGGACGTGGCGATTGATGCCGCGGTGAATAAATTCTGTGCTGCCAACGGCATATCGGGTTGCGAAGATACCTGGAGCGGTTTCCACCAATATGTGCTGACCAATCCAGGCGCGCCGGCGCGTATCCAATTGTCGGATCCGCTGCCGGGCGAGACGAGCGTCCGCACGATCGACTTCTCGGCGGAGGATCTCGGCTATCCGAAGGCGCGCCGTACCTATAAGGCGGTCACCTTTACCTTCGATCGCGACTTTGACGGCGTGTGGAGCCTTTCGGGTTCCTATACCTGGTCGAAGAGCAAGGGTAATATCGAGGGCGGCATCCGTTCGGACAATGGCCAGACCGACTCGGGCCTGACCACCGCGTTCGACCAGCCCGGCCTGACGGATGGAACTTACGGCTATCTGCCGGGTGACAATCGTCACAAGTTCAAGCTCTATGGCTCCTATCAGCCGCTTCCCTGGCTGACGCTGGGCGCGAACTTCTCCGCACAGTCGCCGCGTCGTTTCGGTTGTATCGGCCGCGTGCCGGCGAGCGTCGACGCATTCGCCGGCCTTTATGGCGCGGCGGGCTTCTACTGCCGTGTGGGTGCTGATGGGGCCGTCGTCACCAACCCGAGGACATCGCCGCTGCCGGCAGCTACGCTTACGCCGCGTGGCACTGTCTTCAAGTCGGATTGGCAGACGGTCACCAATCTGACGGTGGCCTTCAAGATTCCGGCGGAACTGTTCAGCGGAACCTTCCGCGTCGACGTCTTCAACGCTTTCAACGAGAAGGCGAAGATCGATTTCGAAGAACGCGGCACCACCGGTCCGGGTGCTCCACGTTCGGACTATGGTCTGCCGAACCTCTACCAGACGCCGCGCTACTTCCGCTTTCAGCTCGGCATCGATTTCTAAGCCAAGGGATCATAGGAATACTGTACGAGGGGGTCGGCAATGCCGGCCCCTTTCATATGTGTAAGGTGTGTAAGGGATCGAGTGACCGACGCCGAAGGAAGCGCCTTGTCTGACGTGAATGTCTTTGTGGACGCGCTGAATCGTGGCGATCGCCAAGTCGCCATCGATGCCGCGCGGAGGCTGCTCGCAGCGGGGCAGCCGCTCGGCAAGAACTGGCAGCCTGTCGCGCGTTTTGCGGCGACGGTAGGTGAATGGACCATCGCTCACGCGGCGATGGCACGCTATGTGGCGAATGATCCATCAAGTGGAGAGCGGCGGCTCGCCCAGGCCGAGCTGCTGGCGAGATCCGGAAGACTGAAGCAGGCGGTTGGCCTGATCGAGCCGTTTGCTGCCAAAGCGCAAGGCGATGCCTCATATCATCATTTCCTCGGCACTGCCTGGTCGCAGCTTGGCGATATGGAGCGCGCGCAGGCTCATTTGCGCGCTGCGGTACGGATATTGCCTGCTTCGGGAGCTAGCTGGCTGGCGCTGGTGGCTCTGTCGAGGATGCGTGCAGCCACCCCCGACTTCGACCACTTGATGAGGGCAGGCGACGCAGTGCGGCAACAGCCGCCCGCCTCGCGAGCAGCCTATCTTTATGCAGTCGGCAAAAGCTGGGACGATCTCGGGGAAGTCGACAAGGCGTTCGCCGCCTTCTCGGAAGGCGCAGAGCTGATCCGTGGGACGCGGTCCTATGATGCACGGGGCGATCGTGCCAACGCCGCCAGCATCATTCGCTCCTTCGATGCTGGCTTGCTCGAGGCATTTTCAGCGAGAGCGACATCTTCCGTGCCGCGGCCACTTTTTGTGATCGGCATGCCCAGGTCCGGCACTACTCTCGTCGAACAGATATTAACGAGCCATCGCGCGGTATCCGACGGAGCGGAGGTTAACCTTATTGCGCAGGCGGTTCAGCCGATCGGTGGTGCTACCGGCGAGGATGTGCGGCATTATGTCAGACGCTCGGGATCGCCGATGGCTGCATGGGAACCCATCGTTAAAACCTATAACCATCTGCTGACCGAGCGTTTTGGCCCGAATGGCCTTGTGGTAGACAAGACCCTGAATAACAGCCGTTTTGCGGGGCTGATCCGAATGGCCTTGCCTTCGGCTCCGATCATATGGCTGCGCCGCGATCCTTTGGATACGGCTTGGTCCTGCTTCCGTACTTTTTTTGCAGCCGGCTTGGGCTGGAGCTTTTCCTTGTCTGATCTGGGGGAGCATCTTGCGGCTGAGGATCGCTTGTTTGAACATTGGCGCCGATTGGTTGGCGAAAAGATGCTCGTGGTGCCTTATGCTGAGCTGGTTACCGCCCCGGAACAGGTTATACCGCGTATCCTGGCCCATTGTGGATTGGCCGATGACGAGCGCGTCTATAACTTTCATCGCACCGAGCGTGCTGTCGCGACCTCGAGCGTCGCGCAGGTGCGCAAGCCCCTCTATACCAGCGCGATAGGCTCGGCCGCGCCCTATAGGACGCATCTCCATCCCTTTCTGCGTGCCTATGAGGCCGCGACCGAGAAATGGGACTGCGGGGACTAGGCAGGATCTGGGCTGCTGGGGCCATGGATGATGTTTTCGCGCCACATCCCGAACCGAGCCTTGGTGCTGGATAGGTATATCCATGACGTTGCCGGGCAGCGTTGAAACCCGTCGCGCCGGAAAAGCCGCTACGCCTCGCCGATGGAGGCATAGCTCGGCGCGACGCTGCGGGCGGAATGAGGCGGGTTCGGATGAGGTCAGCGCGACGTTCGAAGGCAGAATATAAACCAAGGAGCGAAGGATGACCGAGACCCTGTCTGCCGTGATGCCGGACGAGGTGGAGGCGATGGCCCATGCATATTTGAAGGAGGCGTGTGACCGCGACCTGACGCTGGCGACGGCGGAGAGCTGCACCGGGGGGCTTCTGGCATCGTTGCTGACCGATGTGGAGGGAGCGAGCCATGCGTTCGAGCGCGGCTTCATCGTCTATAGCGAGCAGGCAAAGTGCGAATTGCTCGGCATTGCGGCGGAGAAGATCGAGCGTTGCGGCGCGGTGAGCCGGGAGGTTGCGGTGGCGATGGCGGAGGGGGCGATCGCGCATTCCGCGGCGGACATCGCGCTTGCCATCACCGGCTTTGCCGGGCGCGCGGGCCCCGATGACGAGGTGGGGCTGGTCCATTTCGGCTGCGCGCGGCGCGACGGCAAAACTTCACACCGCGAGGCGCATTTCGGCGATATAGGGCGGGGGCCGGTTCGCATCGCCTGCATGCGGGTGGCGTTGGAAATGATGCGTGAGGCGATGGCGTGACCGATTTCTTCTCGATCCATGCGCAGGGTTTCGTGCGTGTCGCGGCCTGCACGCCGCTGGCGACCGCGGGCGATCCGGCGGCCAATGTAGAGGCGACGCTGGCGCTCGCGCGCGAGGGCGATGCGCAGGCCGTGGACCTGATGCTGTTTCCCGAGCTCGGCATCTCCTCCTATGCGCTCGACGACTTGCATCTGCAGGATGCGCTGCTGGATGCGGTGGAGGCCGGGATTGCACGGATCGTCGAGGAAAGCCGGAGCCTCAAGCCGGTGCTGCTGGTAGGCGCGCCGCTGCGTCGCAACGGCAGGCTCTATAATACCGCGCTGGCGATCGCGCGGGGGCGCATATTGGGCGTGGTGCCAAAGGCCTATCTCCCCAATTATCGCGAATATTATGAGAAGCGCTGGTTCGCCCCCGGCGCGGGCCTGCGCGGGCTGGAGATAGAGGTGGCCGGGCAGACCGTGCCGTTCGGCACCGACCTGCTCTTCGCGGCGAGCGACCTTGCCGACTTCGTCTTCCATGCCGAGATTTGCGAGGATTATTGGTCGCCGACGCCGCCCTCCACAATGGGTGCGCTCGCGGGTGCGCTGATCCTGTGCAATCTATCGGCATCCAACATCGTCATCGGCAAGGCGCGCGAGCGGGCCTTGCTCTGCGCGTCGCAATCGTTCCGCGCGGTCGCGGCCTATATCTATTCGGCGGCGGGGCCGGGGGAGAGCACCACCGATCTCGCCTGGGACGGGCAGGCGATGATCCATGAGCTGGGCGAGCCGATTGCAGAATCCCGCCGCTTCTCGACCGAGCCGGGGATGATCGTCGCCGATATCGACGTGCAGCGGCTGCGGCTGGAGCGGATGCGCAACGGCACGTTCAACGACAGCGCGGCCGTGGCGGGCCATCCCGAGACGGCATTTCGACGCGTGCGCTTCGAGCATCGGCCGACGATGGAGGATGTGGGCTTGCACCGGGCGCTCAGGCGCTTTCCCTTCGTGCCCGACACGCCCGAGCAGCTCGATCAGGATTGCTATGAGGCGTTCAACATCCAGGTGGAGGGGATCGCCAAGCGTATCGCCGCGACGGGCACGAAACATCTCGTGATCGGCGTGTCGGGCGGGCTCGATTCCACCCATGCGCTGATCGTCGCGGCCAAGGCGTGCGACCGGCTCGGCATGGCGCGTTCGGCGATATTGGGCTTCACCATGCCGGGCTTCGCGACGGGCGAGGAGACCAAGGGCAATGCCTGGGCGCTGATGCGCGCATTGGGCGTGACCGGCGCGGAAATCGACATCCGCCCCGCCGCGCGCCAGATGCTTGCCGATATGGGCCACCCCTTCGCAAGCGGTGAGCCCGTCTATGACGTCACCTTCGAAAATGTGCAGGCGGGGCTGCGCACCGACTATCTCTTCCGCCTGGCCAATCAGCGGCAGGGCTTCGTCGTCGGCACGGGCGACCTTTCCGAGCTGGCGCTCGGCTGGTGCACCTATGGCGTGGGCGACCAGATGAGCCATTATGCGGTCAATGCCGCAGTGCCCAAGACGCTGATCCAATATCTGATCCGCTGGTGCGTCCAGACCGGCCAGTTCGATGCCGAGACGGACCGGGTGCTGACCGCGATCCTCGGCACCGAGATCTCGCCCGAACTGGTGCCGGCGGATGCCGACGGCGCGATCCAGAGCACGCAATCGAAGATCGGCCCTTATGAGCTGCACGACTTCTTCCTGCATTATGTCGTGCGCTACGGCCTGCCGCCGTCCAAGATCGCCTTCCTCGCCTGGCATGCCTGGAAGGATGTGGCGGCGGGGCGCTGGCCGGCGGGCATGCCGGAGGAGGCGCGCAACGCCTATGATCTGGCGACGATCAGGCGTTGGCTGGGCGAGTTCCTGTTCCGCTTCTTCCAGACTAGCCAGTTCAAGCGGTCCGCCATCCCCAATGCGCCCAAGGTCTCGGCCGGCGGCAGCCTCTCCCCGCGCGGCGACTGGCGCGCCCCATCGGACGGCACGGCGCGGCCATGGTTGGCCGAGCTGGCAGGCGTGCCCGATGGGGAGGATGTCGCCCGCTGAGCCGCGCGGGCCGGCGGGCGGGGATTAGTTGTTCGGTTCGGATTGGGGATGGTGGGGAAGGGAATGATCCGCTTCCTCGCCGTCGATCACCGCCCAGATATCGGCCGCGGTCGGCTGCCGTCCCGCCAACAACCAGGGGCTGACATTGCGACGCGCCCCGGGTTCGAGATTCCAGGACCGATGGACCGGAGCGGGAATACCGCTGGGATGGCGTCTGCCCTTCATTCCTTGTCTCTCCTTGAATGGCGTCGATTGTTTTTTGTTCGCTCTTTCAAGCGCTTCGGTGAAGGTGCCGTTCTGCCCGAAGCCATGCTTTCACTTATATTAGTCGCATGGCCTGATCTGCATCATCGCATCGCGCCGGGCCGTGTATGGCGTTCGGCGGATCGCGACGGGGTCCGCGAATCGCTTTCGGGAGCGCCCCCGATCGACTGTTCCGACATGTTCGGCCCATCGCGGCGAGACCCCCTGCGATTCCACGCGGCCGAACCAATAGCGGCTCATGGCGCGGCCGGGGGCACCCCCATTCCCCACCCTATTTTTACCCCGCTGTGCGCGACCCAATTCCAAGGCAAAGTCCGTTCAGCCCGGGTCTGCGGCGGGTCGTGTCGGGGGCCGGATCCGTGGTCGCCGGTAGTTGCAGGCCCTAATGCAGGTGATTGGAGCGGGGACCCTGCAGGCGGATCATGTCCGGATGCGAGCCATGGAGCGCGCCATGACGGAAGAGACGGTCGATCGATGCAGGCGCGGCTTCGCTGCGATGCGGGAGAAGTGGAGAAAGGGACCGGCGCAGTGCGGCGGCCGGAGTGTCACGCCATGAAGCCGTGGTCGAGCCCCTCCGGCGCGCAACTGCATCGGCGCATGTCCGGCCTTCTGAGGCGTGGCGCGCGCGGCATGATATTGGATGCCGACGATGGCGGTATCTGGACCTTCGCGCCCGATCCTTCCTTCAACGGGTTGCTCGACCGGCATGTGACGGTGGAAGCCGTGCAATGCGGGCCGGAGCGGCTGGAGGTGCTCTGGATGGGCGCGCATCGTCAGGCCCGCGCCGGATAGCGAGCAGGCCCGCTCGGGCGCGGATCAGGGCTATTCCTCTTTGCTGGGCGAGTTCGGATTTTCCTGTCCCTCGATCTTCTTGTCGCCGAGCTGGCCGGTGCCATGATAGGCCATCACCGTCTGCCCGCCATGGCCGAGGAAATCGCTGGGGCTGCGGCCGGGTTTCTTGCCGCGATGCGGATTGGGATAGAAGCCGCCACCGGACTCGCCCGAAGTCTTGCGGCCATTCGCCTCCGGCTGATCGACACTGTCGCCGGCATTCCGGCTAGTGCCCGATCCGTCCGCCTGCATGGGATGCTTGCTGTCGCTCATGTCATCCTCCAACGATGCGACATCCAAGCCCCCAACGCGGCTCCCCATTGAGGCGTTCCGGCGCGGCGGCTCCGCTTGGCCCGGATGGCTGCCCGTCAGGCGCGCCCGAGAATCGAGCGGTAGAGGTCGAGATAGCGATCGACCATATGATCGACGCTGAAGCGCGCCGCGACCGCCGCGCGGCAGGCGGCGCGGTCGATCTCGTCGATGCGGGCGATGGCGTCGACCGCTTCAGCGAGGCTGTCGACGAGGAAGCCGGTGACGCCATGGTCGATCAACTCGGGCATGGATCCGCGCCGCGTGGCGATCACCGGCGTGCCGCAGGCCATGGCCTCGATCACCGACAGGCCGAAAGGCTCCTCGAAATTGATCAGGTGGAGGAGCGCGCGGGCGGAGCCTAGAGTGCGCGTCCGCATCTCGCCGCCGACGGGACCGAAATAGCGGACCTTGTCGCCGTCGATGGCGGGCGCGACCTGCTGCATATGATAGCCCTGATCCTGAACGATGCCGGCCATGACGAGGCGGCGGCCAGCGCGCGCGGCGACCTCGATCGCCTCCGCCGCGCCCTTGTCGGGATGGATGCGGCCGAAGAAGAGCAGATTCTCGCCGCCCTGCGGATCGAAGGGAAACGCGTCGATCGGAATGCCATGATGGATGGTGGCGGCGTAGCGCAGGCCGGGCGCGCGATCGGCATGGCTGATCGAGACATAGGCGACCCGATCCTCATATTCCCTGTAGGTCGGCAATATGCGCGGCGAGGAGAAGCCGTGGATGGTGGTGACGAGCGGCGTATCGACCAGGCGCGAAAAGGCGAGCGGTACGAAATCGGCCTGGTTGTGGATCAGATCGTACTCGCCTGCCCGCTCGAAGACATGGGCGACGTGCAGCATCTCCCACACCTTGGGGTCGATTGACGCATCCTCCGAGTAGGGCGCGGGGCAGATGCCAGCGAGCGTGCCGGCTGTAAGGGAATCCCGCGTGGCGAAGAGCGTGACATCCACGCCACGCGCGACCAGCCCTTCGGTCAGCAGGCTGGTGACGAGCTCCCATGGCCCATAATGGCGAGGTGGCGTGCGCCAGGAGATGGGCGCCAGCATGGCGATGCGCATTCAGCTATTGTCCTGTGGCGCGAGGATCATGCCTTCGTCCGGGCGGAACATGAGCGCCTCGCCATCGCCGGCGACAGGATCGTCGATCGTGGAGAGCAACAGGCATGCGCCCCGCGCCCAGCGTGGCGGCACGAAGCGTTGCGGATCATGGCCCAGGTTGAGCGCGACGAGCAGCCTTTCCCCGTCCGCGTGTCGTTCATAGGCGAGCATATCGCCCTCCGTGTCGATCAGCCGTATGTCGCCGATCGAGAGCGCGGCATGGGTACGGCGTAGTGCCAGCAGGCGGCGATGCAGCATCAGCGGCGATCCCGGCTCGCCGGCCTGTCGTGCGACATTGCGCATGGGCCAGTCCGGATTCAGCGGCAGCCAGGGCGTGCCCGTGGTGAAGCCGGCATTCGGGCTTTCGTCCCATGGCATCGGCGTGCGCACCGGATCGCGGCCGAGCCCCAGGCCCGGCTCGCGCAGCTCGCGCGGATCCTGCACGCGATCGGCCGCTATCTCGACATGGCCGATGCCGAGCTCGTCGCCATAATAAAGGGTCGGCGTGCCGCGCAGCGTGAGCAGCAGCATCGTCGCGACGCGCGCCTGCGCCTCGCCCAGCCTTGCGGCGATGCGCGGCCGATCATGATTGCCGAGCACCCAGTTGGGCCAGCCGCCGGGCGGAAGCGCCGCCTCATAGGCCGCGATCATTTGGGCGAGGCCGCGCGCATTCCAGGGCGCCTCGATCAGCTGGAAGTTGAAGGGCAGATGCACGCCCGCCTGCTCGCGCCCATAATAATGCATCAGCCGGTCGAGCGGCAGATAGATCTCCCCGATCAGCACGCGGTCGCCATAGCAATCGGCCAGCCGGCGCATCTCGGCGGCGATATCGTGGATCTCCGGCTGGTCCGTGGAATGGAGCTGGAGCAGGCTGTGCATCTCGCCCATCGACGGGCGATAATCCGGATTGGGCGGATTGTCGGGGAAGTCGGCGGCCTTCACCATGTGCCACAGCACGTCGATGCGGAAGCCGTCGACGCCGCGATCCAGCCAGAAGCGCAGCACGTCCATCATCGCCGCGCGCAGATCGGGATTGCGCCAATTGAGGTCGGGCTGCTCCTTCAGAAAGGCGTGATAATAATATTGGCCGGTCGCCTCGTCCCACTGCCAGGCGGAGCCGCCGAAATCGCTGATCCAATTGTTGGGTGGGCCGCCGCCGGGCGCCGCGTCGCGCCAGATATACCAGTCGCGCTTCGGATTGGTGCGCGAGGCGCGGCTCTCGATGAACCAGGGGTGCTGGTCCGAACTATGATTGGGCACGAAATCGAGCAGCAGCTTCATGCCCCGCGCATGCGCGGCGGCGAGCAGCGCGTCGAAATCGGCGAGCGTGCCGAAGCGAGGATCGATGCCGCGATAATCGGCCACGTCATAGCCGAAATCAGCCATTGGCGAGGGATAGATTGGCGAGATCCAGATGGCGTCGATGCCAAGCTCCGCCAGATAATCGAGCCGTCGCGCGATCCCCTTCAGGTCGCCGATGCCGTCGCCGTCCATATCCTGGAAGGAGCGCGGATAGATTTGATAGATGACGCCCTTCTGCCACCAGCGAGCGGTCATGCGAACAGCGCCTTGGGCAGAAGAGTGATGCGGCAGGCGAGATCCGCCTCGCCCGAGGCCACGACATAATGGTCGCCTCCATCCGCGATCCCGCTGGTATAGACGACGGGGGTGGGCAGATAGGCCTGATGCGCGATCGGCAGGGTGAGCGCCGGATCGGCCTCCAGCAGCGGCGCCTCATCCTCCAGCCGGAGGATGAGGCTGGGGTCGTCGCGATCGAGCAGCGCCCAGAAGCTGCGATAGATGCCCACTGCGCCGCGCATCTCGACGCCATGATAGATCAGGAGCCAGCCCTTGTCCGTGCGGATGGGCGGGCTGCCGCCGCCGACCTTCAGGGCGGAGGTCGAGCCCTTCCGCCCGCGTATGCCGGGCCGGTCGAGCGGCTTCCAATGGAGCGCGTCGGGCGACTGGGCGAGGTTGATCGAGGGGCCGCCGGCATAGGGGCTGGCATCGGGATAGGCGAAATAGACCTCGCCCAGCGGACGGGTGAGCGCCATGAAGCGCCCGCCGACCTTGCCTTCGAACAGGATCATGTCCTTGTTCTGATGATCGAGCACGATGCCCTGCAACGCATAATCGAGCCCGTTGCGCGAGATATGGAGCGTGGTGCAATGCCGCTCGGCACTCACCGAACAGACCGTCATGTACCAGAGATTGTCGATCCGGCTGATCCGCGCATCCTCGACACCATATTCCTGATAGGAGGCGGCGGGCTCGATCGCGCGATCATAATGGATGGCGACGATCGCACGCCCATCGGGCGTCAGCTCGACGGGGAGCAGCCAGGAGAGCGAGGTAAGCGCCAGAATCCGATGCGCGGGCCTGCGCAGCGAGAATAAGCGCGGATCGGCCATGTCGACGCTGTCGAGCGCGAAGCTTTCGAGCGCATAGCTTTGCGGCGTCCAGCGGATTGTGCGGATGCGGCCATCAATCACCGGCTCCCGCAGCGCCTCGGCGATCCGCACCATCAGCAGCAGATTGCCGTTCGGCAGCCGGGTAAGGCCTGGGTTGAAGGCGCCGAGCGCATAGGTCGGCTCGGCCAGCGACCGGCGGAGCGGCGATCGTGCCAGATCGACGTCATCGGGGCGGAAGATCAGGAAATCGTCGTTCGTGCCGGCCATCCACGGACCCTGCGCCCAGGAACATTGCCGCGGTGAACGCCAGTCGGGTCCATGCTGTTCCGGGGCGGGCGGGCAGGGGACCTATCCTTTCCGCCATAAGTTTATAGTTCGGTCTTTTTTCTGTCCCTGGAGGATATATGGCCGCGAAGTCCGCAAGGAAGTCCGGTGGCGGCAGCAAGGTGGACGGCCTGCACAGGCCAGTGCAGCCATCGGATGAGTTGGGCGCGATCGTCGGCACCAAGCCGCTCGCGCGCAGCGACGTCGTCAGCAAGGTCTGGGACTATATCAAGAAGCATCATCTGCAAAATCCCGAGAACAAGCGCGAGATCATCGCCGACGCCAAGCTGGAAAAGGTGTTCGGCAAGAAGAAGGCGACCATGTTCGAGATGAACAAGCATCTGTCGGCCCATCTGAAATGATCTGACGCGCATGGACAGGCGCATGTGGCGCATGCGGCGGGCGATGCGCTATGCGGTCCCGATCGCTCATGGCCATTCGGGAAAGCGCCTTGAACCTCTCGCCCGTCATCCGATCCCTGTCGGCCGATGAGATAAGGGAGCGGATCGACGGCCTGTCCGCGATCCTGGTCGATTGCGTGGCGGGCGGCGCGTCGGTCGGCTTCATGGCTCCGCTCGGCTCCGACAGGGCGCAGGCCTATTGGCGCGGCATCGCCCTATCCGTCGCGGCGGGCGAGCGCATCCTGATCGCGGCGGACATTGATGGCGAAGCGCAGCCGGCGGGAACGGTGCAGATCGTGCTCGATCAGCCCGAGAACCAGCCGCACCGGGGGGACCTCGCCAAGCTGCTCGTCCATCGGCGGGCGCGCAATCGCGGGCTGGGGCGGGCGCTGGTCGAGACGGCGGAGAATATGGCACGCGCGGCGGGCAAGACGCTGCTCGTGCTCGATACGGCGGGAAGCGATGCCGAGCGCCTCTATCGCCGGCTGGGATGGATATTCGCCGGGCATGTGCCGGGCTATGCGCTGCTCCCCGACGGGCGCCCTTGGGGCACGAGCATATTCTACAAGGAACTGGCCGCGCAGTGAGCGCTTCGCCGCTTCACCTGTCCGACATGCTGCTGGTAAAGGGCGGCCGATGAAGACCGGCGATCATGATTCCACCCTTCTCCATCAGGGGAAGGTAATCCCCCTTTACGTGCGGCGGCGGGCGCTGGAAATATGCGCTGGCGGCCATTCGCGCACGCTTCCGAGCGCATGGATATTCGACAAGCATCGCCATGTCTTCGAGCAGATCGCGCGCGAGAAGATCGCGGCCGGGCAGGTGCTGGAGGATGGCGGCGTCGTCATCGCCGGCGCGGATATCGATTTTTGAGGTGGGCCGGCCTTTTGCCGTCCGCTTTGCAATAAGGTTGAACCCGACAATCCCGTCATCCCTGCGGAGGCAGGGATCCATGTCTCTATCCACGCACGACAGTATTCATGGTGAGAGACATGGGACCCCTGCCCTCAGTAGAACTGGGCTGATCTAGCTCTGCTGTTCGATCACGGGCGGGCGGCCGCCTCGCAATATGGAATTGCCTTCGAACAGCGTGCGCTGGTCGATCGGGGGCGGGGCCAGCCAGTCGCTTTCCGCCATCTGGCCGCTCTGGCCGAAGGCGGCGAGCGCATTGGCATAGCAGGCGTCGTGGACATCGCCCGGCGGGAGGCCGCGCTCCAGCGCCAGATGCGCCGTCCTGGGCACGGCCAGCGGATCGGAAATGCCCCAGTCGCAGGCCGAATTGACGATGATGCGTTCCGAACCGTAGCGCCTCAATATCTCGACCATGCGGGCATCGCCCATCTTGGTGCTGGGATAGATTGAGAAGGCCGCCCAATAGCCGCGCTCCAGCACCTCGGCGACCGTCTCTTCATTATTATGGTCGACGATCACGCGGGAGGGCGGCACGCCATGTTCCTCGCATACGTCCATCGAGCGCGACGTGCCGCGTTTCTTGTCGCGATGCGGCGTGTGGATCAGCACGGGCAGGTCGAGCTCCAGCGCCAGGTCGAGCTGGCGGCGGAAATAACGGTCCTCGAGCGGAGTCTGCTCGTCATAGCCGATCTCGCCGATCGCGACGACGCCTTCCTTGAGCGCGAAACGGGGCAATATGTCCATCACCGCTTCGGCCAGCGCCTCGTCATTGGCCTCCTTCGAATTGAGGCCGATGGTGCAATAATGGCGGACGCCGAACTGGCCGGCGCGGAAGCGTTCGAAGCCCAGTATCGCCGAAAGATAGTCGATATAGCTGCCGACATGCGTGCGCGGCTGCCCCACCCAGAAGGCCGGCTCGATCACCGCCACCACGCCGGCATCCGCCATGGCCTGATAATCGTCGGTGGTGCGCGAGATCATATGCGCGTGCGGATCGATGACCATCATGCCGTGGGTTCCTCGATGCTGGGGGCTGGGGCGGGGATGGCGGCAAGGCGCGCGGCCGCGAGCTCGTCGAGTGCTCCCGCCGCTGCGGCATGAGGTTCGAGGCAGCGCCACAGATCGGGCGGCAGCGGCCGGCCGGCGGCCCGCCGCTCGCGCACATAATCGCGCAGGATGACGGCCAGCTCCTTGTTCGCGCGCGCTTCGAGGCCCTGAATGGGCGCGAGCGCGCTGCCGACGAACAGCGCCTTTAGCACCATGTGATTCCAGCGATGCTGATCGAAGATCGGGGCGGGATAGGGGCTGTTATGGGCGATCGCCTCGAATATGGCGCGCATGTTGGTGCGCAGCCCTTCCGCCGCTTCCGCTTCGAGGCCGTGGGGATCGGGATAGAGCGGAAGCCCGCGGAACAGCGCCACCAGTTCTCCCAGATCGGCGCCTTGGCGCAACCGGCGGAAACGGGCGGCGAAACCTTCGGCGGGGAGCGCCAGCAGCACATATATCCGTGCCGCGCCATCGAGGCTCAGGCCCGCCGGAGACCAGCCGGGGCAGGCCGCATCAGCTTCCGCCAGATCCACCGCATCGAGGAAGAGGTCGTCCCGGCCGAACCGCCGGGGCATGCGCGCCAGGATCATGGCCAGATCATGATCGATCGTCGCATCAGGGCGATCCTCGCCGATCGCCGCTGCATGATCCTCCAGCCATTGCGCCGCATCGGGGGCGGCCTGACGGGCGATCCAGCGGCCGAGCAGCAGCTTCGGCGTCGTTACGCTCATTCCATACCCCTTTTCTGCAAAGATGCGGCCGGAAGAGATTGCCGACAATGTCGAATATAGCTCACGTAAATTGCCACCCGATTTGGGGTGATACAGTCTATGATATCGAATCCACTATAGATTGCTCAGAATGACGTTTCAGAATAGGTAATATCGCCTACTCAATTCGTCTTGCGAGGATGGATTGATGACGCCGACGCTTGTGCTTCTCGTCGTCGGGCTGACGCCGGAACTGTTGGGAGGCGATACGCCGCATCTTTCGCGGCTGGCATCCCGCGGCGGCATGCGGCCGTTGAGCACGGTGACCCCCGCCGTCACCTGCAGCGTCCAGTCGACGCTGCTGACCGGCCTGCCGCCGGCGGGGCATGGCGCGGTGGCCAATGGCTGGTATTTCCGGGATCTGGCGGAGGTCTGGCTGTGGCGCCAGTCCAACCATCTGATCGCCGGCGAGAAGATTTGGGAGGCCGGCCGGGCGCGCGATCCGGACTTTACCTGCGCCAAGCTCTTCTGGTGGTACAATATGTATGCGACCGCCGATTGGAGCGTGACGCCGCGGCCCATGTATCCGGCCGACGGGCGCAAGATCCCCGATTGCTACAGCCATCCCGTGGATCTTCGGGACGAGCTGACCGGGCTTCTCGGCAGTTTCCCGCTGTTCCGCTTCTGGGGGCCGATGGCGGATATCAGCGCCAGCCGCTGGATCGCGGCAGCGACGAGCCATGTCATCACCACGCGCAATCCCACGCTGACGCTGAGCTATCTGCCGCATCTCGATTATGACCTGCAGCGCTACGGGCCGGACAGGAAACACCCCGCCATAGGCCGGGCGCTGCGCGAGGTCGACGCGCTGGCGGGCGACCTCATCGCCCAGGCCGAGGCGCGGCACGCGCGCGTGCTGATCGTTTCCGAATATGGCATCACGCCGGTCAGCGAAGCGATCTTCATCAATCGTGCGCTGCGCGAGGCGGGGCTGGTCACGGTGCGCGAGGAATTGGGGCGCGAGCTGCTCGATCCCGGCGCGTCGGAGGCGTTCGCGGTCGCCGATCATCAGCTTGCCCATATCTATGTCCGCCGGCCGGAACAGATTGGCCGCGTGCGGCGCCTGATCGAGCTCATGGACGGGGTGGAGGCGATATGGGGTGGGCCGGAGAAGCAGGCGCAGGGGCTGGATCATCCGCGCAGCGGCGAGCTGGTGGCGATCGCCCGGGCGGATCGCTGGTTCGCCTATCATTATTGGCTGGAGGACGCCCGCGCGCCCGATTTCGCCA
Source organism: Sphingomonas oleivorans (assembly GCF_003050615.1). Taxonomy (GTDB): domain Bacteria; phylum Pseudomonadota; class Alphaproteobacteria; order Sphingomonadales; family Sphingomonadaceae; genus Sphingomonas_H; species Sphingomonas_H oleivorans. The sequence continues at coordinate 486,590 of NZ_NWBU01000004.1, read as the reverse complement.
CCACCGTCGATATCCACCGCAAGCCGGGCTATGATCCGGTGGAGCTGTTCTTCGATCCCGCATTGCGTTTCCCCAAGCTCAGCTCCGCCTGGACGCTCGCCTTGCGCAAGCTCGGCCAGCGGCGGCTGATGTCGGTGATATCGAGCGGCGATACGGGGCTGGTGAGGGGCTCGCACGGGCGGCTGACGGACGATCCCGATCAGGGACCGCTCGTCATTTCCTCCAATCCGGAGCTGTTGCCGCCCGGCTCCGTAGCGGCGACCGACTTCAAGGCGCTCGCCTTGGCGCATGTGTTCGATTGATGAGCGGGCGTCAGGTCCCGGGCACCAGCCGTTGCAGGAGCAGGGTTGCGGGATAGCATAAGGCAGCCACGATCGCGGCCGCCGTCGCGCCCGTGGCGGCGATCAGCACCGCATCGAACAGCGATATGGCGGCGATCAGCAGCGCCACCGCGCGCGGCACGTCGCCCGCCGCGCGGCGCATCAGCCGGCTGAGGCCGAGCGCGGTCGCTGCCAGCAGGCAAAGCCAGAGGATCAGCGCCGTTCCATCGCCCCAGGCCGACCAGAACGCCCAGCCGAGCGGCAGGGCCAGCACGGCCAGCGGCCAGGCGGAACCCAGCCGGTCATGCGCCTCCTGCCGGGCGGCATAAGTGAGGCCGACGACATGGCAGAAAAGGCCGAACGCGCCGAACAGCAGCGCCGGCCCCGGCACGGCCCCCGCGATCCGCGCCGCCAGCACATAGCAGAGCAGGCGGCAGAGCCCCATTATGAGCGGGGCGAACGCCGTGCGCTTGTGGAGCATGTCGTAGAGCAGGATTGCGGTGGCGAGCGCGAGCCCCTCCGGGCCGGCGCCGTTCCGCGCGGCGATCCACATGGCAGCCAGCAGCAGCGCCGAGCCCGCGACGAACACCGCGCCGCGCGACGCATCGCCGCGCGGAATGGGGCGCATCGGCCGCTCGCGCGCATCGACGGCGGCGTCGAAGGCGTCGTTGAGATACATGCCGCCGACATAGAAGAGCAGCAGCGCCAGTGCGGCGGCGGCGAGTGCGGCGAGGTCCTCCGTGCGGGCGAAATCGCCGCCCGCCAGCGCGAAGCCGGCCATGGCGTTGCTGAATATGGTCGGCAGATTGGAGACGCGGCCGAGCAGCATCGCCGCGCGTGGGCGGATCAGGAAAGTTGTCGATGCGCCCATCGCAATTCCCTCTCAATGCCGTCGATTATGTCGATCGGGCCGCCTGCTATGCCTTCGGGATGTACCTCGGGCGGCAGCACGTCCCATGTATAGGTTTCCACTTCCAAATGGCTGGAAAGCGGCTCGGCACGATGGAGCGCCAGCACCTGTTCCAGCACGTCGCGCGTCGAGCCCAGCGGCGGGGCGAGATCGGCGAAGAGGGGGACATGGAAATGGATATGCCAGGCCTCGCCGTCCGAAGCCTCGCCGAGCGCCAGCGCCTGCGGCAGATCGAGATGCGAGCGCAGGCCGCCATCGGCGGTGCGCGCCACCACCTGATGCAGATAGATTTCGTCCTGGAAGGCGGCGAGGCGGCTGCGGCTCCGCGCGTCCATATGGTCGATGCGCAGCGCCGCGCTCAGTTGCAGCTTGTGAATGGCGATGCCCGCCGCCCTGAGCGCCGCCACCGCCTCCCCGGCATCCTCGAATCCTACCGCCATATGGCAGACGTCGAGGCATAGGCCGAGATGGCGGGGGAGCGCCTGCGCGGCTTCAGCCGGGCTTATGTCGGCAAGCGCGGCCAGCCGGCGCGCTGCTCCGTCGGTCAGGAGATGCGCGCGGAAGAAGGCGACCGCGTCGGCGACCGTCTCCATCAGGCAGCTCGGCTCGGGCTCCACCGCGAGCGCGATGCGGCGCCCCGTGCGGCGCTCGAGCCGCACCAGATGGGCGGCGGCGCGGAGCAGCACTTCGGCAATCTCCTCCGGCTTGTGGCCGACCCTTTCCGCATAACCGCCCGGAACCGTGCTGATCGTGGCCATGGCGCCTTCGGGCACCAGCGCCGCCATCAGCTCCGCCAGGCCCAGACTGTAGTTGAGGCGTGCCCTGCTCGACCAATCGGGCTCATAGACCGCTTCCTTGACCGGCGCGCCATGGAAGCGCCCATAGGGAAAGCCGTTCATCGTATAAGCGGCGAAGCCTTCCGCCGCGAAGATCGCCTTGATCTCCCCAGCCGCATCCGGATGGGCAAGCGCCTCGGCGGACATGCGCAGGCCCACGCCGAAGGGCCGATCGGGGGCGAGCCGGCGTTTGAGTTCCCTGACCGGGCCGAGCAATGCCGCGCGCACCTCGGCGAAGCTTTGCGTGGGATGGACGTTGAGGCAATAGCCCAACCATTCGTCCGGCCGGACCATCATGGCGATGCGCGTTCCGCGAGCCAGTCGATCGCCTGCCCGATCAGCTTCGCGTCCATCACATTGACCTCGATGCCGCGGCCGAGTGCGGCGAGCAAAGTTATGGTCAGCCGCCCGCCCAGATGCTCGCGAAACGCCTCGATCCCTGCCAGGACGAGCGGCCGGCCGGCGTCGTCGCGCAGGCCAAGCGCGGGATGCCACAAGCTGAAGCCGAGCTGCTCCAGCAACGCGTCCACGCGCAACTCCTCGCCGGCGGGCAGCAGTCCGGATAGCACCGAATAGCGCGTATCGAGCGCGATGCCGATCGCCACCGCCTCGCCATGGCGCAACTGGCCGTGCGTCAGCTCCTCCAGCCTGTGCGCGGCCCAATGGCCGAAATCGAGCGGCCGGGCGCTGCCCTGCTCGAAGGGGTCGCCGCCCTCGGCGATCTGGCGCATATGGATCTCGGCCGAGCGGCGGATCATGGTCGCCACCGCCTCCGGCTTGAAGCGGACGAGCGCGTTGGCGGATCGTTCGAGCCAGGCGAAGAAATCCGCATCGCGGATCAGCGCCACCTTCACCGCCTCGGCCATGCCGGCGATGCGATCCCGCCGGGGCAGGCTGTCGAGCAGCGCGGCATCGTTGATCACTGCCCAGGGCGGGGCGAAGACGCCGATCTGATTCTTGGCGCCGTTGCGGTTGATCGCGGTTTTCACGCCCACGCCCGAATCATTCTGCGCCAGCACGGTCGTCGGCACGCGCACCAGGCGGACGCCGCGATGCGCCATCGCCGCGGCCAGCCCGACCGCGTCGAGAAAGGCCCCGCCGCCCACCGCGAGCACATAGGAATGGCGATCGATACGGCCTTCGAGGATCATGTCCTGCAGGCGGGCGATCAGTTGCGGATCATTTTTGATCGCCTCTCCGCCGGGTAGCGGCTGAGGCGGACGGATCAGATTGGGCAGATCGTCCCGCGTCGAGAAATGGGTGTCGATTTCCGCGATCAGATCGGGTCGGCCGGCGATGACGCCGAGATCGACGAAGGCGATGCAGCGCGGGCGCGGCGCGCCGGGCGCCCTCGCCATCACCATCGCCAGCGTGTCATTGTCCGGGGCGAAGCAATCGCGCGTGAACAGCACGGCATAGTCATAGGTGACGGTGAAGCGCTGGCGATGAATCGAATAGGGCGGCGAGATGCCGGCCAAGGAGACGGGTTCCACTCGGCCAAGTCGATAAGCCATGGGGCAAGCTCCGGGCTATATCCCGCCATGATGTCATGAAATGACCTTCCGTCGCGAAGATCGACGATCGGAGAAGTCCGTGACCAGGGGAAATGTGGCAGAGACGGAGGATGCTTTTTCCCAGGTTTTTATTATTATCTATCCGTCTCTGCCGGATTTTGCCTCAGCATGCCTCCGCCTCTTGGAGGGCATCATACTTCATGTTCGTTGCTGTTCGACAGCGGGAGATTACGGAGCTGTTATACAATCGTATCGATTCTCCGCTTCCGTTCCGGCCGCGGCGTGGTCTGCCTCAGCCTGCCAGCTCCGCCATTGCCCGTGCGACCTCGGCAAGCGTGGCATCGCCCCGATCGGGGCGGGCCTGGGTCAGATAGGCGGTCATCAGCAGGGGCGGCCGTTCGGGCGGCCAGATGATGGCAATGTCATTATATGTGCCATTCTCGCCCGTCCCGGTCTTGTCGCCGACGCGCCAGCCTGATGGCAGGCCGGCGCGCAGCCGCCGGTCGCCCGTCCTGTTGCCGACCATCCAGCTGGTGAGCAGCGCGCGCGAGGGGGCGGACAGCGTGCGTCCGATCAGCAGCTTGCGCAAATTGCCCAGCATGGCGAGCGGGGTCGTCGTGTCGCGCGGATCGCCCGCCCGCGCCTCGTTGAGCGACGGCTCGTTCCGGTCGAGACGCGTCACCTTGTCGCCGATCGTGCGGAGCCAGGCGGTCAGCGCTGTCGGTCCGCCGATCGTATCGAGCAGCAGATTGGCGGCGACATTGTCGCTCAGCGTCATCGTCGCCTCGCATAGTTCGGCGATCGACATGCCGTCGCCGCCGACATGCTTTCCGGTGATCGGCGCATAAGTGACGATTGCCTCGGGCCCGAAGCGGATGCGCCGGTCCAGCCTCTCTTTCCCGCGATCGACGCGCGCGAGGATCATCGCGGCCAGCAGGAATTTGAAGGTGCTGCACATCGGAAAAAGCTCGCGCGCACGATAGCCGAAACGCGGGCCGGATCCGCTGTCGAGCAGGAAGACGCCCAGCCGCCCGCCGCTTTCCGCCTCGATCCGCGCGATCCGTGCGTTGAGCGCGGCGGATCGCTCCGCATCCTGCCGATCGCCGTTTTCCCGGCGCATCCCGGCCGCGGCCAGCGGCATCCCGCCGACGCCGAGCAGCAGTCCGCCGCCGATCAATCCGGTGAAGCCGCGTCTGTCGAGCATATCCATCCTCCTTCCCGACGGGTGGAGCATGTCCGGCTGACAGCGCAACGATAAATTCCGGGGACGGCCGGGAATTTTGCCTATCCGGTCATAAGATGGAGACGAAAGGCCATCCGGATCGTCCCGGATGCTCAGATCGCCTCCAGGTGCAGCCGATAATGTGCGGCGCGGTCCCGATAGGATTGGGCGGTCTTCGCCATCATGTCGATATGGTCGGGCGTCACTTCGCCGACGATCTTTCCGGGGCTGCCGCGCACGATCGAGCCGTCGGGAATATCCTTGCCTTCCGTGATCAGTGCGCGCGCGCCGATCAGGCAGTTCCGGCCGATCCTGGTGCCGTTCATGACGGTCGCGCCCATGCCGATCAGCGATCCCGCGCCGACGACGCAGCCATGCAGCGTCGCGAGATGCCCGACCGTCACATCCTCCTCGAGCGTCAGCGGGAAGCCGGGATCGGTGTGCAGCACGGAATTATCCTGCACATTGCTGCCCGTGCCGATCGCGATCAGCTCCGCATCTCCGCGCAGCACCGCGCCGAACCATATGCTCGCGCGCGGCATCAGTTTCACGCGGCCGATGAGGAGGGCGGTCGGCGCGACATAGCAGTCCGGGGCAGCAATCTCCGGCCGGTCGCCATCCAAGCTGTAGAGCATCCGCTTTCCTCCCTTTTTTATCCGACGAAAGTTGCTTCGATCATCGCCTCTTAGGCGCCAGGCCAAATCTCACGGCTTTGCTTCCGCGCGTTCCACCGATTCTCGGGCGATCCTGGCAGTCGTTCCGGTGACATGCTTGCGCAGCAGCCGGGACAGGCGGCGCTTGTCGCGCGCGGCGAGCGCTTCCATGATCTGCTCATGTTCTTCCACGGCGCTTTTCCAGTTCGCCTCGCTCTTGCGGACGATGAAGCGGTGCGCGTGGATGCGCATCAATATCTGCTGATACATGGCGGCCAGCGTGTCGTTGCGGGCGATATCGAAAATAGCCTCGTGGACGAGGCGGTTGAGGCGGAGATAATTGTCCTCGTCGTCGATCCGGTAGCTTTCCATCATCTGATCGTGCAGCGCCCTGATGCGGGCGATATCCGCATCGGTCGCGCGCTCGCAGGCAAGCTCGCCCGCCAGCGCCTCGAGCGCGGCCATGATGGGGAAAAGCTCCTCAATATCCTCCGCGCTGATCTGCGCGACGATCGCCCCCCGCTGCGGCAGCAGCTCGATCAATCCTTCGGCGGCGAGCACCTTGAGCGCCTCGCGGAGCGGCGTGCGCGAGACGCCGAAGCGCTCGCATAGCTGTCGTTCCGGGATCTTGGCGCCCGGCTTCAGCTCTCCGCCCAGGATCATTCCGCGCAGGCTGGGCGTCAGCGCATCGTGCAGACTTTGCCGGGGAATCTGGGTGGCTTCGGGCATCAATATCGGTCCTGCAACTGCTGCATGCCGCCGACCGTGGCGGCAAAGCGCTTGGGGCTGTTCGTTCAGGATCGATCTAGCCTTCCCGATGATGGAACCCAAGATGCCATAGGGGAGCGGGGCCGCGATCATGTGGCCGGCACGATCAATATGGCCCTTATGTCGTTGACATTGGTCAGCGTGGGGCCGGTCACGACCAGATCGTCCAATGCCTGGAACAGGCTGTAGCTGTCATGGCGTGCGAGCAGCGTGCGCGCGCTCAGGCCTTTCTCCTCCGCGCGCGCCAGCGTGTCGGGAGTGATGATGGCACCCGCGGCATCCTCGGTGCCGTCGATGCCGTCCGAATCCCCGGCGATCGCCCATATCCCGCGCTCGCCTGTCAGCGCGACGGCAAGCCCCGCCAGAAATTCCGTGTTCCGTCCTCCGCGACCGGGCGGCGTATCGCCGATGGACACGGTCGTCTCGCCCCCAGACAGCAGCAGCGCCGGCGCCGCGACCGGCTGGGCATGGCGCTTCACGCTGCGGGCGATGCCGGCCATGGCAATGCCGAGTTCCCGGCTCTCGCCTTCCAGCGCATCGCCGAGGATGAGCGGCGTGACGCCATAGGCCCGGGCGGCGGATGCGCAGGCGTCCAGCGCCATCGCCGGCGTCGCGATCATCCTGAACTCCGTGCGTGGCAAGCTTCCCGGTTCCGGCGTCTCGGTAGATGCAGCCTCGAGAGCAGCGGCGACATGCGCCGGAAGCTCCAGCCGATAGCGCTTGATTATATCGCGTACGGCGTCGGGATCGACCGGCTCGATCACTGTGGGGCCGCTCGCGATCGTCGCCGGATCGTCGCCGGGGACGTCGCTGATGGCGAGCGTCAGCACCCGCGCCGGCGCCGCGGCGGCGGCCAGCCGGCCGCCCTTGATCGCCGACAGCTGCTTGCGGACGAGATTCATCTCCGCGATGGTCGCACCGCTATGCAGCAGCGCCCGGTTGACGGCCTGCTTGTCCGCAAGGGTCAATCCCGGCCGGGGGAGGGCCAGCAACGCGGATCCGCCGCCCGAGATCAGCGCGATCACCAGATCGTCTTCGCCAAGCCCGCTGACCGCGGCGAGCATCCGCCGCGCGGCATATTCGCTCCGCACATCGGGAACCGGGTGCGACGCCTCGATCACCTCGATCCGCTGCGTCGGCACAGCATGGCCGTAGCGGGTGACGACGAGGCCCGACAGCGCCACGTCGGGCCAGGCCTGCTCCAGCGCGGCCGCCATGACGGCGGCCGATTTCCCTGCACCCACCACCACACAGCGCCCAGTGCGCGGCGGTGGAGGCAGGTGCGCCGCGAGGACCTGTCGCGGGTCCGCCGCGGCGACCCCGCTATCGAATATATGGCGCAGAAAGCGGCGAGCCTCCGCATCCTGCCAAACCCCGTGCCCTTGCAGCGTGAAGGGCAGGCTCCGGGTGCCGCCGCTCATTGCGCTGCCACGTCCTGCACTGCGCCGGTCCTGGGATATGGGGTGGCGCGCGCATCGTCGGAGGCGGCGGAGAAAGTCAGGCCGCGCTTGGGCAGGAAGAAGAAGGCGATGATCGCGCCTACCGTCAGCAATATCGTCGAGCCGTAGAAGGGCAGGGAGTAGCTGCCGGTCAGTTCGATCACCAATCCGAAGACGATGGGCGACAGAATGCCGGCGATCGCCGAGCCGGTGTTCATGATGCCGCTGCCCGTGCCCGCATATTCCGGCGCGATATCCATGGGCACCGCCCAGATCGGCCCGACCAGCAGCTCGAGGAAGAAGAAGGCCGTCGCCAGCGAAAGGCCGATGATCGCGAGGTCGTTCACGAAAAGCGCCGGAGTCAGGCAGATCATCGAGGCCAGCAGGCTGAAGACGATGACGATGCGGCGCGCCAGCGGCATGTTGCCGGTGCGGCGATAGAAGAAGTCGGTCAGAACGCCGCCCAGAGTGTCGCCGACCACGCCGGCCGCGAATATGCCGAAGGTGAAGATCGCCATGTCCTTGAGATTGAGGCCATGGGCCTTCACGAAATAGCTCGGCAGCCAAGTGATGTAGAGCCAGAATGTCCAATTATAGCAGAAATAGACGATGGTCGTCGGCATCATGGCGGGGACCAACGCCCCCCACGGCACCTTCCGGGCGCTTGCCTTCGCCCGGCTCATATGCGGCGGCAACAGCTCGATCTCGCCTCGCGTTACGCCGGGATGATCGCGCGGGTCATCGCGGAAATAGAGAACCCAGATCAGCACCCAGACCAGGCTTGCGCAGCCCAGCGCGATGAACGCGCCGCGCCAGCCGAGATAGGCGGCGAACAGCACCACCAAGGGCGGTGTGATCGCATTGGCAAGGCGGGAGCAGGAATGGACCATGCCCTGCGCATAGCCGCGCCGCGCCGCGGGGACCCAGGATGCCATGGCGCGGGTGGCCGCGGGGAAGGTGGCGCCCTCGCCGATGCCGAGGAGGATGCGCGCGATCAGCAGCGAGAGAAGTCCACCGACAAGTCCGGTGGCGATTGTCGAGATCGCCCAGATGCCGCCGCAGATCATCAGGGTTCTGCGTGCGCCGAACTTGTCGGCCGCCGTGCCGCCGATGATCTGCAGCAGCGCATAGGGATAGCCGAATGCCGACAGGACAAGGCCGAGTTGAATATTCGAGAGCCCCAGTTCATCCGAGATCAGTGGCGCCAGGGTCGAGATATTGACCCGGTCGACATAGGTGATGAAATACATCAGGCAAATCAGACCAAAGACCCTTCCGGGCGCGGTTGTGACCGTCCTTTTGACGGCCTGGGATAATCCACCCTCCAATCCAGCGGCCATTTTCCTTCTCCTGTCATTATTTTCTTTCCGCCGGTCCCTGCAAATCTGGCCTGCGCGACTCTTGGCGGAGCCTTCATTGCTAAGCGCCGCAGGCTGCGCCGTCAATGGATAATGAATGCATAATTCACTTCTTGCGATAGTCGCTTGCTATGTGATGCATGTGCAATTATGAATTCATTATTCATTAACGGGCTGATGCTCGAACGAACCACGGGGAAGGAGGCTGCGGCCATGGAAGATGCGTCCCATGCCAATAGGATGGACGGCACGCGCACGAATGATGCCGAGGCGGTCGGGCCCCGGCCCGCGCGCACCAACGCGCTGCCCCTCGCTGGGATCAGGGTGCTCGATGTCACGCAGGTCATGGCCGGCCCCTTCTGCACCATGCTGCTCGGCGATCTGGGCGCCGACGTCATCAAGGTGGAACCACCCGAAACCGGAGACCAGACGCGCGGCGCCATGGGCTTCAAGCTCAAGGGCAATGACAGCATGGGTTTCCTCAATCTCAACAGGAACAAGCGGAGCATCACGCTCAACCTCAAAAATCCCGCGGGGAGGACGGCCTTCCTCAAGCTGGTCGAACGCGCCGATATCGTCGTCGAAAATTACCGGCCGGGCGTCGTGAAGAAGCTTGGCATCGACTATGACACGCTCAGCGCGATCAATCCACGTCTCGTCTATGCGAGCATTTCCGGCTTCGGACAGACCGGCCCCTGGGCGGACCGTCCAGGCTTCGACCTGATGGCACAGGCCATGTCCGGCGTGATGAGCGTCACCGGCCATCCGGGCGGTCCCCCGGTGAAGGCGGGCGTGCCGGTCGCCGATATCGGCTGCGCGCTCTTCGCGACCTATGCCATATTGAGCGCCTATATCGGCTGCCGGTCCACGGGACGCGGCCAGTTCATCGACGCCTCGCTGTTCGAGGCGGCGCTCGCCTTCTCCATCTGGGACATTTCCGAATATTGGGGCACCGGCCGGGTGCCAGAGCCGCTCGGCACCGCGAACCGCATGAGCGCGCCCTATCAGGCGGTCAGGGCCGCGGACGGCTATTTCGTCATGGGGGCGACGAACCAGAAGCTCTGGCGCAAGCTCTGCCAGGAGCTCGGCCGTGCCGAGTTGCTCGACGATCCCCGCTATGCCGATATTCCCTCCCGTCTCGCCAATCGCGCGATTCTGATCGCGGAACTCGAGACGACCTTCATCACCCGGCCCGCCGAGCAATGGGTCGCGCGCCTGCTCGCCGTCGGGATTCCCGCAGGGCGCATGAACAGCTATCCCGAAGCCTTTGAGGGCGTTCATGGCCGCCATCGGCAGATGCGGCTCGAGATCGACCATCCGGTCGAAGGCAAGCTGCCCAATATCGGTTTTCCCGTGAAGCTGGCCGGGACACCGCAGCAGATACGCCGTCATCCGCCTCTGCTCGGCGAGCATACGGACGAGGTGCTCGCCGAATTCGGCCTGGAGCGCGACCGGCTGGAGGAGCTCCGCCGGCAGGGAGCCTTCACGCTGTGAGCGCGCAGGCGGCCGTGGAGCTTCGCGGGCAATCCCCTGATGATGGGCGCGTGACGCTGCGCGTCGAGGGCCACGTCGCGCATATCCTGTTCGACCGCCCGTCGGCCCGCAACGCGATGACCTGGGCGATGTACGATGCGCTGGCCAAAGCATGCGCGGAGATTGACGCGAGGCCGGACATCCGCGTCGCCGTCCTGCGCGGCGCGGGCGGCAAGGCCTTCGTCGCCGGCACCGATATCGCGCAGTTCCGGGCGTTCAGCTCGGCTGACGACGGCATCGCCTATGAAGCCCGAATCGACAGCTTCGTTGCGGCGCTGGAGCAGCTTCGCGTGCCCACAATCGCCGTCGTGGAAGGCTATGCGGTCGGCGGCGGGCTCGCCATCGCCAATGCCTGCGACATCCGTATCGCCGCCACGGGCGCGCGTTTCGGCGTGCCGATCGCGCGCACCCTGGGAAACTGCCTCTCCGCCGCCAATCTGCGCCGGCTCTGCGCGACGCTGGGCTTGAGCTGGGTCAAGCGAATGCTGCTGCTCGCCGAAATGCCCGCGGCGGAGGCGCTGCTCCCGATCGGATATTTGGAGGTGGTGGTGCCGCCGGAGGAGCTCGATGCCGAGGTCGCGCGGCTCTGCGATCGCCTGGTGGGGCATGCGCCCATCAGCATGAGGGCGACCCGGGAGACATTGCTTCGCCTCGTGCACGGACCGGACGCCGACATAAGCGACCTGATCCGCGCCTGCTATGGCAGCGCCGACTTCCATCATGGCGTCGCGGCCTTCGGCAATAAGGCCCGGATCGACTGGCAGGGACGCTAAGCCCCCTAATGATATGACATAATATAATAACGATAGCATATAATAAGGAGAGGAAGCATGAAGCTGCCGGCCCTCGGGTTGGCGCTGGCGACGGCGTTCGTCCAGGCGCCGGCCTTCGCCGCCGATTCCACGCCTCCCTTCGACGAGGCGGTAGAGACGGTGATCCGCCTGATGGTGGCCGAAGGCGTGATCACGCCCGCCAAGGCCGATGCGATGCGGGAGCGCTATGCCCGTGAACGGCGGACGGCGGCCGCCACGACGCCTGCTCCGGCGACAACGTCGCCTTCTCCCGCCATGCCCGTCACGTTCGCCGCAGCCGATCCGGTCGCCCTCCCCCGGCAGGCCGGCGGCGGCGCGGCGCCGCCGGATCCCTCGCTCGGCCGGCTTGCCCCGGCGGCCTCCCGCGCCGCCGATGCCGCCGCGGCGCGCGTGCCGGCGGCAAGGGGTGCGCTGCCCGATCGCGTCCGGATCGATGGCGACTTCCGTATCCGCTGGCAGGGCGAATATTTTGCAAAACATAACAGCCCGAATATTCCGGACTTCGCCACCATCATCGCCAATGGCGGCACGACAGCGCCGATCAGCAATTTTCTCAATGCGACACAGGACCGCACGCGCCTGCGCTACCGCGCGCGCCTCGGCTTCACCGCCGCCGCCTCGCCGCGCGTCTCCGCCTTCTTCCGCCTCGTCGTGGGTAATGAGACTGAGCCCACCTCCACCAACGAGACGCTCGGCGACTATTTCAACAAGGACGATGTCGTCGTCGACCGTGCCTATATGCGCTACAGGTTCAACGACGCGCTCGCCTTCCAGGGCGGCCGCATGGCCAACCCCTTCTACTCCACCGACATGTTCTGGGATCAGGACGTCAACCCGGAAGGCGTAGCGCTGGTCGGCGAAAAGCGGATCGGCGGTGGCGGCACAAGCATCTTCGGCGCCGCTGGCATCTTCGCGCTGCAGGATCTGCTGAAGTCACCCGACCGCTGGCTCTATGCCGGCCAGCTCGGCATCGACACCCCGCTTGCCGGCGATCTCTCGTTGAAGATTGCCGGCGCTTATTATCATTATCGCCACATCAGCGGCCGCCTGGGCGATGAAGCAAGCCGGCCGGGGCTGGTGGTGAAGGGCAATTCGCTGTTCGACGTGCAGCCTGCCCCCGGGCGCATCGTGCCCGGCCTCGCCTCGCGCTTCCACATCGGCGACGTCACCGGCGCGCTCAGCTATGCCGCCATCCAAGGATTGGCCGTGACCTTCACCGGCGAGGTGGCGCGCAACTTCGGCCATTCGGCCTCCGAACTGGGGCGCCTGACCCTGCTGACCGGCGATCCCACCGGCGACATGGCCTATTCCGCGGAGATTCGCGTCGGCTCGGCCAGGGTGGTGCGCAACGGTGACTGGCAGGTGGCGCTGACATGGCGGCGGCTGGAATCGGACTCGCTGCTCGACGCCTTCACCGAGGGCGACTTCGGGCTGGGCGGCACCAATGTGCAGGGCGGCTATCTCGACCTGCTCTACGGCGTCAGCGACAATACCTGGCTGGAGGCCCTCGCCTACGACACCAAAAGCCTCGGCGATCAGGCGCAGCGCGTGCATATGCTCCGCATGGCACTGCTGACGCGGTTCTGATGGGCGTGCACTGGCTATTGCAACCATCAGGATTCCCGTATCGGGACGCCCGGGGCCGACATCTGTGATAGGGCCAAAATTCATCTGAATTCCCCCCAATCCTGGCATTGCGGAAATCGGCGGTTTGCTGGACAAACCGCCATCATTCTTGCGGCTATTGGGGTGGGTCGTGGACCGTATCGATGCGATGCGTGTGTTCGTCGCAGCCCTGGACGAGGGCAGCCTGGCTGCCGCCGGACGCAAGCTCGGCCGTTCGCCCACGGCGGTTACGCGTGCGATCAGCGCGCTTGAGGCGCATGTCGGCGTCCCGTTGCTCCACCGCACCACACGATCGATCCGGCTGAGCGAGGCGGGCGAACGCTATGCAGCAGCCTGTCGGCGGGTGCTGACCGATCTGGAAGAGGCGGACCTGATGGCGGCCGGAGAGCGCGCGGCGCCGCGCGGCTTGTTGGCGATCACCGCGCCGCTGGTGAGCGGTAGCCAGATCATGCGTCCGATCCTTGACGCCTTTCTGGACCAGCAACCGGCCGTGAAGGCGCGTCTGCTGTTGCTGGATCGCAGCGTCAATCTGATCGATGAGGGGATCGATGTGGCGCTCAGGATCGGGCATCTGCCCGATTCAAGCCTGATCGCCGTCCGTATCGGCGAAGTGCGCAAGCTGCTGGTGGCGGCCCCCGCCTATCTCGATGCCGCGGCGCCCGTCGAAACGCCAAGCGATCTCGTGCACCATCGCTGTATCCAGATGACGTCGTTCGGGAATGAGGGGTGGATCTTCTCGGCGGCTGGAGGGACGACGCGCAATGTGACGATCGAGCCTCGCCTGATCGTCAACACGGTCGAGGCGGCCCTCGGCTCGGCGCTCGAAGGCCGGGGCATCACCCGGGCCTTTTCCTATCAGGTGGCGGATGCGGTCCATATGCGGCAGTTGCGCATCCTGCTGACCAAGGACGAACCGCTGCCGCTTCCCGTCCATCTCGTGATGCCGGAGGGACGGCTTTCGGTCCCCAAGGTGCGCGCTTTTGTCGATCATGCCGTGCCGCTGCTTCGAGCCGAATTCGCGCGGCGCCTGCGCCTTTGCCTCGATTGAGAGGGAGCCGGCGACATGCGTCGCCGGCTCCAGGAGCGTTCAACCCTTGCCGCTTGCCGAGGCGGTCTTGCCGGTTTTCTTCCAATATTCGAGGACCGGCAGGCCGCCCGTGCCCCAATCCTCATGCGCGACCTCGTCGATCACGACGAAGGTCGCCTCGGGCGCCTTGTCGATCACGTCGCGCAGGACATTGGTCATGCCCTCGATGATCCTGGCCTTCTGCTCGCGGGTGGCGCTGCCCTTGGTGAATTTGACGTTGATGTACGGCATGGATGTCCCCCCTTACCAACGGCCGGCGTGCTGGCCGCCGTCGACGTGGAGCGTTTCGCCGGTGACGAAGCCGGCATCTTCCAGATAGAGGACCGCCTCGACGATCTCGTCGATCGTCCCCATGCGGCCGATCGGATGCAGCCCGGCGAGCGTCGCATGCGTCTCGGGCGCATGCATCGGCGTCTGGATGATGCCGGGCGAAACGGCGTTGGCGCGGATGCCGTTTCCGGCATATTCGATCGCCAGGCTGCGGGTCGCCGCGTCGATGCCGCCCTTGGTGAGCGAGGCGAGCACCGAGGGGACGCCGTTGATCGGCTGGTTGACGAGGCTGGTGGTGATGCTCACCACATGGCCGCCTTCGCCCTGCGCGAGCATCCGGGCGATCGCCGCCTGGGTGACATGGAAGAAGCCCGCCAGGTTCACGCCGATCTTCGCCGCGAAATCCGCTTCGGAATAATCGGTGAAGGGCTTGGCGATGAAGATGCCGGCATTGTTGACGAGGCTGTCGACCCTGCCGAACCGTGCGACGGCCGTATCGACGAGCCGCGCTGCCGTGATGGTGTCGCCTACATCGCCTTCGACTATGGCGATGCCGGGATCATCGCCGAAAGCATCCGTCCTGATGCTGCGGGAATTGGCGACGACGCGCCAGCCCTTGGCGCGATAGGCGGCAACGAGCCCGGCGCCGATGCCTTGCGATGCACCCGTGATGATGACGGTTTTCATGTTGGTCATGGTTCGATTTCCTTGTTCAACGATTGTGCGGGAGGGCGCCGCCCGACACCGCGCCGGGAGGCGTTCCGGTTTTTCGATATGAGGAGATTCAGGCCGGCAGCGTGCGGGCCAGGAAGTCGCGGATCAGCGGGACGATCTCGTCGGCCTTGTCCTCGAAGGCGAAGTGGCCGCTGTCGAGAAGATGCAGCTCGGCTTCCGGATTGTCGCGCAGGAAGGCCTTTGCGCCTTCGGCCGGAAAGATGCTGTCATTGGCGCCCCAGGTGATCAGCATCGGCGGCTTATAGTCGCGGAAGAAGCGCTGGAAGCTGGGATAGAGCGCTACATTGTTGCGATAGTCATAGAAGAGGTCGAGCTGGATCTCGACATTGCCCGGCCGATCCAGGAAATGCTGGTCGTGAAGCCAGTTTGCAGGATCGATGCGGGAAGGATCCTTCACGCCATCCAGATATTGGAACTTGGTCACGTCGAGCGACATCAGCGGCCGCAGCGCCTCGCGCTTCTCCTCCGAGCCGTCGGCCCAATAGGCCTTGAGCTGGTCCCAGAAGGGCGAGAGCCCCTCTTCATAGGCATTGCCGTTCTGCACGATGAGCGCGGTCACGCGTTCCGGATGCTTGAGCGCCAGACGAAAGCCGGTCGGGGCGCCATAGTCCATGACATAGAGTGCATAGGCCGCGATCCCGAGCTGCTGGAGCAGCGCGTCAACCATATCGGCAAACATGGCGAAGCTATAGGTGAAGCTCTCGCGCGAGGGCATTGAGGAAAGGCCGAAACCGGGCAGGTCGGGCGCGATCACATGATAGCGATCGGCGAGCGCCGGAATGAGATTCCGGTACATATGCGACGATGTCGGAAAGCCGTGCAGCAGCACGACGACCGGCGCGCCGGCCGGACCTGCTTCGCGATAGAAGATGTCGAGCCCATTCACCTGAGCGGTGCGGTGGCGCGTTACGGGAAGCCTGTCGATCATGTCCGTAGCCATGGATATTCTCCTCGGATGAAGCCGCCGACATTGGCGGCTGGATGCTTCGGCATCCGTGGAGGAGGATCTACGCTATTGCTCAATTCAGCAGAATTATTCCAACTCGCAAGTCAGTATTGCAAATATCGCACGAAGTGCCGCGCCGACACTATGCCCACGCCATGATTGATCTGACTCTCGGTGCTCGCAATCCGATTGCCAGCTTCGCCCGTTCGGCTTAGGGAAGGGATCGCAACGCGGATCGCGTTGCCGTCCGGGGAGACCGGGCGGACATAGCATGAGGGAGCCTCATGATGCGTTACGATTATGCCGTCTGTATCGGACGGTTCGAGCCCTTTCATACGGGGCACCTGTCCCTTCTCGCCCGCGCCTCGCGGGAAGCATCCAAAATCATTGTCCTCGTCGGTTCGGCCGACGCGCCCCGCACGGCCAGGAATCCCTGGAGCTTCGCCGAACGCGAAGTGATGATCCGCGCGGTTGCCGGACCGCTCGCCGACCGCATCATCATCCTCCCGCTCGAGGATCATTTGTATAATGAGAATGCCTGGATCGCCGCGGTGCAGGCGCAGGTTGCGCGCGCGATCGGGCAGGACGGCAAGGCCGATTCCTCGATCGCTCTCGTCGGCCATCTGAAGGACGCCAGCAGCTATTATCTGCGCGCCTTCCCGCAATGGGCGCTGATCGACGCCGAGGCGGTGCCGATGCTCTCCGCCACCGAATTGCGCCGCCATCTCTTTTCCGAGGATGAAGGCGCGTTGCGGCTGCTGGAGGCCAATGTGCCCGCACCTGTGTTCGCCATGATCCGGGCCTTCCGCTCGACCGAAGCCTATGCGCAGCTGCTCGAGGAATTCCGGCATGTCGAACAGTATCGGGCCGCCTGGAAAAGCGCGCCTTACCCGCCGACCTTCGTCACCGCCGATGCGGTCGTCCTCCATTCGGGCCATGTCCTGCTGGTCAGGCGCAAGGCGCAGCCGGGCAGGGGGCTATGGGCGCTGCCCGGCGGCTTCGTGCGGCAGGACGAGGGCGTGCGCGATGCCGCCATTCGCGAGCTTCGCGAGGAGACGCGGCTCAAGCTTCCCGTCCCGGTCCTGAAAGGCAGCATCCGCGGCGAGGCCGTGTTCGATCATCCCGATCGGTCGCTGCGCGGCCGCACGATCACGCACGCATTCCATTTCGACTTCCCGACGGGCGAATTGCCGCCCGTCCGTGGCGGTGACGATGCGGCGCGGGCACGCTGGGTGCCCGTTGCCGAAGCGCGGCGGATGCGCAGCCAACTGTTCGAAGATCATTTCTTCATCCTCGAACATTTTCTGGGCGCCGCCTGATCCTGAAACCCGCCCCAGGGGAGAGACCCCGAGGGCTTTCCAAGACGTGAAGGAGCTTCCGTCATGATCAACCCGATCCTCAATACCGACAGCTACAAGACCAGCCATTTCGTCCAATATCCGCCGGAAACGACCCGCCTGTTCGCCTATCTGGAAAGCCGCGGGGGCGTTTATGACAGGACGCTGTTCTTCGGCCTGCAGGCGATATTGAAGCAGGCGTTCGACCGGCCCGTGACGCGCCGCGATATCGACGAGGCGCGGGAATTGCTGCGTGATCATGGCGTGCCGTTCAACGCGCATGGCTGGGACCTGCTGCTGCGCAGGCACCAGGGCCGGCTGCCGATCGAGATCCGCGCGCTGCCCGAAGGCACCGTCGTGCCGACGCACAATGTCATGATGACCGTCGTCAACACGGATCCCGATTTCGCCTGGCTGCCAAGCTATGTCGAAACCGCGCTGCTGCGCATCTGGTATCCGATCACGGTCGCCACGATCAGCTGGCATGTGCGGCAGATCATCCGCGAGGCGCTGGTCAGGACCGCCGACGATCCCGAAGCGCAATTGCCCTTCAAGCTGCATGATTTCGGCGCGCGCGGCGTTTCCAGCGAGGAGAGCGCGGCGCTCGGGGGACTTGCGCATCTGGTGAATTTCAAGGGGACCGATACGCTGTCCGCAATTGTCGCGGGGCGCCGCTTCTATAACGAGCCGATGGCGGGTTTCAGCATCCCGGCGGCCGAACATAGCACGATCACGAGCTGGGGCCGCGCGCGCGAGGTCGAGGCCTATGCGAACATGATCGGCCGGTTCGGCAAGCCGGGCGGCATCTTCGCCGTCGTTTCCGACAGCTATGATCTTTACGCCGCCGTCGATCATATCTGGGGCGAGCAGCTCCGGCAGCAGGTGATCGACAGCGGCGCGACGCTGGTCGTGCGGCCCGACAGCGGCGATCCCGTGACCGTCGTAGCCCGGACGATGGCGCTCCTCGCCGCACGCTTCGGCACCGAGACCAATGGCAAGGGCTATCATGTGCTCAGGCATGTGCGTGTGATCCAGGGAGATGGCGTCAATCCCGCCAGCATTGCCGCGATCCTCGACCGGATCACTGCCGACGGCTTTTGCGCGTCCAACATCGCTTTCGGGATGGGCGGCGCCTTGCTGCAGAAGCTCGATCGCGACACGCAGGCCTTTGCCTATAAGGCAAGCGCGGTCGAGATCGGGGGCGCCTGGCATGACGTCTACAAGGATCCGGCGACCGACAGCCGGAAACGTTCCAAGCGCGGGCTGTTGGGACTTGTCCGGCAAGGAGCGCATTGGCACACGGTTCCGGTCGATGGCGCGCGCTTCGCCCCGCTCGATGGCGGCATCAACCAGTTGCGGCCCGTCTGGCGCGACGGTCATCTGCTCGTCGACGACTCCCTCGCGCAAGTCCGTCAGCGCGTGGCGGAAGCCGAGCGAGGTTGCTGAAAGGATTCGGTGCAACGCGCCTGACGCTTGGTGCCCATCTTCGTCATGGTGAATGGAACAGGAAATGGCTGAAACCAGCCATTTCCTGTTAATATCGCACCCGGTATGAAGATGATGGGCGCTCAGCCCATGGATGGCGAGCCGTCAGCGGGCGTTCCTGTCGGCGGGTTTCCACATATAACCCGTCCCATCGCTTCCGACATGGCCTATGCCGGGGAAGGCGATATGCGATGCCGCGACCCAATAGCCTTTGCGCGTCGCATCGCCAAAGGCGGTTTCGCGGGCGGCCTCGGCTTCGCCGGTCACGCTGTCAAAGTGGATGGTTATCCTGGGGTCCGGGAACTGGACGGCGGCGACATGCACGATGTCGCCCCACATCATCATCGTCTGCCCGCGGCTCTCGATGCGATAGACGGTGTGGCCTGCGGTATGCCCCGGCATGGCGACAGCCATAATGCCCGGTTCCAGCTTCTCGCCGGGTTCGAACTGCTTGAGACGGCCGGCCGCGATATAAGGCTGGAGCGATGTGAGGGCCGCGTCGAAGCTGCCCTTGACGCTATCGTCGACCCTGGACCTATTCGCCTTGTCGAGCCAGAAGCCGGCCTCGCTGCGATCGACGCGGATGACGGCATTGGGAAAGGTCATGCGGCCGCCGTCAGCGAGCCCGCCGACATGATCCGGATGGAGATGCGTCAGCAACAGCTCGTCGATCTGCTCGGGCCGGTATCCGGCGGCGCGCAGATTATCGAGCAGCTTGCCGAGGCTCGGCCCGAGCAGCGCGCCCGATCCCGCATCGACCAAGATCCGCTTCGTACCGGTGTCGATCAGGAAGGCGTTGATCGCGGTCGGCACGGCGGCGGGCAGGCCGGCACGGTCGAGCAGTTCCTTCACCTCGCCCGGCCTGGGCTCGATCAACAGCTGGTCGGTGGGCAGATCGAAGCTGCCGTCGGACAGGGCGATGATCGTGAACGCGCCCAGCGTCATGCGATAGACGCCAGGGGAGGCCGTCTGGCTCGACGGCTCGGTCGTCGCCGAAGCCTGAATGGGCAAGGCGACAGTGCCGGTCGCGATCATGGCGGCGGCAAGAGCGGGCAGGGAAAGGCGCGGTCGCATGTCGGGTCTCCAGATATGATTGATGCCGACATCATCTCCGCACGCCGCGTCCCTGAAAACCGACAATGGCGGACGATAGCTGTTCAAAAATGTTCGATGCAATGGGTGGCCGGCTTTCAATCGGCCAGGACGCGAAGCGCGACGTCGAGCATCGCGCGCAGCCTCCTCAGGCGGCGCAGGTCGCGATGATAGCCGAGCCACATGTCGCGTCGCGGCGGTGGCTCGCCAAGGTCGACGCGGCGCAGCCCGGCCACATTGTCGCCGATGGCGCATGGCAATACGGCCAGTCCGATGCCGAGCGCGCACATCCGTGCCTGCACGCTCCGATTGTTGCTGCGGAGCGCGGTGCGGGCGTTGGGCAGGAGGCGCTGGAGCCAGGCGACGTCTGGAAAGCCGCTGAGCGCCGTGTCCATGGTGATGATCGCCGATCCCGTTCCGTCGCCCGCGACCGGATCGGGCACCGACTGGCCGGCATAAAGGGCATAATCCAGCGTCATCAGCCGGCGCTGCACAATGTCCGGCTCGTCGAACGGCACGATGCGAAAGACAAGATCGGCCTCGCGGCGCGACAGGTTGAAAAGCCGCGCGCCGGTGACCAGTTCGACCGAGACATTCGGATGGCTGCGGGTGAATTCGGCCAATATCGGCGGCAGGACATAGGCGCCGAACCAGTCGGCCGAGGAAATGCGGAGCATCCCGTCAAGCTGCTCGCCCTCGCCCGCCAGCCGCCTTTCCATGGCAAGCGCGCTTTCCTCCATCTGTTCGGCCAGCGCCAGGATTGCCTTGCCTTCGTCGGTCAGGACGAAGCCTTCGCTCGTCCGCTGGAACAGCGTTTGCCCGGTATCCGCCTCGAGCGCGCGCAGGCGGCGCCCGATGGTCGGGTGGCTGAGCTTCAGCGCCCGCGCGGCGGCGCCGAGCGTGCCCGAGCGCACGACCGCCAGGAAAATGCGTATGTCGCCCCACTCCATCTCAAGCCCCCGAACAGAAATGAACGAAGGGTGCAGGATCGTCAGTTGGCGTGCAACCGCCCGAACGCGCCGCCTCGGCGGCCTCGGGCCTCGGCCGCGATATCGTCTTCGCCATGGCGGCGGTGGCCAAATATCGGCGCAGCATTGAGCCGTCCCGACGATCCCGCCATCATGGCTCACCATCATGGAATATGAAGGACTGCCCATGGCCGATTTCCACATCTATGAACCCCGGATCGGTCATGGGCTTCGGCATGACCCGCTCAACGCGATCATCGGCCCGCGTCCGATCGGCTGGATCTCGTCGCAAAGCCCGGAGGGCGTGCCCAATCTCGCGCCCTACAGCTTCTTCAACGCTTTCAATTACCGGCCACCGATCATCGGCTTTGCGAGCATCGGCTGGAAGGACAGCGTGCGCAATATCGAGGCGATGGGTGAATTCGCCTGGAATCTCGCGACACGGCCGCTCGCGGAGGCGATGAACGCCAGCTGCGCTCCGGTTCCGCCGGATGTCGACGAATTCATGCTGGCGGGAGTCACGCCGGCGCCTTCGCGGCGCATCGCGCCGCCGCGGGTGCTCGAGAGCCCGGTCTCGTTCGAGTGCCGCCTGACCCAGATCGTCCGGCTGAAGGATGCGCAGGGCGGCGATGTCGATACATGGCTGGTGCTGGGTGAAGTGGTGGTCGTGCATATCGACAAGGCGCTGCTTGGCGACGGCGTCTATGACACGGTCGCCGCGCAGCCCATTTTGCGGGGCGGAGGACCGGCGGACTATTTCGCCATCGAGGAAGGACAGCGATTCCGCATGGTCCGACCCGGCGCTTGAGCGATGCGTCCGCTGCGAGGCCAGTGATAGATGGTGCGTTATCGAGAAATCATTGCGGAGGCCGACCCGGCCGCGAAGCAACGGCGCGAGCAGCAGCGGCGTGGAGGGTAAAATCCGTGCAGGCGACGGGACCAGCTACAGCATGTCGAACTCGACTGCATGATGGTCCAGGGCGGCTATGCCCTGCGCTGGGGCAAGTTCGATCGCGAGCGGAGGCTGTGCAGCTAGCCCCAATGCCGACTTCCGTTGATCGCATCTTGCGCGAAGCCCGCCAAATCCGGACGGACCGCGCATGAGTCTGCCACATGGGATGGCTGTGAGTGGGAAAAGGCCCCGCCGGTGAGGGCGGGGCATTATGGACCTGATTTAGGAAGCCCGGGTGTGGCGGGCAGGGGTGTAACGACCGGGTGGGGAGATGGTTCCGGGGGCGGCATGAGCTGGGCCGGCATAAAAGCCCCGCCGGGTGGCGGGGCAGTTGATCTCTCGATGGAGTGCGCCGGAAGAGGGTCGGCGCGGATGTGTAACGATCGGGCGGGCAGGGCGCCGCCGTAGGGAAGAGCCGGTGGGTCAGGGCGCGATTCGCAACTTGCCCTAGGGTGGCCCGTAGAGCGCGTCGATCAAGTTCGGGTAGAGGTACGGAGAGAGCTGTGCGCCTCTATGCGGCTTATTTCAGTCGCAGCCTCAATCTATGCCATTCAGCCTGATCGCCGAAGCCGGCAGCGTCCTCTGATCTAAGGCGCAGGCGGGAGTGCGATCTCGCCCATCTTGGAGCATCCCGAAGCCAATGGCCGGGAATATGGTTGAGGCTGGCTGGGTGTTGTGGCGAGCCATCTTAGCGGCAACCGCAGGCTTCATTGTCTCCAGTGCTTATTTGGTGATCGCTGGGGCTATTTGGGCCTGTCTGTGGATTGGTCAAAAACCGTGGCGCCCCGCGCCGGATAAACATAACGAATATATTTCGCCTTTCGTACTACTATAGAGCCGCTGCTTGGCGCCGGCTACCGACCTGCGCCGCAATGCGGTGCCGCTGGTCCTATGAAGGGCAAAGGCTGCCCCTTAGCGGGCCGGCGGCGAAAGTCGCTTCCGCCGGAATCTGTGGTCAGGACACTTGATCCGACGAGCTTAGCGCCGTGTTTGATCGGGACCACGCTAGTTCGGGAAAAGTGCGACCGCCAGATCGACGAACCCGCGGACCTTGGGATCCATGTAGCGGCTCGACGCAAAGACGGCGTGGACCGGGACCGGCTTGCGCGCCCAATCGAGGAGGACACGCTCGAGGGTGCCGTCCTCCAAGTGTGAGGCGGCCATATATTGAGGGAGCTGAACTATCCCAAGGTCAGCGAGCGCCATGTTCCTGGCGGCGATCGTGTTGTTGAGCGAGCAACGCGGGAGCTGGTCGATCCTCTCGGTGCGTGATCCATTGACCAGCGTCCAGCTCGGGCGTCCGCGCGGCGTGTGCATGATGAGGTCGTGGTGTGTCAGGTCCGCAATCTCGCGCAGGGGTGCGGCACGGCGCAGATAGTCGGGAGACGCATAAAGGCCATAGCGCACCTCGCCGAGCTTGCGGGCCGAGAGTTCGGAATTCGCTAGGTCGCCGATGCGGATCGCGACGTCGACTCCCTCATGGATGATATCGACTACGCGGTTCGTGTATTCCGTCTCCACCGTCACGGCCGGCGAGGTTCTGAGGAACTCGGCGATCCAGCCGTCGACGCGCGTGGTGCCGAACTCGGCGCCGGCCGTGACCTTGAGGCGGCCTTTGGGCTTTTGGGTCTGCTGCGCGACCGCCGCCGCGGCCGCGTCAGCGGCGGAGAGGATGCACACCGCACGCTCGAAATAGTCGCGCCCGACCTCCGTGACGCTGAGACGACGGGTCGAGCGGTTCAGAAGCTGCGCGCCGAGCTCCTCCTCCATGCGCCGCACCACCCGGCTGATCCGCGCCTTGTCGGTGTCGAGCCGCTGGGCGGCGGCGGTGAAGGAGCCCTCGGTCACCACCGCGACGAAGGTCCGCATCTCGGCCAAGTCGATTGTTGCCGTCATCAACAACAGTTTGTCATGTTCGAGCGGATTACTCAATTAGATCGCATCCTCCATCTCTGAGCCTCTGAGGCGACGACGCCTCGGCCACGGCATCGGAGGTCCAGGTGAGGATCGGAATCTTGAACACCGGCAACATCGGCGATCGCTTGGCGAGAGCGTGGGCCGCAGCGGGACACGACCTCGTCGTCGCGAAGGACGGCGAGGACCGCAAGCTCGCGCCGCTTCTCGCGGAACTCGGCGATAAGGCGCGGCTCGGCACGATCCGCGAGGCCGCCACGTTCGGCGAGGTCGTCCTGTTCTCCGTCTACTGGCCGCGGGTGGAGGCGATCGTGGACATCGTCGGCGACGCGCTCGACGGCAAGGTCGTGATCGAGACGATGAACCCGCTCGGCGTCACCGCCGACTTCCAGCACTTCCACGACCTGGACTTCATGCGCGACGGCTCGACGTCGGAGGACCTTCAGGCGCGTCTGCCGAGGGCCCGGATCGTTAAGGCGTTCAGCACGCTGGCGCCGCCGGTGCTTGAGGCGGCGGCGTGGTCCGCATCGCCGGTGCCACCGGGCATCTTCTACGCGACCGACGACGCGGCTGCCGGGCATGTCGCGCGTGGGCTGATCGGCGATGCCGGCTTCAGACCCGTCAACGCCGATCCACTCAGGGCCGCTCGTCAAATCGAGCAGCTCGGCGTGCTCCTGCACCACGTCGCTGACCATGAATATGGCGGGGATACCGATCTGATCCGTCTGGGACTGACCGTGGTCGAGGCCGATCCGAGCCCGATCGTGCGCGAGCGGACCGCCTGAAGGGGCCGCGCAGACCCGTCCGCCAGACCATCTAACGGGCTCATGCCCAAACGTGGAGATACTCATGTCGCATTCGTTGAACGGAAAGACCGCGCTGGTGACCGGAAGTTCGCGAGGCATCGGCCGCGCGATCGCCGAACGCCTCGCGAAGGAAGGGGCGACGGTCGCGCTCACCTACAATGCGAGCCGAGCCGGCGCCCTTGAAACCGTCTCTGCCATTGAGCAAGAGGGGGGCAACGCTTTCGCGCTGCAGGCCGATCTTGCCGATGCCGATGCGATCCCGGCGTTGTTCGAGCAACTCGACCGTGAACTCGCCGAACGGACCGGCGGTGCGGCTCTCGACATCCTGGTTAACAACGCCGGCAATTCTGGCTGGGGCGGCCTTGCGGACGCGACGCCCGAAGCCTGGGATACGATGTTCGCAGTCCACGCCCGCGCGCCCTTCTTCATGGTCCAAGCCGCGCTCACTCGTCTTTCCGATGAAGGTCGCATCATCAACGTCTCGTCGGCTGCCGCCACGCGGCCGCTGCAGGCCGTCCCGATCTATTCCATGGCGAAGGCGGCGATCAACAACCTGACCCATGCGCTCGCCATGGAGCTGGGGCCGCGCGGGATCACCGTGAACGCAGTGGCGCCAGGCTGGATACGCACGGACATGAACGCCGCTGTCCGCGAGAACCCGGAGATGGTCACGGCGATCGAGGGCGACACTGCGCTGGGTCGCTTCGGCGAGCCGTTGGATGTCGCCGCCGTGGTGGCGTTTTTGGCCTCCGGCGAAGGCCGCTGGGTGACCGCGCAGGTCATCGAGGCGAGCGGCGGCTACAAGCTCTGATCCTGTCGCGATGCGCCCCTGCATTTCAGTTGTTTGAGTCTTACATCGCTCCTGTCGCTCCTCCTGCAAGCGCACGGTGACGGGCGCAGGCGCGGGGCAATTTGGGACCAATCTTGCTTGTTTGGAAATCAAACGGCAGGTGCAAAGCAGCCGTGGTCGATGAGGGATGACGAAGGCTCGATAAGCCACCAGCATGTCCGCAGCGGTCGATCAAAGCCCTCGTCATCCCCGCTCAAATCAGCCCGCGGCGCTCGGCACCGGCGTGTTGAGCAACTGCTGCTCCCATAGATACGCGATGCCGCTGCCAGCAGCATGCTGCTGGAGCACTTCCGCCAGCGCGGCCGCCGTATCCATCCGGGCCCAGTCGCGCTGCCATTCGCCCGCCAGCGCTAGCCAGGTCATCATGTTCGCGCCGGCCGCGATCATGCGCTGGATGGCGACCTCGTGCGCCTCGACGGACACGGCGCCCGACGCATCCGTGATGACCGTCACGTCCCAGCCTTCGCCGAGCGCTTGGATTGCCGGCATCGCAACGCAGATCTCGGTCCACAGGCCGGCGATGATCAGCTGCTTGCGACCGGTCGCCTTGACGGCGTCCACCACCTTCTGGTCCTCCCAGGTATTGATGAACGTCCGGTCGATCACCTCCTGATCGGGGAACACATCGGTGATCTGCGGGAAGATCAGACCGCCGCGTTCGGCGATCACGCTCGTCAGGATGGTGGGAACGCCGAAAGCCTTGGCGGCCTTCGCCAGCGCCGTCGCATTGTTGACCACCATCTGCGGCTCGTGGCTGTTTAGGTTGGCGAGTTGATAGGGCTGGTGGTCGATCAGAACGAGGACCGAGTCCTCGGGACGAAGAAGCGACGCAAGGCCGTTACGAAAGGTCATGATGATCCTCTGATGTCGTTGTGGGTGAGACCTGTGTGCCAAGAGGCAGGCGCCGACCGCGACTTGCCTGCGTGGACATTGTCATTCCCCATCCTGGTACGGTAGCGCTCGCTCCTGGCACGCTGTGTCGCGCAACGAGGAACGCCGAATTGGACATCGAAGAGCTGCGGACGTTCGTGGAAGTCGCCGATGCTGGCGGAGTTTCGCCCGCTGCGCGCCGGCTCGGCCTCGCCAAGTCGATCGTCAGCCGGCGGCTCGCCCGACTTGAAGAGGACCTGGGAGTTCAGCTTCTCGCGCGAACCACCCGTGGCGCCGCTCTGACGGAAGCCGGGGCCACCTTCCGGGACTATGCGGCCAGAGTCTGCGCCGAGATCGATGCGGCTAAGGAGACGATCCTACCAACGGGTGACCTTCGCGGCCGCTTGCGCGTTGCTGCGCCTCTTTCCTTCGGCCCGACCCACTTCGCTTCCGTTCTCGCTGACATGGCGCGTCGTCACCCGCAACTCCACATTCATACCAGCTACACGGATCGCTTCGTTGATCTGATCGCGGAGGGTTACGACTGTGCGATCCGGGTTGGTTATCTCGCGGACTCAAACCTGATCGCAAGGCGTGTCGGGCCGATCTACGGCAAGCTCGTCGCGAGCCCGGACTACATCGAAGCCCATGGGGCCCCCGAGACTCCCGAGGAGTTGATCGAGCATCAGGCCCTGATGCAGGGCACCGAGGCCTGGTTGTTCGTGGATGGCGACAAGACCATCACTGTTCGTCCGCAGGGACGCTTCAAGGCCGACAATGGAACGGCGCTCGTCGCCGCCGCGATTGCAGGGTTGGGAATCGCCTGGGTGCCCGATGGTCTCACCGGTGATCATCTGGCCTCCGGTGCACTTGTGCCCGTTATGACCCGGTATCCACCGCCTCCTGCGGGCATCTATGTCATCCGCCCGCCCGGTCAGCATCCGGCGCGTAAGGTTCGAATTCTCACCGAACTGCTGGTCGAGTGCTTCGACAAGGCTCCGCAAGTTTCGCCGCATGCACCTGTGTGAGCGTGGCTCATCAACTTCGATAGTCTGGACCACGAAGCGGACGGCCCCGACGAGGAGGAAATAAAGGCCAGATCGGCGCGAAGCGGCCGCCGCGTGGGACGATTCAAACTCCCATTCCGCCATTGCCCGCCCGGCCTACTACGCCGACGTGCCGGGGCGGCGCTAGGATAGAGAACGGCGGCAGACGGCGGTATTTGGCGCGCCCGGAGGGATTCGAACCCCCGACCCCAAGCTTAGAAGGCTCGTGCTCTATCCAACTGAGCTACGGGCGCGTCGGCGAAGCGCATAGCGTGGATTGCGTCGGACGGGAACTCGGATAGTCTCTCCTCCATGGGGCAAGAGACAATAATCCGGCCGGTCGCGGTCGAGGCGGATCAACTGGGCGCGCGGCCGCTGCGCTATTTCGATTTCGTGATGGCGGCGTTCGTCACCATCCTGCTGCTCTCCAACGTCATCGGCGCGGGCAAGCGCGCGGTGGTCGATCTGCCGCTGCTCGGCCCCTGGCCGTTCGGCGCCGGCATCCTCTTCTTCCCTGTCTCCTATGTGCTGGGAGACGTGCTGACCGAAGTCTATGGCTATGCCCGGGCGCGGCGCTGCATCTGGGCCGGATTCGGCGCGATGCTGTTCATGGTGTTCATGTCCTGGGTGGTCGTAGCCCTTCCGCCGGACAAGGGCTGGCCGGGGCAGGCGGCCTATGAAAGCGTCTTCGGCCAGGTGCCGCGGATCGTGTTCGCGTCCATCTGCGCCTTCTGGGCAGGCGAATTCGCCAACAGCTTCGTGCTCGCCAAGATGAAGATATGGACCAAGGGCAAATATCTCTGGACGCGGACGATCGGCAGCACCGTCGTCGGACAGGGCGTCGACAGCCTGATCTTCTATCCGCTGGCCTTTTATGGCGCGCCAGGCTGGCCGGTGGAGGCGATGTTGATGGTGATGCTGAGCCAGTTCGTGCTCAAGGTTTCCTGGGAGGTGCTGCTGACGCCTTTCACCTATCTCGCGGTCGGCTTCCTCAAGCGGCGCGAGGGGATCGACATATTCGACGAAGGGACGAACTTCACGCCCTTCCGCGCGAAGATCTGAGCCGAGAGATCAGGCGACCGGCGGGATCTGCGCCGGATAGCTGGGCAGCGCCTCGTCGATGCAGGCCCAGTCGGGCGCCTGCGAGGCCCAGATCGTCGCCTGCGGACCGATCAGGCCGGGATCATCGAGCGCGCCGGCGCGGATGAAGAGCAGATGCGGCCGCGCTTCGGCGGCGCTGGTGAGCGGCGTGCCGCAGGTCGGGCAGAAGCCGCGCTGCATGACATTGCCGCTGTCGGCGACGCTTTGGAAATAGCGGATCTCGCCGCTGATCGTCACCGCCTCGGTCGGGAAGCAGACATTGACCGTCGCGCTGCCGGCGCCGAGATATTGGCACAGGCGGCACCAGCAGCTCCGCGCCGCGATAGGTTCCGCCATAATCTCGAAGCGGACCGCGCCGCACAGGCAGCCCGCGCCGATCGTCACGCGACCGTTTCCAGCAGGCCTTCGAACAGGCGGCGGCCGTCCGTGCCACCTTGGGCAGGCTCGATCAGCCGCTCGGGATGCGGCATCATGCCCAACACATTGCCGCGCGCATTGACGATGCCGGCGATGCTGCGAACCGATCCATTGACGTCCTCGGCATAGCGGAAGGCGATCCGGCCTTCGCCCTCGAGCCGGTCGAGCGTTTCGGGATCGGCGGTATAGTTGCCGTCATGATGCGCGACGGGGAGCCGGATCGCCTCGCCGACCGAATAGCCGGAGGTGAAGGGCGAGCGCGCCTCGCCGACGCAGAGCGCCACGTCGCGGCAGACGAAGCCGAGTCCGGCATTGCGCATCAAGGCGCCGGGTAGCAGGCCCGATTCAGTGAGGATCTGAAAGCCGTTGCAGATGCCGAGCACGGGAACGCCGCGATCGGCGGCTTCCACCACCGCCTGCATGATGGGCGAGCGCGCCGCCATCGCGCCGGAGCGCAGATAGTCGCCATAGGAAAAACCGCCGGGGATGGCGATCAGGTCGATACCGTCGGGGAGCGTCGTCTCGCGATGCCACAGCATTTGCGGGGTGGAGCCGGTGATCTCGCGGATCGCGACGGCAAGGTCGCGATCGCAATTCGATCCGGGGAAGACGATGACGGCGCTCTTCATGGGGTCAGACCCGTTCGATCCGGTAGTTTTCGATGACGGTGTTGGCCAGCAGCTTGCGGCACATGGCGTCAATATCGGCATCGCTGGTGCCGTCGGCAAGGTCGAGCTCGATCAGCTTGCCCGCGCGCACGTCGTTCACGCCGGTAAAGCCCAGGCCGTCCAGCGCATGGTGGATCGCCTTGCCCTGCGGATCGAGGACGCCGTTCTTGAGCGTCACATAGATACGGGTCTTCATTGCACTGCCTCGTCCGATGCCGTCGCCGCCCCTATGGCGCGGGGGGCGGCAAGGGGCAAGGTGAAGATGCGCCTTCGATGCCGCGATGGCATCCGCTGGGCGCTTATTTTCCCCGGTTCTTCCGATGCTTTTCGAGATCGAGCACCGTCGTGTCCGCGCCTTCGGGAAGCAGGCCCAGCCGGCGGGCGATTTCCTGATAGGCCTCGACCTCGCCGCCCAGATCCTGGCGGAAGCGATCCTTGTCCAGCTTCTCGCCCGAGCTCATGTCCCACAGGCGGCAGCCGTCCGGGCTGATCTCGTCGGCGAGGATGATGCGGCTATAGTCATTGTCCCAGATGCGGCCGAATTCGAGCTTGAAATCGACCAGCCGGATGCCGACGCCGGCGAACAGGCCGCACAGAAAATCATTCACGCGGATCGCCATATCGGCGATGTCGTGCATCTCCTCCTGGCTGGCCCAGCCGAAGCAGGCGATATGCTCGTCCGCCACCATCGGATCGCCGAGCGCATCGTCCTTATAATAATATTCGATGATCGTGCGGGGGAGCTGCGTGCCCTCCTCGATGCCCAGCCGCTTGACGAGGCTGCCGGCGGCGACGTTGCGCACCACCACCTCGATCGGCACGATCTCCACCTGCCGGATCAGCTGCTCGCGCATGTTGAGCCGGCGGATGAAATGGGTGGGCACGCCGATATGGCTGAGCAGCGTGAAGATATGCTCGGAAATGCGGTTGTTGAGCACGCCCTTGCCGCTGATCGTGCCTTTCTTCTGGGCGTTGAAGGCGGTCGCGTCGTCCTTGAAATATTGGATCAGCGTGCCCGGCTCGGGGCCCTCATAGAGAATCTTGGCCTTGCCTTCGTAGATCTGGCGGCGGCGGGACATTGGCTCTCCCCGGGGGGTTCAAAGAAATTGCGCCCCGGACGCAGCGTCTTGGGCGACGCGCAGCCGAGGCGGACGTGGCCCCCATAGCGGAAACGGGAAGCCCGCGCAATTCGATGGGGCAGCTTCACAGGGATGCCGGCGGTGCTCGGCGGCGGTGGGCCGGCCAGGACAGAAAGCCGTTCCATCATCCCGGCATAATCGGTTAATTTCGGTCATGCCCGAAACCAAGCCGCCGCCGCCCGATCTTGCTGGCCTGTCCCTTGCCGAGATCGCCAAGCTCGCCGAGGAACAGAAACTACCGCCGGTCGAAAGCTGGAATCCGGCCTATTGCGGCGAAAGCGCGATGCGGATCGCGCGCGACGGCACCTGGTATCATGAAGGCGCGCCGATCGGCCGGCCGGCGATGGTGCGGCTTTTCTCGACGATCCTCAGGCGCGAGCCGGACGGTTCCTTCGTGCTGGTGACGCCGGTGGAGAAGCTCGGCATCCAGGTGGAGGACGCGCCCTTCGTCGCGGTCGAGCTCCGGAGCGAGGGCGAGGGCGCGGCGCGGCGGCTCGCCTTCCGGCTCAATACGGGCGATCTCGTCCTGGCCGGGCCGGATCATCCGCTGCGATTCGAGCGGCGCGAGGACGGGGCCTATCCCTATCTGGCGGTGCGCCGCGGGCTGGACGCGCTGATCGCCCGGCCGGTTTATTATGAGCTCGCCAATCTCGCCATCGCCGAGGGTAGCACGCCGGCGGGGCTTTGGAGCGGGGGCATGTTCTTCCCGCTGGAGCCGGCGCGATGACGCTCGCCGGGCGGCTGCGCGCCGCCCTGGATGCGGGCGCCGCGCGCGGGCCGGCGCCCTTTCCGGGGGATTTCGACAATCTGGTCGAGCCGGGCATGCCGCATGTGCCCGCCGCCGTGCTGATGCCCATCACCGATCGGCCGGCGCCGGGCGTGCTGCTGACCCTGCGCAACGCCAATCTCAGGCGCCATGCGGGGCAGGTGGCCTTTCCCGGCGGGCGGCTCGATCCAGCGGATGCGGGGCCGGTGGCGGCGGCGCTGCGCGAGGCGGAGGAGGAGATCGGCCTGCCGCCCGCGCTGGTCGAGGTGGCCGGCATCGCCGACCGCTACCGGACGGGCACGGGATATGACATTACGCCGGTGGTGGGGGTGGTGCCGCCGGACCTGCCGCTGCTGCCGCAGGAGAGCGAGGTGGCGGCGATCTTCGAGGTGCCGCTCGATTATCTGCTCGATCCGGCCATGCGGGTCGAGCGCACCGCCATATGGCAGGGCAGGGAGCGACGCTATTTCGAGATCATGTGGAAGGAACGCCGCATCTGGGGCGTCACCGCGGCGATGATCGCCAATCTGGCCCATCGGCTGCTGCCCGTCGCATGAGCCGGCTGCCTGATGCATCCTGGCGCGCGCGCGCCGGGCTGGATGCTTTGGTGCGCACGCTTGGCGCCGGCGACGGGCTGGTCCGCTTCGTCGGCGGCGCGGTGCGCGACACGCTGCTCGGCCTGCCCGTGGCCGATATCGACTGCGCCACCGCGCTCATGCCCGATGAGGTGCGCGAGCGGATCAGGGCGGCGGGCTTCAAGGCCGTGCCGACCGGCATCGCGCATGGTACGGTGACGGCGGTGCTGCCCGAAGGACCCGTCGAGGTGACGACGCTGCGCCGCGATGTCTCCACCGATGGGCGGCGCGCGACCGTCGCCTTCACCGAGGACTGGCGCGAGGATGCGGCGCGGCGCGATTTCACGATCAACGCGCTTTCGGCCGATCCGCTGACCGGCGAGATCCATGATTATTTCGGCGGGCTGGGCGATTTGGAGGCGGGGCTGGTCCGCTTCATCGGCGATGCTGAGCGCCGCATTGCGGAGGACCATCTGCGCATCCTGCGCTTCTTCCGCTTCCATGCGCGCTTCGGCCAGGGCGCCCCGGATGCCGCCGGGCTCGCCGCCTGCGCGGCGCGGGCGAACGACCTGATGGCGCTGTCGCGCGAGCGCATCGCCGACGAACTTATCAAGCTGCTGGCGGTGGCGGACCCGACGCCCACCGTCGCGCTGATGGTGGAGCATGGCATATTCGCCCCGGTGCTGCCGGAGATCGATGCGGCGGGCGTGGCGCGGCTGGCCGAGCTGGTCGCGCGCGAGCAGATCATGGCTCGGCCCGATCCGCTCCGCCGGCTGGCGGCGCTGCTGCCGGCCGATCCGGCGGTGGCGGAGAATGTCGCCGCGCGGCTCAAGCTTTCCAACGCGAATCGCAAGCGCCTGGCGCTCGCGGCGGACGATGCTGCCCCGATCGAGCCGCGCCGGCTGGCCTATCGCATCGGCAGCGAGGGGGCGACCGACCGGTTGCTGCTGCGCGCGCCCGATCGGGACAGCGCGGCCTCGGGCCTCGCCGCGCTCGAAGGCTGGGCGCCGCCCCGGCTGCCCTTGGGCGGGGGAGATTTGATCCGCCGGGGACTGAAGGCTGGCCCGGTGGTGGCCGCGACCTTGCGCGCGATCGAGCGGCGCTGGGTGGAGGAGGATTTTCCGGGCGAGGCGCGGCTGGCCGCGATCTTGGCCGAGGAAGTGGATCAGGCGGCGCGCGCGAGCAGATAGTCGAGCGCGTCGTCGGCCGAGAGAGGCTTCGCGAAATAATAGCCCTGGCCGGTCGAGCAGCCCAGCGCCGCCAGCGTCCGGGCGAGCTCGACCGTCTCTATGCCTTCGGCGGTGGTCTTCATGCCGAGCGCGTCGGCGAGGCTCAGCACCGCGCGGACGATCGCGATCGAGTCCCGATCTGCGAGCATGCCCGTCACGAAGCTGCGATCGATCTTGAGGATGTCGATCGGCAGCTTCTGGAGATAGGCGAGGTTGGAATAGCCCGTGCCGAAATCATCCATCGCGATGCGCGCATCGAGCATCTTGAGCGCCGTCAGCACGCGGCCCGCCCGGTCCGGATCGCTGATGATCGCGCTTTCGGTAAGCTCCAGCGTCAGTCGGCTGCCATCCAGCCCGTTCGCGCCGAGGGCGCCGGCGACGCCGGCCGCGACATCGTCGCGCTGGAGCTGGACGGCGGAGACGTTGACGCCGGCATATACCGGCAGCACGCGGCCCGTCCGCCTGTCCCATTCGGCGAGCGTGCGCGCGGTGGCATCGAGCGCCCAGCGACCGAGCGGCACGATCAGCCCCGATTCCTCCGCGACGGGGATGAACTCGCTCGGCGGGATCGGGCCATGATCGGGATGGATCCAGCGGGCGAGCGCCTCGAATCCGGAGACGCTATTGGTTTCGAGATTGATCAACGGCTGGAAGGCGAGGCTGAGCTCGTCCCGGTCGATCGCGCGGCGCAGCTCGGTCTCCAGGCTGAAGCGGCGGCGCGCGGCACTGACCTCGCCCGGCTGATAGACCTCCACCCGGCCCGATTGCTTGGCGCGCTTCATCGCGAACTGGGCGTTGCGGATGATGTCCCCCGCCTGGGCGGCGCGGCCGTTCATCAGCGCGCAGCCCACCGCGC
Source organism: Sphingomonas oleivorans (assembly GCF_003050615.1). Lineage (GTDB taxonomy): Bacteria > Pseudomonadota > Alphaproteobacteria > Sphingomonadales > Sphingomonadaceae > Sphingomonas_H > Sphingomonas_H oleivorans. Next base: position 452,490 of record NZ_NWBU01000004.1, on the reverse strand, counting down.
AATCGACGCAGATTTCGAGCTCGGACAGGCGGATCGGGGTGGCGAAGGTGGATGCGATGCGGCGCGCGGCCTGGAGCGCGTCCCCAGGCCCGTCCGCCAGCCGCAGCAATATGCCGAATTCGTCGCCGCCGAGCCGCGCCAGCACGTCGCCCGCGCGCAAGGTTGCCATCAGCCGGCGCGCGACCGTGATGATCAACTCGTCGCCCGCCATCGATCCCATGCATTCGTTGATGCGGCTGAAGCGGGTAAGATCGACGACGAGCACGGCGAAGCTGTCCTGTCCGCCCGCGTCCGCCTCGATCGCGGCCTCCACCGCCTCGTTGAAGGCAAGGCGATTGGGCAGGCCGGTAAGGCTGTCGTGCAGCATCTCGGCGCGCAGCGAGCGTTCCGTCTCCACCTGCGCGGTGCGGTCGACCAGCGAGAGAAGGCAGCGGCGCGCATGATTGACCGCCGGGGACAGCCGCGAGAAACGCACGGTGAAATGGCGGTTGCCGATGCCCGGCTCCTGCCACTGATATTCGAGATGCTCCTCGTCGGAGAGTAGGAAGGCGCGCAGCCTGCCGCTCATCTGCGCCATGTAGCGGCGCGGCAGATCGGGGCCTGCCACCAGGTTTAGCTTGTCATTGGCGGCGATGATGCCGGGTTTGCCGTCCTGGAGCCCGATCACCGCCGCGGCGATCGGCAGTGCCTCCAGATAATCCTGGCGATAGCGCAGCACCTCCGGCGGGAGCCCTTCCTCGCTGGCGAGCATGTCGAGCTCCTCCGGGGGAGCGGCAGGCGGGGCGTGCTCGTCGCCAACGGTATCCCTGGGCCCGATACCGACACCTTCGCTTTTGACGAGCTGCATGGCAGGCAGTTTATCGGACAAGGGTTAAGATTTCCTCTGCTATTGCGGGCGTGGCCCGAAGCGGTTGTCGCGCGGGAAACCTACCGGGGGCATGCGCCCGCCCGCGCCGCGCGCGGTGCGCCACGGGCTCAGATCGGCCTCGGTGCGCGTGCGGCCGCTTTCGCCGCCCATCGCCCAGCTCAGCCCTTTTTCGAGGCGCAGGCTGATCGCATCGGAAAGCCCGCCGTCGCGGTAGCGCTGCAACTGCACGCCCGATCCGCGCGCCATTTCCGGCAACTCGCCGATGGGGAAGACGACCAGCTTGCGATTGTCGCCGATCACCGCGACATAATCATCCTCCGCATCGATCGGGCGGACGACCTTCAGCTTCGCATTGGGGCGGACGTTCACCACCTGCCGGCCTTTTCGCGTCTCGGCCACGATCTCCGCCGCCTTGGCGACGAAACCCTTTCCGTCGGCGGCGGCGAGCAGCAGCCGCTCGCCATTGCGCGCGGGCAGCAGCGCCACGATCTGTGCTTCCGCCTCCAGATCGACCATCAGCCGCACCGGCTCGCCGAAGCCGCGTCCGCCGGGCAGCTTGTCCGCGGCGAGCGTGTAGAAGCGGCCCGTATCCGCCGCCAGCAGCAGCTTGTCGGTGGTATGCGCGTGAAAGGCGAAAGCGGGACCGTCGCCTTCCTTGAACTTCAGCGTGTCGGCCGCCGCCAGATCGCGATGGCCGCTCATCGCGCGGATCCAACCGCGCTGGGACAGGATCACGGTGATCGGCTCGCGCTCGATCATCGCCTCCAGCGGAATCTCCCGCGCGGGGGCCTGTTCCTCGATCGTCGTGCGGCGGCGGCCGAGCTCGGTCTCGGGCGCATAGCGCTCGCGCAGCTTGGCGAGATCCTTCTTGAGGCGGGTGCGCTGGCGGGCGGGGCTTTCGATCAGCGCCTCGAGCCCCTTGCCCTCCGCGTCGAGCGCGGTGCGCTCCTTCCTGATCTCCATCTCCTCCAGCTTGCGCAGCGAGCGCAGCCGCATGTTGAGGATGGCTTCGGCCTGGCGGTCGGTGAGGCCGAATTCGGCGATCAGCACCGGCTTCGGCTCATCCTCCTCGCGAATGATCGCGATCACCCGGTCGAGATTGAGATAGGCGATGAGATAGCCGTCGAGCAGCTCGATCCGGTCGGCGATCTTCGCCAGCCGATGCTTCGAGCGGCGGACCAGCACCTCGAACTGATGGTCCAGCCAGGCGGCGAGCGCCTGTTTCAGCGACATGACGCCTGGCGTGCGCGTCGCATCGAGCACGTTGAGGTTGAGCGGTACGCGTGTTTCGAGGTCGGTCAGGCGGAACAGCCCGTCCATCAGCAGCTGCGGATCGACCGCACGGCTGCGGGGCTCGAGCACGATGCGGATCTGCTCGTCCGATTCGTCGCGGATATCGGCGAGGATCGGCAGCTTCTTCTCGTTGATCAGCGCCGCGATCGTCTCGATCAGCTTGGATTTGGGGATCTGATAGGGGATCTCGCTGACGACCGCGACCCAGGTGCCGCGCCCCTGATCCTCCACCGTCCAGCGTGCGCGCACGCGGAAGCTGCCGCGCCCGCTGGCATAGGCCTCAGCTATGGCGGCCGGGCTGTCGACGCAGATGCCGCCGGTGGGCAGGTCCGGCCCCTTCACGAACTGCATCAGCTCGCCCGGCTCGCTCTCGGGCTTGTCGATCAGATGGGTCGCGGCGTCGATCAGCTCGGCCACATTGTGCGGCGGGATCGACGTCGCCATGCCGACCGCGATGCCGCTCGCGCCGTTCGCCAGCAGATTGGGGAAGAGGCCGGGAAAAACCTCCGGCTCTTCCTCCTCGCCATTATAGGTCGGGCGGAAATCGACGGTGCCCTCGTCGAGCCCGGCCATCAGCTCGCCGGCGGCCGCCGTCAGCCGCGCCTCGGTATAGCGCATGGCCGCGGCATTATCGCCGTCGACATTGCCGAAATTGCCCTGCCCGTCGACCAGCGGATAGCGTAGCGAGAAGGGCTGGGCGAGGCGGACCATCGCGTCGTAGATCGAGGCATCGCCATGGGGATGATATTTGCCCATCACATCGCCCACGACGCGCGCGCATTTCTTGTATCCGGCGGCGGGATCGAGGCGCAGCAGGCGCATGCCCCAGAGCAGGCGGCGATGCACGGGCTTCAACCCATCACGCACGTCGGGCAGCGAGCGCGCGGTGATGGTGGAAAGCGCATAGACGAGATAGCGTTCGGAGAGCGCGCTGTCGAAAGGCGCCTCGACAATCTGGTCGAGGGGGTCGGCGGAGCTGGTCATTGCGCCCTCGTTAGCAGCCGATGAAAGCGCCCGCCAGTCAGTCCGGCGGGAGCGGAAGGAAGGCGCCCGAACCGTCCGTCACGGCCTGGGTGGCGACTTGGGCGAGGAACCATTCGCGGAAGAGCTGGATCTTGCGCATGCGCCGCTTGGGCTCGGGATAGACCAGCCAGTAGCTCGCCCCGTCATAGGCTATGATATCGAACGGGCGGACGAGGCTGCCGGCGGCCAATTCGCGCGTCCAGAGCGGCGGGGTGAGCAGCGCTATGCCATGGCCGGCGATCGCGGTGCTGCCTTCCAGCGCCTGCGAATCCATGTGCACACGCTGTCTCCCGCGCGCTTTTTCGTTCGTGACGCCCGCCGCCGCGAACCAGCGGTGCCACCAATCGACGTCGGAACTGAGCAGGGGCGCCTCGAGCAGCGTCTCGGGCGTCGTCAGCCCGCCATGGCGCGCGGCGAAATCGGGGCTGCACATCGGCGTGAAATGGACGCGGAACAGATAATCCGCGCGCAGCCCGGGCCATGGCCCCTTGCCGCAGCGTATGCCCACGTCGAAATCGGACTGGCCGAAATCGGCGATCGCATTGGAGGCGTCTAGCCGGACGGCGATTTCGGGATGCGCGATCTGGAAGGCGCCGAGGCGCGGCGCGAACCATTGGGCGGCGAAGGATGGGATCGCCGTGATCGAAAGCACTGCCTCGCCATCCTCGCGCAGGCCGGAGAAGGCGTCGTCCAGCGTGTCGAACGCGCCCGAGACGAGCGGTGCCGCGCGGCGCCCCGCCTCCGTCAGCGACACGCGCCGCTTGGAACGGACGAACAGTGCGGTACCGAGCCGTTCCTCGAGCAGCCTGATCTGATAGCTCACCGCCGCCTGCGTCATGCCGAGCTCGGCCGCGGCGGAGGTGAAGTTCAGATGGCGCGCGGCGGCCTCGAACACGCGGACGGCGGCGAGGGGCGGAATGCGGCGCATCGCATATCCATAAGCCAGGCTTATTCATCCTGTCCAAGCTTTAGTTGGCGCTGTTTCGCGAAAAAGCCCAGATCCTCGGGCGGCAATCATGTCGGGAACGGAGCAGGCAAATGGCGCAGGCGGTTTGCAATCATAAGAATGACGGTGTCGAACGGCGCAGTTCCTTCCTCGCCAACCTGGCCGGCGCGCTCGCCGCGGGCGATCATTTCATCACCTGGTGGGGCGCGCATCGCCAGTGGCCGGCGACCGATCCGATCCGCATCGAGGACGAGCCCGAGACGATGCGCTGATCCCCGCTCAGGCCGATCCCCCTTCCCGAACGGCATGGCCGAAGGATAGGAGGCGGGACGACAGCCAAGGGGGAGCAACGATGGGAACGGGATGGACGATGCGGCAGGCGGATGCCGGGGACATTTCCGCCATCCGCCTGCTGATGGACCGCGCGATCGGCGCGTTGATGAACGATTTCCTGTCGCCCGAGCAGGTCGCGGCCTCGCGCGAGGTGATGGGGCTCGACACGCAGTTGATCGAGGATGGCACCTATTTCGCGGTGGTGGAGGCGGAGCGGCTGATCGGCTGTGGCGGCTGGAGCCGGCGCGCGACGCTATTCGGCGGCGATCACAGCGCAGGGCGGGATGCGGCGCTGCTCGATCCGTCGCGCGATCCCGCGCGGGTGCGGGCCATGTATACTGATCCCGATCATGTGCGGCGCGGCATCGGTCGTGCGATTCTTGTCGCCTGCGAGGCGGCGGCCGCGGCCGAGGGTTTCCGCACCGCCGAGCTCGCCGCCACGCTTGCGGGCGTGCCGCTCTATGAGGCGGCGGGCTATCGCCCGATCGAGCCGTTCGAGGCGGATACGTCGGGCGGTGTGCGCGTGCCGCTGGTGCGCATGGGAAAGGCGCTGGGATGAGCCGCAATTCCGCATCCTGACGACATGGATTGTCATCCCCTGCTTGCCAAGCCATTCTCCCGGCGAGGCAAATAAGGGGGCAGGAAGGATGCGTACGCCATTATCGCTGCGCTGGGGCTGGCGCTGGCCGCTTCGGCCATGTCCATGCCGGCGGCGGCTGCGACCTCGGCGGGCGTGCCGCTGATCGAGCGCACGAAGCTTTTCGGCAATCCTTCCAAGACGCAGGGGCGGCTGAGCCCGGACGGCAAATGGCTGTCCTGGATCGCGCCGCGCGACGGCGTGCTCAATATCTGGGTCGCGCCCGCTGCCGACCCCGCCAAAGCGAGGCCGCTCACCGCCGAGACGCAGCGGCCGATCCGCCAGCATTTCTGGGCGCCCGATTCGTCCCAGATATTGTTCATCAACGACAAAGGCGGCGACGAGAATTTCCTGCTCTATGGCGTGAACGTCACGACCGGCGTCGAAACGCTGCTGACCCCCTTCGAGAAGACGCGCGCCGAGATTGTCGGCATCAGCAATCATGTAAAGGACCGCATCCTCGTCGGTCTCAACAATCGCGATCCGCGTTGGCATGATGTGCACAGCCTGGACCTGAAGACCGGCAAGCTCAGCCTCGTCCAACGCAATGACGGCTATGCCGGCTATACGGCGGATGATGCGCTTACCTTGCGCATCGCTGCCAAGGCGACGCCCGACGGCGGGCAGCAATTCTTCCGCATGGCCAATGGCCAGGTGGAGGCGGAGCCCTTCGCCACGATCGGCCTCGACGATGCGCTGACGACCGGCCCGCTCGGTTTCACCGCCGACAACAAGACGCTCTACTGGGTCGATTCGCGTGGCCGCGACACGGCCGCGCTCGTGGCACAGGATGTGGCGAGCGGCCGGACGAGCATCCTTGCCGAGGATGGCAAGGCCGATATCGGCACGATCCTGGCGGATCCCAAGACCGGCCGCGTGCAGGCCTATTCCGTCGAATATCTGCGCAACGAATGGAAGCTGATCGATCCCGCCGTGAAGGGCGATCTCGCTTATCTGAAGGCGGAGCTCAAGGGCGAGATCAACGTCACCTCGCGCACCGATGCGGATGATGAATGGATAGTGACGGTCGATCCGGTAACGGCGCCCGCCGCCACCTATCTCTATGATCGCAAGGCCAAGCGCGTCACCAGGCTGTTCGTCGGCCGGCCCGAGCTGGAGGGCGCGCCGCTCGTCGCCATGCATCCGCTGGAAATCAGGGCGCGCGACGGGCTCACCCTCACTTCCTATCTGTCGCTGCCCGCCGGCACCGATCCGGACGGCGACGGGAAGCCCGGCGCGCCCGTGCCGATGGTGCTGTTCGTTCATGGTGGGCCCTGGGCGCGCGACAGCTATGGCTATCATAGTTATCACCAATGGCTGGCGAACCGGGGCTATGCGGTGCTCTCGGTCAATTATCGGGGCTCGACCGGCTTCGGGAAGAAGTTCATCTCGGCGGGCGATCTGCAATGGGGCACCCGGATGCATGACGACCTGATCGACGCGGTCGATTGGGCTGTGAAGGGCGGCATCACGGCGCGCGACAAGGTGGCCATAATGGGTGGTTCCTATGGCGGTTATGCGACGCTCGCGGGCGTGACCTTCACGCCGGATGCCTTCCGCTGCGGCGTCGATATCGTCGGCCCGTCCAATCTCTTCACCCTGCTCCAGACGATCCCGCCTTATTGGGAGGCGGGCAAGCAGCAATTCTACAAGCGGATGGGTGATCCCACGACGGAGGAAGGACGCGCGCTGCTGAAGGAGCGTTCGCCGCTGTTCAAGGCGGATGCGATCAAGGTGCCGCTGCTGATCGGCCAGGGCGCCAATGATCCGCGCGTCAATGTGCGCGAGAGCGATCAGATCGTGAAGGCGATGGAGGCCAGGAAGATTCCCGTCACCTACATCCTCTTCCCCGACGAGGGACATGGCTTTGCGCGGCCGGTCAACAATATCGCCTTCAACGCGGTGACCGAGAATTTCCTCAAGCCCTGCCTCGGCGGGCGGGCCGAGCCGATCGGCGACGCGCTCAAGGGATCGACCGCGCAGGTGCCGGCCGGCGCGCAGTTTGCGCCGGGGTTGTCGGAGGCGCTGTCGATCAAATAACCGGCCGGGCGCCGTCCGGTCTTTTTGCCGACGCCGGGGGGCGATGCGGCGCAAAAGGCCGCTATCCGGCGGGGAGACATGGTTGCCGGAAATTTACTCTTTCTGTCTATGCCCGGGGTGGGATGGGGGCGAACGACGGACGTGGCTATAAGGGGGAAAGCGGGAAAGAGCTGGTCTTCGCGGGTGCGGGCCTTTGAGGGGCGCGCATGACCGGTCTGCTCGCCCGCCTTTTGCCGCCGGGGCCCGCGCGGCAGCCTGCGCTCATCTGGCAGGTCGCGGTCAAGATGCTGCTCTGGGCGTGTCTCGGCACGGCGATATTGTGCACGGTGGGCTATCATGTCATCGCCAAGCGCGCCGAGGAACAGGCGCTCGATCATCTCACCCGCTATCTGAATGAGCGCGCCCAGGCGGAAAGCCGCGTCTTCCGCGCGGCCCAGGCCAATCTCGTTACCTTTCGCGAGCATTTTCTGCGTCTCTATGCCGATCCGAAGATCCTGCCCCATCCCGATTTCGACGCTTATTTCGTCGAGGGGACGGATGGGGCGATCCGGCTGCGGCGCCAATATTATGACGGGATCATGGGCGCGGACGGCCTGCCGCGCGGGGATGTCACCGGCTTCATGGGGCGCAAGCATCCGCCGCTGACGCCGGAGCTGCGCCGCAGGATGGTGCTGGCCTATATGCTGGTGGCGCAATATGGCCCCGCCTGGCACAGCCAGTTCATCAATACCCATGTCAGCCTGCCGGAAAACGCGGTCATCGTCCATTGGCCGGGCGAGCCCTGGGGGCTCGATGCCGATCCGGCGCTCGACATGCCCAAGGGGCGGACGATCCGCGCGACGCTGCCTGAACATAATCCGGATCGCGATCCCGTATGGACCGGCCTCTATTTCGATCGCACCGCTCGGCAATGGATGATCACCAATGGGCTGCCGGTCGATCATCATGGCCGGCATCTGATCAATCCCAGCCATGACATATTGCTGGGTGACCTGATCGACCGGCTGATCCGCAACCATCCCGATGGCGGTTATAATCTGATCCTCAAGGCCAATGGCGATCTCGTCGCCCATCCGCGGCGGCTGGACGAGATCAGGCACCGTTCGGGCGTGCTGAACGTCAAGCGGATGGGCGATCCGACACTGCTCAGCATCTATCGCAGCATCAGCGCGCCGGAACGGGCGATGCTGCGCAACGGCGTCCATGTCATCGAGAATGAGGATGTCGGCGGCTATCTCGCCTTCACCCGGCTGGACGGGCCCGGTTGGTGGTTCATCACCGTCCATCCGCGCGCGCCCATCCTGGCCCAGGCGCATGAGGCGGCGGCAGTGACATTGTTCCTGGGCGTGGCGCTGCTGGCGCTGCTGACGATGATCGCCTTCTTCCTGTTGCGGCGCGGGGTGGCGCGGCCGATCCTGCAGATGCAGCGCGCGGCCGAACATATTGCGGCGGGGGATTATGCCGGCGTCGCCGAGGGGATGGTGCCGTTGCCTGTCGATCAGGATAATGAGATCGGCCTGCTCGCCCGCTCGTTCCGCGGCATGGCCGCGCGGGTCGGGCATGCCAGCCGCCATCTGGAGGCGATGGTCACGGCGCGCACGTCGGAGCTGGAACAGGCGAACCGCGAGCTCGAAATATTGTCGCTCAGCGACGCGCTGACCGATTGCTTCAACCGCCGCGCCTTCGATATCGATCTGGCTGCCGCCATCGTCGCCGCCCAGCCGGGCGAGGGGGCTTTCGCGCTGCTGCTGTGCGACATCGACTATTTCAAGCCCTATAATGACGGCTATGGCCATGAGGCGGGGGATGGCATGTTGCGCCGGATTGTTGCCATGCTGGGCGAATGTGCGCCGGGGCATCGCATCTATCGCTATGGCGGGGAGGAGTTCGCGCTGATCCTGCCGGGCCAGGACGCGGAGCACTGCATCGCGATCGGCGAATCCATCGTCACCACCATCGCCGATCGCCGGCTGGAGCATCGCGGCAGCCCCTATGGCATCGTCACGACCAGCGCGGGCCTCGCCTTGTTCGACGGCCATATCCGCCGGCCGGCCGACATTATCCGCGCAGCCGACAGGCTGCTCTATGCCGCCAAGCAAAAGGGCCGCAACCGGATCGAATATCAGTTGATCGGCGATCGCCGGCGCCTGGCTGTCATGCAACGGGCCTGAGCCCGTGCGGGATCAGGCGCCGGCCATGGCCCGTCGCGGTCCCAGCGCGCCCCGGGCGGCGAGCGTCCGCCCGTCGGTCAGCCGCGCGAGCAGGCGACGTGGCTCGAAGGGGCCGGGCAGCGTCCAGCCGGCGGTGGCATCGGCGGTGAAGCCGAAGAAGCGGCCATAATATTCCGGGTCGCCGATCAGCACGAGCGCGGTCTCGCCCGTCTCGGTGGCGGCCTCGATCATCCGCTCCATCAGCATCCGGCCGATCCCGTCGCGCTGCCGATCGGGGCGGACCGCGACCGGGCCCACCAGCACCAGCGGATCAGTCGCGCCTCCATCTCCCGCCAGCGTCACCGGCCAGCACTGGATCGACCCCAGCAGCGTCTCCTCCTCCAGCGCGGCGAAGGACAGCGCCGGGATCTCCGCCATGCCTTCGCGCAGCCGATAGGCGGTGCGGCCATGGCGGTCCGGGCCGAAAGCGGCGTCGAGCAACTGCTCCACGGCATCGGGATGGACCTGGTCCAGGGGCGCGAGCGTGATCAAGGCGGGGCGATCTCCAGAGAGGGGCGCATGGGCGCCCGGAGCGCGCGCCTTTAGCCTGCGATTGCTGAAAGGAAAATGACGGGCATCGCGGGCGCATCCGCCGCGCCCCGGCCTATCCCCCACCCGGCCCGCCTGGTCTATATATCTATCTCGCAAGAAAGGAGATTATCGGAAGAGCGGACGTGCCGAGGGCTTGCGCCGGCCAATGGCCTTTCCCTGATCGCCTCGCGCGAATCACTGTCTCTGGGCGGCGAATCGGCCGTCACGCGCCTTGCCTCCGGGGCGTCGGCCCCTATTGGCGGCCCTATCATGCCCCATCGTCTCCGCTTGCCGCCGCCCGAGCCAGGCGCTACCCGGCCGGCGCGATGACTCCCGAATTTGGCTCCCCGCGCACCGCGATCGTGACAGGTGGCGCCCGGCGCATCGGCGCCGCGCTGGTGCGTGCGCTGGCGGCCGACGGCTGGCATGTGCTGATCCACTGCCATCGCTCGATCGGCGAGGCGGAGGCGCTCGCCGCCGAGATCGGCCCGGCCGCACGGATCGTTTCGGTCGATATGGCGCGCGCCGATGCGGGCGTTGCGGTGATGGAAGCGCTCGACGGCATGCCGCCGGCGGGGCTGCTGGTGAACAATGCGTCGAGCTTCGTCTATGACGCGTTCGACAGCTTCACCGCCGATCAATGGGATGCGCATATGGCCGCCAATCTACGCGGGCCGGCGCTCGTTACCCAAGCCTTTGCGCGCTTCGTTCCGGAAGGGGCGGGGGGGCTGGTGGTCAATCTGCTCGATGCCAAGCTCGCCCAACCCAATCCCGATTTCTTCACCTATACCGTCTCGAAAATGGGGCTTGCCGGCCTGACCGAGCTTGCCGCGCGCGTGCTGGCGGAGCGCGGCATTCGTGTCTGCGGCATCGCCCCTTCGGTGACGCTCGTTTCCGGTCCGCAGTCGCGCGACAATTTCGATCAGGTCCATCGTGTAAACGCGCTCCGCCGCGGCGTGACGGTGGAGCAGATCGTTGCTGCGCTGCGCTTCATCATCGCCAGCCCGACCTTGACCGGGCAGACGATCTTGCTCGACGCCGGCCAGCGTTTCCTGTCGCTTCCGCGCGATGTCCAGTTCATGACGCCTTCGGGCGAAGGCTGAATCCAAGCTGAATTCAAGGTGCAATGATGACGATCTCTCCCCTGCTCGACGGCCTCGTGCCCGCGGCGCTCGCGCCCAAGTCCCGCCGCATATTCCTTCAGGATTTCGATCTGCCGGTGGATATCGGCTTCCATGATTTTGAGGTGGGTAATCCCCAGCGCCTGCTCGTCACGGTCGAGGTCTGGCTGGACGAGGCCTCCTTCGCCGCCGAGGACAAGGCGTCGGTCGCCTGGAACTATGATTTCCTGCGCTCCGAAATCGAGCGGCTGGCACAGGGGCGCCGCTTCAACCTGCAGGAAACGCTGGTGCGCGAAATCTATCAGCTGATCGCGGCCCGGGCCGGCGTCACCGGCCTCCGGGTCGCGACGCGCAAGCCCGACATCTATTCCGATTGTGCGGCGGTCGGCGTCGAGCTTTCGTCCTTCTGACGCTTTCTGAGACGGGTGCGCGCGGCGTTCAGCGCTCCGTCGTGCGCCCGCAGGGGCCAAGGCCCGCCAGCACCAGGCGATAATCGGCGCGGATCGCGTCGAGATCGGCCCCGGCCGCTTCCGCCAGGCTGTTTTCCGGGAGATTGGCGGGCAGGCCGCAGGCTAGGCGATACCAGAGCAGCGTTTCGGGGCGGGGCGGCTCTGCGCTGTTGTCCACCATCTCGCCCAGCGCCACCGCCCAGCGCGGTTGTTCGCCCGGGCGGCGGAGGATGGCGAGCGAGATCGGGCGGCCATCGTCGGTCTTGAGGAAGATCTGCGTCTCGCTTTCGCCGGGCAGCGAGCCGGGCACGTGGAAGGCGTTGCCGATGCCGCTGATTCGCGGCGGCGCGCCGCCCGCGAGCGCCTCGGTCAGGATCGCCCGGATCCGCGCCTCATTTTCCGGCGTCCAGGGCAATTGCGCGCGCGGCCCGATCAGCCGAATCTCGCCGGGCCTGCCTGCTACCTGCGATGCCAGCAGCAGCATCCGCGCCTTGCGTAATTTTGGGGGGCGATTCGCCGAATCCGTCGGTACGTCGACGAGGTAGGTGATTTTCGCGGGGAGTCCTCCCGTACCGCGAATCAGGCTTTTCACATCCGCCTCGATGTAGAATCGCGCGCGCCCGCGAGCGACTCCGGCCGCGTCCTTGCCCTTCAGAAGTGTCGCGCGCCGGATTTCCACGCCCGCGGCAACGGGTGCCGCGAGTGCCATGTCGGCAATGTCCGCATAGGAAAATCCGGAGGTTACAGGTAATTGCTGTGCTGCGGTGGGAAGTGCAGCACCCGTCAGCAATAGGCCGGTAACAATGTGCAGATAGGTTCGCTTGTGCATTTTTCAACCGATAGCATGGTACGGCGGAGTGGAATATCCGCCTCTCCTGGAAAGCGCTGTTGAGGCCCAAAAAGCTTCTTTCGGGGCGGCGACAAAGCGTTTGCGTCGCGGAAAGTGTCGCGATAGGAACACAGTCCTCGCCAATAATTATAAATCAGGTTGGATGTGGCGGGCGGAGTGTGCGGGCGTTCCAGGCCCGGGTTCCGGATGTTCGCAGGGCTTATGGATTGGAGGGAGTGTGGTTCCTTAATGGCTTACGCTGATCAATCATCTATGAGCACGCGAAAGCTTGTGTCGATCGGGCTGGTCGTCCTGCTTCACGCCCTGCTCGGCTATGCGTTCATGACCGGTCTTGCCTTCAACGTTGTCAAGCAGGTCGCGAAGGATCTCAAGACGTTCGACGTGGTCGAGGAGCCGCCGCCCCCCGAGGAGACGCCTCCGCCGCCTCCGCCGCCGGACGCTCCGCCGGTGCAGCCGCCGCCCATGGTGGCCCCGCCGCCGATCGTGCAGCCGCCCGTGGTGATGGCGCCGCCGGTGCAGACGGTGCAGGTAGCACCCCCGCCGGTGATCACGCCGACCGCGCCCGTCGCGCCTCCCGCGCCCCCGGCTCCGCCGGCGGCCCCGGCCATATCCAAGGCCGCCGCGGCCAGGGGTAATCCGGGTTCGTGGGTGACGACCGACGACTATCCTCCGAGCGCGATCCGCAACGAGGAGCAGGGGACCGTGGGTCTGACGTTCGAGGTCAATGCGCAGGGTCGCATCGAGAATTGCCGGATCTCGTCCAGCAGTGGCTCCTCGACGCTCGACGATGCCGCATGCCGGCTCGTGACGCGGCGCGGCCGCTACTCACCGGCGCTCGACCAGAGTGGCAATCCCATTCCGGGCGGCACGAAGACATTGCGCTTCACCTGGCGGCTGCCGACCGAGTGATTGCTCAAAGTTCCCGGCTTCGGCCGGGAACATTATCCAACCAAATCTGATCGAAGAGGAAAGTTCCTGACATGACCACCCCCGCAGCTCCGACCGGCGGCGAGAATCCCTATGGCCTGATGGCCGCGCTCGAACAGGGCGGCACCATCGCTTGGGCGGTTTTCATCATTCTCGTCGTGATGTCCGCCGCTTCCTGGTACATCATGTTCACCAAGCTGATCGAGCAGCAGAAGATCCTCAATCAGGCCAAGCGCGTCCGCACCAGCTTCTGGGGAACGCCGAGCTTGAAGGAAGGTGCCGCCAAGCTCGAGAAGAATTCGGCCTATCGCCAGATCGTCGACGACGGCCTGCGCGCCCAGGACGAGCATACCAAGCTGCTCGATCCGGTCGATCAGCATGATTGGCTGCTCAGCTCGCTCGCCCGCAGCCAGGCACTGGTCAATTCGAAGCTCGGCAACGGCCTTGCGGTGCTCGCGACCGTTGGTTCGACCTCGCCGTTCATCGGTCTGTTCGGTACCGTCATCGGCATCTACCGCGCGCTCATCAAGATCGGCTCGGCCGGTCAGGCTTCGATCGACGCGGTCGCCGGTCCGGTCGGTGAAGCGCTGATCATGACCGCGCTCGGCCTCGCCGTGGCGGTTCCCGCGGTGCTCGGCTACAACTGGCTGATCCGTCGCAACAAGGTCGTCGCCGAGCAGATCTCGGCCTTCTCGACCGATCTGCACGGCTATATGGTGTCGGGCGGTGCGGTGCGCCCCACGCTCGCCGCCAAGGCTGCCGCTCCGGTTGCGCCGCTCAAGGCCGGCACGGCCGCGGCCGCTCCGAAGGCCTGACGCAGACCGGACGGGCCGGGCGCCGACATCCGGCGCCCGGCACCGCCGATCCGTTCATAGCCGAGGGCGCATCGGCCGGGCCGCCCGCCGGTCGCCGACTGAAGTAGAATAGGATCTCAACCGATGGCCATGAGTGCGGGCCCCGCCGAAGACGGCTCCCCGATGTCGGACATCAACACGACGCCGCTCGTCGACGTCATGCTGGTGCTCCTCATCATCTTTCTCATCACCGTTCCGGTGGTGATCCAGACGGTTCCCGTCAATCTTCCCAAGACGGTGTTCGAACCGACCACCAGCAAGCCCGAAAATGTCGTCCTGTCGATCCGGAATGGCGCGGGTGGTGATTGCGAGGTTTATTGGGGCCAGACGCGGGTCAGTTCCGAGGAGCTGCTCGAAAGAGCCGTCGCCAAGCTGAAGCTGGAGATCGACAAGCAGGGCGGCCCGAACGCTGCCGGGCTCGAGCTCCCGGAAACGCATATCCGCGGCGACGTCAACACGAACTATCGCTGCATCGGCGGCGCAGTGTTCACCATGCAGCGTGCCGGTTTCGCGCGCGTCGGCTTCATTTCGGAGCCGGCCGCGGGTACCGCGACCGCGCCGCGCCTGTGAACCCGCTCGCGATCCAGCCTATCCGAGGAGTATAGCCCATGGCGATGGCCGCAAGCACCAGCGAAGGCGAGCCGATGATGGACATCAACACGACGCCGTTGATCGACGTCATGCTGGTGCTCCTCATCATGTTCATCATTACCATTCCGATCCAGACGCATGCGGTGAAGCTCGACCTGCCGGTCGATAGCCCCAACCAGCCCAAGCCGCCGATCGACCCGATCAAGAACAAGATCACGATCGACGCGGCCCGCAATGTCTTCTGGAACGGTGCGCCGGTGGATCTCGTCGTTCTGCGCCAGTATCTGGACCAGACCCAGACGATGAGCCCGATCCCGGAACTGCATCTGCAGCCGAACCCGGATGCGCCCTATGAGGTGGTCGACGAAGTACTCGCGGTCACCAAGCGGGCCAATGTCGAGAAGATGGGCTTCGTCGGCAACGAGGCATACGCCAAGTTCTAAGCCGTACATACGGCAACGAGCCGGGAAGAGGGCGGGCCGCAAGGTCCGCCCTTTTCTTTTGGGCTCCTCTCGGACGCCGGGACGCGGCGGCATGGCTTTTCGCCATCCGCTGGGCGGGTTTCTCCTGTGCGCCTTCTCTTCCTTGCTATTCTGCGCGCCTTCCCGTCGCCCCATCCCCCCGCTATGGCGGTATTGCGCCATTGTCTCATGACAATGAAGCATTGATCTTATATTGTATTGCGACAATCGCAAACAATCGATAATGGAAAAGGGGAACTGGAAAGGGAGGTCGAATCATGTCGTCGGGAGCCGCATTGGATGTCGCGCTGGTGGCGCCGCTCATCCTCTATTCGGTGCTGATGACGATCACGCCCGGCCCGAACAATATGATGCTCGCCTCGTCCGGCTTGCTGTTCGGCGTGCGGCGCACCGTGCCGCACATGCTGGGGATCAGCACGGGTATGATGGTTCTGATCTCGGTCGTGGGGGCCGGGCTGGGCGGGCTTTTCGCCGCGGAGCCGCGGCTCGGGCTCGCGCTCAAGCTGGTCGGCATCGTCTATCTC
This sequence comes from Sphingomonas oleivorans, assembly GCF_003050615.1. Taxonomy (GTDB): domain Bacteria; phylum Pseudomonadota; class Alphaproteobacteria; order Sphingomonadales; family Sphingomonadaceae; genus Sphingomonas_H; species Sphingomonas_H oleivorans. Next base: position 436,811 of record NZ_NWBU01000004.1, on the reverse strand, counting down.
CTTTATCTGTCATGGAAATTGTGGCGCGCGGGTGAGCCGGGCGGGGCGACGGCAGCGCGGCCATTGTCCTTCCATGGTGCCGCCGCCTTCCAGTTCGCCAATCCCAAGGCCTGGCTGATGGCGCTCACGGCAATCGCCGCTTTCGCCGCGCCGGGGCCGGGCTATGCCGCGAGGGTCCTGTTCGTGGCGCTTGTCATGGGGGTCGTGGGCTTTCCCTGCATCTCGGTCTGGGCCGGGTTCGGTGCTGGGATCAAGGCGCTGATGCACGCCCGCCCGGACGCGCTGCGCTGGTTCAATCGCGCGATGGCACTGCTGACCGCGCTCACTGTACTGCTCATCATCTACGAATGATCACGGTCCGGAGAGGCGCGCGACGGGATTTGATCGCCGGCTCGCCCCGTGCCAAGGGCCTGGAATGACCCGCTGGAAACCGGACATAGAGGCGGCGGATGGCCGGCCACTCTACCAGGCCCTGTTCGATGCGATCGCCCGTGATCGCGCGAGCGGGCGTTTGCCGGCAGGATCCCGGCTGCCGCCGCATCGCGATCTCGCCGCCGATCTCGGCATCGGCGTCGGCACGGTTACCAAGGCCTATGCCGAAGCGGAGCGGCGCGGCCTGATCCACGCCCGTGTCGGCGCGGGTTCCTTCGTCACCGGCAACGATCAGGGAGCATCGCCACCGCCGCGCGCGCCGGGGCCGATCGACCTGTCGCGCAACCTCGCCCCCTCGGGCCATGCCGAACCCTATCTCGCCGCGGCGATGGCACGGCTGGCGGCCGAGGATCCGGCGGCGCTGACCGCCTATGCCCCGGTCGCGGGCGCCGCCGCCGTGCGCGCCGCCGCCGCCGCCTGGAGCGTGCGGACCGGCACCATGGCGCTCGATCCCGAGCGGCTGATCATATGCAATGGCGCGCAGCAGGGGCTGGCGCTCGCGCTCGCCGTGACGATGAAGCCTGGCGCTACGCTGCTTTGCGAGGCGGCAACCTATGCCGGGACGAAGCAGATCGCGACTGTCGCGGGCTATCGGCTTCGCGGCGTCGCGCTGGACGGGGAGGGGGTGGACCCCGACGCGCTCGACCGGGCAGCGGCCGAGACGGGTGCTGCGGTCGTCTATCTCGTCCCCACGCTGCAGAATCCGACGGGGCGGCGCATGTCCGCCGCGCGGCGCGAGGCGATCGCGGCGGTCGTGCGGCGGCGCGGGCTGATCCTGATCGAGGATGATGTCTATGCGCTTTACGGGCGCGATCTGCCGGGGGTGCCGGCACTGGCGGAACTGCTGCCCGATCGCGCCTTTCATATCGGCGGGGCCGCGAAATCGCTCGCGCCGGGTCTGCGCGCGGGCTGGCTGCTGCCGCCTGAAGGTGGGCAGTGGCGCGAGGCGGTGTTGCGCCATGTGCGCGCCGCTTATTATGCGCCGGCGGCCATCGGCCATCATATCTTCCGCATCTGGGTCGAGGAGGGCGTGGCGGATCGCATCGCCGGGGCGATCCTGAACGATGCCGCGGGGCGGCTGGAGCGCGCGCTGGCGATCGTCGGCGATGCGGCCGAACGCCCCGCCAGCCGCCATGCCATGCATCTCTGGCTGCCCATGTCGGCGATGGAGGCGGAGCGGGTATCGCTGCGTGCGCTGAGGGCGGGCGTGGAGCTGACCCCGCCCGAATCGACGGCGGTCGATCCAGCGCTTCTGTCGGGGCTGCGCCTCTGTCTCGATGCGGTCGATGCGGTGGAGATGGAGGGCGCGCTACGCATCGTGATGGCGGCGCTGAGCGCGGATATGGAGGCGAGCGAAAGAGCGATCGTCTGATTGTATCGGTACAATCAGACGGCAGGGCGATTCAGCGCGAAAAGACTTCCACCAGATGCTCGACCCGGGGCGTCGCCGCGAAATAGGAACCGGCAAGCCGCCGCCATTCGAGGAAAGCCTCCGAATTGCGGAATTCCACCATATGATGCTCGACCGATTCCCAGTCGATCAGGATACGGTAGCGGCTCGGCTGCTCCAGCGAGCGATGGAGGATCAGGCCATGGCAGCCGGGAGCGCCCAGGAAGCAATGCTGCGCGTCGCGCACCGCCTGTTCGAACGCTGTTTCCGTGCCGGGCTTGACGTCGATCTCGAGGATTTCCTTGACCATTGCAGCCCCATAGCGTGTCCCCCGGCGGCGGACGAGTCCTGTCGAGGCAAGATGGCACCAAAAGCTTGCAAATCTTGTGAAAGGGCGAGCAATGACATTTCCATGTTGTTCCCTGGCAACATCATGACAGCCTGATTGGATCAGGGAGCGGATTTAGGGAATGAGCCGGTCGACATGCCGGAAAGGCCTGTCCGGAAAGCGCATCCGATCCGCAACGGATCCATCCGGCCATTGCCGGCCGTCCGCTCGTCCCGGGGCAGCCCACGGCGGAAAGCGCGGCTTGCTGTCATATTGATGCAGATTGTTGCGGTTCCAGCCCGAACGACTATGCTCCCCGGACAACAGAGGAACCTCCGTGCCCCTGCAACCCTTGATCGGCCCGATGCTTGCGTTCGTCGTCGGCTATCTGCTCGGTTCGATTCCGTTCGGGGTGATCCTCACCCGGATGGCGGGCGCGGGCGATCTGCGCGCCATCGGTTCCGGCAATATCGGTGCCACCAATGTGCTGCGTACCGGGCATAAGGGGCTAGCGGCGCTGACGCTGATCCTCGACGGGGCGAAGGGCGCCGTGGCGGTGGTGCTGGCCGGTGCAGTTGCTCCCGTCTTGGCGCCGATCGCGGCAGCCGGCGCCTTTCTCGGTCATCTCTATCCGGTCTGGCTGCGCTTTCGGGGCGGCAAGGGTGTCGCGACCTTCCTCGGCATCGCGCTGGCACTCCACTGGCCTTCGGGGCTGGTCTTCGCGCTGGTGTGGCTCGGCGCGCTCGCGGTGACGCGCTTCTCCTCGGTCGGCGGCATGTCGGCGGCGGTGGCGACGCCGGTGGCGGCGGCCTTTTTCGAGCGTTTCGATCTCGCTTTGCTGTTCCTCTTCTTCGCGCTGATGCTGCTGTGGAAGCATCGCACCAATCTCGAGCGGCTGTTGGCGGGCACGGAGCCGCGCGTCGCCGGCTCGCGCACCGTCTGATCCGGCCTTGTCGGAGGCGGGATATGAGGATGGCATTGCGCGCCTGCGCCTGATCCGTACGCCCGGAATCGGGGCTGTCACCTATGCCCAGCTGATCGCGCGCTTCGGCTCGCCGGCGGCCGCGCTCGATGCGGTGCCCGATCTCGCCCGACGGGGTGGAGGCAAGCCGCCGACGCTCGCCGCCCGCGCCGTGATCGAGCGCGAGGTGGAAGCGGTCGAGCGGCTGGGCGCGCGCTATCTGTTCGTCGGTCGCGGCCTCTATCCGTCCGCGCTTGCCCGGATCGAGACGGCGCCGCCGGCGCTGATCGTGAAGGGCGTCGCCGGCCTGCTCGATCGGCCGATGGTCGCGGTGGTGGGTGCGCGCAACGCCTCGGCTGCAGCGGTCCGCTTCGCGCGGGCGCTGTGCCATGATCTGGCGGAGCGCGGGCTCGTCGTCGTGTCCGGGCTGGCGCGCGGCATCGACACGGCGGCGCATGGCGGCGCGATCGGCGGCGGCACGATCGGTGTGATCGCGGGCGGGCTGGACATTTTCTATCCGCCGGAAAATGAGGCGCTTCAGCGCGACATTGCCGAGCGCGGCCTGCTCGTCGCGGAACAGCCGCCGGGTATCGAACCCCGTGCGCGCCATTTCCCCTATCGCAACCGCATCATCGCGGGCCTGTCGCTGGGCACGCTGGTGGTGGAGGCCGCACCCCGATCGGGATCGCTGATCACGGCGCGGCTGGCCGCCGAATATGGTCGGGAGGTGATGGCCGTGCCCGGATCGCCGCTCGATTCGCGCGCGCAGGGCTGCAACATGCTGATCCGCGAGGGCGCCACGCTGGTCCAGTGCGCCGCCGATGTGATCGAATCGCTGGGGCCGCTCGGCGGCCTGGTCGCGCAGCCCGAGCGCGGTTATGTGGCACCCGATATCGCATCCGATGCGAGCGCTGCGGAGCGCGATGCCGTCATGATGCTGCTCGGCCCCGTGGCGACTCCGGTCGATGAGCTCATCCGCCAGTCCGCTTTGCCGCCCGCAATCGTGCAGACCGTGCTGCTGGAGCTGGAACTGGCCGGCCGGCTGGAGCGTCATGCCGGCGGGCGGGTGAGCCTGGCCTGATGGGCCGGGCGGCTGGCGGGCGTTCGCCGCTTGACGGACCTCGCCCCCTTTCCCACCCTCGTGCGTACGCGTGAGAAAAACAGTAACGGACCGTCATGAAGCTCGTCGTCGTCGAATCTCCGGCCAAGGCCAAGACCATCGAGAAATATCTGGGCAAGGATTATCGCGTCCTCGCTTCCTACGGCCATGTCCGCGACCTGCCCGCCAGGGACGGATCGGTGAATCCCGATGAGGGCTTCGCGATGCAGTGGGAGGATTATGCCGACAAGACGCGCCAGCTGAAGGCGATCACGGACGAGGCCAAGACCGCCGACGCGCTGATCCTCGCCACCGACCCCGATCGTGAGGGCGAGGCGATAAGCTGGCATGTGCAGGAGGTGCTGAAGCGGAAGAAGGCGCTGCCCGGCGATGTGCGCCGCGTCACCTTCAATGCGATCACCAAGCCTGCCGTCACCGAGGCGATGGCCCATCCGCGCGATCTGGACGAGGATCTGATCGATGCCTATCGGGCGCGGCGCGCGCTCGATTATCTGGTGGGCTTCACGCTTTCGCCCGTGCTGTGGCGCAAGCTGCCGGGCGCCAAGTCGGCGGGCCGCGTCCAGTCCGTGGCGCTGCGCCTCGTCGTCGATCGCGAGCGCGAGATAGAGGCGTTCAAGGCGCAGGAATATTGGTCCGTCGCCGCGGCGATGGAGCAGGATGGCGTGCCCTTCGTCGCGCGGCTGGTGCGCTGGAAAGGGCAGAAGCTCGATCGCCTGTCGATCGGCAATGGCGGCGATGCGGAAGCGGCGAAGAAGGATGTCGAGGCCGGCCGTTTCTCGGTCGTTTCGGTCGAGACGAAGCCGCTCACCCGCAATCCCCCGGCTCCCTTCACCACCTCGACCTTGCAGCAGGAAGCGGCGCGCAAGCTGGGTTTCTCCGCCAGTCACACGATGCGCATCGCCCAGACGCTCTACGAGGATGGCGCGATCACCTATATGCGGACGGACGGCGTGCAGATGGACGACAGCGCCATCTCTGCCGCGCGCGGCGCGATTGCGAACCGCTATGATGGCAGCTATGTGCCCGACAGGCCCCGCCAATATACCGCCAAGGCCAAGAATGCGCAGGAAGCGCATGAGGCGATCCGGCCGACCGATTTCTCGAAGGATCGGGTCGGCTCGGGCGACCATGCCCGGCTCTATGAGCTGATCTGGAAGCGCGCGCTGGCAAGCCAGATGGCGTCCGCCCGGTTGGAGCGCACGACGATCGAGCTGGCCGACGGCACGGGTCAGCACGGGCTGCGCGCCACCGGCCAGGTGGTGCTCTTTCCCGGCTATCTCGCGCTTTACGAGGAAGGGCGCGACGACGAGCAAGATGATGATGCCAAGCGCCTGCCGCGCATGGGCGAGGGCGACGCGCCCGCCAAGAAGGCGGTAACGGCCGAGCAGCATTTCACCCAGCCGCCGCCGCGCTATTCCGAAGCCAGCCTCGTCAAGAAGATGGAGGAGCTCGGCATTGGTCGTCCTTCCACCTATGCCTCGGTGCTGCAGGTGCTGAAGGATCGCGAATATGTCGTGATCGAGAAGAACCGCTTCATTCCGCAGGAGAGCGGCCGGCTGGTGACCGCCTTTCTCGAGCGTTTCTTCGAGCGTTACGTCTCCTATGATTTCACCGCCGGGCTGGAGGAAAGCCTGGACGATGTATCCGGCGGCCGTGCGCAGTGGCAGGAGGTGCTCGAAGCCTTCTGGCGCGACTTCAAGCCCAAGACCGCCGAGGTGATGGATCAGAAGCCGTCCGAGGTGACGGCGGCGCTCGACGAATTTCTCGGCCCTTATCTGTTTCCGGACAAGGGCGACGGCAGCGATCCGCGCCTCTGCCCCGCCTGCCATAATGGCCGTCTGGCGCTGCGCGGGGGGCGGTTCGGTGCGTTCGTCGCCTGCTCCAACTATCCGGAATGCAAATATACCCGCCGTTTCGCCCAGGCCGGGGCGCAGGATGCGGGCGCGGATACGGGCCCGGTGGTGCTCGGCACCGATCCGGCGACGGGCGAGGAGGTTTCCAAGCGGTCCGGGCGCTTCGGCCCCTATGTCCAGTTGGGCGATGGCAAGGAGGCGAAGCGCGGCTCCATCCCCAAGGATGTGCCGGAGGCCGATCTCGATCTGGACATGGCGCTGAAGCTGCTTTCGCTGCCGCGCGAGATCGGCAATCATCCCGAAACGGGCAAGCCGATCACCGCCAGCATCGGCCGCTACGGCCCCTATCTGGCGCATGACGGCAAATATGCGCGGCTCGCCTCCACGGCGGAGGTGTTCGAGACGGGGATGAATGCGGCGGTCGCCAAGCTTGCCGATGCCGCGCAGGGCGGTGCCCGCGCCCGCGGCGCAGCGCGCGAGCCGCTGGCGAGCTTCGGCGACAGTCCCGAGACGGGCAAGCCGGTGAAGCTGATGGAAGGGCGCTTCGGCCCCTATGTCACCGACGGCGTCACCAATGCGACGCTCCCCAAGACAGCCGATCCCGCCACGCTGACGCTGGAGACGGCGCTCGCCCTGCTGGCTGAGCGCGCAGCCAAGGGGCCGGCCAAGGGCAAGAAGAAGGCGGCGCCCAAAAAGGCCGCCGCCAAGAAGGAGACGGCAAAGAAGCCCGCAGCGAAGAAGGCGAAGGCGGCCGCGGCGGATTGAGCGGCGGACCCTTGGATGTTATAACGGGCGTATGAACAAGCCGCTCAAGCTGATCCCGATCGGAAATTCGACAGGCGTGATCCTGCCGAAGGATGTGCTTGCCCGGCTGCGTCTGGAGCAGGGCGATGCGCTTAGCATCGCGGAGACACCGGGCGGGATCGAGCTTCGCCCCTATGAGGCTGATTTCGAGGAACAGATGGCGGTGGCGCGTCAGGTGATGCGGCGCCGTCAGGCTGCCTTGCGCGAGCTCGCGAAATAAAGGTGGCGACTCAGGGCTGGGTCTGGGTGGCGCCCCAGGTGGCGCTCGCTGCCCATCGCGAGCAATTGGCCGAACATGGCGGCAGCGATGGCGTGCGTGACGCCGGGCTGCTCGAAAGCGCGATGGCGCGCCCGCTCAATCTGGCGGCCTATGGTGATCCCGATGCGGCGGCGCTGGCGGCCGCTTATGCCTATGGCATAGCGCGCAACCATCCCTTCGTGGACGGCAACAAGCGGACCGCCGCAGTCGTGAGCGAAACCTTTCTTAATCTCAATCGGCTGAGTCTCTCCGCAAGCGACGCCGAGATCGTCGTCTTCATTCTCGCTCTGGCCGCCGGCGAGCTTAGCGAGGAGGAGACCGCGGACTGGTTCCGCCAGCGGATCGTCGCCTGACCGGCCGTTCCGTCAGGCCGGACTGGATTTCTTGATCGCTTTCTCGCGCTTGATCAGCTCGATTTCGCGCATCTGAAGGTCGAACTTGTCGATCGCCAGCCGCTCTTCCGGGCTCAGCCGGTCGAGATCGACATGCGCGATCAGCACGCGCAGCGCATCGCCGATCTGGCCGAGCTGCCGGCCATAGGTGCCCACCTTGTCCAGGATCCGCCTTTCCAGCTCCGGATCGCTCGTCCGGCCGAGATAGACGTTCAGATTGCCGAACTGATTGCCGTTCAGCGTCCAGTTCCACGGCAATATGCTTTGCGTCACGTCGCCCGACAGGGGCAATTTAAGGCTGCTCTCCATCCCGGCACCTCCGCTTATTGGGTGCCCCAGAATGTCATGCTTCGGATCAGGCGAACAGCAGCCGGTCCTCCCCCAGATCCTGCAGCAGACCGATGAAGCCGCCCGTCCGCATGCGAGGATCGAGCCTTGCCGCATCCATGCCCGTCAGGTGCAGGCCGGACTGGCAGGCGATGAGCTCCACGCCCAGCGCCAGCGCCTCATCCAGAAGCTGGCCGAGCCGGGGCAGGCCAGCCGCTTCCTGCGCGGCATCGCCCGGAACGACGAGATCGGACCTAAGCAGCGTCACCGCCATGCCCTGGCAGAAGATCCGTGCCGAGGCTCCCAGCGCCGCCTGCGCCGCCGCGAGCGACAATGCCGCGCGAAAGCGTTCGGGCGCGGGCTCCGCAACGATGATCGTCAGCCCGCGCAAGCGCAGCCCGGATCTTTCGGCACGGTCAGGGTACGGAAGCGGAAGGCGAGCGCATCGACCAGCAGCAGCTTGCCCGCGCTGTCCTCGCCGAAGCGGGTGATGGCGCGCACCGCCTCGATCGCGGCGAGGCTGCCCATCACCCCCGTCAATGCGCCGAGCACGCCCTGATCCGCGCAGGAAATGTCCGGCCGGTCCGGATCGGCGCCGACGAGGCAGCGATAGCAGGGCTTGTCCGCCTCCCAGCCGCGATAGAGGGCGAGCTGCCCGTCAAACTGGCCGACCGCCGCCGAAACGAGCGGAATGCGCAGCGCATGCGCCGCATCGGCCACCACGAGGCGCGTGGTGAAGCTGTCCGATCCGTCCACCACCACGTCCGCGCTCTTGAGCAGCGCCATGGCATTGGCGGCGTCGATCCGCGTCTCGACGGGCATGAAGGCGACGTCCGGATTGAGCCGGGCGACCGCGCGCGCGGCGGCATCCACCTTGGGCGCGCCGATATCGTCGATGCCGAACAAGGTCTGCCGCTGGAGATTGGAAAGCGCCACATGATCGTCGTCGATCACGGTCAGCCGGCCGATGCCGGCGGCGGCGAGATATTGGATCAGCGGCGATCCGATCCCGCCCGCGCCGATCACGGTGACATGCGCGTCGAGCAGCCGCCGTTGACCCTCGCCGCCAATCTCCTTCAGGATGATATGGCGCGCGTAGCGATCGAGCTGCTCGTCGCTGAACATCAGCCGAGCGAGTGCACGCCGGTCGAGCCGAAGCCGCCCGCGCCGCGTACCGTCTCGTCCAGCTCCGCCACCTCGGCGAAGGCGGCGCGGGTGACGGCGGCGGGAACGAGCTGGGCGATGCGCTCGCCGCGCACGATCGCGAACGGCTCGGCCCCGAGATTGGCGAGGATCACCTTCACTTCGCCGCGATAATCCGCATCGATCGTGCCGGGCGTGTTGAGGCAGGTGATGCCATGTTTGAGCGCAAGGCCCGAGCGGGGGCGGACCTGCACCTCATAGCCCTCGGGGATTGCGATGGCGAAGCCGGTGGCGACCGCATGGCGCGCGCCCGGCGCCAGCGTCACATCCTCGGCCGCGACGATGTCGAGCCCTGCGGCATGGGCGGTGGCATAGGCCGGAAGCGGAAGGTCCGCCCCATGCGGCAGGCGCTTGAGCCGGATCGAAATGTCAGGCGAGTTCATCGGCGATTCTCTGTGCGATGCGGGCGGCGACCTCGCCCTTGGGGAGACGATCCCAGCTTTCGACGCCGGCGGCGGTGATGATGTGGACGCTGTTGGCCTCGCCCCCCATCACATCCCCCGAAACATCGTTGGCGACGATCCAGTCGCATCCCTTGCGCTGCCGCTTGGCGGTCGCATGGGCGATCACGTCATTGGTTTCGGCGGCGAAGCCCACCACCAGCCGGGGCCGTCGCGGACCGGCGGAAAGGCCCGCCAAAATATCCGGATTCTCGCCGAGCATGAGGGCAGGGGGCGTGCCATCCGCCGGTTTCTTGATCTTCTGGCCCGAAGGCTCGACCCGCCAGTCGGCGACGGCAGCGACCATCACCGCCACATCTGCCGGCAGCGCCGCCTCGACCGCGGCCGCCATCTCGCGCGCCGTCTCGACATCGACGCGGCGGATCCCGGGCGGTGTGGGCAGGCTTACCGGCCCCGCGACGAGCGTCACCTCCGCGCCCAGATCGGCCAGCGCGCCGGCGATGGCGAAGCCCTGCTTCCCCGACGAGCGATTGGCGATATAGCGCACCGGATCGATCGGCTCATGCGTGGGCCCCGCGGTGACGAGCGCGCGCCGGCCCGTAAGCGGGCGCGCAGCGGGCCCGGCGCGCTGCCGCGCGATCGCGGCGAGGATCGCGTCCACCTCCGGCAGGCGGCCCGGCCCATATTCGCCGCAGGCCATCGGCCCCTCGTCCGGCTCGATCACCGTCACGCCGTCCGCGCGCAGCCGGGCGACGTTGCGCCGCGTCGCGGCATGGAGCCACATGCGCACATTCATCGCGGGCACCGCCAGCACCGGCTTGTCGGTGGCGAGCAGCAGGGTGGTGGCGAGATCGTCGGCGATGCCGGCGGCCATCTTGGCGAGAAGATCGGCGGTGGCGGGGCAGACGACCAGCAGATCCGCCTCGCGGCTGAGCTGGATATGGCCCATCTCCGCCTCGTCCTTGAGGTCCCACAGGCTGGTGTGGACCGGCTGCTCGGAAAGTGCGGCGAGTGTCATCGGTGTCACGAAATGCTGCCCGCCCTCGGTCAGCACGCAGCGCACCGTGGCGCCTTGCTTGCGCAGCCCGCGCACCAGCTCGCACGCCTTATAGGCCGCGATCCCGCCGCCGACGATCAGGAGGATGCGCTTGCCCGTCACGCCCTCAACCTAATAGCAGCGCCGCCGCTGTGCCAGCGACCGCTGCCAGCAGAGCCACCGCCGCATAGCGCCAGCCGCCGCCGATGCGCACCAGATGCACCTCGCGCAGCGGCGGCGGCGGGGGCGCGCCGCCCTCGGGCGGGAAGCGCGCCTCGATACGGCGGATCAGGTCGGGCAGGCCGGCGAGCGTCTTGAAGTCGGTCGTCAGCCGGTCGGCGAGCCAGGCTTCGGGGCCGAGCTCGGAGCGGAGCCATTCGCGCACGAAGGGGCCGCTCGTCTCCCACATGTTGATGTCCGGATCGAGCGTGGTCGCCACCCCTTCCACCATCACCATCGTTTTCTGGAGGAGGAGGAGGTGAGGCTGGGTCGGCATGTCGAAGTCGCGCGTGATCCCGAACAGCCCGTCGAGCATCTGGCCGACCGATATGTCCTTCACCGCAAGGCCCCGGATCGGCTCGCCCACGGCACGCAGCGCGGTGGTGAACTCCGCTATATTATGATGCGGCGGCACATAGCCCGCCTCGAAATGGATTTCCGCTACGCGGCGATAATTGCCGGTGATGAGGCCATGGATGATCTCGGCCAGCCACATGCGCGCGCGCCGGTCGATCCGGCCCATGATGCCGAAGTCGATCGCCGCCAGCCGGCCGTCGGGCAGGGCGAAGAGATTGCCCTGATGCATGTCGGCATGGAAGAAGCCGTCGGCGATCGCCTGGCGCAGGAAGGCGCGGACGAGGCGCGCGGCGAGCGCCTTCGGATCATGGCCGGCGGCGATGAGCGCCGCGCGATCGGAAAGCTTCACGCCTTCAAGCCATTCCAGCGTCATCACGCGCCGCGCGGTGCGGCTCCAGTCGATCTGCGGCACATAGAAGCCAAGCTCGGCCTCCATTCCCTCGGCCAGCTCCGATGCGGAGGCCGCCTCGCGCCTCAGGTCGAGCTCGCGCGCGGTCCATTGGCGGAAGGTGGCGATGACGAGCCGGGGACGCAGCCGCGCAAGCTCGCCCCCCAGCGCCTCGGCCTGGGCGGCGGCCCATTCATAGGTTTCGATCGCGCGGGCGAAATCCTCCTCCACCCCCGGGCGCAGCACCTTCACCGCGACGCGCCGCCCATCGGTGGTGACCGCGCGATAGACCTGGGCGATCGACGCGGCGCCCACTGCCTGCTCGTCGAACGAACTGAACAACGCATCGATCGGCTTGCCCAGGCTCTGCTCGATCGATGCGCTTATGTCCGCGAAGGGGGCGGGAGGCAGCGCATCCTGCAGGCGGAAGAGATCGGCCGCGGCGGCCTCCCCCACCAGGTCCGGCCGGGTGGCGAGCGCCTGGCCGAGCTTGATCGCGGCGGGGCCGATCGCCTCGAACGCATCGGCATAAGCGGGCGTCGCGGGCACTTTCGCGCCGAACCGGGCGAGGCGGATCAGCCGGCGCACCGGAGGCGGCGTCAGCGGATCGCGCTCGATGCCGGTGAGTGCGCCATGGCGCGCGAGGGTGCGACCCCATTTCAGGAGCCGCCAGATATGGACGATGGAAGATGTCATTGGCGGGCGATCAGATCTTCCAGCCGCTATGGATCGCGACAAGCCCGCCGAGCAACGGCTCGACCGAGCAGCGTACGAAGCCGGCGCGCTCGATCATGCCCCGGAACGTCGCCATGTCGGGGAAGCGGCGGATCGATTCGATCAGGTAGCGATAGCTCTCCTCGTCGCCTGCGACATATTTGCCGATCTGAGGGACGAGCTTGTGCGAATAGGCGTCGTAAATCTCCCCGAAGCCCGGCCATAGCGTGGTCGAGAATTCGAGGCAGAAGAAGCGCCCGCCGCGCTTCAGCACACGATGCGCTTCCTCCAGCGCCTGCTGCACGCGCGTCACGTTCCGGATGCCGAAAGCGATGGTATAGGCGTCGAACTGCCGATCGGCGAAGCTCAGCGTCTCGGCATTTTCCTCGGCCCAGATCAGCCCATCCAGCCCGCGCTTCAGCGCGCGTTGCTGGCCCACTTCCAGCATCGCGCCATTGATGTCGGCGACGGTGACGTTCGCGCCCGCCTTCGCCATGCGGAAGGCGATGTCGCCCGTGCCCCCGGCCATGTCGAGGATGGACTCACCCGGGCGCGGCTTCACCCGGCGGACGAAACGGTCCTTCCACAGGCGATGCATGCCGCCCGACATGGCGTCGTTCATCAGGTCGTAGCGTGAGGCGACGTTGCGGAAGATCGCATGGACCTTCCCGGTCTTTTCCTCGATGGGCACGTCGGCATAGCCGAAGGAGACGGTTTCGCTCATGCCGCCCGCTCTAGCCAAGGCTTGCCGTGGCGGCAAACGCAACCTAGCGCTGGCGTCGCCATGCCCGAGCTTCCCGAAGTCGAAACCACCGTACGCGGCCTGCGTCCCGTGCTTGAAGGCCATCGCCTCGCGCGCGTCGAGCCGCGTCGTGCGGATCTGCGCCGCGCCATCCCCCAGGACCTGCGGCAGCGGATGACGGGCGCGGTCGTCACGGGCCTTCGCCGCCGCGCCAAATATGGGCTGATCGATACGGATCGGGGCGATACGCTGATCTTCCATCTCGGAATGTCCGGCCGCTGGCGGATCGATCCGGACGGGATCGGTGCGCATGATCATTTGCTGGTGGAGACGGAAGCCGGCCGGCTGCTCGCGCTCAACGATCCCCGCCGCTTCGGATCGCTCGATCTGGTCGAGACGGCCGGGGTCGATGAATGGCCCGCCTTCCGTGCGCTCGGCCCCGAGCCGCTCGGACCCGATTTCGGCGTCGCGCATCTCGCGCGGATGTTCGAGGGGCGGGTGGCGCCCATCAAGCTGCTGCTGCTCGATCAGCGGATCGTGGCGGGGCTCGGCAACATCTATGTGTGCGAGGCGCTCAACATGGCGCGCATCGATCCGCGCAAGCCCGCCGGCCGAATCGGCAGGGCGAAGCTCGCGCTGCTTGCCTCGGCGGTGCGCGAGGTGCTGGCGGCGGCGATCGAGGCGGGGGGATCGACCTTGCGCGACTATGCCCGGCCGGACGGCGAGCTCGGCTATTTTTTCAAGCAGTTCCGCGTCTATGGGCGCGAGGGGGAAGCCTGTTCCTGCGGGGGCACGATCCTGCGTCAGGTGGATGGCGGGCGATCGACCTTCGCTTGCCCGAAATGCCAGCGGTGAATCGTTGACCGATCGCCCGTTCCTGCGTATAGGGCGCGCCTTCACGGTACGGGCTGGCCTGTGCCGCCCTTTCCATTGACAGGTTTCGAGGACAAGCATGGCGAACACGCCGCAGGCAAAGAAGCGCATCCGTCGCAACGAGCGTCGCGCCGAGATCAACGGTGCGCGCATCAGCCGCATCCGCACCTTCGTGAAGAAGGTTGAGGCCGCGCTGACCACGGGCGACAAGGATGCCGCCGTCACGGCGCTCGCCGCGATGCAGCCGGAACTGGCGCGTGGCGTCTCCAAGGGCGTGATCCACAAGAATACCGCCTCGCGCAAATTCTCGCGCCTCACCAAGCGGGTTGCTGCCCTGGGCTGAGTCGCCCGGGACTGCATCAAAAGGTTAAGGAAAAAAGCCCGTCGGCCCAGGCCGGCGGGCTTTTTTCGTTCCCCCGGAAATCAAATGCCTATGCTGCGGATTTACAATGATTCGTACGTAAGCGAATTTCCCCGTACGGGGAAAATCTTAGTATAATCAATCACTTGATACTTACGAAATCGCGATCCCCGGAATTGCGTCGTCAAGATCTATATTTCACTTCAATGACGCTTCGAGGCCTTGATCGGGCTCCCGACACGTCCCTAAGGTCCCTCCCTCCGGCGGCTGATTCTTCCGCCGGAAGGATAGCAGAGCATCGCACCATAGGCGTTGGCGAGGGGTGTCGCCGCGTATGGGATCGCTTTGTCTTGAATAAGCGGGCCGCCCGATCGGGCGGGGGCAAGAGATTATTGGGGTGGCGCGAGAGGTGAACTTGGGTTTCGCATATCAGGGCGATGTCAGCGATGGTGCGCTCGATCCGGCCGAGGCGGCGTGGGAGGCGATTCGTGCCAGCCTGCGCAAGAGCATCGGTGCGCGCACCTTCGACGGCTGGCTGAAGCCGCTGACGCTGGCTGCGTTCGATGCGGAGGAGGGGCATGTCCGGCTCCTCGCGCCGTCCGAATTCATGGCGAGCTGGGTGCGCACCCATTTTGCCGATCAGCTCGGCCATGCCTGGCGCGCGATGCTGCCGCAGATCAGCACCGTCACGATCGAGACGGCGGCCGAAGCCGCACCGCGCGCGATGTTCGCGGCGCCCGCCGAAGCTGCACCTGCCGAGGCAGCGGACGAGGCACCCGCCGTTGCCGCCGCCGTCCCGGCATCCGCGCCTGCCGCCCCCTCCGCCGGCGCGGGCAGCACCCCGCTCGAGCCGCGCTACACATTCGACAGCTTCGTCGTCGGCAAGGCCAATGAGGTCGCCTATAATGCCGCGCGCACCTTGGCCGAGGGCGGCCCGCTCGCCTTCAACCCGCTCTTCCTCCATGGCGGCACGGGTCTCGGCAAGACGCATCTGATGCATGCCATCGGGCATGAATATGTCGCCCGCCATCCGGGCGCGCGGGTCGTCTATATGTCGGCCGAGAAGTTCATGTTCGAGTTCGTCGCTGCGATGCGGCAGAAGGATACGTTCAGCTTCAAGCAGTGGCTGCGCGCGGCCGACGTGCTGATGATCGACGATGTCCAGTTCATCTCGGGCAAGGAATCGACGCAGGAAGAATTTTTCCACACGATGAACGAGCTGATTTCGGGCGGCCGCCGCCTCGTCATCAGCGCGGATCGCAGCCCGCAGGATCTGGACGGGATCGAGAGCCGCATCCTCTCCCGCCTTTCCTGGGGTCTCGTCGCGGACGTGAATCCCGCCGATTTCGAGCTTCGGCTCAACATCATCCTGAAGAAGCTCGAAACCATGCCGCAGGTGATGGTGCCGAGCGATGTGGTGATGTTCCTCGCCAAGCGGATCAGCGCCAGCGTGCGCGAGCTGGAAGGCGCGCTCACCCGCGTCGTCGCTTATGCCAATCTGTCGGGCAAGCCGATCGACCTGGAATTCACCCAGGCGACGCTCGCCGATCTGCTGCGCGCCAATCAGCGCCGCGTGACGATCGACGAGATCCAGCGCCGCGTGTCCGATCATTATCGTATCCGCCAATCGGAAATGGGCTCGGCCCGCCGCGCGCGCGAGGTCGCCCGCCCGCGCCAGATCGCCATGTATCTCGCCAAGCAGCTTACGCCGCGCTCGTTGCCCGAGATCGGCCGCCGCTTCGGCGGGCGCGATCATACGACGGTGATCCACGCCGTCCGCCAGATCGAGAAGCTGCGCGTCACCGATGCGGAGCTGGACGCCGACGTGCGCCTGCTGATGCGTCAGCTCGAAGGCTGAGCGCGCCTTTCCAACGAATATCGTTTCGCTAAAGCGGCATCCTTCTTCCTCCCGACAGGGGAGGGGGCGGGATGCCGACGCGTGCGGGAACGCTGCCCGCCGGCGTTGCGCCCGCTGATCCCCAAGCGTCTGCGCGCCTAACCCCTATCGTCATGCCGAACTTGTTTCGGCAGCCATCCCTCATCCGCACCGTCACGCGGGGTTTCAGGGTGACGGCGGTCTTGCGAGAGGGGCCCGCCCAACAAGGATTCTGGGAAGGGACAGGCATGGCGCGGAAACAGCTTGTGGTGGGCTCGCCGCCTACCGCGACATGCGCCAGAAACGCCCTTAATATAAGCCATGTTGGCCAAGCGTAACATGCCGGTACCCCCGAGGATACCCCCAGATTATCGCGGATGTATTCCCGCCGCTTCAAAGACGGCTCACGGGAATCGATGGCGCCATGACTGACTATCAGAACAAACGCGGAACATATATGATGTCGCCGCGACTAGATGGGAGGTCACGATGGTGGATCGATACGGTGAAGAGCGCCCCGCGTTCGGCGCGTGGCTCCTGATGCAGAAGGACAGGGAAGGGCTGGTCGGCGCGCTCGTCGCCGCAGCGAAGGCCGATCGCCAGTTTCCGAAGAACGGTGGCCCAGAGGATGTCCGCAAGCGGCTGCGCGACACGATCGCCGATGGCGAGATGTTCGAGGCGGTCGACGATGCCGAACTCGACTGGGTGAGCTACTGATGCCCCGGAGCGTACTTCCCCGCCGGATCACGCTGCAGGATATAAGCTACGTGGTCCATTTCGCTTTGCAGCAGGTCCCCCGGAGCGTCCTGCTCGATCTGAGGAGCAAGGATCGGTTCGTCCACGACGCGGCCCTTGAGCAGATCACTAAGCGCATCGTCGCGCGGTTCGAGGGATATGAGATCTATGGACCACCTGAGGGGAAGAGCCATAGCTGCCTCTGAGCCACGCGGATCATTCGGTCGGTGGCTGCTCGCCCAGGCCGGGCGAGACGACTGGATCGGCGATCTTGCGCGCGCCGCGAAGAACGATCCCGGCTTTCCTCGCCGTGGCGAATCTGAAGACGTTCTGCGTCGGGTCCGCTCCACCGCAGCCGATGGCGACATGTGGCAGGCCGCGCGAGCAGCCGAGCGGGAATGGCGGGAAGGCTGCCAATGCCCTTGACCGATTGGGAGCTATGGGCCTGCGCCCAGCAGGTCATCAAGACGCACGGCGACCGGGCGCCGGCATTCGTGGCCGAGCGGATCGAAGCGCTGGCGGTCGCGGGCGATTACTTGGGGGTGCAAACTCTCCCCGAAATTCCAGTACGCCCTTTCCTGGTCTGTCAAACGGGATACGTTCATGTTCAACGATCCGGCGCGCGGGCACTGAAAGGCAATTCCGCCCGCGCTCCGGAGCCTCGCCGGTGGGCCGTCGGCGGGGCTCCCTTTGGGCGCTAATCCGATCCCGTCCTTGCCCACCTTGCTCCCCGAAGCGCGATCGGGCCCAATACTGGTGGGCAGCGTTCGGGGCCTCTGCGCTGTCCGGAGCCCCGTCGGGGTGACACGGCGGGGCTCCTACCCGTCAGACATCGCCCGTCTCGGGCCGCGCCTCGATCGGGTCGCCCTCTAGACCGCAGCGCTTTTCCGTACGCAATATCCACGCTCGCGTGACCGCTTCCGACCGGCTCTAGTGGCGCTGCAGCGGGCGGTCCCCCACTTTCTGCCCGCTGCACATCTTCAGAGCGCCGCTATCTCAGCGCTCATCACCACCCGCAACCAGCATAAAAAAAGGAACCCACTTCACTTTTCTGTTTGACAGAAAGGAAGTGAGTTCCTAAAACTGTTCTTGTCAGCGGGGCCCAACCCGCTGGCAGAAACGGAGAAACGAAATGCTTAATTTCGCCCTCCGGTTCAAATGGAAGCGGATCAGACTGACCCTCAAAATCCGCCTCTAACCTGACCGGCTCTCGGACCCGCCAGAAGAAGCGGGACGGGAGCCGGCCTCAAAATACGACGGAGGCCGACATGATGCAAGCGGACGAACTCAAGGCCCTGCGCAAGGCGCTCGGGCTCACACAGGCCGAGCTTGGCGAGGCGCTGGGGATGACCTCCAAATATGTAGGCATGATGGAACGCGGCGAGGCGGCGATCGAGATTCGGACCGCGCTGGCGATGCGCTATCTCGCCGAGCACCCGGAGGCGGCCCGGGCGGAGGTCTAAACCTCTTCGACCGTGAAGGCGGCGGGGCTTCGCTGGCGTCAGGCCTCGCCCGTTTCCGGCAGTAGCCCGGCGATATCTTCCATCTCTGTCGCTCCCGCCGGAAGTGCCATCCCCGCCTTCGCCGGAAAGGCGAACCGCCCGTCCGTTAACGCAACAATGTCCGCCCAACACCGGGTCACTTGGACCGGGGCGACCTCGCCGGTGACGAGGGTATCGTCGGGCAATGTGGCCGTTGCCGCCGCCTCGGCCACCTGCGCGGCGGCCAGCGTGTCGAAAATCCACCAACTCATGGACGGGCTCCCTTATATGGATGGTCGGACGGGAGACTCGCTACCTTGCCATATTCCCATGCGCCATAACCTTCGACCTTTTGCCGATTGGCGGGCGAGGGTGGGGCGACGAGCACGCCAGCCATTTGAATATCACCACTGAGATAATTCGCGAGATTTCCGGCGTTTAGCGTAGAGCCCAGCACCATCGGGAGGCGTGGCAGACCGACGCCGGCCGTGCCCGAGCCGAATGTCTGCGTCCCCACGAGCGTCCCGTTGCAATAGAGCGTTGCGGTCAGCGCATCGAGGTCGACGTCAAACCAGAGCATCGGGTTCGTGGACAGGGCGACCGGCAGGGTGAAGGTGAGCAGCGAACCAACGGCGACCGAATTGCGCAGGGTGATGCGCACCTGGCTCGCCTGGCTGTTGACGTTGCTGATGGCGACGCCTGCGCGCTGCGCCGAGCTTCCGCCCTCGCCGAAGCTCATGAAATATTGGATGCTGCCCTCGGTCGCCTTGCCGCCAAGCAGGACGATGGAGAATTTCTTTCCAAGCTCGACATAAGGATCGCACGGCGAAATCTGAAACTCGCTGATGACGTTCTTCGCGCTTCCGCCCAGGTGATAATTCTTGTCGTTGTTGGCGAATAGCCGGTTGCCGTAGACGTAGAAGCCCTCCATTGCGGTGGATTCGGTCAATATCTTCTTCTCCCGGATATAGTTGTACCAATCCGTTTGAGTGTCCATGCGATAGACTTCGCCCGGACTTCCGTTAGCGCCATAGCAATAATAGAGATCATGCGTCACAGGGTTCCAGCACATCTGATCCTTGGACGCGCCGATGGTTCCCGCCTTGGGCAGGAAGGCGGGCCTATGCTCGGTCGCCCAGCTCCCCGTGTCCTTGGCGACCCAGCGGATATCGCCATCGGTGAGCGTGACGGTGCTCCCGTCGATGATGGTGACGGCATTGTTCGACGATGCCGAATGCAGGATCACCGCGTCGCGATCGCCGTCATAGGCTAGCGCGTTGATCGAGGTGCCAAAATTTAGCCAACCGAGCAGTGCGCGGGCGACCGGATCGATATGGAGCGCCTTGCCCACACCGCCATCGGTGATCGCGAGATAGATCGTCCCGTCCGGCGCGATCGCGATGCCCTGCGCCCCGCCGCCGATCGGGATGCCAAGATCGGATAGCTTGATCTCATCAAGCTTTTGGTAGGTCAGGCTGAGCTTAATGATCGACGGGGCGCGAGAGGACAGTGCAGCGCCATAGGCAGGATGGCCGCCATGCGTCGCCCACCACCCGGTGATATTGCCGCCGCCGTCGAGGATGGCGGCCAGGCCCGTGCAGACAAAGCCGGTGCCGGGGACGGAGGTATTATGCGCGTCCGGGAGCACCGTCTCGCCGATCAGCGCTGCCGTCTCGGTGTCGACCGTGAGCGCGCCGCGCTGGGCCATATATTTCTGCGAAGCGGCGGCGAACGTTGTCTTGTTGCCGGCCAGGGCCGGCTGCTTGGCTGCATTCGTCTGGATGAGCGGCGCGCCGGATGAGCCCTTGGTGCTCCAGCTCGCGACGTTGCCGCTGTTGAGCGTGAGGGTCGAAGAATCGGTCGCGGTCACAAATGGTGCCATGCCAAGCGCGGTGGGTGCCCAGAGCGCGGGCGGCGGCCGCCTCGCCGCCACCTCCGGGATCGAAAAGCCGAACCCGATCATCTCAGTAAAGCGCCAGAATATCGGCCGCCGTGGTGCCGGTGGCGCGGATATATTCGGACCTGAACGGCAGGATCGCTCCGGAAGGCACATTCTTCCATACCTGATCGGCGGTACCGGACTTGCCGCGCATGGTGATATTTCCGCCAGTCCCGACATAGAGGGCCTTGGGAACATCGGTCAGCGGATTTGTATCGTGCGGGGTAATGGCGACCGCGCGCGTGGCTGGTGAGCTGACGGAATCAGAAAACGAGCCGAAGGGATCGGACATGATGGTCTCCTGGTGGTGAGGATTAGTGGGCGGCGCTGCCTGCGCGCGCCTTCTCGGCCGCAATCAGGCCGAGCAGCTGCAGCCGGATCGCGCCGGCGGTGGCGTAAAGGTCGAGCGCGCCGGCCAGACATTGGCCGCCGTCGAGCGTCCCGTCAGTGCCGCGCGGCATCGGCGGCAGATCCGGCGGCGGCGCCAGCAGGTTCGCCGGCAGGCTCGCGGTTGGCATTGGCGCGGGCGCGGTCGAGCAGGCGGACGCCATCGCCATCGACGCACTGAGTGCGATAGATCGGACGAGTGATGATGCGGGGCACCTCACGGTAGATCTCCCTGATTTCGATTTGTTGGGCGGATTGGGCGGCGGCGACCCGGCCGTTGAGCATGCTGATTGCGGCCTCGGCCTTGCGCATGATGGCGATGGCCTTGGCGGCGGCCCTCGCGTGCGCGGCTTCACTGGCCGCATAACCGCGGCGATAGGCGCGCTGGTCGATCCAGAGATAGGCGCCGATCAGCAGTGCGCCGCCGAGCAGATAGGGCCAGAGGCGGCGGAGGATCAGGCTCATGGCTTGCGCCTCGCTTTCGCACGCGCCTGCGCTTCGTCGACCAGGCGCTGCGCCTCCTCGTCGGACATCGGCTTGCCGGTGACGGCTTCGAACAGCCATTGCGCGACCTTCCGGCCGTCATATGTCTTTCCGTCCGGATTTTGGGCGAACTCACCCAGCGTCTTGCCGCCTATGCTCATGCCTCGTTCCTCGAAACGGGCACACCGGCCACATTGGACAGCCACACCGGCGCGCCGATCACCGGCACGCCCTTGGGCCAGCGCCGCGCGATGCAGCGCCCCTTGCCGAGCCGCATGATGGTGACAGCATCTCCCTGATTGCCGCCGAGTACATGATAGTGCGTGGCATCCTCACCGACGTAGAAGCCGACATGCCCGCCGGACGGGCGATCGAAGACGAGGATTGCGCCCGGCGCGAGCCGGTCCATGCGGAGGTTTGCGCCCCAATCCGCCCAGGCTTTCGCGCGGACGGCAACCCTCATTTCGGCGAGGTCCACGCTCGCCTCCCGGAGGCAGGTGGCGACAAAGAGCCCGCACCACGGCACGCCGTCAGCATTGTAGGCGATGCCGAGCACCTTCACGCCGAGCTGCCGGGCCCAGCCGAGGATGGTGGCGCTGTTGGCCGCGCCCGGCGCTTCGCGCGTGCCGAGCTTGGCCCGCGCGGCCGTCAGCCACGCCGGTTCGGTGGTCATAGGATTTTCCTTGGTGGATCAGCAGTCTTCGCTGGGCGGATAGAGCGGTGCCGGCGCGTCGACTGGCGGCAGGGGCGCGAGCGGGTCCGGATCGGTGGGCGGCGGGATCAACGCTGCGACGAGGCAGCTCACCGATGCTCCGCCCGAGACGGTGATGATCAGGGCTGCGATCGTGCCGAGGTCGCTCATGATTTCGCCTCGTCGAGACCGATGCGCCGGCGGACGACGGCCTCAAGCGCGTGGACGAAAAATGCGAAGCCGAGCGCCCCGCCGAACAGCGCGCCGAGGACGGCTGCGACCGGAGACACCCAGCCCTGCGCCGCGCCGAGGACGGCGAGCGTCGCGAACATGGGCAGCGCCGCGAACTCCGAGATGATCAGCCAGCGCCGCTTGCGCGCCCATCGGGCATAGGCGGCCGGATCTTCCGGCGGGGCCGGCGCGACGCCGAACAGCAGCCATGTGACCCTGGCCGCAAAGGCCGTCAGCGCAGCACCATAGGCGGCCGCCCACAGCACCGCGAGGTCACGCGGGCTCATCGCGCCGGCCCCGTGCCGGCGACAGCATTCGTCGTCATGTCATGATCCCCCTATTGAGGTGGCTATTTGGTGATTTTCACCCAGCGCGGTCCGTCGGCGGCCTGCCGCCGGTCCCAACGATATCCGTGCCGCTCAAGCGCCTCCCAATCGGCGACGCGGTCGGAGCGGTTGTCGAGCACCCAGGTTGCGTCCTCGAAATCGACCGTCAGGACGGCATGGTAAGCGCCCGTCTCGTCCCAACAGGTGGCGAGGCGGAGGTCCCGGTCCGGCCAGCCGATCTCCCGCAAGGCGTTGCGCTTGGCCAGCGCATAGTCCTCGCAGTCACCCTCGCCGGTGGCGGGCTCCCAATGGTCGAGCTGGCGATAGAGCGACAGGTCGGTGCGATAGCGCACGTCATGGTTGATCCGCACATTGACCCGGCGTAGCCCGGCGAGCGTCAGCATCTCATGTCGCCCGGGTGGCGCCGGCAATAATCGGCCCAGCCGATCGGCGCGGGCGCAGCGGCGCCGTCACGCATGGGGGCTGCTGGCGGCGTGGCGCAGCCGGCCAGCAGCATGAGCAGGACGAGGCCAGCGTTACGCATCGATCGTCTCGCACATCCAATAGGAGCCCAGGAAGGTCATGCGCATCACCGCGCCGGCCGCCGGTGACCATGTCGTCTTGCTGGCGTGGCGCAGCGCGTAAGAGGTCTGGCCGTCTCTCGTCACGTTCGGCTGGGTAAAATCAAACGCCGCATTCGCATTGTTGATCGTGACGGTCACCGTCACACCCTTGATCATCGCGGCGCTGCTCGTGGCGCTGTTGATATGGGTGATGGTGGCAGCGGACGATAGCGCAAGCTGCAAATCCCGATAGGCCTGCCAGAAAAAGCGCGCGCCGACCGTGTTGCTGGATTGATCGAGCACCGCCTGCCAGCTCGTCACCGTCTCCTGGCCGATGAGCGGCTGCATGTAGCTTTCGGCCCCAGCGGTGAACTGCGGCCCCAGCAGGCCGGCACCGATACCGCGATTGTCGATCAGCACCACCTTGTTGCCGGCCTGCGTCGCGCGGACCGTCTGCGTCGAGCAGTTGGCGTCGATCCGCGCAAACGTCGTGTCGCGCACCTCGATATCTGGAGAGGATGCGCCGTCGCCGTTCGTGTTGGTCCCGCCGACCGCAGCGCGATCCGCATAGGCGGCAGTCGCATCAAGGCCCCAATCCTCGATGCGCATCCCGAGCGCCTTGAGGTAGCCGGCCGGCACGTCGGAGCGGATCGCTGAGCGCTGCGTTCTGGCGATGCGTCCGCGCGCCTCCAGCCTGGCGCCATTGGCGTTGATGCCGACCTGGCAATCGGTGATGACCGCATCGACCAGCGCATCGCCACTGGAGAGCAGCTTGACGCCCTCGACCGAGGCGTTGGTCACCTTGCCCGTGAACTTGTCATAGACGTCGACACCCTGCGCATAATCCACCGTGCAGTCGGTCGCGACCTTGGCAGTGATCGCCTTGCGTGTGATCGGCGTCGCGGCCGTGCCGAGAACCGTGCAATTGGTCACCTTGCCCGAATTGGCCGCCTCGATGCGCGGTTCGGCGAGCAGCCCGTTGATCGACTTGGAGACATGGACATTGTCGATCGCGACGCGGCCCGTGCGGTTGTCGTCATTGCCGAGTTCGTCATTGACGGTGACGCAGCCGTTGCGCATCGAGCCGTTGGTGATCGAGACGCTGATATGGCGGCCGCCGACAGGCCTCGTCGAGAAAGCTCGGACGAACAGATCCGCGACATTGGCTGACGAGAGTGCCGCGTCGTTGATCTCCATGTCGAAATTGATGATGTGGCAGACTTCCATCTGCTCGACATGGATGCCGCTTTCGCTCCAATTGAGCCCGTTATAGCCATCGATATAGCAGGCGGTCCTGCTTTCGGTGACCGGGTCCAGATCATTGACGTTGGTGTGGGCGGTGATGTGGTGGCTACCGCCCTCGGCATCGATGTCCCGGAAGAATACGCGGCCCATATAGTTGCGGCGCGCCGCGAAATAGTGGCTCTGGTCGGCATGGACGTTCCACTGCATGGGGAAACCGCCCGTCGCGCGATTGCCGCTGAATACGACCACCTCGCACTCCTGAGCGTCAACGCCACTATGTATCGGGTCTTTGACGTGGACCCCCTCCACCAGCGCCTGCATGAAGCCCTGAATGAAAACGAGCGCGCCATAGCCCTTGCTGGCGGAGGACTGGCCCGCCTGCCACTGGGCTATGTACTGCGCCTCGTTGCCCGCCCGATTGCCGTCGAGCGTGCCGCCACCGTGCAGGCGGAAGAAGCGGTTGACCGGCGTCTGCGCAGCCGATCCGGTGAAGACGAGGATGCTATATTTGGTGTTGTTGGCGAGCCTGAGCGTGGCCCCGTTCAGGTCGAGGTCCACCCAGCGTTTCTGGCTGAAAAGCGCGTGGCAGGGGCGGTCGCTGCGGTCCGCCATGCCGCCGTTATCAAAGAGATAGGTCGCCTGCTGGCGGCAAAGGATCGAACCATATTCGGGGAAGGCATAGCCCAGGCGCTGCCATGCGGGCTTGTCGTTGGCGATATTGTCTCCGACCGCGCCGAACCATTCAGGCAGCAACGTCTGATTCCTGAGAAAGACGATACGGCTCTTGTCATTGGCGGTCGCGACACGGATCGAGGAGGTATCCGCCGGCCAGCCCGTGAAGATCTGCCAGGCACCCGCAAAGATGATCGCATTGACGGACAGCGTCACCCCATCCGGAACGAGGATCATGGCGCCGGGCTCGAAGATCCAGACGCCCGTGAGGGTGAGCGACGAGCTGATGCGATAGATTCCCGCCGTCAGCCTGTTCTGCTGGCGGGCGGCCTGCGCGGCCAGGAAGGCTGCGGCGTTGTCCGTGGTGCCGTTGCCGCCCGTGCTGATCGCCACGCCTGCAAGCGCCGCCAGCTTGTTGGGCGAAGCCACCTGCACCACCGCCCCGTCAGGCGCCGTATAGGGATAATAGCCGTCCTGGCCGCCCGTGGCAGAACCCGTCATGATGACGGAGAGCTGATCGTGATTTCCCTCGAACTTGACGACGAGGTCGGCGATCATCTGCGCCGCTTCGGAAATGGTCACCATCGCCTTATTCCTCCACCGCGATGATCGACACGCGCTGCACGATGTTCTGGGTGAGCTTCGGATTGCGGGAGGTCATCACCGCCTTGTATTGGCGGTTCTGCGCCACCGTCTGGGGATCGGTGTAGGTGATCGACCCCGAATTGCTGTCGGTCAGGTCTGACGATCCCGGCTCGGAGCCCGCGGGGATGGGCTCAAGACCGACCCAGCTCCAGCTGCCCGTAACGGTGAGCGTGGAGACCAGCGCATAGGCGCCGCCATTGATCGAGCGATAGAGTTCGATCGAGCAGCTTCCCGGATCGGCGCCATTGGCGACATGGCCCGTGCCAAGGCCGTCTGGCTGGCCGCCATAGAGGTTCTTTTCGGAGGTGTAGTCGTTCAGCCCCTGCGACGTGCCCGGGAAGCTGTGATGGAAGCTCGCCTGATAGGTGTAGCTCAACGTCACGACAATCGTCCCGCCGTTCGAGCCGAACACGGCCGTTTCGGCCTGCGCGGACGCGCTGGTGTCGGAGGTCGCGGCCTTGGTTGTCAGGACGCCGGCCGACAGCGAACCGCCGAAATATGCGTCGCCATTGGTCTTGAGATAGGCGATCGCGTTCGCCTCGGTGCATTGGCTCACATTGGCGAGGCTTGGCCCGAACCATTCGACGAACTGGTTGCTCGACCCGAACCCGGTTCCTTGCACCTTCATGACGCTTCCGTTGTTGAAGATGATGCGGTTGTTCGCGAGCTCGATCCTCATGCCGCCGTTGGCGGATGCGACGATCGTGTTCGTCGCGAGCGTGCCGTGGATGACGACCCCGCCGCCGACGAGGCTGAGCGCTGGCAGGAGCATCCCGTTCGCGATGTTCGACAGGAAGATACCTTGTGCCGCGATGTCGATGCTCGATGTTCCGTTCTCCGCGCGCATCGACACGACCGCCCGGCCGCCATTCTGGCCCGAGTTGACATCGACCACCCACCAGGCGCCAGTCTTGCCTTCGAGGGTGGCGATGGCCCCTTGCTGCGACTGGACGGACGCTTCCAGATCTCCGGCGCGCGCCTCGACGGTCGTGAGGCGCTGCGAGGTGGCCTGCGAGCTGTCGGCAACGACCTGCGATAGGTCGCTGATGCCCGCCTCGTTCTGGCTGAACTTGGCGCCGAGGATGGAATATTGCTCGGCCACGGCGTTGCGGTCGGTTGTCGCCTGGCTGATGACCTGCGTGACGACCGTCGCGATCGGCTGGCCGTTAAGCGTCGTGCGCGCCAGCATCGCGGCGTTCTGCGTGTCGGCCAGCTGGGCGAGATTGACATAGTTCTCGCCATTAAGGTCGATATCACCGGTGATGCTCTCGACCGGGCGACCGTTGACTTGGGTTCCGGCCGGCGCGCCATTGGTGGCACCGTCCTCGGGCTTGGGGTGCGCCGGATCATCGTCCTTGATGTCGCTCCAGCCGATGTCCCCGATCAGCGGGGCGATCTTTGCCGCGGCGCTCAGCCCTTCGACCGAGAGGGAAAGCGTGCTGGTAGCGTCCCCGACCTCGATCGAGAAATCTTTGAAGAAGCCATAGACGGTGACGCTCTCCAGGCTTTCGTCACCGATCCAGAGCGCGGGCGTCGCGCGCACATTGGCGATACGGCCCGCCACCACGTCGACCGCGGCTGTGTCGATCAGGCCGCGCACGCTCATGCGCTTGGCCCATGCGCGCTCCACCAGCGTCACTTCGCCGAAATCGTCGGTCTCCTTGCGGCTATAGTCCGTGATCGCGGCCGTGGGCGAGGATTCGGTGATGCCCAGCCCGACCAGATGCCCAATGAGCAGGGTGCCGGCCGACACGGTGCCCGATCCCGAGATGGTGACGGTGATGGCGCCAGTCGTCGCCGGCAGGTCGAGGAACGTGACCATCCCCGGCGACGCCGCGAGCGCCTGCGTGCGATCATAGCCCGCCGCCTGCACGCGCACGCTCGCGGCGGTGACGTCCAGCAGGGCGAGCGCGTTGACGGCCGCGAGCGGGTCCAGCGTGACGACGATCGAGCCGGTCGATGCCGACAGGGAGCCGATTGCCTGGTCGAACATGGCCCATCTGTTGGTCGGGCCGATGTCGATCCAGAGGCCGGATGCGCCCGCCGGATCATTGCCGACATTGCCAGCGGCGGCGCTCTCATAGATCCGATGCGTCGCAGTTTTGATCACGCGCGCGCCGAGCGCGTAGGTCGCTGTGTTCGACCATACCGGATAATCTGTTTCCGGGATGGTCGAGGAAATCAGGACCGCGTCGGTAATCGTGGCCGGCTGCAGCAGGCGCAGCGTCGAGGTCCGCTGATCGGGCGCCGGGTCCGTGCCCGGGTCAACGAACGCGCCATCTTCGGCCAGGCCCTCTATGGTGAGCGTGCAATAGCTGACGGGCGGGACGGCGAGGTCCAGTGAGAAATCACGGTAGAAGCCGGTGACGGCGAGGCTGTCGAAGCGATCATCCGCGATCCACTGCGCGGGCGTTGCGCGCAGGGCGGCCAGCTGCCGCTGGATCGCGTCGACATTATCGGTCGGCACCTTGACGCGCACCGACATCTGGCGCGCGAACCCGCGCGGCACGACGGTCGTCACGCCGAAATCATCGGTCTCGCGGCGGCTATAGTCGATAATGCCGATGGTCGGCGCGGCTTCCGTCGCGCCGATATCGATGACGGCGCCGCCGTCGATCACAACCTTCATGCAGCAACCCCTATGCTGATCGCATCGCCGCCGCTCGCGGCCGTCACATTGTCGAGCGTGCGCTTGATCGCGCCGGTGTTGCCCGCGATCGCGGCATGGCCGGAGTTGTTCTCGCTGCGGAGCTGGGCGACCTCGGCGCGCAGCGCCCTGATCTCGCCGACCAAGTCGTCATTCGCCGCTGCGGTCCCGGAGCCGGCCGAGGCGGCGAGGCTCGTCAGGGTGGCATCGCTGCTGCTGCCCGTGATCGAGGGCACGTCGCCGCCAAGGCCGCTGATCGCCGCAAAGGTCGCCTCCAGGCTGGCGGCGGTCTGCGCCCGCACGCGGTCAAGCTCCTGCCGGCTCGTCGCTGCCAGCGCGGCCGCATCGAGCAGCGATTTCGACAGCTGGGGCAGGTTCTTCGCGGCGTCCATGTCGCCGGCGCGGGCAGCCGCGTTCGCGGCGTTGAACTGGCCCATCAGCGTGGCGAAGTTCGCCCCGCCGCCGGCATCACTCAGGCCGCGGATGCGCCGCACCTCGTCCATGATGCTGTCCCCGACCGACGTCCACGCCTCGCGCAGCTGCTCGGCGGCAGCGGCTGCCTTCTGCGCGTCCTGCATCGCCCAGACCTGCTCCTGCAGCGCGCGGTTGCTGACATCGAGCTTGGCGAGCTCGGCGGCGCGGATTGCGGCTGTGTCGCCCTGAAGCTGACGGATCTGGTTTTCCAGGTTCTGGCGCTCGCTCAAAATGTCGGCCGCCGACTTGGCGCCGTCCATGGACTTTTTGAGGTCGGCGAAGGCCGGCGCCAGCTGCAGCAGCGTCGCATAGGTCTGCTGGCCCGCGGCCGTGGTCAGGTCCTGCGCCTCGACGAGGCTGCGGAAGCCGGCGAGCGTGTCGGGCAGGACAAGGCCGAGGCTGCCGAACGCCTTGGCCATCTGCGCGGTCCTGGCCGCCGCCTGCTCCGCGTCCGAATAATAGGCCTCGAAATAGGCATTGGAGGCGTTGACGAAATCGCTGACGCTGTCGAACAGGCCCGAAATCGCCATGTCGATGTCAACGCCCAGCGAGCCCGTCGTGCGACCCAGCAACTGGAAGGTGGCGTCAACCGCTTCGACGGTGGATGCCACGCGCACCAGCGTCTCGAAATAGCCCTCGCCGACCTGCTGGAACCGCTCAAGACCCGGCACGCCCGCCTTCGCCATCTCATCGGCGGCGGCGCCGAACACCGCTTCCAGCTTCTCCTGGATCTCCTCGCCGGTGAGCCCCTGCAGGTCGATCTTGCCCAGATTGACCGTGAAATTGGAAAGACGCTGCTCGACGTCGCCAAGCGCCTGGCCGAGCGGCCCCGAAGCCTGCCCGATCGCCTCGTAAAACTGGCGGATGAGCAGCGTGAACTGGCTTTCGATCTCGGGATCGGCGCCGGTATAGACGGTGCTGTATTTGGTCGACGTGGTCAGGCCGAGGAACCGCTTCTTCCGCTGGACGTCCGAATAATAGGATGCGTCGAAGCCGGACGAGAGGATGTCGCCCACCGATTGGTCGTCGCCATAGAGCCCGCTGCCCACTACCCGCGTCTTGGTGCCGAACAGGCCGCCGATCAGATTGCTGATGCCGCCAAGAACATCGCCGACGATCGGGATTTGCTTGATGAGCCCGCTGAGCGCGACGCCGACCGGGCCGAAGGCGGCAAATGGTCCCATGCTGAGCACCTTGCCCAGCAGGTTGGACTGGAAGCCCTCGGATACGCCCGCGCTGGCATCGATGTTGCCGGTGCGCACGAGCAGCGAGGCGAGCCCGCCGATATTGCTCTCGATCGACCGCAGGCTGCTCAGCATGTCGCGGTTGACGGACAGGGTGACGTCCTCGATCTGCGTCAGCGCGTCGAGCGCGTTCCTGATCGATGCGCTTTGTGCCGAGGTGTCGCCGAGCACCGTACCGCTGCCGTCGTTCGTCGCAGGCAGGTTGTTCTTGCCGCCGCCGAACGAACCGGCAACCGCCACGCCGATGGAGGCGAGCGCGGCGATCGTCGCCGCGCCGGCCGCGAGGTTCAGCGGGAAGGGAAGCGAGGAAATAGCCGACACCACGGCTTCGACAGCCTTGGTCGCCGTCCGCGCGCCGCTCTTCGCGATGGACGAGGCGGTTTCGACAGCATCCTGCGCAATGGCGCGCACCGACAGCGCGAACTCGACAGCGCGGAAAGCCTTTTCGGCTGTTTCCAGTGCCTTGTAGCCGTCGGAGCCTTCCTTGAAGAAGCCCTTAGCGGCAGACGTCATATCGCCATAGAGACCGACCTGCGACGTCAGGGAGCGGGCCGCGAAAAGCGCATTTTCCTGCTGTTCACGCTGCGCGCGGATCTGCTCATCCCGGATCTGGCGGATTTTAAGCAGTTCCGCCTCATGGCTGGAGTCCAAGCGTTCGCGATCGGCGAGATAGCTGGCGAAGGTCGACGCCAAGCCGCCCAGGGCCTCCCCGGCTTTGCCGAAAGCTTCGGCCATCCCATTCGCCGCGATGCTGACGTTGGTTGCGATCGCGTCGAGCAGGTCCGCCTGATAGCGCAGGCTGTCGTTGAAGGCGTCGGCGCGCAGCTGTCGTTGGAGGTCGAGCTCGGCGATCCGGACCTGCTGCGCGATATAGTCTGCGCGCTCTTCTGGGCTGAGATAAGTCCATTTTGATGCCTGCTGCTGCGCCTTCAGAGTCGCAAGGGCCCGAATGCGAGCTGCGTCCGTTTCTCCAATGAGGCGCAACTCTTCCCGCAATTCAGCCAGCCGCTCATTGCCGGCGGCCGAGGAGGTGTTGAATTGCGCTTCCTGCTCCGCCCGGTTCAACTGCTCGCGCGCCTTCCGCTGATCGTCGAGCGCACGCTTTGCTGCCTCAATTTCCTTCGCGTATCCGCGCTGCTGGGACACTTGTAGGGCGGCGAGGAGCGGAAGGTCCGCAATCTGGCCGCGTACCAGATCGGCGGCACGCTCGGCCGGGATCAGGCCGGCCGACACCTGGGCATTGACGCGCTCTTGGACTTGCGCCTGCTCGCGGGTGGCAAGCGCGCCCTTTTCAGCGTCGGAAACGCGCTGGGCGATGGCGAGACGGATCTGCCGCTCGACGGCCGCCTCGACGTCCGCGCGCTGCTTGATCGCCTGGCTTTCCGCCTTCACTCGCGCCTCTGCGATCAGCGCCGCCGCGCCAGACACCTGGTAGGATTCAGCCAGGGCATAGAGGTTGCGGATCTGAGCCTCGGTGGCTGCGGCTTCGCGCGCGAGCTGCTTGGCATGGTTGTCCGCGTTCGGCGTGCGGTCGGCTTTGATCTCCTTGGCCTGCTTGCGAAGCTCATCGAGCTTGTTCGACCGAATTTGCTTCGTCACATCCTCGCCGAAACGGGTCATGGCCGCATCGGCCTCGTTGAAGGCCCCCCTATACGTGTCGCCCACATCCGACAGGATCTCTCTGATCCCCTTTCCGGCGAAGACGTCGCGGACGATCACGCCGATCACGCGGAACGTGCCGACGAACTCGGAATAGAGGGCAGCGAGCGCCTTCCTTCCGATCGTGGTCATGAAATCCAGGGCCTCGCCGAACCATTTCGACATATCGCTGACGCTGATGCCGACCCGCTGCGCGAGAACGTCGAAAGTGGCACCGACCACGTCGCCGGTATCCACCGACACATCCTTAAGGCGCTTGATCTCTTTTTGGGTTAGCCCAAGACTGTTCACCAGCTCCTTGGTATCGACGCCCTTCGACACCGCGCGATCGAAGAGGGCAAATGCGCCGACAGCTGCGGCGGCCACCGCAAGCAGCGGTGCATAGGCCACCGCCAG
The DNA here is from genome assembly GCF_003050615.1 of Sphingomonas oleivorans. Taxonomy (GTDB): domain Bacteria; phylum Pseudomonadota; class Alphaproteobacteria; order Sphingomonadales; family Sphingomonadaceae; genus Sphingomonas_H; species Sphingomonas_H oleivorans. The sequence goes on along the minus strand of NZ_NWBU01000004.1, from coordinate 404,957 downwards.
AAGGCCGACCTCCTTGGCGAGGCCTTTGACACCCCCCTCCGCCATCTGCGCCACCTGCACGATCTGCCCGATCTGGGAGACGAAAATTTGCCCAACAGGCGCGCCCATCGCCCACATGGTGATGACGTCGTTCGCCTGAAACGTCAGCTGGGTGAGTGAACTGCCGGCCCGGCCGCTGGCACGCGCGGTCGCGTCGTGCGCCTGCTCCACCTCGCGCAGGCGACCGATCAGAACCGCCTGCTGTCGCGCATACTCTGCGGGCGCGGTCGCGCCAGCATAATAGAGCCGCGTTGATTCCGCGATTTCCTCGTTCAGACGCTTGGTCGCCGCGTAGAGCGGGTCGGTCGCCGCACGCAGCCGCTCCGCTGCTACGGCGTCAGCCTCTTGGGCTGCATGCGAGGCGCGCACTTGAGCGGCAAGGCGATCATGCTCGGCGGCAAGGCGCGCTGCGGCCCCGGTCGATCGTTGGGCCAACAGGTCTTGGGCGCGGGCCACCTCCTCGGCGCTATGGCCGGCGGCAAGCATCACCCTTTGGGCTTCCTCCATCTCGCGTGTCAGGCGGTCCTGAGCGGCGGCGGCCGGATCGAGCATCTCGCGGAGGCGCTGCAGGGCGACGGCATCACTTGCTGCGGCCGCCTCCTCCGCGCGCATCGCGGCGGCACCTTCGCGGACCCGCGCCTCGAACATCTGATGGGCCCAGGCGGCCTCCCTCACTGCCGTGGCCTCGCGCTCCGCAGCCATGGCCTTTTCTTCCGCTGCGGCCTCGGTTTCCTGCGCGGCGCGGCGAGCGGCGGCGAGCTCCTGATTATAAAGCTCCGCTTCCTGGGCGCGAAGACGGGCCGCCAGATCAGTGTTGTTCGCGAGGGCGGCCGCGACCGCCAGCTCTTCGACCTTCATCGCGCGAAGCTCGGCTCGCGTCTTTCCGAAGGCCGCATTCTGGCGCTCAAGCTGCGCCACCAGCCGCTCGCCGGCCCTCTCGATCTTGGCGGCATCCCGCGAAATTGCCTGCTCCGTGCGAGTATAGGCGTTGCCAAACGAGGTGATCTGGGCAGTCGCACCGCCCAAGCTGATCATGTTGCCGGTGGCGCGCTCGATCTTCGCCGCCTCGGCAACGACACGTGCCTCGGTCGTGTCCATCGCGGCCTGGAGTTGGCGCAGCGTCTCGAACGAGCCTTCCGTGTCGATTGCGAAGCCAACTTCAAGAGTCGGGCTGCCGTCGTCCATGCCGGCGTCCTTTCCACATAAGGAAAGGGCGGTCCCGCAGGGCCGCCCTCGAATGAAATCTGAAGATGGAAGGGTGACCCAAATGGCCGCCGGGACCAGGCCCCTGTCGTCGCTCGCTAGAACTTCGCGGCGGGGAAGCCGCTAAACGGCGCTGGGTCGCATTTGCCGTCCCGGGACGAGGAGCTGCCGCTCATCGACATGTCGTAATGCCATTCGCCGGACTGGCGGCTGACAACCGATCGCTCCTCGAGATCGCCTCTGTAGTCGGGTCTCTTGTCGATCAGCCTTAGCTCGCCGGTGGTGGCTTCGCCCATCTTCCACACGCGATCGCAACTATCGGAGCAGGCCTCTCCTTTGGCGAGATCGACCCTATATCTAACCGTCTGCGTCTTCGAGACGCAGACGAGGTCAAACTGATCGGCGGCCATTCCGGGCGTGGCCAGCGTGACGGCGAGGAACGCGATTGCACGCATCATTTCTTCCTCAACAGATCAACCATGCCGATCATATCGACAGCGCCGGTCATGTCGATGAAGCCGTGATCCTGCACCACCTTCGAGAACGCCCGCTCCCCAGGCATCGACGAGACGACGACCTCGATGCGCTTCCCGTCGACGACATAGGGGTCGATTTCCGCCCCTTGCTTGACGTCGGTCAAGAAGCGGGCGCCTACCTCTCTATATTTCACCGTCGCGAAGACGTGCTTGCCGTGAATGAGCACATACTGCTCCGGGCCATGCACGATGATCGACGCGTAGGGGGTGGGGCCGAAGAAGGCCTGGTGCACACCAGCCGGGATTGGGTGCGACTGCCCATCGGCGGGCTTATTGATGCCGTAATAGGTGCCGCTGGCGGTCTCGAAGGACCAGAGCAGCCATCCGAAATGCTCCGCCAGCAGCGTCGCATAGTTGCCCGGCGAGACCTCGTGCTCCTCGCCGATCGTCCACCGCGTCCGAATCATCCGCCCACCCCTGCTAGGGAGGATGGTAGCGCGGATGCCTACCCAAGCACCATCCGCAACCGCGCGACTTCGACCTCTTTCTCGCGCTCGGTGACCTCTGCGCGCCAGGGTGCCGGGCAATTCTCGCTCTCAGCCCGACGGCTCTCGGCCAGATATTCGGTCGACAGCGACCGCAGCAGGCGCGATTGCCAAGGTTCAAGGTCGATGCTGGTGCGGTTGCACCAGGCATCAATGCTTTGCCAGCTGATCGGCCCGCGGCCCATGCCGGCCTCTTCCGTCAAGCCTATTTCGACCAGCCACGTAATCAGGTGTGGCGCCGGATTGGGCGGCATCCGCGGGGTGATCTTGTCCCGCTTCATCTGCTCAATCCGGCTTAGCGCGGGCGGCCGATCCTTCGCCTCCGCCCGCTTCGTTCCCTCGGGCGGCTTGGGCGTGGCATTGAGCCACGCCATCTGCCGCACATAAAGCGTCAGTTCCCGGCCGAGCCGGGCTTGAAGTTTCCCCAGTCTCTCAGCGCCTTCAGCACCTGCTGGGCCATGAAGCCGAGCTTTGCATCAGCATAGAAGGCCCGGAACAATTCCTGCCCCGGCTTGCCCTCCGCCGGAGGGTAGGTGAAATTCTCGAAGGCGACGGTGATCGCCGCCAGATCCTCAGCCTGCTCGGCGGCGCGCTGCTCGGGCGGAGCAACGGAAACCTTGCCGTCATTGTCCTGCATGCGCTTGACCGCGCGATTGGTCTGACGTGCCTCGACCGCCGAAAATTGCGTCGAGCCGGGGCCGAAGACGACAATGCGAACGGGCTTGCCGTTGGAATAGAGATATTCGCCGTCGGCGCCCTTGAGGTGGATGGCAGCCGTGTCCGCCACGGCCTGAGTCGTGATATCGAGCATTTTTCGTCCTTTCGCGGGAAGGTGCACCAGCCTGCCGCGGCGCCCGCGATGTCCGGGGCAGGCTGATGCGCAGTGACCGGCTCAAGCGCCGGAAGCTGGGGAGATCAGGAGGCGGCCTTCACGACCTTCGTGTTAATTTCGATGGTCGGATTGGCCATGATGATGCTGTCGGCGCCGCCCACATTTTCCGGATAGCCGAACACGCGCCCCTGGAAGTAGCGCTTCTCGCCGCCGGGATAGGTCACCTTGAACGAATAGAGCGCGTTGTTCGCCGGGTCTGCGGCGGTGCGCAGCAGCGTCTGGCCGGCGTCGGTGTCGCTGTGCGCGAGCGCCGGCTGCAACGAGCCATAATCGGTCGATCCCTTGTGCTTTTCCTTCGGCCCATTGAGCGGTTGGAACTCGACCTTGTTGGTGGTCGCGCCGATGGTGCCGATCTGCTCGATACCGCCGATTTCGGTATAGGTCAGCGCGGCGTAGCCCGTGCTGTCCTGGGTAGCTGGAGCCGCAGCCGAGATCGCAATCGTCGTGCCCGCGGCAGTCGTGGAAGCCATGGTATTTCTCCTGTGTGGCGAGCCGGATCATCCGGCGGGAAACGTCCGCGCGGGCGGACGAATGGGTCAGGCGGGGGCCTTGGCGGCCTTGGCCTCGTCGGCGGTGGGCTTGCGGGCCAGGCCGGCCGCCTGGTAGTTGGTAAAAGCGCCTTCGCTGATCGGCGCCACGGCTTCGGCCTTGAACTTCTCACCGGTGCCGGCGTCGCCGAAATCCCTGATGATGAAGGCGCTCACCTTCTTCTGGTCGGTCATGATGGTGCTCCTGCTCAATCTTCCGCGTCCCAACTGACCCGGAAATCCTGTGTCCTCGCGAAGATGTCGCCGGGGCCGTTCAGGTCTGGGCCCATGCCGGCGGTGAGGATGGAAACATTGCTGCCACCGCCCAACGCGCCCGTTCGGCCCGCGCAGCATTTGCGCACCAGGGCGATGACGGCTTTGCGGTCGCGATGGCTGGCCGCGTGCACGGTGACGGACACGCGATCGGTGCGCCGAACCAGCGGCCCGCGCGTGAGCGGCTGCCGGTCTACGGAACTGACGGTGCGCACCAGCAGCGCAGGCAAGCCGACGCCTTCGGGCAAGCGGCCTGCCTTGATCCGATCAGCCGGCACCAGCTCGGTCAGCTGCGCGTCAGCCGTCAGCAGGGCACCCACAATGTCGGTTCCCTCCAGCGCGCTCACGCCTCGTCCCCTTCGTCCTTGCCGGTGATCCCGCCCTTGGAGACGCGGGTCGAGATATAGTGCTGCGCCGCCGTGACAGCCTCGGCCTCCTTGATGTCGAGCGCAGGGCGGAGAAACGGATGCCGCTGGGCGCCGGGATGCCAGACGGTGGAGCCGACGAACTGGCCGTTGATGACCAGCGAACCTTCCTTCGCCAAGCGATTGACCCGCCCGACGCTCATGCCGGCGCGCTGGCTATCATCCACCGAGATGAAGTGCGGATCGGTGCCATATTCGAGCCAAGGCGCGATGTAGGCGCCGAGCCCTTTCACCTGGACCTTGGCAATGATCCGGTCCGCTTCACGCTGGGTCGCAACCTTGATTGCGGCCGACACCTCGTCGGAGATGGATCGATCTTTCGCCTCATCAGCCACCACGTTCGCCGCTGCGCGCGCAGCACCGCGCAGCACGCGATTAGCCAGCTCCTCCGGCAGTTTGGCGATGAACGAGCGAACCTCGCGCTTGCCGCGCACGGTGGGCATCAGGCCGGGTTCCCGGCCGGTCGATATTCCTCGGCCATCATCTCCAGCCCCTCGCGCCGGCCGAGCTCGACGGGACCGGCCACGATCTGCATGACGCGCGTGCCGTAGAGGATGCGCATGTCCGACGTGATGTCCTCGCGGTAGCGGATGCGGATGCGCGCGGGCCTGTTCACGATCGTCAGCCCATCGGCCAGGCGCTCAGCGCGGCTGGGCAGCACGTCGCGGACCTGGGCCCAGACAGTGCAGACCGGCGCCCAGATGCCCGAGCCTGCGTCGTCAAAGCCCTCGCCGGTGACCGGACGCTCGAACGCGATGCGCCGGTCCAGATCATCTGCCTGCAGCAGAACCGGGCGGCGCATCAGACGGCAATCACGCGCAGATCCTGCAGCAGCCAGAGCACCGGCTGCGGCAGGTCACCATCGCCGCCGGCGCGATCTCGATACCAGGCGCCGACGAGCACGCGGATCGCCTGTCCGACGAGGATCAGATCATCCTCGCCAAGCGGGTGATCCGGATCAGCGTCGATCTTGCGCCCCATATGCGTCTCGCAGCGCCGCTGGGCGGCGCGCAACATCGTCGTCAGCAGCGCATCTTCGATGGTGTCGTCGCCGAGCCGCAGGTGCAGCTTGATATCGGCGAGCGAAACCAGATCGGTCACGCGCCCAGGCTCTTGGCATAGGCGACGGCGACCGGATTGGTGTCGACGAGTCCGAATGCCTCGGCCGCCGCGGCTTCATCGGGCGACAGGGCGACGACATCGTTCGGCTGATGGCCGCCATGCGCGACCAGAACGCGCGCGTCGACCAAAGCGCTGGCGGGCACCGGAGGCGCCGGATTGGACTGATCCGCCCCGTCACTCGGGACAGGGTCCGTCGGGGAGGCATCGGCGGCCGTCGCCACGGGCGCGGTGTTCGTCGGCTCGGCCGGGGCGCTGGCGGGCACCGGCCGGCGGCGGGAAGTAGGTTCGTTCATGGGATCCTCGCAGAAAAATGGCCGGGGCGCGGAGCCCCGACCAGTCGGGGGAGGGACTCTTAGGAGGCGGCGTTCTGGTAGGCCTTCACCGGTGCGCCGGCGCTGACCAGCTTGCCATCATGGCGCGACCAGGCGAGGAAACCGATCTGGCCCTTCTTGACGAAGGCGCTGTCGTCGAAGCGGAACAGCGTGACCTGCATGATGTCGCGGATCAGATACTGCTTCATGTCGCCGAACAGGATCGACTTGGCATTCGCCGCCATGACCGGCATCGCCTGGTTGATCTTGTAGCGATAGCTGAGGATCGTGTCCGGCTCCTTGGTCGACACGCCCGGAACCCACAGCGGCCGGCCGTCGGCGTCCTTCAGCTTCTTGAGGCCGCGCAGGGTGGTGTCATGGAACATGAAGCCCACGCCCGGCATCTCGCGATAGGCCGGATCGACCGAATGCTCGAGGTCGACGAGATCATCATAGATGACGTTCGCCGCTTGCCCGCTCGCGCCGACCTTGCCGACAGAGGAGGCGGTGACGATTCCCTGCGGCTGGCCGGTGCCCGTGCCGGTCGTGAAGTGCTTGTTGGTGATGCGCGCAATGCGGGTTGCGGCAGCGCGGCGGATGAATGCCTCGATATCCATGCCGGGGCCCTGATCCTGCAGCAGCTCGAACGGCACGGTGAACACCTTGGAGCTATACTTGTAGGCGCCGATCTGGGTGGTGCCGAACGTGACGTCCTGATCTGTGGCCGACTGGTTTTCGGCGACGATTTCACCTTCAATGGCGGTCTCGTCGACCGTCGGCCACGGAATCGGATTGCCGCCCGACGTCTGGATGACGGTCGCGACATCGCGGATGCCACCGAACGCGGCCAGGGCTTCGAGCAGTTCGCCGCCCCAGCCGGTCGGCACGAGATAGCCGCCGGCGGCGCCGGTGCCGATGGACTGGGCATTCTGGACCTGTCCGACACGCAGGGCATCGTAATCCTCGCGAGTCATGCCGCGCTCGCCGTTCAGGATGAACGTGCGGAACGCCGCATTGTAGCGATCGGCCTGCTCCCGCTGCTCGGGCGTCAGGTTCGAGCGCTCGCGCTCGCGCTGCTCGGCGCGCGCGCCGTCGAGCTGCTGATCGCCATCAATTTTGGCCTGACGCTCCAGGCGCTCGATCTGGGAATCGATACGGTCGATCTCGGCATAGATGTCGTCGACCTGCTTCTCGACATCCTTCGACCACTTGTCGCCGGTGTTGGTGTCGAGCAGGTTGCGGGCCTCGGCCGCCTTCGCGGCGCGCTGGTCCCGAAGCGCTTTGATCTTCATGGTAGGGTTCTCCAACAAAAAAAGCCCCGCTTCAGCAGGGCCATGCAGGCGCGCGAGGGACCGCTACGCCGTTCGTTCGTACAGCCGGAGGCGCGACAGCATGCGCTGGCGGGCCGCGTCGTCCGGCTGTGCATCGGTGAGCGCCTGGGGCGCGTTCTGGTATACGGCGAGGTTGTAGGCCTGCGCCTTTGCCGCCGGCGCCGTCTCAAGCACGGCATCGGCAAAGCCATTCTCCACCGCCTCCTGGGCGCTGAACCACGTCTCCGCCTTCATCCAGGCGGCGATCTCGGCGTCTGTCTTGCCCGTCTTGCCGGCATAGCCCTCGCGCAGCGTGGCATCGATCTTGTCGAGCAGGCCGGCGGTCGTGCGCAGTTCATCGGCATTGCCCAGCATGAACGTCCAGGCGTTGTGGATCATGTAGAAGCCGCCATCGGCGATCTCGACGCGATCCGCGGCCAGCGACAGCGCGGTCGCGGCCGAGGCGGCGAGGCCGTCGATTTTGGCGGTCACCGTCGCCTTATGCTCGGACAGCGCGGTCATCATCGCGCGCGCCTCGAACACGTCACCGCCCGGGCTGTTGATCCTGAGCAGGATCTGATTGGCATCGATCCCCGCCAGGACACGCGCGAACTCGGCTGCCGACACGCCCCAATAGGGATCGATCGTGTCATAGACATAGATCGTCGCGACATCGTCGGCCGTTTCAGCGCGGATGCCGGCGCCTTTGCCGCTATTGTCGCGGATCAGATTAAGCAGCTTGCGATTGATCATCGTCGTCCTCGTCATCGAGCGGCGGACCGCCATTGTGGCCGGGCCCGGCGGCAGGCTGCTCGGTCGGGCGATAGACTTCGTCGCCGCCGGGGATCGGCGGCAGGTTCTTGAGCCGGCGGACCTCGTTGATGGTCATGAAGCCGGGAAGCTGATTGCCGCCGAGGGCGATGCGGAAATATTCGCCCTGCGACTTGATATCGCCCTGCATCAGGCCATCGGGATCGAACTCAATGAAATATTCCGACCGGCGATTGCCGATCGACGGGAACAGCTTGCGGTTGAGCTCGCGCTGGAAGCGGACGAGATGCGGGCGAAGCGTATAAGTGACGAAGCCGATGCCGAGCTGTTCGATACCAGTGCCCCAGCTCGTCGTTCCGTCCACCTCGCCGATCATGTGCGGGGGGCAGCCGAAGATCCGGGCGATATCGATCGACGAATATTTGAGCAACTCGAGGAGCTGTGCATCCTTCGCCGAGATGGTCAGCCGCTTCCATTCGCCGCCCTCGGCGAGGATCAGCGGATTGTGCGCGTTGGTGATGCCCTGGTTGCGCTGGCGGACATATTCGCGAAACTGCTCGCGCTGCTCGGCGGTCAGCTTGTTCGGAAAGTGGAAATAATCGTTGGTGAGCAGCCCGCGTTCGAACTGGCCGGCGGTATAGTCGCGCGTCGCGATTCCGACGCCGATCGACATGGCATGATAGCTGATCGGCGACATGGCGGTGAGGCGCCGCCGCTGCCGGCCAGGACCTGCGAAGTGGAGCACATAGGAGGCTTCGTGATCCTCGGTCGTGCCGTCTTCGTTGGTGAAGCGGTAATAGATCGAGATGCCCGAGCGGAAGGGACGAACATCGTCCGGATGATAATAGTCGATCGCGGTGATGGTGCCGTTGCGGGCCTGCCGGATCAGGCCATAACTATTGCCGCTGAGCAGCGCCCCCATGGTGACGAGCTCGATAAGCTGCGCGCCGGACATTTCGTCGTTCGGCTCGTCACGTAGCAAACGGGCATAGGGATGATCGTCGGCCCGCTCGCGCCCGCCATCCGCCGTGCGTCGATAGATGTTGAGCGGCAAGCTCATGATCGCGCCCGAGATAAGCGTGACGCAGCGCCAGACAGCGGCTGTCCGCATCGCCGTATCGGGCGAGACGGAAACCCCGGCCGCCATTTGGGAGCCACCAAACCATTCGAACACCGAGGCGTCCCCGGCGATCACCGGTACGCTGTCGACGGCTGCTCGGGGCGATGCTGCCGCCTGTCCGGTCACCCGCCGTTCCGCCGCGGCGCGGGCGCCGGCCGAGAGCGAGCCGCTATAGTCAGTCGGAATTGTCAGCCGCGAGGTCGACGAAGAACTCATCATGCGTCTCCTTCGCCTGCTCCAGCGGGACATTGTCTGCGGCGCCGACGCCCATCGCGATCGTGACCAGGCCGTCGATGCGGCCGCGCGAGCGCTTCTTGTCGAAGGCCCGGTTCTTCTGTCCGTCGCTGATGAGCGCCGCGTTCGCCGCGCAGCTATAGGTGACCGGCGAATCGTCGATCACGATCGTCTTTTTCAGAATCCGGTCTTCCGTCCGCTCGACCGAGCGCGGCATGCAATATTGCCGGTCCTCGAACATCACGCGCGTTCCCTGCGCGTGCGGCACCATCTTGAGGCCCTGTCCTTCCGGCTCCTTCGGTCCCCGATAGCGCCAGGCTGGGAAACCGATTTCCTCGCAGGCGGCCTCGAAGTCAGCGATCTGCGCTGTGTCGAACACCAGCTCCACGACATTATGCCCGGCTGCGAGCTCGGCGACCTTTGCGGCGATGAACGTCTTGTCGATCGTCGCGCCATCAACCGCAGTCAGCCAGCCTTCTTCGACCCATTGTTCATAGGGCGCCTGATCGGCCTTGGCGCGATCAGGCAGGCCAACCTTGGTCGTCCAGTACCAGGTCTTCTGCCACAGCACGCCCGCGCCATCGCGCCATGTCGCGGTCAGCGCGGTCAGATCGTTCTTCTGACTGAGGTCCAGAGATAGCCAGCACGGGCAGCCTTTGAGCGCCGCAATGGTCTCGTCATCAATGACGTCGAGCACGGCTGCCCAATCGTCTTCGTTGATCCAGAAATCGGCCGCGCCGGTCGGGATGCCGAAATAGAGCCGTTTGACGCTGGACGCGGTCGACAGCCGCGTCTGCGCCGTCACCACCTCCTCGCGGATATTCGTGATCGGATAGGTGATACCCAGCGCTGGCAGCGCCTTGGCCCAGCAGGATTCGTTCGCGAACACCGTCTCGCGATCGGCCTTGTCGACCCGAGCGATGAAGCTGAAGGCGCTATCGTCCTTCACCTCGCCCTTGGCGATCGCCTGATAGCTGCCAGAATAGGACGTCCCGACGAGCTGCGCAGACGCTGGCGTGTTGGTGCCCAGGATCATCATAGCGTCGCCCGCGATCTTCGTTATCGCGCGCCGCCAGAGCTCGATTTGCGTGTCGACCTTGAACTCGTGGATCTCGTCGGCCAGCACCATGCGCGGGCGTGGACCGGACTGGGTTTCGCCGCCAGCGAGTGCCTTGAATATGGACTTCGTACTCGGGTGCTCGATTTTCCAGGCGTTATCGCCCTCGCCGCGGATGATGACCTCGCCGATCTCCTCCAGCGTCTCACCTTCGTCGCGATCGGGGATTTGCGCCCGGCACATGGCGACCGCGTCCTTGAAGAGGACGTTTGCCGTGTTCTTGTCGGCGGCGATCGAATAGACCTGCGATCGGGCGAAGCCGCACCAACCCATGGCATAGAGCCCGAGTCCCGCCATTAGCGGGGATTTTGCCTGTCCCTTTCCTGTCTCGATCCAAGCCGATCTGAAGCGCCAGCGCCCTTCAGCGTTGACCCAGCCCATCAGCGAGCCGGCGACGAACACATGATAGGGCAGCAGATGGAACGGCTTCCCGGCCGCCGGCCCGTCCGTGATCGTGAACAGCGCCGGAAAGAAGTCGATAACCCGCTGCGCCTTCTCCGGGCGCCAGAACAATCCCCGCTTCTCGCCGTCGCGCAGATCGCGGAGATGCCGCTCCGCTGCGTAACGGACCAGCTCGCCGACGACGAACTCGCCGCGGACCGCCGCCTGCGCCCAAGCCGTGACCGGATCGAGCGGCTCAGCCCGTCCGCGGCTTGAGGAACGCATCTGCGCCCGTGGTGCGCGTCACCTTCTTGGCCACCTTGCCGACGCCATTGCGCCGACGCGGCGACAGGCCGAGTTCGGCTTCGAGTGTGGCCGCGTCATTGGCCGCCTCACGCATCGCCTGGAAATGCGGGCTGAGCCGCGCGATGGCTCGCGGGCTGCCCCGCTTCGGCTTGAGCACCGCCCCGCTGTCTGCCACCTCGCGCGAGCAGCGATCATAGATCACATAGGCAAGCACAAGCCGCTGAATGGCGTGGCCATTTGATGGCGACAGCAGGTCGCGATCGCGCATCTCGACCGTGACCCGGCGCCAGTGCTGCTTGGCCACCTCGATTTCCAGCGGATCGCTGAGCAACAGCGACCAAACTGGCTCCTCGACGATCAGTCCGGTGCCCTCAATCACGTTCATAGCACATCACCCCCTTCGGGGGTGCCCCGAACTTTTATCCTCAAAACTACTCGCGGAGCACATGGAGGGCGGGGTCGGTGTCCGCCGCCGCGGCCTCACAGACTTTTGCCCCCCCCGGGGGGGGTGTCAGTCCCGACGCTGGTTCCATGGGTGGTCGGGCGCGGTCGGCCGGCCCGATCGGCTGACGCCGCGCGCCTTGATCGGAGCGCGATGCCCGAACTGCTCGGCCGTCACTTCGAGGTGATGCGCACCGCATAGGTTGCGGGTGTTGCTGTCCTCGTCGGAGCCGCCGAGGGCGAGCGGAACGATATGGTCGACGACGGTCGCGATCTCGGGCCGGCCAGCCGCAAGGCACATCTCGCATAGGCCATGCGTGCGGGCGAGGCGGCGACGACGCTGGGCGACGCCCGCGCTGCCACGAAGACGCTCGACCATCACCGCCGCCCCCGAAGCTGACGATGCAGGCGCCGCATCCGCGCAGCCAGCTCGGACTTGGCGAAATGGAAGCGCTCCGGGTTGTTCCAGTCCGGGCGCAGGCGCTCGATCGAGATGGAGATATCCAGCGCCTCGGCGGCCAGATCTGACTGGGAAGGCTGCGGCATGCGATCCTCCCCAGATACGACAACGCCCGCGAGCCGGTGGGCTGCGGGCGCTTGCTCAGGGCGTAATGCCCCATCTGCATTTCTTCTTACACTTAGGCGGACACCAGTCAAGAGGACTATAGTCTCCGCCATTGCGCGATCAGGCTGGCCGTGAACGCAACGCATGTCTTTGCAGCGGCGAGCGCCGACCGGTCGTTGTTGGCCAGCTTGGAGCCAGCCGTCCCGGCAGGTTCGTCGAAGCGGCAGACGTTCTCATAAACTTCCCAATAGGGTCGCGGCACGCGCGCCATCAGATCCTTCAAATCAACCAGCGCCTCCTGCTGAGACCAGCCGAGCGGAGCATCAACAATATCAGCCGTCAGATCGATCGCCCGCAACCCGCCTTCCGCCCGTATCCATAGGTTCTGCGTATAGCGGATAGCGCGCTGCTGCGGCTCGCCGAACATCCCATTGTGGTCGCTCGATATCCAGCGCTCGACGGCCGTTCCGCCCCGGTTGAGCAGGACTTTCACCATGGACATGCGCTTGCCGCCCAACGACCCATCAAGGTCGACCACCGTCGATTCCTCGTAACGGCCGTGCTGGGCCATAAAGGGGTTCACCAGCGGACGAGGTTCGGCCGCGGCCTGCTGAGATGTCTTCTGCTGCCGACGCCGTTCGCGTTCAGCCTGATCGACCGCCTTCCGCCGTTTCATCTCGGCTGCCAGTTCGGATATCGCCTTGATGTCCCTACTTCTCACCATGCCCTGATCCCCGCTCACCCTACTCATTACTCTGCCGCAATGCTGTCGATGGCCGATGACGCCGCATCGCCGAACGTCGTCACGCCCTTGTCCAATGGTGCTGATCCAGCCGCAGGCGCCGCTGACTCCTCGCCCAGCCGGTCCAAGCCGAACTCGGCCTTGATGGCGGCCATAGCCTCAGGGGTGAGGGGGTCATCTTCCAGGCGCCGGCGCTCGGCCTCTTCCTTCTCCGCCTGGGCGGCCAGCTTCTTCAGCCGGTACGCGCGCGCCTGCCGCGCATAGATTAGGGGGTTGATGAATGTCCGCAATTCGCCCGCTGACTTCGGGAAGAACCGTTTGCCCGGGGCGTTGCAGTAGGCGCGGCAGGCTGCCTCCAGGATGTCCAGCGGCACGTCGGCAACGTGGACGCGGAGCATCTTCAGCGTCGCCTCCGCCTCGGCCGCATCCTCCTGCTGCAGGATGGTCGCCGACCGCAGGCCGCGTAGCGTCCGCTGTCGCTCGTCGGCCGTCGACGGGGCCAGCGCAGCGAAGTGCGCGTCGGCTGCCGCACGGATCGCGGGCAATTGGCCCGGCCGGATCGGGAGGGAGTAGGCATGCGGGCCGCTGGCATCGAGCTCGTGCAGGTCAATCCATGACGGGATGGAAGCCGCCAGTTTCCCAGTCACGCTGATTGAGCGGGTCCCGGAATTTTCGTTCGCCAGAGTGATTTCGTTGGCCACGTCGATCGTCCTTGATGGGGTAGAGGCCCTGCCAGCCGTTGAGGGTGGATTGCTCGAGCACCTTGCCGGGCGGGTGCCCGTCCTCGGCCAGCCGGTGCAGTTCACGGATCGCCAGCTTGGCGGCATGTGGGCCCAGCGGTTTCTTGATCTGCTTCCGCATCGCTACGAAGCCGTCCCACTGCTCGTCGGTGACGCCCTCCGGTAGATCGGGGAGCGTCTCGACCGCAGAACGCGCTGGCGCCTTGCGCTTGCGCGTCTCCGAAGAAGGCGAAGCCTTCTGAGGTTCAGGTTCCAAGACAGGTTCCGTGTCCCGTTTTTGGGACTGTTCTGTGGGGAAAGTGGAACAGTTCCGTTTTTGGAACAGTTCCGTTTCTGGCACCGTCTCTAACGATCCCGTTTCCGGCACTGTTTCGACGGGGAGTGCCCAAACGATGATCTGTTTTGTATCGCCCTTGCGCCGGCCAGTGTCGGCGATTAGGCCGACAGCCTTCAGGCGCTGCTGGCCCGCAAGCACCGTCTTGCGGTCGAGCCCGGTGAACTCCACCAGCGACGCGACCGACGAGAAGCACTCGAAGCTGTCCTTTGATGCGGCATCAGCCATAGCCCAAAGGATCAGCTTGTCCGCTGGCCGTTCGGTTTTCTGTTTTCCTGCCCAGACGGACGCAACCGTGCTCATGCCGTCGGCGCCTCGCCGATGACGTTGTTCCCGCGCGAGCGGAGGATTTCGACCCAGTTGTCGAGATGGCCAGCCCAGCGAGCGCTGCATTCGAGCCACGGCTTATTCGGCACGCTGTCGGGCCACCGGCTGCGGTGGATGGCCGCGCAGATCGCGTCCACCGGATCGGCGCCCGCGTTCTTGGCGCGCACATAGGCGCGGACGTGGATCTCCTTAAGGTAGCTCACCCCAAGCAAGGCCTCGACCACATCGTCTTCGCTGCCGGCAAAATAGCTCATGCGCTGGGCGCTGCCTTGTCCTTGGCCGCCTGTTTGGCAGCATAATCTTCCCGCAGGCGCGCCGTGGTGGCGTCCCGCAGGGCCTTCCATTCGGAATCGTGCCGGGCATGACCGAGCTTCGCCGCACGCGCGCGATCGGCGCGGATGATCGCCGCCGGGTTTGAGGCCCGGCGGAGAAGTGCGTTTCTGATGCGGTCGAACATGCCTCAGTCCCTCCGGATCAGTGCAGGCCGAGTGCGTTGCGATAGGTCTCGAGAAGGGCATCCGCCTCGTCGCGCGCGTCCTTTTCCATCCGGCGCAGGCGGATGATGGTCTTCATCGTCTTGACGTCGAAGCCCTGGCTCTTGGCTTCCAGGTAGACGTCCTTGATGTCGTCCAGCATGCCTTTCTTCTCTTCCTCAAGGCGTTCGACGCGCTCGAGGAACAGTCGCAGCTGATCCGCCGCGATGTTGCCGTCGCTCATGCTATTTCCCTTCCGTTGGTGAGAGAGGTGGTCAAAGCCGGCAGGGCATCAGGACGCCCGTCCAATCTGGGTCTGCCGGGTTTTTGATCAGCGCAGGGCCGGTCGCGTCCGCCGCACTGAGCACGAACTCATCACCGCCGGCGGCATCGATCATGTCGATCAGGTGGGAGCCGCTGAATCCAACCTCCCACGGCTCGCCTGAGTGCTGGCAGCTAATGCGGACCGCACTGGCGATGCCGCTGACATACTTCGCGCTGACGGTCGCCCCCTCGCTGTCAAAGTCGAGCCGAACCGCCCGTACGTCCTTGGACCCGAATGACACAGCCTCCAGAGCGCGCCGGAATTCGGCCGACTTGAACAGGAACGACCGCCCTGATTCGGATGGGATTACGCGGGCATAATCCGGGTAGGTGCCGTCAATCAGCTTCGTCGCGAGGGTGACGGATGCGTTGCCAGCGCGCAGCGAGAAGTGGGCGCGGCTCACACCCTTCCGCTCTGGTGCGGTGCTGTCCTCACGGTTGCGCAACATGCCGGTGCCGACGCGGAACGCGATGCCTGGATCTGCCGCACCCGCCTTGTTGCCAATCATCTCCAGCAGGAGCCGGATCGCCTTCCGTGGGATTATAATCCCCTCCAAGGCTCCGGAGGCGTCTGGGATCTCAAGATCTATGACGCTGAGGCGATGTCCATCCGTTGCGACGGCCCGGAACGTGGTGCCATCGATATGATGGAGATATATGCCGTTCAAATAATAGCGGGTTTCCGCCTTCGAGATGGATGCCGCTATCCGGCGCAGTGAGCGCAACTGCTCATGGCTTAGCGTGGCCGTGAATTCATCATGCGCGATTAGTTGGCCCGACAGCGGAAAATCGTCGGCCGCGATGTTGCTGACGACTTCGACCGATAGCGTGTCGGACGCGAGCGCGAATTTCCCCTCGGCCGGCTCCAAGGTGACGTCGGAGCCGCCGCCGGCCTTCACGGCCCCGATGATCGAGCGGTAGTCGGGAATGAGGAAGGTCGCCTCGGCGCTGCCTGCGCGCGGCACCGATGCCGAAACCAGAACGTCCAGGTCCGTGCCCGTCGCCTCGAAAACGCCATTGGCGCGGGCGTGGATCATGCTGAGGGTCGGTATTGTTTTGTTGTTCCGCTCGATGCACTTCCCGGCGAGGGAAATGGCGTGGCGGAAGTCGCTGCTCGAAAGCGAGATTGCTTCGCTGTTCTGCATGCTCAGTTCCTTTCTTCGTGGGTGGTGAGGGGAGGGAGAGGCGGTCACGCTGCCGCGTCCGCGAACAGGTTTCCCTGGCGCTGCGCGTCCTCGATGCGGCGGCAGGCGATGTCGAAGTAACGGGCGGCCTTCTCGATCCCGATGAACTGACGATGCGCCATTGCCGCCGCGACACCGGTGGTGCCGGAGCCCATGAAGGGGTCGCAGATAAGCTCTCCAGCGCTGGTGAAATCGGCCAGAATCTCCGACATGAGGCGCCGGGGCTTCTCAGTCGGATGCTCGCCGTGACGCTCCGGATTGTTGACCAGGTGGGTGTAGACGCCGCGCTTTCCGCCAGCGTTCCAACGTGCATAACCTTGGCCGGCCCAAGCGCAGACGAAGTTCTCTGCACCTTGAGCCGGACCTTGCCCGTTGAGCTGCGGCGTTGAATCCGGCTTAACCCAGACGCAGGCACGCTTATATTTCATCGACGATGGATTGATGCAGTCTGCCCACTTGGCGACGCCTTCGGGCGTGCAGAAAACGATGAACCAGCCGTTGCAAACATCTGAGGCGAGGCGAACGAAGTCCTCTCGGATGTCATCGATCGGTGCGAAATCGAGGCCCTTCAGTGCGGCACCACGATCGCGTCGAATGCGCCCTTTTAGGCTGTTCTTCGCGGCATGAAGCGACGCCTCATAGGGCGGATCACAGATGATGTGATCGACGGCGACAAGAGTCGGCAGGATCTCGCGACAATCACCCAGATAGAGCGTGGCGTTGCCGATATGCTCGACGCGGGCGCCCATCAGTACCGGCTCGCCAGATCGCGCTGATGCTTCTCGCGCATCGCAGCGGCATTGCGAGCGACTTCACGCTTGCCCTCGGCCTGCATCTCGGCCTCGATCACCGCGCGCGCCTCGGCGCTCGTCAGCTTCTTTGTGTTTACGAGCCGCCGATATTCGTCGCGATATGCCTCCGGGATGTGGCCGATCATTCGCAAGGTGCGCTTGCGGCCGGAAGACGCCCGGTGCGGTGCGAGATTGGCGCGTGCTGTCTCGGCGTGCCTCGCTCGAACCAGGGGATCTGCCAACCGAGCTTTCTGCGACGCGCTGATTTTTGCGCGGACCTCTGGCCGTTTCATCGTTTCGATATGCGCGCAGCGGCGACAGCGCCCCGGCCCCCTGGAGTCGCAGGCGTCCTTCTTCATGCAATTCGGGCGCAGGTTTCCCGCCGCTCCCACGTCCATCGACGCAGGAGCGCTGTTCGCTCCATTCATCGTCAGTCCCTCCCGCCGGGTCCCCCGGCGCTTAAGTCCTCAGTCGAAAATCAGTCGTCGCGGGCGCGGCTGCTGAACGGCGTCAGGATCATGATCATCTCGTCCGCGTCGTCTTCCAGCTCGCCACGGTCCGTGTGGCAGTAGCGGCCATCGAGGCCGCGTTTCGCGAACTCGGCGGCACCGGAAACCAGCTTTGACACGACCGATGCCGGAGCATCTTCGGCCGGGTTCAGATCGCGCGCGCCCTGGCCGACTGCCCCCAGAAGCTTGTTCGTGAATTCGACGCCGATGAAGTGGCAGAGGATCATCAGATGCCCGCCCTTGGGCCGGCGGCGGTTCTCGACCGCGTTGGCGATCCAGCCACTCACGGTGCGCGCCGGAATGCCGGTGCCCGTCTCGATGTCCTCGACCGAGAAGCGGCGCCCCTGGCCGATGAACAGGCCCAACGTGCGGTGGATATGATCGTCCGCCGCTTCCGGCGAAATCAGCGCTGTGTGCGACGCAGCATTGTTCCGGGTGCGCATCTATCTATTATCCCCATGATCATCGCCCAGCATCGAGCGGAAATCTTCCAGCAGCCCGTCCAGAAGGGTGATGGCGAGCCATGTCACACCCGCCCCAACGGCGCCGCAAATCCCGTACAGCGCGGCGAGCGCCGTCACTTCCGTCATGCCGTGGCTCCCGAATGATGGATGTCGCCCTTCCAGCCCCGGCGGCGCAGCTCCGCCGCCAGATCGGCGTTCGAGAAATCGCGCAGGCGGAACTCCAAAGGCTCGACCAGCTCGACAGAGCGGTGGGCGAAGGGGTGGATGCGGATATAACCAAGCGCCGCCAGGGTCTGTCGATGCTCGGATACCCTGGAATGGGCGATGTGCAGCTTGGAGGCCAACTCGCGGAGCGAAAAGTCCGTCCCGCCACTGCGGTAGATGTCGAGCAGCTCTTGCTGCTTGGGATTGAGGGGCTTCATGCGGCCTTGACCTCAGCGCTGGCTGGGACGGGACGGTACGTGGCCATGAAGTGGCGGACCTTGGCCTCCGTCTCGGGCCACACGCGCCGCCCCGCGCGCAGTTGCCCAACGAAATGCGGATCGCTGAGCGCCTTCCGGCCAAAGGTAATAGGCGACATGCGATGGTGAGCTACGAACTCGTCGATCGCGTCGATCAGCGGGGTCGGTGTGGGCTTCATAACGGCGGTGTAAAGTAGGACGTATCCTACCGTCAAGTCTAGAACGTAGGACAAATCCCAGTATGGCAACAGCCAGTGGTGTGTGGGAAACGTCCCACATGCAGAATTCCACGCCAGAAAAAGAGGAGACGCCGCTTCAGCGTTTTGTGTCGCTCGCCCTTGCCGCCGCCCCCAAGCCTCGGGATCACTATGACCGGATGATCCAGGAACGCACAGGCACCAAGGGTAAGCCGATCTATGACATTCAGAGAGGGAAAAGCCTTCAGCCCTCTCTCACGACATTGCAACATATCGCAGAAGTGCTCGGTCAGCCGATTGATCGGCTGACCGCTGCAGCGGCTGGCCAGCTCGTCACGCCTGTGGAGCCAGTAAGAGGCGCCGACCGGGAAGAGGCTGGGCAGCCGTCACGTTCGTATGCGCCCAGTCCAGACATTCCGCCTACGAGATCGGCATCGGATGGTGATGGGGCGATCGATATTCGCCAGGTCGATCTTGCTTATGCCATGGGCGACGGGGCGAATATCGAGGATTATCCCGAAGAGGGAACAATCAAGTTCGATCCCAACTTTCTGCGCGTTCTTACACGTTCCCCGGCCGATCGGCTCTTTGTCGCCCGCGGCGATGGCGACAGCATGATGCCGACGCTCATCAATGACGATATGGTGCTGATCGATACCGCTCAGCGCCGCCTCAATATGCAGGACCGTATTTGGGCGGTCAGCCTACACGGAGCGGGAATGATCAAGCGCCTTCGAGTGATTGATCATGAGACAGTGCATGTCATCTCGGATAACCCCAATGTGCCGGGTCAGGAGGTTGCTGCCGAAGACCTGTTCATTGTGGGGCGAGTTATATGGATAGGACGGAGAATCTAATTGACGGGAAGCCTTCGCTCGGCTGAACCTGCCTAATCTGGAAATATGTTGCAGAAGTAGTCACTTACCTCGGGGGGGGGAGCGGTGATCGATCAGCTTGAGTTGAGGCGTGTAAATACACCTATCAGCCTATATTTCGGCTTGGCAGAAGGAAGAACGGCTGATTTGGAGGTGGTTGCGGAGGCGGCCATTGCCTGGGTTGCTGCGCTTCGGGAATTAGCCTTCGTTGTTGATCCCAGCGTTCAGTTGGTGGTTGAAATTGTCGACGGCGATCGCGGCAGTCTGTGGCTTAACACAGTGCTCACATTCTTTGAGCGCAAGCTGGAGAAAATAGAGCGAGGGTCATCTAAATATCCTCGGTTGCACGCCTTGGCGAGGGCTTTGGCGCTTATCGTGATCACCACTCCAATAGCCATGACTGTCGAAAGCATATGGAGTTCCGTGACGAGCGACAATCCTGGAGTAGAGTTATCACCAGAAGAAAGAGAACTGCTGGCGCGGGATATTGCCAGAGCGCTGCAGCCGAATGTTGCAAAGTCGCAACGTCGCCAATTTTTCCAAGCAGTAGAGAAGGACTCTCAGATTACTGAAGTTGGAGTTTCCTCAGTCCCTGACACGAGGCCCGCCTTCGTTGTTCCTCGCGGTATCTATCAAAAATACCTGCTCACGCCCGAAGTAGACGAGATTGAAGAAAAGTCTCGCAAGTGGTCTGAAACGTGGGAGGTTACTCTGGTAAGTCCTGTTCTTGAAAATGCAGAGAGAAGCTGGCGATTCAGGCGTGAAGGGATGCCAGAGTTTGGTGCAGTGATGAAGGACCGTGAATTCCTTGCTGCAATTGAGAGGGCTGAAGTTCACGAGGAATTGCGTCAGGGGATCAAAATGACAGTGACTCTAACGTTCAAAGATAAATTTGAGAATGGGGTGTGGGTTACGAAAGAGCGAAGCGTTGTTGAAGTGATCAAGCCGCAGTTGCACCGCGCGAGACTACCCCTCTGAACTGCCAGCACGATAGAAGATGGAAATGAGCACCGTTAGCGCGAGAACGGAAATTATCCATGTTGTAAGCGGTGACAGTCGTTCAAAACCGAGCAGGGCAACGGTAGCTGCGGCCGTTATGCCGGCGCTATACAACCGCCGGCGGCGTCGATCCGCGGGTAAATGGCGCGACATTGAACAACGTTCCTTTATCGTTCCCAACGGCAGCTCGATGCTGCTATGCGCCCGCAGGCGAACAAATCAAGATCGTATGATAAAGTCTTGCCCATTCACGGCCTGAGCCTCGCAGTCGTAGGTGCTGATTTCCCGAATCGAAGGGGCCCAACTCGTCGCTTCGAAATCGCGGCATGCCGCCCAGGCGATCCAGTTGAGCTTGTCCCGGAACCTAAGAATCCAGCAGATCCACGTGCCGTAATGGTACTTAGCGCACGCGGCGTCCAAATGGGCTATCTTACGGCGGAACGGTGCGGGTGGATCGGCCGCATGATCGCCGATGGCCGCGAGCTACGGGCCATCTTTCAGGAATCGACCAAGTATGGAGCGGTAATCCGGGTCGCTTTCGACGGGGTCGATCCCGTTCTGCCTGAAGCGCAGCCTAGGCCGCACTCATACGACGATGATAGCGGCTTTTGGCCGGACTACATTCCACCGGACGACTGAAGCTCGCGTCCTACGTATGCCGTGGGACGTATCCTACTAATTTATGTTGACAAGGTAGGACGCGTCCTACTACGATCCTCCCATCAGCCACCTGATGCCGCCCAATGACGGGCCCGCAAGACGGTGGTTTCTCTGATGGGAGGGCACGGTGGCAGAGGCCGCAGTCAAAATTGCAGACGATGTCGCGGAGGTCCTTCGCTCCGCTGTTGCAGACGGTAACGTTGTGCGCCTTCCTGCGCGCCAGCTTGATAGGAAGCTCTATCAGGCCACGGACAAGGTTCTCCAGGCTCTTGGGGGTAAGTGGAACACGAAGGCTAAGGGCCACGTGTTCGCGAACGATCCGGCTGAGAAATTGGCCTCGGCGCTGTCCAGCGGACGCGCAGTCGACGAGCTGCTGACTCGAAAGAAAAGCCTGCAGTTTTTTGAAACCCCTGCCGATCTGGCTGGTCGCCTGTGCGACGCCATCAAGATCGGCCCGTGCGACATCTGCCTTGAGCCGAGTGCGGGACATGGCCGCATTGTGGCCGCGATGCGTGAACGGTTTCCCTTCAGTGTTGAGGCCGTTGAAATCGACCCAGATAACTGCGCCGTGCTCCGCGAGCAGGGCAAGGTTTCTGTCGGCCGCCTGCACTGTGCTGACTTTCTGGACTGGGCCGTCTCTGAGGAGGCGTATCGGCCCAATAAGATCGCGATGAACCCGCCTTTCACGCGCAATCAGGATATCCGTCACGTTCGCCATGCCTTCAATGTGCTGGCGCCGGGCGGACAGCTCGCGGCCATCGTCAGTGAGCATGGCTTTATCGGTCAGGAACGAGAGACGGTCGAGTTCCGCGAATGGCTGACTGACGTCCGAGCCGATGTCGAAATTATTCCCGCTGGAGCCTTCAAGGAAAGCGGAACGGCGATCCAGACGCGCATGATCCTGATCCGGAAGGCACGGTAATGGCGGTCACCGAGACCATTGCATTCGAAGATGAGGCGAGGGCGCTAGAGGCGCTGTCCGCCGCCGGCTTCTCGGTCGGCCCGGTGTCGCTGGGGCTCCCGAGGGGCATTCGCTTCGGCTCGCACCAGATCCCGACATGGAAGCATGTTCGGCATACCGACCGCCTCGCCATGGATGGCGAGTTCCACGGGGTGCGCGTCGGGCCGGTGAAGATCCTCGTGTCACCGGCCTTGTCCGATGAGGCGGCGGCAGCGTTCGACCGCGTTCGTGCCGCCGCGGCCCAGCAGGTGGCGGCATGACCCGCGCCCGCATTCTCACCGTCGCCGGCGCCCTGCTGACGGCCACCGGTGTCTGCCTCTCCCACTATGCAATCACGCACCCGCTCGAGTGGGGCGGGATCGTCGCGATCACCGCGTCGATGGCGGCCTATCCGGCGGCAGCCGTCGCCCTGGCGGTGCGCTGATGATCGTCGACGCCATGACCCTCCTGGCCAACCGGACCGTCTATCGCGGACCGGTCCAGCGCGTGCCGCATGACCCGGCCGCAGTCGTCATTTCCAGCTCCCCCCTGCCTCGGGCGCGCTCCCCCCGCGCGTCAGATTCCCCAACCTCCGGGTCGGTCGTCGAGGCCGGCCGACCCGGGCAACCGCGTGACGGGAGATCGGCATGAGCCTGTTAGGCGAGCAACTCCCCGGAACGGATGAAAATGGTCCCGGATATAATCTCGTGCTTGAGCTTCTTCTCAGCGGAGAGGCGCACGCGCTCGGAATTGGCTTCAAGCCAGTCGCTGAACTCTTCTGCTGTCACCCGTTCAACGTGGAGGTCATCTTCGACCGCCTCGCGAGACACCATCACGCGCATTTTCCGGTCGCCATTCGTGAAATCAATGCCCAGCCGCTCAGGTGCATCCATGGTTGATCGCTCCATTTCCTTCGGTGCGCCCATGGTGCGCAGGCTTCTTGTTACGCGCAAGCCGAAGGTGCCGGCATGATCCGCGTCGACATCCGCCCCCGCCGTAAGAACAGCCAGCGCGCTAAGGAGGCGAAGCGCTGTCCGAGCCACCTTCAATGGCTCCGCGGCCGCCCCTGCGCGCTCGCCCACCATGGCGGATGCGAGGGACCGATCATCGCCGCCCATGTCGATTTCCTCGGCGCCAAGGGCATGGGGACCAAGACAGAGGACTGGAACACGATCCCCCTCTGTGACGGGCACCACAAGGCCCAGCATTCCAAGGGGTGGCAGACGTTCCAGGCCATGTTCGATTTCGACGCGAGCGCGCTGGCGGTCGAATATGCCGAGCGGAGCCCGCACCGGTCGAAGTGGGACGGGCAGGGCGCATGAGCCGCACCACCATCTCGCAGGCGGCGCTAAACGCCATGCCTCGCGTCGCACCGTCGCAGCTTTACGGGTCGGAAGTTGCCAAGACATATCCCGTCGGGCCGGCCGGAATTCGGATACCGGATGCCTGCGCCGTCTTCCGCAAGACGGTCGATCCCGGCTTGCTGTCAGACATCGTCCGCGTCGCCGAGGTAGATTACCGGGCCAAGCATCTGCCGGAGGAGCAGAGGCAGGCGACGACGGCAATGCTCGTCCAGTGCCTCCGGGCCCGCTTCCCGGCGGAGGATATGGAGATTCTGGCGCGGTATGGCTACGCCACGTCGGTCACCCGGCTCCCCATACAGATCAGCTTCGGGGATCATGAGGACACCGAATATTTCGAGCTGGCTGGCGCGGTCCTTCGCCCGAAGGAAGCGGCGGGCATCGTGGTTGATCTGGGCGGGCGACTGCGGCCGGGGCCGAGCCATCTGACGGCACCTGCCGAGGTGGAGCCCTATTTCCAAGGCCTGATCCGGCACCGGCGGCTGAAGAAAACCGCATTCGATGCGGCGCGCCTTTTCCCAGGCCGGTTCCGCACCCACGAAGGCCGGTTTCCCCGGTGGTTCGAGATCGAGCGCGAATTCCCCCTGATCGGCGCATGGCTCGCCGAACAAAGGGCGTCTCTCTGATGTCCCCGCTCCCTCCGCCCGCCCCGTCTGAGGATAGCTGCGTGATGAGCGACATCCCCATCCTCGATCTGTTCAGCGCCGCCGCCGGCGGATGGTCGCTCGGCATGCATCGGGCCGGCTTCCGCACCGTGGCCGCCTGCGAAGCGGTCGAATGGCGCCGTATCCTCTACGCCGAGAACAATCCGGGTGTCCTGCTCTATGACGATGTTCGAACCCTTACGGCAGACCGACTTCGCCGAGATCTTGGATATCTTCCCGCAGTCATCGTCGGGAGCCCGCCCTGCCAGGATATCAGCTCGGCCAATACCAAGGGGCTCGGCGTCGAAGGCGAGCGGTCCGGCCTCTATTTCGAAGCCATCCGCATCATCGGCGAAATCCGTGACCTCGCCCGCGAACGTGGAGAAAGCGGAGCTCGTTGGTTCGCTCTTGAGAACAGCGCTAATCTCCGAACTCGGGGCGCGGACGCCGTCCTCGCTGCGCTGGAGGCAATCGGCTACTCCTGCTGGGCGGTCGTGGTTCGTGCTGGCGACATCGGAGCCAATCACGAGCGCCCCCGGTCATGGCTCATTGGCTGCGATCTCGAGCAGGTTGCCGACCCCGATGGCTTCGGACGGCATGAGGGACGGAGCCGGCGGGGGAGCCGGATCGACATATCCGTTCCGCAGGATTCTTGCCACGCCGCGGAAGACGGATGCGGACAGGGGTTTCCGGGGCGACGTGCTGGCGCAGTTGCAGGGACAGGCAAGCCGGCATGCGGGAATGCTGCCTACGCCCACGAAGCCGAACGGCGGCCGCATGAACTCGCCGGAAACGATAGCAACTGGCAAGCGCGCGGATGGCACGAAGGTGCAAATCAGCTTGGAATCGTACATTCGACAGGCGGAGCGACACGAAACGCTCCCGACCCCGACCAAGCGGGACAAGCGGGACAAGCGGGACAAGCGGGACAAGCGGGACAAGCGGATGGATGCATGGTCCCCCGCCTACGACAAGCGGAAATCGCCGACGATGGACGCCGTGCTGGACGGAGCGATGACGGGTCGCGCATCGGACAAATGGCAGTATGCCCGCCAGATAGCGGCGATGCTTTCGGCGGCCGGGCTGACTGGACCCTCGCAGACCTTGCCGATCACCTACGGCTGGATGATGGGCTATCCGCCTGGGTGGCTGGCACGCGCGTTGCGGTCGGCGGTGGAAAAGGGACTTCTGCCGCAAGCCTCATCGTCGAAGCGTTCGGCGACGCCGTCGTCCCCCAAATCCCCGAAGCCATAGGCCGCGCGATCCTCCGCACCGAGGAAGCGCTTGCGGCTGTCTATCGCCGCGAAAGGATAGCCGCATGACCACCCCCGACGTGGCAATCACCGACGCGCAGATGCAGGCGCTGGAGGAGGCGCACCGTGCCACGAAAGCCGCGTACCTCGCTTACCAAAACGAGCGCCTGTCTGGCGAACGGTTGGCGGCGTGTGTCGTATTGAGCAATGCTGCGAATAATCTGAGCGACCTCACTTTCCGTTACCTCCCCGCGCTGATCGCCCGCGTCAAGGCGGCGGAGGAGTTCACAAGCCTGATCAACGCCCTGCGCGCCGACGAAGGTGATGCGGTGATGATCCTCTGCGACAACCCCGATTTCAACGGCCTGCCGAACAGCGCGATCGAATGCAATGGCGGCTGGACCGACTGGCGGGACAGGCGCTTCGCCGGCGACACGCTGATCGACTGCCTCCGCGCCGCCGTATCGGCCCGCGCCGCCCTCGAAGGACAGCCGAAATGACTGACGTAGCTCGGTATACCTTGCCGGACGGGCGCGAGTTCGCCGTACCGGACCCCTACTATCTCGCCTCCTGCGACGCATGTGGCTGGGTTGGCTCGTCCGAAGAGTGCGGGACCGATTACTGGGGCGACTGCGGCGATGTCTTTTGCCCGAAATGCTATAGCGACGGCGCAGACTGTGGCCAGGTCGCGGAAACCGCCGTGATGGAGCCCCGAAATGACTGACGTAGCTCGAATAGCTGCGGGGCTGAGCGAGGCGCAGCGGCGGGCGCTCATGGCGTTCCGTGATACAGAATATACCCCGAGCGCCGACACGCTTGCTGGGCGGTGCGGATATAAACCGGCGCGCCACGGCCGCTTAGCACTGACAAAATCGCTTCGGTCTCTTGAGATCAAAGGGCTCGTAGGACGGATTTCTCCTGCCGATCGATGGTGTACCGCCGGGTGGAACCTGCGCCCTCTCGGCCTCGCCGTCCGCCAGCACCTCATGGAGACGCGCAATGACTGACGAAGCACTGCCGATAACCATCGTGTTCTCTGCCGGATACCTCGATGGCGTTATGGAAGGCGAACCGGCTGAGGTCCGCAGGCAGTGGCGCACCATTCGCCAACATGTCCGCTCCCAAGCCGCCCGGATCGCGGAGCTGGAGCGGGAGCGGGACACCGCATTCTCGGATGCTGCCCTGTACGCCAAGGCGCTGTTCAAGATGCGCGACATGCTCATCGCAGTGAACGACGAGTTAGAGGACGAAGGCGATCGGGTTTACCTCGGCAGCACCAACCATGCCGATCTGATTCGGGATGCGTGGAATTTCGCTGATAATCTCCAATGGGAAGAGATCATCGAGAAAAATCGGCCGCGCACTTCATATCGCGAGGCGCTGGACTGCCAGATAGCCCGCGCCAATGCCGCCGAAGCCCGGGTCGCCGAACTGGAGCGCGAGCGGGACGAGTTGCTGGGAGCAAAGAACTTCCCAGACCCGAGCCGGCTATCAGGATATTGCCGGCGCGCGCCCGCCGCCGAAGCGGAGCGCGACCGACTGCGGGAGGCTCTACGCCCGTCCCCCACCCAGCCCGGCAGCGGGGAGGATGCGTGATGACGCAGGAAGAGAAAGCAGCGGTGGAGCGGGTGCGCTTCCTGATCGAGGAGCTGGAGGTCTCAGGCTACGCCGATATTAGCGGCGTCGATGAGGTTTACCTCCGCGTCCTCCTCGCCATGGTCGAGCGGGATCAGTGGCAGCCGATCGAGACGGCCCCGAAGGATGAAGTGCTGCTCTATTTCCCGGAGATAGTGAAAGGCTCGTTCGGGCAAAGCAGGCTTGCGGCGATGATGAAGGTTGGGCGCGTTGCCGACTTCCCGTTCCGACAGCCTACCCACTGGCGTCTCCCTCAACCACCGGAGGCCCGATGAAAGACGAACTCATAGCGCTGGCTGAGGAAACGCAAGGGCGGGTGTATCAGCTGGACCGATATGTCCGAGGCGATCTGATGGCAGAAGGCGCCAAGGTGCGCGCGTCCTCCGAAGTAGAAGCGATGGACAAGGCGGCAAGGCTATTCGCAGACAGCCCCGACAGCGCCTTTAAGCTCCGCGCCCGCGCAGCCATGGAGGCGGGCAATGGATAAGCCCAAGCGCATCCAGCTTTCCCGCGCGAAGGGCTGGCGCATGCCTCCGAACACCGTGAAGGTGGATCGGACCACGAAATGGGGAAACCCGTTCGTCCCCGGAAAGCCGGCGCCTTTCGGACCAACCAAGGGGGCCATCGTGGCGGACAAGCGCCATGCCTTCGTGCTGTTCCGCTCGCTAGCGCCGCTCGACGCCAAGCTAGTCGCCGCAGCCCGGGCCGAACTCGCCGGGCGGAACCTGGCATGCTGGTGCGGCAAGCCTGACCCCTACGAGGACGCCTGCCACGCGGCCGTGCTGCTGGAACTGGCGAACGCGGAGGAGGTCGCTGTGCTGAAGGAGGCGATTGGTGGGTGAGGATCAGGTGAAAAAGATCGCGGCCGAATTGAACGAGGGCGCCCGTCTGGCCCTCCTCGCTTGGCCAAAAGGGACACCGACATGGTTTGATGTCGTCGAATGCACGCCCCGCAACGCCCTCGGCCGTTTTAGAGGTTATAGGCAAACTGTTTTACCATTGGAGCAGGCCGGACTGGCCGAGCATGATGGCGGCCGACTATTGCCCGACGGCAGGCGTGAATCTCAGCGATACCATCTCACCCGGCTTGGCCATCGCGTCCGCGCCTATCTGCGGGGCCACCCATGATCGCCCTCGCGCTAGCCGCCATCATCGTGCCGGCGGGGCAGACGTTCGCGGGTCCGGTGGTGCGCATCCACG
The DNA here is from genome assembly GCF_003050615.1 of Sphingomonas oleivorans. GTDB lineage: Bacteria > Pseudomonadota > Alphaproteobacteria > Sphingomonadales > Sphingomonadaceae > Sphingomonas_H > Sphingomonas_H oleivorans. Next base: position 376,786 of record NZ_NWBU01000004.1, on the reverse strand, counting down.
ATGCGGATGGACCCTATACCGTCGCCACGGCGCAGGGGGTGGTCAAGGTCCGCTTGCAAGGGGTCGGCGCCATAGAGGCCGACGGGACCTGCAAGACGAACCAGCCCTGCGGGGATCGCGATCCGGGCGTCGCGCTGCGCACCGTCCAGCGGATCGCCCTGGGCAAGCGCCTGACGTGCGTGGCGACCGGGCGGAGCTACGGGCGGACTGTGGCCTGGTGCGAGTTGCCGAGTGGTGAGCCGCTGTCCTGCGCTGTCATCGCCTCCGGGGCCGGGGTGCGGTGGGATCGATATTGGCCGCGAGGGAGGCGGTGCATATGACTGAGAATGACCGCTTGGTCCGCTTGCCGGAGGTTATGAACCGAACCGGCCTCTCGCGGACGACTATCTATCGACGGATGGGGGAGGGGACGTTCCCTGCGCGGGTGCCGCTTGGGCGTAACTCGGTGGCGTGGTACGAATCCGACATCCGAGTGTGGGTGTCGAATCCGACTGCCTGGATCAAGGCGGCCTGACGAATTTATCCCTTTTGTGTGGCGCCAAGCAGGTCTCTCGCTGGCGCCATCCCCTCCATCAGAAGGTCTCCCCATTCCTGCGCTAGCTCGCGCCGGCGCGGCATATAGGCCGCTCGGTTGTAGGCTCCTTCCGATCCGGACACGCCTTTGGGGATATGGGCGAGGAACAGGTCTATGATTTCCCGATCTTTGTCCCGCCCAGCGCGCTCTGCGCGCTCATTCATCACTGTTGAGAAAGCTGCACGCCAGCCGTGCGGCACGTGCCTCCCCTGATAGCCGACGCGATTATAGGCGTAAGCGATTGTGTTTTCCGACATCGGCCTGTGTGCATAGCGGATTGCCGGGAAAACATAGCTGGCCCGGCTGGTCAGCCGCCGCACTACGCGCAGGACATCGATCGCATGCGTCGACAGTGGGATGATATGCTCGAAAGCGACCTCGTCCTTTTTATCCTTCTCGAGCTTCATTCGATCGGGCGGGATGCGCCACAGCGGATCGTCCGTCTCGCACGTCTCCCAGTCGATACCCTCGAACTCGGCCCAGCCGATCGCACGCGCAACGCCCGGGCGAGGAACGGTCAGTGCCACAAAACGTGAAGCAAGCTTGGTGATGACATTGGCTGTGGATAGCGGCCCCTCCACCTCCTTCAGGAGCTGACGGAGCTTCTCCATCTCCAGAAGCGCAGGCATCTTCGTTTTCTTCGGCATTGGCTTCAGCACCGCACCCACCTTGTCGGCCGGATCTGCAGTGACGAGGCCGGACGCGCCAGCGAACACGAATATCGCGGAGATGCGCTGCCGGAGGCGATGGGCCGTCTCGACCGCGCCGCGCCGCTGCACACCCTTCAGCAGATCAACAACCATCGGGATATTGATCTCCGCGATCGGCAGGCCACCCCACGCGTCGAATATATCGCGCTCCAGGCTCTCGATCACCGTCTCTGCGTGTGCTGCCGACCATCGCGCCTTCTGTTCCTCGTGCCACTCGCGCGCGATTTTCTCGAATGTTTGGTCGGCGCTGCTGATCGCGGCAGCCTTCTCCTGCTTCCGGACGATCGCCGGGTCCTTGTGTTCGCGCAACAGCTTGCGCGCGGCGTCACGAAGATCGCGCGCCTCGGATAGCGAGATCTCAGGATAAGCGCCGAACGTCAGGAGCTTTTCCTTTTTCGCGAACCGATATTTGAACCGCCACGATTTGTAGCCGGTGGTCGTCACGAACAGAAATAGACCGAGAGAGTCGGAGAGCTTATAATCTTTCTCGGCGGGCCGCGCTTTCCGGGCCTGTGCGTCTGTTAGTGCCATGATACCCCCAGCGTTTCATCCGGTACCCCCAAAATACCCCCGCGAGAGGTCGAATTGGGTGGCGGGTTGCGAGATGCCTTGGGACACCCGAATGCCCCGCGATGCTCCGCGGCGCAAGGGGTTCGGGAAGGGATGGGAACGGCCGGAAACAGCTTGTGGTGGGCTCGCCGGGATTCGAACCCGGGACCTACAGATTAAAAGTCCGTTGCTCTACCGACTGAGCTACGAGCCCTCACCAGCCGTCATGCTTCGCGACGGCGTGACCGTGGCAGGTTCCCTATGAGCCGAGCGCGCCGGGGTCAACCGGCTGTGCGAATTGTTACGAGACGATCGCACGTGACAGATCGGTACGGGGGGTTATCATATCGCCAATGAACCGACGCGGGGAGAACGCGCGATGCCTTATTCCATCACGGTCAACGGCGCAGTGCGGGAGGTCGATGTCGATCCCGATACGCCGCTTCTCTGGGTGATCCGCGACAATCTGGGACTCACCGGCACGAAATTCGGCTGCGGCGTCGCCCAGTGCGGCGCCTGCACTGTCCATGTCGATGGTCAGCCGCGGCGTTCCTGCGCGCTGCCCGTCTCGCGGCTCGGCAACCGTCAGGTGACGACTATCGAGGGCGCGGACGGGCCGGAGGCGAAAGCGGTGCAGGCGGCCTGGGCGGCGCGCGACGTGCCGCAATGCGGCTATTGCCAGTCGGGGCAGGTGATGAGCGCCATCGCACTGCTGCGCGAGGTGAAAAAGCCCGACGACAAGGCGATCGACCTGGCGATGAACGGCAATATCTGCCGCTGCGCCACCTATGTCCGCATCCGCGCCGCGATCCATGATGCGGCCAAGGCGCTGGAGGCCTGAGCCATGGGCTATGAATCCACCGGCCTTTCGCGGCGCGAGGCGCTTTCCACGGCGGGCGCGCTCGTCATCGGGCTGAGCTTGCCATTCGGCGGCGCACGGGCGCAGGGAGCGCCCCAAGCCGGCCCCGTCGATCCCAACGCCTTCATCCGCATCGGTGCGGACGACAGCGTCACCGTGATCTGCAAGCATATCGAGATGGGGCAGGGCCCCTATACCGGCCTCGCAACGCTCGTCGCCGAGGAACTGGATGCGGACTGGGCGCAGGTCCGTGCCGAATCGGCGCCCGCCGACGCGAAGATCTACGCCAATTTCAACTTCGGCGTGATCCAGGGCACCGGCGGATCCTCGGCCATGGCCAACAGCTATGATCAGCTGCGCCATGCCGGTGCGGCGGCGCGGGCGATGCTGGTGCTGGCGGCCGCGCAGAGCTGGGGCGTGCAGCCGGCGACGCTCAGTGTGGAGAAAGGCGTGATCCGCCATGCCCCGTCGGGCCGCGAGGCGCGCTTCGGGCAGTTCGCTGCGGCGGCGGGCAGGCTGCCGGTGCCGCCCAAGGTGACGCTCAAGGATCCCGCCAGTTTCCGGCTGATCGGGCAGGACCGCAAGGTTTCCCGCCTCGACAGCGTCGCCAAGTCGAACGGCAGCGCCAGGTTCACGATCGACATGGCGGCGCCCGGCATGCTGACCGTGGTGGTTGCCCGGCCGCCATGTTTCGGGGCGAAGCTCGCCTCCTTCGATGCCGCCGAAGCGCTGAAGGTGAAGGGCGTGGTCGCGGTCAAACCCCTGTCGAGCGGCGTCGCCGTATATGCCGACGGCATGTGGCCCGCGCTGAAGGGGCGCGGGAAGCTCGTCGCCCGCTGGGACGAGAGCGCCGCCGAACGGCGCGGCAGCGAGGAGATGGTCGAGGCGTGGCGCGGGCTGGCTGGGACCGCCGGCACCGTCGTCAACAGCCATGGCGATGTCGATGCGGCGCTGGGGCAGGGCGATCTGGTCGAGGCGGAATATATCTTCCCCTATCTCGCCCATGCCCCGATGGAGCCGCTCGACGGCTATATCGAATGGGACGGCAAGCGGGCCAATGCCCGCTTCGGCAGCCAGATCCAGACGCTGGACCAGGCCACCATCGCCAAGGTGCTCGGCATTGCGCCGCAGGCGGTGAGCATCGAGACATTGCTTGCGGGCGGCAGCTTCGGTCGCCGCGCACAGGGCAACGCCCATCTCGCGTCCGAGCTGGCGGAGGCGGCAAAGGCGATCGGGCCGGGCCGGCCGGTCAAGCTCGTCTGGACGCGCGAGGACGACATCATGGGTGGCCATTATAGGCCGCTCTTCGTTCATCGGCTGCGCGGCAGCGTGAAGGACGGAGCGATCGCCGGCTGGTCCAACACGATCGTCGGCCAGTCCTTCATCAAGGGCTCGCCCTTCGAGGCGATGATGAAGGACGGCATCGATCCGACGATGTCGGAAGGTGCCAGCGAGATATTCTACCGGACGGGGGCCTTCCGCTGCGACGTCCATATCGCCCAAAGCCCCGTGACGACGCTGTGGTGGCGCTCGGTGGGGCATACGCATACCGGCTATGCGGTCGAATGCTTCATCGACCAGCTGTTGGAGAAAGCGGGGCAGGATCCCGTCGCCGGGCGTCTCGCGCTGATGGACAATTCGCGCGCGGCGGGCGTGTTGAAGGCGGTGGCCGAGCTTGCCGGCTGGAACGGGCCGGGGCCCGTCAATGGCCGCGCGCGCGGCGTGGCGGTGGTCGAAAGCTTCAGGAGTTTCGTGGCGCAGATCGCCGAAGTGTCTAAGGGTGCGGACGGCCTGCCCAAAGTGCACAAGATATGGTGCGCGGTGGATGTGGGCGTGGCGATCAATCCCGATGTGGTCCGTGCCCAGGTGGAGGGCGGGATCGGCTTCGGGCTGGGCCATGCGCTGTTCGCCGAAGTGCCGCTGGAGGCCGGCATTCCGGCCGTTGCCAATTTCGACAAATATCGCTCGCTCAGGATCCATGAAATGCCGGAGGTGGAGGTCGTGATCGTGAAATCCAGCGAAGCCCCCACGGGCATCGGCGAACCGGGCCTTCCGCCCACCGCGCCCGCCGTGGCCAACGCCATGGCCCGTCTCGGCCTCGGCCGCCCGTCCCGCCTGCCCTTCGTGCGGGTCGCATGAGCGGGTCGCGTCTGGCACTCGGCCTTGCCGCCGTCGCCGCCGTCACGATCGGTGCCGCATCGGTGCGCACCGGCGCCGCCACGCCCGAGGTCGGGCTGCGCTCGGTCGAGGACTTTGCCGGTATCGAGAATAAGCGGGAGCGCTCGCTCGCCTTGTTCGCGGAGGTCGGCAAGGTGATCCAGCATCCGCGCTGCCTCAATTGCCATCCGGCGGGTGAACGGCCGAGCCAGGGCGATGCGATGACGCCGCACAATCCCTGGGTGGTGCGCGGCACGGATGGATTCGGTGCGCCCGGCATGCGCTGCGCCACCTGCCACAGCGAGGCCAATTTCGATCCCGCTCGCATTCCCGGCGCACCCAAATGGCATCTCGCGCCGATCGAGATGGCGTGGCAGGGCAAGTCGCTGGGCGAGATCTGCCGCCAGATCAAGGATCACCGCCGCAATGGCGGCATGGATATGGCCAGGCTGATCCATCATATGGGCGAGGATGAGCTGGTCGGCTGGGGCTGGCACCCGGGCGCGGGCCGTACCCCGGCGCCGGGCACGCAGAAGCAGTTCGGCGAACTGTTCAAGGCCTGGACCGAAAGCGGCACTGCCTGTCCGAAGGCGTAACGACCCGTCTAACCGTCGCCTTCCGCAGGGACGACGGCGCTAACGCCGCAGCTGCGCCAACATCTGCCGCACGGTGCGTCCGGAGCGCGGATCGCGCCATCCGGCCGCTACCGCCGCCAGCGGGGCCAGCACGAAGGCGCGCTGCGCCAGCTCTCGATGCGGCACGCGAAGCCGCCCCGGCGCCGCGCCACGCGGCGTGGGCGGCCATGTCCCGCCCGACCATAAGACTATATCCAGATCGAGCACGCGCGCGCCCCAGCGCCGCCCCGGGCGCCGGCCGAAGCGTTGCTCGATCCGCTTGAGGAGGGCGAGCAGCGCCGGCGGATCGAGCCGCGTCTCGATCAGGGCGGCCGCATTGGCGAAGCCGCGCCCCGCCGGTCCCAGCGCGGGCGTCGCGATCATGGGCGAAAGTGCGGTCACGACCAGCCCCTCCGCCCGCATCGTCGCGACCGCCGCCGCCAGCACCTTGGCCGGCGCGCCGTGCCGCCCATGGCGGCGGTTCGATCCAAGAGCGATAGCATAGCTTGTCGTAACCATGGTCGAGCGCCTATCGCGGCGCGATGACAAGCGCCACTCTGCTCGAACCTTCGCCCGATTGCCCGCTCTGCCCGCGCCTCGCCGCCTTCCGTCAGGAACAGCGCGCGGCGCATCCCGACTGGTTCAACGCCCCCGTGCCGATGTTCGGCGATCCCGACGCCTGGCTGGCGATCGTCGGCCTGGCACCCGGCCTTCAGGGCGCCAACCGCACTGGCCGTCCCTTCACCGGCGATTATGCCGGCGGGCTGCTCTATGCCACGCTCAGCAAATATGGCCTCGCCAATGGCCGGTTCGAGGCACGGATCGACGATGGGCTGGAGCTGACCGGCGCGATGATCATCAACGCGGTGCGCTGCGTACCTCCGCAGAACAAGCCCACGCCCGAGGAAATCCGCACCTGCCGCGCTTTCCTCGAGCCGCCGCTGATGGCGTTGCCCAATCTGAAGCTCGTGGTGGCACTCGGCCAGATCGCGCATCAGTCGGCGGTGAAGGCGCTAGGGGGCAAGCTTCCCAAGGCGCCCTTCGGCCATCTCGCCGAACATGTCCTGCCGTCCGGCCTGACGATCCTCGATAGCTATCATTGCTCGCGCTACAATCAGAATACCGGCCGGCTGACGGCGGAGATGTTCGAGGCGGTGTTCGAGCGCGCGATGCACTTCCGGCCCCTGACAGCCGCTTCCGTCTGCATCGAATCATCGCGCTCTGGCTGAGCTTGTCGAAGCCTGAGCGCGATGAAGCTTATCTGTCCTCCGCCAGCCGCCCGTAAAGCTCCGGCCGCCGGTCGCGGAAGAAACCGAAGGCTGCGCGGTGGCGCTTCACCCGGTCGAGGTCGAGCGTCGCGACCAGCACACCCGTCTCCTCGCGCCCGAATTCGGCGATCAGGTCGCCGCGCTCATTGGCGATGAAGCTGTTGCCGTAGAAGGTCTGGCCCTCCTCCGTGCCGATCCGGTTGGATGCCACCACGGGCACGACGTTCGACACGGCATGGCCGATCATCGCGCGGCGCCACAGCCGGCTGGTATCGAGGTCGGGATCGTGCGGCTCGCTGCCGATCGCGGTGGGGTAGAAGAGGATTTCCGCCCCCATCAGCATCATCGCGCGCGCCGTTTCCGGATACCATTGATCCCAGCATACGCCGACGCCCAGCGTCGCGGACGGCCCCGGCCACACCTTGAACCCCGTATTGCCCGGGCGGAAATAGAATTTCTCCTCATAGCCGGGGCCGTCGGGGATATGGCTCTTGCGATAGACGCCCATCACCGCGCCGTCCGGGCCGATCATGGCCAGGCTGTTATAATGATGTGGCCCCTCCGCCTCGAAGAAGCTGGTCGGGATATAGACGTTCAGCTCCTCCGCCAGCTTGCGCATGGCGAGCACGGCGGGATGGCTGGCGGTGGGCTTGGCGCGGGCGAACAGGCCCTCATCCTCCACTCGGCAGAAATAATGGCCTTCGAACAGCTCGGGCGGCAGGATCACTTGCGCGCCCTTGGACGCGGCCTCGCGCACCAGTTCGGACACGGCGGCGATATTTTCCTGAATATCGTCGGAAAAAGCGAGTTGCAGCGCGGCGACGGTAATTTCGGTCATTCTTCTACCCTGGCGGCCGAAGGTTTCAGATGGAAGGCACCTGCTGGCTGATGCAGTGGAAGCTGCCCCCGCCCGTCAGGATATGATCCGCGCGGAAGCCCACGGCCCGCCTGCCGGGGAATAATGCGCCGATCGCCTCGATCGCGGCATCGTCGTTGGGGGCGCCATAGAGGGGCACCACCACCGTCGCATTGCCTATGTAGAAATTCATGTAGGAAGCCGGCACGATTTCGCCATCGCGTTCCACCTTCCCCGGCGAGGGGATGGGCACCAGCTCGACGCCGAATGCGCGCGCCCGCTCGGCCGCGTCGCGATAGATGGCCGCATTGGGATCGTCCTCCGCCGGCACGGGCAGCGCCAGCCGGTTCGGGCCGACGAAGCGGGCGAGATTGTCGACATGGCCGTCCGTATGATCGTTGAGCAGGCCGTCGCCCAGCCACAGCAGCCGGTCGATCCCCAGCGCGGATTTCAGCCGCGCCTCGATTTCCTCGCGCGACAGCGCCGGGTTGCGGTTGGGATTGAGCAGGCATTGCTCGGTCGTGACGGCGAGCCCCGCGCCGTCGACGTCGATCGCGCCGCCTTCCAGCACCCAGTCATGGCTGCGGACGGTGAAGCCCGCCTTTTCGGCGAGCCGCGCGGACACATCCTCGTCGCCCGGCAGGTCATATTTGCCGCCCCACCAGTTGAAGCGGAATTCGGCCGCGACCGGCCCTTCCGCTCCGGCGAGGATGATCGGCCCCGTGTCGCGCAGCCAGATGTCGCCGAAGGGCTCGACGATCACATCGATGCCCGGCCCGGCCATGGCAGCCGCCGCCTCGGCCGATTCCGCATCGGCCGCGACCAATATCACCTGCTCGCCATTACCGCCGTCATGCACGGCGCGCGCGAAATCGACCACCTCGCCGCGCGCGGGCGCGAGATCCTCCTCCCACAGTTCGCCATGGCTCGGAAAGCCGATCCATACGGCCTTGTGGGGTGCCCATTCGGGCGGCTGGCGCAGGGTCATTTCGTTCCTCGGGATTGGTCGCGCGTGGCGCGGAATTCGGCGGTCGGATACCAGTTGGGCCAGGCGCTGCCATCGGCCAGCTCGCGGCCGATGCGATAATAAAGCTGCAGATCCTCCACTGCGCCGGACCAGTTCCACTTGGGATCATATTCGTCCGATGGCGCATGATAGCGGTTCTTCACATAATCCTCCGCCGCCGCACGGCCGGCCGCCTTGCCGCCATCCAGCAGATCCTCGCCGCTGTCGAAATAGAGCGTCGGCACGCCCACCTTCGCCAGGCTGAAATGGTCGGAACGATAGAAGCTGCCCTTTTCCGGCGTCGGCTCGGGCACGATCATGCGATTCTGCGCGAGCACCGCGCGCTTCAGATTATCCTCCAGCTCGGACTTGCCCGGGCCGATGACGACCACATCATGCGTCCGGCCGAGCACATTCAGCCCGTCCATATTGAGCCCGGCAACCGTCTTCGCGAGCGGCTCGACCGGGTTGGTCGCATAATATTGCGAGCCGAGCAGGCCGGATTCCTCGGCCGTCACCGCCACGAACAGCACGGAGCGTTCGGGCGCGCCCTGCGTGCGATAGGCGTCCGCCAGCGCCACCAGCCCGGCTATGCCTGAGGCATTGTCGAGCGCGCCGTTGCAGATATCGTCGCCACTTACCGGCTCGCACCGGCCGAGATGATCCCAATGCGCCGAATAGACGATATATTCGTCCGGCCGCGTCCTGCCCGGCAGCAGGCCGACGACATTCTTCGATGCCTGGCGGCGGATCGCGTTCTCCAGCGTCATCGACGCCTTCAGGCCCAGCGGCACCGCCTTGAAGCCCTTGACCTTCGCCGCGGCCGAGAGCGTGTCGAGATCCTGGCCCGCCGCGGCGAGCAGCCTGCGCGCCGCATCGTTGGTCAGCCAGCCGATCGCCTTGGACTGGTCCATATGCCCGTCCGCCGCATCCAGCTCGAGCTGCGGGCCGGTGTTGGAGGAGACGACCACGTTGAAGCCATAGGCGGCGGGCTCGGTATCATGGACGATCAGCGCGGCCGCCGCGCCCTGCCGCGCGGCTTCCTCATATTTATAGGTCCAGCGGCCATAATAGGTCATCGCCCGTCCGCCGAACGGGCCGTCGAGCGTCTGCGTCTGCCAGTCCGGATCATTGACGAGGATGATGACGACCTTGCCGCGCACATCGATGCCGGCATAGTCGTTCCAGCCGCGCTCGGGCGCGTTGATGCCATAGCCGACGAAGACGATATCGGCATTGGCGATGTCGATCCTGGGTTGGATCTGATAGGTCTTGACGACCATGTCCTGCTTGTAGGCGAAGCTCAGCGGCGCCTTGCCGCCGGTCACGTTCAGCGTCACGTCCGGCTTGGTCGTGATCTCGGCCAGCGGCACATTCTGGTACCAGCCACCCTTGTTGCCGGGCTTCAGCCCCGCCTTGGCGAAACGGTCGGCGATATAGGCGACCGTCTTGTCCTCGGCCGGCGTCGTCGGCGCGCGGCCCTCGAACGCGTCGGATGAAAGCGTCTGCGTCACCTCCTTCAGCGTCTCGACCGATATCGCCGGCGCCGCCACGGCGGCCGGCCTGGCCATGGCCGCCGAGGCAGTGCCGGCGAGCAGGACGGCGAGGGGCAAGGCAAGGGATTTCGTGCGCGGCATGGAATGGCGTCTCCCTGTGGATCCCGCTTCTGGGCGGCAGGGGGGCGTCATGGCAAAGCGCAAGGAGCGGCGCAAGCATCGAGGCCCCGCTTGTACAAAGCCCGTCTTCCGAAGAAGATATGCTCGGGTTCAGGGGGGAAATGGATGAAATACAGGCTTGTCGTGGCTGTTGCCGCGCTATTCATGCTGTCCGCGGCCGATATGCCGAAGGACAGCGCGACTGTCTTCGGCGTGCGTGAAGGGGCGGCGCAGGTCAGCCTCTCGCCCGATGGCAGCAAGATCGCCTTCATCGCGCCGGCTGCGGGGCAGGGGGCCGCGCTTTACACCGTGGGGGTGGAGGAAGGCGCCAGGCCGCGCCGCGTACTGGTGGCGAGCGGCGCGCCGGAGCGGCTCGATCGCTGCAACTGGGTTGCGAACGATCGGCTCGTCTGCACCGTCTATGGTGTCATCTACAATAATGTCGAGCCCTTGCCCTTCACCAGGGTTGTCGCGGTGGACGCGGATGGCGCCAATCAGAAGCTGCTCAGCAACCGCACCAATTTCTATACACGAATTTCTATACACGCGGGCTAGCGCTCGGCGGCGGAGAGGTGATCGACTGGTTGCCCGAGGAGGATGGCGCCGTGCTGATGGCCCGGCTCTATCTGCCCGACGACAGGGTCGGCAGCCACTTCGGATCGTCGAAGGAGGGCTATGGTGTCGATCGGATCGATACGCGCACGCTCAAGATCAGCCGGATCGAAAATGCCGATCGCGAGGCGGAGGAATATATCAGCGACGGCCGGGGCACGGTCCGGATCATGGGGCGCGGCAATGTGCGCGGCGCCACCGGCATGGCCACGGGCGTGACCAGCTATTTCTACCGGACCAGAGGCTCGCGCGAATGGCTGCCGCTCGGCGACTATGACATGCAGACGCGGGAGGGCTTCAATCCCTATGCGGTCGATTTCGACAAGGATGTCGCCTATGGCTTTCGCAAGAAGGATGGCCGGCTCGCGCTTTATTCGGTGTCGCTGGATGGCGCGAAGCGCGAAGAGCTGATCTATACGCGTCCCGACGTGGATGTGGACGGGCTCGTCCGGATCGGCCGGCGCAAGCGCGTCGTGGGCGTGAGCTATGCTACGGATGTCCGCCACACCGTCTATTTCGATCCGGAGCTCAAGACGCTCATTGCCTCGCTCGGCAAGGCGCTTCCGAAGCAGCCGCAGATCCGCATCGTCGATTCCAGCCTCGATGAAAGCAAGCTGCTGATATGGGCGGGCAGCGACAATGATCCGGGCGTCTATTATCTGTTCGATCGCGCCGCGAAGAAGCTCGGCATATTGATGACGGTGCGCCCCGAGCTGGAGGGCGTGACGCTGGCGACCGTGAAGCCCGTCAGCTATCCTGCCGCCGATGGCACGATGGTGCCCGCCTATCTCACGCTTCCGCCGGGCAGCGACGGGCGCAATCTTCCGGCGATCGTGATGCCGCATGGCGGGCCGGGCGCGCGCGACGAATGGGGATTCAACTGGCTCTCCCAATATTATGCGGCGCGCGGCTATGCCGTGCTTCAGCCCAATTTTCGCGGCTCGGCCGGCTATGGCGACGCCTGGTTCCAGGAAAATGGCTTCCGTTCCTGGAAGGTCGCGATCGGCGACGTCAATGATGCTGGCCGCTGGCTGGTCAGGCAGGGCATTGCCGATCCGGCGAGGCTGGCGATCGTCGGCTGGTCCTATGGCGGCTATGCGGCCCTGCAGTCGGCGGTAGCCGATCCGGGCCTGTTCAAGGCGGTCGTGGCGATTGCGCCCGTTACCGATCTTGCCGCGCTGAAGGAGGAATGGCGCTACTGGACCAATTTCCGCCTGATGCGCGACTATATCGGTTCGGGGCCGCATGTCCGCGAAGGATCGCCCGCGCAGAATGCGTCGAGCATCCGCGTGCCCGTGCTTCTCTTCCACGGCGCGCTCGACCGCAATGTCGGCATCGCCCAGTCGCGCCTCATGGCCAGTCGGCTGAAGGAAGCGGGCGTGCCGAGCGAGCTCGTCAGCTGGGACCATCTCGATCATTATCTCGAGGATTCCGCCGTGCGTGCGGACATGCTGCGCCGGAGCGATACGTTCCTGCGCAGCGCGATGAAAATGTGACGCGATGCACCCTCCCCGCCTGCGTGCAGGGAGGGCAAAGAAAAAGGGCGGCCCCGCAGGACCGCCCTCTGTTCTTTTCCGAAGGAAGCCGGATCAGCGCGAATAGAATTCGACGACCAGGTTCGGCTCCATCTTCACCGGATAGGGCACCTCGTCGAGAGTCGGCACGCGCACGAAGGTCACCTTCGCATTGCCGTCGGGGGTGACATATTCGGGGATGTCGCGCTCGGACAGGCCCTGCGCCTCCAGCACCAGCGCCATTTCCTGCGCCTTGCTGCCGAGCGTGATCTCGTCACCCGGGTTCACGCGGCGCGAGGCGATGTTGCACTTCACGCCGTTCACGCGGACATGGCCGTGGCTGACGAGCTGGCGCGCGGCGAAGATGGTCGGCGCGAACTTGGCGCGATAGACCACCGCGTCGAGACGGCGCTCGAGCAGGCCGATCAGGTTCTGCGACGTATCGCCCTTCATCTTGGCGGCGTCGGTGTAGGAGCGCTTGAACTGCTTCTCCGTCACGTCGCCATAATAGCCCTTCAGCTTCTGCTTCGCCTTGAGCTGAAGGCCATAGTCTGAAATCTTGCTCTTGCGGCGCTGGCCGTGCTGGCCGGGGCCATATTCGCGCTTGTTGACCGGGCTCTTCGGGCGACCCCAGATATTCTCGCCCATGCGGCGGTCGAGCTTGTACTTGGCGCTGTTGCGCTTCGACATAAGTCGTTCCTTCAATTGCGTTTGACGTTGCCGTCGGATGTCCCGGAACCGCGCTGCCCGGAAGGTCGATCCGGCAGGGCCGCCACTTCACCGGGGGTGCGGGGCCAATTGCGAAGCGGCGCCTATGGCCGCGTGATAGCGGAGAGTCAAGCTTGCGGCGCAGTGCGCGGCTTTCCTAAGAGGGGCCATGTCCCAGGAAATCATCCCCGCCGCCGATTGCACCGAGATGCGCGAGGTACGTGCCGCGATCGATGCGCTGGACGTGGCGATCGTGGCGCTGCTTGGCGAGCGCATGCGCTATATCGAGGCCGCAGCCCGCATCAAGCCGAGCCGCGATCAGGTCCGCGACGAATGGCGCAAGGCCGATGTGATCGCCAAGGTGTGCAAGGCGGCCGCGGCACGGAACTTCCCGCCCGAGCTCGCTGCCTCCGTCTATGATGTGCTCGTCGAAGGATCAATCGCGCACGAATTTGAGCGGTTCGACGCGCGCGGCTGAGACTGCCGCGCGCCGGCCGGACTCAATTCTGGTCGGGTGTGAAAAGCTGGTTTTGCATGCCCTGGGTGGTGGACCGGGCGGCAGTGGCGGCATCATCCCACTGGCGCTTGGTGGCGCAGTTCCTGCGCCTCTTCACGAAGGAGCCGGTCTCATAGGAGGTCTTGCAGATGATCTTCTCTTTCGCCTGCTGCGGCGCCGCGCCGCCGGTAGCTGTTTCGGGCGCGCCGGCCACAGAAACCGTGGAGATGACAAGAAGAGGAAGCGCGAGCAGGGCGAATCGTGCAGTCATCATGGCCTCTCGGGAAAGTAATAATCGATCCTAGCCCTTGTTGCGGCCAAGGTAAATCATGTCCAAGTTCAGCGCGGCCGGGGCTTCCCCAGCGCGCTCAGCACGCCGCGCAGCGTGCGCACTTCCTGCGCGTTCCATCCCGGCCGCGTGAGCACGGAGCGCAGCGTGCGCTTGGTCGCGGGCACGCGATCGGGCGGGAAGAAATAGCCCGCATCCTCCAGCATGCCTTCCAGATGCGCGACCAGCCCGTCGAGATCGGCCTGTGGCGCGGGCGGATCGGCCTCGATCAAGGTCGGCTGGGCCAGCGCCTGGCCCTTGGACCATTCATAGGCCACCAATATCACCGCCTGGGCGAGGTTGAGCGAGCCGAATTCGGGGTTGATCGGCACGGTCAGGATCGCGCGCGCCACTGCCACATCGTCCGTTTCCAGCCCGGACCGCTCCGGCCCGAACAATATGGCCGAGCGCCCCGGCGCGGCATGGATCTCGCGCGCAGCTTCCTCGGGCGTCACTACCGGCTTCACCAGCCCGCGGCGGCGCACCGTCGTCGCATAGACGTTGCTGCAGTCCGCGATCGCGTCCGCCACCGTCTCGAAGACCTGCGCCTTTTCCAGCACCATGTCCGCGCCCGACGCCGCCGGCCCCGCCTGCGGATTGGGCCAGCCGTCGCGGGGCGCTACGAGCCGCATCTCGGTCAGCCCGAAATTGAGCATGGCGCGCGCGGCCTTGCCGATATTCTCGCCCAGTTGCGGGCGCACGAGGACGATCACGGGCGCCGTCATTCGCGCCCCGCCTCCACCACCGCGCCGGCGAAATCCTCGAAATCCTTGGCCTCGCGGAAATCCTTATAGACGCTGGCGAAGCGTATGTAGGCGACGCTGTCGAGCGCCTTCAGCCCGTCCATCACCATCTCGCCCACGCGCGTCGCCACCACCTCGCTCTCGCCGCTCGTCTCGAGCTGGCGCTGGATGCCGGAGACGAGCCGGTCGATCCGCTCGGGCGGCACGGGGCGCTTGCGACAGGCGATGGCGATCGAGCGTTCGAGCTTGGTCCGCTCGAACGGCTCGCGCGCGCCATCCTTCTTCACCACCGTCAGCTCGCGCAGCTGCACGCGCTCGAAGGTGGTGAAGCGCGCGCCGCAGCCTTCGCACTGGCGGCGCCGGCGGATGGAGGTGCCGTCCTCGGAGGGACGGCTATCCTTCACCTGGCTGTCTTCATGGGCACAAAAGGGACAGCGCAATCACAGCTCCGGATAGATTGGGAAACGGTCGCACAGCGCCTCGACGCGGGCGCGCACATTCGCCTCGACCGCCGGGTCGCCATGTTCGCCCTTGGCGCGCAGACCGTCGAGCACGTCGGCGATCAGGTCGCCAATTTCGCGGAACTCGGCCGGGCCGAAGCCGCGCGTCGTGCCGGCGGGGGAGCCGACGCGGATGCCGCTGGTCTTGACCGGCGGCAGCGGATCGAAGGGCACGCCATTCTTGTTGCAGGTGATGCCCGAACGCTCCAGCGCCTCGTCCGCATCCTTTCCGGTGATGCCGAGCGGGCGCAGGTCGATCAGCGCCAGATGCGTGTCCGTGCCGCCCGAGACGATGTCTGCCCCGCGTTCCTTGAGCCGCGCCGCAAGCACCTTGGCATTTTCGACCACGGCCTTCGCATAGACCTTGAATTCGGGCTGGAGCGCCTCGCCGAAGGCCACTGCTTTAGCGGCGATGACATGCATCAGCGGCCCGCCCTGAAGGCCAGGGAACACTGCCGAGTTGATCTTCTTCGCGATCGCCTCGTCGTCGGTCAGCACCATGCCGCCACGCGGACCGCGCAGCGTCTTGTGCGTCGTGGTGGTGACGACATGGGCGTGGCCGAAGGGGGTGGGGTGCGCGCCGCCCGCGACGAGGCCCGCGAAATGCGCCATGTCGACCATGAAGAAGGCGCCCACCTCGTCCGCGATCCTGCGGAAACGGGCGAAGTCGATGTGGCGCGGATAGGCCGATCCGCCGGTGATGATGAGCTTCGGCTTATGTTCGCGGGCGAGCCGCTCGACCTGATCGAAATCGATCAGATGATCGTCCTCGCGCACGCCATATTGCACAGCATTATACCATTTGCCCGAAAGCGACGCCTTGGCGCCGTGCGTCAGATGCCCGCCGGCATCGAGGCTGAGGCCCATGATCGTGTCGCCCGGCTTGGTCAGCGCCAGCATCACCGCGCCATTGGCCTGTGCGCCCGAATGGGGCTGCACATTGGCGAAGTTGCAGCCGAACAACTCCTTGGCGCGGTCGATCGCGAGCTGCTCGACCACGTCGGACGGCGCGCAGCCCTGATAATAGCGCTTGCCTGGATAACCCTCGGCATATTTGTTGGTGAAGACCGAGCCCTGCGCCTCCAGCACCGCCTTGGAGACGATATTTTCGGACGCGATCAGCTCGATCTGCTTCTTCTCGCGGGCGATCTCCTGCTGGAGGCCGGCGAAGACGGCGGGATCGGCCTCAGCCAGTCCGCGCGAGAAGAAACCATCCGGCTGGACTTCATTCAGCGTGGCGGGATTCGTGCTCATGCGGGCTCCTTTTCGAAGCTGGGGGAGGAAAGCTTGGCGATGCGCCGCTCATGGCGGCCGCCGGCGAAGGGGGTGGCGAGGAATGCGGCGAGGCAATCGCGCGCCATGTCCACGCCGATCAGCCGTGCGCCCATGGCGATCACATTGGCATCATTATGCTCGCGCGCGAGCCGGGCCGAAAGCCCGTCGGAAACGAGCGCGCAGCGGCAGGCGGGATTGCGGTTCACCGCGATCGAAATGCCGATGCCCGATCCGCACAGCGCGACACCCTTGGTCGCCTGGCCCGAGGCGATATAGTTGGCGAGCTTGTAGCCATAATCGGGATAATCGACGGAGTCGGCCGTGGCAGGCCCCAGGTCGCGCACTTCGACGCCCTGTTCGCCGAGCCATTGGACGAGCGCCGCCTTGAGCTCGATGGCGGCATGATCGGAAGCGATGGCGACGATATCGGCCATGACGAAATTTCCCGCTGAGTCGAATGGCGGCTCTACTAGGCGCTGGAACATCGGAAAGCCACCGGCTTTGATCTGCGGCGCGTTCAAGAAGGACTATCCTATGAAGAAGCTGATCATGGCTGTCGCGGCCTCGGCGGCGCTTGCCGCCTGCGGCATGCAGGACGAAGGGGGCGGCGCCCCGCAGGGCGGGATGGTGGCGAATGCCCTATTGGCGCGTGAGACGGCGACATCGGCCAATGGATTCGCGGCCGCGGGCGGAGCTGCTCGGGCGCAGACGGGCACGGTGACGGATGACTGGATCGGCCGCTGGACCGGGCCGGAGGGGCTGTTCCTCGAAATCGCGCCGGGTCCGAGCGGCGGCACCTATATGATCCGCAACAGATATACGCTGGATGACGAAGCAACCTTCGAGGGACGGGCGGAGGGAAATGCCATCCGCCTTTTCCGCGCCGGCAGAGAGGAGCTGATACGCGCCGGCACGGGCGCGGAAACGGGCTTCAAATGGCTGGCGGAGAAGAAGGACTGCCTGATCGTGCGGCAGGGTGTGGAGGGATATTGCCGGGATTGAGGCGGGGCCTGTCTAGAATGGCCGCACCCCGGAGTTCTACAGTCCGTCATCCCTGCGCAGGCAGGGATCCATATCTCTCTTCGCCAAGGCCGCCCCATGAGGAGAGAGGCCCCTGCCTTCGAGGCCCCCATCAAAACAGCCCTTTGATGGGAAGCTGAGCAGGGGCGGCGATCTTGGGCTGGCTTATGCCTCATTGCGCTCCCCATGCGACGGGCCGGGGTGAAACACAGCCGCTCTGTGCCGCGCCGCCCGCCCGTTGCTTTACGTTAACCTTATTGCTGCTATCCCAGTCTCGTCCGGTTCTGGCGATCGCGAATCGCCACAGGCTCAAGGCCGAAACCGGCGCACCCGCTCCCCCTCAACGCCATAAAAGAGGTTTTCCTCATGGCCGGTAAACAAAACGCAGCGTCGCGTGCGCGACGCGGTTCGCATGTCTTTATGCGCGCCATCGGCATGCTGCGCCCGGAACGCGGCACCGCGCTCGCGGTCGTCTGTGCGGGCGCGATGGTGGCGCTTCTGCAGGTGGCCGAGCCGATCCTGTTCGGCAAGGCGGTCAATGCGCTCGCCCAAGGGCATAATTCGCTGGGTTTCATCGCGCTCTGGTGCGCATTGAGCCTTACCGCCTTTCTCGCAGGCATGGTCGTCGCGCTGATGGCCGACCGCATGGCGCATCGACGTCGGCTGGCCGCGATGGCGCGTTTCGTGGAGCATCTGCTGGCCTTGCCGCCCTCCTTCCACACCGCGGCGCGCTCCGGGCGGATGATGCGGATCATGATTTCCGGCTGCGAGACGCTTTTCAGCCTGTGGCTGCCCATGCTCCGGGAACAGTTGATCAATGTCGTTTCGCTGATCGCGCTCGTGCCCGTCGCCTTGTGGATGAACTGGCGGCTCGCGCTCGTCCTCCTCGCGCTGATGGCCGTCTATACGGTGATCAATCTGGGCGTGATGCGCCGTACCTCCGGCCGTCAGGCGCAGGTCGAAAATCATTTTACCGACATTTCCGGCCATGTCGGCGATCTGTTCGGCAATGTACCCGTGCTCCAGAGTTTTCTGGCGGTGCCGGGTGAGCTTCGCTCGATCCGCGGCTCGCTCCAGCAGCTATTGGCGGCGCAATATCCCGTGCTCAACTGGTGGGCGCTTGTGGCGGTGCTGACGCGCGGCGCCTCGTCAATCTCGATCGTCGCCATCTTCGCGGTCGGCGCGATGCTGGTATCGCGCGGCCTGGCGTCGCTCGGCGACATCGTCGCCTTCGTCGGCTTCGCGACGCTGCTGATCGGCCGTCTCGATCAGTTCACCAGCTTCGTGATGAACATGTTCATGCGGAGACCGTCGCTGGCGCAGTTTTTCGAGATACTGGACCATGAGTCGCACATAGTGGAGCGTCCGGACGCCGCACCGCTGCGCGTCGAGCGGGGCCATGTCGTGTTCGAAAATGTCAGCTTCCGCTATCCGACCGGCTCGGGCGCGATCCGCGACCTGAATTTCGAGGCGAAGCCGGGCGAGACGGTCGCGATCGTGGGGCCGACCGGATCGGGAAAGTCGACCGCGCTGGGTCTGCTCCAGCGCGCCTTCGATCCCCAACATGGCCGCATCCTCGTCGATGGTCGGGACATTCGGGACGTGACGCTGGCATCGTTGCGCGCCGCCACCGGCGTGGTCTTTCAGGAGGCCGGCCTGTTCAACCGCACGATCGCGGAGAATATCGCCATGGGCAGACCGGATGCCACGGCCGAGCAGATAGAGGAGGCGGCGCGCATCGCCGGCGCCTATGACTTCATCATGCGCAAGGAGGGTGGCTTTTCGAGCGCGGTCGGCGACAGGGGGCAGGGGCTATCGGGCGGCGAGCGGCAGCGTATCGCGATTGCGCGCGCGCTCCTGAAGGATGCGCCGATCCTGCTGCTGGACGAAGCCACCTCGGCGCTCGACGTGGCGACCGAGGCCAGGCTTCAGGAGAGCCTCGACCGCCTGCGTCGCGGCCGGACGACCTTCGTCATCGCGCACCGCCTGTCCACCATCCGCTCGGCCGACCGGATCATCGTCCTCGATGCGGGCCGGATCGTGGAGCAGGGAGGCTTTGACGAGCTGGTGGAGCAGGGCGGCATGTTCGCCCGGCTCGTCCGCGACGGCGGCATGATCCCGTCCGTCGCCAATGACGATGCGGCGCCGCTCGGCCGCTCCCTGTCGCGTCGGGCCTGAAGCCGCTCGCCCTATCCAAGCCGTCATCTCTTCCTGCGCAGGGATGACGGCTTGTTAATCGGCTGAAAGTCGCCCCTATGCCCGGAGCAGGCGGCGCCTCGATCGCGCTGCCTGCTTCCGCACGCCGGCTCAGGCGGCCAGCTTCATTTCCATCCGGTCCCAGATTTCGACCAGCGCCTGGGTCAGCTCGCGCATCATCGCTTCCGTGTGCGACGGGCCGGGGGTGAAGCGCAGCCGTTCCGTGCCGCGCGGCACGGTGGGGAAGTTTATCGGCTGCACATAGACGCCATATTCGGCAAGGAGGATATCGCTCACCCGCTTGGCCTTCACCGGATCGCCCACCAGCAGCGGCACGATATGCGTGGTGGAAGGCATCACCGGCAGGCCAGCCTCGGCGAACAGGTGCTTGAGCGTGGACGCGGCGGCCTGCTGCGCATCGCGCTCCTCGGACGATGCCTTGAGGTGGCGCACGCTCGCCAGCGCGCCCGCGACCAGCACGGGGGAGAGCGAGGTGGTGAAGATGAAGCCGGGCGCATAGCTGCGGATCACGTCGATGATCGTGCGGTCGGCCGCGATATAGCCGCCCATCACGCCGAACGCCTTGCCCAGCGTGCCCTCGATGATCGTCAGCCGGTGGGCGATCGCATCGCGGTCGGAAATGCCGCCGCCGCGGGGGCCGTACATGCCGACGGCATGGACTTCGTCCAGATAGGTGATGGCGTTATATTTGTCGGCGAGGTCGCAAAAGGCCTCGATCGGCGCCACGTCCCCGTCCATCGAATAGACGCTTTCGAATGCGATCAGCTTGGGCGCGTCCGGATCGGCCTCCTTCAGCAGCTCTTCCAGATGCTCCACATCATTGTGGCGGAAGACGCGCTTCTCGCAGCCCGAATTGCGGATGCCCGCGATCATCGAGGCGTGGTTCAACTGGTCGGAGAAGATGATGCAGCCCGGCAGCACCTTGGCGAGCGTCGCCAAGGTCGCCTCGTTCGAAACATAGCCCGAGGTGAAGAGCAGCGCCGCTTCCTTGCCGTGAAGGTCGGCCAGCTCGGCTTCCAGATCGATATGATAATGGGTGTTGCCGCCGATATTGCGCGTGCCGCCCGATCCGGCGCCCACATCGTGCAGCGCCTCTTCCATCGCCGAGATCACCGCGGGATGCTGGCCCATGGCGAGATAGTCGTTCGAGCACCAGACGGTGATCGGCTTCGGTCCGTTATGCCCCGCGAAGCAGCGCGCATTGGGGAACATGCCCTTGTTGCGCAATATATCGATGAAAACGCGATAGCGTCCTTCGGCATGAAGCCGGTCGATCGCCTGGGCGAAGACGCGCTGATAGTCCAACTGGCTCACTCCCGGGAGCAATTTCGCGGCGGCTTTTACTGATCCATGTCAGCAAAGGCCAGCGCGAACGGTTCGCAATGAGCATAGCATAAAGCGGTCGCCCGATCGGCAAAAACCGGAATTCACCGCGGGCATGATCGGCTTAGGCGATCAGAGCATCTCCACCCGACCAAGGCCGAAGCGTCGTAACGAGCTTCTCAACCCTTCGCTTATCCCGGTCGGCGCGGTGAAGACGGCAAGGCCCTCGCCCGGCGCCTCGGGCCATGACTGCCCCTCCGTCAGATAGGCCACTCGCCGCGCGATGCCGGGGCCGCCATCGACAAAGGTCAGCGGCCGGGGGCTCGCCGCCCTGAGCTTGTCCTCCACCAGCGGGAAATGGGTGCAGGCAAGTACCACCATATCCATCCGCTTCCCGCCCGGCTGGTCGAACAGCCCGGCGAGCGCCGCGGCATAGTCGGCAAGGTCGGTCTCCTCCCCGCGCAGATGCGCCTCGGCCAGTTCCACCAGCGGCGCCGATCCGTGGCGCAGCACGGTGCAGTCGGCCGCGAACTCGGCGGAGAGATTATCGACATAGGGCTGGCGCACCGTGGCGTTGGTGCCGAGCACGCCGATCACCCGGCTCTTCGACATCAGTGCCGCCGGCTTGATTGCCGGTACCGTGCCGACGATCGGCAGGTCGAGCGCGGCGCGGACGGCCGGCAGCGCGATGGTGGAGGCGGTATTGCAGGCGATCACGATCAGCCGGGGGGCATAGCGTTCCGCCAGCCGGCCGAGCAGCGCGGGCACGCGCGCGGCGATTTCCGCCTCGCTCTTGGTGCCATAGGGAAAGCCGCCATTGTCCGCGACATAGACGATCGGCGCCTGCGGCAGCAGCGCGCGCACCGGTGCAAGGACGGAAAGGCCGCCGACCCCGGAGTCGAACAGCAGGACGGGTCTCGTATCGCTCATCACCCGCCTGTTACCGCGCATCGCGCCGCCTGCAAACGGCGACCCGCACCGATTGACCTGATATGGTGGGGGCGCCTATCTGAATCGCAATTCAAGTCGAGGGAGAGGGCATGATGGACAAGATCTATGCGGATGCCGCGTCCGCACTCGAAGGGCTGTTGTTCGAGGGCATGACGATCTGTTCGGGCGGCTTCGGCCTGTGCGGCATCCCCGAGCGGCTGATCGACGCGATCGAGGCCTCGGGCGTCCGCAATCTCACCGTCGTTTCGAACAATTGCGGCATTGACGGGGTGGGCCTCGGCAAGCTGCTCCGCTCGCACCAGATCGCCAAGGTGATCGCCAGCTATGTCGGCGAGAATAAGGAGTTCGAGCGGCAATATTTGGCCGGCGAGATCGAGGTGGAATTCTGCCCCCAGGGCACGCTCGCCGAACGGTGTCGCGCGGGTGGGGCGGGCATTCCCGGCTTCTATACCAAGACGGGCGTCGGCACGATCGTGGCCGAAGGCAAGGAAACCAAGGAATTTGACGGCGAGACCTATGTGCTGGAGCGCGGGATCGTCGCGGATCTTTCGATCATCAAGGGCTGGAAGGCGGACGAGGCGGGAAATCTGATCTTCCGCAAGACAGCCCGCAACTTCAACCAGCCCATGGCCACTGCAAGCAGGATGACCGTCGCCGAGGTGGAGGAGATCGTGCCTGTCGGCAGCCTCGACCCGGATTGCGTCCATGTGCCCGGAATCTATGTGAAGCGGCTCATAATGGGCGCGCCCTACGACAAGAAGATCGAGTTCCGCACCGTTCGCCAGAGGGAGGCCGCCTGATGCCGTGGGACCGCAACCAGATGGCGGCGCGCGCCGCGAAGGAGCTGAAGGACGGCTTCTACGTCAATCTCGGCATCGGCATTCCGACGCTGGTGGCGAATAATATCCCGGAAGGGATCACCGTCACGCTCCAGAGCGAGAATGGCATGCTCGGCATCGGGCCCTTTCCCTATGAGGATGAGGTGGATCCCGACCTTATCAATGCCGGCAAGCAGACCATCTCCGAGCTGCCCTCTTCCAGCTATTTTTCCAGCTCGGACAGCTTCGCGATGATCCGCGGCGGCCATATCGACCTGACCGTGCTGGGCGCGATGGAAGTGTCCGAAGGCGGCGACATCGCCAACTGGATGATCCCCGGCAAGATGGTGAAGGGCATGGGCGGGGCGATGGATCTCGTCGCGGGCGTTAAGAAGATCATCGTCGTCATGGAGCATAACGCCAAGGACGGCTCGCCCAAGTTCATCCCGGCCTGCACGCTCCCGCTGACCGGGCAGAATGTCGTCGACATGATCATCACCGATCTGGCCGTGTTCCAGCGGCCAGATCATGGCTCGCCCTTCCGCCTGACCGAGCTTGCGCCGGGCGTGACGGCCGAGGAGGTGGCCGCCAAGACGACGGCGCATTACGAGAGTTGATTTACGGGGGCTGATTTCCTGTCCGGCGGGATGGGCGCCCGCCGGACGATCCTGCGATGACCCGACTCGGATGTGCGGCGAGTCGATTTTGCGGTGTGGAACTGCCGGACTAGGATCGCGATATGACGCCCTTCCGCGTCCTAGCGATCGGCTTATCGTGACAGCTCCATACCGATTTCCCGTTACCGATTCCCGGGGACGCCGCCATGGCGGACGCGGCTTTCCATTCGGGATCCTGGCCGAAATCGGTATCGCGCTGTTGCTGGTCGTCGGCGTGCTCGTGATCGGCCGCTATCATGCGCTGCGCAATGCCGCGCCCGAACGTGCGGTGCTCGGCAAGGCCGGACCTCCGCTGGAGCGCCCGCTGGCCGTGCCCCCGCCTGCCGATGTGTCCCAAGTGGCGGCTGTTTCCAGCACGTCGTCCGACATTGATTACAGGCGGATCGATGCCCGGCTGAAGGCGCTGATGGCGCGCAATGAGATGGTGGGGCTGGGCATCGTCGTCATCGAGAATGGCGCGTTCCGCTTCCTGAAGGGCTATGGCACGACCGTGGCCGGCGGCGCCGAGCCCGTGACGCCCGATACCGTCTTCCGCTGGGCATCGGTTTCCAAGGGCGTGGCGAGCACGATGCTGGCGGAGCTCGCCGCCGAGAAAAAGCTGTCACTCGGCGATTCCGTTGCCGCCCATGCGCCCTCGCTGCACCTGCCCGATGGCATGGAGAAGGAAGCGACCGTCACGGATCTGCTCTCGCAACGGCTGGGCATCGTCAAAAATGCCTATGACGACAGGCTGGAGGGGGATCAGGATCCCTATGCGATCCGCGGCATGCTCGCTTCGCTCGATCGCTATTGCCGGCCCGGCACCTGCTGGACTTATCAGAATGTCGCCTATGATGCGGCGAGCGAGATCGTCGAGCGGGTGACGGGCAAGGATTATGGCGCGGTGGTGAAGGCCCGGCTGTTCGATCCGCTGGGCATGAAGAGCGCCAGCATGACGCGCGAGGGGCTGATCGGAGCGAAGAGCTGGGCCAAGCCGCATCAGGGCCGCAACGTGCTTGAGGTGAAGGAAGCCTATTATCGCGTGCCGGCCGCCGGCGGGGTGAACAGCTCGATCCGCGACCTCGGCCTGTGGATGCGCGCGCAGATGGGCGAGGCGCCCAAGGTGCTGCCCAAATCGGTGCTGTGGACGATCCATCTGCCGCGCATCTTCACCACCACGCCGCGTTCGCGCATGGCCGATTATGATCTGGCCATGGAGCGGCCCAGCTATGGCCTGGGCTGGCGCGATTCCGTGTATCAGGGGCACAGGCTGATCGGCCATCGCGGCGCGGTTTCGGGCTATCGGTCGCTGATCCTGTTCGATCCGGAACGGCGCAGCGGGGTGGCGATGCTGTGGAACAGCTCGACCAGCCGGCCGGCGGGCCTGCCGCTGGAAATTTTCGATATGCTCTATGGGCTTCCAGCGAAAGATTGGCTGCAACTGGACGGAAAGCGGCATTAGCATTATTGCGCCGCGCATGACTAAACCCCGTACCCTTTACGAAAAGATCTGGGACGCGCATGTCGTCGAGCGCAGGGATGACGGCACCTGCCTGATCTATATCGATCGTCATCTGGTCCATGAAGTCACCAGCCCGCAGGCTTTCGAGGGGCTTCGCGCCGCCGGTCGCAAGGTGCGGCGGCCGGACCTGACGCTCGCGGTGCCCGACCATAATCTGCCGACCACCCGGCGGTTGAATCCGGATGGCAGCCGCGTGCCGATCGCGGATCCCGAGTCGGCGCAGCAGCTTGCCGCGCTCCAGCTCAATGCGCCGTCCTTCGGCATCCATTATATCGACGCGATCGCGCCCGAGCAGGGCATCGTCCATGTCGTCGGGCCGGAACAGGGCTTCACCCTGCCGGGCACGACGCTGGTCTGTGGCGACAGCCACACCTCGGCGCATGGCGCGCTCGGCGCGCTCGCCTTCGGCATCGGCACGTCCGAGGTCGAGCATGTGCTCGCGACGCAGACGCTGCTGCTCAAGCAATCGAAGACAATGGAGGTGTGCATCGACGGCACGCTGGGCTTCGGCGTCAGCGCGAAGGACGTGATCCTCGCGATCATCGGCAAGATCGGCGCGGCGGGCGGCACCGGCTATGTCATCGAATATACCGGATCGGTGATTCGCGACATGTCGATCGAGGGCCGGCTGACCATCTCCAACATGTCGATCGAGGGCGGCGCCCGGGCGGGGCTCATCGCGCCCGACGAGACGACCTATGCCTATCTCAAGGGGCGGCCGATGGCGCCCAAGGGCGAGGAGTGGGAACGCGCGGTGGCCTGGTGGAAGACGCTGCCGACCGATCCGGGCGCCGTCTATGATCGGGTGGTGACGCTCGACGCCACCGACATCGCGCCCAGCCTGACCTGGGGCACCAGCCCGGAAGATGTGGTGCCGATCACCGGCATCGTGCCCGATCCGGAAAGCTTCGCCGATCCCGCCAAGCGGATCGCGGCGCGCAAGTCGCTCGACTATATGGGCCTGGAGCCGGGCACGCGGATGCAGGATGTGGCGGTGGAGAATATCTTCATCGGATCCTGCACCAACAGCCGTATCGAGGATCTGCGCGCGGCGGCCGCGGTCGCCAGGGGGCGCAAGGTGGCCGACAATGTCCGCCAGGCGCTGGTCGTGCCTGGATCGGGCCTCGTCAAGCGCCAGGCCGAGGCCGAGGGGCTGGACCGGATTTTCATCGAGGCCGGATTCCAGTGGCGCGAGCCCGGCTGTTCCATGTGCCTCGCCATGAATCCGGACAAGGTGCCGCCGGGCGAGCGCTGCGCATCGACTTCCAACCGCAATTTCGTCGGCCGGCAGGGGCCGGGCGCGCGCACCCACCTGCTTTCGCCCGCAATGGCGGCGGCGGCGGCGGTGACGGGCAGGCTCACCGATGTGCGCGACCTGATGACGGCGGAGTAAGGATATGGAAGCGATCACCCGGGTCGAGGGTTCGGCCTATCCGTTCGGCCGCAAGAATGTCGATACGGACGTCATCATCCCGGCCCATTATCTCAAGACCATCTCGCGCGCCGGCCTCGGCAAGGGCGCGTTCGAGACGGTGCGCGCCGAGCCCGGCAATGTGTTCGAGGACCCGGCCTATGCTGGCTCGCCGATCCTGATCGCGGGCGATAATTTCGGCTGCGGATCGAGCCGCGAACATGCCGCCTGGGCGCTCAACGACATGGGCGTGAAGGCGGTGATCGCGCCGTCCTTCTCCGACATCTTCTCCGGCAATGCCTTCAAGAACGGCATCGTCGCCGTCGTCCTGCCCCAAGCCGCGGTCGATCGGCTGCTGGAGGTGGCGAAGGATCATCCGGTCACGGTCGATCTGGAGAGCCTGACGGTCACGACGCCCTTCCAGGATCGGTTCGAGTTCGAGATGGACCCGTTCCGCCGCAATTGCCTGATGAACGGCCTCGACGAGATCGGTCTGACGCTCGCCATGGACCGCGATATCGCCGCCTATGAGACGCGGATCGCGGCCGATCGGCCCTGGCTCTAGCCGCATCAAAGCAAAGCTTGTCGACCCCATTGGAGGACCGCCGTTGCGCAGCGCGGCGGGCCCGCCTATCTGGATCGAAACCGCCAGTGGGTACAGGGACCAGCAGATGACCACTTTCGACGATCGCGAGCGCGCGTTCGAGAATAAGTTCGCGCAGGATCAGGAAATGGCCTTCCGCATCATCGCCCGGCGCAATCGGCTGATCGGCACCTGGGCGGCGGCGCTGATGGGCCTGACGGCGGAGGAGACGGACGCTTATGCTAAGGCGGTCGTCCAGGCCGATTTCGAGGAAGCCGGCGACGAGGATGTGATCCGCAAGCTTTTGGGAGACCTCGTCTCGGCCGGCGTCGACATCAATGAGGCGCGCATCCGTGCGACGCTCCAGGAAAAGACGGTCGAGGCGCGCCGCCAGCTCCTCGAGGCGAAATAAGGAAAGCGCCCCCATGCCGATGGCGGCCGATGAAATCGAGGCGATGATTCGGGCGGCGATCCCCGATGCCGAGATAGAGATTACCGATCTCGCGGGCGATGGCGATCATTATGCGGCGCGCGTCGTCAGCGAAACTTTCCGGGGGCTGCCCCGCGTGCGCCAGCATCAGCGCGTTTATGAGGCGCTGGGCGGGCGGATGGGCGGCGTTCTCCACGCATTGCAATTGACCACGGCGACACCTGATCAAGGAAAGACCAAATGAGCGACGACGCACAGGCCCGCATCGCGGCGGCCGTCAAATCGGCGGAGGTGCTGCTCTTCATGAAGGGCACTCCGCTCTTCCCGCAATGCGGCTTTTCCAGCCGGGCGGTAGCGATCCTCGATCATCTCGGCGTCGAATATCAGACGATCGACGTGCTGCAGGATCAGGCGATCCGCCAGGGCATCAAGGAATATTCGGATTGGCCGACCATTCCCCAGCTCTATGTGAAGGGCGAGTTCATCGGCGGATCGGACATCATGATGGAGATGTATGAGGCCGGTGAGCTGATCGAGCTGCTCGATCAGAAGGGCATCGCCCGGGCGGGCGCCTGACCCGGTTTTGGCTCGTCCTGCCCCGCTTCGGGCGGGGTGGAGAGCGGTGAAGCCTGGCTCTTCACATCGGCTTCGGTCGATGCCACATGCACGTCCATGACCGAACAGACCCCCGGCCTTGCGCAGGCGCTCCATCCGCTGGTGCGCCGCCTGCTCGCGCCGAACCCGTCTGCCTTCACCTATAAGGGCACACAGACCTATCTGGTCGGCCGGGGCGAGATAGCGGTGATCGATCCGGGGCCCGACCTGCCCGAACATGTCGATGCCATATTGCAGGCCTCCGCAGGCGAGCGGATCGGCGCCATAATCTGCACCCATACGCATCGCGACCATAGCCCGGCGAGCCGCGCGCTGAAGGCCGCGACGGGCGCCCCGATCATGGGCTGCGCGCCGCTCGCGCTCAACGATGAAGGGCCGCGCGCCGATGCGGCGTTCGATACGGATTATGCACCTGATCGGGTGCTCGCGGACGGCGAGCGCGTGTCGGGTCCGGGCTGGACGCTCGAAGCCGTGGCGACGCCCGGCCACACCTCCAACCATCTCTGCTTCGCGCTGCGCGAGGCGAATGCGCTCTTCACCGGCGATCATGTGATGGGCTGGTCGACGACGGTGATCTCGCCGCCGGACGGCGACATGGCCGATTATATGGCGAGCCTCGATCGGCTGATGGCGCGCGACGATATCATTTATTATCCAGCCCATGGCGAGCCCGTGGAAAAGCCGCAGCGCTTCGTGCGCAGCCTCGTCGGCCATCGCAAGCAGCGCGAGGGCCAGATATTGCGCCTGCTGGGCGAAGGGGCCCGGCCGATCCCTGCCATGGTCGAGAAAATGTATGTCGGGATCGATCCGCGGTTGCACGGCGCGGCCGGCCGGTCCGTGCTGGCGCATCTCATCGATATGGAGACGCGGGGGCTGGTCGCTCGGGCAGGCGATGGCTGGGCACTCGCGGCATGATCCGGCCGGTCGCCAAATGGGTTGGCGGGCTGCTTTTGCTCGCTCTGGTCGCGGCGGGCATCGTCGCGGCCTTCGGCTGGAAGCTCAGGCGCGAGCTGGCGCCCGATCCGGTCACGATCGCCGCGGCAAGCCTGCAGGCAGTGCGCGAGCAGAACCGGCTGACGCCCTTCGCCGCGCGCTTCGTCGCGGTCGTCACCTCGCAACAGAGCCGCTTCGGCCTGTCCGCGCGGAAGACGCTGATCATGCCCGGGCTGGTGCGCTACGAGGTCGATCTCGGCCGGCTGCAGCAGAGCGATCTGGTCTGGAATGCGGACAGCCGCACGCTCAGCATCGCCCTGCCGCCGGTGGAGATTGCCGGCCCCCAGGTGGAGCTTGCGGCAATCCGGGAATATGGTGAAGGCGGCGTTCTGATGGCGTTGACCGATGCGGAGGCGCAGTTGGACGCCGCCAATCGCAGGGCGGGGCAGGCCGAGCTGATCCGCCAGGCGCGCGATGCGCTGCCGATGCGGCTCGCCCGCGATGCGGCGCGCAACGCGATCGAACGGAGTTTCTCGATGCCGCTGAGGGCGGCGGGAATCGACGCGACGGTGGTCGCCCGGTTCCGGGACGAGCAGGAGAGAGTATCATGAATATCGCTGCCGGCAGCCTCGCGGGGCTCGATCTGCGTGCGGAGATCGATCGGCTGCGCAAGGAACGCAATGCCGTGATCCTTGCCCATTATTATCAGGCGCCCGAGATACAGGATCTAGCCGATTTCGTCGGTGACAGCCTGGATCTCAGCCGCAAGGCGGCGGATACCGACGCGGAGGTGATCGCCTTTTGCGGCGTGCGCTTCATGGCCGAGGTGGCCAAGATCCTCTCGCCCGAAAAGACGGTGGTCCTGCCGGACATGGCCGCCGGCTGCTCGCTGGAGGATAGCTGCCCGCCCGAGCAGTTCGCGAAGTTTCGTGCCGCGCATCCGGACCATATCGCCATCACCTACATAAATTGCTCGGCGGCGGTGAAGGCGCATTCGGACATTATCGTGACGAGCTCTTCGGCCGAGAAGATATTGAGCCAGTTGCCGATGGATCAGAAGATCATCTTCGCGCCGGACAAGAATCTGGGGGCCTATTTCAACCGCAAGACCGGCCGCGACATGCTGCTCTGGCCCGGCGCCTGCATCGTCCATGAGGCCTTTTCGGAAACCGAGCTGCTGAAGCTCAAGGCGCAATATCCGGACGCCCCGGTGGCGGCGCATCCCGAATGCCCGGCCTATATACTCGATCATGCCGATCATGTCGGTTCGACCCGCGCGATCTTGGAATTCGCGCTGGCGAGCCCCGCACAGACGATCATCGTCGCCACCGAGCCGCATATCATCCATCAGATGGAGAAGGCGGCGCCGCACAAGACCTTCATCGGTGCGCCCGGTGCTGACGGCAACTGCAACTGCAACATGTGCCCCTATATGGCGATGAACTCGATCGAGAAGCTCTATCTGGCGCTGCGCGACCTCGAACCGCGCATCGAGCTGGACGAGGCGACCCGCCTCGCCGCCAAGAAGCCGCTCGACCGCATGCTGGAAATGGCCGCCGGCACGGTAGGCAAGGGCGATCTCGGTGCGGCCAAGGCGATAGCGGGCTGAATGAGAAGCGTCGCTCCTGTCTGGGGTCCCATGTCCTTCGCCCTTTCCGATTTCGATCTCGACGGCTTCGTCCGCGCGACCCTTGCCGAGGATCTTGGCGAGCATGGCGATATCACCTCCGCCGCGGTGATCCCGGCGGACGCGATGTTCGCAGGCGTGATGGACAGTCGCGATGCGATCACCGTCGCAGGGCTGCCGCTGGCGGAAGCCTTTTTCCGCGCGCTCGATCCGGAGGTGGAGATCGAGATGCTGGTGGAGGAGGGCGCGCGCGTCTCCGCGGGCGCGGACCTGATGCGGATCAAGGGCAAGGCCCGCGCGCTGCTGACCGCCGAGCGCTCGGCGCTCAACACGGTGCAGCATCTGTCCGGCATCGCCACGCTCACGCGCTGCTATGTGGATGCGATCCTCGGTACGGGCGCCACGCTGGTCGACACGCGCAAGACCATACCGGGCCTGCGCGTGCTCGAAAAATATGCGACGCGGATGGGCGGGGCGACCAACCATCGCATGCGGCTCGATGATGCGGCGATGATCAAGGACAATCATGTCGCCGTGGCGGGCGATATCGGCGAGGCGGTGCGCCGCGCGGTCGCGGCCGGCATCGCGCGGATCATCGTCGAGGTCGATCGGATCGACCAGATCGAGCCTGCGCTCGCCGCCGGCGCCACGCATCTCCTCCTCGATAATATGGACCCGCCCACGTTGCGCGGTGC
Organism: Sphingomonas oleivorans; assembly: GCF_003050615.1. Taxonomy (GTDB): domain Bacteria; phylum Pseudomonadota; class Alphaproteobacteria; order Sphingomonadales; family Sphingomonadaceae; genus Sphingomonas_H; species Sphingomonas_H oleivorans. Next base: position 345,561 of record NZ_NWBU01000004.1, on the reverse strand, counting down.
CGTCACGCTCGTCGGCGGGCGCGTGCCGACCGAGGCATCGGGCGGCGTGAGGCTCGACACGATCCGCGCGATCGCGGAAACGGGCGTGACCTATATTTCGGTCGGCCGTCTCACCCAGTCGGCGCCGGCGGCGGATATCGGGCTGGATTTCGCGGCGGTCTGACCGGCTTCATTGGGGGGAGGGCATATGAGGTTTCGATTCCCGTTCGCGGCGGCGCTGGCGCTCCTGCCCGCCCCGGCCTTCGCCCAGGCCTATGAATGCCGCGTGCCTCCGGTTCTGCCTCGGCCGGTCGCGGACCTGCCGAGCGCGAGCCAGCCGAAGCGCGAAATGCCCATCGGCGGCTATACGCTGGCCTTGAGCTGGTCACCCGAATATTGCCGCACACGGCGCACGAGCAGCGAGGATCACTTCCAATGCGGTGGGGAGGGGCCCCGTTTCGGCTTCACGCTCCATGGCCTGTGGCCTGACGGACGGGGCAAGAGCTGGCCGCAATATTGCAAGCCGACGGCGCTGCTGCCCGAACGCGTGATCCGAGAGAATCTCTGCGCCACCCCCGATGTGCAACTGCTCCAGCATGAATGGGCGAAGCATGGCACCTGCATGGGCAATATCGCGCCACCCGCTTATTTCGGGCTGGCGACGAAGCTCTATGCCGGCATGCGCTATCCCGACATGGACGCGCTTTCGCGCCGGCCGCTGACGGTGGCGGGTTTTTCGCGCGCCTTCGCCGCCGCCAATCCGGGGCTGCGCGCGGACATGGTGAAGCTCAACGTCAACCGGAAGGGCTGGCTGGAAGAAGTGTGGCTCTGCCTCGGCACCAATTTCCGGCCGGCGCGCTGCAAGGCATCGGACGGCGGCCTCCGGCCGACCGACCGGATCAGAATCTGGCGCGGCGGCTGAACGAGCCCTCGATCGTCGCCGTTTCCGGATGATGCCGATCGAGATGCCTGCGGATGATCTTCAGGTTGCGGCTGTTCGATCGGAAGGCGAAATCGAACAGATCGCCCACCAGCGGAACCGCGCCCAGCACCGCATCCACGCCCACATTCCCCGCCATGCGCGTCAGCTGCAGCTTCGACATGCCGAGGTTGCGTGCTTCCCACAGGATCCAGGCGCCCAATGCGGTGGTGGCGATATCACCGACCACGGGCACGAGGCCGAGGATCGCATCCAGCCCGATCGGCCGCCTGATGCCCGGCACCACGAAGAGTTTTTCGAGCAGCGCCTCCATCGCCTCGATCCGGCGGCGGACGGAGGCGGGATCGCGACCCAGGCCCGGAAAGCCATTGGCGAGACGATCGAATTGCTCGGATGAGAGGGGCATCGAATACTCCATGACGACCTTGCGCCCCTGATATAGGTGCGCCTTTGCCGATCGCATCGGGCCGGCGAAGCTTCCTGCCAGTTCAGGGACCGGTGCGGAGGTGGTTGAGCGGATGGATGCCGCGCTTATTCTCCAGCCATCCGTTGAGCAGCGGCTGGACGAGCGACCAGCGAACGGGCTGGGCGATGGCGATGAAGGGCATCACCGATTCCAGATAGGCTTCGGCCGTTGCAAGCCGGATGGCGCGCGTCTCGGGCGTCGCGGCTTCCCCTGCGGCCGCGAGTGCCGCGTCCGCCTCCGGGCTGCACAGCGGACTGGCGCCGCAAGCGAAGCGGCGGAGATGCCAATTGTTATCGTCGGTTGGGGCGATCGCGTCGATCAGGCGAAGGTCCGCGCTCTCGTTCAGTTCGACCCGCCGCGCTTGGACGCCGATCGCCGCCCAGTCCGCGGCAACGAGCCGGAACAGCATGTCGGCCCCAGGGCCGCGCGGCATGGCGATGCGCAGGCGCGGCATGTCGCCTCCGCCCGTGCGCCAGAGGGCGACGATGGCGGCCGCATCCTCGCGTCGCGGCGCGCCGGCGGATCGCGTCGCTACGATCCGATCGGTGGGGTAGAGGTTCGGCGCGCCGATCAGGCCCACGATCCGGCCGCGGTCGATCGCGAGAGACAATGCCCGGCGGTTGGCGCTTTCGGCAAGGAAGCCGCGCGGTTCCACAATGGCGAAGCCGAACAGGCCGCCGACGGGATCGAAGCGCAGTACGCCCTGGGGCAGGGAGACGGCGCGGGCGACGGGCAGATCCGCGAAGCTGCCGCCCGTCACCAGCATCGCCTGTCCGGAGGTAAAGCGCGCCACGGCCAGCCCGGCACGCTCGCCGCGCAACGCTAAGGGCGGATGGCGTTTGCCGTCCGGCACATCCTCTCCCAGGGTGACGGGGCGCAGGATCAGCGCATCGCCGGGTCGTTCGGTGACATGGAAGGGGCCTGTGCCGCCATCTTCCCCGATCAGCGCCAGTTCGGGCTGGGCGAGCAGCTCGAGTAGATTGGGGCGGGGCGCGCGCAGCCTGATCTCGATCACCTCGGGCGTGACCGCGACAATCTCCTCGATCGCGTCGAGCAGCGGCTTCAGCGGATTTCGGCTGGTGGGCCCGATCGCGGCGCGCAGCCGGCGTGCGACGTCCTCGGCGGTAAGGCCCGTGCCGTCGGCAAGGCGGAAGGTGTAATAGAGGCCGTCGTCGGAAACCGCCCAGCGCATGGCGAGGCCCGGTTCGATCTGCCCCGCGCCGTCGAAGCGGACCAGCCCCTGCGCCGTCGCCATGAGCAGCAGGGCCGATGGCGGCGGCAGCGGCTTGTGGCTCGGATCGACGAGCTCGGGCGGGCCGCCGATCACGCTGGCGAGGATCGGGCCATTTTGCGGAGGCGCGTCGCAGGCCGTGAGCGTGACGAGCGCAGCAAGGAGGATCGGGCGGAGATTCATCGCGCGAGCGTCAGCGTCCGGCTCGGATGGACATTGGCGGGATTGTCCTGCCAGCCGCCGACGCGCTTCGCCACCAGCGCGCGGCTGACATAGAAATAAATGGGGATGATCGGTGCGTCCTGCGCCAATATCGCTTCCGCCCGGCGCATCGCCGCATTGCGGCGGGCGGGATGGGGCTCCGCCAGGGCGGTGTCGAGCGCAGCGTCATAATGCTTGCTGGCATAGCCAGAATAGTTGATCGGCCCGGCGTCCGAGCGATGGATCGAGAGATAATTTTCGGGCGCGGCGAGGTCGCCGATCCAGCCGGATCGGGCGAGCTGGAAGTCCCCGCGCCTGAGGCTCGCGAAATGGAGCGAGGCCTCGCTGTTGAGGAGGCGCGCCGTCACGCCCAGCAGCTTCCACATCGCGGCAAGCGCGATCGCCACCCGGCGATGGTCGCTGTCGCTGTTGAAGCGTATCTCGAAATCGAGCGGATGGTCCGGGCCATAGCCTGCTTTTGCCAGCAGCTTCCGGGCGACCGCGAGGCGCTGCTCCTTCGGCCAGTCCGCCCAGGCCGGGCGATAGGGGGCGAGGCCGCCCACGCCCCCCGGCACGACTCCCCAGGCGGGCGGCGTGCCCAGCGCCATCAGCGGACCCGCGATCCAGCGGCGGTCGACGGCGATGTCGAGCGCGCGGCGGACCAGTATATTGTCGAAGGGCGGCTTGCGCGTGTTGAAGGCGAAATAATAAGCGCCATTATAGGGCGCGACATGCGCGGCGCCGGGCAGGTTGCGGCGCAGCCAGGGCAGACGCGTCGCCGGAAGATCGTAAGTCGTGTCGGTACCGCCGGCGACGAAGATGCGCATTGCCGTCAACCTGTCGTCGACCGGACGCCATTCGATCCGGGCGACCGGCGGCCGCCCGTCATGCCAGCGCGGATTGGCCTCGAGCGTGGCATGATCATTCAGCACCCAGCCGGTGAGCCGATAGGCGCCGGACGTGACCAGCGGCCGCTCAGCGGTCCATTGGTCGCCGCCTGTCGCGATGCGATGGAGCGGCAAGGCGGCCATTGCGGGATGGGCGAGCAGCTCGGGCAGGGCCGGGAAAGGGGATTTGAGGCGGACTATAACCGTGTCGCCATCGGCCTCCACATCCCTGATCGTATCGAACAGCGCCGCGTTGGACGAGGCCGTCGCCTTGTCGGTAAGGCGGCGGAAGACGCCCGCAAAGGTGGCGGCTATGATCGGATGGCCATCCGAGAAAGCGAGGCGCGGCCGCAGCGGGAAGCGCCAGCTCAGCCCATCGGGCGAGACGGTCCAGCCGTGCGCCAGCCCCGGCTCGGCGATGCCGGCGGCGTTGAAGCGGGTCAGCCCTTCGAACTGATCGGCGGCGATCCGCATCGAGCTCAGATCGGATGCCATATGCGGATCGAGGCTCTTCGTTTCGGAATCGGCGATCCGGACGAGCGTGTCGCCGCCCGCATCACGCCCGGGCGTCCGCGCACAGGCGGCGAGCGGCAGCAGGGCGAGGATCAGGATCCGGGCAAGCGACATGCGAGGCGGACCATAGCGCAACCGGCACGCAGGCAAACCGGCTTCGGCCATAAAAATGCCCATGCAAGCCATTCCGCGGCCGAGCGGGAATCCAATGTCATGGGTTATATGGTGCGGACGGCGGGACTCGAACCCGCACTCCAGGGGAAGCAGATTTTAAGTCTGCCGCGTCTACCGGTTTCGCCACGTCCGCAGCCTGCCCCGCATGGGCCCGCCACGGTGCGTCGGTCAAGCACGACTCACATGTTGAGGCGTGCGCGCATCTCCTTGCCGGGCTTGAAATAGGGCACGCGTTTGGCGTTGACCTCAACGGCATCGCCCGTGCGGGGATTGCGGCCGGTGCGGGCCGTGCGTGCGCGGGTGGAAAAGGTGCCGAAGCCTCTGAGCTCGACGCGCCCGCCGGCGGCCAGCCGCGCACTGATCGTGTCGAACACGCCGGAGACGATCCGTTCGACCTCCTTCGGCGACAGATCCGGATGATCATTCGCCAAAAGTGCCACCAGTTCGGACCTGATCATCGCCCCACCTCCGTCCAAGTCGCCCAGACATCATGGCCGATCGAGACCGCCCCCGGTCCCGCAATCGTTGCCCGCCCACCGATTCTATAAGCCAGAATTTCAACCTGGATCAATGAGTAGGCTGCCGCAGCGCAACAAAAAAGGCGCGGGACCGAGGTCCCACGCCTTCTTGTTCAGCTTCGCCCCGAAGGGCGAGCGGCATCAATTCTCTTCGCTGCGCGCCTTGAGGGCAGCACCGAGAATGTCGCCCAGAGACGCACCCGAATCGGATGAGCCATATTGCGCGACCGCCTGCTTCTCCTCAGCGATCTGCATCGCCTTGACCGAGAAGGTAGGCTTCTTCGAACGATCGAAGCCGACGACCATCGCGTCGAACTTCTGGCCGACCTGGAAGCGCTCCGGACGCTGCTCGTCGCGATCGCGGCCGAGATCGCCGCGCTTGATGAAGCCGGTCGGGCCATCCTCGCCCGCCTGCACGTCGAGACCGCCGTCGGTGACGGCCAGGACGGTGACGGTGACGATCGCATTCTTGTTGAGCCGGCCCTCGCCGCCGACGGCGACGCCGCCGCGCTCAAGCTGCTTCATGCCGAGCGAGATGCGCTCCTTCTCCGGATCGATGTCGAGCACGACCGCCTTCACGGTCTCGCCCTTGTGATGGAGAGCCAGCGCTTCCTCGCCGGTCACGCCCCAGGCGATGTCCGACATGTGGACCATGCCGTCGACGTCGCCGTCCAGGCCGATGAACAGGCCGAATTCGGTGGCGTTCTTGACTTCGCCCTCGACGATCGAGCCAACCGGGTGCGCCTCGAGGAAGCTTTCCCACGGATTGTTCTGGGCCTGCTTGAGGCCGAGGCTGATGCGGCGCTTGTCCTGATCCACCTCGAGGATGACGACATCCACCTCCTGGCTGGTGGAGACGATCTTGCCCGGATGGACGTTCTTCTTCGTCCAGGACATTTCGGACACGTGGACGAGGCCCTCGATGCCCGGCTCCAGCTCCACGAACGCGCCATATTCGGTGATGTTCGTGACGCGGCCGGAGAATTTGCCGCCGATCGGATATTTCGCGGCGGCGCCTTCCCACGGATCGCTCTCGAGCTGCTTCATGCCGAGCGAGATGCGCTGCGTGTCCTTGTTGATGCGGATGATCTGCACGCGGACGGTATCGCCGATGTTGATCATCTCGTTCGGGTGCGAGACGCGCTTGTAGCTGAGGTCGGTCACGTGGAGCAGGCCGTCAATGCCGCCCAGATCCACGAACGCGCCATAATCGGTGATGTTCTTGACGACACCCTCGATCACCTGGCCCTCATGGAGCGACTGGATCAGGCCCGAACGCTGCTCGGCGCGGGTTTCCTCGAGGACGGCGCGGCGCGACACGACGATGTTGCCGCGGCGGCGATCCATCTTGAGGATCTGGAAGGGCTGCGGAATGTCCATCAGCGGGGTGACGTCGCGCACCGGGCGGATATCGACCTGGCTGCCCGGCAGGAAGGCCACGGCGCCGTTCAGATCGACCGTGAAGCCGCCCTTCACCCGACCGAAGATCACGCCATCGACGCGCGCGGTGTTGGCGAATTCGGCCTCCAGCTTGTCCCAGGCGGCTTCGCGGCGGGCGCGGTCGCGGCTGAGCATCGCTTCGCCATGGACGTTCTCGACACGGTCGACATAGACCTCGACCTCGTCGCCGACCTTGAGATCGGCCTTCTGGCCGGGCGCCGCGAATTCGCGTAGCGCCACGCGGCCTTCGGACTTCAGGCCGACGTCGATGACGGCCATGTCATTCTCGATGGCGGTGACGGTGCCCTTGACGACGCGGCCTTCGAAGCCTTCATTCTCGCCGCCGAGGGTTTCGTTGAGCATTGCCGCGAAATCGTCGCGGGTGGGATTTGCCGCTGTGGCCATATAATCTCTAGTCCTACAGTCTGTTTCCGGCCATCCGGTTGTATCCGAAGGTCTTTTGGCCGAACCATCAAGCCGGCCCCATGCCGGACATGATATCCTTTGAATGAAGCCGTTCGTGGCGCGCCGTCGCGGGAAAAGCGAAAAAGGCGCGTTCGAAGCCCGGCGATGGCCGGGCCCGAAGCGCCTTGTCAGATCAGCCTGCTAGGCTGTCCTGATCCGGGCCTCCACGAGCGCAATCGCCCGCTGGACGGCGGTTTCTATATCCATTTGGCTGGTATCCAGCAAGTCGGCGTCGTCCGCCTGACGCAACGGGGCAGCAGAACGCGACGAATCGCGCTCGTCGCGCGCCCGAATGTCCTGAAGCACCGCCGTGAGGCGCGTGTCGAGGCCCATTCCGGCCAGTTCGCGATGGCGGCGCTCGGCGCGGACCTCGGCGCTCGCGGTGACGAACAGCTTGGCATGGGCGTGCGGGGCAATGACGGTGCCGATGTCCCGGCCGTCGAGCACCGCGCCGCCCGGCTGATCGGCGAAATCCTGTTGACGCCGGATCAGCGCGGCACGCACCTCCGGATGCGAGGATACGAGCGAGGCGGCGCGGCCCGCTGCCTCCGACTTCAGCGCCGGATCGACCAGCAGCGCCTCCGAAAAGCCGCATTCCGCGGTGGCGTGGGCGGGATTGGCGGGATCGCCGCCCGCGCGCATGACACTGATGCCGACTGCCCGGTAGAGCAGGCCGGTATCGAGATGCGGCAGGCCATAATGGCGGGCGAGCGCCCGGGCGATCGTGCCCTTGCCCGAGGCGGCGGGCCCATCGACGGCGATGATCATGCGCTTTCCGCCCCGAGGCCGACGAGCATGTCGGTAAAGCCGGGGAAGCTCGTCGCGACCGGCGCCATATCGTCGATCGTGACCGGATCGCGCGAAACCAGCCCCGCCACGGCGAAGCTCATCGCAATGCGATGGTCGAGCCGGGCAGCGATGGTCGCTCCGCCGGCGAGCGGCTCGCCGCCCGTGCCGTCGATGACGAGGCCGTCCTCGCGCTCCTCCACCCGCGCGCCGATCGCGCGCAGCCCTTCGGCCATTGTGGCGAGCCGATCCGATTCCTTGACGCGCAGTTCCTCCAGCCCGCGCGTGACCGTCCGCCCTTCGGCCAGGGCGGCGACGACGAACAATATGGGGAATTCGTCGATCATGCTCGGCGCGATCTCGGCGGGCACCTCGATCCCCTTCAGCGTCGAATGACGCACGACGATGTCGGCGACAGGCTCGCCGCCGACGATGCGCTCATTGTCGAAGCGCAGATCCGCGCCCATCGCCTTCAATATCTCGAACAGGCCCGCACGCGTCGGATTGAGCCCGACATTTTCCACCGTCACCGATGATCCGGGCACGAGCAGCGCCGCCACCACCGGGAAGCCCGCCGAGGAAGGGTCGCCGGGCACCACGATATGCTGTGGCTTGAGCTCTGCCTCGCCGCGGACGGAGATGATGCGCGTGCCGCCATCCTGCTCCACCGTCAGTTCGGCGCCGAAACCGCGCAGCATCCGTTCGCTATGATCGCGCGTCGGCACGGGTTCGATCACGCGGGTGATGCCCGGCGTGTTGAGGCCGGCGAGGAGGATCGCCGATTTCACCTGCGCCGAGGCGACCGGGAGGCGATATTCGATCGGCACGGCGGGCGCGAGGCCGCGCACCATCAGCGGCAGCCGCCCGCCGGGGCTGGCCGTGAATTCCGCGCCCATGCTCCCCAGCGGCTCGATGACGCGGCCCATCGGGCGCTTGGAAAGCGATGCGTCGCCGATGAAGGTGGCGGTGATCGGATGGCTTGCAACAAGGCCCATCAGGAGCCGGGTCGACGTGCCCGAATTGCCCATGTCGAGCGCGGCCTCGGGCTGGAGCAGGCTGCCCACGCCCACGCCATGGATCGTCCAGCGGCCATCCGTGCCGCGCGCAATGTCGGCGCCCATCGCGCGCATCGCGGCGGCGGTGGCCAGCACATCCTCGCCCTCGAGCAGCCCGTCCACCTTGCTTTCGCCGACGGCCAGCGCGGACAGCATGAGTGATCGATGCGAGATCGATTTGTCTCCGGGCACGCGGACGGTGCCGGAAAGCGGGCCGGGGGCGGCAAAATGGGCGGGGCGGGGATGCTGGTCGGTCATGTGCGGCGGCTTTTGACAGCGGCCCCCCGCTATGGCAAGGCGCGCGGCACTTGGCGGCCGGTCCCTCTGTTCCGGGCGCTCATCTTTCAATTCCACCGGAGGCTATCAGCCGTGGTAAAGCCTGAATGGGGCACCAAGCGGACCTGCCCGAAATGCGGCACTCGCTTCTACGATCTGGGCAATGACGATCCCGTGACCTGCATCGAATGCGGCACCGCCTGGGAGCCCGATCCCATATTGAAGTCCAAGCAGCCCCTGCCGTTCGACGCGCCCAAGAAGGAGACGGCGGAGGACAAGGTCAGTGATTCGGATCTGTCGGAAGATCTGGACATCGACGAGGATGAGGAGCCGAGCCCCGACGATGATGTCGATCTGGGCGGCGACGACGATATCGGCGTCAACACCGAGAATGAGGACGACGAAAACTGATCCTCTTTTGGTGCTTGCAGGAGCGCTCCTCCTGACCTAAAGGGCGCTCCACCCCGCCGCCGGCTCCCAGCCGGCGGGCCTGGCGACAGGAAGGGGGCAAAAGGTTCGGGGCCGTAGCTCAGCTGGGAGAGCGTCGCAATGGCATTGCGAAGGTCAGGGGTTCGATCCCCCTCGGCTCCACCAATTTCGAATAGCCCCCGGTTTCCGGGGGCTTTTTCTTTTCCGGATTCGGGCGGTGATGGTCGTTACGGAACCGGGCGTGCGCGCGGCGGTTGTCTCTTGCGATAAGCTAGGGAGACTGCACGATGGCAACCACCCCAACCGATAGCGAAGCGATCGAAAAGCCCGATACGTCCCCCGACGCGGTGGCCGAGGAGAGGCCCGTGCGCAAGCGCGGTCCGCGCGCCAAAGCCGCAGGAACGAAGGCGCCGCCATCGAAATCGGACAAGGCCGAATCGATCGCGGCCGAGATCGTTCCGGCGAAGGCGCGTGCGGGCAAGACGCCGGCGCGGCGCAGGGCGGCAGCCCGCGGCAAGGCGACACCGCTTTCTTCCGGCCGTGCGATTCGGGCAGGCAAGGCTGCGAAGAATGGCGCGGCGAAGGTGCCGAGGGTCGCGGTCACGAAACGAGGCATGGTCGTGGGGGCTGCAGTGGCGGCGGTCGGCGTCGTCGCCGGTCTTGCTGCGACGGTGGGCCGCAGCACCATCGTCAAGGCGTCGGGCGATCTGATCGATTCGGTCCGCGCCAGGTTCGGACGCGAATCGCACGCCGCCAAGCATTGAGGCGAGGCCCGCCCCGGCAGGCCGAATTGCCGGGTCAGTCGCAGGCGCAGTGCAGCTTCCAGGCGATCCAGGCGGCGATCAGGCATAGGCCGGAGACCAAATAGAGCGTCTCCACCACGCCGATCCCCGCGGCGGAAAGCGCCAGCACGCCTGCCGCGCCTACCACCATTGCGCCGGAATTGACGATATTGTTGGCCGCGACGGTCCGTGCCGTCTGATCCGCCGCCACTGTGGTGGTGAGGAAGGCATAGAGCGGCACGACGAACATTCCGCCTGTCACCGAAACGCCGAGCAGCGCCAGGAACACCTCCCAAGCGGCGGGATGGCGGGCAAACTCGGCGAGGCCGTAAAGACGATCGTCGGGCAGCCCCTCCCAGCCCTTGGCGGTCAATGCGAGGAAGATGATGCAGACACCCATGGCGACGACCGAGGCGGGCGCGTAGCGGGCGGAAACCGTGCCCTGGAGCAGCCGGTTTATCAGCACCGAGCCGATCGCCACGCCGATCGAGAAGATTGCCAGGAACAGGCTCGCCACTTTCTCGTCGGCAGTGAAGATATTCTTCACGAGCGGAGGGAATTGGATGATCAGGATCGATCCGATCATCCAGAAGAAGCTGATCGCGCAGATCGCCCGGAACAGCCGCGAGATATGCATCGTGCCCGATACCAGCGTGATCGAGGCGCGCACGATATGGAAATCGAGCGGTGGCGTATCGCCCGAGGGCGGGGCGGAAGGCACGGCGCGCGCCGTGAGCCAGCCAAGCGCTGCTACGCCCAGCACCGTCAGGGCCGTCGTCCGTGCATCGATGAAGCCCGCCAGGATCGTGCCGGCGAGGATTGCGAGATAGGTGCCCGCTTCCACCAGCCCGGTGCCGCCAAGCACCTCCTCCTTCTTCAGATGCTGCGGCAGGATCGCATATTTGATCGGGCCGAAGAAGGTGGAGTGGATGCCCATCGCCAGCACCGCCGCGAGCATCACCGGCACAAGCGACAATAGCAACCCGACCGCGCCGATCAGCATGATCGCGATTTCCGCGGTCTTCACGAGGCGGATGATCCGCGCCTTGTCGCGCGTGTCGGCAAGCTGCCCCGAAAGCGCGGAGAGCAGGAAGAAGGGGAGGATGAAGAGCCCCGTCGCCAGCGCGTTGAAGCCCGCTTCCTTGGCCGGATCCGAATAGATGGCATAGGTCGCGAACAGGACCATCGCCGTCTTGAACAGATTATCGTTGAACGCGCCGAGGAATTGCGTCGCGAACAGCGGCAGGAACCGCCGTTTGGCAAGAAGCCGGAAAGAAGGTGTCATTGCGGGAGGCTGGGCTCGCTCGGGTGGCGTTGATGCGTCGGAGCGGCCATAGCGCAGGCGACGGGCTTCGTCCAAGCTCGTACCGTCGCAGGAGGGCACCGTTACATGGCCATGTCGCATTTCCGGTCCGAGGCCGGGTCCGTCGTCATCGAGACCGAAAGGCTGCGCCTGCGCCCGCACCGACTCGATGATTATGAGGATATGGTCGCGCTTTCGAGCGATCCGGAGGTGATGCGCTTCATCACGTCCCAGCCGCCGACGCGTGAGGAAATATGGCATCGGCTGATGCGCTATGCGGGGCATTGGGCGCTGCTCGGCTATGGCCTTTTAGCAATCGAGGAGCGGGTGAGCGGGCGTTTCGTCGGCGAGACGGGCGTGGCCGATTTTCATCGCGGACTGGGACCCGATTTCGACGGATTTCCGGAAGCCGCCTGGATGCTTGGCCGCGCGGCACAGGGCAAGGGCTATGCCAGCGAGGCGGCGGCGGCGGCGATCCGCTGGGCCGATGCGCATTTCGGCGGCACGCGCATGGTGTGCCTGATCGATCCGGCCAATGCGGCCTCGCTCGGTGTCGCGGGCAAATGCGGCTTCCGGCGCTTCGGCGAGACGCGATATCGGGACAAGCCGGTGATCATGTTCGAACGTGATCCTGCGCATCTCCCCAAGGGCGACCAACCACGCTAGGGATGGCCTGCCCATGCTGACCTTGCCCAACATACTGACATTGTCGCGCATCCTTGCGGTGCCGCTGCTCGTGGCGCTGCTGTGGCGGCCCGGCTGGTTCGAATATGCGCTGGCCTTCGGCCTTTATGTGCTGATGGGTGTCACAGATTATTTCGACGGCTATCTCGCCCGTGCGCAGGGGACGGTCTCCAAGCTGGGCGTGTTCCTCGATCCGATCGCGGACAAGATCATGGTGGCCGCGGTGATCGTGATGCTGGTCTTCACCCGCGATGTCGACAATTGGCATGTGGTGGCGGCGCTGGTGATCCTGTTACGCGAGATCGCCGTTTCGGGCCTGCGCGAATTCCTCGCCGATCTGCGCGTCTCGGTGCCGGTCAGCAAGCTTGCCAAATGGAAGACGACCTTCCAGTTGATCTCGCTCGGCGCGATCATCCTCGGCGGCGCGTTGCCGCATATGGGATGGATTCGCGACATCGGCCTGTTCAGCCTCTGGATGGCGGCCGCGCTGACGCTGATCACCGGCTGGGATTATCTGCGCGTCGGCCTGAAACATATGGATTGAGCCTGCAATGGCGATCGAAATGCTCTATTTCGCCTGGGTGCGCGAGAAGATCGGAGTGGAAGGCGAGCGCGTCGATCCGCCCGCGACGGTGGCGACGGTCACCGATCTGATCGACTGGCTGGCGGCGCGGGGCGGGGGGCATGCCGAGGCGTTCGAGGATCCTGCCCGGCTGCGCGCGGCGGTGGACCAGCATTTCGCCCCGCTCGACACGGCCATAGCCGGTGCGCGCGAGATCGCCATCTTTCCCCCGGTGACGGGCGGATGATCGCGATCGGCGTCCAGGCCGAAGCCTTCGATCCGGGCGTGGAACTCACCCGGCTGGAGGCGCTGGGCGGGGGCGGGGTGGCAAGCTTCACCGGCCTCGTCCGGGGCGATGGCGGGCTGGTCGAAATGATGCTCGAGCATCATCCCGGCATGACCGAAAAGGCGATGCGCGCCGTCGCGGAGGAGGCGGCGCGGCGCTGGCCGCTGCTCGGCATCGTCCTGATCCACCGTTATGGCCCGCTGGTGCCGGGCGACCGCATCGTCTTCGTCGGCACCGCCTCGGCGCATCGCGCGGCGGCGCTGGAGGCCTGCGCCTTCCTGATCGACTGGCTCAAGACCGCAGCACCCTTCTGGAAGCGCGAGCGCTTCGCCGACGGCACGGTCCACTGGGTCGAAGCCAAGGCGGAGGATGATGCCGCCGCCGCGCGCTGGGGCGGCTGACCGCTTCTTCCTGTCTTGCCGCATTTTCCGAGTCGCTGGGTGATGTCACCCGGCTTGAAAATCTTCTAGGCGGTGGCGCTCTCGCGCAGCGCATCGGCGAGCAGGCGGAATTCCTTTTCCCGCGGCGAGCCCGCGCGCCAGACGAGCGCGATCCGTCGCGAGGGATGCGCCGCCTCCAGCGGCCGCGCGACCACGTCGGTATTGTCTAGGATCCCCGCGTTCAGCGCCATTTCCGGCAGCATCGTCATTCCCAGCCCATTATCCACCATCTGCACCAGCGTGTGGAGCGATGTGCCGAGCATGGTCGCCTCGGCGCGGAGTTCCGGCCGGTTGCAGGCGGCGAGCACATGGTCCTTCAGGCAATGCCCGTCTTCCAGCAGCAGCAGATGGCTCTCGTCTATATCCTCGGCGGAAATGGCCGGCGGAGGATCGGGCATCAGGCCCTTGGGGAAGGCCACGAACAGCCGGTCGGTGAAGAGCTCGGCGGCCTCTATGTCCCCGCATTGATAGGGCAGCGCCAGCAGCACGCAATCGACATGGCCGCGATGCAGCGAATCGCAGGCGGCGGTGGATGTCTCCTCGCGCAGATAGAGTTTCAGGTCCGGCCAGTCGGCGCGCAGCTTCGGCAGGATGCGCGGCAAAAGGAAGGGCGCGATGGTGGGGATCACGCCCATTCTGAGATCGCCCGAAAGCGGCTTGCCCGCAGCCTTGGCGAGCCCGCTCAGCTCCTCCGCCTCGCGCAGGACGCGTCGCGCCTTTTCCGCGATCCTGTTGCCGAGCGGCGTGAAGCGAACCACGCGCCGCGTGCGTTCGACGAGGATGATGCCGATCAGCGATTCGAGCTCGCGCAATCCCGCGGACAGGGTGGACTGGGTGACGAAACAGGCGTCCGCCGCGCGCCCGAAATGGCCATGGTCATGCAATGCCACGAGATATTGGAGCTGCTTCAGCGTGGGCAGATAGCTGTTCAATGATTGCCTCTTTCGATCAATGATCGAGAAATAATCAATCCGACCGTTTTTCTCTAGTCCCTCAGATAGCGGAGAGGCGAGTTTCGTACGAACCCCTGATCAGCAGATATCCATGCTTATCGTTGGCCGAGGCGATCATGGCGATGAACAATGTCTATCGCCGTCTGATCGCTCCCGAGCCCTCTCCCGGCGCGGGAGGGAGCCGGCGCACCTCTGGCATTTCATCGCGCGGCAGCTTACATCCGGATTTTGGGTTCGTCAGGGAGGCCGGGATGTTGGGGCGGCTGGTCGCCTATCTTGATTCGATCAAGGCGCGGGATCCTGCGCCGCGATCGCGCTGGGAGATATTGCTCTATCCCGGCGTGCTTGCCGTCGGCCTCCATCGCGTAGCTCATTGGCTGTTCCAGGGCGAACTTTATTTCCTTGCCCGCTTCGTCAATCATCTTTCCCGCTTCCTGACGGGGATCGACATCCATCCGGGCGCGCAGATCGGCCGCAATCTCTTCATCGATCATGGCTTCTCGGTGATCGGCGAGACGTCGGAGATCGGCGACAATGTGACCATCTATCAGAATGTCACGCTGGGCGGCACGAATCCCGCAAATGGCATAGCGGGCAAGCGGCACCCCACAATCTGCGACGGCGTGATCATCGGATCCGGCGCCAATGTGCTGGGCCCCATAACGGTCGAGAAAAATTCCCGGATCGGCGCCAACGCCGTCGTGACCCGCGACGTGCCCGAGGGGGCGACCATGACGGGCATTCCCGCCCGCCCGACGCTCGTGGCGGCCGAGCAATATCAGCGCGATTTCGTGCCCTATGGCACGATCTGCTCGGAGCGGTTCGATCCGCAGACGCAGCAGCTCGAAATGCTCAAATGCGAGGTCGAGCAACTTCGCAACAGACTTGCCCAGCTCATTCAGGAACGGGACGGTCAGCAAAGGGGCGGGGCGCATCCGGGCCCCACGGAGCGCGAACGCGCCTGATGGGCGTTGTCACGCCCTTTCCCGGCCAGCCGGGTCAGGTCGCCTTCGATCGGATCGAACTCGCCCGTATCCTCGATCTTTATGGCCGGATGGTCGCAGCCGGCCATTGGCGCGATTATGCGATCGACCTCGGCCGCGACGCGGCATCCTTCGCCGCCTTCCGCCGCGCCGCCGAGCGCCCCGAATATCGTATCGAGAAACGCCCCGCGCTCCGTATTCGCCAGGGGCAATGGGCGCTGGTGGGCGAAGCGGGCGCGATCCTGAAACGCGGCCATGAACTGGGGCCGGTCCTCGCGCCGATCGAGCGGCGGCTGGTGAAGCTGGTGGCGGACTGAGTCCGGACGAGTATCAGGCGCGCCGCACGCAGGCGGCGCGGTCCGATCAGCCCGCGCCCTCGCTGTCCAGCGCATAGCCGGCCGAGCGCACGGTGCGGATGATGTCCGGGTGCCCTTCCAGATTGATCGCCTTGCGCAGGCGGCGGATATGCACGTCCACTGTGCGCGGCTCGATATCCGAATCACGGCCCCAGACCGAATCGAGCAGCCGCTCGCGCGAGAAGACGCGGCCGGGATGTTCCAGAAAATGCTTGAGCAGGCGGAACTCGGTCGGCCCCAGCGCCACCGGCGTGCCGTCGCGGCGCACCTTGTGGCTCACCATGTCCATCTCGATGTCGGAATAGGTCAGCTTCTCGCCCGCCAGTGCTGGACGCACGCGGCGGAGCACCGCGCCCGCCCGGGCGACCAGCTCGCGCGGGCTGAAGGGCTTGGTGACATAATCGTCGGCGCCGGTTTCGAGGCCACGGATGCGATCCTCCTCCTCGCCGCGCGCGGTGAGCATGATGATCGGCACATTCGCCGTATCGGGCATGCGGCGCAGGCGGCGGCACACCTCGATCCCGGAAAGCCCCTCGATCATCCAGTCGAGCAGCACCAGATCGGGCGGCGATTCCCGCGCGAGCAGCAACGCTTCCTCGCCGTCCGCAGTATGTTCGACCTCATATTCCTCGCGGCTGAAATGCCAGACGAGCAGTTCCGCGAGCGCGGCATCATCTTCGACAAGCAGGACACGGGCTCGGGCCATGGACTTACTCCCCCTCGGTCGCCAGCACGTCCTCGCCGCGCGGCCGCTCCGCCATCTGATGTCCGGTCGCCGCGAAATAGACCATCTCGGCAACGTTGGTGGCATGATCGCCGATCCGCTCGAGATTCTTCGCGATGAAGAGCAGATGGGTCGATGCGGTGATGTTGTGCGGATTTTCCATCATGTAGGTGAGGAGCGCGCGGAACAGGCTGTTGTAGAAATCGTCGACGCCCCGGTCGCTCGCGCACACGTCGACCGCCGCCTGCGCATCGCGCGCGGCGAAGGCGTCGAGCACGTTGCGCACCATTTCCGAAACCGCGCGGCCCATCGCCGGCAGGATCGACAGTGGCTCGACATTCCTGACGTCGTTCAGCAGCGGCACGCGCTTGGCGATATTCTTGGCATAATCGCCCATGCGCTCGATCACGCCGCTGATCTTGAGTGCGGCGAGCACGTCGCGCAGATCGTCCGCCATCGGCGCGCGCAGCGCGATCAGACGGACGACCCGCCGCTCGATCTCGCTTTCGATCTCGTCGATGCGGCGATCTTCCTCCACGACGCGCGCGGCGCCCTCTATGTCGCGACGGACCAGCGCCTGCATCGCATCGTTGATCGCTGCTTCGGCCAGGCCGCCCATTTCGGAGACGAGCCCGCGAAGCTGGCCCAAATCCTCGTCGAAGGCTTTGACGGTATGTCCGGTGGTAGCCATTTCTTCTGCCTCCTCAACCGTAACGGCCGGTGATGTAATCCTTGGTCCGCGTTTCGCGGGGATTGGTGAAGATCTCGGACGTGTCACCATATTCGACGAGCGTGCCGAGATGGAAAAAGGCGGTGCGCTGCGACACGCGCGCCGCCTGCTGCATGTTGTGCGTCACGATCACGATCGCGTAGCGGCCGCGCAGCTCGTGGATCAGTTCCTCGATCTTGGCGGTGGCGATCGGGTCCAGCGCGGAGCAGGGCTCGTCCATCAGGATCACTTCGGGATCGACCGCGATGGCGCGCGCGATGCACAGCCGCTGCTGCTGCCCGCCCGAAAGCGCCGTGCCGCTGTCGTGCAGCCGATCCTTCACCTCGTCCCACAGGCCGGCGCGACGAAGCGACTTTTCGACCACCTGATCCATCGTCGCCTTGCTGGAGGCGAGGCCATGGATGCGCGGTCCATAGGCGACATTCTCATAGATCGACTTGGGGAAGGGATTGGGCTTCTGGAACACCATGCCCACCCGCGCGCGAAGCTGCACCACGTCCATCGACGAGGAATAGATATTCTCGCCGTCGAGCGTGATCTCGCCTTCCACCCGCGCCGAGGCAACGGTGTCGTTCATGCGATTGAGCGTGCGCAGGAAGGTCGACTTGCCGCAGCCCGAAGGGCCGATGAAGGCGGTGACATGTTCCTGCGTCACGTCGATCGAGACGTCCTTGATCGCCTGTTTCTCGCCATAGAAGACGTTCACGCCCCGCGCCGTCATCTTGGTGGTCAGGCGCGGCGCGGCATTGGGGTCGCCGGTGATCCGGCCGAAGCTGTCGTCGTTCATCGAAGGGTCACCACCGGGTTTCGAACTTGTTGCGGAGATAGATTGCGAGGCCGTTCATCGCGAGGAGGAACAGCAGCAGGACGACAATCGCAGCGGAGGTCTTCTCGACGAAGCCGCGGTTCACCTCGTCCGACCAGAGGAAGATCTGCACGGGAAGCACGGTCGCGGGCTCGGTCAGGCCGCTCGGCGGCGAGGAGATGAAGGCGCGCATGCCGATCATCAGCAGAGGCGCCGTCTCGCCGAGCGCGCGCGCCATGCCGATGATCGTGCCGGTGAGAATGCCGGGCAGCGCCAGTGGCAGGACATGGTGGAACACCACCTGCACCCGGCTGGCGCCGATGCCGAGCGCCGCGTCGCGGATCGAGGGCGGAACGGATTTGATCGCGTTGCGCCCGGCGATGACGATCACCGGCATGGTCATCAGTGCGAGCGTGAGTCCGCCGACCACCGGTGCCGAGCGCGGCAGGTGCATGAAATTCAGGAACACCGCCAGGCCGAGCAGGCCGAAGATGATCGAGGGCACCGCCGCCAGATTGTTGATCGACACCTCGATCAGGTCGGTCCAGCGGTTACGCGGCGCATATTCCTCCAGATAGAGGGCCGAAAGCACGCCGATCGGGAAGGCGAGCAGCAGCGTTACCACCATCGTCAGCAAGGAGCCCTTGAGCGCGCCCCAGATGCCGACGAGCGTGGGATCGGTCGAGTCTGCGGCCGTCAGGAAGCCGAGATTGAGCCCGGTCCGGACTGCGCCTGCCTGCTCCAGCCGGGCATGGGCCGCCTCGTCCGCGGCTGCTGCTTCGCTCTTGGCGGCAAGGTCGATGCCGGTGGAGGCGGGCACCCAGATATCCGCCTTGCGCCCGAGGATCGAGGGATCGGCCTTGATGGCCTGGCGTACGGCGATCCAGGCCCCATCCGAGAGCAGACGGTTGCCGCCCTGCCCGAAGGCCGTATCGGCCGCGGCCGCCGCCACGCCTTCCAGATCGGCGCCCGCCAGCGCCCTGTCGGCCTCCGGCCCGCGTAGCGCCGCCGGATCCAAGATGAGCGTCGAGGCCGGGAAGTCGATCGGCAGCCTGATCTCGGTCCGCGTGAAGCCGCGTATGCCGTTGCCGATCATCGTGACCAGCAGAAAGGTGAGAAAAGCGACCGAGAGCAGCACGGCCGTCAGGCCGAGGAAGCGGAACCGCCGCTCGGCGGCATAGCGCCGGCGGACACGGCTCTGCATCGCGCCGCTTTTCCAGTCGGTCGGCCGCCGCACGGCGGATTCCGCCGCGCCCGGCATGTCGAGTTGCGCCACCGGGTTGGGGATGCGGCTATTCATAAGCTTCCCGATATTTCTTCACGACGCGCAGTGCGACGATGTTGAGGAGCAGGGTGACAAGGAACAGCACCAGGCCGAGCGCGAAGGCGGCGAGCGTCTTGGCGCTGTCGAATTCCTGATCGCCCGTCAGCAACTGTACGATCTGGGTGGTGACGGTCGTCACCGAGGCGAAGGGATTGGCGGTGAGATTGGCCGCGAGGCCGGCCGCCATCACCACGATCATCGTCTCGCCGATGGCACGGCTGACGGCGAGCAGAACACCACCGACGACGCCGGGCAGGGCGGCGGGCACCAGCACCTTCTTGATCGTTTCGGACATGGTGGCGCCCATTGCGAGGCTGCCGTCGCGCATCGATTGCGGCACGGCGGCGATCGAATCGTCGGCCATGGAGGAGACGAAGGGAATGATCATCACGCCCATGACGAGGCCCGCGGCCAGCGCGCTTTCGGACGAGGCGCCCGCAATCCCGATCGACGCCGCGAAGCTGCGCAGCGCGGGCGCCACGGTGAGCGCCGCGAAATAGCCATAGACCACGGTCGGCACGCCCGCCAAAATCTCGAGGATCGGCTTCATCCACTTGCGGGTGGAGGGCTTGGCATATTGCGTCAGATAGATGGCGCTCATCAGGCCGAGCGGGATGGCGACGATCATGGCGATGATCGCGCCGATGAAGATCGTTCCCCAGAAGAGCGGCACCGCGCCGAATGCACCCGACGAGCCGACCTGATCGGCGCGGATCGCGGTCTGTGGGCTCCAGACCGTGCCGGTCAGGAATTCGATCGGCGAGACCTTGGCGAAGAAGCGCAGTGATTCGAACAGCAGCGAGGCGACGATGCCGATCGTCGTCAGGATCGCGATCAACGAGGCGATCAGCAGCACCGCCATCACGACCCGCTCGACCCGGTTGCGCGCGCGGAAATCGGGCTTCAGCCGGGTGAAGGCATAGGCGCCGCCCGCAAAGGCCAGGATCACCGTCAGAACCGCGCCGATGAGGCCATAATGGAGGCGCGCCTGCTTATAGGCGGGCAGCAGCGTATCGGACAGCGGATTGAAGGCCGCTTCGATCGTGCCTTCCGCCAGCCCGCGCACTTCGGACAGGATCGCGGCGCGCTCCATGCCCGGCGGCGGAAGCTGCGCCGCGGCCGGGCTCTTGAGCGTCGCATCGATCACCAGGCCGGGCTGGACTCCGCTCCACACAGCAAGGAAGATCAAAGCCGGGATGACCGCCCAGAGCGTTACATACCAGCCATGATAGTTGGGCCGGCTGTGCGGGCGCGGCGCGCCGGGCGTGGCGAAGCCGCCGGCCTTCGCCCGCGCGGTGAACCACGCGACGAGGCCGAGGCCCAGGACCAGGAAAAGAAGCGCCAGAGGAGTCATCCCGTGCCTTGCCTTACTTTATCGTCGCGGGATCGAGCGGAGTCAGCTTCTGCGCGATCGTCAGATTGGCGGCGCGCACATCGTCGGGCGCCGCGATCAGGCCGCGACGGCTGAGATATCCGCCCTTGTTCCAGGCGCCGGCATATTCCTGGACGAATTCCTTCAGCCCCTTGATCGCGTTGAGATGCGCCGACTTCACATAAATATAGAGCGGGCGGGCGCCAGGATATTCGTAGCTCGCGATCGTGTCATAGGTCGGCACGACATTCTGGATGGCGACGCCGCGCACCTTGTCGACATTCTCCTCGAGGAAGCTGTAGCCGAAGATGCCGACCGCATCTGGATTGGCGACCAGCTTCTGAACGATCAGATTGTCATTCTCGCCCGATTCCACATAGGCGCCGTCCTCGCGCACCTTCGTGCAGATCGCCTTATGCTTGTCCTCGTCGGTCTTCTTGAGGGCGGCGGTGGCCGGATCGGCATTGCATCCCTTGTCGAGGATCAACTCGGCGAAGGCATCGCGCGTGCCGCTCGTCGGCGGCGGACCATAGACGACGATCCGGGTGGCGGGCAGCGCGGGGTTCACGTCCTTCCAGGTCTTGGCGGTGTTGGGCTTGCCATAGGGTTCGGCTGCGACCGCCTTGTAGATGTCGGCCTCGGTCAGCTTGAACTGCGGGCCGGTCTTGCTTTCGGCGAGCACGATGCCGTCAATGCCAATCTGGACCTCGACAATGTCCTTCACGCCATTCTTGACGCAATCGTCCAGTTCGGACTTCTTGATCCGGCGCGATGCATTTTCGATGTCCGGATGCTGCGCGCCGACGCCGGCGCAGAACAGTTTCATGCCGGCGCCCGTGCCGGTCGATTCGACGATCGGCGCCTTGAAACCCGGATTCTTTCGCGCAAATTGTTCGGCGACGACCGTGGTGAAAGGATAGACGGTGGAGGAGCCGACCGCACGGATTTGATCCCGCGCGCCGCCATTCGCGCTGTTTCCGCCATCCTGATTCTGGCAGGCGGAAAGTGCCAGTGCCGCGGCTGCGACGCCGATGAAACCGATTTTACTGGCCATTATATTTCTCCAATAGTCTCCTGCGCCGCT
The DNA here is from genome assembly GCF_003050615.1 of Sphingomonas oleivorans. Taxonomy (GTDB): domain Bacteria; phylum Pseudomonadota; class Alphaproteobacteria; order Sphingomonadales; family Sphingomonadaceae; genus Sphingomonas_H; species Sphingomonas_H oleivorans. The sequence continues at coordinate 323,813 of NZ_NWBU01000004.1, read as the reverse complement.
CAGGCCGGACCGGGCCTCTCCGCGCTAGAGCGCATCCGGGTGACCTCTGTGACGAATATGTTACGGCTTTATGACGGGCTCCCGGGCGGGGGGCAGAAGGACACGGACCGTCGTGCCGCGTCCGACGACGCTGTCTATATCGAGCCGGCCGCGATGGCGCTCCACGATATGCTTGACGATGGCGAGGCCGAGTCCCGTGCCGCCGACCGACCGGCTGCGGCCCGGATCGACGCGGTAGAAGCGTTCGGTCAGGCGCGGCAGATGCTCGGGGGCGATGCCCTCGCCCTCATCGGCGACGGAGATGCGCGCCATGCCGCCGCGCGCCTTGCTGAGCGTGATTCTCACGGGCGTTCCGGCACGGCCATATTTGAGCGCATTGCCGATGATGTTGTGGAGAAGCTGTGAAAGCTGCACGCGATCGCCCGTGACGGCGGGGACATCGGCATCGGTGCGCACGAGGATGCGGTCCTCGCCGTCGGGCAGGCCGGCCCTGAGCGCCATGCTCACCTCCTCGACGAGCGGCGCTAGCTCGACCGCCGTTTGGGGCAGGTTATACTTGTCCGCCTCGATGCGGGACAGCGACATCAGATCGTCGATCAACTGCTGCATCCGCTTGGCTTCGCCGAACATGATCTTCAGGAAGCGGGCGCGGATGGGGCCGTCCTTCGGCCCGTTGGCGTCCTCCAGCGTCTCGATGAAGCCGAGCAGGGTGGCGAGCGGCGTGCGCAGTTCATGGCTCGCATTGGCGACGAAATCGACGCGCATTTTTTCGGTTGCATGGGATGCGGTGCGGTCGCGCAGGCGGACGAGGCGGCGGCCCTGGCCGATGTCGCGCGCGGTGAGCTCCCAGCGCCGGTCGCGCTCGCCGATGCCGACCAGCTCGACGGGTTCGTGCTGGCGGCCGGCGAGATGGCCGACGGCGGCGGGATGGCGGATGGCAAGGCGGACGTCCTCACCCTCGACATGCGCGCCGAACAGGGCGCGGGCGGCAGCATTGGCGCGGACGATGACCTGACGCTCGACCAGCAGAATCGGATCGTCGATCGCCTCGACCAGCGCGAGCGTCGCCTCGTCCGGCCCCGGCGGCGGAGGAGGAGGCTCGGCGGCAAGGGGCGTGTGATTATTGTTGCGGATGGCGAACCAGGTGCCCGCAGCGGCGATGAGCGCGGTCAGCAGGACGGCACCACGTGGTGCCGCCAATGCCCAGGACAGGCCGGCGGCGAGCGTCGCGGCGATGACGCTCCCGCCCAGCCGCAGAGGATCGCGCACCGCCATCGATCTCAGTTGCCGAGCCGTTCGAGCGCGGGGATCAGCTCGTCATAATGATCGATCAGCAGATCCGCGCCCAGCATGTCCGCCGGCCGGTCCGAAAAGCCGAAGGTGACGGCGATGCAGGGAATCTTCGCGTTGCGCGCCGTATCGGTGTCGGTGATCGAATCGCCGATATAGGCGGCGCGGCCGCCGCCGGCGCGGGCGACCGCTTCGAACAGCGGGGCGGGATCGGGCTTGCGCACGGGCAGCGTGTCGCCGCCGATGATCGCGGCGAAGCGATCACGCCAGCCAAGCGCGTCGATCAGCTCGCGGGCGAGGCCCTCCAGCTTGTTGGTGCAGACCGCGAGCCTGACGTCGAGCGCCGCCAGCCGGTCGAGCGCGGCTTCGAGCCCGGGAAAGGGGCGGGTGCCGTCCGCGATATGGGCGGTGTAATGATCGAGAAAGACGGGAAAGCCCCGATCGATCAGCGTCTCGCTCACCTCGCCGGTGGCGGCGAGGCCCTTGCGCAGCAGCGCGCGCGCGCCATGGCCGACCATGTGGCGGACATCCTCCGCCGGGACGGGCGGACGGCCGAGATGGGCCAGGCTGTGATTGAGCGCGGTGGTGAGATCGGGCGCGGTATCGGCGAGCGTGCCGTCCAGATCGAAAGCGACGATATCGAAGGGGAAGCGGGCCATGATGCGTTCAAGCTGTGGCGAGGGGTTATGGCAATAGCAAGACAGTCGTCGTAGATGGCGGCCATGAGCTCCGCGCCCTTCGCCGCCATCATCCTTGCCGCCGGCAAGGGGACCCGCATGAAATCCGATCTCCACAAGGTGCTCCACCCGATCGCCGGGCGGCCGATGCTGGCGCATCTGATGGACAGTGTCGACCGGCTGGGGCCAGCGGCGAAGGTGGTGGTGACGGGGGCGGGGCGCGAGCAAGTAGAGGAGCTCGTTACCACCTATGAGGGGGTGACGGCCTATCAGGCGGAGCAGCTCGGGACGGCGCATGCGGTGCTCCAGGCACGGGAAAGCCTTGAGCGTTTTCAAGGGGATATCATCATCCTCTATGGCGATGTGCCGCTCGTCGGGACGGAGACGATGGCGCGCCTGATCGCGCGGCTGCACGCGCCCGACGAACCGGCCGTTTCGGTGCTGGGTTTCCGCCCGGCGGACGGGCTTGCCTATGGCCGGATCATCGCGCGGGACGGCGCGATCGAGAAGATGGTGGAATATAAGGATGCAAGCCCGGACGAGCGTTGCGAGACGCTGTGCAATTCCGGCCTGATGGCGGTGCGCGCGTCCGACCTCTGGACGCTTCTCGAACGGGTCGGCAACGACAATGCGGCGGGGGAATATTATCTGCCCGATATTGTGATGCTGGCCGCCGCCGACGGGCGCGGATCGGCGGTGATCGAGGCCGAGCCCTGGGAAGTGGCCGGCGTCAACAGCCGCGCCGAGCTGGCCGAGGTGGAGGCGCTGTGGCAGCAGCAGCGTCGCGCGCGCGCCATGGCGGAGGGCGCCACGCTGATCGCGCCCGAGACGGTCTGGTTCTCGCACGACACGGTGATCGGCCGGGACGTGACGATCGAGCCCAATGTCCGCTTCGGCCCTGGCGTCACGATCGGCGACAAGGTGATGATCCACGCCTTCAGCCATATCGAGGGGGCGACGGTGGCGGCCGGCGCCGATATCGGCCCCTATGCCCGGCTGCGCCCCGGCGCGGAGGTGGGCGAGGGCGCGCGCGTCGGCAATTTCGTCGAGATGAAGAAGGCGAAGCTGGGCAGGGGCGCCAAGGCAAATCATCTGACCTATCTGGGCGATGCCGAGGTGGGGCCGGGCGCCAATATCGGCGCGGGCACGATCACCTGCAATTATGACGGCTTCGGCAAATATCCGACGCGGATCGGCGAGGGCGCCTTCATCGGATCGAACAGCGCGCTGGTGGCGCCGGTGACGATCGGCGCGGGCGCGATCGTCGGCGCGGGATCGGTGGTGACGCGCGACGTTTCGGCCGATGCGCTGGCGGTCGCGCGGGGGATGCAGGAGGAGCGGCCCGGCTGGGCGACGCGCTTCCGCGAGAAGATGCGGGCGCGGAAGAAGCGGGATTCCTGAATTTATTTCGTCATCCCGGTGAAGGCCGGGATCCCTCCGCAGTTGCCGCAAGCGGAGAGTTTGGAGGGGGCCCAGCCTTCGCCGGGATGACGGTGGCGAATTGAAGTGGAACGGGACGTAGGGGCAATACTGGAATGTGCGGCATTATCGGGATTGTCGGCAGGGATGAGGTGAGCGGGCGCCTGCTCGACGGGCTGCGCCGGCTGGAATATCGCGGCTATGACTCGGCCGGCATCTGCACCATCCATGATGGCGGGTTCGACCGGCGGCGCGCCGAGGGCAAGCTTTCGAACCTCGCGGCGAAGCTCGCGCATGATCCGCTGCCGGGAATAAGCGGGATCGCGCATACGCGCTGGGCGACGCATGGCGCGCCGACCGAGGATAATGCCCACCCGCATATCGTCGGCGACGTCGTGCTCGTCCACAATGGGATCATCGAGAATTTCAAGCCGCTGCGCGACGAGCTGATCGCCGATGGACGCCGCTTCTTGAGCCAGACCGACACGGAGGTGGTGGGCCATCTCGTGGCGCGCGAGATTGAGCGCGGCCTCTCGCCGCAGGAGGCGGTCGCCGCCGTCCTGCCGCGGCTGCACGGTGCCTTCGCGCTGGCGCTGATGTTCCGCAACCATCCCGATCTGCTGATCGGCGCGCGGCTCGGCGCGCCGCTGACTGTCGGCTATGGCGAGGGCGAAAATTATCTGGGTTCCGACGCGCTTGCGCTCGCGCCGCTCACCCAGCGGATCGCCTATCTGGACGAAGGCGACTGGGTGGTCATCGGCCGCGAGCAGGTGGAGATTTTCGACCGCGACAACCGGCCGGTGGAACGCCCCGTCACCATTTCCGGCGTGACGGGCGCGCTGATCGACAAGGGCAATCATCGCCACTTCATGCAGAAGGAGATTTACGAGCAGCCGGTGGTCGTCGCCCAGACGCTGCAAAGCTATCTCCGCCCGCTGGATGGCAAGGTGGCGCTGCCCATCCCCGATTCGGATCTGGCGGACATCCGCCGCGTGACGATCGTCGCCTGCGGGACGAGCTTCTATGCCGGCATGGTCGCGCAATATTGGATCGAGCGCTTCGCGCGCGTTCCGGTCGAGATCGATGTCGCGTCCGAATATCGCTATCGCGATCCGGTGATGGAGGAGGGCGGGCTCGCGCTCTTCATCAGCCAGTCGGGCGAGACGGCGGACACACTGGCGGCGCTGCGCCATGCCAAGGCGGGCGGGCAGAAAGTGGCGGTGGTGGTGAACGTCCCCACCTCGTCCATGGCGCGCGAGGCGGACCTGCTGCTGCCGACGCATGCGGGGCCGGAGATCGGCGTCGCCTCCACCAAGGCCTTCACCTGCCAGCTTGCCGTGCTGGCTGCGCTGGCGGCCAATCTGGCGCGCGCCAAGGGGCGGCTTTCCGAGGAGGAGGAGCGGCGGATCGTCCGGCATTTGGCGGAGGCGCCGGCGGCGCTCAACGGTGCGCTCGCCTATGATGAGATGATCGAGAAGATGGCCCATATGATCGCGGGCGCGCGCGACGTTCTCTATCTCGGCCGGGGCCCGGATTATCCGCTGGCGCTGGAAGGCGCGCTGAAGCTCAAGGAGATCAGCTATATCCATGCCGAGGGCTATGCCGCGGGCGAGATGAAGCATGGGCCGATCGCGCTGATCGACGAGGCCGTGCCCGTGATCGTGCTGGCGCCATCGGGGCCTTTGTTCGAGAAGACCGTCTCCAATATGCAGGAGGTGCAGGCGCGGGGCGGCAGGGTGGTGCTGATTTCCGACTATGACGGGATAGCGCAAGCAGGCGACAACTGCCTGGCGACGATCACCATGCCCAAGGTGCATCCGCTGATCGCACCGCTCGTCTATGCGATCCCGGTGCAGCTGCTCGCTTATCATGTGGCGGTGGTGAAGGGCACGGACGTGGATCAGCCGCGCAATCTGGCGAAGAGCGTGACGGTGGAGTGAGCCTTATGGTCATAGCCCATGGGGCTATGCTGTCATTATTCTGTAAATCTATGGCAGCGCAAATGCCATTGCTTCGCCCGATCTTTGCAATGGGACGCCTCTAACAGGCACCCCCGAGCGGCAGTCATGCCGTCAAAGCGGGGGATCCATGAATAAATTCGTTGGCTTGCGCCTGTGCGCGAGCGTTTTCGCACTTGTCTGTGCAGCGAGCGCCTCGGCCCAGATGGCGGACAATGGCACGTCCGGCGAGGAAGCGGCGGCTTCGGGCGAGACCGAAATCGTGGTCACCGGCCGCGCCGGCGCCGGAGACCGGACCAAGGCCGACACGAGCTACGCCATCACGACCATGTCGGAAGAATTTCTGCGCAGCCGCGCGCCGACCAGCGTCACCGAGGCGCTGAAGTCGGTTCCCGGCTTCTGGGTGGAGGCATCCGGCGGCGAAGGCAGCGGCAATATCCGCGCGCGCGGCATTCCGGTCGACGGCTTCGGCTCGGTCAACCTGCTGGAAAATGGGCTTCCGGTGCAGCATGATCCGGCGCTGGGCTATCTCAATGTCGACCAGACCTTCCGCATCGATGAGACGATCGATCGCGTCGAGGTGGTCCGTGGTGGCCCGTCCTCCATCTTCACGCCCAATGCGCCCGGCGGCGTGATCAACTTCATCACCCGCCGCGCCGGTGAAAGCATCGAAGGCATCGCCAAATATACGTTCGGACCGACCGCCAACCAGCATCGGGTGGACGGCTGGATCGGTGCGCCGATCGGCGACTGGAAGCTCGGCCTGGGCGGCTTCTACCGGGTCGAGGACGGCGTCCGCGATCCCGGCTTCAGGGGCAATAAGGGCGGCCAGTTCCGCGTCGATCTCGGCCGTGATTTTAGCGGCGGCAAGATCGACCTCTCCTATCGCCGGCTGGACGATCGCACGATCCTCTACACCGGCCTTCCGCTCACCCGCGACGCGGACGGCGAGATCGTCGGCGTGCCCGGCATCGACGTGATGCATGATACGCTGGCGAGCCCCGCGACCGCGCAGCTCGCGCTGCGCAACGGCACCGGCGGCATCGTCAATTTCGACAATAGGGACGGCACGCGCGTGAAGCTCGACCAGTTTTCGGCGAGCGCGGAATATGAGCTGGCCGAGGGTTGGCTTCTCCAGAACAAGGCGCGCTATCGCGAGTCCCAGACCGTCCGCAACGGCGTCTATCCGGCCGCGCTGACGCGCGCGACGGACTATGTCTCGGCCCGGCGGTCCACGCTGCTGACGGCCTATCCCGGCGCGACCCAGGTCCAGCTGCGTTATGCGAGCGACGGCCGCGCGTTCGATCTCGCTGGGCAGAATGGCAATGGCCTGATCGTCGAGAACAGCGTCCGCCCCGTTAGCATCGATGAGCGCGAGCTGCTGAACGATCTGCGCCTGTCGCACAGCTTCGAGATTGGCGGCATGAAGCATGATTTCGCCGTCGGTGGCTATTATGCCTATATCAAGGATAGCTTCCGCCGCTATTCCGCGACGGTGCTGGAAGATGTGTCGGGCAATGCGCAATTGCTCGATCTGGTCGCGCTCGACGCGAGCGGCCGCGTCGTCGGCAGCCAGACGCAGAATGGCGTCTCTCGCTACGGCTCGGAATTCGCCAACGGCACCGGCACGTCCGACACCTTCGCCGTCTATGCCTCGGACGAATGGCAGGTGACGGATCAGCTCCGCATCGATGGCGGCCTGCGCTATGAAAAGGTGAAGACGGAGGGGCGCTCCGAAGGCTCGCGCTCCGTCAATCTCGGCGATCCTTCGACGCTGGCCGACAATAATGTGCTCACCGGATCGGGCGTGACCAAGTCTTTCGATCGCAAGTTCGATCAGTTCGGCTGGACGATCGGCGCCAACTGGCAATTCAGCCCGCGGGCCGGCGTCTTCGCGCGCTACACCGCCGCCTTCCGCCTGCCCGGCGTCGGCAACTTCATCACCGATCCCACCGCGCGGCCGGTGACGCAGAAGGTCAAGCTTTCCGAAGCCGGCGTGAAATATTCCGGCCGCTGGCTGAGCCTCTATGCGACCGCATTCAACACCGATTATGACAGCTTCGCCATCTCGAACAACGTCTTCAACTCCGCGACCGGCGGCTATGAGGTGCGCACCGAATATGCGGACACGCGCGCTTATGGCGTCGAGCTGGAGGCGATCGTCCGGCCGGTGAGCTGGTTCGATCTGGCGCTGAACGGCACTGCGCAGAAGCCCGAGTTCCGCGATCTGCGCTTCACCCAGCTCGTCTCGGGCAAGCCGGTGGACGTGGATTATAGCGGCAACCGGCTGCTCCGCGTGCCTGAGGTCAGCTTCCGCGTGACGCCGGGCGTCAATCTGCTCGACAATCGCCTCCGCGCGCAGATGGACGTGGAATATTATGGCAAGCGCTTTGGTGATGCGGCCAATACGCAGAAGCTGCCCGCCTATACCGTGCTCAATGCGAGCCTGCGCTTCGCCGTCACGCCCGAGATCAGCCTGTTCGCCTATGGCGACAATCTCACCAACAAGCTCGGGCTGACCGAAGGCAATCCCCGCTCGGGCGAGCTCAGCAGCGGGCAGGCGGGCAACCAGCTCTTCATCGGTCGCCCCATCCTCGGCCGCAGCTTCCGCTTCGCCGCTTCCTATCGCTTCTGAGTGGAACCATGGTGATCGCGCCCCTGATCCTTGCCGCCGCCGTCGCGACCATCGCACCGGCTCCGGCCGACCTCGTGTTGACGGGACGGATCGGGGGCGCCGATCATCAAAGCTATCGCGAGGTGCCGTTCGATGTGCCGGACGGCGTCTCGCGCATCAGCGTGACTTTCGACTATGACAAGGCGAACCGTACGGTCATCGATCTGGGGCTGTTCGATCCGGTCCGTTTCCGCGGCTGGAGCGGCGGCTCGAAATCGCAGTTCACGGTTTCGGCGAGCGACGCCACGCCCGGCTATCTGCCCGGATATATCGTGCCGGGCCGCTGGCGCCTGCTTCTGGGCGTGCCCAATGCACGACGCGAGGCCGATGCCGGCTACACCGCGCGGATCAGCTTCGACCGCGTAGGAGCCCGTAACGGGAGCGAGGCGGCCGCCCACGCGCCGGTTCGCGCCGGGCCCGGCTGGTATCGCGGCGATCTCCATATGCATAGCGGCCATAGCGACGGCTTCTGCACCAGCCAGACGGGCAAGAAGATCGCCTGCCCGCTGTTCAAGACGGTGGAAGCGGCGGTCGCGGCGAAGCTCGATTTTGTGGCGGTCACCGACCATAACAGCGTCGCCCATTATAACGGGCTCCGGGAGGTGCAGCCCTATTTCGACCGGCTGCTGCTGATCCCCGGGATCGAGATCACCACCTTCCACGGCCATGCCAACATCTTCGGCCCGGCCGAGTTCGTCGATTTCCGCCTCGGCAGCGTGGCCGTGCCCGGCTTCTCTAGGCTCGCCGATGCCGTCGCGCGGGCCGGCGCGGTCCTGTCGATCAACCACCCTGCTTTGCCATCGGGCGAGGATTGCATGGGCTGCGGCTGGACGGTGCGCGATACCGACTATGAGCGCATCCAGACGATCGAGGCGGTCAACGGCCGGACCGTGGAAGGTCCAGGCTCGGGCCTTTCTTTCTGGTATGCCCGGCTGAACGAAGGCCATCATCTCGCCGGGATCGGCGGCAGCGACAATCATGATGCGACTGCGGGCAAGTCTCCGATCGGCACGCCGACCACCGTCGTCCATGCGCGCGAGCTCAGCCAGGCCGGCATCCTCGAGGGCCTGCGGGAAGGCCGCATCTTCATCGATGTCGAAGGATCGGGCGAGAGGCTGCTCGATCTTGGCGCCCGTCGGGGCAGCGCGAGCGCGGCCATGGGTGAGACGCTTGCCGGATCCGGTCCACTGACCCTCACCATCCATACGAAAGCACTTGCGGGGGCGAGGATCGAGTTCGTCGTCAACGGCAAGGCGGCGCCCGATCTCGGGCGCGCAATCGCTTCGAACGACGCGCGCCAGGATGTCGTGCTTTCCCGGCCGCCTCGCTGCGGATGGGTGACCGCCAATGCGCGGGGTGCCGATGGCCGGCTGCTCGTCATCGGCAATCCCATCTATCTGGGCCCGGCTTGCTAAGAGACTGACCGGGCGAAGGGGCTGGGCCGCCGTGACATCGCCTCAGCGATAGACGAGGCCGCCGTCGATCAGCGGCGCTTGGCCCGTCATATAATCGGAGTCGGGCCCGGCGAGATAGGATACGAGCCCGGCGACATCGTCGGGCGTCTCCGCGCGGCCGAGCGCGATGCCCTCGACATATTTGCTGTAGGTCGCGCCGAGCTGCGCGCCCGTAATCTCCGCCATGCGCCTGTCGATCTCGACCCACATGTCGGTGCCGACCACGCCGGGGCAATAGGCGTTGACGGTGATGCCATCGGCCGCAAGCTCCCTGGCGGCAGCCTGGGTCAGCGCGCGTACCGCGAACTTGGTCGCCGAATAGACGCCCAGCAGCGCGAAGCCGTCATGCCCGGCGATGGAGCAGGCATTGATGATCTTGCCCTTGCGCGCCAGCGCCTTGAATCGCGCCGCCGCAGCCTGGATACCCCACAGCACGCCTTCGACATTGATCCTGAGGATGCGGCCGACCTCCTCTGGCGTGGCGTCCAGTATCGGCTGGACCTGCGCGATGCCGGCATTGTTGACCATGATGTCGAAGCCGCCGAGCGTGCTTTCGGCATGATCGACCGCGGCATGGACCTGCGCCCGGTCGCCCACATCCGCGACGAAGGTTGCCGCCTTGCGTCCCAGCGCCTCGATCTCGCCGGCGACCACGCCGATCTTGTCGTCCCTGATATCGACCAGCGCGATATCCGCCCCGTCCCGCGCCAGGCGCAGGGCGATGCCGCGCCCGATGCCCTGGCCGGCCCCCGTTACCAGAGCGACCTTGCCCGCAATGCTCATTAGATATTCCCCTTATTATTCGCCACCCGACGGACGCGGGCGGCACATAGCGAGGGGCGGCAATGCGCCCCTCGTTCACGGCTATCTCAGAAAAAGCCCAGCGCCTTCGGGCTGTAGCTGACCAGCAGATTCTTGGTCTGCTGATAATGGTCGAGCATCATCCGGTGCGTCTCGCGGCCGATGCCCGACTGCTTGTAACCGCCGAAGGCGGCGTGCGCCGGATAGGCATGGTAGCAGTTGGTCCAGACGCGGCCGGCCTGGATGCCGCGGCCCATGCGGTAGGCGCGGGTGCCGTCGCGCGTCCAGACGCCCGCGCCCAGGCCGTAATGTGTGTCATTGGCGATCGACAGCGCCTCGGCATCGTCCTTGAAGGTCGTCACCGAGACGACCGGGCCGAAAATCTCCTCCTGGAAGATGCGCATCCGATTGTGGCCGCGCAGGATGGTGGGCTTGACGTAGAAGCCGTTTTCCAGCCCGTCGCCGAGCCGGTTGCGCTCGCCGCCGGTCAGCAACTCGGCGCCTTCCTTCCGGCCGATGTCGAAATAGGAAAGGATCTTTTCGAGCTGCTCGGAGGAGGCCTGCGCGCCGATCGCCGTGCGGGGGTCGAGCGGATCGCCCTGGCGGATCGCCTCCACGCGCGCGACCGCTTTCTCCATGAAGCGGTCATAGATGCTTTCATGGACGAGCGCGCGGCTCGGGCAGGTGCAGACCTCGCCCTGGTTGAGCGCGAACATGGCGAAGCCCTCGATCGCCTTGTCGAAATAATCGTCATCCTCGGCGGCCACGTCGGCGAAGAAGATGTTGGGGCTCTTGCCGCCCAGCTCCAGCGTCACGGGGATCAGATTGTCGCTGGCATATTGCATGATGAGCCGGCCGGTCGTCGTCTCGCCGGTGAAGGCGATCTTGGCGATGCGCGGCGAGGTGGCGAGCGGCTTTCCCGCCTCCAGCCCGAAGCCGTTGACGATGTTGAGCACGCCCGGCGGCAGCAGGTCGCCCACCAATTCCGCCCAGACGAGGATCGAGGCGGGTGTCTGCTCGGCGGGCTTGATGACGACGCAATTGCCTGCCGCCAGCGCGGGCGCCAGCTTCCAGCAGGCCATCAGCAGCGGGAAGTTCCACGGGATGATCTGCCCGACGACGCCCAGCGGCTCATGGAAATGATAGGCGACCGTGTCATGGTCGATTTCGGAGATGCCGCCTTCCTGCGCGCGGACGCAGCCGGCGAAATAGCGGAAATGATCGATGGCGAGCGGCAGGTCGGCGGCCGTCGTTTCGCGGATCGGCTTGCCATTGTCCCAGGTTTCGGCGGTTGCCAGCAGGTCGAGATTTTCCTCCATCCGGTCGGCGATGCGATGGAGGATCAGCGCGCGCTCGGCCGGGCTGGTGCGGCCCCAGCCGTCCTTTGCGGCATGGGCAGCGTCGATCGCGCGTTCCACATCGATTGTGCCTGATCGTGCGATCGAGGTGACGACCTGTCCGTTGATCGGGGAGGTGTCGTCGAAATAGCGGCCATCGGCGGGTTCCACCCATTGGCCGCCAATATAGTTGCCGTAGCGCGCCTTGAACGGGGCCTTGCGGGCGACGATCGGCTCGTGAACGGTCATATGTCTCTCCTAATATATGTCTGTTTTCAATGTCTTGTGTTGATGCGGGACGCGAGGCGCCTTGCCGTCATGCAGGCGTGGCTACTCGATCCGCGACATGGGCGAGGATGCGGTCGTTGACGCGGCTCGCCTTCTCCATCTGGACCATATGGCCCGCGCCCTCGATGATCTCCGCCGTGGCGCGGCCGTCGAGCGCCCGCGCGTGCGCGGCGGGAATGATGCGATCCTCCTCGCCCCAGATCAGGAGGATCGGCAGGTTGGCCGCGGCGATCTGGGGCGAGAGAATCCGTCGCTGCCGCTCGCTCTCCAGAAATGCCGCCATGATTGCCCGAAGCGCCTCCTCGACCCCGTCGATCCGCTTATATTTGAGCAGATCGTCCAGCATCTGCCGGCTCGCGAGCGCCGGATCGGCGAAAAGCTGCTCGACGACGGGCTTGAGCTCACGCCGCGACTGGGCGGCGACGAAGCCTTCGAGATAGTCGGCATTGATTTCCGGCCCGAGGCCGGCGGGTGCGATCAGCGTGAGCGAGGCCACCTTGTCGGGGGCCGCGAGCGCCGCCGCCATCGATACCGCGCTGCCCATGGAATGGCCGACGAGATGCGCGCGATCGATCCCGAGCTTCGCCATGAAGCCGAGCAGCACGCCTGCCAAGCCGTCCACCGAGGCGTTGCCGACCGTCTTGGTCGACTGGCCATGGCCCGGTAGGTCGAGCGCGTGGACGGTCGCCTTCTCCGCGATCGCGTCGATGTTGAACAGCCAATTGTCGAGGTCGCCGCCAAAGCCGTGGACGAGAATGACGGTCTCGCCGCCATCGCCGCGCCTGGCGTAGCGGATCGTGCCTGCGTCGGTTTCGACGAATTCGTAGCCTGGTCCCTTCGCCTCGCCTTCCTCCTCGTCGCCCGCGGGGGTGACATAGGCCGCGATGAAGGCGTCGATGTCGGTATCGCTCACATCCTCGTCGGCGATCACGCCGATGAGCGCCTTCACCGGATAGACTATGTCTTCCTCGCCGATCGCGCGGCGCAGCAGGCCGGCATCGCCCGCTTCCACCACGCCCGCTATCTTGTCCGTCTCGACCTCGACGATCTCGTCGCCGACCGCGATCCGATCACCGGCCTTCTTGAGCCATCCCGTCACCCGGCCTTCGGACATGGACAGGCCCCATTTGGGCATCACGATCGGCTTTATCCGCATATCCATCGTCATCATCTCCTTCAGGCGACCAGCTTCTCGCGCGCGGTGATCCGCGACACGGCGGTGGCGATCACGTCTGCGGTGGGGAGGTAGAGATCCTCGAGCACCGGCGAGAAGGGCACCGGCGTGTGCGGCGCGGTCACCATCTGCGGTGCTGCCTTCAGCGCGCCGAAGGCATGCTGGGCGACATAGGCCGCGACGTCGGTCGCGAGCGAGCAGCGCGGATGCGCCTCGTCGACCACGACCAGCCGGCCGGTCGTCTCCACGCTCTCGATCACCGTGTCCCAGTCGATCGGCGAGAGGGTGCGAAGATCGATCACCTCGGCCTCGATGCCCTGCTTCGCCAGCACGGCGGCCGCCTCGACGGCGCGGTGGACCATCAGCCCATAGGTGACGATCGTCACGTCCCGGCCGTCGCGCACGATATTGGCCTCGCCGAAGGGCAGGGCATAGGCTTCGGCCGGCACGTCCACCTCATGCCCGTAGAGATTCTTATGCTCGCAGAAGATGACGGGATCATTGTCGCGGATCGACTGGATGAGCAGGCCCTTGGCATCATAGGCGTTGGACGGGCAGACGACCTTCAGGCCCGGAATATGCGTGAAGAGCGGGGTCAGCATCTGCGAATGCTGCGCGGCCGCCCGGAAGCCCGCGCCGACCATCGCGCGGATCGTGACCGGCGTGCGCGCCTTGCCGCCGAACATATAGTTGAACTTCGCCGCCTGGTTCAGGATCTGATCGAAGCAGACACCCATGAAATCGAGGAACATGAGCTCGGCCACCGGGCGCATGCCGCAGCAGGCGGCGCCGATCGCCGCGCCGATATAGGCAGATTCGGACAGCGGCGTATCGAGCAGGCGACCGGGATATTTGGCGTGCAGCCCCTTCGTCACGCCGAGCACGCCGCCCCAGGCATCCTCCTCGCCCTTGCCGCCGGCGCCGCCGACAATATCCTCGCCGAGCAGGATGACGGTGGGGTCGCGGCGCATCTCCAGATCGAGCGCCTCGTTGATCGCCTGTTTGAAGCTGATCTTGCGGGCCATGGCTAATCCTTTCCTTGGGTCTTTTCGTTGGCCGGCGTCAGTAGGAGACGTAGACGTCGGCAGTGAGGTCGCGCGGGGCGGGGAGCGGCGCCGCCTTGGCCGCGGTGACGGACGCCTCGATCAGGAGGAGCAGCTCGCGGTCGATCGCCTCGATCTCCTCGGTTGAGACGATGCCGACCTCCAGCACGCGCTCGGCAAAAAGGTTCAGGCAGTCGCGATTGGCGCGGTTGAAGTCATTCTCGCCCTTGGCCTTGTAGGTCTGGGCGTCGCCCTCGAAATGGCCGAAGAAGCGGACCATCCTGCATTCGAGCAGCGCCGGGCCGCCGCCTTCGCGCGCGCGGCGGATCAGCTCGCCGGCCGCTTCATACACGGCGAAGAAGTCGGTGCCGTCGACCGCCATGGCGGGCAGGCCGAAGCCGGTGGCGCGATCGATGAAGGAGTCGATCGCGGTCGCGTAGTTGACCGAGGTCGCCTCGGCATAGCCGTTATTCTCGACCACGAAGAGCACGGGCAGCTTCCAGATCGCGGCGAGGTTCATGCTTTCGAGCACCGTCCCCTGGTTCGACGCCCCGTCGCCGAAGAAGGTGACGCCGACGCCGCCATCGCCCCGGAACTTGGCGGCGAGCCCCGCGCCGCAGATGAGCGGCGCGCCTGCGCCGAGTATGCCGTTCGCGCCCATCATGCCCTTGGAGAGGTCCGCGATATGCATCGAGCCGCCCTTGCCGCGGCAGGCACCGGTGGCCTTGCCATATATCTCCGCCATCATCTCATGCACGTCGACACCCTTGGCGATGCAATGGCCATGGCCGCGATGGGTGGAGGCGATGCGGTCGATATCGGTGAGGTGCATCATGACGCCGGCAGCGCAGGCTTCCTCGCCGGCATAGAGATGGACGAAACCGGGAATGTCGCCGCGCGCGAACTCGATATGCAGCCGCTCCTCGAACTCGCGGATCGTGCGCATGGTCCGATAGGCCTTCAGCAGATCCGGCTTCTCGAGCGGGAAGGGATTGTTCGACATCGTTTCTCCTCCATTATCTTTCTTGGGTTCGGTCCAATGGGGGCAGGGCATGGAGCGTCGCCGGCGGCGCCCATGGCGCGGGCGGAAACGGAACGGGCGATGATGCCGACGCTGGGCATCGAACCTGGCTCTCCATCGCATTTTCTGTTTTACGGAAAGGGTCAGCAAGGGCCGTGCCAGGTCGAGCGCAGCTCCAAAAAGCCCGCAAATACGTTATCGGGGAGCTGTTTCAGGGAAGCGGCGGCGCGCCGTCATGCACCAGCTGTTGCACGGCAGGTGCAACAGCTGTGGCGCCACATTGCGCGATCAGCCGCGCCGATTGGGCGGAACGATGCCGAGGCGGCGCATCCGCCGGTGCACGGTCGATCGATCGACCTGCCATTCGCGCGCGATCGCCGAGACATTCCAGCGATGCGCGCGCAATGCATCCACCAGTTCCTCCGCCTCGCATCCGGAGGCGGTGGATGCGGCGACGCGCCGATCGTCGGCACCGAGGCGCCCGACGATCATATCCGGCAGATCGGAGGGCGTGATCGTCGCGCCGTTCGACAGCGCACAGGCATAGTCGATGGCGTTGACGAGTTCGCGGATATTGCCCGGCCAGTCATGACCGAGCAGCGCTTGCATGGCGGCGCTGCTCAGCCGGGGCGGCTTCCTGTCCGGACAGCGCGCCGCCAGCAGCCGGTCGATCAGCCATTCGAGATCTGCGCGCCGCCGCAGCGCAGGCAGGCGCAGCACCGCGCCGTTCAGCCGATAATAGAGATCGTCGCGGAACCGGCCGGCACGGACCTGCTCGGCAAGATCGCGATGCGTGGCGGCGATGACGCGGATGTTGACGGGCACGGGCCGGGTGCGTCCGACCGGCGTCACCTCGCGCTCCGCCAGCACGCGGAGCAGCCGGGTCTGCGCGGCGAGCGGCATGTCGCCAATCTCGTCGAGGAACAGCGTGCCGCCGTCCGCTTCCAGCACCAGCCCCTTCTTGCCGCGTCCTGCCGCGCCCGTGAACGCGCCCGCTTCATAGCCGAACAGCTCGCTCTCGATCAGCGTCTCGGGCAGCGCCGCGCAGTTCACGGGCACGAAGGCCTTGCTGGCACGCGCGCTCGCGGCGTGGATCGCCTTGGCGAGATGTTCCTTGCCGGTGCCCGTCTCGCCCTGGACCAGGATGCTCATCTGTGTGTCGACCAGGCGCGCGGCGCGCGCGGCGAGCTGGGCCATCGCCGCATCCTCGCCGAAGAGCGCGCGCAGGGGCTCGGGAAGCGGGGGCCGGGGCATGTCCATGCGCGGTGAGGAGAGGGGCTTGGCCGGTGGGGGCAGCGCCTGCGCGAACAGCATCTCGCCGCTGCCGCGGAGCCGGGCGGTGCGCTGATATGTCGGGATCGAATGGATGAAGGATGGCAGGTCGTCGATGCCACAATCGAAATATTCGTCGAGCTTCCGTCCGATCGGGCCGCGTGTCTCGCCGCCGTCGCGATCCTCCAGAAGCTTGCCGGCACGGCGGTTGAAGCCCGCGATCCGACCGCCGTCATCCACCGCCAGCAGGAAATCCGGATCGACATCGGCGAATTCCTGCGAGCTGGACAGCTTGATGATCCAGTCATGGCGGAAATCGTTGAGGAGGCTGGCATTCTCGATCTTCCGCGCGCAGCTTTCGACGAGCTGGAGCGCGAGATGCTGGCTCTCCTTCGGCGACGGCGACTTCAGCGCCGAGATATCGAGCACGGCCGCGAGCCTGCCGGTGCCGTCATAGACGGGTGCTGCGGTGCAGGTGAGCGGGATATGGGTCGCGTCGAAATGGTCCGAGCGGTGGACGGTGAGCGCCTCGCCGGTCGCGATGCAGGTGCCGACCGCGCAGGTGCCCATCTGCTGCTCGGCCCAATCCGCGCCCAGATAGAGGCCGGTGCGGCGGAGATCCTCGGTGGCGGCCTCGTCGCCGATGAAGTCGACCGTGACGCCCTTGCTGTCGGTCAGCAGCAGGACATAGCCGAGGCCGGATACCTGACGATAGAGCGTTTCCAGGCCGAACCGGGCGGTATGGAGGAACGCGTCCATCACGTCGCGATGCTCGCGCAGCCGCGTGCTGGTCAGGATATGGGGGCTGCGCAATATCTCGGGATCGAGCTTGTGCCGATCGACGCACCGCCGCCAGGATGCGCTGATGAGGGGCGCGCGCGTCGTCGGCTTGCCCGCCGCGACGCTGCACAGCTCCTCGATATGCGCGGCTTGTTCAGCTCTCACGCTTCATCTCCTGAACATTCTGTTTTTGGGGGCAGTATCCCTCCGGCGTGATAGGCTGACAAGCCTCGTCGGCTGGCCTCAAAAGAGGCTTCATCCTGGCCCCGCTTCCCACGCTGTCGGCGCGGCCAGGCTCGGCGGATCGGCCGGCGATGCTTTGTAGGCGCGCAATCATGGCATCGCGCGGCCCCTATACTGACATGGAGCCGGATAGGGGTCGCGCGACATGCGCCCGGCCCCCAGCCGGGGCAGGGATCAGTTGAGGCCGAGCGCCTTCTTTATGTCGTCCCAAGCGGTGAGCTTGAAATTCTGCGCCTTGGGCGGGTTCATCCCATCCTGCGTGACGAACAGGCCGCCGGGATAGTTGGGCCCGAAATCGCCGGGGACGAGGTCGATCCCGTCGGTTTCCTCGACGCTGCCGACCGCTCCGGCCGCGATGCGGAAACGGCCGACATAGCCGTCATCCTCAAGCCGGTAGAC
The DNA here is from genome assembly GCF_003050615.1 of Sphingomonas oleivorans. GTDB lineage: Bacteria > Pseudomonadota > Alphaproteobacteria > Sphingomonadales > Sphingomonadaceae > Sphingomonas_H > Sphingomonas_H oleivorans. The sequence continues at coordinate 305,983 of NZ_NWBU01000004.1, read as the reverse complement.
CGCATAGGCATTGTCGCCCTGGCTCGACACGAGGAGATAGCCGCCTTTCTCTCCCTGCGCCGCGAGCGCCAGCCCCTCGGCGTCGGCGACGAGCTTGTAGCCATCGGCCGCGGCGATGCGGATCGGCTGGACGGAGCCGTCCGGCGCGGCATTGAAGCGCCAGAGCCCGACATCCTCCTCGGCGACATAGAGGCGGCCTGTGCGCTCGTCGACGACGCAGCCTTCGGATTGTGTACCGAGCTTCATCGTCCGGACGATGCGGCCCGCCGGCTGCGCGCCGGCCAGATCGAGTTCGACCTGATTGATCGTCCCATCCTTCAGCACCATGAAGGCATGGAGCGACTGGGCCGTGCGGTAGAGGCAGACGCCATAGGCCTCGCCCTTGCCCGACGGGACCTTGCCCAGCGGGTGGAGCTGCGCCGTCGCCGGATCGAGCCTGAACAGCGCAAGCTGCGAATTTGCGAGGTCGTTGCGATCGCTCGCGCCGACGAGGATGCCGGGCGCGCCGCCGATCGGCACATCGGCGCGCAGATCGACATTGTTGACTGCGCCCGCATCGAAGAAGAAGCGGTCGGACCCGTCGAGCCCATAGACGTGCAGCCCCGCTTTCTTGTCGGTGCCGACGATCAGGCTCGCGGCAGGATCGGCCGGATTGCGCCAGATGGCGGGATCGTCCGCGGCGTCGACATTCGCGGTCGCGACCGCCGCGGTCTCGCCGCGCGCCTGCACCGAGACGGCGGGCGCGGCGCGCGCGATCCGCATCTCCATCGTCGGCTCAGGCGCGGCGCAGGCGGCCACCGTCATGAGGATGAAGGAGGACGCAACAAAATTGAAACGTGTGTTACCTGCTTTCGTCACAATGCTTTCCTAATTGACCCATTTATCAGCGTTAATATCGGGTTCAGATATTGCGTCAACTCGCAAAAAGCTCCGCGATAAAAGGGGGAAATAGTGAAGAAGAAAAATCTATTTCTAATCGGGGCTGCTATCGCTCCTTTTATTTTTTCATCTCCATCTATTGCGCAGACGGCCACTGTTCCTGAGGAAAGCGAGCAGGTTCGTGCAAATGAAATCATCGTTACGGCTGCGATCGCGTTCCGCAACCGCACCGAGGACACCAATCCTGTTCTTTCCTACGATCTTGAATATTTCCAGCGCTTCGAGCCTGTGTCGGTCGGCGAGATGCTGAAGCGCGTGCCGGGCGTCACCTTCACCTCGGACGTGCTCGAATATGACGGCGCCCAGATGCGCGGCCTGCCGCCGGGCTTCACCCAGGTGCTGATCAACGGCCGCCGCGCGCCGGGCGCGGGCGCCGACCGCAGCTTCTTCGTCGACCGCATCCCCGCCGAGTTGGTCGAGCGGATCGAGATCGTCCGCGCGCCGCGCGCCGACCAGCCGAGCGAGGGCATTGCGGGCACGCTCAACATCATCACCAAGGAAGCGGCCAGCTTCGAGGGCGGCTTCGCCAAGGCCGGCACGCTGATCAACGAGGATGGCGGCGTTCGCCCCTCGGGCGCGATCGCCTATGCCGACACGCTGGGTGACACCAGCTTCTGGGCTGCGCTCAATTATCAGGAGCGTCGCAACCCCAAGAAGAAGATTTCCGAGCGTTTCGATGGCGATCTGTTCTTCGACAATCGCGAGCTTCAGGACGATACGCGCGATGGCAGCGACCTGTCGGCCAATGCCGAGATCACGACGCGGATCGGCGAGGGCCGGCTGCGCGTCGGCGGCCTCGTCGTCGATACCGACCGCGACGAGGACGAGACCTCGATCGAATATGTGCTGCGCGACGGCCTCGATGCCGAGGAACTGGGCGAGCGCTTCATTCCCAAACAGTCCGATCTCGTGATCGACGGCGCCGAGGTGCAGCGCGAGCGCATCAGCCAGCAGACCTATGCGATCACCGCCGATCTGGAGCTGCCCGTCGGCCCGGGCGAATTCGGCCTCAGGAGCGCGTGGAACGGCTTTCGCGACGACACGCTGACCGAGGTCGACCAGGGCGACACGCTCGACGAACTCGAGCTTGACGAGCGGCTGTTCCAGGACATCAAGGACGACGAATATCAGGCGACTGCCTTTTACAGCTTCAAGGCCGGCAGCCTTTCGGCGAAGCTCGGCCTCGATTATCTGAACAAGGAGCGCAATGGCTCGCTGCTCGAGGATGGCAGCCAGGACGAGCCGGTGGCGGGCGCGCTCTTCACCATCAAGGAAAAGCGCTACGATCCCTATGCGCGGCTGACCTTCGAGCCCTCGTCCAGCATCACGATCGATGCGGGCCTGCGCTACGAGATTACGCGCCGCAAGGTTGCCAGCAATCCGGAGGAGGAAGTGGGCCTGACCGACCGCGCCTCTTATAACGCGGAATCGCTCAATCCTTCGTTTCACTTCCGCTTCACGCCGACCGGCAACGATCAGTTCCGCGCCTCGCTCGCGCGGACGGTACGCCGGCCCAATTATGACTATATCGCGCCTTTCCGGCAGTTCGAGGAACCGGCGGATGAGAATGTCCTCGTCGGCAATCCCGACCTCAAGAATGAGCGCGCCTGGGGCGTCGATATCGGCTATGAGCGCAGGCTTGCGGGCAAGGGCATTGTCGGCGTCAATTTCTTCTACCGCGACATTTCGGACCTGATCGAGGTCAATGCGACGGGCGAGGAGATTGACGGCTTCCGCGAGGTGACGCCGCGCAATGTCGGCGACGGCAAGACCTGGGGCGTCGAGTTCGACTTTTCCACGCCGCTCGCCTTTCTCGGCGCGCCCGATACCGGCATCTTTGCCAACTACACCTATCTCGACAGCGAGACGACCGATCCTTTCACGGGCGAGAAGCGCCGTTTCAACAACCAGCCGCATCATATCTACAATGCCGGCTTCATCCAGACGGTGCGTGCGGTCGATGCGAGCTTCGGCGCCTCGATCTCGGGCCGCAGCAAGGCCAGGGAATCCAATTTCGACGAGACGGTGGATCTGACCTATGGCGCGGATCTCGAAGCCTTTGTCGAAAAGCGTTTCGGCAGGAATTTCGTGCTGCGCTTCTCCGCGCAGAACCTGCTGAACCGCGCCAAGCGCGAGACGTTCGACAAATTCGATGGGGACTCGTTCGACGAAATAGTGGCGAACCGCGCCGCCGGCGAGCTCGACGAGCATGAGCTGGAGCGCGAGCGCGCGGGCCGGCTGTTCCAGGTGACGCTGCGCGCGGCTTTCTGAGCCATTGTCCGGGCCGGGTGAGATCACCCGGCCCGGATGATATGTGCGATTCCGTAATCGGCCGGTCAGCTATGGAAGCGGGGCGCTCCTTGATCCGGCAGAGGCGGATGCACTTTGGGGCGCGGCACGGCGCTTGCCCGATTTCTTCCGCCGGCGCTTGCCGAGCCAGGACTTGATGCCCGTAATGTAGAGTGTCGGCAGCGCGAGGCCCGCGAGCATCACCAGCAGCCGCCCGGCAAGATGCGCGACCTCGCCATTGTGGATGGAATAAGCGGCGTCCAGGATGCGATTGCTGAGCGGCGCCTTCAGCGGATCATAGATATTGAGCGTGCGGCCGGTGCGCGCATCGATGACGATGGTCGTAACGCCCGACCATGCGCGCGTCTCGCCCGGTTGGCGCAGGCGGATCCGATAGGCGGGCGCCTCGGCCGTGGGCAGGGTCAGGCGGACGAAGCGGCCGTCCGGAAAGAGCGCGTGGGCGCGGTCGAGCGCGGCCTGAGCGCTCTCGGTCGGCCGGAAATCGGCCGGGGCGGGGGCGATCTTATAGGGCAGGTGATGCGGCACAAGCTTTGCCAGCGCGGGACGCAGCTCGTTCGCGAAGACCATATAGATGCCGCATGGCGCGATGACGAGCAGCGCGAAGCCGGTGAGCAGCCCCACCGCCCTGTGCCAGCCATAAAGCTTCTGCGGCGGCGATCGCCAGCGGCTGACCGAGAAGGCCGCCTTCCATTGCCGGCGCTTCGGCCAGGCGACGTACAGGCCGGTCGCGGCAGCCGTCATCAGCAATAGGCCGGAGATGCCGATCAGCGTCTCGCCGAACGCTCCGCCGAGCAGCGTTTCGTGAAGCAGATAGACCCATTGCATGGCCGATCCCGCGGCCGGCAGCGCCGGTTCGCGATCATGCGCCGCCAGAATGCGTGCCGTGGCCGCATCGACGAGTTGGGCGCGCTTATGACCTTCCGCATCCCTGTACCAGGCCGACAGCAGGTCGCCGCGCCCGTCCGTCACGCTCACCGTGTCGATCGGGGCATTCGCCGCTTTGGCCGCGCGGGCGATAACGGTATCGAGCGAAGCCTGCGGCCCCGCGCTCGTCGCCGGGCCCGCCAGCCGCTCAATTTCCTGATGGAATACCAGCAGCGCGCCACTGAGCCCTTGAACCGCCCAGAGCAGGCCGATCGTCAGGCCGAACCACAGATGCAGGGTGACGAGTTTCTTGCGCATGTCAGAGATCGATTTCCGTCCCGTATTTTTCCCTGTTGACAGAGCGGCATCGAGCCGATCCCGCCTGCCATGTTCCGAACGGGCGGAGGCCCGTGCGGGGCCTGGGATTCAGCCCACCGGTTTGCTCGATCGCATCCTATGCCCCCGGAAGAAATGATTAGTGCGACCAATTCTCATTCGCAATCGCAAAAAGGGCGGGAGATCAACATTGTCGAATGGTCGAACAGGGTGCACACGAAATAATATGTCGCCAGATCGCTACGGGACGCCCGATTCATCGCCGCGTCTGACGATGATCCGGTTCAATCTGGCGGCGGACGCCTTTGTGAAGCCTTGATTCGGTCTTGACCTTCGAAGCTGCTCAGGAGAAAACGTTTTCTTAATAATTGCGGATGCGGGCCGCCGGAGGGGATTGATGCAAGCACGGAATCTATTGGGCGTCAGCGTTGCGACCGCAGCGCTCGCAGGGCTGCTGTTCGGTTTCGACACGGCGGTAGTAGCGGGCGTGACGGGCGATCTCGTCCGCGTCTTCGATCTGACGCCGGCCTCGCTTGGCCTGACCGTATCCTCGGCGCTGTGGGGCACGCTGCTCGGCGCGCTGCTGATCGGATCGCCCGGCGACCGTTTCGGCAGCCGCAACGCGCTGCGCGTGCTGGCGCTGTTCTATATCGTCTCGGGCGTGGGCTCGGCGATCGCCTGGGACTGGGGATCGCTGATCTTCTTCCGCTTCATCGGCGGGATCGCGATCGGTGGCTCCTCCGTGCTGGCGCCCGTCTATATTTCCGAAATCGCCCCACCCGCGCGGCGCGGTGCGCTCGTCGGCATGTTCCAGTTCAATGTCGTGCTGGGCATCCTCGTCGCCTATCTCAGCAATGGCGTGATCGGCGCGCTGCTCGACGGCAGCGAAGTGTGGCGCTGGAAGCTTGGCGCGGCGGCAGCGCCAGCGGTGGTGCTGCTCGTCCTTCTCTATCGCATCCCCAACAGCCCGCGCTGGCTCGCGGCAAAGCAGCGCGGCGCGGAGGCGGCCGAGGTGCTCGCCAATATCGGCATCGCCGATCCGCGTGGCGAGCTGAAGCAGATCGAGCGTTCGCTGGCCGAGGAGCGTTCCCATGCCGGCGTGAAGCTTTCCTGGGCGCGGCATGGCAAGCCGATCCTGCTCGCCTTCGGCCTGGCGAGCTTCAACCAGCTCGCCGGCATCAACGCGATCCTTTATTATCTGAACGATATTTTCGCGGCCGCCGGCTATGGCGCGGTTTCGGCCGACCGGCAGGCCGTGGCGATCGGCGTCGCCAACCTGCTGTTCACGGCGCTGGGCATGATGCTGATCGACCGTGTCGGCCGCAAGACGCTGCTGCTGGTCGGTGCGGCGGGCATGACGGCCTGTCTCTCGGTGGTCGCGGTGGTGCTCTTCGGCCATCTGCCCGAGGCGCTCTTGCTGTGGATGCTGATCGGCTTCATCGCCTTCTTCGCGGTGAGCCAGGGCGCGGTGATCTGGGTCTATCTGAGCGAGATCTTCCCGACGAGCGTGCGTGCGCGCGGCGCGGCGCTGGGCAGCACCACCCATTGGCTGTGGAACGCGCTGATCTCGGGCGTCTTCCCGGCGGTGGCAGCGGTGTCGCGCGGCGCGCCCTTCCTGTTCTTCGCCGGGATGATGGCGCTGCAGTTCGTCCTCGTGCTGATCTTCTTCCCCGAGACGCGCGGCGTGGCGCTGGAGGAGATGGAGGAGCGGCTGGGTGGATCGCGCGACACGGCCGGAGCCGGCGGCGCCCCCGCCGGCACGACCGCCACCGTTTCGGCCTGATCGAGGGGATATCCGCATGTTTCTGATCTGCGGCGAGGCGCTGTTCGACGTATTCGAGGAAGGGGACCAAGCTTCGTCCGGCGCGCGGCCGCGCGCCGTCGCGGGCGGATCGCCGTTCAACGTGGCGATCGGCCTCGCGCGGCTGGGCGTGCCCGTGTCGCTCGCCACCTCGCTTTCCGGCGACGATTATGGCTGCGCGCTCCAGGATGCGCTGGCGCGCGAGAATGTCGATGTCCGCTTCGCCTCGCGCTCGACGGGGCCGACGCCCTGCGCGCTGGTCAGCCTCGACGAGCAGGGCATCGCCAGCTACCGTTTCCGGGGGCTGGACGAGGCGAATTTCCATCCCGATGTCGACGAGGTCGCCGCCGCGATCGATTCGATCACGGCCGTCCATGTCGGCTCCTTCCCGCTCGTGACCCAGCCTTCGGCGGATCGGCTGCTGGCGCTGCTCGAGCGGGTGGGGGAGCATTGCCTCGTCACGCTCGATCCGAACGTCCGCCTCGCGGTCGAGCCCGATACGGCGCGCTGGCGGGAGCAGATCGAGCGCTTCGCACGCTATGCGCATGTGGTGAAGGCGAGCCTCGAGGATATCGACCTGCTCTATCCCGGCGCGGATCCGATCGAGACCGCGCGGCGCTGGCTTTCCGACCGCTGCCGGCTGGTGGTGGTGACGCGCGGCGGCGACGGGGCGCTGCTTCTTTCGCAGGCGCATGGCGCGGTCGAGATATCGGCAGCGCCCATCAGCGTGGTCGATACGGTCGGCGCCGGCGATACCTTCCAGGCGGCGATGCTTGCCTATCTGCATGCCAATGGCGCGGCCTCCCCGACGGGGCTCGCGGGGCTTGGCGGCGGAGAGCTGGAACGGCTCGCCGCTTATGCGATACGCGCCGCCGGCGTGACCTGCTCCCGCCGCGGCCCCGATCTGCCCTATCGGAACGAGATCGACATGGAGCTGCTGTCGGCCTGACCGGCATTCTCCGGCAGGATGGCGCCGGCAGGATGGAGCTGGCGGGACGATCAGGCGAGGTTTTCGAGCCAGGCGGAGAGTTCGGCGAGCGAGGCGAGTTCGGTGAAGCGGGGATGGCCGGTCGGAACCTCGGCCGCTTCATGCGCCCAGACCAGCGGATAGGGAATGAGCGCGGCGTAACTGCCTGCCTCGAGCGCGGGCAATATGTCCGAACGGACGCTGTTTCCGGCCATCAGCGACTGGTCCGCGCCCGCGCCATGGCGCGCGAAGATGCGGCGATAGGTGTCCGCCCGCTTGTCGCTGACGATCTCGACGCCCGAGAAATGATCGCCCAGGCCGGAGGCGGCGAGCTTGGCCTCCTGATGGAATAGATCGCCCTTGGTGATGAGAATGAGCCGCGCGCGCTCCGCCAGCGTCTCCAGCGCCTCGGTGACGCCGGGCAGCGGCTCGACGGGATGGCGCATCATTTCGCGGCCGGCGGCGAGAATCTCCTCGACGACCGTCGCCGGCACGCAGGCGCGGCTGAGTTCCAGCGCGGTTTCGAGCATCGAGAGGGTGAAGCCCTTGGCGCCATAGCCATAGAGGGCGAGGTTGCGTTGCTCGACCTCCGCCAGCCGCTCCTCGATCAGCGCCTCGTCCGCGAAGGGGGCGAGCAATTCCTGGAAGCGGCGCTGCGTGAGGCGGAAGATCGTCTCATTGTGCCAGAGCGTGTCGTCGGCATCGAGACCGATGGTGGTGACGGGCATAAGGGCCTCCACGGGCTTGGGTCGAGCTCAATAGCGTGGAGCGGACCGGTCGTCATCCCCTGCCCCGGCGGGGCGGCGGAGGTGCCGGGCCTATTTGCCCCTGGCCCGCGCCCGGACGATGCGGAGATAGGCCTCGACCAGCTTCTGATTGACCTGATCCCAGCCATAGCGCTCGCTCGCCTTGCGGCCCGCAATGCCGGCTGCCTCGCGCGTGCCGGGATCCTCGCAATAGACGCGCAGCGCATTGGCGAAGGCTTCCGTGCCACCCGCGCGGACCAGCTTGCCCGTGACATTTTCGGTGACGAGGCTGAGGCTGCCCGTCGCGCGCGCGGCGACGACGGGAAGGCCGGCGGCCATGGCTTCGAGCGTGACATTGCCGAACGTCTCGGTGACGGACGGATTGAACAGCATGTCGGCGGAGGCGATGGCGCGGCCGAGATCGTCGCCCTTCTGGAATCCGACGAAGATGGCGTCGGGCAGGCGGCGCTCGAACCATTCGCGCGCCGGCCCCTCGCCGATCACCAGCACGCGATGGCGCACATTGCGCCGATCGAGCGCATCGATCGCATCGGCGAAGACGTCCAGCCCCTTTTCCATCACCAGCCGGCCGACAAAGGCGATGACGGGCTCGTCATCGGCGATGCCGAGGCTGCGGCGCCAGTTCATGTCGCGCCGCGCGGGCGAGAAGACCTCGCGATCGACGCCGCGTGACCAGATGCCGACATGATAGCTCATCCGCTGTTCGCGCAGCAGCTGAGCCATGGATTCGGAGGGCGCGAAAATGGCGTCGCAGCGGCGATAGAAGCGGCGCAGCGCGGCCTCCACCAGCGGCTCCATGAAGGCGAGGCCATAATAGCGCGGATAGGTTTCGAAGCGGGTATGGACCGAGGCGACGACCGGCAGGTCGCGCTTGCGGGCGAGCGTGACGGCGCGATGGCCCAATATTTCGGGGCTGGCGACATGAAAGATGGTGGGATCGAAATCCCTGATGTCGCGCTTCACCCGGGGCGGGATGCACAGCGGGGCGCGATATTCGGCGCGGCCGGGTAGCGGCAGCGCCGGCACGCCGATCACCTTGCCGGTGGAGGGGAAGGCGGGCGTATCGGTGCGGGGGCTGTAGATGCGGACCTTGGCGCCTTCGCGCTGGAGATAGCCGACGAGCCGGTTCAGCGCCTGATTGGCGCCATCCCGGACATAATTATAATTGCCCGTGAACAGGGCGACGCGAAGATCGGTAACGTCCATCGGCGGCTCGTAGAAGGTGTCTCGGCAAAAAGCCATGCGGAACGGGACGGGTGGCGCCCGTGCAAGACCCCGGCGAGAAGAATGCGGCCATAGCGAAGCGCCGACGCGACGGACAGATCATAGCAGACTGCAGGAATAGCGCCTTGAACATCGCCAAGGTGGCCGGGCGGGCTCTCCCTTCATTGCCGGATAGAGTGGGGCGAGCAGCGTCATGATCGGCTCCCACCCGAGATCAGCCTGGCCATCTCGTCGAGCGAGGATGACGAGCGCTGTTGGCGCGAAAAGCCGAACTGTTCCTGGCCGATCGAACGATGGGACATGGCTCCTCTCCATCTCGGCCCTCTCCATCTCGGAAAGCCCATGGAATCAGCTTCTTCCACCCTCGGCTACTCCCACCCGCGCACAGGTCTCGCTAGGTCCGTTTTTCGCCCAACTCCGTTGCAGGGTGACGGACATAATAAAAAGGCGGCCGATGGGGGGTCATCGGCCGCCCTTCAAGGGAGCTGCGCGTTCGTCCGCGCTTGATTAATCCATCAAGCGGATGGACGAACGGCCGCTGTCGCGCTCGGCGCTTTTCTGGAGCGGGGCCCATTGACGGGCCGCGCCTGCGAGCGCGCCTTCTTCGCAACGCAGATAGGATTCGGGCGGACGCAGCCCGTGCATCGAGGAATAGCCGCAGACCTCGCGCGCCGCGCGGGCGATGCGCAGTTCCAGCCTGCGCTGCGCCACCGGGCTGGCAAGGTTGAGATCGTCGGTATGGACGATCTTCGTCCGGGTGATGGAATCCCCGGATGTGGCATCGACCTGGATCTGGGGATCGGCATGCGCAGCCGAAGCCCCGAAGGACAGGATGGCGGCGATGGCGATAGCCCATGAGGGGCGCGGGCTGGGGCCCGACCGAGGGGTAGGCATGGCATTCTCCTGCGGACGGCACTCGACATGGTGACGTCTCGTGTTTTTATATGCCGGGCACGACGGATCGCGCCGACAGCGGGCCATTTGCGGCCCACGCGAACATTATAGGTTCGGATCGGAGCCGAACAAGTCGAAAAGCGCGCAAATCCGGCGATTTCGACATTGCGCTGCAACAGGAATCGGCCGCTGCGATGCGGTAAATACTCGATCCGAGGCGGTTTTTCGGACCGTGCCGCGCAACTTATGCGTGTGTTCCGGCCCCTGATCCTACGCGGGAAAATGGCGGCGGAGCATGCTCCGCCGCCGGTGGATCAGCCGAACAGCCGGTTGGCGATTTCCGCGACATGGCGGCCCTGGAAACGGGCGCCTTCCAGCTCATTCTCGCTCGGCTGGCGCGAACCGTCGCCGCCGGTGATGGTCGTCGCGCCATAGGGCGAACCGCCGGTCACCTCGTCCAGCTTGAGCTGGCCCTGGAAGCTGTAGGGCAGGCCGACCACCACCAGGCCGAGATGCATCAGGTTGGTGATGATCGAGAAAAGCGTCGTTTCCTGCCCGCCATGCTGGCTGGCGGTGGCGCTGAAGGCCGCGCCCACTTTGCCGTTGAGCGCGCCGCGCATCCACAGGCCGCCGGTCTGATCGAGGAAATTGGCCATTTGCGAGGACATGCGGCCATAGCGCGTGCCCGTGCCGACGATGATCGCATCATAATGTTCGAGATCGTCGACGGTCGCGATCGGCGCCTTCTGATCCAGCTTGAAATGGCTGTTCTTCGCCACTTCCTCCGGCACCAGCTCGGGCACGCGCTTGATGTCCACCGTGGCGCCCGTTGAACGGGCGCCCTCGGCGACGGCCTCGGCCATCTGCTCGATATGACCATAGCTCGAATAATACAGGACGAGGACCTTGCTCATGCGTGTCTTCCTTGGCTGAACGGAGGAACGGAAAAGAGTCAAAAGGCGCCGCAGCATGTCAGGCCGCGTCGACGAGGACGATCTCGGCATCCTCGAGCGCGGTGACGCGCAGCGTCTCCACGTCGCTGATCGCGGCGCCGTCGCGAGCGTTGACGCGAATGCCGTCAATCTCGATCGCGCCGGCCGCCGGCACCAGATAGGCGTGGCGATCCTTGCCGAGCGGATATTCGGCGCTCTCGCCTGCCTTCAGCGTCGCGCCGACGACGCGGGCGTCGGTGCGGATCGGCAGCGCGTCGCCATCATTCTCGAAGCCCGAGGCGAGGGTCACGAAATGGCCGGAGCGCTCGCCCTTGGGGAAGGGCCGCGTGCCCCAGCTCGGCGCCTTGCCGCGGCCGGTGGGCAGGATCCAGATCTGGAAGATCTGGGTCGTCTCGTCCTCCAGATTATATTCGGAATGCGCGATGCCGGTGCCCGCGGACATCACCTGGACGTCGCCGGCCGTGGTGCGGCCCTTATTGCCCAGATTGTCCTGATGCGTGATGGCGCCCTTGCGGACATAGGTGATGATTTCCATGTCCGAATGGGGATGCGGCGGGAAGCCCGTGCGCGGGGCGATGGTGTCGTCATTCCACACGCGCAGCGAACCCCAGTTCATCCGCTTGGGATCATAATAGTTGGCGAAGGAAAAATGATGCTTGGCGTCGAGCCAGCCATGGTTGGCGCCGCCGAGGCTGTCGAAAGGACGAAGGTCGATCATCTACTGTCTCCCTGCTCGGATGAGCAATGCTGTTGACGCCAAGATAAGGATTTACAGCCGGGCAAAAACAGGAATGATAGAAACTCATCGTTTCTGAAGGTGAGCCTATGTCATTGCCGGATTTCGAAGCCTGGGCGATTTTCGCGAAGGTGGCGGACACGGGCTCCTTCGCCCGCGCGGCGGACGAGCTGAAGCTTTCCAAGGCGACCGTGTCCAAGGCGGTGACGCGGCTCGAGCAGCGGTTGGGGACGACCCTGCTCCATCGTACATCGCGCCGCCTGTCGCTGAGCGAGAGCGGGCGGGAGTCGCTCGATCGGGCGGCGCGCATCCTGGCGGAAGGCGAGGCGGCGGAGGCGGAGGCATCGGCGCAATCGGCGACCCCGCGCGGGCTGGTGCGCATGTCCGCCCCCATGTCCTTCGGGATGCAGCATCTGGCGCCGCTGCTGCCGACCTTCATGGCGCTCTATCCCGAGGTTTCGGTGGAGCTCTTCCTTAGCGACCAGTTCGTCGATCTGGTGGGAGAGGGATATGACCTTGCGCTGCGCATCGCGGCGCTGAGCGATTCATCGCTGCGCGCGCGGCGGCTGTTCGAGGTGCGCCGGCCGCTGGTGGCGACGCCGGATTATTGGGACAAGCATGGCCGGCCGAGCCACCCGCGCGAGCTGGAGGGGCATGTCGGCCTGATCTACACCTATCTCGCCTCGCCGACCGTGTGGCGCTTCGAGCATGCGACCGAGGGCGAATATGCGGTGCGCGTGCCGGCGGGGATGCGATCGAACAATGCGGATGCGTTGCTGCCCGCGCTATTGGCAGGGCAGGGCGTGGCGGTGCAGCCCGAATTTCTGATCTGGCGCGAACTGATGGATGGGCGGCTGGAGCCGGTGATGTGCGACTGGCATGCGCCGATCATCAATGTGAATGTGGTGACGCCGCCGGGCGCGTTGCGGCCCAAGCGCGTGTCCGTGCTGATCGAATATCTGGTGCAGCATCTCTCCTTCGCGCCCTGGGCGCGGTTCGGGGAGCGGGAGAATGCGGCTTAGCGGGTTTCACCCAGATTGAATCAGTGCGCTCGGGCTGAGCGCGGTTTGGTGAAAAATGCTCCAGCCGGAATGACGGTGGGAAGGGATCAGCGCCTGGACAAAGCGAGTTTCACGCCAAAAGCGATGAAGACGGTGCCGGTCAGCCGGTCCATCGCGCGGACGGTCGAAGGGCGCGACAGGAAGCGGCCGAGCGGGACGGAGGCAGCGATCAGCGCCCCGGCCCAGAGCAGGCCGAGCACCACATGCATCGCCGCCAGCAGGAAGCTGTAGCCCGCCACCGGCACGCCATCGGGCACGAATTGCGGCAGGAAGCTGATGTAGAAGACGCCGACCTTGGGATTCAACAAATTGGTCAGCAATCCCCGGCACAGCCATGTCGCAGCGCCCGATCCGGCGGCGGGCGCGCTGCCTCGCGCAGTCGTGAGACCCTGGCGGGGATTGCGGATCAGCCCGATGCCGAGCCAGACGAGATAGGCGGCACCCGCCCATTTGACGATGGTGAAGGCGAGTTCGGACGCGGCGAGCAGCACGCCCAGGCCGAGCGCCGTTCCCGCCCCCCAGAGCAGGCAGCCGAGCCCGATGCCGAGCGCGGCGAAGGCGGCCCGCGCGGGGCCTTCGATGGTCGCCGTCCGCAGGATCATCGCGGTATCGACGCCGGGCGTGATGGTGAGCAGGCCGGCGGCGAGGAGGAAGGCCAGCAGCGATTGGGCGATGGTCATCGGCGGCTCCGCAGGGTCAGCAATGGCGGGGCTGTAGCATGGGGTGGGCATGCGTCGCGGCGAAGCCGCGCCGTCGATCGACACGGCCGTGCAGGCCGGCCGGTCGTCGGCCGGGCTGGCGCTTTTCCTCGCCTAACGGATGAATTGCATGCGCAATTCGTCCGTTAGTCTCGGGCGCTCAGCCTCAGCCTTCGTCGCCCATCCTCAGCGCGGCAATGAACGCCTCCTGCGGGATCTGCACGCTGCCATATTCGCGCATCCGCTTCTTGCCCTCCTTCTGCTTCTCGAGGAGCTTGCGTTTGCGCGTCGCGTCGCCGCCATAGCATTTGGCGGTCACGTCCTTGCGGAGCGCGGCGATCGTCTCGCGCGCGATCACCTTGCCGCCGATCGCCGCCTGGATCGGCACCTTGAACATATGGCGCGGGATGAGGTCCTTCAGTCGCTCGCACATGTGCCGCCCGCGCGATTCGGCTTGCGAACGGTGGACGATCATCGACAGCGCGTCGACCGGCTCATTGTTCACCAGCACGTTCATCTTGACGAGATCGCCCTCGCGATAGCCGATCTGATGATAGTCGAAGCTGGCATAGCCCCGGCTGATCGATTTCAGCCGGTCGTAGAAATCGAACACCACTTCGTTGAGCGGCAGCTCATAGGTGATCTGCGCGCGGCCGGAGACATAGGTGAGGTTCTTCTGAATGCCGCGCCGATCCTGGCAGAGCTTGAGGATCGAGCCGAGATGCTCGTCGGGGACGTAGATGGTTGCCTCGATCCACGGCTCCTCGACCGAGGCGATCTTCATCGCATCGGGCATGTCGGCGGGATTGTGCAGCTCCTGCACGCCCTGATTATGCGCGAGGTTGATGTGATAAACGACCGAAGGCGCGGTGGTGATCAGATCGAGATCATATTCGCGCGTCAGCCGCTCCTGGATGATTTCCAGATGGAGAAGGCCCAGGAAGCCGCAGCGGAAGCCGAAGCCGAGCGCGGCCGAGGTCTCCATCTCGAAGCTGAACGAGGCGTCGTTGAGGCGCAGCTTGTAGAGGCTGTCGCGCAGCTTCTCGAAATCATTGGCGTCCACGGGGAAGAGGCCGCAGAAGACGACCGGCTGCACTTCCTTGAAGCCCGGAAGCGCTTCGGCGGCGGGCTTCTTGGCATCGGTGATCGTGTCGCCGACGGCGGTCTGCGATACTTCCTTGATCTGCGCGGTGATGAAGCCGACCTCGCCGGGGCCGAGCTCGCCAAGCTGCTCGATCTTGGGGCGGAAGCAGCCGACGCGGTCCACCAGATGCTGCGTGCCGGCCTGCATGAACTTGATCTGCTGGCCCTTCTTCAGCACGCCGTCGATCACGCGCACGAGGATCACGACGCCGAGATAGGGATCGTACCAGCTATCGACGAGCATCGCCTTGAGCGGCGCGGCGGCATCGCCCTTGGGCGCAGGGATGCGCTTGACGATCGATTCGAGGATATCGTCGATGCCGATGCCCGACTTGGCCGAGGCGAGCACGGCATCGTCCGCGGGCAGGCCGATGATGTCCTCTATTTCGGCCTTGACCTTGTCCGGCTCGGCGGCGGGCAGGTCGATCTTGTTGATGACGGGCACGATCTCATGATCATGCTCGATCGATTGATAGACGTTGGCGAGCGTCTGCGCCTCCACGCCTTGCGCGGCATCGACGACGAGCAGCGCGCCCTCGCAGGCGGCGAGGCTGCGCGACACCTCATAGGCGAAGTCGACATGGCCCGGCGTGTCCATCAGGTTGAGCGTATAGGTCTCGCCGTCCGACGCCTTGTAATCAAGGCGCACGGTCTGCGCCTTGATGGTGATGCCGCGCTCCTTCTCTATCTCCATATTGTCGAGCACCTGGGCGGACATTTCGCGGTCCGAAAGGCCGCCGGTGCGCTGGATCAGCCGGTCGGCGAGCGTCGACTTGCCATGATCGATATGGGCGATGATCGAGAAATTGCGGATTTTGTCGAGCGGCGTGGTCATGGCCGCGCGCCCTAGCGGAAAATGGGCGCAGGCGTAAGTGGCGGACGGCGTGGCCACGGCCGCATGCGGCGGATGCGATGGACGTCAATCGCAACGAACATCGCCGGACCCCCTTGCGGCCCCCCGATGAGCCGGCTATAGGCCCGCGACTTGCTGCACCGGTCGGCCTCCGAAAGGCTTAACGACCGGGCTCCGTCGGGGAGTAGCTCAGCCTGGTAGAGCACTGTCTTCGGGAGGCAGGGGCCGGAGGTTCGAATCCTCTCTCCCCGACCATTTTAATAATTCAAGAAAATCAGAAGGATAGGAAGCCTGTCGCGAGACGGGCTGACTGCCTTTCGTTCGCCTTTCGTCGTTCGTGACACATTCGTGACACAAGGGACGATGCAGCGTGGCGACACTGAAGAAGCAAGGCTCGGAAAGATGTTAAGAGCCCCTCTGCGCCGGCTCTCCCTTGCCGCCTCCCCTCGCCCTCGGCGATTGCAGCGTATCGAGATGATCGACTTGCGGTGGCGAAGCCGGGGATCGTCCGCCGCATCATGGGAGGCCTTTGCAGCCCCATTGCCAATATCGGCGGCTGGTGAGAATTTGCCCTCCAAATAGGGAGGAGAGGAAATATGGGCTTCATCAACAGCCGGCTCCGCATCGGCCACATGCTCAGGTGAGAAGCGCACTGTCGGTTTCGGCCGTGCTTCCGCTGAAATTGCAGAGATTCCGTTGAAATTGCGACGCGCATCGCGATCTGCGCATTGATCCTTTCGCCGGAAGGGAGACTCCATGTCGTTTCTGGTTGCTCTTGCCGCGGCCGTGCTGGCGCCCGCTTCGCCGGCCACGCTTGCGGATGCTTATCCCGACAAGGCGCGCTATTCGCCCGGTGAGCCGGTCCGCCTGATCGCCGAGATTGGCGGCAAGGCAGTGGGCGGTGAGACCGTCATGGCAAGCGTGATGGACCTAGGGCGGGAGGTCGGGCGCTGCGGGCCCGCCACGCTCGGGGAAAATGCGACCGAGATCCTCCTTTCCTGTTCCGTCCCCCGCGACGATTTCCAGGGCTATTTCGTCAGCATCCGGCTGCGCTCCCGGGACGGCCGCGATCTTGGCGAGCGGACCAGCGCGCTCGACATATCGTCGGACTGGAAGCGCTTTCCCCGCTACGGTTATCTGTCCCATTTCAGCCGGGCGGACGGGGCGGATCCCGCGAAATGGGTCCGCGAGCTCAATTGCTTTCACATCAACGGGCTGCAATTTTACGATTTCCAGTATCGGCACGAGCAGCCGCTTGCCGGAACGGTCGAGCGGCCCGCCGCGAGCTGGAAGGACATTGCGGGGCGCGGGATCGAGGCGGATATCGTTCGTGCCTTCATCGATGAGGCGCATCGCCGCAACATGATGGCGATGGCCTATAATGCCAGCTACAGCGCCTATGCGGACGCCTTCTCCAAGGCCGATCCGCTGCCGATCCAATGGGCGACATGGCCGAGCGCCGAGGGGCAGCGCACCGCGGAGACGGCCAAGAGCTTCGATCTCAACATTCCCGGCTGGAGCACACCGCGTCTCTTCTACATGAACCAGAATGATCCGGCGTGGCAGGACTATATTTTCGGCCGGATGGAGGATCTTTTCCGCGTCTATCCCTTCGACGGCTGGCATGTGGACACGTTCGGCGCGAGCGGCGGTTATGCCTATGACCGTTCGCCGGTGGACTATATTGCAGGCTTCCGGCCCTATATCGATCGCGCCCGTTCCCGGCTCGGCAGGCGCATTCTCTTCAACGCGGTGAATGCGCGCGGCCAGGAGCATATCGCGACCTCCGCCGCCGACTTCGTCTATTCGGAACTGTGGGAGGATCATCCGACATTCGCCAGCATCCTTGCGGCGGCGGAGCAGGTTCGGATCGCGAACCCGCAAAAGGCCTATGTCCTCGCCGCCTATCTCCACCGTCGCGAGGCGAAGGATGGACCGGCGCCCGCCGCGACACGGTTCAACCTGCCGAGCGTCCTGCTGACGGATGCGGCGATCTTCGCTTCGGGCGCTTCGCATATCGAGCTGGGCGACGGGGAGCGGATGCTGTCGAGCGAATATTTTCCCAACAGGCGCCTGGAGATGTCGGCGGAGCTCCGCAATGCGCTACGTCATTATTATGATTTCCTGACGGCCTATCAGACCTATCTGCGTGGCGGCCTGGAGCCGATCGACGTGCGTTTGCGGGTCGAAGGGCAGATGACCAGCACCACGGGCGAGCCGAACAGGCTGTGGACCATCGCCCGGCGCGGCGGCGGCCGCACGATGGTCCATCTGATCAACCTTCTGGGAAGCGATGATCCGCGCTGGCGCGACATTGCGATGAATCGGCCGGATGCGCCGCATCTGCGCAACCTGCGCCTGACGCTCCATATGCCCGGCGACATACGCGCGGCCGGCTGGGCCTCGCCCGATGTGGACGGCGGCCGTTACCAGCCGCTTGCATTCAGGAAGCGGGCATCTTCAGCGGGTGTGGAGGTCGAGATCATGCTGCCTGCGCTCCATTACTGGAGCACGATCATATTGTCCTGATTTCACGCGCCTTCTCGACAGGCGCGGAGCCAGGACACCCCGATTCGATGCAGATGAACCGCGACCCGGCGACGTAGGACCTTGTCCTGCGCTCCTACTCAACATGACCACCCGCAAAATCCCCGCCCCGTTTGCTGCAATTGCGTTTGCGAATGTCCGATTCGCCGGCTAAATAGAGCGCAGCCGCAAATAGCACTGAAAATCAGGCGGCATCTGGAGAGGGGATTTCATATGAAATTTGCGCATGCGCTTGCGATTCTTGCGTCCGGCTGCTCGTTCGGCACGCTCGCGGCAGCTCAGACCGTGCCGGCGGAATCGACGGCGCCCGAGGGCCAGGAAACTACATCCAATAACCCGCAAGCGCCCGACACCGATCCGGCCGGCATGTCGTCCCCCAATGCGGAAGAGATCATCGTGACGGGTGTCCGCGCCGCCATCCAGCGCGCGACCGCCATCAAGCGCAACGCCGATACGATCGCCGATGCGATCAGCGCGGAGGATATCGGCAAGTTTCCCGATGCGAACATCGCCGATTCGCTGCAGCGGATCACGGGCGTCCAGATCTCGCGCACCAGCGGCGGCGAGGGGCGCTTCGTCTCGATCCGGGGACTGGGCAGCCAGTTCAACCTGACGACGTTCAATGGACGCGTGCTGGCGACCGACAATGCCGGCCGCGACTTCAGCTATGACATCATGCCTTCCGAGGCGATTGCGGCCGCGACCGTCTTCAAGGCGCCGACGGCGTCGCTGATCGACGGCAGCATCGGCGGTCTGGTCGAGCTGACGACGCTCGATCCGCTGTCGCGGCCGGGATTCCATATTTCGGGTTCGGCGGGCGGCCTTTATGACGAGGCATCGAAGAAGGTCACGCCGCGCTTGGGCTTCGTGGCGAGCGATACTTTCGCGGACAATACGCTCGGCGTGTTCGGCGGCGTCTATTGGTACAAGCGCAACTGGCGTTCGGACACATATCAGAGTTTCGGCGCCAGCACCGAGACGGTCGATTCGAACGGGGATGGCGTTCGTGATCAGGCGGTGGACGGCCGTGGCGCCTTTCCCGGCATCATCTCCTATCAGGTCAAAAATGGTCCGCGCGAACGGCTTAGCCTTGTCGGCGGTGTTCAATATGCGCCGACCGATCGGTTGAAGACGAAGATCGACGCATTCTATTCCTATTATGACACGCCCGAGAATAATTATTCCTATAATGTGAACTTCTACAGCAATGATGGCTGGGCGCGTTTCGCGAATGCGCAACTCGAGCCCTGGGCCGGCGACGCGACCAACCGCTATCTCATCACCTCGTTCGATCTTACCAATATCCCGGTCGAGATCGGGACGGACACCCATGCCCGCAAGGTCACGACCTATCAGGTCGGCTGGAACACGGCTTATGAGGCGACCGACGCGCTGACCATCAAGCTCGACCTCGCTTACTCCCAGGCCAAGCGCCCCAATGCGGGCAAGGAATTCTTCACCGTCGCCGGTGTGAAAGGCGGAACATATCGTTTCGAGGCGACCAGCCCGGTCCCGACGGTCATGTGCACGCTGCCCGATGGCAGAAGCTGCCTCGATCTGAACAATGATGAAATCGGCCTGCACTTCATGGAGCAGAAGGGCGAGCAGACCAAGGACAAGGCGCTCTCCTCCCGCCTGGATTTCGACTATAAGTTCGGCCTTGGCGGGCTGGAGACGACCTTCAAGGTCGGCGGCTTCTATTTCAACCGCATCAAGGACAAGCTGAACTACGCGCCGACGAACGGATGCGGCTATTGCGGCTTCAACGACACGCTGGGTTCCGTTGGCGTCGTCGCCGTGGTTCCGTTCCCGTCCGGCGGTTATCGCGCGGGCACGATCGGCGGCGCGAACAGGTGGCCGGCGCTGAACGCGGAGGCGTTGTTCCGGGCCGCGGTCCTCTCACGCGGGCAGGCCTATTTCGACGAAAATATCGCCGCCAAGCCGCAGCTTCGCTCCTCGAGCAAGGTCGATGAGGATCAATATGGCGGCTATGCCCAGCTGAACTTCAACGCCGATCGCTGGGACGGAAATATCGGGGTCCGTTATATCCGGACCAGGGCGAAGTCGAGCGGTCACTCGCAGCAGCTTCTGGCGCTGGAGCCGATCCCGGACAGCACGAACTTCAAGGGTACATTTTCCGAAGTTATACCCATCAGCGAAACGAATACATATAATAACTTTCTTCCCTCGGCGAACATAACCTACAGGCTGTTGGATAATCTGCAGGTGAGGGCCGCTGCATCGAAGGCGATCACCCGGCCGACCTTCGCCCAGCTTGGCGTCGACGTGAACTGGGAGATCAACAGCCTGCCGCCGCGGGTTTCGCGTAACGGTAATCCGCAATTGAAGGCGATCAAGGCGGATTCGCTGGATCTTTCGGTCGAATGGTATGGCAATCAGGGAAGCTCCGCTTCGGTCGCCGCCTTCTACAAGAAGATCAAGGGATTCATCACCGGCGCGGTCATCCAAGAAGAGATAATCGGGGAAACCTTCCAGGTCAGCGTGCCCGTCAATGGCGACACGGCCGAGCTCAAGGGTATCGAGGCTGGCCTCCAGCATATCTTCAGCAATGGCCTGGGCGGTCTCGTCAACTATACCTATGTCGACAGCAAGGCGGATGTGACGATCAAGGGCGTGCAGACCACGACCTCGCTGGACGGCGTTTCAAAGCATACGGTCAACGCGTCGGGCTTCTATGAGAAGGGTCCGCTCAGCCTGCGCCTGTCCTATGCCTTCAGGGATGCCTATGTCGCCTGCGCGGTCTGCGGCCCGGCGAGCACACCCACCACGACCGCGGCATCGGGCTTCATGGACTTCAGCGGCAGCTTCGCCTTTACCGACAATTTCACCCTCTATCTCGACGTCTACAATATCACCGAGGAAGACACGCATAGCTACGTTCTGGATAAGCGCTTCACGACTTTCTACGAGCCTTATTCGCGGCGTTTCGAATTTGGTGTCCGCGCCAAATTCTGAGGGGCGCGGGCCCGCGCAAGGCTGAAGTCTGCGCGGCCACGCATTCCTATTCCTGCTTCCGGCCCGGTAGAGCGCGTCTCTGCCGGGCCATATTTTATCGGCCAGCGCACGCCATTCGCACGTCAGGCCAGTCGCCTGCTCCGCGCGGCAACCTTCGCCCGGTGCGATCCAGCGAGCTTGGTCGAGGGCGCCTGGATCGTATCCAGAAAGAGCCATTCGGCGGTCGCGGCGTCGGGCGTCAGCGAGACGGTCATATAGCCGCGCTGCGCGGTATCGGCCCATTTCAGCTCCGGGCTCGCGGCGACGATGCCGCGCGCGACATCCGCCGGCGCCACATTCGGGAAATAGCTTTCATAGCCTGGCGAGGTAACGCTATGTCCGCCGAACTCGACCGCCGCCGGCTGCCCCGCCTCGCGCAGCTCATAGGCCCAGGCATTATGGCTGTCGCCGGACAGTATCAGGAGATCGGCATCGGCATCGAGCGCCGAACGCAGCAGGCGCGACCGCGCGGCAGGATAGCCGTTCCAATTGTCCATATAATGCGGCAGGCCGAGCTTCGCCGCGACGGGCGCGAAGGTGGCGAGCGCCTTCATATAATCGGGAGCGCCCGGCGGGACCCAGCCGGCAATATCCGCGGGCATATTCTCGAAGCCCATCACGGTCTGCTGCGCAAGCAACTGCCAGCGCGCACGCCTGGCCGATCGGCGAAAGCCGTCCGCCAGCCAGGCTTCCTGCTCGCTGCCCATCATCGACCTTGCGGGGTCGCTCCAGACGCTGTCCCGGAACCTTTTCATCGCCGCCACTGGATCGGCCTGGCCAAGGATCGCAGCACCCAGATCGGGTTGCCGCGATCGCGCGATCAGGCGCGTCTCGGGCCGGAAGATGGTCGCGAGATCGCCGATGGCATATTCCGCCCAGCCCGCATCGGAGACGGGCATCCACTCGCGATAGGCCTGCATCGCCGCTCGCTTGCGCGCCGCCCACTCGCCCTCGCGCAGCGGATCGTGATTCTGGGCGCCGCCCTGCCAGCTGTCATTGGCGGATTCATGATCGTCCCACATCATCACCATCGGGAAACGCTGGTGCAGCGCCTGAAGATCGCGATCGGCACGATAGCTGGCATAGCGCAGGCGATAGTCGGCGAGATGGACGATCTCGCCGGCCGGCTCGATCCGGCGGTCGGCGACGGCCTCGTCCATCGACGGATAGGTGCCGCGCGGATATTCATAGATATAGTCGCCGAGATGGAGCATCAGATCGATGTCCTGCCGCTGCGCGGCATGCGCATAGGCGTTGAAATAGCCGAAGGGCAGGTTCGCGCAGGAGAAGACGCCGAGATTGAACTGGCGGCAGGTGCCGGTGGGCAGGGTGCGCGTGCGGCCGACCGGAGACATGTTCCCGTCCGCGGCGACGAAGCGATAATAATACCATCGATCCGGCGCGAGGCCGCCCAGCGCGATCTTGGCGATATGATCGCGCTCCGGCGCGGCATCGACCGATCCGCCTGAAATGATCCGCGCGAAATCCGCGGTTTCCGCAATTTCAGCGGTCAGGCGGCTGCTGCCGCCCGTCGCCACATAGCGCGTCCAGAGCAGGACCGAGTTGGGGCCGGGCTCGCCGCTCGCGACATTATGGGTGAAACCTTGCCCGAACCGCGCCCAGGCCGGGAGTGCGATAAGGCTGGCACTTATGGCGCCCGCCAGGATGAAGCGGCGGCGATCGAGGATCATGGCGGTCGTCCCTCCCGAAAGGCGGAAGGGGCAGCCCGCACCCGGGCTGCCCCATGAGGATCAGAAACTGCTCTTCAGCGTCACGAAAAATTGCTGCGGCGCGCCGGCGAGCAGCGTCTGGCTGTCGCGGCGATTGGCGAAGCCGTTGGAGCCGATGGTCGCCACATATTCCTTGTCGAACAGGTTGGTGGCGCTGGCCTGGATGGTGAAGCCTTCCAGCGCACCCGTGAAGCGATAGCCGAGGCTTGCATCGAACAGCACGAAGCCCGGCACCGAAACGTCATTCTCGTAGGAATAATAGCGCCGTGACGTATAGTTGGCGCCCAGCCGGGCGAAGAAGGCGTCGTCGTCATAGCTGATCTCGCCCTTGGCGAGGTGCTCGGGCGAATTGACCACGGTCTTGCCATCGGTCGCGGCCAGCACGATGCCACGCGCGTTCATCACATCATCGCGATATTCGGACCGATTATAGGCGTAGGAGGCGAACAGCGAAAGCTGCGGCGTGACACGGAAGGTTCCGGCCGCTTCGACGCCATAGGAGCGTACGTCACCGACATTCTGCAGGATCGAGGGGTTGCCGATGATGCCCGCGCCATTGGCGAAGCTGATCAGCCGATCCTTGAAATCGACATAATAGCCGGCGAGCACGCCCCGGAATCGACGGCTCTGCGTACGTGCGCCCAGCTCATAAGTGGTCGAGCTTTCGGGTTTCAGATTGCCGCGCAGCGCATCGAAGCCGGCCTGCGTCGTGCTGAAGGCCGATGTCGTGAAGGCGCGCAGATTTTCGGTATAGCTCGCGAAGATTTCCTGATCGTCGGTCAGGCGGAACAACAGGCCCGCCTGCGGCAGGAACCAGTCGCGCGCCCGGATCGTGCCCGAGGCCAACCCTCCGGAAACGACGGGAGTCGCCTCATTCTCGACGCGCAGGCCCTTCCAGCCCGCATTGATCTGGACGCGTCCGAGATCGAGCCTGTCCTGCACATGATATTGCAGCGTCTCGCTGTGGAAATCGAATTCCCACTGCGTCAGTAGCGGATCTTTGGGGAAATCGAGCGAGCTGCGGCTCGGGCGGCCGCTGGTATTGGCCAGGCCATAGAAGCGGCGCGCATTGTTGAACGCATTGTCCTCGTACCAGATGCCGCCTTCGATCCGGTTCGGCCCGGTCTCGATCTCGGTCGAGGCGACGATGCCGTTGCGGTTGATGTCATATTCGGTGGTGCGGATCGTGATCGGCGCGCCGCCGGGTGTGCCGACATAGGGCGTGAACCAGATGCCGACGCCCTTGTTGCTATGATGATAGCCGGTTGCCTTGACGCTCCATATGTCGGTCAGCGGCGCGTCGAAGCCCGCGCCGGCCAGCCAGTCCTTGCGCAGGCCAGCCGCGTCATAATAGGAATCGTCGACCGTCTGGATCGGGGCGGGATAGCTGGTGCCGGCAGTCGGATCGGTCACGGGCGCGCCCGTGTCGCCGCGATTGTTCGCGATATGCGCGACGCGGACGGCAAGATCCCAATTCTTCGCGAAATTGTCCCAGCCATAGCCGAGCCGGTCGATCATCGCGGCGGACAGATCCTGATAATCATTCTCGCGCCGGTCCGAATAGTTGACGAAGCCGAAGAAGCGGCCATCGCCGGCCGGCTGCACGATGCGCGCATTCATCTGATGCTGCCGCTGGACGCCTTCGCCCTTCCACTTGTCGGCATCCTGATAGGCATAGGCGACCGAGATCAGCGGCCCGCCATCACCCAGCGAACCCGTGTCCAGGCGCACGAAGCCGCGCTTGGTATCTTCGGTACCATAGGTGCCGTTGGCCTCGATGCCGAACGCCTCCTTGGGCTCGCGCGTGAAGAATTCGATCGTGCCGCCCAGATTGCTCGACGAGGCGGCGGCGAGGCTGCCCGCGCCCTGCGCGACCTCCACCCGGCCGACATTCTCGCTGATGACCGCGCGGCTGATATGGAGGCCGTTATGATTGGCATAGCTCATGTCGCCGAGCGGGATGCCGTCCAGCGTGAAACCCATCTGGCTCTGGCTGAAGCCGCGTACCGAAAGGCTGGTCGACCATTCATAGGCGCCGAAGGGGTCGGCCGACTGGAAGTTGACGCCCGGAAGCTTGTCGATCGCCTTCAGCGGGCTGATGCCGGGTGCTTCGAGCGCGATATCGGCGGAATCGATCTGTTGTACCTGCCGTGCCTGGCCCTGGCCGAGCACGACGATCTCGACGCTCGCCTCGGCATCGGACGGTGCCTCTTCCGCCCGTGCTGCTCCCGCGATCAGAAAGGCGGCCAGCGCGGTGGCCGAAAGCCAGCGGCTCTTGTCCAGACAGATCATGATATGTTCCCCTTTGGTGCGCCTGATCGAGCGTCCTTTCAGGGGTGGAGCTAGGTGTGGGCCGTTTCATTCCGGTGTCGGTATGATGAAGGCTCCATGTCGCCCAATGTCGGAACAGGGCAATGCCGGTTAGGATGGGCGCTCCGAGTTGGCATTTGTGCACCATGAAAGGAGGACGGGGCCGTGTGCGATCGTCCAGCCGCCGAAAAATTGCCATGAGCGGCGGCTTTCCTGTAGATGCTGGGCGCATGGCATTGACCGGCCTTCGCTCGCAGCCCTTCTTCAATGACAAGAATCGGGCCTTCTGGATCCTGCAATCCGCCGGCTGGGCGGGCTATTTCACGCTACGCGCGCTGGGCGGCATCGCCAATGCGATGGGCTTTCTCTACATCGTGCCGGCGGCGCTCACGACCGCGACCGGCTATTCGCTGACGCTGCTGATGGCGGCCGCCTATCGCCGGCTGATCACGCAGCGGCCGGCGGTGACCTGGACGGTATCGATCCTGATCCTGATGCTTGCATCGGCCATATTCTCGACGATCGAGACCTGGGCGCATGCGACCTTCTACCGCCCCGGATCGCCGCCCGAGGGCATCCAGTTCCTGGGCGCGATCCTGCTCGATTTCTCGCTGCTCGCGGCCTGGTCCGCGCTTTATTACGGCATCAACTTCTATCTGCTCCTCGAGGAGAAGATGGACCAGATGTCCAAGCTGGAGGTGCAGGCGTCGGCCGCCCAGCTCGCCATGCTGCGCTACCAGCTCAATCCCCATTTCCTGTTCAACACCCTAAATTCCATCTCCACATTGGTGCTGCTCAAGCAGACGGATCGTGCTAATGCGATGCTGTCGAGACTATCCTCGTTCCTGCGCTACACGCTGGTGAACGAGCCGGCGGGCCAGGTGACTGTGGCGCAGGAGGTGGAGACGCTGAAGCTCTATCTGGAGATCGAGAAGATGCGGTTCGAGGATCGGCTGCGGCCGAGCTTCGCGATCGATCCGCGCGTCTCGCAGGCACGGCTGCCGTCGCTGCTGCTCCAGCCGCTTGTCGAAAATGCGATCAAATATGCCGTGACGCCCAAGGAGGAGGGGGCGGACATTGCGGTGGAGGCGCGCCTGGCGGGGGATCGCCTCCAGATTACGGTTTCGGACACGGGACCGGGCTTGCAAGAGGGGGGGGCGCGGCCCACTTATTCAACAGGCGTCGGACTGGCGAATATTCGGGACAGGCTGGCGCAGGCTTATGGCGCGGACCATCGGTTCGATATTCAAGCGAGCCGGGAGGGCGGGTTCGGCGTCATGATCGAAATACCCTTCCAGACTGAACAGCCCAAGGAATTCGCATGACGATCCGCACCATCCTCGTCGATGACGAGCCGCTCGCCATCCAAGGCCTGGCGCTCCGGCTCGAAGCGCATGAGGACGTTGAAATCATTGAGACTTGCCTCAACGGCCGCGAGGCCATTCGCGCGATCAAGACGCACAAGCCAGACCTCGTCTTCCTCGATATCCAGATGCCCGGCTTCGACGGATTTTCCGTGATCCAGGGGCTGATGGAGGTGGAGCCGCCGCTCTTCGTATTCGTCACCGCCTATATGGACCATGCGCTGCGTGCCTTCGAGGCGGATGCGGTCGATTATCTGATGAAGCCGGTGGATACCGATCGCCTCGCCGACACGCTGGACCGGGTGCGCCAGCGGCTGGCGGAGAAGCGCGGCGCCGTGGAAGCGACGCGGCTGATGGAAGTGCTCGCCGAAGTCGCCCCCGAAGCGGCCGGAAGCCTGCCGGAGACGGTGGAGGCACCCGCCGCAAGCCGTTTCGAGAAGCTGATCAACATCAAGGATCGCGGACAGATATTCCGCGTCGATGTGGATACGATCGAGCGGATCGACGCTGCCGGCGACTATATGTGCATCTATACGGGCGACAATACGCTGATCCTGCGCGAGACGATGAAGGATCTGGAAAAGCGGCTCGATCCGCGCCGTTTCCAGCGGGTGCACCGTTCGACGATCGTCAATCTCGACCTCGTCAGGCAGGTGAAGCCGCATACCAATGGCGAATGTTTCCTGGTGCTCGATTCGGGCGCGCAGGTGAAGGTCAGCCGCAGCTATCGCGACGTGGTGGCGCGCTTCGTCCACTGACCGGATTAATCCCCCAGGGGAAGGGGGAGGGGGCGTTCCGGCCGGCGAATGCGGACGAACGTTTCAGGCGCGGGCGGGAATGAAGCGCAACGCCACGCCGTTCATGCAGTAGCGCTTGCCGGTGGGCGGAGGCCCATCATCGAAGACATGGCCGAGATGGCCGCCGCAGCGCCGACAATGGACCTCGGTGCGTGCATAGCCGAGCAGCCGATCCGTGGCCGTGCCGACGGCCCTGGGAAGGGGGCGCCAGAAGCTGGGCCAGCCCGTGCCGCTGTCGAACTTGGTTCTCGACGAAAAGAGGGGAAGGCCGCAGCCGGCGCAGACGAATGTGCCGGGGCGATGCTCGTCATTGAGCGGGCTGGAATAAGGCCGCTCGGTCGCCTCGCGGCGGAGCACGGCATAGGCCTGGGGCGAGAGGCGCCTGCGCCATTCGGCATCGCTCAGCATCAGCTCGAACCTGCCGGGCGCGGTGCGGCCCATGGCTGTGCCGAACAGCAGCGCCGTGACCGCCGCAATGCCGCCCGTGCCGATCATCTGCCGTCTGCTGATGGACATTTTGCGCTTTCCTGCAGGGAATAGGTGGCGGGAAGCCATGCAGTTTCAAGCCCTGGCGCGGAGCTTCGCCAGCCAGCCATGCCGGCGGCCGGAGCTGAGCACGCTCAAGCGGAACAGGCGCGAGGCGATGCGGATGATGAGGGCAAGCCACAGAAGCTGCCAGCCAATGGCGAGGAGGTGCGGCCAGAGCTCCGGCCGCTCGGCGGCGCGCGCGATCATCGCGAAGGGCGAGCTCCAGGGAAAGGCCGAGGCGGCGAGGCCGGCAGGCCCGTCCGGCGCGCCGATCGCGGTGGAGGCGAGCGCGAAGATCGCGAGCTGCCCCATGGTGAGCGGCATGGAGAGCGTCTGCACCTCGCGCACCGTCGAGGCCTGCCCGCCTATGCCGAGGAACAGCGCGCCGACCAGGAGATAGGCGGCGGCGAAATAGAGGAGGCCGAGTGCCGCAAAGGCGGACCAGCCGACCGCGGGCGCGGGAATCGAGCCGGGATCACCCGCGAGGAACAGGGCGGCGGCGATCGCGGCGGCGCCGCCCCAGACGAATATGCCCGTGAGCGACATCGCCAGCATCGCCGCGAGCTTGCCGAGGAAGATGGCGTCGATCGGCACGGCGGCGGCCAGCACCTCGATCACCTTGTTCGATTTCTCCTCGATCAGGTTGGACAGCAGCATGCCGGCAAGGATCATGATCAGCAGCACGAGCAGCGTCTGGCCCGCACGGGCGATAAGCTCGCGACCGCCCTTATCGTCGCCCGCTGCCCCCTCGATCGGCCGGCGGAGGATTTCGACCGGGGACGGAACGGCGGCACCCATGACGCGAGCTTCGCGCGCGCGATCGAGGATGAGCGCGAGCTCGCCGTCGAGCGTATCGAGCCGGCCCTCGGCGGCGTGGAGCGCAGGGCGGACGAGCCCGCCGGTGAGCACGGCGATGCTGTTCGCCTTGGGATCGGCGAGGAGGCGGCGGATCTGTGCCGCCTCGTCCTGTTCGGGCGCGACGATATTGAGTTCGGGCAGCGCACGCCTGCCCAGCCGGCCGGACAGGCGGAGATGCGCGTCGGCGATCGCCCGCCCGTCGCGCATATCGGCGATCACGGCGACGCTGCCGCGCCCGGCCTCGGCCGCCCGTTCGCCGATGCTGCCGAAGAACAGGCCG
Source organism: Sphingomonas oleivorans (assembly GCF_003050615.1). Classification (GTDB taxonomy): domain Bacteria; phylum Pseudomonadota; class Alphaproteobacteria; order Sphingomonadales; family Sphingomonadaceae; genus Sphingomonas_H; species Sphingomonas_H oleivorans. The sequence goes on along the minus strand of NZ_NWBU01000004.1, from coordinate 277,008 downwards.
AAGGCGATGGGGAAGAGCGGGCCGAGCAGGAACAGCAGGAAGGTCTTGGACCAGACGGTCGCGACATAATCGCGCCGGGCGATGACCCAGGCGGCGCGGAAGATCTGCCTCATGCGCGCTCTTCCTCTTCCTTGTCCATGTCCTGCGTCGTGGCCGCGCCGACGATGGCGACGAAGGCGTCGTGCAGGCCGGGCCGCTCGATCGACAGCGTCTCGATCCCGGCGCCGCCCCGGATCAGCGCCTCGAGCAGCGGCTCTATGCCGCTTTCGGGCAGTTCGAAGCGCCACAGGCCCCCGTCATGTCGCGCATCGGCGGGAAGGGCGGCGCGCCACGGGCCGTCTGCGGCGCGCGTGCCGAGGCGGACCTGCGGCGCGAGGCGCGCGCGCGCTTCCTCCACCCCGCCCTCGAAGCGGATCTTGCCCCGGGCGATGATCGCGATCCGTTCGCACAACCGCTCGGCATGGGCGATGACATGGGTGGAGAAGAGGATGGTCACGCCATCTGCCGCCTGGGCGCGGATCAGCCCTTCGAGCCGGGCCTGGTTGATCGCATCGAGACCGGAGAAAGGCTCGTCGAGGACGATCAGCCGGGGTTTGTGGACGATCGTGCCGAGGAGCTGGACGGTCTGCGCCATGCCCTTGGAGAGGGTACGGATCGGCCGCTTGACGGCATGGCCCAGCCCATATTCCTCCATCAGCAGCGCGGCGCGGTGGCGGCCCTCCTTCAACGGCAGGCCGCGCAGCGCACCCATGAAGGCGATTGCGTCCGCCGCCGCCATTGCGGGATAGAGGCCGCGTTCCTCGGGCAGATAGCCGACCTTGGGTGCAGCGCGGATCGGGACCGTCTCGCCGAGCAGGTGGCGATCGCCCTCGTCCGGATCGATGATGCCGAGCAGCATGCGCAGCGTGGTCGTCTTGCCCGCGCCATTGGGGCCGAGCACGCCATAGATGGTGCCGGCGGGCACGGCGAGATCGATGCCGTCGACCGCGCGGGCACCGTCGAAATATTTGACCAGGCCCCGCGCCTCGATCGCGAAATCCGTCACCTGATCATGTCCCTCGCGATCGTCCGTCCCGTGACAGCCGGAGCCTTTGTGACGAAAGGCGAAAAGAGATTCCAGCTTTTGCGGACGGGGCGTGTAGATAGGGCCTTGTGGATATAGAGGCGGCATTGAAGGCGGAAGCGGCGGCGCTGGGCTTCGTCGCCTGCGGCATTGCACGCGCGGATGCGGCGCCGGAGACGGCGGCGCGGCTGGCCGAATGGCTGGCGAGCGGCGCGCATGGCGACATGCTGTGGATGGAGGAACGATCCGGCCAGCGCGGCAGCCCGGCGGCGCTATGGCCCGAGGTGCGATCCGTCATCATGCTCGGCATGAGCTATGCACCGGCCGAAAATCCGATGGCGCTGGAAGGCGAAGGCGGGATCGGGCGCATTTCCGCCTATGCGCGCGGGCAGGATTATCATGACATCGTCAAGAAGGCGCTGAAGGCGCTCGCCCGCTGGCTGGTGGCGAAGGCGGGGGGCGATGTGAAGGTGTTCGTCGATACCGCGCCGGTGATGGAAAAGCCGCTGGCCGAGGCGGCGGGGCTCGGCTGGCAGGGCAAGCACAGCAATCTCGTCAGCCGCGAACAGGGAAGCTGGCTGCTGCTCGGCGCGATCATGACGACTTTGGAGCTGACGCCCGACGCGCGCCATCGCGACAGTTGCGGATCATGCGACGCCTGCCAGCGGGCCTGCCCGACGGACGCCTTTCCGGCGCCCTATCGCATCGATGCGCGGCGCTGCATCTCCTATCTCACCATCGAGAATAAGGGCCCCATCCCGCTGGAGTTCCGCGCGGCGATCGGCAATCGCGTCTATGGCTGCGACGATTGCCTGGCGGTCTGCCCGTGGAACAAGTTCGCCGCGAGCGCTGCGGCGAACCGGGCCTTCCATGCGCGGGCGGAGCTGGCGGCGCCCGAGATAGGCGATCTGCTGGAGATGGACGATCCGGCCTTCCGCGCGATCTTCTCGGGCTCGCCGATCAAGCGGATCGGGCGAGACCGGATGGTGCGCAACGCGCTGATCGTAGCGGGGAACAGCGGGGCCGCGGCGCTGGTGGCGCCGGCTGTGCGGCTGCTGGACGATCCGAGCGCGCTGGTGCGCGGGGCGGCGGTCTGGGCACTGTCGCGGCTCGATCCGGCGGCATTCGCGCGGGAGCGTGCGGCGCGGATCGATAGCGAGACGGACGAGACAGTGCGGGCGGAGTGGATGCTGCCGCCCGACATGGCCGATGCCCGATCGGTCGAGCCGATCAGCGCGCTTCCTGCCGGCGGCTGAGTGCAGCGACGCAGCTTGCACGGTCGAAATCCGTGCCGTCCGGGCGGCGCGCGTCGACATAGGTGACCACCGGCTCGCGGCCGGACCCGCGCGGATAGAGATAGGTGTCGAGCACGCAGAGCGGACCGGAAAATTGGAGCTTGCGCGCGCCCGTCTCGCGCAGATCGAGATCGGGATCGCCGAACAGCAGCTGGAGCGCGCGGGCATCCTGGCCCATCACCCGCTCCAGCCCGGCCGTCGGCAATTTGGCGGGCGACGGCGACGAAGGGGGCGATACGATGGTCGGCGGGCCGGCGCTGGGCGTGGTGCAGGCGGCGAGCGCGGCCAGGCCGATCATCGGCACGAGCGCGCCAAGGCGGCGGATCATCGCTTCCTCCCGTGAAACATAGACTTGATCATGGCGATGCCGGCAGTTTTGCGACAAGGCGCATGAACGGGTCGCTAATGGCAGGGACCCGGGCGACGCGCCATCGCCACGGCCGGTCGCAAGGCGAGTCTCGTCTTTCCGGCGGTCGGAATGAGATTTGAAGGCGCATCGCCTTTTCTTATCGCCTTTCACGGCCGGGGCTATCGGATTGCGTCGGGCTCAGTCCCCGTCTAGTCGCGCTATTTCGATTTCGCCGCCACAGGGAGACAGGCGTGACGGGTACGACCCTCGATATCATCGCGATCGGCAATGCCATTGTCGACGTAATTGCCCAGGCGGACGACGCCTTCATCGCGAACGAAGGAATAGCCAAGGGATCGATGCGGCTGATCGATCCGGAAACGGCGGAGGGTCTGTACAGCCGGATGGGGCCGGGGCGCGAGATCAGCGGCGGATCGGCGGCGAACACCGTGGCCGGCATCGCGGCACTTGGCGGCAAATGCGGCTTCATCGGCCAGGTGGCGGAAGATCAACTCGGCACCGTCTTCGCGCATGATATTCGCGCGGTAGGCGTCGTCTACAACACCATGTCGCGTCGGGGCGATCCCTCCACCGCGCGCTGCCTGATCCTGGTGACGCCGGACGGGCAGCGGACGATGAACACCTTCCTCGGCGCATCCCAGTTCCTGCCCGAGGCGGCGCTGGATCGGGAGCTGATCGCGTCCGCCGCGATCCTCTATCTCGAAGGCTATTTGTGGGATCCGGAAGAGCCGCGCGCGGCGATGCGCGCCGCGATCGACGTGGCGCGTGGCGCCGGCCGCAAGGTGGCCTTCACCCTGTCCGACGCCTTCTGCATCGAGCGGCATCGCGGCGATTTCAACCGGCTGATGGAGGAAGGGCTGATCGACATACTCTTCGCCAATGAGGCGGAGATATTGTCGCTCGCCCAGACCGACGATTTCGAGGCGGCGGTGGCGACGACGGCGGCGAAGGTGCCGCTGCTGGTCGTCACGCGCGGCGCGCATGGGGCGATCGCGTTGAAGGATGGCGCGCGCTTCGCCGTGCCGGCCGAGCCGATCGCGCGGATCGTCGATACGACGGGCGCGGGCGACCTGTTCGCGGCGGGCTTCCTCGCGGGGCAGACGCAGGGACGCAGCGTGCAGGACAGCCTGACCATGGGCGCAATCGCCGCAGCGGAGGTAATCTCCCATTATGGCGCGCGGCCGGAAGCGGATCTCAATGAACTGATCGCGGCGCGGCTGGGATAAGGGCACAACGCCAGCGGGTTCAAGAAGAAGGGGCGCTTCCCATCGGAAGCGCCCCTTTTTTCGTTCAGGCCTGCTTGCCGCCCGGCGTGGGGGCGTGAGGCAGCGGGGGGACGGGAACGGGCGGAATATCGGCCTCCTCCTCGGGCACCTCGATCACGCCATGCGCGAGCTGGCTGCGGCGATAGCCATAGAGATAATAGACGACGAGGCCGATCGCGGCCCAGCCGAAGAACATCAGCTGCGTTTCGCGCGACAGGCTGAAGAAGAGATAGACGCAGCCCGCCGCCGCGAGCGGCGAGACGAACCAGACGGCCGGCGTGCGGAACGGACGGGCGCGGCCGGGCTCGCGGCTGCGCAGGATCAGCACGCCGAGCGCCACCGCGGCGAAGGCGAAGAGCGTGCCCGAATTGGAGATGTCCGCCAGCACGCCCACCGGGAACAGCGCCGAGAAGAGCGCGACGAAGATGCCGGTGATGATGGTGATGACGTGCGGCGTGCGATATTTGGGATGAACCTTCGAGAGCGAGGCCGGAAGCAGGCCGTCGCGGCTCATCACGAAGAAGATGCGCGTCTGGCCGAACATCATCATGAGGATGACCGACGGCAGCGCGAAGCCGGCGGCGAGGCCGATGAGATTGCCGATCTGGCGCCAGCCGATTTCGCGCAGCGTCCAGGCCAGCGCCTCGCGCGAGCAGACGACATAGCTATCGGGGCTTGCCTTGCAGGCGGCGGCGAATTCCGCGCTGCCGGGCGAAAATCCGGCGCCGTTGGCATCGAGCAGCGGCTGCGCGCCGACCGATCCGATCACGCCGGATGCGACCAGCATGTAGAAGAGGGTGCAGATGGCGAGGCTGCCGATCAGGCCGATCGGCATGTTGCGCTGGGGATTCTTGGTTTCCTCGGCCGCGGTCGAGACCGCGTCGAAGCCGACATAGGCGAAGAAGATCGACGCTGCCGCCGCCGAGATGCCGCCCATGCCGAGCGGCGCGAAGGGCTGGAAATTCTCCATGTTCATCACGGGGATGGACAGGATGACGAAGACGGTGAGCGCGACGATCTTGATGGCGACGAGGATCGCGTTGACGAAGGCGCTCTCCTTGGTGCCGAGCACGAGCAGCCAGGTGATGACGAGCGCCACGAACATGGCGGGAATATTGATGATGCCGCCATTGAGCGGGCCGAGCACCCAGGCGTCCGGTATGTCTATCCCCGCCACATTTTCGATCAGGCCGACGATATAGCCGGACCATCCGACCGAGACGGCGCCCGCCGCCACCGCATATTCGAGGATCAGCGCCCAGCCGACGATCCAGGCGACAAGCTCCCCCATCACCGCATAGCTATAGGTGTAGGCGGAGCCCGAGACGGGCACCATCGCCGCCATCTCGGCATAGCAAAGCGCGGCGACCGCGCAGACGAAGCCGGCGATGACGAAGCTGAGGATCATCCCCGGCCCGGCCTTCTGCGCGGCTTCCGCCGTCAGGACGAAGATGCCGGTGCCGATGACGGCGCCGATGCCGAGCATGGTGAGCTGGAAGGCACCGAGCGAGCGGTGAAGCGATTTTTTCTCGGCAGTGGCCAAAATGGCGTCGAGCGGCTTGACGCGCCAGAAAATCATGTAGCTTTCCCCTTGTCAGGCATCCTTACGGGATTGCCTGTATTATGGGGCTCGGAGCCTAGCGGCTGATCGGCGGCGCGCAATAGAATAAGCGACGTTTTGATGACGGCGTTCAGCCGCGGGCAAGCATCGGCCCGAGCGGGCGGCCGCCGAAGATATGGACATGGAGGTGAGGCACCTCCTGATGGCCATGGCCGCCGATATTGGCGAGCAGGCGATATCCGGGCTCGACCAGCCCCGCCTCGCGCGCGACATGGCCGACCGCGCGGATGAAGCCGGCAATCTCCGCATCGGGCGCATGCGTGGAAAAATCGTCCCAGGAGACATAGGCGCCCTTGGGGATCACCAATATGTGCGTCGGCGCCTGCGGATTGATGTCGTGGAAGGCGAGCGCGAAATCATCCTCATAGACCGTCTTCGCGGGGATTTCCCCGCGCAGGATGCGGGCGAAGATGTTGGTCTCGTCATAGGGCAAAGTGGCGTCGATCGGCATCGCTCGGTCCTTTCCTTCCATCCCCATATCGTGCGGAATCAGGCCTGCGGGTTGCGGGCGGCCTTTTCCGCGATGCCGGAGATGCCTTCGCGCCGGTCGAGCTCGGCCAGCACGTCGGCGACGGTGATGTCGGCATCGGCGAGCAGCACGCAAAGGTGGAAGAGGAGGTCCGCCGCCTCGCCGACCAGCGCGCCGCGATCCCCGCTCAGCGAGGCGATCACCGTCTCGACCGCTTCCTCGCCCAGCTTCTCGGCGATTTTTGGCCGGCCCCGGGCGAAGAGGCTGGCGACATAGGACATGCTCGGGTCCGCGCCCCGGCGGTTGAGGATCGTCTGTTCGAGCTGGGTCAATGTGTTGGCCATGCCCGTATCAATAGCCTTGCGGGTGACGAACCGGAAGGCCCGCGGCGGCGAGCGCTGCATGCGCCTCCGCCACGCTATATTTGCCGAAATGGAAGATGGAGGCGGCGAGCACCGCGCTCGCATGCCCCTCCGTCACGCCCGCGACCAGATCGTCGAGCCCGCCTACGCCGCCGCTGGCGATCACCGGCACGGACACGGCATCGGCGATGGCGCGGGTCAGCGCGAGATCATAGCCGCCGCGCGTGCCGTCCCGATCCATCGACGTCACCAGGAGCTCGCCCGCGCCGAGCTCGGCCAGGCGGCGGGCATGGGCGATGGCGTCGATGCCGGTCGGGCGACGGCCGCCATGGGTGAAAATCTCCCAGCGGCCGGGGGCGACGTTGCGCGCGTCGATCGCGCCGACGACGCATTGCGCGCCGAAACGGTCGGCCAGCTCGGCGGCAAGCTCGGGCCGGGCCACGGCGGCGGAATTGATCGCGACCTTGTCCGCACCGGCGAGGAGCAGCGCGCGCGCATCCTCCACCGTGCGGACGCCGCCGCCGACGGTGAGCGGCATGAAGCAGACGGCGGCGGTGCGCGCGACGACATCGAGGATGGTGCCGCGCCCTTCATGGCTGGCGGTGATGTCGAGGAAGCAAAGCTCGTCCGCGCCCGCCGCGTCATAGACCCGCGCCTGTTCCACCGGATCGCCGGCATCGGCCAGATCGACGAAGTTGACGCCCTTGACGACGCGGCCGCCCGCCACGTCGAGGCAGGGGATGACGCGGACGCGGACGCTCATGCCCGGGCGACTTCCAGCGCCTCGCGCAGGTCGAGGCGGCCGTCATAAAGGGCCCGGCCGGTGATGACGCCTTCGATCCCGTCGGTGAAATGGCGGGCGAGCGCCAATATGTCGCCCAGATCGGCGACGCCGCCGCTGGCGATCACGGGGATGGTGGTGCGCCGCGCGAGATCGAGCGTGGCATGGACGTTGCAACCCCTGAGCAGGCCGTCGCGGCCGACATCGGTGAAGAGCAGCGCGGCGACGCCGGCATCCTGGAAGCGGTTGGCGAGATCGACGACCGAGACTTCGGAGACTTCGGCCCAGCCGCGGGTGGCGACCTTGCCGTCGCGTGCATCGACCGCGACGACGATGCGGCCCGGCAGGTCGCGCGCCGCTTCCCGCACCAGATCGGGATTTTCGAGCGCGGCCGTGCCGATCACGACTCGTTCGACGCCGATCGACAGCCAGCGATCGATCGCGCCGCGATCGCGGATGCCGCCGCCGAGCTGCACCTTGCCGGGAAAGGCCGCGACGATCGCCTCGACAGCGCCGCCATTGACCGACTGGCCGGCGAAGGCGCCGTCAAGATCGACGACATGGAGATGATCCGCGCCCTGATCGGCGAAGATCCGTGCCTGTTCGGCGGGATTTTCGCCATAGACGGTGGCACGATCCATATCCCCTTCGGCGAGGCGCACGACCTGGCCGCCCTTGAGGTCGATCGCGGGGAAGACGATGATGCTCATGCCGTAACGATTTCCTGAACCTTTTCTATAGCGCGAAACCATGACAGCCGCATGCCGATGGCCGCGACCATTCTCGGCTTGGCACGGGGCGAATGGCGGGCGGTCAAGGGCGCCAGTCCAGGAAGCGGGCGAGGAAGGCGAGGCCATAGGCCTGGCTCTTCTCCGGATGGAACTGGACGCCGATCATATTGTGCCGGCCGATCGCGGCGGTGACGGGACCGCCATGATCGGTTGCGGCGAGGAGATCCGCCGGATCGGCGGGCGAAAAGGCGAAACTGTGCAGGAAATAGGCCTCGCCGGGAACGATCAGCGGATGTTCCTGAGCGGGCGTCACATCGTTCCAGCCCATATGCGGCACCTTGAGCGCGGTATCGCGGGGCTGGAGGAGCGCGACCGATCCGCCGATCCAGCCCAGGCCCTTGTGGATGCCGAATTCCTCGCCGAAATCGGCCATTAGCTGCATGCCGACGCAGATGCCGAGAAAGGGCTTGGCATCCGCCAGCACTGCTTCGTTGAGCGCATCGACCATGCCCGGAATGGCCGACAGCGCGCCCATGCAATTGGCGAAGGCGCCGACGCCGGGAAGCACGATCCGATCCGCGGCAAGCAGGGCCGCGGGATCGGCGGTGACGTCGATATCCTCCGCGCCCGCCGCGCGCAGGGCATTTTCCACCGAGCGCAGATTGCCGGCGCCATAATCGATCAGGGCGACGCGGTCGGTCATGGCCTGGCCCGGGGCATCAGACGCCCCCCAACGTGCCCTTGGTGGAGGGCACGGCATCGGCCTTGCGCGGATCGATCTCGATCGCGGTGCGCAGCGCGCGCGCGGCGCCCTTGAAGAGGCTTTCGGCGATATGGTGATTATTGCGGCCGTAGAGCGTCTCGACATGCAGCGTCATGCCGACCGCGCCCGCGAAGCTCAGGAACCAATGTTCGATCAGCTCCGTATCCAGATCGCCGAGCTTGGGCTGGGTGAAGGCGGATTTCCACACCAGATAAGGGCGGCCGGAAATGTCGATCGCGATGCGGCTCAGCGTCTCGTCCATCGGCGCATAGGCATGGCCGAAGCGGGCGATTCCGCGCCGGTCGCCGAGCGCCTGGCGAACCGCCTCGCCAAGCGCGATGGCACTGTCCTCGGCGGTGTGATGGGTATCGATGTGAAGATCGCCGATCGCCTTCAGCCTGATGTCGATCAGCGAATGGCGCGAAAGCTGCTCGAGCATATGATCGAGGAAGCCGATGCCCGTCGAGACCTCATAGACGCCCATACCGTCGAGATTGATCTCGACGTCGATCTCGGTCTCGCTCGTCTTGCGGTGAATCGTGGCCGTGCGCATGGTCGCCGCGTATAGCGTGGTCCCACGGACTCGCAACGTCTTGACCCGCCAGTGCCATGCGTCCACTTGAAGGGGCATGAGCGATACCACGCCCGACAGCCTGATTCCCTATGACGAAATCGTCCAGGAGGCATTGCGTGCCGTCGTCGGCCGCGTGCTGGGCGAGATCGAGAAGAATGGCGGCCTGCCCGGCGACCATCATTTCTACATCACCTTCAAGACGGGTGCCGCCGGCGTCGATATTCCGCGCCATCTGGTGGAGCGTTTCCCGGACGAGATGACGATCGTCATCCAGCATCGTTTCTGGGATCTGAAGGTGAGCCCGACGGGATTCGAGGTGGGGCTGAGCTTCAACCAGATCGGCTCGCGCCTGTTCATCCCCTTCGCCGCGATCACCCGCTTCGTCGATCCGGCGGTGAATTTCGCGCTGCAATTCTCCGCCCAGGAGGAGGATGAGGAGCCCGAGGCGGGCACGGCAGGCAATGACGCGCCGGTCGCTACGCCCATCGAGGATGGATCGAACGTCGTCTCGGTCGATTTCACCCGGAAAAAATAATCCCGTTCTCATCATCGCGGGCGCGCGCCCGGCTGGCCGTTGCGGACTTGAAATAAGCCTGGGAGATGCCAGCTTCCCGTTGCATGACGGGAGACTGAGATGGCCGAATTCCGCACCGAATCCGATAGTTTCGGCCCGATCGACGTGCCGGCCGGCGCCTATTGGGGCGCGCAGACGCAGCGATCGATCGAGAATTTTCCCTTCGGCCCCAATGAGCGGATGCCGATCGGCATCGTTCATGCGCTGGCACTGGTGAAGCAGGCGGCGGCGCGGGTGAACCGGCGCCACGGGCTGGAGACGGAGATTGCCAAGGCGATCGAGACGGCGGCGGCCGAGGTGGTCGCGGGCAAGCATGACGACCAGTTTCCGCTCGTCATCTGGCAGACGGGATCGGGCACCCAATCCAACATGAACGCCAATGAGGTGATTGCGGGGCGCGCCAATGAGCTGCTGACGGGCGAGCGCGGCGGCAAGGCGCCGGTCCATCCCAACGATCATGTCAATCGCGGCCAATCCTCCAACGACAGCTTCCCGACGGCGCTGCACGTCGCGGCCGCGCGCGCGGTGGCGGATCAGTTGCGGCCCGCGCTTAGGCGGCTCAATGAAAGGCTGGCGGAGAAGGCGGCGGCCTGGGACGATATCGTCAAGATCGGCCGCACCCATTTGCAGGATGCGACGCCGCTGACGCTGGGCCAGGAATTTTCGGGCTATGCCCATCAGATCGCGGACGGCATCGCACGGGTCGAGGCGGTGCTGCCCCGGCTTCACCGGCTGGCGCAGGGCGGAACGGCGGTGGGCACAGGGCTGAACGCGCCCAAGGGATTCGACCGTGACGTGGCGGCGGAGCTCGCCCTGCTGACCGGGCTTCCGTTCGAGACGGCGCCCAACAAGTTCGAGGCGCTGGCGACGCACGATACGCTGGTCGAGCTTTCGGGCGTGCTCAACGTGATCGCGGTTTCGCTTTCCAAGATCGCCAACGACATCCGCCTGCTCGGATCCGGCCCGCGCTGCGGCCTGGGCGAGCTGAAGCTGCCCGAAAATGAGCCGGGCAGCTCGATCATGCCGGGCAAGGTGAACCCCACCCAGTGCGAGATGCTGACGATGGTGGCGGCGCAGGTGATGGGCAATGCCCAGGCCGTCACGATCGGCGGATTGCAGGGGCATATGGAGCTTAACGTGTTCAAGCCGCTGATCGGCGCGAACATGTTGCGATCGATCGACCTCTTGAGTGTGGGCATGGAAAGTTTCGGCCTGCGCGCGCTCGATGGGCTGGAGCCGGATCGGAAGCGGATCGAGGAGCTGCTCGAACGCTCGCTGATGCTCGTCACCGCGCTCGCGCCCGAGATCGGCTATGACAATGCCGCGAAGATCGCCAAATATGCGCATCATCATGGCCTGTCGCTGCGCGAGGCGGGGCTGGTGTTGGAGCTGGTGGACGAGGAGACGTTCGACCGGGTGGTGCGGCCGGAGGCGATGCTCGGGCGGTGACGGGCGGAAGCTGCGGCGGGCCGTGGAACCGTCGGTTCCCATCCGGCGCTAATTGCAGGCAAGGTTTAAAGGGAGGCTTTACATGATCGGGAAGCTTATCGGTGCAGCGGTCGGGCGCGAGATTGATCGGCGGGACGGGCGGGGCGGCGTCAAGGGCGCGCTGATCGGCGTGGCGGCGGCGGGCGCGCTGCGCCGGCTGGGGCCGCTGGGGCTGATCCTGGGTGGCGGCTATGTCGCCAAGAAAGCCTATGACCGGCACAAGGAGCGGCGGACGATGACTGGACGCTCCTGACCGCCATATCGGCGGAATGAAAAGGGCCGCGGTGGGATGCCACCGCGGCCCTTTCCCTTATCGGCGGGCGATTATTCCGCCGGCTCGAGCGCGGCTTCCTCGGCCGATCCGGCGAGGCGGGCGAGCGCATCGCGCACGCCGGCCGCATATTCGGGCGCGATCTTCTCGAAATGGCCGAGCTGGCGATCGACGATGAACTGTGGAACGCCCTGCATCGCCGCCGCCAGATTGGCGAAAAGCCGTGCCTTTTCGCCCGCGTCGAACAGGCTGAACAGCGCGCGCGGCTGGCTGTAATCGTCATTGCCGTCGCGATGATCGTAGCGCCGCGCCGGGCCGGACAGGTTCAGCGGCGGCTCGCGATAGGAGGGGTCCTCCACCGGCCCGCCGAAGCTGTTGGGCTCATAATAGGCGTCGGCATTTCCGTGCGCCGTCCCGAAGAAGCGCATCTGCCCATCCTTGTGATAATGATGCACCGGGCATTTCGGCTGGTTCACCGGCAGCGCCTCATAATGGGTGCCGAGCCGGTGGCGATGCGCGTCGGCATAGGCGAAGATCCGCGCCTGGAGCACCCGGTCCGGCGAGAAGCTGATCCCCTTGACGATGTTGGATGGCGAGAAGGCGGCCTGCTCGACCTCCGCGAAATAATTGTCCGGATTGCGGTCGAGCACGATCTCGCCCACCTCGATCAGCGGATAATCGCCATGCGGCCAGACCTTCGTGAGATCGAACGGATCATAGGGCGTCTTGTCCGCATCCGCCTCGGGCATGATCTGGACATAGACCGTCCATTTCGGGAATTCGCCCCGATCGATCGCGCCGTAGAGCGCCTCCTGATAGGATTCGCGGCTCCGGCCGATCACCTCGGCGGCTTCCTCATTGCTGTGGACGCGGTGGCCCTGCTGCGTCTTGAAGTGGAACTTCACCCAATAGCGCTCGCCCGCATCATTCCAGAAGGAATAGCTGTGGGAGCCATAGCCGTTCATATATTGCGGGGCGACCGGCAGGCCGCGATCCGAGAAGAGGATCGTCACCTGATGGAGCGATTCGGGCGACAGTGACCAGAAATCCCACATGGCGGTGGCCGAGCGCAGGTTGGTCCTGGGATGGCGCTTCTGCGTGCGGATGAAATCCGGGAATTTATAGGGATCGCGGATGAAGAAGACCGGCGTGTTGTTGCCGACCAGATCCCAATTGCCGTCCTCCGTATAGAATTTCAGCGCGAAGCCGCGCACGTCGCGCTCGGCATCGGCAGCACCCTGCTCGCCGGCGACGGTCGAGAAGCGCAGCAGCAGATCGGTCTGCTTGCCGACGGCCGAGAAGATCTTGGCGTTGGTGTAGCGGCTGATGTCGTGCGTGACGGTGAAGGTGCCGAAGGCACCCCAGCCCTTGGCATGGACCACGCGCTCGGGAATGCGCTCGCGATTCTGATGCGCGAGCTTTTCGATGAGCTGATAGTCCTGCAGCAGCAGCGGCCCGCGCGCGCCGGCGCTGAGCGCATTCTGATTGTCGCCGATCGGCGCGCCGGCGCTGGTGGTCAATATGGGTCTGTCAGCCATCTTGCGTGCCCTTTCCTGCTCTTGCGATGCTGGAGGGATGCACTTGGCTTCAGATCAATTCCAACGATTAAACCCTGTTCCAGAAATCGAGTATGTCGATCAGGTGCCGCCCTGCCATATCCGGATGGCCTCCACCGGCCAGAGCAGCATGAGGATATTGAGTGCCAGATTGTCGCGGATCAGCCACAGCGTCAGAAGCTCGAAGCCGATCGTCAGCGCGATGGTCGTGACGATGGGGAGGCGCCGCGCGAGGAGGAAGCCCAGCATCATCCAGCCGATGTCCGCGACCGAGTTGATCACGCTATCGCCCAGATAGCCGAGCGCGATCGTCGCCTGGCGATAACGATCGATGACCATGGGGGAATTTTCGATCAGCTCCCATGCCGCCTCGATCGCCACGGCGATGACGAAACGCTCGCCCACGGGGCTGTGGCGGAGCAGCAGCCAGCCCAGCGCATAGAAGAGGAAGCCATGGATGATGTGGCTGGGCGTATACCAGTCGGCGAGATGCTGGCTGTTCTCGGCCGATTGGACGGAGCCGTGCCAGAGCTTGACCGTGCCGCAGGTGCAGATTGGCGGACGCCCCATGGCGAGCAGGATCGCGGCGGCGGTGAATAGGATGGCGAGGGCGATCAGCAGATGGCGCGGCGCGATCCGCCTCATGCTGCGACGCCCGCCATCGCAGCCAGCTTGCGCACCGTGCTGATGTTGCGGCCGGTGGCGGGCGAGCCGATCATCCTGTCGATGAAGACGGGGCTGAGCTTCGACCGGCCGACGCCGTCGGCATAATAGATCCAGATCGCCCCGCCTGCGGCGCGGACGATCTCGCCCGCTTGCGCGCGTTCGGCGATGCGCGCGGCGGCGTCGGGGGTGGGAGGCGCCTTGGAGAGCAGCATCAGCACGCGGTTGGGCGCGGCCTCGCTCTCGCGCGGGAAGGGATTTGCGGCGACATAGAGAGGCCATTGATCGGCGGTGCGGACCATCGTTTCGACCGGAAAGCCGAAGCGTTCGCTGATCGCCGCGTCGAGCGTCCGTTCGACATCCGCTGCGCTTCCCTCGCCCGAGAAAAGAAGGTTGCCGCTGGCGACATGGCTTTGCACATCACCATAGCCGAGGCCGGTGACGAGCATGCGGAGCTCCGCCATCGGCACCTGGCGCTTGCCGACATTGATGGCACGGAGGAGGGCGATGAAACAGGTCATGCGCCGATGCTGCCTCTTTTGCGGCGTACGCGCCAGACGTTGACGGGCGTGGCGGGGGACGCCAAGAGCGGCCATGCCTCACTCTCAGCTTGCCCGCCGCGGCGTCCTGTTCGTGCTGTCCTCGCCGTCGGGCGCCGGAAAATCGACCATCGCCCGGATGCTGCTTGCGTCCGATCCGGACATCGCTTTGTCGGTTTCCGCTACCACCCGGCCGATGCGGCCCGGCGAGGTGGACGGGCGGGATTATCATTTCGTCGATCTGCAGCGTTTCCGCGAGATGACCGCGAACGGCGAATTCCTCGAATGGGCGCATGTCTTCGATCATCGCTACGGCACGCCCAGGGCGCCGGTCGAGCGCATGCTGGATGAAGGCAATGACGTACTGTTCGACATAGATTGGCAGGGCGCACAGCAGCTTTATCAGCAGGCGGGCGGCGATGTGGTGCGCGTCTTCATCCTGCCGCCTTCGGTGGACGAGCTCGGCCGGCGGCTGCGCGGGCGCGGCACGGACGATCCCGCGGTGATCGCATCGCGCATGGCCCGCGCAGCGAGCGAGATCAGCCATTGGGACGGCTATGACTATGTGCTGATCAACGATGATGTCGATCGCTGTTTCGGTCAGGTGCGCATGATCCTGGAAGCCGAGCGGCTGAAGCGCAGCCGCCAGACGGGGCTGATCGGCTTCGCCCGCAAGCTCATCAAGGCGGGCAATGCCCTTTCAGGGGAACGCGATCCGTCCTAGCCTGTCGACGGGGACAACAGGGAGGACGAGATGGTTCGCATCCTGATCGGCAGCATATTGGGCGGGCTCGCCCAATTTTTCGTCGGCTTCATCTTCTGGGGCACGCCGCTGGCGAGGCTCGCCTTCGCTTCGCTGGGGCCTGCGGAAAGCACCGCCGTGCAGCTCGCGCTCGCCCAGAATCTGACGAAGAGCGGCACGGGCACCTATGCCATCCCGCTGACCGGCACGCGCGAGGGCGACATACTCTTCGCCAAGGGGCCGGTGGCGACCGTCCATTTCAATGTGGAAGGATTCCCGCTGGCGGACTCCGGCTCGCTGCTCGCGGGGCTGATCTTCTCGATCGTAACCGCGCTGCTGATCGGCATCGCGCTTTATGGGGTGGCGTCGCGTGTGACGGCCCTTGCGGACCGGATGAGGCTGGTCGTCCTGTTCGCGGCGGCGTCCGTGCTCTATTTCACGCTCGCCCAACCGGTCTTCAACCATTTCGGCTGGGGCTATTTCGTCTATCTCGCCATTTCCGAATTTATCGGTTTTGCCGTGGCCGGACTGGTCATCGCGCGCTGGTTCCTGCCCAGGCCGGCGGCGATGACGGTGCATTGAGAGGCGAATCCCTGCCTCGGGCTGAGCGCGGTCGGACAAAAACCTACTGGCGCAGCAGCGTCAGGAAGCTCGCCGCGGCGATGAAGTCGCGGCGGCGGGCATCGCGGGCGTCGGTGGCGAGCCAGTCCTCGCCCCATTGCTCCGCCTGCCACAGCTCGTCGAGATGGGTCGCGTCGAAGGCGGCATCGGGTGCGATCGCGCCTTCGGCCGATGCGAGCGCGGCGACCAGCGAGCCGCCGATCGTGACGAGCGGGGAGAGGCCCGCGAGCGCGAACGGATCGCGGGCGGAGACCGCCTCGGCGAGGCGGGCGATGGTCGCGGGCGGCTGGGGCCGGTGGATGATGCCGGTCGCGATCTCGAAAGCGATATCGTAGCGGCGGCGCGCCCAATCGAGCAGCGGATCCCAGGCGGCGGTCTGGCGCGCGACCAGCTCGGGCGGCTCTTCGGCGCGATAGCAGAGCAGGTCGGTCTCGCCATAGGCGGCGATGTCGCGCGTGAAGGCGGCGGGATCGGGCGCCACCCGGTCGATCGCGGCATTGGCGAGGCCGGTGAAGGGCATATAGCGGGGATCGATCGTCTCGCCCTGCATATCCCATTCGGCGACCACGGCGGCGGCGAGATCGGACGTCGGCAGGATCAGCGGATGGCGCGCGGGCGTCTTGACCGGGCGGCCATCGAGCCGGATCGAATAGCCGCCATTCTCCGGCAGGGCGGCGACCAGTTTGTAGAAGCGTTTCATGGATTGTTGGGCGGCGTCCGCCATTTGAAAATGAGCCAGCGCGGCAGGATCAGCGATTCGACGAAGCCGATCGCGAACAGCGCACCGCCGATCGGGGGATGACCGCCCGCCCGCACCACATTGCCATACCAGATCCACAGGCCGATCAGCATGATGATCGCGCCCGATGCGCGCGCGGCGCTCAATATGGTGAAACGGGTCCGCTCGATCCTTTCGCGGTCCTGGGGTGTCATGACAGGCCCTCCAGCATGCTGATCAGTTGGGAGGGGTGATCGGCGACGAGATCGGCCCCCTCGGCATAAAGCTCGGCGGGGCGATGATATCCCCAGGCGACGCCGATCGCGGTAACACCCGCCGCCTTGGCCATGGCGATATCATAGCTGGTATCGCCGATCATCACCGTGCTTTGCGGATCGGCTCCCGCGTCCGCCATTGCCTGATGGATCATCGACGGATGCGGCTTGGAAGGGTGACGATCGGCGGTCTGGAGCGTCGCGAAACGCTGCTTCAGCCCATGATGATCGAGGCAGAGGCCCAGCCCGCGATCCGACTTGCCCGTGGCGACGCCGAGCAGCCAGCCCGCGCGATCGAGCGCGTCCAGCGCATCGGCCATCCCCTCGAACAGCGGCTCATGGACGAGGCCGCCGGCGCGCAGATCGGTGAAGGCGCGCTTGTAATGATCGCCGAGCGCGACATGGAGATCGGGATCGGCATCGGGCAGCAGCGCCTGCATCGCCTCGACGAGGCTCAAGCCCACTATGTTGAGCGTCGCCTCGCGGCTGGGCGGGGTCAGGCCGGCGGCGACGAAGCCCTGCTGCATCGCCGTGCAGATATTATGCTGTGAATCGACCAGCGTGCCGTCGCAGTCGAATATGGCGAGGCGATTGCTCATCTTCGGGAAAGGCTGCTCACGCTGTTCGCCCCCGGCCGCGGCGTTCGCCCTTGCGCTCCTTGCGGCGGGCCTTAGCGCGGGCGGCCTCCATCTTGCGCTTGCCCTCGGGCGTCTCGCTGAACTTGGGCTCGTCGAGGGGCAGGTCGGCGCGCGCCGGATCGAAGCCGAGATGGGCGATGCTCTCCTGGAAATGGGCGGGCGGATCGGCCGTCACGTCGAGCGCGCCGCCATCGAGATGATCGACCTTCAGCCGGCGGGCATGAAGATGCATCTTGCGGCTGATCCCGCCGGTCAGGAACGCGTCCTGGCCGCCATATTTGCCGTCGCCGACGATCGGATGGCCGATCGCCGCCATATGGACGCGAAGCTGATGCGTGCGGCCCGTGAAGGGCTGGAGCTCGACCCAGGCGGCGGTGTTGCCGGCGCGTTCGATCACGCGATAGCGGGTGCGGGCGGGCAGGCCCTCCTTCTCGTCGACATGCATCTTCTCGCCGCCCGTGCCGGGCTGCTTGGCGATGGGAAGCTCGATCATGCCATCTTCGATCGACGGCACGCCGACGATCAGCGCCCAATAGACCTTGCGCGCCGAGCGGCTGGAAAAGGCCTTGGCGAAATGCGCTGCGGCGCGCGCCGAGCGGGCGAGGAGCAGGACGCCCGACGTGTCCTTGTCCAGCCGGTGGACGAGCTTGGGCCGGCCCTCCGCCTCGAAGGTGAGCGCATCGAGCAGGCCATCGACATGACGGTCGGTCTTGGTGCCGCCCTGCGTTGCGAGGCCGGGCGGCTTGTTAATCACGATGGCGTGGCGATCGCGATGGATGACGAGGCTCTGCGCGAATTCCACATCCTCGGGCGACAGCGGCGGGCGCTCGCGTTTCGGCCGGGCGGTGGGCGCCGGCTGGGGCGCATCGGCGGGGGGGACGCGGATGATCTGGCCGGCCTCGATCCGGTCGCCGGGCGTGGCGCGCTTGCCGTCGATGCGGAGCTGGCCGGTGCGTGCCCAGCGCGAGACGATGTTGAAGCTCGCATCCGGCAAATGCCGCTTGAACCAGCGATCGAGGCGGATGCCGTCATCATCGTCCGAAACGGTGAACTGCCGCACCTCAGCGACGGGGGGCTTGCCGTCGCTCATGCCAGCGCCCTCACCAGATAGACGCCCAGGATCAGCATCAGTACCGATCCGGCGATGGAGGAGACGGCATAGGTCGCCGCCGAGACATGATCGCCGCGTAGCAGCATGTTGAAGGTTTCCAGGCTGAAGGCAGAGAAGGTGGTGAAGCCGCCGAGTACGCCGACGCCGAGGAACAGGCGAAGCGGCTCGCCCGATCCGTCGGTGGATCGGGCCAGCACGCCCGCCAGCATCCCCATCAGGAAGCCGCCGAGTAGATTGACGATCCACGTGCCCCAAGGGAATCCGGGGCCGAGATTGCGGAGCGCGATCGATCCGATGTGGTAGCGGAAGCCGGCGCCGATCGCGCCGCCCAGCATGACGATGAGAAGCGGAGGCATTAGCCTGCCTTAGCGGCTGTGCAGGCCGCTCGCCAGTGGATTGCGGATCAACCGAACAGCAGCGCCCAGATGATCAGCAGCAGGCCGGCGACCGAGACGCTCCAGATCGCGGTGCGGAGCCTGGGAATGCCCGCCGCATAGACCGGGAGATAGACGAGCCGTGCCCAGAAATAGAGATGGGCGCCGAGCTCCGTCTTCCAGCCGAGCCGGCCGACGGCGTGCGCGCCGAGCAGCGCGCCGATGAACAAGGGCAGCGTTTCGAACAGATTGGCCTGGGCGCGGGCGAGCCGCCCGCCGAGCGGCGAGAGGGGCGGCAAGGCTTCATCCCGCGCGCCCATATTCCATTTGACGCCATATTGCTGCGTCTTGACGCGGATCGCAGCGAGAATGTGGACGAGCGCGAGGATCAGCGTCGCGCCGAGCAGGGTGAATTCGATCGGCATGGGCGGGAGGCTTGCTTCGTCGTTACACCGCCGTCAAGTCAGGTGCCTATCGGCCGTCCGGGCCGACCTTCTTGCATGCCGGCCGCGCGCATACGACATTGCCGCCATGCTGAACTTCCTCTCGCTCTTCATCGGCGTGCTAGCGGGCCTGTTCGCGGCCATCGCCTTCCTGCCTTTTCTGGGCTGGGTGAACTGGGCGATCATTCCGCTCGCGCTGGTCGGCCTGCTGCTCGGCGCCATGTCGCGTTCGACGAGCGGGCGGACGCTCAACCTGATCGTCATAGTGATCGGTTCGCTACGCTTGTTCCTCGGCGGCGGCTTCCTCTGAGATCCCCGTTGACGTCCGCCATGTTCGGACGCAGGGGGAACGGAATGAGCCCGATCGCCTCCCGCCTTTCATGAACGACATTGTACGGCGCGAGGCGCGGATCGGCGCGCTTTCCGGCATTGGCGCCTATCTGATCTGGGGGCTGCTGCCACTGTTCCTGCGGCTGCTCCATGGCGTGCCCGCGCTGCAGATATTGGCGCATCGGGTGATCTGGTCGCTCATCCTGCTGCTCGGTATCGTGACGCTGATGCGGCGCTGGCCGGCGATCCGGGCGGTGGTCGCCGATCGGCGGACGATGCGCCTGCTGCTGCTGAGCGCCACATTGGTCGCACTCAACTGGCTGATCTATATCTGGGCGGTATTGAACGGCCATGTGCTCGAGGCAAGTCTCGGCTATTTCATCAATCCGCTGATGAGCGTGGCGCTGGGCATGGCGCTGCTCGGCGAAAGGCTGCGGCCGGCGCAGGGGCTGGCGGTGGCGCTGGCGGCGGCAGGCGTGCTCCTGCTTGCGCTGAACGGGGGCGGGGCCCTGTGGATCTCGCTCAGCCTCGCTGCGAGCTTTGCCTTCTACGGCCTCGTCCGCAAGGTGGCGCAGGTCGATGCGCTGGGCGGGCTGCTGATCGAAACGATCCTGCTGGGGCCGCTCGCGCTCGGCTGGCTGCTGTGGGAGGCAAGCCAGGGGAATGGCGCGTTCGGCGTGGAGTGCGGGCTGGACCTGCTGCTGATGCTGGCGGGCGTGGTGACGGCAGTGCCGCTGCTGATGTTCGCGGCGGCGGCACGGCGGTTGCCGCTGTCGACGGTGGGCCTGCTCCAATATATCGCGCCGACGCTCCAGTTCCTTTGCGCCATATTCGTCTTCGGCGAGCATATGAGCCGGGTGCATGCGCTGACCTTCGCCTGCATTTGGGCGGGGCTGGCCGTCTTTGCGATGGACGGATTGCGCGCCAGCCGGCCCCAAGGGAAGGCGACGGCCGCCCGCTAGACGAGCGAGGGGAGGCGGGCATGGACGAAGCGGCAGCGATCGTGGCGCGGCTGGGGCTCGCGCCTCATCCCGAGGGCGGATGGTATCGCGAGACATGGCGCGCACCGGCCGCCGAGGGCGAGCGGGCGGGTGCCACGGCGATCCTGTTCCTGCTCGAGGTGGGGCAGCGATCGCATTGGCATAGGGTGGATGCGGCCGAGCTGTGGCTGTTCCATGCCGGCCATCCGCTGCGCCTGCTGACGAAGGAGGGGGATGGGCCGATCATAGAGACGCGGCTGGGCCCCGACGTGCTGGCCGGCGAGGTGCCCCAGCATCTGATCCCGCCTCATGGCTGGCAGGCGGCGGAGGCGGATCGGGGCTGGACGCTGGTTTCCTGCGTGGTATCGCCCGGTTTTGAATTTACCGGCTTCGAGCTGGCGCCGGAGGGATGGTCGCCCGCTTAATGGGCCAGCGCGTCCCATAGCAGCTTGGCGCCGACCAGGATCATCAGCCAGTAGATGGCGGTATAGAAGCGATCGGGCGAGACGCGGCGGACAAGCCGCACGCCGGCGAAGGTGGAGACGATCGCTACCGGGAGCAGCGCGGCCGTTGCCAGCAGGTGCGCCTTGGTGAACTGGCCGAGCGCCATATAGGCCGGCACCTTGAGCCAGTTGGTCGTGGCGAAGAAGATGGCGGTGGTGCCGACCAGCGTGTCGCGCGGCAGATGGCGGGGCAGCACATACATTTGGAAGGGCGGCGCGCCGGCATGGGCGATCTGGCTGGTGAAGCCCGATCCCACCCCCAGCAGCATGCCGACCCAGCCGGGCGCATGGCGCGATACGGCGACCGATCCGCCCCGCCGCTGCCAGAGCCGCTGGATGGCGAAGAGGATGGAGATGACGCCCAGCACCGCCATCACCGCCGCCGCCGACACCTGCGCCGCGAAGAGATAGCCGAGCACCACGCCGACCAGCGATCCCGGCAGCATGACCGCCAGCACATGCTTGTCCCAAGCGTGGCGGAAGGCCCAGACGCCCACCACATCCTGCACGATCAGGATCGGCAGCAGGATCGCCGCCGCTTCGACCGGCGATATCGCCAGGGCGAGGAGCGGCAGGCCGAGCGAACCCATGCCGACGAAGCCGCCCTTGCCCAGGCCGAGCAGGATCACGGCGGGGATTGCGGCAAGGTAGAAAAGCGGATCGGTGGGCATGGCTTTCTGTCGTCCGGCTGGCCGGCGGATGCAAGCGGTTGCGCGGCGATGCGGGTAGCGCGATGATCGGCGCTCCGCTTTCGGGGAGTCCACGCCCATGTCCCGCGATCCGCGCGTCGATGCCTATATCGAAAAGGCGCAGCCCTTCGCCCGGCCGATCCTGAGCCATTTGCGCGAGGCAGTGCATGGCGCCTGCCCGGAGGCGGAGGAGGCGATCAAGTGGAATTCGCCTTTCTTCCTCTATCGCGGCCAGATTTTGTGCATGATGGCCGGATTCAAGGAGCATGCGATCTTCGGCTTCTGGCGCGGCGCGGAGGTGACGGGCGAGGGCGGGGCGGAAAAGGGCGGCATGGGTCAGTTCGGCCGGATAATGTCGCTCGGCGACCTGCCTGATCCGGCGACGCTGACGGATCTGATCCGCAAGGCGGCGGCGATCATCGCCACGGGCGAGAAGCGTCCGCGCCCGCTGAAACATCCCAAGCCGCCGCTCGAAACGCCGGAGGATCTTGCTGCGGCGCTGATCGCGAACCCGCCCGCGCAAGCGAGCTTCGACGGCTTTTCGCCATCGCAGCGGCGCGAATATGTCGAATGGGTGATCGAGGCCAAGCGGCCCGAGACGCGCGCGCGACGCATCGCGCAGGCGGTAGAGTGGATGGCCGAGGGCAAGCAGCGCAACTGGAAATATCAGAATTGCTGAGCCTGCCCCCGGCCATGGTCAGCCCGTCCGGTCAGCGGCAGCGGACATTGTCGCGATCGATCGCCCGGCCGATCAGCGCGCCGGCGCCCGCGCCGAGGATGGTGCCCAGCGTCTTGGAGCCGCCCGGCGCGATGATGTTGCCGAGCGCGCCGCCGCCGATCCCGCCGATGATGAGGCCGGTGGTGCCATCCGAGCGGCGGCAATAATAGCGGCCATCCTGCCCGCGATAGATGCGATCATTGTAGGAAAGGCGGCGCGGCTCATAATAGCGGCCGTCGCGATAATAGCGGTCCGCATGATAGCTGCCATAGCGCGGATCGACGCGGTTATAGTCGTAGCGGCCATAATCGCGCCACGCCTCGCGGCGCTCCTTGCGCCATTCTTTCTGCGCCTTGCGATAGTCCTTGTCGCGCTGGCCATGCGCCGGCGCCCAGCCCGGCGGATCGGCCAGCAGGGGAGCGGATGGGGTGGCGACGGCCGCCAGCGCGGCGGCGATGACGAACTTGCGCATAATGCATCTCCTAACATTCCGGTGGCGGCACAACGGCGTGGAATAGCTACGGTTGCGTGAACCGCAGACTACATGCCGTTCATCGGAGAGACGGATTTGCGCAGGTGCGTGTGGCGATATCGGTCGCGAATATGGCTGTTGAAATAGGCGCCGGCCGAAGAGGCCGCGGCGAACGCTGCGGCGATGCGGGCCGGAACGCCATGATAGACATAGCGTCGGCCGTTCACGAAGAGGATTTCCAGCCGCCGCCGCGCGGCATCATGATTGAAGCTGCGAATGACGGAGGAGCGCAGCGCGCGCATGATAGGCGGCGGTCAGACGTGGGTGGCGCGCCGGTGCGTGGGCGCGGCGCGGCGCCCCTTCTCCCCGGCGGGACTGGCTTCGTTCACGTCTATCCTCCTGAGCAAGGGAGGTTTCGAACGAAGCGCATGGCCGCGAGGTTCCTGCGGGGCGCGGTGAAGCGGAGGGAGAGAGTTGGCCGTTTGCCAGGCCAATCCCGTCGCCCCCGCGCAGGCAGGGGCGACGGGATGGGATATTGCGGTTTGGCTTACTCCGCCGCTACGCCGGCATGGCCGAACAGGCCGCCCTCGGCCGCGTCCTCGTTGGCGATCTGGGCCTTGCCGGCGGCCTTGCGGCGGTCGAAGGCGTCCCAGACGTCGCTCCACTGGCCACGCGTCGCCGCCTTCGAATATTCGGTGGCGCGCGTCTCGAAGAAATTGGCATGCTCGACGCCGTTCAACAGCGGGGCGAGCCAGGGGAGGGGATGGTCCTCGATCATGTAGATCGGCTTGAGACCCAGCTGGCCCAGCCGCCAGTCGGCGATGTAGCGGACATATTTCTTGATGTCCTTGGGCGTCATCCCCGGCACCGGGCCCATTTCGAAGACGAGATCGATGAAGGCATCCTCCATCCGCACCGTCTTCTGGCACATGTCGAGAATATCTTCCTTCACCGCAGGCGTGAGGCAGTTGCGCTCCTTCACGAAGGCATGGAACAGGCGGACGATGCCCTCGCAATGGAGGCTCTCGTCGCGCACCGACCAGGTGACGATCTGGCCCATGCCCTTCATCTTGTTGAAGCGCGGAAAGTTCATCAGCATCGCGAAGCTGGCGAAGAGCTGAAGCCCCTCGGTGAAGCCGCCGAACATGGCGAGCGTGCGCGCAATATCCTCGTCGCTGTCGACGCCGAAGGTCGCCAGATAGTCATGCTTATCCTTCATCTCCTTATATTGGAGGAAGGCCGAATATTCGGTTTCAGGCATGCCGATCGTGTCGAGCAGATGGCTGTAGGCGGCGATGTGGACCGTCTCCATGTTGCTGAACGCGGTCAGCATCATCTTGACCTCGGTCGGCTTGAACACGCGGCCATATTTTTCGTGGTAGCAATCCTGCACCTCGACATCGGCCTGGGTGAAGAAGCGGAAGATCTGCGTCAGCAGATTGCGCTCATGATCGGTGAGCTTCTGCGCCCAGTCGCGGCAATCCTCGCCCAAGGGCACTTCTTCGGGCAGCCAGTGGAGCTGCTGCTGGCGCTTCCAATATTCGAACGCCCAGGGATATTCGAAGGGCTTGTAGGTGCGGGAAGCCTGAAGGAGAGGCATAGGGGGCGGTCCTTACTTCCCTCTCCTGGCGGAGAGGGCGGGATTGGGAGGCGGCGGGCGGTGCCGCCGTTCGAAACCGGCATGGGAGGAGAGGGCGGGACGCTCGCTCAGCGCTCGCGCGCCCTCACCCAACCCTCTCCCCCGAGGGGAGAGGGCTTTTCGGTCATTGGCAGGCGAGGCACTCGTCATAGTCGGTCGTCTCGACCTGGATCTTGCGCAGGTCGGGCGTGTTGTCCGCCTCGACACCGCCCGCGAAGCCGGCGCGCTGGATCGATTTGGAACGCAGATAGTAAAGCGACTTGATGCCGAGTTCCCAGGCGCGGAAGTGGAGCATCAGAAGATCCCATTTCTCGACATCCGCCGGGATGAAGAGATTGAGCGACTGCGCCTGATCGATATAGGGCGTGCGGTCCGCCGCGAGCTCGAGCAGCCAGCGCTGGTCGATCTCGAAGCTGGTCTTGAAACAGTCCTTCTCTTCCTGCGTCAGGAATTCGAGATGCTGGACCGAGCCGCCGCGCTCGAGGATCGTGGCCCAGACGGCGTCGCTATTCTTCGACTTCTCGATCAGCAGCTTTTCGAGATAGGGATTCTTGACCGAGAAGCTGCCCGACAGCGTCTTGTGCGTATAGATATTGGCCGGGATCGGCTCGATGCAGGCCGAGGTGCCGCCGCAGATGATGCTGATCGAGGCAGTGGGCGCGATCGCCATCTTGCAGGAGAAACGCTCCATCACGCCCATGTCGGCAGCGTCCGGGCAGGGGCCGCGCTCATGCGCGAGCAGCATCGACGCCTCGTTCACCTTGGCATTGATATGCTTGAAGATCTTGAGGTTCCACGACTTGGCCATGGCGCCTTCGAAGGGCAGGCCGCGCGCTTGCAGGAAGCTGTGGAAGCCCATCACGCCCAGGCCCACCGAACGCTCGCGCGAGGCGGAATATTTGGCGCGGGCCATCTCCTCCGGCGCGCGGTCGATATAGTCCTGCAGCACATTGTCGAGGAAGCGCATCACATCCTCGATGAACTGCTTGTCGCCATGCCACTGGTCCCACGTCTCGAGATTGAGCGAGGAGAGGCAGCAGACGGCGGTACGGTCCTGGCCGAGATGGTCGCGGCCCGTCGGCAGCGTGATTTCCGAGCAGAGATTGGAGGTGGAGACCTTCAGCCCCAGATCACGATGATGCTTGGGCATCGTCCGGTTCACCTGATCGACGAACACGATATAGGGTTCGCCGGTGGCAAGCCGGGTCTCGACCAGCTTCTGGAAGAGCGAGCGCGCATCGACCTCGCCGCGCTTCGAGCCGTCCTTGGGGGATTTGAGGTCGAAGCTGCGGCCGTCGCGCACCGCCTCCATGAACTCGTCCGTCAAGAGCACGCCATGGTGGAGGTTGAGCGCCTTGCGGTTGAAGTCGCCCGAGGGCTTGCGGATCTCGAGAAACTCCTCGATCTCCGGATGGCTGACGTCGAGATAGCAGGCGGCGGAGCCGCGGCGGAGCGAGCCCTGGCTGATCGCGAGCGTCAGTGAATCCATCACGCGGACGAAGGGAATGATGCCGCTCGTCTTGCCGTTGAGGCCGACCGGCTCGCCAATGCCGCGCACTGCGCCCCAATAGGTGCCGATGCCGCCGCCGCGCGAGGCCAGCCAGACATTCTCGTTCCAGGTGTTGACGATGCCGTTCAGGCTGTCGTCGACCGAATTCAGATAGCAGGAGATGGGGAGCCCGCGCCCCGTGCCGCCGTTCGACAGCACCGGCGTCGCCGGCATGAACCAGAGACGCGAAATATAGTCGTAGATGCGCTGGGCATGATCCTGATCGTCGGCATAGGCGGAGGCCACGCGGACGAACAGATCCTGATAGCTTTCGCCCGGCAGAAGATAGCGGTCCTTCAGCGTCTCCTTGCCGAAATCAGTGAGGAGCGCATCGCGGCCATGATCGACCTCCAGCGAGAAGGGCAGCGGACGCGCGCCCTGATCCGAGGAAGATGCCGCCGCCTGCTGGGCTGCGGGAATGTCCAACAATGTCGCCACGTCGTTTACGCCCACTTCGCTGCTACCGGAAAGGTCCATCTGCCAAACCCCCTTAGCCAGTTGCTGTTCCTGTTACGTTCGACTCGGGGCGGTGCCGCCCGAGCCTATCACCGAAGGGCCGGATTGAGACCGCAAGAATCCCTCCCTCCCCGCATGCTACGGGTCGGTGGTTTCATGGCACCATATGGTGCCGTGATGGCAGTAACTCAATCTTGTTGCCGGCCCCTGCGGCGAACACCAGAGATAGTGCTTGGACGCTGACTCTGACGCAAGCGATAAATTTTTTGCGGAGGTCGCTTAGGGGACTGGACATGGCGGGTATCGGTTGGATTGCGCGCCCGGAGGGCGTATTGCGGCGATGAAATTTTCACGCGGGGGAGGCGCTTAGGCCATGATCACCATCAAGGAAGCCGATCTGATCGAGAGCGTGGCGGACGCGCTTCAGTTCATCTCTTACTATCATCCGATGGACTATATCCGTGCGCTGGGCGCCGCTTATGAGGCGGAGGAGAGCCCGGCGGCCAAGGATGCGATCGCGCAGATATTGACCAACAGCCGCATGTGCGCGGAGGGGCATCGCCCGATCTGCCAGGATACGGGCATCGTCACCATCTTCGTCAAATGGGGGCAGGCGTGCCGGCTGGAGTCCGACAGGAGCCTCCAAGAGGTCGTCGATGAAGGCGTGCGGCGCGCCTATCTCCATCCCGAGAACCGGTTGCGCGCCTCGATCCTGAAGGATCCGGCCTTCTCGCGCGTCAACACCAAGGACAACACGCCGTCCGTCCTCCATGTCGAGATGGTGCCCGGCCATCATGTCGAGGTGACGGTCGCGGCCAAGGGCGGCGGATCGGAGAATAAGTCCAAGTTCAAGATGCTGAACCCGTCGGATTCGATCCTCGACTGGGTGCTGGAGATGGTGCCGCAGATGGGCGCCGGCTGGTGCCCGCCGGGCATGCTGGGCATCGGCATCGGCGGCACGGCGGAAAAGGCGATGCTGCTCGCCAAGGAATCGCTGATGGGCGATATCGACATGGCGCAGCTCAAGGCGCGGGGGCCGCAGAACAAGATCGAGGAATTGCGCATCGAGATTTTCGACAAGGTCAATGCGCTCGGCATCGGGGCGCAGGGGCTGGGCGGGCTCGCCACCATTCTCGACGTCAAGATATTCGACTGGCCGACGCATGCGGCGTCCAAGCCCGTCGCGATGATCCCCAATTGCGCGGCGACGCGCCACGCCCATTTCCATCTCGACGGATCGGGGCCGGCCTATCTGGAGCCGCCGAGCCTGGATGAATGGCCCAAGGTGGAATGGGCGCCGTCCAAGGAGGCGATCCGCGTCGATCTCGATACTCTGACGCCCGAGGTGGTCGCGAGCTGGAAGCCGGGCGACCGGTTGCTCCTGAACGGCAAGATGCTGACCGGGCGCGACGCGGCACACAAGCGCATCCAGGACATGCTGGCGAAGAGCGAGGAGCTTCCCGTCGAGTTCAAGGGCCGCGTCATTTATTATGTCGGCCCGGTCGATCCGATCCCGGGCGAGGTGGTGGGGCCTGCGGGCCCGACGACCGCGACGCGGATGGACAAGTTCACCAAGATGATGCTCGACCAGGGGCTGCTGGCGATGGTCGGCAAGGCCGAGCGCGGGCCGGCGGCGATCGAGGCGATCAGTCAGGCCAAATCCGCCTATCTGATGGCAGTGGGCGGTGCGGCCTATCTGGTCGCGCGCGCGATCAAGGGCGCGAAGGTCGTCGGCTTCGAGGATCTCGGCATGGAGGCGATCTACGAATTCGACGTCAAGGACATGCCGGTGACGGTCGCGGTGGATAGCGAGGGCACCAGCGTCCACCATACGGCGCCGCTGGTGTGGCGCGAGAAGATCGCGAAGATGAAGGCGCTGGAGCAGGCCTGAGCTTGAGCCAAATCGGGATCCCCGCGGAGGCGGGGATCCATGGCGCCCTCCAAGGCCCGATTTCGGCCAGGGGCGCCATCCGAATGGATGATTGAGTAAGTTCAGCGCGATTGATGTGCGGGGGTGGCGCGACGTCGGCATATCCCTGTAAGGGCGATCGGATGCTCCTGACCAAGCTGGACCTCTGGATCGGCAAGACATTGTTCGTGCCGCTCATCATCAAATTCTGCCAACTGACGCGCCAAAGCCAATATGCGGTGTCGCGGCTATTCTGGTTCATCGCCGCACTGGATGGCTTCCACCGGGCGGACACGCTCCTTTCATCGATCATGTTCGGCGTCATGAGCATCTTCATGATGCTGACGGCCTCGCTTCGCGCTGACATGCCGGCCAGAAGCTCGCTCTGGTTCCGCATGCTCGCGATGGGGTTCCTTGCTCTCGATCTGATGAAAGGCGTGGTGGCCGGGGAATGGCTCGGCACGGAATTTTGGGTTTTCGTCCTGATCGCCGAATATGCCGCCACGATCCGGACAATCCCGCCCCGCGAACATAGGAAGAAGGC
Organism: Sphingomonas oleivorans; assembly: GCF_003050615.1. Lineage (GTDB taxonomy): Bacteria > Pseudomonadota > Alphaproteobacteria > Sphingomonadales > Sphingomonadaceae > Sphingomonas_H > Sphingomonas_H oleivorans. The sequence goes on along the minus strand of NZ_NWBU01000004.1, from coordinate 247,912 downwards.
AGCCAAGGCTGCCGGGGCAAGCGCATCATAATCCTCAATTTCCCATGGCGTCAGGCTGCTCAAGTAGGGGGCTAGCCTATCCGAGGGGCGCTGATTTCATGCGAGATTGCAAATATTGATCTGGCATGAGCGCCCCACCGGCGCTTCGGCCATCGGTCATATGCGCTGGAGCATTGCCGGCCGCGATGGCTGAGCGGCAAGCGCGGATGGCAGCGTCACTCCGCGCGGCGCGCGGCGAGGATGCGGACCGGTGCAGCGAGCATCTGGCCTTTCATCACGCCCTCTCCGGCGGTGGGCGAGATGGGCGCATCGAGGATGCGGCGGACGACATCCATGCCCTCGACGACATGGCCGAAGGCGGCGAAGCCGAGATTGTCGCCGGGCTGCGTGGGATCGGCATCCATGGAGGGCAAGGCGCCGATCGTGATGAAGAAGTCGCCCGTGGCGGTGCCGGGCGCGTTGCGCGCCATCGAGATGGTGCCGTCGCCGTGCGACAGGCCGGTGCGGCTGGTCGGCTCATGCGCGATCGGCGGGAGCGCATGTTTGGGATCGTTGCGGACGCCGCCCTGGATCAGGCCGAAGCCGGGTGCGACCTTGGTGGCGCGATAGATAGTGGTGCCGTCGAGCCGCTTCTGGTCGACATAGCGCAGGAAGTTGGCGGTCGTGACGGGCGCGCGCTCCTTCTCCAGCTCGAGGAGGATCGGGCCTTCGCTGGTCTGGAGGCTGACGCGGATCGTCGCCGGCTTCGGCGCCGGAGCCTGTTCCTGGATCTGTTCGGCTGCGGGCGGTGCGGCGGTCTGGGCCAGGGCAGGCACGGCGCAGAGCCAGAGCAGGGCCAATGGGGCGAATCGTCGAAGCATATCTTCAGCCTATCGGAATTTTCCGGGGCGCGCGGGTCCAGGCGGACATGTCGGAACGGAACAATCGATACGGCGAATTCGCCGATCATCCAATTCGAAGAAAGCGTCCTGAGGGACAGGAAGACGCAGCATTTCTGCCGCCGACAGGCCGGCATATATGCCGCGCAGCAAGCTTCCGGCTATGCCATGGCTCACGACGATATGATTTTTCCTATCGTCGGCCGCCATCAGCCATTCCGTCAGGCGCGCAGTGGCGGCCTGGAATGTCTCGCCGTCCTGACAGCCGTGAATCCAGCTCAGCCGAACCGAGGATGCGATCCTCGCGCCAGGCCATAGCGCGTCTATCTCTGGCCCGGTGAGCCCGTCCCATGATCCCAAGGAGACTTCGCGCAAGCGGTCATCCAGGACGATATCCGATCCTATTCCGATCTGGGTACGGATGATCTCGGCCGTCCGCCGCGCTCTCGTCAAGGGGCTCGACTCGATTGTCCAGCCATCGGGATTTTTTATCAAAGCGCGTAAGGCGCGGCCGATATTCGTCGCTTGCGCTATCCCCAATTCCGTCAGCGGCGAATCCAGCCTGCCTTGGAGGCGGCCCTGGGCATTATATTCGGTCTGGCCGTGGCGAACGAGATACAGCAGCTAACGAGATACAGCAGCTTTCGCGCCCCCTGCATGGCATCTATTGCGGTCCCTTATGGGGAAGGGAAAGAGAATGTACAGGCCAGGACGCGCGCAGCCAAAGGCCGCTGCTGCGATCATCCGGAGTCGGCTGCGGGCGGGGCGGGGTGATTGGAAATGAAGTCAGTGCCCCGCCTGGCGCCACAGGCAGGGCACAATCGGGTAAAGGCCCTTATGATGTCGAGCCGGTTATCAGATGGCGCCTAGCCAGAATATTCCAGCCTGATCAGAACGCCCATTCGACCGAGAGCCAGAGCTTCCTGGTATCCGTGCTCGCGAAGGGCGCGGTGTCCTTCGCTTCATAGTCGGCATATTTGGCGAGGAATGTGTATTTCTTCACCTTCACCGTGAGCTGGGCATTGAGCTCATTGCCATAATGTTGGCGGCCGACGACTGCTACCGGTCGATCCGCCGTGAAGCGATGATAGGCCGCGGTGAGCGTGATCGCGTCCACGCCCTTGATGGGCTTCGGCTTCGCATAGCCGATCTGGCCATAAAGATCGCGGATGCCGTTGGGCGGCGTCACCAGGAACTTGTCGGCCCAGCCCTGGAACTTGTGGAGTGTGGCGAGCGGAGTCTGGAAAGAGGTGAGCGCCACGCCGTTATCCGCGCCGAGCACTTCATAGCCGCCGCCCAAGGTGACGCCCGCAGCGGTCAGCCCGCCTTCGACCAGATAATAATCGGCGGAATAGTCGTTCGGGTTGCGGTGATAATCCGATTGGCGCGCATAGCTCGCCAGATAGTTGAGCTTCACCGCCTTGCTGACCGGATAGCTTCCCGCAAAACGCGCGCCGAAGGTCTGGCTCGAATTGCGAAAGCCGCTGATCACCGCCTCGTCCTGATCGACCAGATAGGTGAAGCCGGTGAGCATGCCGATGGGGGTCTTGTAGCTCAGATTGACGAAGACATTGTCGCCGCCGATCGCCTGCTGACGCGCCCGGCCAAAGGCGTTGCCGCCGTCGACGCCCCAGATCGTGCGGGCCGACCAGCTATAGGTGGCATCGAGCTTCAGATCCTTGACACCCGACCATTCGATCCGCGCCGCGTCGAAGGTCTGCTCATTCTGTCGCCAGCCGACCGAGCCCACGAAACGCTGGTCGTCGAGATTGATGCGCTGGCGCCCCAGCGTGACGACCGTCTTGGGCAGGCCCTTATACTGGATCTGGATGCGGTTGAGCTCGATATTCTCGGGATCCGCGACGAGCGGCAGGCTGGCCTTGCCGTTGAGGCCGCTATTATAGTCCTCGTCGACCGCGAGCGTTCCTTCCGCCTCGGCAAGGAAGGACCAGTTCTTTGCGGCAAGCTCGCCGCCGAGCCGGGCGCGCAGCGTGATCGCGTCCGCATCCTCGGCAAATCCCTTCTGTTCGACACCTTCATAGCGCAGCCGCGTGTCGATCAGCGGCTTGAACTTCAGCGGTTCCGCCATGGCCGGCGTTGCGAAGACGGCGGACAGCAGCAAGCAAGCTGAGAATCGTCTCATGCCAAATACCCCCTTGACCCTATGACATGTTGGATGCCCCGATCGGCATCCTCTCCAATTTATGTTTTCGAGCGGCCCCGATCCGCCTTTGCGCCTATGCGACCTTGTCGAGCGGGTTGCTATAACGCTGGTGTAGGAAGTGCAGGATTTCGTGGCGTGCATGGTTGTAGGCGGATGTTTCCGCCGCCTCGATCCGGTTGCGCGGCCGCGGCAGATCGATCCTGATATCCTCGCCAATGCCGGCCGCCGGACCGTTGGTCATCATCACCACGCGATCGGCGAGCAGCACCGCCTCGTCGACATCATGGGTGATCATCACGACGGTGTTGTTCAATTGGTTCTGAATCTCCATCACCGCATCCTGAAGGCTGGCACGTGTGAGCGCGTCCAGCGCGCCGAAGGGCTCGTCCATGAGCAGCACGCGGGGGGTCATCGCGATGGCCCGCGCAATGCCGACGCGCTGTTTCATGCCGCCCGAGATTTCGCTCGGACGCTTGGTCGCAGCATGCGCCATATGAACCAGCTCCAAATTGTGCATCACCCAGTCGCGCCGTTCACCACGCGATTTCCCCGATGCGGTCTTGTCCACGGCGAGGCGGACATTCTCTTCGACCGTCAGCCAGGGAAGCAGCGAATGATCCTGGAAGATCACCGCGCGATCGGGCCCGGGCCGGTCGACCACCTCGCCATCGAGGAAGACGACGCCGCGCGAGGGCTTCACCAGCCCGGCGATCACGTTGAGCAGGGTGGACTTGCCGCATCCCGAATGGCCGATCAGCGCGACGAACTCGCCCTTGTCGATCGAGAGATCGACCTGCTTCACCGCCACGAACGGTCCCTTCCTGGTCGGGAAGCTGACTTCGATGTCTTCGAGCGCCAGATAGCTGCGTTGTTTCATGATCCTGTGCTCCCGGGTCAGGCCTGGCGCGCCACGCGGCGGCCGATGAAGGCGACCAGCCGATCGAGCGCGAAGCCCACGAGGCCGATCCAGACGAGGGCGACGATCGTGTCGGTGAGAAGCGAGCTGTTGTAGCTGTCCCAGATGAAGAAGCCGATGCCGGTGCCGCCCTGCACCATCTCGGCGGCGACGATCGCGAGCCAGCTCATGCCCACGCCGATCCGCAGCCCCGTGAACATGTGCGGCACCGTTGCCGGCAGCATGATGCGCGTGAAATATTCGAACGGGTTGAGGCCGAGTACCTTGGCGACATTGCGGTAGGTCGCTGGGATGCTTTGCACGCCGGCCGCGCTATTCAGGATCACGGGCCAGATCGCCGTGATGAAGATCAGGAAGATCGCCGACGGGCCGGCCTGCTGGAAGATGGCGAGGCTGATCGGCAGCCAGGCGAGCGGCGGCACGGTGCGCAGCACCTGGAAGAAGGGATCGAGCGCGCGATAGGCTGTGCGGCTCTGCCCGATCAGCACGCCAAGCGCGATGCCGACGATCGCCGACAGGCCATAGCCGAGGGCCACGCGGCCAAGGCTGGTCAATATATGTCCCGCGATACCGACGTCGCCGCCATCCTGGATGTGCATGCCCGAAAGATCAAACGTGACCCCCTTCAATGGATGGAGGATGACGTCGCGGCTCTCGGACCAGATTCGGGAAGGGCTGGGAAGCGCTGCGCCCTCCGTACCGCATGAGATTTCCCAGAAGGCGATCAGCAGCACCAACAGCAGCGTCGTCGGCAGCAGGTTCGTGCCGATCGTCACCGCGCGGTCGATCCAGATGGAACGCTGCTTAGCTGATGTTGGCGGTACGACCGATCCGGCATCCGCTGTCGGCGCGGAAGGATGCCGGATGATCCCGGTGACAGGTTTCGCCGCCACATGCTCCGGCAACCAGCCGGCGCTCGTCGCGACAAGTTTGGCGGAAGAGGTCGACATGTCCGTTTCCCTTCGGCGAGAGACGATCAGACCCGCTTGATCGCGAGGCTCTTGAGGTAGGCGGCCGGATTGCCGGGATCGAAGACCTTGCCGTCGAAGAATTTCTCGACGCCCCGGCTCTCGCCCTTGGGGATCTGGCCGGCCGGAACCTTCGCCAGCGTCGCCGCCTTGCGCCAGATATCCGAGCGATTGACCTTGGCGATGACCGCGCCCTTGTTGAGCGTCATCGGCAGCTTGCCCCAGCGCTGATCCTCGGTGAGGAACCAGAGATCGTGGCTTTTCCAGGGAAAGGATGCGTTGGCCGCCCAGAATTTCATCTTGAACGGCGCATTATTGAATATGCGACCGTCACCCATGTTGAAGGTGCCGGCAAGCCGATCCTGAATGTCGGACGGCGCGACCTTCAGCCAGTCGCGTCCGCCGATGATCGCGGCGAGCCTGGCGGTGTTTGCTGGATTGTCGCACCAGCGCTGCGCCTCGATGACTGCCGCGGTGATAGCGATCGCCGCTCTTGGATTCTGCGCCACCCAGTCCGCGCGCATCGCGAAGCTTTTTTCAGGATGGTTCATCCACATCTGGCCAGTCGAAACCGCGGTGTAGCCCAGCTTCTGCGAAATGAGCTGATCGTGCCAGGGCTCGCCGACGCAGAAGGCCTCCATCGTGTTCGCCTTCATATTGGCGACCATCTGGGGAGGCGGGACGGTGATGAGCTCGACATCCTTGTCCGGATCGATGCCACCGGCGGCCAGCCAGTAGCGCAGCCACAGATCATGCGTGCCGCCCGGGAAGGTCATCGCCATGGTGATCTTGTTGCCGGCGGCCTTCCGCCTGGCGATGATCCCCATCATCTTCGCCGAATTAATGTCCGCCTTGGCGGTCATATATTCCTTCTCGACCGAGATGCCCTGGCCGTTGACGTTGAGGCGCGCGAGGATGTTCATCGGCGTCGCCTTGCCGATCGTGCCCAGCGTCAGAAAATAGGGCATGGGCGTCAGGATATGCGCGCCATCAATGCCCCCGCCGGCTGCGCCGAGCACCAGATTGTCGCGGGTCGCGGCCCAGCTCGCCTGCTTGAGCACCTCGACATCCGGCATGCCATATTTGGCGAAAAGACCGAGTTCCTTGGCGATGATGAGCGGCGAGGCGTCGGTGAGCGCGATGAAGCCGAGCTTGGCGCCCTTGACTTCCGGACCCGGGCCAGCGGCGAAGGCGCCGGCCGGAAAGGCGCTATTGACCGCGCCGAGAAGGGCTGTCGTTGCGGCTGCACCGCCGAGCTGAAGGAAGTTCCGGCGCCCGAGCGTCGACGAACAGCCCTGATCGGTGTCACAGCGATCATCTTTATTCTTCTCATTCATCTCTTTGACCCCCCGGTTGCGGAAACGAAAAAAGCCGCCCAACCGGGATGATTTCCCGGTTGATGGCGGCTCTGCCTGATCTCTTATCCTGACGGATCGAGATCCGCTGCTACAGCCCGTCTTTGGACTGGCAGCTATGATGGGATGGGCTACTTTGCCCGTAGGGGGAGACTGACCGTGATTCGCGGCTAATGCAAGTGCTTTTTCGCAGGTGCCGCATTTGCAATTGCCGCCAAGCCGGATTGCCAAAATGTTGGGGCTGGCGGCGTATCTCGGCTGACCGACGCTGGAAGGTCGGCACGCATGCCGCTCCACCGAATGTTGCGGTGCATCATCCTGGTGGAGAGAGAATGGGCCCCTGCCTCCGGGATCCCATCAAAATATCATTCTGATGAGATCCCACGCAGGGGCGATGGTTTAGATAATATCCGCGATCAGAAGCGGAGATAGAGGCCGCCCAATATCTGTTCGGGGTCGTAGCGGCCGCTGGTTTCGCGCTGGCGATATTCGACGCGGGCGCCGAGGAATTGGCCGAAGGTATAGCGCGCGCCGACGCCGTAGATCAGGCCGTCGCGGTGGCGATTGTCCGAGACGCTGGCGCCGGTGGCGGTGTTCGTGACCGTCACGTCCACCTTCTCGCCGCCATAGCCGGCGATGCCATAGGCGGCGAGGCCGGGGATGGGATTGAGGCCGAGCCGCGCGGTGCCGCTCCAGTTCCATTCGGCATCGCCTGTCACGCGCTGCGTGACGCCGCCATTGACGACGGTCGCTTCCGTCTTGCCGTCCGACATGCCGACACCGGCTTCGAGCGCGAAATAGCCGAGCGGGAAGGAGGGCAGCTCGACACCGCCGAAGACGCCATAATCGAACGATGTGTCATCGCCGCCGGTGCGCGTGCCGGCGACGCCGAAATTGCTTGCCCCGCGCGAGCCCGATCCGAGCTCGGCGCCGGCATAGAAATGGGGAAGGAGCGGCAGGCCCTGCGCCTGGGCGGCGGCCGGTGCCGCGAGCAGCAGGGCGGGCAGGAGATGGCGAAGCGCAAGCGACATGAGCGGAACTCCCTGAACGACGATTATCGATGCCGATCATGGATGGAAAATGGATCGAGCGCCAGTTCCGGGGATCAGCGCCCCTGTGCCAGCGCCTCCTCCGCCGCCGTATAGGCGGAGCTGCCCTTGGGAGCATCGTCCGCCACGCGGGTGATAAAATAAGCGAGCCCCTGCCCCTTCGCCCGGTCGATCCATAGCCCCGAGCGCAGGCCATAGGCCTCGCCGGCATGGCCGGTGCGGGCGAGACCGTCGCCGAACGGATCGTCGCGGCAGCCGGCCTGGGATGTGGCGAGCGTCTGGCTGGCGAGGCCGTAGCTGCAATAGAAGCCGCCTTCCGTGTCGCCATTCGCCCCGTCGAAACGCCAGAGCGGCGCCAGCAGCAGATCGACCGAGGCGGGGGAGAGCAGGCGCGTGCGGCCGATCCGGCCATTGTTGAGCAGCACCTGCCCGATCCGGGCGAGGCCGCGTGTCGAGATGCGCATGCCGCCCTGCGGCGAGAAGGTGGCGCCATTCTGGCCCGGCCGCCATGCCGCCAGATCGCAGCCGCCATCCGCCCCTGGCACCACCGGGCAGGTGGGACGATGCCCACCCAGATCGTCGCGCACGGGCCGCCCTGTCGCATCGTGGAGCACGACCGCATGATTGATCGCGCGATCGGAGCATGTCGTCCAGTTGAAGCAGGCATCGAGCCCGAGCGGCGCGAAGAGGAGGCGCGCCATCAGCCGATCGAAGCGCTCGCCCGTCGCCGCCTCCATCACCGAGGCGATGACAGGGAAGTTGAGATTGGCATAGCGGAACCAGTGTCCCGGCGGATGCGCATCGTCCCAGGCGGCGGGCTGCGCCAGCGCCTCCTTGAGCGTGGCGTCGAGCGGCAGCGCATAGTCGATCCCGTCGCGCAGGCCGGAGCGGTGCGACAGCAACAGGCGCAGCGTGACCGGCCGGTCGGGGAAGGCGGGATTGCGTATGGGATAGCCGAGCCAGCGCGCCACATCCGCATCCAGATCGAGCCGGCCCTGCTCGACCAGCCGCAGCACGGCGATCGCGACCGCGAGCTTCGAGACGGAGGCGACGCGCACCGGATCGTCCGCCGTCACGCGCCGGCCGCTCGCCGGATCCGCCATGCCCTGGGTCTGCGCCAGGCCGAGCGCCGAGCGTGTGAAGGGGAGGCGTACCGAGGCGGCGGCGCTCGGCTCGGCCTTAACCGGTCCGCAAAAATATATGGCTAATGCCGCGAAGGTGATTCGGAGCAGGAGAGGGGGCCGCATCGGCCGAGCATGGGCGAAGGATGGGCGCGGTACAATGGACGGAGGCAGGAAGGGAGCTGCCCAACCGCCAAACCCGGCCGGGGAAAAGAAAAATTTCGGATCTGAAACGAAATGACAAGGAATGGCGACGAATGGTTGCGATCCGGCGGCCAAAATTGCTGAAATTCACTTGATTTTGACCGTTATGGGCGGCTCTAAATGATGATGTTGCCCGGGATCGAGGGGATTGGGGGGACATGAAGAAACGGTCGATGAAGCGATCCATCATGCTGCTCGGCTTGGTGTCGCTCGTTGCGGTGCCGGCACTTGCGGATCGCGGCCCGAGCAAGAAGGAAACCGGCGCCATCGCCCATGCGCTGATCGCCGACGGCTATATCGGCTGGGACAGGATCGAGCGGGACGGCGGTGACTGGAAGGTGACCGATGCGCGCGACCGCGACGGCACCAGCTATCGGCTGCGCCTGAGCCGGAGCGACTATGATATAGTCGCGCGCAGCCGATATTGATCGACCGCGATCAGAAGAGACCCAGCGCCTCTACTTCCTCTGCCTCGAAATCGAGCCCGAACATCAGGCTGAGCCGCATCCGATAGACCAGAGGCGAACCGATCTCGCCCTCGGTCGGCGACCCGCCGCTGCGTCGGCTATAGGCCCGATCGGTGAGCGAGGCGAAGCCCTGCGGCAGGACGATGCTGACGATGCGGAGCTGGGTGAAGCGGCTCGCGGGCGCGGTCGCCGTCCAATGATTGGCGAGCGCGAGATCGGTGGGATAGGCCGGATCGAGCGTGAAGCTATATTGCGGCTGGAAGCCCGGGCCGCCGCCGCGCCCGTCCATCGGCCCCGTATCGCCCTCGCGCATCAGCATCCAGCCATGATCCGGATCGCGCGAGAGGCGATGGCGCGCGCCGTCGGGCGTTTCCACCATCTCGCCATCGGCCAGCGGCATGGGCGGCGTATAGCTGCCGCCGAAGCCGGCATCGGCGATCCAGTCCTGCCCGTCGATCGTGACGAGATTGAAGGTGTGGGTGCGCGGCGGCACTTCGGCGGCGCCCAGCCAGACGCGTGCGAGCAGCGGTCGCGCCTCGAAGCCGATCGCGTGGAGCGCGCGCAGGAAGAGCTGGTTCTGCTCGAAGCAATAGCCGCCGCGCTTGCCCGTCACCAGCTTGGCGAAGACGGCATCGGGATCGAGCGAGATGCCGCGGCCGAGCCAGATATCGAGATTCTCGAACGGGATGGCGAGGCGATGCGCGCGCTGCAACGCGATGAGCCCCGATGCGTCGGCCACCGGCGCGATGGGGAGCGCAATGCGCGCGAGATAGGCGGAAAGATCAAACTGGCTGGTCATCGAGGCTCGCTTCGGATTGGTGTTTCAGGCGGCGCCCATGCGAAAGGCGCAGAGTTTGTTGCCGTCCAGGTCGCGGAAATAGGCGGCGTAGAAGGCCTGGGGTCCTTCCTCCCCGCGCAGGCCGGGGCGGCCCTCGCAGCGGCCGCCAAGCGCCACCGCCTTGCCATGGAGCGCATCGACCTTGGCACGATCATCGACGAGGAGCGAGATCATCGTGCCATTGCCGACGCTGGCCTCCACCCCGTCATAGGGAAGGGCGACGCCGAACAATGGCTGGCCCCATTGCCGGCTCCAGGCGCAGATCCGGTCGAACTCGAGGATCCGGCTGGCGCCGATCGTTTCGAAGAGGCTGTCGTAAAAGCCCTTCGCCTTTTCGAAATCATTGGTGCCGACCCGATCATGGCGCTGGAGCCTCCCTGCTGCGTGGCCGCTTGTAGCGCTGGAACAAAGCGCGCCCAAGCCCCATATTGGCGGCCATGGCAATCCAGATCCGCACGACCCTCGACGAGCCCGAGACCGGGCAGAGCTTCATTCCCCACCGGCCTGAACGCCCCGAGAAATCGGAAGGCGGAAAGCCGTTCAAGCTCGTGTCCGATTATCAGCCCTCGGGCGACCAGCCGACCGCCATTGCCGAGCTGGTAGGCCAAGCGCGCGGCGGAGAGCGGGATCAGGTGCTGCTCGGCGTTACCGGATCGGGCAAGACCTTCACCATGGCCAAGGTGATCGAGGAACTGCAGCGGCCCGCGCTCGTGCTGGCGCCGAACAAGATCCTCGCCGCGCAGCTTTATGGCGAATTCAAGAGCTTCTTCCCCGAAAATGCGGTGGAGTTCTTCGTCAGCTACTATGATTATTATCAGCCCGAAGCCTATGTGCCGCGCACCGACACCTATATCGAGAAGGAAAGCTCGATAAACGAGGCGATCGACCGGATGCGCCATTCGGCGACGCGCGCGCTGTTGGAACGCGACGATGTGCTGATCGTGGCGTCCGTCTCCTGCCTTTACGGAATCGGATCGGTCGAAACCTATTCGGCGATGATCTTCGATCTCAAGAAGGGCCAGACGGTCGATCAGCGCGAGATCATCCGGAAGCTGGTGGCGCTCCAATATAAGCGCAACGACCAGGCCTTCGCGCGCGGCAATTTCCGCGTGCGGGGCGACAATCTGGAGCTGTTCCCGTCGCACTATGAGGATTCGGCCTGGCGGATCAGCTTTTTCGGCGATGAGATTGAGGAGATCGTCGAATTCGATCCGCTGACGGGCAAGAAGGCGGCATCGCTCAACAGCGTGCGCGTCTATGCCAATTCGCACTATGTGACGCCGGGGCCGACCTTGAAGCAGGCGAGCGAGGCGATCCGCCATGAGCTGGCCGAGCGGCTGAAGGAGCTGGTGGCGGAGGGCAAGCTCTTGGAGGCGCAGCGGCTCGAGCAGCGCACCAATTTCGACCTGGAGATGATCGCGGCGACGGGAAGCTGCGCGGGCATCGAGAATTACAGCCGTTTCCTGACCGGGCGCCTGCCGGGCGAGCCGCCGCCCACCTTGTTCGAATATCTGCCCGAAAATGCGCTGCTGTTCGTCGATGAGAGCCACCAGACGGTGCCGCAGATCGGCGGCATGGCGCGCGGCGACCATCGGCGCAAGATCACGCTCGCCGAATATGGCTTCCGCCTGCCGAGCTGCATCGACAATCGCCCGCTGCGCTTCAACGAATGGGATGCGATGCGCCCGCCGACCTTCTACGTCTCCGCCACGCCGGGGTCGTGGGAGATGGAGCGGGCGGGCGGCGTCTTCGCCGAGCAGGTGATCCGGCCGACCGGGCTGATCGACCCGCCCGTCGATGTGCGGCCGATCGAGAGCCAGGTGGACGATCTCATCCATGAGGCGAAGGAGACGGCGCGCAAGGGCTATCGCACGCTGGTGACGACGCTCACCAAACGGATGGCGGAGGATCTGACCGAATATCTCCATGAGGCGGGGCTCAAGGTCCGCTACATGCATTCGGACGTGGAGACGCTGGAGCGGATCGAACTGATCCGTGATCTCAGGCTCGGCGTCTATGACGTGCTCGTCGGCATCAACCTGCTGCGCGAAGGGCTCGACATTCCCGAATGCGGGCTGGTCGCGATCCTCGATGCGGACAAGGAGGGATTCCTGCGTTCCGAGACCTCGCTGATCCAGACGATCGGCCGCGCGGCGCGCAATGCGGAGGGGCGGGTGATCCTCTATGCCGATCGCATCACCGGATCGATGGAGCGGGCGATGGCGGAGACGCAGCGCCGGCGCGAGAAGCAGCAGGCCTATAATGCCGAACATGGCATCACGCCCGAATCGGTCAGGCGCAACATCTCCGATATCGTCGCGCATCTCGCGTCGAAGGATCAGGTGACGGTCGAGACGGGCATTGAGGAACGGCCGCACATGGTCGGCCATAATCTGCGCGCCTATATCGAGGAGCTGGAGCAGAAGATGCGCAAGGCCGCCGCCGATCTCGAATTCGAGGAAGCGGGCCGGCTGCGCGACGAGATACGCCGGCTGGAGCAGGAGGAGCTTGGCCTGCCCGTGGAGGAGCATAAGGCGCCCGTGCGCGGGAACGCCACCAGCGGCAAACCGGGCACGCGCACCACCCGCTTCGGCAAGGCCAAGGCGGCACGGGCGGCGAAGCGGGGGCGCTGAGCGCGGATTTGAGAGCAAGGCGGGGGATGCGTGGGCGCGCGCACGGGATTAGGGAAGGGACATGAGCCTTTCCCCGATCGACTGGACGCAAGCCGCATCCGATCTCGACTCCTATGGCGCCGCTGTGCTGCCCGGCCTGCTCGGCTCGGCGGAGTGCGCCGCGATCATCGGGCTGTGGGAGGAGGAGGGCCGCTTCCGCAAACATGTCTCGATGGCCCGGCATGGCTATGGCAGTGGCGATTATCGCTATTTCGCCTATGAGCTGCCCGCTCCCGTGCAGGCGCTGCGCAGCGCGCTCTATCCGCCACTCGCTACGATCGCCAATCGCTGGGCGGAGCTTCTGGGACGGGAGGAGCGCTATCCGGAGGCGCATGGCGATTATCTCGCGCGCTGCCATGCCGCGGGCCAGGCGCGGCCGACGCCGCTCTTGCTGCGCTATGGCCCGGGCGACTGGAACGCGCTGCACCAGGATCTTTATGGCGAGCATGTCTTTCCGCTTCAGCTTGCGATCCTGCTGTCGCGGCCGGGCGAGGATTTCGAGGGCGGCGAGTTCGTGCTGAGCGAGCAGCGGCCGCGCCAGCAGTCGCGCCCCGAGGTGGTGGCCCTGGGGCAGGGCGATGCGGTGCTCTTCCCGGTACGCGAACGGCCGGTGCGGGGCCCGCGCGGCTGGAGCCGGGTGCAGATGCGCCATGGGGTGAGCCGGCTGCGCTCGGGATCGCGCTTCACGCTCGGCATCATCTTCCACGATGCGCTCTGACGGGCCGTTGCCGCGACACGACGATCGGGGCTTTCCCCGGCGCGCCGCTTCGCTCATCAAGGCTGTCATGAGAGATATCGCCAAGCGATTCAAATGTCTGCCGATGGCGGCGCTGGTTTTGCTCGCCGCCTGCGCGACGCCGCCCGCGCCACCGCCGCCTGCTCCGCCATCCGCGACGCCGGCTCCGCCCGCCGCGCCCATGCCGCAACCCGCAGTGGCGTGGAGCGACATCCCGCTGACCCCGGGCAAATGGGCCTATGTCGCGGATGCGCGGGGATCGTCGGCCCTGTTCGGCCGGTCCGCCGCGCAGGCCGATTTCATCCTGCGCTGTGACGGGGCGACGCGCACGTTAACCCTGTCCCGCCCGGGCACGCGGGGCGGGGCGATGACGATCACCACCTCCTATGGCGCGACGCGCTGGCAGGCGCAGCCGGTGCCGGGGCCCGTGCCCTATATCGGCGCGGTCGCGCGCGCGAACGATCCTTTCCTCGACAAGATCGCCTTCAGCCGGGGGCGCTTCACGGTGGCGGGCGATGGCCTGCCGTTGCTCGTGCTTCCGGCCTGGGCGGAGCCGGCGCGGACGATCGAGGACTGCCGCAAATAGGAACCCTGCCCGCCGCCTATCCGTTTTTTCATAGCGGGCGGGCAGCAGGAGCAAGGGCAATGATCCGCAAGCTCAAATCCGGCCAGTACCGGCTCTATTCGCGCAAAGCCGACGAAAAGACCGGCAAGCGCCGCAATCTCGGCACCTTCGCGACCAGGGCGGCGGCTGAGAAGCATGAGCGCGACATACATTATTTCAAGCGGCACTGATCGGCCATGGCAGCGCGCAGATGGTCCCGGCAGGTGACCGAACGGTCGAACGCACTCGACCTGGAGGATCATGTCTTCGCGCTCGACGATCCGGCGGAAATCGCCCGCTCGCTCAAGCGGTCCGCCGAGCGGAGCGCGCGGCGCAAGGCCACGCCGTTCCGATCGGCCATGTCGATGCTGAGCTTCTACATCAATCGGGCGGGGCGCAATTTGCCGGCCGAGCGCAGGGCCCGGCTGGAAGCGGCGAAGGCGGAATTGCGCAGGGCCTTCGGGCGGGAATGACGGCCTGTGGCCGGAGCGCGGCGGCGGAAGAGTCTGGGCCGAAAAATATCTACATTCAAGGCTTGTGCAGCGAGTCCTGATGACTCATGTTAGCGATGCTCATCAACATAGCGAAAGGAGGTGATCCGATGTCTCATGGTTCAGCTTGGGGGTCGGTTCAGTCCGTTCGGGAGACGCGCTTCTAACAGCGCCAGGGTCTTCCGGGCCGGCACTTCCGGCCGCTGACCATGTAAGGGGGATCGCCGGGGCGTGAGTTCCGGCGATCCTTCTTTTTTTCTGGCCTTCCTGTTTTCGGAGGCGTTCAGCGCCGTTCGTTCCGCTCCAGAAGCTCGTCCCGCACGCGGATCGCGGCGACGGCCATGCGGACTTCGATCAGGAACAGCACCAGCCCCACGATCAGCAGCAGCATCGCCAGCACGAACACGATCGCCATCGTCTGGGTGAAGCCCAGGCCGAACAGGCTGGAGACGAACAGGCCGGCGATCGTCATGCACACCGCGACCGCGCTCGACGTGCACAGGAATATGGCGGTGTTGACCACCCGGATCCGCCGGTCGAGCAGGCGCAGCTCCAGCACCTGCTGGGCATGGCGGGGATGATCCGGCGGCGTGAAGGCCGCCTCGATCTTGCGCGCCCGATCGACCACCCGGGCAAGCCGCCCGGTGAGCATGTTGAGGAAGGCGCCGATGCCGGTGAGCAGGAATACCGGCGCCACCGCGAGTTGGATCGTATGGGCGAGATCGGCGACGGTGGAGGGGTTGGCCATGGCGCTCCCGATGCGGCGGAGCTCGGGGTGCGTCAAGCCGCTTCATTGTCTGTCCGAAAGGGCCGTTCCGCCGATTGCGAATCATGCATGGCCGGTTGCGTGCCGAGAATTCCGGAAACTGCAACCAAGCCAGCGCAGCTTTCATTTGTCACCCGGAAAATCCCCTTGCATGGTGCATCGCACAATAAATGAGGACCTGGCGGCGTGATGAAGGGAGCAAAGAGATGAAGAATTTGTTCGCATTCGCCGGCCTGGCGCTGGTGATGGCTGCCCCGGCCGCGGCGGAAAGCGGAGCTTTTTCGCGCGATGGCTATGACTTCACCTATGACATGACGACCCGCGACGACGTGACGCTGATCAACGGCCGGAACGAGACGACCGGCCAGCGTTTCTCGCTGCGCGTGCATGGCAATCGCGTGTCCGGCCTCGTCGGCGGCCAGCGCGTGAGCTTCAGCCGCGCCGTCGTCGGCGACGCGCAGTACGCCGCGCGCTAAGCCAATCCAGCCTGGAATAAGGAAAGGGCGCCGTCTCGCGACGGCGCCCTTTTTCGTGTCCGGTCCTGCCGGCTGGCGGATCAGCCCGCTTTCTGGGCCTGGGCGGAATTGACGCCCATGCTTTGCAGATAGCGCTTCACATTGCGCGCCGCCTGGCGAATGCGATGCTCATTCTCGACCATCGCGATGCGGACGAAGCCTTCGCCCTCCTCGCCATAGCCGACGCCGGGCGCGACCGCGACCTGCGCATGGGTGAGGAGCTGCTTGGAAAATTCCAGGCTGCCGAGATGCGCCAGCGCTGGCGGCAGCGGCGCCCAGCAGAACATCGAGGCGCGGGGGCTGGGAATCTCCCATCCGGCGCGCGCGAAGCTTTCCACCAGCACGTCGCGGCGGCGCTTGTAGAGCTGCCTGTTCTGCTCGACGATATCCTGCGGCCCATTGATCGCCGCGCAGGCTGCCGCCTGGATCGGCGTGAAGGCGCCATAATCGAGATAGGATTTCACCCGCGTCAGCGCCGCGATCAGCGTCTTGTTGCCGACCGCGAAGCCCATCCGCCAGCCCGCCATCGAATAGGTTTTGGACATTGAGGTGAATTCCACCGCCACATCCTTGGCGCCCGGCACCTGCAGGATGGACGGCGTCGGCACGTCATCGAAATAGATTTCCGAATAAGCGAGATCCGACAGCACCCAGATCTGATGCTCCTTCGCGAAGGCGACGACCTTCTCGTAGAAAGCGAGATCGGCGACATCCGCGGTGGGATTGGAAGGATAGCCGATCACCATCACGCTCGGCTTCGGCACGGTGAACTTCACCGCGCGTTCGAGCGAATCGAAGAAGCGGTCGTCCGGCGTGGTCGGGATCGAGCGGATCGTGGCGCCGGCGATGATGAAGCCGAACGTATGGATCGGATAGCTGGGATTGGGCGCCAGCACCACGTCGCCCGGTGCGGTGATCGCTTGGGCGAGATTGGCGAGCCCCTCCTTCGAGCCGAGCGTCACTACCACCTCCGTCTCGGGATCGAGATCGACCCCGAAGCGGCGCTGATAATAGCCCGCCTGCGCGCGGCGCAGCCCGGGAATGCCCCGGGACGCGGAATAACCATGCGCATCGGGCTTGGCGGCGACCTCGGCCAGCTTGGCGATCACATGCGGCGGCGGCGGCAGATCGGGATTGCCCATGCCGAGATCGATGATGTCCTCGCCCCGCGCTCGCGCGGCCGCGCGCATCGCGTTCACTTCGGCGATGACATAGGGCGGCAGGCGGCGGATGCGGTAGAAATCCTCGGTCATGACTTTCCTCAACTTTACGCTTTGGCCTGTGAGATTGACCTCTTGTGCGGGGGGCGACGAGTCGCCCATCTTCGTCGACGGGCGGCCCTTGACGGAATCCCGCAGACGGCGTGCCTTATAAGCCGGCTACGGCCCGATTGGCAGGGGCCGGCGCGAATAAAGAGAGGATGGCCGATGGCCGATGGACAGGACGGGCGCGAAAGCGCGGATATGGGTTCGACGCTCAGGGACCTTCAACACTGGACGGGTGTGATCGGGCGCGCGCAGCAGATGATGCTGGAACATGCCGCCGAGGCCGCCGCCATGACCGGCGGCAAGACGCAGGAGCCGATCGGCGCGCTGGTGAGCGAGATGCCCGGCCCGGCGCTGCCCGGATCGGCGACCTTGCCGCTGCCCGATCCGGCCGCGATCGCGCGCGCGCAGAGCGAATTTTGGGCGGAAAGCCTGAACCTGTGGCAGGGCTTCCTCGCCAAGGGGCAGGATGCGGCCAATTCCGCCTTCGCCATCGCCGCCGACAAGGATAAGCGCTTTTCCGCCCCGCAATGGCGCGAGCATCCGCTGTTCGACCTGATCCGCCAGACCTATCTGATGATCGCCGATCATCTGATGAAG
The DNA here is from genome assembly GCF_003050615.1 of Sphingomonas oleivorans. Taxonomy (GTDB): domain Bacteria; phylum Pseudomonadota; class Alphaproteobacteria; order Sphingomonadales; family Sphingomonadaceae; genus Sphingomonas_H; species Sphingomonas_H oleivorans. The sequence goes on along the minus strand of NZ_NWBU01000004.1, from coordinate 230,303 downwards.
GGCGTCGAGGAGCTGGAGGATGTCGACCGGCGCCAGAAGGAGCAGATCCGTTTCGCCACCAAGACCTTCGTCGAGGCGATGAGCCCGGCCAATTTCGCCGCGACCAACCCGCTGGTGCTGGAGAAGATGTTTGAGACGCGCGGCGAGAATCTGCTGCGCGGCCTGGAATATATGCTCGCCGACCTGCGCCGCGGCCAGCTCACCCAGGGCGATCGCACCGCCTTCGAACTGGGCGTCAACATCGCCACCACGCCGGGCAAGGTGATCCACGAGACGCCGCTCTATCAGCTGATCCAATATGAGCCGATGACGGACAAGGTGCTGGACGTGCCGCTCCTCATCTTCCCGCCCTGGATCAACCGCTTTTACATTCTCGATCTCAAGCCTGAGAACAGCTTCATCCGCTGGGCGGTGGAGCAGGGGCTCACCGTGTTCGTCCTCTCGTGGAAATCGGCCGACGAGACGATGGCCGAGACGACGATGGAGGATTATGTGCTGCGCGGCCAGGCCGAGGCGATCGATCTGGTGCGCGACCTGCTCGACGTGCCCGCGGTTCACACCATCGGCTATTGCGTGGCGGGAACGACGCTCGCCATGACGCTCGCCTGGCTTGCTGCGACGGGGCAGGCGGCGAAGGTCGCCAGCGCCACCTTCTTCACCGCGCAGGTCGATTTCACCGAGGCGGGCGATCTTTCGCTGTTCGTGACCGACGAGCAGTTGAAGCTGATCGAGAAGCTTTCGGCCAACACCGGCTATCTCGACGGGCGCTATATGGCGGCGACCTTCAACCTGCTGCGCGGGCGCGACCTGATCTGGAACTATGTCGTCAATAACTATCTGCTGGGGCAGGATTATGTGCCCTTCGATCTGCTCCATTGGAACAGCGACGTCACCAACCTGCCGGCCAAATGGCATCGCGCCTATTTGGAGGATTTCTATCGCGGCAACCGGCTGGTGGAGGCCGGCGCGCTGAATATCGCGGGAACGCCGATCGATCTCGGCCGGGTCGAGACGCCGGCCTATGTCGAGGCCGGCCGCGAGGATCATATCGCGCCACCGGAAAGCGTGTGGAAGTTGACCCAGCATCTCAAGGGACCGATCCGCTTCGTCCTTGCGGGGTCGGGCCATATTGCCGGGGTAATCAACCCTCCCGCAAAGAATCGCTATCAATATTGGACCAATCCGGGAACATTTTCGTCGCTCGAAGATTTCATCGCGGGCGCAGTCGAAACGAAGGGCAGTTGGTGGCCCGACTGGCGCAACTGGATCGGCGAACGGTCCGGCGGCACGGTCGAAGCGACCGGCGCCCGCATTCCTGGCGGGGGCAAGCTGCCCCCCCTGGAGGAGGCCCCGGGAAGCTACGTACGTAGTCGCTAGCCTACCAAAAGCCGCCATTTTCGCTGCACTGCACAAATAATCCCATTGAAATAAGCGGGCGAATTGCTTATTGTGCAATGCAACATGGCGGTGCATCGTTACAAGGAGCGTTCGTTGACCGATACGAGGCCTGAGAAGCTGCCTGGCGTTTCGTCGGTGAAGCCACGGACGGCTAAGCCGGCCATATCGGCCCCAGGTCCGTTACCCGATGTCAAGCCGGTCAAGCCGCGTTCCAAGGGCGAGACCGCTATGCCCAGGAAGGCGAAGGCTATTCCTTCGGCCCCACCAGTCGAAGCGCCGCTTGCGGAGAGCGCCTCGGCCACATCGTCCTCCGCTGCCCCTGAGCCCCAAAAACCGGATCTGAAAGGAACAATCGATATGGCTACCGTCGCTCCCGCCACCCCGAAAGCCGCCGCCGAGAAGGTTCAGGCGCTGTTCGGTGATCTGAACGAGCGGGCCAAGAGCGCATTCGAGAAGAGCACCAAGCTGGGCGAGGAATTCGCCGACCTGACCAAGGGCAATGTCGAGGCGCTCGTCGCCTCCGCCCGCGTCGCGGCGAAGGGCACCGAGCAGCTTGCGCAGGAAGCGGCCGATTATAGCAAGAAGAGCTTCGAGACCGCGACCACCGCGTTCAAGAGCTTCGCTTCGGTCAAGTCGCCCACCGAGCTGTTCCAGCTCCAGAGCGATTTCGCCAAATCCTCCTTCGACAGCGCCGTTGCCGAGGCTTCCAAGTTCAGCGAATCCTGGCTGAAGCTGGTCGGCGAAGTCGTCCAGCCGCTGTCGAGCCGCTATGCGGTCGCGGCGGAGAAGATCAAGACCGTCGCCCTCTGAGGCTGACGCGCCGGATTGCGACGCGGCCGCTCTCCCCTGGAGGGCGGCCGTTCGCGTCTTCGGGGCCGGACGGGGGCTTGCTCCTCACCCTCGCATTGCCATATTCTGTGCGTTCCACCGGCGAGCGAGACGATGCTGAGCGCTGATCTTGATATTCATGCGATGGCCACCCGAAAGGATGGCGAGGAGGACGGCACCGGGCTGGGCGTCGTCACGCGCACGCGTACGCGCACCAAAAAGCCCTCGCCCTACAAGGTGCTGATGCTGAACGACGATTATACGCCGATGGAGTTTGTCGTCCTCTGCCTCCAGCGCTTCTTCCGAATGAATATCGAGGATGCGACACGGGTGATGCTGCACGTGCATCAGAAGGGCGTCGGCGTCTGCGGCATATTCAGCTATGAGGTGGCCGAGACCAAGGTCAGCCAAGTCACCGACTTCGCCCGACAGAATCAGCATCCGCTTCAGTGCACGCTCGAAAAGGCGTAGCGGCCCGCGATCCTATCCGCATCACGGCCTGATCCATCACATCTTTTATTGGTTTCGCCTCGGGCGGCCGCGTGATCGGTGCCGTCCGCCTCATGGTCGATCCGATTTTCGCTGCATCGCACCATCGTGCTGAATCACCGCGCTCAGGCTGAGCGCGGCTGGGTGGAAGGAGGCAGGAGGAAGGCTCCGGCGCTTCGACAAGTCGGCACGGGAGGGGGCGGACGGCTCCGCCGGAATGACGATCGGGGCGCCTTGCTTCATCCCGCAATGCGGGGAATGCTTGCGTCGCGGCAAGGAGGCGATAAAGGCGGCTGATGGACAGGATCATCATCCGCGGCGGCCGCCGCCTCGCCGGTCGCGTTCCGATCTCGGGCGCGAAGAATGCCGCGCTCACCCTGCTGCCCTGCGCGCTGCTCACGGCCGAGCCGCTGACGCTCGAAAATCTGCCGCGCTTGGCGGATGTCGACAGCTTCGGCCATCTGCTGAACGGGCTGGGCGTCTCGACGACGGTGGCGGGATCGCGGCCGGATGCGTTCGGCCGGGCGATGACGCTCCATGCCGAAACGCTGACCTCGACCGTCGCGCCCTATGATATCGTGCGCAAGATGCGCGCCTCGATCCTGGTGCTCGGCCCGCTGGTCGCCCGCGGGGGCGAGGCGACCGTATCGCTGCCGGGCGGCTGCGCGATCGGCAATCGCCCGATCGACCTGCATCTGAAGGCGCTGGAGGCATTGGGCGCGGAGATCGAGATCGCCGCCGGCTATGTGAAGGCGATCGCGCCCAAGGGTGGGCTGGTCGGCGGGCGGATCGTCTTTCCGCTGGTCTCGGTGGGTGCCACCGAAAATGCGCTGATGGCGGCCGTGCTGGCCAAGGGCGAGACGGTGATCGACAATGCCGCGCGCGAGCCGGAGATTACCGATCTCTGCCGTTGCCTCGTCGCCATGGGCGCCGAGATTGACGGCATCGGCACCGAGCGGCTGATCATCCAGGGCAAGAGCGCGCTTCACGGCGCCAGCTATGAAGTGATGCCCGACCGGATCGAGGCGGGCAGCTATGCCTGCGCCGCCGGGATTACGGGGGGCGATCTGGAACTGGTCGGCGCGCGCATGGCGGATATGGAGGCGATCGCCTCGGGCCTCGCCGATGCCGGCCTTGCCATCGTCCAGACGCAGGATGGCGTGCGCGTCGTGGCGGACGGGCGGCTTTCCGCGCTCACGCTTTCGACCGCGCCTTTCCCGGGCTTTCCCACTGACATGCAGGCGCAGTTCATGGCGATGCTGGCGTTGGCGGATGGGGCGAGCGTGCTGACCGAGACGATCTTCGAGAATCGCTACATGCATGTGCCCGAACTGCTGCGCATGGGCGCGGACATAAAGGTGCATGGCCGCACCGCCGTGGTGCGCGGCGTGGAGCGGCTGGTCGGCGCGCCCGTGATGGCGACGGACCTGCGCGCTTCGATGAGCCTGATCCTCGCCGGTCTCGCCGCCGAAGGGGAAACGGTGGTCAGCCGCATCTACCATCTCGATCGCGGTTATGAGCGGCTGGAGGAAAAGCTTTCCGCCGTGGGCGCGGATATCGAGCGCACGTCCGAGGGCTGAGGCGGGGCTCGTTCTGGCGTAGCTGGAGCCTTTTCCGCCGGCCTTGGAACACCGCGCTCAGGCTGGGCGCGGTCTCCGCGGAGGAGGCTCTGATCCCCTTATCCCCGCACAGGGGGCGACGGTTGAACGCCTTATAGAAGCACCTCGATCATGTGGATGGCGAGGCCGACGAGGCCGCCGACCATCGTGCCGTTGATGCGGATATATTGCAGATCGCGCCCGACCGCGGCTTCCAGCCGGCCGGTGATGGTCTGCGCGTTCCAGCCGCGAATCGTTTCCGACACCAGCTTGACGATGTCGTCGCCATAAGCGGCAACTGCGCCGACCGTGACGCGGCGCGTGAAGCGGTTGACCGGCAGCTTGAGGCGCGGCTCCTTCTGGAGCGTGTCGCCCAGCTGGCGCAGCGCCTCGCCGAAGCCGCCCGAGACGGCGCGGGCCGGATCGCGCGCGGCGCGGATCAGCGCCTCGCGCAGGCTCTGCCACATGCGGTCGAGCCAGCCGGTGATCGCGGGATTGGCGAGCGCCTCGAGCTTCAGCCGCTCGACCCGGGCGCGCATCTCCGGATCATGCTGAAGGTCATGCGCGAGCTTGGCCAGCCCTTCCTCGGCCTTGGCGCGCAGCGGATGATCCGGAGTCTCGATCATCTCGCCCAGCATCTTCGACAGGCCGTCGAGGATCGCATTGGACAGCGTCTCGTCCAGTCCCGTCCAGCGCAGGATCGCGCCTGCCCGATCATGGATCATGCGGCGGAGGATCGGCTCATTGGCCTCCAGCGTGCGGCCGGCCCAGAGGATTGCGGCGTCGATGATCGGGCGGTGCCGCCCCTCCGCGATCATGGTCGTGAGCATCTGTCCCATGACAGGCGAGATTTCCAGTGCGCGCAGCCGGCCGGCGGCGGCGGACTTGGCGAGCGTGCCCAACTGCTCGTCGTCCAGCGCTTCCAATATGGTCACGGCGAGCTTCGATCCGCCGGACCGCAGCCGGCCGTCGCGCGGGGGCGCGGCGAGGATGCGGCCGAGCGCGCTCGCCACATCCAGCCCGGACATGCGGCGCGCGACGACCGAGGAGGTCAGGAAATTGTCGCGCAGGAAGGAGGCGAGATTGTCGCCGATCCGATCCTTGTTGCGGGGGATGATCGCGGTATGCGGTATGGGCAAGCCAAGCGGGTGACGGAACAGCGCCGTGACCGCGAACCAGTCCGCCAGCCCGCCGACCATCGCCGCCTCGGCAAAGGCACGGACGAAGCCCCAGATATTGCCCGGACGTTCGAACGAGGAGGCCAGCGCATAGAGGCCGGCCATCGCCACCAGCAGCCCGGTCGCCACCGCATGCATGCCGCGCATGCCACGCTGGGCGGGGTTGAAGCGATCCTGTCGGGTGCGGGCGACGAAATTCATGTCCGCCCTCGTAGCAACAAAGTGCCGATCGGGCGAAGGCCGGGATCGGTGGCGCCCGACGGGCGGGGGAGGGAATGAAAGGCGGACGGCATGGTCCCCGAAACAATCGCCGTCGCGCCTTTTGGTTCATTCTGCCCGCGAGAGAGCGGGCGCCTATTCCGCCGGCTGGGGAAGCCGCGCGCCATGGCCGCGCTCGCCGCCATTGGTGAGCCAGCGGGAGAGGCGCGGGCCGATCCGCTTTTCGAACCCGTCGGCCAGGCTGAACGCCGCCGGCACGATCAGCAGGGTAAGCAGCGTCGAGAGGATCAGGCCGCCGATCACGGTGATCGCCATGGGCGCGCGGAAGCTGCCATCGCCCGTGATCGAGAGCGCGATGGGCACCATGCCCGCCACCATCGCCACGGTGGTCATCACGATCGGCTGGGCGCGCTTGTGCCCAGCTTCCAATATGGCCTGCGTCTTGGACCGGCCGCGGCCCATCTCCTCGATCGCGAAATCGACCAGCAGGATCGAATTTTTGGCGACGATGCCGAGCAGCATGAGCAGGCCGATCAGCACCGAGATCGAGATGGGCATGCCCGTGAGATGGAGCGCCACCGCGCCGCCCAGCGGCGCCAGCAGCAGCGAACCCATGTTCACGAAGGGCGGCATCACCCGCTTATAGAGCAGCACCAGCACCGCGAAGACCATGAAGATGCCCGAGATGAGCGCGATCATGAAGTTGGTGACCATTTCGGCCTGGAACTTGCTGTCGCCAAACTGCACCCGCTCGATGCCCTGGGGCAGATTCTTGAAGGCGGGCAGCGCCAGCACCTTCTTCATCTCCTCGCCGCTGATCGCGCCGGAGGCGAGATCGGCGCCGATCACCAGGCGGCGCGTCTGGTTGTAGCGGCGGAGCTGCGACGGGCCTTCGCCGAAGCCGATATCCGCCACCACCTTGAGCGGCACGGAGCCGCCGCTGATGGTCGGCACGGGCAGGTTCTGGATCGTCGCGAGGCTGCGGCGCGAATTTTCGTCGATCGCCACCCGGATCGGGATCTGGCGATCGGTCAGCGAGAATTTGGCGACATTCTGGTCGATATCGCCGAGCGTCGCGATACGGATCGTCTGGCTGAGCGCCGCGGTCGTGACACCCAGATCAGCGGCAAGATCGAAGCGAGGCTTGATCGTGATTTCCGGCCGGGCGAGATCGCCGTCGATTCGCGGAGCGCGGATGTTGGGCAGACCCTTCATCGCCTCCACGACCGACTGCGCGCCCGCCTGGAGCTTCACTGGATCGTCGCCGGCGAGCATGATGGTGATGTCGCGCCCACCGCCGCCGGTCTGCGACTGGAAGGTGACGCGCGCATCGGCGATGTCGCGCAGCCTGGGCGCCATCGCGCGTTCGAATTCGGTGCTGGTCCGCTGCCGATTCTTGTCGAGCGTGATGAAGATGCGCGCCGAGCCGACATCGATATCCTCCAGCGCGGACTCCACCTCGGGCGCTTCGCGCAGGATGCGGGCCGCCTCGTCGGCCACCGCCTCCGTCTGCGCCAGGGTGGACCCCGGCACCATCTGGATGCGGACCTGACTGTAATCGGTGTTGAGCGTGGGCATGAAGGTGAAGGGCAGGGTGGCGAAGGCAAAGATCGTCGCCACGAAGGAAAGCAGGCCGATGCCCATCGTCTTCCAGCGATTCCGGAGCGTCCAGCGCAGCACCGCCATATAGCCGTCCATCAGCCAGCCGCCGCCATGTTCGGCATGGCCATGCGCCTTGAGGCAATAAGCGGCGATCATCGGGGTGATGAGCCGCGCCACCGCAAGGCTCATCAGCACGGAGGCCACGATGGTGAGGCCGAATTGCTTGAAGAATTGGCCGGAAAGGCCCGGCATCAGGCCGACCGGCAGGAACACGGCGACGATCGCGAAGGTCGTCGCGACCACCGCGAGGCCGATCTCGTCGGCGGCATCGATCGAGGCCTGGAAGGCGGATTTGCCCATCCGCATGTGGCGCACGATATTCTCGATCTCGACGATCGCATCGTCCACCAGCACGCCCGCAACGAGGCTGAGCGCGAGCAGGCTCAAGCCGTTCAGCGTGAAGTTCATCAGGTCCATGATCCAGAAGGTCGGGATCGCGGAAAGCGGGATGGCGATCGCGGAGATCAGCGTCGCGCGCCAGTCGCGCAGGAAGACGAACACCACCAGCACGGCAAGTACCGCGCCCTCGATCATCGCATGGATCGCGGACTCATATTGCATCTCGGTGTAGTCAACGCTGGTGAAGAGCTGGGTGAAGTGGATCTTGGGATTTTCCTTCTCCAGCTTTTTCAGGGCCTTGAGCGTCTCCTTATAAATGGTGACGTCCGAATAGCCCTTGGCCTTGTTGATGCCGAAATTGAGCACCTGACGGCCGTTCATCTTGGCGATGCTGCGCTGCTCGGCATAGGCGTCGCGCACCGTGGCGATGTCGGAGAGCTTCACGGTGCGGCCATTGCCGACCGAAATCTGCTTTTCGCCCAGCGAATAGGCGTCGTCGGCATTACCAAGAATGCGGACCGACTGTTCGGCGCCCGCAATTTCGGCGCGGCCGCCTGCGGCATTGAGATTGGTCTGGCGGAGCTGCGCATTGACCTGCGCGGCCGTCACCCCCTGCGCCTGCATCTTGGCGGGATCGAGGATCACCCGGATCTCGCGGCTGACGCCGCCGCCGCGATCGATCGAAGCCGTGCCGGAGATGGTCAGCAGCCGCTTGGCGACATCATTGTCGACATACCAGCTCAACTGCTCGAGCGTCATGTCGACCGCTTCGACCGAGAAATAGGCGATCGAATCGCCATCGACGTCGACGCGCGTCACCACCGGCTCGAGAATGCCGTCGGGAAGCTCGCTGCGGATCTGCGACACCGCGTCGCGCACGTCGTTCACCGCGCGATCGACCGGCGTTCCGATCGAGAATTGGACGAAGGTCCGCGAATTGCCTTCGTTCACGAACGAGTTGATCTCGTCGACGCCGCTGATGCCGCGTACCGCAGCCTCGATCCGCTGCGTGACCTGCGTTTCCATTTCGCTGGGTGCTGCGCCCGGCTGGCTGACGCTGATGTTCGCGGCGGGGAAGCTGACGTCCGGATTCTGGTTCACGTCCATCCGCATGAAGGAAACGATGCCCGCCAGCGTGAGCGCAACGAACAGGACGATCGGCGGAACCGGATTGCGGATCGACCAGGCGGAGATGTTGCGGAAGTTCATCCTGCGTGCTCCTAGCGGGCGGCCTGGAGTTCGGGCACGACCTTGTCCCCCGGGTTCAGGAAGGCGCCGGCCGAAAGGACGACGCGCTCGCTGCCGTTCAGCCCCTTGACGATGCTGACGCCCGTATCGGAGACGTCGCCGATGCTGATGTCGCGCCGGACGACCTTGTCATCCGTGCCGACCACATAGACATAATTGCCCTTGGCATCGCCCATGACCGCCGATTGCGGCAGCAGCGGTGCATCGACCGAGCCGCCCATGATCCGCGTTGCCGCGAAGCCGCCGGGGCGCAGCGCCTTGTCGAAGCCGAGCGCGATGCGCGCGACGCCCTGGCGCGTCTGCGGATCGATCACCGGGGAGAGCTGCCAGATTTGGCCGTGGAAATTGAGGCTGGTGCCGACGGGCGTCACCTCGGCCGGCACGCCGACCGTAAGGCGCGTCAGATCCGCTTCGGGCAGGCGGGCGAGCAGCTCCATCTCGCCGCCCTTGGCGAGCCGGAAGAGCGCGCCGTTGGATGGATTCACCACCTGGCCCGGCTCGACCGCGCGGGTGAGGACGAGGCCTGCGGCGGGCGCGCGGATATCGAGCCGGCCGATGCGGGCGCGCTGCTCGCCAAGCTGTGCCTGGGCGACGGCGACGCGGGCGTTGGCGGCGTCGCGTGTCGCGGTCCTGCGATCGATATCCGCCTTGGAGATGAAGCCGCGCTCGACGAGCTGGCGCGCCCGGTCGAGTTCCGCCTGAGCGAGCGCGGCATCGGCGCGCGCGACCGAGATCGAGGCGGCGAGCGAATTGGCCTGCTGCACCTGCACCGACCGTTCGATCACGGCAAGCGTCTGGCCCGCGGCCACCCAGTCGCCGGGTTCGACCAGCACCTGCGTCACCATGCCGCCTTCGCCGACCACGCCCACGGGCATTTCGCGCCGGGCGGCGAGATTACCGGTGGCCGAGATGATGTTGGCCACCGGCTGGCGGCCGGGCACGATCACGGTGACGCGCGGTATGTTCACGGCCGGCGCGGTCGGCTTCTGCCCCCCGCGGCCGAAGAGGAAATAGGCGAGCAGCAGCGTCACTACGACCAGGCCCACGGCGATGATGATGCGCCGGCGGCGGCGTGCGCGCCGCGTATCTTCGGTCGGCAGGTCGAACTCGGCCGTGTCGGCGACGATTCCGCTTTCGATATTCATCACGCGCAAGATCCTGATCCTGACGGCATGACCCCCAGTCGCCGTCCCCTCCAGCTGTGTGTTACATCAATAAGCCACCAGCCTCAAGCGGATGATATCCGCATGCGCCTTTCGGGCAAAATGCGGCCGTTCAGCACAGGTGCAGGCCCGGACTCCCAAAGCGCGGCCACGGCGAATCATGCGTCGAAGCGTTCTTTCATGGAGATGAAGCGATGAAAAAAGCCCCCGCTCTGATGGCCGCGCTCGCCCTGTCCGCGCTCGTGCCGGCGCTGGCCGCCGCGCAGATGCCCGCCGTCACGCCGGTGCCTACGCTGTCGGGGACGCGGCTCGACATCGTCGCGGAAGGGGAGGTGACGCGCGTGCCGGACGTGGCCGTCATCAGCGCGGGCGTGGTGACGCAGGCGCCCACCGCAAGCGCCGCCATGGCCGAAAATGCCAGCCGCATGGCCGCGACCATTGCCGCGCTGCGCAAGGCGGGCGTGGCCGATCGCGACATAAGGACGGCCTCGATCAACCTCAGTCCGCAATATCGCTATGGTGAGAATCGGCCGCCGATCCTGACCGGCTACCAGGCGTCGAATCAGGTGAATGTGCGCTTTCGCGACGTGAGGAAGTCGGGCGCGATATTGGATGCGCTGGTGGCCGCAGGTGCGAACCAGATCAACGGGCCCGAGCTGGTCGTCGACAAGCCGGAGGCCGCGCTGGACGAGGCGCGTGCCGCCGCCGTCGCCAAGGCGCGCGCGCGCGCGGAGCTTTACGCCAAAGCCGCCGGCCTCAGCGTCCGCCGGATCATCGCGATCAGCGAGCAGGGAGCCGTCATGCCGCCGCCGCGTCCCATGCCGATGGCGGCCAAGGCGCGCATGGAGGCGGCCGACACAGCGATCGAGCCGGGAGAGCAGACGCTGTCCGTTTCCGTCATGGTGACGTTCGAACTGCAGTGATCCGCCGGACGCGCTTTCGTCGGCATGGCGCTTCCCGGTGAGGAAAATGGGCCGCCCCGGTGAGGCCGGGGCGGCCCATGATACGCACAAGCTATTCCACGCTTAAACTTACGCTACAACTCGATACGCCTACGCAACGAAATTCAGCGAACGCGACCGCGGCGGAAAAGATTGACGATCGCGAGCAGGATAACCGCGCCGAGGAACGACACGAGCAGCGAGCGGATGTCGAACGTGCCGGTGGTGATCGAGGCGCCGCCGATCAGGCCCGAGAGCAAGATTCCGCCCAGGATTGCGCCGATGATACCGACGACGACATTCAGAACGATCCCCTGCTGGGCATCGGTGCGCATCACGATGCTGGCGAGCCAGCCAAGTATTCCACCTACGACGATGATGATGAGCCACGTCATGATTCAGTCCTCCTGCAACGCCGCCGGTGGGCAGTTGCACACCTGCGACGGTCCGATCGTTGATACGCGCAGGCAATGATGTGGTTCCTCCGCTCGTCGGTCGCGGGGGTGTCGCAGGAGGATCGAAACGGCCTTTCCTCGTGATTTCCTTCAGTATTTCTGCTGGCGCGTGTAGAGCGACCGATAATGCTGGATGCGCGTCACCCGGAGCCCCGGCATGCCGGACCGTTCGATCGCGCGCTGCCAGGAGGCGAATTCCTCCAGCGTAAGGCCATAGCGCTCGCATACTTCGTCGAACGTCAGCAGCCCGCCCGCGACGGCGGCGACCACTTCCGCCTTGCGCCGCACCACCCAGCGGGTCGTGTCGGGCGGCGGCAGCGTGTCCAGCGTCAGCGGCTCGCCGAGCGGACCTATCACCTGTGCGGGTCGTAACTTCTGCTTCTCGATCATTCAAATCCTCAGAACATGGTCTTTTCGACCGGCGCTTCCGCCGCGCCATCCATTGCCGGGAAGACGTTGAAGGAAGCCTAAAACCGGAAGGTAAAATTTCGGATGACGCTTGGGCGCGACCCCTGCGTCGGCGCCGTACATCCTGCCTCATCATGGCCGCGCGCGCGACGAATGAGCGACGAACGGGTGGAAACTGCCGCCGAGCGATGCGGCAGCGTCGATGGCCCCATGGCCGCGCAACAGCCCGGCGAGCGCATAATATGTGCCATGCTGACGGCCTGCCTGCTCGATCCGGGCATGCGCCCGGGCGGTGGCGCTGGAGGCGGTTCGTGCGGCGAGCGTGGCGCCGAGCAGCGTGAAATCGAGCGGCAGCCGCTCGGCATGCGCAGGTTTGATCCTGTCCGGTCCCATCGCGGCTGCTCCCGATTTCGATCCCGTGCTGTGGAGGATGACGACCGGGACGGCGGAACTTTTAGGGCTGTTTTTTGCAAGCCGGCGCGGGCGGCGCTAAAGGGCGGCGATGGATGCGGATTTCCAGCTCGATCGCCCGTTGAAGGACAGCCGGATCGTCGTCGCCATGTCGGGCGGGGTCGATAGTTCGGTGGTGGCGGCGCTCGCCCAACGTTCGGGCGCAGAGGTGATCGGCGTCACGCTGCAGCTCTATGATCATGGCGCGGCGGTCGGCCGCACGGGAAGCTGCTGCGCCGGGCAGGATATTCGCGACGCGCGCGCGGTCGCGGACCGGCTCGGCATCGCCCATTATGTGTTCGATTATGAGACGGCCTTTCGGGATTCCGTGATCCAGGGCTTTGCGGACGAATATGCCGCCGGCCGCACGCCCATTCCCTGCGTCCGCTGCAATCAGGGGGTGAAGTTCACCGACCTGTTCGGCATTGCGCGCGATCTGGGCGCCGACTGCCTCGCCACCGGCCATTATGTCCGCCGGATGATCGGCGCGGAGGGGACGGAGCTGCACCGCGCCGCCGATCCGGCGCGCGACCAGAGCTATTTCCTGTTCGCGACGACGCAGGCGCAGCTCGATTATCTGCGCTTCCCGCTGGGCGGCCTGCCCAAGCCGCGCGTGCGCGAGATCGCGGCCGAGATCGGACTGGGCGTGGCCGCCAAGCCCGACAGCCAGGATATATGCTTCGTGCCCGACGGCGATTATGCCAAGATCGTCCGCAAGCTCCGCCCCGAGGCGGGCGAGCCGGGCGATATCGTCGATCTGGAAGGCCGCGTGCTCGGTCGGCACAGGGGCCTCATCCATTTCACCATCGGCCAGCGGCGCGGCATCGAGATCGGCGGCAGCCCCGAGCCGCTCTATGTGGTGCGCGTCGAGCCGGAGGCGCGGCGGCTCGTGGTGGGGCCGAAGCGGGCGCTGGCGGTCGGCGCCGCGCGGCTGTCCGACGTGAACTGGATCGGCGGCGCCTATAAGGGGCCCGTCACCGCCAAGGTCCGCTCGCTGGCCAAGCCCGTGCCGGCGCGGTTCGAGGGCGATATCGTTATCTTCGACATGCCCGAATATGGCGTGGCGCCGGGGCAGGCGGCGGTGCTCTATGCCGGCGACCGGCTGCTCGGCGGCGGCTGGATCGAGGAGACGATGTCCGCCGCGCTGGCCGCCTGAGCCCCGGGCTCGATACAGGCTTCGACAGGCTCAGCCCGAGCGGCGATTCGGTCAAAGGCGGAAGCGGCCCTCGATCACGGTGACACAGGATCCGCCGAGGACGACACGGTCGCCCGCCAGCCGGCAGCTCAGCCGTCCGCCGCGCCGGCTCGCCTGGAAGGCGGTGAAGCTTTCGCGGCCTAGCCGTTCGGCCCAATAGGGCACGATCACCGAATGGGCCGATCCCGTCACCGGATCCTCGTCAATCCCGGCGCCCGGCGCGAAGGCACGGCTGACGATGGCGGTGTCGCGTCCGGGGGCGGTAGCGATGTAAAGTATATCGCCCTGGGACCGCAGCGCCGCGAAATCGGGGGCCAGCGCGCGCACCTCCGCCTCGCTGGCATAGACCAGCACGGAATAGCCCTCGCGCCACAGCGTCTCGAGCGGTCGCCCGCCGACCGCGGCGACCGCATCGGGCAGCGGGCGGGGGGAGGGCGCCCAGGCGGGCAGATCGAGCGCATAGCCCTTTCCGGCGCGCGCCACCGTCAGCACGCCCGCCTTGCTCGTGCGGAAATGAATCGCGTCGCGCTGCGGCAGATCGCCCAGCATCACATGGCCGCTGGCGAGCGTCGCATGGCCGCATAGCGCCACCTCGGTCGTCGGCGTGAACCAGCGCAGCTCATAATCGGCATTGCCGCCGGTGGTGGGCACGAGGAAGGCCGTTTCGGCGAGGTTGTTCTCCCCGGCGATCGCCTGGAGCAGATCGTCGTCGAGCCAGCGATCGAGCGGCATCACCGCGGCCGGATTGCCGGCGAAGGGGCGGTCCGCAAAGGCATCGACTTGGACGAAGCGCAATTCGGTCATGGGTAGAGATATCCTTCGTGCCAGTTCCCCCCGTTGCGCGTGAACAGCCGGCGCTCGTGCAGGCGATGGGGGCGGTCCTGCCAGAATTCGATCCGCTCGGGCACCACGCGGAAGCCCGACCAATGCGGCGGGCGCGGCACCGGCCCGCCCCGATAACGCTCCGCCACCTCGGCGAAGCGCGCCTCGAACGTGGCGCGCGCATCGAGCGGGCGGGACTGGTCCGATGCCCAGGCGCCGAGCTGCGAATCGCGCGCGCGCGTCGCGAAATAGGCGTCGGCTTCGGCATCGGTGACGCCCGAGACGGGCCCTTCGATGCGCACCTGACGGCGCAGCGACTTCCAGTGGAACAGCAAAGCCGCCCTGGGATTGGCCATCAGTTCGCCCGCCTTGCGGCTTTCGAGATTGGTATAGAAGACGAAACCGCGCTGATCATGGCCCTTGAGCAGCACCATGCGGACTGCGGGCTGGCCGTCCGCGCCCACCGTCGCCACGGCCATCGCATTGGGATCATTGGGTTCCATGGCTTTCGCATCGGCCAGCCAGCGTTCGAACAGGGCAAAAGGATCGTCCGTCATCCCACCGATCATAACGCCGGTGGCGCGAGGAGGATATTCTTTGCGTAAATATTGCGCTGCCCCGGCAGCTATGGTGCAAGGAAAGGTGATGATCCAGGCAGCGCTCCACCACGTCACCTCCTATCGCTATGACCGGCCGGTCACGCTCGGGCCGCAGGTCATCCGGCTGAGACCGGCGGCGCACAGCCGCACGGCGGTGAACAATTATTCGCTGCGCATCTTTCCCGAAAATCACTTCATCAACTGGCAGCAGGATCCGCACGGCAACTGGCTGGCGCGGATCGTATTTCCGGAGAAGACGGCCGAGTTCCGCATCACTGTCGATCTGATCGCGGATCTGGTGGTGATCAATCCGTTCGACTTCTTCGTCGAGGATTATGCCGAGCATCGGCCCTTCACCTATGCGCCGGACCTCGCCGCCGATCTCTCCGCCTATTTCGAGACCGAGCCGCAGGGCCCGCTGTTCGAGAAATTCCTCGCGCGCTTCGCGGATGTGAAGGAACGGACGATCGACTTTCTGGTCGATCTCAACCGCGCGCTCAATCAGCGGGTCGGCTATGTTATCCGCATGGAGGCGGGCGTGCAGGCGCCCGAGGAGACGCTGGAGATCGGCACGGGAAGCTGCCGCGACAGCGCCTGGTTGCTCGTCCATCTGCTCCGCCGGCTGGGCTTCGCGGCGCGCTTCGTATCGGGCTATTCGATCCAGCTGACCCCCGACGTGGTGCCGGTGGAGGGGCCCAGGGGCGTGTCGCAGGACGTGACCGACCTCCATGCCTGGACGGAAGTGTTCGTGCCCGGCGCGGGTTGGATCGGCCTCGATCCGACATCGGGCATGTTCGCGGGCGAGGGTCATATCCCGCTTGCCGCCACGCCGCATTATCGCTCCGCAACGCCGATTCAGGGCGCGCTGATGGAGCCGGCACATGTCGATTTCGATTTCGCCATGGATGTGCAGCGCATCGCCGAGGCAGTGCGCATCACCAAGCCCTTCACCGAGGCGCGCTGGCAGGCGCTCGAGGCGCTGGGCGAGAAGGTGGATGCCGATCTGCTGGCGCAGGATGTGCGGCTCACCACCGGGGGCGAGCCTACCTTTGTCGCGGCGGACGATCTGGACGCGCCGGAATGGAATGGCGACGCGGTGGGGCCGACCAAGGCCGCCTATGCCGATCGGCTGATCCGCAGGATGCGCGACAAATTCGCGCCGGGCGGGCTGCTCCATCACGGCCAGGGCAAATGGTATCCGGGCGAGAGCCTGCCGCGCTGGGGCTATTCGCTCTACTGGCGGCTCGATGGCGTGCCCATCTGGCGCGACCTTTCGCTGATCGCGCCGGACCGGGCGGAGAGCGAGGCGATCGATCCGGCGCTGGCGCAGCAATTTCTGGAAGGCGTGGCCGAGGGGCTGGGCGTCGGTGGCGACAATGTCCAGCCCGCCTATGAGGATGGGCTGGAATGGGCGGTGAAGGAGGCGGCCCTTCCCGACAATAGCGATCCGACCGATCCCCGGATCGACGATCCCGAGGCGCGGGCACGGATGGTGAAGGTGTTCGAGCGGGGGCTGTCGCGTCCGGTCGGCTATGTCCTTCCGATCCAGCGCTGGCAGACGCATCAGGCCCCTGTGCCGAGGCGCGGCTGGCGTTCGGAACGCTGGCGGGTGCGGCGCGGCAAGCTGTTCCTCGTGCCGG
This sequence comes from Sphingomonas oleivorans, assembly GCF_003050615.1. Classification (GTDB taxonomy): domain Bacteria; phylum Pseudomonadota; class Alphaproteobacteria; order Sphingomonadales; family Sphingomonadaceae; genus Sphingomonas_H; species Sphingomonas_H oleivorans. The sequence continues at coordinate 213,671 of NZ_NWBU01000004.1, read as the reverse complement.
GCGATTCGGCGCTGGGCTATCGCCTGCCGCTGAGCTCGCTGCCCTATGTGCCGCCGGCCGACTATCCCTATCTCCACGTTCGCGACATGAGCGAGCCGCGCGAGCCGCTGCCCGATTTCCGCGCGCAGCGGGCGGAGGCGGTGGCGGCGGGAGGGCAAGCGCCGCAGGGCAGGGCCGAGCAGCAGATGATCGAGGGGGCGGTGCGCACCGCGCTCACCGTCGAGCCGCGCGGGGATCATCTCGCCATATTCATCCCGCCGGTCGAAACGCTTGAGGATTATCTGGAGCTGATCGCCGAGATCGAGGCGACGGCGGAGCGGACGCGCATTCCCGTGCGGATCGAGGGCTATGCTCCGCCGCCCGATCCCCGGCTGCAGGTGCTGAAGGTGACGCCCGATCCCGGCGTGATCGAGGTGAATGTCCAGCCCGCGGCGAGCTGGGCCGAGACGGTGGACATCACCACCAGCCTTTACGACATGGCGCGCGAATGCGGGCTGACTGCCGACAAGTTCATGGTGGACGGGCGCGCGATCGGCACGGGCGGGGGCAATCATCTGGTGCTGGGTGGCCGTTCGGTGAACGATTCGCCCTTCATCCGGCGGCCGGACCTGCTCAAGAGCTTTGTCCTCTACTGGCAGCGCCATCCCTCGCTCAGCTACCTCTTCTCCGGCCTGTTCATCGGCCCGACCAGCCAGGCGCCACGCATCGACGAGGCGCGGCATGACGGGCTCTACGAGCTGGAAATCGCACTGGCGCAGGTGCCGAGGCCAGGCGATGGGGAGATGCCGCCGCCCTGGCTGGTCGATCGGCTGTTCCGCAACCTGCTGGTGGACGTGACGGGCAATACGCACCGCACGGAAATCTGCATCGACAAGCTCTTCTCGCCCGACGGGCCGACCGGGCGGCTTGGCCTGGTCGAGTTTCGGGGCTTCGAGATGCCGCCCGACGCGAAGATGAGCCTCGCCCAGCAATTGCTGATTCGCGCGCTCACCGCCTGGTTCTGGCGCGAGCCGCAGACGGGCGGGCTGGTGCGCTGGGGCACGACGCTCCACGACCGTTTCCTGCTGCCGCATTTCGTCTGGGCCGATTTTCTGGACGTGCTCGCGGACCTCAGGGCGGCGGGCTATGATTTCGATCCCGCCTGGTTCGAGGCGCAGCGCCAGTTCCGCTTCCCCGTCCATGGCGAGGTGGTGGCGGGCGGCGTGCGGCTGGAAATCTCCCATGCGCTCGAGCCCTGGCATGTGCTGGGCGAAACGGGTGCGATCGGCGGCACGGTGCGCTATGTCGACAGCTCGACCGAGCGGCTGCAGGTGAAGGCGTCCGGCCTGATCCCGGGGCGGCATGTGGTGGCGGTCAACGGCCGCGCCGTGCCGATGGCGCCGACGGGCGTGCCCGGCGAGGCGGTGGGCGGCGTGCGCTTCAAGGCCTGGGCGCCGGCCAATTGCCTCCATCCGCGCCTGCCCGTGGATGCGCCGCTCACCTTCGATCTGCTCGACCGCTGGAACGGCCGCTCGCTCGGCGGCTGCGTCTATCATGTCGGCCATCCGGGCGGGCGCAATTACGATATGGTGCCGATCAACGATTATGAGGCGGAGGCGCGGCGCAGGGCGCGTTTCCAGGATCATGGCCATACGCCGGGCGTGGTGGCGATGCCGGCGGAGGAGCGTAGCGCGGAATTTCCGATGACGCTCGATCTGCGCACGCCTCCGCCGCGCTGATACCGGTGCCTTCGCAGCGGTGACGGGACGGAGTATGGCGCTGGCCATGGTGGAGAATATGGCGCAGCTTCCGGGCATGCCGACATGGGGGCAAGGCTGGCTCAACAGCTATGTCGCGCGCGCGAGCGAAGGCGATATCGTTCGCGGCGATGTGGGCCGTGGCGCGCGCTGGTGGCATTATCTGTTCGATGGCGTGGCGACGCTCACCGAGGGGCATCTCCAGCGGCTGCAGGATCGCATCTCGCGTCAGGTGGCCGAACTCGGCACCGCCTTCCGCCTGCCGGGCGAGAGCGAGGAGCGCCCCTGGCCGCTTTCCGCATTGCCGCTGCTGATCGGCGAGGATGAATGGCGGACGCTGGCGGACGGGGTCGCCCAGCGCGCCGACCTGCTCGAACGCGTTCTGGACGATATTTATGGCGAGCAGTCGCTCGTCACCAGCGGTCGCCTGCCGGCCGCATTGGTGACGGGCAACCGCCATTTCTGGCGCCAGATGATCGGCGTGCCGCCGCCCGGCGGCCATCGCCTGCATATCTATGCGGTCGATCTCGGCCGCGGGCCGGACGGCGAATGGCGTGTGCTGGCCGATCATGTCCGCGCGCCTGCCGGGGCCGGCTATGCGCTGGAGAACCGGCTGGCGGCGAGCCGGGTGATGGGCACGCTTCAGACGCGGATCAACGTCCATCGTCTCGCTCCCTTCTTCTCCGCCTTCCGCGAGGGCCTGTCCGCCGTCTGCCGCCGCGCCGAGCCGCGCATCGGCCTGCTGACGCCCGGCCGCTACAATCCCAGCTATGCCGAGCAGGCGCATCTCGCGCGCTATCTCGGCCTGCTGCTGGTGGAGGGCGCCGATCTCGCGGTGCGCGAGGACAAGCTCTATGTCCGCACGATCGAGGGGCTGAAGCGCATCGACGCGCTGTGGCGGCGGATGGATTCGCGCTTCATCGATCCGCTCGCCTTCGACGCCGGATCGCAGATCGGCGTGCCTGGCCTGATGGATGCGATGGTCGCGGGCAATGCGGTGATCGCCAATGCGCCGGGATCGGGCGTAATCGAATCGGCCGGCATGGCGGCGTTCCTGCCCGCGCTCGCCCGGCGGATGCTGGGCGAGGATCTGCGCCTGCCCAATATCGCCACCTGGTGGTGTGGGCAGGATTGGCCGCGCGAGCAGGTGGAGGCGGATTTCGATCGGCTGCTGCTGGCGCCGGCCTTCCCCGATGCGCCGCTTGGCCTGCCCGATGGGCGCGCGGTGCTGGGCTCCACGCTTTCGGAGCCGGCGCGGGAGCGGCTGCTCGCCGCGATCGCTGCCCGGCCGCTCGATTATGTCGGGCAGGAGGTGGTGCGCCTGTCCACCATGCCGGCGGTCGCCGATGGTCAGCTCGTCGCGCGGACCTTCACGTTGCGCGCCTTTGCGGTCCGTGACGGGGAAGGGCGATGGACGGTGATGCCCGGCGGATTCGCGCGGCTGGCCGATACGTCCGATTCGCGCGCCAGCCCGATCGGCGAGGGCGCCTTTTCGGCGGATGTCTGCATCGTCGGGCTGGAGCCGGTCGAGCAGGTGTCGCTGCTGCCCACCCATATCCCGATCCGCCGCAATCCGGGTACCTTGCCGAGCCGGGCGGCGGACAATCTCTACTGGCTCGGCCGCTATCTAGAGCGTGGCGAGAGCGTGCTTCGCCTGATCCGCGCAACACTGGGCAGCACGATCGACGTGGATAGCGGCGCGGCGCTGGTGCCCGCCACGGTGCAGCGGTTGGCGGGATTGCTCGTCACGAGCGGCGCTGCGCCGAACGTGCCGGGGGAGGATGAAGCCACGCGCGGCCAGCATGTGCCCGAGCTTGCCGCTGCCGCGCTCGACGGGCCCGGCATCGGCAGTGTGCGGACCATCTTCGCCACCGTCCATGCCATTGCCGAGGGAACGCGCGATCGTATTTCGGCGGATGTGTGGCGCCTGATCGACGCGCCGCTGCCGCCTGCGGGCGACGAGGATCCGGGCGCGATGATCGCCCGCGCGGCGGCGCTGCAGGAACGTTTCTCGGCGCTTTCCGGCCTGGCGGCGGAGAATATGGCGCGGACGGCAGGCTGGCGCTTCCACGATCTCGGCCGCCGGGTGGAGCGCGCGGTGCAGGTCTGCCGGCTGTTGCGCAATTTTGCGCATAATGAGGCGTCGGCCGATGATCTCACCACCTTGCTCGAGCTTTCCGACAGCCAGATCAGCTATCGGGCGCGCTATCATACCGGCCTCGCGCTCGTGCCGGTGCGCGACCTGATCGCACTCGATCCCTATAATCCGCGCAGCATGGGCTGGCAGGTGGAGCGCATATTGGAGCATCTGCGCGTGCTGCCCAATCTGCGCGATGACGGCATGGCCGAGGAGCCCGAAATGCTGGCGACCGAGCTGCGCGCGGCGATCGTGACCGCGCGCGCCGAATCGCTGGGCCCCGACGCGGTGCTGGCGATCGAGAAACGGCTGTTCCTCCTGTCCGAAGCGGTCGGCGCGCGCTTCTTCCTCCAGGGCGGCGAGACGATCCGCGCTGCCGGGATGACGCTGGCATGACCCGCCCTCCATCCTGCCCGGAGGCGCCGTCCGGATTCTATAAGATCCGCCATCGCACGCATTTCCGCTATGTCCATCCCGTCCGCTTCGCGCGCTGCAACCTGCGGCTGCGGCCGGTCGATTGGCCGGGGCAGGTGCTGGAGGATTATGCGCTGGAAGTGACGCCCGCAGCGGAGATCATCGTGCCGCGTTCGGGCGCGGGCTATCTCGCCAATATGACGCGTATCGGCATCGACCAGCCGGCGAGCGAGATCGTGATCGAGAGCCGCATGCGCATGCGCGTCGATCGGCCGATGCCGATGGCGCTGCCCGAAGATCCGACCGTGGCGGAGATTTGCGCTCTTGCCCGAGCCTCGGCTGACCTGTCCGCGCTGTCGCCGGCCAATTATATCTTCGCCTCGCCGCATATCGCGCTGTTCCGCGAAATTGCCGAATGGTGCGCGACGGAGCTTGCACCGTCGCGCGGCATATTCGAGGCTGGGCTCGCGCTGACGCAGGCGATCCGCGCCGAATTCCGCTATGACGGCAATGCCACGGAGACGGACACGAGCCCGGCCGAAGCCTTCGCCAACCGCCATGGCGTGTGCCAGGATTTCGCGCAGATCATGATTTCAGGCCTGCGCGCGGCGGGCCTGCCGGCGGCCTATGTCTCCGGCTATCTGCGCACCCTGCCGCCGCCGGGCATGCCGCGGCTGGTGGGGGCGGACGCGACCCATGCCTGGGTGCTGATCTGGTGCGGGCCGGCGCGCGGCTGGATCGGCTTCGATCCCACCAATGGCTGCGCGATGGGACGGGACCATATCATCACTGCCGTCGGCCGCGACTATGCGGATGTGGCGCCGATCGACGGCATCTTCCTCGGCCGCGACGGGCAGAAGATCGACGTGTCGGTGGATGTCGAGCCGGTGGAGGAGGCGGAAGCCATATTGTCCGACTGATCGGGACCGGCTGATCGGGGCCGGTTGATCAAGGGATGTCGGCGGCTTCGCGCCGCGCTGCCTCGCGCTCGGCGCGGGCCTGGGTCAGGAAGCGGGCGAGGCAGCCGGTCTGGCCGCCCGAGCCCACGACCGAGCAGCTATTGGGCGTGCCTGCCCGCCCGACATATTCCAGCTCGCGCACCGTGTTCGCCCAGCTTTCGCGGACCGCCGCCGGCCCACGGGGCCGGTCACGGAAGCGCTCGGGTACGCGGTAGCGCTCACGTTCCGGCTGGCGTGCACAGACGACGATTTCCTCCGCGGTGCTCTGGGGGCAGGGATCGTCGCCATAGACGAGGAGCGTCCGGACCCGTTCGGGCGGCTGGGCCGAGACGACGTCCGGTTCCTGTGCAGGCGCGGGCGCTGCCAGCAGCACCAGGCCCATCGCCGCGCCGAACAATATGCTTCGTATCTTCATCATCCTCGATCGTCTCAACCCGCCGGAGCCGGACGCGTTCCGGGATGCGCGGCGGATGAACCGGATCAGGGGGCCTCGCGCTCGCTGGCGGCAGCCTGCTTCCGCTCGTCGCGCGCCTGCTTCATCAGCCGGCTCCAGCAACCCGTCCAGCCGCCATTGCCGTTGGCCGTGCAACTGCCCGTGCCCGATGCGCCGACATATTCCAGGCTCTTGGCGCGGTCCGCCCATCGCTCATTGCCGGGCGAAGGGAGGCTGCCGCGAAGCTCCTCGGGGATGCGATAGCGCTCGCGCTCATCGAGCCGCTTGCAGACGACGATCTCCTCGCCATTGCTCGTCGGACAAGGATCATTGCCATAGATGGTGAGCACATTGTCGACGCGCTGCGCCGTTGCGGGGGCGGAGGGCAGGGCGGCGAAAAACGCCGCCAGCAGCGGACCGGCGAGGATGACAGCCTTCTTCATGCGCGCCACCTTATCATAGATTATATGAGCAACGCATTACGGAAGGGTCATATCCGTCGCGACAGGCCGATGGCGATGCGGCAGCCCAGCCGGATCGCGCCGGCGAGCAGCGGATAGGCCGGCGCCTCCTCCGCGCCGCTTGCCAGCGCGGCATCGCGATGCTCCTGCTCCTCGGCGCGGAATTCGGTGATCCGGTCGGCCAGCTCGGGATCGCTGTCCCCCAGCGCGTCGAGCTGCTCGCCATAATGGCGGTCGATCTCCGTCTCGATCGCGGCGGTGCAGGCCATCGCCGCCTTCGGGCCGATCAGCGCGGTGGCGGCACCCAGCGCGAAGCCGGCGACGTTCCAGACGGGCGCGAGCAAGGTGGGCCGCACGTGCCGTTCGGCGATCATCCGGTCGAAAATCGCGCGATGCCGCTCCTCCTGCGCCGCCATGCGGGCGATGGTGCGGCTATCGGGATGGCGATTGCCCATGACGGCAAGCTGGCCGGCATAGATGCGGGTGGCGCCGAATTCCCCCGCCTGATCGACGCGCAGCATCGATGCGCGGGCATGATCGGACAGGTGGGGCGCGGGCGGCGCGCTCAGCGGGGACGCTTCAGACATAGGGCTACGATAGCCGATCCGCCGAGGATCGAGAACAGGGCGTTCCAGCCGGCGAGCGAAATGCCGAACAGCGACCATTGCACCGCATCGCAGCGGATCATCGGCGTGGCCATGATCTCCGCCAGCACGTCCGCCGTCGATCCGCCGACGCCGGCGGAGGCGCAGCGGGTGAGCCCTTCCCACCAGCCATATTCGACGCCGGCATGGAAGATGCCGGTCGCCCCGCTTCCGAGGATCAGCAGCGCGGCGAGCAGCGTAAGCGGGCGGCTGAGCGCGCTGTTCCGGGCCAGGATCGCAACCAGCGCCACCGCCACCGCGGCATAATGCGGCCAGCGCTGCCAATGGCACATCTCGCATGGATAGAGGCCGCCCAGATATTGCGATCCCAGCGCGCCGGCGAGCAGCGCTGTGGGCAGGATCAGGGCGAGCAGACGGGCCTTGGCGAGATTGGTCATGCGGAGGGAAATAACCTGAAACTCATGTCATCGCCTCCCCGGAAGGGGAGGCGATCGGAAGGGAGAAAAGGGGTGCGGACCGGATGCGAGGTCAGCGCAGCCGCTTCTGCGCGGCCGGCCTGGCCGTATTGCCGAGTGCGGCCAGCACGGCGGGCGTGCTCAGCCGGGAGATGGTCTTGACGGCATAATCGAGCTGGAAATCCTCGATGCCCTGCTTCTTGAGCGTATCCGCGGTCGCGGCGAAGCGGGGATCGGGCTTGCCGTCATCCTCCAGCACGCGATCGTCGACCTTCACTTCGTTGATCAGATGGCGGCGCAGGTCGGCCTCGCGCAGCCGCGGGCGGGATTTGTAGTCCGGATCGCTGAGCTGCGGCACGGCGATGTCGGGCTCGATCCCGCCTTCCTGCACCGACCGGCCGGACGGCGTGTAATAGCGCGCGGTGGTGAGCCGCAGCGCGGTCTGCTCGGTCAGCGGCAGCAACGTCTGCACCGATCCCTTGCCGAAGCTGCGTTCGCCCATCACCAGCGCGCGATGATGGTCCTGCAGCGCGCCGGCGACGATTTCGGCCGCCGAGGCGGAGCCCGCATCGACCAGCACGACGATCGGCAGGCCATGGGCGAAGTCGCCGGGCTTGGCATAATAGCGTTCGATATCCGCCTTCTCGCGGCCGCGCTGCGAAACGACCTCGCCGCGTTCCAGGAAGCTGTCCGACACGTCGATCGCCTGATCGAGCAGCCCGCCCGGATTGGCGCGCAGATCGACGATATAGCCGAGCGGCTTGCCGCCGAGCGCCTTGTCGATCGAGACGAGCGCCGAGCGCACCGCATCGCCCGTCTGCCGGTTGAAGGCGTTGATGTTGACGATGCCGACCCGGTCCTTGATCTCCCACTTCACCGGCCGGAGCTGGATGATCTCGCGAGTGAGCGTCACGTCGAACGGCTTGTCGCGGCCCGGCCGCACGACCGTCAGGCGGATCTGCGTGCCCGGCCGGCCGCGCATCTTGTCGACCGATTCGTCGAGCGAGCCGCCATAGATCAGATTGCCGTCGAGATGGGTGATGAAGTCCCCGGCCTTCAGGCCCGCGCGATAGGCGGGCGTGTCCTCGGTCGGCGAGACGATCTTGACCGCCCCGTCCTCGAGCTGGACGGTGAGGCCCAGGCCGCCATAATTGCCGTCGGTCTGCGTCTTCAGATTGTCGAAGTCGCGCGCGTCGAGATAGGAGCTGTGCGGATCGAGGCTGGCGAGCATGCCATCGATCGCGCCCTTGATGAGCGTCTTGTCATCCACCTTGTCGACATATTCGCCGCGCACCCGCTCGAACACGCTCATGAACTGGTCGAGCTCGCGATAGGTCTGCACGTCGCTCTGGGCGAGGGATGCGGAGACGGCGGGCACGAGGGCGACGGCGGCGATGAGGCCGGCGGTGCGCAAAAGGGTCTTCGCCATGGATCAGCGGTCTTTCCTGCGATAATCAAAACAGTCTACATCATTTATGCGGCTTGCAAAGCATGGCGGCGATGCGGGGTCCAGGCGGATGGCCGCGCGCATCAGCCGATGCCGGCCAGCCGGGCGATGTCCACCGGCACGCCGCCGCGCCTGAGCTCCACCGTCACGGTCGGCCGGCCGGGGCCGGCGCGCCCGACCGGGCTGCCGCGCACCACCACATCGCCGACGCGTACCATGATGGTCGCGAGATCGGTGATGAGCGTCGTCCAGCCGCCGCCATGATCGATGATCACGATATTGCCATAGCCGCGAAAGGCGCCGGCATAGGAGATGCGGCCCCAGGTGGGGGAGACGACCTGCGCACCGGCGGCGGTCGCGAGCGTCAGCCCGCGGGTGTGCAGGCCACTCTCGTCACTCTCGCCCAGGCCGGAGACGAGCCTGCCCACCACTGGCAGGCGATAGGGTGGGGGCCGATCGGAGCGGACGGGCGGAGGTGCATCGGCCGCAGGCGCGGGTGCGCCCCCGGGCGAGCGCGGCCGGAGCAGCGGGCCGGGTAGGGTGGCGAGCCGTTCGCGGATCACCGCCTGTGCCTCCAGCTCCTCCATCAGAACCGCTATGTCGCGCGCTTTCTCGCCCAGGCCCATGGCGCGTTCCTGCTCGAACATCGCCGAATCGGAGAGGCGGGCGGAACGGTCGCGCTCCGCACCCTCGAGCCGGGCGAGCCGGATGCGTTCCGCCTGAAGCGTCTCGCGCGCGGTGTGCAGCTCGGTCAGGGCCTGTCCGGCCTGGCGACGGAGCCGTTCGATCGCGGCCAATTCCGCGCGCAGGCTGGCGGTGCGTTCGGCGATCACGGGCAGGCCCGAGGAGAGCAGCGCGCGGACATGAACCATGTCGCGCAGCGATCCCGGCTGGGCGATGGCGGCCGCCGGCGGGCGGCGGGTGAGGATCTGGAGCGCGGCGGCGAGCCGGGTGATCGGCTGCTGCTTCTCCGCGATCCGCGCCTGCTGGCGCGCGCGCAGCCGCTCGATCCGGGCGAGCCGGGCGCTCGCGGTGGCGATGTCCGCCTCGGCTGTCTGGATGCGCAGCGCGACGGCGGCGGCCTCCGCGCGGGCGCGGGCGGCGGCATCCAGCGCGCGGACCGCCTGATCCTCGAGCGCGTGCGCGCGATGGATCGCTTCCGCCGCGCGGCGGCGGGCATCGGCCAGCGCCTGGGCCTCGTCGCGCGCCGTCTGGGCGAATGCCGCGCCGCCGGCGGCTCCGATGACGGCTAGGGCGATCAGCAGCGTGGCGAGCGGCGAAGGCCGGGGCTGCACCGGGGATCAGCCCTCGCGATGATAGGGATGGTTGGCGAGGATGCTCGTCGCCCGCCACAATTGCTCGGCGAGCATCGCGCGGGCGAGGAGATGTGGCCAGGTGGCGGCACCGAAGGCGAGCAGCAGGTCCGCCTCCGCCCGATCGGCATCGTCGAAGCCGTCGGCCGCGCCGATCAGGAAGCGCGCCTCGCGCCGCCCGTCGTCGCGCCAGCGGCCGAGCTTGGTCGCGAAGGCGGCAGAACTGAGCTGCGCGCCCTTTTCATCGAGCATGACGAGGATGGTGCCGGGTTCGCGCGGCGGTATGCGCCCGCCGCGATCGGGCAATTCGCTGATTCGGGTCGGCCAGGCGATGCGCTTCATATAGCGATCGACCAGCTCCGCCTCGGGTCCGCGGCCGATGCGGCCGCGGGCGACGATGTGCAGCAGCAAGGGGTCAGGCGTTTCCGGCGGCCGGCGCGGCCTCGCCCGGGGGTGCCTCGCCAAAGGCCCACATCCGCTCCAGATTGTAGAAGCTGCGCACCTCGGGACGGAACAGATGGACGATCACGTCGCCGGCATCGATCAGCACCCAATCGGCGGTGGGCAGGCCCTCGATCCGCGCGGTGCGGCCGGTTTCGGCCTTGATCCGCTCGACCAACTTGGTCGCCATGGAGGCTACCTGGCGGGTCGAACGGCCGCTGGCGATCACCATATGATCGGCGATGCTGGATTTGCCGGCAAGCGGGATGGTGACGGTCTCGACGGCTTGATCGTCGTCGAGCGACGAAAGCACGAGCCGATGCAACGCTTCGACCGGATCGGTCTGTGCGGTCGGCTTGGCAATACTTTGCGCGCGCAAGAAACCTCCTAAAGCACTGGCCTGCGCGAGACGCGATCGCGCAAGGCCTTATTGGCGAACGATGAATGCCATTCTGGATCGCGGGCCCTCGCCCGTGTCGCGGAATTCGGATCGAGGCGGAAGCGCAATAGCACGAGCGCCGGCGGACTCCACGTCGTCCAGTTTCGCGCCTGGCTTGACGGCCGGACGACATGCCGCAGCCAGCCCATCGCCCTGGTGGCGCGGGCAGCCTTATCATAGCCGGGTCTGGCGATCACCGCAATCGGCACGGTGCGCGCGATCCGCCGCCACTCCCTCCAGCGATGGAATTGCGCCAGATTGTCGGCCCCCATCAGCCAGATGAAGCGGCGATCGGGATAGCGGCGGACGAGCCGGGCGAGCGTATCGACCGTGTAGCGCGTGCCGAGCCGCTGCTCGATCGCGGTCGGCCGGATTGGCGCGTTGCGCGCCATGCGATTGGCCGAGGCGAGCCGGGCGGAAAGCGGCGCCATGTCGTCCGCATCGGCCTTGAGCGGATTGCCGGGCGAGACGAGCCACCACAGCTCCTCCAGCCCCAGCGCGTCGATCGCGAACAGGCTGATCCGGCGATGGCCGCGATGGGCAGGGTTGAACGACCCGCCGAGAAGCCCGGTGGGTTTCATCCGGCCGATCTTGCTCGGCCGGCATCGCCGCATTTCACCCGCGTCTGACTCAAGGACGCGTCTGGCCCGTGCCGCGCACTTGCCATTTATAGGTGGTAAGCCCTTCGAGCGCGACCGGGCCGCGGGCGTGGAGACGGCCGGTGGAGATGCCGATCTCCGCGCCCAGGCCGAATTCGCCGCCATCGGCGAATTGGGTGGAAGCGTTCCACATCACGATCGCCGAATCGACTTCCGCCAGGAAACGCTCGGCGGTCGCGCTGTCCTCGGTCACGATCGAGTCGGTATGGTGCGATCCGTGGCGCGCGATATGCGCCATCGCATCTTCCACACCGTCGACCAGCGCCACCGAGCAGATGCCGTCGAGATATTCGGTGTCCCAATCCTCCTCGTCGGCGGGAAGCGCGCGGGGCTCGATCGTGCGGATCTCGGCCGTGCCGCGCAGCTCGCAGCGTGCTTCGGCCAGCCCGGCGAGGATGGGCGCGGGATCGGGATAGGCGCGGTCGATCAGCAGCGTCTCCATCGCGCCGCACACGCCCGTGCGCCGCATCTTGGCGTTGAGCGCGATCGCCACCGCCTTGTCCGGATCGGCGGCGGCATCGACATAGACATGGTTGATGCCGTCGAGATGGGCGAGTACCGGCACGCGCGCTTCCTCCTGCACGCGGGCGACGAGCGACTTGCCGCCGCGCGGCACGATGATGTCGATCAGGCCTGCCGCCTTCAGCATCGCGCCGACCGCCGCGCGATCGGTGGTGGGGACAAGCTGGATCGCATCTTCAGGCAGCCCGGCCGCACGCAGTCCCTCGATCAGGGCGGCATGGATCGCGCGGCTGCTCTCGATCGCTTCCGATCCGCCGCGCAAAATGGCGGCATTACCGGACATCAGGCTGAGCGCGCCCGCATCCGCCGTCACATTGGGCCGGCTTTCATAGATGATGCCGACCACGCCGAGCGGCACGCGCACGCGGCGCAGCACCAGCCCGTTGGGCCGCTCGATCTCGTCGATCGTCTCGCCGACCGGATCGGGCAGCGCCGCCACCGATTCCAGTCCGGCGGCGATCCCCTCCAGCCGGGCGGGATCGAGCTTCAGCCGATCGAGCATGGCGGGCGAGAGGCCGTTCGCCGCGCCGCGTGCCATATCCTGCGCATTGGCGGCGAGGATATCGGCCGATCGCGCGCGGATCGTAGCGGCGGCGGCGCGGAGTGCCGCCGCCTTGTCGGTGCTCGGCGTCCGCGCCAGCAGGCTGGCGGCGTTGCGGGCGCGCAGGCCCATTTCGGCGATCAGTGCGGCTGCGTCGGTCATGCCCGCGCCGTTAGCACGGGTGGGGCCGCGCGGGAACGGGCTCGACGCATGGCGGCGCATCGGGCAGGTTATGGCGTACTGAATGGTATGGTCAGGGAATGGGGGCGATGGGCGAAGGGATTGAAGAGGTCGGGGCGGTCGTCTCCGGCGGGCTGGCCGCGCGCGAGATCGACAGGCTCGGCAGGGGTGACGCTGCGGCGCATGGCCATGAGGGGGAGGGCGCGGGCGGGGCCTGCGCCAATTGCGGGACGGTGCGGGTCGGCTCTTATTGCCATTCCTGCGGGCAGACGGGGCATCTGCACCGCAATCTGCACGCGCTGATCCATGACATCGCCCATGGCGTGTTCCATTTCGAAGGCAGGATCTGGCACACGCTGCCGTTGCTCGCCTTCAGGCCAGGCGAGCTCACGCGGCGCTATGTGCAGGGCCAGCGCGTCCGGTTCGTGTCGCCAATGGCCTTGTTCCTCTTCTCCGTCTTCCTGATGTTCGCGGTGGTGTCCAACCTGCCACTCTGGTCGTCCGGGAAACATGCCACGGCCGGCGGTGCCTTAGGGCTGAATCAGGCGGAAACACAGATCGCCGACGAGTTGAAAGAGGAGCGGGAGAAGCTTTCCGAACTGGAAGAAGCGCGCGCGGAGGCGGTTCAGGAGGGTGGGAAGGTCGCATCGATCGATACCAAGCTGGCCAAGACGCGCAAGGATATCGCGCAGCTCGAAATGGCGCAGAAAGCGCTATCGGTCGGCTCCGTGCCCAAGATCGACCTGGATCTGGACAGCTCCGACGGCAAGAACTGGCTCGAGCGCAAGGTCGAGCATGCGAGCAAGAATCCGGAGCTGATGCTCTACAAGATGAAGAGCTCGGGCTATAAATATAGCTGGGCGCTGATCCCCATTTCGCTGCCCTTCATCTGGCTGCTCTTCGCCTTCCGCCGCGATGTGGGCTTTTACGACCATGCCGTCTTCGCGACCTACTCGCTCTCCTTCATGAGCCTATTCGTCGTCGCGCTGAGCATTGCCCTGGCGCTGGGTGTGTCAGCGAACTGGGTGACGCTGGCGGCGATGATCGTGCCCCCGATCCACATGTATAAGCAGTTGAAATATGGCTATGGGCTCGGCCGCTTCGGCGCGACCTGGCGGACCTTCGCTTTGCTGATGGTCGTTTCCATTACGAGCAGCCTGTTCCTGATGTGGCTGCTCTATCTGGGCTCCGGCGATTGAGGGCCTCGCCGGGGGCAGGGGCTGATCCGCCTGTCTCCAGGGCGAGATTGCGGGCGGCTGAACATTCTCGTCATCCCTGCGCAGACGGACCTTTGCATGAGCCCGTCGTCCCCCTGAACTTGTTTCAGGGTCCACCCCTAACCCGCGCAACGGTGCGGATGAGGAGTGGATGCCGAAACAAGTTCGGCATGACGATAGGGAGTATGCGGATGCCCCGTAGAGGATGCCTATCTCTTCTCCGGTAACAATGTTCGTGGAGAGACATGGGCCCCTGCCTCCGCAGGGGCGACGATTCAATTTGAGTCTGAAAGAAGAAGGGCGGCGGACGCTTGGTCGTCCGCCGCCCCTTTCTTTCCCTCTGGCCTCAGGCGCCTTGCGGTGCCGGGTCACCCCAGCCGCCGCCGGGACGCTTGCTCTTTGGGATCGAGGAGCCGCCCGCGGCGAGCGGGGTGCTGGGGCGCGATACGCCGTCATCGCGGCCGATATCCTCGCCCTTGATCGCGCGCTTGGATTCCTCGCCGGTCAGCGTCTCATATTCGAGCAGCGCGGTGGCAAGGCGGTGCAACTCGTCCAGATGCTCGGTCAGCACCTTGCGTGCGGTTGCCTCGCCTTCCTCGACCAGGCGGCGGACCTCCTGATCGATCAGCCGCGCCGTCTCTTCCGACACGCTCTGGTTGCGCGAGACGCTATGGCCGAGGAACACCTCTTCCTGATTGTCGCGATAGCGCAGCCAGCCGAGCTTTTCGGACATGCCATATTCCATCACCATCGCACGGGCCATGTCGGTGGCCTGCTGGATGTCGTTGGAAGCGCCCGTGTTGAGCTCGTCCGCGCCATAGATGATCTGCTCGGCGATGCGGCCGCCGAAGCAGAGCGCGAGCCGGGCCTTCATCTGCTTCATCGTCATCGAATAGCGGTCGCGCTCGGGCAGGTTCCAGGTCACGCCCAGCGCGCGGCCGCGCGGAATGATCGTCACCTTGTGGAGTGGATCGCAGCCGGGGACGTGCAGCGAGACGAGGGCATGGCCGGCCTCATGATAGGCGGTCGCCTTCTTTTCGTCTTCGGTCATGACCATGGACTTGCGCTCGGCGCCCATCATGACCTTGTCCTTGGCCTCCTCGAACTCGCGCATGGCCACCAGCCGCTTGCCCTTGCGGGCCGCGAGCAGCGCCGCCTCGTTGACGAGGTTTGCGAGATCCGCGCCCGAGAAGCCGGGCGTGCCCCGCGCGATGGTGCGCGCATTGACGTCGGGGGCGAGCGGCGTCTTCTTCATGTGGACGAGCAGGATCTTCTCGCGGCCCTCAATGTCCGGACGGGGCACGACGACCTGACGATCGAAGCGGCCCGGGCGGAGCAGCGCGGGATCGAGCACGTCGGGGCGGTTGGTCGCCGCGACGATGATGATGCCCTCATTGGCCTCGAAGCCGTCCATCTCGACCAGAAGCTGGTTGAGCGTCTGCTCGCGCTCGTCATTGCCATTGCCGAGGCCCGCGCCGCGATGGCGGCCGACCGCGTCGATCTCGTCGATGAAGACGATGCAGGGTGCGTTCTTCTTCGCCTGCTCGAACATGTCGCGGACACGGCTGGCACCGACGCCGACGAACATCTCGACGAAGTCCGAGCCCGAAATGGTGAAGAAGGGCACGTTCGCCTCGCCCGCAATGGCGCGGGCGAGCAAAGTCTTGCCCGTGCCCGGCGAGCCGACGAGCAGCGCGCCTTTCGGGATCTTGCCGCCCAACCGGGCGAATTTGCTCGGATCCTTCAGGAAATCGACGATTTCCTGCAGCTCCTCGCGCGCCTCGTCGATGCCGGCGACGTCATCGAAGGTGACGCGGCCTTCCTTCTGCGTCAGCATCCGCGCGCGTGACTTGCCGAAGCCCATCGCGCCCGAGCCCGCATTCTTCTGCATCTGGCGCATCACGAAGAAGCCGATGCCCAGGATGAAGAGGAAGGGCAGCGACTGATAGAGCAGATACATCCAGACCGAGGGCTGCTCGTCCGGCTGCGCACGGAAGACGACATTCTTGTCGGCAAGACGCTGGACCAGCGTCGGATCGGCCGGCGCATAGGCGCGGAACGCGCTGCCATTGGTATATTTGCCGGTGACGACCCCGTCGCCGATATCGACTTCCTTGACGGTGCCTTCCTCGACATGGCCGAGAAATTCCGAATAAGCGACCGTCTCGCCTGCGGCGGCGCGCGTGCTGCTGTCGAACATCGACACGAACAGGACGAGCGCCAGAAGTATGCCGAGCCAGATTGCGAGGCTCTTCATCCAGGGGGTCGTGCCCTGCGGTTCCTTCTCGTCGTTCATGCGCACTCCAGCCTTCCTAACCCCGCATAGATAGGCAAGTGTGGGTCAATGGCAATGGAATGGGCGGCGATTCGCTCACTTGCCGTGATGGGGCGGTGCGTTTCGGAGACGCCAAGGGGCGCCAGGCTCGATTTTGACGCCGGACAGCGTGGAAACCAGCCCCGAATCGAGCCGGATCATAAGCCGGTCGAGCTCCGGGCCGCGCAATTCGCCCGACTCGGGGAAGCCGAGTCGGAAGGCCATTTTGAGCAGGCGGCGGCGGATCTCGCGCGGCAGCCCTGATGCATCCAGCAGCAGGGCGTCGCCCTTGACGGTGCAGCGCGTCTCGAACGCCTGCCGGGCCGCCCAGTCGAGCGCATCCTCGGCATCACGGGCATGATCGGCGACGGCGGCGAGGCGGCGGGGATCGAGCCAGTCGGCCGAACGCAGCAAGTGCCGCGCGCGGGTGCGGTCATAGCGCAGGTCGCGGTTGGAGGGATCGTCGGCGGCCTTCAGTCCGGCA
The DNA here is from genome assembly GCF_003050615.1 of Sphingomonas oleivorans. Classification (GTDB taxonomy): domain Bacteria; phylum Pseudomonadota; class Alphaproteobacteria; order Sphingomonadales; family Sphingomonadaceae; genus Sphingomonas_H; species Sphingomonas_H oleivorans. The sequence goes on along the minus strand of NZ_NWBU01000004.1, from coordinate 196,914 downwards.
GCGGCGACCAGTCCGATCAACTCCTCCTTCGACCAACCGAGCAGCGGGCGGAGTGCTATGATGCCAGCCGGATCGCCGGCCAGGGCGCGGCGCGGCCGGATGCCGGCCAGGCCTGCAATGCCGGCACCCCGGGCGAGCCGCATCAACACCGTTTCGGCCTGATCGTCGCGATGATGCGCGGTGAGCAATGAGGCCATGCCGCCCGCGCGGCACCAGTCGATCAGTGCGGCATAGCGCCCCTTGCGTGCCGCCGCCTGAATGCCCTGCGTGCCGGGTTCGACTCTAATGCGGAGGATCTCGTGCGGAACGCCCAGCGCCCCGCAAATGGCATGGACCTGATCGGCCTCCGCCGTCGCTTCGGGCCGCAGCCCATGATCCACCGTCGCCGCCGCGACCCGGCCGGGAAAGGCGGCATGGGTGAGGAGCAGCAGAGCGAGGCTGTCGGGCCCGCCCGATACGGCGAGGCCGAGCCGGCCATCGTCCCTCGGTCCGCCGATCGCCTGAAGGTCGGCTCGGAAACGCGCAATCTGTGGTTCGGAGGGGCTGGCCGTCATGCCGCCTCCATAGAGGGACCGAACCATCCCGTCATTCCGGCGCCGGCCGGAATCCATGTCTCTCTCCACGAGGGCCGTCCCATGAGGAGAGAGACATAGGCCCCTGCTTCCGCAGGCGCGCGCGCTTCGGCCAGTTCAGCGCAGGCGTGCGCCTTTCAGGAGCATTTCGCATCCTTGCGGCCCTGCGCGACGCGGCCCTTCAGGGGCTCGGCGATCGTCGCGCCATAGACGTCCTGCAATTCGTCATAGACCTTGCAGGCTCCCTCGGGCTTCTTGAGCTGGAGCAGTGCCTGGCCGAGATAATAGAGGCTGTCGGGCGCGCGTTCGCCGCGCGGCATCTTCTGATAATTGGCGTAGAAAACTTCCGCCGCCATGGCCGGCTTGCCGCCGTCGAGATAGGCGCGGCCGAGCAGATTCTGGGCATAGCTCGCCCGCTTATGCTTGGGATATTTGGCGACCACCGCCTTCAGCGCGGTCGCCGCCTCATCATATTTCTTGTCCACCCACAGGCGATAGCCGGCCATATAGGCATCTTCGCCCGGATCGCCGCTCGACGGCGCCGCGGCCTCCGCCGGGGCGGCGGGCGCAGGCTTGGCGGGAGCGGGCTTGGCCGCGATGGGCTTGGCCGGCGCCGGCTTGGCCGCATCGATCTTGGCGGGCGCGGGGGGAGGCGTCGGCGCGGCGGCGATCGGGGCCGGAGCCCCTTCGGCCGGTGCCGCGGGCGGGGCGCCGGCGGCCTCGATCGCCTTCAGCCGGTCCGCGGTCTCGGTGCGGAAGCGGCCCATCTGCTCCTCGAGCTGGCGAACCCTGTATCCATTCTGCTCGACCTGGCCGGTCAGGCGCGAAAGCTCCGTCTCCAGCGCCCGTACCCGCGCCTGAAGATCCGCGACGGGCGTGCTCGCCGGCTGGCCGGCGCTCGGCTGGGGCGCCTGGGCGGGCGCGATCTCCGGATCGAAATAATCGGGGTTCGCGCCGGGGAAGACCTTGCGCTGCACTGCGCGCATCTCGCGCTCCAGTCTGTCGACACGTCCGCCGAGTTGCGCCGCACCCTGCTGAGCGGACTGGGCCTGGGCGGGCCCGGCGGCGGGCAGGACGGCCGTTCCGGCCAGGAGCAGGGCGGCGAGCGGCGCCAATCGCATGATCGTGAATCCCCGGAAGAAGTTGGTCATCGCTTATCGAACGGCGTGGCTGTCGCCAGCCTTAAGGGCGCTCTGCCGGCGTTGCGCCCGGCGGCGGCACCAGCGGCTCGATCGGTGCGGGCGCCGGGGCCACGCCCGGAGCAGCACCAGGTGCAACGGGCGCGGCGGCCGAGAGGCGTTCGCGCAGCGAGGCCGGCGAGAGGCTGACATCCTTGATCGTCTGGTTGGCCGTGCCGAGTGGCGGGATTGCCGCATCGCCCACGGTCACGCGGATCACATGCGGCCGGCCAGTCTGGATGCGCGGATCGGCGGCGGTCGCCGGCACCTCGAAGCGCTGCCCCGGCTCCATCACCCCCATGAAGAAGGTGGGGCCGCCCATGTCATAGACCTTGACCCAGACCTGCTCGTTCGCCGTGAGCGCGACCGGGCCGGCAGCGGCTGCGGGCGGCAGCGGCTGCGGCGCGGGTTGCGGCGTGATGACGGGCGGGGGCGGGGCAACGGCTCCGGTGGGCGCGCTCTGTTGCGTTTCCGCGGCGATCCGCGTGCTTTCCTCGCCCATTCCGCCGCCGCGCCAGAAGAGATAGGCAAGGCCGAGCAGCAGGGCCACGCCCAGCCCGACCAGCGCTAGTGCGCGCGTCGGCACGCGCGCCGGATCGGCCGGCTCGAACGGGGCATGATAGTCCCGCTCCCGCCGGATGCCGCCAAGCTCGGCGCGGAAGTCGCGCGCGAGCGCCACGCCGTCCAGCCCGAGAAGCTGCGCATAGACCTTCACGAAACCCGCGCTGTAGGGAATCGCGGGCAGGCCCTCATGCTCGCCGGACTCGATCATCTGCAGATGGCGGATCGGCACGCGCGTCCGCTCGGCAATCGTTTCCAGGCCCAGCCCCTGCGCCTCGCGCGCACTCTTCAGCCGTTCACCGACACCGAGCGGGGAAGCCCCACCCAAATCCTTGTTAGCCGCTTCGCTCATTCATCCTCCGGATGCTCCCGGCATGTTTGCGACAGTTGGAGCCCAGGCGGAAGCCTCTGTCAAACCTTGCGATTATAAATGCCGGGCGGCGGCTCCGTTCCGCCTCTTCCCGCGCATCCCGGTGGCCATCCGCCGGCTTCCTACGCTGCCTTACGCAATCACGACGCCATTTTCCTCCGCCCATTCGGTGAGCGTGGCGCGCATGTCGCGCGGTGGATTCGTCAGCCATTCCGCCATCCGCGCGCGCAGAGCCCCCGCATCGAGCGAGCGGATCATCGCCTTGACCGCGCCGACGGCGGCCGGGGTGATCGACAGCCGCTCGACGCCCAGCCCGATCAGCGCCATCGCCTCCAGCGTCCGCCCGCCCATCTCGCCGCAGATCCCGACCGGCACCTCGGCCGTCTTCGCCTGCCGCACGACGCGCGAGAGGAAGCGCAATATCGCCGGGCTCAGCCAGTCATAACGTTCCGCCAGCTTGGGATGGGCCCGGTCCGCCGCGAAGAGGAATTGGGTGAGGTCGTTGGTGCCGACCGAGAGGAAATCGAGCTTGGGCAGCAGCAGATCCAGGCTTTCCGCCAGCGCCGGCACCTCGAGCATCGTGCCGTAGCGGATCGCGAGCGGCAGCGTCTTGCCCCGCGCGGCGACACGTGCGCGCTGCGCCTCGAACAGGGCATGCGCCTGTTCGAACTCCCATGGCTCGGACACCATCGGGAACATCACGTTGAGCACGCGCCCGCCCGCCGCCTCGATCAGCGCGCCGGCCTGCGCCTTCATCAGCGCGTCGCGCTCCAGCGCCAGCCGGATCGCGCGCCAGCCCATGGCGGGATTTTCCTCGTCGGCGTCGTCGCTGTTCATATAAGGCAGCGCCTTGTCGCCACCGATATCGACCGTGCGGAAGATCACGGGCCGGTCGCCCGCCGCCTCCAGCACGTCGCGATAGAAACGCTGCTGGCGTTCGCGCTGGGGCAGGGTGGCGGAAATCAGGAACTGGAATTCGGTGCGGAACAGGCCGATTCCGTCCGCCCCCATCACGTCCAGCGCGGCGACATCGTCGCGCAGGCCCGCATTCACCATCAGCGTGACGCGAAGATCGTCCTTCGTCACCGGCGGCAGATCGCGCATCGCGGCGAATTCGGCGCGGCGCTTCTGGCCGAGCGCGAGCTTGGCCTCGAACGCCTCCTCCATCGTCGATGTCGGCCGGACGAAGACGGCGCCCTGTTGCGCGTCGAGCAGCAGCGTGTCGCCCTCGCTGATCAGCCGGCGGATGTCGCGCACCCGGCCGAGCACGGGAATGCCCATCGCACGCGCGACGATCGTTACGTGCGCGGTGAGCGACCCTTCCTGGAGGATCACGCCCTTCAGCCGGCGCCGGTCATATTCCAGCAGCTCGGCCGGCCCCAGATTGCGCGCGATCAGGATGGAATCATGCCGCAGGCCGAGCTGTGCCGCGGTCCCGAGCTGGCCCGAAACGATGCGCAGCAGCCGGTTGGACAGATCCTCCAGATCGTGCATCCGGTCCGCGAGCAGCGGATCGTCAATCTCGCGCATGCGCATGCGGGTGCGCTGCTGCACACGCTCGATCGCCGCTTCCGCCGTCAGGCCGCTGTCGATCGCCTCGTTGATGCGCCGCGCCCAGCCTTCGTCATAGGCGAACATCCGATAGGTCGCGAGCACGTCCTGATGCTCGCCGGCCACGCCGAATTCGGCCTGGCTCATCATGCGCTCGATCTGGTCGCGCATCTTGTCGAAGGCGGAATAGACGCGGTGGCGCTCGGCCTCGATATCCTCGGCGACGGTATGTTCGATGGTGACGCGGGGCTGGTGGAACACCGCCTGGCCGCGCCCCATCCCCTCGACCAGCCGGAGGCCGGTGAGGCGGAGCGCACCCGCCTCGCGCGCGTCGCGTGCCTGCACCGCCCGGTCGTCGACCAGGCCCGCGCCCGCGATCAGCTCGGCCAGCACCATCGCCACCGTCTGCAGCGCCTCTATCTCCACCTCGGCATAGCGGCGTGGATCGGTATGCTGCACGGCGAGCACGCCCACCGCGCGTTCCCGCCGGACGATCGGCACGCCCGCGAAACTGTGGAACAGTTCCTCGCCCGTCTCCGGCTTATAGGCGAAATCGGGATGACTGGTCGCCTCGTCGAGGTTCAGCGTCTCGACATCCTCGGCGATCGTGCCGACCAGGCCCTCGCCCAGCGAAAGCTTGGTGACATGCACCGCCTCCTGCTTCAGCCCGCGCGTCGCGAACAGCTCGAGCACGCCGTCGCGCAGCAGGTAGATGGAGCAGACTTCGCTCGAAAGCTCCTCGCCGATGATCTGGACGACCTGGTTGAGCTTGGCCTGCGCATTGGTCCGCGCCGCCATCACATCGTGAAGGCGGGTCAGGATCTGGCGTGCGGCGGAGGCTCCGGAGCTGGGCGTTACGGGCGGCATGGCCCGACCGCTATCAGAAAGAGGAACGCCCTGCCAATGCCGCGGATGCCTGGGCGAGCAAGGTTTCTATGATCTCCGAAACCGGCTCTTCCTTCGTCACCATGCCGACCGACTGGCCGGCCATCAGCGATCCCTGCTCGACATCGCCCTCGATCACCGCGCGGCGCAGCGCGCCCGCCCAATAATGTTCGATCTGGAGCTGTGCTTCGGCCATCGCCACGCGGCCCTCGTCCAGCGCCTGCGCCACTTCGCGCTGCTTGGCGGTGAAGGCGTCGCTGCCGGCATTTTTGAGCGCGCGCACGGGGATTACGGGCAGGCGCGGATCGATCTGGACGCTCGCCACCGCATCGCGCGCGGAGGCGCGGATGAACGCCTTCTTGAAATTGGGATGCGCGATCGACTCGGTCGCGCAGACGAAGCGCGTGCCGAGCTGAACGCCCGCCGCGCCCATTTCGAGATAGCCGGCGATCGCCTCGCCCCGGCCGATGCCGCCGGCGACGAAGACGGGCAGCTTGTCCGCAATTTCGGGCAGCATCTCCTGCGCCAGCACGGAGGTCGATACGGGTCCGATATGGCCGCCCGCCTCCATGCCCTCGATCACGAGCGCATCGACGCCCGAGCGGATCAGCTTCTTCGCCAGCGCGAGCGCCGGCGCGAAGCATATCACCTTGGCACCGCCCGCCTTGATCTTCTCGATCGCGCCGCCCGGCGGCAGGCCGCCGGCCAGCACGACATGGCCCACGCGATGTTTCGCGCAGACGTCGATCAGCGCATCCAGATCGGGATGCATGGTGATCAGGTTCACGCCGAAGGGCTTTTGCGTCAGCGCCTTGGTGCCCGCAATCTCCGCGTCGAGCAGCGCCGGCGTCATCGCGCCGCAGGCGATCACGCCGAAGCCGCCGGCATTGGACATGGCGGCGACCAGGTTCCGCTCCGAAACCCAGCTCATGGCGCCGGCAAGGATTGCATATTCGGCGCCGAGAAATTCGGCACCGCGCGCCATCAGCCGGGTGAGTTGCTCGCTGCCGCTCACGCCTCGACCTTGTCCTCGGCATCGAGGCCATAAGCGGTGTGCAGCACGCGCACGGCAAGCTCGGTATAATCTTCGTGGATCAGCACCGAGACCTTGATCTCGGACGTGGTGATGGCGAGGATGTTGATGCCGCGATCGGCCAGCGACTTGAACATCTGTGCCGCGACGCCCGCATGGCTGCGCATGCCGACGCCGACCACCGAGATCTTGGCGACGGCCGTGTCATGGACCAGCTTTTCGAAGCCGATCGTGCCGCGCGCCTTTTCCAGCACGTCGAGCGCGCGGGCGAGTTCGGCCTGCGGCACGGTGAAGGTCACGTCGGTCGAGCCGGTGCCGTGCGAGACGTTCTGCACGATCATGTCGACATTGATGTTCGCGTCCGCCAGCGGCGAGAAGATGGTCGCCACCGCGCCGGGACGGTCGGGCACGGCCACGAGCGTGACCTTCGCCTCATTCTTGTCATGCGCGATGCCGGTGATGAGTTGCCGTTCCATGCTCGTTCCTTCGATCTCGTCTTCGCCCACGATCATCGTGCCGGGCAGCGTGGCGCCGTCGGGCGCGCCGTCGAACGACGACAGCACCTGCACGCGCACCTTTTCCTTCATCGCCAGACCCACCGAGCGGGTCTGGAGCACCTTGGCGCCGACCGAGGCCAGCTCCAGCATCTCCTCATAGGTCACTTGTCTGAGCTTGCGCGCCTTGGGCACGATGCGCGGATCGGTCGTGTAGACGCCGTCCACGTCGGTATAGATGTCGCAGCGATCGGCCTTCATCGCCGCCGCCACCGCGACGGCCGACGTATCCGATCCGCCGCGGCCCAGCGTCGTCACCCGATCATCATCGGTCACGCCCTGGAAACCGGGGATCACCGCCACCTCGCCCGAGGCCAGTGCCGCGCCCAGCACCTCGGTATCGATCGCCGAGATGCGCGCCGAGCTGTGCGCGTCCGACGTGCGGATCGGGAGCTGCCAGCCGAGCCAGCTGCGCGCCTTCACGCCCATCGCCTGCAAGGTCATGGCGAGTAGGCCGCTCGTCACCTGCTCGCCGCTCGCCACCACCACGTCATATTCGCGCGGATCGTAGAGCGGGGAGGCCTCGCGGCAGAAATTGACCAGCCGATCGGTCTCGCCCGACATGGCGGAGACGACGACCGCGACCTCGTTGCCGGCCTCCACCTCGCGTTTCACCCGGTTCGCGACATTGCGGATACGCTCGATGCCGGCCATCGAAGTGCCGCCGAACTTCATTACGATGCGCGCCATGGCTTCTCTGCTTGATCTCTGGCTTTTGCCGCTAGGGGCTGGGACGGCGCCCTGTTAGTAAGGGGGCATGACGAACGCAACTGTCACGATCGATCCCAGGGAAGCCGAGCATTTCGGGAAGCTCGCCGCCGAATGGTGGGACCCCAAGGGATCCTCCGCCATGCTCCACCGGCTGAACCCGGTGCGCCTTTCCTATCTGCGCCAGCAGATCGACCGGCACTGGGCAGGCGATCCGGCGACATTGCGGCCGCTGACCGCCAAGAGGGTGCTCGATGTCGGCTGCGGCGCGGGGCTGCTTTCGGAACCGCTGGCGCGGCTCGGCGGCGAGGTGACGGCGATCGACGCGGCGCCGGAGAATATCGGCGTGGCAAGCGCGCATGCGGCGAGCCAAGGGCTTTCGATCGACTATCGCACGGGTGGGATCGAGACGGTGGAGGACGAGCAGTTCGATCTGGTCGTGTCGATGGAGGTGATCGAGCATGTCGTCGATCCTGCCGCCTTCGTGCGCGGGTTGGCGGGCGTGCTGGCGCCGGACGGGCTGATGATTCTCTCCACGCCCAACCGCACGCCGCTCTCCTATCTCGCGATGATCGCGCTGGGGGAAGGGCTGGGCCAGATCCCCAAGGGCACGCATGACTGGAGCAAATTCCTGACGCCCGACGAGCTGACCGGAATGGTGGAGCAGGCGGGGCTGGAGGTGATCGACATGACGGGCATCGGCCTGTCGCCCGCGCGCGGCTTCATCCTGTCGGACAACAAGACACTCGATTATTTCGTGACGGCCGTGCCGCGATAGGCCGGCTTCCGCCTGATTGATCCCGCGCGCAGGGTGAGAGCGGTCATGCTTCAAGCCGTCCGCTCAGAAGTCCGGCTTGTCATAATGATCGGGCGGGCTCACCACCTCCATCCGCTCGGACAGGAGCGGGCGGAAGCTGGGGCGCGATTTCTGCCCGGCATACCAGAGGCGGGTCGGCTCATGGCCGCGCCAGTCGATTCCGCCAAGATAGTCGGCGACCGACAGATGGGCGGTCGCGGCCAGATCGGCGAGGCTGAACAGCGGGCCGGCCATCCAGCGGCGATAGTCGATCAGATAATCGATATAGTCGAGATGCGTGTTGGCGAGCTTCATCGCCTCGCGTAGCACCTTGGCATCGGGCGGCAGGCGATGGACGATGCGCTTCTCCATCCGCTCGTAGAGCAGTGGCGCCACCACCTCGCGATAGAGAATCTGGTCGAACCAGGCGACCAGCCGGCGCACCTCGGCGCGATCGGCGGCCGAGCCGGGGATCATCGGCGATTTTTCGATCGTCTCTTCGAAATATTCGCAGATGGCGTTCGAATCGATCAGCGTGACGCCCGCCGCGCGATCGACCATCACCGGGGTCTGCCCGGCGGGGTTCATGTCGAGAAATTCGTCGCGCCGGGCCCAGGGCGATTCGCGCACCAGCTCATAGCCGACGCCCTTCTCGCCGAGGAGAAGCCGGACTTTCCGCGAAAAGGGACAGAGAGGGAACTGGAAGAGCTGCCACATGATCCGCTCGGTAATAGCCGGATCGCGCGCGCTTGCCAGCGGCAATAGCGCGTGCCGTCAGTCCGTGCGGGTAGCGGCCAGTTCGTTGCCCGCAGGATCGCGGAATTGGAAGCGGCGACCGCCGGGAAAGGCGAAGATCGGGCGTGTGATCTCTGCTCCGGCGGCCTTCACCTTCTCAAGCGTGGCTTCCAGATCATCGACCTCGATCACGGGCAGGGGCGCGCCCGTGGCTTCGGCCGCGTCACCCTGGAGCCCCAGATCGACATCGCCGCTGGTAGTCGCAGCATAGGTCGGCCCGAAAGCGGTCAGCGACCAGCCGAACGCCTGTTCGTAAAAAGCCTTGGCCCGTGCGGTATCCGCTACCGGCAGTTCGACATAGTTCAATCGCGCCACAGTCCGCTCCCTCGGTTCCACAAGGCCGGAACGTAAAGGGAACGGACTTCATGCGCAAGCATAGTCGGGGGGATGGCGGGGCGGCTATTCCGCCGCCGCCGCCTCCGTGGTCTCGTCGAGCGGATGCTCGAGCCGGCTCAGCATCTCCTTGGGGCAGACCTGCCAGAAACGGCCGCGCCAACGCTCCCAGTCGTCGAGGATGGTGTTGGACCATTTGCTGTCCGTCATCACCGCATGTTCGGCGATCAGCGCCTTCAGCCGCGTCTCCCAATGGGACGAGGCGAGCCGCTGCCAGACGATGCTCTCGGGATTGGCACGGGCGGCGAAGCTGTCATCCTCGTCGAGGACGAAGGCCATGCCGCCGGTCATGCCGGCCCCGAAATTCTCGCCCACGGCACCCAGGATCACCGCCGTGCCGCCGGTCATATATTCGCAGCCATTCGCGCCGCAGCCTTCGACCACGACGGTCGCGCCCGAATTGCGCACTGCGAAGCGCTCGCCCGCCTGGCCTGCCGCGAACAGCTTGCCCGCAGTGGCGCCGTAAAGGACGGTATTGCCGATGATCGTGTTCGACTTGGATTCGAGCGGGCTCGAAACGGTCGGCCGGATCGAGATGATCGCGCCCGAAAGCCCCTTGCCGACATAGTCGTTGGCATCGCCGAACACCTGCAGCGTCACGCCCTTCACCGCGAAGGCGCCGAGCGACTGGCCCGCCGACCCGCGCAGCCGGATCTGGACATGATTGTCGGCGAGCGAGGACATGCCGAACTTGCGCGTGATCTCCGCCGAAAGCCGCGTGCCCACCGCGCGATGCGTGTTGCGCACCGTATAGGTGAGCTGCATCTTCTCGCGCCGCTCGAACACCGCCTTGGCATCCTGGATCATCTGCGCGTCCAGGCTGTCCGGCACGTCGTTGCGGAACGTGTTGATGCTGAAGCGGCGGTGATGATCCGGCGCGTCGACCTTGGCGAGGATCGGGTTCAGGTCGAGATCGTCGAGATGCTCGGCGCCGCGGCTGACCTGCCGGAGCAGCTCGGTGCGGCCGATCACCTCGTCGAGCGAGCGCACGCCGAGCTTGGCGAGGATCTCGCGCACCTCCTCGGCGATGAAGGTCATCAGGTTGATCACCTTCTCGGGCGTGCCGACGAACTTCCGGCGCAGCGCCTCATCCTGCGTGCAGACGCCCACCGGGCAGGTGTTCGAATGGCACTGGCGCACCATGATGCAGCCCATGGCGACGAGGCTCAGCGTGCCGATGCCGAATTCCTCCGCGCCCAGGATCGCGGCGATCACGATGTCGCGCCCCGTCTTGAGCCCGCCATCGGTGCGCAGCTTCACCCGATGCCGGAGGCCATTGAGCGTCAGCACCTGATTGACCTCGGACAGGCCCATTTCCCAGGGCGTGCCGGCATATTTGATCGAGGTCTGCGGGGAGGCGCCCGTGCCGCCGACATGGCCGGCGACGAGGATCGCATCCGCATGCGCCTTGGCGACGCCCGCCGCGACCGTGCCGATGCCCGCCGAGGAGACGAGCTTCACGCAGACGCGCGCGCGGGGGTTGATCTGCTTCAGATCATAGATGAGCTGCGCCAGATCCTCGATCGAATAGATGTCATGATGCGGCGGCGGCGAGATCAGCGTCACGCCCGGCGTCGAATGGCGGAGCTTGGCGATCATCTCGGTCACCTTGAAGCCGGGCAGCTGCCCGCCTTCGCCGGGCTTGGCGCCCTGCGCGACCTTGATCTCGATCTCCTCGGCCGAGCCCAGATATTCGGCGGTGACGCCGAAGCGGCCGGACGCGACCTGCTTGATCACGCTGTTGGCATTGTCGCCATTCTCATAGGGGGTGTAGCGGCTCTTATCCTCGCCGCCTTCGCCCGAAACGGCCTTGGCGCCGATCCGGTTCATGGCGATGGCGAGCGTCTCATGCGCTTCCGGGGAGAGCGCGCCCAAGGACATGCCCGGCGTCACGAAACGCTTGCGGATCTCGGTGATCGCCTCGACGCTGTCGATCGGGATCGGCTCGCGCGCCCAGTTGAACTCCAGCAGATCGCGCAGATAGACGGGCGGCAGATCCTTCACGCCGCGCGAAAATTGCAGATAAGTCGAATAGCTGTCGGTCGAGACGGACGATTGCAGCAGGTGCATGAGCTGCGCCGAATAGGCATGCGGCTCGCCGCCGTTGCGCTGGCGATAGAAGCCGCCGATCGGCAGCGTCGCCACCGCCTCGTCGAACGCCACCTCATGCCGCATCTTGGCGCTGAGCTGGAGCGAGGCATAGCCTTCGCCCGAAATCTTGGCGGGCATGCCGGGGAACAGATCGTTCACCAGCGCGCGGGAAAGCCCCACCGCCTCGAAATTATAGCCGCCGCGATAGCTGGAGATCACCGCGATCCCCATCTTCGACATGATCTTGAGCAGGCCGTCCTCGATCGCCTTGCGGCGCCGGGCAAAGCATTGCTCCAGCGTCAGATCGCCGAACAGGCCGCGCGCATGACGGTCCGCCACTGCCGCCTCGGCGAGATAGGCGTTCACCGTGGTCGCGCCGACGCCGATCAGCACCGCATAATAATGGGTGTCGAGGCATTCGGCCGAACGCACGTTGATCGACGCATAGGAGCGCAGCCCCTTGCGCACGAGATGTGTGTGGACGGCCGCCGCCGCCAGCACCATCGCGATCGAGACGCGATCCGGGCCGACATTCTCGTCGGTCAGGAACAGTTCGGTCTTGCCCTCGCGCACCGCCTGTTCCGCCTCGCGGCGAACCTGGGCGATGGCGGAGCGCAGCGCATCCGGCTTGTCGTCGGCCGGATAGGTGCAGTCGATCGTGGCATGATGCGCGCCGAAATGCTGCTTCAGCGTCGCCCATTCGCGGCTCGACACGACCGGCGATTCCAGCACCAGCACGTCCGATTGCTGCGCTTCCCTATCGAGGATGTTGGCCAGATTGCCGAAGCGCGTCTTCAGGCTCATCACGCGCGTTTCGCGCAGGGAGTCGATCGGCGGGTTGGTCACCTGGCTGAAATTCTGGCGGAAGAAATGGCTGATCAGCCGCGCCTTGGACGAAATCACCGCGAGCGGCGTATCGTCGCCCATCGAGCCGATCGCTTCCTTCGCATCCTCGACCTGAGGTGCCAGGATCAGCTCCATATCCTCCAGCGTCTGCCCGGCCGCGACCTGGCGGCGGAGCAGCTCGGCGCGATCCCAGCGGGGCGTGGCATCCCCGGCCGGGGCAGGCAGATCGTCGATCGTGCGGAAGCCCTTGACCCATTCGCCATAGGGTTGCTCGGATGCGATCCGCTGCTTGATCTCGCTGTCCTGATAGAGGCGGCCTTCGTCCAGATCGATCGCGATCATCTGGCCCGGGCCCATCCGGCCCTTGGCGACGACGGTCGATTCGGGCACGACGACCATGCCGGTTTCCGAACCCACGATCAGCAGATTGTCCGCGGTGCGCGTGGTGCGCAGCGGTCTCAGCGCATTGCGGTCGACGCCGGCGACCACCCAGCGGCCGTCGGTCATCGCCAGCGCCGCCGGGCCGTCCCACGGCTCCATCACGCTCGCGAAATAGGAATACATGGCCTGCGTTTCGGGCGCCATGCGCTCATCGCCCTGCCAGGCTTCGGGCACGAGCATCAGCTTGGCGGTCGGCGCGTCGCGGCCCGCGCGGCAGACCGCCTCGAACACCGCGTCGAGCGCCGCCGTATCGGACGCGCCCGCCGGGATCAGCGGCTTGATCTCCTCCGAATGCTCGCCGAAGGCGAGCGAAGCCATCTTGATCTCGTGGCTCTTCATCCAGTTCTTATTGCCGCGGATCGTGTTGATCTCGCCATTATGCGCCAGCGTGCGGAAGGGCTGGGCCAGCCACCATTGCGGGAAGGTGTTGGTCGAATAGCGCTGGTGGAAGATGGCGACGCGGCTGACGAAGCGCTCGTCCTGCAGGTCCGGATAGAAGACCGACAGCGCTTCCGCCAGGAACAGCCCCTTGTAGACGATCGAGCGGCAGGACAGCGAGCAGATGTAGAAGCCCTGGATCTGCGCCTCGATCACCTTGCGCTCGATGCGTCGGCGGATGAGGTAGAGATTCTTCTCGAATTCCGCGGCCGAAGCCTCGTCGGGCAGCGGCCCGGCGATCATGATCTGCTCGATCTCGGGACGCAGCATCATCGCCTTGTCGCCGATCACCGAGACGTCGACAGGCACCTGGCGCCAGCCATAGATGGTATAGCCGAAATCGATGATCTCGCTCTCGACGATCGTGCGGCACGTCTCCTGCGCACCGAGATCGGTGCGCGGCAGGAAGATCATGCCGACCGCAAGCTGGTTCGGCAGCGGCTTGTGCCCCGAAATCTCGATCGCATCGTCGAAGAAGCGATGCGGCAGGTCGATCAATATGCCGGCGCCGTCGCCGGTCTTGCCGTCGGCGTCCACCGCGCCGCGATGCCAGACCGCCTTCAGCGCGTCGATCGCGGCGGAGACGACCCGGCGCGAAGCCTTGCCGTCGGTCGCCGCGACGAGGCCGACGCCGCAGGCATCGCCTTCATAGTCCGGGCGGTACATGCCCTCGCGGGCGAGGCGCTCATGTTCGGGGGTGGGAAAATGGGTCATGTCGGTCTCCCGGCTCATTCGGCGCTATCGGCCTGGACGGCCGCCATCGCCTCGCGGCTGGCCTGTTCGAGAAGCGGAGTGGATTGGGGCTTAAGCATCACGCCGCCACCTTTTCGTGGACCTTCGCCTTCAGATAGGCGTGCATCCGTTCGGCAACGTCGCGGCCGTCGCGGATCGCCCAGACGACCAGCGAGGCGCCGCGCACGATGTCGCCCGCCGCGAACACGCCGTCGAGGCTCGTCTGCATCGACTTGTGATCGACGCGCAGCGTGCCCCAGCGCGTGACCGAAAGGTCGGTCGAATCGAACAGCCTGGGCAGGTCCTCGGCATCGAAGCCGAGCGCCTTGATGACCAGATCGGCCTCGATGCGGAATTCGCTGCCGGGATCGGGCTCCGGCGCGCGGCGGCCCGAGGCGTCGGGCGCGCCGAGCCGCATCTTGGCGACGCGCACGCCCGAGACATTCTCCTTGCCGTCGAACGCTTCGGGCGCGGCGAGCCAGACGAACTCGACGCCTTCCTCCTCGGCATTCTTCACCTCGCGCTGCGAGCCCGGCATATTGGCCTTGTCGCGACGATAGAGGCATTTGACGGACTTGGCGCCCTGGCGGATGGCGGTACGCACGCAATCCATCGCGGTGTCGCCGCCGCCGACGACCACCACATTCTTGCCCGCCGCATCGAGGCTGCCATCGTCGAACGCGGGCACCGCATCGCCGAAGCTCTTGCGGTTGGAGGCGGTGAGATAATCGAGCGCGTCGATGATCCCGCCCAGGCCCACGCCCGGCGCCTTGATCGCGCGCGGCTTGTACACGCCCGTCGAGATCAGCAGTGCGTCGTGGCGCGCGCGAAGCATGTCGAGCGTAGCGTCGCGGCCGACCTCGAAGCCGAAATGGAAGGTGATGCCGGCATCCTGGAGCCGCTGGACGCGGCGCATGACGACATGCTTCTCCAGCTTGAAGCCGGGGATGCCATAGGTCAGCAGCCCGCCCGCGCGATCGTAGCGGTCATAGACATGCACTTCATAGCCGCGCTCGCGCATGAGCTGCGCGGCGGTGAGCCCCGCCGGCCCCGCACCGATCACCCCGATCGACTGGCCGCGATCGGCGAGCGGCGCGATCGGCTCGACCCAGCCCTGCTCCCAAGCGGTGTCGGTGATGAACTTCTCGACCGAGCCGATCGTGACCGCGCCATGACCGGAAAATTCGATCACGCAATTGCCTTCGCACAGCCGGTCCTGCGGGCAGATGCGGCCGCAAATCTCGGGCATGGTGGAGGTGGCGTTGGACAGCTCATAGGCCTCGCGCAGCCGCCCCTCGGCGGTGAGCCTCAGCCAGTCCGGAATATGATTGTGGAGCGGGCAATGCGTCGAGCAATAGGGGACGCCGCATTGCGAGCAGCGCGAAGCCTGCTCCTCCGCCGTGGCGATCTGATAGGCGCGGGAGATTTCGCCGAAATCGGCTCTCCGTTCGTCCGCCGCGCGCTTCTCGGGATATTGCTGCCCAAGGGCCACGAATTTCAGCATGGGGTTGTCAGCCATTTGTGCCCTCCGTTCGAGGGCGCAAATGACTTACTTTTCCGTGAAAGTCACGCGGAAAAGGCCATGTAAGTCAGCAGTGCTTACCTAGATTCTCTATCTACTTAGTTTCACCTCGATTTCGGCTGACGTCATCGCGACTTAAAAAGTCCGAACCGGGCCTATCGCGATAGAAGCCAGGCCAGCGCCGCGCTCCCCGCCACGATTCGATACCAGGCGAAAGGCGCGAAGCCATGTTTGGTGACGATAGTGAGGAACCAGCGGATCACCACGATCGCCACGACGAAGGAGACGAGGAAGCCGATTGCGATCGCGCTCATCTGCGCATCGCCCAGCTCGTCGCGAGATTTCCACAGCGCCAGCGTGGTTGCGCCCACCATCGTCGGAATGGCTAGGAAGAAGCTATATTCGGCCGCTGTCTTGCGTTCGATGCCCATGCTGAGCGCGCCCATGATGGTGGCACCCGAACGGCTGACCCCGGGGATCATCGACAGGCACTGGATCACGCCCACGCCAAGTGCGGTCTTCCAGCTCATCGTTTCCACGCCATGGACATGGGGATCGTGGTTGCGTCGCTCGATCAGCAGGATCAGCACGCCGCCCACGACCAGCGCCACCGCGACGATGATCGGCGTCTCCAGCATCTTCTTGATCAGCCCATAAGCGGCTGCTCCGACCAGCGCGGAGGGCAGGAAGCCGATCAATATGTTGCGCGTGAAGTGGATCGAGGCGGTGTCTCCCTTGCTGAGGCCGACCAGCACCTCGGCGAAGCGTTTATGATAAAGGACGAGCACGGCCAGGATCGCGCCGAGCTGGATCACGATATCGAAGGTGGCGTTGCCAGGGGCCTTTCCGAAAATCTCGCCGGCGAGGATCAGATGCCCGGTGGAGGAGACGGGAATATATTCCGTAAGCCCTTCGACGATGCCGAGCAGGATGATCGTCAGCAGCGACATTTCCATCAGTGTCTGGTCCTTCGGGAAGAGAGGGAGAATCAGGTGGAGGGGTGATTCCGCGCAAAGCGGCCATGCCGACGATATTGGACGAGCCAGCCCGGCGCTACCGCCGCGAGCGGGGTCGGCGCGATGCCGAAGGCGTCGAACCCCTCCGCATCGGGAGCGACGACATTGTCGCGCTGCAGCATCAGCCACTGATCCCAGCTCATCGGCGCGCCCGGAAGCCAGCCGCCCAGCCGCGCCATCAAGGATGCGGCCCCGTCCGGTACGGGCAGGATCGTGCGTTCGACGCCGATCTGTTCGGCGACCCAGGCGTTGAGTTCCGCCATGGTCAGTATCTGCGGCCCGCCCAGCTCATAGGTCTTGCCGGCATGGCTGTCCGGATCGAGCGCCGCGGCCGCGATCGCGCGCGCCACGTCGGAGACCCAGACCGGCTGGAAGCGCGCCTTGCCGCGAATCACGGGGAGGACCGGCGAAATCCGCGCCAGCCGCGCGAAGCGATTAATGAACTGGTCCTCGGGGCCGAACAGGATGGACGGGCGCAGGATGGTGGCACCCGGAAATGCGTCGCGCACCGCGGCCTCGCCTTCGCCCTTGGTGCGGGCATAGGCCGATTCGGAGCGCGGATCGGCGCCGATCGCGGAAATCTGCACGAAGGCGTCCGCGCCGGTGGCCGCCGCCGCTTCGGCCGCGTTGCGCGCGCCGGTAACATGGACGGCCTGGAAATTGCCCTTAAGGATGCCGACGAGATTGACGACCGCGGTCGATCCGGCGGCGGCGCGCTTGGCGCTGTCGGCGCGGGTGATGTCGGCGGAGACGAACTGGGTCTGGCCCAGCCCGCCCAGCGGCTTCAGGAACCATGCGTCGGAAGGATCCCGCTCGGCGATGCGGACGCGAACCCCCGCCTTCAGCAGCTCTTGGGCCACATAGCGGCCCAGAAAACCCCCGCCGCCGAAAAGCGTCACCAGCCGTTCCATCGTCATCTTCCCTGTCTGTCGTTGCTGTCCCAATGCCCGCCGTCCGACAGGAAGACAAGAAGGGACAGTTGACAAGTCCTCCAACCTACCGCTAAGCGCGCCGCCTACCCCGTGCCCAGGTGGCGGAATTGGTAGACGCACCAGCTTCAGGTGCTGGCGCTCGCAAGGGCGTGGAGGTTCGAGTCCTCTCCTGGGCACCATTCTACAACTAGATGGTTGTAGATACGGAAATTGGCGGAATACCGTCACTCTCAGTTGCTCCGACGATACAAAACGCCGCTACAAGCGGCGCAGGACGGAGCGACCTATGAGAGCCGTAGTGAAGTATCTTTCACGCCATTCCGCCGCGGGGCGATTGCCCGACCTCGTCAGCTGATCGTCAGTGTGCCGGCCCTGCCAGTGTCGGTTTAGCGCCGTTTTGCTGCCTCGGCCTGATGAGCGGGCATGGAAACGCCTGCTGAGCCGCTTCCGGGGCTGATGGCGGGGCTGGCTGCGGCTTTCGCGCTCCAATTGACTCTGTCTGCCCAGGCTGTTGGCGCATCCGGCCATCGCAGCCGTTGCGGATCACGAATCTATGAATCAAGCCAAGCCTATCATCGCAGCACTTTAGCAGGGCATGAGCGCAATAAGTCCCGGTCGCTGCTACAATCGGAAGCCCTGCGCGATCACATAGGTGCAAATGCCGGCGATAACGATGCCGAGCATGGCCTTCGATGGTGACGCGCGAAGATCCTCGACCGGATCGTTCCCGCTCACGGCTCGGCGGCCGTGGATCATCGGGCCGATCAGGTTGTGGCGGAGCCGCACGAGATAGAAGAGGATCGCCAGCACATGCAGTGCGACCAGCGCGAGTAGCAGGTTGAACACGAACCCATGGATATTCGCGGCGGCGCGTCCCTGATCGAAGCTCACATAATCGGCGAGCGGCCCGGACTCGAGACCGTCCACGTCCACCGCGAACAACCCCGCGACGACCATCGCCGCAAGCGTCGCGAGCATCAGCATGACGCTCCAGCCGCCGATCGGATTGTGACCCGGCGCGGCAGCATAGGGGCCTTTGGCAATCGACTTGGCATAAGCGAACGCCGCGCGCGGCCCACGCAGGAACTGCGCGAAGCGTGCCGTTCGCCCGCCGACGAAGCCCCAGTAGATGCGGAAGATCAGCAGTGCGAGGATGCCGTACCCCGAAAGGCGATGCCACTCCATCTCATGCTGCTCGCCACTCCACCAGGAGAAGGCGAGCAAGGCAACGAGAAGCCAGTGGAACAGCCGGACAGGAGCGTCCCATATCCGGGCGAACATTGTCCCGGTGGCGGACTTTTCGTCTAGAGGCACGGCTGGCTCCGATCCCTTAGCTGTCGGCGCGGAACTGGCGGTGGCAGCCGCTGCAGGTCGCGCCGGTCGCTTTGGCCTGCGCGCGGATGGCCGCCACGTCGCCACCATTTGTAATCGTCAGTAGCTTGCCGGTCTCGGCGATCAGCTTGCCCATCTGCGCGTCGAACGTGGCGCGGTCCGTCCAGATGTCGGGCAGTGCATCGGTGTGCACACCAGCCGTCGGGCCACTGCCAGCGGGGAACAGTCTCGGCTGCTCGCGCGCGGTCGTGGCGAGCGTTCGGGCGGCGCCGACCATCACGTCCTTCGCCGGCGCGTCGCTCTTGAGCTGCTCGTTCAGCGCCTTCATGGCCCCGCCCATCTTCTTATAGCCTGCCTGACGCGCCGTGACGGCGGCCTGCGGGGAGGGCGCGGCCGCTGGCGCCGCTGCCAGCGTGCCGGCCATCGTCAGCGCCGCCACCATGGTCGAAAGCACGCTGATATGGGTGATCTTGAAGGCTCGTGGTGGGTTCATTCGATTATCCAGCCTTTGGGTGTTGTGGAGGTCAGTTCCGCGGGACGGTCCGCGTGGCGGGACGCTGAGGAGGCGTCGCCGCCGTCCGCTTTCCTCCCGCATCTGCAAGCTTCAGGCCAGCCCCGTCGGGAAAGATTTTGCGGAAGATCGCCTTCACCTCGGCCAAGCCGTTGTCCGCCATCTGCGCCGCCGTCGCGCCACGCTTGTTGTTGATGTCGATACGGGCGCCGTGCGCGGCGAGTATCCGTATCATGGCCTCAAGCTCGGGCTGGACGCCGCCGCCGACCAGCAAGTGAAGCGGGGTCTCGCCCTTGGCGTTGGCGACATTGACGTCCGGCGCGAGGCTCAGCGCGAGGTCCAGCGCCGCCGCGCTGCCGCCCTTCGCGGCGGCGAGCACCACGTTCGTGCCGTTCGCAGCGACGAAGCGCGGATTCGCGCCCGCGGCGATCAGCAGTTTCATCGTCGCTTCCTGTCCGTTGGCGGCGGCCATAAGCAGCGGCGGCGTCGGGGGCACGGGCGGCGGTGGCACGCCGAAATTCGCCTCCGTCACCCATGTGATGCGCGAGGGACCGGTCAGGCCGTTCGGATCGGCGCCTTTCGCCAGCAGCAGGCTGACGAGCGCAGTATCGCCACCGGCGGCGGCGGCGTGGAGCAGCTGATTGCCGTTACGATCCCGCTCCGCCACGTCCGCGCCGCGCTCCACCATCAGCGCGGCAGCGGCGAAATTCTTCTGGTAGAGGGCGAGCTGCGCGGCGCTGGTGCCTTCCGGCCCGCGATGATCCGTCTTTGCGCCAGCCGCGAGCAACGCCTCGACCGCCGGTGTCACCCCGCTCTTGATCGCGAAGAAGAGCGGGGTGAAGCCGCCCTTCGAAACGCGGTTCACGTCCGCGCCGGCTTTTAGAAGTAAGGCGATGGCATCGACCCGGCCGGATGCGGCGGCCCACATCAATGGCGTCTGGCCGCGGCTGTCGATGCTATCCACCGTCGCGCCTGCCGCCAGCATCCGCGCGACCGCATCGGTGGGGCCATAGCGCGCGCAGATGGCGAGCGGCGTCGTGCCGTCCGCTTTGGCTGTGCGCACATTGGCGCCGGCGGAGAGAATTTGCCTGACGATCCGGGCATCGCCAAGTTCGCAGGCGAGCGAGAGCGGGGTTACGCCATCCGTATCGGCGGTGTTCGGGGTTGCGCCCTTGGCAAGCAGTAGTTCGACCATCGCCGGATTCTGCGTGTTCACCGCCCAGCCGAGCGGCGTCGCGCCGAAGGCGAGCCGCTGGTTGGGATCGGCATGATGCGCGAGTGCCGCCTGCGCACCTGCGACATCATCGGCGCGGATCGCCCGCGTCAGCGCCTCATCGTCACGCGCGGCGCGGGCGTGCGCGGTGCCGCAGCCGGCAATTAGGGCGAGAAGGGCGATGACCTGGCGGAAGCGCTCAGGCACTGGCGAGTGCCTTGAGCGGTCCGGTGCTGTCGCCGAACGACTGTTCCGGCACGCCGAGTATATGCAGCGAGGCGAGCAGCAGGTTCGACATTGTCGTACCCTTCTCCACGACGAGGTGGCGATCGCCCTTCACGAGCCCGCCTGCGACGACGATCGGCAGGTCCATATGATCATGCTCGTTCGGGTCACCGAAGGCGGAACCACGCAGCACCAGGGTACGATCGAGCAGCGAGCCTTCGCCGTCCTTTGTCTCTTTCATCCGCTGGAGATAATAAGCAAAATATTCCATATGATGTCGGTTGATCCGGGAGAGCTTCGCAATCTTCTCCGGATTGCCGCCATGATGGCTGAGCATGTGATGCGAATCCGGGACCCCGATCTCGGGATAGGTGCGGTTGCTGAGCTCGCGGCCGATCATGAAGCTGCTGACGCGCGTGATATCCGCCTGCATCGCCAGCACCTGCAGATCGATCATCATGCGGACATGATCGTCAAAAGACTCCGGTATGCCGGCGGGCCGCTCCAGATTGGCGACCTGCGTGCCGCCGCTCGAGGCCATCGCCTTCTGGATGCGCCTTTCGATGTCGCGCGTGGCTTCCAGATATTCTTCGAGCTTGCGGCGATCCTCCATGCCGAGCTGGCCGGAGAGGCGCGCCGTATCGTCCATCACGAAATCGAGGATGCTCGATTGCCGGCGCAACTGCGCGAGCCGGCTTCCCTCATCGAGCGCGTCGCCATCGCCGAACAGCCGCTCGAACACGTCGCGCGGATTGGCGGTAACGGGCAGCGGAACGGTCGGGCTGCGCCACGAGATGCCGTTGGTGTAAGCGCAGCTATAGCCAATGTCGCAGCTGCCGAGCAGGCTCGCCTGATCGATGCCGAGCTCCAGCGAGCTGAGCTGCGTCGCATCGCCGACATGGTTCGCATAGACCTGATCGACCGAGATGGCGCAGCGAATGTCGGTACCCTCGGTCTGCTTCACATGCGTCCCGGTGATGAAGGCCGGGCAGGAGCGGCCATGGCCGGCGGGCCGATCGCCCATCGCAGCGGCGCTCGGATGGCCAAGGCCAGTGATGACCGTGATATAGTCGCGATGGGGCGCCAGCGGCTCCAGCGTGGGCGGGAGCGTGAAGCCCGGCCCCTGCGCGGTCGGCAGAAAATTCTCCATCATCATGCCGTTGGGCGAGTAGAAGATCTGGAGCCGCTTCGGGCGCGCCGCGATGTCCGCCGCCTTTGCAGACGGCATCATCGCCTCCATGAACGGAAGCGCCATCATCGTGCCCAGCCCGCGCAGCATCGTGCGGCGGCTCAGCGGCTTGCGCATGACAATCATTGCGATGCCGTCTTTCTCAAGGTGAAGGGATCGCTCGTCACGATGCCCCGGATGATCGTCTGGATGCGGTAGTCATCGGCCGCCGCCGCGCGCGTGATCGAGCGGATGGCGGGCATGTCGTGCGCGCCGACGCCGCGGGCGAGCGCATAGGTCAGCAGCCGCTCGGTGAAGGCGCCGGTGAACTCGTCCTTGCGGGCCATCAGCACCTGCTGGAGTCCGGTCAGCCCGGAGAATTTCATCCCGTCCGGCATCGTCGCCGACACGTCGATCGGCTGGCCTGCATCGGTCCGGCGGAACGCGCCCACGGCATCGAAATTTTCGAG
This sequence comes from Sphingomonas oleivorans, assembly GCF_003050615.1. Lineage (GTDB taxonomy): Bacteria > Pseudomonadota > Alphaproteobacteria > Sphingomonadales > Sphingomonadaceae > Sphingomonas_H > Sphingomonas_H oleivorans. The sequence continues at coordinate 174,581 of NZ_NWBU01000004.1, read as the reverse complement.
CGAGAAGCCGAGCGGGTCCATCTTGACGTGACATGCGGCGCAGGTCGGGTTTTTGCGGTGCATCTCCAGCTGCTCGCGCGCGGTCAGCAGGCGGCCGTCATGCTTCTCCTGCAGCGCCGGCACGTCCGGCGGCGGCGGCGGAGGTGGCGCGGCCAGCATATTGTCGAGGATCCACTTGCCCCGCTTCACCACCGATGTGTGATTGCCATAGGAAGTGACGGTGAGAATGCTCGCCTGACCGAGCAGCCCGCCGCGATGCGCCGACGGATCGAGGTTAACGCGGCGGAACGCGGTGCCGTTGACGCCGCCGATGCCATAATGTTCGGCTAGGCGCTGATTGAGGAACGTATAGTCCGCGGCGATGAAATCGAGCACGCTGCGATTGGTCCGCAGCACGTAGCTGAAGAACATCTCCGTCTCGCGCGCCATCGCGGTGCGCAGGCGCGTGTCGAACTTCGGGAAGACGGTGATGTCCGGCCGCTGCTGATCGAGGTTGCGCAGGTAGAGCCACTGGCCGGCGAAGTTCTTCGTCAGCGCCTCGGCGCGCGGGTCGGCGAGCATCCGCGATATCTGCGCATCCAGCACGGCTGGATCGTGCAACTGGCCCTTCTCCGCGACCTTGAGCAGGGCCTCGTCCGGAATGCTGCTCCACAGGAAGAAGGAGAGACGGGAGGCGAGTTCCAGGTCGCTGATCCGGTGGACGCTGCCGGGCGCGCTGCCCTTGGGGTCCTGCTCGACCAGGAACAGGAAGTGCGGTGATACGAGGATCGCCTCCACCGCTGCCTCCACACCATGTTCGAAATCGGATGCGGCGCGCTCGGTAGCGTAGATGCGCATCAGCGGCGCCATGTCGGCGGCGGTGACGGGGCGGCGATAGGCGCGCCGCGCAAGCGAGGAGACGATACGCTTCGCGCAGGCCGTTTCGGCCGACGCGCGTGTGGGCTTGCAGATGAAGATGCGCTTGCGGCTGGGAGTGTTGCCGACGCCGGTCGGCGAGAACGGCCCCGCCACGTCGATCTGCAACACGTCGCGCGGGAAGTTCATCTGCGAGAAGCGCGGCGACATGCGGTAGGAGGGGACGCTCACCTCCTTCACGCGCACGCCATCGACCGAGACGTCGAGCGGCAGCATCGTCGGTGCTTCGGTCGGGAGCGGCACGGCGTCGAGCGTGTTCCGGAGTGTCTGGACGCTCTCGACGGGCGCGATCTGACGTCGAAAGGAAAGGCCGATGACATGCGCGCCCGATTTCAGCGGCACGCGGACGCTGACCTTGTCCTCCTTCAGCCGGTCCGTCTCGTTATTGGTGTTGGCGTTCAAATAGCCGCTGATCTCGTAGATACCGTCGTAGCGCGCATAATAGTTGAACGCGCCGCCGCCGCGCGAGCCGAGCGGCAGGTCGTCGCTCGCCCGCTCATTATAGGCGGGTCGGCCAGAGTTCATGACAGACCCGTCCTTCGGCACCTCGTAGGAGGTGACGAATTCACGACGCGAGGTGAGCCCAGTCGCCATGCGGCCGACCTTGCCGGCGACCGCGACGTAACGATCCATCAGCGTCGGCGAAACGCTGAGCACGTCAGCGATATTGTCGAAGCCATAGCCCGAATTGTCCTGCGGCAGCTCGCGGCTGACATCGACCTTGAGTGCGAAGAGATCGCGCACGGCATTGGCATATTCGACACGGTTCAGCCGGCGGATCGTCGCGCGACCCGGATCGGGATGCGCGCCAGCATAAGTGTCGAGCGAATGCTCGAGCCACTGGACGAATTCCGCCTTCATCGCGGGATCGGGCTGCGGCTTGTTGAGAGGCGGCATCTCGCCAAGGCTGACACGGCGCAGGATCTTCTCCCACTCGTCGGCATGGTTGCCGCGGAGTAGGTCGCTGCCACGCAGATCGTCGATCGAGAGGCCGGCGACCCTGTCATCGTCATTGTGGCAGCGCGAGCAAAATTCGTCGAGCATGGTCGGCGGGCCGTTGCGGGCGTTGGACAGGGCGGGCGGGGGCACCTGCGGCGCACCTTCCGAACGCGCGAGGACGGACGCTGCGGCGACAAGGGTGCTCAGCGCGAGGGCGCTGCTGCAGAGGGTTTGACGCCAGCTCAGACTCATCGCTTCCGATCCAATTGCCCCGTTGGCGACCGCAGGGCTGCCGTTGTCATCGTACGACGGCAGGATGGCGGATCGTCCGCAATACGACGTGATTTTTTCGTATGACGCCGACCTATCGGCTAATTACGCCCCCGTCCATTGCCGATAATTGAACAGAGAGAGCGCAAAAATCGAGAGCCCTGGTCGGCGCGGATCAATGCGCGGCAACGGTGCAAATGCGCCCGTCACAGGCTGGGGCGCTCCGTTCCGACGGCTGCCCGGCGGCGATATGATAATTTGACCTTCTCGACGCCGGATCGCCGGCAAAACAGCCGCAGGGAGAGGGCGTCGTCTCCTTGGCTCGCGGCAACAAATCCTTTCTACCTGAATATACTACCTGATTGGTAGGAAACCCCTGCAAAGCCGAAAAATCCATAAGGGGGAATATCATGCTTTCTCATTGTCCGCTGGGCCGGGCCGCCATCCCGGCCTTGGTCCTCGCTGCATCCCAGGGCGCACTGGCCCAGTCTGTAGCCGAACCCGCGCCGGGCGCGCCGGAGCAGGCGGCGGATTCGCCGCCTTCAGCCGACATTGTCGTGACCGGCACGCGCGCGCCCGGGCGATCCCGGCTCGACACGGCCTCGCCGGTGGACGTGCTGAGCGGGAACGCGCTGCGCCAGCAGGGCACGGCGGAACTTGCTTCGGCGTTGGCAACGCTCACGCCGTCGATCGATTTTCCGCGTGCCGCTGCCGTTGACGGTACCGACGCCATCCGTCCCGCAACGCTGCGCGGCCTGTCGCCTGATGCGACGCTGGTGCTGATCAACGGCGTGCGCGGCCATATATCGGCCTTGCTCAATACCAACGGCTCGGTCGGACGTGGCTCGGCGGCCGTCGACCTCAACACCATTCCGACGGCGGCGCTCGACCGGGTCGAAGTGCTGCGCGACGGCGCGTCGGCGCAATATGGCTCGGATGCGATTGCCGGCGTTGTCAATCTCCGCCTGCGCGAAGCACGGCGAGGCGGCGGGGCGTCCGTCACCTATGGGCTTTACGACACCAATGTCGATGCCGCGCGCGGCAGCCGCCATATTACCGGCGAACATACGGTCGCGGCGTCCGCCTGGCAGGGCTTCGGCTTTGGCGACGACGGCTTCCTGACCGTGTCGGGCGAATATGTGAACCGCCAGCCGACCAGTCGTGGTGATCTTGATCCGCGTGTAACGCCGGTCCGCGTCACGTCGCGCTTCGGCGATCCGGCGGTCGAGCAATATAGTATCTGGGCGAATGCCGGCACCTCGCTCAACGATTATTTCCAGCTCTATGCCTGGTTCGGCTATCAGGACCGCGACAGCACCAGCGCGGCTTTCCCGCGCCTGCCCACGGCCGCCGCGGCCGTTTCGGGCGTGTGGCCGAACGGCTTCCTGCCGCTGATCAATACACGCTCGCGTGATATCAATTCCGCAATTGGCGTCAGGGGCGATCTCGCCGGTTGGAACGTCGATCTCAATGTCAGCTACGGCCGCAACCGGATCGCCTTCCGGACACGGAACTCGGCCAATTATAGCTATGGCAATCTGACGCCGACTTCCTTCTACGATGGCGCCAACACTTATGATCAGCTCGTCGGCGGCCTCGATGTCAGCCGGACCTTCGATATCTTCGAATCGCTCAATATCGCTTTCGGCGCCGAGGGACGTCGCGAGGGCTATGGCATCGATGCGGGCGAACCTGCCTCCTATGGCTATGCGCCGGTCAATCCGGTCGCGGGCCAGGCGCCGGGCGCGCAGGGCTTTGTCGGCTTCTCGCCCTTGAATGTCGTCAACCGGCACCGCAGCAACGGCAGCCTCTATCTCGACGTCGAGGCGCAGCTTACCGACAAGCTGCTGGTGGGGCTTGCCGGGCGCGGCGAGCATTATTCGGATTTCGGCACCACCGGCACCGGCAAAATCTCGGTCCGTTATGATTTCACGCCGTCCTTCGCGCTGCGCGGGACGGCCTCGACCGGCTTCCGGGCGCCCTCGCTCCAGCAATCCTATTTTACCTCGATCGCCTCGGTGGTGCAGAATGGTGCGCCGATCCTGACCGGTACCTTCCCGTCGACCAGCCCGGTTGCGACGGCGCTGGGCGGCAAGGCACTGCAACCGGAAAAGTCGACCAATATCACCGTCGGTACGGTCTTCCGTCATGGCGGGTTCGACCTGACGGTCGATGCCTATCGCATCCATATCCGCGACCAGCTCGGCCTGTCGGAGAATATCCAGGCGTCGTTCAGCCCGGAGGTGGCAGCGATCCTCGCGCCGTTCAACGTGCCCTCGGCGCGCTTCTTCATCAACGGCCTCGCCTCGACCGCCAAGGGCGTCGATATTGTCGGCCATTATCGGGCGCGGACTGCGGCCGTCGGCATCTTCGACCTGATGGCGGCAGCCAACATCAACGATATCGACGTGACACGGGTGCCGACCTCGACCGCGACGATCGATCCCGCGCCGACGCTGTTCGCGCGCAGCCGCATCCTGACGCTCGAGGATGGTACGCCCGGCACGAAGATTAGCGGCACCGCCGATTGGTCGCTCGCCGATATCGGGGCGACCGCGCGCTTCACTCATTATGGCAATGTCAACCAGCCCGGCACCCTTGCCAGTGGCGCGGCGGATCTCAATACGGGCAACCGCGCGATCTTCGATCTCGAGGTCCGCTATCAGCCCGCCAAGGGGGCCCAGATCGCGATCGGCGCGAGCAATCTGTTCGATACCTATCCGAGGCGGGCGCCGGCTTCGCTCAACACAAGCGGCGTCGTTGCTTATCCCTATTATTCGCCCTTCGGCTTCAATGGGCGCTATCTCTACGTCCGCGCGGGCCTGAACTGGTGATGGCCGGATAAGCGCCTCAATGTATGTTTGGCCGGAACTTGCAGGTCAAATCCGTGAACGTCCGTGAGTGATGACCCTTCGGGAAGGCCTGGCCTTTCCGAAGGAGTCTTCTTCTCCATGCGCTACGTGAGCAGCGCTAATCTCCTGCCGGCGTCGGTCTTCGTTCTTGTCGCTCAAGGCGCGTTGATGTGATGTGTGAGCCGGGATAGTTAAGTAGAAATCAACATTAAGAAAGAGACTGCCATATGGCCATTAAAAGGTGCGGCTATATCATTGATTACTAAAAATCATATTTTAGGAATCAATGCATTCCAGAGCGTAATTCATAATACACGGCATGCTGATCGGCTAAAATGCACCCGCCAAGCGCGATTCCGCGCGATGAGGGAGGTGGACCATGTCAGCCGCAGCAGCCGAAGTCCTGAACCACGCCCAGCAAGTGATCGGCATCCGTCCGCTCCAGCCGACGATCGGCGCGGAGATCGAAGGCGTGGATCTGAGCCGGCCGCTATCGGCCGAGCAGCGCAATGCGATCCGGGCTGCCGTCATCAAATATAAGGTCCTGTTCTTCCGCGATCAGCCGCTCACGCCTGAGCAGCATGCGGCCTTCGCCGCGGCGTTCGGGCCGCTCTACACCCATCCGAGCACGACGCCCGATGCCAAGATCTCTCCGATCCACAAGATCGCCGCGGTCGATGCCGCCAAATATGAGAAGCGCATCCATCGGGATGTCGGCCCCGGTGATGCCTATCACAGCGACACGAGCTGGCGGCTCGTCCCCACCTGGGGCGCGGTGCTGCGCGCGGTCAGCCTGCCTCCGGTCGGCGGCGATACCATCTGGGTGGATGCGAACCTCGCTTATGAAGGGCTGTCGGTCGAGCTGAAGGAGCGGCTCGAAGGACTCCATGTCACGCATGACTTCCGCGAGGCGCTTGTCGGCGCGGGACATGACTATCCGATCGTGGCGCATCCCGTCGTGCGGACGCATCGCGAGACCGGGCAGAAGATACTCTGGGTCAACTTCACGCAGAAGCCGCAGATTCTCGGCGTCGAGCTCGCCGAAAGCCGCGCGCTGCTCGACGAGGTGCTGCGCCAGTATAAGCGGCCCGAATTCCAGGTGCGCTTCTCCTGGCGCCCGGATTCCGTGGCCTTTTGGGACAATCGCGGAGCGGTGCACTATGCGGTGCGCAATTATGGCGATTTTCCCCGCGTGCTCGATCGCATCCTGATCGCGGACGAGCGTCTCTACGCCGATCTCTGACCGATATCGTATGGAAGCTGGAGCCGGCTATCGGTGGATGGCCGGCTCTCTTCGGCTGCCTGTTCTCCAGCACCGTTCCGAGACGGCTTCGTGCCTGTAAAGACTTTCTACCAAGCTCGCGCAATCCCAATCATCAGACTGATATTGCGCGATAATATCCGCTGTAAAGCGCCGCTCATATCAGCTAGCAAACATACTCTATTGAACAAGTGGGAAATGCGTGGAGCCTTGGCCTCATCCGCATGATGAGGGGTCAAGGGAGACACCATGCCCGCCAAGTTTACAGTCCATGCCAAGGCAGCTGCCGGGACATGGAAGAAATATGGGCTCGACCGGGAAAAGACGGTCGCATGAGGCGCCTGATCCTTGCACTCGGCGTCCTGCTGGCGGTCACGGCCTGCAGCCGGAGCGCCGAGCCAAATAGGGCGGACGTGCTCCACATCGGCAGCCAGCGTGGCGGCACCAAGGCGGTGATGATCGCGAGCGGCGCGCTAGAGGGCGCGCCTTATACGGTCGAATGGTCCGAATTCGCCGCCGCCCAGCCTCTGTTGGAAGCGATCGGCGCGGGTGCAGTCGATCTCGGCCTGGCGGGCGACGCACCCTTCACCTTCGCCTATCAGAGCGGCAGCCCGATCAAGGCGGTGGGCGCGCAATTCGTCACCGAGCGACCGGCAGGCGCGCTCGCCCTCGTCGTGCCCGGAAATTCTCCTGCCCACAGCCTGGCTGACCTGAAGGGCAAGAAGATCGCGACGACGCGCGGATCGGTCGGTCATCATCTGGTGATCCGCGCGCTCCGGCAGGCGAAGCTCCCGCCCGATTGGGTGATCTTCACCTTCCTGGCGCCCGGCGACGCCAAGGCCGCGTTCAGCTCCGGCACGATCGACGGCTGGGCGATCTGGACGCCCTATCTCGCGCCTGCCTTGAAGGAAGGGGCGCGGACGATCGTGGATGGGCGGGGGCTGATCAATGCCTATAGCTTCGACGTGGCGAACGAGAAGGCCATAGCGGCCAAGCGTGCGCTGCTCGCTGATTTCCTGCGCCGCGAGGCCCGCGCGCTTGCCTGGGCCAGGGCCAATCCCGACGCCTATGCCGCCGCGCTCGCGAAGGAGACCGGCCTGCCGCCCGACGTCGCGCGCGATTACGCGGCCAAGAACGCCCGTTCGGCCGTGCCGATCGACGACGCGGTGATCGGAGATGTGCGCCAGGTGCTGGACGATTTCCGCGCTTCCGGCGCGGTCAGGGGCGATCGGGCGCTGGCCGACGGCTTCGAGCGAGACTTCACGACGACCAAGAGCGCCGCGCCAAGCGGCCCGACCACAGGCTGAGCCTCCGGGGCCCGCGAGCCCCGGAGAGGAGCGCAGCCAAGCTAAAATTGGGGGACCATCATGAAGACCATGTTTCTGACCGGCGCCGCCGTGCTCGCCGCGGCTGCCTTCATGCAAGATGCCGTCGCGGCCGAGGTCGCGCCCGCTGACGATGCGGCTGCGGGCGCGGCGCCCGATGACGCCGGCGCCATCGTCGTGACGGGCACTCGCAGCCGGGCGGTCCGCACCGTCGCCGACAGCCCCGTCCCGATCGACGTCATCACGCCGGCCGAGCTTAAGGCAACCGGCAGGACCGGCCTGAAGGAAGTGTTGGGCAACATCATCCCCTCGCTGACCATGCCGGCCCTTGGTGGCGGCGGCACTTCGGCGAGCGTACGCCCGATCTCGATCCGGGGGCTTTCGGGCGACTATCTGCTCGTCCTCGTCAACGGCAAGAGGCGGCATACCACCTCGCTGATCAACAATCTCTCCCGCATCTCCGGCGGATCGACGCCGGTAGACATCGACCTGATCCCGACCAATGCAGTCGGCCGCATAGAGGTGCTGCGCGACGGCGCGGCCGCCCAATATGGCTCGGACGCGATTTCGGGCGTGATCAACATCATCCTCGACGACAGGCCCCGGGGCGGCGAGTTCACCTCCACCGCCGGGCAGCTTTACGAGAAGGGCGGCGAGCTTCTCCAGCAGACCATCGGCTATGGCGCCCCGATCGGCGACGGCGGCTTCGTCCGGTTCGCGGTCGAGGGCAAATATCATGGCCGCGCCGACAGTTCGGCCGATCCGGTGCCCTATGTCTATCCCTTCGTGAACGGCGCTCCCGATCCGCGCGAGGCGACGGCAGACCATCTGATCGCGGGCGGCTATGGCCGGTCCAATCGCGACAAGATCGTCAACAGCTCGCTCAACGCCGCGCTGCCGCTGGGCGACGGGCTCAAGCTCTACAGTTTCTCGACGCTCAGCTATCGCGACATCGACGACAAGCGCGGCGCGGTCGTGCCCGCGACCATCGGTTATGGCGGGCAGGCCAATGCGCAGGGGTTCACATCCCTGCCGCAGATTTACCCATCCGGTTTCCAGGCGCGGCGGCGCATCTGGGAGTGGGATTTCCAGACGGCGGTGGGCCTCAAGGGCGCGCTCGGATCATGGGACTTCGATGTCTCGTCAAGCTATGGCCGCGATCATGTGAAGCTCGGCGCGGCGGGTACGCTCAATCCCTCGCTGGGGCCTTCCAGTCCGACCAGCTTCTTCATGGGCAAGCAGATCCAGGATCTCTGGGTCAACAATATCGACCTCAGCCATGATTACGACATCGGTCTCGTCGAGCCGCTCAGCGTTGCGGTCGGCGTGGAGCATCGCTGGGAGAAGTTCCAGAACATCGCCGGCGAGCCGGACAGCTATCGTGACGGCGGCTATGTCATCCCGGCCGACGGGACGCCGTTCGGGCAGGCCTATGCCGGGCGATCGCCGTCGCCGGGCCTTGTCTCCTTCACCGGCACCTCGCCGGCCGATGCGAGCTCGCTTAGCCGCAACAACATCGCCGCCTATGCCGATCTTTCGACCAACATTGCCAAGACGTGGTTCGTCGGCGTCGCGGGCCGCTTCGAGCATTATGACGACAGCGCCGGCGATACCGTGTCGGGGAAGTTCTCGACCCGGTACGAGATCCTGCCGGGCCTCGCCATACGTGGCGGCGTCAACACCGGCTTCCGCGCCCCCTCTCTCGCCCAGACCGGCTTCTCGACCACGCAGAACACGGTGACGGTGATCGGCGCCAACCGCGTGAACACGACCTCGAAATTCCTGCCCGTGAACAGCGTCGCGGCGCTGGCCCTCGGCGCCAGGCCGCTGAAACCGGAGAAGTCGCTCAATTACACGGCGGGATTCACCTTCGAGCAGGGGCCCGCGCGCCTGACGGTCGACGCCTATCAGATCAAGGTCGATGACCGGATCGTAAAGACCGAATTTCTCGGCACTGCCTCCAATGGCGGTGCCGCGATCCGCAACATCCTGATCGCCAACGGCGTGACCGGCGTGGACAGCGCCCAGTTCTTCACCAACGCGATCGACACGCGTACGCGCGGCATCGACGTGGTAGCCGAATATATGTTGCGCACAACGGGCCTGGGCAGCTTCCGCCTGAATGCGGCCTATAGCTACAATAAGACGAAGATCACCGATATCATCGACAATCCGCCGCAGCTTGCGTCGCTCAATGTCACGCTGTTCGGCCGTCAGGCGCAGCGGGATCTGGTCGCCGCGACGCCCCGCAGCAAGATCGTGCTGTCAAGCGACTGGAGCCTCGGCCCGGTCCACGCGCTGGCGCGCCTGACGCGCTATGGCAGCTATGTCGAATCCAGCAATGTCGCGAGCGGCGACAAGCGCTTTGGCGCCAAATGGGTGACGGACCTCGATGTCGGCTATGATCTGTCCAGTCATGTCACCCTGTCGGTCGGCGCGAACAATCTGTTCGACGCCTATCCCGACCGGAACGGCATCATCGCCGCGGACGGATCGGGCGCCTATGGCAATTTCGCGCCCTTCGGCCTGAGCGGCGGCTTCTATTACGGCAGGGTCTCGGTGAATTTCTGAGGGCTGCGGGCCAGCCCCGATGGCCTGAGTGGCCGGGGAAGGGGGTGGCCCGCGCGCCGACTGGGATCAGCTATCGCCGCGCGGCCGGATGAGCGGCGGCGCCAGTTCGACGAAGCTGTCGGACGGCACGTCCTGGCGCAGCCAGACATTGCCTGCGACCCGCGACCGCGCGCCGATGGTGACGGGTCCGATCACGGCGGCGCCGGCGAAGATCACCACATCGTCCTCGATCTTCGGATGCCGCCGTGTCTCCGGTCCGGAGGCATGCGCCTGTCCTTCCAGGAAAGGCTCTCCACCCAGCGTCACGCCCTGGTAGAGGCGCACGCGCGTGCCGATCACCGCCGTCTCGCCGATCACCACGCCCGTGCCATGATCGATGAAGAAGCTGGGGCCGATCGAGGCGCCGGGATGGATGTCGATGCCCGTGCGCGTGTGGGCGATCTCCGCGATGGTCCGCGCCACGATCGGCGCGCCGAGGCGGTGAAGACGGTGCGCGAGGCGATGATGGATGACGGCCGCGAGCGAGGGATAGCAGAGCAGCACCTCGTCCACGCTGCGCGCGGCCGGATCGTTCCGATAGCCGGCCTCGACATCGCTATCGAGCAGCCGGCGAATGGCGGGGAGGCTCGCCGCGAAGGCGCCGATGATCCGCTGGGCCGCCATGGCCGCCGCATCGCTATCCGGGCCGTTCAGGTTCAGCTCGAGGGCGATCTGCGCGGCGAGCTGGGACAGGATCAATTCCAGCGTGGCGCCGACATAGGCATTCTCGTTGCCGGCATTGAGCTCGGGCGGCCCAAGGCGCAGCGGAAAGAGCGCCGCGCCCAATTCGCGCAGGATCCGCTCCAGCGCCGCGCGGGAAGGGAAGTGCACGCCCTGCTCGGCATAACGCGCATGGGTGGCGCGCCAGTCCAATCGCGCCTGCCGGAGCCCGTCCACCACCGTTTCCAGCTCATTGGGGAAATCGATCGCGGCGGGCAAGACTGCGGTGTCGTTCATCGTCTTTCGTCCTCAGGCATGGCCTTTCATGCGTATCTCCTACTCCGGGACTGGAGATTCGCGCTTCACAGTTTTGTTTGGTTGATGTGAAGCATCGGTGGGGCGTCAGACGTCCGGCTGGCCCGGGTGGCGGTCCCTATAGCGCCGGGCCGCGATCTCGGCTCCTTCGCGCAACAGGGGCCCAAGGCGCCAGAATTGGTCGAGGCTGCCCGGCTGGCTATTTTCTCGCGTCCAGCGATAGCCGCGCCGCAGGCTGCCAAGCTCGCCCGAGGCGGCAAGCGTATCCGGATCGATCCACTCGGGATGACGCTGGTCCGATGCGACATAGATCGCGTCGGCCTCGCAATAGAGCTCGCACATGAAGCAGGTCTGGCACTGGTTGAGCCGGGCAATGACCGGCACGCCATCCGCACCGGGATCGAGGACGTGCGTGGGGCAAGCCGCGACGCAGGCTTCGCAGCCAATGCAGCGATCCGCGAAGATATGGGCGATCATGCCGCGATGCTCGTGTCGCGAGATTGCGCGGCCGGCGTTTCCGGGCGCGTCCAGACTGTTTCCAGCCCGCCCGTCAACAGTCGGAAAGCCTTGTCTAATGACATATCCGGCCTGTCGGTGCGGATGTGCATTCCTCGGCTTTCGTCGCGTGCGAGGGCGGCGGCGATACACCAGCGCGCGGTTGCCGTCATGGCCGCAAGTTCGCGCGCTCCGACCTGATCGAGGCCATCGGCATGATGATGGTGGCTCAGCTCTCGCCATGCATCGTCCAGACATGCGCGGGATGCGACGAGCGATGCCTCGCTGCGCCAGAGCGCCTTGTCATAGGCGATCGTCTGCGCCTGCACCGTCCGCAGCACGGCCTGGCCGTCGACGGCGCGCACGGCTGATGCGGGGCGAAGCCCGGCCTGGCCTGTCCCGCGTGCCGGATCCTGCGCGCGGCGGCCAATGCTGCGCGCGAGGCGGGCGGCGCCTTCGCCGGCATTATGGCCGGAGGTCAACGCCCAGGCGGAGTTCTGCGCGCCGCCGCCGCTGGTCGCGCCCGCGATCAGCTCGCGCGTCGCCGCATCCCCGGCGGCGAACAGGCCGCGCACATCCGTCTGGCAATGTTCGTCGACGATGCGCAGGCCGCCCGTGCCGCGGATGGTGCCCTCGCCGAACAGCTTCACCTCGAAACGCTCCTCGAACAGGCGGACGCCTCGGCGTTCGAACGGCGTCAGCGAGGCGGGCTGGATGTCGCGCAGGATCGTCTTGAGGAGCTGCGGGGCATCGGCGAGGTCGGCATGAACGGGTCCCGCCAGCATCGCCGCCGCCAGCGCCTGAAGATGCGGAGTGCCCGTCATGGGCGGCGGTATGTCCAACTCCCGCCCTTCGGCATCGAAGAAGCGTGCCGCGAAATAGGGCAGGGTCCGCGTCGAATTCCATGCCGGCGACAGCGAATAGGCAGTGGAGAATTCCATGCCGGAAAGGATGGCGCCGGCCTCCGCCGCCATCAGATAGCCGTCGCCGCTATTGGTATGGCTGCCGATCAGGCCCGAGCGGAAGGCGCAGCCGCCCGTCGCCAGGATCACCGCGCCCGCCCGCGCCATCCAGGCCCGGCGGTGCAGCCGCGCATAGCCGGCCGCTCCCGCGACCGATCCGTCGCGATGCACGAGCAGTTCGAGTGCCGGATGATGATCGAGGATGCGAGCGCCGCTGGCGGTCGCGAATGCCCTGAGGGCGCGCAGATATTCCGGCCCGCGCACGCCGGAATAGAAAGTGCCGCCCTTGCCATCCGTGGCGAAGGGATAATGATCCGCAAGCTGCGGGAGCAGGCGCCATGTCACATCGATGATGCGCGCCATCCATTCCGGATCGGCGAGACCGAAGGCAGTCGCCATGCGCCGGTCGATCGCCTCGCGGCGCGCGACTGGATCGGGCGGCACCCACCAGTGATTGGGTCCGCCTGTGGCCGTGACGCCGCTGGTGCCGACGAACCCCTTATCGACCAGCACCACCGCCGCGCCCGTTCGTGCCGCCGCGATCGCCGCCCAGCAGGCGGCCATGCCACCGCCGATGACGAGCACGTCGGCCTCGATGTCGATCCGGTCTTCCAACGGCAGACGTCTATTCGGCCGCGATCAGCTCGGGACGTGCTGCCGCGCTCCAGCGGTTCTCGGGCACCGGCAGGCCGAGATGCCCGCGCAGCGTGTCATGCTCATAGTCGCGACGGAAGAGGCCGCGCTCCTGCAGAATGGGCACTACCCGTTCGCAGAACAGCGCGAAATCGCGCGGGCGGCTGACCCGGAGGTTGAAGCCGTCGGCGGCGCGACCGACGAACCAGCGCTCGATCTCGTCCGCGATCGTCTCGGGCGAGCCGATAAAGGTGGTGCGCCATGTGCCGAAGCGATAGGCGGCCTCGCGCAGCGTCAGATTTTCCTTGCGCGCCGTGCGGATGATGCGCTCGACATGGCCCTTGTAGCTGTTGAGGGTGACGCCGGTGAGGTCCGGGAAGGGCGCGTCGAGCGGATATTGCCTGAAATCGTGATAGTTGAACGCGCGGCCGAGCTGCACCAGCAGCTTCCCGATATCGAAGGCTTCCTGCTGGGCGGCGACGATCGCCTGCGCCTCCTCGTCGGTATCGGCGATCACGGGCGACAGGCCGGGCAGCACGGTGATGAGATCGGGATCGCGGCCGAGGGCGGCGGCACGGGCCTTGAGATCGGTATAATAGGCCTGGCCGGCCTCGAAGCTGTCGGAGGCGGCGAAGACCGCGTCGGCGATCCGGGCGCCGAGATTGCGGCCTTCGTCGCTTTCGCCCGCCTGGAAGATGACCGGCTGGCCCTGGCGCGAGCGGCTGAGCGCCAGCGGCCCGGCCACGGCGAAATGCTCGCCCTTGTGGTTCAGCGGATGCTGCTTGGCCTTGTCGAGGAAGATGCCGGCGGCCTTGTCGCGCGGGAAGGCATCGTCCTCATAGCTGTCCCACAGGCCGCGCACCACGTCGACGAACTCGGCCGCGCGGGCATAGCGGACCTTGTGGTCGAAATGCTCCTCGCGCCCATAGTTGCGCGCCGCGCCCTCGAGGCCGGTCGTCACCACGTTCCAGCCGGCGCGGCCCTTGCTGATATGGTCGAGCGAGCCGAACTGTCGTGCGACGTTATAGGGCTCCCAATAGGAGGTGGTGAGTGTGCCGACGAGGCCGATGCGCGACGTCGCCACCGCCACCGCCGAGAGCAGCGTCAGCGGCTCCAGCCGGTTGAGGAAATGCGGCGCGGTGTCGGGTGTGATGAAGGGCGAGTCGACGATGAACACCAGGTCGAACTTGGCCGACTCCGCCAGACGGGCCTGCTCGATATACCAGTCGATATTGATGCTGGCGTCGCCGGGGAGCGCTGGATCGCGCCAGCTCGCCTGATCGACGCCGACACCTTCGAGGATTGCGTCGAGCTTGAGCTGGCGGGATGGCTTCTGGCCCATGGACGATCTCCCATATCGGTCGATCGCATGTAGTCGGGCCAAGCGCCCGGGAATAACGATGCCTTCTCATAACGGGTGCCGTCGCCGCTCATAGGATGGCGTCGGACATGCACTTTTCACGGGCAGGGATCGGGAATGGCGTGCTGGATCGCCTCGATCTCGGCCAGCACCTCGGGCGAGAGCGTGACGTCGATGCTGGCGATGTTCGTGCGGAGCTGCTCCATCGAGGTCGCGCCGATGATCGTCGAGGTGACGAACGGCCGGCTGTTGACATAGGCGAGCGCAAGCTGCGCCGGATCGAGGCCGTGCGCATGCGCCAGCGCGACGTAGCGCGCGCTCGCCGGCACCTGCCCCGGCGTGTCGTAGCGGACGAACTGCTTGGCGACCTCGCGCCGCGATCCCGGCGGGATGACGCCGCCCAGATATTTGCCGGTAAGATTGCCGGAGGCGAGCGGCGAATAAGCGAGGAGGCCCACCTGCTCGCGCAGCGCGATCTCCGACAGGCCGATCTCGAAGATGCGGTTGAGCAGGCTGTAGGCGTTCTGGATCGAGGCGATGCGCGGCAGGCCCTTGTCGCGCGCGAGCCGCAGATATTCGCCCACGCCCCAAGGCGTCTCGTTCGACACGCCGACGTGGCGGACCTTTCCGGCCTTCACCAGCTCGTCGAGCGCGGACAGGGTCTCCTCGATCGGCGCGGAGTCCGGATGATCGGCCAGCCGGTCGAGGCCGCGTACGCCGAAGAAGGGGACGGTGCGGTCCGGCCAATGGATCTGGTAAAGATCCACATAGTCGGTCCGCAGCCGCGTCAGGCTGTCGTCGATCGCCTGATGGATGTTGCGCCGGTGGAGGCGGTTGTCGCCGCCGCGGAATTTGCGCGGATCGCCGGGACGCAGCGGGCCTGCGACTTTGGTGGCGAGCACGATGTCGCCGCGCCTTTTGGTCTTGGCGATCCAGCTTCCGATATATTCCTCGGTCCGCCCCTGCGTTTCCGGGCTGGTGGGCGTCACGGGATAGGCCTCGGCCGTATCGAGGAAGTTTACGCCTTGTTCGAGCGCATAGTCGATCTGGGCATGGGCCTCGGCCTCGCTGTTCTGCGAGCCCCATGTCATCGTGCCGAGGCAGATCAGGCTGACGTCGATATCGGTGCCGCCGAGCTTGCGGAATTGCATGGCTGTCCTTCGGGATTGAGTTGGGGAAGGGATTGCGCGAGCGCCTCAATAATGGATCGCGCGTGGGCTGCCACCGCCGGCAGCGATCGCGTCGCCATTGATCGCGACGCTCTTCGGCGAGGCGAGGAAGGCGACGACGGCCGCCACTTCCTCGGCTTCCACGATCCGGCCGATCAGCGAGCCGCCATAGAGCGCCTTCTCGGCCTCCACCTCGGAGATGCTGTCGGCGGCCGCACGGGAAGCGACGATCGCGGCGGTGCGCTCCGTGCGTGTCGCGCCGGGGTGGACGACGGTGACGTTGACGCCCTTCGGCCCCAGCTCGTCGGCAAGCCCCTTGGTGAGCGCCGCCACCGCGACGTTGCGCACCGATCCGGGAATGGTGCCGGTCTGGCGCGCGGCAAGCCCGCTGATGTTGATGATCCGTCCCCAGCCATTGGCAACGAGATGCGGCGCGGCGGCGCGGGCGACGCGCAGATAGCCGACCAGCTTGGTGTTGATCTCCTCAAGGACATAGTCGGAGGAGACGCCCGCTATGCCCGGCACGTCCGGCACGGCGCCCGGACGGGCGGCCGCGTTCACCACGATGTCGAGCCCGCCGAGCAGGCCTATTGCCGCCGAGACGAGCGCGTCGACCGAGGCATCCTCGCGCGTGTCGACCGTCACCCCATGGACTTCGCTGCCGGTCGCCGCGGCCAGCTCCTTCGCCGCGACGGTCACGGCCTCGCCATCCCGCGCGGCGATGACCACCCGCGCGCCCTCGTCCAGCAACGCCCGCGCGATCGCCCGGCCGATCCCCCGGCTGCCGCCCGTCACCAGCGCCCGCTTGCCCCTGAGCTCAAGATCCACGCCCGTTCCTCCATCGATCCGCCTGTCTACCGCGCACGCAATAAGAAGAGCGGAGCGCCTGTCCTGCCAATTCCGCTGATCCTCTTATAAGAAAAGCTCATCACGGGCTTTGCTCGGCATAGATATGCCGTGATTAACTATTCTCCATGAGCATGGCTTGAAGTTGTCTTGTTTCGACAGGATGCCTCAATGCATTAATTATGATCTCAGCCTTGATGTCCACAAGGGCGAGCTATTCGGGGCCATCGGCCGGTCCGGGGCCGGCACGTCCATCCTCATCCGTCCGATCAACGGCCTGGAGCAGTTGAACGCCGGCCGTTGATCGTCGACGGGGAGGATGTGGCCGCCGCATCGGCCTGCTCTCGTCGCGGGCGATCGCGGACAATGTCGCCTTCCTGCTCCGCATCGCCGGCATGCCGAAGGGATCAACCGAGGCCACAGCCTAATCGCTACTCGGCTGCCAAGGCGCTGTAGAACTCAACTGGCTTGAGTTGTCGGCTCTTCTGGCCATCGATCCCCAGCGGAATATCGCCGCTGATAGTCACCCGCCGAACGACCCGATGCTGGGTGCCATAATCGTCGATGGCATAATGCTGGGTCGCGCGATTGTCCCAGATCGCCACATCCCCTTTGCGCCAGTGCCAGCGGACCGTGTTTTCGAGGCGCGTGATATGGCTCTGGAATGTCTCGAACAGGCGCCGCGAATCTCCCGATGACATTCCGACGAACTGTTTGAAGAAGCTGCCCAACAGCAATGAGCGCTCGCCCGTTTCCGGATGCAGCCGCACGACGGGATGCTCCGCTTCATAGACCGTCGAGACGAATGTCGCATGATAGGCATCGGTCTCCTCGTCCGCCTCGGTCTGGTTCGCGGCATAGTCATAGTCGTTGCTGTGGATCGCCCGGAGCGTATCGGCCAGTTGCTGGAGCGGCTGCGGAAGCCGCGCATACGCTTCCGCCGCATTGGCCCAGACCGTGTCGCCGCCAGCCTCCGGAATGGAGACGGCGCGCAGGATCGAGGCAGAAGGATAGTTGGTCAGGAAGGTCATGTCGGTGTGCCAGGTGTTGGCCTTGCCGCCATGGTGCGAATCCAGTTCCAAGAGGAAGTCGCCATGCTGCGCTGGCGCGGTCGGATGCCTCACCGGCTTGCCCAGCCGGGCGGCGAACGCCTGATGCGCCTCGTCGTCGAGATGGGACTGTTCGCGGAAGAAGAGAACCTTGTGACGGAAGAGCGCTCGACGCAGAGCCAGGATCGTCGCGTCGTCGAGATCGCCTTCCAGTCGCAGCCCCCGCACTTCGCCGCCAATCCGTCCTGCAACGGCGACGATATCGAGCGGCCCGGCCGGGTCGGGCAGATTTGGATAAGCGGCATCAACATCCGTCATCGGGGTCTCCGTCGGGTAGAATCGCTAAACAGGCTGATGAGGCTCCTCAGCCTTCACAATCTTCAAATGCCGTGGCGCGTAAGGCGTCCGGCACGCTTGGGGTCGCCAACCAGGCCTTGACCGTCGCCACGTCCGCGTTGCGCGGTCGGTGGAGAGGCTCGATGATATGATAGCCGCGCGCGCTCGTCAGCGGTTGAGGCGTCAGCCGCACCAAGCTGCCATTGCCAATGAGTTCGTCGATCAGAGGTGCCCAGCCCAGAGCCACGCCCTGGCCCAGCAGTGCTGCTTGCAGCACCAGCTGATAATTGTTGAGCGTCAGGTCCTGCTGGCCAGCGCGGGGACGATCCCCGAAAGCCGTGAACCAGTCATCCCAGGCAAACCAGCGCTGCCGGCCATCGCTGCGCAGATGAAGCAGCCTGAACCTACCGACCTCGGCGGGCGCCATCGGTGTCGTATGCCCGCCGAGATAGGATGGCGAGCAGACCGGATACACCTCCTCGGCAAAGAGCCGCGCCGATTTGCAGCCGGGCCAGTCCCCATGTCCGAACAGCACAGCCAGATCGAAATCGGCCAACTCGGCGTCAATATTGGACTGGCTGTCAATATTGGATTGGGTCGTGATCAACCGGACCTCCACATCCGGCATCAGCTCGCTCAGCGCGGCGATGCGCGGCATCAGCCACCAGGCCGCAAAACCGATATCGGTCAGGATATGCAGCGTCTTCTCGGTCGCATGTCGACGTGCCGAGGCCACGCCGTCGGACAGCATCTTCAGGCCCTGCTCGACCGACGCGAGAAAGGCTGCGCCCGCCGAGGTCAGCTCGACTCCCCGGTGGCGCCTGACGAACAGCTCGACGCCGAGATCGGCTTCCAACTGGGCGATGTGCTGGCTCACACCGGCTTGCGTCATCAGCAGCTCGCCTGCGGCGCCCGCAAACTTGCCGTGCCGGGCCGCCGCTTCGAACACGGCCAAGCCTCGCAGCGGCAATCGGTGATACCGCATAGCCGTTGTAGCCATTAGCGTCACTTATCGCATCCTTAAGCAATCAGGGGGTTCACGCCCCGGCTGCCGACATCCTAGTTGAACTCTACCGTGTTGATAGAGAATTTGGCTGGATGACGCCCAAGTTAAACTTTCTGTTCCTGATGGCAGACCAGATGGCCGCGGCCGCCCTGCCATTTTATGGGCATGCAACGGTGAAAGCCCCGCATCTGACGCGCCTCGCCTCACGCGGCGTGCTGTTTGATTCCGCTTATTGCAGCAGCCCGCTCTGTGCGCCTTCGCGCTTTTCCATGCTGTCGGGGCAGCTGCCGTCGCGCATTGGCGCTTATGACAATGCATGCGAATTTTCGGCGGAGACGCCCAGCTTCGCCCATTATCTCCGGATCGCAGGCTATCGCACGATCCTCGCAGGCAAGATGCATTTCGTCGGGCCGGACCAGTTGCACGGCTTTGAGGAGCGGCTGACGACCGACATCTACCCCGCCGACTTTGGTTGGACGCCTGACTGGGCGCGCATCGCCGAGCGGCCGAGCTGGTATCATTCGATGGATTCCGTGCTGACCGCCGGGCCCTGCATCCGCACCAACCAGCTCGATTTCGATGAGGAGGTGGTTTTCGCCACACGGCGCAAATTGTTCGACATCGCGCGCGGGACCGACGAGAGGCCCTTCTGCCTGGTCGCCTCGCTCACCCATCCGCATGACCCCTTCGCGATCCCGCATCGTTATTGGGATCTTTATGATGCCGATGAGATCACGCTTCCGCGGGTCGTCATTCCGCTCGACCGGCAGGACCCGCATTCGCTGCGTCTGCGTCATGTTTGCGGCAACGACCTCGATCCGATCAGCGATACGCAGATATTGGCCGCCCGCCGTGCATATTATGGCGCGATTAGCTTCGTCGACGAGCAGGTCGGCGCGATCCTGGCCAGCCTCGAAGAGGCGGGGCTGGCGGACGACACGGTCGTCATCCTGTGCGGCGATCATGGCGAAATGCTGGGCGAGCGCGGCCTCTGGTACAAGATGAACTTCTTCGAAGGCGCGGCACGTGTGCCGTTGATCATAAGCGCGCCGGGAATATTCGCCCCGCGCCGCGTCCGAGAAAATGTCTCGCTCGTCGACATGCTGCCGACTTTGCTCGACCTTGCCGAAGTAGGTGCCGCCGAGGGGGCTCCGCTGGATGGCCGCAGCCTGCTTCCGCATCTGGCGGGCGACGAAGGGCATGACGAGGCGATCGGCGAATATCTGGGCGAAGGCGCGATTGCGCCGATCGTGATGATCCGCCGCGGGCGCTTCAAATTCATTCATTCTCCGGCCGATCCCGACCAGCTTTACGATCTGTCGGCGGATCCGGACGAGCTGAGCAATCTCGCGGCTGAGCCTGCGCATGCGGCGACCGTGACGGCGTTCCGGACGGAGGTGGCGGCGCGCTGGGATCTGCCGGCGCTCGAGCAGGCCGTGCTCGCAAGCCAGCGCCGGCGGCGGCTCGTGTCCGCCGCCAATATGCGCGGGCAGCTCAAGGCCTGGGACTATCAGCCCGTTCGCGATGCATCGCGCGAATATATCCGCAGCCACATGGATCTCGAGGCGATCGAGGCGGCAGCGCGCTTCCCGCGCGTGCGCGCCGGATAAGCCTCTTTCTCATCACATTTTCGAGGGGGACCTAATGACCGGACCATCATTCAAGATCGCGAGCGTGGCCGGCGTGCTCGCCACGCTGATGATCGCCGCGCCAGTTCTGGCCGCCGAGGAGGCCGCGCCTGCCGATGCGGGTGCGCAAGGCGGCGAGATCGTGGTCACCGCGACCAAGCGCAGTGCCAATCTGCAGGATGTGCCGATTTCGATCAGCGTGGTCGGCGGCGAGGATATCGCCGATCGCCAGATCCGCGACGGCATCGGCGTGGCCCGCCAGGTTCCGAACCTCGTCGCCGAATCCGCGATGGGCGCTGCAATGCCGCGTTTCCGCCTGCGCGGCATAGGCACCAACGACTTCACGCCCACCTCGTCCTCCGCGGTCGGCATCTATGAGGATGAGGTCTATATCAGCGCCGGCTCCGCCCAGAGCGCGCCGCTCTACGACTTGGACCGCGTCGAGGTGCTGCGCGGTCCGCAAGGATCGCTCTGGGGCAAGAACACCACCGCCGGTGCGATCCACTATGTCACGACGAAGCCGGGAGATACGCTGTCGGGGCAGGGGCGGCTGGTCTATGGCAGCGATGACACGCGCGAAGCCGAGCTGGGGATCGGCGGGCCTGTCGCCGAGCGCCTGTCGGCGCGCGTCGCCGGCGTCTACAAGCATCGCGACGGCCAATATCGCAACGCCTTCACCGGCAAGCATGCCGGCGATTATGATATCTGGGATCTGCGCGGCCAGCTCCTGTGGGACATCGCGCCCGATGCCTCGCTGCTGGTGAAGGCGCATGGTGGCGAGACAGAGCAGGACCAGCCCTTGCAGCATGTCGGCCTGCTCGCGGGCGGCACCGATTTCGACGGTTATGCGGAGCGCGACGACAGCCATGCGC
This sequence comes from Sphingomonas oleivorans, assembly GCF_003050615.1. Lineage (GTDB taxonomy): Bacteria > Pseudomonadota > Alphaproteobacteria > Sphingomonadales > Sphingomonadaceae > Sphingomonas_H > Sphingomonas_H oleivorans. The sequence continues at coordinate 153,078 of NZ_NWBU01000004.1, read as the reverse complement.
TCAGCAACAATGGCCCCGGCTATACCCGTGCCCGCCGCTTCGGCACCGACGCGCGCCTTGAGATCGATCTCGGCGGCGCAACGCTCACGGACGTTGCAGGCTATGAGCGATCGAGCTCGCTCGTCTATTCCGACGATGATGCGAACCCCGTCTCGCAATATCATGAGCGCTATGGTGGCCGCTCGCGCACCTTCACCAACGAGCTGCGTTTGGCCTCGCCCGATGGCGATCGCCTCGGCTGGATCGTCGGCGCCTATTATCTGCACGACAAGACCAACAGCTTTGGTCAGCTCGGCCTCTACAGCCCGGTCAATTTCGGGGTGGATGGCGCAGCCTATGACTTCGACGTCAAGACACGGAACCTGGCCGGCTTCGCGAGCCTGAGCTTCCAGATAACGCCGCGTCTCAAGCTGACCGCGGGCGGACGCTACACCTGGGAGAAGAAGAGCATCGGCGGCGTCGCCTATGACTATGTGACGCAAACCGGCAATATATTCGACGCAAGCGTTCCGAACCTCGTCTACATCGATACCGAGAATGGCATCTATGTCGATGCGACGGGGGCGCCGATCGCGCCCACGCCGTCGAGCCGGTCGTGGAAGCGTTTCACCTGGGATGTGTCGGCCGACTACAGCATTGCCGACGATGCGCTGCTGTTCGGACGCATCGCACGCGGCTTTCGTTCGGGTGCCTTCAACACCTATGTCGCGAGCCCGGGTGATCTGTCGGCTTATGATCCGGAGACGCTGACCTCCTATGAAGTCGGCGTGAAGACAAGCTGGCTCGATCGGCGGCTGACGCTGAATGCCACCGCTTTCCATTATGACTTCAAGAATATGCAGGTCACGGTGCTGCAAAGCGTCGGCACCAGGACGCAGAACGCCGCGTCCGCGCGCGTCAACGGCTTCGAGATCGAGGCCACGGCCCGGCCCGTCACCGGGCTGGCGCTGAACGCGGGCTATGGCTTCCAGTCGTCCAAATATACCGACTTCCCCGACGCCTCGGTGCCCTTCCCGGTGAACCGGGGCGCGCCGCTCGACCTGACCGGACAGCGGCTGGAGCGGGCACCCCGCAACACGCTCAACCTGTCGGGCACCTACGAATTCGCGCTGCAGGGTGGGACGGTCAGCTTCAACACCGACTGGCGCTACAGCAGCCGCTATCGCTTTCATGTCTGGTCCGACGCCACCAACATCAATCCGGCACCATTCCTGGCGGGCGCAGCCGAGCGTGCGCTGGTCCGCGATAGCTTCAGCCAGAAGCCCTTGTGGCTGGGTGATGCGCGGGTTGCCTATCGCTTCGATGCCAGCGGGCTGGAGATTGCGGGCTGGGTGAAGAACCTGACCGACCGTGCCTATCGCACCAACAGCTTCGGCATGTTTTTCAACCGCTCGATCAGCATCTATCCAGGCGAGCGCCGCACCTACGGCTTGTCCGCCGCATACCGGTTCTGATTGATGGGCAGCGCGCCGCGCCGATCGTCTGCCCCGACCTATGTTGCCATTGGCGCGGCGACGGGGGCGGCCCATATCGGCAACAACTTCACCACCTATCTGGTCGGCGGGCTGATCGATCGCTTCGGTTTTTCGCCGATCCAGATGGGTGGGTGGAGCATGGCCGAGACGCTGGCCTATGCCGGCGCGATGTTCCTCGTCGCGCCGCGCGCTTATGGCCTTGGTCCCCGCTCGCTCGGCCTCGCGGCGACATTGCTGATCGTCACGGCGCAACTCCTGTCGGCGCTATTGTCGTCCTATCCGCTGCTCCTCGCCGGGCGGATCGCGACCGGGCTGGGCTTCGGGCTGATGAACAGCGCGGTCAATCTCGCCGCGGGGCAAACCAGCCATCCGGCACGCGCGATTTCCGCCGGCATCGCGGTCCAGACCCTGTTGTTCGCCGCCGTCAATATCGGGCTGCCCATGATCGGCACCCGCTATGGCGTGGACGGGATGTTCGTCGGCCTAGCAACTCTCTCCGCACTGCTTGGCGTCGGAACGCTGCTAATGCCGGACGCGGTGAGCGGCGCGAAAGATCCTGTCGTCGGCATCCGGATCCGCATCGGCGCCGACGGTGGGCGCGTGCTGCTCGCAATGGCGCTCTTCGCGTTCGGCAGTCTCGCGATTTGGCCCTTCGTAGAGCGGGCCGCGCGCGCGATTGCGATTTCGGCCATCGAATTCGGACGCTATCAGAGCGTCGCCACCTTGTTGAGCGCCGTCGGCAATCTCGCGATGGTGGCGGTCGCCGCCCGATTGCCGCGCGCACTACCGCTATCGATCGCGTTGATCGTCTGCGGCGGCGCTTGCGCCCTGCTCACCACCGCGCCCTCGGCGCCGTTCTTCGCAGCCGCCCTGATCTTCTACAATGTCAGCTGGTTCATCGTATATCCGCTGCTCCTGGGGCTCGCATTCGCGGTCGAACCCGGTGGCCGGCTTGCGGTGATGACGTCGGGCGTGTGGTTGCTGTCCCAGTCGCTGGGTGCGTTGGGTGCCGGCATGATCGCGCAGTTCCTGGGCGGCTACTGGCCCTTGGGTCCGCTGGGGCTGATCGCCTGCATCGCCGCGATCGTGGTGGCCTGGCCGCTGGCGCGGAAGCTTGATTCGGCCGCAGACAGCAGCGCCATCAGTGCCGCGCCGGCTGTGACAGCAGATTGATCACCAGCGTGCCAGCGATGATCAGCCCGATGCCGATCAGCGTCGCGCCATCGAGCTTCTGCCGGTAAACAAAAAAGCCGACCAACGAAATGATGACGATCCCGATACCGGACCACAGAGCATAGGCGATGCCCATCGGGATGACCCTGAGCGCAACCGACAGGCAATAAAAGGCCGTTAGATAGCCGACTGCCACGACGGCAGTTGCCACAGGTTTGGTAAAACCGTCTGCCGCTTTCAGGGCGGAGGTGGCCACGATCTCGAAGCCAATCGCGGCGAAAAGATATAACCAGTGCATGGCGTTTCATAGTGAGGCGCAAAGTCGAGGTCCAACAGATGCGTGATTGGGCCGACGGTGCAGCCGGCGAGCGTGACGTTGGCCATCAGCAGCGGGCAGGCGCATCTCAGTGCGCGGCAATCCAGGGGCGGCAGCGGCGTGGCGCCGCCTAGTGCGGGCGCGGAGCGCCGATCTCGAGGAAGCACCCGCCATACTGCGCCCCAGCCGGCGTCAGCGCGATTGCCCGCTATTGTCTCTTGCAGGAGCGATCACCGTGCCGGTCTTGACGCCGAGCGCGGCGATCAGGTCGGTGGTGCCATGCTGCTTATAGTGGCTGGCGACCCGTGCGACCTGGCCAGGGCGCATCGGCAACACAGGCGTTGTTCGCTCGATCGCCTGGATCTGCGGCTTCTCATCAAATCAGATCGCCGATGTTCAAATTTCTCCCTTCGCAGATGCTGCAGTCGTTGCCACGAGAACGCGCAGGAGAAAGATCTATTATCGCGCGTGCATCCCAGGCGGCCTCAGCGCGAGGAAAATGGTGCTCCAGAGCTGGGCGGCATTTGATTCATCCTCATCCGTTCCGCGCTGGCCGAACGGTTCTACCCGATAACCGCCGTTCGCATAGGACCATGACCAGAGTTCGGAAGTGCGTACCGCGTTCGCATTTTCGATCACCCTCCAAAGGTGGGTCCGGGCGCTGGTCAGGATCGTGCGCACCTCGGCGGGAAGATCGTGACGTGCCAATTGCCGATCGAGCCCCGCAGCGAGCATCGCCTGCTGCCATGACCAGATGACGGTACCATGGTAGGCGGAGTTGCCCAGACGCTTGCGTGTTGCCGGGTCGGCGAAAGCCGGATTGGCCACCAGCAGCCCCGCATCCGTCATCAACCCGGCCGGGAAGGGACGCATCATTGCGGCGACCGTCCGTGCGACCTCCATGGGCGCGGGATTTCCGAACAGCAGGCCGAAACCCTCGTCCGAATGGAGCACGGGAACGGGCCGGCCTTCGGCATCCAGGGCGAGCGCGTTGAATGTGATCGGCTTGCCCGAAAGAGCAGCGAGCGCGGGCCCGGACGGCACGCCTATCTCGGCCGAGTAGGCATCCAGCTGCTCGGCCGCTCGCTCGGCCGATATGGTGAGCGCGAAGAGCGCGGCCGCCCGCCGTTCCCACAGTTCGGCTCGCTCCGATGCGCCGGCGAGCCGTTTGCGCCGCTCGGGCGACAGATAGGCGTCGAGCTGCCCACTCCGGACGAGGCCGTCGATCGCGCGCAAGGCAGCGGGCACAAAGATCGCGTTCACGTCATAAGGATAGCGGCCACGGCCGAGCCCCTCGCCGCTGTCACGCCACTGCCCGGCCATATGGCCTTGCTTCAGCCCGACCAGATTGGCGGCAGTGGGCGAGGAGGCGAAGGCCGCCGTCCGGTCCATCACCCACAGCAGGTTGCGGACGAGCGCGTCGCCATTAGCTTCGCCGCCGGTCATGCGGGCGGCGAGGAAGGCGGGCGCGCGGCCTCGCGACCTCGGCTCGTCCAGCAGCCAGGCGGCGGCGACCGGCGCGAGCATGAAATCATCATCGATCATCGCATAGTCGTGGATCGGCGTGTCGCCCGGCGCGCCGCTCTGTTTCAGGTGCCGCAGAACCGCATATTCGCCGATATCCTCCTCATGCGCCACCTCGCCGCCGGGCGAGAGCCGTGCCAGCACGGCGCCGACACCTGCCTCGACTGCCTCGGGCTGGAGTACAGGCATCAGCAGCCGCACCGACATCAGCGTGTCGCGTCCGAAATAGGTGTCGAAACGCCAGGAGCCGGCGAGATATTTCTCGCGGTAGCTGAGAAAGGCGAGGGCGTCGCGCGCGCGCCGGTCGTCGGTGGCTCCGTCCGTGAGCAGGCCCAGTCCGCCGAGCGGGCTCAATGGTGTCTCGCCGGTCAGCGCGGTGATCTTGAGCCGGATAGGGCCGTTCGCGCTCATGATCCGGCTGGGGGCGACGGTGCCGCCAACGGCCTCGACCACAAGCCGATAGCCCGCAGCTCCGTCGAGCCGATCGCGGCTCCAGCTCAGGCGGTTGCCGCTCACGATCGGCGGGGTCAGGATTTCGGCCGGCGCCTTGCCCAGCGATTGATAGTCCCTCAGCACGCGGATGGAGGAAAGGACCGCCTGTCGTACGTCCAGCCTGGTCGCGTCGATCACGGCTTCGGCTTCGATCCCGCGCAGCGGCCGACCGTGTCCATCGATCGCCGTGACGGGCCGGGGTGGGGTCGTCAGCGTCCAGGCGACAGGCCGCCCCAAATGTTCGAACCACAGGCCGACGCCGCTATTTCCCGCCGGAAACGCCACCAGGATGCGCGGGTCCCCGCCCGAGCGGAGCAGCAGATGCGCCGCGACTGGCCCTTCCCGCACGAAGGCGTTGATGTTGCGGCCTTCGTCGATGCGGAAGGCGAGCGGCGGCGCCGTAGTAGGAGATCGATCCGCGATCGCGGGGGCGGCGGCGAGCGCGACGAGGGCGATCGCCGTACCCATCAGGGTCCGGAGAAAAAGCGGGCGGATCATGTCTCTCTCCTTCGGGCGCCGCTTGCCGTCACGCCGCCAGCTTGTGGAGCGCCGCGACACGGCCGCCATGATCGTCGATCGTGCGATGCAAGGCGAGCGCGCAGCCCGCGATCGCCATCATCGGCCCGAGCGTGAGGTAAAAGGCGAACTGCCCGGAAAAATGGGCGAAGACGAAGCCGGTGATCAACGAGCCGAACGTGCCGCCGAGCGCGGAGAAGATCACGATCATGCCGATCATCGCCGCATGGCTGGTGCGCGGCAGCGCGGTCAGGATCACCGAGTTGAGCGTGGGATAGATCGGTGCCATCAGCACCCCGATCAGCGGGAGGAGATAAGCGGCGGCCGGGGCATCGAGCCAGGTGGCTTGCGCCGGGACGATCACCCCCGCCGTCAGCGGCAGGACGAGCATGACGAGCAGCGCCATTCCCGCCAGCGCGGAAAGCAGGACGACGATCCACGGCAGCCGCCGTAGCAGCGCGCTCGCGCCCAGCCGGCCGAGCGCGATGGAGCCGGCGAACAGCCCCGAAAGCTTCACGCTCATCGCCGGAGGCAGCTGAAGCACCTCATTGTTGAAGGTCGGCAGCCAGGTGCTGATGCTCTGTTCGATCAGCACATAGCAGAAGGTGCCGACAAGGAAGGCGATCGAAGCGGGAAGGAGCGCAAGCTGAAGCATCGCCCAGAAACCGGGGTTCTTGGTTCCGTCCCCCTGTGTGGCAGGGCTCTCGTCGAGCGGGGTTAGCATCCATAGCGCTGCGGCCGCGAGCGCAAGGGCGGCCATGATCCAGTAGACGTTCAGCCACTCGCCTGGATGCGTGGCGACGCCGATGAAGTGGCTGAACAGTGCGAAGCCGCCGAGCAGGCCCAGCATGAACAGACCCTCCACCAGGGTGGTGAGGCTCGCATGGCGCTGTGGTTCCGGCGCGAGCAGCCCGATCGAGGCATAGACCGCCACCTTGACGATGCCGAAGGAGAAGCCCGTCACCGCGAATAGCAATTGGGTAGCCCAAAAGGCATCGGCCAGCCGCATGACAAGGCAGGCGGCCGCGATAAGGATCTGGACCCCGATCATCGCGCGCCGATAGCCGAAGCGAGGAAGCTGGGTGGCGAGCAGCGCGGAGGCCGCTACCACCGACAGATCCTTGAACGCTTCGAGGCTGGCCGCGCGGGTCTTGGCGACCAGAAATTCCCGAAGCGCCTGGAGGATGACGATCCCGACGCTGTTCATCAGGATCGCGAACACAATGTAGGTGAGGATGAGGGCAGCGATCGCACGTCGCCGATCGTCGAAGAGAGCCATAGCGCTTCTCGCCTGATTAGGCCGGCCGGAAGACATGGCTTCCGGCCGGGCGATTGGCCTCAGAATTTGTAGGCGGCGGTCAGCGTGGCATGGCGCCCGAAGATCGGGCGGCCAAGAAATGTGCCCCCGGACGCCGCGCCACCGATGATGCGTGCATTGCCCTCGGTCAGCGCAAGCTTGTCGAACACATTCTCCACCGTTGCCTGGAACGATAGATGATCATCGATATCGAGCGACGCGCCGACGTCGACGGTTTCGTAGGAGCCAAGGGCCTGCTGATTTTCCACATCGGAAAAACGCTTGCCGACATGGGTAAAGGTACCGAACAGACGCGCCTCGCCCAAGCCCGTCGAGAATTCATAGCTGGGCAGCAGTGCGATCAGGAATTTCGGTTGGCGTGACACGCGATTGCCGCTGTTTTCGCCGAAATCCTTGAACTTGCCATCCTGCACCACGCCACGGGTGGCGAGTTCGAACCCCGTGATGGGCCGGATCGCGCCTTCGAATTCGAGGCCATAGGCACGCGATCCGCCGATGCGGGTCAGGTTCGTCTGGGTGCCGTCCGGATTCTGGACGAACTGCTGGAAGGGAAGGCCCTTGAAGCGGTTATAAAAACCGGTGAGGAAAAGGTCATAGAACCGCGTCGATGTCTTCACCCCCAGCTCATATTGCTTGACGGTCTGCACATTGAACTGGCCATCGCGCAGATTGTCGAACTGGGGAAAGGCGAAGCCGCTATTGGCGCGCGCAAAGACATTCAACCTGTCCGTGATCGAATAAGTGGCACCTGCTGTCCACGAAATCTTGCTCTTCGCATATTCAATCGTGCGGTAGGTGCCGTTCAGGATCGCGGCGCTGTTATTGTAGAGGGTAAGCGGGTTGCCATCGAGATCGACGCCGGTCGTGTTGTTCTCCAGCGTCGCATCGACCTTCTGACGTTCCCAGCGAGCGCCTGCATCGACACGCAATGTCGGTGTCACCTTCCATTCATCCGACAGGAACAGCGCCGTATTGCGGCCATTATAGCTGGCGTTGACGTCGAAGAAGGGGCTGCCGACGAAGCCGCTGCGGCTGACGGCCACGCCATTGTTCAGGCCGACATTCACGAGCCGGGCATTGGGTTCGACGGTCAGCAGGACGTTGTTGCCGAGATACCAGAGGTCTCTCGACGAATAATCGGCAAAGTAGCCGCCGATCGTGAGATTGTTACCGGAGAAAATCTCGCGCGACAGGCGAAGCTCATCGGTGAAGCTTTCGAGCTGCTTGTCGACCGACCAGATGCCGGCCTCCAGCACCGCCTGGCTGCCGGCCACGGTGCCGCTGCCGTTGACGAAGGTCGCGCTGCCGCCGGTAGCCGGGCGGCCTGCTGCAGCGAGCACGGCGGCATTGCGGTTCGCCGCGGTCACCTGGCTCGCGATATAGCTCGTCAGCGAGGTCGGATTGCCGCCGGTGAAGAGACCGCGCGTGTTGGCGTCGCCTTTCAGATAATTCATCTTGTTCGACAATTGGAAGGCATCGAACTCGAAATCGAAAGTGGCGCCGAGCGTCGTGATCTTGGCGCCGCGGCCCTCGCCGAGATCGAGCGCCTTGGTAACGGGCGTGGCGCCCGGCGCGACCTCGATCGAAACGCGGCGGATCTCGTTGCCGATCAGCGTGTCATTGCCCGGGTCGAAGCCGGGATAGGCCGAAATCTTGCCGTTGTTCGAAATGAGCGGGATGCCTGTGTAGAAGGCATTCTTGTCGTCGAGGCGGCGCGCATAGACCGTCACTTCGCCATTATCGAACTTCTGCGTCAGGCTACCGGTAACCTGCCCGCCGCGATCGGCGGGAAACTGTGTGTCGCGCAGGCCGTCGCTGGTGCGATAGAAGCCACCGATCATGAAGGTCGTGTTCTCGGCGACTGGCCCGGAGACGACGAAATCACCGCGATAGAGACCTTCGCTGCCCAACGTCGCACGGATGCTGCCCTGGGGCGTGCTCGTCCCCTTCTTCAGGATGAAATTGGTGGTGGCGCCCGGCTGTCCGTTGGAAAAGATCGGGCTCGGTCCGCCCCGCAGCACCTCGACGCGCTCCACCGTGTCATCGAGGCGGAACAGCGAGCTGTTCTCGAGGAAGGACAAGGTGGGCGGCGGGAAGATCGGCGAGCCGTTCATCTGGATGGTGAGATAGGGCGCATCGCCTCCCGATGGGAAACCACGGATGAACACGTTCGCGCCCGCCGTGCCGCTTGACGATTCCACCCACACGCCGGGCACGATCTTCAGCAGATCGGCGGTGCTGGTCGGCTGCGTTTCGCGGATCATCTCTTCGGACGCAGTGCTGATCGAGAAGCTGGCATCCAGCTTGCGCAGGCCATCCTTGCGGGCAACGCCGGTGACGATGATCTCGTCTTCCGCTTCGGCCGGTGTCCCGGCGGTTGCGGCCGGAGCGGGCGCTGCCGCTTGGGCGAGCGCGCAGCCCGACCAGGCGAGCGCGGACGACGAGATCGCGGCAAGCGTCGCAGCCTTCAGCAACAGGCTGTAATTATTCATATATTATTCCTCTCCATATGTAATTCCGGTTTACCGGTTTGATTTTGTTATCAATTCAGTCTTATTGCATAGACTATGCCGGAAGATATCGCTCCAATCGAAGACGAGCGATAGTCGAGATAATGATATCGGCATCGGGCAGGTCGGTGGGATCACCTATGCCGATAGCACGCATTCCTGCCGCCCGGATCGCCGCGATGCCGGCTGCGGCATCCTCGATGCCGACCGCTTCGTCGGGCTCCACGCCGAGCGCTTTCGCCGCGGCGAGGAAGATGTCCGGCGCGGGCTTGCCTCGTGCGACATCGCTGCCGTCAACCACCGCATCGAACAGGCTGGCGATTCCGAGCCGTTCGATGAGGAAGCGGGCATTACGGCTGGACGAGGCGAGCCCGACCTTCAGCCCGAGCTGGCGAGCCGCCACCAGCGCGCGCCGAGCGCCCGGCAATAGGCGATGCGGCCCATAGGCCTCGATCGCCTCGCGATAATAGCCGTTCTTGCGTGCCGCCAGCCGCTGCCGCTCGGCCAGATCGGGATCGAGCCCGCCATGGCGAAGGATGAGATCGAGCGATCCCATCCGGTCGACTCCCTTCAGCCGCTCGTTGAAGGCGCGGTCGATCGAGATGCCGAGTTCGGCTGCGAGCCGCTGCCAGGCAAGGAAATGCTCCTCGGCGCTGTCGGTCAGCACGCCATCCAGATCGAAGATCGCCGCGCGGAAATGGCCCGGCTCGGATGCGGGCAGCACTGGCGGGCGTGGCGCGATCGGACGGACGAGCGAAGCATCGCCCGTTACCGTCACGAGATCCCCGTCGATCAGCAACGGCAGCGAGGCTCCTTCGGGCACGGTGAAGGTGCAGCTGTCGCCGCTCACCGACACCTCGATCCGCACGCCGCGCCATAGCATCGTGAAGCTATAGCCCTCCCAACCCGACGGCAGGACGGGCGCGAAGCGGGCTGGCCGTTCATCGGTGCCGGGCCGGAAGCCGGCAAAGCCCCAGACCAGAGCGAGCCACGATCCGGCCATGGCCGCCATATGCGCGCCATGGGTGGTGTTGCCATGCAGATTGTCCAGATCGACACGCGCCGTCTCCTCAAAATGGAGCAGGGCATCGTCGAGCAGCCCGATCTCGGCTGCGAGGATGGCGTGCGTCGACGGCGACAGCGTCGAATCATGCACCGTGCGTGGCTCGTAATAGGCATAGTCACGTGCCTTGCGGGCGAGCGGGACGTCCGTGCCATCGAGAACATGCGCAAGCACCACCGCCGCCTGCTTGAGCACCTGATGCCGATAGAGCGTCAGCGGATGATAGGAGAGAAGGAGCGGCTTATGGCCGATCGGTTCGGCCAGGAAATTCCATTCGGGCTTGGCGAGGAAGGTCGCGTCCTGCGGAGTGACGGCGGTATCGTCATGCGTGGCAAAGGCATCGGCGGCGTGGCGCCATCCGGATATCTCGTCGGCATCGAGGCCGATCCGCTCGGCGAGCGCGGCAAGAAATTCCGGCGCCTCCGCACCCATCTCCGCGAATAGACGCGCGGCATAGCGTAGATGCCGCGCCGCCATGCGATCGGTGTAATAATCATTGTCGACCAGCGCGCTATATTCGTCCGGTCCCGTCACCGCCGCGATCGAGAAGATGCCGTTACGATCATAGCGGCCCGCCGCGATCCAGATCCGGGCGGTTTCGAACACCGTTTCGGCGGCGCCAGCCTCGCGTAGCGAACGATCGCCGGTCGAGTGCTCATAATATTCCAGCGCGAAGGCGACCGCGCCGTTGATATGATATTGGGCCGATCCCGAGGGGAAATAGGCCGAGCCCTCCCGCCCGGCGATCGTCCGCCATGCGAAAAGCGCGCCGGCCGGGTGATTGAGCTCGCGGGCATGATGGCGCGCAGCCGGGAGCGTCGCGATGCGCCAGGCGAGATGATTGCGGGCGAGATGCGGCGCCACGAGCGCCAGCACAGGGATCAGGAAGGTCTCCGCATCCCAGAAGACATGGCCTTCATAACCCTCGCCGGTCAGGCCCTTCGCCGCATAGCCGGACAAGCCATCGCGTGGAGCGTTCTGCATCAGATGGAACAGGTTGAAGCGCAGCGCTGCTTCCAGCCGGGGATTGCCGGGCAGTGCGACCTCGGCGCTGTCCCACAGCGCCGTCATCGCTGCTTCATGGATCAGCTGGTCCGCCACGAAATCGCCAAGGGAAGGCGGAACCGGCTCGTTCCCATGTGGCGGAGCGTCGGTCTCGTGAATCATCCATTCGACCGTCTTCTTCAACTCGATCGGCATCGCGGCGGAGATCTGGCCGTGAAGGCTCAGGCTGACACCATCCGGATGGGCGGTCAGTATGTCCTCGGCAAAGTCGTGCGTCTGGCGCACATCGACGACGAGGCCGAGCCGCGCAGTCTTGGCGCGGACGTGATTGGCGCTCCGGTGGAGCGTCCGCATCCGCACGCCGCCTGATGTGCCGATGCGCGGATCATCGTCGACGCTCACCGTCTCGACATCGGTATCGATATAACTGCGCAGGCTGATGGGAGCTTCGCCCGCGCTGATCGACAGCTTAAGGGCGATCGAGAGGCGCGCCTCGTCGCGAGCCGTGATGAAGCGTTGCGCGGCGACTTCGACAGTACGACCGTCAGGCAGTTCATAGATGCTCGTCCGCGATACCGTTCCGCCGCCGAGATCGAGCTGCCACTCTTCGCTAAGCGGGGAGAGGTGAGCGAGATCGACATCGCCGACCGTGATGCGCACTGGCGTGCCGTCCGGCACCGGCACGCGCGTTTCGCTGGCGCTCGCGAAACCGGTAAATCCTTCATGATAAGAAATGGGGGCGAGATCGAAGACACGCGCCATGAAGCAAATGGCGGTGCCGTCCGGGCGTTCCTCGACATTGCCGCGGACACCAAGCGCGCCATTGGACAAAGCAAATTGTGTAGCTAATAGCGCGTTGCACGCACCAGTGCGCCTGATCGTCCAGTCGTGCATGCGACTGGTACGCCGAAACAGCGTCATGCCCCCCTCCCCGTCTTGTCACCATTATTGATCCGGTGACTTGTGCATATTCTCAGACCAGATGTTATCCATGTCAAGACATCGATAACATAAATCCAAATGGGCATGAGAAGGGAGAGCCGGCCCGATCAGGATTTCGATCGGGGTCCTCGTAAGCTACGGAATTTTCAGGTTTGACGTTCGACGAGCGCAGTCGGAAGCGAATGGCTGGTCGTGCGTTTGCCGGCGACGACCGCGAGGATGCGATCGGCTAGGATCAGCCCGCCCTCGCTCCAATTCTGAGCGACCGAAGTGAGCGGCGGTTCGGTCGTCAGAGCCACCGGCGAATCATCGAAGCCGACGATCGAGAGTTGCTCTGGTACATTGAGGCCGCGATCGGTGGCGGCGCGCAGCGCTCCCGCTGCCATGAGATCGTTCGCCGCGAGGATCGCGTCGACCTGCTCACCCGCATCGAGGAGCCGGCCTATCTTGCGGCGAGCCTCGGCGAAATCGAACGCGCAGCGCACCAGCCGCACTTCCCTGCCGTCGAAGGCGCTGGCGAAGCCGTCGAAGCGATCGCTGATTTCCGGGTAATCGGGATCGCCCAGGAAAAGCGGAGCGGTACGGCCCTGCCTGTAAAAGCGAGCAGCTACGGTCTTTCCGGCTTCGATATTGTCGCTGCCCACGAACACATGGTTGCGCCCGCCATGTCCCGCGCCCCACACCACGAATGGCACAGAATATTGTTCGAGCAGTTGTACCGCCGCATCGTTCGCGCCCTGACCCAGCAGGATCGCGCCGTCGGCATGGCCGATCCCGTCGCGATCCAACGTCTTCAGCGTCGTCAGCAGCATGCTGTAGCGCCGCTCCGACAGGCGCTGCAATATTCCGCCGATCAGGCCAAGAGGATAGGGGCCGGACATCGGCCGCTCGCTTGTTGCCCGCATGTCGACAATCACGGCGATCGTGTGACTGCGCTTTAAACGCAGGCGGCGCGCATCGACATTGAGGCGATAACCCTGTTCAGCAGCGATACGACGAATTCGCTCGCGGGTTTCCAGCGCGACAACAGTATTGTCTTTCAAGGCACGAGATACGGTAATCGCGGTAACTCCGGCGAGCTTGGCGATGTCCGCCATGGTCGGCGGCCGCGAGGGATCTCGTGGCTTGTCTTGATCTTCGGCCAAATCCTGTCCTGCTCGTTCGTCTATCGACAACATACAACCCGTAAACAATTGCACGCAATGTTCGACCGAGCAGGTACGTCAGGTCTATGGCCGCGGGCAGCGTGAGGGCGAGGTCGTCCGATTTCGCGACCGGCAAGCAAGCCGCAATTTCGTTCCGATTCTCCTGAAATCAAGCGGTTGAGCCCGGCCAAGAGGCTTCCGGGACCCATCGAGCTCGCCAGCATGATTAATTCAGGAAACTTTCTTGACTAAAGAGAAAATGAGTGCTGTTCTCTGATGCGGTTGGCGGCGGATATGCAGTCGCATCGAACAAATTGGGGGGCAGGATGAAGCGGGCGACATGGGCCTCGGCTGTTGCGCTACTATGCCTTTGTGAAATGCACGCGCCGGATGGCGATAGAGGCCCCGTTAATCGACCCAACAGGCTCGACCGCAAGAAAATAAGGTCGCTTACAGGCGTCGGGCGACGTGATCCGGCGGACCTGCATGTCTTGGTTTGATCCTGAATTTCAATTCAATCTGTCCAAGTCACGGCGAAATCCATTCAGAACCGGGGGTGAAGATGAGGAAAGTATTCCGTAAATTCCTGTTGGCGTCGATCGTTCTTGGAATTGGTTCTTCTTCTCCGGCATTGGCGGAGGTCGCCATCTCCGGCCCGTCGGCCTACACGCCGATCCGCTACGATCGCGCCGACGAGACGGTGACGATGACGGGGCATGACCTGACGATCGATCAGCTCATTCGCGTCGCACGGCACGGCGCGAAGGTGGCCTTGTCGCCCGAGGCGCGGCAGCGTTCGGCCGATGCTTATGGCTTGCTGCTGCAAGGCTCGGCGGAAGGCGTGAGCATCTATTGGTTCAACCGCGGCGCCGGCTCGCAGCGCGAGACGGTGATCTTTTCGGGCGATCCGACCGCGCCCGAAAATGCCGCCAAGCTGCGCGCGCGGCAGCGCGCGTCCTTCGGCTGGCGCGGTGGCTATGGACCCGAAGTGGCGCATGAGGATCTGGTGCGCGCGATGATGGCGATCCGCGTCAACACCATGTCCTATGAGGCGGCGAGCCCCGGCCTCACCCAGGCGCTGATCGATCTGCTCAACAACCGCATCACGCCCGTGGTGCAGAGCCGCGGCACGCTGGGCGAGGGCGATCTCGCCATTCTCGGCCAGGTCGGCTCAGCGATGGTGGGCGAGGGCGAGGTCTATTATCGCGGCGTGCGCATGCCGGCGGCGCAGGCGCTGAAGGAAGCGGGGCTGAAGCCGTTCGAGCCGTTCGGCGCGGATGATGCGGCGCTGATCAGCACCAACGCCTATGCCGTCGCCCATGCCGCCTTGCTCGTGGAGGATGCGCGCCAGCTGCTGGAATGGACCGACCTTTCGACCGCCATGGCGCTGCTCGGCATGAATTCCAGCGTGACGCCCATCTCGATGCCGGTCCAGTCCAACCGGCCCTATCCCTGGCTGAATTGGGATGCGGCGCGGGTGATGGACATGATCCGCGGCAGCTATTTGTTCGATGGCGATCCCAAGCGGATCATCCAGGATCCGGAAAGCCTGCGCGCCTCCACCCAGCGTGCCGGATCGGCCTGGCAGTCCTGGGCGGAGCTGCGCGATACGCTGATGATCGCGATGAACTCGTCGGATCATAATCCCGCGGTCCGGCCCGGCCTGAAGCCCACGGATTCATGGGAGCTCTCCACGCCGCAGATGATGCGTTTCTATGTGAAGGGCGGAAAGCTGAGCAACGGCAAGTCCGGCTATATCTTCTCCAACGCCAATTGGGATCCCTATCCCATGGCCAACCAGATCGAGGCCTTCACCATCGCGCTTGCCAATCTCGGCGTGGCGGTGGCGCAGCGGATCGATCGTTTCGGCAATCCCTTCTTCACCGTGGTCAAGCCGTCCGACGTGCTCCCGCCCGAACAGGCGCGGGAGATGGCTTTCGGCGGCGGCTATCTGCCGTCCGATCTGTGGATCGAGCTGGCGGGCCTCATCACGCCGGTGACGCCGCAGGGGCAGGCCATCGTTTCGACGGTGGAGGATCTGCAGGCCGAGACGCGGCTGAAGGTGGTGCGTGCCCGCGAGGCGGTGGATGTCGCCACCCATTTGCTGGCGCAGGACATCATCACCGCCAGCAACTGGATGGAAGTGCGCAAGGCGCAGGATGCCTCGCGCAATTTCGGTAATGCGCCGGCAGCGGCATCGGCGGCGCTGCGCAAGGCGCTGGCGTCCGGCGAAGGCCGCCTGCCGCCGGGCATGCGCGCCTATCAATTCCTGAAGAGCATGCCTGCCAGCAGCTTCTATCCGGGTGGTCCGGCGCAGCCGCCGGCTGCGCCCGTGCCCTTGGTCGGCAAGCGCTGACCGCTCATGCCCGCCTGCGGGCGGGCATCGTGCCATGCCGCGCATGCGACGGCGTCATGCCGAAGCGTGCGCGGAAGGCGCGGGAAAAATGGCTGCTGTCGGCAAAGCCGCAGGCGATAGCGATCTCCACTCGGCCAAGCTCCGTCTCGCGCAGCAGCCGCATCGCCGCATCGAGCCGCAGGCCGAGATATTCGCGGCCGATCGTGCGTCCGACATGGGCGGCGAACAGCCGCTCGAGCTGGCGCACCGTCACCCCCGCCGCCGCCGCCAGCGCCTCGCGCGGCAGCGGTTCGGCCAGATTGGCCTCCATCGCCGCCAGTGCCGCGGCCAGGCCCCGATGGGCGATGCGATAGCGCCGCGCGACCGGCGCGCGCTGCGCACCCCCGCCTTCGCGCGTCTGGGTGCGGATATACCATTCGCCGACCTTCGCCGCGAGCGCGGGTCCATGCGCATCGCCGATCAGCTCGATGGCGAGATCGAGCCCCGCCGTGCCGCCTGCGCAGGTCAGCCGGTCGCGGTCGATCACATAGAGGCTGGGCTCGACATCGAGTTCGGGAAAGGCCTCGACGAAGGCCGGCTCATGCTCCCAATGGATGGTGCAGCGAAAGCCCTGGAGCAGCCCGGCGCGCGCGAGCAGCCATGGCCCGCCGGATACGCCGCCGATGCGCACCCCGCGCGCGGCGGCATGGCGCAGCAGGGCGAAGGTGGCGCGATCGCGAAAGCCGGCGGGATTGCCGCCCGCGCAGACGAATAGCAGGTCGAGCGGCTCGGCCCGGTCCAACATGCCTTCGACGAGGATCTCGATCCCGTTGGAGGCACGCGCGGGTCCGCCATGCACCGAAAAATGCCGCCAGCTGTAAAGCGTCGTGCCCGAGAGCATATTGGCCGCGCGGAACGGCTCGATTACCGAGGCATAGGACATCAGCGCGAAATCATCGATCAGCAGGAATCCGAGCCGGGCCGATCGGCTTCCAGGCATGATGTCGCTTTCGGTCATGAAATAGTCGTTCCTGGACGCGATGACGCTCTCAATATCGGGCATTGTTCATTTTACCAAGTGTGAACGGTTTTCACTGTTGGTGAAGGGGTGCTGGCGGCGACATGCGCTATTCGATCTTCAGCCTCGCGCGGCAGGCGCTGTCGGGCCACCGCGGATGGCGGCCCGCCTGGCGCGATGCCGCGCCGAGGGACGCCTATGATGTGGTGATCGTCGGTGGCGGCGGCCATGGGCTGGCCACCGCCCATTATCTCGCGCGCAACCATGGCATCACCAATGTCGCGGTGATCGAGAAGGGATGGATTGGCGGCGGCAATGCCGGGCGCAACACCACCATCATCCGTTCCAATTACGGCCTGCCCGGCAACATCCCCTTCTACGAATGGTCGATGAAGTTGTGGGAGGGGCTGGAACAGGATCTGAACTATAATGCGATGGTCAGCCAGCGCGGCGTGCTCAACCTCTATCATAGCGATGCGCAGCGCGACGCTTATGTGCGGCGCGGAAATGCGATGCGGCTGCATGGCGTCGATGCCGAGCTGCTCGATCGCGAGGGCGTCCGCCGCATCGCCCCCTTCCTGAATTTCGACAATGCGCGCTTTCCGATACAGGGCGGGCTGCTTCAGCCGCGCGGCGGCACGGCGCGGCATGATGCGGTCGTCTGGGGCTATGCCCGCGCCGCCTCCGCGCGCGGGGTGGATATAGTGCAGAATGCCGAGGTCACCGGCTTCCTGCGCGGACCCGGCGGGCGGATCGCCGGAGTCGAGACCAGCCGGGGCACAATCCGCGCGAACAAGGTGGCGGTGGCGGTGGCCGGCAACAGCTCGCGCGTGGCGGCGATGGCGGGCTTCCGCCTGCCGATCGAAAGCCATGTGCTGCAGGCCTTCGTCAGCGAGGCGCTGAAGCCCCTGATTCCCGGCGTCATCACCTTCGGCGCAGGCCATTTCTACGTCAGCCAGTCGGACAAGGGCGGGCTCGTCTTCGGCGGCGATATCGACGGCTACAATAGTTACGCCCAGCGCGGAAACCTGCCGGTGGTGGAGGATGTGTGCGAGGGCGGCATGGCGATCATGCCGATGATCGGGCGCGCCCGGCTGCTGCGCTCCTGGGGCGGGATCATGGACATGTCGATGGATGGTTCGCCGATCATCGATCATGCGCCTGTGCCCGGCCTCTATCTCAATGCCGGCTGGTGCTATGGCGGGTTCAAGGCCACGCCGGCCTCCGGCTGGTGCTTCGCCCATCTCATCGCCCGCGACGAACCCCACCCCGTCGCCACGGACTTCCGCCTCGATCGCTTCGCCGCCGGGCGAATGGTCGACGAGAAGGGCCAGGGCGCCCAACCCAATCTGCACTGAGAGGGCGAGCCGATGCGCGTAAAATGCCCCTATTGCGGTGACCGGGACGTCCACGAATTTGTCTATCGCGGCGATGCCGCCCCGGTGCGACCGGCAGCGGATGCCGGCGAAGCGGCCTTCGCGGACTATGTCTATCTGCGCGACAATCCGGCCGGGCCGATCGCCGAGCATTGGTATCATGCACAGGGCTGTCGCAACTGGCTGGTGGTGGAGCGCGACACGCGCAGCCATGCCATCGCGGCCGTGCGCCTGGCGCGGGAGGCGGCACGATGAGCCGGCTGGCCGCGGGCGGGCTCATCGACCGTTCCCAGCCCCTTCGCTTTCGCTTCGATGGTCGGGACTATGGCGGATTTGCCGGCGATACGCTCGCCTCCGCGCTCATCGCCAACGATGTGCGGCTCGTCGGCCGTTCCTTCAAATATCACCGGCCGCGTGGGCTGCTGACCGCAGGCGCCGAGGAACCGAACGCGCTCGTCACCCTGCGCGCCGGTGCCCGCGCCGAGCCCAACAGCCGCGCGACGACGATCGAGCTCTATGACGGGCTGGAGGCGAAGAGCCAGAATCGCTGGCCCAGCCTGGGTTTCGATCTGATGGCGGTGAACGGGCTCATGTCGCCGCTGTTCGTCGCGGGTTTCTATTACAAGACCTTCATGTGGCCGGCGGCGCTGTGGGAGAAGTTGTATGAGCCGCTGATCCGCCGCGCAGCGGGGCTGGGGGCGCTGTCCGGCGCGCCCGACCCGGACCATTATGACAAGGCCCATGGCTTTTGCGACCTGCTGGTGATCGGCGCGGGGCCGGCGGGGCTCGCGGCGGCGCTGGCGGCGGGACGGGCGGGCGCACGCGTCTTCCTTCTCGAGCAGGAGAATGAGCTGGGCGGGCGGCTATTGTCCGAACGGCATGAGATTGACGGGCGGCCCGGCCATCTCTGGGCGCGCGAAGTGGCGGACGAGCTGTCCGCCTTGCCCGAAGTCACGATCCTGCGGCGCACGACCGCCTTCGGCGTCTATGATGACCGCAGCTATGGCGCGATCGAGCGCGTGGCGGATCATCTGGCGGAGCCGCTGCCCGGCCAGCCGCGCCAGCGGCTGTGGAAGATCGTGGCGAAGCGCACCATCCTCGCGGCCGGCGCGATCGAGCGGCCGATCCTGTTCGGCGGCAATGATCGGCCCGGCGTGATGATGGCGTCCGCCGTGCAGAGCTATGTCAACCGCTTCGCCGCGGTGCCGGGCCGCCGCATCGCCCTGTTCACGACCAGCGACAGCGGCTGGCAGGTGGCCGCCGATCTGCGCGCGGCGGGCGTGGAGGTGGCAGCGCTGATCGATCCGCGCGAAGGCGCGGCGCCGATGGCACTGCCGGACGTGCCGCTGTTCGCCGGTGGCACGGTGACGAGCACGCATGGCAGGATACTGCGGTCGATCGGCGTGCGCGCTGCCGGCGGACGTGTCACCCGTATCGCGGCGGATGTGCTGGCGATGGCGGGCGGCTGGAATCCGGCGATGGGGATAGGCTGCAATCTGGGCAGCCGGCCCATCTGGTCGGAGGCGATCCACAGTTTCGTGCTCAAGGCTCCGCCGCCGGGCATGGCGCTGGCGGGAGCGGCGGCAGGGCGCTTCTCGCTTGCCGAGACGATCGGCGACGGGTTGCGCGAAGGCATGGCCGCCGCCGCCGATATGGGCCATGAAGGGCACGCACCGCCGATGCCGCGCACCAGCGACGACAAGGCAGGCGTCGCGGCGCCATGGCATGTGCCGGGCGGACGCGGGAAGGCCTTTGTCGATTTCCAGCATGACGTGACCGACAGCGACATCGCCCTGTCGGTGCGCGAAGGTTTCCGTTCGGTCGAGCATCTCAAGCGCTACACGACGCTCGGCATGGCGACCGATCAGGGCAAGACCAGCCAGGTCAATGCCCATGCGCTGCTGGCCATGTATAGCGGCAAGGCGATCGTCGAGGCCGGTACGGTGCTGTCGCGCCCGCCCTATCTGCCGGTGGCGATCGGCGCTTTCGCCGGCCATCATCGTGACGCCGATTTCCGTCCCGTGCGATTGACCGCCGGCCATGGCTGGGCGGTAGAGCAGGGGGCGCGCTTCGTCGATGCCGGCCAGTGGAAACGCGCGCAATGGTTCGCGCGGCCGGGCGAGACAGGCTGGCTGGAAACCGTGTCGCGCGAGGCGCGGGCGGTGCGCAGCGGCGTCGGCCTCTGCGACGTTTCGACGTTGGGCAAGATCGAGCTTTCAGGCGCGGATGCGGGCGTGCTGCTCGACCGGCTCTACATCAACAACTTCTCGACGCTGAAGGTCGGTCGGGCGCGCTATGGCGTGATGCTGCGCGAGGACGGCATCGTCATGGACGATGGCACGACCACGCGGCTGGCCGAGGATCGCTATTTCCTCACCACCACCACGGCCAATGCCGCGCGGGTGATGCAGCATATCGATTATTGCCGGCAGATATTGTGGCCCGAGCTGGACGTGCAGGCTGTCTCCGTCACCGAGCAATGGGCGCAATATGCGGTGGCGGGGCCGTTGTCGCGCCGCCTGCTGCAATATCTGCTGCCCGATCTCGATCTGTCGAACGAAGCCTTCCCCTTCATGGCCGCCGCCGAGACGCGCTGGCGCGGCGTGCCGATGCGCATCTTCCGCCTCTCCTTCTCGGGCGAGCTGGCCTATGAGCTGGGCGTGCCCGCCGCTTATGGCGACGCGCTGGTCCGCGCGCTGATGGAGGCAGGCCGCCCGCTCGACGCGACGCCCTATGGCACCGAGGCGCTCGGCGTGCTGCGCATCGAGAAAGGCCATGCCGCGGGCAATGAGCTGAACGGCCAGACGACCGCCGCCGATCTTGGTTTCGGTGGAATGATGTCGACCAAAAAGGATTATATCGGGCGGGTGATGGCGGCCCGGCCTGGTCTGACCGATCCCGATCGCCCCGTGCTGATCGGCATCCGGCCGGTGGACCGCGTTTCGCGGCTGGCCGGCGGCGCGCATCTGCTGCCGACGGGCGTGCCCGACATCGCCGCGCATGATGAGGGGCATGTCACCTCGGTCGCTTTCTCTCCGATGATGGACGGTTGGATCGGGCTGGCGCTGCTCCGGCGCGGGCGGGAGCGCATCGGCGAGCATGTCCGCGCCGTCGATCTGCTACGCGGTACCGATGTCGAGGTCGAAATCTGCTCGCCCGTCTTCGTCGATCCGGAAGGAGTGAGGCTGCGTGGCTGACCTTTTCCTGCCTGCTGAAGGAGCCTTCGCGCCCTTCCTCGAAACGCTGTCTCCCTCCGGCAACGGGCGGCTTGTCCTGTCCGAACCGCCGGCACGCGGCATCGCCACGGTGATGGCGCGGGCCGGGCAGGGCGCGGCACTCGCGACGCGCATGAAGGCGCTATACGGCATCGATGTCGAGGATGCGGCCCGCTTCGTAACGGCAGGAGACGTCGCCCTTGTCGGCACCGGTCCGGGCGCCTGGCTGATGCTGCGGGAGGGAGCGGCACCGGACTGGGCGGCGCAACCGGCTGGCGAACTGGATGGGCTCGCCTCGGTCTTCGATCAGTCCTCCGGCTATGCGGTGCTGCGCCTGGGCGGCGCGGGGGCGGCGACCTTGCTGTCGCGCGGGGCCTTCATCGACATGCATCCGCGCGCTTTTCCAGTCGGTGCGGCGGCGGTGACCGTGATGTCCCATATCGGCGCGATCCTGTGGCAGCGCGAGGCGGCAGTCTACGAAGTCGCCATCTTCCGCAGCTACGCCGCAAGCTTCTGGCACTGGATCGCCGCTACTGCCGCCGCGAACGGCCTGACGCCGATGCGATCCGCCTGACCCGATATTCCTCCAACCTTCATCCGGAAGCGATCATGGCAAGCGATATCTTTCTGATCACCCTATCCTGTCCCAACCGCCCCGGCATCGTCGCCAAGGTTACGGCCACGCTCTTCGAGCATGGCGGCAACATATTGGAAGCGCACCAGTTCGACGATCAGCAGACCGGCCATTTCTTCATGCGCATGGCGTTCAACCTGGCCGATGATGGCGCGATCGGCGCGCTCATCGAGGAATTTCGCCCGATCGCCGAGGCGCATGGCATGGATTGGCAGATCCGGTCGCGCAGCGAGCGCAAGAAGGTGCTGCTGCTGGTATCCAAATTCCACCATTGCCTGGTGGACCTGCTCTATCGCTGGCGCATCGGCGAGCTGAACATGGATGTGGTGGGCATCATATCCAACCATCCGCTGGAAACCTATGCGGGCATCGATTTCGGCGATATTCCCTTCCATCATCTGCCGATCACCAAGGATACGAAGCCGCAGCAGGAAGCGCGGATCAAGGCGGTCGTCGAGGAGACGGGGCCCGATCTGGTGGTGCTCGCGCGCTACATGCAGATATTGTCGGACGATCTGGCTGCCTATCTTTCGGGCCGCTGCATCAACATCCATCACAGCTTCCTGCCCGGCTTCAAGGGCGCGAAACCCTATCATCAGGCGCATATGCGCGGCGTGAAGCTGATCGGTGCGACGGCCCATTATGTCACCGCCGATCTCGATGAAGGGCCGATCATCGAACAGGATGTCGAACGCGTCAGCCATCATGACAGCCCCGAGGATCTTGTTCGCAAGGGACGAGATATTGAGCGGCGCGTGCTGGCGCGCGCGGTGGCCTTCCATCTCGACGGCCGTGCGCTGCCCAATGGCGCGACCACCGTCGTCTTTGCGGATTGAGACGATGGCCGCGATACTTATCGACGGCAAGGCGGTCGCCGCCGCGCTGAGGCAGGAAATCGCCGCCGAGGTCGCCAGCCTTGCCATATTGCGCGAGAAGCCCGGGCTGGCGGTCGTGCTGGTGGGCGAGGATCCGGCGAGCCAGGTCTATGTCCGCTCCAAGGCGAAGCAGACGGTCGAGGTCGGCATGGCCTCGTTCGAATATCGGCTGGAGGCGGAGACCAGCGAGGGGGATCTGCTCTGGCTGATCGGCGAGCTCAACGCCAATCCGGACGTGGACGGGATTCTCGTCCAGCTGCCGCTGCCGCCGCAGATCGACGCGACAAAGGTGCTGCGTGCGATCGATCCGTCCAAGGATGTCGACGGATTCCATCCCACCAATGTCGGCCTGGTCGCCACCGGCGCGGGCGGGATCATGCCCTGCACGCCGCTGGGCGCGCTGTTGCTGCTGCAAAGCGTGAAGACGGACCTGACCGGGCTCGATGCGGTGATCGTCGGCCGGTCGAACATCGTCGGCAAGCCGATGGCGCAATTGCTGTTGGGCGCGGGCTGCACCGTCACTATCGCCCATTCGCGCACGCGCGACCTGCCGGCGCTGTGCCGCCGCGCGGACATAATCGTCGCCGCCGTCGGTCGGCCGGAGATGATCCGTGGCGACTGGATCAAGCCCGGCGCGATCGTGATCGACGTGGGCATCAACCGGGTCGGCGATGCCGATGGCAAATCCCGGTTGGTCGGCGATGTCGCCTTTGCCGAGGCGGAGGCCGTGGCGGGCGCGATCACGCCGGTGCCCGGCGGCGTCGGGCCGATGACTATCGCCTGCCTGCTGCGCAACACGCTGACGGCGGCAAAAGCGCGGCGCGAGCTTGACTGATATCCCCGCAGCGATCGTCGAATCCACGCGCCTGTTCGTGCGCGGGCTGAAGGTGATGGCGCATATCGGCGTGCATCCGCATGAACGCGGGCGGGCGCAGCAACTGCTGATCGACCTCGACATGGATATCGCCCCGGTTCCGGAGGATCGGATCGGCGCGACCTTCGATTATGAGCGTGTGCGCGATGCGCTCGCGGCGACATTGGCATGCGGCCATATCGAGCTGGTGGAAAGCTTCGCTGAACGAATGGGGCGGGCGCTGCTTGCCGCGCCGGGGATCGAAGCGATCGAGATCCGCGTGACCAAGCCCGCCGCGCTCGCGCCCGATGCCGAGGCGGCGGGGGTCTTGTTACGGATGCGGCGGGGGCGGGCCGCCTGAATTCGCCGCCCGGTCAGCCTTTCGCGCTGCGCTTCTTCTTTTCCGGATCGTCGAAGGGCAGCGGCTGCGCGGTTGCTGTCACAATGCCCTGCTTGCCGCGAAGCTCGAGCGGGGTGCCCGCGACGGCGACATCCGGATCGAGCCGCGCGATCGCCAGCGAACGGCCGGTGAGCTTCGATACCATGCCGCAAGTGATGATGCCGACCTTGCGATCGCCCGCATAAAGCGCGTCCGCCGCATCCGCCGGCTGATCGGACGACAGCTCCACGCCGAAGATACGGAAACGCTCCTTGCCCTTCGCGCGATAATGCGCCTCGGCGCCGCGAAAGCCGGTCTTGCCGGGGCTGACCGTGAAATCGAGACCCAACTCCCACAAAGTGTCCCCCGGCCCTTCCTTCTCGAAGGGGTACATTTCCGAATTGTCGTAAGGATAGAAGAGCAGATAGCTCTCCACGCGCAGCAGATCGAGCGCGGTGAAGGCGGTGGGCACGATGCCCAGATCGGCGCCCTCGGCGAGGATCCTGTCCCAGATTTCCACCGCATCCTGCGCGCGGCAGAAAATCTCATAGCCGCGCTCGCCGGTATAGCCGGTGCGCGAGATCATCACCGGCTTCTTGAACAATATGGTCTGCATATGGTGGAAATAGTTGAGGTCGCGTATGCCCGGCACATGGCGGGCGAGGAAATCGACCGCGACCGGACCCTGCAGCGAAATATCGTGCAGATCGTCGTCGAACAGCATGGCGACGTTGCGGCCGGCCGCTTCCGCCGCCAGCATCTCATGCATAGCTCCCGATCCATGGACGACCAGCCAGTCATTGGGCCCTGTGCGATAAAGGATGCAATCGTCGATGAATTTCCCAGCGTTGTTCAGCAGCGTCGCATAGGCCGAGCGGCCGGGCGTGATCTTCTCCACATTGCGGGTGGTGACGCGATCGAGGATCGCCGCGGCATGCGGGCCGACCAGATGGATCTTCTTGAGCCCGGATACGTCCATCAGCCCCGCGCGCGTACGGATCGCGGCATGATCGTCCTGAAGATCCTTCGCATAGGTCCAGGCCGTGCCCATGCCGTTCCAGTCCTCCAGGCTGGAGCCAAGGGCGCGGTGACGGTCGGCAAGGGCGGAATGGCGCCAGGAATTGGTCATCGAAACCTCGCTGGTTGAAACCCATGTCCTGCCCGTCAACTTTACCGAGCAGAAACGATATTGACTTATAGGAACTGTGCGGCGCAGTTGACAAGACTGTTTCCTTAAAAGAAAGTCTTGCGATGTTGCCGACGGGGCGGAGAGAAATGACGCGCATTGTCGCGGGGACGGCGGGGTGGCGCCGGATGACGCCGAGGGCGGGCGCCGCATGAACGATCAGGGCATCAAGAGCCGCCCGGCCTATGCGCCGCTGGCCCGCGATCCGGTGGGACGCACGCATCTTCTGGTCGCCGATAGCATGGCGATACCGCATGCGGCCTTCGCGCCGGGCACGAGTCTCGGTGACTATGACGAATGCTGGACGGTGGAAGGGCATAGCCGCGCCATCCCGTCCGCCATGCCCGACGCGCGGATGCATGGTTTCCGTTCGGCGAGCCACTTGCTGATCGCGCTGCGCCGGCGACTGGCCATGGAATATATGGGCTTTCGCCTGTACGCCATCGGCACCGAGGCTTTCTTGTGGGATGTGGCCGCCGCGGCGGAGGCGGCAGGAATGGGCAAGGAGGAATATGCCCTTTTCCACGCCGGCAGCGGCGCGCGACGCGTGCTGTGCGTCCATTGCCGCACGCTCAACCAGGGCGTCACGACCAACCTTGTCGCCTGCGGGGGCTGCGGCGCGGCGCTGTTCGTGCGCGATCATTTCTCGCGCCGGCTGAACGCCTATATGGGGGTCCAGGTGGATGCCGAGATGCCGGGCGAGCGGCCTGACGTCGAGGAGATCTACCGATGATCCGGCATGATCCGCTGGCGGTGCGCGTGGCGGCGATCGAGCCGCTGTCCGCGACGCTGAAGCGCCTGACCTTGGAATCCGCCGATGGCGGGGCGCTGCCGATCGGATCGGCGGGGGCGCATGTTTCGCTGATCCTGGAAGGCGGCGATCGGCCGTTCCGCAATGCCTATTCGCTGGTGTCCATGCCGGGCGAGCGCGGCTGTTATGAGCTGATCGTGCGGCGGACGGCCGGATCGCGTGGCGGATCGGCCTTCATCCACGAGCGGCTGGGCGAAGGCAGTGTCATCGGCGCGACGGTGCCGCACAATCTGTTTCCCATTCAGCGCCATGCGCGCAAGCATCTGCTGATCGGCGGGGGCATCGGCATCACGCCGCTGCTCTCCTATCTGCCGGCATTGCGGCAGGGCGGTGAGCGGCTGGAGCTGCACCAGATCAGCGCGCGCGACGAGGTGCCGCTGTTCGAGAATTTGCTGGCCCCTCATGCTGCCCATGACGTGCATGTCCATGCCGGGCGGGGCGCGCTCGACCTTTCCGCACTGCTCGCGCGGCAGCCGTTGGGCACCCATGTCTATGTCTGCGGGCCCGCCGCGTTGATGGATCATGTAGAGGCGGCCGCCGCCGCGCTGGGCTGGCCCGCATCACGCGTGCATCGCGAGAATTTCGGGGCGGCGGGGGGCGATCCCTTCACCCTGCGGCTTGCCCGGTCGGGCCGCGAGATTGCGGTGGGGCCGGATCAATCGATGCTCGATGCGCTGGAGGCGGCGGGCGTGCCCGTGCCTTCGCTGTGCCGGGGCGGAGCCTGCGGCGAATGCCTGACGAAAGTGACGGGCGGCGTGCCGGAGCATCGCGACCATTATCTTACCGACCTGGAGAAGGCGGAGGGTGCGCTGGTGATGCCATGCGTGTCGCGGGCGAAGAACGACCTGCTCGTGCTGGATCTGTAGGGGAAATGCCGATGTCCATCGCCTTCAAGACCGACGAGATTTTCCGCGACGGCTTCCGCTACGCCAATAGCGACGCGGCGATACTGCGCTTTCCTTTTCCCTTCGTCGAAGACAGCTACATGTATTCGGTCAATATCGAGCCGCATGTGCGCGGCGGGCCGACGCCCGCATTCGACGCGGTACTCGATATCGACGAACATTATATCGGCGAATGCCGCGAGCGTGCACTGGTCCTGGCACAGGATCCCAATCGCTGCATGGTGCTGCCGCACATGATGGCCGCGCAGTGGGACACGCTGGAGCTCATCATGGAGAGCCTGGCGGCGGATTATCCCGATCATTTCCAGTTGGGGAAGGATGGCGACCGCTGGACGTGGCGCAACCGACTGCTGAACATCGAGGATAGCTTCGTCTTCGGCGCGCCCGAGACGCTGCCGTTCGAGCCCTTCGAATATATCACCCGGCAGATGCAGGGCGATTTCACCCTGCAGGACCAGCGCGACGGCAATCTCTACATGGATGGCGGCATGGTGACGAGCCAGGCCGATTGGTCGCTGGAATTTGATCTGGGCATGACCTTCCACGAATGGCACGGGCCGGTGCCGCTGGCGCACGATCTGGGCGTGTTCGACCGGGCGCTGCAATATCTGCTGCGGCTGCAATATGGCCGGCCGGTGCGGCGGCTGAACTGGACGATGACCGTCAATCCCCGGCTGGATACGTCACCGGAAAATTATCCCTTATGGGGACCGGACCGCACCACCGTGACGCCCGAGAATGTCGGGGACAAGCTTCATCTGCGCGTGGAATTGCAGACGCTGTACCGCCTGCCCCGATCCAATGCGATCCTGTTCAGCGTGCGGGCCTATCTGGCCAGCATGAACGAGTTGGCGCGCGTGCCGAAATGGGGCCGGCGGCTCCATCGCGTGCTGCGCGATATCGATCCCGCGCTGGAGGATTATAAGGGCCTCGGCCGCTATCGGCGGATGGCGATCGAGCATCTGGCGCAATTCGATGATGGCGCGCCGACCGGCAAGGGGATTGCACCGGAAGTGGATGTTTTGCCGGCGTAATGGTTGCTGCGCCGGCCGTGGATTCACCATATATAGGCACATTCGAAGCGTATTCTGTAGGCAATTGGCGGCCTGGTTCGCGGATATTCCGCTCACGGCCAAGGCCATCCGCCATTCGCTTTGCCGCGATCGGGGACCGGGTAATTTCATACGGTCCGCAATCGCCCTAAGGGAGCCCGCAAGATACGAAGAAGGTGCAAGATATCATGGCAAAGATTGTTAGGGATCTGAAGGAGGCGGTGGCGGAGATCGAGGAACTCCGAACCGGCTCCAGCGCGCCAAGCAGCGACCATCGCTCGCTGGAAAAGGCGCTCGGCGCGCAAATCCGGCTGCTGCGGCGGAGGCAGGATCTGTCCGTATCCGATCTCGCGACGGCAGCAGGCATTTCGCTCGGCATGATGTCCAAGATCGAGAATGGCCAGATCTCGCCGTCGCTGACGACGGTACAGTCGCTTGCCGTGGCGCTTTCGGTGCCGATCTCCTCGCTGTTCGCCTCGGTCGAGGATCGGCAGGATTGCTCCTTCGTGCCTGCCGGACGCGGCGTCCATATCGAGCGGCGGGGCACCAAGTCGGGCCATGACTATCAGTTGCTCGGCCATCTGCTGCGCGGCGATGTGGTGGTCGAACCCTATCTCATCACGCTGCACGAAAATGCCGTGCCTTATACCAGCTTCAGCCACGAAGGCGTGGAACTGATCTACATGCTGGAAGGCGAGCTGACCTACCGGCATGGCGGCGAAAGCTATCATCTGCGGCCTGGCGACACGATGCTGTTCGATTCCGGCGCGCAGCATGGCCCGGAACAGCTGCTCGTCCATCCGATGCGCTATCTTTCGATCATCATCTATCCTCGCGCGTCCAGCTGAGGAGGTTGCGGCGCCGTGGGCGAACGGCGCCGCCCGCCTTTCTATATTCCTAACAGGAAACTTGCTTGCAGTAGACTCGCGCCCTGTCTAACCTTCGGCTGTGGGAGGGCCGCCGGCTGGCGCGGTTCCGGGTTTGGCGATGCCTTGCATCGCGCGCGCCCGGCCGCGGCGGCGCCCGATCATGTGCGGTGCGCAACGGACGGGGGGTCGCATGCGTTTGCCACGGTTTGCAATTGCTTGGATGGTAGGGATTCTGGCGGCATCGCCCGCCTTGGCGCAGGGGGTGCCGACGCCGGAACCGAACGGCGCGGACACCGCCTTCGTGGCGACGTGCGCGCTGTTCGTGATGCTGATGATGCTGCCGGGCCTGGCGCTTTTCTATGCCGGGATGGGGCGGGCCAAGAATGCGCTGTCGATCCTGACGCAGGTCTTCGCCAGCGCGGCGCTGATCTGCCTGTTATGGGCGGTTGCGGGCTATTCGCTGGCCTTCGATTCCACGGGGGCATTCCCTGCGGTGATCGGCGGCACCGCCAAGCTGTTCCTCCGCGGCGTCACGCCGGATAGCCTGACGGGCACCATTCCCGAATATCTCTACATCATCTTCATGATGATGTTCGCGGCGATCACGCCGCCGATCATCGTCGGCGCCTTTGCCGAACGCATCCGCTTTTCGGCGGTGATGATCTTCATGCTCCTGTGGTTCCTGATCAACTATGTGCCGATGGCGCATATGGCTTGGGGCGGCGGCTGGATATTCCATCTCGGCGTGCAGGATTTCGCGGGCGGCAATGTCGTCCATCTCAATGCCGGCATTGCCGCCCTCGTCGCCGCCTTCATGGTCGGCCCGCGCCAGGGGCTGGGATCGGCAATGATGGCGCCGCACAATCTCACCATGACGATGACGGGCGGATCGATGCTGTGGGTCGGCTGGCTCGCCTTTTGCGGCGGATGCGCGCTGGCGGCGAACGGCTTCGCCATGCTGATCACCATCAACACGCTGCTGGGCGGTGCTGCAGGCGCGGTTGCGTGGATGGCGACGGAATGGCTGCATCGCGGCAAGCCGAGCACGTTGGGCGTCGTTTCCGGCGCGATCGCCGGGCTGGTAGCGATCACCCCGGCCTGTGGCTTCGTCCATCCGATGGGCGCGATTGCGATTGGCGCGATCGTTTCGCCCATCTGCGTCTGGGCGGTCGATCATCTTAAGCAGCGTTTCGGCTATGACGATTCCTTCGACGTGTTCGGTGTGCATGGTGTGGGCGCGCTGACCGGGGGGCTGTTGACCAGCTTGTTCGCGGCGCCGGCGCTGGGCGGCACCGGCTATGCCGAGGGGCGGGACATCATCTCGCAAATGGGCATCCAGATCTTCGTGATCGGCTTCAGCGCGCTGGTGTCGCTGGTGACGACCTATATCGCGCTCAAGATCGCGGACCTGACGGTGGGGCTGCGCGTGTCCCAGGAGGATGAGCAGGCCGGGCTGGACCTCAGCAGCCATGGCGAAACGGGATATCGGCTGGGCTGAGCCACGCCACCGTCCGGGTTCGGGCCCGGACAGTGGCCGCCGGCGGGACGCGTCAGGCGCGTACGCGTATCTTGTCCGGGTCGTAATGCGGGAAGCGGGTGACGGTGGCGGCGATGCGCTTCTGATGGCCGTCCAGCTTGCCGATCTCGATCGTCTGGCCGATCGTGCCATAAGCGATATCGACCCGCGCCAGCGCGATCGTCCTGTTCAGGATGAGCGAGCGGGTGGCGCTGGTGATGACGCCGATCTGCATGCGACCCGCATAGAGCGGATCGCCATGGCCGATATGTTCCGCCCCCTCCACGTTCAGGCCGACGAGCAGGCGCTGCGGGCTCGCCTTGCGCCGTGCCAGCGCCTCGGCGCCGACATAGGGCGCCGTCTTGCCGGCGGGCACGGTGAAGCCGATGCCGGCTTCGAACGGATCGGTCTGGTCGCAAAATTCATAGCCGGCGAAAGCGAGCCCCGCCTCGATGCGCAGCATGTCCAGCGCATCGAGCCCCAGGGGCAGCATGCCGCGCGGCGCGCCGGCCTCGAACAGCGCATCCCACAGCGCAGGGGCACTGTCCGGATGGCACCAGATCTCATAGCCCAGCTCGCCGGTATAGCCGGTGCGCGAGACGACGACCGGAATGCCTGCGATCCTGCCGGTGGTGAATCGGAACCATTTGAGCTCGGCCACCGTCGCCAGATGGCGCGGCGTTTCCACGATCGGCGCGAGTATCTCGCGCGCAAGCGGGCCTTGGAGCGCGACATTGTGGAGCTGGTCGGTGGAGGATTTGACCCACACTTTCAGCCCATGCTTCGCCGCCAGCTCGCGCAGCCACACGCCGCAATAATCCTCGCCGCACACCCAGCGGAAATTATGCTGGGCAAGGCGGAAGACCGTGCCGTCGTCGATCATGCCGCCGGTTTCATGGCACATGGCGGTATAGACGATCTGGCCGACGGCGAGCTTGCTGATGTCGCGGGTGACGGCCATCTGCATCAGCGCCTCGGCATCCGGGCCGATCACCTCAAACTTGCGCAGCGCCGACAGGTCCATGACAACGGCGCGCTCGCGGCAGGCCCAATATTCCGCCACCGGCCCCTCGCCGGTGAAGCAAGTGGGCAGCCAGAAACCGCGATATTCCACGAAGTTGCGGGTGAGCGCGGCGGTGCGCGGATGGAAGCCCGTCTGGCGGGACAGGCGAGGCGCGGCGTCGGCAGTCATGCGATGGGCTATCCCCGGAGAAAAATCGGTCGTGCGGTCATAGACGCGGACCTGGATATCGGTGGGGTTCCAGCCATTGGCCGGATCGACATCGTCGGCGCAGGAGGAAGAGGCGCAGACGAGATCGGTCAGCGCGCGCAGCAGAACATAGTCGCCGGGGCGCGACCAGGGCTCGTCCATGCCGATCCCGTCGTCCGGCCCGACGATGGTGTTGTAGAAGAAGTTGATCGCCGGCCAGCCCCTGCGCGGCGCTACCCCGAAGGGATCGAGCGCGCGGTTGAAATTGTCGGTGCAATTGTCGTGGCCGGGATAGCCGAGATCATCATAATATTTGCCGTTGCACGCCAGCATGAAGGTGTCGTGCCGGCCCACCGTGTCGCGCACGACTTCCACCAGCGGCTTCATCCGCGCATCGAAATATTTGGAATGAAGGCCGGGGCTGGCGAAGGCCGTGCCCATCAGCGTGCGCGTGGTAACGGCATCGAGGCCATATTCCTCGCCCGCATCGAGCGCGGCGGCATCGAAGGCGAGGAAATCCGAACATTGCTTCCCCTCGACATCGACGATCTGGATATAGTCGCCCGCCGCGACGCGATAGGCGCGTGCGGAGGCCGCCTTCACCCGGAGGTCCAGCTTCGGCGGGGCCAGCAGGGCAGGGGCGTCGGCAGGTGCGGCCGCCGCTCGGAAGATGCGGATATGCAGTTCCGTCGGCGGGTTTTGCGCATCGGGCAGCATTGCCGCGCCGGGTGCTTCCATGACGCAGACGGCACCGGCCGGCGCAGCGAACTCGATTATCGCGCCGGGTGCGCCGCCATCGTCGAACAGCGCGAAGCTGGCAATGCGGCCGGGCCTGTCGGCATCAGCTGCAATCGCACTGAGCAGGCGCATGACCGCGTCGGACGGAGCCAGTGTGGGCACATGATGCGCGGCAAGGGCAGGCAACAGATCCGCCGCCGAGTCCATCGGCGCCAGCATGTGAAGCATGCCGGGCTGCAGGCCTTCCGGATCGGTGATGCGGCAGCGGTCGCCCGGATGCAGCGCGAACAGGCTGGCACCCCCGCCGGCGACGACGAGGCGTTCCTCGCATGTGCCTGTGGCCGAAGCGGCGATGAAGGCCATGGTCTCGGCCGTCACAGGGGGCCTATGCGGCGTCCGGCACGGCGAGGAAGGCAGCGAGCGAGTCGTCCATTGCCTCCATCCATTTGGTATGGTGGACGGGCGCCATATTGCCGGTCAGCACCGAGCGGTAGGATTTGTCGCGATAGCCAAGGATGCTGTGTTCCTTGTCATGCTCCCATTCCTTGAACAGCGCGGCGACGGCATCGACATCGAGGAAGGGGTAGTCGGTGGCGGATAGAAGATCGCGCACATATCCGGTCTGGAAGTCGATCCCCTGGAAGGGATTTTCGATCGCTTCCTCACGCCTGCGCCAATCCAATATATCTGCCTGGCGCGTATCGGCATCGGGCATGGCGATGCGGCCGAGGATCATGTCGCGTGCATACCAGGCCTGCGCGTCGAACATGTTGAAGGTATAATATTGGTCCTGCATGCCGATGTAGAACAGCTTCGGATTCGGCTGCCACGCCACGCCCTTGTAGAGATTGAGCGGATAGAGGCGATTGTTCGTCTTCAGCCGCAGCTCATCCGGCAGGAAGGGAAAATTATGCTGATAGCCGGTGCACAGCACGATCGCGTCGACCTTGCGGCTGGTGCCGTCCGCGAAGAAGGCGGTCTTCCCGACCAGCTTGCGTAGCAGCGGCTTTTCCTCGAAACCTTCGGGCCAGTCGAAGCCCAGCGGTTTCGAGCGATAGCTGAAGGTGACCGAGCGCGCGCCATATTTGAAGCATTGCGTGCCGATATCCTCCGCCGAATAGCTGCTGCCGATCATCAGCATGTCCTTGCCGGCGAATTCGTCGGCGGAGCGGAAGTCGTGCGCGTGCATCACGCGGCCCGGAAAGCTTTCCAGCCCCTCGAAATAGGGGACGTTGGGCGTCGAGAAATGGCCGGAGGCGACGATCACATGATCGAAGGTCTCGCTATGGTCGCGATCGGCCTTCAGATCCTTCACGCGCACGGTGAACAGGCCGCTCGCCTCGTCATAGGCCACCCAGCGGACCGGCGTTTCGAAACGCACATATTTGCGCACGTCGCTCTTCGCGACGCGGCCCATAATATAATCGTGGAGCACGGCGCGCGGCGGATAAGAGGGGATCGGCCGGCCGAAATGTTCCTCGAAGGAATAGTCGGCGAATTCCAGGCATTCCTTCGGTCCGTTCGACCAGAGATAGCGATACATGCTGCCATGGACCGGCTCGCCATAATGATCGAGCCCGGTGCGCCAGCTATATTTCCACAGGCCGCCCCAGTCGTCCTGCTTCTCGAAGCATGTCAGCTCGGGAATATCGGCGCCTTTGCGGCGGGCATTTTCGAACGCGCGCAGCACCGCCAGTCCGCTCGGCCCCGCCCCGATGATCGCAATGCGTTTGGTCATGTACCCTCCCGAATCTTGCGGTCGAGTTTCGTGTCAGTAAAAAAGTTTGTCAATATGCGTCGCCATGCCCAATGGAGCCGAAAGCGGAAGAATCCCGGAAATCCGCCGTTTCCTGCCCTTTGAGTAATTTCCTTAGAAGAAATATCAATTCTCAAGAGTTGACATGCTGCGGAACGTCATTCTAAGCCTCGTGCAGCAATTCACGAGGAGCGTGGACGCTATGTGCGGCATTGTGGGATTGTTTTTGAAAGACCGGACGCTGGAGCCGAAGCTCGGCAGCTTGCTCGCCGGCATGCTTGAGGTCATGACCGATCGTGGCCCCGACAGTGCCGGTTTTGCGGTCTATGGTGATGGCGCCGCCGCGCAGGTGAAGTTCACCATCCGCTGCGCCGACGCGGGTGGCGTCGCCGAGGCTCTGGGCACGGCCCTGGGCGTGGACGTATCCACGACGATCCATGACACGCATGCGGTGCTGACGCTCGGTGCCGAACATGAGGCGGCGGCGCGTGCCTGGTTCCGCGCGGAGCGGCCCGACGTGGCGGTGAACGGCGCGGGACGGCGGATCGAGCTTTACAAGGAGGTCGGCCTGCCGGCGGATGTGTCGCAGCGCTTCGGCCTGGAATCGATGGCCGGCAGCCATGGCATCGGCCACACCCGCATGGCCACCGAATCCGCCGTGACGACCGCCGGCGCGCATCCCTTCTCCACCGGGATGGACCAGTGCCTGGTGCATAATGGCTCGCTTTCCAACCATGCCAGCTTGCGCCGCATGCTGGTCAAGCAGGGTATGACTTTCGAGACGGACAATGACAGCGAGGTGGCCGCCGGCTATCTGAGCTGGAAGATGCGCGGGGGCGCGACGCTGGCCGAGGCGCTGGAGGCCGGGCTCGCCGATCTCGACGGTTTCTATACATTCGTCGTCGGGACGGAGAATGGCTTCGCGGTCGTTCGCGATCCGATTTCATGCAAGCCCGCGGTGATGGCGGAGACCGACGAATATGTCGCCTTCGCCTCCGAATATCGCGCGCTCGCCGGCCTTCCCGGGGTGGAACGCGCCCGCGTCTTCGAACCCGAGCCTGCGCGTGTCTACGCCTGGGAGCGTCACTGATGCAGGTCGTCGATCTGGACAGGAGCACACGCCGCGAATTGAACGCGGAGCTCCACGCGCTCAAGAAGGATACCAACGAAACCCATTGGCGGGTGTTGAATCCCGGCGGGCAGCATGCGCTCGCCGTCGGTCTCGACGCGCCGATCACCGTCGAGATCGCCGGCCATGCCGGATATTACTGCGCCGGAATGAACCGGCAGGCGACGGTCGTTGTCGAGGGCAATGCCGGCGTCGGCGTCGGCGAGAATATGATGTCCGGCAAGGTGCATGTGCGCGGCGATGCCAGCCAGTCCGCCGGCGCCACCGCCCATGGCGGGCTGTTGGTGATCGACGGCAATGCCTCGGCGCGCTGCGGCATATCGATGAAGGGCGTCAACATCGTCGTGAAGGGATCGGTGGGGCCGATGAGCGCCTTCATGGCGCAGGCGGGCGCGCTGGTAGTGCTCGGCGATGCGGGCGATGCGCTGGGCGATTCCATCTATGAGGCGCGCCTCTATGTTCGCGGCGCGGTGAAGAGCCTCGGCGCGGATTGCATCGAGAAGGAGATGCGCGACGAGCATCGCGCCGAGCTGCGCGCGCTGCTCGATCAGGCGGGGCTCAACGGCGAATGCCGTGTCGAGGAGTTCAGGCGCTACGGCTCCGCCCGCACGCTCTACAATTTCCATGTCGACAACGCTGCGGCTTATTGAGGGGCAAGCGCGATGGACCTGACCAATATCCCGCGCACCATGCCGCGGCATTCCGCCACTTTCGATCCCCACACATTGTCGGAAATCCGCCGCGCGGCGGCGACCGGCATCTATGACATACGCGGCGCGGGGGCCAAGCGCGCCCTGCCGCACTTCGATGATCTCTTGTTCCTGGGCGCCTCCATCTCGCGCTATCCGCTGGAAGGCTATCGCGAGAAATGCGCCACCGATGTGTGGCTCGGCACGCGCTTCGCGAAGAAGCCGATCCATTTGAAGATCCCCGTGACGATCGCGGGGATGAGCTTCGGGTCGCTCTCGGCGCAGGCCAAGGAGGCGCTGGGTCGCGGTGCCAGCATCGCCGGCACTTCCACCACCACCGGCGACGGCGGCATGACCGCGGAAGAACGCGGCCATTCGCAGACCTTGGTCTATCAATATCTGCCCTCGCGCTACGGCATGAACCCGGCGGACCTGCTGAAGGCCGACGCGATCGAGGTGGTGATCGGCCAGGGCGCGAAGCCGGGCGGCGGCGGCATGCTGCTGGGCCAGAAGATTTCCGATCGCGTCGCGGCGATGCGCACCCTGCCCAAGGGGATCGATCAGCGCTCCGCCTGCCGTCATCCGGACTGGACCGGCCCGGATGATCTGGAGATCAAGATCCAGGAGCTGCGCGAGATCACCGATTATGAGAAGCCCATCTACGTGAAGGTGGGCGCGACGCGGCCTTATTATGACGTGGCGCTGGCGGTGAAATCCGGCGCCGATGTGGTCGTGCTGGATGGCATGCAGGGCGGCACGGCGGCGACGCAGGACGTGTTCATCGAACATGTCGGCATTCCGATCCTCGCCGCGATCCGCCCGGCGGTGCAGGCGCTGCAGGATCTCGACATGCATCGCAAGGTGCAGCTGATCGTTTCCGGCGGTATCCGCAGCGGCGCGGACGTGGCCAAGGCGCTGGCGCTGGGCGCGGATGCGGTGGCGATCGGCACCGCGGCACTCGTCGCACTTGGCGACAATGATCCCGCGCTGGAAGAGGAATATCAGAAGCTCGGCACCACCGCGGGTGCCTATGACGACTGGCAGGACGGCCGCGATCCGGCGGGCATCACCACCCAGGATCCCGTGCTCGCGGCCCGGCTCGATCCGATCGCGGCATCGCGGCGGCTGGCCAATTATCTGTCGGTGCTGACGCTGGAGGCGCAGACCATCGCGCGCGCCTGCGGCAAGAGCCATCTGCATAATCTGGAGCCCGAGGATCTCGTCGCGCTGACCATCGAGGCGGCGGCGATGGCGCGCGTGCCGCTGGCCGGCACGAGCTGGATACCGGGTGCGGACCGCTTCTGAGGGGAAGCGCTTAGCGACGGATCAACATGACATGATGAGGGGGCGGTAACCGGGCACGTCGCCCGGCCTGCCGGGGGACAGGGAAGACGGCATATGGCTATCGATCTGGAAGTGATCGCGAAGGAACGGGCGATCAAATATTTTCTGATCTCCTACACCGATCTGTTCGGCGCCCAGCGCGCCAAGCTGGTTCCCGCATCGGCGATCGGCGGGATGGCGCGCAACGGCGCGGGCTTCGCCGGCTTCGCCACCTGGCTCGACATGAGCCCGGCCGATCCCGACCTGTTTGCCATTCCCGATCCCGACAGCCTGATCCAGCTTCCCTGGAAGCCCGAAGTGGGCTGGCTCGCCGCCGATCTGTGGATGGACGGCAAGCCGCTCGAACAGGCGCCGCGCAACCTGCTCAAGCGCATGGTCGAGCGCGCGGCAGCGCAGGGGCTGGAGATGAAGACCGGCGTCGAATGCGAATTCTTCCTGATCACGCCGGATGGGCAGGCGATCGCCGACACCGCCGACTGCCATGAAAAGCCCTGTTACGATCAGCTCGCGCTCATGCGCAGATATGATGTGATCACCGAGATCTGCAACGCGATGCAGGATCTCGGCTGGCAACCTTATCAGAACGACCATGAGGATGCGAACGGCCAGTTCGAGATGAACTGGAATTATGACACGGCGCTCGTCACCGCCGATCGTCACGCCTTTTTCAAATATATGGCCAAGTCGATCGCCGAGAAACATGGCCTGCGCGCGACATTCATGCCCAAGCCCTTTTCCGGCCTCACCGGCAATGGCTGCCATGCCCATATTTCGCTGTGGCGCGATGGCGCCAATGTCTTTTGTGACGAGAAGGGCGAGCTGGGCCTATCGGCAATGGGCTATCAATTCATTGCCGGCCTGCTCCATTCGGCTCCGGCATTGGCCGCGCTGCTCAATCCCACGGTCAATTCCTACAAGCGGCTGAATGCGCCGCGCACCATTTCGGGTGCTACCTGGTCCCCCAATTCGATCAGCTATACCGGCAACAACCGGACACACATGATCCGCATTCCCGAGGGCGACCGGCTGGAGCTGCGCCTCGCCGATGGCGCGGCGAACCCCTATCTGTTGCAAGCGGCGATCCTCGCGGCCGGGCTGGACGGCATGGAGAATGGGCGCGATCCGGGCCGGCGCCTCGATATAAATATGTATACCGACGGGCATAGCGTGAAGGATGTCGCCACGCTTCCGCTCAATCTTCTCGATGCCCTGCGCGCGCTCGAGGCGTCCGACGTGCTGAACGAGGCACTGGGGGCCTTCATTCCCAGCTATCTCAAGCTGAAGAAACAGGAATGGAACAGCTTCACCGCGCATCTGACCACATGGGAACGCACCACGACGCTGGATTGCTGATCGCCGGTGCTGGCCGGAGCGGGTTCACTCCCTTCCGCGGTCGATGTGTCAATTTAATTTCTTAAAAAGAATATATTCCTTGTAAGCAAATTGAATTCTCATTAAGAATGGCCCCGCAATCATAATCGCGCGCAGAACGAGAATGGGAGGGGCACATTCGAGGGGCGGGGGATTGCCATTGATCGGCATAGGCAATCTCCTCCGGCACTCGGATGTCCTTCGGAGAGCGAGAGATTCCTGAAGGCGTGTAGCTTCGCGCTTGCCAGCGCGACGCCCATGGCGCCGCGGCGACCACGATCCCGGTGAGCTATCGGCAAGCCCGCAGGGCGGCGGCGCGCGCAAGCTTGTGAGTCCGACATCTCAACCCGCCGGCGACTTGTCGCGACTGGTCGGCTGAACCGCAATCAAGGAAGGGGGGTATCCTTATGTCAGGTCCAGGTGAAGCGCTTACAAGCATTGCCCGCAATCATTTCATCAAGGCGATGCTCCTTTCTACGGTGATGACGCCGCTCGGTGGCGCGGGCGTGGCCCATGCCCAGGAAGCCACCACGCCCGAAGCCGCAGGAGCCCTTGGCGAGGTGGTCGTCACCGCGCGCAGGCGTGCGGAAAATCTGCAGGACACGCCGGTCTCGGTAACGGCGATTTCGGGCGAAGAAGCGGCGGAGCAGAATATCCGAAACTTCCAGGATCTTCGCGGGGCGGTGTCCAACCTCGAGGTTCTTCCTCTGGCGACGGGCGGGGCGAGCTTCACGATCCGCGGCATCGGCCAGACCAACTCCCAAGTGAATGTCGACACCAAGGCCGGCTTTTATGTCGATGAAATGTATGTCGCGCGCCAGGAAGGCAATCAGCTCTATTTCTATGACGTGGATTCCCTTCAGGTGCTGAAGGGGCCGCAGGGAACCTTGTTCGGCAAGAATACGACAGCTGGCGCCGTGCTGCTGTCCACCCGCCGCCCCACTGCGGATACCGGCGGCTATCTGCTGGGCCGTGTCGGCAGCTACAAGCGTCTGGACGCCGAAGGCGCGATCAACATTCCCGTGAGCGATGCGTTGCTCACGCGCTTCAGCTTCCGGACCCAGAATGCCGATGGCTATATCAAGCATGTGCTGGACGAGGGGGAGAGCAACAATGTCAACGACAAGTCGGCGCGCTTTCAGATACGCGCGCTGCCGGACAGCAAGCTGACGATCGATCTTCTCGGCGAATATAACCAGTCGAATACGGATGGATCGACATCGATCGTGACAGGCTGCCGCCCGACGGCGGCCTATATGCGCAACTATAATGCGCTGCATTCGATCCCCTTGTGTACCGCCTATCCTATCCTGAACAAGGATTATGCCGTCTATGGCGGAGCGACGCTGAGCATCCCCACCAGTTCAGCCATTACCGATATCGCGAAAGGCGGCGATTCAAATGGTACCGGACGGACAAGGGGAGGGCATAGGGAGTCGTTCAACGATACCGAGGTCGCGACGGTCAATCTGCGGATGAACTATGATTTTAACGACAATATTTCATTGAAATCGATAACGGCCTATCGTCATTCCGATTCATCCTGGTACAATCCGACGATAAACGCACCCAATGACATCTATGCGGAGTTGGACGACACCTCGACGGACCAGTTCACGCAAGAGGTCAACCTCAACGGCAAGGCGATCGATGGGCGGATGAACTATGTTCTCGGCCTTTTCTATTATCATCAGAAGACGGGGTTCGTGCAGGATACCGGCCCCGACTGGATCGACCCCATCGGCTACACCTATGATGCCGATAACAAGTTCGAGAGTTGGGCTGCCTACGCCCAGGCCTCGTTCAAGTTCACCGACGCGCTCGAACTGACGCTGGGCGGCCGGTACAGCTATGATCGCAAGAAGGCGTCCAGCGACGTCTTCCTGCAAACCATCTACACCACGCCGCAATGCAGAAGCTTCGTCGCCGCTTTCCAGGCCGGGGCGGCGGCTTGTGGTGGTCACTTTGTAGGAAGTGGCAAGGACAGTTGGGAAAGCTTCGATCCGCGCGCCCAATTATCCTATGCCTGGACTCCCGATCTGTTCACCTATGTCAGCGTGACGCGCGGCTATAATGCGGGCGGTTTCAACCAGCAGCTCGGCTCCAATCTGGGCGGGATCCTCGTCTCCTATGATCCCGAAAAGGTCACATCCTACGAGGCCGGCTTGAAGAGCGAATGGTTCGATCGCCGTCTTCGCGTCAATGTCGCGGCCTTTTATCAGGACTATGCCGATATCCAGACCACGGTGCTGATCAACATCAACGGCGTCGATACGCGACAGGTGCAGACGGGCGCTACGGCACATGAGCAGGGATTCGAGGGCGAGCTGGTGGTGCAGCCCGTGCCGGAGCTTGTCCTTCGGGCCAACGGCTCCTATCTCGACCAGGCTTATGACAGCATCCGACCGGGCGTCTCCTTTACGCTCAACACGCCGGTCAACACCGCGCCCAAATATACTTACAGCGTTTCGGGCAATTATACTT
Source organism: Sphingomonas oleivorans (assembly GCF_003050615.1). Lineage (GTDB taxonomy): Bacteria > Pseudomonadota > Alphaproteobacteria > Sphingomonadales > Sphingomonadaceae > Sphingomonas_H > Sphingomonas_H oleivorans. Next base: position 111,854 of record NZ_NWBU01000004.1, on the reverse strand, counting down.
TCTACCTGCCGTCCGATTCGACCCTGACCGCCAGCCTGAACTGGCGCGCGGTCGGCCGGAAGCCCGCCTGCAACCCGATCGGGAGCTGCTATACGCCTGGTTATGGCCTGCTCGGCGGGCGGCTGGACTTCCAGCCTGGCGAAGATAGCCCCTGGTCGATCGGTATCTTCGGCACCAACCTGCTCGATAAGAAAGTCGAACTGAGCAGGAATAGGGGCGGCTCCATGGGCATCGACAGCTATATTCCCGGTCGACCCATAGAATTTGGACTGGAAATCACGCGGAAATTCTAATTCGCGCTTCCACATTGCAGGGCGGCTCGCGAAATCATGCGCGGCCGCCCTCTCATCCGCGATGGCCTTTGCGACGATGGCGCGGTCGGGGATGGAGTTGCGGAGATGGCTCCCGGGAGCCGTCCCGCTGCTAGACGAGCATGACGGGAATGTCCGTCCTCATTTCGAAACGCGGATGACGATCTTGCCGAACGGTCCCCGCTCGAGACGATCGAGTCCGTCGGGGAGATCGGCGAAGGCGAATTGCGTGTCGATCACCGGCTTGAGGCCGATCCGGTCGACTGCCCGGACCATATTCTCCAGCCCGCGGCGGTTGCCGACGAAAATGGCCTGGACCGTCGCCTGCGCCTGGAAGGCCGGAAAGGAAGGCAGGCTCGATTCGAAGCCGCCGATCACGCCGATCAGCGAGATGCGGCCGGATGGAGCGATCGCTGCCATCGACCTGCCGAGATTGGTACCGCCGACCATTTCCAGAATATGATCCGCGCCGCGCCCGCTTGTGATTCCAAGGACGGCTTCGGCCCAGTCGGGCGTGGTTTCGCGGTTGATGCCATGTGTCGCGCCGAGCGCCTTGGCGCGTTCCAGCTTCTCCTCGCCGCTCGACGTGACGATCACCTCGGCGCCCATCGCGGCGGCGAATTGCAGCGCGAAGAGCGAGACGCCGCCTGTGCCCTGGACCAGCACCGTCTCGCCCGGGCGCAGCCCGCCGAGCTCGACGAGGCTTGTCCATGCGGTGAGCGCGGCGCAGGGCAGGGTGCTCGCTTCCGCATCGTCGAGCGTGGCCGGCGCCGCGACGAGCCATTCGGCGGGCAGGGCGACATATTCGGCCAGAACGCCGGGCAGGGGGCCGCCGAAGCTCTGATTGACCCCGTTGACGCGGGGCGGCGGCCCGTCGATCCAGCCGGCGGTAAAATTGTTGATCACCCGGTCGCCGGCCTTGAAGCGCGTGACGCCGGGCCCGACGCCTTGGACTTCGCCGGCCAGGTCCGATGCGGGCGTGAACGGCAGGGCAAATTGGGCATAGCCTTGATTTTCGAGGAACAGCCGGTCGCGATAGTTGAGCGACACGGCCTTCACGCGGACCAGCACTTCGCCCGGGCCCGCGACCGGCACCGGAACGTCGGCAAGCTCCAGCGTCTGGCGTCCGGCCGCGCTGATCTGCCACCGCTTCATCATGTTCGTCATGTCTCGCTCCACCTTGGCTGGACGCGAGACATAATGGAGCGATATGATCCGCAGTGACGGAGATTTGTCCGTTCAGTGTAGACATATGCGCTACATGGTGGAGGCATTTTGGTCGATCGGCTGAGCGGTATTTCCATTTTCGTCCAGGCCGCCGAGGCCGGCAGCTTCGCGCGCGCGGCGGATCGGATCGGGCTCAGCCGGTCGGCGGTGGGCAAGGCGATCGCGCGGCTGGAGGAAAGGCTCGGAACCAGGCTCTTCCACCGCACGACGCGCGGCCAGAGCCTGACCGACGACGGGCAGGCCTTCCATGAACGCTGCCTGCGCGTGCTGGCGGAGCTCGAGGCAGCGGAGGCGGTGCTGGACGATGGCGGCCGCTCGCCATCGGGAATGCTGCGCGTCAGCGCGCCCGTCCTGCTCGGCCGCCGCTGCGTCGCGCCGATCCTGCTCGATCTTGTACGGCGGCATCCGCAGCTCGAACTCGATCTGGGCTTTTCCGATCAGCTCGTGGATCTGGTCGAGGAGCGGGTCGATCTCGCGGTCCGTGTCGGCCCGCTGCCCGATCGCGCGGGGCTGATGGCGCGCATGCTGGGGACGTTCAGGATGGTCGTCTGCGCGGCCCCGGCCTATCTTGCCGAGCGCGGGGCGCCCTTGACGCCCGCTGATCTGGCCGATCATGACTGTCTTCCTTATGCTTATCGCGGCGGACGGGTCGAGCCCTGGCGGCTGACCGGCCCCGATGGCAGGCTTGAGGAGATACAGCCTCGCAGCCGCATAAGGCTGAACGATCTGGATGCGATCGCTGAGGCCGCCATGGCGGGGGCCGGCCTCGCCTGCCTGCCCTGCTGGCTTGTCGCCGATCGCGTCCGCGCCGGCGATCTGGCGATATTGTTCGGGAAGTATCGGGCGACGGGCAGCGAGGTCCATGCGGTCTGGCCGCAGGCCCGGCATCTGCCTTCGCGCGTGCGCGCGACGATCGACGAACTTTCAACGCACATGCCGGCGCTCATGGTCGAGCCAGGCAAGGCGCGTGGACGGGCGGAGATGGCGGGCGCTTGATGCGTCTGAACCGTCACCCTGCGGAGGCAGGGATGACGGGAGTGCTCAGTCCAGACGAGAGTCGTTCAACGCATTGGGAGCCATCGTCCACGGCTCCCACATAATGTCATGCTGCCCGCCCAGGCTCTCATAGAATCGTTTGGCGCGTTCATTGCCCGCCAGCACGAGCCAGTTGACCCGCGGCGCGCCGATGCGCGCCGCATGTTCGACGATTGCGGTCATCAGCGCGCGGCCGACCCCCAGCCCGCGGGCCTCCGCGGCGACGAACAGTTCCTTGAGGACCAGCGTGGGCTTCAGGTCGAACGTCCAGGGGATGATATAATGGACGGCGATCCCCACGACATGGCCCGCAAGTTCCGCCACGAACAGGCCGAAGCGCGGCGAGGGGCCGAGGCCATGCTCGATCAGATCGGCCTCGCTGACCTGGAAGCGATCGATATAGCCTTCGAAGACGGCAAGCGCCCGCATCAGGTCCAGCACTTGGGCAACGTCCCGCCGCGCGAAGGGGCGGATGAGGGCCTGCGCGCCGCCATCCATCAGGCTGCCTTTGCGATCAGGCCCGGCTCCGCGCCCGAGGCGAAGGGCAGTTCCTCGTCGGCCCAGCCGGTGATACCGCCGATCATGATCTTCACCGGCCGCCCCAGCCGCGCGAGCTTCAGCGCCGCCCGATCCGCGCCATTGCAATGCGGGCCGGCGCAATAGACGACGAACAGCGTGTCCTCCGGCCATTCCGCCATGCGCTCGGCCGAAATCTCCGCATGGCGCAGATGGATCGCGCCCGGAACATGCCGCCGCTCATAGGCCGCCTCCGATCCGACGACATGGAGCAGGACGAAATCCTGCTCGCCGGCTTCCAGCGCCGCGGCGACGTCCGCGCAGTCGGTCTCCACCGACAGCCGGTGCGAAAAATGCGCGATCACCACTTCGGGGGACGCCGCGGGAATCTCGATCACATAGCTCATTTCAGCCCTCCTAGATCATGGCGCGGATGATGGCCTCGCATATCGCCCAGGCCTTGAGGGGCTGGTAGCTGGCAAGAACGCCATATAGCATCAAGATCATGACAAAAACGTTCCGCATCAGCCCCGCGCCCGATCCACTGGTTGTCGCCATCGCCTATGACGGGCTGTGCACCTTCGAATTCGGGGTGGCGGTGGAGATATTCGGTCTCCCCCGGCCGGAAATGGGCGAGCATTGGTATCGTTTCGCCGTTGCCGCGATCGAGCCGGGCGAGCTCCGGGCGACGGGCGGTGTCCGCATGGTGGCGGATGGCGGGCTGGATCTGGTCGATCGGGCAGGAACGGTGATCGTGCCCGGATGGCGCGGCGTCGACGAGCCCGTTCCTGATCGCCTGATCGCCGCGCTCCGGAAGGCGCATGCGCGGCGCGCGCGTATCCTCTCAATCTGTTCCGGCGTGTTCGTGCTGGCGGCGGCGGGGCTGCTGTCGGGCAAACGTGCCACGACGCATTGGCGCTATGCCGAAAGACTGCAGGCGCACTATCCTGCCATCCGCGTCGAGCCGGATGTGCTCTATGTGGATGAGGGCGATGTCCTCACCTCCGCCGGCAGCGCGGCCGGGATCGATCTCTGCCTCCATCTGGTGCGCCGAGATTTCGGGACGGAGGCGGCGAACAAGGTCGCGCGCCGTCTCGTCCTCCCGCCGCATCGCGATGGGGGGCAGGCGCAGTTCGTCGAACGCGCCGTCGCCATGCCCCATGAAAGCGCGCGGATCGCGCCGCTGCTCGATCGGATGCGGCAGGATATAAAGGGGGACCATAGGCTAGAGGGGCTCGCCCGGGCGGCCGGAATGAGCCCGCGCACCTTCCTCCGCCGGTTCGAGGCCGCTACGGGCACGACACCTGCCAAATGGCTTCTCGCCGAACGGCTGGCCAGGGCGCGCGAGCTGCTGGAGAAAAGCATGGCGCCGATCGAGGCTGTCGCTGAAGCCTCGGGCTTCGGGACGGCCGCCACCTTGCGGCATCATTTCCGCGTGCAGCTTTCCACGACGCCCGCCGTCTATCGCGCCCGTTTCGGGTCGGTCGCGCACACCGCCCGGGCGGATGCGGGCGAGGCATCCGGATGGCCCGGAATCGGAGCGAAAACGGGGCACGCTTAGCCGCCATCATCTTGAAACAAGCCGTAAATCACCTAGCTCCATATCCACCGGGCGCCGCCGTTCGGGTCCGGTCCTGTCGGAGGGGCGTCTGGGCATTTCGGGCTTCCCTGCGCAGTCATATTGCCTGTTGGAGGAGCCGGATATGAGCGGCGAACTGACCCCGCCCAGACCTGTCCCTTCATCGAGCGACCGGGCGCGTGCCGGCGGCGCAACCATGTTCAGGCTTGAAATATAAGGAGGATGAGGATGGCAATGCGTGATCTTATACCCTGGGGCCGGGAAAGTAGCCGGACCCCGAGCCTCTATGGCGGCGAGGAAGCGAATCCCCTGCTGTCGCTGCATCGCGAGATGAACCGTCTCTTCAACGATGCTTTCAGGGGTTTCGACCCGTTTCGCGGCTTCGACATGCCCGCGCTGATGCCCGCATTGGGCCAGCGCATGGGAGGCGGGTGGCCGATGGTCGAGACCAGCCAGACCGACAATGAGGTGCGCATCACCGCCGAACTGCCCGGCATGCGTGAGAAGGATGTCGAGATTCTGGTCGAAGATGGCGTGCTCACGCTGCGTGGCGAACGCAAGAGCGAGACCGAGGACAAGGATCGCGGCTATTCGGAACGCTATTATGGCCGTTTCGAGCGCCGCATCGGCCTGCCCGCCGGGGTGCAGGAGGATCAGGCCAGGGCCACGTTCGAGGATGGCGTGCTGACGATCACCCTGCCCAGATCGGCGGAGGCCATTGAGCGTGGCCGCAGGATTCCAATCTCGCGCGGCGACGAGGCGACCAAGCATTAAATGATGCTGACGCCCCGGCCGACAGGGCCGGGGCGTCTTTCGCTTCAGCTCATGGCTGGCACGGCGCGGTCCTCCGCCGCCACCCGTCGCCCATGCACCGCGCGATAGAGCGCGGGCAGGACGAGCAGGGTCAGGAGCGTCGAGGAGATGATGCCGCCGATCACGACGGTGGCGAGCGGACGCTGCACCTCCGATCCGGGACCGACATTGAGCGCCATCGGCACGAAGCCGAGCGAGGCGACGAGTGCGGTCATCAGCACCGGCCGGAGGCGGGTGAGCGCGCCCTCGCGGATCGCCTCGTCGAGCGGCCGGCCTTCCTCGCGAAGCTGGCGGATGAAGGTCAGCATCACGACGCCGTTCAGGACGGCGACGCCCGACAGCGCGATGAAGCCGATGCCCGCCGAGATGGAGAAGGGAATGCCGCGCAGCAGCAGCGCCGCGATGCCGCCGGTAAGCGCGAGCGGCACGCCCGAGAAGACGATGCCGGCATCCTTCGCCGATCCGAACAGCGCCAGCAGCAGGCCGAAGATCAGCAGCAGCGCGAGCGGCACGACGATCTTGAGGCGCGTCGATGCGGACTGGAGCTGCTCGAACGTGCCGCCATAATCGACCCAATAGCCGGCGGGCAGCTTCACCTCCGCGTCGATCCGTTGCTGCACCTCGGCGATGAAGGAGCCGAGGTCGCGGCCGCGGACGTTGACCGTCACGACCGCGCGGCGCTTGCCGTCCTCGCGGCTGATCTGGTTCGGCCCGGTGGTGCGCTCGATCGTCGCGATCTCCGACAGGGGCACCGAACGGGGCGTGCCGTCCGCTGCCGCCGGCAGCGGTACGGGCAGGCGTTCGAGCACGGCGGGATCCTCGCGCAGCCGCTCGGGCAGGCGGACGACGATGTCGAAGCGGCGATCGCCCTCGAACATCTGCCCCGCCGAACGGCCGCCCATCGCCGTCCCGATCACCGTCTGGACATCCTCGACATTGAGGCCGAGGCGGGTCAGCGCCGCGCGGTCGGGCAGGATCTGGATGAAGGGCAGGCCGGTCGTCTGTTCGGCCTGCGCATCCTGTGCGCCAGGGATCGAGGAGACCACCTTCAGCACCGCATCGGCCGTCTGGGCGAGCCGATCGAGATCGTCGCCATAGACTTTGATCGCGACGTCGGAGCGGACGCCGGCGATGAGCTCATTGAACCGCATCTGGATCGGCTGGATGAACTCATAGCGCGATCCCGGCACCTGCTGCACCGCGGCGTCCATCTCGGCGACCAGCTCGGCCTTGGGCTTGCGCGGATTGGGCCATTCCGAACGCGGCTTCATCATGACGAAAGTGTCGGCGACGCTCGGCGGCACGGGATCGGTGGCGACGTCCGCCGTGCCGATCTTGGCGAACACGTCCGCCACTTCCGGGAAGCGCTTGAGGCGTCGCTCGAGCGCGGACTGCATCTCGACCGCCTGGGTGAGGCTCGTGCCGGGGATGCGCAGCGCATGAAGCGCGAGATCGCCTTCGTCGAGATTCGGGATGAACTCCGATCCGAGCCGCGTCGCTGCGACGCCGCTCAACAGGACGAGCCCGACGGCGCCCGCGATCACTGCTCCCCGGCGGCGGAGCGCCAGATCGAGCAGCGGCGCGTAGCGGGACCTTGCGGCACGCATCGCGCGGCTCTCCTTCTCCTCGACCCGGCCGGTGACGAACAGCGCGACCGCCGCCGGCACGAAGGTGAGCGACAGGAAGAGTGCCGCCATCAGCGCCATGACGACGGTGGCCGCCATGGGGTGGAAGGTCTTTCCTTCCACGCCGGTCAGCGCGAAGATCGGCAGATAGACGATGGTGATGATCGCGATGCCGAACAGGCTCGGCCGGATCACCTCGGCCGTCGCCGCACCCGCCAGGCCGAAGCGCTCCTCCCGGCTCAGCAGCCGGCCTAGCCGATGCTGCGCCTCGCCGAAGCGGCGGAGGCAGTTTTCGATGATGATCACCGCCCCGTCGACGATCAGGCCGAAATCGAGCGCGCCCAGGCTCATGAGATTGCCCGACACGTCGTTCGCGACCATGCCGCTGATCGTCAGCAGGAAGGATAGGGGGATGACGGCTGCGGTGATGAGCGCCGCGCGGATGTTGCCGAGCAGCAGGAAGAGGATGACGATGACGAGCAGCGCGCCTTCGAGAAGGTTCTTCTGGACCGTCTCGACCGTCGCATCGACCAACTTCGAGCGGTCATAGACGGTCTCGGCGACGACGCCGGCGGGGAGCGAGCGATTGACCTCTTCCAGCCGCTTGGCGACGGCCTGGCTCACGTCGCGCGCATTTTCGCCGACCAGCATGTAGATGGTGCCGAGCACCACCTCGCGCCCATCCTTGGTGGCGGCGCCGTTGCGCATTTCCGAACCGATCACGACATCCGCCACATCGGCGATGCGGATCGGCACATTGCCGCGATAGGCGACGATGATCCCTGCCAGATCGCGCTCGCCGGCCGCCTGGCCCGGCACGCGGATCAGATATTGCGAGCCATAGCGCTCGACATAGCCTGCGCCGACATTGGCATTATTGCGTTCGAGCGCGCCGATCACGTCGCCGACGGTCAGGCCATAGCCGGCAAGCCGCTCGGGATAGGGCGTGACATGATATTCCTTGCGATAGCCGCCGACCGAATTGACCTCGGTGACGCCGGGCACGGTGCGCAGTTGCGGGCGCACCACCCAGTCGTGGAGCGTGCGCAGATCCTGCGCGGTCCAGGCGGAGCCGTCGGGCTTGCGCGCGCCCGGCTTCGGTTCGATCGTGTACATGAAGATCTCGCCGAGACCCGTCGCGATCGGCCCCATTTCGGGGGCGAGACCGGGCGGCAGATTGCCGCGCACGCCCTGCAGCCGCTCATTGACGAGCTGGCGCGCGAAATAGATGTCGGTGCCGTCGCGGAACACCACCGTCACCTGGCTCAGTCCGTAGCGCGAGACGGAGCGCGTATATTCGAGGCCCGGCAGCCCCGCGATCGCGGTCTCGACCGGATAGGTGATGCGCTGCTCCGCCTCGAGCGGCGAGAAGCCGGGCGCGGCGGTATTGATCTGCACCTGCACATTGGTGATGTCGGGCACGGCGTCGATCTTGAGCCGGCCGAAGCTGTAGACGCCCACGGCGCCGAGAAGGAGGGCGATCGCGAGGACCGCCCAGCGCTGTCGGATCGACAGCCGGATGATGCGTTCGAGCATGGCTGCGGATCCCTTAATGGTCGTGGCTGGCGCCGGACTTCTCTATGTCCGCCTTCACGACATAGCTGCCGGTGGCGGCATAGGCCTGGCCCGGCTTGATGCCGGACTTCACCTCGGTCCATTCGGGGCCCTGCGTGCCGAGCTCGAGCATCCGCACCTCATAGGTGTCGCCGACCTGCGCGAAGACGACGGTGAAGTCGCGGAACGCCTGCAGCCCGCTGGTCTTCACCGCCAGCGGCACGCTGCGCTGCTCGACCGTCACTTCGCCCCGCACGCTCATGCCCGGCCGCCAGAAGCCGTCCGCATTGGGCAGCGTCGCCCGCGCGGTGAGCGACTGGGTGGCGCTGTCCGCCAGCGGCAGGAAGTCGCGGATCCGCGTGCTCTGCGCCCGATTGCCTTCCAGCCCGCGTATCTGCACCGGCTGGCCGGCGCGCACCCGCTCCATGTCGCGCGGGAAAACCGGGAAGGACGCGACCGTGCGCGACGGATCGGCGATCACGAAAAGGGGCTCGGAGCCGGTGACGCCGCCGACATTGGTGCGGCGCTCGGTAATGATGCCGGCGATCGGCGCGAACACCGAATAGGTCTGCAGGCTTTCGCTGCTCTCGATGCGCGCGAGCAGCGTTCCGCGCGCCACCCGGTCGCCGACATTGCGCGCGACCGAGACGACCCGGCCGGGATATTTGGCGCCCACCTCGGCGGTCGCCGCCGGATCGAGCTCGACCCGGCCGACCAGTTCGATCGTCTCGCCGATCGTGGCGGGGCCGGCCCGTTCGATGCTGATGCCCGCCGCGCGCGCGGCCGGCGCGGAGATGGTGGTACGGCCTTCATAGGAAGCATAGCGCCACTGATGGCGCTTGCCGCCCTCGTTCGCGATCACCTCGACATCGAAGCTGTGCGGCTCGATCACGCGGGCCTGACCGCGCAGATAATCCTCCTCGGGCCGGAAGGCGAAGCGGTTCACCTCGCCGTCGAGACGCTTGAGAATGATCGCCAGATCGATGCCGGCGGGTGCCACCGGCTTGTCGCCGCGATAGGCATAGACGTGGAATTCGGGCGGCACGCCATCCTCGAAGATGGTGATTTCCAGCGCGAAATCGCCATCGCGCAGCATCCGCCCATTATGCGGGCCGCGCTCATAATCTTCGGCGGGGGCGCCATGCTCCTCGCTGGCGGGGGCAGCGGTTTCGGAGCCGCAGGCGGCGAGCGGCAGCAGGAAGGCCGCGGCGATGGCGGCATGGATCTTGGACATCAGCGCGTCTCCTGGACGGTATCGGCGAAACGGCCGGTCAGGCGGTCGAGCTCGACCCCGGCCTCATGATAGCGGGTGGCGGCCTGGACGAGCCGGCTGCGGGCGGCGGCGAGCGCGGACTGCGCGGCGGACACGTCGAGGAAGGAGAAACCGCCGCGAGCATAGCCGGCGCGCACCTCGGCCAGCGTCCTTTCGGCGCCGGGGATCACGCGATCGCGGATCGCCTCGGCCTCATGGCGCGATTCCTCGACCTTCTCGGCCGCGAGCGCGATCGCACGCGTGCGTTCGAACCGTTCGACCGCCATGTCCGCATCGGCCTGGCGCCGCTCGGCCTCGACGCGCGCCACATTGGCGCGGTTGAGCGCGCGATTGCCGAGCGGCAGCGAGAAGCCCGCGACCAGCGCCACGTCGCCCGTGCCGGGAAGATAGCGCGGGCCCGCCGAGACGGTCGGGTCCTGCACGGCGCGCGCGCGTTCCAGCGTGATCGCGGCATCCGCCCGGGCGGCGCGCGCCTCATAGACGGCGAGGTCCGGCGCGGAGGGGCGAGGCTCGGTCACGGGCCGGTCGAAGCGCAGGAAATTGTCGGTCGCGACCTGCAGCCCGTTGGGTGTGCCGCCCCACAGCGCGATCAGCCGCGTCAGCGCGGCATCATGGGCATGGATGGCAAGCTCCAGATCGACCTTGGCTTCGGCGAGTTGGGTCTGCGCGCGCGTGCCGGCGAACAGCGGATCGCGCGCCGCGCTCACCCGCCGGCCGACCTCGCGCGCGAGCGCCTCGGCGATCGCGACACGCTCGCGCGCATTGCCGAGCGCGACCTGGGCGGCCTCCACCTCGACGAACAGGCGCTGGACGGTCGCTGCGATTTCGAGCCGCTGGACGACCGCTTCGGCGCGCGCGACGCGGATCTCGCCATCCGCCAGCGCGACCCGCGCGGCACGCTTTCCGCCACGTTCGATCCGCTGGCTGTAGACGGCGCCGACCTGGATCTGATCGTTCAGATCCTTGCCGCCGACCCCGAGATTTTCGGCGAGGGCGTCGATCGAGGCGGAGGGGCGGGTATCGGCCGCCGCGCGGGCGGCGACGAGCGCATCGTTGCGCGCGGCGGCTGATGCGGCCTGGGGCGCGGCGCCGAGCGTGCGCGAAATGGCATCCTGGAGCGTCAGCGGTGCTGCGAACGCCGCCGACGGTAAGCAAGCGGCCACAATGAGGGCGGCGCGCGACAATCTGAACATGAAAAGTCTCCTGATCCGGGGGACATGCGGCGCGGATCGCCTGGGCGCCGCGCCATGGGCCGTGGATCAGGCGGCTGGAGGCTCCAGCAGGGGCGGCATCTGGAGTGAAGCGAATGCTATCGGCTCGATCGCGGGCGTGTCGATCGCGGCCCGGATTATCGGCGCGAGGGGCAATGCGCTGTCGGGCACATGATCGGCGACGATATGGACATGCGCTGCCGCCACCGTGCCCTTGTGCGGCTCACTCGGATCGCGCGGCGCGCCCGGATCGCTGCTTTCGCCGGCGCGATCGTCGTCGTCATGCTCGGCATGATGGCCCATCTCGTCGGCATGGAAGGACAGGTCATGATGAACCGCGGCCGGCGTCATCGTCCCGTGCGACAGCATCAGGATGGAGATCATCAGCACGAGCAGGAAGCGCCCCGCCATTCCGGGCGCGGCCGCGACGGCGCAGCGCCGCGATCGCGAGGACAGGAAGGGAAGGCGCCGAAAGATCATGCCGGCAGCAGCCGCTCCGCCAGCTCGGTGAACCAGGCGATGCCCGTGCCGATGACCTCGTCGTTGAAGTCGTAATGCGGATGGTGCAGCGGTGCCTCCTTGCCCGGCCGGCCCTGGCCCAGCCACAGATATGCCCCCGGCCGCGCCTGGAGCATGAAGGCGAAATCTTCGGACGTATAGGCGGGATCGGGCGCGAAGGCGGCATCCCCGCACACGGCGGCGGCCGCCGCGAGCGCATGGGCGGCGCATTCCGCATCGTTGATCGTCGCCGGATAATAGCGGTTGTAGCTCACGTCGATGCGCGTGCCGCTGGCCAGCGCCACGCCCGCAGCAATATCGCGCAGCGCCGCCTCGATCACATCCTGCACGGCGGGATCGAACGTGCGCACGGTGCCGGCGAGGCGCACTTCCGCAGGCAGCACATTATGGGCATGGCCGCCCGCGATCTGCGTCACCGACAGCACTGCCGAGCTGGTCGGCGGGATGCGGCGCGAGACGATCATGTTGAGCTGCAGCGCGAGCTCGCTCGCAGCGACGATGGCATCCGGCGTCTGGTGCGGCAGGGCGGCATGGCCGCCACGGCCGGAAACCAGGATCTCGAACTTGTCGGCCGCGGCCATGATCGGGCCCGGCCGCGTCCGGGCGCTGCCCGCCGGCAGATCGGGCCAATTGTGCAGCGCATAGACCTGATCGCAGGGGAAACGATCGAACAGGCCATCCTCGATCATCTTGTGCGCGCCACCCAGCCCTTCCTCGGCGGGCTGGAAGATGAAGTTGATCGTGCCGTTGAAGTGGCGGGTGCGGGCGAGGTGGCGCGCGGCGCCCAGCAGCGTCGCGACATGGCCGTCATGGCCGCAGCCATGGAATATGCCGGGCGTCCGGCTGGCATAATCGAGGCCCGTATCCTCATGGATGGGCAGCGCGTCCATGTCCGCGCGAAAGCCGAGCGAGCCCTTGCCGTCGCCATTGCGCAGCACGCCCACGACGCCCGTGCCGCCGATCCCGCTTTCTACCTCCAGGCCGATGGCGCGGAGCTGCTCGGCGATGGCGGCGGCGGTGCGATGCTCGGCAAAGCCCAGCTCGGGATGGGCATGGATGTCGCGCCGGAAGGCGACCAGCGGCGCGATCAGCTCCTCGATCCCGGCCTTGCCGTCCGGCATCGCGCCGGCCCGCTCATGTTCGGACTGGATCGGGAGCTGCATCGTCATGAAAGATTGCCTTCGAACAGGATTTCGATCGGGTCGTAGCGCTTCAATATCGGTGACTTGATGACGATATAGCTGAAATATTTCTCTATTCCGAAATCGCGCTCAAGAATGTCTTCCATGACGGACTGGTAATGCGTCACGGATTTCGTGATGAACTTCAGGAGATAATCATATCCGCCGCTGACGAGATGGCATTCGACCACCTCGTCGACGGTACGGATACGCTGCTCGAAGCGCGAAAAATCTCCGCTGCGATGGTCCGCGAGTGTCACTTCGGTGAAGACGGTGAGGACGTCGCCGAGCTTCGACAGATTGAGATGTGCGCCATAGCCGGTGATATATCCCGCCTTTTCCAGACGCTTGACGCGTATCAGGCAAGGGCTGGGCGAGAGGCCGACCGCATCGGCAAGATCGACATTGGTGATCCGGCCGTTCTTCTGAAGCTGGGCCAGTATCTTGAAGTCGAGGCGATCAAGTTTTGGACCGATGCTCATCTATCCGTTCCTCTCCGATCGGGTCGGATCACCCGATCCCGGCATATGCCGTTCAGCCGACTTCGCGCCGCACTTCAGGCTCGTCAAGAACGTCGTTGAGCGTCTTGCGAAGCCGTGCGAACAGGCGGTCCATATCGTCCGCGCCGCAGCTTATCGCGGGGGCGAGGCCGATAGTTCCATCGCCGAAGGCGCGGAAGATGATGCCGTTGCGATAGGCGGCGTTGGTCAGCCGTTCGGGCAGCCGCAGCGCCGGGTCGAACCGGGTCTTTTCCGCCTTGTCGGAGACGAGCTCGATGCCGCCGAGCAGGCCCACGCCGCGTACATTGCCGACCAGCGGATGATCCTGCAGATCGAGCAGCCCTTCGCGGAAGCGCGGCGCGCGCTCCTGCGCATTGGCGAGGATGCCGCCCTCCGTATAGAGACGCAGCACTTCCAGGCCGACCGCCGCGCTGACGGGATGGCCCGAATAAGTGAAGCCATGGCCGATCGGCAGCTCCGGCCGGGGTCCGTCGGCGATGCCCGAATAGACCTTGTCGGACATCAGCACCGCGCCCATCGGCGCGTAGCCGGAGGTGAGGCCCTTGGCCATTGTCATCAGGTCCGGCGACACGCCTTCGGTCTCGCAGGCGAACATCGGGCCGGTACGGCCGAAGCCGGTGATGACCTCGTCCGCCACGAACAATATGTCGAGCTCGGTGCAGGTGTCGCGCATCGCCTTGAGCCAGCCGGGCGGGGGCACGATCACCCCGGCCGATCCCTGCACCGGCTCGGCGAAGAAGGCCGCGACATTTTCCGCGCCCAGCTCGGCCACCTTCGCGCGAAGATCCGCGACCGAACGGTCGATCACGGCCTGCGGATCGCTGCCCACCGGGCTGCGATAGGGATAGGCCGCCGGAATATGATGCTGCCAGGGCAGCGGCACGTCGAAATCGCGATGGAAGGCGGGCAGGCCGGTCAGGCCCGACCCGGTGGTGGACGAGCCATGATAGCCCTTGTCCAGCGCGATGAAATGCTTCTTCGCGGGCCGGCCGGTGGCGTTGTAATAGTTGACGATGAAGCGGACGGCGGAATCGACCGCGTCGGAACCGCCGAGCGTGAAGAAGACGCGATCCAGCCCCGGCGGGCTCAGCTCGACCAGCCGTTCTGCAAGGCGGATGGCGGGCTCGTTCGCGAAATGGAAATAGCCGGTGGCATAGGGCAGGCGGCGCATCTGCGCGGCGGCCGCCTCGACGATGGATTCATGGCCGTAGCCGACATTGACGCACCACAGGCCGGCAAAGGCATCGAGCAGCTCATTGCCCTCGATGTCGCGCAGATACATGCCCTTGCCGGATGCCAGTACGGTCGCGCCGCGCCGCTCGTGCGGCCGGAATGCCGTAACCGGATGGATCAGATGGTTGCGATCGCTTTCAATGAGGTGGTTCGAATACATCGGCCTGCCCTACGAAACTGATGCGCAACATTATGCGAGGGCCGGATCAGAGAACGCTGATCCGGCCCTTCCATCCGGCGCGACATATTTTTCTCGGGGCCCGCACAGCAGATAATGCTGCGCGGGATTCGCGGTCAGCCCCCGTCAGTCGAGCGCGTCGGCGATCGCGCGTCCGCACGTCTCCGTGTTCGCCGTGCCGCCAAGGTCGGCGGTGCGCAGCGCGGGGTCGGCGAGCACCGTCTCGATCGCGCGGACGATCGCGGCGGCGGCTTCCGTCTCGCCAATATGGTCGAGCATCATCGCGGCCGACCAGATCTGGCCCACCGGATTGGCGATGCCCTTGCCCGCAATGTCGGGGGCGGAGCCATGGACCGGCTCGAACAGCGAGGGGACGCTGCGGTCCGGATTGATGTTGCCGCAGGGCGCGATGCCGATCGTGCCGGTGCAGGCCGGGCCCAGATCGGACAAAATGTCGCCGAACAGATTGGATGCGACGACGACGTCGAACCGGTCGGGGTTCAGCACGAACTGCGCCGCCAATATGTCGATATGATATTTGTCGTGCCGGATGTCGGGATAGCGCTCGGCCATCGCTTCGACGCGGCCGTCCCAATAAGGCATTGTGATGGCAATGCCGTTGGACTTGGTGGCTGAAGTCAGATGCTTCTTCGGCCGCTGCTGGGCGAGGTCGAAGGCATATTTCAGGATGCGGTCGACCCCGGTGCGGGTCATCACCGTCTCCTGGATCACCACCTCCCGCTCGGTGCCCGGAAAGGCCGTGCCGCCGATCGCCGAATATTCGCCCTCTGTATTCTCGCGCACCACCCAGAAATCGATGTCGCCCGGCTTGCGGCCCGCCAGCGGGCAGGGCACGCCCGGCATCAGCCGCACCGGGCGGAGGTTGACATATTGGTCATATTCCCGCCGGAACTGGATCAGCGAGCCCCAGAGCGAGACATGGTCGGGCACGGTATCGGGCCAGCCGACCGCGCCGAAGAAGATCGCCGCCGGATTGCCGATGCGCGCCTTCCAGTCGTCGGGCATCATCTGGCCGTGGCGAGCATAATAATCGCAGCTCGCAAAATCATGCCATTGCTGCTCGATGCGGAAGCCGTAGCGGCTGGCGGCGGCCTCGAGCACGCGCACGCCTTCCGGCACCACTTCCTTGCCGATGCCGTCGCCGGGGATGATCGCGATGGTGTAGCTGCGTTGGTCGGCCATGCCGGTCTCTGTCCTCTATTCAGTCTGCGCGAAGCTTGAGGCCGCCGATGTGGAAGGCCTTGGGCTCCAGATATTCCTCGATGCCGAGCTGGCCGCCCTCGCGTCCCAGTCCGGATTGCTTGATGCCGCCGAAGGGCGCCATCTCCATCGCGATCGAGCCGGTGTTGAGCCCGACCATGCCGAATTCCAGCGCCTCGGCGACGCGCCAGGAGCGATGGATGTCGTTGGTGTAGAAATAGGCGGCGAGCCCATAGGGCGTGGCATTGGCCAGCTCGATCGCCTCCGCCTCATGCCGGAAGCGGAAGACGGGGGCGATGGGGCCGAACGTCTCCTCCTCCGCCAGCCGCATAGCGGCCGCCGCTCCGGTCAGCACGACCGGCCGGGCAAAACGCGTGGGATCGAGATCGCTGTCGGCGGCCGCATACAGGGTCGCGCCCTTCGCCAGCGCATCCTCGACATGGGCGGCGACCTTGGCCGTCGCGGCGGAATTGATCAGCGGGCCGATCGTCGTGCCGGCAGCGCGCCCGTCGCCGACGCGGAGCGCGCGGACGGCGGCACCCAGCCGCTCGACGAAGGCGTCGTGAATCCCGTCCTGGACGAATATGCGATTGGCGCAGACGCAGGTCTGGCCGGCATTGCGGAACTTGCTGGCCATTGCGCCCGCGACGGCGAGATCGACATCGGCATCGTCGAAGACGAGGAAGGGCGCATTGCCGCCCAGCTCGAGGCTGAGCCGCTTGATGCCGTCGGCGCTCTGCCGCATCAGCAACGCGCCGACGCGGGTCGATCCGGTGAAGGAGAGCTTGCGGACGACCGGATTGGCGGTCAGCTCGCCGCCTATCCCCTCGGGCAGACCGGTGACGACGCTCAGAACGCCCGCCGGCACGCCGGCGCGTTCGGCGAGCAGCGCCAGGGCGAGCGCCGTGAAAGGCGTGAGCTCCGAAGGCTTTACCACCATCGTGCATCCTGCCGCCAGCGCGGGCGCGCATTTGCGCGTGATCATCGCCGCCGGGAAGTTCCACGGCGTGATCGCGGCGGTGACGCCCACCGGCTCCTTGAGCACCAAGACGCGACGGTCCGCGGTGGGCGCAGGAACGCCATGGCCGCCGATCCTGCGGCCCTCCTCCGCGAACCATTTGACGAAGGTGGCGGCGTAGCGGATCTCGCCTTCCGCCTCGGCCAGCGGCTTGCCCTGCTCGGCGGTCATGATCCGGCCGAGATCGGCGACATTGGCGAGGATGAGGTCGTGCCATCGTTCGAGGATCGCCGCCCGCTCGCCTGCGGGCCTTGCCCGCCAGGGCCCTAGCGCCTCGGCCGCGGCGTCGATCGCCGCGCGGGCATCGGCGGCGTCACCCGCGGGCACGGCGCCGATCCGCGCACCGGTGGCGGGATCGGTGACGTCGATGGTCGCGCCGCTCGACGCCTCGGTCCAGCGGCCGCCGATGAAGGCGCGCTCGATGAACAGCGCGGGATCGGCGAGGTCGGGAAGCGCCGCCATCAGCCGAGCGCCTGGGTGACGATCGCGAAGGAGCGCATGTCGCCCGTCGCGGGAAGCGGCTTGCCGCGCAGCATGGTGACGACGCGCCCGACGCGGACGATGCCCAGATCCTCCAGCCAGGCCGAAAGGCCACTATCGCCCGGAATATCGAGCCGGGTGAACTTGCCCGCCTGCGATCCCAGCCAGTGCGAGATCAGCGCCTTGGCGCGCACAATGTCCGGCGCCACGACCGGGCCGACCGAATAGCCCCGGCCGAAGCGGCGGAACAGGGCGAAGCCGGCCTGGCGGCCATCCTCGTCCAATATGACGCCATGCGCCGAGTTTTGAAGCTCGGCCAGCAGCGCGGGACGGGTGAGGCCCGTGGCCGCTTCGGTCATCGCTGCGACAGCCTCCCAGTCGCTCGTGCCGAGCGGGCGGATGCGCTCGCCCGTCTCGAGCGGGATGATCGGCACGGAAAAGGCGGCGCCTTGATGCTGGAGGATCTCGCCGACCGGCTCGAAACCCAGCTTGCGGTATAGCGGCTCGCCTTCCTCGGTGGAGTTGAGCATCTGCGATTCGGCCTTGGTCGCGGCAAGCGCCGTTTCCATCAGCATCCGCCCGATGCCCGCGCCGCGATGATCACGCGAAACGATGACCATGCCGATTGTCGCCGCCTTCGGGCCGCAGGGCCACCACATGGTCGTGCCCACGACGGTATCGCCCTCCACGGCGACGACGCCGTCGCCGAGCGCCAGCAGCATTTCCCAATCTTCCAGGCGATGCGGCCATTGCTCGGCTTTCGATAGGGCTTGGGCGGCGGCCAGGTCCGCCGACGTCATAGCGCGCAGGCGCAGGCGGGAGTCCGGTTCCGGTACTGTCGCCATTGGTCAATATTCTCCTTCTGCGATCGCGGCGCCGCCCTGTTGATTATCGAATTCTGCGCGGGGGCGTCCGACATTGCATTGCGATACACCGCATTCCCAAGCATTCGCTGCCGCGCGAAAGCTTGGCTGCGGTCTGGTGCGATCGAATTCACATATAATCCGAAATAAAATGCCGTGGCCGTGACCCTAGTCTTGCGCTGCTGCCGGCGGCGACCGCTCTTTGGCAGGGATTATCGGCGCTTTGGAGGGAAAGCAGAGCATGACCGACCTCGCACGCTGGGTGGCCGCCATATGACGATTGCCATTGCCGCGGCGACGTTCGATCCCGATGGCGTCGTTCCGCCCGCAGGAAATTTCATCGGCGGCGTCCATGTCGCGGGGCAGGGGGCTGCGATGTCCGTGCTGCGGCCGTCCGATCGGCGCGTCTATTGCGATATGGCGACGGCCAGCGTCGATCAGGTGGCCGAGGCGGCGGAGCGCGCCTGGCAGGCATTCCACCGTAGCGGCTGGGCGACGGCGGCGCCGCGCGATCGCATTCGTGTGATGCGCCGCTGGGCCGATCTGGTGGAGGCCGATGTCGTCAATCTCGCTCGGCTGGAGGCGGTCGGCTCCACCCGGCCGATCGCGGAGGCTGTGGCATGGGATGTGCCGACCACGGCCGAGTGCATTCGCTTCTTTTCCGAATTCGCGGACAAGTCCGGCGGGGAGATCGGGGCTACGCGGCACGATAATCTGGGGCTGATCCTGAACCAGCCTTATGGCGTGATCGGTGCCATCGCGCCCTGGAATTTCCCGCTCGTCATGGCCTGCTGGAAGATTGCGCCGGCGCTCGCGGCAGGCAATGCCGTCGTCCTGAAGCCTTCCGAAATGACGCCGTTCAGCGTCGTCCGCCTAGCCGAGCTCGCGATCGAGGCAGGGCTTCCCGCGGGCATGCTCAATATCGTGCAGGGGGACGGGCGCACGGTCGGCGACGCCATCGTTCGTCATCCGCGTATCGCCAAGATCACCTTCACCGGATCGACCCGGACAGGGGCGGCGATCATGGCCGCCAGCGCCGAAAGCGGCATCAAGCCGGTGACGCTGGAACTGGGCGGCAAGAGCCCGCAGATCGTCTTCGCCGACGCGCCCGATATTGCGCGCACCGCCGCCACGGTGGCGCGCGCGATCAGCGGCAATGCCGGGCAGGTCTGCGTCGCCGGATCGCGGCTGATCGTCGAGAGGCGGGTCGCGGACGAGATGATCGATCGGATCGGCAAGGCATTCGAGGCGCTGAAGCCCGGCGCCACCTGGCAGGATGGCACGACCCTGTCGCCGATTATTTCCGACGGACAGTGCGATCGTATCGACGGCATCGTCCGGCGCGCGGTGGCGGAGGGAGCGACCGTCGTTACCGGCGGTGGCCGTGCGACCGCGCCGCAGGACGGGGCTTTCTATCGCCCGACCATCCTGACCGACGTGGCTGCCGAAGGAGAGGCGGTGCGCGCGGAGATATTCGGCCCCGTGCTGACGGTCCAGACCTTCACCGACGAGGAGGAAGCGCTGTCGCTGGCTGACCATCCCGATTATGGCCTTGCCGCGGGCGTTCATACGGGCGATCTCGCGCGCGCCCTGCGCGCCGTTCGCCGGCTCGAGGCGGGCACGGTATGGGTCAATCGCTATGGCCGCTCGGGCGACTTCATCCTGCCCACCGGCGGCTTCAAGCGCTCCGGCATCGGGCGGGATCTGGGGCGCCAGGCCTATGAGGCAAACCTGCATAGCAAGACGGCGCTGATCGATTTCGGCGATTCCGTCTGAGGCTTTCGCGCATGCCGGCCGGCCGCAACAATCTGTGCGGTTCAGGCTCGCGAAATGGCAGATGCTGTCTTGGGCGCCGCAATATTATGCCGACAATGCGGAGGGGTTGAGAGACAGTGAAGGGGTTGAACGGCGCATGCCGCCAATGAAGCCGGAGGGGTCAGGCTCGATGTCGAACGCTATAGCAGTGGTTTGTGACGGAAAGTTGACCTGCTGCCGCATGGCTCGGGCTCGTTGAGAGCGGCATCGATGAAGCTCGATTCCTACTGGCTCGATAGCGCTCCTCGCTTCACCGGCGGATCGTCCGCTCCCGTGGAAGGCAAGGCTGGCGTCGTCGTCATCGGCGGCGGTTTCACCGGCCTTTCGGCGGCACTGGCGCTGGCGCGGCGCGGCGCGGATGTCGTCCTGCTGGAGGCGGGGCGCGTCGCCGGCGAGGCGTCCGGCCGCAATGGCGGGCATTGCAATAACGGGCTGGCGAGCGATCTTGGCGGCCTTGCCGGCCGGATCGGCATGGAAGCGGCGCGTGGCCTCTATCGGGCGTTCGACGATGCCGTCGACACGGTCGAGCGGCTGATCGTGGAAGAGCGGATCGACTGCGACTTCGTTCGCAACGGCAAGCTGAAGCTGGCCGCCAAGCCGGGTCATTATGAGAAGCTGGCCCGCAGCGCCGAGGTGCTGGCGCGCGAGGTGGAGCCCGATATCCGGCTGCTCGATCGGGCGGCGCTGGCGGGCGAGGTCGGGTCGGATGCCTTTCATGGCGGTCTCGTTTTTCCGCACAGCGCATCCTTCCATATGGGCCGCTTCGCCGTCGGTCTGGCCGAGGCGGCGGTGCGGGCGGGTGTCGTCATCCAGGAAGGTGCGGCCGTCACCGGATTGCGCCGGCTGAACGGAAGCCGTTACCGGATCAGGACGACGCGCGGGACGATCGAGGCGGATCAGCTGCTGCTCGCCACGGGTGCGTCGATGCGTGGGCCGTTCGGCTGGTTTCGCCGGCGGATCGTGCCGATCGGCAGCTTCATCATCGCCACCGAGCCGCTGTCGCCCGATCTGATCGCACGGCTGATGCCGGGGCGGCGCAACTGCACGACCACCAAGAATATCGGCAATTATTTCCGCCTGACCGGCGATGATCGGCTGATCTTCGGTGGCCGCGCGCGCTTCGCCCTTTCGAGCCCGACCAGCGACCAGCGCAGCGGCGCGATACTGGAACAGGCGCTCGGCACCATCTTTCCCGATCTGGCGGCGGCGCCGATCTCCCATTGCTGGGGCGGCGTGGTGGACATGACCGCCGATCGTATGCCGCGTGCCGGCGAGCGTGACGGCCTCTTCTATTCGCTCGGCTATAGCGGCCATGGCACGCAGATGTCGGTCCATATGGGGCAGCAGATGGCGCGGGTGATGGCCGGCGATGTCGGCGCCAATCTGTGGCGCGATTTCGACTGGCCGGCCATTCCAGGCCATTTCGGGCCGCCTTGGTTTCTGCCGTTCGTCGGCGCTTATTATCGTTTCCAGGATGCGATCCGGTGATCGGCGGCGTTCCTTCGGTCTCGCGGCGCGATGTCGTCCGCCTTCTCGCCGCCGGGGGTGTGGCGACCGTCCTGCCGGGCGCGCTTGCAGGCTGCGGCGTGAGCGATCCCCGGCCGCCGGTGAAGGGTGGCCGTCTGCGCGTGGCGACGAACAACAGCTCCACCGCCGACACGCTCGATCCCGCCAAGCAAGCGGTGGCGACGGATTATTGCCGTTGCCACATGTTCTATAACGGTCTCACCAGCCTCGACGAGCATTCGCGGGCGCAACTGGCGCTCGCCGAGTCGATCGAAAGCCGCGATGCCACCGTCTGGACGGTGAAGCTGCGCCGCGACGTGCGTTTCCATGACGGCAAGAAGCTGACCGCCGATGACGTCGTCTATTCGCTGCGCCGCCATGCCGATCCGGCGGTGGGGTCGAAGGCGCGCGTCTTCGCCAGCCAATTCGCGGAAATCCGCGCCATGGCGCCGGACGAGGTGCGGATCACGCTGATCGCCCCCAATGCCGATCTGCCGGTGATATTGGGCATCAATAATTTTCAGATCATCCGGGACGGCACGACCGATTTCACCACCGCCAACGGCACCGGGCCGTTCCGCTGCAAGGAATATACGCCCGGCGTCCGATCGGTCTCGGTCCGCAATGAGGATTATTGGCGCCGGCCGCCGCATCTGGGCGAGGTGGAGCTGTTCGCCATCGCCGATGAAAATGCCCGCGTGAACGCGCTGCTGTCGGGCGATGTGGACCTGATCAACGCCATCAACCCGCGCATCACCAAGCAGCTTCGCCGCGCGGGGCTCGAGATTTTCGAATCCAAATCGGGCGGCTTCACCGACCTCGTCATCCGTCTCGATCAGGCGCCCGGCCACAATCCCGATTTCGTGCTGGGCATGAAATATCTCCTGGACCGGGCGACGATGCGCAACGCGATCTTCCGCGATTATGCGATGCTCGCCAACGATCATCCCATCCCGCCCACAAATCCCTATTTCAATCCCGATCTGCCCCAGCGGCCCTATGATCTCGATCGGGCCCGCTTCCATTTCAGGCGCGCCGGCCTGCTCGGCGCGACCGTGCCGATCGTGACCGCGCCGCCGGCCGAGAAATCGGACGATATCGCGGTTCTGATGCAGGCGTCGGCGCGCAAGGCGGGGCTCAACCTCGATATTCGCCGCGTTCCTGCCGACGGTTATTGGGCCAATCACTGGATGAAGGTGCCGGTGGGCTTCGGCAATGTGAATGCGCGCCCGACCGCCGACATCATCTTCACCCAATTCTTCAAGTCCGACGCGCCGTGGAACGAATCCGGCTGGAAGAATGAGCGGTTCGACCGGCTGTTGCTGGAGGCGCGCGCCGACAGGGACGAGGGGCGTCGCCGCGCAATCTATCAGGAGATGCAGCGCATGATCCATGCGCAGTCGGGCGTCGGCATCCCGCTGTTCATCAGCACGCTGGATGCCCATAGCCCGCGGCTGAAGGGCATGCGGCCGATGCCGCAGGGCGGGTTGATGGGTGGCGCCTTCGCCGAACATGTCTGGCTGGAGGACGCATGATGCTGAACCTTCAGATCGCCCGTATGATCGCGGTGCGGGTTGCCAGCGCGCTGGCAACCATGCTGCTGGTCTCGATCGTGGTCTTTGCCGCCAATTTCCTGATGGGCGGCGATGTCGCCGAGGCCATTCTGGGCCAGAGCGCCACGCCCGAGGCGGTCGCCGGCCTGCGCCGGGCGATGAATCTCGATCAGCCGGCCTATCAGCGTTACCTGAGCTGGCTGTTCGGCCTTCTGGCCGGCGATCCCGGCAATTCGCTGATCAATAATATGCCGGTGCTGGACCTGATCGGGCCGCGCCTCTCCAATTCGCTGTTGCTCGCCGGGCTGACAGCTCTGGTCTCCGTGCCCGTGGCGCTCGTCCTGGGCATCGCGGCCGCGACCTGGCGCGGCTCCGCTTTCGACCGGACTATCAGCCTGGTCAGCATCGGCATCGTTTCCGTGCCCGAATTCCTGGTCGCGACGCTGGCCGTACTGGTCTTCGCGGTGATGCTGCACTGGCTGCCCGCGCTGTCCTCGACGCGCGACATCGATTCGCTGTCGGCGCTGCTCAGGGTCTTCGCCATGCCCGTGCTCAGCCTGTCCTGCGTCATCATCGCGCAGATGATCCGGATGACGCGCGCGGCGGTGGTCGATGCGCTGGCCAGTTCCTATGTCGAAACCGCGCGACTGAAGGGCGCGGGCCCGGTCCGCATCGTGCTGCGCCATGCGCTGCCCAATGCTATTGGCCCGATCGCCAGTGCGGTCGCGCTCAGCCTGTCGGTGCTGATGGGTGGCGTTATCGTCGTCGAGATCATCTTCAACTATCCCGGCGTCGCCAAGCTGATGGTCGATGCGGTCGCCACCCGCGACATGCCGCTGGTCCAGACCGTCGCCATGATTTTCTGCTCCTCCTATCTCGTGCTCGTCACGACCGCCGACATCATCGCCATCCTCGCCAATCCGAGGCTCCGCCACCGATGACCGACGCCCAGTCCATTGCGCCCGCCGAAGCGCCTGCCGCCAAGCGCCAGCGCCGTCCACGCCGCATCAATCTCAGCGGTGCCATCGGCCTCGTCACCGTCAGTTTCTGGCTGGTGGTCGCAGCGATCGGGCCCGCGCTGGCGCCGCATGATGTGGGCGCGGTCGTCGATCTCGACGTGTTCAGTCCGGCGAGCGCCGCCTTTCCGCTCGGGACCGACTATCTCGGCCGCGACATTCTCAGCCGCATGCTGACCGCCGCGCGCTATACGGTGTTCATTGCGCTGGTCGCGACGCTGCTCGCGGCATCGGTGGGCGTGCTGTTCGGGCTGGCGGCGGCGACCGTCGGCGGCTGGATCGACATGCTGCTCGTGCGCCTGTTCGACACGCTGATCGCGATCCCCAGCCTGATGTTCAGCCTGGTCGTGATCGCTTCGCTCGGCTCCTCGATCCCGGTGCTCATCGGGACGATCGCGCTGATCTATACGCCGGGCGCGTTTCGCATCGCGCGGGCGCTCGCGCTCAACGTCGCGGCGATGGATTTCGTGCAGGTCGCCCGCACGCGCGGCGAGGGCATCGGCTATATCGTCCGGTGCGAAATCCTGCCGAACGTGATCGGGCCGCTGCTCGCCGATTTCGGTCTGCGCTTCGTCTTCGTCGTGCTGCTGCTCAGCGGTCTCAGCTTCCTGGGCCTGGGCGTCCAGCCGCCTTATGCCGATCTTGGCTCGCTCGTCCGGGAGAATATCGCCGGCCTGGGCTATGGCGCGCCGGCGGTGCTGTTTCCTGCGATCGCGATCGCGACGCTCACCATCGGGGTCAATCTCGTGATCGATAATCTGCCGGGCGGCCGCCCGGGCGCGGGCCGGCGATGACGGCGCCGCTGGTTCGCATCGAAGGGCTGCGCATCGTCGCGCGGCAGGATGACGGCGGGGAAATGCCGATCGTCGAGAATGTCGACCTGACCGTGGGGCGGGGCGAGGTGCTCGCGCTGATCGGCGAGTCCGGATCGGGCAAGACGACGATCGCGCTGTCCATGCTGGGCTATGCCCGGCCCGGCTGCCGGATCGCGGGGGGGCAGATCGAGGTGGCGGGGCTTCCCGTCCATGCGCTCGATGCGCGGGAGCTTCGCGATCTGCGCGGGCGGACCGTCGCCTATGTCGCGCAGAGTGCTGCCGCGGCGTTCAATCCGGCGCGAACGATCATGTCGCAGGTGATCGAAAGCGCGCTGATCCACGGCACGCTGACCGAGGCCGAGGCGGAGGAGAAGGCGCGTGGCCTGTTCCGCGCGCTGGCGCTGCCGGATCCGGATGGGGTGGGCGCGCGCTATCCGCATCAGGTTTCGGGCGGGCAGCTCCAGCGCCTTCTGGCCGCCATGGCGCTGATCACCGATCCGGAGCTGGTGATATTCGACGAGCCGACGACCGCGCTCGACGTCACGACCCAGATCGAGGTGTTGAAGGCGTTCAAGGCGGTGGTCCGCGAGCGCAACACCACCGCCGTCTATGTCACGCACGATCTCGCCGTCGTGGCGCAGATCGCGGACCGGATCGTCGTGCTGCGCAACGGCGCGGTGCAGGAGACGGGAGATACCGGCCAGATCCTGTCGGCGCCCACCCATGATTATTCCCGCGCGCTCCTCGCCGCCGCCGCGCCGCGCGAGCGTGGCGAGGGATCCTTCCGGGAGCGAAGCGGCATTCCGCTGCTCGAGCTCAAGGGGCTGGTCGCGGGCTATGGCGGCACTGATGGCGCGGGCAATCCGCGCACGCGCATATTGGACGATGTCAGCGTCAGCATCCGCCGCGGCTCGATCCTGGGTGTGATCGGGGAATCGGGCTGCGGCAAGAGCACGCTGGCGCGCGTGATCGCCGGCCTGCACCCGGCGGCGAAGGGCGAGGTGCTGCTGGACGGCACGCCGATGGCCCCCGCGCTTTCCGCGCGCACGAAGGAAGAGCTGCAGCGCGTTCAGCTCGTTTTCCAGATCGCCGATACCGCGCTCAATCCGGCCTCGACCGTCCGGCACATATTGGCGCGGCCGCTGATCTTCTATCGCCGGCTTTCGGGCGCGGCGCTCCGCGCGGAGGTCAATCGGCTGCTCGATCTGGTCCATCTGCCGCGCCGCCTGGCCGATCGCTATCCGGCCGAGCTTTCGGGCGGGCAGAAGCAGCGCGTGAACCTCGCCCGGGCATTGGCGGCCGAGCCCGATCTCGTGCTGTGCGACGAGGTGACCTCGGCGCTCGATCCGGTGGTGGCGGCGGCGGTGCTCGACCTGCTGGTCGAGTTGCGCGCCGAGCTGGGCGTCGCTTATATGTTCATCAGCCACGATCTGGAGACGGTCCGCTCGATCTCGGACGAGGTCATGGTGCTCTATGGCGGCGTGAAGGTGGAGGCCGGCGACCGGGCGAGCCTGCAGACGCCGCCGCATCATCCCTATTCGCGCCTGCTCATGTCTTCCGTGCCGGAGTTGCGTCAGGGCTGGCTGGAGGAGGCGGGGCGCTCCTATGGCCGGGCGTTGGGCCGGGCCGCCGCCCAGCCGGGCGGATGCAATTTCTTCCCGCGCTGCGATCTCGCCATTCCGGGCCGATGCGATGTGCTGGCGCCGCCGCGCTGGCAAGTCGCCGGGCGGGAGATCGCCTGCCACCGCTCGGCGGACGATCTATGCGCTGCCGCCGATGAAGCTGCGCGCTTGGGCACCGGGTAAGGCGTGGCGAGGGATCTCCCGCCGGCATCCCGCGTGACAGCGCGGGCGAATGGGCAAATGGGGATCGCCAATGGCCGACATGTTCGTTCGTCCGCCGCTTTCAAATCGCGATGAATGTCCGCTGCAAAATGCGAAAACGGAAGATTTGGCGGTCAGTCGTTGCTGTAATCGGTCCACAAGACGGAGTTTCGCTGGAGTGGAGGCAAGCGGCTTTCCTGTCTCTCCGAAGAGAGAAGGTCGCTGAGGCGGAAGTCTTGCCGCTTGTCGCGGCATATGGGGCATCAAGGCGCGTTCTACGGAAGGGAATGGCATGGCGAGCTGGGCGGGAAATAAGGGCGTGATCGGCGCCGCGGGGGGTGTGGCCCCACCAAAAGCAGATGCGGCGGCCAAGGCGCGCACACGCCTGCTTTCGATCGACGCGCTGCGTGGGCTGGTCATGCTGTTCATGCTCGTCGATCATGTGCGCGAGACCTGGTATCTGCACATGCAGGTGACCGATCCGATGAACGCGCTCACCGTGGCGCCGGACCTCTTCTTCACGCGCCTGCTGAGCCAGCTCTGCGCGCCCGTGTTCGTCGCGCTGACCGGCCTTTCCGCCTATCTTTATGGCCAGTCGCACAGCCGCGCCGAAACCTCGCTCTTCCTGCTGAAGCGCGGGGCCTTCCTGATCTTCCTCGAGCTCACCTTCGTCGGCTTCGCCTGGTCCGCGCAGTTCCCGCCGCAGACCTTCTGGCTTCAGGTCATCTGGGCGATCGGCATCTGCATGATCGTGCTCGCCGGCCTGCTGCATCTGCCGCGCGCCTGGCAATTGGTCATCGGCGCGGTGATCGTCTGCGGCCATAATCTGCTCGACGGCGTCGTGCTGACGCCGGAGTCTCCCTTCTACATTCCCTGGGCGATCCTCCATCAGCGTTCGGTGATCGAGCTTGGTGGCGGCATGATCGCCAAGACGACCTATCCGGTCCTGCCGTGGATCGGCGTGATCCTGCTCGGCTATGCGGTCGGCCCGTGGTTCGCGCGCGGGGTCGATCCGGCGCAGCGGCTGCGGCGGCTGCTCATGCTGGGCGTGGCGCTGCTCGTCGGCTTCTTCGTGATCCGCTGGATCAACGTCTATGGCGAGAAGCCCTGGGTCCATACCGGCGACACGCTGCGCACGGTGATGAGCTTCCTCGCGCTCACCAAATATCCGCCGTCGCTGCTGTTCCTCATGCCCTCGCTCGGGCTGGGCGCCCTGTTCCTGCGGCTGTTCGAGCGCAAGCAGGAGAGCCGGCTGGTGCCGATGCTCGCCGTGCTCGGCGGTGCGCCGATGTTCTTCTACCTGCTCCACCTCTATGTGCTGAAGGCGCTCTATCTGATCGCTTTTCAGATCTGGGGAGCCAATCACGGCGCCTTCTTCGGCGTCGATAGCCTCGGGCCGGTGTGGCTGTGGGTCTTGGGCCTCATCATTCCGCTCTATCTTCCCACGCGCTGGTTTGCCGCGCTGAAGCAGCGTCGCAAGGACATCTGGTGGCTGAAATATCTCTGAGCAGGGCCGGTCGCCGGCGGAAGGGCGCGTAGAAGTGCAGACGGCACGATTCAAGCGAGTAAGCGAGCAGGATCGGAACCCGATCCGGCTCCTGATCGACGGGCAAGTGGTGAAGGCGCTGGATGGCGACAGCCTGCTCGTCGCCGTCCTCACCTCCGGGCCGGTGCTGCGCCAGTCCGAATTCGGCGACGGAAGCCGCGCCGGCTTCTGCCTGATGGGGGCTTGCCAGGATTGCTGGATGTGGACGGCCGACGGCCAGCGCATCCGCGCCTGCACCACCCCCGCGCGCGAAGGCATGAGCGTTCTTACCCAACCCCCATCCGAGGCATTATGGCCGATCCCCGCATAATCGTCGTCGGTGCCGGCCCGGCCGGCGTGCGCGCAGCCGAATGTCTGGTGGAGGCCGGGTTGCGCCCGATCGTCATCGACGAGGCGAGTTTTTCCGGCGGGCAGATCTACCGGCGCCAGCCGCGGAATTTCACCCGATCCTATGAGTCGCTCTACGGCTTCGACGCCGCCAAGGCGCGTGCGCTCCATGGCGCCTTCGACGGGCTGAAGGACGCGGTCGATTACCGGCCCGATACGCTCGCCTGGAACATCGCCGGCAATGTCCTCCATACGGTCTCCGACGGGGTGGCGCGTGCGATCGAGTTCGACGCGGCGATATTGGCGACGGGCGCCACGGACCGCCTGGCGCCGATCAAGGGCTGGACCTTGCCTGGCAGCTACAGCCTCGGTGGGTCCCAGATCGCGCTCAAGGCGCAGGCCTGCGGCATCGGCGCGCGGGTGGTGTTCATGGGCACCGGGCCGCTTCTGTACCTCGTCGCCTATCAATATGCGAAGGCCGGGGTGGAGGTCGCCGCCGTCCTCGATACCTCGCCGCTGTCCGCCCAGGCCAAGGCGATGGCGGATCTTGTGGTGCGCCCGGATTTCCTGGCGCGCGGCCTTTATTTCCGGGCGCAGCTCATGGCCCGGCGCGTAACGGTCAGGAATGGCATCACGCCGATCGAGGTCATCGGGCAATCCTCCGTCGAAGGCGTGCGCTATCGCACCGCCGACGGACGCGAGCATCGCATCGAGTGTGACGCGGTGGCGATGGGGTTCCATCTGCGCAGCGAGACGCAGCTTGCCGATCTGGCCGGCTGCCCCTTCGTCTTCGATGAGGCGACCGGCCAGTGGCGGCCCGAAAAGGATGGCGATGGGCGCACCGGCCGGCCCGGCATCTATGTCGCGGGCGATGGCGCGAAGGTGCTCGGCGCCGATGCGGCGGAGACGGCCGGCCGGCTTGCGGCGCTTGCGGCGATGAAGGATCTCGGCCGATCGGTCGAGGAGGCCGAGATGGATCGGCTTCGCGGCAAGATGCGGCGGTTCGATCGGTTCCGGCGCGGGCTGGCGACCGCCTTTCCCTGGCCTGCGGGGCTCGTCCGTCAGGTCGAGGATGATGTGATCGTCTGCCGCTGCGAGGTCATCACGGCTGGGCAGATCCGCGAGACCGCCTGCGCCAAGGGCGCGCCGGAGATGAACCGCACCAAGGCGCTGTCGCGCGTCGGCATGGGCCGTTGCCAGGGCCGCTTCTGCGGATCGGCAGCGGCGGAAATATTGGCGGAGGTACGCGGCAGGGATCTCTCAGAGGTCGGCCGGCTGCGCGGGCAGGCGCCCGTCAAGCCGCTGTCGGTGTCCACCATCGTGGAGAAGGCGGAATGAGGACCGCGGACGTCATCATCGTGGGCGGCGGCATCATGGGGGCGTCGGCCGCCTTCTTCCTGCGCCAGCGCGGCAAATCGGTGATTCTGCTCGAGCGCGATCTCGTCGGTCAGAAGGCGAGCGGCACCAATTTCGGCAATGTCCGCCGTCAGGGCCGTTATCTGCATCAGCTTCCGCTCGCCAATCGGGCGCGGGCGATATGGGGGGCGCTGCCCGAGCTGATCGGCGAAGATTGCGAGTTCATTGCGAGCGGCCATCTGCGCGTCTGCTACACGCGCGAGCAGGCGGACAGGCTGGAAGCCTATGCCCGTGACGCGCGCGACTATGGTCTCGATCTGGAGATGATCAGCGCCAATGCGCTGCGCGATCGCTTCCCCTATATCGGCCGGGAGGCGATCGCCGGCTCCTATGGGCCGCAGGACGGCCATGCCAATCCCCGCCTGACCGCGCCGGCCTTCGGCCGGGCTGCGGCGCGGGCAGGGGCGCTGGTCGAGGAGAATGCCGAGGTCCTCCACATCGAGAAGGTGGGTGAGGATTTCCGGGTGGAAGTGCGCGATCGCGGTATCTTCCGCGCGCCCGTCGTGCTGATCACCGCCGGCGCCTGGGGCGGCAAGCTGTCCGCCGCGTTCGGCGAGCCGGTGCCGATAAGCGTGCATGGCCCGCAAATGGCGGTGACGGAGCCGCTGCCCTATCGCATCGCGCCCACCATCGGCGTCAGCACGCCGCATGTGCATGAGACGGTCTATTTCCGGCAGGTGACGCGCGGCAACATCGTCTATGGCGGCAGCACGCGCGGGCCGGCGTCGAACGAGACGAACCGCGCCTCCGTCCTGCCCGAAAATACGCTTGGGCAGATGGAGCAGATGCGGCGGGTGATGCCCGGCCTCGCGGCGGTGAACATCATCCGCGTCTGGAGCGGCGTCGAAAGCTATATGGCGGACGATCTGCCCGTCATGGGGCCGAGCGGGAAGGTGCCGGGCCTTTATTATGCGTTCGGCTTTTGCGGCGCGGGCTTTCAGATCGGGCCGGGCGTGGGCGATGTCATGGCCGAACTCATCGCGACGGGCGCGACCTCCACGCCGATCGAGCCCTATCATATCCGCCGTTTCGCGGCGCAGGGCTGAATAATTCCGTCATCCCGGCCTGTGCCGGGATGACGATTGGGGAGCGGGCGGGACCTTGCGATCCCGCCCGCTCGAAAATGCCTCAGGCCGGGCGGTAGATGGCGTAGACTTTCGCCACCTGCACTTCGCTCAGCCAGCTGCAATGGGCGCCCTGTTCGATCAGGAAGATGTCGCCCTTGTTGAAGGTCGCGCGGCGGCCGATGCCGTCCTCGAAGGTCACGCTGCCCTCGAGCAGATGCATCAGCTCATAATGACGATAGCCCA
Organism: Sphingomonas oleivorans; assembly: GCF_003050615.1. Classification (GTDB taxonomy): domain Bacteria; phylum Pseudomonadota; class Alphaproteobacteria; order Sphingomonadales; family Sphingomonadaceae; genus Sphingomonas_H; species Sphingomonas_H oleivorans. The sequence continues at coordinate 80,369 of NZ_NWBU01000004.1, read as the reverse complement.
TCGCCCGGCGATGATAGGGCGTGGAATCCCAGACGCCGCACATGAACTCGCCGCTTTCCGACTTGTAATCGGTGTGGTTGCGGCACTGGGGCGTCGGCCCGACCAGCAGCTCGGCAAGCGGCGCGCCCGATGGCGAAAGCTCCGCGCTCTCGTCGATCAGGAGCGGCGCAGAGGCACCCGGTCCGCTGCCCTCATGACGCATGAAGAGCAGCGATGTCGCTTCCTGCGTCGTCCAGGAGAAGGACGAGCCCTGCGGCAGGACGGCGCTCTGGCCGGCCGCGAGATGAAGCGATCCGCTTTCCGTTTCCAGGCCGAACGAGCCGCTCACGACGATGATATATTCATCGCCGCCGAGCTCCGACACGCGCCCGGCCGACGGATCGAGCCGAACCGCGCCGACCGTGACCGGGCCCTTGGGCAGATCGAGGAGACGACGGTCGTCAAGGAAGGCATCGCCGGACGAGGCCGCGCCGGCGATGCCCTGCGTCTCGTCCGCGGCGAAGTCCCGCAGATCGATGAAGGAAGGCGTCGCCCGCACGGGCGCGCCTGCCTCATGGACGGCGCTGTCGCTCACAGGCCGAGCAGCCCCGGCAAGCCGCGAATATCCTTGATTTCATGGGTGTAGTAATAGGGGTTGGCCGGCTCATGCCCGCGATTGACGAACGCCCTGCCGCCGAAACCCATGTCATAGGCGGTCATGAGATCATAGCGGAAGCTGGACGAGCAGTGGAGAATATCTTCCGGCCCGCATCCCAGCATGTCGAGCATATATTCGAAGGCCTGCATCCGGGGCTTGTAGGCGCCGGCTTCCTCCGCGGTGTAGACCGCGTGGAAGGGCACGCCGATATTGGTGACGCTGTGCGGGATGAGATCCTTCATCGAGTTGGACAGGATCACCAGCGGAAAATGTTCCGCCACCTTGGCGAGCGCTTCCGGCACGTCCGGGTGCGGGCCCCAGGTCGGCACGGCGGCATAGACGGCCTGCGCATCCTCGTCGCGATAGGCGATGCCCCATTTGCGGCAGGTGCGCTGGAGCGAGCCTTCCACCACCTGGAAATAGGGCTTCCACGCGCCGAGCACTTCATCGAGGCGATAGGCGGAGAAATCCCGGCAGAAGGCGTCCATGTCTTCCGCCTTTACGCGGTCGGCATAAATGCGGCGAGCGACAGGAGCCATCTCGAAATAGATGAGCGTGCCGTAGCAGTCGAAAGTGATATATTTGGGCTTGAGCGGCGCCATTTCTGTGCCTCATGCGACTGGCGGGTTGAGAGAAGTCAAATCTATGCTGGCCGGGGAGGAGTGATGGCGGAATTGCTGTCGATGGTACGAATATCGTGCCGTTTGCAGATCGGCTAGCGGCAGGGTCTGCCGCGTCGGAGTCTTTACGGACCCGATGTTTCAACCAAATCTCGCAGAATATGACGGAGCTTTGCCCCGAAGAAGGCGCGCGCCTTTATGGCTGATGCATGCGCATATTCGGTTGGTCGCAATGTGCGAATGGAGCGTGAGGGGGGCGTGCGCAGGATGCGTAAAGCAGGCGAGACATCTGAACGGAGATCCCACTCATGAAGCATCTCGTTGCCTTTGCCGCCGCCGCCTTCCTCCTCGCCAGCGGGGCGCAGGCCCATCCCAAGATCGTTTCGGCCAGCCCCGCCGCGAACGCCGTCGTCGCCAAGCCGGCCAAGATCGAGCTGCATTTCAGCGAGACGCTGATGCCGAAGCTTTCGGGCGCCGAAATCGTGATGACCGGCATGCCCGGCATGGCGGGTCATCCGCCTATGAAGATAGCGGGCACGGCGGCGGCCGGCCCCGATGGCAAGACGCTGATCGTGACGCCGGCCAAGCCGCTGGTGGCAGGCAGCTACCGGATCGACTGGTACGTCGTTTCCGCCGACACGCATCGCATCACCGGCACGCACGCTTTCTCGGTCAAGTAAGCCGATGGGCGACTGGCCGATCATTTTCACAAGGTTCGCGCTTTATGCGGATCTGATGCTGTTGTTCGGCCTCGCCGCCTTTGGTCTTTACGCGCTGCGTGGCGCGGAGCGCGGGCCGGGCGGCGCGATCGCCTTTCGGCCCTGGCTCGCGGGCGGCGCCGTGGCGGGCCTCCTTCTGTCGGCGGCGGGCATGCTGTTGCTCGTCGCCGGCATGCTCGGCGCCTCGCCGTTCGAGGTGGATCGGGAAACGTTCGACATGGTCGCCACGGGCACGCCGGTGGGCAAGTCCTGGCTGGTGCGTGTCGCCATGCTGGGATTGGCGCTGCTGGCGGCCTTCGCGGCGGGACGTGGCCCGGCGGCGAGCCTCGCCGCCGTCGCGCTGCTGTCGGGTGTCGCCCTGTCGACGCTCGCCTGGACCGGGCATGGTGCGATGGATGAGGGGATGATCGGCTGGGCGCATCTCGGTGCGGACATCCTTCATCTGCTGGCTTCGGGCATCTGGATCGGCGCGCTGATCGGGCTCCTGCTGCTGGTCTTTCGTCCGCTCGATCGCGCCGATGCCGCGCATCTCCGCCTGTCCCGCCGCGCGCTCGACGGCTTCTCGACGATCGGCACGGTCGTCGTCGGCACGCTCCTGATCACGGGGCTGGTGAATGGCTGGCTGCTGGTCGGGCCCGGCCATCTGCTCGACATGGCGACCGGTCTTTATGGCCAGCTATTGCTCGGCAAGCTGGCGCTGTTCGTCGCCATGCTCCTGTTGGCCGCGCTCAACCGCTTCCGGCTGACGCCTGCTTTCGCGCAGGCGCTGGCGACGGGCGACCATCAAGCGGCACTTTTCACGCTTCGGCGTAGCCTGGCGGTGGAGACGGGATGCGCCGTTGCGATATTGGCGTCGGTCGCCTGGCTGGGAACGCTCGCGCCGCCCGCCTCCGGCCTATAGCGTTCAGGGCAGCCGTTCGCCGAGCGAGAGCTGCAGCACTTCATACCATTCGGCCCGCGTCCAAACGATCCGGAAGGCATCCGCCGCCTCGCGGATGCGATCCGGCCGCTGACTGCCGACGATCGGGATCGGCCGGGCGGGATGCGCCATCAGCCAGGCATAAGTAGCGGCGGCAAGCGAGACGCCGCACGCCTCCGCCTTGGCGCCGAGCGCCGCCGCGACCGCCTTTTCCCGCGCATTGCCGGTGCCGTCGGTCAGCCGCCCGCCGCCGAGCGGAGACCAGGCGAGCACCGCCATGTCGCGCTCCACCGCCTGATCGAGCAGCCCATCGAACAGCGGCGCGAGCGCGAGCGGCGACAATTCGGGCTGATGGCTGACGAGCGGGAAGGGGAGATGCGCCTGCAGCGCGGCCGTCTGTGCGGGCGTGTGGTTCGAGACGCCGACCGCGCGGACCTTGCCGCTTTCGACCATTGCCGTCAGTGCCGCCGCGACGTCCGCCGGATGGGCGAGCAGGTCCGGGCGGTGGATCTGATAGAGATCGACATGATCGACGCCCAGCCGGGCAAGCGAGGCATCGAGCGCCTTCAGCAGATAGGCCGTGCTCGAATCATAGGGCGTGCCGGGGACGATGCCGCCCTTGGTGGCGAGCACGATATCGTCGCGTAGTCGCCTGTCCTCGCCGAACACCCGGCCCAGCAGCGCTTCGGCCGTGCCGAAGCCCTCGCTGTCCAGCCCATAGATATCGGCGGTGTCGAACAGCGTGATGCTCGCTTCGCGCGCCGCATCGATCCGCGCCCGTGCGGCGGGCACGTCGCATCCGGCGAAGCGCCACATACCCCAGGCGATCGGCGAAACGGTCAATCCGCTCCTGCCGAGCGGGCGCGGGTCGGAAGAGAGGATAAGTTCAGACATGCATTGATCCATTTGCGAGGTCGGCGCCGGAATGATGGCTGCAGGGCGGATAAGCAACATCGTCAATTGGGGGCGGGCAATGTTTCCTGCTTCAGGCCGGTGGTCGTCCCGATCGATGCGATCACGATGGCGATGATCGCGGTCCATTGGATCGGTGTCAGCCGCTCATCCAGCAACAGCAGCCCGGCCAGCGCGCCGACCGCCGGCTCGAGGCTCATCATCGTGCCGAAGGAGCGTGCCGGCAGATGGCGCAGCACGATCATCTCCAGCGTATAGGGCAGGACGCTCGACAGCAGGGCGACCGCCGCCACCATCGGAAGCAGCGCAGGCGTGAACAACGCAGCGCCCTTGTCGGCAAGCCCCACAGGAAAGATCAGCAGCGCGCCGATCATCATTCCCCAAGCGGCGCTTGTCGGCCCATGCGCCCGGCCGGCTTTCTGGCCGAAGACGATATAGAGCGCCCAGAAGAGGCCGGCCACCAGGGCGCAGGCAACCCCCAGCGGATCGAGCGCGGCGACGCCGATGTCGATCGGAAGCAGGAGCAGCAAGCCGATGACGGCGAGGCCGACCCAGGCGAAATCGACGAGCCGGCGGGAATCGAGCAGGGCAACCGCGAGCGGGCCGCTAAATTCCAGCGCAACCGCGATGCCGAGCGGAATGCGGCTGAGCGCGGCGTAAAAGGCGAGGTTCATCACGCCGAGCGAGAGGCCGTAGAGGATGATGGGGCGCCGGCTCCCCGCAGGCGGCACCGCGCGCCATGGACGCAGGATCAGGCTGATGATGACCGCCGACAGGGCAAGCCGCATTGCCGCCATGCCTTCCGCGCCGAAGATCGGAAACAGGGATTTGGCGATCGCGGCACCGCTCTGGACCGATAGGATCGCGATGAGCAGCAGCGCGATGAAAAGGAGCGGGGAGGAGGAATGGGAGGGTGGGGCGGCGTCTTGCATGGCGCCGCCTATGACATGCGCCGGGCGGGGCAGGATAGGGGCCGGGCCGGCTTCCCTCGCCGCGCTCGGGCCGAGCGCGGTCAGGTGGGAAATGCCCTAACCGTCCAGCAGCGTGTCGCGAACGTCCGACAGATCCCGGCGCAGCGCGCGGAGCGTGGCGACATCCTTGCCGCTCGCCCTGAGGATCGCGTGGGGGAAGTCGCGTGCGACCGCCTTCATCGCGCGCCCCTTTTCCGTCAGCCTGATGCGGACCTGGCGCTCGTCCGAGGGATTGCGCACGCGCTCGATCGCGCCATGCGCCTCCAGCCGCTTCAGGAGCGGACTGAGCGTGCTATATTCCAGCATCAGCCGCTCGCCGATATCGCCGACGCTGCGATCGTCCCCCTCCCACAGGACGAGCATCACCAGATATTGCGGATAGGTGATCCCGAGCTTGTCGAGCAGCGGCTTATATGTGCGGCCGAGCGCATGCGCCGTCGAATAGACGGCGAAGCAGAATTGCTCGTCGAGATGCAGCGGATCGAATGTCTTGCCAGCCATGTTGCATGTCTCCGGGGCGCGGCGGCTGCGCCCAGAGGGCGGCCATGCGCGCAAGCTCGCCAATATATATCGTGCGCGATGTGATCGGCAACGATGGAAAAATCGATCACGCTGATCTATTAAAGTCGCTCGATATTAAATCGCGTACGATTTATCTCGCTTCCATCGACGCAACAGGGCGTCCCGCAATCGAAGGAAGCATCGAAATGGCTATTCTCTACACCACTGAAGCCACCGCCACCGGCGGCCGCACCGGCTCTGCCGCCACCAAGGACGGGGCGCTCGCCGTCACGCTCGTCACGCCCCGGGAGCTGGGTGGGCCGGGTGGTCAGGGCAATAATCCCGAGCAGCTCTTCGCCGCCGGCTATTCCGCCTGCTTCCTCGGCGCGATCAAGTTCGTCGCCGCGCAGAAGAAGGTGAAGGTGGCGGAGGACAGCACGGTCACCGCGACGGTCGGCATCGGCCCGCGCGAGGACGGCACCGGCTTCGGCCTTGATGTCGCGCTCGCCATCAGCCTGCCGGGCATCGATCGCGACACCGCCCAGATCATCGTCGAGCAGGCCCATATCGTCTGCCCCTATTCGCACGCGACCCGCAACGGGCTCGACGTACGGCTGACCCTTCTCTGATCCCGGCGCGGGAGCCGGCCGCCTCGCGACGCGCAGCGCCATCCGGCTTGCGACCGACAGCCTGCGCGAAGCCTTCGCCAAGGCGCGCTGAAGGGCATCTGTCCGTTCCCCTTGTCCGGGGAACGGACGGCCCGCGCCGATTGGCCTTGCCCGATCGTGACGATGGCATATTGATCCTGTCGGCGATGCGCGGGCATTCGTTACTGCGGCGCTTTTGGAACGTAAGGATTGGCGGAGAGAAATATTGCAGGACAAGAAGATGGGCTCCGCCGAAACGCCGGCCGCGCCGCGCAAGCGCGATGCCGAGCGGACCCGCAACGCCATTATGCGCGCGGCGACCCGCGAATTCAGCCTGAACGGATTTTCCGGTGCCCGGACGGAGAAGATCGCCGCGCAGGCCAAATGCAATATTCGTCTCCTCTATCACCATTTCGGCAATAAGAAGTCGCTATACTTTGCGGTGATCGAGGCCGCCTATGACGATCTGCGCAAGAAAGAGGCCGCGCTGAGCTTCGACCTGTCCGATCCGCTCGGCTGCCTGGAACAGCTTCTGCGCTTCACTTATTCCTATTTCGAGAATAATCCCTATTTCGAAGGGCTGCTGCGCGCCGAAAATATGATGCAGGGCCGCTTCGTGCGCAAATCCAAGCGCGTGCCGGAGGCGGCCGCCGGGCTGAAGGCGATGCTCAGCGACATTCTCGTCGCGGGCGAGGAGCAGGGCGTGTTCCGCCCGGGGATCGATCCGGTCAATCTCTACGTCACCATCACGGCGCAGAGCCGCTTTCATCTCTCCAACAGCTATTCGCTGTCCGCGCTCTTGGGCGTCGACATGCGCAGCGCGGAATGGCGCGCCCAGCGGCTGGATCATTGCGTGGAGGTGCTGCGCGCCTATGTGTGCGCCGGTGCCGACGCACAGCCTGTTCAGATGTGCCACGCGCTGCATCAGTAAGGGCTTAATTACAAATTGCGCCGCCCGCCGCGCTGGGGATATGTCGGCGCCATGTTCCCGCCAGAGGACTGATTCGCCGCAGGAAGAACGAGGAGATTCGGTAGCGACGGAGAAATATGATGGGCATGCGCGCATGGCGCAATGCGTTGCGGACGAGCGGTCGGGCCCTGCTGGGCGGGCTGTTCTTCGGCCTGTTCCTCATCGGCGGGCCCGCCGAGGCGGCTGAACCGAAGCGCAAGGTGATCCTTGACGATGATATTGGCGGCCTGATGGGATCGCCCGTGCCCTTGCTCCAGGCTCCCGACGTCGAACTGCTCGGTATCACCATCACGAGCGGCTCCACCTGGCGCGACGTGAGCGTGGCGCATGCGCTGCGCGTCGTGGAAATTGCCGGCCGGACGGACATTCCGGTGGTGCCGGGCGCCATATTCCCCCTGGTCAACAGCGAGGAACTGACCCGGCGCTGGGAAGGCGTCTATGGCAAGCTCGTCTACAAGGGCGCGTGGATGAACGAGGAATGGCCGGAAGGAACGATCCAGAGCCAGCCGCAATATCATGCCTATAATGTCGTGCCGTCGCTCAAGGAGGGCAATCCCACGACCAAGCCATCCCCGGAGATCGCGGCCAATTTCCTGATCCGCAAGGTCAGGGAGTTTCCCGGCCAGATCACCATCATCGCCACCGGCCCCATGACCAATATCGCGCTGGCGCAGAGCCTGGACCCGACCTTCGCGGAGAATGTCAAGGAACTGGTCTATATGGGCGGCAGCCTCAATCCGCATCAGAAGCTGCCCTCGCTCAGCGCCGAGCAGTTTGCGCGCGAATATGTCAATTCGCCCCGGCGCGAGTTCAATATCCGCTGGGATCCGGAAGCGGCCAAGATTATGGCGCACGCGCCCTGGCGCAAGGTCACCATGGTTCCCGTCGATCCCTCGACCGGAACCGAGCTCACGCGTGCCTTCCTGGACAGCCTGGGCAAGGTCGATACCCCGCTTGCGAAGATGATCGTCAAGACGGCGGAGGCAGGCTTCCCGATGTGGGACGAGATCGCCGCGGCCGTATGGCTCGATCCGTCGATCATCTCGAAATCGGTCGATCTCTATGTCGATTTCGAGACGAGCTTCACCAGCAGCTATGGCGACACGCTGTCCTGGACGGCTGACTATCGGCCAGGGCTCGGCGAGCGGCCTCAGAATGTCGTGCAGGAGGTGGATCGCGCCAAGCTCGAAGCGCTGCTGCACAAGCTCTATGCCGCGCCCCTGCGCCACTGATTTCTCATTCAACAGGAAGCGATCATGAAATTTCTTGCGACCCTGATGCTCGTCGGCCTGGCGTTCGGTGCGGCGCCGGCGGCGGCCGCGCCCGAAGCCGCCGCACCCGTCGCGCAGCCGCCCTGCCAGGCGAAGATCGCCATCGTCGGCGGCACGTTCATCAACGATGCGATGATGAAGTCGGGCCTTCTCGGCCAGCCCTTCACGATCGAAACGGCGGTCGGGCCCTCTCCCGAGATACGCTGCGGCCGATCGGGCGGCATATCCTTCTACTATGTGGACGGACATGGCGGCGGCAGGTTCGTCGAAACCTGGGCGGCGTTGTACAAGCTCGGCGTGCGCGATGCCATCGGCGGCGCGACCGCGGGCGGGATCAACCCCGCAATGAAGGTGCGGGATTATGTCGTTCCCAACGATCTGATCGATTTCAACATCGATCGGCCGCGCTTGCTCCCGGCATCGATATTCAAGGAAGGCGAGGTCATCTTGCCGCGCTATACGCCGGCGACCGATCCGCTGCTGGACGAGATCCTCGCGAGCGAGACCGAAAAGCGGCTGAAGCGTGACAAGGCGCTGGCGGATATCGGCGTCCATCGTGGGGGCGTCGTCCTGCAGGCGGCCGGCGGCCGGTTCGAGACGCCGGCGGAAATCAGGATGTTCGCCAAGCTCGGCGGCGATCTGGTCACGATGAGCGTCGGCACCGAGATCGCCTATGCCCGCATGGTGGGCATCAACTATGCCTGTCTGGTGATCATCTCCAACCCGGCCGAAGGCTTGGGCGAATGGAAGTTCGATGGCCTTTCCGCCATCTACCAGCAGCTCAATCCGGTTTCGCTGGATATTCTGCTCGCCGCCCTGCCGCGCATCGCCGCGCTGGAAGGCAAGCCGCGCGTGGGCGACGCGCTCCGCATCCACCCCGAGATGAAAAGCGGGAAATAACCGAAGTCGCTGGGCCGGGCGCGATGGAGCGACCCGGCCCCGACAAGCTCATCCGTGGGTCTGCTCCATATAATGGCGGCGGCACAGCGCGACATAGCGGTCGTTGCCGCCAATCTCGGTCTGCTGGCCCTGGCGCACCGGATTGCCGTCCGCATCGATGCGCAGGTTCATCGTCGCCTTGCGCCCGCACGCGCAGATCGCCTTGATCTCGACCAGCGTGTCGGCGAGCGCCAGCAGATACATGCTGCCTTCGAACAGATTGGCCTGGAAATCGGTGCGCAGCCCATAGGCCAGAACCGGGATGTTCATTTCGTCGCAGATGCTCGCAAGCTGGAAGACCTGCGCGCGTTTGAGGAACTGCGCCTCGTCCACCAGCACGCAACTCAGATGGCGCTGGCCATGTTCGGCCTCGACGGCGGCGCGCATGTCCGTCGTCGCATCGAAGCAGGTGGCGGGCGCCTCCAGGCCGATGCGCGAGGCGATGGTGCCCCGGCGGTAGCGATCGTCGATCCCGGCGGTGAAGAGCATCGTCTCCATTCCCCGCTCCTGATAGTTGAAGCTGGACTGGAGCAGGATCGTCGATTTGCCCGCATTCATCGAGGCATAATAGAAATAGAGCTTGGCCATCCCGGCGCTCTTCACAGGGTTGGCGGCGACGTCAATCGCTCTTCTCCATTCCCTTTGAGACGGCCTGCGGCTGCTCTATGCAGCGGCACCACTCATTTCGGGCCACTCATTTCGGGCCACTCATTTCGGGAACGTCCATGTCTCATCCCAGGCGGATCGCCTTCCTCCTTGCCGGCACTATGGCGGCACAGCCGATTGCGGCCGAGCCTCTCTTTGCGCCCGATGCCGTGCTGCCGCCGGTTCTCGCCTGGCATGGCGCGAGCGAGCGGCTCGTGGCGCGCATGGATGATCGCTGGATCACGCCCGCCGAGAAGACGGGGCTCGTCTCGACCCCCAACTATGCCGAAACGCGCGCCTGGCTGGAGCGGCTGGTTGCCGCCTCGCCGCTGTTCCGGATCGAAAGCTATGGTCGCTCCCCCGAGGGACGGGAGCTTTATGCTGTCATCGCGTCCAAGGGGGCGCCGGGCACGGGAAGCCGCAAGCCCATCGTGCTGATCCAGGCGGGCATCCATCCGGGCGAGATAGACGGCAAGGATGCCGGCCTGATGCTGCTGCGCGACATTGCCTTCCACGGCAAGGACCGGCTGCTCGACGGCGTGGATCTCGTCTTCGTGCCGATCGTCAGCCCGGACGGGCATGAGAATGGATCGGCCTACAGCCGGCCCAATCAGCGCGGCCCGCTCGTCCAAGGCTGGCGCACGACCGGCCAGAACGTCAATCTCAATCGGGATTATGCCAAGGCCGACACGCCCGAAATGCAGGGGCTGATCGGGCTTATCCGGGCGCATGATCCCGATCTCTATCTGGACATCCATGTCACCGACGGCATGGATTATGTCCATGACATCACCTTCTCCTATCCCGGCTGGCACGGCCGCTATGCGCGAAGCGTGCGGGGAGGGGCCTGGCTCGACGACATCTACCGGCCGGAGGTGGAGCGCGCGCTGATCGGGGCGGGGCATGTGCCGGGCCCCTATCTCGATCCGCTCGACGGGCGCGCGCCGGAAAAGGGCATTCGCGTTGGCGCCGATCAGGCACGCTTTTCCACCGGCTATGGCGATGCTCGCCGGATCCCCACGGTGCTGGTGGAAACCCATTCGCTGAAGCCCTATCGGCAGCGCGTGCTCGGCACCTATGTGCTGATCGAGCAGACGCTCCGTACGGCGGCCGACCATGCCTCCGAACTGAAAGCCGCGCGCGCCGCCGATCTGGCGCTGCGGCCGAAGCAGGTGACGCTCGGCTGGAAGGATGCGGATGCGGCGCCGGTCGACAGCTTCCTCTTCCGGCCCGTGGCGCGCGAGACCTATCGCTCGGCGATCACGGGGCGGGACGAGGTGCGTTGGCTCGGCCGTCCCGCGAAGCCGCTGTCCGTGCCGGTGTTCGGCAGCACGCCCGACATCGTCGTCAGCCCGCCCGCCGCTTATTGGGTGCCCGCCACCAAGCCCGAGCTGATCGATCGGCTCCAGCGGCACGGAATAATGATGGAAAGGATTGCGGAACCCCGCACCGTGCGGGTCGATGTGGCGCGGATCGCCAATCTTCGCCCCGATCCGGCGGCGGAGAAGGAAGGACGCTTCCCGGTCGCGGCCGACAGCTTCACGCCCGAGACACGGGAGGTCACTTATGCCCCGGGCTCGGTGCGTATCCCGACCGACCAGCCGCTGGGCGAACTCGCTGCGATTCTGCTCGAGCCGCAAAGCCGCGACAGTTTTCTCGCCTGGGGCTTCTTTCCCGAAATCATGCAGCGCACCGAATATGCCGAAGGCTATATCATGGCGCCGCTGGCGGAGCGGATGATGGCCGACGATCCCGCGCTTGCCCGGGCATTCCAGGCGAAGCTCGCCGCCGATCCCGATTTCGCCGCCAGCCCCGCGCGCCGGCTCGCCTTCTTCTACGAGCGCACGCCCTATTTCGATCGGCGCTATCTCATCTATCCTGTCGGACGGGAGGTGGCATCGCCATCGTCTCGGCCCGGCGCCGAATAAGCATTTCACGCCTTGTCCGATAATCAGCGCCGCTTGTGCGTGCCGACGATCGGGAGACCGGCACGGTGGCTCGCATGGCGATGAGATTCGGTCTACGGAACGGCAGCTTTTCGAGGAATGCGATATGCGGGGCCCCGGCACGCCCACATTGGATCAGTTGCAGGTGTTTCTCTGCATCGTCGAGACGGGCAGTTTCGCGGCCGCGAGCCGCAAGCTCGGACGGGCGACCTCCGTCATCAGCTATGCGATCACCAATCTCGAGGCGCAGCTCGGCCTGACGCTCTTCGATCGGGAGTCGACCAAGCGGCCGCAGCTTACCGAAGCTGGGCGGATGGTCCTGTCCGAAGCGCGCACGATCGCGCGCGGGGTGGATGGGCTGCGTGCACGGGTGACGGGCATGCTCGAGGGGCTTGAGGCGCAGGTGACGGTCGCCGTCGACGTGCTGCTGCCGACGGCGCGGCTGACCGATGCGCTCACCGCGTTCAGCGCCGAATTCCCCACCGTCTCGCTGCGCCTGCATGTCGAGGCGCTCGGCGCGGTATCGCAGCTCGTGGTCGATCGCGCCGCCGTGATCGGCGTCACCGGGCCGTTGCAGACGCAATTGGAGGGGCTTGATTATATCGGCATCGGCCATGTCGAGCTCATCCCCGTCGCCGCGCCGCATCATCCGCTCGCACAGCCGGGGGGCGAGACTCCGGGCGCGAGCCGGGATCATGTCCAGCTCGTCCTCACCGATCGTTCGCGCTTGACCGAGGGGCAGGATTTTCAGGTGACGGCGCTGCGCACATGGCGGCTGGCGGATCTCGGCGCCAAGCATGCTTTGCTGCTGGCAGGGCTGGGCTGGGGTAATATGCCCGAGCCGATGGTCCGTGCGGATATCGAGGCGGGGCGGCTCGTGCGCCTTGCCTCGCCCGATGTGATCGGCGGGCCCTATCCGCTGAGAATGGTCTATAGGACGGATACGCCGCCCGGTCCGGCGGCGCGCTGGCTGATCGAGCGGCTGCGCGCCACGGCCTGATCGGCGCGCCGCGCCGCTAGCGTTTTCAAGTCGGGCGGAATCGCCTGACGGCTCAGAAAATGCGGGAAGCAAAGGAGAATTGGAGCATGTTGTGATTAGATCTAATCACAACATGCTCTTGGGGGCCGACGCCGCCTTGTCCCAGGGGGGAGGGGGAGGACAAGGCGGCGCCGGTTGGCGGGCTCAGTGGGTCGAGAGCAGGGCGACAGCCTGCACCTGACCCGCCGAGAAACCATGTTCGATCAGGGCCGGCGCGAGATCTTTCGCGGGGCGGCCATGGCGGCGCGTCTCGCAGGCGAAGCGGCGCAGCGACTCCAGCTTCGGGTCGGCGAGCGGCCGGCTCGGCTCGATGCCGGTGATCCAGTTGAAGGCCCGGCGGACCGCGCCGCCAAGGCGCGACGGCTCCTCGAAGCTGCCGCATCCACATTCGGTCGCCTCGTTGAAGGCGAGCGAAATCACCTTCCATTCGAGCTTGGAAAGCATGGGTTCCGCTATGCTGGTCTGGATCATGGTCGCCTCCCTGTTTCGCGCCGTCGGGGGGAAAGGCCGTTCGGGTCGCGAGTTGATGCGGCGATTATGGTTCAGGGCCGATGACCCGAAAATCCGGATAAAATAGATCGGAACGTTCCATGAAATTGAACAATCCGGATGGCTCTCGGTGGATTGCCATAGGGTGAGGGCAGGGCATACTTTTCCAATTTTTCGATTATTCCATTCGATATTATTCGGCTTTTCCTGAAAGTCGGACAGGCCCATTTGTGAGGCCGTCGATCCCCGGCAACCCGCCAGGAACGACGCTGCTCCGACGATGGAGGCTCGAATGGCCTATATGAATTTTGAGTTTCCGGCCGAGATCGGTTCAGTCGCCGCGGCGTCCGCCAATCCTGCGCGACCTCGGGTGGCACGGCGGCCCCGCACGGTTGCGCAGCCTGCTCCGGCCCGGCTTCTCCGCCTCGGGAACGTGATGGCGTTGCTGTCGGCGGCCCTGCTGCTGACCTTGGGGATCATGATCGCCGAATATTTCGACAGTCTTCTGCTCGGTCTGCTCGGCGCAAATCTGTTGTTTCTCGTGGGCGTCAGCGCGACTTCTACCGTCGCAAGCAATCCTCGCCGTTCGGACTACTGACCGGCATTTCCGTCCAGCGTCCCCGCTTACCCCCTTTTCTCTCATTCAAAGGATCAAGACAATGTCCCAACTGGCCTATACCGCTGATTCCGTGCGGAATTCCTCCTCGTCGGCCGCTGCCCTTTCGGGCGGCGCCTCGCTTGTCGGCCGTGTCCTGCTTTCGGCCATCTTCCTGCTGAGCGGCTTCGGCAAGCTCACCGCCGCCAGCGCCACGATCGGCTATATCGCCAGCGCAGGCCTGCCCGCGCCGAAGCTGGCCTATGCCGTGGCGCTGCTGGTGGAACTGGGCGGCGGCCTGCTGCTGCTGGCCGGCTATCGTGCGCGGCTTGTCGCCCTGGCGCTGGCGGGCTTCTCCGTCGTCACTGCCCTGGGCTTCCACGCCGATTTCGCCGATCAGAATCAGATGATCCATTTCCTCAAGAATTTCGCCATTGCCGGTGGCCTGCTCCAGGTCGCGGCGTTCGGCGCGGGCGCCATCAGCCTCGATGGACGCGCCGGCCGCGCCTGATCGCCGAACCGGTTCCTCTTATGCTGCGGCGGGCAATGTATTGCCCGCCGCAGTCGCGTTTTCGGTAGCAAATATGGATATGATGGCTCCGGAACGGTGCCGTCGCTAAGCTCGGCGATGGACTTGCGCGCGCGCTTGCGCAAAGCTTTGCGCAACGCATGTGAGGAATGGCAGATGGTGCCCGTCAAACCCGTAACCAACCTGACCGAGCTGGCCGCGCTGGCCGGTGTTTCGCCGGGTACGGCGTCGCGCGCCCTGTCCGGCAACGGCATGCTCAGCGCCAAGACGCGCGAGCGCATCCGCCGGCTCGCCGACGAACATGGCTTTCGCCTCAACCAGACCGCGCGCAACCTGAAGCTGGGGCGTACCAATGCGATCGCCGTGGTCCTGCCTTTGGGGCATGAAAGCGCGCAGAATATCTCCGATCCCTTCTTCATCGCCTTGATCGGTCATCTGGCGGACGAGCTGACCGCGCGGAAACAGGATCTCGTCCTCTCCAAGGTGATCCCCGTCGGCGAGGATTGGCTGTCGAGCATCGTGCGCGGCGGCCGCGTCGATGGTGTCATCGTCATCGGCCAGTCGAACCAGGATGCCATTCTGAACAGCGTCGCCAGCCATTATCGGTCGCTGATCGTCTGGGGCGAGCGGCAAGATGTGGGGCAGGTCTATGCCTCGGTGGGCACGGACAATCGCCGGGGCGGATGGCTCGCCACCGATCATCTGCTGAAGCGCGGACGGCGGCGCATCGCCTTCGTCGGCACGACCGACATTCCCGAGATCGCCGCGCGCCATGCCGGCTATCTCGCCGCGCTTGCCGAAGCCGGCATCGCGCCGGGGCCGCATATCGAGGCGCATCTCACCGCGGATGCCTCTCATGAGGCGATAAGCGACTTTCTGGCCGGCGCGGCGCCCGGTTTGGCGCCGCTCGACGCTATCTTCGCGGCATCCGACGTGATCGCGATGAGCGCGATCCGCGCGCTGAACGAACATGGTTTCGTCGTTCCGGACGATGTGAGCGTCGTCGGCTTCGACGATGTCAACCTTGCCGCCCACACCTCGCCGCCGCTCACGACGATCCGGCAGGATCTGGCAGAGGCGGCGAGGCTGCTCGTGGATCGACTGTTCGCGCGTATCGATGGGGCGGAGCCCTCCTCGGTCGTGCTGCCCCCGGAGCTGGTCGTCCGGCGCTCGACCTAGCGGAACTAGCGGAAGGTCCAGACGATGGCGGCGGTCAGCAGCAGCAGCCCCGCCGACTGTGTCCGATAATTCTGCCAGAAGGGCAGGGCGCGGAGCGTCGCGCTTTCCGCGTGCCAGATTGCCGGGGTCCAGACGATCCCTTCCGTCTTGCTGGAATCGGGCGCGGGCGCCGTCAGGCTCGCGACGATCAGGGTCGCGATCGAGATCAGGAGCAGGATCGCGGCGACATAGAGGAAGTGGATCGAGATCAGGCCCAGCACCGCGTTCAGCACGAACAGCGCCGCACCCGAGAGGAAGCCGATGATGATCGTCCAGCGGGCGCCGCGCGCATTGGCCCGCCGCCATAGCAGCCCGCCCGCGAACAGCGCCGCGATCGGCGGCACGGCATAGGAAAGGATCGCCTGGAGATATTGGAAGAGCGAGCCGAAGCGGCCGATCTGCGGCGCCCACAATATCGCCAGCGCCATGAAGGTGAGCGTGGAGATGCGTCCCCAGAAGACGAGGTCGCGGCTGTCGGTATCCGGCTTCCAGCGACGCACCACATCCATGGTGAAGAGGGTGGCGGCCGAGTTGAAGGTCGATGCGGAGGCGGACATGATCGCTGCCAGGAAACCCGCCACCACCAGCCCGACGATGCCGACGGGGAGCAGATCGAAGAGCAAAGTGGGGTAGACCAGGTCGGGCCGGTCGAGCGTCGGATAGAGCAATATGGCGACGCTGCCGGGAAGGACCATGAAATAGAGCACGGGAAGCTTCAGCAGGCCCGCGAACAGGCTTCCCCAGCGGCCATGGTCGAGCGACTTGGCGGAGAGCACGCGCTGCACCATGAATTGGTTGGTGCACCAGAAATAGAAGCCGAGAATGGACACGCCGGTGACGATGCCGAGCCATGGCACGCCGGGATCGTCGAGCGGCCGGATGAGGCTGAGCTTGGCCGGATCGATATTGTTCATCACCACATCCCAGCCGCCCGCCTTGGCGAAGGCGAAGAAGGCGATCGCCATGGACGATCCGAGCAGGATGATTGCCTGCACCGTTTCGGTGTAGAGCACGGCGCGCAGGCCGCCTGCGACGGTATAGGTCCCGGCCGCCAGCGCCAGCGCCGCGACGATGAGCGTTAGCGGCGCATCCGGAAACAGCAGCTTGAACATCATCGAGCCGCCATAGAGCGTGCCGGCCGTATCCACGACGATGTTGAGGAAGAGGGTAAGGCCGGTGAAATAGCTGCGCGCGAAGCCGTCATAACGGCGTTCGAGAAATTCCGGCATCGTATAGACTTGGCTGCGCAGGATCGCCGGCAGGACGAAGGCGCAGAAGATCACGAGCACGACGCCCGCCATCCATTCATAATTATAGACGGAGATGCCGACCGAATAGGCAGCACCGGCAAGGCCGATCAGCGTGGTCGAGGAAATATTGGATGCGAGCAGCGACAGGCCGATCACCGGCCAGCGCGATTCCCGCGATGCCAGGAAGAAATCCTGCGCGGTCGATTTGCGTTTCGTCGCCCATAGGCCGAGCGCAATGATCCCCAGCGCATAGACGGCGATCACCCCCAAATCGAGCGGCGCCAGCCTGGCGATGCCTTCGGTCATCCTGTCTTCTCCCTTCGACGCCGTTTCGGCGCGTGATTCTTATTTGTGCGCGCCACGCGGGCGCGAGGTGGCCGGCGCCCGTCCGGCCAATGCAATCATTATTCGCGGGCTGCCCAGATGACGTCGAGCCCCCCTATGTCGATCATGCCTGTGCCCGCGCCCTTGCCGAGCCTGTCGCGCCAGGATGTGAGCCCAATGTCCACCGTCGTCGTGTCCGGGGAAAAGTTGAGGAGGACGATATCCATCCCGCAGGCGAGCGCAAGGACGGCCGGGTTCCGGCTGTCGAGCGCGCGAACATTGCCTGCACCGCCGGATGCGATCCGGGCTGCGAGCAGCGCCGCGATATCGCCGCCGATGCGTGCGGCGTCCGGGGTCGTGGTTGCACTCCAGTCCATGACGGGGCGATGGAGCCAGCGCCCCTCATGCGCCTTTTCGGGATCGGCGAGATAGGTGCGGTCGTTGAGCACGCCCGTCTCGTCGCCCATATAGAGGGTCGCGAGTCCGCCGCTCGCGATGGCCAGTGCGTTCAGCAGGCGGATCCGCGCAAAGGCGCGCTCGCGCAAGGCGGGATCCTCGCCCGCCGCCTCCAGCCCCGCGAGCGAGGCCATGGTGCCGTTGGTGCCGTGCAGCCCGTCGCCATCGGTCTGGAAAGCCTCGCCGCGTCCCCAGCCGCCGGAACGGCCCTCGAGCATCGCCGCCACCGCCTTCAGCCGCGCTTCCGGGGCCGGATCGATCGCCGCCAGATCGCCCAGCAGCGCGCCCCAGCCGATATCGTCATGGCAGCGCGAATAGCTCAGCCAATTGGCGTTCGGCGGCAGCTTCGCGCTTTCCTGCTGGATTGCGAGCGGCAGTCGCGCATCGCCCTCGGCCAGCGCTGCCCATCCGGAAACCATCAGCGAATTATTATAGACCAAATGGCATTCGGGCACGGGCTCGCCGCCTTCCTCGCCCCCGAAATAGGGCAGGACATGGCGGGTCGGCACGATCGCCTCGGCCTTCAGCAGCACGCCCGGTGCCACGATATCGAGCGCCGCGCGCAGCGCGCGGACCACGACATGGGCGAGCGGCAGGTTGCGGCAGTCGGTGCCCGCCTCTTTCCAGAGGAAGGCGATGGAATCGAGCCGGAACGCCTCGATCCCGCGATTGGCGAGCGTCAGCAGCGCGTCGAGCATCGCCAGGAACAGCTCGGGATTGGCCCAGTTCAAATCCCATTGGAAGGGGTAGAAGGTCGTCCAGGCCCAGCCCTTCAATTCGGGAATATAGGTGAAATTGCCGGGCGCCGTCTTGGGGAAGATCTGCCCCAGCCTGGCTTCGCGCGCGGCCACCTCGGCCTCGTCGTCGAGGACGATGTAGAAGTCGCGATAATGAGGATCGCCCGCCTTGGCGGCCTTCGCCCAATGATGGTCGTCGGCGGTGTGGTTGAGCGCGAAATCGACGCACAGGCTGATCCGCGCGCGGCGCAGGCGCGCGGTCAGCCGCTCCAGATCCGCCATGCTGCCGAGCGCTGGCTCCACCGCCAGATAGTCCGCGACCGCGAAGCCGCCATCGCTATCCCCTTCGCGCGCCTTCAGCAGGGCGAGGAGATGCAGATAGCGGACGCCCAGATTTTCCAGATAGTCGACGCGGCTTTCCACACCCGCGACCGTGCTGCCGAACCGATCGACATAGGTGGAATAGCCCAGCATCGCTGGATCGACGAACCAGTCGGGCCGGGCCTCGCGCGCGGCATCGAGCGCGAGCAGCTCTTCCGGACGCTCTTCGAAGCGGGCGCGCAGCAGCGTCCGCACGCGCGCCGGAAGCTCGGCGGCATCGGGCGTGGCGCCATAGAGCGCCTGCAATTGCCGGTCGAGCCGGGCGCCATGGCGGGCCAGCCGCATGTCGAAGGCCGCCGATGCAAGCGGGCTTTGCGGTACAGGCGATAGGCGCATCTCTCTCCCCGGCTCGTCTTGTCGCGAACTGGAAGGAGCATGGCATCAACAACAAACGTTTGCAACAAACGTTTGTTGAAGGGATGAAGCTCGCGCATTTCCCGACAGGTCTGGCCTATGCGCCGCGCCGATATTCGCTTGGGCTCATCGCCATTTCCGCGCGGAACTGGCGGTTGAAATTGGAGAGATTGCCGAAGCCGACGTCATAGCAGATGCTGGAGATCGGCAGGTTTGTCTGGCGCAGCAGCCGGCATGCCTGGGCGACGCGGAGCTTGCGGACCATCACCACGAAATTATGGCCCGACACGCGCTTGAAGAAGCGGGAGAAACTCGGCTCGCTCATGCCCGCAAGGCGCGCGCCTTCCGCCATGCGCACCTCGCCGTCGATATTCGCGAAAATATATTTGAGCACATGGTCGACGATCGCGGCGCTTTCCTCGTCGAGCGCCGGCGAGAAGAGCGCGCTTGCCAGCACCCGCCGGTCCGAGGTGGGCGCATGCGCCAGCGTCGCGAACAGGGCGAAGAGATGGTGGAGCCGATCGAGGCCGCCGGTACGGCCGATCGCCTCCATCTCATGCGCGGCGGCCAAAGCGGTGGCGCCCATAAATTCGATTCCGCGCGCCGCCTCCTCCAGCAGCCCCTCGAGTTCGCTCATTTCCGGAACGAACTCGAATCCGCGACGCAGCATATCGCCATCGAATTGCAGCACGGCGTCGCGTGCCCTTATGGTTTCGCCGGGGCGAAGATCGCTGATCCAGTCATGCGGCAGGTTCGGGCCGATCAGCGCGACATGGCCGGCGCAGAAGGTTCCGACATGATCGCCCACCAATATCTTGCCCGTGCCGTGCCGGATCAGATGCACCTCATATTCGGGATGATGGTTCCAGCAGGCGATCGGGCTTGGATAGTCATGCTCATGCCAGCGTATGCCGCTCATCGGATCGGCCAGGATGATCTCGCGCGCGGAGGCATGGCCGGTCAGCTGGTCCGCAATCCCGGCTCTGCCGGACAGGGAGGATGGCAGGCTTGTCATCGATCCGATCACCACCGCGCCCAAGCGGAAAGCCGCGCCGGAAGGTTCCGGCGCAGCCATAATATATCAGGGATCTACGAAGGAAATCTGCAGCTTGACGTCGCCGGGCCGGCCGGCTGTGGCCCGCTCGAACGCCTCGACCGAGCGCTCGAAGGGAAAGGTGGCGGACAGGAGCGGCTTCAGATCCACCTTGCCCGATGCGATCAGGTCGATCGCGCGCTCATAGATATTGGCGTAGCGGAAGACGGTTTCGAACCGCAATTCCTTCGCCTGGGCGGCGGCCACGTCGAACGGCACCGGATCGATCGGAATGCCGACCAGCACCACCGCCCCGCCCGGGCAGGCGCAGGCCATCAGGTCCGCAAACACCTTGGCGCTGCCGCTTGCCTCGAACACCACGTCGGCGCCCCAGCCTCCGGTGATCTCCGCTATCTTGTCGCGAAGCGATTCGGTCCGGCTGTCGACGGTCGTCACGCCCGGATAGCGACGCGCTATTTCCAGCTTCTCGGCGGAAAGATCGGCCACGATCGCGCGGGCTGCGCCGCCCGCCAGCGCCGCCAGCATCGTCATCAGTCCGATCGTGCCCGCGCCGATCACCACCACCGTGTCGCCCGGCTTGATCCGCGCCTTGGTCGCGGCCTGCATGCCGATCGCGAACGGTTCGACCATCGCGCCCTGCGCGAAGGAGACATTGTCGGGCAGGCGATAGGTGAAGGCGGCAGGATGGACGACCTCACGGGCCAGGCAACCATCAACCGGCGGCGTTGCCCAGAAGGTAACGGCGGGATCGACATTGTAGATGCCGAGCTTCGATGCCCTGGAGCGGGGACTGGGAATTCCCGGTTCCATGCACACCCGGTCGCCTACCGCGAGGTTCGTCACATTGACGCCCGTCTCGACCACGATTCCGGATGCTTCATGGCCCAGCACCATCGGCTGTTCGACGACATAGGGCCCGATACGGCCATGGGTATAATAATGGACGTCGCTGCCGCAGATGCCGACGGTGTGGATGCGGATGCGGACATCGTCCGGGCCGCAGGGCGGCGGAGGAGCCACTTCGCGTATGTCGATTTCATGCTGACGTTCGAGAACCAGGGCTTTCATAGCGTTGCTCCTTCGGGATGCGCGATCGAGGGGATGGTCCGCTTGGGCCGCGCGGCGTGCGCGATGCCGGGCTGGTCGACATGGATGAATAGGGTGAGGACGGCGCCGAGCAGATAGAGCCCGGCATAGATCCAGACGACGCCGACGAAACCGATGAATGGCAGGGCGACGGTCGCGATCGCCGGCCCCAGGAAATTGGAAAGGCCGGCGGCCAGATTATGCGCCGAAATGGCGGCACCACGATGATTTGGTGCCATAGCCGGGAAGATCGCGCCCATCGGCACGAAGGCGGATACCGCGATGCCCAGCAGCGCCGCCATCGCCAGCGCCGCGGGCATGTTGGCGCCGAAGCGGAGCGGCAGATAATAGAAGGCGAGCGTGGCGATGGCGCAGCCGATGCAGCCGAACCAGCGCATCTGCCGCAGCCATCCGAAACGATCGCCCATCCAGCCCCACATGATGTTGGTGAAGATCGTCACGAAGAACATCGCGCCCCAGATCCGCAGCCATTGCGACATGGTGAAGCCGATCTCGTCGGAGGTCAGATAGAGAGGCATGATCACCGGGAAGCCGAACAGCGTCAGGTTGCAGATGATCCGCACGATCGCCGCGATCAGGATCGATCGGTTCTCGATCAGGATGGTGGCGCCGCGGGCCAGCTCGCGCAGGCGGTGGTCGAGCGCTATGGGCGCGCCAGCCTGCTCCGTGGCGGGCGGCAGCAGCGTCCAGACCGCGACGGCCGCGGCAGCGACCCAGACGACCGAAAGCCACAACGTTCCGAAATAGCCGAGCAGCGGAAGCGTGAAGCTCGGCAAATAGGTGCCGAGGCAACCGATGCCGATCGAATACATCGCCCAATACCAGCCCATCGCCGAGGCCAGCCGTTCCTTGGGCACGGCCTGCGCGATCCGCACCACGAAGGCATAGATGAACAGCGGATAGGCGATTGCCCGCACCCCGTAGAAGAAAAGTATCAGCGGATAGTTGCCGAGCCCGATCCCGAGCGAGAGGAACAGGATATGCAGCACGATCCAGGCGATCGCGCCGATCCGCATGATCCGTGTTGCGCCGAACACTTCGGCAAGGACGCCCGATCCCCAGGCAGACAGGGCCGCGACCAATCCATAAACCGTGAAGACCAGGGACGCCTCGACCCGGGTGAAACCGAGATCAACCAGATATTTCGATAGGAAAGCGAGCTCGAAGCCGTCGCCGGTCATGAACAGGGCGATTGCGACATAGCCCCACAGCAAATGGCGTGGAAAGCCGATCATAAAACCTCTCCCAGCTTATGCCGCAATATGCTTGCGGTGCTATCTTGCCTTGTTGGGCAAAGCCGGGCTGCATTCATGCAACTCCGTCTCGATCATGATGGCTATGTCTTCTTGCCTGCTTCCGCTACGATCGCTCTTGCGGGGAAGTGATACTAATTTTCAGATTGAGGTCGGCGCCGGCAATGCCCCGGTTAGGGGATAGCGCTGGATAGGCTAGGGGCGCAGATGGGCCGGATCGAAGCGCGATGACATTGGCCGCCCGCGGGAACGTCGACTAGGTTCGCGGTTGGCGAGGCGACTTCATGGGAAGCGCCTTCGCTGTCTCTTTTGCGAGGCGCCGCTCTTCGGCAGCGGTGGAGGGTGAAGGGAGTCGAAATGCCCGCACTAACCATCAGAACTCAATGAATTTTGTGTTTTCGCTTTTCTTGCAGAAGCCCCCTAGAAGGCCCCCAGAATTTCTGACTGAGAAAAGATTCGAACCGAATCTATGAGCGCCGATCGAGAGTGACATAGCCTGCAAAACTGTTCAACCTCTGGTGGGGCGATGGCTTGCTTGCGCTCCCGGAAAGCGGACATGGCAATTGGCCGGGGCTTAAGCCGAAATCTCCTGCGCGAACGAATAGCTGGTGCTGCGCCCGCCAGCGGGGTCTTTCACAAGGATGCCCCGCTGCACCAAATCCGTGATGTCGCGCAATCGGCTAATAACCGCACATGGCAAGAGACATTCACCGCATCTTATGCGGTGAATGAAGGCGCTAATCGCCGCATCCGACGCGCGCTGATTAGGCGGGCAACCGTCAGCACGCTATAGATTTCTGTCATATCGTAGGCCGGCCGCCGACACGAAAGCGTGATTCCGCAAGCGGGCGTCTCCTAGCAAGTCGGCCCACTCGATGATTTCGATGATGCCCCGGAACTTGCCACTCAATTCCTGAATACGGCCTCGACCGTTTGATGTCGTGCGCCAGCCGTTCGTGTGGATTTCCAGCTTTCCTACGATGTCGGCGACAACGTAGCAGTAGAAGATGCAATCGTCCGCGACGCGCACGCGGCCACCGCGAAAATCCAGAATCTCGCCCTTCTGGAGCTTAGTGATATACTCGCTGATCTGGCTCATCGGCGAATATCGCTCGTCGTAATCCTTCCGGCCCGGATGCTTGAACTCCACAAGCATCACGCGCTTCAACGGGTCTTCGCCCTCGGCCCCAAGTCCGTAGAGGCGGTCATATATGAGCAGGTCGGGGCGTTTGGTGCTGGTTTCGCCATCAACGATCTGCGTGAACGGCACGTCCGACGCGAAATACTTGGTGAAGGTCAGGCGTTCGTCGATGATCCATAGGTCGTGATCCGACCGCTCCACCTTGGATGGATCGTCGCCCCTGAGCTTCATCGGGCAGATGAACTGGTGGAGGGTTTCTTCCAGATGGAAGTCCTGTGAGCCGTCTTCGCGTTCGCGGATGCGGCGAGTCAAAACTTCCATAACGTCAAGGACGGTCTTGCGCCGCAGCACGTATTCCGTGAGTTGTCGTTGCTCTTCCGCCCGAATTTCATCAGCGGCCTTGCGGACCGATTCAGCGAAATTAGCAGAAACGTCGCCATTTCCTCTAAGCTGCGAAACGATCTTCTGAATCGTATCATTCCGTTCCTTGTCGCGGCGAATTCGAATAGGGATAAGAGCTTGGGCGAATTGCTCCGGCTTCACGGCGTTCTTCGGCGTTTTCGCCAACAGGTCTTGCGCCTCCTCGAAGGCAAAGGACGGATATTCCTGCATGAACTCCTGCATCGTCCCGAGGCGCTGATTGTCGAATTGAGTAATTTCCTCGTGGATGGCGTTCGCCCGCACATGATCGGAACACTCGCGCACGATCTCGACGACGATGCTTTCATCGAAGTTGAATTGTGTCCGTTCCTGATTGACGCGCTCATCGAGAAAATCGCCGGTGACGCAACCATGATAAACATTGTCGCCGTTGTCGCCGAAACGGCCAATGCCGATCAATCCGTCAATCTTCCGGGTCGTGACCGTGCGCCCGTTGGCGACCAGGTGCATCTGATGCAGGCCGTCGAAATTAGCGCTTGCGGCCTTGTCGCAGACGAAACTTGCGAGAGACAGAGTGCCGAACTCTTGGCTCTCGATGGTGGCAACGCCACGATCCTCGACCCGGAGATTCTGGATTTCCTCGGGGAAGCTCGTCGCGTTGGCATCTATGTCGACAATGACGGTCGGGGATCGCCCCATGATGAAATCCGCGAAAAAGTGTGACCCGAAATGCTTGATGATGGTGGCGGGCTGGCTCGGAAATTTGTCGCGGTAGGCCGTTCCGCGCAGCCGCTTGAATGTGATCGCCGTGCCGGTGTTGGATGCGCCGGACACCGCTTCGGTCTGCTCCTCTGTGATCTGGTCCTGCGCTTCCAAGCGGAACGTGAAGGACCGGCGGAACAGGGTTCCTCGGTCGCGGTAAATGCTCACAACCTTGACGCTATCGAAGGCGTCAAGCCAGAGAAGCCGCCCGACACCCTTGCCGCCGCGCGAGATTTTATAGTCCGTATCGGTGGTGCAAAATGCCTCAAATCGGGCCGGTTCAAGCCCGACGCCATTATCATCAACAGTGATTTCGATGTCATCCGGCGAGCGGGGGTTTGTGATGGTGACGGTGATCTTGCCCTTTTGTTGATACTGGTCGCCGAAAGCGTCCTCAACTGCGTGAAGCGAATTACTGACCGCCTCGAACACGGGTTGAAGCGCCTCCGCCGCCAGTGAAGGCTTCGGCAACCGCTTCACCCGGTTGACAATATCCCCCCGCATCGAAGTCATGTGCGTTCCCCTGATTTTTCTTTTTGCCGCACCAGCCGCGCCGCTGTCGGGTCGTAAATATATTCGGTGATCGTGCCGTCCTTGATCTTCTCCACGGCATCGTCGATCACGAACAGCGGCACGAGGAACCATTCGCGCGGAAGGACCGGGTTGCCGAACCGGTCCCTGATCTCAATGTTCAGCCGGGCCGGATCGAAGATGCGGTGGATCAGGTTTTCCAGCTTGGTGCGGCTGATGTTGAACAGCTTGTAGGTCGCCACGATCTCCACGTCCGCCAACAGAAAGGTTGGGTCCAGCTTGGCATTGACGATGCGCTTGGCGGCATCGCCGCCGGTGACGCCGATCTTGTGAACAAGATCGCGGTTGGCGGCAACGATGGGGTTATCGGACTGGCTGCGCAGCACATAGATGGTGCCGCTGGCGAGGTCGTCGGCCTCACTTTCGCTGGAGAATAGCGGCCCGGCGCTCGGCTCCGACACGCGGCGGCTCGTATCATCCTTATAGAGCGCGCGTTGGAGGGAACGGAGCAACAGGTTGCTCTCGGTGCCGTTGGAATAAATGACGCGCAAGCGGGCATCGCTTTCGCCGTTCGGCGCTTTGAAGAGTTCGCCGACTTCGGCGACATAGGCGATCTGGCCGCCAAGGATGAAAAACTCCCCGACCCGGATGTCGGTTTTCAGGAAACCAGCATCCTTACGGATCGGCTGGGTGATGCGCGCGCCGCTGTCGATGTCGTTCTGCACGGCATCGAACAGAGGCTTGAAGCGGTCGAAGTCCTCGCACCGCTCCCGGTTGGCGATTTCCTCCGCCGCGCGCTTGTCGGCAACGGAACGGACGTGCCGCAATTCGGTGATGTCGTCCGGGGCGGCGGCGTCCACGCCTAGCTGCGCCAGCAATTCATCGTCGCTGATGTCGTCGGGGGTGTCGGCAAGGGCCGGTTCCGCCCCCGCCAAGAGCCCCTGATCGTCCAACGGCTCAAGCAAGGCGCGGCAATCCGCCTGCGCGCGCAGTCGGTCGAGCCGCACGGCATAAAGCCGCTCGAAAATATCGCGGTCCTCGCCGTGCTGCGGCGCGCGACCATGCTCCGCCACGAAACGATGAATCTCCTCAAAGCCCACGATGATTCGTTCCTCGCGCGGCGTCCGGGCGGCCTCCTTCTTCGTCTCGACCTCGATGCCAAGCTCGGCCAGCAGCGCGTCATCCTCGTCGGTGAAGCCGTTAGCCACGCGCGGCCTCCGCCTTCATCCGCGCGAGAAAGGCAACGCCTTCGGCCATGCGCTTCTCCCATGCGTCGGCCGATGTGATGGAGGGCAGGCGGCCGCGCTCCTGCTTGAACTTCAAGGCCCGCTTGGCCAGCTCGCGCGCCTCCTCCACGGTCAGGGTCACGCGCTTGCCGGATATGACGGCGGCAACCTGCTTCAAACTCTCCTCGGTCATCGCCTTGGATAGTATGGCATAGGCTTCGCCGAACGGGTTGATCCGGTCGATCAGGTCGATGTCTAGCTCACGCACGTCCATCGCAAATCTGCGGACGCCTTCGATGAACGCGGTGTTGGGGCTTTTCTCGCCGTCGCCCTCGGCGCCGCCCAGGGCGACCTCCTTGGCCTTCTGCGTGAGATTCAGGGCGGCGATGGCGTGCTGGCGCACGGCTTCCTGATCTTCCTCGTCCAGCTCCGGGTATTTGTCCTTGATGATCTTGCCCATGCGAAGCTGGGTCAATTCCTCCGGCACAAGCTCCTGATCGAACAGACCGCGCTCGATGGCGGTCTTGTCCTGCACGAAGGCAGCGATCACCTCGTTCAAGTCCTGCTGGCAGATGCGGGTGGCTTCCTCGCTCTTGGGTTCGGTCAGCCCCTTGATCTCGATCTGGAAGGTGCCACGCTCCTCATTGAAGCCGACATTGCACTTGTCCGCCTGATAGCCGCCCTCGCCATAGTCGAAGCCCTCCACCGGGCCGCTGGCGGGGTTCTTCGGCTTGAACTCGAAGCGAGGTGCCAACACTTGCTCCATAAGCAGGCTGGCGGCGATGGCCTTCAACGTGTCGTTGACGGCCTCGGTCACGGCTTCCTCGGAAGCGTCCGGCTCGGCGATCAGGTTGGTGAAGCGGGCGCGGGCCTTGCCCGGCGCATCGCGGGTGGCGCGGCCGATGATCTGGACGATCTCGGTTAGGCTGGAACGATAGCCCACGGTCAGGGCATGTTCGCACCAAATCCAGTCAAAGCCCTCCTTGGCCATGCCAAGGGCGATGATGATGTCCACATGATCGCGATTGTTCTTCTGCGCGGGGTCTTTCAGCGCGGCGGATACGCGGTCGCGCCTGCTGGCGTCGTCGTCCACAAGATCGGCGATCCGCAGCACCTTGCCTTCCGGCGTCCTGACCAACTGGAAGCCGGTGGCCCGGTCAATGCCCTGCCAATCGCCCAGCGCCGAAAGGATATGCTCCACCTCCCTGATCTTGTCTTTCGTGCTTTCGCGCGAATTGACGCTGGGAATGTGGATGATGGTTTTCTGATCGGGATCGAGGACATTCAGGATGTCATCGGCGTAGGAGCCGGAATAGAAAAAATAGCCGATGTCGAGCTGTTTCAGATATTGGTAGCCGTTGAGCTGCTCATAATAGGTGTAGGTGACGCTATCGAACTTGGCCTCGTCCTGCGGGGCCAGCACGGCTTCGGCGTCGCCCCGGAAATAGCTGCCGGTCATGGCGACGATATGCACCTTGTCGCGGGCGACAAAGGCCCCAAGGTGCAAGCCCAGCTTGTTGTCGGGGTTGGCGGAAACATGGTGGAACTCGTCCACCGCGATCAGCCGTTCATCGAACGCCTCCACGCCGAACCTGTCCACCGCGAAGCGGAAGGTGGCATGGGTGCAGACCAGCACCTTATCGCCGCTCTCAAGGAAGCTGCCGACCGAATTGACCTTGCCGCCATCGGTGCCAGGCGCGTCGCAGAGATTCCATTTCGGCTCCACCCACCAGTCGGCCCAAAAACCGAACTGGCTCAATGGCTCATCATGGAAACTCGCGCCAATGCTCCTTTCCGGCACGACGATGATGGCCTGTCTCAGCCCCTGATTGGCCAGCTTGTCCAGCGCGATGAACATGAGCGCGCGACTCTTGCCCGACGCCGGGGGCGACTTGATTAGCAGATATTGCTCGCCGCGCTTCTCATAGGCGCGCTCCTGCATGGAGCGCATCCCAAGGGCATTGGCCTTGGTGGAGCTGCCGTTCCGGGTATAGGATACCGAAACGGACGGAACGGATTTCACTTCTTTCGTCACGCGCTTGCCCCCGCCCTTTGTTTCTTCGTCGCGCCCGCCGATGCGGTCATCTTGGTATAGAGGTCGAACAGCTTTTCCAGCCGTTCGGTATCGTTGCGGAAGCGCCGCCCGATATAGATGCGCTCCAACACCTCGTCGTTGCGCTCATGGGCTTCACGCAGGTCGGCGGGCATGTCGTCGGGGTCGTAGAGGTCGGCGATGGTGGCCGGGAAATGCGCCTCGCGCGCCAACAGGATGTTCTCGGCACAGCGGGTAAGGTCAGCCTTGTTCTTCTCGGTCAGCGTGGGAACCGGAAACGTGTTCCAGCCCAAAGTGTTGGAATACGAGTAATCTGAGCGCATACGCGCACACACCGTTCCGATCCAAATGCGATGCAAGCTTGATGACGCAAGTGCGAGATTCCATAAGGGAGCATCGTAAAGTGCATAGCACTTGTTCGATAATATCACCTCACCCGGAAGTAGGGCAATCGGCAAGAAATCCCGATTTTCAGACGTTATTGCAGGAATGGCTATCGAAAACTTCTCAGAAACACCTTCTATCTGCATGAAGCGATATGGCGGTACTTTGGTATTCCTAGTCGTAGGCGCGCTGCTGCTCCGGCGCATTTCACGCACACTTTCTACCCTTTGGCGAATGAAGGGGATTGCCATTGCGCGATCTAGCTCGTGGGACTCAATCCAGATGCAAAAGCGCGGCCTTCCGTTAAGAACCTCGCTAGCTCCCATGAACGGTCTGATGAAGCCGTCAGAGACGATGTCTTTTAAGAGGCTCGCATGAGCTTCGTCGGCGGACAGCAGGAAGTTGCCGCCGTCCGTGGGCATATTCCCCCTCAACATTTTGGATTGTGGCCCAATAGGCTGCATTGTTTTCGACACGATGGCCTGAGAGCCGGGCGCCAAATATGGCCCGATTACATCGACCGTCCGATATGCCGATCCCTCGTATATTCGCTTCTCGCTTGACCCACTTCCCACACCGACGACCACAACGGTTACACCCGCTTT
The DNA here is from genome assembly GCF_003050615.1 of Sphingomonas oleivorans. Taxonomy (GTDB): domain Bacteria; phylum Pseudomonadota; class Alphaproteobacteria; order Sphingomonadales; family Sphingomonadaceae; genus Sphingomonas_H; species Sphingomonas_H oleivorans. Next base: position 50,803 of record NZ_NWBU01000004.1, on the reverse strand, counting down.
GTTTGATGCCAAGTTTGCCCAGTTAAAAGACGTGTGCGCGAACTCGATTTCTAGCCCCCGCTCGAAAACAAACGGCCAGAGAATGGGAGCTTGCTCACCTTCACATATCGACTTGGTAGCGACGAAGCTGAAACGGCCCGTTGCGGATTTAAGATATAGTGCAGCCTTTATGAACCATCCGGCCACATAATCGAGACTCTTCCATGATTTGATTTTGCCGCCTGACACATACTCTAAGTCGGACTTTTGCTCATTTGTTTGCCACGAACTGCCACGATACGGCGGATTCCCGCAAATATACGTCTCCCCGCCTTCGTTCTCGAAGTCGATCTGCGCCTGATCGAGTGGTGTCCGAAACAGGTCATCGCCAATCAGCTTCACGCCGGTTCCGGTCGGCGGGCAGGCGCTCAACCAATCGAGCCGCAGGGCATTGCCGCAGGTGATCCAATTCTGCGCATTCAACGGCAGGAACTCGGCCAGCGCCAGCTTCTGGCCGCGATAGAGAACGTCGCACTGGAACTCGGCGATGATAAGGGCAAGGCGCGCAACCTCGGCGGGGAAGTCGCGCAGCTCAATCCCGCGAAAGTTGGTCAGCGGGATCTCGGATGCGCGGTCGGCTTCGCCGCGCCGCTTGTTGACCTCGGCCTCGATGGCCCGCATTTCCTTGTAGGCGATGACAAGGAAATTGCCGCTGCCGCAGGCGGGATCGAATACCCTGATCCGCGCCATGCGCCGCCGCAGGTTCAACAGCATCCGGCTGTTGTCGCCCGCCTCCTCAAGCCGGGCGCGCAGGTCGTCCAGAAACAGGGGGTTCAGCACTTTCAGGATGTTGGGAACGCTGGTGTAGTGCATACCCAGCGCGCCGCGTTCCTCGTCATCCGCCACCGCCTGAATCATCGACCCGAAAATGTCCGGGTTGATCTTCGTCCAGTCGAGATTCCCGATATGGAGAAGGTAGGAGCGCGCAATCTTGCTGAAACGCGGCACGGCAAGGCTGCCCGAAAACAGCCCGCCGTTCACATAGGGAAAGGGATTGGCCCAGCGGGCGATACCGGCCGCCTCGCGCTCGGCGATGGGGGTGTTCATGGCGCGGAACAGCTCGCCGATCACCTCATGGGTGTTGGACGAATCCCGGTCGCTCATCTTCTCGACCGTGCCGGTGAAGGGATAGCTGCGGTGGAAGATGTCGGTATCCTCCGCGAAAAAGCAGAAGATCAGCCGGGCCATGAAATGATTCATGTCGGGGCGGCGGTCGGCCGCGCCCCAATCGGGGTTGTCCTTCAGCAACTCCACATACAGCCGGTTCAGGCGGCCGGTCGCCCGGATGTCGAACGAGCTTTCGCGGATTTGCTTGACCGTGGTGATCCCGGCCAGCGGCAGGAAGAAACCGAAATGGTTGGGGAAGTCGGCATAGGGGCAGGCGACGGTTTCGCCGCTGTCCACGTCCTCCGCCTCGAAGGTGTCACCGTCCGTCGCCAGAATGAACTTGGCCTTCGCCTTCGCGGTGGCGGGGCTGGCCCGAAGCGCGGCAAGAGTCTGCGTCACCGCGCCGGGCGCGGCGACGGCGATGTGGATGTTGTTCCGTTGCAGCACGCCGCCGGGCAGGTCGGATGCGTTGGTCGATCCCTTGGCGGCACGCAGCCGCTTGATCGTGGTGTCCTTGTTCCCGAAGGCGGCGAGGAAGGCGAACGGGAACTCCTCAGCGTCAAAGGGACGTTCGGCCAGCGCGGATACGGCTTCTTCAATCTCAACGGCGTTCATTCAGGGCAATCCATTCTCATTCGCCTGTCCGGTCAGGCCGCAGCGTGCGGCTCCACCGGCTTGCCCTTGAACGGCGCCACCTTGATCTCGCCCTCGCGCTTGCGGGTCTGCGCGATGTCGTAGCTGTTCTGCATCCGCATCAGGGTGTCCATCGACACGCCGAACGCCTTTTCGACGCGCAGCGCCATTTCGGGCGACAGGTGCGCGCGCTCATTGAGCAAGGTCGAAAGCGTGGCGCGCGTCACGCCCAGCACGTCCGCCGCCGCCGTGACCGACAGGCCCAGCGGCTCGATGATCTCATGCTTGATGAAGCCGCCGGGATGGGCCGGGTTCTTCAAGCGGATGCCTGCAATCGAAGCCATAGCCACCTCCTAGTGGTAATCCTCATAATCGAGGTCGATGATCTCGATCTCGTCGCGGTCGATCCGAAACGTCATCCGCCAGTTCTTGGTGACGAACAGGCTCCACGTTCCCTTGCGGTCGCCGTTCAGCATATGGGCCTTCCAGCTCGGCACGGTGCGAAGCTCGTCCTCGCGCTCCATGTCCTGAAGGAAAGTGACCATGCGCCGGACCTTGGCGACAACGGCGGGTTGAAGGCCGCTTTCATCGTCATCCTCGATGAATCGCCGCAATCCCTTGTGGATCACGTTTCTGATCTTCATGATTGCTCCTATCCCGCGAGCCGTTCGGTGTCAAGTGACGCAATACGGTTTGAATGGCGTGATATACCGGGTCAACCCAGCCCGGCCCCCGCTGCTTTGTCGGCGGCAGGCGTGGGCATGACGGCCTGCGCGATGGCGGTTTGCACCTTTCCCGCGCGTTCGTTTATGGCGGATACCAGCTTGCCGCGATCATTGGTGAAGATGGTCGCCGATTCCTTCGCGCGGGAAATCCCGACATAGAAGCTCTTTTGATCGACTAGATTGGTCGCCTTGCTGTCGGCATGGATCATGACGTGATCGGCGGTACGGCCTTGGGCTGCAAAGGCGGTGTCCACATAGGCATGGGCGATATGCCGGTCGCGGGCGGAATCGAGATTGAGCGTCTCGGTCGTCCCTCGCGCGGTCTGGATGGTGGCGGTGCGAGTCCGCTCGTCCACGGCGATCACCTCGCCGCGCCCGCCATTGATCCGGCCCGCCTCCCGGTCGTTGAGGGTAAACCGGATGCTGTCGCCAGTTTTCAGGTTCATCGGCTGCGGCGCGAACGTCTGCACCTTGCCCGCGCCCCATTGCCGCAACCGCCAATCCACCTCGCGGCCATCCTCCGATTTGAGCGTGATGGCGGCTTTGGCGGGGTCGATGCTCTCCACTCTATAGGCTTCGCCGCGAGTCACGCCCTTGTCGGCATAATCGCGGGTGAAGCGGACAACATCGCCCTTGTCGTAGCTCATCGGGTCACGGGCCTCGGCGCGGGTCAGCCCCTTGTTGGCAAGGCTCTCCACGGTGACGGCGGGGCCGGTCAGCGCGCCCGATCTGGTCAGCGCGGCGCGAATGTCGGCGGTCAGCGCGTCGCGCCCCTCGCGGGATGGCTCGATAACAAGGGTGCGGGCGCGGTCGGTATTGTCCAGCGCCGCATACCGCTCGGCGATAGCTGTAAACCGCTCGGCCCGGTCGGCACTCTCGACGATCTGGCCGCCGCCCCTGTCCAGCGTGGCCAGCGCCTTCTTGGCGTCCCCCTCGATGGACGCCAGCACCGCTTGCCTAGCGGCGTCATTGGTCTGCCGGACGATCTCGGCGAGCTTGGCGGTTTCCATGCCCGCACCTTGCAACTGCGCGAAGGCCGCGCCTGCCTCGACCGAACCAAGCTGCTTCACGTCGCCGACAAGGATGATGCGGGCATCATGTTTGCCGGCCAGGTCGAACAGCCGCGCGGTATCGCGCGCCGACATAAGCGATGCCTCGTCCACGATCCACGCTGCGGGGTGGGTGGGGTCGGGGCGCTCCGGCGACAACAGATGTCGAGCCACGGTATCGCTTCGTGCGTCCAGCGCCTCGCCCAGCACCATCGCCGCCGATGCGGTGGGAGCAAGCGCGATGACAGATGCACCGCGCGCCTCGGCCTCGCGGGCGAAGGTCGCTAGGACTGTCGTGGTCTTGGCTGTGCCTGCATAGCCCTGCAAGGCGGTGATCCGGTTGCGGCTGGTCAAAAGCTGCTCGGTGGCTTGGCGCTGGTCGGCGTTCCAGCCGAAACCCGCACGCTCCGATTGCGCGGTCGCGCTGGCTATAGCCTTGGCGGCGGCAAGCGGCGATGCGATGGGGGCGAGCGCGCGGCGCCCCTCGGCCTCGATCCGCAACATTCTGGCTTCAGTTTCTACATTCTGCCGGGTGGTAAATCCGGCGAACTCCGCGCCACGCCGGTCCTGAAAGGTCCGGTCGATCAACTCGCCCCGTTTCGTCTCTGCGTCGATCATGGCCCCGATCTGCTCATAACTGACCTTGCCTAATGCGATCCGTCCGGCTTCCTCCTGCAAGGCGGCAACGGAAAACACCGACTGTCGTTCGCCCAGCTTGTCGGCGGCATGGGCGACGGCGCGATCCGCCATTGTGGCCTGCGTCGCCATATCGGCCCGGTGCGAGGGATCGGCGGCCTTGGCCTCGGCCCGCTCGACCATCGCCAGCCGCACCGCCGCGCCGAAACCGGCCTGGCTGGCCGTCTCGCGCCAGTCCGAGACAAGAGAGACATGATCGACAGCAACCTTGGCCTCGCGCGTGTCGAGCGCCGCCATCTGTTTCTCGGCCGCGCTGGCGGCATCGCGAGAGGTGCCGCGCTCGGCAAGCGCCGCCTCGATCTCGGCGCTGCGGGTGCTGAACGCCCCGATGACCTCGGCGGACACGCCCTTGATCTCGAACAGCGAGTCCTTGCCCGTCTCGATCTCATAGCCGAGTTCGCGCACCTTCAAGGCCAGTTCCTGCCGGTAGATGGCCCCGATCTGCTTTTGAAGCTGGTAGATGGCGCGCGGCTCAAGACTGCGCCACGCGCCGTCCTCGTCCCGGGTGGCGTTCATGATGACATTGTGCGTATGAAGCTGCGGGTCTTGCGCGCGGCTGGTGCCATGCTGGAAGCTGGCGATAACCAGATTGCCGGTCGCCTCGCGGGCGACGGTGCCGCCGTCACGGATGCGGGTGGCGGCCATATGCTTTTCGACATGGGCCATCGCTGTTCTGACCGCTTGCCCATGCGCCGCGATCAATCGCCGGTCGCCCGCCACCTCGGCCATGATTGACACCGACTTGGGCGCGCTCAGGGTCACGTCCCAGCCGGGGCGATGCTCAAGCTGCCCGTCGCGGAAGGTGCCAAGCTGCTCGCCCGCCACCTTGCCGTCCAGCAAGTCCCGGAACTGGTCATGGTTCACCTCGCCGGACAGGCCCAGCGCCTCCGCGCCAGCGCCCTGCCACTCCGAAGGCGAAACACCGCCTGCGGAATAATAGTCGTCGGCCTCGTAATAGCTGGCGGCCTGCGCCGAACTGGTCAGCGCGAAAACCGACGCGACCATCACACCGGCCCCTGACTGGCGGGGGCTGGCGGGGGCGGCGGTGATGGCTGCGGCGCTGCGCTCCCCGTCTGCTTCCAGAGCGTGGTGTCGGGATCGCCCGCGACGAATCCCGGCTGGCGGGCAGGGCCTCGCCGCGCGATATGATCGGCGGTCAGCTTGATCCGTGCCACGGGCAAGCCATCGGGGAACAGCAAATATCCCTCGAACTTGGGCAGGCGCAATTCGCTTTCCAGCACGGCGGGGCGCATTTTCCGCATCCGGCCCAAGGTGGTGCGGGCTTCGTCGTCACCATCGGCCAGCGCGTCGGTCATGGTCTGAATCTCGACCTCGCACTCGCCGATGGTCTGGCTGGCCCAGACACGGGTTTCGCTGTCGATAGTTTGCAGGAACAGCTTGGTGTTGCAGCAGCCCAGCATGGATTCCGCGATCTGCGGCCCGTAGCGGTGCCGCATCTGGCCCAGCGCCTGAAAGGTCAGCACCACCGCCGCGCCGAACTTGCGGCCCTCCGGCAAGAGCCGTGCGAGGTTATCGACGCGGGGCAGGTCGGCCAGCTCGTCCAGCACGAACCAGATGCGCCGGTCGGGCGAGGGAGAAAGCCCCAGCACGGCACTCGCCGCGCATTCCAGCCAGCAGGCGAGCAGAGGTTTGGACGCCTCGAAATAATCCTCCTTGCGCGGCACGAATATCCACGGCCGCGCGCCGCTGCGCTTATCCAGCCCGTGAATGAAGTCGCGGAAGGCGAAGGGTGCGCCGCCACTGCCGTCCACGCGAAGGAACTGGATCAGGTTGGCGGCCTTCGCCAGCATGAACAACACGCTGCCGGTCGCCCGGTCGGCATCCTCGGCGAAGGTCCGGGCCGACGAACTGCCCGCCAGCCAGATTTTGAGGTCGTCCTTCGTCCGCTTCTGAAGCGCGTCCAACAGGTCAGGCAGGGTGCGCTTGCCTTCCCGCCATAAGGCGCGGATCATGTTGGCGACAAGGATGCGGCTGGTTTCAAGCCACACGTCGCGGTCGCTCTGCCCCGTCTCGGTGATAAGCTGGTGAGCGATGCGGTCGGCATCGGCGGGGTGGGCGATCTCGGCGAACGGCGACCAATAGGCGCACCGGGCATCGAAGGGATTGAGGATCACGTCGCCGCGCTCGGGCCGGTAGTAATGCGCGATGAACTCGCCGCTGGTGTCATAGACCAAGGCAGTCTCACCTCGCGCCTCGATCCCGTCGAGCATCTGGCGCAGTGCCGTGGTCTTGCCGCTGCCAGTCGTGCCGATGATCGACAGGTGCCGCGTTTCCAGCCGCGACGGGATCTGCACCGTGCCGATGGCGAGCGCGCGGGCATCCGCTTCGGTGCCGGTTAGCTTGGCAAGCTGCTTCTCGTCCACAACCAAGGTCCCGGCGATGACGCGATCCTGCAAGGCGCGCTCGCGCCGCCGCTTCACGGCTCCGCGAAACAGGAACAGGCACGATAGCCAAGCGGTGAAGGCCAGCAGGCCGCCCACGCAGGCTTCGGATATGGCATCCGATAGCGCCTCGCGATAATAGCGGTCGGCGGCGACAGCGCGGGCAGACAAGCGGTAGGCCGTCCCCTTATATCTGACCCTGATCGCCGGATCGGGGGAGAAGCTGCTGGCGATCCAGAGCGTTCCCCGCGCATAGGCATAGACGCCGGCGGCCCATTGCTGGTCCTTGTCCAGCATCGCATAGGGCGCGGCCACCGCGCCCAGGGCCACGGTTGCTAGCATGATACCGGCCTGCCGCTTGAACCGCGACCACTGGTTGCCGCGATGTTGTCGGCGCAAGGCGTCGGCATGGATGCGGCGGTCATGGGATTGTGTCATGGCCGCTTCTCCCGGCTGAGCCGCCGCTGGCGATCGTAGGCCGCTTCTATCTCGGCGGTGATGATCTCATCGGTCTTGCGCGCGCCCAGCGCCGCGCTGCGGGCGTAGCAATAGGAAGCGCAGGCGGTGAACAGCGCCCGGTCCAGCATCCGCTCCACGTCCACGATGCGAGTGCTGACGGATGCCAGTTCGGCGACGATCTCCCGGTTGCTGGTGTCGGGGGATGGCGGGTTGGCGAGCGCCGCGACGCCAGCCTTCACGCTGCGTTGAAGCACGGCATAGGCGCTGATACCGTGCCGCTCGGCCAGCGCTCGGAGCGCCTTGTCGAGCGAAACGGGCAGGCGGACGGTGTATTGCACCGGCTTCATAGCGCCGCTTCCCCGAGAGTGCGCCGCGCACTCTCGAAAAGCCGCGCAAATGCGACGGTTCGCCAATCCGCCGACCCCGCGCACTCGCGGCGCACTCTCGAAAAATGGCGGAAAAGCGGGATGCACCCGTGCGTGAGGTGTGTTTCTGAATTGTTGGCTCGATGCGTAGCATCGCAGCCCCGCGACCTTGCCTCATGGGCGACCGGCTCAAACATGGTCCGGTCCTTTCCGGCAGGCTTTGCACATGGCGCTGGCCGCCTCACTGGAGCAGCAATCTCCGGCCTCGCCGGGGCTGGTATCCGGCACGGCATCGGCCTCGCGCTGCCCGGACGCCCATGCTGCGATCATCGCCTTGGCGGCACGGTCGGCGGGCTTGCGGTCGATCTCTTCCGGGACAGGCCGCATGGCGTGAAGATCATGGTCCCGGACCCATGCGACGATGGCGTCCTCGATGGCCTTCTCCATATGCCTGTGGAGGGCTTGCGCCTCGAACGGATTGAGGTGGGCGGTCACGCCGGGGGAGAGGATCAGGCCGCCCAGCGGGAACCAGTGATCGCCCGCCACCTGCCACGGGCCATCGATCCGGCAGGTGGACAGGTCGCCACGATAGATAGCGATGGGCGGGCGCTCGGCGCGTTGCCACGGGATCAGCGAATTGCGGAGCGTGTCGCCGTCCTCGTCGTCGGCAACGATCCTGTTGAGCAACGGCATCACATGGGGCGCGACGCGGGCGTTGATGGATGCGCGATAGGTGACCTTGCGATCACGGCGCGGCAGGTCGGCAAGCCAGTCCATGGCCTTGCGGAAAACAGGCATGGGGCATCCTTTCTTGGAATCAGGTGCGGGTGTGCGGATTGTCGGGAGGGCTGGCCCGGCGGCGTGGAGTGGCCCGCCAATTCAAAAGGCAGGGCCACGGAGCGCCTTCGGGTCAGGCGTCCTTGCGGGACTCGGCCAGCCGGGCGAGCGATGCGGTCGTCACCAGCGTTCTGGTTCCGATCTTGATCGCCTCAAGCCTATGGGACTTTATTAGCCCGTATATGGACGAACGGCCAATGCTCAGAGCCTTGGCGGCGGCGTTGATCGAGATGGCAAGCGGTTCCATGTGCGTCTCCGTGGTTGCCGATTCGCGGCGGGAGACGCTTCAAGTTGCACATGGTCGCTGGTGTGTCGTCCAGCATTGAAAAAAGCCGCAGAAATCCGCAAAATTTTGCAAATACAGAAAAGAACGCAGCCTCCCAGAAATGCCCTTTGGAGCTACCGGAGTCGCGCAGGGTCGGGGCTGCCGTTCGGCAAGCGCCCCCGTCTTTGCCGTTCCAGAACTGCCGTCACGGCGTCCGATTGCCGCCATGATCGTCGCTAACCTTTCATGCCATGACGATCATCAGGCCCGCGATCTTTCCCAATGACGCAGCTTCGGTGCTGAGCATCTGGCGCGAGTTTGTCGCAAACTCCCCGGTCAATCTCGACTATCAACGAAATGGCGCAGAGTTCGCGAGTTTGCCCGGCAAGTATGCAGCACCGAAGGGACTCGTGTTGCTTGCGGAGCGAGGTGACGAAATCGAAGGCTGCGTCGCATTACGGGAAGTCAGCACCACCATATGCGAAATGAAGCGGCTGTATGTCCGTCCCCATGCACGCGGCAGCAACGTGGGCCGCATGTTGGTGGAACGACTGATCGCGGAGGCCCGTGGCGTTGGATATCGCGAAATGAGGCTCGACGTGCAGGAAAAGTCCCTCTCCGCTCGAAAGCTTTATTCGGCCTTTGGCTTCGTCCCCGCAGAGGCGATCTCGTTCAATCCGGTTCCCGGCGCATCGTTCCTCGGCCTACACCTATAGCGATTCAGCGCCCCGACCATAGCGGCAGCTATTGCTCACCTTGCCCTCGGAGGCGGCCAGATCGTTCACCACCCCCATGGCCATTCTGTGTAATCAAGGCTCATTCTGCATCCGCACGATCGATCCCGGCTGCGCCTGATATTCGATCGTCGCCACTGTGGGCGGGCGGCTCTTGTCGCAATAGCGCACGGTGATGACGTCGTTCCGGATCGCGGGACACAGGCCGGAGCCGTAGAGAATGTCGGCGAGCGCATCGAAGGTCGTGGCTTTGGCGCGATAGGCGCCGGTCCAGCGCACCGCCCAAATGTCCTCGTTGGCCTTGATCCGATAGCCTGCACGATCCGCGACCTTCCCGACCGCTCCCAGCACCGTGTCGGCGTGAACGTCAAAATCCAGCACGGCGGAAGGATCGGCCGGTGTCGATCGGCTGGGTTGCTCGGAGGGAACGGTCTGCACTTGCCACAGTGCGGCTTCCGCCCCGGCCAGAAACAGGCATAGCCCGAGCGCGCCTAACGCAATGCGCTCGGACCACAGCCCGAACGCATCCGAGCGCCAGAATCCACGGTCGGGGATAAGGCGATTCCAGCGGAATTGCGACGGCGATGCACGGCGAGCGATCTGCCATATCTGCTGCGGCAGATTGGAGGGCTCAACAAGCAGGGGCAGCGGCATCGCTGGCAGCTTTCCCGGCGATGACTGTAGCAAGGGGGTCGGCGAGGCCGGAGCAAGGGAATCCAGATGGTCCGCGCACGCCTCAAGCACCCGGCATCGCAATATCTCGACCCGTGCGAACGCCCATGCCAGTTCCTGCGCGGTGATGCGGTAGGATCGCCCATATCGGGCCTCGACATAGGCACGCCGGATGCAGCCGAAGGCCCGGCGCGCGAACGGCGTTTCTCGCGGCCATGCCGCGCACAGGCGCGCGTCCAGCGCCTCGGCGGCCTCGCGCAACTCGTCCAGCGCGTGGGTGCGGGGCGCGTGCAGAGTGATCGACCACAGCACCGACAGATAGAAATGCTCGCACGCCTGATGCAGCAATAGCGCTGCCATCGGCGCATTGCCCTGATGCCGGTAGAAGGCCGCGCCCAGCAGGAAATCGCAGCCGCTTCGGTGCCAGCGGGTGAACTTCGCCAGCCCGTGCGTTCGCCGTTCCGGTGCCGGCAGACGACGCGGCTCCTGCAACCGCAGGCCTTCCATCCGGTAGAGGGCGATTCCCTCGGTCGCGATGGTGACGAAATGCGGCACGCCTTCGATCAGCGCGCAGTTGACCCGTTCCAGACTCTCGACGGTCAGGCGCACCGGATGCGTGATCTCGCCGAACTCCCATGCACGGCGCAGTCGGTCGCGCACCATGCGCCAGTCCCGTTCGCTGCGAGCCAGCCGGGGATAGTTGACGATCGCCAGCAGGCGGAAAGCCTCTCCCGGCGCGACATGCTCCCAATCCCGCGTTGCGTGAGGACCATGCAGGATCAGCGTGAGGATGCGGCCCGCCCGATATTGTTCGGACAGCCTGCCCTTGGTCGTTTCGGCAAACGCCTCGAACAGCATCGCCGTGATGCGGTGAAGCTCCTGACGGATCGGCATCGGCAGATGGTCCATGTCGGTGCGCAGCGTCATGTCCGCGCCTCCCGCCGATGGCGGCGCCAGCCCTTTGGGCGTGGATGCCCGGTCACGTCATGCACGCGGTCCAGCAGGGCGCGCAGCAAGGGGCGAACCTGATGCACGGTGAAGCCACCATCGTCCGGCTCGGGTTCATCCCAGCGGGGACGGTTCCATTTCCAATAGGGCGTGAGAATCGTCGCGAGCCGCGCCATGTCGGGGCAGTCGTGGGCAAGCCCGGTCGCATTGGCGTAGGCCAACGATTTTGCGACGCGCAGGCCGATATGACGGGCGCACCACGCATCGGGGAAACCGACATCGAGCAGATGCGCGCTCAACGCCAATTGGGCGACGATGCCGGCATGGTAAAGCATTTCCTTCCGGTGGAAGGGGAAGCCTGCCTCGATGCTGGTAAAGAAGCTCTCGGCGGTATGATAGCGGGAGCGGCTGAGTGAGCGCCCTGCCTTGCTCCGGCCGATGGATACCGGCTCGTCGTCATGATCCCGATGAAGGGCCGCCAGTGCCTCGCCCCAAGGCGAGGCGATCGTGGGAATGACGACGGGCGCCACGGTCAGCGCGCGCAGCAGCGCACGACGGGAGGTGCCGCCAGTCGAATCACCGGAAGAAAGATCGCGTGGCGTCATGGGCCTGCCTTCCTCAGCATCGTCCCGGAAAGCCGCTCGACGCTCCGGGAAGCTATAAGCGGCACCGCTTATAGCGCTAAAGGCGGCAAACTTTCAATAACCGGCACCGCTTAATCTGCTTACGATTGATCGAGCCTGATGCGCGGTTACGACGCTCCCATGGGAAGACCGCCACTCAATGTGAAATCGACCAACATCCGTCTGCCGGAAGGTCTCGGTGAGCGGATCGACAAACTGGTGGGGCGGCAGCGGCGGGCAGCCTTCATACGGGACGTGCTGGAACGGGAGGTCGAGCGGTTGGAAGACGAGCAAGGCCGTAAGTGATTCATTGCCGTTCCGGTCGCCGACCGGTGACCCGACCGGCGACTACGGCGCAATGGTCTTCAAGCGATAAAAAATCTTCTCGGCGTAAGGCGCCAATTGGTCGCCACGCGGCACATCGCCGGACGAGTCAGCGGCGGCCTCAAACCACTCAGAGAGCCAGTCTTTGATCGTGCGGACCGATTTCGCCCGATCGCTCAAATCGAGACTGTCCAGCCGAGGATCGTTCATCAGCGAAATGATCGCGTCGGCATAGCCGTACTTGGGGTTGCGGCCCGGGCCAGCCTTCCGCTTGGGCTTGCTCATTGCGATCATCTTCTCAACGTCGTCGCGATGAACGTAAAGATCAGCAGGGATAGACATTGCGGTCGGAAACCGCATGACCATGCCGCGATCCCTGCTATGCTCGGAAAAGAGGAAGTAGCGCAGCCGACCAAAAAACTGCCGCCGATTGAGAAGCTTCCGCTTCTTACCGAAACGAGACAGGTAATAGGCTTTGGGGCCAGAGGCTTTCTGCAGATGGCCTAGAAATTCGTCAAAATGCCGATCGGCAGCGTGAGGCAAAGCCAGCGGGGCGTCGGGCGTCGTCAAGCCATACTGGTAGGCTTGGCGCCAGAGGTGCGGCGCAACCGTGGCGACCAAGAAAGCCAGCACGAGAAGGAATAGGGCGTTTGCCGATTTTGAATGTATCGAGATTAGCAAGCCGAGCAGGAACACCAGAAACAAGAAACCGAACAGCAGGCTGGTGACGAAAGCGAGATTGTAATATCGCTGAAAGACTGGCTTCTCACGCTTGATGACGGCCGCATTTGCTTTCAATCCCTCGTCCAAATCCTCCGATGTGAATTGGGCCAAGGCTTTCCAGAGAGGGACGTTCTCGGAATCCTCCGTGTCAGAGGCGATCTTCCATCCTGCGGCGGGATTGCCCGTCACCTATTTCCTCCCTCCCGCAACTCATCCAGATAGTCACTCCACCATTGGGCCATCTCGACACGCTCCCGCCAATAGGCGGACTGATTGTAGATACGCCGAACACTTCCCGCCACCATATGGGCCAGCGCCCGTTCGATCGCGTCGGGGTTCCACTTTCCCGACTCGTTCAGCAGCGACGATGCCGATGTGCGGAAGCCGTGGGCGGTCATCTGCTCCTTGGAATAGCCCATGCGCCGCAGCGCCGCGTTGATCGTGTTGTCGCTGATCGGCCTCGCCCGTGTCCGGACGGAAGGGAACGCGTAGCGGCCCGAGCCGGATAGCTGGCGCATCTCGGTGAGGATCGCCAGCGCCTGCCGGGACAAGGGCACTGAATGGGGCTGGCGCATCTTCATCTTCCCCTCCGGAATGATCCAGACGGCTTTCTCGAAATTGACCTCCGCCCATTCCATCTGTCGCAATTCACCGGGACGCTGGAACACATGAGGCGTGAGCTTCAAGGCATACATGACGGACGGGTCGCCCTGATAATCCTCCACCGCTCGAAGCAAGGCACCGAACTCGACCGGGTCGGTGATCGCAGCGAAGTGCTTGACCCTCGGCGTGGTCAGCGCGCCCAGCAGCAATTGAGCGGGGTCGCGCTCGGCCCGTGCGGTTGCCACTGCGTAACGGAACACGCGGCTGGCGAATGAGCGCAACTGCTTGGTAGCTTCCAACCGGCCCCGCCGTTCGTGCTTCCTCAGTTCGTGAAGCAATTCCTGCGGTGTGATGTCTGCGACTGGCCGCTTGCCGAAGTCGGTGCCGAGCAGTTTGAGAAGCCAGCGCTGCTTTTCCAACGTGGCTTGCGCGATGCCCTCGCGGCCCTTCTTTTCGATCAGCTCCTCGGCGACGGTCGCAAAGCTGTTGCTTGCACGGACGCTCGCTTCAATGCGTGCCTGCCGCTTGGCGGCATTGGGATCAACCGCATGGGCCAGTTGCCTACGGGCCGCGTCGCGAGCCGTTCGCGCCTCGGCCAAAGTGATTTCAGGGTATGACCCCAACGCCAGTTTCCGCTCCACTCCGTCTATGCGGTATTTAACGCGCCATAGCTTGCTGCCTCTCGGATTGACCAAGAGGTAAAGCCCCTGAGAATCGGCCACCTTGTAGGGCTTCGCCTTGGGGCGGGCGTTGCGGATCGCGGTATCGGTCAGCGCCATTGGGGGCCTCGATTCTGCGGAGGCCTCTCGAGGCCCCCAAATTAGGCCCCCATCGTGCGCAATTATGGGCAAGCAGAGGCGATCACCGACAACCAGTGATTGCCTCAAAACTAGCGGAAATCAGGGGTTTTTCAACTTCTGGCAACCATGGCCAGACAGGATTTTGGAGCGGGTGAAGGGAATCGAACCCTCGTCGTAAGCTTGGGAAGCTTCTGCTCTACCATTGAGCTACACCCGCAAAACCCAATCGGATCAACCTCTTAGGCTTGCTCACCGGCGTCTTGTTTCGACGGTGATCCCGTCGAAATTGCGACGGGCAAAGCTTCGATAGCCGGATAGGCGACCGAAGAAAAGGGGGATCGCCGATACCGGAATAGGCCAAGGCGCGCACGCCCTGCGCGACATGGGGGGAGGTGGAGGCAGATATCGTCCTGTCCCGCCGAATCGCGGCGCCATCTCTTTGTAACATAAAGGGATTATTGGGCGCCTGACCAAGACAGGATTTCGCAGGACAATGATGCTGGAATTTGCCCATTCGGTTCCCGGCCGGCTCCGGCTGCAGGGCAGGCCCTTCGATCGGGATCCCGGCACGGCCGGGCTGGTGCGGCGCAAGCTGCTCCAGATCGCCGGCGTGGAACGTGTGACGACCAATGGCGCGACCGGCAGCTATGTCATCTGGTATGATCGTTACAGCCTGTCCTTCGATGAACTTTGGGATCATCTCCTCGAAGCCCGGCTGGTGGGTTTCGGAAGCGCCGGGCCCGCACGGGCGGGTGACGGCCCGGACCTGGGCCAGGCGCTGGTCGAGGCGGCGTCGCGGACGCTGCTTACCAAGCTCGCCGAACGGTCGGCCGGCGCATTGCTGTGCGCGCTGATCTAGCGCAGCTTTTCACCTCCGCCCGAACCGAGCGCCATGGCCGCGCCGCCCGCGGCCAGGGCAATTCCACTGTCGATCAGGTCGATCGGTCCGCCGCAAAGGCGGCGCAGGCCAGGCAGGAATAGCGCGGCGGCCGCCGCCGTGCCCGAAAGCATGAGCGCCCCGGGCAGATAGTCCCTGCCATTTTCGCTCTTCTGCCCGGCCGGGCGCGCGGCGCGATAGGGCAGGGCATAGAGGAGCTGGGCGGCGATCAGGCTCGCAAAGCCGACCGCGCCGCTCCGCACGCCCGCCCCATGGCGCAGCGTGGCGCTGAGCCCGCCCGCCAGGGCCGTCCCGGTGATGATCGCCGCGTCGCGGCCGAGCGTCCCATAATCGGCGCGCGAGACGATCGGTTCCTGCGCGTCGCGGGGTGGCCGCTGCATCAGGCCCGCCGCGGGCGGCTCCAGCGCCAGCCCGATCGCCGGCAGCACGTCCGTGACGAGGTTCAGCCAGAGCAGTTGCACCGGAGTGAGCGGCTGCCCGATGCCGCTCGCGACCGACACCAGCATCAGCATTATCTCGCTCAGATTGGTCGCCAGCAGATAGGCGATCGCGCGACGGATATTGTCATAGGTGGCCCGCCCATTCTCGATCGCGGTGACGAGGCCTTCGAGCTCGTCGGTAAGCAGGATGACATCCGCCGTCTGCCGGGCCGCGTCCGTGCCGCCGCCCAGCGCTATACCGATATCGGCGGCGCGCAGCGACGGCGCGTCGTTGATCCCGTCGCCGACCATCGCGACGACCAGCCCCGCGCGCCGCAATGTCTCGATGATCTGCAGCTTCTGCGCAGGTGTGACGCGGGAGAAGACATGGTCCGCGATCATCCCCGGCCCGTTCGGCGGAAGGGTGGCGATGCCGTTGCGCGCGAGGGCGCCTTGCGGGGTGATGCCGTTGCTCAGCCCCAGCTCGTCCGCGATCGCCGCGGCAGTGGCGGCCTGATCGCCCGTCACGATCACCGTGCCGATTCCCGCTTCGTGAAAGCGCGTCATGACCCTTGCCGCATCGGAGCGGACGGGATCCATCATCGCCACCATCCCCGCCCAGGCGAGCTCGCCCTCATCCAGCGCCGAGGCGACACCCAGCACACGCATCGCCGCCTGGCCCAGCGCCTGATTCTCGGCCTCGATCCTGCGGCGCTCCGCCGCGTCCAGCGGGCGGCGCTCGCTATCGGCCAGCGTCCAGCGGCATAGCGCCAGCACATCCTCCGGATTGCCCTTTACCGCCCTCAGCGTCGCGCCCGTCTCGAGCCCGTGGCGGGTGGTCATGTAGCGCCGATTCTCGCTCCGCTGCGAGGCAGAGAGGCGGGGCCGGCGCGCGCGGAGCGCCGCCACGTCGAGCCCGCTGCGCAATGCCGCCTGGAGGAGCGCCGTTTCGGTGGACGATCCCGTCACCTCCTGCTCTGTCCCGCCCTCGTTCAGCTCGGCATCGTTGCAGAGGGCGCAGAGTTCGAGGAGCTGGACGAGATCCTGCTGCTCGCCCGGATCGATCGCCGTGCCGACATCGCCTTCCATCCGCAGCACATGCGGCCCGGTCATCCGGAAATCGCCCTGCGGCGTGATGATCCGCGCGACTTCCATGCGGTTGAGCGTCAGCGTGCCGGTCTTGTCGAAACAGATGATCTGGATGGTGGAAAGCCCCTCCACGGCGGGGAGGGCGCGGATCAATATGCCTTTGCGCCGCAGCGAATCGATGCCCAGCGCCAATGTGGTGGTGGCAAGCGTCGGCAGCCCCTCGGGCACCGCGGCCACCGCCAGCGATACCGCCACGCGCAGCATGGGCAACATGCCATGTCCCCGGACCATGCCGAGCGCGAAGACCGCGCCGCAGGCGGCGAGCGAGATGCCGACCAGCTCGCGGCCGAGCCGGGCGAGCTGATGCTGCAACGGCGTCTGCTGTGGCTCGACCGCGCCGATCATCGACTGGATCCGGCCGATCTCGCTCATCCGGCCGGTCGCGACCACGACCGCGCGGCCCGCGCCACCCGTCACGAGCGTTCCGCGAAAGACCATGTTCGTGCGTTCGGCGAGCGGGCAATCGGGGGGAAGCAGCCTGTCGGCGGACTTTTCGATGGGAAGGCTCTCGCCCGTCAGCAGCGCTTCGCCGATGCTCAGTCCATCCGTCGCGATCAGCCGCGCATCGGCCGGGACGAGCGTTCCCGCGGCGAGCTCGAGGATGTCGCCAGGAACGATATCGTCCAGCGGGATCTCGCGCCCGCTCCCGTCGCGGATCACCGTGGCGAATTGCGGGCTGCCTTTCGTCAGCGCGGTGATCGTCCGTTCCGCCCGGCTTTCGCTGACATAGCCGATCTCGGCGTTGAGGCCGATGACGCCGGCGATGACGATCGCGTCGGCCAGCCCTCCGGTCGCGAGCGACAGCAGCGCGCTTGCACCGAGCAGCGCCACCGGCAGGCTCCGGAACTGGCCGAGCAATATCTCTTCCGCGCTGCGGCCGTGTAGCTCGCCGAGGCGGTTCGGCCCATGTCGCGCCAGCCGCCTCAGCCCCTCGGTCCCGCTCAGGCCTGCTTCGGTCGTGTCGAGCCGCGCCAGCACGTTGGTGACAGGGAGGGCATGCCATGCTTCCGCCCGGTTTGCGGCGATGCCGACCTTGGGGGATGGGGCTTTCGTGGATTCTCGCAGGGATTGGCGCAGCAGGCGCTCAATCCTGTCGAGCGGGACGTCGGGATCGAAGAAGATGAGGATGTTGCCGGTGATCGGGTTCGCCGAGACATGCTCGATCATCCGGCCGGGCAGATCGGCCAGGAGCTGTTGGCCCAGCTGCCCATTCCCTTTCAGCCGGGCGAGATGGAAGCGCGCCCGCCCGGGAATGGCGGCGTGGATCAGCCTTAGTTCGGCCTCGTCCGGGGCGGTGTTCATCGAGGGACCGCCATCCTCATCCCAGGCTCTCAAGCTGGTCCGCGCCAGCGCCATTGGCCGATCTCATTCGCGCATCCCGTTCGCGCCAGATGTCGATCAGCTCGCCCGCGCGCCAGAACAGCGTTGTCGCCGGGCCGAAGACATTGCCCCGGGCGAGCTGATAGAATCCCGCCCCTATCAGCCCGATATAGACGAGGGAGCGAAAGCTGTCCCTGCTGCCGGTGGTGCCGGCCAGCCATTGGTCCATCGCGTCCATATTCTGTCGGACCCGCTCGATCACCGTGCCTCGCGATCCATCGCCGGTGCGTGGTGTCGTTTCGGCGGGGGGTTCGACGAGGGCGAGCAGGCCGGTCTCGCCCACTATTTCGGTCAACCTGTCCGCACCGGTGCCAAGGATGAGGATGCTGCCCGTAGCGGGGGCGATGGTGACGGCCGCGATATTGGCGGCGCCGGCAAGCCTTTCCCTTATCGCTTCGAAAAAGCCTGTATCGCCGCGCCGTTCCGGAACGCGCAGGCGAATCCGCCCCGGCAGACGATGCGAAACATAGGCGCGCGGCAGATCAGCCACGGCCGGCCGGGGCGGAGCCGTTCCCCCCGCCCGCCGGCTGGGTGGTTCGCGCCGCTTCCCGTCGCCTTTCCTCCTGCACCTCGGCAATCAGATCGGACAGATTTTCGGAACAGCGCGCCACCGCCTCCCGCCCTTGTTCGAACAGGACGAAGCCCGTCCTGACGAGTGTCTTGGCGGCGGGGCGCAACAGCGATCCGCGCGCCAGAGCGGGTGCTACGAGCCCGCCGACGATCCCGGCAAAAAAGCCGGTCGCGGTCGTCCCGCTCAACAGTCGGGCCATGGATCATCCTCCAGGCTGTTTCCCGCGCGCGGCGAGGCGGTTGGTGTTCAGGCTGGCTGCTCCACCCGCCTGCCGCGCCGGGCTGGCGCGCCTTCATGCTCGGCTTCGTGCCGTTCGGCCATATGCCGGGAGTGATCGAGCTCCGTCCGTGCCTCGGCCACGAGATCCTCGGCGGCATCGCCGATCCCCGTATCGCGATAAAGGGTCATGCCGCCCTTGATCACGGCCTTCGCGGCAGGACGGAGCACCCGCCCGGCAATCGGCGCCAGCACCAGCGCACCGAAGCCGACGAGTAGTCCCGTGCCGAGATCGCCCTTGAACATATCCTCCAATGCCATGGATCGCCTCCATCATTCTTGAATGATCGCAGCAAACCGATCGCGCGAAGCTCTCGGCTACTCGATCGTCGGGAAGCATCGCGGATGGAACGGCCTGCGGCATTCTCGATCGCAGGCGACAGCTTCTAACGGACGATTGTCGGCTAGGTTCCGGAAAGTGCGCCGGGCTTTTTTACGGCCTCGGAGGTGGAACTCAGGAAAGTTTCATCCCGTCCGTAGCGGCATCACTTTGGCTCATCATCTTTCGTTTCGGCTGCAGCTCCCTAAATCGAGCGGGAAGGAGTTCTTGCATGATCCCCATTTCCATTCTCGATCTGGTCCGTGTGCGTGAAGGAAGTGATGCCCGCGCCGTGCTCGACAATTCGCGTGATCTTGCAGGTCATGCGGAACAATGGGGCTATCGTCGCTTCTGGGTCGCCGAACATCATAATATGCCGGGCATCGCCAGCGCCGCGACTTCGCTGGTGATCCAGCATATTGCCGCGGGCACGCGCAGCATTCGCGTCGGCGCCGGCGGGATCATGCTGCCCAATCATGCGCCGATCGTGATCGCCGAACAGTTCGGTACGCTGGCGGCGCTGTTTCCGGGCCGGATCGATCTTGGCCTCGGCCGTGCGCCGGGTACGGACCAGATCACCGTGCGCGCCCTGCGCCGCTATGCTGCCAGCGCTGACAGCTTTCCGCAGGATGTGCTGGAACTGCAGGCCTTGCTGGCGCCGGCCGGGCCCGATCAGCGCGTCCAGGCGGTGCCCAATGCGGCGGGCGACGTGCCGGTCTGGATCCTCGGATCGAGCAGCTTCGGCGCGCAGCTCGCGGCGGAGCTGGGCTTGCCTTATGCCTTCGCTTCGCATTTCGCGCCGGACGCGCTGGAGACGGCGCTGCAGATCTATCGCGCACGCTTCAAGCCGTCCGAACAGCTTGCGGCGCCGCATGCGATGGTCGGGGTCAATATCATCGCGGCGGAAAGCGATGCGGAGGCGAAGCGGCTGGCGACCACCCAGCAAATGTCCTTCGCGGATCTGCATCGCGGCGCGCGGGGGCTCAGCAAGCCGCCGATCGACGATATAGACAGCTATTGGTCGCCGGCCGAGAAGATGCAGGCGTCGCGCATGCTCGCCTGTTCGATCGTCGGATCGTCGGAGACGGTGCGCAGCGGCCTCGATCATTTCCTGCGCCGGACGGGCGCAGACGAGCTGATGATCGTATCCGACATCTTCGATCATGCCGCACGCCTGCGCTCTTACCGGATTATCGCGGAGGCGGCGCGGGAGAAGGGGCTCGGGCAGGCAGCCTGAATATTCGTGGGGCGGCGGTAGCTGCCCCCTCCTTCCACCATGTCGCCCGTCGGCAGGAGGGTGGATTGAATCGAAAATGCCGGCTTTCGCCGGCATTGAGGATCGGTATCGGAAGATCGGTATCGGTAGCTCTCGGAGGGGCGCCCGCGGGCCGATGATGCCAGCGCGGCCGGTCCCCGAGACCCGGAGATTGACGGAAGCCGGCTTAGTAGGAGCCCTTGGCGAGCAGCACGGCCGGCACGGTCATGGCGATGATGCGGAGGTCGTTCTGCACGGACTTGCGGCGCGCATAGGTCACGTCGCAGGCAACCCGGCGGCGATAGGAGACGTCGTTGCGCCCGCTGACCTGCCACAGGCCGGTAAGCCCGGGGCGGACCGCGCAATAGCTGGAGAAGTAGCGGCCGTAACGCGGGGTTTCGGCCGCGACGATGGGGCGCGGGCCAACGATGCTCATCTCGCCGCGCAGCACGTTGAAAAGCTGGGGCAGTTCATCGAAGCTCGCCTTGCGGAGAAATTCGCCGCCGCGGATGATGCGGGGATCCTTGCGCAGCTTGTGATCGCGCGCCCACTCCGCACGGGCGACGGGGTCCTTTTCGAGCAGTTCGGCGAGCCGCTGCTCGGCATTGACCACCATGGAGCGGAATTTGAGGCAGCGGAAGATCTTGCCGTTCCGCCCGATTCGTGGCTGGGCGAAGAAGATCGGCCCACGATCGGCTGCCTTGACCATCCCGGCAATGACCAGGAATAGTGGTGCGAGTGCAAGGATCGCCAGCAGGCTTATCACGATATCGAGCATCCGGATGGCTGCTTCCTGCCGTGCCGAAGGCGATGCGCCGATGGTTCTTATAACAATATCTTCTTGCCGGGAGGCTCGCTCCGGCGTGTTGCCATCAACCGGTAAGAATTGCTTGAACATCACGACGTCCCCCTCTGGGTCGCTTTTGCTGCGCTGCCGCATTTCTTAAATGCCAGTTAATCATGCCTTGGGCAATATTGAAATGATGTTCGATGCGCCCGAACATCTCATGACGGGGTGCGTCGCATTTGTTCAATCCGTCGGCCGCGCGGAGGCCGGGACCTGCCATGGGATTCTAAAGTCGCGCAAATGATTGAAGTTAAGTGAGAAATTCTCGGGTCGATCAGCGGGGGCGAGGATGACGGAGCAAGGCAGGCCGTTGATCGGGGCACGAGGATCCGCAGCCCGGTGTCAATCCGGGGGGTAAAAGTCTCTATTGGTGTTGCAGAGAATCCGAATCGCCCAATGCTGTGGCGCCGGTTTTACGCCAAGTAAAGATGATCACCGAATCGATCGGACGGTGATCATTGTTTCGGATCAGTGACGATCATCCATTGCCGAACATGGTAAATGGGCAAGATGAACTGTTGCGCCCGCCGCCGGGGGAAGCGCCAAGGCGGGCGCATATATGCTGCTCCGGGGCGCTGCGGAGCGATTCCCGATCGGCCGGCCTGGGGATATGCGATCCCGTCAGTGCCCCAGGACTAGCGGGATCCTGCTTGTCTTCAGCATCTGCTGTGTCACGCCGCCGAACAGGGCTTCGGTTACGCGCGAATGGCCGAAGGCACCCATCAGGCAATAGGATGCGCCCTGGCCGGAGCATTCCTCCTGGATGTGGACGTGGATGGGTGTCTCCCTCTGTTCGATGCGCTGGATCGTCGCCGGAATGTCGTGGCGGGAGAGATAGGCAGCCGCTTCCTCCGCCGAAACGCCTTCGGATTCGTCGCCGATCGTGAGCAGGTGGACATTGGCGGCAAGCGCAAGGAGCGGAGTGCAGGCGCGCATCGTCGCCATGACCGGCGGCGAGCCGTCCCAGGCGATCAACGCGGGGCCGGTCACGTCGAAGCGCGGGCAATCCTCGGATATCGCGACGAGCGGCTTGCGCACATGCGTCGCGATGGCGCCGGCAATTCCCTGCATGTCCGGTCCGGCGGGACTGTCCAGCTTCCGGTTGATGACGATCAGGTCGGCAAGTCCCGCCGCGGCGATGACGCAGTCGGCAATGTCCCCGACCAGGTCCACCCAATCCCAGGCGATGTCCTCATGGGCCAGCCGGGCTTCGAGCGCCTCGCGATTGCTTGCCTCACGGTTGCGTTCATCCGCCAGGAGCATCGCTTCGCCGGCTTCATTATAATAATCGCCGATCACGGCCGGCATCTGCACTATGTCGACGCATTTGAGATGGCCATTGAATGCCCTGGTGAGGTCGAGCGCCGTCTGCAGCCGAGCCTCCTGTCCGGCATCATCATGCACCAGCAGCAGGATATTCTTCATCCTGGCCTCCTTCGGCGGATATCGTTCGCATCGAGGCTAGGAAACGAGAATGTGCGCCGTAATCCGCAAGTCTACGGATGCCTTGGGGATGCCGTGGCCAATCGGCGGCAGGGCGCGGCGGGGATCGTCCGATGATTGCGCACCCCATCTAAATGGTTGCGATGATGAGTTGCAGGCAGGCCATCGCCCATCGAAGCCTCATGCCGTGGATCGGGATGTTCGCGCTGACAAGTTCGTTGGTGGTTCCGATATCGGCAGGCCGAGTCGGCACAAGAGCGGCCGGAAAGGCGCTGTCCGATCTGATAAAATTCAGATCGATGTTCGCGCTGTTCCAACCCTGTTCTTGATCTCTGGCCTCAGTGCCGTCCTCCGGGCGATGTTCCTGTCGACGAATATAATCGACGGAAAAGAGAGTTTTGGATGGCATAGTATTGTTTATGTGATCTGAGGTAACATATATCAGTTGCGTTCTGGCGTTCGCTAACTACATAGCGCGCTGCCGCAGCAGGCTTATGCAAATCACAATCTCCCGGGAAGCAATCGTGTCTGACTCAAACGACGACATCATCCAACTGGTTGCCGACATCGTTTCGGCCCATGTTTCCAATAACAACGTGTCCGTGTCGGACGTTCCGACGCTCATCCGCAGCGTGCATGGAGCGTTGATCGCGCTGGGCGCGCCCGCCGCCGAAAGCGTGGTGGAAAAGCCGGAGCCGGCCGTCTCAATCCGTGCGTCCGTGAAGCCCGACTATATCGTCGATCTGTTCACGGGTAAGAAGCTCAAGATGCTGAAGCGTCATCTCGCCACGCATCACAATATGACGCCGGCCGAATATCGCGCTTATTGGAACCTGCCGTCCGATTATCCGATGGTCGCGCCCAACTATGCCGCGCAGCGCAAGGAACTGGCGCACAAGATCGGTCTCGGCCGCAAGCCCAAGGCGGCTCCGGAGCCCGCAAAGCCCGCGCCCAAGGCCCGCGCGTCGCGCAAGGCCGCCAAGGCGCCGGAGCCGGCGGAAGCCTGAGGCTCCCGAGCTTATTGCAGGTGACGGGCACCGGAATTTCGATCATTCCGGTGCTCGTCGCGACGCTGCGCTCCCGCCCGGAACATCCGGTCGTCAATCGCATGACGGGCTGGAGCGCTTATTTTGCGGCTGTCTCGGTCGGCGTGGAAACCGCGTCGATCTGCAGCGCGGCGATCGAGGCTTCGTTGCGCGGCCCTTCGGTGCCACCGGGGCGCGCATAGACGCTGTTCACCGCCAAATAGCTCATATTGAAATAGTCGGAGAGGTCGAGCCGATAGCGGCCCTTCGGCAAGGTGAAATAGGCAACCGTGGACTCGCGCAGCGGATGAACGCCGTCCACCGGCCCGACATGCGGCATCTGGACGATCGCCTGACCGGTCGTCGCTCCCTTCATATCGACAAGGCGTAGCCGCTTCACGGCATTGGTGACGCCCGTATTAATATCGAAAAGATGATTATTATAGGCGAAGCGGAAAGCGTAAGTGCCCGCTTTCGGGATATTTATGTCCCGGATCGAGAAAGACGTGTCGCGACCCACCAGGCGCGTTGGCTGGATAAGCGTCGGCGAGGCGGGGACGAGCGGCGCGCTCGTTTCGACGCGGGCGTCCGTCACCGCGATGGTCTGGGCGAGCGAACCCCGGAGGCAGGCATCGAGCGAGGGGTGCGACTGGATCCGGCTTTCCGGATGCACCGCCGTCACCGAATAGCAGACCGTCAGGCCCGCATCGGGCGCATGCGGGTCGCGCCAGGAGGGGCCTTCCACATTGCTCGCTACCGCCACGCCGTCGCGTAGCACCGTATAGCGCAGCTTCTGTCTGCCCTGCGATGGGGCGATATCCAGCACGATGTCATTGCCCGCGCGCCGGACCGCCGCGATCGCCGGGGTCCAGGGGGAGAAGACCGTGGGATCGTCATGGCTGCGGCTCGGTACGGCGGGGGCGAGCGTGATCCCGCCTTCGCCGGGCCGGACCGCGCCGAACGTCACCTCGATCAGATTGTCCTCAGTGCGGAGCTTCGTCAGGTCGAGCTGCGCGTCGCTCGGCGCGCCGTTCAGGCGGATCGAGGCGACCGGATAATAGCCGCTGCCGCCGGCCGCCGCCGGAAGATGCAGCAAGATCCGCAGCGGCTTGCCGCGATAGGACAGGCGATCGAGCGTAGCGTTGTTCCCATCGCCCAACAGGCGCCGGCTGCTCGTGGTGAGGAAGGGATCGATGCGGACGCCGGATGCATCGACATGATAGCCGAACAGCGTTTCCGTCACCATGCCGATATAGCCGCCGACCGACCAGAGCTGGCGGCGCGAATTGATCACCGGCCCGCCATCATGTTCGGACTTGCCGGTGAGCCATTCGAGATTTTCCATGTTCGACAGATGAAGCGCCGCGCCGCGCATCAGCGAGGCGACCGCATTATCCGCGACGGCGACATTGCGCACCCGCGCCGCCGCCTTCAGGCTGTAGGCGGTGACGAACGGCCAGATGGCACGGTTGTGATAAGGCACCATGCCCGGCTGGTGCGGGAAATAGACCGGCACGCCATAGGGCGCATGGGGATAGCGCGAAACGACGCTCAGCGCGCGATCCGTATCGGCGATGCCGGAAATTATGGCGAGCGCGCTGCCCAGCATGTCGAACTTGGCGATCGGCGCGGCGGTCGGATCGGCGGTGGTGAGGCTGGCATAGAGGCCCGCCTCCGGCATCCAGAAACGATCATTTATGGCGCTCTTCAGCGCATCGGCCCAGCCGTCATATTTCGTCGCCTCCGCCGCATCGCCGCGCTCGCGGCCGAGGCGCGCGGCAAGGCGCAGCGCGCGATATTGAACGATATTGGTCGAAAGCCCCTTGGATGCTGACATCTTCGCGAGATGATCGACGATCCAGGGCGCATAGGTCTGCTCGCGCCAGTCGAGGAAGCTGTGCTCGCCGCCATAAAGGCCCGTCAGGGGATCGAAGGCGGCCTCCCGATCCGCCTCCACCGTCCCGCGCAGCGCGGCATAGGCCTTTTCGGCGAAGGCCGCGCGCTCGGCATCGGGCAGTTGCGCCAGCACGGCCTCCGCGCCCAGCGCCCAGCTCGTGCGATCGGTGCTGACCGGCCAGCTTCCGCCCGACCCCGTATCCTGGATGATCTGCGTCGATCCGGCCGGCAAGGTGGAGGGAATGGCTGCGCCGTCGCGGAAGCCGCTCGTCTTGAACAATAGTGAGTTCACCGCGCGCGCGGGATCGATCCCGGCCAGCCCCAGATCGACCGCATAGGAAAGGTCGCGCGTCCAGACATAGGGCCATTTCTCGCCCGTCTGGAAGCAGTTGCAGTCAATGTCCCTGCCGTCATTATAGGCGTCGTCGCGAATGCTGCTGGCGCTGTCGAGCCGAGCATCGTCCAGCGCCAGCGCGAACAGCGCATCGAACAGCAGGCTGCCGCTATGGACGGAGGGACGATCCGCCTGCTCGGCGATGCGCCGTTCGGATGGGCCATTGTCGCGCTGCGGCGCGGTCGAGCGCAGCGTGAAGCTTCTGAGCGGACCCTCGCTCGGATCGA
This sequence comes from Sphingomonas oleivorans, assembly GCF_003050615.1. Lineage (GTDB taxonomy): Bacteria > Pseudomonadota > Alphaproteobacteria > Sphingomonadales > Sphingomonadaceae > Sphingomonas_H > Sphingomonas_H oleivorans. Next base: position 24,700 of record NZ_NWBU01000004.1, on the reverse strand, counting down.
CCGTCACGGTGACGCGCTCCGTCCGTCCGTCCGGATCGCCCGGATAGGGCGCATAGTCCTGCGAAACGGTCGGGGCTGGTCTGGCCGCGCCCGTCGCGGCGGGGGGAACGGCTTGGGCGCAGCCGCTGTTGATGAATGCCAGTGGCGCGCCCGCGAGCAGCAGCAGGCAACGGCGATGGGGCGCGGAAAAGATCGACATGGGTTTTATATCCTCGTCCTAAGGGCTTGTGTGATTTCGCGCTCTTTTAGCGGCGCTTACCCTCGTGCAGGGTGGGCGGAGGCGGGCGTGATCGGCCCGCCCTCCGCCAATGGCTCATGCATGGGCCTCCGCAAAGGCCGCAGCCGCGCCGAACAGGCCGGGCTGGGGATGGATGATGAGCTTTACCGGCAGCCTGGCCATGCGCGATTCGAACCGTCCCTTGGCGACGAAGCGCTGGCGGAAGCCGGAGCGCGGCAGATGCTTGGCAAGGCGCAGGCCGAGCCCGCCGGCAATGACGACGCCCTGCGCCCCCTGCGCCAAGGCGAGATCGCCCGTCACCGCGCCGAGGCTTTGACAGAAGCGGTCGAGCGCCGCCGCCGCAAGGCTATCGCTGCCCTCGAGCGCTACGGTCCACAGGCTCTTGTCGTCGAGCGGCTGGATCGGCTGTCCCTCGATCGCGGCGAGCGCCTCATAGATGCTGGCGAGGCCCGGGCCCGAGACGATCCGCTCGGCCGAGACGCGGCGATAGCGCGCGCGCAGCCGGACAAGGATCGAATCGTCGATCGCATCGAGCGGCGCGAAATTGACATGGCCGCCTTCCGTCTCGACGATCGCGGAATGGCGCCCCCGGCGCAGTACATGCGCGACGCCGAGGCCTGTGCCGGGGCCGACGATGGTGGTGACGCCTTCGGGCGGGAGAGGGATATCCGGCCCGCACAGATGGCGCAGATGTTCCGGTCCGACTTGCGCCACGGCATGGCCGACCGCGCCGAAATCATTGACCAGGATGAAGCTGTCCACCCCCAATTGTTCGCGCAGCAGGGCGGGACGGATGGTCCAGGGATTGTTGGTGAGCTTGATCGCCTCGCCGTTGATCGGTGCCGCGACGGCGATCGCGGCGGCGCGCGGCAGGGGACGTCCGATCCGCCCCGCAAAAGCCTCCCAGGCAAGGCTGAAATTGCCATGTTCGGCCGTCTTGAGCGTGATCTCGCGGCCCAGCGACACGACGCGCCCGTCCTTCACCTCGGCGATGGCGAAGCGGGCATGGGTGCCGCCGATATCGACCGTGACGATCTCGCCCATCATCAAAGCCCGGCCGCAGCGGCGATCGGACGGGTCGATGCCGGTGCCTTTTCCACCTGATGCGGCGGGAGCATGGAGGACTTGGGAGCGGCAGCTGCGCCGGATGAACAGATCCGCGCCGCGATCGACATATCGGCCAGCCAGTTCTTCGCCATATCCTCCCCGCTTCCTTGAAGTCGCTTCTGTGTCGACTCTCCTCATCCTATCAGCGGCTTTTGCAATTGCAACAAAAAGAGGATCAGATTTGCGAAGAATTGCATCAGTCAGGGATCATGAAGATCAGAAGTCGACCAGAAATGATTCATGCGGATGCTTGTGCCGTCCGCGATCCCTTGATGTCGCGCAATGCAAGAGGGTGGATTCACCCCCGGAATGCAGCGTTGGCGTCAGGCGCCGCAGGATTCCCGCACGATCAGATCGGTAGTCAGCCGTTCGGACGATGCCGGATGGCCGCCGAGGATGCGCATGACCTTCGCCACCAGCAGCCGGCCGGCCTTGGCGGTATCCTGTCGGATGGTGGTCAGCGCCGGCCGCATATGCGCCGCCATGTCGATATCGTCATAGCCGACGACCGAAACATCGTCCGGCACGCGGCGTCCCCGCCGCTCCAGCCCCCGGATCGCGCCGAGCGCGATCATGTCGCTGGCGGCGACGATGCCGTCAAAGGCGATGCCCCGGTCGATCAGGTCGTCGATCGCCTCTACCGCGGAATCCGGATAGAGCCTGGTCGGGCGGATCAGCTTGTGGTCGATCGCGATCCCGGTTTCCTCCAGCGCGTCGCGATAGCCCTGCTGGCGCTGGGCGACCTCCCGGCTGTCGCCGTCGCCGATGAAGGCGATCCGGCGCCGGCCGAGGCGGATGAGGTGCCTCGTCGCGCGCTGCCCGCCGCGCAGATTGTCGCTGCCGACCGAACAATAGGCCTGATCCTCGATCTCCGCGCCCCAGACCACGAATTTCCGGCCCCGCGCGGCAAGCCGGTTGAGCGAGGCGTGCAACTGGCTCTGGCCGAGGAAGATCATGCCTTCGGCCGGGTTCGATTCCATGAATCGGACGAGCGAGTCGGGATCGGCGGGAACGCGATGCGAGACGGTGAAATCGCATTCATATTCGCGCATCGCATTCCCGATCCCGCCGAGCAGGCCGAGCGAGAAGGGCTCCGCCATCTGGCTGCTGTCGGAATGGGGCGGGGCCATGACGATGGTGATCGGCGGCATCGGCCGGCTGGCGGCGTTCCGGCTGCGTCGCGAGGGCGCGTCATAGGCATGTTCTTCCGCCAGATCGCGGATGCGCTGCCGCGTTTCGGCATTCACCGCCGCACTGCCGCTCAACGCGCGCGAGACCGTGGATACGGAGACGCCCGCCTTGCGGGCGATATCCTCGAGCTTCACGGTCTTGGAACCTTCTGTCGACATGACGGCAAACCTATTCGAACCAGATAATCGCAGTTGGGCCCGTCGTCCGAGACGGGGCGCTGCCCCGAACGATCCGCCGCTTCATTATCGTGCACGCCTGCCGAACGGGAAGCGCCAGCCGACATTCTCGTAATGGGTCGCCCGATCCTTGACTACGGAATAGCTGTAGGTGTTTTCGCCGAGCATGTTTGGGGCCGGAACCAATACGCCCGATCTTCCATGAAATCATGGCTCGGTCGGCGTCGAATGAGCCGGCTGCCGGGAACATTGGCCCTGCTGTTCGGTTTCCAGAGCGAGTAGATCGTAGCGCGGCCGCGCCCGCTGCGCTGATCGGGGCGTCCAATTTTTTCGAGCTGGCCGTGGCTGCCGCCATATCCCCCGTTCGGGCTGAATTCGGGCGCGGCGCTGGCGACGGTGGGCCAGCGACGGCGGTGGGTTGCTGGTGGAGGTGCCGGTGATGCTCCCGGTCATCCGGACCGTGAAGCGCATGCGTGGCGGATATGCGCGTGGAGCGGCGGTACCAGGAAGATTCCGATAATCGATCAGTGAGAGGAGCGTCCCATGAAAATGAACCCCTATCTGATGTTCAACGGCCAGTGCGAGGAGGCTTTCAAATTCTACGAACAATGTCTCGGTGGGAAGATCGAAGTCATGATGAAGCAGTCGGACATGCCGGGGGCGGAGGTGGAGAAGATGCCGCCCGAACGGCGCGACAAGATCATGCATGCCCGGCTGACGGCCGGCGACTGGGTGTTGATGGGGTCGGATACCCCACCCGAACATTATGAAGGAATGAAGGGCTGCTATCTGACCCTCAATGTCGACGATCCGGCCGAGGCGGAGCGGCTGTTCAACGCGCTGGTGGAAAATGGATCGGTCGAGATGCCGCTCGAGCCGACCTTCTGGGCCGAGCGTTTCGGCATGCTGGCCGATCGGTTCGGCATCAAGTGGATGGTCAATTGCGAAAAGGCCGAATGGGTCCGCGAGGTTCAGGCACAGGATCAGTTCCAGACACAGGAGCAGGGCGCATGATCCTGGCGAGGGAATCGAATCCGGAGCGCGAGGTCGTCATCACCCGCCTGATCGATGTGCCGCGCGAACGGCTGTTCAGGGCGTGGACCGATCCCGTGCATCTGATGAAATGGTGGGGCCCGCATGGCTTCACCGTTCCGGTCTGCGAATTGGATCTGCGGCCGGGCGGCGCCTATCGCATCGTCATGCGCGGGCCCGACGGCACCGATTATCCGGTGAAGGGCGTCTATCGCGAGATCGCGCCGCCCGAGCGGCTGGTCATGACCGACAATTGTTCCGAGCTTCCCGAGCAATGGCACGACCAGTTGAATCCCGGCCGCGACAGAGTGGCGGGCCGGCCCGCGCTCGAAACGCTTTCCACCGTCATCTTCGAGCAGCAGGGCGAAAGGACGAAGTTGACGATCCGGTCGCTGTTCAAATCCGCATCTCTGCGTGATGCGATGGTGGGGATGGGGAGGATCGAGGGCTGGACGGAGAGCCTGGAGAAGCTCGAGTCGCTGCTCGCGCCCGAAAAGGCGGCTTGAGGCCCCGCCATCTGGCTACCGCCCATTTGCGGTCCCAAGGCGGTCCCGGATTGGCGGAATTTAAGTGATTGCCCTTTGGGGCTCATCGATCAGATCTGGCGGAAAAGTCCCGGCGGGGTTGGTGGAGCTGAGGGGAATCGAACCCCTGACCTCTGCAGTGCGATTGCAGCGCTCTCCCATCTGAGCTACAGCCCCGCACCCGCCGGGGCGCTCCCTTTAGCGGGCTGTTTCGCGCGATGCAACGTCTGCGTGAAAGGCGTGTGCGAAAGATCGTGGCGGCGGCGGAAAAGCCTCTCTTTACCGGCGGTTCCGGTCATTTCATGGTGGATGGGCGGCTCGTCGATTTGGGCGGGCGACTCGTCTTTGGGGCTGGAACCATCCCTTCTCGCGGTCGCTTTTCGCCTGGCCGTACGGGGACTTACTCCCTTTACGTTTCCGCGCGGCATCCGAAAATGATCAGGAGGATCCGATGGAGTATGAACGCAGCGATCGCCGCTACGGCCGCGACCGTGACTATGGCGAACGCAGCTCCGGTGAACGCTATTCGGACGAGGATCGCTATCGCGGCTATGGTGGTCGTTACGAGCAGCGCGCTCGCGAAAGGCGCGAGGAACGGGATTATGGCCGCGAGCGCGACTATGGGCGCGAGCGGGATTATGGCCGGCAACCTCGGGGTGAGGAAGATCGCGGCTTTTTCGAGCGGGCCGGGGACGAGGTCCGTTCCTGGTTCGGTGATGACGAGGCGGAACGCCGCCGCCGCTCCGATGAGCGCTATGGTCAGCGGGAACGGGAATCTGAGCGCGAATATGGCGGCGGCGGCCGCTATGGCGCCTCGGGCTATGGCACGGCCGGCTATGGCGGGAGCCGTGGCGGGATGAGGCAGGGCCAGGCCGAATATGGTGCGAGCCGGGAACGCGGAGAGCGGGGCCAGGATCCCAACTATCGTGCGTGGCGCGATCGCCAGATCGAGATGCTCGATCGCGACTATGATGAATATCAGCGCGAGCATCAGACCCGTTTCGATACCGAATTCGGCACTTGGCGGCAGAATCGCGAGACGCAGCGCAGCGCGCTGAACAAGGTACGCGAGCATCAGGAGATCGTCGGCTCGGAAGGCCAGCATGTTGGCACGGTCGACAAGGTCCGTGGCGACCGGATCATCCTCACAAAGAGCGACAAGGACGCGGCGGGCCATCATCATTCCATCCCCTGCTCCTGGATCAAGAATGTCGGCGACAAGGTCGAGCTCAACAAGACCGCCGAGGAGGCGCATGCCCAGTGGCGGGACGAGGAGCGCAGCATGTTCTGGAGCGACACGGAGCGTGATCGAGAGCAGGAACGCGGCGGTGCTCATGTCCTAAACCGGAGCTTTTCCGGCACCTATTGATCGGCCTCCGGACGGCGTCATGCGCTGTGCGCGAAGGGTCCGGCCGTCAGGCCGGGCCCTTTTCGCGTGCCGGGGCGGCTTCTCCGGCGCCTATCCGGCGAAGGTGTCGCACTGCGCCGGATCGCCGCTGTCCAGCCCGCGCTTCAGCCACTGCATCCGCTCGGCCGAGGTGCCATGGGTGAAGCTTTCGGGCACGGGGCGCTGGCCGGCGGCCTTCTGCAGCGTATCGTCGCCGATCGCCTGTGCGGCGCGCAGCCCTTCCTCCACATCGCCCGGCTCGATGCGGTCGCGATTGCGTGCCGCCCAGACGCCGGCATAGCAATCTGCCTGCAATTCCATCTTCACCTGCAGCGCATTGCCTGTCGCCTCGTTCGATCGCGCCTGCGCCCGGCGGACCTGATCAGCGACGCCGGTCAGCGCCTGTACATGATGGCCCACCTCATGCGCGATGACATAGGCCTGGGCGAAATCGCCCGCCGCGCCGAAACGCTGCTCGAGTTCCCGGAAGAAGCTGGTGTCGAGATAGATGCCATTGTCGCTCGGGCAGTAGAAGGGGCCCATCGCCGCCTGCGCCGCGCCGCAGCCCGATTGGCCCGTTCCGCCATAGAAGGCCAGCTTGGCAGGCGTATAGCGGCCGCCCTCTTCCTGGAAGATGCGTGCCCATGTGTCTTCGGTGCTGGCCAGCACGCGGCAGGAAAAGGTGCTCGCCTGATCGACCGCGCAGGCCGCGGCAGCATCACGGCCCGCCGACTGGCCGGCCTGCGGCACGGCCCGCTGGCCGCCCCCGCCGAATATGTCGCCGCCGAAGAAGATGGTGCCGAGGATCAGCAATATGGCGATCGCCACGCCGATCTTGCCGCCGCCCAGCAGCATGCCGATCAGGCCGAGGCCGCCACTGCCCCCGCCGCCGAAGTTCATGCCCCGCTGATCTTCCACATTGTCGCTGGTCCGGTAATCGTCGAGGCGCATCGCCAGTCTCCATTCGTCAGGGGCTGAATGCCTGGGTGGGGCAGGGGTTGCATGGGCGAAACTTCCGCCCTTGTCGCGCTGCAGCAATGGGCGCATCAATCATGCATGGCAGATGTGGATCCCCATCCTGGCGCGGCCCATCCCCAGCGTGTGGCCCGGGCCGTTCCGCTGCCGGATCAGGTGGCGCTGGTGCTCCAGGGCGGGGGCGCGCTGGGATCCTTCCAGGCTGGAGTCTATGAGGCGCTGGACGAGGCGGCGATCGAGGTGGATTGGGTTGCGGGCATCTCGATCGGCGCCATCAACGCTGCGATCATAGCCGGCAATCCTCCGGAATTGCGGGTGCAAAGGCTTCGTGCCTTCTGGGACAGGGTCACCTCGGCCCAGCCGAGCTTCCCCATCTGGCATGCCGATTTCGGGCGCGAGCTGATCCATGAATGGTCCGCCGGGATGGTCGCCGCGCTGGGCGTGCCCGGCATGTTCCGCCCCCGTCTGGTGCCGCCCACCCTCGCCATTCCCGGCACATCCGATGCTTTGAGCTTCTATGATACGTCACCGCTCGCCGAAACGCTCGACGAGCTGGTTGACTGGGATCTGCTCAACAACGGGCCAGTGCGACTGTCGGTCGGCGCAGTCGAGGTGGAGAGCGGTAACTTCCACTATTTCTGCACCGCCAATGGGCGGATCGACGCGCGGCACATCATGGCCTCGGGCGCGCTTCCGCCCGGCCTGCCGCCGGTGGAGATAGACGGCAAGCTGTGGTGGGATGGCGGTCTCGTCTCCAACACGCCGCTCAGCCATGTGCTGGAGCGGCAGGCGAGCGACATGCTCGTCTTCCAGGTGGATCTCTTCCCTGCCGCGAATGAGGCGCCCAAAACGATCACCGACGTCTATTCGCGCGCCAAGGAGATTCAGTTTTCCAGCCGTACCAGGCAGGTTTCGGATATGCTTCTGCGCTATCGCAAGGAGCGCGAGGCACTTGCCCGCTTGCTCGATGCCTTGCCCGAGGAATTGCGGCAACGCCCCGATGCGGCGCTGCTGCGCGAGGCGGCGCGCCAGCATGCGGTCAGCCTCGTTCACCTCATCTATCGTGCCAATGCCTGGGAAGGCGGCTCGCGCGACTATGAATTTTCGGCGCGCACCATGGCGGAACATTGGATGTCCGGCCGCGCCTCGGTCGCGCAGACGATGACCAAGTCCGAGCTGCTGGCGCGCAACATATTGGACGGCAAGACCGCGGCCTTCGATCTGACCAGACGGTGAGCGCGTCCGCCGGAAGTGATTGACGCGGCGTCGGCCCTTGTTGAACCTGCGGGGCACAGACAGGCTCCCTGCATGTGGGGTCGAATCGTGGGAGATCGATATGTTCCTGAAAGGCAAGACCGCCGTCATCACCGGCTCCACCTCGGGGATCGGCCTGGCCTATGCCAAGGCGCTGGCCGCAGAGGGCGCCAATATCGTGATCAACGGCTTCGGCGACGCCGCCGCGATCGAGGCGGAGCGCGTGGCGCTGGAGCAGGCGAGCGGCGCGGGTGCCACCTATTCTCCCGCCGACATGACGAAGCCGGACGAGATCGCCGCGATGGTCCATGATGCCGAAGGGCGGTTCGGCGCGGTGGACATCCTCATCAACAATGCCGGCATCCAGCATGTCGCCCCGATCGAGGAATTTCCGATCGAGAAATGGGATGCGATCATCGCTATCAATCTCAGCTCCGCCTTTCATTCCATTCGCGCCGCCGTGCCGGGCATGAAGGCGCGCAAATGGGGCCGGATCATCAACACCGCGTCCGCCCATTCGCTCGTCGCCTCGCCCTTCAAATCGGCCTATGTCACCGCCAAGCACGGCCTTGCCGGGCTTGCCAAGACGGTCGCGCTCGAAACCGCCACCTTCGGCATCACCGCCAATTGCATCAGCCCCGGCTATGTCTGGACGCCGCTCGTCGAAAAGCAGATCCCCGACACGATGAAGGCGCGCAACATGACGCGCGAGCAGGTGATGAACGATGTGCTGCTCGCCGGCCAGCCGACGCGGGAATTCGTTACGGTGGAGCAGGTGGCGAGCCTTGTCCTCTATCTCTGCCGCGATGAGGCGAGGGGCATCACCGGCGCCAACCTGTCGGTCGATGGCGGCTGGACCGCGCAATAGCCGATCGGGTGATCCGCGCTTCGGGATTGCGGCGGGCGCGGCGCGCGATATTCTGGCTTCCCGATAGCCGTTGTGGAAAGGCCGGATTTGAGAAGCATGCTGTGTGCGGCGCTGCTGCCGGCTTCGTTGGGACTAGCGGGCTGTTCGCACGGTGATCGCGGGGGGGAGAGGCCGGCCGTGCTGCCGTCGCCGCTCGCCGTGCCGAGTGCGCCGCCGCAGGTGAGCGGCTGGCGTGCGGTCGCCACCGAGGCCGATCGCGCCCGGCTTAGAAACTGGCGCACCGCCTGGATGGACGCGCTTGCCAAGGCGAGAAATGCCGGGGCCGGCATGCGCATCGTCGCGCAGGGGGCGCTCCTTGCGCCCGATGCGGCGCTGGTCGATCCCGCGCCGCCGCCCGGCGACTATCGTTGTCGTGTCATCAAGCTCGGCGCGCAATCGGCGGGGCTTCCCGATTATATCGCCTATCCCTATTTCGCCTGCCGCATCGCCGGGGCGGATGGGGAGCGCAGCCTGCGCAAGCTGGATGGTTCGCAGCGGCCCGCAGGCCTGATCTATCCCGATAGCGATCGCCGCATGATCTTTCTCGGCACGATGGTGCTGGGCGACGAGAAGCGGGGCCTCGCTTATGGCCGCGATGCCGATCGGGACATGGTGGGGCTGGTCGAGCGGGTTGGCCCCAGGCGCTGGCGCCTCGTCTTGCCCTATCCGCGCTGGGAATCGACGCTGGACGTGATCGAGCTGTTGCCGCGCGACTGATATGTTGCGCTGCGCGATCGAATCGGCAGAGTGACGCATCCCGAGGCTGAACCGGAGTATCCATGCGCCCGCTCATCGCTCTGTCCCTGCTCCTTGCCGCCACGCCGGCCGCCGCCGCCGATCCGCTCCGCGATGCGATCAAGGCCGACATGCCGGACCTGCTCGCCATCTATCGCGATTTCCATGCCAATCCGGAGCTCAGCTTCCAGGAAACGCGCAGCGCCGCGAAGCTCGCCGCGGAGGCCAGGAAGCTCGGTTTCGAGGTGACGACCGGCGTGGGCCGGACGGGGGTGGTCGCGGTGATGCGCAACGGCCCCGGTCCGGTCGTGCTGCTGCGCGCCGACATGGATGGGCTGCCCGTGCCCGAGCAGACGGGCCTGGCTTATGCCAGCAAGGCGAAGTCGCTCACCCGCGAAGGCGCGGAGACGCCGGTGATGCATGCCTGCGGCCATGATACGCATATGACCGCCTGGATCGGCACGGCGCGCAGGCTGGCGGCGATGAAGGATCAATGGTCGGGCACGCTGGTGATGATCGGCCAGCCGGCGGAGGAGATCGGCTCGGGCGCCCGGGCGATGCTGGCGGACGGGCTCTATACCCGCTTTCCCAAGCCTTCGACGGTGATCGCCTTCCATGATTCCGCGCAATTGCCGGCGGGCACGGTCGGTTATGCCGATGGCTATGCCATGGCCAATGTCGATTCGGTTGATCTGGTGGTGAAGGGCGTCGGCGGCCATGGCGCCTATCCCCATCTGGCGAAGGACCCGATCGTGCTCGCCGCGCGCATCGTCACCGCGCTCCAGACGCTCGTCGCGCGCGAGGTCGATCCGCTTGAATCGGGGGTGGTGACGGTCGGCAGCTTTATCGCCGGTGCCAAGCACAACATCATCCCCGACGAGGCCCGGCTCCAGCTTACCGTGCGCAGCTATACGCCGGAAGTGCGCAAGATCCTGCTCGATGGCATCGCCCGCATCGCCAAGGGGGAGGCGCTTGCCGCCGGCATGCCGGAGGACCGGCTGCCGGTGGTGACGATCAAGGATGAATATACCCCCGCCACTTTCAATACCCAGCCCTTCACCGGCCAGGTGGCCGATCTGTTCGTCCGCCGCTTCGGCAAGGATCGCGTGGTCGTGACGCGCGCGCAGATGGGTGGCGAGGATTTCAGCCAGCTCTATCTGGCGGACAAGAGCGTGCAGAGCCTGCTCTTCTGGGTCGGCGGCGTGCCGCACGACAAGTGGCAGGCAGCGCAAGGCGACATCACCAAGCTGCCGTCGATCCACAGCCCCTTCTGGGCGCCGGATGCGGAAGGCGTGGTCGGCACCGCGACCGAGGCGATGACCAGCGCGGCGCTGGCGGTGCTCGCGAAGAAATAGCCCGAAATCACCGCGCTCAGGCTGAGCGCCGCTGGGCGGATGGCCCAGCCGCGCCGGCGCTCAGTCGTCCAGCAGCGCCGCGATCGCGGCGCCGAGCGCGGCTACCCGATAGGGTTTGGCGAGCAGCGGCACGTCGCCATATTCGGCCGTCGGGCCCGCGCTGCCATAGCCGGTGGTGAGGAGGAACGGCTTGCCCGTCTTGCGCAGCGCGGTCGCCACGGGCAGGCTCGGCGTCCCTTTCAGGTTGATGTCGAGCAGCGCCACGTCGAATTCGCCCGCGGCCACGACGGCCAGCGCCTCGGCCAGGGTGGCAGCGCTCGCGGCGACGATGCAGCCCAGGCTGTCGATCATCTCTTCCGCCGCCAGCGCGACCATCGGCTCATCCTCCACGATCAGCACCCTGGTGCCTGTCTTTGGCGTGTCCGGTTTCGGCGCGAGCGGCAGCGTCATGCGATGAGGCTCGGCGCGTGACGCCAGCCAGACCGGTCAAGCGGGATCCGCATCGCTCCTGTCATCGTCCCGGAATTCGTCATCGCCAATATGTCGGCCTCCTGGAGTAGCGATCCTGCCAATCGCAGATTACGTCCTATGCGTCGCGGAGGTAAAAACGCCCGCCGGATTTCCGGCGGGCGTCCTTCTCCTCCCCAGGAAAAGCTCTTGGTCGATCCTCATTCGGCGGCAGCCACCGTCGCGAACTGATCGGATTCGGTCGATTCCGCGAGCGCCGTGGTGGAGGAGGTGCCGCCGCTCACCGCAGTCGCGACCAGATCGAAATAGCCGGTGCCCACTTCGCGCTGATGGCGCGTCGCGGTGTAGCCTTTTGCCTCGCTGGCGAATTCCGCCTGCTGCAGCTCCGAATAGGCCGCCATGCCCCGATCCCTATAGCCATGGGCCAGCTCATACATGCCGTGATTGAGCTGGTGGAAACCCGCCAGCGTCACGAACTGATATTTATAGCCCATGGCGCCCAGCTCGCGCTGGAAGCTGGCGATCGTCTCCTTGTCCAGCTTCGCCTGCCAGTTGAACGAGGGCGAGCAGTTATAGGCGAGCAGCTTGCCCGGATAATCCCGGTGGATCGCCTCGGCGAAGCGCCTGGCATCCTCCAGATTGGGATGGCTCGTTTCCCACCATAGCAGGTCGGCATGCTCGGCGAAGCTCAGGCCCCGCCTGATGCAATGATCGACGCCCGTGCCTTCGCGCAGGCGGAAGAAGCCTTCCGGCGTTCGTTCGCCCGTCATGAACTCATGGTCGCGCTCATCTATGTCGGAGGTGATGAGCTTGGCCGATTCCGCGTCCGTCCGGGCGACCAGAATCGTCGGCACGCCCATCACGTCCGCGGCCAGCCGCGCCGCGTTCAGGTTGCGGATATGCGCCTGCGTCGGGATCAGCACCTTGCCGCCCAGATGGCCGCATTTCTTCTCGGATGCAAGCTGGTCCTCGAAATGGACGCCCGCCGCACCCGCCTCGATATAGGCCTTCATGATCTCGAAGCAGTTGAGCGGCCCACCGAAGCCGGCCTCCGCATCCGCCACGATCGGTGCGAACCAGTCGCGCTTTGCGCCGCCCTCCGAATGTTCGATCTGGTCGGCGCGCTGCAGGGTGCGGTTGATCCGCCGGCACAGCTCCGGCCCGGCGTTGGACGGGTAAAGCGACTGGTCCGGATACATGGCGCCAGCGGTGTTGGCGTCCGCCGCGACCTGCCAGCCGGAAAGATAGATGGCCTTCAGCCCGGCGCGGACCATCTGCATCGCCTGATTGCCCGAAAGCGCGCCCAGCGCATTGATGAAGGACTCGTTGTGGAGCAGTTCCCACAGCCTGTTCGCGCCCTTGCGCGCCAGCGTATGTTCGATGGCCAGCGAGCCGCGCAGCCGCTCCACATCTTCCGGCCTGTAGGTCCGCCTGATGCCGTCGAAGCGGCCCGGAGGAGCGGCGACGAGATCGAGAAAGTCAGCCATGTCTCATCCTTTACAAGATTATGGAAGATCGCGCGGTATCGCTGCGCCTGGTAAAGGAGATAATCGGTCGAATCCGGCTATGGCGAGTGGATCGTTCTGGATTTCGTGTCGCGCGGTCCGATCAGATGCGCTATCATTCTGTCAGATTGTAAATGGATTTACACATCTATGGCAGACAGGAAGCTTTTTGCCGGCCCTCATATCCGTCGCCTGCGCCGCAACCGTGGCCTCACCCAGGTGGCTATGGCGGAGTTGCTGGAGGTCTCGCCCAGCTATCTCAATCTGATCGAGCGCAATCAGCGTCCGCTGACGGCGGCGTTGCTGCTGCGCTTCGCCGAGCTGTTCGATTTCGATCCGCGCGCGCTTGTGGCGGACGAGCCGGGGGGCGGGGCGGATGCGCTCCGCCGGCGGCTGGCCGATCCGCTCTTCGCCGATCTCTCCGTCGATCGGGCGGAGGTGGAGGAATGGATTGCCGCCGCGCCCGGCGGGGCGGAGGCCTTCGCTCGCGCCTTCGATCGACTGCGCGAGGGCGTCGGCGAGGTGCCGACCGAGGATAGCGATGCGGTGGCTGCCGCGCGGCGCGAGCTTGAGCGGTGGCGCAACCATTTCGCCGATCTCGACGCGCAGGCCGAGGCGCTGGCAGACGAGCTCCGGCTTGGCGCGGGCGATCTTTATGGCGCGATCGCCGAGCGGCTGCGCGTCCGGCACCAGCTCACCATCCGCATCCTGCCGGTGGATGTGATGCCCGATCGGCTCCGCCGTCTCGATCTCCATTCCCGGCAATTGCAATTGTCCGAGATGCTCGATCCGGCGTCGCGCACTTTCCAGGCCGCCTTCCAGCTCGGCCTGATCGAGGCGCGGGGGGAGTTGGACGCGCTGGTGAAGGGGGCCTCCTTCAGCGAGCGTGGGGCCGAGCGCCTCTTCCGTCGGGCGGTCACTTCCTATTTCGCTGCCGCGCTGATGATGCCCTATGGCCGCTTCCTGCGTGCCTGTGAGGCGACGGGCTATGATGTCGAGCTGCTCCAGCGCCGCTTCAACGCCGGGTTCGAGATGGTGGCGCATCGGCTGACCACCCTGCAACGGGTCGGCGCGCGCGGCCTGCCTTTCTTCATGCTCCGCATCGATCGGGCGGGGCAGGTCTCCAAACGCTATGCCGGCGCGTCCGCCGCGCCGCTGGTCGAGGCCGGCGGACGCTGCCCGCTCTGGCGGCTGCACAACGTCTTCGATCGCCCCGGCGAGTTGGTGCGCCAGCTCGTGCTGCTGGAAGATGGCAGCCGCTGGCTCACGCTCGCCCGCACCGTGCATTCGCAGGTCCGTTCGCTTGGTGGCGTGCGTGCGGAATTCGCGATCGGCCTCGGCATCGCCGCCGATCAGGCCAGCTCGCTCGTCCATGCGCGCGGCCTCGATCTGGGCGAGCAGGCCGCCACGCCGATCGGGCTTGGCTGCCGCCGCTGCCTGCGCATCGATTGTCCCCAACGCGCCGTGCCGCCCGCGGGCCGCGCCCTGCTCCTCAATGAGCGCGAGCGCGGCATCGCCCCCTTCAGCTTCGTCGAGGACTGATGGATCCTCCCGCGCGGGGAGGGCGGCGGGGCCTCAGAGCGCGCGGTCGAGCGTGATATGGCTCCGCTTCTTGAGCTCCTCGACGGCGCGTTTCACTTCCTGGCTGCTGCCGCGTGGCAGGATCAGCACGGCATCGCCCGTCGCGATCACGATCAGATCCTTCACGCCCACGGCTGCCACCAGCGGCCCGTCGCTGCGGATCAGGCAGCCGCTGGTGTCGATCGACAGCACTTCGCCATGATGGGCATTGTCCGCCTCGTCGCGCGGCGCGATCTCATGCAGCGCATCCCAACTGCCGACGTCGGACCAGCCCATCTCGACGGGCACGACCGCCACGCGATCGGCCTTTTCCATCACCGCATAGTCGACTGAATCGGACGGGGAGGCGGCGAAGGCCTGCGCGTCGGGATAGACGCGCGCGCCCTGCCGGACGGCCTTTGCCAGCGACAGGCGCACGGCGGCGACCATCTCCGGCGCGTTCGCCTCCAGTGCAGCCAGAAAGGTATCAGCGCGGAACAGGAAGATGCCGCCGTTCCAGCTATAGCAGCCCTGGTCCAGATAGGCCTGCGCCGTCACCCGATCGGGCTTTTCGACGAATCGCTCGACGGAATGGACGCCCGGCGCGATCTCCCCGCCGCGGCAGATATAGCCATAGCCCGTCTCGGGCGCGGTCGGCGTGATGCCGAAGGTGGCGAGCCAGCCATCCTCCACCACTGGAACCGCGGCCTCGACCGCAGCGCGAAAGGCGCCGACATCGGTGATGATATGGTCGCTCGGCATCACCAGCAGCAGCGCGTCCGGCTCCGCGCAAAGTGCTGCGAGCGCGATCGCCGGCGCGGTATTGCGTCCTACCGGCTCCAGCAACAGCGCGGAGGCAGGCAACGACACGGCTTCGAGTTGCTCCTCGATCATCTCGGCATGTGCGGCATTGGCGACCACGATCGGTGCCGTGAAGCGGGCCGAATCGGCGCTCCGGCGCGCAGTGAGCTGCAGCATCGTCTCCGCATTGGTGAGGCTGAGCAGTTGCTTGGGGCGACCCGTCCGGGAAAGCGGCCAGAGGCGGGTGCCTGAACCGCCGGACAGGATAACCGGCGTAATCGGCCTCGTCTTGTTCATGCCAACTCCATCTTGGAAGATCAGTATGCCTGCCTCGGCGCGCACGGCAAGATTTTCCGAAGTCTCAACGAAAAAAAACTCCCGTCATTGTCTTAGGTTTGTAAATATCGGTCCCGCTCGCCGCGAAGACGGCCGGCGTGCGACTCGCGAACATGTGTGCTCGCCGTTTGCAGCATCGCGCGCATCCGCTAACGGAAGCAATATGACCGATCCGTCCGATCCGCTCGCCCGTATCGCCGCCGCGCTGGAGCGTGTCGCTCCACCGCCGCCGCCCTCAGCCGATCCGCTTGGCCATCCCGCCTATCTCTGGCGCTCCGGCACGCTCCAGGCGGCGCGCGCCTTCGCGCCGCTGCCGCTGCCGCTCCTCGCCGGCATCGACGCGCAGAAGGCGGCGCTGGTTGAAAATAGCCGCCGTCTCGCTGCCGGCCATGCCGCGCATGACGTGCTGCTGTGGGGCGCGCGCGGGGGGGGCAAGTCCGCGCTCGTCAAGGCCGCCGTCGGTGCGCTTCAGGCCGATGGCGCCGCGATCGCGATCGTCGAGCTGGCCGGGGACGGGCTCCACGATCTGCCCGCGCTGTTCGCCCGCATCGCGGATGTGCCACGCGCCTTCATCCTCTTCATCGACGATCTCGGCTTCGAGGAGGGGAGCGATGCGCCGCGCCTGCTCCGCTCGCTGCTGGAAGGGGGCGCGGAGGCCCGGCCCGCAAATGCCCGCCTCTATGTCACCGCCAACCGCCGCCATATCGTCTCGCGCGACCTGCGCGAGCAGGACAGCCCGATCAATCCGCGCGACGTGATCGACGACAGGCTGGCGTTGGCCGATCGCTTCGGATTGAGCCTCGGCTTCCATGTCTGCGACCAGCCGACCTATGTAGCGATGGTCGCCGGCTATGCGGAGCGTTACGGCCTGCCCTTCGATCCGCAGGACGCCATTGCCTGGGCGACGCTGCGCGGCAGCCGCTCGGGCCGCGTCGCCTGGCAATATGTGGTCGAGCTGGCCGGCCGGGAAGGGAAATCGCTCTCCTCTGCCGGCTAAGGCTCAGTTGAGCGCTTCCGCCATTTCCGCCAGTTCCAGCCAGCGCAATTCCGCTTCCTCCTTGCGCGCCCGCGCGGCTTCGACCGCCCTCATCAGCGCGTCGAACCGGGCCGGATCCTTGGCATAAAGGTCCGGATCGGCCAGCCTCGCCTCGTCCCGCGCGATGGCCGCCTCGATCGTCTCTATCTCCTTGGGCAGATTGTCGAGCTCACGCTGATCCTTGTAGCTCAGCTTGGTGCGGGCCCTGGCCGGGGCGGGCGCGGGGGCCTTGGCCGGCGCCTTCTTCGGCTCCATTTTGGGCGTACGCTGCCGTTCCCAATCCTCATAGCCGCCTGCAACGATATCCACCTTACCCGATCCGTCGAGCCCGAGTGTCACCGTCACCGTCCGGTCGAGGAAGTCGCGGTCGTGGCTGACGATCAGCACCGTGCCATCATAATCCGCGATCACCTCCTGCAGCAGATCGAGCGTTTCCAGGTCGAGATCGTTGGTCGGCTCGTCGAGTACCAGCAGGTTGGACCGCCGGGCGAATTCGCGCGCGAGCAGCAACCGCGACCGCTCGCCGCCCGAAAGCGTCCCCACGCGTGCGTCCACCATGTTCGGATCGAACAGGAAGTCCTTGAGATAGCCGGCGATATGCTTCTTCTCGCCGAGCACCTCGATCCAGTCGCCGCCATCCGCCAAAATGTCGCGTACGCGCTTGTCGGGCGCCATCAGCTTGCGTTGCTGGTCGATGATCACGCCGTCGAGCGTCTTGGCGAGCTTCACCCTGCCTTCGTCGGGCACCAGCTCGCCCGTCAGCAGCTTCAAGAGCGTCGTCTTGCCCGCGCCATTCGATCCGACGAGGCCGATCCGGTCGCCGCGCGTCACGCGGAAGCTGAAATCCTTGATGACCGTGCGATCGCCGAAGCGCTTGCTGACATGCTCCGCATCGATCACCACCTTGGTGCGCACATCGTCGGTCGCGGTGACGAGCTTGGCGGTTCCCTGTGGCCCCAGCATTGCCTTGCGCGTGGCGCGCATCTCGTTGAGCTTGGCAAGTCGCCCCTGATTGCGCCGCCGCCGCGCGGTCACACCGCGCTGCAGCCAGTGCAATTCCAGCTTCAGCTTCGCATCCAGCCGCTCGGCATTGCGCGCTTCTTCCTCATAGACCTTCTCGGTCCAGGCCTCGAAGCCGCCGAAGCCGATCTCGGCGCGGCGGATATTGCCCCGGTCGAGCCATAAAGTCTGGCGGGTGAGCCGCGTCAGGAAAGTGCGGTCATGGCTGATCACCACGAAGGCGCCGGTGTAGCGGTTGAGCCAGCTCTCCAGAAATTCGATCGCGGCGAGATCGAGATGGTTGGTCGGCTCGTCGAGCAGCAGCACGTCCGGATCCTGCGCCAGCGCGCGCGCGATCGCTGCGCGGCGCCGTTCGCCGCCGCTCGCCGTGGCCGCCTCGCGCGAAAGATCGATGCCGATCTGATCGGCAATCGCCTCCACCTCATGCGCGGGCGGCGCATCGTTGCCCGAAAGCGCGAAATCGCGCAGCGTTGCATAGCTCGCCATGGATGGCTCCTGCTCCAGCAGGATCACCTTGCTTCCCGGCACGATCGTCCGCCGCCCCTCATCGGCATCGATCCGGCCGGCCAGGAGTTTCAGGAGAGTCGTCTTGCCCGCGCCGTTGCGGCCGATCAGCGCAAGCCGGTCGCGCGGGGCGATATGGATATCGAGGCCGCGGAACAGCCAGCCTGAGCCCTGGACGAGCCCCAGATTTTCATAAGCGAGTATGGGTGCGGACATGATGCAACACTGTTGTAGATAAGATGGGCGGACTATTCATGCGCTATTCAACGCTTGGGGCCTATGCCACAAGCCCATGCCGATGACGAAGCCTCTTGCCGCCCTGCTTGCGGGAACAGTCCTGTTCATGCCCGCGGCCGGGCAGGCCGATCCCCCGCGCCGGGATCAGGACGCCGCCTTCGCCGCGATGCGTACCGGTCAGGTCCGCCCGCTGCGCGAGATTGAGGGGCGGGTCTTGCCGCGGATGGGCGGCGCCACCTATCTCGGCCCCGAATTCGATCCGGGATCTGCGACCTATCGTTTGAAGTTCATGCGCAACGGATCGGTGATATGGGTCGATGTGGATGGCCGTACCGGCGCCATTATCGGCCGTTCGGGAGATTGAGCAGGATATGCGCGTATTGATCGTCGAGGATGAGCCGAATCTTGGGCGCCAGCTCCGCGCCACGCTGGAAGGCGCGGGCTATGCGATCGATCTCGCCACCGATGGCGAGGATGGCCATTTTCTCGGCTCCACCGAAAATTATGACGCGATCGTGCTCGATCTCGGCCTGCCGGAGATTGACGGGCTGACGGTGCTCGATCGCTGGCGCCGCGAGGGCAAGGAAACGCCCGTGCTGGTGCTCACCGCGCGGGATAGCTGGTCGGACAAGGTCGCGGGGCTCGATGCGGGCGCCGACGATTATCTCGCCAAGCCCTTCCAGACGGAGGAGCTGATCGCCCGGCTGCGCGCGCTGATCCGTCGCGCCTCGGGCAATGCCAGTTCGGAGCTCATCGCCGGCGACGTGCGGCTCGACACGCGTTCGGGCAAGGTCACGCTCGCGGGCGAGCCGGTGAAGCTCACCGCGCAGGAATATAAGCTCCTGTCCTACCTGCTCCACCACAAGGGCAAGGTCGTCAGCCGCACCGAACTGATCGAACATATTTACGATCAGGATTTCGATCGCGATTCCAACACGATCGAGGTGTTCGTCACGCGCATCCGCAAGAAGCTCGGGCCGGATGTGATCACCACCATACGCGGCCTCGGCTACTGCCTCGAAGATCCGGCCGCATAAGAGGCGGACGCATCATGCTGACGCTGGGTGAGCGGCATGGCTGACGAAGCCACCGCCACGTCCCTTCCGCCCGTCGCCGCGACGGAGGAGGGGCGGAGGGATCAGCCCACCCGGCGTACGACGGGGTCGCTCACCCGGCGGATGATCGGCATCGCCGCGCTCTGGATCTTCATCCTTCTGGTCGGCGGCGGGTTGGCGCTCGATCGCGTGCTGAACAGCGCGATCACCCGCAATTTCGACGCCCAGCTCGAATATGTCATGACGGCGATGATCGCCTCGTCCGAGATCGGGCCGGATGGCGAGGTGTTCTTCAACCGGCCCTTGGGCGATCAGCGTTTCCTCGAACCCTCTTCGGGCCTCTATTATCAGGTCTCCGGCAAGGGGCATGAGCCGTTCCGCTCGCGCTCGCTCTGGGATCGCGCGCTCGCCACCGGCCCTTCCGGGCCGGACAGCAATGTCCATGTCTATGACAGCCGCGAATTTCCGGGCGAGACGCTGCGTGTGCTCGAACGCGACGTGCGCCTGCCCGGATCGCCTACGCTGTGGCGCTTCCAGGTGGCGCAGGTACGCAGCGGGCTCGACGATCAGATCGGGGTGCTCCGCCACACGCTGGTCCGCTCTTTCGTCATATTGGGACTGGGCCTATTCGTGATCGCCGCGCTCCAGGCAACCTTCGGCCTGTGGCCGCTGCGCCGGGTCCGGCGTGAGATCGCGCTCGTCCGCACCGGCGCCTTGAGCCGTGTCGATGCGCGCCTGCCGGTCGAGGTCGCGCCGATGGTGGAGGAGCTGAACGCGCTCCTCGCCCATAATGAGAAGCAGGCGGAAGAGGCGCGGCGCCATGCCGGCAATCTCGCCCATGCGCTCAAGACACCGCTCACCGTGATCATGAACGAGGCGACCGCGCGCAGCCCCGATCTGGCCGAAACGGTGATTCGCGAGGCGACGACGATGCGCCGCCAGGTCGATCATCATCTCGCCCGTGCGCGTGCCGTCGGCCGTCGCGGCAGCGCGCAAAGCTATGCCGAAGTCTGGCCCTCGCTAAAAGCCGTCGAGCGCGCCGTCAGCCGTCTCTATCGCCATGTCACCGTCGATATTGCCGGGGACAAGGACGCCGCCGTCCATGTCGAGCGGCAGGATCTGGACGAGCTGCTCGGCAATCTCGTCGAAAATGCCGCAAAATATGGCGGCGGCCGGGTGTTCGTCACGGTCCGGCGCGAGGCGGGCTTCGTCGAGTTCCTGATCGAGGATGACGGCCCCGGCATCCCCCCCGAAATGAGCCAGAAGATATTCGAGCGCGGCGCGCGGCTCGATACGGGCAAGCCCGGCACGGGCCTCGGCCTCGCCATCGTCCGCGACGTGGTCGAAATCTATGGCGGCACGATCAGCCTGGAGGAAAGCGAGGATCTGGGCGGCATGTGCGCCCGTCTCCGTCTCCCTGCTGCCTCGTCGCCGCCCTGAGCCTTACAGTCGCCGGTAGCGGAAGTACCAGACATCATGCGAAATATAATAACAAGACTTTGATATTAAACGGTGTTTTTGATAATTTTGATCCCGAAAATTTGACATTGTAATCACCAGGTAATCACCGTTCCGACATGCGTTGCGTAGCTAACGATGGGTGCCTCTTCGCCTATCTAACAGTGGTGATGTTAACACTCACCTCGATGTTAGATGCGCTTCTGCAGGCACACGAAACGGAAACCGAACCGCACTCAAGCCAAGAGATGCGAGGCGGCCGTCAGGCTCCCGCACTTTCGATCACAGCAGTGAGAATATCACGGCTAATGGTCTGCGCTGTACCTATCAGGTGTCGGGTAGCGTCTCGTTCTCCATGGTCTTCTTGCCCAGAAGGCGCTGCAGCTCGGCAACTTGCGCCTCCAAAGCACGGTAGTCGGAAGCTGGGACGACCTCCTCGCCGGCGGTGGCGGCGGTGAGCGCGCGCTGGCTCATCAGGCGCTGCCAGGTGAACAGCTGGTTGGCGCCAACGCCATGTTGCCGCGCAACGAGCGAGACGCTCATGCCCGGCATGTACGTCTCCTCGACCATTCGGACTTTCTCTTCCGGTGTCCATCGCCTCCCGCGCTGGACACCGGAGAGGACCTCCACGCGCTCGTAGCGCCTTCTGTAATGGGCCTTTGATCGTCAAGTCCCTCTGAATGATATCTCGTCGCCGGGATCATGCTTCTGTCGTGGTCAGCACGAGGGCTACCACACCATGCCATCAAATGCTCGAGCCGGCAGGTCAATCTAGGAAGCGTGGTTTGCCGAGGCAATCACAGCACTACACCCGACCTTGCCAAGCCCTCGCCCCAGCGACGGGACCTCAATAGAGGCGGTTCTTCTTTTGGTCCGCCGCCTCAATCACATATTTTGTCCTCACGCGGCCATCGGCACAGCCCCCCAGCGGAAGTCGGTCGCGTCGACCCACATGCGATGGAGCACCACGCCCAGTTTGCGGGCGAGAGCGACCTTGGCGCGCTTCATGCCGCGGCACTGCGCCACGTCGAGCGCCCAGCGCTTCAGGCTTGAGAAGCGGGTCGCCCGCGTCAGCATGATATGCGCCGCCTCGAACAGCGCGGTTCGTACCATCGCGTCGCCGACTTTGGTGACGCCTCCGTCCCGGTCGGTTTCGCCGGATTGATATTTCTTCGGTGTGAGTCCGAAGTAGGCGCCGACGGTGCTGGATTTCCCAAATCGTGCGGGATCATCCACGGCGGAGCGATAGGTCAGGGCAACCAGCGCACCGACGCCGGGCGTCGACATCAACCGTCGGCAGATCTTGTCGCCCCTCGCGATCTTGAGCATCTCCCGATGAAGCTTCGTAAACTCGCTCCACAGCGTCGCTCGCGCCGCCAGCATCCCGCCGATCACCATCGATAATGTCACATGCCCGGCGATCAGCTCGCGAATGCGCGCCTCAAACCGTCCGCGGCTGACCTCACCGACCTTCAGTCCATAGCCCCGTAAAATGCCGCGGATGCTGAGCTCGACATCAAGAAGCTTGCTCTGCAGGAGCTTGCGTCCAACCAGCAGGGCACGGCTGTCCTGGGACGCTGCCGATTTTGCATGGACCGGGCGATACCAGCCCATCCGCAGCAGCTGCGCGATCCCGCGCGCGTCCTTCCGGTCGGTCTTCACCGTCATCGCCGAAAGGGCCGCCTTCACGTGACGTGTCTCCAGTAAAACGACCTCATGACCCGCCGCGACAAGAGCCGCATGCAGCCACTGCGAGAGCGGACCGGCCTCGAGGCCGATGCGGACCACCAGCAGTTCCAGCTCATCGAAGCACTCGACCAGGGCCTCCGGCTCGCTGGCGACCTTGACCTCTCGGACGACCTTGCCCTTCGCATCGACGACGCACACGCTGCTCTCTTTCAGAGAGACGTCGATCCCTGCATAATGCTCCATGGCTGTTCCTCTCATGATGCTTGAGGCCGATCGCTCGGACCTCGTTTCCAACACCATCATTCTGAGGAACAGCCACCCAGCATGGCTACTCTTGAGATGCCGGCCCATTACGGCATCTAGGAATATCGTCAGTCATATGCCTCACTCTTATCTAAGAGCGACGACCTGTCAGGTGATTTTGGGAGCTACCTCAGAAGCAGATCAAGAAGTCGGATGGTTGGTCGTGCCGATGAGCGACAGTGGCTGGCGCTGGGCGCTGGCGATTACCGCCTTGCCGATCGTGCTGCTGCTGTGGTGGCGTCGCTCGCTGCCTGAGTCCCCGCGCTGGCCGGAGATGCGCGGCGGGCAGGCCGAGGCACGCGCCATCGTCGATGCCATTGAAGGTGAATGCGGCCGTGACGAGGCGGACGTGCCGCCCGCGCCGACCGCCGTCGCGGCCTCCTGCGCATCCGGGCTCGAGGAGATCGGCATCGGCGGACTGTTTCGTGCGCCGCTGTTGCGCTCTACGCTGGTCGCTGTGGGGCGTGATGGGCTGCTGCTACTATGCCTTCATGACCTGGATTCCTGGCCTGCTCGTCGCGCGCGGGCTGACGCTGACCAAGAGCTTCGGCTTCACCATCGCGATCTATGGCGCGCAGGTGCCGGGCTATTTCTCCGCTGCCTGGACCAACGACCGCATCGGCCGTCGCAACGTCATAGCCCTCTACCTCGCGCTCGGCGCGGCGGGTGCGCTGTTCCTGTCGCAAGTACAGACCCCGACCGGCCTGCTGTGGGCCAGCGTGATGCTCTCCTTTGCGCTGAACGGCGTCTACTCGGGCCTCTATAGCTATACGCCCGAGCTGTTTCCGACGGCGGTGCGCGCCACTGCGCAAGGGATCGCCACCGCTACCTCGCGCGTGGGTGCGATGGTCTCGCCGATCCTTGTCGGGGCGCTCTATCCGGCGCTCGGCTTCGGCGGAGTCTTCGCCGCCACCATGGTACTGCTCGCAACAGGAGGGGCGACGGTTCTGCTTGTCGGTCCTCGCACCAATGGGATCACGCTCAGTTGATGTCTGAACGACGTTATGACTGCGGGTACTGATCGGCAGCTGAAAGCTCTGCCACGCTCGGCTTCCGAAACATGCCAGATCGGCATCATCGCTACAAAGCTCTGCGCCACATCGCCACCCTGCTGGTGCGCCTGCGCCGTCGGGATCGCGATAGCGGCGAGCGACACCGCCAAATCCTTATACAGATCCCTACGGAATGGGGGGAGGGGGAGGGAGGAAGGGGGGAGGGAGGGCGTTCAACAATGCAACTTATTCCCACTCGCAATGTTCAAATTTGGCTCGACGATAGGTAGATGCATGCGATGCGAATGGACCTCCGTTCCACATCCTCGGCATGAAATCGCCCGGACGGGATCCGGCAGATCCCGTCCGGGCGAATGTCCGGCGTCCATGGCATCGGCGGACGGTCCCGCCGATGCCGGGCGCTCAGAGCTGGCGGCATATCAGAGCACGAAATCCGCCTGGGCCAGAGCGAGACTGCCCTCGACTTGGATTTCCATGTCGGCAATCGCATCGCCATCGACATCGGCAAGCACACGGGCCCGGTCGCCAAGGCCCGTATCGATGCGCAGCTCACCCGCCGCGCTGCTGAAGACACCCGTGCCGATGAAGCTGAACGCCTGATTGCCGCCAGTGCCGCTGTCCGCATCGATGGTCGAAAGATCGATACGATCGGCGCCGGGCGTGAAATCGACGATATAATCGATCGCCGTGCCGCGGCTGTCGGCGAGCGCATTATAGTCGAACACATCATTATCCGCGCCGCCGATCAGCGTATCCGCGCCGCCGCCGCCCGTCAGCGTATCCAGGCCGCCGCCGCCATCGATCCGGTTCGCGCCGCTATTGCCGGTGATGCTG
>NZ_NWBU01000005.1 GCF_003050615.1 Sphingomonas oleivorans | reverse complement strand
GGCGCACCGTCCACTTCACAGGCTTCGCCCACCTCGCCGCCGTCATGATCTGGTTACGATGAATGTCGATTGCCCCTAGCCGCCTGCCTTCTTGCGCCGCGTTTCCCAACCCTTCTTCGCCGCCGCCGATCTGTCTGCCGCGCTGCGGCTGGCCGAGGCCTGGCCGCCTATCCGCCCGCCCTTGCGCGAGGAGACATGGGTGTCGGGCTTGCCGCGTCCGGAGCCGGATTTGTTGCCGCCGCCCGATTCCTTGTTCACCGTCGCCCAGGCGCGGCGCTCGGCTTCCTCCTTGGGCGTGCCGCGCTCCTCATAGCTCTGCTCGATATGCTCGGCCTTGCGCTTCTGCTTGTCGGTATATTTGCTCTTGTCGCCCTGGGGCATGGATCGTCTCCTTTCCGTCCCTGAAACGGCCGGAGAGGGCGAAAGTTCTGGCTGCCCTTGTTGCAATGCGACATTTCGGCTAAGGGCGCGGCCAATTCCCGCTCCCAAGGACAATAGAGACTCATGAGCCTCCGCAACGTGGCCATCATCGCGCACGTCGATCATGGCAAGACCACGCTGGTCGACCAGCTTTTCCGCCAGTCCGGCACCTACCGCGACAATCAGCGGATCGAAGAGCGGGCGATGGATTCGAACGATCTCGAAAAGGAGCGCGGGATCACGATTCTGGCCAAGTGCACCTCGGTCGAATGGCAGGGCACGCGCATCAACATCGTCGACACGCCCGGCCACGCCGATTTCGGCGGCGAGGTGGAGCGTATCCTCTCGATGGTCGACGGCGTGATCCTGCTCGTCGATTCCGCCGAGGGCGCGATGCCGCAGACCAAGTTCGTCACCGGCAAGGCGCTGGCGCTCGGCCTCAAGCCGATCGTCGTCGTCAACAAGGTCGACCGTTCGGACGCGCGTATCCAGGAAGTGCTGGACGAGGTGTTCGACCTGTTCGTGAATCTCGAGGCGAATGACGAGCAGCTCGATTTCCCGGTGCTCTTCGCCTCGGGCCGCAACGGCTATGCCAGCGAGGATCCGGACGCGCGCGAGGGCGACCTGAAGCCGCTGTTCCAGAAGATCGTCGATCATGTGCCGGCACCGGCGGTGGACGTGGACGCGCCGTTCAAATTTCTCGTGACCTTGCTCGACCGCGACAATTTCCTCGGCCGCATCCTGACCGGCCGGATCGACAGCGGCACGCTCAAGATGAACATGCCGGTCCATGCGCTCGATGCCCAGGGCAATGTGATCGAGCAGGGCCGCGCGACCAAGATCCTCGCCTTCCGCGGGCTGGAGCGCGTGCCCGTGGAGGAAGCCAAGGCGGGCGACATCATCAGCCTCGCCGGCATGACCGAGGCGACCGTCGCCAATACCATCGCCGACACCTCCGTCAGCGAGCCGATCGCCGCCCAGCCGATCGATCCGCCGACGCTCTCGATGCGCTTTGCGGTGAACGACAGCCCGTTCGCCGGCAAGGAAGGATCGAAGGTCACGTCGCGCATGATCCGCGACCGCCTGTTCCGCGAGGCCGAATCCAACGTCGCCATCCGCATCACCGAAGCCGCCGACAAGGACAGTTTCGAAGTGGCGGGGCGCGGCGAGCTTCAGCTCGGCGTGCTGATCGAGACGATGCGCCGCGAGGGCTTCGAGCTCAGCATCTCGCGTCCGCGCGTGCTGCTGCGCGACGGCGAGAATGGCAGGGAAGAGCCCTATGAGACGGTCGTGATCGACGTCGACGACGAGCATTCGGGCACCGTCGTCGAGAAGATGGCGATCCGGAAGGCGGAGCTGACCGACATGCGCCCGTCGGGCGGCGGCAAGACCCGCATCACCTTCTCCGCGCCGTCGCGCGGCCTGATCGGCTATCACGGCGAATTCCTGTCCGATACGCGCGGCACGGGCATCATGAACCGGCTGTTCGAGAAATATGGCCCCTATAAGGGCGCCATTTCCGGCCGCCCCAACGGCGTGCTGATCTCCAATTCCACCGGCGAGGCGGTGGGCTATGCGCTCGGCTATCTGGAGGAGCGCGGCGTGCTGATGGTCTCGCCCGGCGAGCCGGTCTATGAGGGCATGATCGTCGGCGAAAATGCCAAGAATGACGATCTCGAGGTCAATCCGCTGAAGTCCAAGGCGCTCACCAACTTCCGCGCCTCGGGCAAGGATGATGCGCTGCGCCTGACCCCGCCGCGGCGGCTGACGCTCGAACAGGCGATCGCCTATATCGACGAGGACGAGCTGGTCGAGGTGACGCCGAAGTCGATCCGCCTGCGCAAGCGCCATCTCGATCCGCACGAGCGGAAGAAGGCGTCGCGCGCTTCCAAGGCGGCTTGATCCAGAAGGGGCGGCTTCGGCCGCCCCTTTTCATATCGGCATCTGGTTGCCGATCGCTGCGGATGGGCCGGGCAGGTGAAAGCTAAAATGATTTGGTAAGCCTTATCATCATGCGGTTGCTTACAACGCCAGGCCCGAGCGTCTTGCTCTCCACATGCATGTCGCCGGTCACGCCATCGATCACGCCGGTTCTGGCGATGATCGGTTTGGCCTCGAAATCTCCAGATGGCAGCGGTTGAAGCCGGTAGCGCTCATCGTCTCCACGGGAACCGCAAACGACGATTTCCCGGGAACTGCCACCACCGCAACTCTTCGTCGGATCGATCTTCTTCAAATCGAAATCTATCGTGCTCGGAGCAGCCAATATCGGTGTCACCGCCTGAAGAACCAGCATAAGGGCGCATGACATGCCTTGCTCCAAGCACTGACCGGTTCCGTCGAGCATCTGCTGGCAATGAGGCTAAGACAAGGCAGGATCTATGGCCGAAATGGGTGATTCTTGCCGCTTGCTTGATCGATTTCTATAATCCGCTTTACCATTGAAAGCGGGCATCTTCGTCGCTGGCGTATGTCGATGGCGGCAGGCTTGGCTTGGAAGCTACCGCCCAACGTCTCAGCGAACGGCGGCTTCCAGCCACTCCAGGGCCCGCCGCGCCCGGCTGCTGAGCGGCCATTCGGCGCGTGTCAGCAGCCATAGCGTGTCCCATATCGCCGGCATGCCCTCGACGACCCGAATGGCCGTCGGGTTAGGAAAGGTCTCGCGCGCGTAGCGCGGGATCACGGTGAAGCCCAAGCCGCGCGCGACCGGTTCAAGGATCAATCCGATCTGATTGGTGAAGCCGCGGCACGGCAGGCTGCGCACGCCGGGGCAGCCCGGGTAACGCTCGCGGAGCAGCCGGCTGGCCATGGCCTGGCCGTCCGGATGGTCGATGAAGCCGAGCCATTCGAGATCGGACCAGCGTGCCGCCTGCTCGCCGGCGGGCACGAC
Organism: Sphingomonas oleivorans; assembly: GCF_003050615.1. GTDB lineage: Bacteria > Pseudomonadota > Alphaproteobacteria > Sphingomonadales > Sphingomonadaceae > Sphingomonas_H > Sphingomonas_H oleivorans. The sequence continues at coordinate 461,405 of NZ_NWBU01000005.1, read as the reverse complement.
CAGCTCCAGCGGCTCGCGGGCGAACTGGCGCACGGCCAGGCGTGGGTCGTCCGGCCGAACCGTCACGAGGCCCAGCTCGAAGCGGTTGGTCAGCACGGCATCCACCACCTTGTCGGTCGGCGCGAAGCGATGGCGGGTGGACAGGCCCGGATGCGCCTTCTGCAGATCGAGCAGCCGGGGATAGAGCGCGAGGCCGATGCTGCCCGGGCTGATCAGGCTGATCTCGCCCTGCTCGGAATCCGCTGGGAAAGGCGCTGCCACAGCTATGAGCTGACCTATTCCGCGGGCGCCTATGCATGAGCGAGCGCCCATTGCGGACCTTAAAGCTGCCGATGTTCAGCGCAGGCTTTTGATGCGGGCGAGCGCCTGCTGTTCTATCTCCTCAAGCTCGTCGATCGTCTGTTCCAGCGCGGCGCGCTGCTTCCGGAGCGTCGTCAACCGCTCATGCACGCGCTCGGCGAGTTTCCGCGTCTGTTCGAGATGGAATGAATCGGCGTCGTAAAGGTCGAGAAACTCCTTGATCTCGCGCAGGGAAAATCCCAGCCGCTTGCCGCGCAGGATCAATTGCAGCCGGGCATATTCGCGCCGCGTATAGATGCGCGTCATCCCCACGCGCTGCGGCTCGACCAGCCCCTTATCCTCATAGAAGCGGATAGTACGCGTGGTCACGCCCAGTTCGGACGCGACCTGATTGATGCCGCGCAAATCCGCCGGGGGCATCATCTGCTGTTCAGCGATCAGGGCCGATGCCGTCATTCATTCCGTCTCTTCAACCAGCGTGGATCCGGGGTGCGCACTAAGGCCCCATCTATGCACCGATATACGCGATCTGCGCCCGATCAACGGTCGCTTTTCGCCTTTTCCTCGGCAACCAGCTCCTTCTTGGATAGCTTGCCGATCAGCGTCTTCGGCAGTGCCGTGCGGATCTCGATCGCGCGGGGCATCTCGATCCTCGACAGCCGGCTTTCCAGGAAGTCGTGCAGCGCCCCGGATGTCACATCATGCCCCGCGCGCAGTGTCACGAACGCCTTGGGGACTTGGCCACGATAGCTGTCGTCAATGCCGATCGCCACCGCCTCCGCAACCGCCGGATGCTCGTACAGCGCTTCCTCGATGGTGCGGGGATAGACATTATAGCCGCCGCACAGAATGACATCCTTGATCCTGTCGACCAGGAATAGATAGCCCTCCTCGTCGAGATAGCCGATGTCGCCGGTGCGCAGCGCCCCATCCACGAACGCCTTCTCGCTTTCCTCGGGCTTGCCCCAATAGCCCTTCATGACCTGCGGCCCGCGCGCGCATACCTCGCCGCGTTCGCCCCGGGGCAGCAACCGGTGGGGGTCGTCCAGATCGCGTATCTCGATGATCGTGCCGGGGAAGGCAGGCCCGGCGCTATTATCCTTCACGGGACCGGCGAGCGGATTGCAGGTGAGGATCGGCGAGGCTTCGGACAGGCCATAGCCTTCCACCACCGGGCAGCCCGTCAGCCTCTCGAACCGGCGGCGCACGTCGAAGGGGAGTGGCGCGCCGCCCGAGACGACGAAGCGCAGCGATTCGAGATGGGGCCTGCGCTTCGCCGCCACGCTGTTGATCGCGGCCAATATGGTGGGAACGGCGAGGAACTGAGTGGGCTTCGTCCGATCGAACGTCTTGAGCAATTGATGCAGATCGAAGCGCGGCAGTAGGATCATCTCGGCCGCCGTATCCACCGAGAAGTTGAGCACGGTGGTGAGCGCGAAGACGTGGAATAGCGGCAGCACGCCCAGCACGCGATCCTGCATCTTTGGGCAGCCGCCGAGATGGATCACCGTCTGCCGGCTGTTCGCGGTCAGGTTCGCATGGGTCAGCATCGCGCCCTTGGGCACGCCGGTCGTGCCGCCCGTATATTGCAGCACGGCCACCATGTCGGGCGACAGCCTTACCGGATCGGGTGCCGCATGGTACGCGACGAGCGCGTCGAAGGGGATGTGGCGGCCGTCGTGCGGGATCGTGGCATGATCCGCGCGCTTGAGCAGGCGGAAGCCGATCGATTTGGCGAGGGGCAAAATATCCGCCATCGGGCAGACGATGATCTTCTCGATCCCGCTATCCTGCGCGATCGACAGGATTTTGCCGTGGATCGCCTTGAGATCCGGAACGGCCATGATCGTGCTGCCCGAATCCCGGATCTGGTGGCGCAGTTCCGGCGCCGTATGGAGGGGATTGAAGGTGACGATCGTCGCGCCAGCGCTGAGAGCTGCGAAATAGAGGATCACGAAATAGGGCGTGTTGGGCAGGCACAGGCCGAAATGCGTGCCGGGGCCCACGCCGATATCCTGCAGGCCCCGCGTCGCGTGCCGGACGAGCCGGCCGATTTCGCCATAGGCCCAGTGTTTGCCCAGAAAATCGACGGCGATGCGCGTGGGATGTTCGGCGACGGCGCGCGCGAGCAGATCGGTCAATAGCCGGGGTTCGATGAGCGGCGGGGGCGCAGCCTTCTCCGTCCTGTTGCCGGCAGGCGCCGGCTTTGTGGCGGCAAGTATCGCGGCCATCGCGATTCCTTCCATCATCCTCTGCCGGATCGCTCTTCGGCGATTCCGGCCGTTCGTCGGATCATTATTCGACAGGAGGAAATGTGCATCAAAAACAGGTTGACGTATAGGGAAATTATCGCACCTTAGAGAAAAGTCGCTGACGGCGGATTACGCCGCGGCCGCAGGAGGGATGTATGAGGAACGTCGTCGTCGCCGGCTATGTCCGCTCGCCCTTTCATTTTGCAGGGAAGGGCGATCTCGCCCGGCTGCGCCCCGATGATCTTGCGGCGCAGGTGGTGCGCGGCCTGATCGAGCGGACGGGCGTGACGCCGCAGCATATCGAGGATCTGATCGTCGGCTGCGCCTTTCCGGAAGGCGAGCAGGGGCTGAATGTCGCGCGGCTGATCGGCCTGTTGAGCGATCTGCCATTGTCGGTCGGCGGAATGACGGTGAACCGCTTCTGCGGTTCCTCGATGAGCGCGATCCATATCGCCGCCGGCCAGATCCGGATGGGCGCGGGCGACGCCTTCATCTGCGCGGGCGTGGAGAGCATGAGCCGCGTGCCGATGATGGGCTTCAATCCGCTGCCCAATCCCGAGCTCGCGGGCAAGAATGGCGGCGCCTATATGAGCATGGGCGAGACGGCCGAGAATGTCGCGTCCCGATATCAGGTGACGCGCGAGGCGCAGGAGGCGTTCGCGCTCGCCAGCCAGAAGAAAGCCGCCGCCGCCCGCGCCGCCGGCAGATTTTCGGACGAGATCATAGCCATCCGGACGAAGAAGGGCGTGGTGAGCGAGGATGGCACGCTCCGTCCCGACACGACGGCGGAGGGGCTGGCCGCGCTCAAGCCGGCCTTCGACAAGGAAGGTTCGGTGACGGCCGGCACCTCCTCGCCGCTCACCGACGGCGCTTCGGCGGTGCTGGTGACGAGCGAGGATTATGCGCGCGAGAATGGGCTGGAGATATTCGCCCGCATCGTCGGCATCAGCATAGCGGGCTGCGCGCCGGACATTATGGGCATCGGCCCGGTCCCGGCCTCCAAAAAGGCGCTTGATCGGGCGAGGGTGCCTATTTCGGCGCTCGACGTGGTGGAATTGAACGAGGCCTTCGCCTCGCAGGCCATCGCCTGCGCCCGGGAACTCGGGCTCAAGGAGGGCACGGTCAATATCGACGGCGGTGCGATCGCGATCGGCCATCCGCTTGGGGCGACGGGCGCGCGCATCGTCGGCAAGGCGGCGGCGCTGCTCAAGCGTGAAGGGGGGCGCTATGCGCTCGCCACCCAATGTATCGGCGGCGGGCAGGGCATCGCCACCGTGCTGGAGCGTGCATGAGATGGGCGATCGGATCGGAAGGGTCTGCGTCATCGGCGCGGGCGTGATGGGGGCGGGGATAGCGGCGCAGGTCGCCAATGCCGGTGTGCCCGTGCTGCTGCTGGATGTAGCCGGGGAGGGGCCGGACCGCAGCGCCATCGCCAGGGAAGCGGTGGCGAGAATGGTGAAGGCCGAGCCCGCGCCCTTCATGTCGAAGCAGGCGGCCGGGCTGGTCGAGATCGGCAATATCGAGGACGATCTCACCAAGGTCGCTCTATGCGACTGGATCGTCGAGGCGGTGGTCGAGCGGCTGGACGTCAAGCAATCGCTCTATGCCAGGCTGGAAACGGTCCGCCGCCCGGGCAGCGCGATTTCGTCCAACACCTCCACCATCCCGCTGGCGAAATTGGTCGAGGGGCGGTCGGAGGCGTTCGTCGCCGATTTCCTCATCACCCATTTCTTCAATCCGCCGCGCTATATGCGGCTGCTGGAGGTCGTCAGCGGCCCCAAGACCCGCCCCGAAGTCGCCGCGAAGGTCGAGGCGTTCGCGGACCGGGCGATGGGCAAGCGGATCGTCCATGCGAAGGACAGGCCCGGCTTCATCGCCAATCGCATCGGCACCTATTGGATTCAGGTGGCGGTCAATGCCGCGATGGATTTGGGCCTGACCGTGGAGGAGGCGGACGCGATCGGCGGCCGGCCGATGGGCGTGCCCAAGACGGGGATATTCGGCCTGATCGATCTGGTGGGGCTGGATCTGATGCCGCTCCTCCAGAAAAGCCTCGGATCGAGCCTCGCCCCGGACGATCCCTTCCACGCCTCGCTGCGCACCCTGCAGCTGGTCGAGAAGATGATCGCGGAGGGCCATATCGGCCGGAAGGGCAAGGGCGGATTTTACCGGATCAACCGGGAAAAAGGCGGGGTCAGGGAAGTGATCGACCTGGTGACGGGCGAATATCGGCCCGAGATCAAGTCCGTTCCGCCCAAAGGCGATCTCGCTGCGCTTGTCGCGACCAAAGGTAAAATTGGCGAATTCGCGTGGGGCCTGCTCGGCCGGACGCTCGGCTATGCGGCGGCGCTGGTGCCGGAGGTGGCCGAGGACATTGTCGCGATCGATGATGCGATGAAGCTCGGCTACAACTGGAAATTCGGTCCCTTCGAGCTGATCGACCAGCTTGGCACGGCCAATTTCGTCCGGCGGCTGGAACAGGAGGGAAGTGCGGTGCCCGCGCTGCTGAAGCTTGCCGGCGAGCGCAGCCTGTACCGCGTCGAAAATGGCCGGCGCCAATATTTCGGGCTCGACGGCGAATATCATGACATCGTCCGTTCCGAGGGCGTGCTGCTGCTGGAGGATATCAAGCTCGGTTCGCAGCCGCTGCTGAAAAATGGCTCGGCGGCGCTGTGGAACATTGGCGACGGCGTCACGGCGCTGGAATTCACCGGCAAGATGAATGCGCTCGATAGCGATGTGATGGAGCTGATCGCCAAGGCCATCCCGCTGGTCCAGCGACACCATAAGGCGCTCATCATCTATAGCGACGCGCGGAATTTCTCGGCCGGCGCCAATCTCGGCTTTGCCCTGTTCGCGGTGAACATCGCCGCTTGGGGCGAGATAGAGAAGCTCGTGGCAGCCGGGCAGCAGGCTTACAAGGCGCTCAAATATGCGCCTTTCCCGGTGGTTGCCGCGCCCGCGGGGATGGCGCTTGGCGGCGGCTGCGAGATATTGCTCCATGCGGATGCGGTGCAGGCCCATGCCGAAACCTATATCGGGCTGGTTGAAACGGGCGTGGGGCTGATCCCCGCCTGGGGCGGCTGCGGCGAGATGATCGATCGCTGGACGCATTCAGGCCGCTTGCCCAAGGGGCCGATGCCTTCTGTCGCCAGGATATTCGAGATCGTCGGCACCGCGACCGTCTCCAAATCGGCGGCCGAGGCGAGGGACTATCTATTCCTGCGCGATAGGGACGGGATCACGATGAACCGCGATCGCCTGCTCGCCGACGCCAAGGCGAAGGCGCTGTCGCTGGCCGAGGGCTATGTGCCGCCGGAAGCGTCCCAATATCGCCTGCCGGGCGCGAGCGGCCGCGTCGCGCTGCGCTTTGCGGCGGAGCGATTCCACCGGCTGGGCCTCGCGACCGACTATGATCTGATCGTGTCGGATACGCTGGCGGAGCTGCTGTCGGGCGGATCGGCCGATCTGCTGGATGATGTTTCCGAGGCGGAGCTGCTCGCGCTCGAACGGCAGGGTTTCATGGCCCGCATCCGCGACGGCCGCAGCCAGGTGCGGATCGAACATATGCTCGAAACCGGCAAGCCGCTCAGAAATTAGGGGAGGACCGCCCCGGGAGAGGGACAATGCAGCTCTATCAGGCTCCGCTGCGCGACATGCGCTTCGTGCTTCACGAACTCCATCGGGACGACGGCTTTGGCGGGCTCGCCCGCTTCGAGCAATTCACTCCCGATCTGCTCGATGCCGTGCTGGAGGAGGCGGGCAGGCTCGCCTCCGAAGTGCTGCTGCCGATCAATGCCAGCGGCGACATTGAAGGCTGCCGCATCGAAAATGGCGTGGTGCGGACGCCGGCCGGCTTCAGGGAGGCCTATGATCGTTTCCGGGAAGGCGGCTGGTGTGCGCTCGCCGCCGATCCCCGATATGGCGGGCAGGGCTTGCCCGAGGCGGTCAACAAGCTGTTCGAGGAGATGATCTGTGCGGCGAACGTCTCCTTCAGCCTCTATCCCGGCCTGACCCGTGGCGCGACCATCGCGATCGAGGGCTATGGCACGGAGGATCTGAAGAACGCCTATCTGCCCAAGCTGGTGGAAGGCAGATGGTCCGGCACAATGTGTCTCACCGAGGCGCAGTGCGGCACCGATCTCGGCCTGCTGCGCACGCGCGCGGTGCCGCGGCAGGACGGCAGCTATGGGGTCACGGGCTCCAAGATCTTCATCTCGGCGGGCGAGCATGACCTGACCGAGAATATCGTCCATCTCGTCCTCGCCAGGTTGCCCGACGCGCCGGCGGGCGTGAAGGGCATCAGCATGTTTCTCGTGCCCAAATATCTGCCCAATGCCGATGGATCGCTCGGGCCGTCCAACGGCGTCTCCTGCGCCAATATCGAGCATAAGATGGGCATCAAGGCATCCGCCACCTGCCAGCTCGATTTCGACGATTCGACCGGCTGGCTGCTGGGCCGGCCCCATAAGGGCATGGAAGCCATGTTCACCATGATGAACAGCGAGCGCGTCTCGGTCGGCATTCAGGGGCTGGGGCTGGGGGAGGCGGCCTATCAGGGCGCGGTCGCCTATGCCCGGGATCGGCTGCAGGGCCGTTCGCTTGCCGGATCCAGGCGCCCCGATCTTCCCGCCGATCCGATCATCGTCCATCCCGACGTGCGGCGCATGCTGATGACGATGCGCGCCTATAATGAGGGCTGCCGTGCGATCGCCGGCTGGGTCGCGCGCGCGATCGATGCCGAACGGCATTCGGCGGATGCCGAGACCGTCAGGCGCGCCGGCGATTTCGTCGCGCTGATGACGCCCGTGGTGAAGGCGCTGTTCACCGATCTCGGCTTCGAGACGGCCAATCTCGGCGTGCAGGTCTATGGCGGCCATGGCTATATTCGCGAGCATGGCATGGAGCAGCATGTCCGCGACGCGCGCATCGCGATGATCTATGAGGGCACCAACGGCATCCAGGCGCTCGATCTGGTCGGCCGCAAGCTCGGCGCACATTATGGACGCTATCTGCGCGCCTTTTTCCATCCCGTCTCGAACTTCATCGAGGCGAACGGGCAGCATCCGAAGCTGGGCGGGATGGTGCAGGCGCTGGGCCAGGCGTTCGGCGCGCTCCAGCTCGCGACCGCGACGATCGCGCGGAAGGGAATGAAGGATCCCGAAGAAGCGGGTGCCGCCGGTACCGACTATCTGCGGCTGATCGGCCTGGTGGCGATGGGCCATGTCTTCGCCAAGGCGGCGCTGATCGCCGTGGAGAAGCTGGAGGGAGGCGATCCCGAATCCCCTTTCTACAAGGCCAAGCTCGATACGGCCGCCTTCTTCTTCGATCGCATCCTGCCCGGGACCATGGCCTTGTTCATGGCGATAAAGGCGGGGAAGGAATCGATGATGGCGCTCGACGAAGCGGCCTTCTGACCTGTCGGTCATGCTGAACTTGTTTCAGCATCTACTGCGCCGAAAGCACCATGCTATCGCGATATGCGATGGACCGGCAACCATGCGTCTATATTCTCGCCAGCGGGAGAAGCTCAAGCGTTGGCGCCGTGAGTGGAAGCTGAACCTGATCGAACGGGACAATCCCGATTGGCTGGATCTGGCGATGGGCCTGGGATTCGATCGGATCTGAGTATCTCGTGGTAAATCTGTTTCAGCCGTTCACCGCAGCATGAGTCCCGTGGGTGGGATGCGGGGTGGATGCTGAAACAAGTTCAGCATGACGAGGCGGCGTTTCGCCGCTCCTCGCCAAATGGGGGAAATTCCTTGGTCGGGGCGACAGGATTCGAACCTGCGACCCCCAGACCCCCAGTCTGATGCGCTACCAGGCTGCGCTACGCCCCGACCTAGGGGGCGCGCTTTAGGGCGGTCTGCGCGATTGTGCAAGCGGCCATGCGATCTTCCGTTGCGGTTGCGCGGGCTAGGCCGATCGTGATAGGCGCGCGCCTTCTTTGCAGGCCGCATTTTCGGCCGCCTTTGATCGGGAAGCACCACCTCTCATGTTCGCATCCCCCGCATATGCCCAGGCAGCCGGCGGCGCGCCGGCCGGCGGAGCCGCTGCTTTCCTGCAGTTTCTGCCGCTCGTCTTCATCTTCGTCATCTTCTATTTCCTGCTCATCCGCCCGCAGCAGAAGCGGATGAAGGATCATCGCGCCAAGGTGGACGCGGTGAAGAAGAATGACACGGTCGTCACCGGCGGCGGCCTGATCGGCAAGGCCACGCGCGTCGACGAGCATGAGGTTGAGGTCGAGATCGCGCCGAACGTGCGCGTGAAGGTCGTCAAGTCGACGCTCAGCGACGTTCAGCCCGCCGGCTCCGGCAAGCCTGCGAACGACTGACGCCGCGATGCTCGATTTTCCGCGCTGGAAGGTCTGGTCGATCCTGCTGACGCTCGTCGTCGGCATCATCTTCGCGGTCCCGAGCCTGATGCCCGACGCCATGGCGAGCCGCCTCGGCCTGGGCGCGATGCCGCGCATCAATCTGGGCCTCGATCTTTCGGGCGGCAGCCATATCCTGCTCGAGGCGGATACCGCCGACGTCTCCAAGCAGCGGCTCTCCCAGATGGAGGAGCAGGTTCGCACCGAGATGCGGCGCGGCGATCCGCGCATCGACATAGGCGATATCTCCACTTCGGGCGGTCGCCTGTCCTTCTTCGTGCGGGACATCCGCCAGCTCGACGCCGCCGTGGAGCGCATCCGCACGCTGACCCAGCCGAGCGGCATGACCGGCCAGCGCGACTGGAATGTCGCGGTGGTCGATTCCACCCGCATCGTGATGACGCCGACCGAATCCGGCCTTGCCGCCTCGGTCGACAGCGCGATGCAGGTCGCGACCGAAGTGGTGCGCAAGCGCATCGACGAGCTCGGCACGCGCGAGCCTACCATCATCCGCCAGGGCAGCGACCGCATCGTCGTCCAGGTGCCGGGCCTTCAGGATCCGCAGGCGCTCAAGGCGCTGCTCGGCAAGACCGCCAAGCTGGAATTCAAGCTGGTCGACCTGTCCGCCGATCCCGCGCAGGTGGCGCAGGGCCGCGCGCCGGCGGGTAGCCAGGTGCTCGCCTATCCGACCAATCCCGCCGGCGCTCCGGTGATCGCGGTGCAGCGCCGCGCGATCCTGACGGGCGATCAGCTGATCGATGCCCGGCAGGGTTACGACCAGAATAATACGCCGGTCGTTTCCATCACCTTCGACAGCCAGGGCGGCCGCCGCTTCGCGCGCGTGACGCAGGAAAATGTCGGCAAGCCCTTCGCCATCATCCTCGACAATCAGGTGATCTCGGCGCCCAACATCAATGAGCCGATCCTGGGCGGACAGGCGCAGATCTCCGGCAACTTCACCGTGGACAGCGCCAATCAGCTCGCCATCGCGCTGCGTTCGGGCAAGCTGCCGGTGGCGCTCAAGGTGATCGAGGAGCGCACCGTCGGCCCCGATCTCGGTGCCGATTCGATCCGCGCGGGCGCCATCGCCAGCATCATCGCGACGACCGCCGTCATCGCCTTCATGCTGCTCACTTATGGGCGCTTCGGCCTCTACGCCACGCTCGCGCTGGTCCTGAACATCCTCCTGATCCTGGGCGTGATGGCGCTGTTCAATGCGACGCTGACGCTGCCGGGCATTGCCGGTTTCGTGCTGACGATCGGCGCGGCGGTGGACGCGAACGTGCTCATCAACGAGCGCATCCGCGAGGAATTGCGGCGCGGGCGCAGCATCATCCAGTCGGTCGAGCTCGGCTATAAGGAAGCCAGCCGCGCGATCTTCGATGCGAACATCACCAATGTGATCGCCGCGGTGCTGATGTTCTATTTCGGATCGGGGCCGATTCGCGGTTTCGCGGTGGTGCTGATGATCGGCATCGTCACCTCGGTCTTCACCGCCGTCACGGTCACGCGCCTGGTCGTCGCCCGCTGGCTCAAGCGCCGTCGTCCGGCAGCACTGCTGATCTGATGCGCCCTGATGTCCTTTTTTATTGAGGCAGCGCCATGCGTCTCCTGAAGCTCGTTCCCGACAATACCAACATCGATTTCCTGAAGTGGCGCTTCTGGGCGATGGGCCTGTCGATTGCCCTGATCATCGCCTCGGTCGCGCTCGTGGCGGTTCGCGGGCTCAATTTCGGGATCGATTTCGAGGGCGGCCAGTTGATCCGCGCCTCCTTCCAGCAGCCGGTCGAGATCGACGAGCTGCGCTCGTCCATCGAGCCTCTGGGCCTGGGCGAGGCGACGATCCAGCAGTTCGGTTCCCCGCGCGACGTTTCGATCCGCCTGCCCTTGCCCGAGGGCGGCGAGGAGGCCGCCAACCGGGCGGCGGATTCGGTCAAGCGCGCGATCATGGCAGCCCATCCCGATGCGCGCTTCGATGCGGTCGAGACGGTTTCCGGCAAGGTTTCGGGCGAGCTCATCCGGACGGGCGCGCTGGCGATCGGTTTGGCGATGCTCGCGATCGCTATCTATATCTGGATCCGCTTCGAATGGCAGTTCGGCGTAGGCGCGCTCTTCGCCTTGTTCCACGACGTCGTGCTGACGATGGGCTTCTTCGCGCTCACCCAGCTCGAATTCAATCTGAACGTGGTGGCCGCGATCCTCACCATCGTCGGTTATTCGCTGAACGACACGATCGTGGTCTATGACCGCATCCGCGAAAATCTGCGCAAATGGCGCAAGATGGACATCACCTCGCTGCTCAATCTTTCGGTCAACGAGACGCTGTCGCGCACGATCGTCACCTCGCTGTCGATGGTGATCGCGCTCGGCGCGCTGCTGGCCTTTGGCGGCGACGTGCTGTTCGGCTTCACCGCGGCGATGCTGCTCGGCATCTTCGTCGGCACCTTCTCCTCAATCTATGTCGGCGCGCCGATCCTGATCTGGCTCCGCGTCAGCTCGCAGAGCTTCGTGCCTGCCGAGACGACAAGCGGCGCCGAGCGCGGCGGCCGGCGGGAGCGGCCGGGGGCCTGATGGCCAAGCTCGATCGCGATACGGCGCCCGCCGGTCCGGTCGTCCAGGGTTTTGTCGGCGGCGGCTTCAGGATCGGCGACAGGATCCATGCGGATGGCTTGCTGCTCGCGCCCGATTGGGCGCGCGGCTGGAAGGCGCCGGCGCTCGACGCGCTGACCGCCGAGCATGTCGCCGATCTGCTCGCGCAGCTTCCGCCGCCGGAATTTCTGTTGCTCGGCACGGGCGCGACGCTGCGCCGCCCTTCGGCCGGCTTCGTCGCCGCGCTGGAGGGACAGGGGATCGGCGTCGAGCCGATGGACAGCCGGGCCGCCGCACGCGCCTGGGGGATGCTGCGCGGCGAGGGGCGCTGGATCGTGGGCGCGCTGCTGCCTTACCGGGGATAATCTGCGGATAGGACGGCCGGCTGGAGCGTATAGGCTTCAGACAAGAGGAGAAGGCCGATGTATCGCCGTCACTTCACGGCTATCTGCGCCGCATTGTTGCTGCCTAGCGCCGCCTTGGCTCACCATGGCTGGAGCTCGTACGACGCCACGAAGGTCATCCGGATCACCGCGCCGCTGACCGATCTTTCCTGGAGCAATCCGCACGGTTCCGCCAAGGTCGCCTATAACAAGCAGGTCTGGACGATCGTGCTGGCGCCCGTTGCCCGGATGGAGGCGCGGGGGCTTACCCCGGCGATGCTGGGGCCGGGCAAGCAGGTGACGCTCGTCGGCTATCCCCGCAGCGACGGCACGCCCGAGATGCGGATCGAGCGCGTGACCGTGGACGGCAAGACGGTGGAACTGCGCTGAGCATGTGGGACGCGCTGGCGGGCGCCGCCGCCGCGATCGAAGCTTCGGATTTCGGCCATTGGGCGCGCGGATCGGCCTATGCCTATCCGGTCGCGAACCTGATCCATCTGCTGGGGCTGGTGCTGCTCGTCGGCGGGATCGGGCTGCTCGACCTGCGCCTGGCCGGGCTGTTCCGCACTCTGCCGGCGGAGGCCCTGTCACGTATCCTGACGCCCGTCGCGATCCTCGGCATAATGCTTCTGGTAGGCAGCAGTTCGGTCCTGTTCGCGGCCGATGCGCGTTCGCTTATCCTGTCCGGGGCCTTTCGCTGGAAGATCATGCTGATCGCTGTCGCGCTCGCCAATGCGGTCGCCTTCCGCATTTTCTGGCAGGGCTGCCTGGCCGATTGGGACAGCCGCCCGCCGGCGCTGGGCCGGGCGATGGCAGGGGGATCGGTCGCGCTCTGGCTGGCCGCGGCCGCGCTCGGCCGATTGATCGCCTATGCCTGAAGCGGCGGCTCGGCATGGGATCGCGCTTGGCGGGGCCGTTCGGCTCGGTTAAGAACGCCCCCATGTCGCGTCCCGCCTTTCGCCCGATCGCCCTGATGATCGCCGCCGCCCTCGTCGTGCCGCTTGCCGGTTGCGCGACGAATTCGAGGAACAAGGCGGATACCCGCTATGTCGCGCGCGACGTGGACACGCTCTACAATGCGGCGAAGGATCGGCTCGATCGCGGCCAATATAAGCTTGCCGCCGCGCTGTTCGACGAGGTGGAGCGGCAGCATCCCTATTCCGAATGGGCGCGCCGGGCGCAGCTGATGAGCGCGTTCAGCTATTATCTGGCGCATCAATATCCCGAATCGATCCAGTCGGCGCAGCGTTTCCTGGCGATCCATCCCGGCAACAAGGATGCGCCCTACGCCCTCTATCTGATCGCGATCGATTATTATGAGCAGATCACGGACGTCACGCGCGATCAGAAGATCACGCAGCAGGCGCTCGATGCGATGGGCGAGCTGATCCGCCGCTATCCCGACACGCGCTATGCCGCCGACGCCCGCGTCAAGACGGACCTCATCCGCGATCATCTCGCCGGCAAGGAGATGGAGATTGGGCGTTTCTACCAGCGCCGCAGCGACTGGCTCGCCTCCGTGATCCGCTTCCGCAAGGTGGTCGAGGATTATGATACGACGAGCCATGTGCCCGAGGCGCTGATGCGGCTCACCGAATCCTATCTGGCGCTGGGTGTGCCCAATGAGGCACGCAAGGCGGCTGCCGTGCTCGGCGCCAATTATCCGGGTTCCGATTGGTACAAGAAGGCCTATGATCTGATCGAGCGGAAGGCGCCCAAGGCGGCCTGACGATCGGGTAAATGGGCGCCGGGAGCGCTGCGCGTACCATCTTGGCAGCCGTTTGGGGAACGGAGACATGCCTTATGACGCCGCGGGTCCGCTCCGGAGCGAGCAGATCTATGATGCCCTTCTGGATGACGAAGCCTTTGCGGCGCTGCCGGAGCTGCTCGCCCGCTCGATAGGCGCGCGCTCCTCCACGATCCAATGGCGCCATCGGGACGGCAGCGCCGCCATGCTCGGATTTTCCGATTATATTCCGGCCGACATGGTCGACCGCTATATTCGCGATTTCGTGCAGGATGATGTCTGGGCGCAAATGGTGGACAGGCCGGAGATGCGCGATCGCGTGCTGAACAGCAGCGATCTGATGCCCGATTCGGTGCTGCTCGGCAGCCGATTCTATAATGAGTTCATCCGCGCCGCGGACGACGACAGCTTCTATTGCCTCGGTATCGCCATGTCGGATCGACTTGGCGAAGGGATGGTCGGGCTGCATCGGGGGCGGCATCAGCCGCGCTTCGATCGATGGGAGGCCGCGATGCTCGAAGAACAGGTGCCGCATCTGCGCCGTCTCCTGAAGGTGCGCGGGCGCATCGAGGCCGCCGCCCATGCCAAGGCGCAGATGGGCAATATTCTCGATGCCGTTTCGCTGGCCACGATCGCGGTCGATAGCGGCGGCAGGCTGGTCCATGCCAATGCGGCAGGCGAGCGGCTTTTGGCATCCGCGACGGGGCTTGGGGTTCGCGAGGGGCAGGTCGTCGCGCGCAATGGCCAGGGCGAGGCGCTGCGGGCCGCCGTGCAGCGCGCGACGGCGGCCCGCCAGCCCGAGGCGCAGGCCGTCGCAATCCCCTTGCTGCATGGGGGAACGCTGTTCGTCACGGTGGCGCCTTTGCTTGGGCCCGATGGGCGGCGGCAGGCGCTGCTGCTCGTGCAGAATGCGGGCCCGGACCCTTCGGTCGCGGCCCGGCTCCGTGCGCTTTACGGCCTGACGGCCGCGGAGGCGGATATCTCCCTGATGATCGCCGATGGCCTCTCGGTTGCCGAGATGGCGGAGCGGCGGGGCACGTCCACCAATACGATTCGCTATCAGGTGAAGACGATGGCGGCGAAGATCGGTCGGAGCCGCCAGACCGAGATCGCGCATCTCGTCCATGCGCTTCCCCCGTTGGTAGATTAATCCATTATCGCCTATCTTGATCCATTATCACCCATCTTGGTGATGCGGCGCGATGGGAAGGGCGGCTATCACCATGCCGATCGGGGCGCTCGTCTCCACGAACCCACGCGCGTCCCGGTCACCCTCTCTCCGACCATCAAGGCACGGAAGAAGGACGCATCCGAAGATGCGCCCTCATGCCAAAGATCAGCGGCGATAGACGCGCTGTCCGTCCTTGTTCAGATAATATTGGCGGCCGCGGCTGTCGCGATAATAGCGCTTGTTCTTCTTCAGCGCGGTATAGGCCGCGCCGCCGGCCGCACCGATCAGGGCGCCATTGCCGGTCGAGACGCCCGGGACGACCGCGCCGACGAGCGCGCCCGCGCCTGCGCCGATCGCAGTACCCTTCAGCATCTGCTCCGTATTCTGCGCATAGGCCGGGCCGGCGAGGCCAAGCGACAGGCCGATGGCGCCGGCAATGATTCCCTTATGCTTCATTACGGATTCCCTTTGATTGCAACAGGCGCATGAAAACGGTGGAAAGCCGTAACGGTTCCTAATCCACTATTCGCCTCGACGCGGTAAAGGGGCGATCAGGCCCAGCCTTCGAGAACTTGATCGGGCGGCCTGTGACCATCCGTCCAGACCTTGATATTGGCGATGACCTTGGCGCCCGTGGCATCGCGCGCCTCATGCGTGGCCGATGCCATGTGCGGCAGCAGGACGACATTGTTCAGGCCGCGCAGGCGCGGATCGAGTTCGGGCTCATGCGCGAATACGTCCAGCCCCGCGCCGGCGATCGTGCCCGTTACCAGTGCCTCGATCAGCGCACGCTCGTCGACGATGTCGCCGCGCGCCACATTGATGAGATAGGCCTGTGGCCCGAGTAGGGCGAGGCGATGCGCGTCGAGCAGATGGTGCGTCTCGGCAGTGTGCGGGCAGTGGATCGAGACGAGATCTACTTCCTCCAGCATCGCGTCCAGATCCGGGCGCCACACCGCGTCATATTCCTCCTCCACCACGGCGGGCAGGCGGCGGCGGTTATGATAGCGGATCGTCAGCCCGAAGCCGCGCGCGCGGCGCGCCACGGCCTGGCCGATGCGGCCCATGCCGATGATGCCCAGCGTCTTGCCGTTGATCCGGCGGCCCAGCATCGCGGTGGGGCTCCAGCCCTGCCAGCGGCCCGAGCGGATTAGCCGCTCTCCCTCCGCCAGGCGGCGTGGCACGGAGAGGATCAGCGCCATCGCCATGTCGGCGGTGTCCTCGGTCAGCACGCCAGGCGTGTTGGTGACGATGATGTCGCGTGCGCGCGCCGCCTTGAGATCGATATGATCGACGCCATTGCCGAAATTGGCGATCAGCTTCAGCCTCTCTCCGCCGGCGGCGATGACCGCAGCATCGATCCGGTCGGTGACGGTCGGCACCAGCACGTCGGCGCGCGCCGCCGCCTCGGCCAGCCCCGCGGCATCGAGTGGGCGATCATCCTTCGAAAATTCGACGTCGAACAGCTCCGCCATGCGGGCCTCGATCGCGGGCGTCAGCCGTCGGGTGACGATGACTTTCGGATGGGCGGAGCGGTTCATGCCGATCATGGCCTCTGGGCTAGTCGCGACGGCTTGCGGGCGTCAAGCATCTGCGGGCTTGTGGCGGGAAAGGCGGCGGCGCTAGACGGGCGGGCCGAGCGGCTTTGGCGAAGAATCCTGACAGGAGAATATAATGCGCGTCCTTGTTCGGACGTTGGCGGTCATGGCAATGATAGCGGGGACCGCGCAGGCATCGGCTGCGCCGGATCGCGAGGTCCCTTATTGGGCGTCCATCGCGGCGGGCGATGCGATGATGCGTACGGGCCCGGGCGGAAATTTTCCGGCGGTCTGGCGCTATCGGCGCGCCGATCTGCCGATCCGCGTGCTGCAGGTGCATCAGAGCTGGCGCAGGATCGAGTCGCCTGACGGCGTGCAGGGATGGATGGCGGTGGCGCTGCTGAGCGCGCGTCGGACGGCGATCGTGACGGGCGAGATCCGCCCGATGCTGGCCAGGCCGGAGGAAGGGGCGAAGATCGTGTGGCGGGCCGAGCCCGGCGTCGTCGGGCGTATCGATCAATGCGCCGCCGGCTGGTGCCGCTTCGACGTGCGGGGCAAGGCGGGCTATATCCGGACGGCGCATATCTGGGGGGTCGATCCGAACGAGGTGATCGATTGAGAAAAGGCCCTCTATCGTCTTAGCTGGCTTTCATCATGGCTGCCATGGCGGGCCATGGCCAGCGTCGATCCCGCCATGGCCCGCTTTTCGGACGAGGATGATCGTCCTGGCGCTCTATTTGTTCTTCCTGAGCACCTTGCCCTGATAATCCACCGCGACATTGACGGTCTCTCCATCCTTCCGGGCGGTTCCTTCCCAGATCCCGCTCTCATTCTTCACCAGGGACGACACGTCTCCATATCCCTCCCGCATCAGGAGGGATCTGGCCTGTTCCTCGCTATAGGGATTGCTTCTCTCGATCTTCCTGCCCGCCTCGGCGGTTCTGTCCGGCGGATATTTCGGCGCGGCCATCTGCGCGGATGCGATGCCGCTGGCCAAAAGCAATGCGAGTGCGGGAGCCATGCTTTTCATAGGTTCCTCCGATTATGCGCCGTCATGGGATGATCATCCCGGCGCGCCATGGGTCGTTCGACCCGCACAGGAAGAACCTTCGAACTTGGATTATCGATCCCTAACCATGACGACTTTCGGCAGCCGCCCGCCTTCCGCGCGCTTCGCGCACGAAATCTTTCTGGCCGGTTCCGCCTTTATCCGCGACACGAATCTGGTCGTCCAATCTCGTCTTCAATAGGCAGAGTGGCTCTATGAAAAAGCCCTCTCCCGCGATCGGGAGAGGGCTTCGAACCGGTCAGGCGAAGAGCTTGGCCCAGCCGCGCTTTGGCCGATCCTTCCAATAGCCGCGATGATAGGCGTCGGAGGCCAGCAGCGGCAGGACCGAGCCGGCTTCGGCGAACACCATCTGTTCGAGCGCGGTATCGACCTTGCCCCAGCTCGCCGCTTCCTTGAGCGTGGAGGAGGAGCAGGCGCCGTCGCGCACGTCCGCCACGGTGATCTGCACGGCATATTTGTGCATCTCGACATCGTCATGGCCGAGGATCTCGGCGCAGACGACCGTATCCTGGATGAAGTTCTTCGGCACGCCGCCGCCGATCATCAGCAGGCCGGTGGTGCCCGCCTTGATCTTGATGTCGGTCAGCTCGCGGAAGTCCGCAATGGCATCGAGCACCATATAGGGCTTGCCTTCCTTCATGCGATCGACCTGATGCTTGACGAGGCCGAAGCCCGCCGAGCTGTCGACGAAGGCCGGGCAGAAGATCGGCACGTCATGCTCATAAGCGAGCTTGACGAGGCTGTTCTCCTTCTTGCCATGCTCGGCGAGATATTTGCCCATCTCGCGGATGAAGGCGCGGCTCGAATAGGCCTTGGGCTCCAGCGAGTCCGCGATCTTGCCGATCGTGTGGTCGCAGTCCTGGAGCTGCTCCTCGTCGATATAGGTGTCGTAGATGCGGTCGATGTAGAGCGAGCGCAGCGTATTGTCGTCGGGGATCTCGAGCGCCTGATAATGTTTGTGGCCGAGGCCCTCGAAGAAATCCATGTCGACGATCGAGGCGCCGGTCGCGACGATGCCGTCCACCATGTTCGAGCGGACGAGCTCGGCATAGGCGTCCATGCAGCCGCCGGCCGAGGTGGAGCCTGCGATCACGAGGAAGATGGTGCAATCCTTGTCCGCCAGCATCTGATTGTAGATGCCGGTGGCGCGGGCGAGATCGCGGCTGGTGAAGCTCATCTTGCCCATGGCGTCGATGATCGGCCGCGCATCATAGCTGCGGATGTCGATATGCTCGACGGTGGTCGAGAGAAGCTCTGCTTTCCGGGTATCGTTGATGGGCGCGTCGGCCATTTTATTCTCCTGCGCGGATGCGAAAATCGGACCCATGGATGCCGACCTGCTCAGCGGTCATCGCATCCATGGGTTCCGCTTTTCGCGGGAAATAACGGGTTATATTGGGCTCGTGCCTTACAGCGTGATGACGTTCGACGAAACCGCCGCGTCCTCATCCTCGCTCAGATAGATGCTCGCCATGGGCTCGTCGTCGAGCATCGCGGTCTCGCCGGCGGTGAAGCCGTTGAAGCCGGTGCGCATCGCGCAGCCATAGGCGCCGAGCATGCCGATCTCGATATAGTCGCCAGGCCTGGTATCCGCCGGCAGCATGAACGGGCCCGCCATATGATCCATATCGTCGCAGGTGGGGCCGTAGAAGCTGAAGGCCATGTCCTTCGCGTCGGATTCCTCGCCGCGGACGAGCGACACCGGGAAACGCCAGCCGACATGCGCCGCATCGAACAGCGCGCCATAGGCGCCGTCATTGATGTAGAGTTGATCGCCCCGGCGTTTTTCGACGCGCACCAGCAGGCTCGCATATTCGGCCGAGAGCGCGCGGCCGGGCTCGGCCCACAGCTCCGCGGAATAGCTGACCGGCAGATTTTCGAACGCCTCGTGGATCGCCTTGAAATAGGCTTCCATCGGCGGCGGCTCCATGCCCGGATAGATTGACGGGAAGCCACCGCCGACATCGATCACGTCCACGGTGACGGCCGCGTCGACGATCGCCGCGCGGACATGGGAGAGCGCCTGCACATAGGCCGCCGGGCTCATCGCCTGGCTGCCGACATGGAAGCAGATGCCGAGCGCGTCGGCCGCCTGGCGGGCGGCGAACAGCAGCTCCTTCGCCTCATGGGGCGCGGCGCCGAACTTGGAGGCGAGGCTGAGCTTCGAATGATCGGAGGACACGCGCAGCCGCACGCACAGCGTGAGATCGCTCGCATTCTTCGTCGCGCGCAGGATCTTCTCCAGCTCCTCGATCGTGTCGAGCGAGAAGATGCGGACGCCATGCGTGAAATAGGCTTCCTCGATCGCCTCCTCGGCTTTCACCGGATGCATGAAGCAGAGCGTCGCGTCCGGCAGCAGGCGGGACACCAGACGCACCTCGGCGATCGAGGCCACGTCGAAATGCGTGATCCCGCTTTCCCAGAGGAGCGTGATGAGCTCGGGCGACGGATTGGCCTTCACGGCATAGATCGACCGACCCTGAAACTTCTCGACGAAGAATCGGGCGGCGCGACGTGCCGCGTGCGGGCGAATGATCGTGACCGGCTGAACCGGACGAAGGGCGTTCGCTAGCCCCAGCGCGCTATGATGCTTGAGCAACTCAAGGGACCTCCAACAGTCATGTTCTCGGGACAAAAGCTGCCTTGCGGTTGGAAGTCCCCATGGGGCAGCGGAGGCGCGATATAGGATCGGCTTTCATGACTGTAAAGTTGCAATGAAGCGCCTGTTTCGCGACGAGGCTCCAGCCAAGACGGATGGAGATGAAATTGACGATAAATCGGGCTTTTCGGGCGCCTTCGCGCAACGGGATATTGGCAGCTGCGGAACGCTTGGGAGATATTCCCCGGGTAACGCCGCTGCTGTCGCTGCCCGAACTGGGCGGGGGAATCGCACTGAAAGCCGAATCGCTCCAGCTGGGCGGCGCCTTCAAGCTGCGCGGCGCCTATAACCGCCTGGCGCAGGTCGCGCCGGCCGATCGGGCGCGGGGAGTCGTCGCCTTCTCCTCGGGCAATCATGCGCAGGGCGTGGCGCGGGCGGCGCGGCTGCTGGGCATGCCGGCGGCGATCGTGATGCCCGCCGATGCGCCGCGCGTGAAGCTGGAGGCGACCGCCGCGCTGGGCGCGGAGATCATCCCCTATGACCGGGCGACCGAAAGCCGCGAGGCGATTGCGGCGCGACTCGCGGAGGAGCGCGGCGCCGTGCTGCTGCCCTCGTTCGACGATGTCGATGTGGTCGAAGGGCAGGGGACGGTCGGGCTGGAGGCCGAGCGGCAATATGGCGCGCCGATCGCGCGCGTGGTGGTGCCCTGCGGCGGCGGCGGGCTGGCTGCCGGCATCTCGCTCGCCCTGCCGGATGCCGAGATCATCATCGTCGAGCCCGAAGGCTGGGACGATATGGGACGATCGCTGAAGCTGGGCCGGATCGTTCCCGTCGAGCCCGCTGCGCCCGCGACGGCCTGCGACGCGCTTCAGACGACCCGCGTCGCCGAAATCACCTTCGGCGCGCTCCATCAGGCGGGTGCCCGGGGCCTGTCGGTCAGCGAGGCCGAGGTCAGGGCGGCGATGCGCTATGCCTATTCGCTCGGACTGGTCGTCGAGCCGGGCGGCGCGGTGGCGCTGGCGGCGCTGCTCGCGGGCAAGGTCGCGGCGGATGGCGCGACCACGCTCGTCGTGGCGTCCGGCAGCAATGTCGATCCGGCGGCCTTCGCGCGGGTGATCGGCGGCGCCGGCTGATCCGTCAGCGGGCCCATTTCCGGTCGCGGGCGGCGCGCTCGGTAGCAGCGTCGAGCGGATCGCCTGCGATCAGCCTTTCGACCGTCGAGAGGATTGCCGGATCTCCCGCCGAGGCCATGCGATATTCGCCCGTCTGCGCCGGGGCGGCCCGCATCGTCGTGGCGCGCATCTGCCATGCGCCACCGGTGCGGCAGGCGACGCCGGACAAACGCTCCGCATCGA
Organism: Sphingomonas oleivorans; assembly: GCF_003050615.1. Taxonomy (GTDB): domain Bacteria; phylum Pseudomonadota; class Alphaproteobacteria; order Sphingomonadales; family Sphingomonadaceae; genus Sphingomonas_H; species Sphingomonas_H oleivorans. The sequence goes on along the minus strand of NZ_NWBU01000005.1, from coordinate 440,029 downwards.
AGCTGCGGCAATAATCGCCCGCCTTGTCGCGGAAGCTGAGCGCCACGCGGATGCGGCCATCCTGCCCGGAAAGCTTTTCGTCCAGCGCGCGGGCGAGCAGGCCGTCCGCCACCATCACGCCGTCCCTTGTCCTGACCTCGCCATTGGTCGTGAGCTGCGATCCGATCGCGACGCCCAGCACCAATGTCGCGGCGAGCGAGGCGTAGCGCATCCAGGGGCGCGTGCCGGCGGGCGGCTGCTTGCGCTGACGCGCCTCCCGGGCGGCGGCGAGGCTGACGATGGCGGCGGGCCGGCGCGGCGGCAAAGCGACGGGCTCGTCGAGCAACGGGCGGAAGCCTTCCGCCAGCCGTCGGCCGAGCGCGCGATGCGCCTCCGCCTTGGCGGCGAGCGTGGGGTCGGCCTTCACCGCGGCGGCGACGCGCGCGGCGGTGAAATCATCGAGCTCGCCGTCGATCCAGGCGAGCAAGGTCTGGTCGTCAATCATCGCACGCCTCTCCCATTATCTTGAGCAGCGCCTGCCGCCCGCGCACGAGCCTGCTGGTCAGCGTGCCCATCGGCAGGTCGAGCAGCTCGGCCGCCTCGCGATAGGCCATGCCATCGATCATCACGAGCGCAATAACCTCGCGCTGCTCGTCGGGAAGCCGGTCCAGCGCGCGCATGAGGAAATGCATCTCGGCCTTGGCCTCGATCGCCGGGCGCCCGTCCATTCCGACCGCCTCGCCTGCCTCTTCCGGCGCCAGCACCCGATCCGCCCGGCCGCGTCCGCGCACCGTGTCGATCCAGGCATTGCGGGCGATGCGGAACAACCAGGAATCGAGCCGCGTGCCCGGTTCCCATTGGCTGCGTGCCTTCAGCGCGCGCTCGACCGCCGTCTGCGTCAGATCGTCCGCATCGGCCGAAGACCGGCTGAGGCCGTGCGCGAAGCGGCGGAGGCGCGGCAACAGCGCGGTCAGCCCGCCTTCGAACTCGTCCACTGATGCTCCTCATGTTCATGCGGATGAAACGCCCGCTCGTCTTCGTTTAATCCATCGACCAAGATGAAAAGTGAAGGCGGATCATGCGACCAGGAATGAAAGCGGCATTTCTCTTCGGGGCATTGGCGATGGCGGCTCCCGCCACGCCGCAGCTCCTGCCCGGCGTCGTCAATCAATTGCCCTCCGGCGTGCTCGACCCCGTCCTTTCCGGCGGTCAGCCGGGCGGCGCGATCGTCCCGCCCATATCGTCGGTTTCCCCGCTCGACATCCGGCCGCTCGGGGCCGAGCTTGCGCCCTCCAGCCTGCTCTCTCTGCGCCGGGCACGGCTGCGCGACCTCGTCCGCAACAATCGCGAGCTGCTCGACATGGATGCGGAGGGCGCGCCGATCCGCAAGGATGAGGTGATCGGACTGGACATGACGCCGGCCGGCCTCGCTGCGGCGGAGCGGCTGGGATTCCGGCAAATAAGGCGCGATTCGATCGAGGGGGTCGGCATTGCGGTCACGGTGCTGGCGACGCCCAAGGGGATGCGTGCGCGCAAGGCGATCGAGGCGCTGCGCCAGGCCGATCCGTCGGGCAGCTATGAGCTCAACCATGTCTATGAGCCTGCCGGCGGTGCGCCCGCCGCACCTCAGCAGCCCGCGCGGCCGGGGCAGGCGGGCGGTGTCGTGATCGGCCTGATCGATGGCGGGGTGGGCGCGCATCCCGCTTTGGCCGGCGCCCGGATCGAGCAGCGCGGCTTCACCCCTGCCGGCGTCAAGGCGACCGGCCATGGCACGGCGGTCGCCTCGCTGCTGGTGGGGGAGGCGGGGCGCTTTCGCGGCGTGGCGCCGGGTGCCGCGCTGCTCGCCGCCGACGTCTATGGCGGCCAGCCCGCCGGCGGATCGGCGGAGGCGATCGCGCGCGCCATGGGCTGGCTCGCCATGCGCAAAGTGGCGGTGGTGAACATCAGCCTCGTCGGCCCGCCCAATCGGCTGATCGAAGCGTCGGTCAAGGCGCTGGCGCGTCGCGGCACGATCCTGGTCGCGCCGGTGGGGAATGACGGGCCGGCAGCGCCGCCGCAATATCCCGCTTCCTATCCGGGCGTGGTCGCGGTGACGGGCGTCGATGCCCGCGACCGGCAGTTGATCGAGGCCGGGCGCGCCACCCATGTCGATTTCGCGGCCCCCGGCGCCGATATGGCGGGCGCGGTGCCCGGCGGCGGCTATGAGGCGTTGCGCGGCACCTCCTTCGCCGCACCGCTGGTCGCGGCGCGGCTCGCGCTGGCGCCGATGGCAAGCGTGGCGGCGAGCGCCGTGCCGGGCAAGGGCAAGGCGCTGGGCCGGGGCATTGTCTGTCGGGAATGCCGCGTGCCGCCGGCTGCCATGGGTGTGCGCTGAAGCATGCGGGCAAAAAATATTCGATCGAGGGATTAAGCGTCGAATCCCTGTCGTTGTCCTTGGTGAAGCCGGTGCGAACGCCCGGTCAAGCAGAGGAGAATGACATGACCTCGTCCAAGGAAATCAAGCTTCGCCTGACGACCGCCGCCGCGATCGTGGCGGCGGTGATCGCCGCGCCGGCGAGCGCGCAGTTGCTCGGCGGCGGCAGCCTGGGTGGCGGCCTCGGCGGCACGCTGAATGGCGCGCTCGGCGGTGCCGGCAGCCTCGGCGGCTCGCTGGGTTCGGTCGGCTCGGCGACGCAAAGCCTGAGCGGCAGCGTCACCGGTTCGGGCAATGCGCAGGCGAACAAGTCGGTCGATGCCCGCAGCGGCAGCGCGAGCGTCGATGGCGGACTTGCCGGCACCGTCTCCGGGGCGCTGAACGGTGCCACCTCCGTCGCGGGTCCGGTCGGTTCGGCCAATGGCGGCGGCAATGTCTCGGGATCGAAGAGCGTTGAGAAAAATGCCAGTGTCGGCGTTCAGGCGGTCGGCACCGATCAGGTGGCGGGTCTTGCCGGTCAGGCTGCGGGCACGGCACGAGGTGCTGCCAGCCATGCCGCGGGTGCGGCACAGGGCGCGGCAGGGCAGGCGGCCGGCCGCGCACAGGGCGCCGCCGGTACGGCGCGCGAGACCGCCGGCAATGCCGCGGGCAGCGTTTCTGGCTCCGCCAGCGGCAATGCCCAGGGTTCGGCCGCGCATTCGGGCCATGTCCAGCACAACTGAAGTCCAGCACAACTGAAGCGAAAACGCCCCGGGCAGCAATGTCCGGGGCAATGCCATGGCATGGCGGATGGATGCATCCATGCGAAGGCTGTGCATGCGCGCCGTCCCTTCGGCCCTTCTTGGCCGGAGTGGGCAAGGAATATCGCCCACTCCGCTGGCTTCATGGTCGGGAGCATAGGGGACAGGTGCGACGGAAGGGGCGCCTGCGGCATATCGCCGCGCCGAAAATGGCAGGACAAGTTCGCCGGAAGCTCCGCTGCCCTCTACTTATCTTGCAAATATTCTTTCGGAGACTCTATTCGAGTCGGATCAATTCCATGATCTTCAAATACGCCCACTGTTCTACAGAGATGTGACGATATCATGTCTTGAAGGATGGATATCGGTCCCAACCCATGTTCGAACCATATCCGGCAGCATGGAGATATTGGGATAATATAGGCTATATTGCGGGCCGCCGGATCGGTCGCTTTCGCATATTAGGCTTCGGCGACCGGAATATCCGGCGTTCTGGTGCTGCGATGGCGGCCTCAGGCAAGGAGGGTGCCCGAATGACCAGCCACCGCGCTGTCAGATATTCGGCAGAAGACCGCTGGCTATTGCCTTGGCGACCATGTGCGCGCGATTTTTCGCCCGCATCTTCAGCCTTATATGGTCGAGATGCTTCTCGACGGTGCGAGGTGCCATGTCGAGAATGAGGGCTACTTCCTTGGCGGAAGATCCCTGAGCTACCAGGTTGAGTACCTGTGCTTCCCGGCTCGTGAGCGTTGCGATCGGTTCCATCAGCATATTTAACATCCAACCTCCCGTACCAGTTTAGCGGTTCAGAATTATTATCCCCTTTGTCATACCCTGATTGGTCATGCTGCACTAGCGAAGAGAAAACAAGAAATCACCGTTCTGGTTCGGTCCCAAGCGACGGGGCAAGGATTCCTAGCTTGGGATCTTGAAAAAGTCCATATATCTCAATGGTATGTATGATGGCATCTGGTACATGATGCAGGTCGAGGCCAAATCCCTAAGTAGGAATACTCGGTAAGCCAGATCCTGTGAGTAAAAGAAAGAAAAACCAGGAATCAAGTCTCAGGCAAATATGGTTAACAATAAGTTAATTCAAGTTAACCTCATTCCCGGAATGCATGCTCTGCAAGACGCGTTATCGGCGTCAGGATATAGGACAGGATCGAGCGCTTCTCGCCGAGCAGCGAAACATCGGCGATCATCCCCGGGCCGATGGGCAGGGGCGTTCCATAGCGATCGACCAGGCTGTTCTTCGTGGTGCGGATGCGCAGCATATAGTGGCTTTCGCCCGTCCGTTCGTTGACGACGGCATCGGGGGAAATGGATATGACCCGCCCGTCCAGCGAGCCATATATCGCCTGGTCATAGGCGGTGATGCTCACCCTCGCGGGCTGGTTCAGCCGCACGAAGGCGATATCCTTGGGATTGACCAGCGCCTCGACCAGCAGATTTTCGCCCGAAGGCACCATTTCCACCAGCGGATCGCCGGGTTTCACCGATCCGCCGATGGTGGTGACCAGAACGCGGTTGATCCGGCCGGAAAGGGGCGCGCGCACCACCGTTCGGGCGAGGCGGTTCTCCAGCGCGGGAAGCGCGCGACGGCGCGCGGCCTCCTCGGCCTGGGTGGTGGCGAGTTCCTCCGCCGCGCGCGCACGCCAGTCCAGCCGCGTCTGTGCCAGCGCGGCGCGCGCCTCGGCTACCGCCGCCTTGGCGCGTGCCACCGCTGCCTCGGCCGTGGCCGCCTCGCTGGTGGCGACGGATGCGGCATTGCTGGTCTGGATCAGCGAAAGCCTGGGTTCTATGCCGCGTTCCACCAGTGGGGCGATCAGGTCGCGTTCGGCAATGGCCGCGTCCCGGGCGGCGTTTCGCGCGGCCCGGGTCGCGATCGCTTCGGCGACGGCGCGCTCCGCCTGATCGAGTCGCGCGCGTGCCGCATTCTGCTGGCTCGCAAGTTCCGCGACCCGCGCGAGATGCAGCGCGCGTTCGATGGCGACCTGCTCGTCCGCGGCATTGCCCTGACCGATGGGATAGACGGGTTCCCGGCCCGCAATCTCCCCCTGCAATCGCGCGATCTTGGCCGAAAGCGCCTGCGATGTCGCGCGGCTCGAGGCATATTCGGCGCCCGCCTGAGTGCGATCGAGCCGTATCAGAAGATCGCCCATGCGGACATTCTGGCCCGGCCGCACCACTATGTCGGAGACGATGCCTCCCTCCAGATTGGACAGGATTTGCAGGCGCGAGCTGGGGATCACGCGCCCCTGGCCGCGGACCGTCCGGTCGAGCTGGGTGAGCGCCGCCCAGATGAGGAAGATCAGGAAGAAGGCCAGGATCGTCCAGAGCAGGACGGCGGATACGGCCCGCGGCCGAATTTCCCCGGCATAATCCTCGATATGGGGGCGTTCCATGCTCATGCTGCCCGTGGCCGGCCGATCTGGCGCAATATCTGGTCGCGCGGCCCATCGGCGACCACCCTGCCATGATCGAGCAGGATGATGCGCTGGACGAGCCGCAGCAGAGGCGGCCGATGCGTTATCAGCACCAGCGTGCGTTCCCCCAGCTCCTCGTCGAGGCGTTGCAGCAGGCCCATCTCCGTCTGGGCGTCCATCGCGCTGGAGGGTTCGTCGAACAGGATCAGCGGCGGACTGCCGGCGAGCGCGCGCGCGATCGCGATGGATTGGCGCTGGCCGCCCGAAAGCCCTTCGCCGCGATCCGCCAGCTTCAGGTCATAGCCGTTCGCGATTCCGCCCATGAACTGATGGGTGCCCGAAATGTCGGCGACGCGGATCATCTCCTCGTCGCTGATATGCGGCCGGCCGAGCGTGATATTTTCGCGCACCGAGCCGGTCAGCAGCACGCTTTCCTGGAGCGCCGCGCCGATATGGTGCCGCAGCCGGTCCGGATCGAGCTGGCGGATATCCGTGCCGTCTATCATCACCAGTCCTTCGCGCGGCTGGTACAGGCCGAGGATCAGCCGCGCGACGGTGGACTTGCCCGATCCGACGCGGCCGAGGATCGCCACCCTTTCCCCCGCGCCGATCGTGAAGCTGACCCGATCGAGCGCCTTTCCGGTGGCGCCGGGATAAGAGAAGACGACGTCGCGAAATTCGATCATGCCCTTGACGCCGGCGAGCTTGAGCGCGTCGCCCGCGGGACCTTCCGATGGCGACTTCATCATGCCGTCTATCTGGCGATAGGCGGTCCGGGTGGCCGCGATCCGCGAAAGGAGCTGCGCGATCTGGCCCAGCGGCGCCATGGCGCGGCCGACAAGGATCGAGCAGGCGATCAGCCCGCCGGTCGTGAGTTCCTGATTTGCGATGAGGCCGACGCCCACGATCACGACGCCGGCATAAGCGAGCGTGTTCGCGGTCGATGCGGCGGTGATGCTGATGGTCGAGATCAATCGCTGGCGCAGCGCGCTGTCCGATTGCTGGATCATCGCGCGGGACCAGCGGCGGCCGAGCAGCGGACCCGCGCCCGCCGCCTTGACCATTTCCAGTCCGCCGATCGTCTCCACCAGCACGGATTGCTTGAGCAGGCCTTCGCCCATCACGCGCGCGGACAGCCGGTCCATCGCGGGATGGCTCAGCCATCCCACGAGCAGGACGATCGGGATCATGACGAGCGGCACCAGCACCACCGGTCCCCCGATCAGCGCGATGACGATCAGCGTGAGGATGATGAACGGAACGTCGACGACGGCCGTGAGCGTGGCCGAGGCGAAGAAGTCGCGCAGCGTTTCGAGCTCGCGCATCATTCCGGCCAGGGCGCCGGTCGATCCCCGCTTGGTATCGAGACGCAGCGCGAGCAGCCGCGCGAACACCGTCTCGCCCACCTCATGATCGATCCGCGCGCCGGCAATGTCGACGAAATAGGCCCTGAGCATCCGCAGTACGAAATCGAAGATGATGACGATGCCGAGGCCGATCGAAAGCGCGATCAGCGAGGATGTGGCGTTGTTGGGGACGACGCGGTCATAGACCGTCATGGTGAAGAGCGAGGTGGCGATGCCGAACAGGTTGATCATCATCGCGGCGAGCGCGACCTTGGCATAAATGGCCGAATTGCGCCGCATCGGCTCGAACAGCCAGGGGGCGAAGCGCGGCGGGCGCTCGGGGATCAGGCGCTCGTTCATCATCACGGCCTCACGGGGCTTGTCGGGGCGATCGACAGCGCCGCCAGGAGCCGCCCCGTCCTGGACAGCAGCACATAGCGCGCCGTATCGAGATCCGCGACCGCGCGGATATAGGTGGCGGCGGTTTCGAAATAGTCATCCTCGGTCGCCAGAACGTCGAACAATGTTCCGCGCGCGACCCGAAAACGTTCTTGCAGCACGTCGCGCGAACGGCGGCTCGCCAGATAATTTTCCTCGACCGCGACGAGCTGCCGTTCCAGCGCATCTACATCCGATGCGGCGATGGCCGCGTCCCGCGCGGCTTCCTCGCGGACGCGGAATGCCCGGGCCTCGGCCGCTTCGGCGCGGGCGCGGGCCTCGTCGGCCTGGGGATCGATGCCCCCGAACAGCCGCATCCGCAGCGTCAGGCGCGCGCGTATGTCATAGTCGCGGTCGGTTTCGAACACGCCATAGCGGCCGGCATCTATTCCGGCGGCGAGCAAGGGGGCGGTTTCCGCGCGGATGGCACGGGCTTCCCGCCGTGCCGCTTCCGCCAATGCCTCCGCCACCCGAACCGCGGGAATGGACGGTTCCGGCCCCTGTGCCATCCGCTCGCCTTCGATCGCCGGCAGGGTGGAGGCGCGCATCAGCCCGGGCGGGGCAGGCAGCCCGAAAAGCTCCTGGAAGCGCGCTTCCGCCTCGGCGCGTGAACGGCGATAGCCGGCAAGGCGGGTGGAGGCGGAGGCGATATAGCTGTCCACGCGTGCGATATCTCCAGGCGCGGAGACGCCCTGGGCGATGCGTTGTTCCACCGCCTGTCGCAATTGCCGCTGACTTTCGACGAATGCCTCGGCGAGCCTGACCAGCGCATTGAAGGCGAAGACGTCGTACCATGCGCCGATCGCACGCAGCGCGATGCCGTCTGCCGTATTGTCGATCTCGGCATTCGCCGCGCGGATCCGCGCGCTCGCGGCCGCCACGCGGGACGATGCCGCGCCGAAATCGACCAGTGTCTGCTGGACGGAAAGGATCGCGTCGGTGCGGGTCTTGGCGCGCGAACGTTCGATGATGTTGTTCGGATCGTCGGAAAATTCGCGGGAGAGCACGCGATAGGTGGAAAGCGTCGTGTCGATCGACGGGTACATCGTCTGACGTGCGGCGCGTCTGCCGGCTGCAGCCTCGCGCGCGCCGGCGAAGCTCTCGTCGATCGCGGGGTGACGACGGACGGCTTCGGCGATCGCATCGCGAAATTGCTGGGCGCTGCCGCTGCTGCGGCCCAGGGCGAGGATCATGTCGCGCGAAGGATCGATCGCGAGCGGATCGCGGCTGGGCGGCGGCAGGATCGGGGCCTGCGCATGGGCGCGTCCGGGAGCGAAGGATATCAAGGCTGCCACCATCAGCGAGCGGACCAGGACAAAGGCCAATGGCCCGGAAGGGCGCGGAAGGGATGCGCCGCTTCCGACCGCGCGATCGCCGAAGCGCGGATCGAGATAGAGAGTCTGCGACATCCCCTTTTATTCGGCCAGAAGGCCCCTCGATATCGCCTGGGCGACCATATGCGTCCGGTTCCGTGCCCTGATCTTCAATCGTACATGATCGATATGTTTTTCGACCGTCCGAGGAGCTATTCTGAGTTCTTGTGCGACTTCTTTTGCAGAATATCCCTTTGAGACCAAGGCAAGGACAAGTAGTTCTCGCTCTGTCAGGTGAGGGGTTTCAGGAATACGCTCACTCATCATAATCTTTGCCCCTTATTGTGGTTTTAAGGGGTACGCCTCATTCTACATGCAAGTAAGGTAGAGATAATACGTAGGACCAACATGCTAAGGTATCATGCGGGATTTGTTTTGGTGTTTCCGAGTCTACTTGGCATGATCGGCCGGACATTGGGTGTGCCAGCCGGTTGCCCTGCCATCCGCTCGGATATGCCCCGGGACAGAAGATTGCCGTACAGCGCCCATAGCAGGGCGGCCGTCTTGATCGAGAAGATCGAATAGCTGACGGGCAGCGACAGGGCGACGAAAATGGCCATGCCCGCGATGAAACGGCGTTCGCCGGCCGTGCCGGGCGCGCTGTGCAGCGTGAGTGCAAGCCAGATCGCCGCGAAGCCGAAGATCGACTGGGTCAGGATGAAATAGGCCCAGCCGCTATCCGCCGCGACGACGCCACCCCTGGCGTAGAGGCCGAGCAGGTCTCGTGCATTGAGGCCGAGCAGATAGTCCAGCCCGTAACGGAAGCGCCCGATCAACGTATCGCCCTGTTCGGCGAGCAGGCCCGTCGCCGAGGCAAGCAGCAGCGCCAGGAAGATGAGCGGCAGGAACAAGGGCGGCAGCCATCGCGGCAGCCGCGGCAGGATCGGCCATGCCGCCAGCAGCAGCAGATTGATGGCGAGCGCGAGCCGCCCGTCGCAGGCGAACAGCAATAGGATATTCCCGATCGCCAGCAGCACGATCATCGTGCGCGAAAGCGTCGATTGCAGCGCGGCGATGCCCAGTGTGACGACGATCGTCCAATTGCCCAGCGAGACGGGCTCGAGGAAAAGGGAGGAGGCGCGATGGAAGCCGGTGGCGGCTCCGATCATTCGGCCGCTGGGGCGTTCCGCGGAGAGATAGAGATTTTCCTGCGCGGACCAGAAACCTTCGTCGAAGAAGGAGCGCGAATTCACATAATAGCTTCTCACCAGGAAGGTGTCGCCGAAATTTTGCGGGAACAATAGTTCCCATAGCGCCACCGCGACCAGAATTGCCTGGAGGATCAGGAGAACCCAGGCCAATGTCTTCGATCGAATGGCCATTCCGAGCATCACGAAGATCAATATGATCAGTATGTCGGCAAGATATTTGAACTCCACGAGCCCGCGCAGGAGCGACAGGAGCAGGAAACCGCAGGCCGCGGCCCACAGGCCGACCAGCCATCGCGTCACGCCCGGCGGCCGCACGATCAGCACGATCGCCAGGCTCGCCACCGTGAGCATGGTCTGCACCAGCGCCACCCCGAGATAGCTGACGGGCGTGACATGGCCGTTTATCAGGGCGAGTGCCGCGTTGAAGCTGGTGGCGGCGATCAGGATGATGCCGCCCGCGATAGACGTCCCGGCGGGTGCGTTCCGGGCGGGAGCGGCTTCAGGCGGAAAATGTCGTTCCGGTGTCCGTAGGACCATATGGCCATCCTGCCGTTTAATGTCGATGTTTATTGAGGCCGAGACTGGTAGGCCGAATTTGTTTTTAGCGAACTAGTGCAATCTGGACTAGGGATGGTCCAAATCGCTTAACTGTGAGTATAAGCACGTAGGTAGGATGTGGAACGCATTACTGATGGAAATTATGTCATCCCTTGGGTTGAGGTGAATCTTCATTTGCCGACCGGGGGGAGGCATTAGTGTGAACAGCGGACGTTATTTACGGGGGATGGAAATCCGCGCCTCGGCATGGCGGAGCTCTCCTCACATAAGTTCGGTTGCCATGATGGCCGGATTGTCCCTGCTGCTGATGCCCGCTTGCGCGCCGGCGCAGACGTTCAGGACCGGCGCCTGGGTGAGTGTCGCGACCCTATATGACGACAATCTGCTGCGCGGGAACGACCTCCGGCCGGTTCCCAATCAAGGCGATGTCCGGATCACGCCCTCGCTCAACGTCAACATCAAGCGCTCGTTCGGGCGTCACGACGTCTATCTGAAGGGCAGCGCGGGTTATGATTTCTACGGCCGCAACGATCGATTGGAGGGGGAGCGGATCGGGCTGACGGGGAGCGGCCGCATCGCCCTGGGCGCGCGATGTCTGGCTGATCTTTCGGCGACGGCGGATTTTCACCAGACCGATGTCGCCGATCTGGGCGTCATCGAGCGCAACCGTTCGCGCGGGCGTATCTTTGAGGGCGCATTTTCCTGCCCCAAGCCCGCGGGTCTCTATCCGCTGCTCACCGCGTCCCGCACGCTGGTCGACAATAGCAGCGATCTGCGCAAGCCGTTCGACCTGCGATCCTATGTAGTGGGCGCCGCGCTCGTTTATGCCCGGCCCAGCCTCGGCAATCTGATGCTATTCTATTCCTATGGGGCGATCGAGCGGCCGAACGCGGCCGTCTCGCTCGGCGGGCTGAAGGATGAGACGCGGATCCATCGCGCCGGGCTGCGGTTCGAGCGGGATGTCGCGGCCCGCTTGCGTGGCAATATCGGCCTCAGCGCCATCTTCACCGATCCGCGACTTCCCACCACGCCCAGCTTTTCCGGCCTCGGCTGGCAGAGCGAGATAATCTGGTCGCCGTCGCCTGCCACCAGCCTGACGACGCGCTTCGCTCGCGACGTGCGGGGGGAAAGCAGCTTCGGCGTGAGCTTTATCGTGGATACCAAGGCGTCGCTGATCGCCTCGCGGAAATTGAGCGCGCGAACGACCATCGAGGCGCGCGCGGCTTTCGCCAGGCGGAGTCTTCGTGGCGAGACCCAGCGCGAGGGCCTGCCGCTTCGTGTCTCGGATCGCACCACCGAACTGGCCGTCTCGCTCGACTATGCCTTGACGGACGCATTCCATTGCGAGGTCGAGCTCGGCCATTCCCGGCGCACCTCCGCGACGGATTTCTACGACTATCGCAGCACGCGGGCGGGCATCCGCCTCGGCTATCGCTTCTAGGGAGAATGGGCATGATTGGAAGGATAATCGCGAGAGGAGGCTTGCTCCTGGCCTGTATGGCAGTGCCGGCCCATGCGCAGACCGACCCAGGGCCGGCCCATGCGCAGACCGACCCAGGCTATATATTGGGGCCCGAGGATCAGATCGATATATTTGTCTATGGCCAGCCCGAACTCACCGTGAAGACGCGCGTCAAGTCGGACGGCGCGGTCACGCTTCCCGTAATCGGGTCGATGCGCGCCAGCGGCCAGACGGTGCAGGGGCTGGCCGACGGGATCGCCACCCGGCTCAGGAGCGGCGGCGTCGTCAAGCAGCCTGTCGTCAATGTGGAGGTGGCTGCCTATGTCAGCCGATCAGTAACAGTGCTCGGCGCGCTTTCAGTGCCGGGCATCTATCCGCTCGACCGTCCGCAGACGCTGAGCAGCATGTTGGCGCGGGCCGGCGGCGTACGGTCCGACGGTAGCGATCGGGTGACGCTGCGCCGTGCTGGCGAGGCGGACATCCGTTCGCTGGAGATTGCGTCGCTTGCCTCCGATCCCAAGGCGGATGTGCAGTTGAAGCCGGGCGACGTGCTGTTCGTGCCGCAGGCCGAGCAATTCTTCATCTATGGGCAGGTCGGCGCGCCCGGCGCTTATGCTATATCGAGCCGCATGACGCTGCGCCAGGCATTGGCCCGCGGCGGCGGCCCCACCTTGGCGGGAACCGAACGGCGGATCACCCTCTATCGCCAGGGACAGAGGCCGGCCGAAGCGGATCTCGAGGCGGCTGTCCGCAAGGGCGACGTGCTGTTCGTGCGGGAGCGGATCTTCTGATCGGAGGCGGCTTCCGCGCCGCCCATTCGCTTGTCGTGGCTGGAGGGAGGGGCAGGCATTCCCCTCCCTTGCCGATTCAGAGGCCGGCCGCCCCGCGCATGATCTGATCTTTCCTGTTCTCCATGGCGGCGCCGGGCCGGACGGGCGGCGTGGCGGCCGGCATTGCCTTTGCCAGGATCATCTTGCCTACATCGCCATATTCGACCTTGGCCTTTGCTCGCATGGTCTTGCCGTTGGATTCGGCGATTTCGGCCATGCGTTTCTGCGAGAGGAAGCTGGCGATGGAGCTCCGCGCGAGCGCGAGCGGGACGGGGCTCGGCCGGATCTCCTCGATCCAGGCGAAATGCTGCACGTCACCCATCCTATAGGTGATGCGATCGCCGGCCGTCATCGAGGCGAGCCGCCGCGCGAGCGTTTCCGGCACCTGGTCGGCCGAGACCGTCATCATGCCGGCCGTCGCCGAAACGCCATCCTTCCGCAGCAGCGCGAGAAAGCTTTCGCGGTCCTGCTGGCCTTGCTTGAACGCCGCCACATATTTGCCGATCTCGGCCGCGGTCGATCGCAGGGGCACGTCGGTCAGCACATATTGGCGCCGTTGGGCGAAGAGTTCCGGATGGGCTTCGAAGAAGGCACTTATCTCCGCATCGCTCGGTTTGCGCTCGCCCGCGATGGATTTGAGATAGGCGCCCGCGAGAATGGTCTTTCGCGCGCTCTCTATTTCCCGCGCGACCGCTGGCGTCTGCGCCAGCCCGAGCTCTTCGGCGCGTTTGGCGAAGAGCGTCTGCGTGATCATGCGGTCTACCGTCGCCCGCTGGACGCCGGGATCGCGGCGGTCCGCTCCTTCGGGCAGGCGGGTAAGCTCTGTTTCCAGCATCGGCGCGGTGAGCTCCTCGCCGGAAACGATCGCGACGACCTGACTGGTCGATTGGTGTGACTCTCCCGAACAGGCCGGCAAAAGGAGAAAGGCCGCCATGGCGAGCATGGCGGCCTCCCCTGAGAGGCGGGGGGGACCGCGCCTGGCACACTGATCCGGTCTATTGGGGGAACCGATAGTGCACGGCCGCGCGGCCATTCCTCTCAAGCTCATCAGGCACTGGCCTTTTTGCGACGCCGGGCCACGAAGCCCGACATTGCCATGCCCGCCGCCATCATGCCCATCGTGGCGGGTTCCGGCGTGGGGGCGGTGATGGCGAAATTATACGCACCGCCATCGGAACCCGTCGCCTTGCCCGTGATCGTGCCGGTATAGCTGCCGGCGAGCAGGCTGACCGGATAAAGGCCCGCGCCGGTCAGCGCGGTGCTGAAGCTCGTCGGGCCCGTCAATGTCAGGAAGGCATCGACGATATTGGAACGCACCTTACCGCTGAGGACGTAGAAATTATAGTAAGATGCCTCACCGGTTCCACTTGCCGTGATATTGAAAGTCACCGTATCCGTGAAGGATCCGGGGGTGTGGGCGAAAACCGTCCCGGCAGAGCTGTTTGGCGCGATGGTGCCGAGATCTGCAGTAGCGGCAGATGCCGTTCCATGCGCCGCAATGGCCAGCGCGGCCGCGACACCTGTATTCCTTATTACTTTGAGCGCTCTCATCGCTATCGCTCCTCCATCGATCAGTTCAAGCATCAATCGACAACGCAAATCACGGATTGTCCGCGACTTTCGTGGCCGTATTCCCCCGCAACGACGCGATTGTGGAAAGATCTATTTATTTGAAAAAAGTTCTGTTCCAGAACCGATCCGCCGAGAAGAGATGTGCAGGATTCACAAGAATAACGCAATCGTCTGCTCTCCTATTAAATAGGGTGTCAGTTAAAATCACCGGAAACACTCGTACGTATATTCGCCTCGGTACCTGCAGTCCCGGGACGGATTAGATGCCTTGGGATATGATCAGTCCTATTCTTGATGCGACCCGGGCCGACCCGAGCCGCTTCGACGAGCAGCCGGCGAGCGGGAGAAACAAAAGGCTGTCGGACGCTTCTCAACATCTAGGGGGACGGATGAACTATGGTCGCATCCTGAGGGCGTTGCGCAATCTGTTCGGCTGGCGCCGGACGCCGCGTTTCGCGGGAGGCATCTCGCCGGCGCCGGCCCTGTCGCGCCTCGCGCCGGCGCCCTATGCATTGCCGGCGCGTCCCGCCGCATCATCGGCCGGCGGGACGGCGGACGCAGCTCAGGCGGCCGTCCCGCCGGCCAGGCTGCGGTCGCTCGTCCTCGCCATGTTCAATCCAGCCCAGCCGGTCGAGGATCGATCCCAGCTTCTCGGGCGCTCGATCGAGCTTACCCAGTTGATGGGGGCGATGCTGAACATGCGGATGCACGCGCTGGTCTATGGCGCGCGCGGGGCAGGCAAGACCTCGCTGGTCCGCGCCTTCGGCGATCATGCCGATCAGCGCGGCCATATCGTGCTTTATTTCTCCTGTGGCGGAGACAGCAGTTTCGCGGCGATCTTCGCACCCTATCTCGCCGATCTTCCGGATAGCTGCTTCCTGCCCGAGGAGCGGCAGGAGGTGCGCGAGCTCATCGCCGCGCTGCCGCCGGATTTCGGCGCGCGGGCGCTCGCCGCGATTCTCGGCCGGGTGTCGCAGCGCGACGTGATCTTGGTCGTCGACGAATTTGATCGTGTCCTGGATGGCGCGGCGCGGACCGAGATCGCAGCACTTGTGAAGCTGCTTTCGGATCTGCGCGCGCGCGTTCAGTTGCTGTTCGTGGGGATAGCGCGGGATGTGGGCGAGTTGATCGACGCGCATCCCTCGCTGCGCCGCCATCTGGTCGCGGTGCCGCTGCGCCGGTTCGACATGTCCAGCGTGACCGACCTGTTCGAACGCGGCGCGCGGCGCACCGGCCTGCATTTCAGCCCGGATGCGCAGGCGACGATCGCCACGCTGGCGGCGGGATCGCCCTATCATCTGCGCCTGTTCTGCTTTTGCGCGGCGATGGCGGCGATCGATGGCCAGACCTCGTCGATCGGCCGCGAGGAAACCGAGGCCGGGCTTCGCTTCGCGTTCGACATGTGGACATCGACCAACGGCACCGTCGCGGCGCTGTTCACGCGTCTGGCGGCGCAGGGGCCGGAGATGCGCCATTATCTCGAGGACCTGGCGCGGCTATCCCTGTCGGGCGACAGCCTGATGCCGCCCAATATCGCGGCCGAGCCGGGTGAAGGGGATGAAGAGAATGATGTGCCGCCGCGCGTTCGAGCCTTCGCGTCGCTCCGTCCGGCGCTGATCCCATCGGGTGACGGAACCACCTATGTGTTTGAGGACAGTCTTGCGCCTCAACTCCTTCTCGTCGCCTGTCACCTTGCCGCGCTTCCACCCAGGGTGGAGCCGCTGATGACGGCGCATCAAGCAGCGGGGTAATTCGAATGAACTACGCTGATTTCATGGCGGCCATGCGGCATCGCTGGAAGCTCGTGCTGGGATGCCTGATGGCGACGCTGTTGGTGATCGCCGTCTGGACCTTCTTCTCGCCCCGCATCTACGCCTCGTCGGCGACATTGCTGTTCGACAGCCTCGCCAGCGAGGCGGAAGGCGGCGCCGGTGCCGCCCCGCCGATGGCGATGGCCTCGGTGCTGGGCACGCAGGCGGATATCATCCGCAGCGCGCTTGTCGCCTCGCAGGTGGTGCGCAATCTCGAGCTGGAGCAGAGCCCCGCCGTCATCGCGCGCTGGACGGATGCGACGGGCGGCAGGGGCGACATCAACAGTTGGCTGGTCAATTCGCTGCTGACGAATCTGACGGTCGTTCCGACGCGCAACACCAATGTGATGGCCGTCCAGTATCAGGCGAGCGATCCCGAATTCGCGGCGCTGGTCACCAATGGCTTCGCGGATGCCTTCGTCAAGACGCAGCTCAGGCTGCGCACCGAGCCGGCCAAGGTCTATTCGGACTGGTTCCAGGACCGCACGCGCGACGTGCGCGCGCGTTATGAGGAGACGCAGGCGCGGCTGACCCGTTTCCAGCAGGAGAAGGGGCTGATCGGGGGCGAGAAGCTCGATGTCGAGCTGAGCCATCTTGCTGAGCTTTCGAACCAGCTTGCGGCGGCCGAGGGGGCCGCGGCGGACGCCCGTGCGCGTGCGGCGGGTGGAGGCGCGATGTCGCCCGAGGTCCAATCGGCGCCCGGCGTGGTGGGCGTGCGCGCGGCGGTCGTAGCCAAGGCGGCGGAGGTCCAGCAACTCGAAACGACATTGGGCCCGAACCATCCGCAGCTCATCACCGCGCGCGCGGCGCTGGGCGTGCTCAACAGCGAGCTCAACCAGGCGGTGGCGGCGGCAACGCGTTCGCTGCAGGTGGCGAGCAGCGCCGCCCAGCTCCGCGAGGCGGAACTGCGCGAGCGGCTGGCGGCGCAGCGGCAGCAGGTGCTGAAGCTGTCCGGCGTCCAGGATCAACTCGCGGTGCTGCAGCGTGACGTGGATGCGGCGAAGCTCGCCTATGACAATGTGACGCAACAGTTGAACGGGGCGCGGCTGAAGTCCGAGATCCCGCAGACCAATGTCAGCATTCTCGACCGGGCCGGCGTGCCTTTCTATCCGGTGAGCCCCAATGTCGCATTGCGGCTGATCCTTGGCCTGCTGCTCGGGCTGGGAATCGGCATCGGCTTGGCGGCGCTGCTGGAATGGCTGTCGCCCCGCGTCAGGAGCTCGGCGGGTCTCCGCGACAGCGTCGGCCTTTCGACGCTCGTCGACCTCGATGAACATCGCCGGTCCCGCAACCAACAGGCCCGAGGAGCCGCGGCATGAGATTGCGATCATCAGTCAGCCATATCGAGGAGGAAGCGCCGCAGACCGGGGAGGCGGTGACTCCCGTCTCCACGCTTTCCCGGCGCCCTCGGATCGGGGAACTGCTCGTCCAGAATGGCGTGCTCAGCGAAGAGGATGTCGCCAAGGTGCTGACGGCACAGGCGCAGACGTCCCGCCTGTTCGGGGAGATATGCGTCGATCTCGGCCTGTGCAGCCAGGATGTGGTGAAGGAAACACTCGATCGTCAGCTCAATTTCCACATATTGGCTCCCGGCGACGAGCGCGTGTCCGATCAGGTCGTCACGGCCTTCGGCGCGGATCCGGAGCTTGCCGAGGGACTGCGTTCGCTGCGCGCGGCGCTGCTGGGGAAGAAGACGGCACAGGGCGATCTGAATGCCATCCTCGTCATGGCGGGTGCCGACGAGGCTACGCCGGTCAGCCTGATCGCGGCCAATTTCGCGGTCGTGGTGGCACAACTCGGCTATCGCGTGCTGCTCGTCGACGCCAATGTGGCGCAGCCGGTCCAGCACCAGCTTTTCAGCGTCGCCAATCGCCGGGGCGTGACCACGCTGCTTGCGGGCGAGCAGGAGGAGGAAGCCGCCATTTCTACGACGGCGATCCCCAATCTCGCGCTGTTGCCGGCGGGGCCGCCCGTGCCCCATCCGGCGGAACTGTTCGAACGCGCGCCGCTGGCCACGCGGCTGCGCCCCTTATCGTCGCGCTACGATCTCGTCTTGATCGATGCGGGCACGGAATCGCCCGACATCGTGGCTTCGCTGGCGAGCGGATCGGATGGGGCGGTGACGGTGGTGAAGCGGCACCGGACCGCGATCCGGCAGGTCCGGCGGCTCGTCGGCCATTTCGCCGATCGTGGGGTTGCGACATTGGGCAACGTACTTGCCTGAGGTCGCGCTTCCCAAGGCGCCGGCGGCATCCGGCGGGTCGGTGGCGGGGCTGTTGCGGGCGGAACTGCTGCTGCCCGCTCTGTCCATGGCCCTGCTCTATGCACCCACCGTCCGGACGCTCGCGACCGGGCTGTGGCAGAGCGAGGACCATGCCTATTCGCCCTTCATCCTGGCGGTGGCGGGCTGGCTGGCCTGGCGGCGATGGAGGGAGGGGCTGCATATCGGCGGCGCCGGGCTGCCCTTCCTTTTCCTGCTGCTGGCCGGGCTCATCATCCATCTCTGCGGCCGGCTACTCGGCAATATTTCGGTGGAGACGGCCTCGGTGCTGTTCGTCCTGCCGGGGCTGCTCGGCTGGATCGGCGGCTGGCGGCGCCTGGTCGATCTGGCCTATCCGCTGCTCGCCTTGCCGTTCGTGGTGCCGCTGCCCGGATCGCTGATCGTGGCGCTCACCTTCCCGCTCAAGATGGCGGTATCGAAGATCGCCGCCTTCGCGCTGCATCTGGCGGGGATGCCAGTGGCGCGGCAGGGAATATTGATCGAGGTCGGCAATTACCGGCTGCTCGTGGCGGATGCCTGTTCCGGGCTCCAGTCCATGTACAGCCTGGCGGCGTCGGCGGTCGTCTATCTGGCGCTGGCGCGGCATCGTTCGCCACTGAGGGTGGGGCTGATCCTGCTGGCGGTCGTGCCGATCGCCTTTGCGGCCAATGTCGCGCGGGTCGTGATCCTCGCGCTCATCACTTATTATCTGGGGGATGCGGCGGGGCAGGGTTTCCTGCATGGCTTTGCCGGGATCGTGATGTTCCTGATCGCCTTTGGCGGGCTGATGCTGTTCGATCGGATGCTGGGGTTGATCGGCTTCGGCAGGGAGAAGGCGGCATGATCAGCCGGCGGACGCTGATCGGATCGGCGCTGTGCCTGTCGAGCGCGGGGTTGGCGGCGGCGATGCCGACGCCGGAGGGGCGGCCGATCGACAAGATCGATCTGGCAGGCGCCACGCCGCTCAGCTTCGGGCGATGGCGGACGGACGGCAATCTTCAGCCGGTGCTGCCCGACGAGAATGAGCAGCGGACGATCGCCCAGGCCTATGACCAGAGCTTCTCGCGTGTGTATCGGCGGGAGGATGGGGCGGTAGTGATGCTCGTTATCGCGCATGGCGGCATGCAGACGGGCATGCTGGCCATCCATCGGCCGGCGACTTGCTATACGGCTCAAGGGTTTACGGCGATGCCACGGGTGCCGGAACGCTTGCCCGCGCCCTTTGCCGACATCGCGGCCGAGCGCATGTTCGCGGTGCGCGACGAGCGGCAGGAGCCGATCCTGTTCTGGATGACGATCGCCGGCCGCCAGACCGGCTTCGGCCTTGCCCAGAATCTGGCCGTGCTGCGCGCGGCATGGCAGGGCGAGCCGGCGGAAGGCTTCCTGATCCGCGCATCCACTTTCGGACCGGACCGGCCGGACAGCTACCGGCTTTTGGCCGAGTTCATGGCCGACCTGCTCACCGCGGTGCCCCCCGCGCTGCGGCACCGGCTCAGCGCAGCGCCGGCCGTGGCCCATTCCCTTTCCGGCAATTGAAGTCCATTGTTGCACCAGCAAAAGGGCGGTTGACCATGCGCATCACGATGATCGGCACCGGCTATGTCGGGCTTGTTTCGGGCACCTGCTTTTCCGATTTCGGCCATGAGGTGATCTGCGTCGATAAGGATGCGACCAAGATTGCGCGGCTCGAGGCGGGGATCATGCCGATCTACGAGCCGGGGCTGGATGCTTTGGTCGAGAGCAATGTGCGCGCCGGGCGGCTGTCCTTCACCACCGATCTGGCGCCCGCGGTGGCCGCCGCCGACGTGGTGTTCATCGCGGTCGGCACGCCGTCGCGGCGCGGCGATGGCCATGCCGATCTGAGCTATGTCTTCGCCGCGACGCGCGAGATCGCCGCGGCGATCAGCGGACCGACCGTGGTGGTGACCAAATCGACCGTGCCGGTCGGCACGGGCGACGAGGTGGAGCGCATCATCCGCGAAGTCGCGCCCAATGCGCGGGCATGGGCCGTCTCCAATCCCGAATTCCTGCGCGAGGGCGCCGCGATCGAGGATTTCAAGCGGCCCGACCGGATCGTCGTCGGCACCGATGACGAGATCGCGCGCGCGATGATGGGCGAGGTCTATCGTCCGCTGTCGCTCAGCCAGGCGCCGCTGCTGTTCACCGGCCGGCGGACGAGCGAGCTCATCAAATATGCCGCCAACGCCTTCCTCGCGACCAAGATCGGTTTCATCAACGAGATGGCGGATCTGTGCGAGATGGTCGGCGCGGATGTGAAGGACGTGTCGCGCGGCATCGGCCTCGACAATCGCATCGGTTCCAAATTCCTCCATGCCGGGCCGGGTTATGGCGGCTCCTGCTTCCCCAAGGACACGCTTGCGCTGCTCAAGACGGCGGAAGATTTCCAGTCGCCGGTGCGGATCGTCGAGGCGGTCGTGCAGGCCAATGACGCGCGCAAGCGGGCGATGGGCCGCAAGGTCATCAAGGCGATGGGCGGCGACGCGCGCGGCGCCACGATTACGCTGCTGGGCCTGACCTTCAAGCCGAACACGGACGACATGCGCGACGCGCCGTCCCTCGCGATCGTGCAGGCGCTGCAGGATGCCGGCGCCCATGTGCGCGCTTATGATCCGGAAGGAATGGACCAGGCGCGCGCGCTGCTTCCCGATGTGGAGTTCGCAGCGGATCCCTATGCGGCGGCGGAAGGGGCTGACGCGCTGGTGATCGCGACCGAATGGGACGCCTTCCGCGCGCTCGACCTGCAGCGGATTGCCATGCTGCTCGCCCGGCCGCTGCTTGTGGATCTGCGCAACATCTATCCGGCGGCCGAGGTGGAGCGCGCGGGGCTCGCTTATCATGGCGTGGGCCGGCCGCAGCATGAGCCGGCGGCGGAGGTGGAGATGGTGCCGATGCTGCGCGGGGCGGCATAGGGCGGGAGGGGCATCGATTTCCTTGCCCCGGCCCGACTTTCCTCTGAAGCGCCCCATCGCGCTCAGGCTGATCTCGTCGAAGCCTGTGTCGAGCCTGTCGGTGACGTACGAGGCTCGGCACCCTTCGACAGGCGCAGGGCGAGCGCGGTCAGCTTAGCTGTCATCCCTGCGGAGGCAGGGGCGACGGTTTTGGGGCTAGCGGGGGCGGGCGTAGCGCATCAGGAGCTTGAGCTGGGGCGTTTCTTCCTTCGCACCGTCCCTGGCGGAGACGTTGAAGGGATATTTGCCGAGCCAGGGACCGCCGGCCCAATAGGTCCAGCCGAGCCAGACATCGTCATTCTTCGTCAGATGGGCGAGCACCCGTTCCAGCGCGCGCAGGCAGACCGGATTCGTGCTGACGCCGAATTCGCCGAGGAAACCGCGATAGCCATGCAGCCGCAGCCAGGCCGTGACCGGCGCGATCTTCTCGACGCCGATCGTGGCGCTGCGGCAGCTCTTGCTGGTGCCGGAGAAATTATGGTCGAAATATTGATGGACCTCGACCGCAATATTGTCGCCCGGATCGGACAGCGTGCGGAAGGCGATGGCGTTGGTCGAGCCGCCACGCCTGCTGAACCAGCTATGCGCGCCCGTCCAGGCAATGCCGGGCACGAGGATCAGGTTGCGCGCGCCCGTGGTGCGGATCGCGTCGATCGCCTCCTGCGCCGCAGAGAACCATTGGGCGGAGGATATGCCGTGCGGCTCGTTCATCAGCCCGAACAGGACGCGGTCATTGCCGGCATAATGGGTGGCGAGTCTCTGCCAAAAATCGGCGAAGGCCGCGCTGGGCAGGCCGGGCGAGCCGATCAGCATATTGCGATAGCGCGCATAATTATGGGGATCGAGCAGGACGGTGCCGCCGCGCGCGGCGACATGATCGACGACCGCATCGATGCGGGCCAGCTCTTTCTTGTCGAGCGGCCCGCGCAGCCGGGGTTGGAGCCTTTCCCAGCGGAAGGGTAGGCGGATGCTGCTGAGCTTGCGCGACAGGAAATAATCGAGATCGGCGGGGCCGGGATAGACATAGTCGACATGCGGCTTGGCCGGTATGCGGCGGGGATTATATTCGGCGCCCGACAGGTTCACCCCGATATAGGGGGCGGCCGTCGCCGGGGCGCAGCCGGCGAGCAGCGCCAGCGCAGCGAGGAGGGAGGCCGGGCGTGCCATGCGCGGGCCGGGCGTAATCGCCCGCCGGCCATGGTCGCACCCATCCGGCCGAAGCGGAGGATGCGCAGTGCGTAGTCCCGGCCGGCATGGGTAGCGAAAAGCGCGGCGAAGGTCGAAGCATAAGCGAACGTGCCCGACAGGCGAAATTTCGGCAGCGGCGCCGAACCCGCCCTGTTGAAGCATGGTCACGGAGGTGGAGGTCGGAAATATCATCGCTATTATACCGAAGTCTTTCGGACGTAAAATTCTGGATATAACAAGTATAGTCGCCGATTCGAAGGAGAATCGCGCGATCCGGTCTGAGCGGGTGAAAAGCGCACCGCTGATCGCGGACTTGTAAAAGTCGGCTGCCATGGCGTTACTTATCCTTTCTTCTGCGCTCAATGGCCATGCTATCGAGGCATTTGATTTGCTCTAAGTAATTTCCGTCGGAAGGCCATTGTGGGAAGAACAATAGACCGAGTGTTGAATAGATGCCTTCCAGGAAGCGGCGGGCAGGACGGACGGAGGCCAAGATGACGCCCAAGACGACGGACGCAGCCCCCCGGGCCGTTCTCTTCACCCAGCAATTCGTCGGGCTGGGGACCCGCAAGACGGGCATGGTCTTCTGGGCCGAGGCGCTGGCGCGACGCGGCTATGACACCTATGTCGTGACGACGCAGCTTAGCTGGCTATCCAAGCTCGGCAGCAATGCGCGGATGAAGCAGGTCGACCGATCCGTTTTCAATCGCTGGCGCGACTGCGGCGAGCGGCTGCACGGCTATGTTTGGCTGCCGCCATTCCATCCGGCGAGCGTGGGCCAGCCGATGTTGCAGCAGATCAGTGAGCCGGTGTTCGGATTCTATCCCCGGCTGCTGCCGGCGTCGGTGTGCGACAAGGTGGCGGGCGCCGATCTGGTCGTAATCGAAAGCTGCGCCGCCGTGCTGTTGTTCAACCGGCTGAAGCGGATCGCGCCGCGGGAGGCGCGCTTCGTCTATTGCGCGAGCGATCGGCTGGAGACGGTGGGTATGCATCCGATGCTGCGGGCCGCGCTGGACCGCACCGCGCGCCATTATGACCTCGTCCGCGTGCCCGCCGAATCGATGGCGGCGGATTTTCCGAGCGCGGCACGCGTCGCCTTCATCCCGCACGGGATCGAGAAATCCGTCTTCTACGATCCGGGCGAGAGCCCCTTCGAAGTGCCGGGGCCGCATGCCGTGGTGGCGGGCGACATGATGTTCGACAGCGAGAGCTTCGGCTTCATGCTCGATTCCTTTCCCGACGTGACCTTCCATGCCTTCGGCATGCGGCTCGCTCAGTTCGCGGATCGCCCCAATCTGCGCAATCATGGCGAGGTGCCGTTCGCGGACCTCGCCAAGCGGCTGCAACATGCCGATGTGGGCATCGCCGCTTATATCGACCGGCCGGAAGTCCATTATCTGGCGCAATCCAGCCTGAAGCTGATCCAATATCAATATTGCCGCCTGCCGACCGTGGCGCCGCATTTCGCCATCGCCGGGCGGCCGAACGTGATCGGCTATACGCCTGGCGACCGGTCATCCGTGATCGGGGCTTTCAGGGGCGCGCTGGAGCTGGATCGATCCGCGCTCGACAATGCGTCCATCGCAGATTGGGATACGGTGATCGGCAGGATGCTGGCGGGGGCAGGGATCGGCCAGCGACCTGTCGCGGCATAAGCCGGCCGGGCGGATCAGGCCATCGCCGCCCGCGGGCGATGGTCGGTCGGCAGCGGATAGGGGCGCAAGGGGCCGCTCGCGGCGGCGGCCGAAAGCCTGCTCCCGGCGTCGATCACGCCGCGGCAGAAGGCCGGCCAGTTCAGGCTCGTCTCGTAACGATTTCGCGCGGCATCGGCCATGCGGACATAAGTGCCCCAATCCTGAAGGACGCGCATCATGGCGTCGGCATAGTCGGCGGGAACCGCGCTGATCGGCAGGCAGATGCCGGTCACGCCATCCGTCACGATGGTGGGGATGCCGCCCACATCGGTGGTGACGGACGGCACGCCGAACGCCGCCGCCTCGCAGAAGACATGGCCATAGGCTTCGAGCCGGGAAGGTACGAAGAGAAAGTGCGACCGCTTCAGATGGCCGAGATATTCGGCCAGTTCCTGGGGCTTGCGCTTGTCGAGATAGGGAATCACCCGCGCCCAGCCGGGCAGATCGACCGGCGGCGTGCAGCCGATGACGAGCAACTCCAGCGCGATCCCGCGCGCGGCAAGCTCCCGGCACGTCTCGACCATCACCGAGCCGCCCTTGCGGGCCCAATCGACGCCGACGAAGCTGATGCGCAGCGGCGTGGCCACACGGGCGCGGATCGACGACATCGTCTCCTGGCGGGTGGGCTCGACGGGGAGGTTGGCGCCCCAGGGGATCATCGCCAGCTTGGACCGCGGAATATCATGGCGCGTCGCGATGCAATCGAGCGAGCGCTGTGACGGATAGACGCAGAGCGAGGCATTGGTGAAGGCGGCCTGCTCCTGCGCGAGCGCCTGGGCGACATATTCCTTCGCCGGCGGCCGCGCCTCATAGGCGAAATAAGCGAGCCGCTCGTAGAATGTCTGATCGTGGCTGAGGATGATCGGCGCGTCCACATCCAGCATCGTCACGGGAGTGCTGTGCGGCGAGAAGACGAAATCGACCCGCTCGCCGGCGATACGCTGCTTCAGATCACGAGCCATGCGGCGCAGCGCATTGGGCGTGCGATCGGCAGTATAATATTCGCCGTTCAGCCGGTGAAGGATCGACTGGAAGCGCAGCAGCCGGGACCGGGGAGCACGCAGCGGAAAGGCATCGATCAGTTCGCAGCCCAGATCGAGAAAGCCCTTGCGTATCGCATAGGGTGCGCCCGACGAATATTGCGGATCCGTCGCATCGTCCAGCGATGCGAAGGCGATCCTGATTCCCCGATAATCCCGCGTCATCCAACTGCCCTTAGGTGCGGCTGCTTTCCAGCATCCGATCCTTCGCCGGGAAGGGTATCGCTGCTGGCGGGCGAATGTGGGAGAGCCACCGGACGCAGGCAATGTCGTGGCAATCAGGACGTATTATTCTCTCCGAAGGCTTGCTGGGGGGGGCGCCCGGGCAAGCCGAAGCGGGCGGCGGCTACAATATTATGTCGGCGGCGTGGAGCGGCTGGACGATGCCGTCCAGATGGATCGCGAAATCCGCGATCTTGTCGCCATTCACATCGCCCTGGAGCATGGTCTGGCCGAGTGCCCCGCCGGAAGGGCCGCGCGTCACGAAATTCAGCTCCCCGGCATGGCCGGTGAAGGCGGAGCTGCCTATGAAGCGGAAGGGCTGATTGCCGCCGGCTTTGCCATCCGCATCGATGCCGGACAGATCGATCCGATCGGCGTCGAAAGTGAAATCGCGGATATGATCGCTGCCCGGCCCGCGGCTGTCGGCCGGATCGTCAAAATCGAAAATGTCGTGGCCGGCGCCGCCGGTCAGCCTGTCCGCGCCGCCGCCGCCGTTCAGAATGTCGTCGCCCGCGTCGCCGTCGATCGCATTGGCCGCGCCATTGCCCGTGATCCGGTTGGCAAGTCCGTTGCCGGTGCCGGAAATCGAGCCGGCGGAACGCAGTCGCAATTCCTCGATATTTTCGGGCAGCGTGTAGGAGATGGTGGTTTCGACCCGGTCGCGTCCCGCATTGGCGACCTCGATGACGAGATCGCCGCCATTGTCGATGAAATAGATGTCGTCGCCGGCGCCGCCTTCCATCCGGTCCGCGCCGCGGTCGCCGTTCAGCTTGTCCTTGCCGTCGCCGCCGAACAGCCGGTCGTCGCCGCCATGGCCGCGCAGGCTGTCATTGCCGCCGAGGCCATGGATGATGTTGGCGGCATCGGTGCCGGACAGCATATCCCCCTTGTCCGCTCCCTTGATCTCCGATCCGTCCGGAGCGGGAGCAGGGGGCGGGGGCGGAGCGCTCGGCGCGGGCGGCAGCATCATATTGCCCCCCGGGACGATGGGCCCGCCATGGAGATTGCCGAGCAATATGTCGAGCTGGGGATTGGGCTGCCCGCCCGAGCCGACCAGCGCCATGGGATAGGCGCCCCACCAGGGCCCCGCACCCCAATAGGTGCTGGAAATATTATTGGCGGCCAAGGCATCGATGAAATTGTCGAGCACCGTCAGCCAGCGCGGATCATTATTGGGCACGGCGAACTCGCCAATGAATCCCTTGGACCCGGTGGCCTGCAGCCAATCCAAAAAGGGCTTGAGTCGATCGACGCCCGTCATGGGCGTGGCGCCCTCGTTGTCATAACTGCCTGAATAAGTGCCGGAGCTATTCTTGTCGAAATATTGATGCGCTTGATAGATGATCTTGTTCGCCGGATCGGAGATACGCAGATTGGCATTATATTTCTGCCAGCTATGCGCCCCGGACCAGCCGTCGCCCTCGACATGGATGTCCTGCGTGCCATCGACGCGGCGGATCGCGTCCACCGCCGCCTGCGCCGCCTTCGGCCAGCGATCGGCCCCGCCCATATTGTGTGGCTCGTTCATCAGATCATAGCCGGCGAGCGCCGGCGAACCCCTCAGCTCTGTGGCCAGCTTCTGCCAGAAATCGGCAAAGCGCTCGGGGGTGACGGAGCCGCTGCCGATCGTCACGCCCTCGTATCGGCCATAATTATGGAGATCGACGATCACCTTCATGTTGAGCTGCGCAGCATTTGCGAGAAAGTCCTTCAGCCGGCCGACCTCGGTCGGGTCGAGCGGGCCGCCGAGCTGCGGCTGCATTCTTTCCCAGCGGAAGGGGAGACGGATCAGATCGATGCCGCGATCATGATAAAAGGACAGATCATGCAATGACGGATAAATATAGTCGGACCCGTGGCGTCCACCTCCACCCCCGAATTCTGCTCCAGAAAGATTGACACCAAGCATAGGCCGCACCTCGCATCACAGTGAACAGTCTAAAGACGGGCACGCGACAGCACGGTCATGACCAAAAGATTATGACCATTCTCTAATGTAAGAAAGAAGATGTGAGGCCTAGTATAAGGCCCTAGTCTGTACCAACTCCCTGCTTATCTTGTCCTGCCCCGTATTGGATCGAACTTATTTCTACTAATCTTGTGCAGTGCAACGGGGAGAAGGGCATTTGGTCGCAAAAGCGGGGTTGCGTGCTGCGATTCGTGTCGAGAACGAGACGAGTTGAATCACGGTGGGCAAATGGCGCACCGACATTTTCCGTCAGGGCCAGCTTTTCGGTGCTTTTCCTGCATCGTCGCGCGGCGCGGAGAGGGGGCGGTCCGGGACCGTGCGGGCGCGCGAAATCGAGAAACCTGAATTGCATCGCCCGCGCTCAGGCTGCGCTTGTCCAAGCCGGTGTCGGGCGTAGGGGATATGGCGCGGGCGCCCTTCGACAGCGGCTCAGGATGTACCTTCGGCAAGCTCAGGGGGAGCGCCGGCGGCTTTGGCGAGCTCGGCCCAGCGGCCCCTCAATAGGCCTGGTCGTCCCGGCCGAGCAGGGCGATGGTGCGGAACATGACCTTGATATCCAGCGTGAGCGACCATCGCTCAATATAGTCGAGATCCGCCGAAATTCGTTCGCGCATGCATTGCAGCGTATGGACCTCGCCGCGCAGGCCGGAAACCTGGGCGAGCCCGGTGAGCCCCGGCCGGACGCTGAAGCGCTGCCCATATTCGGCGATGTGGCAGGCATAATAGGCGTCATGCGCCAGCGCATGCGGCCGCGGGCCGACCAGCGACATGTGTCCCAGGAGCACGTTCAGCAATTGGGGAAGCTCGTCGATGCTCGTTCGCCGGAGGAAGGCGCCCGCGCGCGTTACCCGCGCATCGCCGGACGTGGCTTGCACCACTGTGCCGCCATCTTCCCTGACCGTCATCGTGCGGAATTTGAGGATGCGAAAGGTGCGGTTTCCGCGTCCCGTCCTGCGCTGGATGAAGAATATGCTGCCGGGGCTGTCCAGCTTGATCAGCAGTGCCACGAACAGCATCAGCGGCATGAGCAGGAGCAGCAGCGTCAGCGCGATGCCGATGTCCAGCAGCCGCTTGCAGGCGATATGCCCGGCACTTCTGCGTAACCCGAAGGGCGCGAGCCCGGCCGGTGAAACTGTTCTTCCCTGAATTCCGGGTTCGTGAAGATCGGCGCCCCTTTGGGCTGCATCCGATAGCGATGACCCGAACGTCGTTGTCGGTCCTACTGTTGCCACGATGGCTTCCCCCAAGGTCTATCGCCCCTGCGCACCAGTTCTGGACGGCGTCTGTGGAGCGGCCTGCGAGACCTTTTTCGACGATCTTCTTCTTATCACCTCGGTAGGGATGCGATGTCGTTCGCGGTTTTTGCCCCAAACAAAGGCGAAATAAGCAATCGAGACATAATTGTTCTATCCTGTTAATACAGAAGTAAAAAACTGAATCATGTCGCTATGCAATTTATATGTCATGGTCATATGCCGCTCCATGGGTAGATATACGGAACGGTACTAATACCGGCTAATTTATCAAAATTGCCGATATGATCTGACGAAGTCAGTGGTTGCAATCTATTCAGCCGCTTCTGGGGAGATATGCATCGTGCATATTGTGCATATATGCCGGCAATATTATCCTGGGATAGGAGGGCTTGAGGCGGTGGTGGAGGCGTTGGCGCGCGAACAGCTCGTCGCCGGCCATATCGTCCGCGTCGTCACGCTCGACCGGATCTTCGGTGCGCCGCATATTTCGGTCGAAGCGCAGGAGATTCTGGGCGGGATCGAGATTGTCCGCATCCCCTTCATCGGATCGGAGCGCTATCCGATCGCGCCCGCGGTCCTGCGCCATCTGAAACCGGCCGATCTGGTGCATGTCCACGGCATCGATTTCTTTTATGATTTCCTGGCGCTGACCCGGCCGATCCATGGCAAGACGCTGATCGCGACCACCCATGGCGGCTTCTTCCACACCAGCTTCGCATCGCGGCTGAAGAAAATATGGTTCGCGACGATCACGCGGGCATCCGCGCGCAGCTATGCCGCGATCGCGGCGTGCAGCCTGCCCGACGAGGCGATGTTCCGCAAAGTGGCGCCGCGCACCACCCGGCTCGTGGAAAATGGCGTCGATACAGCCAAATTTCGCGGCGTGGCGGCGGTGGGCCGGCCCTCCATGATCTATTTCGGGCGGCTCGCGCCCAATAAGGGGCTGGAGCGGATGCTGCGCTGGTTCGCGGCGGTCCGCGCGCGCGCGCCGGAATGGACGCTGATCATCGCCGGCAAGCCGATGGGCGTGACGGCGGCCGGGCTGCGCGCGCAGGCGGCGGAATTGGGGATAGAGACGGCGGTGACCATCCTCATCTCCCCGCCCGACGAGACGCTGAAGCGGCTGATCGGCCGATCGAGCGTCTATGTCTGCGCATCCCATTTCGAGGGATTCGGCCTGGCCGCGATCGAGGCGGCCGCGGCGGGCCTGTTCCCGGTGCTGAGCAGAGTGCCCGCCTTCGAGGCGACGATCGACCGGATCGGCATGGGCATGCTGATCGACTTCGACGATCCGGCACGCGAGGCGGGCCGCTTCCTGGAGCGGTGGCAGGCGCGGTCCGATCCGGAAATCCGCGACATGGCCGAACGGACCGTTGCCGATTTCGGCTGGCGGCGCGCGGCGCGGCAATATGAGAAACTCTATCGCGACGCGCTCCACGGCCGGCGCCAGATCGGACAGGTGGCGATCGATGTGCTGTCACGCCATGCCGCGTTGAGGCGGATCCGGGGCTATCTCGCCTGCGGCGCGCCGCTGATGGTGGCCTTCTGCAACGCCCATTCGGTGAACAGCGCGCGCACCGACCCGGCCTTTGCGCGGGCGATGGGGCGGGCGCTGGTGCTGAACGACGGGATCGGCGTCGATCTCGCCAGCCGCTGGCTGTTCGGCCGGCCCTTTCCGGACAATCTCAACGGCACCGATCTGGTGCCCGCGCTGCTGGCGGCGGAGAGGCGGCCGCTGCGCCTGTTCCTGCTCGGCAGCGCGCCGGGCGTGGCCGAGCGGGCGGCGGCGGCGCTGCGCAAGCACTATCATCACCAGATCGTCGGCGTGC
Source organism: Sphingomonas oleivorans (assembly GCF_003050615.1). Taxonomy (GTDB): domain Bacteria; phylum Pseudomonadota; class Alphaproteobacteria; order Sphingomonadales; family Sphingomonadaceae; genus Sphingomonas_H; species Sphingomonas_H oleivorans. The sequence continues at coordinate 409,500 of NZ_NWBU01000005.1, read as the reverse complement.
ATCATGGCCATTATGACGCCGCCGAGGAAGAGGTGGTGTTGGCCAAGGTGATCGAAGCGAAGCCCGATCTGGTGCTGGTGGGGATGGGCCATCCCCGGCAGGAATTATGGGCGGCGGCGTATTGGGAGCGGCTGCCCGCCGTTACGATGTGCATCGGCGCTTATCTGGATTTCGCGGCCGGGGTCGTCCCGCGCGCGCCTTCATGGGTGCGGCGGGCCCGGATGGAATGGCTCTACCGGCTATGGCAGGAGCCGCGCCGCCTGGCGAAGCGCTATCTCGTCGGAAATCTGAGCTTCCTGTTCTTCGTCGCGCTCCAGCGGCTGAGGGGCGCACCGCCGCTCGTCGGGTCGCGCGCGGCCGGGCCGGCGCCGGCAACGACGATCGCCGTCCGGCCGCGCATCGGGATGCGGGCCTGACGGGGCGATGATTTACCTACGGTCTCTATCGGGCGATATGCACGTTCTTTAGCCGTTCGGCGAGACGCAGCGCGAGGGCGATGATGTTGATCGTCGGCATGTTGCCGCCGCCCGTGGTGAAGACCGAACTGCCTGCGATGTAGAGATTGGCGACCGAATGGACGCGGCAATGCTCGTCCACAACGCCCTTGCGCGGATCCTGGTGCATCCGCGTGGTGCCCATATGGTGCCAGGTCGTCATCACGCTCCGGTCCCAATCGTCGCCCCATTGTTCGGGTTCCATCTCGACGCGGCCGATGCCGAGCGCCTCGACCTCGCGGCCGAGCAGCGCGATCGCCGTCTGATGGCTGCGTTTCTCCATCTCGCCCACCTTCCAGCGCAGCTTCACCCGGTTGATGCCGAACCGGTCCCTGTCGCCGTTCAGCGTGACGCGATTGTCCGGATCGGGGGCGGCCTCGAGCACGCTTTGCAGCTCGAAATGATGGGTGAGGCGGCGCGAACGGGTCTGGCGCGCGAGCCATGCGGTCGAGCTCAGCGGCAGGCCGATCACCGCGCTGCGGACATCGGCGAGCGCGAGCGGCTCCGTATTGTTGCGGGTGAGCGCCTTGTAGAGCCGCTTGCCGGAATCGACCCGCGGGCTGCTTTCGAACAGATAGGAGCCGATGAAGCCGATATGACATTGCAGCAGCTCGCGCTCCCGCTGGACCTCGCGCGAGAAGCCGATGCTGGCCGCCGGCTGCGTGCCCGCGCGGGCGAAGCGGCGGTTCCCATAATAATAGGTCACATCGTAGAAGCGGCTATAGGATCGCGGCGCCTGCAGATAGAGGCGCCCCATGCGGATGCGCGGATGATCCATGAAATAGCGGCCGACCACGTCATGATCATTGCCGAGGCCCGCCGGGCGCGCCTTGCGCGAGAGCAGGAGCAGCCGCGCATTTTCGATCCCGCCCAGCGCCAGCACGACGATCCCCGCCTCGACGCCGATCGTCCTGTCGGCCGCGGTGTTGATGCGCACGCCCGTCGCGCGCGTACCATCCTCGTTCGTCACTATCTCCGACGCGGTGGCATGGAGGAGGACACGGCTCAGGCCGCTGCGCGACAGCTCGTGCCGATAGACGAAGCCGAAGCGCGTCGGCGGGCTGAGCTGGCTGATCACGTTCGTCAGCCCGCTGCCGTTGAACTGGATCAGCGGCGCATCATGCGCCTGGCCATGTTCCGCCCAATAGGACAGGTCATAGGGCGCATCGGGGAGCTGGAGCGCCTCGTTCGCGCGGGGATAATAGGGCTTGAGCACGTCCAGCCCGATCGGCCAGCCGCTATTGGGCACCCAGAACCGCGCCTCCATGTCGATTTCGTCAAACGGGCGGCTCCAGCCGGCCCAGCAATTGGAGCTGCCGCCGAAATGGCGCGTCCGCGTCGTCACCAGATCATAGGGCGAATATTCCACCTCGCCCAGATAATGGGACTGGGATTCGGCCGAGAAATCGAGGCCGCCCGCTTCGACCAGGCAATTCTCGATGCCGAGCCGGGACAGTTCTCGCGAGATGGTGATGCCTGCCGGGCCGGCGCCGACGATGCACACGGCCGTCCTGATCTTGGTTCCGACGGGAAGGGAACGGGCATCGATCATCATGGCTAACGGCCCCCTGCGTCGCGCAAAGACAGGATCGCTGCCATCAATCTTTCCCCCCATCCGATCGGACTGATTCTGCGAATGACGCAATTCGCGATCTGAGGAAAACACTATAAGGGGAGCAAGGTGATCGGAACGGGGGATAATACCCACTGTCTATCCATCATGTATATTGCCATGACGGGAAATATATGTCCGAGCAAACTATGTAGTAATAGTAAATAGGAAGGCGACGCTGTTGTTTTATACTATGTAGAACATGTTTTCGGTTTTTGAAAAACACCCCGACAAGCCAGGATGTTCCTGGCTCATCGGGCGGGGGGAGTGCGGTGGGATGGGGCGTCCCCGGAGTCGATCCGAATGACCGGCTAGATACGACCGGGGAGGAGAAGTCCGAACTTGAGAGCAATCGTGATCATATGCACGCGGTTGCGCGCTTGAATCTTCAGTCGAATATGATCGACATGCGATTCCACGGTGCGCGGGGAAACGGACAGGGCAAGGGCGACCTCCTTGGCGGAATTGCCCCGGGCCATCATCGTTAATATTTGCCGCTCTCTTTCCGTAAGAGTCGGTTTAATTGGCATATCATGATCGAGCATGGCTGCCCCCTTGAATGGTTAAAGACAAATATGATCAAGGTCCATAATTCTGCGTACCTTATCAGACTAGAATCCATGTAATATATCGCAGGTTAGCAGACCTTTATGTTCCGCACGGCTTTTATTATTTTTGCGGGACTATCCAGTTATGCTGCACGCCTTTGCAGTGCAGCACATCTGTCTCGGTTGTGACTTTGGCGCATTCGGCGAAACGTTTGCGTTGGATCGCTCGGCTCGGGCTGGGACTGGATCAGGATAGAGGAGAAAAGGTCGGGACGGTGCACCGCAGCAGATCCACCAACGGCGATCCTTGCTGCAGCATTTCCGCATGGGCGGCGAACAGCAGGCCGATATCGCGGCGCAGCGCGAAGCCCGCGAGCCCGGGCCGGGCAACGCCTTCCGCACGATAGCTTTCGGGCATGACCGTGACGCCCATTCCGGCGCGGACCATGGCCAATGCGCGATCGTCATTGGTCGTCCGAAGCGCAAAGAAGGGGCGGACGCCGCGTTCCGTGAAATAGCGGCTGGTCTCGGACAATATCTCGCAATGACGCCGCACGATCATCACATCGTCCGCCAACGCCTCGCCTGCGATGCTCTCCCGATCGGCGAGCGGATGACCGGCGGGGAGCGCGAGCGCATAGCCTTCGGAGAGCAGCGTCTCGCGCGCGAAACGGTCATTTTCCGGGCGGACGATCGTCAGCGCGACATCGACTCGGCCGCGCGCGAGCCGCTGGAGCAGGTCGCGCTCACCGCCCTCGATTATCTCATAGCGCTCCTCGCGCGCACCTGCGGCCTCGGCGGCGACGAAGCCGGCGAGAATGTCCGTCGGGATGCTGCTCAATATGCCGATGCGGATGGTGGGGCGCGGCCGGATGCCGACAAGCGCGGTTTCGGCGAGATTGAATTCTCGCTCGATCCGGCGCGCATGGGCGGCGAAGCGGCTGCCGGCCTCGGTGAGATGCACGCGCTGGCTGGAGCGGACGAACAGCGGCGTGCCGAGCAGCCTTTCGAGCTTGGCGATGCCGACCGACAGCGTGGGCTGCGCGACATTCATCTGGGCGGCGGCGCGCGAGAAGCTGCCATAATCCACCACGGCCAGGAAATAGCGCAGCAGATAGCGGTCGATCATAGACAGAAACTATGACCTGCACGCCGATCTTTCAATTTTTCTTGGGGGTCCAAGGGGCGTAAGCCGTCTTCCGAAAGCAGAACATATCCGAGAGGATGGCCATGGACGTCGCCGCGCTCGACTTCGCGCTGGGCGAGACCGCCGATGCGATTCGCGAGACCTGCCGCCGCTTCGCCGCCGACCGTATCGCGCCGATCGCGGCGGAAATCGATGCAAGCAATAGCTTCCCGCGCCGGCTCTGGCCCGAAATGGGCGCGCTCGGCCTGCACGGAATCACGGTGGAGGAGGAGTTTGGCGGGCTGGGGCTCGGCTATCTCCATCATGTGGTGGCGATGGAGGAGATTTCGCGCGCCTCGGCCGCGATCGGGCTCAGCTATGGCGCGCACAGCAATTTGTGCATCAACCAGATCCGCCGCTGGGGATCGGAGGAGCAGAAGCGCCGCTATCTGCCCAGGCTGATTTCGGGCGAGCATGTCGGCGCGCTCGCAATGTCCGAGGCGGAGGCGGGATCGGACGTGATGTCGATGCGGCTGAAGGCCGAGCGGAAGGGCGACCGCTATATCCTCAACGGCACCAAATATTGGATCACCAACGGCCCCCATGCCGATGTGCTCGTCGTCTATGCCCGGACCGATCCGGCGGCAGGCGCGAAGGGCATCAGCGCTTTCCTGATCGAAAAGGGCTTCAGGGGTTTTTCCGTTGGGAAGAAGCTCGACAAGCTGGGCATGCGCGGGAGCGACACGGCCGAGCTGCTGTTCGACGATTGCGAGCTGCCCGCCGGCAACCGGATGGGGGAGGAAGGGCAGGGCGCGCAGATATTAATGTCCGGCCTCGATCATGAGCGCGCGGTGCTGGCGGCGGGGCCGCTCGGGATCATGCAGGCCTGTCTCGACGTGGTGCTGCCCTATGTGCGCGAGCGGCGGCAGTTCGGCCAGGCGATCGGATCGTTCCAGTTGGTCCAGGCCAAGGTGGCGGACATCTATGTCGCGCTCAATTCGGCGCGGGCCTATGTCTATGCGGCGGCGCGCGCCTGCGATGCGGGTCGGACGACGCGTCATGACGCCGCGGGCGCGATCCTGCTGGCGAGCGAGAATGGGGTGCGATGCGCGCTGGAGGCAATCCAGGCGCTGGGGGGCGCGGGCTATACGAAGGAATGGCCGGTCGAGCGCTTCCTGCGCGACGTCAAGCTTTATGACATCGGCGCGGGGACCAACGAGATCAGGCGCTATCTGATCGGGCGCGAGCTGGTGGGGATATGAGGTCGCGCGTCCCGCCGCCCCGGCGAGGGCAGGAGCTCTCCATAATCCCAATCGTCATGCCGAACTTGTTTCGGCATCCACGCCTTATCCGCACCGTCGCGCGGGTTTCACGGTGGACCCTGAAACAAGTTCAGGGTGACGATGGACTTATGCAAAGGTCCCGCTCAGGCCGAGGGCCTGTCGCGCTATTCTCCCAGGGCAGCTTTCGTGGCGAGAGGCGACGGGGGGGATGATGGGGGCGCTGTCCACACTCGTCGATCGCGACGGCGAGGAATATCGCCGGAACCGCGCGCATAATCTGGCTCTGGTCGAGCAATTGCGCGCGAAGGTGGCGGCGACGGCGCTGGGGGGATCGGAGGCGGCGCGCGCGCGGCATGTCGCGCGGGGCAAGCTGCTGCCGCGCGACCGCATCCACCGGCTGCTCGATCCGGGGTCGCCTTTCCTGGAGGTGGGCGCGCTGGCGGCGAACGGCCTATATGAGGATGAGGCGCCGGCGGCGGGCGCGATTGCGGGCATCGGCCGGGTTTCGGGACGCGAGGCGATGATCCTCGCCAATGATCCGACGGTGAAGGGCGGCGCCTATTTCCCGATCACGGTGAAGAAGCATCTGCGCGCGCAGGAGATTGCGTGGGAGAACCGGCTGCCCTGCATCTATCTGGTCGACAGCGGCGGCGCCAACCTGCCGCATCAGGCGGAGGTCTTTCCCGATCGCGACCATTTCGGCCGGGCCTTCTACAACCAGGCGCATATGTCCGCCGAGGGGATCGCGCAAATCGCCTGCGTGATGGGAAGCTGCACGGCGGGCGGCGCCTATGTGCCCGCCATGTCCGACGAGACGGTGATCGTGCGCGGGCAGGGGACGATCTTCCTCGCTGGGCCGCCGCTGGTGAAGGCGGCGACGGGCGAGGTGATTTCGGCGGAGGAGCTGGGTGGTGCGGAGACGCATGGCCGCAGGTCCGGCCTCGTCGATCATGTCGCCGAAAGCGACGAACAGGCGCTCATGATCGTGCGGGAGATTATGGGCCGGCTCAACGGCGTGAAGGCGGTGGATATCGATATCCAGCCGCCCCGGCCGCCCAGGCTCGATCCGGACGATCTCTATGGCATCGTGCCGACCGATGTGCGCGCGCCCTATGATGTGCATGAGGTGATCGGGCGGATCGTCGATGGATCCGAGCTGCATGAATTCAAGCCGCTTTATGGGGTGACGCTGGTCTGCGGCTTTGCGCGGATCTGGGGCATGCCGGTGGCGATCCTCGCCAATAATGGCGTGCTCTTTTCGGAATCGGCGCTGAAGGGCGCGCATTTCATCGAGCTTGCCTGCCAGCGGCGCGTGCCTCTGCTGTTCCTCCAGAATGTCTCCGGCTTCATGGTCGGCGGCCGATATGAGGCGGGCGGCATCGCCAAGGATGGCGCGAAGCTGGTGACGGCGGTGGCGACCGCTTCGGTGCCCAAGATCACCGTGCTGATCGGCGGCAGCTTCGGCGCGGGCAATTATGGCATGTGCGGCCGGGCCTATTCCCCGCGCTTCCTCTTCACCTGGCCCAACAGCCGGATCGGCGTGATGGGGGGCGAGCAGGCGGCGGCGGTGCTGGCGACGGTGCATCGCGAGGCGGAGACATGGACGGAGGAAGAGGCCGAGGCGTTCAAGGCGCCTATCCGCCAGAAATATGAGGAGGAGGGCAATCCTTATTATGCGACCGCCCGGCTGTGGGACGACGGGGTCATCGATCCGGTGCAGACCCGCGACGTGCTGGGGCTTGCGCTGTCCGCAACGTTGAACGCGCCGATCCCGGAGCGGCCGCGCTTCGGATTGTTCAGGATGTGAGGGGGCGCATGATCCCGTCGCTGCTCATCGCCAATCGGGGGGAGATTGCGCGGCGGATCATCCGGACGGCCAGGCGCTTGGGCATCCGGACGATCGCGGTCCATTCGGATGTGGATGCGGCCATGCCCTTCGTGCGCGAGGCGGACGAGGCGGTGGCGATCGGGCCCGCGCCGGCGCGGGAAAGCTATCTGGCGCAGGACAGGATATTGGCGGCGGCGCGCGCGACGGGCGCGGCGGCGATCCATCCGGGCTATGGCTTCCTGTCCGAAAATGCGGAGTTTGCCGAAGCGGTGCAGGCGGCGGGGCTCGTCTGGGTGGGGGCACCGCCGGCCGCGATCCGGGCGATGGGGCTGAAGGATGCGGCCAAGCGGCTGATGCAGGCGGCGGGCGTGCCGGTGACGCCCGGCTATCTGGGCGCGGACCAGAATGTGGCGCGGCTCCGGGCCGAGGCGGAGGCGATCGGCTATCCGCTGCTGATCAAGGCGGTGGCGGGCGGCGGCGGCAAGGGAATGCGCCGCGTCGATCGGGCGGAGGATTTTGCCGATGCGCTCGCCTCCTGCCGGCGCGAGGCGGCGTCGGCCTTTGGCGACGATCGGGTGCTGATCGAGACCTATGTCGCGTGCCCGCGCCATATCGAGGTGCAGATATTCGGTGACGCCTATGGCGAGGTCGTCCATTTGTTCGAGCGGGACTGTTCGCTCCAGCGGCGGCACCAGAAAGTGATCGAGGAAGCGCCCGCGCCGGGAATGGATGGCGATACGCGCGCGGCCTTGTGCGCGGCGGCGGTGCGCGCGGCAAAGGCAGTCGATTATGTCGGCGCGGGAACGATCGAGTTCATCGCCGATGCGTCGGCGGGGCTGAGGGCGGACCGCATCTGGTTCATGGAGATGAACACGCGGCTGCAGGTCGAGCATCCGGTGACGGAGGCGATTACGGGGCAGGATCTGGTCGAATGGCAGATCCGTGTGGCCTCGGGCGAGCGGCTGCCCCGGCGGCAGGAGGAGCTGGCGATCGACGGATGGGCGATGGAGGCGCGGCTCTATGCGGAGAATCCGGCGCGCGGATTCCTGCCTTCGACCGGGCGGCTCGACCGGCTGCGCTTCCCTGGGGGCGTGCGCGTCGACAGCGGCGTGGAGGAGGGCGGGGAGGTGACGCCCTTTTACGATCCGATGCTCGCCAAGCTGATCGTCCATGCGCCGTCGCGTGGCGCCGCGGCGGCGCGGCTGGCGGAGGCCTGTCGGGCGATTCAGGTCTGGCCGGTCGGGACCAATGCCGCCTTCCTCGCGCGCGCGGCGGCCGATCCGGATTTCGTGCGGGGCGCGGTCGATACGGGCTTTATCGAGCGCCATGCCGGGCGGCTGGTGCCGGGCGCGGAGCCGTCCGAGGCGGGGGTGGCAATGGCGGCGCGGGCAATGCTGCCGGCGCCGGGAAATGATCCCTGGACGGCGCTGCCCGGATTTCGCGCCAATGCGGCGCCCGAGCGGCGCGTGGCGGTGGAAGTGGGCGGGCGCGTGCGCCTGGCCGAGGTCGTGCCCGGGGGCGAACCCGTGACGGTGGAGTTGGGGGGCGAAAAGGTGCTGTTCCTCGATGGCGAGGCCTGGGCGTTCGGGCCGCCGGTGGCCGAGCATGCGGGCGGCGGGGGCGGAGTTTCGGACGGGGCGATCATGTCGCCCATGCCGGGGCGGATCGTGGCGGTGGAGGTGGCCGAGGGGGATCGCGTCGCCAAGGGACAGAAGATCCTCCTCCTGGAGGCGATGAAGATGGAGCAGGCGCTGGTCGCCCCCTTCGACGGCATCGTCGCCGAGATGAAGGCGGCGGCGGGCGGGCAGGTGGCGGAAGGCGTGATGCTCGCGCGGATCGAAAGGGCGGGCTGATGGCCGGGCTTTATTATGAGCAATGGCAGCTGGGCGACCGGATCGCCCATGAGATACGCCGGACGGTGACCGAGACGGATAATCTGCTGATCTCCGCGCTTACGCATAATCCGCAGCCGCTGCATCTCGATGCGGTCCATGCGGCGGCCAGCGAGTTCGGCCGGATCGTCGTCAACGGTACCTTCACCTTCGCGCTGATGGTGGGCCTGTCGGTAGGCGATACGACGCTCGGCACGCTGGTGGCCAATCTGGGCTATGACAAGCTCGTCATGCCCAAGCCCGTCTTCATCGGCGATACGCTGCGCGGCGAGAGCGAGGTGGCGGCGTTGAGGGACAGCCGGTCGCGGCCCGAGGCGGGGATCGTCACCTTCCGCCATCAGCTGTTCAATCAGCGCGACGAGATTGTCTGCCAATGCCTGCGCATCGCGCTCGTGCGGAGGAGGCCGGCATGAGGCTGCGCTCGCTGCTGTTCGTGCCGGGGGACAGGCCCGAGCGGTTCGACAAAGCGGCGGCAAGCGGGGCGGATGCGCTGATCCTCGATCTGGAGGATGGGGTGGCGCCCGAGCGCAAGGAATATGCGCGGGCGGCAGTGGCGGAGCGGCTGGCGCGGGGGCCAGGCGGGCCGGCGCTGTTCGTGCGGATCAATCCGATCGGCAGCGAACTGGCGGAGGCGGATCTGGCGGCGGTGCTCGAATATCGGCCGGATGGGATCATGCTCCCCAAGGCGGAGGGACGGCGGTCGATCGAGCGGCTTTGCGCGCGGCTGGGGCGGGAGCAGGTGCCGATCCTGCCGATCGCGACCGAGACGCCGGCGGCGCTGTTCCGGATCGGCGAATATGGCGAGGTGGCGGAGCGGCTGTGCGGGATCGGCTGGGGCGCGGAGGATCTGCCTGCCGCGATCGGGGCGATAAGCGCGCGCGAGGCGGGCGGCCGCTATACCGCGCCCTATGAGATGGTGCGCGCGCTGGCGCTGTTCGGCGCGCATGCGGCGGGGGTGGCGGCGATCGAGGCCATCTATCCCGCCTTTCGCGATGCCGAAGGGCTGGCGGCCTATGCGGCGCGGGGGCGGCGCGACGGCTTTACGGGGATGATGGCGATCCATCCGGCGCAGGTGCCGGTCATCAACCAAGCCTTTACGCCGGGCGCGGAGGAGCTGGCGGAGGCGCGCGCGATCGTCGCGCTGTTCGCGGCCGATCCGGGGGCGGGGGTGCTGAGCCTCGACGGGCGGATGGTGGACGCGCCGCATCTCGCGCGGGCGCGGCGGCTGCTCGCTTCGATGGGCGAGGACATAAGCGAGCGTTGAGGCATAAGGGGGCGATGCTTGCGCTCTTCGCCCTCTTCCTGCGCCTTGGCCTGACCTCCTTCGGAGGGCCTGTCGCGCATCTCGGCTATTTTCGGGCGGAGCTGGTGGCGCGGCGGCGCTGGCTCGACGACGCGGCCTATGCCGATCTGGTGGCGCTCTGCCAATTCCTGCCCGGGCCGGCATCGAGCCAGGTGGCGTTCGGCATCGGCCTCAGGCGGGGCGGCCTGCCGGGCGGGCTTGCCGCATGGAGCGCCTTCACCTTGCCTTCCTTCCTGCTGATGACGGCGGCCGCTCATGGGCTGGGGCTGTTCCATGGGAGCTTGTGGGCGGGGGCGTTGCATGGGTTGAAGCTGGCGGCGGTGGCGGTGGTGGCGCAGGCGGTGTGGGGCATGGCCGCGATGCTGGCGCCGGACCGGGCACGGGCGGCGATCGCCTGCGGGGCGCTGCTGCTGGCGCTGACGGGCAATGGCCTTGCGCAGCTGGTGGCGATCATCGGCGGGGCGCTTGCCGGGCTGCGGCTATGCAGGGCGGCGGGCGTGTCGGCCCGGGGGGAGATGGGGGCCGTGCCGGGGCGGCGCGCGGGGGCGATGGCGCTGATCGTCTTTGCGCTGCTGCTTGTGGCGACGCCGATACTGGGCGCGGTGCTGCGATCGCCGATGCTGACGGTGTTTGCCGCCTTCTATCGTTCGGGTGCTTTGGTGTTCGGCGGCGGGCATGTCGTGCTGCCGCTGTTGCAGGCGACGGTGGTGGCGCCGGGCTGGGTCTCGCCCGAACGCTTCCTTGCCGGCTATGGACTGGCCCAGGCGCTGCCGGGGCCTTTGTTCAGCTTTGCCGCCTATCTGGGCGCGATCGCCGCGATCGGGCCGGGCGGACTGGCGGGCGCATTGCTGGCGACGGCGGCGATCTCGCTGCCGGGCCTGCTCATCCTTTATGGCGCCTTGCCCTTCTGGCACGGTCTCGCGGCGCGGCCGGGCTGGGCGGCGGCGGTCAGGGGCGCGAATGCGGCGGTCGTCGGCCTGCTTGGGGCGGCGCTCTATCATCCCTTATGGACGACGACGATCCTGCGGCCGGGCGACCTTGCTGCGGCGGCGCTGGGATGGATGGCGCTTATCCGCTGGCGCGTGCCGCCGCTGGCGGTCGTGCTGTTTTGCACGGGCTGGGGGATGGCGGCGCGCGGCTGAGCTTCAGCGGGCGGGCGGGACCATCAGGCTCAGCGCCCGGGGCAATATGGCGAAGCGGAGCGGCATCGCCATGCGCCGCACCTCGCCATCGAGCGCAATCTCGATCGAGCGCGAGCGCGAGCTGACGGAGAAGCGGCGGCATTCGGCGAAGGCGGCGAAATCCTGCGCCGGATCGCCCCGGCCGAACATGATGCGCAGCGCGAACCAGATTATGCCCGGCCGCGAGCGGATGGGCACGACGAACAGCGAGAGCTTGCCATCGTCGAGCGCAGCCCGCTCGCCGATATGGCCCGCGCGCAGGCGATAGAGATTATTACCGACGAAGAGGAGCGGCGTGTGCACCGTGCGCACCGCCCCTTCGATCCTGAGGCGCATGCGATGATGCGGCAGGCGGCGCAGCGCCGCCCAGCCGGCGAGGAAATTGGCAAGCCATTTGGGCAGATGATGGCGCCGGCGCTCCTCCTCCCGCCAGCGGACGAGCAGCGGATAGAAGCCGACCGAGGCATTGTTGACGAAGCCGGCATCATTGACCGTCGCCAGGTCGATCCGCCTTGTCATGCCATGGATGGCGACATTGGCGGCCGCGGGTAGATCGAGCGGGATGCCGAGCTGGCGGGCGAGATGGTTGCGCGTGCCGAGCGGCAATATGCCGAGCCGCGCCGCCGAGCCGCGTCGCGCCAGCGCATTGGCGGCGGCGCCGAGCGTGCCGTCGCCGCCCGCGACGACGATCAGCGCATGATCCGCACAGGCGCGGACCGCATCGCCCACATCCTCCCCCTCCACCAGCCGGACGTCCGCCGTCGCCCCCGCATCGGCGAAGACGGCGGCGATCCGCTCCTCAAGCCCCGCCCCAGCCGCGATGGCCGCCCCGCCATTGCGGTTGACGATCACGGGCGTGGCGGCGCTGGTCACGGGCGGGAAACGATTGCGGGGCGGGGAAGGTCCCGCCCCGATGATGGCGCTCCTATCGGAACTTGCGTCCGACGCGCAGGCCGATCGTGCGCGGCTGGGCGGTGAAGGTGTAGATGCGGCCGCCGCAGATGGAGGATGAGCATTCCGAATAGCGGTAGATATCCGGCCGCGAATCGAAGACATTCTTCGCGAACAATTCCACCGACCAGAGATTGGTGGTGAGGCCCGCCGTCAGATCGACCAGCGCATAATCGGGCCGCTTGCCGAACACCTCGCGGTCGCTGGTGCGCAGATCGTTCCAACTGCTCGACTGATAGACGAGCGATCCCTGGAGATGCGCGCCGAAATCGCCCAGGCTCCATTCGTAGCGCGCGGACGCATTGCCCTTGAATTTGGGCGTGGTCGGCAGGCGGGCGCCGTCGGGGGCCAATATCTCATTATCCGCATCCGGCGTGTCCACCGAACAGTCCGGACTGTTGGCGATCTTGCAGAAATTGTTGGCGAGCTTGGCGTCGGTATAGGCGCCTGCGGCGCTGAGCGTGAGGCCCGGCGTGGGGACCCATTGCAGCTCCGCCTCCGCGCCCTTGATATGGGCGTTGCGCGCATTCTGGATCTCGGTGAGGCCGTTTGCGCCGAGGAAGGAGAATTGGATGCCCTTCCATTCCAGATAGAAGAGCGCGCCGTTGAAGCGCAGCCGGTTGTCCAGCCAGGACGTCTTGAAGCCCAGCTCGTAATTGGTGAGGAAATCGGGTTCATAGGGCGGCAGCGTGCCGCGCCGGTTGATGCCGCCCGGGCGATAGCCGCGCGACCATGTGGCATAGACGAGCCGATCGGCATCGAACTTGTAGGTGAGGTTCAGCCGGTGCGTGAAATCGGTCTTGCGCGCGCGCTTGGGGCTGATCGATCCGTCCGCATTCTCGACGCCGAGATTGGTGCAGGGGCCGCCCGCCACCAGCACCGGCCCGTCCGCGCCGCCGAAGCAGGCGCCGACGCCCGTCGAGCTGCTATAGCCTTCGCCGAAGCCGAAGAAGCCGACCAGGCTGTTGTCATAGCGGAAGATGCGGCCGCCGGCAGTTGCCGTCAGCCTGTCGGTGAGGTCATAGCTGATCTCGCCGAAGGCGGCATAGTCGCGATCGACGCGCTTCTGCTTGGTGAGCCACAAAGTGTCCGTCCAGCCCGGCACTTCCAGATCGGAGGCGAGACCATCGACCTGATAATTCTGCTGAATATTATGGCCCTGCCGCTGATAGAAGAGCCCGCCCACCAGCCTGAGCGGCGCGGTGGGATCGGTGGCGAAGCGCAGTTCCTGGCTGATCTTGGAGAAACGGTCCCGCCCGGTGATATGCTGCGACGGGTTTATATTGTCGCCGGCATCATTCTGCAGCGTGTAGCCATAGAGCACGTCGTAGAAATAGCTGTAATCCGAATAGTCGGACTGGCTGTCGATCTTCCGGTTGAGATAGCTGCCGGCATAGGTGACGTCGACGCTGCCGATCTTGCCTTCGATGGTGAGCGCCGCCTGATACCAGCGATCATTCTGCCCTTCGGGGAAGAAATGGCTGACTTCGAGATCGCCCACCGCCTTGTCATAGGCGAATATGCCATGGCTGCGCTGCTTCTGCGCCATGATGGTGGGCGTGACCGTCCAGCGATCGTCGAGCTCGACGCGCAGCGCCGCGCGGCCGCCATAGGTGTCGACGTCGTTATAATCGTCCTCGACGCGGGCATCATTGTTCACGGTGACGCCCGAGGCGGGGAAGTCGAGGCTGCCGGGGACATTGTCGATATAGCCGGCATCATGCTCATACCAGCCGACGAGACGGATGGCGGCATTTTCGGCGACGGGGAGGTTGACGAAGCCCTCGCCGGTATAGCCGGTGCCGCCTTTCTCGACGCTGTTCACCTCGGCATTGGCGGCCCCTTCGAGGCTGCCGAGCTCGGGCTTGTTGGTGATGATGCGGATCGTGCCCGCCTCCGAGCTCGCGCCATAGAGCGTGCCCTGCGGGCCGGACAGCGTCTCCACCCGGGCGATGTCATAGACATGGACGTCGAGCGCGCCCTGGATGGTCGTGATCGGCTGTTCGTCCAGATAGGTGCTGACCGAGGGGAGCGAGGCCGAATGATTGGGCACCTCGCCGCTCACCACGCCGCGGATGAAGGCCTGGCTCGAGCCCGGGCCGAAGGAGGTGAAGGAGACCGAGGGCAGATATTTCACATAATCGGTGAAATTGCTGACCTGGAGCTGCTCCAGCCGCTCGCTGCTGATCGCGGTGATGCTGATCGGCACCTTCTGCAGACTTTCCTCGCGCTTCTGCGCGGTGACCACGATCTCGTCGAGGCCGGCGGACGGGGCGGGGGAGGCGGCGGCCTCCTGCGCGTCCGCCGCCGCGAGCGGCGTCAGCATGGTCGAGGCGAGCAGCAGCGTGGCGCGGAACGCCGCGCCGGCCGCGGCGCGACCGTTGGAATGGATCGTCATCAAGACCCCCTTTTGATGTTCTGGCTTCGTTGTTCCTTTCGTCCTGCCTGCGTGTATCGGGCGGCTTTTTGCCGCTCCTCTTATCGGTGGGCCCGCGCGCCTCAGGGCGCGTGCGGATAGGCGTCGAGCACGGGCCCGAGCGCCTGTTTCAGCGGATCGAGCCAGGGTTCGAAATGGCGCCAATGATCGACGGCGTCGGTGAAGATCGGCCGGCGGACCTGCTCGGAACTGGCGGTCCGGACGGCGCGGTCATTCTGCCAGAAGGCAAGGCAGGCCGGATCGAAGGGCAGGCCGACATGATCGAGCAGGCGGCGCACCTCGCCTTCGGTATCGGCGATCATCGATTCATAGATCACCCGATGCACGCGGCCGGGCAGGACGGCATCGCAATGCGCCATGAACGCGACATAATCGCGATAATAGAGGCCGATATCCTCAAGCCCGTAGGTGAAGCCCTGGCCGCGCGCGAAATGCTGCTTGAAGCCGGACAGGCAGCAGCCAAGCGGATGGCGGCGCGCATCGATGATCTTGGCATTGGGCAGGATCAGATGGATCAGCCCGACATGCGCCCAGTTATTGGGCATCTTGTCGATGAAATAGGGGCGATCGGTCTTCCGCTGGATGCGGGTGCGCGCGAGATATTCCTCGCCGAGCGTGCGCAGATCGTCGGCGGAGAGGCTCGTCAATATTTCGGGATAGAGGCTGGTTTCGGAGCGGCGCTTCGCTTCGCCCAGCCGCCGCGCGATCGCCATCAGATCGGGCAGCTCCATCGTCCCTTCGACGAGCGGATGGCTGGCGAGTATCTGTTCGACCAGCGTCGAGCCCGCGCGCGGCAGGCCGACGACGAAGATCGGATCGGGCGCGTCGCAGCCGCCACCCTGCCGCGCCGCGAAGAAGGCGCGATCGAACAGGGCGACCGAGCGGCGGACATGCTCGCTCGTCTCCGCCGGATCATAGCGCAGCTGTGCGCGGCGTATGGCATTGCCGCGCGCATAATGATCGAAGGCGGGGCCATGGTCGCCACGATCCTCCCGCGCCTTGGCGAGCGCGAAATGGAGGTGAAGCTGATCCTCCTCGGCCAGATCGGGCCGGTCGAGCGCGGCCGCCATCGCGCCGAGCTGGGCATCGTCGAAGCGATAGGTTTTGAGATTGGCGAGGCTCCACCAGGCCTCCCCGAGCGCGGGCGCCTGCTCGATCGCGCGGACATAGGCGGCGATCGCCTCGTCGCGGCGGCCGACCGTCTTCAGCGCATGGCCATAGCTCATCCAGCCCTTGGGCTGGTGCGGATGTTCGGCGAGAAGCGCGGAATAGAGCGCGATCGCCGCCTCATAATCGCCGAGGCGGACGAGGATCGCGGCGCGCAGCGTGCGATAGCCGGGATTGGCGGGGTCGCGCGCCAGCAGGCGATCGACCTCGGCCAGCGCGTCGGCCGGCCGGTTCTGCCGCTGGAGCACCTGCGCATAGCTCCGCCGCGCGGCATCGAAGCCGGGGCTCAATTCCAGGCAGCGTTCGAGCAGCGTGCCGGCATCGCCATAGCGGCCGAGCCGGGCCGCGACCTCCGCGAACATGCGGATCGCGGCGACATCGGTGGGATGGCGCTTCAGCCGGTCGCGCAGCAGCGTCTCGGCGACGGCGAGGCGCTCGTCGCACAGCGCCAGCGCGGCCTCGACCAGCTCGGGATCGGTGACGGACGC
Organism: Sphingomonas oleivorans; assembly: GCF_003050615.1. GTDB lineage: Bacteria > Pseudomonadota > Alphaproteobacteria > Sphingomonadales > Sphingomonadaceae > Sphingomonas_H > Sphingomonas_H oleivorans. Next base: position 393,190 of record NZ_NWBU01000005.1, on the reverse strand, counting down.
CTTGATCGCGCGGGCATGAGCGGCATCCGCTCCGGCATCGTCGCCCGAAAGCTTGAGCAGATCGGCAAGCCCGCGCCACGCCTCGGCATCGGCGGGATCGAGCGCCACCGCGCGGCGCCAGGCGGCGATGGCGGCGGGCATCTCGCCCAGCGCCGCCTCGGCCAGCGCAAGCTCCTGCTGCGTCGCGGCGGAACGGGGCTGGGCGGCGGCGAGGGCAAGGAGCGTCTGGCGCGCGGCCGCCGCCTTGCCGCACAGCCGGCGGGCGCGGGCGAGCAGCAGCATGGCCGAGGGATGATCGGGCACGACCGCCAATATCTCGCTCGCCTGCCGCTCGGCGAGGGCGGGATCGGAGCGTAGCAGCCGGTCGGCATGGCGGAGCGCAGTCGCCAGCGTGCCGACAGGCTCTGATACTCGACTGGCCACGCCTTACCCCGATGCGACGGAAATCTTACGGATCAGATTCCCGTTTCGCCTCCGTGTCAACAAAATGTTGCAATGCAATGCGAGAGGAGCGATCATCGGCTGTCGTGCGGGCGGGAAAGCGGGAAGTTCCCTCGATCCGCCGCCTTTCGTCGCGGAAAGTGGCCGAAATGGCGCGCATGGGATTGCAGGGACGCGCAAATTCTGCCTAGCGGCGATTTTTCCACGGATCCGGGGGGATGCGCGTGCTCGTCAGTGCAGCCTTTGCCTATAGTCTTTTTGCCAGCTTCATCCTGTCCAGCATGTCGCGCAACCAGCGCGCCAAGCGCCCGCATGCGCCGATGCTCGCTCTGTGCGGCTGGGGGCTGATGTCGCTTTCCTTCACGGTCGCGCTGCTGCTGCTGGGCGTGGCCGCGATGCGGCTTTTGGGGCTATAGGCGAACCCGCCCGATAATGGCATAGGCGGCCCGTGACGACCGCCCGCAAGTCCGCGCCCGAGCGCCCCTTCGCCCGCAGGAAGGCGAGCCTGTTCCCGGCCGTGATCGGTTGCGACGAGGTGGGGCGCGGCGCGCTTTGCGGGCCGGTGATGGTGGCGGCGGTATGGTTCGAGCCGCAATGCCTGCCCAAGGGCGTGCTGGGGCGGCTCGACGACAGCAAGAAATTGACGCGCGAGGAGCGCGAGGCGCTCTATCCCCTGATCATGGGCTGTGCGCGCGTCGCCTTCGCGGCGCGATCGGCGCGCGCGATCGATCTGTTCGGCATCAGGACGATGACGCTCGATGCGATGCGCGCCGCGATCCGCCGGCTGGCGATGGATGCGCCCGTCCGGATCGATGGGGTGGACGTGCCGCGCGGGCTTTCGGGCGATGCGATGGCGGTGGTGCGCGGCGACGGCAAGGTGCCGCAGATCGCCGCCGCATCGATCCTCGCCAAGGTGATGCGCGACCGGCTGATGGCGCGGCTGGCGATGCGCCATTCGGGCTATGCCTGGGATCGCAATGCGGGCTACGGCACGGCGGCGCATCGCGATGCGATCCTGCGGCTGGGATCGACGGGGCATCATCGCCGCTCCTTCGGGGATCTGTTCTCGTCGCTGGCTGCGCCGCCGGAGCCCGCCGAGATCGGCTGAGGGTAGGTGGCCTGGCGGCTTGAACTGGCGCGCTCAGGCTGAACGCGGTTGGTGCAACTCTAAGTGAAAGCCGCATCGTGCAGGCCGCGCCATATGTCGAGCGCCTGCACGGTTTCGAAGACGTCATGGACGCGCAGGAGCTGCGCGCCCTGCGCCGCGCCGGATAGCGCGAGCGCGATCGAGCCGCCGAGCCGGCGATCGGCGGGGGCATCGTTCGAAAGCGCGCCGATCAGCCGCTTGCGGCTCGCGCCGAGCAGGATCGGGCAGCCCAGCCCGTGGAAGAGCGACAGGCCGTTCAGCAGCGCGAGATTGTGGCGCAGCGTCTTGCCGAAGCCGATGCCGGGATCGACGATGATCCGTGCCCGATCGATGCCGGCGGCCTCCGCCGCGAGGATGCGCGCCTCCAGCCAGTCATGGACGTCGATCAGCACATCCTCATAGCGCGGCGCATCCTGCATCGTGGCGGGCGTGCCGAGATGATGCATGAGGATGACGGGGCAGCCCGCGCGCGCGACCAGCTCCAGCGCGCGGGGGTCGTGGCACAAGGCGGAGACGTCGTTGACGATATGCGCGCCCGCGGCGAGCGCGGCCTCCATGACGGCGGCCTTGCGCGTGTCGATCGAGATTATGGCGCCGACGGCGGCGAGCCGCTCGATGATGGGAAGGGTGCGGGCCATCTCCTCATCCTCGGCCACGGTGGCGGCGCCGGGGCGAGTGGATTCGCCGCCGATATCGAGGATCGCAGCGCCGGCCTCCACCATCGCCATTCCCGCGGCGGCCGCGGCGGCGGGATCGCCGATATGGACGCCGCCGTCGGAGAAGCTGTCCGGCGTCATGTTGAGGATCGCCATCGCCTGCGGCCGATCGAGACGGATGGTGCGCGGGCCGAGCGCGAGCGGCGCGCGCGGGGCGGTGAGGCGGGCGAGGATGGCGTGGGCGGCGGCCTGCTGCTCCTCGTCCAGCGTGGCGAGGAAGGCATGGAGGCGTGCGACGGGGATGAGGGGTTGGGCGACGCGCTTTCCGCCCAGGAGGGCGATGACCTCCAGCGCGGAAAAATGGAGCGGGCCGCCGGCGAGGCGGAGCGACCGGCCGGCCGCGCCGGAAGCCGCGTCGATGAAGGCGGTCGGGCGGAAATAGAGGCGGGCGGCGGGGGGAATGATCACGGTATCGGTCTCTCGTGCTGCCCCGGCGGATCTTGGACCGAGTTGGATGATCCCGTCATCCTATCGCCATTCCCGCGCGGGCAGGACCCTTTGCATAATCTGCCGCCATCCTGAACTTGTTTCAGGGTCCACCGTGAAATCTGCGCGCCGGCGCGGATGAGGGGTGGATGCCGAAACACCTTCGGCATGACGATAAGGGCTATGCAAGGGGCCTGCGGAGGCGGGGCGGCGATAAGTGGCGCTATTCCCCCGTGGCGGCGAGGTGGCGCTGGCGCAGCGTGTCGATGGGGAGGAGCTTGCCGGCTTGCTCGACATGCCAGAAGGTCCAGCCATTGCAGGAGGGCGCATTTTGAAGCGTGGCGCCGAGCTTGTGGATCGAGCCCGCGGCGCCATCGGCGACGAGCGTGCCGTCCGCGCGGACCTCCGCCTTCCAGCGGCGCTTGGCGTCGGTGAGGATCGTGCCGGGCTGGAGCAGGCCGGTCTCGATCAATATGCCGAAGGCGACGCGCGGCGCGGATTTCTTCTCGGGCACGCCCGCCATCGCGCTTTCGTCGAGCGGCAGGGTGGAGGCGATGCGCTCGCTGGCGACCTTCACATATTTGGGCTCGCGCTCGATGCCGATCCAGCGGCGGCGCAGGCGCCGTGCGACCGCGCCCGTGGTGCCCGTGCCGAAAAAGGGATCGAGCACGATGTCGCCCGGCTCGGTGGAGGCGAGGAGGACGCGATAGAGCAGTGCTTCCGGCTTCTGCGTCGGATGCGCCTTGTGCCCGTCATCATCCTTGAGCCGCTCGCCGCCCGAGCAGATGGGGAGCGACCAGTCCGACCGCATCTGGAGATCGTCGTTGAGGCCCTTCATCGCGCGATAGTTGAAGGTGTAGCGCGCCTTTTCCGACTTGGAGCACCAGATCATCGTCTCATGCGCGTTGGTGAAGCGCGTGCCCTTGAAATTGGGCATGGGATTGGCCTTGCGCCAGATGATGTCGTTGAGGATCCAGAAACCCTCGTCCTGAAGCGCGGCGCCGACGCGGAAGATATTGTGATAGCTGCCGATCACCCACAGCGTGCCGTCATCCTTGAGCACGCGGCGCGCCTCGCGCAGCCAGGCGCGGGTGAAGCGGTCATAGGCCTCGAACGTGTCGAACTTGTCCCAATCATCGTCGACCGCATCGACGCGGCCGCCCTCGGGACGGAAAAGATCGCCGCCGAGCTGGAGATTATAGGGCGGATCGGCGAAGATCAGGTCGATCGAGCGATCGGGCAGCTTGGCCATCGCGGCCACGCAATCGTCCATCAGGATCGTGTCCAGGGGGAGGAGCGAAAGCTTCGGCCGCGCCTTCGTCGCAGGCTGTTGCTTCGTGTCGATACGTTTCAGAATTCCCATGGGCCCCATCCTTGCCGGTCGAGAAAAGACCCTGAATCTTCGCGAGTCGCGGGTCAAGCCCCGGTGGATTTGGGGTGATTCGCACCCAGGGTGGGAACGGAAGGAGTCCGTACGCAGCATCTGGAGTCCGGCCGGCCTGCAGGACTCAATCCCTTGTGGTGTGGCTGAAAGGACTCAATGCCCATCCGAGTGACCGGGGGTGTAAAATAACCTGCCTGAAAGACCTGGCGCATGACCTTGAGGCATAAGGCGGGTACCGTTAGAACCCTGCCCGAAAGTTCAGGACGAGCCGGGGGACAAGCATGGCCGAAAATGGCGCGAAGATCGAGCTAAAGGAGCATGAGGCGACCTATGCGCGCTTCCTGAGCTTCTTCAAGTTCGGCACGATTGCCTGCGCGATCCTGGTCGGGATCGTCCTTCTTCTGATTTCGCGCTGACCGGGGCGTGCCAGTGAAGATCGCAGTGCTGCGCGAGGCGGCGGCGGGCGAGCGCCGCGTCGCCGCGACCCCCGAAACCGTGAAGAAGCTGACCGCGCTCGGCGCACAGCTCGCCGTCGAGACGGGGGCGGGGCTGACCGCCTCCATTTCCGACAAGGGCTATGCCGAGGCCGGCGCGACCGTCGCCGACCGCGCCGCGACGCTTGCCGGGGCGGACATCATTCTCGGCGTGCAGGGGCCGGATCCGGAGACCCTCGCCGGAGCGAAGCCCGGGGCGTGGCTGGTGGCGGCGCTCAATCCGTTCGGCGAGCGGGCGCGGGTCGAGGCCTATGCCGCGGCCGGCCTCGAGGCGCTGGCGATGGAATTCATGCCGCGCATCACGCGCGCCCAGTCGATGGACATACTCTCCTCCCAGTCGAACCTTGCCGGCTATAAGGCGGTGCTCGATGCCGCGTCCGAATATGGCCGCGCCTTTCCGATGATGATGACCGCGGCGGGTACCGTATCGGCGGCGCGCGTCTTCATCATGGGTGTGGGCGTGGCGGGGCTGCAGGCGATCGCGACCGCGCGGCGGCTGGGCGCGCAGGTTTCCGCCACCGACGTGCGGAGCGCGACCAAGGAGCAGATCCTCTCGCTCGGCGCCAAGCCGATCTTCGTCGAGGAGGTGAAGGGCATAGAGGGCGAGGGCAGCGGCGGCTATGCCACCGAAATGTCCGAGGAATATAAGGCGAAGCAGGCCGAACTGGTTTCAAGCCACATCGCCAAGCAGGACATCGTCATCACCACCGCGCTGATCCCGGGGCGCCCCGCGCCGCGGCTGATCTCCGACGCGCAGCTCGCGACGATGAAGCCGGGATCGGTGATCGTCGACCTTGCGGTCGAAAGCGGCGGCAATGTCGAGGGCGCGGTGGCGGGCGCGATTGTCGAGCGGCATGGCGTGAAGATCGTCGGGCACCGCAATGTGCCGAGCCGGCTCGCGGCGGACGCCTCGGCGCTGTTCGCGCGCAACCTCTACAACTTCCTTTCGGCCTTCTGGGACAAGGAAGCGGGGCGGCCCGTGCTGCCCGAAGATGACGAGATCGGCCAGGCGATCCGGCTGACCCAGGATGGCAAGGTCGTCAACACGCGGTTGCTGGCTTAGGCCGGCTAGCCCATCCCGCCTCCGGGGGCGAGGAGTGGCGGGGCGAAAGGGGAGTGCCCATGGATTTTATTTCGATATTGTCGCTGTTCGTGCTGGCCTGCTTCGTCGGCTATTATGTCGTCTGGTCGGTGACGCCGGCGCTCCATACGCCGCTGATGGCGGTGACCAACGCCATTTCCTCCGTCATCATCGTCGGCGCGCTGATCGCGTCCGCGGCGGCGGGATCGGCCAGCGCCAAATATCTCGGCCTGGCGGCGGTGGTGATGGCGTCGGTCAACATTTTCGGCGGCTTCGCCGTCACCGAGCGCATGCTGGCCATGTACAAGAAGAAGGAGCGCAAGGGCTGAGGCCGCTTGCCTTGGGAATGAACGTCATCCCGGCACGAGGGCCGGGGCCCATCCAGCCTCTTCGCGAGGGGATGGTCTGGAGGGATGCCGGCTTTCGTCGGCATGACGAGAGGGGGAAATAGGGACGATGAACGAAGCCGCCGCAGCATCCGTTGCCGCCGTTGCCGAGCATGGCGCGGGCGCATCCGCCTGGGTCGCGCTCGCCTATCTGATCGCCGGTATCTGCTTCATCCTCGCGCTGCGCGGGCTTTCCAGCCCGGAAAGCTCGCGGCGGGGCAACCGGCTGGGCATGATCGGCATGGGGCTCGCGATCGTGACGACGCTCCTCACGCATGAGATCGCCTCGCTTCCCGAAATCGCGATCGCCGTCGCGATCGGCGGGGGCATCGGCTTCGTGACCGCGCGGCGGATCGCGATGACGGCGATGCCGCAGCTCGTCGCCGCCTTCCACTCGCTGGTGGGCCTCGCGGCGGTGCTGGTGGCGGCGGCGGCCTATCTCAATCCGCTGGCCTTCGGCATCGCCGGTGCGGACGGGATCATCCATCAGGTCAGCCGGGTCGAGATGGGGCTGGGCGTGGCGATCGGCGCGATCACCTTCTCCGGATCGGTGATCGCCTTCCTGAAGCTCAACGGCAATATGAGCGGCAAGCCGATCATGCTGCCCGGCCGCCATGTGATCAATCTCGGCACGCTGGCCGCGATATTGGGGCTGGTCGCCTATTTCCTGACCGACCAGAGCCCCTGGGTGTTCTTTCTCGTCACCGCGCTCAGCTTCGTCATCGGCTTCCTGCTGATCATCCCCATCGGCGGCGCGGACATGCCGGTCGTCGTCTCGATGCTGAACAGCTATTCGGGCTGGGCGGCGGCCGCGATGGGCTTCACGCTGCACAATAGCGCGATGATCATCACCGGCGCGCTGGTGGGCTCTTCGGGTGCGATCCTGTCCTACATCATGTGCCGCGCGATGAATCGCAGCTTCATCAGCGTGATCGCGGGCGGCTTCGGCGCGGAGGCGGGCCCCGCGGGCGGGGGCGAGAAGATCGAGCGGCCGTGGAAGCGCGGCTCGGCCGAGGATGCCGCTTTCCTGATGAGCCAGGCCGAGCAGGTGATCATCGTGCCCGGCTATGGCATGGCGGTCGCCCAGGCGCAGCATGCGCTGCGCGAAATGGCCGATCTGCTGAAGGCCGAGGGCGTGCGCGTGAAATATGCCATCCATCCGGTGGCGGGGCGCATGCCGGGCCATATGAACGTGCTGCTGGCCGAGGCGAACGTGCCTTATGACGAGGTGTTCGAGCTGGAGGACATCAACTCCGAATTCGCGCAGACCGACGTCGCCTTCGTGATCGGCGCCAATGACGTAACCAATCCGGCGGCCAAGACCGACAAGAGCTCGCCCATTTACGGCATGCCCGTGCTGGACGTGGAGAAGGCCAAGACCGTGCTGTTCGTGAAGCGCTCCATGGGCGGCGTGGGCTATGCCGGCGTCGACAATGACGTCTTCTATCGCGACAATACGATGATGCTGCTCGCCGACGCGAAGAAGATGGTCGAGGATATCGTGAAGGCGCTAGGTCATTGAGATCCCGCGCCCTCTCCCCGTGCGGGGAGGGGCGCAAGCGGGCCGGCGTCAGATCCTCTCTACCTCGTCGGCTATGGCCTCATGCGTCTCGCCCAGTTCGCCGTCGCGGGCGATCTCGTCATAAAGCTCGGCCTGGCGGGCGCGGAGCCGGTCGCCGATCGCGTCGAGATCGAGCCTGCCGTCGACATGCGCCCGGCGCCCATGCTCGAAAAGCTCCTCATCCTCCTCGTCGATATGGTGGACGGTCTCCTCGCCCAGCACATGGACCTTGGACCTGAACAGCTCCTCGTCGCCGTCGAGCTGCTCGAGCTCGGCGATGATGCGCTTGGCGGACTGATGCTCGACTATGCCTTCGTCCACTTCCTCCGCGCCGATCACGGGCTTGAGCGCGGGATAGAGTATCTCCTCCTCGATCGTCATATGGACGGTGAGGCGCATGCAGAGCTCGCGGGCGATCTCGACCAGCGCATCGGCGGAGGCGGCCGCTGTGCGATCGAAAAGCTGGCGGAACTTATGATGCTCCTCCTTCAGCAGCGCGATCGCCCTGGGATCGTCCCGGCCGATCCGATGATGGCCGCGATGATTGCGGGGGGCATATTTTCCGGACATTCGGCCTTCCTCCCGGGCGCTTCGTCCTCGACTGCATCCATGGGACCTTTGCGATAATCCCCGATCGCCATGCCGAGCCTGTTTCGGCATCCACCTCTCATCCGCGCCGTCATGGGGGTGCAGGGTGGGCCCTGAAACAGGTTCAGGATGACGCTGGACTTATGCGAAGGTCCCGCATCCAAAGCGAAACGGAGCGTCCCCGTGGCGGTTCCGTGGAAGATATGAAGCCAGCTGGCGGACATGTTGCTCCATTTCGGATCAAGGCCGGCCGGATGCGAAAGCCGCCGCCCGGGACATTCCGGGGGCGGGAAACAGAGAGAGGGCGACCCCGGATCCACCTGATCCGTTTCGGAGGAAGCATCGCGAGACTTTGGTCCGGAATGACGGCTATATCGGGAACATAGGCCGAACGTCGAACATCGAAGGGGGTAGTGCATTGAACGGCGTGATCGGGCAGGATTTCACGAGCTATGACGGGGCTCCCGCCGTGCTGGTCTTCGCCGACAGCGCGGAAGGTGGGGCGGCTGCCGACGCCGCGGTGCGCGCGGCTGGCGGGCGCGTCGGCGCCGTCCTGCCGATCGGAGAGGCGCTCGGCCGGCTGGACGCGCAGGCCGCGCTCGATGGCGTGATCGTCGAGCTGCAGGACGATCCTGGCGAGATTCTCGACCGGCTGCTCGACCGGCTGGACCAGGAGGCGCGCATGGGTCGGCATGGCAGCATCGTCAGCATCCCCGCGCAACTGATCGACGCGGCGGCGGCGCGGGCGACGCATGGCGACATGATCCTGCTGTGCCAGCCGGACGCGGCCGACCGCGCGGCGGCGATGGGCGCGCTGCTCGCCGGGCGCGGCATGAGCCTGCACGAGCGGGGCAGGGGGGAGACGGTGCAGTTGAAGCAGTTGAGCGAGGAAGTGGGGCGGATCGCGCGGACGCTGTCGGCGCTGTCCGCCACCGACGCGCGCCGGACCCGGGAGCGGCCCGCCGCGCCCGAGGGCGAGGAGAAGGCGCCGCTGACCAGCGCGGCGATCCGCACGCTGATTCGCGCCCGGCGGCTGCGCGACCAATATTTCGATTCCGCCCTGTTCGCCGATCCCGCCTGGGACATGCTGCTCGATCTGATGGCGGCGCGACTCGATGCGCGCAAAGTGGCGGTATCGAGCCTGTGCATCGCCGCCGCGGTGCCGCCCACGACCGCGCTGCGCTGGATCAAGATGCTGACCGACGAAGGGCTGCTCATCCGCGTGGCGGACCCGCATGACGGGCGGCGCGTGTTCATCGAGCTTTCCGATGCCGCCGCCGAGGGCATGGCGGCCTATATGCGGACGCTCGCCAAGATCGGTGTTCATGTCGGCTGAGCTTGCCCTTTTGCGCGCATGATGGCATCGGCGTGCGGCCGGGGCGGTTAGCTCAGTTGGTAGAGCAGCTCGTTTACACCGAGCGGGTCGGCGGTTCGAGCCCGTCACCGCCCACCACCGGCCTCTCCGTCGAAGAATCAGAGATCGCGCAGCAGGCGGACGGCCATTGCGAGCCAGGGTGGATCGAGGATGAGGATCTCGCGGCCGCCCTTGCCGGGCAGGAGCAGCTTGAGCAGGCCGGGCTGGCGGCCGACCAGCCGGCCGAACAGGAAGCGCCCGGCCGTGCGCGGGACTAGCACATCATGGTTGAGTGCGGCGGCGAAGCGCGACGGAGGAAGGCGTTCGCACCATAAGGTGTCGCCCGCGCGATAATCGCCGCAGGCGGATTCCACCGCGATCGCGACGAAGCCGCGCCGCGGCCGGGGGAGGGGAAGGAATTTCCGCTTGTCCGGCACGCGCGCCGTGCCCGGACCGAGCACGGCCAGCAGGGGCATGTCGGCCTCCCCCGCCAGGCGGACGAGATCGGCGGGGGCGACCTCCAACGCGGCGGCGATGCGGTTCAGCCATTTGAGCGAAACGGTGCGCATGCCGGTTTCGAGACGGCCGATCGTCTGGGCGGTGGTCGGTGGCACGCAGCGCAGGGCCACGTCGAGCAAGGTGAGCCCCTTGGAGTGGCGCACCTCGCGAATGCAGGTCATCATCCTCCCCAACACCTAATTTTATTCATCGGGTTTCTTAGCTTCCTACAGCCGCCCAGCGATGACAAGCAGGGCCCCGGTGAGGAGGCGGAATCGATAGGAAGGGGTCGATGGGATCGGAGTTGGGGGCGCATGGCATAGAGCTGATGGACGTGCTGAGCGACGGCCGGATCATCATGGCTTAAAATGCGCACCGCTATCCATTGCCGTAACATTCGGTTGACCGGCGTGGGGCGGCATGATTTAGCTTCGCGCATGGAATATTCCCTTCCCTCCAAGCGACAGCAAGCCATGCCCGGTGCGGCGGTGGCAATGCGCGCGATGGGGAAAGGGGATGCGCAGGACAGGGGCTGAGCCCCCGCATTTTCCGACACATCGCGCAGACGATGCCTCGCCGTCACCGGCGGGGCCCGCGTGCAACGGCTCCCGCCATTCCAGTTTCAGGGAGCCCATCATGACCGATTCCGATCGATCCGACCCGTCCTTCCGTTCCGATGCCGAGATGGAGGCGATCGGCCGGGGACTGATCGACCATAGCCTGGCCAAGGAGCGCTGGACCCACGCCGCGCATTTCGCAGCCGCGCTGTGGATCATCCTCAGGCGGCCCGATCTGAGTCCCTCGCGCGACATGCCGGACATCATCCGCAGCTACAATGAGGCGGTGGGCGGCATGAACAGCGACAGTGCTGGCTATCATGAGACGATCACCCAGGCATCGCTGCGCGCGGCGGCGGCCTTCGCGGCGGAGCGGCCGCATATGCCGCTCCATCTTCTGTGCAACGCGCTGCTCGCCTCGCCGCTGGGGCGGAAGGACTGGCTGCTCGCTTATTGGACGCGCGAGCGGCTGTTCTCGACCGAGGCGCGACGGAGATGGATCGAACCGGACATCGCCCCGCTGCCCTTCGCGCCATGATGGCGCCATCCCCGGATCGGCGGGGGGTTGGATGGCGGGGCGGAAGGGCGCATAGGCCGGCACCGAAAGGATCTCGATAAATGGCGCAGATCAGCTTGGGGAAAATGTTGGGCATAGTGGCGGGCGGCGTCGCGGCGGGCGCGGCGCTGCTCTGGCTGCGCGAGCAGGTGACCGAATCCCCCAATTTCGAGACCATCGAGACCGACGGGGCCTTCGAGATACGCGATTATCCGGCGATGCTGGTGGCCGAGACGGTGCAGGGCGGATCGCGCGACCGGGCGCTGGGCACGGGCTTCGGCCTGCTCGCCGACTATGCCTTTGCCGAGACGCGTGGCGGCGAGGAGGTGGCGATGACGGTGCCGGTGTTCGCGGCGCCGCTAGAGAGTGGGGACTGGCGGATCCGCTTCGCCATCCCCATGGGCTGGACGCGCGAGACGCTGCCCGAGCCGGGGCCCGACGTGACGATCGTGGAAGTGCCGCCGCGCCGCATGGCGGCGATCCGCTTCGGCGGACGGGCCGACGACAAGACGCTGGCGGCCAAGGAGCGCGAGCTGCGCGACTGGCTGGCGAAGACGGGCAGGACGCCCGTCGGCCGGGCGGAACATGCTCTCTATAATTCGCCGGTGATGCCGGGGCCGCTGCGCCACAATGAGGTGCATATCGCACTCGCATGAACGAAAATGCGATAGTGTCCTGCGCTTCAAGCATAAGGGGCAGAAGCTGAAGCATGGCGGGTGGCCCGCTGGATGATCGAGCGGCGATCCGGGCGTCCTTTCCGATGCGCGGGGCGCGGATTTCGGCACAGAGGAATCTGCTCGATAGGGTGGGCGCCGTTGGCGGCACGGCGGCCCGGTTATCCAGTGAAAGAGTTGCGCTATTTCAGTGGCTTCATGCATTTTCCTCAGTGACTATCGCAATGGCGCGAGATCGATGCGGCCGCGCAGGCCGCGGACGGGGCGACTTTGGCGACGCGCTTCACGATCATGAGGGAGCAGATGGGCGTGCTGGCGCCTTCATTGCCGGCTATGATCGTTACTTTCACGGTCCAGGAAGGCAGAGGATGGCCGATGGCACCGCGCGCTTCGACCCGCCCCTTATTTGGGCGGCGCGGGCACAGAAGAAATTAACCTATAATGAAGCGCCGGTTGGGATCGACCGGCGGCTTCATGCTGCAATGCAGTCGATCGGCGACACGGCCCCGCCGGCATCGTCCGCGCCCGACCAGTGCTGGATCGTTGGGATGAACGCCACGGGCGCGTGGCGCGGCAGAGCCGGCCAGATCACCGGCTGGAGGGACGGTGGACGGTGTTTCATGGCTCTGGCCGTCGGCATGACGGGCTGGATCGTCGACGAAGCGCTGTTCGCCTGTCATCATGGGTGGATCGGATGGTTGGAATCCCCTCCGTAAAAGCCCTGAGGACCGGTGGCGTCCAGCTGGTCGGAGCCCAACGGGCGGTCCTTCTTGACCCGGCCGGCGGGGCGGTGGTCGGCAGTGGGGCACGGCAGGGCGTGGCCGCGATCTTCGCCGCGCTGCGGGGACATGGACTCGTCGCTCCGTAAAAATTTTTGTGGGAGGAAAGAAACCGGATGCGACGAGCGTTGTTTAGGCGTGCGTCCACCGAAGGAAACGCCCGGACTACTGTCCGGACCGCCTCGTTTCGGCTAGAGACCACGTTCCTGTGCGCTTGCGCATAAAGCGTGCTTTGACTAGGTAAACGCATGTTCCGGGAGGAACATGAAGAAAAAGGGGATTAATATGCGTAAGCTCGCCATGTTGGCCGTGCTCGCCTCGACCGCGTTGGCCTCGCCGGCGCTGGCGAAGGACGGCGCTTGGTATGTGGGCGCCGAAGGCGGTGCGCTGCTAATCGAAGATCTCAAATACGATATTGGCGCCGTCAACAATGCCGGGACTGTCGACTCCCATTATGGTTACGATGTCGACGGCATCGTCGGCTATGATTTCGGTGCCTTCCGCCTCGAAGGCGAAGTCGGCTTCAAGCGCGCGCGCGTTGACAGCTTCTCCTCGTCCGTCCCCACCCCGGTTGCCGGCGGCGCGCCTGCGCCGGCGGGCACCTATGAGGATGCGTCGGGCTGGACGAACGCGCTGAGCTTCATGGCCAACGGCCTGCTCGATTTCGGCGACGATACGGGCTTCAACGGCTATATCGGCGGTGGTGCCGGTATCGCCCGCGTGAAGACGGAGCGTAACAAGATCTCGGGCCCGGGCTCGTTCCTGGATGACAGCGACACCAAGTTCGCCTGGCAGGCGATCGCGGGCGTCCGCTATCCGGTGACGGACGCGGTCGACGTCGGCGTGAAGTATCGCTTCTTCAACGTCGACGACGTGAAGTTCATCGGCAAGGTCGACGGCACGCCGTACGAGACGCGCTTCCGCTCGCACAGCCTGCTCGCCAGCGTGATCTACAATTTCGGCGAGCCGGCGGCCCCGCCGCCTCCGCCGCCGCCCCCGCCGCCGCCGCCTCCTCCGCCCCCGCCGCCCCCGCCGCCGCCTCCGCCGGTGGTCGAGACGCCGGGTCCGTTCATCGTGTTCTTCGACTGGGATAAGTCGAACGTCACGCCGGAGGCCGCCGCGATCCTCGACAACGCCGCTCAGGCTTATGCGACGACCGGCCAGGCTTCGGTGGTTCTCGCCGGCCACGCCGACAAGTCGGGTTCCGACAGCTACAATGTCGGCCTGTCGCAGCGCCGTGCGGACGCCGTGAAGGCCTATCTGGCCGGCAAGGGCGTTCCGGAAGCGTCGATCACGACCGAAGCGTTCGGCGAGAGCCGCCCGCTGGTCGAGACCGCCGATGGCGTCCGCGAGCCGCAGAACCGGCGCGTGGAAATCACCTTCGGCGCGGGTTCGGGCCAGTAAGGTGCGGCACCGCCACTGAAGTGGCGGTATCGACGAAAGATTGGGGGTCGGTCGCGAGACCGGCCCCTTTTCTTTTACCTGTTTTCCTTATGCCTGGGTGATTTGACGGGGCGATTTTCGGCTGGGGTTGAATTGTCTCCCCTCGAACGGAGGCATGGATCCCTGCCTGCGCGGAACCCTTGCACAACCCCTATCGTCATGCCGAACTTGTTTCGGCATCCACCCCTTCATCCGCACCGCTCATTCTACACGATCCGGCACCACACAGGTTACAAGGGGTATCAGCGTGCGGCCGGCTCGAGCGGATAGCGTTCGACGATCGTGTAGGAGGCGCCGTCGCGGCCGAGGCTGCTTTCATAGAGGCAGAAATCGACGATGCGGACCGGCGGGCTCGAAAGGCCGGCGGTGCGGCCGAGGAACGGCTCGACCGGGCCCGTCGCCCCGGCACGCCCGAAGCGGGCGAGCGTCAGATGCGGCAGATAGGCGCGCTGCTCGCCGGGAAGGCCGACGCGGACGAGCGCCTGGTCGATCTTCTGGTGCAGCGCCTTGAGCGGCTCATGCGGGCCGACGCCGGCCCATAGGGATTCGATCCGCCCCTTGCGATCGAAATGGCCGATCCCGTCCAGAGCCAGATCGAAGGCGGCATGATGGACGCTGCCGAGCGCGGCCGCCACATCCGCCGCGCAATGGCGATCCACCTCGCCGATGAAACGGAGCGTGACATGGAGCTGCTCGTCGCTCTGCCAGCGTGCGCCCATGACGCCGCCCATCAGGGCGAGAAGCCGTTCGCGAAGCAGGCGGGGAGGGCGGATCGCGACGAAGAGCCTGGTCATGATACGTATCTTTCCGTAGCCGGAATATGATGTTCAAACCGCTTTCGCTTGAAAAAAATCCATCCAGCGCCGATATTCCCATCTGGTCGCGGACGTTCGCGACGGCAAGGAGAGTATCCTACGATGGCTAATTGGTCCGACCCCAGGACGACCGCAGTGTCGCGTCAGACTAGCGTCGGCGCCCGCGAGGCCGCCTTCGATGCGGGTCTGCGGTCCTATATGCTTTCGGTCTACAATTATATGGCGTCCGGCGTGCTGTTGACTGGCATCGTCGCGCTGTTGTTTGCCGCGTCCGGCGCGGCGGCATCGGTGATGCTGTCGCCAGGACCGTTGAAATATCTCATCATCTTTTCGCCGCTCGCCTTCGTGATGGTGCTGAGCTTCGGCATCCATCGTCTTTCGACGGGCGCGGCGCAGGCGCTGTTCTGGGCCTTCGCGACGGTGATGGGCCTGTCGATGTCGACGATCTTTCTCGTCTACACCGGCCCCTCGATCGCGACGACCTTCTTCGCGACGGCCGCGGCCTTCGTGTCGCTCAGCCTGTACGGCTATACCACGAAGAAGGATCTGTCGGGTTTCGGCACCTTCCTGATCATGGGCGTGGTCGGCCTGCTGGTCGCGTCGCTGCTCAACATCTTCTTCAAGTCGCCGGGGCTGACCTTCGCGATTTCGGGCATCGGCGTGCTGCTGTTCGCGGGCCTGACGGCTTATGACACGCAGCGCATCAAGAGCCTCTATTTCCACGTCGCCGGGACGGACATGATCGGCAAGACGGTGATCATGGGCGCGCTGTCGCTCTATCTCGACTTCGTCAACATGTTCCAGTTCCTGCTGTCGTTCCTCGGCAACCGGGAATAAGGTCGGCACTGGCTGAATGACGAAGGGCCCGGTGGAGCGATCCGCCGGGCCCTTTTTCATGCCCGGCCCCTTTATGCGGCCGCGTCGGCGCCGATCGAGCGCCTGTAGGCGGGCCGGTCGGTGATCCGGGCGACATAGGCGTCGAACAGCGGATTGCCCTTGAGGCCGGGCGCGCCGAAGCTCATCGCCCAGCTTATTTCCGCACCGACATAGACATCCGCCGCGCTGAACTCCTCGCCCAATATATAGGGGCCGGGGTCGAGCATCGTTTCGAGCGCCTTGAGCACATCCTCATAGCTGCCATAGCCGACGATCGTCTTGGGTTCGGCGGGCGGGCGCTTGAGCATCGTGTCGAGCAGCGCGGGCTCGAAGCAGGTGCCGGCGAAGAACATCCAGCGCAGCCATGTGCCGCGACGCGGATCGTCGAGCGCGGGGGCGAGGCCGGCCTCGCGAAAGGCATCGGCGAGATAGGCGATGATCGCGCCGGTTTCGGTGACGACCGTGCCGCGATGGACGATCGTCGGCAGCTTGCCCATGGGATTGAGCGCGAGGAATTCGGGCGTCTTATGCTCGCCCTGGCCGAATTCGATCGGCAATATCTCATAGGGCGCGCCGACCTCCTCCAGCATCCAGTGCACCATCTGCGCGCGGGAGCGGGGATTATGGTAGAAGAGGATCGTCTCGCTATCCTCGACGGTCATGACAGATGCTCCTTGAGGAAGGCGATGCTGCGATCCCAGGCGAGCTTGGCGGCTTCGGCATTGTAGCGCGCGGCCGACGTGTCGTTGTGAAAGGCATGCTGCGTGCCGGGATAGTCATGGCGCGTGACCGGCACGCGTGCGGCCTTGAGCGCCTCCACCCAGGCGGCGGCGCCGGCATTCACCCGCTCGTCCGTGCCGGCATAATGGAGCAGGAGCGGGGCCTTGACCTTGGCGGCTTCGGCCGGCGGGGGTGGGGGGCCGTAGAAGGATACGCCGGCATCGAGCCCGGCGCCCGCCGCGACGGCGAGGCGATCGACCAGCGCGCCGCCCCAGCAGAAGCCGATGACGCCGACCTTGCCGTTCGAGCGGGGACGCGTCTTCAGCCAGGCGATGGTGGCGACGCCGTCCGCCACGGTCGCGGGAAGATCGAGCTTGCCGATCATCTCGCGCGCCTGATCCTCGTTCGCGGGCGTGCCGCCGGCGGGGGAAAGAAAGTCCGGCGCGAGCGCGAGGAAGCCGGCGAGCGCGAGCCGGCGGGTGACATCCTGGATATAGCCGTTGAGCCCACGATTTTCGTGGACGACGATCACGGTCGGGAGCTTGCCCCGCACCGCCCTGGGACGGGCGAAATAGCCGCTCAGCCTGTGGCCGCCGGACCCCGGCCAGGCGATATTTCCGGTCACGAGCCGCTTGTCCGCGGGATCGACCATGGCGGCCGCGGCCGGGCTCGCCGCGATCGAGGCGACAAGCGCATTGGCCGCGGCGGCGCTTCCGGCGAGCTTCGCCATCTCGCCCATAAAGGCGCGGCGATCATGGGTGACATGGGTGAAGCGATCATAAAGCGCGATCGCCCTGGCGCGCAGTTCGGTCTCGTCCATCGTCTCTCTCCTCTTCATCCCGCCGGTCAGCGGGCGCGATATTTTTCGAACCAGGCGAGGATCGCCGACGCCTTTGCGGCCGATTGCGACGGGCGCACCGCCAGCCCGCCATGCGATGCGCCGGGGACCTTCACGAGCGCCGTCGGCACGCCGCGCAATTGCAGCGCCGAATAATATTGCTCGGACTCGCTGACGGGCGTGCGATAATCCTCGCTGCCGACGACAACGAGCGTGGGCGTCTTCACGTTGCCGACCAGCGACAGCGGCGAACGCGCCCAATAGCTCTGCGGATCCTCCCAGGGATATTTGGGGAACCAGTAGCGCGAGAAGAAGGGAATGACATCGGCGGTGAGCACGAAGCTCGCCCAGTCGATCACCGGCTTCTGCGTGGCGGCTGCCTTGAAGCGATCCGTCTTGCCGACGATCCAGGCGGTGAGCGCGCCGCCGCCCGAGCCGCCGGTGACGAACAGATTGTTCGGATCGACATAGCCCTGCGCGATTGCGGCATCGACCGCGCTCATCAGATCATCATAATCATGGCCGGGATAGGCATGGTGGATGAGATTGGCGAATTCCTCGCCATAGGAGGTCGAGCCGCGCGGATTGACATAGAGCACGACATAGCCGGCGGCGGCATAGAGCTGATTATCGGTGGAGAAGGAGGGGCCATAAGCGGAGAAGGGGCCGCCATGGATCTCCAGGATCAGCGGATATTTCTTCGCCGGATCGAAATCGGGCGGGGTGACGAGCCAGGCGTCGATGGCGCGATTGTCGAAGGCGGTGACGGGTAGCTTGCGCACCTGGCCGAGCTCTTTGGCAGCGAGCAGATCCTCGTTGAGCCGGGTGAGGCGGCGCGTGCTGCCCCCGCGCGTGACGGACAGGTCCGCGGGGCGCAGCGCCGTGCCGCTGGTGAAGGCGATGCTGCCATCATCGGCGACGCTGTAGCTGCCGCCGGAATAGGGACGATCGAGCGCGGACTGGACCAGCCCTTCGGCGACGGTCCGGATGCTGCCATCCAGCGTCACGCGGGCGACCCTGGTGGTGCCCTTTTCATCATATTGGACGTAGAGGGAGCGGCCGTCCTTCGCCCAGACGGGGCTTTCGACGCTGCCGTCGAGCCGGTCCGTCAGGACGCGGACATTCCCGCCGTCGCGATCCATTAGATAGAGGCGGACATTCTGATAGCCGAGCCTTTTGTCGTCGAAGCCGAGATAGGCGATGTGGCGACCGTCGGGCGAGACGAGGGGGTCCTGGTCCGGACCGTTGCGCGTGGTGAGCTGGCTGAGCTTCGCGGTGGCGATATCGAGCGCATAGATTTCGCTGTTGAGCGGTTCCTGCTCCCATTTGGGGGTGCGGACGGCGCTGAACAGGATGGTCTTGCCGTCCGGCGTCCAGCTCAGCGGGCCATTGTCATGATAGGGGCCGAAGCTGAGCTGGCGCGGCGCGCCGCCATCCGCCGGCACGACGAAGATATGGTCGAAGCCGGGCTTCACATAGCCACCCCCATCCTGGCGATAGGTGACGGCGGAGATCACCTCCAGCGGCGGGGCCCATTGCGCGCCCTCCGGCTTGGAAGGCGCCGAGCCGAGACGGAGGCCCTCGTCGGGCACGTTCAGCGTATAGGCGATGTGGCGGCCATCGGGCGACCAGCTTATCGCGCCGGGCGTATCGGGCAGGCTGGTGATGCGCGCCGTCTCTCCGCTTGCGATCCAGCGGACGAAGAGCTGCGCGCTGCCGCCCTCCGCGCTGGAGACATAGGCGATGCGCTTGCCGTCGGGCGACCAGCGCGGCTGGCTATGCGCACCGGGGCCGGCGACGAGGGGCGTATGGGCGCCCGTCTTCCTATCGACCAGCCAGATGGTCGAACGGGCGCGGTCCGTCATGATGTCGTTCGACCTGCGGACATAGGCGACGACATCGCCCTTGGGGGCTATCTGCGGATCGGATGCGACCTCGAGCGAAAAAAGATCCTGCGCCTCGAAATGACGGGAGGGGCCCGCAGGCGGGGCGGCAGGGGCCGTCGCGGACAGGGCGATCAGGCTGGACGCGATAAGAAGCGGACGAAACATGGACGCACCCCCTTTTGAGATGCGTCCACTCTGTTCATTTCCCGGGCTACCGCAAGGGCTTGGCGATCATAGCTGCCATGCCGGGGGAGGCCGGCATGGCAGGGATGGCGGATCAGGCCTTGATCTTGTCCTTGGACGAACCCTTTTTCGGGCGCTTCGGTGCGGCCGGGGTGATCTCGAAGACGAGCGCGCCGTCCTTCAGATGCACCTTGACCTCGCCGCCATGGACCAGCTTGCCGAACAATAGCTCCTCGGCGAGCGGCTGCTTGACCTTCTCCTGGATCAGGCGGCTCATCGGGCGCGCGCCATAGAGCTTGTCGTAGCCGCGCGCGGTGAGCCATTCCTTCGACGCGTCGTCGAGCGAGATATGGACCTCGCGTTCGGCGAGCTGGAGCTCGAGCTGGAGGATGAACTTCTCCACCACGCGAGCGACCACTTCCGTCGGCAGATAGCCGAAGGGCACGATCGCATCGAGGCGGTTGCGGAATTCGGGGGTGAACATCTTCTTCACCGCCTCCTCATCCTCGCCCTCGCGGGTGAGCATGCCGAAGCCGAGCGTTTCGCGCGCCATGTCGGCCGCGCCGGCATTGGTCGTCATGATGAGGATGACGTTGCGGAAATCGACCGTCTTGCCGTGGTGATCGGTCAGCTTGCCATTGTCCATCACCTGCAGGAGGATGTTGAACAGGTCCGGATGCGCCTTCTCGATCTCGTCGAGGAGGAGGACGCAATGGGGATGCTGATCGACCGCATCGGTGAGCAGGCCGCCCTGATCATAGCCGACATAGCCCGGAGGCGCGCCGATCAGCCGGCTGACCGAATGGCGCTCCATATATTCGGACATGTCGAAGCGCTGGAGCGGGATGCCCATGATCGCGGCGAGCTGGCGCGCAACCTCCGTCTTGCCGACGCCGGTGGGGCCGGTGAACAGATAATTGCCGATCGGCTTGTCCGGATCGCGCAGGCCTGCGCGGCTGAGCTTGATCGCGGAGGAAAGCAGCTCGATCGCCTTGTCCTGCCCGAAGACGACGCGCTTCAGATCCGTCTCCAGCGTCGCCAGCGACTTCTTGTCGTCGGTCGACACCGATTTCGGCGGGATGCGCGCCATGGTCGCGATCACGGCCTCGATCTCCTTGGGCGTGATCACCTTCTTGCGCTTGTTGGGCGCGACCAGCATCTGCGACGCGCCGACCTCGTCGATCACGTCGATCGCCTTGTCGGGCAGCTTGCGGTCGTTGATGTAGCGCGCCGAAAGCTCGACCGCCGACTTGATCGCATCGGGCGTGTATTTCACATTATGATGCGCCTCGAAGGCGGACCGCAGGCCGGTGAGGATCTTGATCGTGTCCTCGACCGTCGGCTCCTTCACGTCGATCTTCTGGAAGCGGCGGAGAAGCGCGCGATCTTTCTCGAAATGGTTGCGGAACTCCTTATAGGTGGTGGAGCCGATGCAGCGGATCGTGCCGCCCGACAGCGCGGGCTTGAGCAGGTTGGACGCATCCATTGCGCCGCCGGAGGTGGCGCCCGCGCCGATCACCGTATGGATCTCGTCGATGAAGAGCACCGCATGGGGCAGCTTCTCAAGCTCGGTCACGACCGCCTTCAGCCGCTCCTCGAAATCGCCGCGATAGCGCGTGCCGGCGAGCAGCGCGCCCATGTCGAGCGAGTAGATCACCGCAGGCAGCAGCACTTCGGGCACGTCGCGCTCGATGATCTTGCGCGCCAGCCCCTCGGCGATGGCGGTCTTGCCCACGCCGGGATCGCCCACATAGAGTGGGTTGTTCTTCGAACGGCGGCAGAGGATCTGCACCGTGCGGTCGACTTCGGCGTCGCGGCCGATCAGCGGATCGACCTTGCCCTCCTTGGCCTTCTCGTTGAGGTTGACGGTGAACTGCTTGAGCGCGCTTTCGCCCTTCTTGCCGTCGGACTTCGCGGCCTTCTCCTCTTCGGCCCCTTTCACTTCGCGGCTCTCCGTAGGTTGGCCGGCCTTGCCGACGCCGTGGCTGATGAAGCTGACCGCGTCGAGGCGGCTCATATCCTGCTGCTGCAGGAAGAAGACGGCATAGCTCTCGCGCTCGCTGAACAAAGCCACGAGCACATTGGCGCCGGTCACTTCCTCGCGGCCCGAGGATTGGACGTGCAGGATCGCGCGTTGCACGACGCGCTGGAAGCCCGACGTGGGTGATGGATCGCTATTGCCCTCCACCTTGAGGGCATCGAGCTCCGTATCGAGATAGACGGTCACGGCATCCCGGAGCTCGTTCAGCTCGACGCCGCAGGCGGTCATCACCTTGGAGGCATGTTCGTCGCCGATGAGCGCGAGGAGGAGATGTTCCAGAGTCGCATATTCGTGGCGACGGGTGCTCGCCGCTGTCAGCGCATTGTGGAGCGTCTGCTCGAGTTCGCGGGCGAATGACGGCATGATGATCTTACTCCTTCGGATCCGGGCGATGGCCCCGGTCCGTTTCCCGATATGTCGTGCGCCGACTGCCATTCATCAAGCGCATCTCCCGCCGATCGGATCGGGGGCATGCGGCGCCCGAGAAGGCCGGGCGGCGCTTCATCGTTTGAATAATGCGTCCGCGATTGCGCGATGGCTGGTCGAAGACTCGATTCTTGCCCTGGTGCGGGCTATCTCGCCCTCCAGCGCGGCGATGCGTAGCTCCAGTTCCTCGACCGACAGCGGATCGAGATCCTGGCGGCACAGCAGCGTCAGGGGGCTTTCCGGAGTCTTCGCGAAGAGTTCGTCGAGATCCATGTGACGGAAAGTTGACCGTCCTTGCCTCGCTGTCAATAAACCTTGCGACGAACCGCATGCCCGGGGGAGAGGAAATGGCTGCGTTGCCCGACAGGATGATGGCGATCGACCCGGAAGAGCCCGGGGGACCGGAGGTTCTGGTGCCGGTGGAACGGTCCGTTCCGCTGCCCGGGCCGGGCGAGGTGCTGATCCGTGTCGCCGCCGCCGGCGTCAACCGGCCCGATGCGATGCAGCGCGAGGGCAGATATCCGCCGCCGCCCGGCGCGCCCGGCATATTGGGGCTGGAAGTGGCGGGCGAGGTGGTGGCCGAGGGGGAGAGCGTCGATGCGCCGCTGCTCGGCCAGCCGGTCTGCGCGCTGCTGGCGGGTGGGGGCTATGCCGAATATGTGACGGCGCCCGTCGGCCAATGCCTGCCCGTGCCCAGCACGCTTTCGATGATCGAGGCGGCGGCTGTTCCCGAGACGCTGTTCACCGTGTGGACCAATGTGTTCGAGCGCGCTTATGCCGATGCGGGCGACAGCGTGCTCGTCCATGGCGGCACCAGCGGCATCGGCACGATGGCGATCCAGCTCGGCCGGATCTTCGGGCTCGGCATCTTCGTGACCGCCGGATCGGACGAGAAATGCGCGCGCGCGCTGGAACTCGGCGCCGCGCAGGCGATCAACTATCGCACCACCGATTTCGTGGAGGAGGTGAAGCGCCTCACCGGCGGCCGGGGCGTGGATATCGTGCTCGACATGGTGGGCGGAGACTATCTCCCGCGCAATCTCGCCTGCCTGGCGGAGAATGGTCGCCATGTCTCGATCGCGGCCCAGCGCGGCAGCACGGCGGAAGTCGATATCTGGCGGATCATGCGCAAGCGGCTGACGCTCACCGGATCGACGCTCCGTGCGCGCAGCCCGGAATTCAAGTCGCTGGTGGCGGACGAGCTGATGCGCCACGTCTGGCCGCATGTCGAGGAAGGGCGGCTGAAGCCGGTGATCGACACGATCTTCCCGCTGGCGGACGCCGCCGCCGCGCATCGCCGGCTGGAAAGCGGGGACCATGTCGGCAAGATCGTGCTGACCGTGGGACAGCCATGACCGGGCGGCTGGTCCTCCACGAATATTCGGCGTCGGGAAATTGCTACAAGATCCGCCTCACCGCCGCGCATCTGGGCGTGCCGCTCGAACGGCGCGAATATGACATATTGAAGGGCGAGACGCGGACGCCCGAATTCCTCCGCGACGTGAACGGCAATGGCCGCATCCCCGTGCTCCAGATTGGCGGGCGCTTCCTGCCGGAAAGCAATGCCGCCTGCTGCTGGCTGGCGGATGGATCGGGCCTGATCCCGGCCGATCGCTTCGATCGGGCGGACATGCTGCGCTGGATGTTCTTCGAACAATATAGCCATGAGCCCAATGTCGCGACGCTGCGCTTCTGGCTCGAATATGTCGGCGAGGCTGCGCTTTCCGATCAGCAGCGCGCGCAGATCCCGGCCCGGCGGGCGGCGGGGGAGGCGGCGCTGGCGGTGATGGAGCGGCATCTGGCGGGCCGCCGCTTCTTCGTCGGCGATGCGCTCAGCCTCGCCGATATCGCGCTCTACGCCTATAGCCATGTGGCGCATGAGGGCGGGTTCGATCTCGATCCCTATCCGGCGGTTTCCGCCTGGCTGGCCAATGTCGCCGCCGTGCCGGGCCATGTGACGATGAACGACTGACGACTGACGATGGACGACTGAGGCTGCGGTTGGAACTGTAACAATCGATCGCGATAGGCTGCCGGACGAGCCCCCTGATGGAGGATCGATATGGACGCCTTCGCCCGCCCGACCTTTCTCGCCGATCGCGCGGCGAATCTGATGACCGATTTTCCGGACCGGCCGCCGACCATGCCCGAGCGGACGGGCCAGCGGCGGCGCTATCGCACCATCTGGATTTCGGACATCCATCTCGGCACGCGCGGCTGCAATGCGGCGATGCTGATCGATTTCCTCGATTCCACCGACAGCGAGACCATGTATCTCGTCGGCGACATCATCGACGGCTGGAAGCTCCGGCGGAGCTGGTACTGGCCGGCGCTGCACAATGACGTCGTCTGGCGGGTGCTGAAGCGCGCCCGGCGCGGCACGCGCATCGTCTATATCCCCGGCAATCATGACGAGATGATCCGCCAGTTCGCCGGCCTCACCTTCGGCGGGATCGAGGTGCGTGACGAGGTGATCCACACTACCGCCGACGGGCGCAAGCTGCTGGTGCTGCATGGCGACCGCTTCGATACGGTGGTGATGTGCGCCCGCTGGCTCGCCTTCCTGGGCGACGCCGCCTATGAGCTGCTGCTCAAGCTCAACGTCGTGATCAACGCCGTCCGGCGGCGCTTCGACCTGCCTTACTGGTCGCTTGCCAAGCACGCCAAGCACAAGGTGAAGAACGCGGTCGAGTTCATCTCCCGCTATGAGGAGGCGGTCGCGCACGAGGCGGTGGTGCAGGGGGTGGACGGCGTCGTCTGCGGCCATATCCACACCGCCGAGATGCGCCGCTTCGGCGATGTCGCTTATTATAATGACGGCGACTGGGTGGAAGGCTGCACCGCGCTGGTCGAGCATTTCGACGGGCGGATGGAGATACTCCACTGGGCGGACGAGATGGCGGCGCGCGACAAGCCCACGCCGCTCCGCAAGCTCGCCGCCTGAATTCCAGCCATGCGGGTCGCGATCGTCACCGACGCCTGGGAGCCGCAGGTGAACGGCGTCGTCCGTACGCTGCAGGTGACGCGGCGCGAGCTGGAGGCGCGGGGCCATGACGTCGCGATCCTCGGGCCGGATCGGTTCCGCTCGCTGCCTTGCCCCACCTATCCCGAAATCCGCCTCGCGCTGGGCGGCCCGGCGGCGATCGGCCGGATCATAGCCGGGTTCGGCGCGGAGGCGGTGCATATCGCCACCGAAGGCCCGCTCGGTCTTGCCGCGCGGCGCTGGTGCCTGCGGCAAGGCCGGTCCTTCACCACCGCCTATCACACCCATTTCCCGGACTATGTCGCGGCGCGCACCAGGCTGCCGGCGGCCTGGGTCTGGCACTATATCCGCTGGTTCCATGGGCCCGCGGCGGCCGTGCTGGTTTCGACGCCGACGCTGCGGCGGATGCTCGCGGCGCATGGCCTCGCCCATACGCGCCTCTGGGGCCGGGGCGCGGATCTTGGCCTGTTCCGCCCGCATCGGTCCGCCGTCGATCCCTTCGCCGATCTTCCCCGGCCGATCCAGCTCTATGTCGGCCGCGTCGCGATCGAGAAGAATCTGCCGGCCTTTCTGGAAACGCGGCATCCCGGCACGCGCGTCGTGGTGGGCGATGGGCCGGCCCGCGCGATGCTGGCCGCGCGCTATCCCGATGCGCGCTTCCTCGGCGCGCTTTCCGGCGAGGCGCTCGCTGCCGCCTATGCCGGCGCGGATGTGTTCGTGTTTCCGAGCAGGACGGACACGTTCGGGCTGGTGATGATCGAGGCGCTGGCCTGCGGCACGCCGGTCGCAGCCTATCCGGTGCCGGGTCCGGCCGATATCATTACCCCCGGAACGGGCGCGCTGGACGAGAATCTCGAAACCGCGATCGCCCGTGCGCTGGCGTGCGACCGCGCGCTGTGCGCCGCGCGGGGCGCAGGCTTCGGCTGGGCGGAAAGCGCCCGCCAGTTCCTCGATGCGCTGGTGCCGGACGGGGAGGTGCGCAGGGCCGCATGATGGCGCGATAAAGCCATGCTTGCCCTTGGCCCTGCGCTTGATTACATGCCGGCCCACGTATCGGCCGCTCCGTGAAGGGGCGGCCCTTGTTTTTTCCGGAGGAATCCGTGGCCCAGCCGCTCATGCCCCATGCGACCGCCTCCTGGCTGGTCGATAATACCGCCCTCAGCTTCGAGCAGATCGCCGCCTTCTGCGGTCTCCACATCCTCGAGGTGCAGGCGATCGCCGACGATACCGCCGCCACCAAGCTCACCGGGCGCGATCCCGTCCGCGCGGGCGAGCTCACCCTCGCCGAGATCGAGAAGGGGCAGAAGGACCCCAAATATCGCCTCGCCATCCAGAAGGGGCCCGAGCAGGCCCGCCGCACCAAGGGGCCGCGCTACACGCCGGTTTCCAAGCGGCAGGACAAGCCCGACGGCATCGCCTGGATCATCCGCAACCATCCGGAAGTGTCGGACGGGCAGATCAGCAAGCTGATCGGCACGACGCGCACCACCATCGCCGCGATCCGCGACCGGACCCACTGGAACATCGCGAATATCACGCCGAAGGATCCGGTGACGCTCGGCCTCTGCTCGCAGCGCGAGCTTGACGCGCTGGTCGCCAAGGCGGCCAAGGCGGCGGGCCTCGAAGCGCCCGTCGACAGCCGCCTCGAGGGCGATCGCGAGGCGCTGATCGAGCAGCTCCGCCATGAGCGCGAGGCCGCCTCCCATGCGGGCGAGGCGCCGCAGTCCGAGGCGGAGGCGCTGTTCCGCCAGCCGGGCTTCGTCGATCCCTTCAAGCATTGAGAGCTCGTTTGAGGCTGGGGCGGGGGCTGCCGCTGCGCTTGACCCCAGCACCCGCCATCGCCACAAGCCGGAGCCATGGTGCAGGACGCGCAGAACATAGATGAGCTCTCCTTCGAGGATGCGCTGAAGCGTCTCGAGGCGATCGTGCAGCGGCTGGAAAGCGGCGAGGCGTCGCTGGACGAATCGATCACCCTCTATTCGGAAGGCGATCGGCTGCGCGCGCAATGCGAGGCGCGGCTGCAGGCGGCGCAGGCGCGGATCGAGCGCATTACTTCGGGAGGCGAGGGGCGCCCCACGGGCACCCAGCCGTTTGACGCGGACTGATCCCGCCATGGCCGTCATGCCGCTGGTCCTCAAGACCGCGCTGGAGCGCGTCGCGGCGGATGTCGACGCCGCCTTCGATCACATCCTCGCCGTGCCCGACGATGCCCGGGCCCGGCTGTACGAGGCGATGCGCCATGCCGCGATCGGCGGAGGCAAGCGGATGCGTCCGCTGCTCGTCATCGCCGCCTGCGATCTCTTCCATGTCGATCGCGCCCGCGCGCTGCGCGTCGCGCTCGCGATCGAATGCATCCATGTCTACAGCCTCGTCCATGACGATCTGCCCTGCATGGACGATGATGATCTGCGCCGCGGGCGCCCGACCGTCCACAAGGCGTTCGACGATGCGACGGCGGTGCTGACGGGCGATGCGCTCCATGCGCTCGCCTTCGAGATTCTCGCCGATCCCGAAACCCATGCCGATCCCTTCGTCCGCGCCAACCTGGTGGCGGAGCTTGCGCGGTCGAGCGGCCCTTCGGGCATGGCCGGCGGGCAGATGATGGATCTGGTCGCGGAGGACGAGACGTTCGACCTGCCGACCGTCACCCGGCTCCAGCAGCTCAAGACGGGCGCGCTGATCGGCTTCTGCCTGGAGGCGGGCGCGATCATGGCGCATGTCCAGCCGGAGGGGCGGGCGCGGCTGCGCGGCTATGCGCGCGATATCGGCCTCGCCTTTCAGATCGCGGACGATCTGCTCGACGTGGAAGGCGATGTTGCGGCCACGGGCAAGGCGGTGGGCAAGGACGCCGCCGCCGGCAAGGCGACCTTCGTCTCGCTGCTCGGCGTCGATCGCGCGCGGCGCCAGGCGTCGATGCTGGTGGATCAGGCGATCGGCCATCTCAGCGTCTTCGGTGCGGAGGCGGATCTGCTGCGCGCGATCGCCCGCTATGTCGTGGAAAGGGATCGCTGATGCGCATCGGCGTCTATCCGGGCACTTTCGATCCGGTCACGCTCGGCCATGTCGATATCATCCGGCGCGGCGCGAAGCTGGTCGATCGGCTGGTGGTGGGCGTCACCACCAACGCCTCCAAATCGCCGATGTTCTCGGTGGACGAGCGGGTGGCGATGGTCCGCCGCGAGGTGGAGGCGATCGGCGGCGACATAGAGGTCGTCACCTTCGATTCGCTGCTGATCGATTTCGCCGAGCGGATGGAGGCCTCGCTGATCGTGCGGGGGCTGCGTGCGGTCGCCGATTTCGAATATGAATATCAGATGGCGGGCATGAACCAGCAGCTCGACAATCGTATCGAGACGGTCTTCCTGATGGCCGATGTCGCCTTGCAGCCGATCGCATCCCGCCTCGTCAAGGAAATCGCGCTTTATGGCGGCGATATTCGCAAGTTCGTGCCCGCTGCCGTCGCGGCGGAGGTGCGCGCGCGGGTCGGGGAACTCGGCCGCAGGGGAAATTGAAACGTTCAGCCCTGCGCAAGCGGGGCCGGGTCAAGGGCGGACGATATGGTCCGGGAGAAGAATATCCTATGCATGTGAAGAGCCTGTTCGCCTCCCTCATCGGGTTGCTCGCGGCCAATGTCGCCATCGCCCAGGCGCCCGCCCCGGCGCCGGCGCCCGATCCCGCGAACATATTGAACCTCGATCTTTCGACCGGCGGCCGCGTCTCGATCGAGCTCCGGCCGGACAAGGCGCCTGCCTCGGTCGAGCGGATCAAGACGCTGGTCAATCGCGGCTTCTATGACGGCACCATCTTCCATCGCGTGATCGACGGCTTCATGGCGCAGGGCGGCGATCCGCAGGGCACGGGCCTCGGCGGGTCGGACCTGCCGGACCTGAAGGCCGAATTCAACGATCTCCCCCATGTGCGCGGCACCTTGTCGATGGCGCGCGCGCAGGAGCAGGACAGCGCCAACAGCCAGTTCTTCATCATGCTGTCGCCCAATCTCGGCCTCGACGGCAATTATACCGCCGTCGGCCGGGTGATTTCGGGCATGGCCTATGTCGATCTGATCGAGAAGGGCGAGCCGCCGGCAAACCCGTCGAAGATCGTCCATGCCTCGATGGGCGCGCCCGGCCCGGTCGCGGCGGCGCCGGCGGCGGGGGCCACCGCCGCCGAGGCGGCGAAGCCGGCGGAGGCGAAGCAGCAGTAGGCTTCCTCGTCCGTCGCCCCTGCGCAGGCAGGGGCCCATGTCTCTCGTCACAAACGGCATCGTCGATGGAGAGAGAAATAGGCCCCTGCCTGCGCAGGGGCGACGGTTCAATTCCGCCGGAAGTGGCTCTAAGGGATCCCGCGTGCGCGTAGACCTGTTCGATTTCGATCTTCCGCCCGAGCGGATCGCGCTGCGCCCGGCCGAGCCGCGCGATGCCGCGCGCCTGCTGCTGCTCGAAGGCGATCAGATCGAGGACGCCCGGGTCCGCGACCTGCCCGATCTGCTGCGCGCGGGCGACATTCTGGTCTTCAACGACACGCGCGTCATCCCCGCCCAGCTCGAAGGGCGGCGCGGCGAGGCGCGGATCGGGGCGACGCTCCACAAGCGCGAAGGGCCGCGCCGCTGGATCGCCTTCGTCCGCAACGCCAAGCGGGTGCGCGACGGCGATCGGATCGAATTCGGCGCGGGCGTCTCCGCCATCGCCAGCGCGCGGCTCGCCGACGGCTCGATCATCCTCGATTTCGAGGGCGAGGAGCCGGTCGAGCTGCTGCTCGAGCGCGCCGGCCGCATGCCGCTGCCGCCCTATATCGCGGGCAAGCGCGCGGCCGATGCCCGCGATGCCGAGGATTATCAGACGATGTTCGCGCGCGAGGAAGGGGCGGTCGCAGCCCCCACCGCCGCGCTCCATTTCACGCCCGGGCTGATGGCGGCGCTGGAGGCGCGCGGCATCGGCCATGCGACGCTCACCCTCCATGTCGGCGCGGGTACCTTCCTTCCGGTCAAGGCGGAGGATACCGAGGATCATCGCATGCACGCCGAATGGGGGCGCATCGATCCTGCCACCGCCAATCGCCTCAATGCCGCCCGCGCGGCCGGCGGCCGGCTGATCGCGGTCGGCACCACCAGCCTGCGCCTGCTCGAAAGCGCTACCGGCGAGGATGGCATCATCCGGCCGTTCGAGGGCGATACGGCGATCTTCATCACGCCGGGCTATCGCTTCCGCGCGATCGACGGGCTGATGACCAATTTCCATTTGCCGCGATCGACCCTGTTCATGCTCGTTTCCGCATTGATGGGGCGCGAGCGGATGCAGGCGGCCTATGCCCATGCGATTCAGGCAGGCTATCGTTTCTATTCCTATGGTGACGCGAGCCTGCTGCTGCCCTAAGCGCGCGGCATGACCGATCGTCCTCGTTTTTCCTACGCCATTTCCGCCACCGACGGCCGCGCCCGCACCGGCGTGGTTTCCATGAAGCGCGGCGACATCCGCACGCCCGCCTTCATGCCCGTGGGCACCGCCGCCACCGTCAAGGCGATGAAGCCCGCCGAGGTCCGCGCGACGGGCGCGGACATCATCCTCGGCAATACTTACCATCTCATGCTCCGCCCCGGCGCGGAGCGGGTGGCGCGGCTCGGGGGCTTGCATGACTTCATGCAGTGGAAGCGACCGATCCTGACGGACAGCGGCGGCTATCAGGTGATGTCGCTGTCCGCGCTCACCAAGACGAGCGAGGAAGGCGTGGCCTTCAAAAGCCATCTCGACGGCTCGCGCCACATGCTCAGCCCCGAACGCTCGATGGAGATACAGCGGCTGCTGGGATCGGACATCGTCATGGCGTTCGACGAATGCACCGCTTATCCCTGCACGCGCGACAAGGCGGCCAAGTCGATGGAAAGATCGATGCGCTGGGCGAAGCGCTCGCGCGACGGCTTCGATGCGGGCGGGGATCATGCCGCCTGTTCGGCGCTGTTCGGCATCCAGCAGGGATCGATGGAAGAGGATCTGCGCCGCCAGTCGTCCGATGCGCTGCGTGCGATCGGCTTCGATGGCTATGCGGTCGGCGGGCTCGCGGTGGGCGAGGGGCAGGAGGAGATGTTCCGCGTGCTCGATTTCGCCGTGGACATGCTGCCGGCGGACCGGCCCCGCTATCTGATGGGCGTCGGCAAGCCCGACGATATCGTCGGCGCGGTGGAGCGCGGCATCGACATGTTCGATTGCGTGCTGCCGACGCGCTCGGGCCGCAACGGCCAGGCCTTCACCCGCGAAGGCCCGCTCAACATCCGCAACGCCCGATTCGCGGAGGATCAGCGGCCATTGGAGCCAGATTCGCCGACCGCGAACTGGAGCCGCGCCTATCTCCACCATCTCGTCCGATCAGGCGAGATGCTCGGCGCCATGCTGATGACCGAGCATAATCTCTGGTTCTACCAGCGGCTGATGGAGGATCTGCGCGCGGCCATAGCGGAGGGGCGCCTTGCCGCCTTCGCCGATGATTTCCGCGCGCGCTATCGCCGCGCCTAATGGGAGTTGCGGCCTTCGTCACCGCGAAAGTCGCTAATAACAAAGCCTTGGCTGATATTCCGGAGGGGACGGCGCCGGCCTGAGCCGGCGCCCTGACCCGATCCGGAGGCGGCGTCAGATCAGTTGCCCGACCCCGATCGCCATACCGGCAAGCGCCACCCAGCATGCCAGGCCAAGCGGCACGGCAAGCATGAGTCCACGAATCGCCATAATTTCTTTAGTCACCACGGGGGCGCGATATGCCAGCATCTCTCTCTCCAGCCAGTCTTTGCGACGGTCCTGTTACAATCGAATGTCCTTAAAAGAGGTTTTCCGCAAGGGGGAAAGTAAAAAAAAGCTGGTTCAGGCGCTGGCGAGCAGGCGCCGGGCATCGTCATGGCCGACCAGCAGGTCGAACATCCGCCACCTCGGCGGCGGCACCATGCAGCGCCATCGCGGCGCTGCCGATCAGCCGGCATTCGCCTTTCAGCCCGGCCAGCGCCGGGGGGCATCATCGACAGCGTATCGACAAGCGCGGGAGGCAGGACGGCCATCCGCCCGTCAGCCGCCGCGCAGGTGGTCAGCTATTGCCGCGCGTTCCGAAGCCATAGTCCAGAAAGGACGGGATCGGGCCGTTCCAGCCGTTCATATCCACTGGCTCGGCCGGGATTTCGCGGCGCGGCTCAGGGCGAGGCGTCGCGCCCTTCGCCTTTTCGCCGCGTCCGGCCGGCGGCCTGTCCCCGCGCCGGGGCGCGCGCTCGCGGCGGGGGCGCTCCTCGGCCGGCTTCGGTTGAGCAGGTTCGGGCTCGACGGGCTCGGCCTTGGCCGGTTCGGGCTTGGCCAGGCGCGCGATCGTCTGGCCGGTCAGCTTCTCGATCGCCTCGATCGCCTCGGCATCGTCGGGCGTCACCAGCGTGAAGGCCTTGCCCGTGGCGCCGCCCCGGCCGGTGCGGCCGATGCGGTGGACATAATCGTCCGGATGCCAGGGCACGTCATGGTTGAAGACGTGGCTCACGCCCTTGATGTCGAGCCCGCGCGCCGCGACGTCCGAGGCGACGAGGATGTTGATTTCCCCGTTCTTGAAGCGGTCGAGCTCCTTCAGCCGCTCGGGCTGTTCCATGTCGCCATGGATCTGGCCCGCCTGGAAGCCGTGGCGACGCAGCGAGTCGGTCAGCTCGCGTACGGTCGTCTTGCGGTTGGAGAAGATGATCGCGGTGCGCATATCGTCCGCGCGCAGCAGCCGGCGCAGCGTCTCGCGCTTGCCGCGCGCGCTCGTCTCGACCAGCCTCTGCTCGATCGAGGCGTTGGCGGTCGCGGGGCGCGCCACCTCGATCTGCTTGGGGTTGGACAGGAAGCGATCCGAGAGCTTCTTGATCGGCGGCGGCATCGTCGCGGAGAAGAGCAAGGTCTGGCGGTTCGGCGGAAGCTTGGTGCAGATTTCCTCGATATCGGGGATGAAACCCATGTCGAGCATGCGGTCCGCCTCGTCGATCACCAGGATCGAGCAGCCGGACAGCAATATCTTGCCGCGCGCGAACAGGTCCATCAGCCGGCCCGGCGTCGCGATCAGCACGTCGACGCCCTTTTCGAGCGCGGCCACCTGATCGCTCATATTCACGCCGCCGATCAGCAGCGCCATCGAAAGCTTGTGATATTTGCCGTATTTCTCGAAATTCTCGGCCACCTGGGCGGCCAGCTCGCGCGTCGGCTCGAGGATCAGCGAGCGCGGCATGCGCGCGCGGCTGCGGCCGTGGGCGAGGATGTCGATCATCGGCAGCACGAAGCTCGCCGTCTTGCCGGTGCCGGTCTGGGCGATGCCGATCAGGTCCCGGTTCATCAGCACGGGCGGGATCGCCTGCGCCTGAATGGGAGTCGGCTCGGTATAGCCGGATTCGGCTACGGCACGCAGCAGTTCGTCAGAAAGGCCGAGATCGGCAAAGGTCATGGGCGATCCGGATAAGGAGCGGCGCCCATCCCGGGCCCGCTTTCGCCCTGCGCGCTTGGGCGCAAGGCCATGCATTTGTCAAGTCGGGCGGGCGAGAAATGCTTATTTGGCCGGCATGAGCATGCGGAAACGCTCGATTTCGCATTCGCCGCCCGATCGCGCGCGCACCGCATCGCGGTCGGCGCAGAGCTGCCCGTCCGCGGTCGGCAGCACATAGAAGCCGCTATAATAATCGAGTGCGGGGCAGGAGCGGGCGAATTGCGCCCGGAGGCGCGTGCCGCCGCGCAGGATCAGGTCCACCGATCTGGGCGCGATCACCGCCGCGCCGGCAATGTCGCCCATCGCCACGCAGCGCGGGCCCTTCTTGTCCTTCCATTGCATCCGGGGCGGGATAATCGTCATCGGTGCGGCGGGCACGCGCACGACGACGCGCTGGCGGATCGTGAGCTGCGCATAATCGACGCGCTCGGCCATTCCGGCGGTTCCCGTCACGGCGACGAGCAGGGATGCGATCAGGCTGTGCACGGCAGGGACGGTCACGACTCGCTTTTCATGGACATCTTCCGCGATCATGGCGCGAGGTTGAACGGCGGATGAACTGGCCTGTGAACTGGCTTGGCGGCATCGGGCCCGCTATATCGCGAGCCATGACGTTGCTAGCCCCGGACGATGCGCTTCTGGCCCGCCTTGCCGAAAGGCTGGGCCCGCGCGGCTTCACCACCGATCCCGCCGATATGGAGCCCTGGCTCACCGATTGGCGCGGCCGGGTGCATGGCAAGGCGGCGGCGCTGCTCTCGCCCGCCAGCACCGCCCAGGTGGTCGATATCGTCCGCATGGCGGCCGACGCGCGCGTCGCGATCGTGCCCCAGGGCGGCAACAGCTCGATGGTCGCGGGCGCGACCCCGTCCGCGTCCGGCACGGCTTTGCTCCTCTCGCTCCGCCGGATGCGCGCGATCCGCAGCATTTCGGAGCAGGACGGCGTCGCGGTCGCCGAAGCGGGCGTGGTGCTGAGCGACCTGCACGATGCCGCCGCCGCGATCGGCCGCCGCTTCCCGCTTTCGCTCGGCGCCAAGGGCACCGCCACGATCGGCGGGCTCGTTTCCACAAATGCCGGGGGCGTGCAGGTGCTGCGTTTCGGCACGATGCGCTCGCTGCTGCTAGGGATCGAGGCGGTGCTGCCCGATGGCGCGCTGTTCGACGGCATATCCGCGCTGCGCAAGGATAATCGCGGCTATGATCTGCGCCAGCTCTTCGCCGGCGCGGAAGGCACGCTCGGCATCGTCACCGCGGCAAGCCTCCGCCTCTATCCGGCCGCCGCGCAGCGGGCGGTGGCCTGGATCGGGCTCGCCACGCCGCATGACGCGCTCGCTTTGCTGCGCCGGCTCGAGCGGGCGACGGGCGATGCGATCGAAAGCTTCGAGATCGTGCCCGACGACGGGCTGGCGCTGGTGCTACGCCATATTCCGGGCGTGCGCGCGCCGCTTGGGCAGCCCCATGCCTGGCATGTGCTGGTCGAGGCGACGGCGCCCGAGGGCGGCCTCGATCCGCGCGATGCGCTGGAGCGGGTGCTGGGCGATGCGATCGAATCGGGCCTGATCGAGGATGCCACCATCGCCGCCGGGGAAGGGCAGGCCGAGGCGCTGTGGAAGCTGCGCGAAAGCATGTCCGAGGCCGAGCGGATCGACGGCATCGCCGCCAAGCATGACGTGTCCGTGCCCGTCTCGCTGATGCCCGATTTCCTCCGCTCGGCGCGCGACGAGGTGGAGGAGGCATTTCCCGGCGCGCGCGTGCTCGCTTTCGGCCATCTCGGCGACGGCAATGTCCATTTCAACGTGCGCCCGCCGCTTGCCGCCGAAAATGCCGCCTGGCTGGCGGAACATGGCGCGGCCGTCAGCATGCTGGTGCATGATCTGGCGACGGCGTCCGGCGGCTCCATCTCGGCCGAACATGGCATCGGCCAGACCAAGCTTGCCGAATTCGCCCGCACCGCCGATCCCGCCCGGCTGGCGGCGCTCCGGGCGATCAAGGCCGCGCTCGATCCGTTGGGGATCATGAATCCGGGCAAGCTGGTCCCGCTTGCGCCGGACGCGCAAGGCCAATAGACCGCCTGCTCCGATCGGCCCGCGCGCCCGTGGCCAGCGGACCATATCCGAAATCCTGGCCGAAATTTCGGCAATGCTTGGGAGATTTTACCATGGCTAGCGCTGCACCGGCCAACGCCCTGCCTCTGCTCTATAACGATCTCGCCCCGCTCTCGACGCAGCAGCATCTCGACTGGCGCTCGCGTCCGATCGAATCGCTCGCCTTCCTCAAGGGCGCGCATGCGATTCCGCTGACGGTGGACGAGTTCGTCGATGCCCAGCGCCATTATCCGATCGTCTTCTCGGCTGGGCCGAACCCGGTTCCGCTCGCGCTGATGGGCCTCAACGAGGGCGTCAACGTGTTCGTCGACGAGGATGGCAAGCTCAACAGCGACGTCTATCTGCCGGCCTATATCCGTCGCTATCCCTATATGCTCGCGCGCACCCGGCCGGACAGCGACGAGCTTTCGCTCTGCTTCGATCCGAGCGCGGGCGCGCTGGGCGCGTTCGATCAGGGCGATGCGCTGTTCGCCGAGGGCCAGCCTTCGGATCACACCAAGGCGGTGCTCGGCTTCTGCGAGCAGTTCGAGCAGGCCGGCCAGCGCACCGCCGCCTTCATGAAGGATCTGCTGGACAATAAGCTGCTGATCGACGGCGAGGTCGCGATCCAGCCGGAAGGTGCGGCGCAGCCCTATGTCTATCGCGGCTTCCAGATGGTCGACGAGCAGAAGCTGCGCGATCTGCGCGGCGACGTCGCCCGCAAGCTGCTCCAGTCCGGGCTGCTTCCGCTGGTCTTCGCGCATCTCTTCTCGCTGGCGCTGATCCGCAACATCTTCGGCCGGCAGATGCAGGCTGGCCTCGTTCCGCCGCAGGTGCAGCCGCCGCTTCAGGCCTGATTCCCTTATGGGCGGGCGCCGGCGATGGGGCGCCCGCCATGCAGGCCGGACGGTGCACAAAGTTGGGGTCCGGCCTTGAATCGAGGGGTAAGCTACCTTATTTCTAGCTCGGTGCCGGGGCCGTGTCCCCCCTTTCTCGGCCTGGCATCAGCGCGCCCTCGGGCGCGTTTCCTCCCTGAACCTTGGCCACCTCGTGCGACGCGCACGAGGTGGTTTTTTATGTAGCTATTCGGCTGCCAGCGCAGGGCGGGCCGATGCCTCGTCGATCAGGGCGCGGGCGATCTCCGTCACCATCTCCGCCATGCGATTGATGCCGGCCTGGCTCGGCGTGCGCAGATCCTCCATCAGATAGAGCGATCGATCGACCTCGATCTGAATCGCATGGATGTTGCGCTTGGGCGCGCCATGCCGGTCGAGCGTATGGCCGCCCGCATAGGGGCTGTTGCGCGCCAGCGGCAGCCCGTTCGCGCGCACGACCGCCTCGGCGCGCTCCATGAAGGAGGAATGCGCGCTCCGCCCATGAAGGTCGCCCAGCACGATCCGCGCCGCGCCTGTGCCGCCCGCCGGCACGAGCGACGGCATGGAATGGCAGTCGATCAGCAGCGCGACGCCATGGCGCGCATGGGCTTCTGCCAGTGCGCTCGCAATGGCCTGATGATAGGGCGCATGATCCTGCTCGATCCGCTGGCGGACCTCGGCCTCGGCGAGCCTGCGGTTCATGATCTCGCCCGCGCCGGCGATGCGCCGGGGCAGCAGGCCCAGCCCGCCGCGCATCCTGGCTGTCGCGATGGCCGGAAGCGAATGGCCGGCCGCGACCATTCCCGGATCGATCTCGCGCGGATCGCGGTTGAGGTCGATCCAGGCGCGCGCGCGCCGGGCGACCAGGGCGATGGCGCCGAGCCCGACCGCGCCCGCGATCAGCCGGTCGGCGAAGCGGTCCTCCAGCGCCTCCAGCCGGGACCGGGGCAGGCGGCTGGCGGCAAGCAGCTCGGCGGGATAGTCCCGCCCTGCATGGGGCACGGCGATGACGAGCGGTGTCGCGGCATGGTCGGGGCCCAGCTGCGCATGGGACGGGATCGGATCATCCTGCATGGATCCCTGCTAGCGCGGCTTTCATCCGAGTTGAACAGTTGCGTCATCCTTTCGCAAGCCCGTCATCCCTGCGAAGGCAGGGATCCATGTCTCTGCCTAACCCCTGCGTCATGCCGAACTTGTTTCGGCATCCACGCCTCATCCGCACCGCCGTGCGGGCTTCTCGGTGGACCCTGAAACAAGTTCAGGGTGACGACGGGCTTATGCGATGTCCCGCCCACAGGGGCGCCGATCGAACGCCCCGCAATGGTGGCAACCGGCCCCGCCCATGCTGGAAAATATTAAGAGCTTGACGCATAAGGGAAGGGGGATGGGCAGCCTCGGCTGCAATTTGGGGAACATGATGATTCGGATCCTGCTGGCCGAGGATGATGACTCGATGCGCGAATATCTGGCGCGCGCCTTGGCGCGTGTCGGCTATGCCGTGACGGCGGTCGATCGGGGCACGGCGGCGCTGCCGCTGCTCGAACAGGATCGATATGATCTGCTGCTCACCGATATCGTGATGCCGGAAATGGACGGTATCGAGCTTGCCCAGCGCGCGTCGGCGCTCGATCCCATGATGCGGGTGATGTTCATCACCGGCTTTGCCGCGGTCACGCTGAAGAACGGCGCCATGCCGCCCCAGGCCAAGGTGCTGTCCAAGCCCTTCCACCTGCGCGACCTGGTTTGTGAGGTCAATCGCCTGTTCGATGTGGAAGCCGCGACCGAACTCTGAAGAAAAAGGAAAAAGGCGGCTTGCGCGGGTCGGGATGCTCCGCTAGGGACGCCGCCATGGGCGTGTAGCTCAGTGGTAGAGCACTGTGTTGACATCGCAGGGGTCGCAAGTTCAATCCTTGCCACGCCCACCAGAATTAAGCCCCGGAGACCCAAAAGGTTTCCGGGGCTTTTTCATGCCCCGAAATCCAAAAAAATGGGTTCGGGCAAGCTGATTTTCAGACCATTGACCGGATCATGCGGGGGAAATTGGGAGGCGGTCATTGCGGTTCGTCCGCCATTTCTGCACAATCCGATGTACGCGCGCGTCTTGCGTGGCAGCGATAGTTTGATCGCCGTCGGTTCTTGTTCGAGCCGGGTTGTTGCTCCTTACTCTCTGAATGATATGGTTCGCGTCAAATTTCATGGCGGGAGAGGACATCGATAGAATGACGGCCATGCAATCGGAGCGACTTTCAGCCGTGCTGACCGACATGAACCGCTGTCTGGCAGAACTTGATGCGCTGGGCTTGAACATGGCTGGAGCGCATCTGTCGCTTGCGATCTCAGCCGTGGACGGCACCCGGCTGGATTTAGGTCCGCATCCATTCACAAAGACTTTTGCGCACGGCAGCAAACAGCCGAGAGGGCGATGACGCGCGAAGGATCCTTCATCCCTGAAGTCTATAGCAGCCCCAGGGCCCTGAAGCTGGCATGGCCGGACCTGGCGATGATCAGGTGATCGTGGATGACGATGTCAAGCGCCTTGGCCACCGCGGCGACCCGCGCGGTCGCCTGAATATCGTCCTTGCTCGGCTGCGGATCGCCCGAGGGATGGTTGTGGACCAATATGAGGGCGGTCGCGCCGAGCTCGAGCGAGCGCTTGATGATCTCGCGCGGGTAGATGGGCGCCTGCCCGACGGTGCCGTGGCCCATCACCTCGTCGCGCAGCAGGCGATTATGCGAATTGAGGTAAAGCACCCGCAGCTGCTCGGCGGAAGCATGCGCCATGCTGCCATGAAGATAATCGATCAGCGCCTTGGAGGTCGAGACTATCGGGCCGCTCAGCATCTCCGTCCGCAGCGCGTGCAGCTGCGTGGCGCGGACCAGCATGAGATAGTCGACGATCGGTGTCTCGGGGATGCGCGCGCGGAGCGCGTCGGGGCTCGCCGCGAGAAGCAAGGGAAGCGAGCCGAACTGACCGATCAATCGCCCTGCCAATCCGGGCGCCCTATCGGCATATAATGGCTCCAGCAGGCCGGCTAAAAGTGCCCGGCAGAGCGATCCGGCAGCTTGCGGCTCATCCTCGTCCCCATCGCCAGCGCGAGAAGCGCCGGATAGGCCCAGAAGCCCTGCGCCAGCGAATAGGCCCGGGGGACTATCGCCGGATCCACCATCATCGCGCTGTGCGTGACCAATCCAACGGTGTGAAAGCCCGTTGCCCATAACGGCCAAAATCTTTCGCTACGCAACGCAAGAGCGAGCAATGCAACAAGCATCCCGAGATCGACGGCGAAGATGCCCTGATCGACCGAATGCCAACGATACGCCAGTTCCGCGGCGGCGGCCCAGGTCAGGACCGATCCCATGATCATGATCGTCGCGCCGATGCGCTCGGGACGCCTGCCCCGCAGAAGCGCATAGCCCGCACAGAGCGTCAGAAAGACGAGATAGCTGATCTGCAGGATCTTGATGAGCATGGCTTGACCGGATCATAATGAACCGACCCGGTCAAGAATGGCGCGGATCAGGCTGGCTGGTCAGGCGGCCGTGCGCTCGACCAGCTCGAGATGCGAAGGACGCGCCGCCGCCTTTTCCGCCAGGCCGCCGAACGAGACGGTGCGCAGTCCGATCTGGTCCCTCGTCTCCGCCAGCTCCCGGTGGGTCGCGACGATCTGGCCACGCGCGCGGACGAGCGCGACGACCGTTTCCGTCATCTGCTCGATCGCGCCATGCCCGACCTCAGCCGCGATATTGGCGTGGAGGCGTGCGGTCGGAAGGGAACCGAACAGCTCCGCGGCGCGCACAAGGGCGAGGTCGATCGCGGCCTCGGTGGCCATGAGATGATTTACGACTTGCTGGGCGGCTTCACGGCGTTTGCTGAGCATGCGTGTCTCCATGCGCGCCGGCGATCGCCGACGCGGTGCTTATGTCTGGTCTGGGAAGAGGGGCGCTCTAGCTAGACGAGCCGCGAGAGCGCATCGAGTCCGGCAAGCAACATGCCGAAGGACAGGGCCGAGAGCATCGCGATCGCGACGATCCAGGTCAGGCGTCGCTTCCAATCTAGGTCATTCCGCTTTCTCCCACTTGTGGGAATTGGCAGCATGTACCCTCGCTTCGGCGGCGTCGGCGCTGGCGCTGCCTCATAGGCAAGCTGCTCTTCCTTCACCGCGTCGCTTTGGCCGGTAAGCTGCTGCCCCGCCCCCTGATCGACTGACGGGCCGATCATGGGCTCCTCGGCGGCAGGAGCAATATATGGTGGTTGATATACGGACGATTGATATGCCCCGGCGCCTTCATGCGCGGCGAGCAGCCGGGCCGCCTCGACGCGGCTCGCCACGCTCAGCAGCTGCATCGCGCTCCTCAGGCGCTGATCGACCGTATGCGAGGAGATTTTGAGCTCGCGTGCGATTTCCTTGGAGGACATATGCGCAAAGACCATGCGCAAGCAGGCGCGTTGCCCATCCGTAAGCTTATCCAGGCGATCGTCCCCCATAGGGTGGATTCCTAGCGCCAACCGCGCTCCAGGCAATGCGCAACCGCATATTATGGTTAATAATATGGCCAGCCCCCTATTCCTGTCGGACGATCGGCGCGCAGCCAGGGAGTTATCTCGTAACTGGTCCAGAATGAATTTGACGATTGGGTCATATTGTGATTCCGGAAGGTCGCGCTATCAGCTCTTCCGGACTGGTCTCGCCCGACTTCCGACCGGACGAGCGGGAAGGGAAAGCCATGATCCCACTCTGCCTATTTGGTCGCCATAAAAGGTCCCGGCGGACAGTGCGCGAGATCGGCACCTCGACAACGGCTCGCTGCCGCTATTGTCGCGCCCCCTTGATCAGGGACGGGTGGGGCAATTGGATCCGGGATCGGAGCCGCCGGTGGTGGAAGCGGCGGAGTTGAGGCGTCGCTGCGTGCCTGGCCTGTGAGGTTCCAGGGGCGATGCCGCTGTTCGACATGACGGGGCTGCCCGGTCCAGGGCTTGGGTGAAATCCATCCAAAGGCAGGTCTGCTCTTCCCGACTCCATGAATCGCCAAGCTTTTCCGTGCATGGAGCATGCCGGCGCGCGGTTGCGGTTCAGCCCGTAACGACCACCCAATGGGGGCCGCGCGATGCCTGTCGCATATGGAAGCGATAGCCGAGCCGCTCGAGCCGGTCGGACGACACTATCCCGGTGAAGCGGCTGTCCAGCACATAGGTGGCCAGCCGGCCATGCTCGATCACGTCGACGGTCAGCACGACATGATAGTCGCCCCGTTCGGTCCAGGCGGTTGCGAGGCGGAGCGATGAAAGCGGCCAGCCCTCGGCGTGCAGCCTTTCGCGCGCCGCAAGCGCTATATCTTCGCAATCGGCGCCATTGCCCCTGGCGACTTCCCAATGATCGGATCGATCGCTCCGCCGGGGGATGCGGCGTGTTTCGCGCTGGGCCTGCTCCAACTGTCGCCAGCGCTTCGCGTCGAGCCGGACGGCCTTGCAGGACGGATCGGAGGCGTTGCGGCGGCAATAATCCATCCAGCCCCGCGGCGGCAGGACGATCCCGCCGTCGCGCAACGGCTCGGCTGTCCTGTTCGCGGCGCAGGCGGATAGCAGCAGCGATGCCGCCATTATGAAGGAGACAGGGGCAAGGGTCAGGCCATGTCCGCCCCCACGCCGCGACAGTTTCCGGAAAGAGGGCGGACGATGTGCAATGGACCCATTGGGGAACATGGCTGACCTATATTAATTGCCATATCCATGCTCCAATGACCCCCAATGTCATTTCGGATATGGGCCCGAAGCGACCCGAAATGCCGATACGACGACTGTTCGGCACGCCGGGCTATTCTGCATTACGCGTCCGGATCGGGGCGCGACATTCGATTGCTGTGGTAGCAAGCAGGATCCGTGCGGCCTATCGGTTCGAGCCCTTAAGTGTGTCGACCGGCGGCTTTGCCCTGTAGATCGGTCCGTTTTGGCGCCCGGGGCGGGGCCGCCGGTCATCGGCGGATCAGTGGCTCGCGGCGACCAGCTTGCGGGTCGCCGCATGCGCGGGCGCCGTGATCAGCCGTTCGGCCGGCCCTTCCTCGACGATCTTGCCTTGATCGAGAACGGCGATGCGGTGGCACAGGCGGCGCGCCACCGCCAGATCATGGGTGATGAACAGCAGCGCCAGCCGGCGCGAGCGCTGGAGCGACTCGAGCAGATCCAGCACCCGGCCCGCCACCAGCACGTCGAGCGCCGATGTCGCTTCGTCCAGCAGCAGCATCTCCGGATC
The DNA here is from genome assembly GCF_003050615.1 of Sphingomonas oleivorans. Taxonomy (GTDB): domain Bacteria; phylum Pseudomonadota; class Alphaproteobacteria; order Sphingomonadales; family Sphingomonadaceae; genus Sphingomonas_H; species Sphingomonas_H oleivorans. The sequence goes on along the minus strand of NZ_NWBU01000005.1, from coordinate 350,664 downwards.
GGACACGAGCGCGCGGGCGATGGCGACACGCTGCGCCTGCCCGCCCGAAAGCGTCGCCGGGCGGCGATCGGCCAGCGCCGGATCGAGCCCCACTTCCTCCAGCGCCGCCGCTACGCGCGCGGCCCGGCGGGCACCGTCCAGCTCGGGGCGCAGATGACGCAGCGGCTCGGCGATGATGTCGCGCACGCGCCAGCGCGGGTCGAGGCTCGCCACCGGGTCCTGAAATACGGGCTGGATGCCCCGGCGCGCGGCGGGCGGCATGGCCTGTCGCGCGGGCAGGGGACGGCCGCGCCAGCGCACATCGCCGCGATCGATCGGGCCCAGCCGGGCGATGGCGCGTGCGAGCGTCGACTTGCCCGATCCCGATCCGCCGACCAGCGCCAGCGCTTCGCCTTCCGCCACATGGATGTCGGCCCCGGCCACCGCCTCCACCCGCCCGCGCCGCCAGCCGGGGCGGGGGAAGGAGACGTGGATGCCGCGCGCTTCGATGAGCGGCGCGCCCACCGGCGGCAGCGGCGCGCGCGGGGAATCGAGCCGCGGGCTCGCGGCGATCAGTGCCCGGCTATAGGGGCGGCTGGGGGTCGCCATCACCGTGCGGGCATCGCCGCTTTCCTCGACCCGGCCGTCGTTCAGCACCACCACCTGGTCGGCATGGTCCGCCAGCGCCGCAAGATCGTGGCTCACCAGCAGCATCGCCAGCCCCTCCTCGGCGCGCAGGCGCGAGAGCAGACCCAATATGTCGGCGCGGATCGCGGCATCGAGCGCGGTCGTCGGCTCGTCGGCGATCAGCAGCTTGGGTCGGTGCGCGATGGCGGCGGCGATCATCACCCGCTGGCGCTGCCCGCCCGACAGGCGGTGGGGAAACTGCTCCAGCCTTTCCCCGGGCCGGTCGAGGCCCACGCGCGCCAGCGCCTCCGCCAGCTCCGCGCGCGTGGGGCGGGGGGCGCCCGCCTGCTGCCACGCCTCGGAAAGCTGCCGGCCGATCGTCAGATGCGGGGTCAGCGCGGTCAGCGGCTGCTGGAAGACGAAGCCCACGTCGCGCCCGCGTATCGCGCGCAGCCGCCTTTCCTCCAGCCCCACGAGATCCTTGCCCAGCAGCCACGCCGATCCGCTCGCCACGCCGGGCGACAGGCCGAAGGGGGCAAGACAGCATTGGCTCTTGCCCGATCCGGAGGCGCCGGCCAGCGCGACGCATTCGCCCTGCTGGATCCGGAATCCGACATCGCGCGCCACCGTCACCCCCCTTATGGTGATAACGAGCTTCTCGACTTCATAGACCGCCGTCACGAGAAACGGTCCCGCAGCCGCTCTCCCGCGATCGTCAGGCAGATGAGGATCGTCACCAGCACACCCCCCGGCAGCAGCAGCGCATGCGCCGCCACGTCCATGTCATCCGCGCCTTCCTTGACGAGTATGCCGAGCGAGGTCAGCGGCTCCTGCACGCCGAGGCCGAGGAAGGAGAGGAAGCTTTCGATCATCACCACCTGCGGCACCGTCAGCAGCAGATAGGCGATCGCCACCCCCGCCACATTGGGCAGCAGATGGCGCGCGACGATCGCGAAGGGCCGCGCGCCCGCCGCCTCCGCCGCCAGCACGAACGGCCGTTCCTTCAGCGCCATCAGCTGGCCGCGCACCACCCGCGCCATGGTCAGCCACTCGACGACGCCGATGCCGATGAAGACGAGCAGGATCGAGCGGCCGAACAGCACCATCAGCAGGATCACGACGAACATGAAGGGCAGCGCATAAAGCGCGTCCACCACGCGCATCATCGCCTCGTCCACGCGCCCGCCGACCCAGCCGGCGGTGGCACCCCAGGCGACGCCGATCAGCAGCGCCACCAAGGCTGCGGCGACCGCTACCGCCAGCGTCACGCGCGTGCCCACCAATGTCCTCGCCAGCAGGTCGCGGCCGACGCTGTCCGTGCCGAGCAGGTGGCCGGGGGAGAGCGGCGCGGCGCGGATCGCGCCCCAGTCGATCGCGTCATGGCTCCAGGGCAGCAGCGCCGGGCCGATCAGCGCGGCGAGCAGGATGGCACCGATTATCGCGAGCGGCAGCTTCATCCGCGCATCCGGGGATCGAGCCAGCCATAAAGCAGGTCGGCGATCAGGTTGAACAGGATGATCAGGCCCGCATAGAGGATCACCACGCCTAGAACGAGCGGATAATCCCGGTTGAGCGCGCCCTGCACGAAATAGCGGCCGAGCCCGGGCAGCGCGAACAGCGTTTCGATTACCACCGCGCCCGTCAGCAGCCCGGCCGCGGCCGGCCCGACATAGCTCGCCACCGGCACCAGCGCGGGCCGCAGCGCATGGCGCAGCAGCACCGTTACCGGGCCGAGGCCGCGTGCCCGGGCGGTGCGGACATGATCCTGGCCGAGCGCGGTGGCGAGGCCGGCGCGGCTGAGCTTGGCGATCGCGCCCGCGACCGGCAGGGCGAGCGCCAGCACCGGCAGAGCGAGATGCGCCGGATCGCCATCGCCCCAGCCCGAAACCGGCAGCCAGCCCGCCCACAGGCCAAGGAGCAGCACCAGCACCGGCCCGGTGACGAAGGTCGGCAGCGCGGTCAGCAGCGTGGCACCGAGCATGAGGGCATGATCCGTCCGCCCACCCGCCCGGGCCGCCGCAAACAGGCCCATGGCGATGCCGAGGATCAGCGCGAGCAACAGGGCGAAGCCGCCGAGCCGGAGCGAGACGGGCAGGCCCTGCGCCACGAGATCGGTGACGGTGAAGTCGCGATAGACCAGCGACGGGCCGAAATCGCCATGCAGCAGCCGCCACAAATAGCGGCCGATCTGCTCAGGGAGCGGAAGATCGAGCCCATAAGCGTGCATCAGCGCCGCGCGCGTCGCCGGATCGAGCGCGCGCTCGCCATCGAAGGGCCCGCCCGGCGCGACCCGCATCAGCAGGAAGGAGAGGATGATGACCGCCGCCAGGGTCGGCAGCGCGGTCAGCAGCCTGCGCAGGAGGAGCGGGCCCAAGGCCTAGCTTACCGGCATCGGGCAGCCACCGGCCGGGGCGAGGGGCGGGGCCGGCAGCGGATTATTGCGGCGTGGTCGCGCTGGCTTCCGGCGTGGTCGAGGCCGGCGCGTTCAAAATGTCGCGGGTGACGGCGCCCTTGTTGACCACGTCGGTCGTCGAATCGCCCGCTTCGGACCGGATGCCCGGATCGGTGGCGCGGCCGGCCTGGTCGATCAGCGCATTCTCGCCCGCGCTGCGCTGCGCCTGGCCGCCGAACATGGCGCTGAGCGCCTGAGTGCTCGAATCGGCCTCCTGCGGGCGGGGGGCGCCGGGCTTGGGCGGGACGAGCGCGAAATCCGGGGGAATCACCAGCGGGGCGCGGCGGGCGACGGCGAATTCATCCGGCCCGGCACGGCCCATAACCCCCTGGCGCCCGCCACCGCAGGCCGCCAGCGCCAACATCGCGACCGATGTCGCCGAGACGATAAGAAGCTTACGCATGAACATCCTCCGAGGGGGCACGCCCTTCGCGCACGAACAGCGCGCGCAGGACAAGCAGCAGGACGCCGATGCTAATGGCCGCATCGGCGACATTGAAGACCAAAAAGGGGTGCCACTCCCCGAAATGAAGATCGGCGAAGTCCACCACATGGCCGAACCGCACCCGATCGAGGATATTGCCGATCGCGCCGCCGAGCACCAGCCCCAGCGCCATCGCATCGGGCCGCCGGCGTTCGCGCCACATCCAGACGGCGACGATGGTCGCGATCACCCCGGTGAGCGCCACGAGCAGCCATCGGCCGAGTGCGCCGTCTGCGGTGAGGAAGCCCATCGACACGCCATAATTTTCGACCCAGCGCAGATCGAAGATCGGCAGCAGCTCGATCATGCCGCGCGCCTTGAGGTCGAGCGGATGGGTGACGATCCATTTGCTGAGCTGATCGGCGACGAACACCAGCGCGGCGGCGGCGAGGCCGGCGACGCGATGGGTTCGGGTGGCGGCCTCAGCCATTGACGACATCCTCGCAACGGCTGCAGAGCGCGCCATCCTCCGCCACTTCGGGCAGATGGCGCCAGCAGCGGCCGCATTTATGATGCCCGGTCTTGTGGACGACCGCGACGGGGCCGCGCGGCGTCGTTTCGAGGCTGACGTCGGAGACGATGAACAGCTCCGCCAGTTCCTGGCTGGTAGCGCCCGGCGGATCGCGGCCGTCGGGCAGACCGATCGTCACCTTGGCCTCGTTGCTCGATCCGATCTCCTTGGCGCGGCGCTTGGGCTCGATCTCGCCATTGACGATCTCGCGCAGCGAACGAAGCTCGGTCCATTGCGCGGCGAGCCGTTCGTCCGCCCAGGAAGGATCGATCGCGGGCCAGGTTTCGAGATGGATCGAGCCGCCGTCCGGATAGCGCGTGCCCCACACTTCCTCGGCGGTGAAGCAGAGGATCGGTGCCGCATAGCGGACGAGCGCGTGGAACAGTATGTCGAGCACGGTGCGATAGGCGCGGCGCTTGGGATCGTCCGCCGCGTCGCAATAGAGGCTGTCCTTGCGGATATCGAAGAAGAAGGCGGACAGATCGTTGTTCGCGAAGCTCGTCAGCGCGCTCACATAGCGGGTGAATTCGAATGCCTCGGTCGCCGCGCGCAGCTCGGCATCCAGCTTCGCCAGCAGATGGAGGACATAGCGTTCGAGCTCGGGCGCCTGCGACAGATCGGTCACACGCTCGGCCTCGGTAAAGCCGTCGAGCGCGCCGAGCAGATAGCGGAAGGTGTTGCGGAGCTTGCGATAGGCATCCGACGTGCCGGAGAGTATCTCCTTGCCGATGCGGACATCCTCGAAATAGTCGGTCGAGGCGACCCACAGGCGGAGGATGTCGGCGCCGCTCTCGTTGATGATCTTGAGCGGATCGACGACATTGCCGATCGATTTGGACATTTTCCGGCCCTGCCCGTCGAGCGCGAAGCCGTGAGTGAGCACCGCATCATAGGGCGCGCGGCCGCGCGTGCCCGAGCTTTCGAGCAGCGACGACTGGAACCAGCCGCGATGCTGGTCGGACCCTTCGATATAGAGGCTGGCGCGGACGCCCTCGCCATAGCGCGCCTCGACGACGAAGGAATGGGTCGAGCCGCTGTCGAACCAGACGTCGAGAATGTCGGTGACGGGCTCATAATCGGCGGCGCTATAGTCTGTTCCGAGCAGCGCCTGATGATCGGCGGTGAACCAGGCATCCGCGCCGCCCGTCTTGAAGGCCTCGACGATGCGCGCATTGACCGCCGGATCGCGCAGATAGTCGCCCGTCTGGCGATGGACGTAGAGCGCGATCGGCACGCCCCAGGCGCGCTGGCGCGAGATCACCCAGTCGGGGCGACCCTCGACCATCGCATGGATGCGGTTGCGCGACTTTTCGGGCACCCAGCGGGTTTGCGCGATGGCATCGAGCGCCGTCTCGCGCAGCGTGGCGCCGTTGGTGGCGCGGCCCGGCGCGATCGGCCGGTCCATCGGGATGAACCATTGCGGCGTCGCGCGGAAGATCAGCTTCGCCTTGGAGCGCCAGCTATGCGGATAGCTGTGCTTATAGTCCGCGCTCGCGGCGAGCAGCGCGCCCGCCTCGCGCAGATCCGAGCAGATCGGGCCGTCGGGCGCGTTGAACTTCGGGTTGATGACCGATCCCTGGCCGCCGAGCCACGCCCAGTCGGCGCGATATTTGCCGTCGCCTTCGACTGCGAAGACCGGTTCGACGCCGTTCGCCTTGCACAGCAGGAAATCGTCCTCGCCATGGTCGGGCGCCATATGGACGAGGCCGGTGCCGGCATCGGTCGTGACGAAATCGCCGGGCAGGAAGGGGCGGGGCTTGGCGAAGAAGCCGCCCTTTTCATGCATCGGATGGCGCGCGATCGTGCCGGCAAGATCGGAACCCTTGCCACGCCAGACGATCTCATCCTCGCCGCCGCGGCCATGTCGGGCGAGAACCTGCGCGGCCAGTTCTTCGGCGATCAGGATGGAGCGACCATCGGCGGAACGGAGGAGGGCATAGTCCAGCTCCGGCCCATAGGCGATCGCCTGGTTGACCGGGATCGTCCAGGGGGTGGTCGTCCAGATGACGGCATGCGCGCCGACCAGCTCGGCGATCGGGCTTTCGACGATCTCGAACGCTACGTCGATCTGGGTGGAGGTGATGTCCTCATATTCGACTTCGGCTTCGGCGAGCGCGGTCTTTTCGACCGGGGACCACATCACCGGCTTGGCGCCGCGATAGAGCTGGCCCGTCTCGGCGAATTTCAGAAGCTCGGCCGCGATCGTCGCCTCGGCCTCATATTTCATGGTGAGATAGGGATCGTCCCAATCGCCCATCACGCCGAGCCGCTTGAACTGCTCGCGCTGCACCTCGACCCATTTTTCGGCATAGGCGCGGCATTCGGCGCGGAACTGGACGGGATCGACCTCATCCTTGTTCAGCTTCTTCGCGCGATATTGCTCCTCGACCTTCCATTCGATCGGCAGGCCATGGCAGTCCCAGCCCGGAACATAGGGCGCGTCCTTGCCGAGCAGGGATTGCGAACGGACGATGATGTCCTTCAGCACCTTGTTCATCGCATGGCCCATATGGATGTCGCCATTGGCGTAGGGCGGGCCATCATGGAGGATGAAGCGCGGCTTGCCGGTGCGGGCGGCGCGGAGGCGGCCGTAAAGATCGTCCTCGGCCCAGCGGGCGAGGATCGCGGGTTCCTTCGCGGCAAGGCCGGCCTTCATCGGAAAGTCGGTCTTGGGCAGGAAGACGGTATCGCGCCAATCCTGCTTGGCGGGGGTATCTTGTGCGTCTGACATCAGGATCCGGGCCTTAGGCGGCGGCGCGCCTCGGCGCAATCCGCGTCGATCTGCGCGATAAGCGCATCCAGACTGTCGAACTTGGCCTCGGGGCGCAGGAAGGAGATGAGTTCGACCTCGATGGTCTCGCCGTAAAGGCTTCCCTCGAAATCGAAGAAATGGGGCTCGAGCAGTTCCTTGGGCGGGTCGAAGCTCGGCCGGATGCCGAGATTGGCGGCGCCTTCCACCATCCGCCCGCCGGGCAACCGCCCGCGCACCGCATAGATGCCATAGGCCGGCCGCAGATAATCGTCGAGCGGCAGATTGGCGGTGGGATAGCCGATAGTGCGGCCGAGCTTGTCGCCATGCTGGACGACGCCCTCGATCGCGAAGGGGCGGGTGAGGAGGCTGGTGGCCGTCTCGCAATCGCCCGAGAGGAGCGCCGCGCGGATGCGGCTGGAGGAAATGGGGCCGATGGCGTCGCTGACGGGCGGGATCGCCTCGGTCGACAGGCCATGCGCCTGGCCGAGCGCTGCGAGCGTCCCGATCGTGCCGGAACGGCCCCGGCCGAAGGTGAAATCCTCGCCCGTCACGACATGGGCGGCGCCCGCGTCGCGGATCAGCCGTTCCACCACGAACTGCTCGGCGGAGATGCGCGCCAGCTTTTCGTCGAAACGGAAGAGGAGCAGCGCATCGGCGCCCGCGGCGGCGAAGAGGCGCGCGCGCTGCTCGATCGTGGTCAGGCGGAAGGGCGGCGCGTCTGGCTGGAAGAAGCGGACGGGATGGGGATCGAAGCTCGCGACGATCGCCGGCCGGCCCATTTCCCGCGCCCGCGCTACGGCACGGCCGATCACCGCCTGATGGCCGAGGTGAAATCCGTCGAAATTGCCCAGCGCGATCACGCCCCCGCGCAGCGATGCGGGCAGGGGAAGGTCGCTCGTCAGACGTTCCATGGGCGCGCGCTATAGGAAAGGGAGAGGATCATGCCAATCGGGATGGTTTCAGCTCGTCCGGCGCCGCAAGGTGACGAAGCTGTAGGCGGGCAGGCCATCGGCGGCGGGATGGTCGGTCCGTTCGGCCTCGATCCAGTCGGCGGGATCGAAGGGAGGCATCGACGTGTCTCCGGCAGGGAAGGCATGGATCTCGGTGAGCTCGATCCGGTCCGCCAGATGCAGGAACAGCGCGAAGATCTCGGCCCCGCCGACCACGCTCAGCCGGTCGCCATCGGCGCGGGCGATGGCTTCGTCCACATCATGCACCACCTCCGCGCCGGGCGCCCGCCAGTCCGGATCGCGCGTCAGCACGATATGGCGGCGGCCGGGCAGCAGGCCGGGCAGGCTCTCGAACGTCTTGCGTCCCATCACCATCGGCGTGCCGAGCGTATGGCGCTTGAAATGCTTGAGGTCGGCCGGAAGATGCCAGGGCAGGCCGCCTTCGCGCCCGATCACGCCATTATCGGCGCGGGCGAGGACGAAGATGATTTCGGGACGGGCATCGGACATTCGCCGCTTATGACGGGACGAAGCCATGCCGCCAAGCGGGTGCTTGACCCGCGATCATTTCATTTTCTAGCATCCCGTCCGGGGAACGCAGTCTTGGCGCAGCGCGCGAATGGATCCGGAAAATCCGGGACAACGCTGTCTGACGTTGCGCAGGGCAATCTGGCGCTGATCAAAGGGGGGCTTTTTCGTCATGAGTATCACTCGTCGTGCGTTTCTCCATCGCGTCGCGCGTGCCGGCGGCGCCGCGGCCATGTTTTCCGCCATGCAGGCGCTTGGGCTGGCGCCCGCCGCCGAGGCATCCACCCTGCCGGACCTGCCCGCCGATTTCGGCAAGGGGCGCAAGGTCGTCGTCGTGGGCGGCGGCATTGCCGGGCTGGTGACCGCCTATGAGCTGCGCAAGGCGGGCTTCGCGCCGATCGTCCTCGAAGCAGCCAAGCGCCCGGGCGGCCGCAACTGGAGCGCGCGCAACGGCACCCGCGTCGAATTCACCGACGGCATCGTCCAGGACTGCAGCTGGGACGAGGGCCATTATATGAATATGGGCCCCGCGCGCATCCCGTCGATCCACCGCAACCTGCTCGGCTATTGCGAGGAGCTGGGCGTGGCGCTCGAGGTGGAGATCAACACCTCGCGCTCGACCTTCATGCAGGCCGATGTGCTGAACGGCGGCAAGCCCGTGGAGCAGCGCCGCGTGATCCACGATACGCGCGGCTATATCGCCGAACTGCTGTCCAAGGCGATCGACCGGCACACGCTGGACGATGTGCTGACCGCGCAGGATCGCGAGCGGCTGCGCGCCTTCCTCAAGGGCTTCGGCGATCTCAGCGAGGGCAATATCTATACCGGCACGGAACGGGGCGGCTTCGCCGTCGCGCGCGGCGCCGGGCCCGTGCAGGAAAAGTATCACAAGCCGCTCAGCCTTTCGGAGCTGCTCGCCGCGGATCTTTCCAAGGGCGAATTTTACGAGGAGCATATCGACTGGCAGGCGACCATGTTCCAGCCGGTCGGCGGCATGGACCGGATTCCCTACGCCTTCGCCAAGTCGCTCGGCGAGATCGTCAAATATGGCGCGCCGGTGACGGAGATCCGCAACACGTCGAAGGGCGTGCGGGTAAGCTATGGCGAGAATGGCGCGACCAGGACGATCGACGCGGATTTCTGCGTCTGCGCCATGCCCGCGAGCATCCTGAAGGACGTGAAATCCAATTTCGCGCCGGCCACCAAGGCCGCGGCGACCGCGATCCCGATGACGAGCCTCTACAAGGTCGGCTGGCAGGCGCCGCGCTTCTGGGAGAAGGAGAGCAACATCTATGGCGGCATCTCCTTCCTGAAGCAGCCGGTCGATCTCGTCTGGTATCCCAGCGACCGGCTCTTCTCGAAGAGCGGTATCGTCATCGCGGGCTTCAATCTGGAATATCTGCCGAACGGCCAGCCGACCGAATTCGGCGCGCTGGCGTCCACCGAGGCCCGGATCGCGGCGTCGCGCATGGCGGTCGAGAAGCTGCACCCCGGCCATGGCAAGGACCTCACCAAGCCGATCTACATATCCTGGGCGCGCGTGCCCTATATCCAGGGCGCGACCGCGATGACCACGCTGCCGGAGATGCTGGGCTATTATACCCAGCTCAACAAGGCGGACGGGCAGGTCTGGTTCGCGGGCGACTGGCTCAGCCGCATCGTCGGCTGGCAGGAAGGCGCGATCCTCTCCGCCCACCGCGCCGTGGCGGGCATTGCGGAACGCGTGAGGGCCGAGGGGCTGAAGGCGGCCTGATCCTGTCGACCTGAATCGTCGCCCCTGCGTAGGCAGGGGCCCATGTCTTTCTCCACGAAGGCCATCGTTTGAGGAGAGAGAAATAGGCCCCTGCCTACGCAGGGGCGACGAGTTGAATGGCTTGGGCAAAAAGAGGCCCTAATGATGGGTTCCCCCTTCGCGCGGTGAGTCTCGCCCGCAATCCTGAACGGGCGAGGCAAGCGCCAGCGCCATCTGAAAGCCGTCGATCGGATCGAGCGCCCAGCTGAAGATGCGCGGGGCGTGGGGGTTTTCGTCGAACCGCGCGGCCTCGCCATCCGCCCCGACCGAAAAGCCCGCCGGGTCGATCGTCAGGCCCAGGCCGAGCGCCTTCAGCACCGCCTCCTTGCGCGTCCATACCGCGTAGAAGCATTGGGTGCGTTGCGCTTTCGGGCAGGCGGCGATTGCGGCGCATTCGTCCGGATGGAAGCAATGGATCGCGACGATCTCGTCGCTCTCGCCGGCTTCGCTATATTCGACATCGACGCCGCAAGGCCGATCCGCCAGCGCGATGGCGAGCCGGTCGCGGCTATGGGCGATGCTGAAGCTGAGGTCGGTCCGGCCGGTCAGCCGAGGCCGTCCCTGCGCCTCCTCGCCGATCGCGAGCGCGGCGCCATCCTCGTTCAGCGCCTTGCCGAGCACATTGCGGAGAATGCCATGCGCATTGGCATAATGGATGCGATCGGCTTCGCGGGCATATCGCTCCATCCGCTCCCGTTCAGACCGTCCGAGAAGCGCGCTCAGCCTTTCGATGGGCCAGGCCGGAACGCGGCGCAGCAGCAGCCGGGCTCCGCATATGAACGCTACCGTACCCCTGATCCGGGCCGTGAGGCGGGGAGGGGGCGACGGGGTCATAGCGGACGGGCGGGATTGCCATACCATAGGGAGGCTTCCCCGGGCGTCTCGCCCTTCATCAGGAAGGCGCCGGAATCGACCACCGACCTGTCCGCCATCCGCACGCCATAATGGACGAAGGCGCCGGGCGCGACGGTGCAGCCATTGCCGATGACGACATGATCGGCCTTGAACACGCCTTCCTCGAGCGAATGGCCCTGGATCGTCGTGCCTTGGTTCAGCGTGCAATAGTCGCCGACCTTCATCAGCGTCATTTCCGTCATCGTGCAGCCGTCGTCGAAGACCATCCGCCCGACCTTCGCGCCACGCGCGCGCGAGATCAGGTTGCGGAAGGGCGTGCCCTTGAAGGCGTCGATCAGCGGCGATGTGCTGAGCTTCCAATAGCGTTCGATCCGCCAGAAGATCGGATCGTAAATGGAGCAGAGCGCGGGATGCAATCGACCGAAGCCCAGGCTCGCCCGCTCGATCAGCAGGAAATAGGCGAAGGTGAAGAGCATGAAGCCCATTATCACGCTGATCCCCGCCAGTGCGCCGGACAGGCTGTGCAGATGGTAGAAGAAATAGAGGACGCACAGAGAGAGCGTGAAATAGATCCATTGGGTGAAGAGCAGCCAGACGATGGTCGCGGAGTTGCTGCGGGTCTTGCGCGCCAATCCCCTTTTCTTGTCGTCCGCGCTGAGCGCTTCCGCTATCGCGGTGTCGCGGCTGACGGCGCGCGGGATCTCGAAGCTCGGCGAACCCAGCAGGCCGATATTCTCGCGTCGCTCTCCGGTTACGGGGATCAGCACCTTGGTGGCGAAGAAGCAATTGGATCCGGTTCGCGCCATCGGCTGATAGACGATATTGTTGCCGAAGAAATTGCGTTCTCCGATCACGGTCTTGTTCAGTCGAAAGGCGCTGCCCGACATTTCGAGGTTGATCATGTAGAGCCCGTCCGCGACCATCGTGCCGCTGCCGATGTCGCACAGCGTGGGCGCATCCTGGCGATGGACGACGCCGAAATTGGATCCGGTCTGCTCGATCCGGTTCAGCCGATAACCGATCGCGCGGAGATAATAGACGATGAACGAACTGTCGCCGAACAGCAGATTATAGAAGGCCGAGTTGCTGCTGCTCTGTGCTGCCCGCACGAACAGATAGGCGAGGCCGTAAAGTGTATATGTCCGTCCGGTGCGTAGGAAGAGCACGTAAAGCCGGGGCAGCAGTATGACGAAGATAAGCCCGCCGATGAGCGCCGTCAGGAACACGACGACCGATCCGATGATCAGAGGCGTGAAATAGCCAAGAGGATTGGCCTCGATCGCCGCCCAGTTGAATTTGAAATAGATTGCCAGAATCTCCACTTCCAGGATGATCAGGCGTAGGACGAACGCCGCCAGCGGGATCATCACGAGGAACAGCCAGGCAAGCTGCCCCAGCGAAAACAGCACGCGCCGCAGGTTGGAGCAGGGCATGCTTTCGGCAAAGGCATAGCTTGTCTGCGTCTCGATGGCGGGCGTGCCATGATAGAGCCGCCCTGCTGCGAGGCGTTGTCCCTCGCGCAGGCTGGATGCCGGCGCGAGCTGCGCGCCATCCTCTATGGCCGTATCGATATCGAGCACACTGGCGACGCCGACATGGACGTCCCGGCCGATCGTGACGGGCCCAGTGCGGATGACATTGCCCTCGGCCTTGTAACCCATGCACAGGACGTCGTAGTTCACCACGCTATCGGCACCTATGCTGATGAGATCGGTCGCGACGGGAACGAACTGGGTATCGATATTTGCCCGGAAGCTGACCTTGGCGCCGAGCGCGGCCAGATAGAGGTTGAAAATTGGCGTTCCCCGGAATGCCACGGCGGGATTTCTCTGGATCAGGTTCTTGACGATCCAGAAGCGGAAGTAGCGCAGCGACCAGATCTCGATCTCCTCGCTGCGGAACCTTCCGATCAGAAGCCATTTCAGCCCGATCGGCACGAATATGAACAGCAGGAAACTGCCCACGCTCAAGATCATCGCGCGGATATAGTAAGTTTGGGCGTTATCGGCCTGCACCAGCCAGAGGAGGGCCTCGATTGCGAGAATGAAGCTCACTGATGCGGCAGTGAGATAATAGAGAAGCTGCAACGATCCACATATCCAGTAATTCGCGACTTTCGGGATGTGGACGCGCGGCTGGCGGACCGTGGGTTGCTCGCTTGCCTGCTGATGATCGAGCGCTGCGGCAAGCTCCCGGACGGTGGGATGCAGATAGACGTCGCGCATCGAGGGCGCGCGATCGGGATGATCCTGGCGCAGCAACGCGCAGAATCGCGCCATCAGCAGCGAATGTCCGCCAAGTTCGTCGAAGAAATGGGCGTCGGCCGAGACGGGGCCGCTCTTCAGCGTCTTTTCGAGGCGGTCGGCAAGCAATTGCTCCATCTCCGTCGCGGGCGGAACGAATGGCCGGTCGGTGCCGGCGACGCGCTTGCCGGATGGCACGGGCAGCGCCTTGCGATCGGCTTTCTGGCTGGGCAGCAGTGGGATCGCGTCCAGCTCCTCGAAATAGCTCGGCATCATGTAGCGCGGCAGGCGCTCGGCAAGCCGGGAAACCAGCAGCGACGGATCGACGGGCCCCGCATCCTCGCGCCGGGTGAAATAGGCGACCAGCTCGGTCACGCCCGGCTCGGGCGACCAGCCGTTGACGACCGCCTGAGCTATTTGCGGGCATTCCATCAGGGCGGACTCGATTTCGCCCAGTTCGATGCGATAGCCGCGGATCTTGACCTGCGTGTCGATCCGCCCGAGATATTCGATCTCGCCCTCGGGCGTGATCCGTCCCAGATCGCCGCTGCGATAGATGCGGTTCGAAGGATTGTCGGGAATGCCGAGCGTGTCGGCGATGAATTTCTCGGCGGTAAGCTCGGGCCGGTTGAGATAGCCCTGGGCGACGCAGATGCCGGCGATCGCGATCTCGCCGACCTCGCCATCCGGTTTCTCGACCGCGTCCTTCTCGTCGAGGATCAGGATGCTGTAGGCGGGCAGGGGAACGCCGATCGTGACCTTGTGACCGGGGGTGAGCCGCGCAAGGCTTGCCGTGACCGTGGTTTCGGTCGGCCCATAGGCGTTCAGGATGATGCGATCGGGCCTGTGCCAGCGATGCACCAGATCCTGGGGACAGGCCTCGCCCGAAAGCAGCAGCAGGCGAAGCGCGGGCAGATCATCCTCGATCGTCGCGAGCAGGGTGGGCACGCAGCAGAGCGCGGTCACCCGATGCTCGACAAGATATTCCTGCAGATCCCTGCCGACGAGGTTCGTGCCCGGCCGTCCCGGCACGAGCGTCGCACCCGCCATCAGCGGAACGAATATCTCCTCGAAGGAAAAATCAAAGGCGATCGTGAGCCCCTGATAGACGCGATCGTCGGGCCGATAGCCATAGACCTCGGCCGCGACGCGCACGAAGTTGCAGATGCTCGAATGGGCGACCGAAACCCCCTTGGGGCGTCCGGTGGTTCCCGACGTATAGATGATATAGGCGGTTCCGTCGGTCGTTTCGTCGGGTCTCGGATGATGGGTCTTGAGGGGATCGGGCTTTGCTCCCGCGCTCACATCCGCGTCCAGAAAGCGGATCGGCAGGGCAAGCCCCTCGAAGCGATCCGAGAAGCAGCGCATCGTGAGGATGAGCGAGATGCCGGCATCCTCGGCAATGTAGCGGATGCGATCCTGCGGGAAGCTTGCGTCGAGCGGAATGAAGGTCGCCCCCGTCTTGAGGACGGCAAGAAGCGCGACATAGGTTTCGGGCGTCTTGTCGAACAACAATCCGATGCGGCTTCCCGCGCCCGTCCCGCCTTCGGCAAGGCTGGAGGCGAGCCGCGCGGCGGCAGCCTCCAACTCGCAATAGGTCAGCACGAATCCGTCGGCATCGATCGCGGCATGATCGCCATGGCCTTCGGCTTCCAGTTCACGAACGCGTCTCGCGAACAGATCATATAATTTCTCGCCGATATTCCAGCGAGGCGCATTGTCATAGTCATTATTTCTGAGCATGACTCAACTAGCTCTGCGTAAAACATACCAAGAGCGTTGAAGATCCTACGAAATAGATCTTCATGACTAAGAGTGACTTTGAGCCGGCGCTCATTAATGTATGGGGTGGGATAAGAAAATATACTATGTATCAAAGGGTTGTGTTAAAAGTACGGATGCGACCAGACGTTGACGGAGTGGTAAAATGAGACACCCGACTCCTTGTGGAGTAAGTCCTCATGAAATCCATATTCGAAATATTGGAGTCCGGCGTGCAATCCTATGCACGCCAGTTTCCCGCAACGTTCGACCGCGCCTTGGGAAGCCAGATATTCGACGTGGAAGGCAGAAGATATCTGGACTTCTTTGCCGGGGCGGGGGCGTTGAATTATGGGCATAACAACCCGGTTCTGAAGAAGGTGCTGATCGAATATATTGAGAGCAATTCGATCACGCACAGCCTGGACCTTCACACGGTGGCCAAGGCGAAATTCCTGAATGTCCTCGATCAGATCATCCTCAAACCGCGAGGCCTGGACCGAGTCGTGCAATTTACCGGGCCGACGGGTACGAATGCCGTCGAAGCGGCCATGAAACTGGCCCGGAAAATTACGGGCCGGACCAATATCTTCTGCTTCACCAATGGTTTCCATGGTGTTTCGACCGGCTCTCTGTCGGTGACGGGCAATAAATATATCCGCAGCGCCGCCGGGATCCCGCTCAGCCTTTCGACCGTCTTGCCCTATGACGGCTATTTCGGCGATCATTTCGATACGATCGATTATCTGGAGCGCGTGCTCGACGATCCGTCGAGCGGGGTGGACGATCCCGCAGCCGTGATCGTGGAGGCGCTGCAGGGCGAAGGCGGGCTCAACGCCGCCAGCGCCCAATGGCTCCGCCGTCTCGAACGGGTCTGCCGGACGCATGGCATCATCCTGATCCTTGACGATATCCAGTGCGGCTGCGGCCGGACGGGCAGTTTCTTCAGCTTCGAGGAAGCCGGGATCGATCCGGATATCGTGACGCTATCCAAATCGCTGTCCGCATTCGGCCTGCCGCTCGCGATCGTCCTTATCCGTCGCGATCTGGATATGTGGAAACCCGGCGAGCATAATGGCACGTTCAGGGGCAATAATCTGGCCTTCGTCACCGCCGCCGCCGCGATCGAGCATTTCTGGGCGGACGATGCATTCACGCAGGCCATCCGGCGCAAGAGCGCCTATCTTGCCAAACGTCTGGGGCAGCTTGTCGACACCTTTCCCGAGCATCTGAGCGATGTGCGCGGGCGGGGCATGATGCAGGGCGTGCGTTGCGCCGATCCGCAGGAAGCGGCCGAGATCGCGACGGCGGCCTTTGCAAGGGGCCTGATCATCGAGCGTGCGGGGCCTCGCGACGAGGTTCTCAAATGCCTGATGCCGCTCACCATTTCGGATGATGAGCTGGAGGAGGGGCTCGACATGCTCGAAGCCTCCGTCCGTGTGGTCGTCGATCATGTCCCGTCCGCTGGAATCATCCCGGTTCTTGCGGGCAAGGCGACCGTCTCGATCTGCTGATCGGTCGATCATGAGCGGGCGACCATCAGTGCCCCGGGGGCGGGATGACGAGCGCATCCTGCCGGGGGGGCTTCCTTTTCGAACGAAGGCGGCGTGCCGGCTTGCCGCGATGCTTCTGGCCCTGGGATTGCTGGTCATCATGCCGGCACGTGCCGGGGCCCAGACCGTGCCGCAGGCCGAGGCGGACACGCCGCCCGAAGATCAGAATATCGACCCCAATGCGCCGACGGTCGAGACGAGGACCCTGCCGGGCCTGCCACCGTCCGGCGCGGCGAGCGGTCCGGCCATCAGGCCGAAACGCAGGCTCGACGAGATACAGGAAAGACAGCGCGATCAACTGTCGAGCCTTGTGGAGCGCCTGGAGGATGAGGAGATCGGGGAAGAACCCTTCGGCCTGATAGCCTCCGTGGCGGGGGGATATGACAATAATCCGGATGAAATCGAGGATCGGACCGGCACGTCGGTAATCCGTGCCGATACCAGCCTGCTGCTGCGCCACGATGGCGACAGCGTCTCGATAAATGGCCGGGCGACCGGCGCCCTGCTGGATACGACGAAGATAAAGGAACCCAATCGCTATCTCTACGATGTCCAGCTCGAAACATCCTATTCGCCTCTGGACGGGCTGAGTGTCGTTCTGGACGGTGAGCGCGAATATGATGCGCTCGGCGACCCCACCAGCATCTATGATCAGGCATCGGCCGGCCTGGAACTCGAGACCGAGACGATCGGCTTCGCGTTGCACGGCGGTTTCGAGCAGTTGCGCTACAAGCTGCGTAACATGAGCGATGGCAGCGAGGAGGAAGAAGACGGAGAGGACGGAGAAGAAGAGGATGAGGATGAAGATGAAGACGAAGAAGATATAGGGGGAAGTCCGACGGGCGATCGGATTCAGGAGATTGACGATCCGGCACTGCTTGCCTCGCTCAACTATCGCAGGATAACGGCTGAGGCCCGGCTCGACCTGATGACCGACAGCGCCATCGCGCCATTCGTCAATGTCCGTGCGGCCAAGGTGACATTCCCCGATCCGCTGCCTGATGTGCCGAGCCGCAATGCGCGGGATTATGTGGTGATAGCGGGCGTGGTGCTGCAACCCGTCGAGGAGCTCGAACTCACGCTTGGCGGGCGCTGGAACCATCGGACGTTCCGGTCCGGAGCCTTTTCCTCGGTCGAGAAGCGCTTCGTGGAAGCCGGCATCAGCTATCAGCCTTCCGACAAATTCGAACTTACGGGCAGTGTCGAGCGGGCCTTCGAGGAACCCGGATATGATGATGCGCGTGTTCGTGATGCGAAAAATTTCGAGCTCGAGCTCAAGGCCGCGCCAACGACGCTTTGGTACCTCGCGCTGGACGCCAGCTATAGCCGCGGCAGGGAGATCGGCGCGGCGGTGAGCGACCGCGAGTTCGAGGTCGGCGCCGAACTCACCATTCGGCTGGCCGGGTCGCTTTCGCTATTCGGCCGGTGCCGGCACCTGCATTATAAGGCTCGTTCGGAAGGCGAGACCATGTTCGAATATCAAAGGACGCTTGGCCATATCGGGCTGAAGGCGATCTTCTGAATCAGACCGCGACGGGGGCTGCGATATGGGGATGGGGATCGTAGCCGATCAGATCGAAGTCGGAGAGCTGATAGTCGAAGATGGACGGCGCGGTGCGCTTCATCACGAGCGTCGGGAAGGCACGCGGCGCGCGCGCGATCTGCTCGGCCACCAGATGCTCATGGTTGAGATAGACATGGCAGTCTGCGCCCATCCAGATCGCCTCGCCCGGCACATAGCCGCACTGATCGGCCAGCATGCGGATCAGCAGCGCATGCTCGAAGATGTTGAAGCCGAAGCCCAGGCCCAGATCGCATGACCGCTGATAGAGTATGCCCGAAAGCCTGCCGCCGCCGCCTTCGATCGGCTCGACGAAATATTGATAGGTCATGTGGCAGGGCGGCAGCGCCATCGTCCCGAGCTTCGCCACGTTCCAGCCCGTGAAGATATGGCGCCGGGAGGCGGGGTTGCGCTTCAGCCCCTCCACCAGCTCGGCGATCTGGTTGATCGGCTTGCCCTCGCGGTAGAGCCGGTCGGGGCCGTCGCCGCCGACGGGCTCATAGCTGGGCCATCCGACCCACTGGGCGCCATAGACGGGGCCGAGATCGCCCCATTGCTCCGCAAAATCATCGTCGGCGACGATGCGCGCCTCGAAAGCGTCGCGGCCGATCTCGTCCCCGGTTTCGCGGCGGTAGCGGTCGAGCGGCCAATCGGTCCAGATATGCACGCCCTGTTCGACGAGCGGCCGGATATTGGTGTTGCCCGAGAGGAACCAGAGCAGCTCCTTTGCCGCCGATTTCCAGAAGACGCGCTTGGTGGTGAGCAGCGGCACCGTCCCGTCGGAAAGATCGAAGCGCATCGTCGCGCCGAACAGCGCGCGCGTGCCCACGCCCGTGCGGTCGCGCCGTTCCGATCCCTCGCGCCACACGCGGGCCAGAAGGTCCAGATATTGCTGCTCCGGATGCGAAGCGTGCCCGGCGGAGACGGGCTTAACGGCGGCTTTCAACGGGTCGGATCCTGTCATGACGGCGGCGATCGCGCGATTCGAGCGCCAATCCTAGACCGGCCGGAGGTGCCTTCGCCAGTCGCGCACATGTCGCCCGGCTAGGCGGCGTCCCCTCCGGCCGCAGCCGTATCGCGCACCTTTTCATGATGCCGGATCACTTCGTCGATCACGAATCGCAGGAATTTTTCGGAGAAATCGGGATCGAGATTGGCGGAGCGGGCGAGCGAGCGGAGCCGTTCGATTTGCCGCGCCTCGCGGTCCGGATCGGCCGGGGGCAGGCCCGTGCTCGCCTTGTAGCGGCCGACCGCCTGCGTCACCTTGAATCGCTCTGCGAGCATGAAAACGAGCGCGGCATCGATATTGTCGATGCTTTCCCGATAGCTGGCGAGTATCGCGTCGGTCATGCTGTCCTCTTATATCCGGCACCCGCCGGGATAAGGGCGGGTGTGCTGGCGCCTTTTGTGGATATGGGCGCGCGGACGCAACCCCGCGACTTGCCTTTGGCGCCAAGGAGCGTCACAGCCCGTCCAATGTCCGCAACCATCACTCCCATCCGCCGCGCCAAGGCGCCGTCGCTTGACCCGATGATGGCGCTCGTCGCGGCAGACATGCACCAGGTGAACGGCGTGATCCTGGCGCGCATGCAAAGCGACGTGCCGCTGATTCCCGAACTTGCCGGGCATCTGATCGCCGGCGGCGGCAAGCGCATGCGGCCGATGCTGACGCTCGCCTGCGCGCGGCTGCTCGATTATCAGGGCACCCGCCACCACAAGCTCGCCGCCTCGGTGGAGTTCATCCATACCGCGACGCTGCTTCATGACGATGTGGTGGACGGATCGGGCCTGCGCCGCGGCCGGCGGACCGCCAATATCATCTGGGGCAATCCGGCGAGCGTGCTGGTCGGTGATTTCCTGTTCAGCCGTGCGTTCGAGCTGATGGTGGAAGATGGATCGCTGCGCGTGCTGCGCATCCTGTCCGGCGCCTCGGCGGTGATCGCCGAGGGCGAGGTGAACCAGCTCAGCGCGCAGCGGCGCATCGAGACGGGCGAGGCGCGCTATCTCGACATCATCGGCGCCAAGACCGCGGCGCTGTTCGCCGCCGCCTGCCGAATCGCGGCGGTGGTCGCGGAGCGGGACGAGGCGGTCGAGCAGGCGCTCGATGCCTATGGCCGCAATCTCGGTATCGCCTTCCAGTTGGTCGACGATGCGATCGACTATGCGTCCGATGGCGCGACCATGGGCAAGGATGCGGGCGACGATTTCCGAGACGGCAAGGTGACGCTGCCGGTGATCCTCGCTTATGCGCGCGGCAATGAGGAGGATCGCCGCTTCTGGCGCGATGCGATCGAGGGACGGCGGACTTCCGACGAGGATCTGGCGCTCGCCAACCGCCTGCTCCGCGAAACGGGCGCGATCGACGATACGCTGGCCCGCGCGCGCCATTATGGGCAGCTCGCGATCGATTCGCTGAGCGGCATCGGCGGGGGCACCGCGCGCGCTGCGCTGATCGAGGCGGTCGAGTTCGCCATCGCCCGGGCTTACTGAGCTTACCCGCGGACACGAATCGACTATGGAAGCGGCCGTGACCGTGCCGCTTCCCATCCATTCCGTCCTGCCCCATCTGCTCGCCGCGCTGGATGCGGCGCCCAATGCCGTGCTCGTCGCCCCGCCGGGCGCGGGCAAGACGACGGCGGTGGCCCCCGCACTGCTCGACCGGCCATGGTGCACCGGGCGCGTGCTGCTGCTTTCCCCGCGCAGGCTGGCGGCGCGGGCGGCGGCGGAGCGAATCGCGGCGCTGGCGGGTGAGCCGGTCGGCGGGCGGATTGGCTATGCGACGCGGCTCGATGCGAAACAGTCGGCGGCGACGCGGCTGCTGGTCGTGACGCAGGGCATATTCGTCGCGATGGTGCAGGAGGATCCCGAGCTTTCCGGCATTTCCGCCGTGCTGTTCGACGAAGTGCATGAGCGCAGTCTGGACGGCGATTTCGGGCTGGCGCTGGCACTCGATGCGCAGGGCGCGCTCCGGCCGGACCTGCGGCTGCTGGCGATGTCGGCGACGCTCGACGGCGGCCGGTTCGCGGCGCTGATGGATGGCGCGCCGGTGATCGAGAGCGAGGGCCGCAGCTTTCCGATCGATCTGCGCCATGTCGGGCGCAGCGCCGAGCGGCGCATCGAGGAGGATATGGCGGCGACGATCCGCCGCGCGGTCGCCGAGACGGAGGGCGGCATCCTCGCCTTCCTGCCCGGCGTCGCGGAGATAGAGCGGACGGCGGAGCGGCTGGCGGGACTGCCCGGATCGATCAGCTTGCATCGGCTGCATGGCACGCTCGATCCGGCGGAGCAGCGCGCCGCGATCGCGCCGGAGCGGGATGGCGCGCGCAAGCTGGTGCTGGCCACCTCCATCGCCGAGACCAGCCTGACGCTCGACGGCGTTTCGGTGGTGGTCGATTCGGGGCTGGCGCGGCGGCCGCGCTACGATCGGGCGGCGGGGATGACGCGGCTCGTGACCGAGCGTGTCAGCCAGGCGGCGGCGACGCAGCGCGCGGGCCGCGCGGGGCGGCAGGGGCCCGGCACCGTCTATCGCCTGTGGGAAGCCGCGGCGACCGCGGGGCTGCCGCGTTTCGATCCGCCCGAGATCATGGAGGCGGATCTTTCCGGCCTGCTGCTCGCCTGCGCGCTGTGGGGCGTGAGCGACCCGACGACGCTGCGCTGGCTCGATGCGCCGCCGCCTGCCGCGATCGCGGAGGCGCGCGCACGGCTCGCGCGGTTCGGGATGATCGATACGGACGGGCGGCCGACCGCGCATGGCCGGGCGGTGGCGGCGCTGCCGCTGGATCCGAGGCTGGGCCATATGCTGGTGGCGGCGGGCGAGCGCGGGCTGGCGCGCATCGCGGCGGAGGTGGCGGTGCTGCTCTCCGAACGGGGCATTGGCGGCAATGATCCCGATCTGGAGACGCGTCGCCGGCGCTGGCAGGGCGAAAGGGGCGGGCGGGCGGCTTCCGCCCGCAAGCTCGCCGAGCGATGGGCGCGGCTCGTGCCGGCTGCGGAGGAAGAGCCGGGCGAGGAGGCGGTGGGCCTCTGCGTCGCGCTCGCTTTCCCCGATCGGGTCGCGCGGCGGCGTGGTGGGGACGGGGCGGACTGGATTTCCGCCGGAGGACGGGGTTTCCGGCTCGATCCGGCCTCGCCGTTGGCACGCAATGAATGGCTGGCGGTAGCCGAGACGCAGGGCGCGGCATCGGGCGCGCGCATCCTGTCGGCGGCGCCGCTCAGCCTCGCCGGGGTCGAGTCGCTCTTCGCGCGCGAGATCGCCGTCATGCGCAACCTCGCCTTCGATCCGGCGACGGGCGGCGTGACCGCGACGCGTGAGCGGCGGCTGGGCGCGATCCGGCTTGCCGCCGGCCCGGACAGCGAGGCCGATCCCGCCCGGCTGGCCGATGCGCTGCTGGAAGGCGTGCGGGCAGGGGGGCTCGCGCTGCTGCCATGGTCCGGGGGCGCGGAGGCGCTCCGCCAGCGTGCGGCCTTCGCGGCGGCGCATGGGGCGGACGTGCCCGATCTTTCCGATGCCGCGCTGATGGAGGCGCTGGACGAATGGCTGCCCCCGTTGCTCGCGGGCAAGCGCCGGCTGGGAGATATCGCTCCGGGTGCGCTCGCGGGCGCGCTGGACGGGCTGCTCGGATGGGATGGGCGCAGGCGGATCGACGCGCTCGCGCCGGCATCCTTCACCTCGCCCGCCGGGAGCAGCCATGCGATCGACTATGCGGCGGAAGGCGGGCCGGCGGTCGAGCTGCGGGTGCAGGCGCTGTTCGGGCTTTCCACCCATCCGACGATTGCGGGCGGGAAGGTGCCTTTGCTGTTGCGGCTGACCTCGCCCGCCGGTCGCCCGATCCAGACGACGCGCGACCTGCCGGGATTCTGGGCAGGAAGCTGGGCGGCGGTGGCGAAGGAGATGCGCGGCCGATATCCGCGTCATCCCTGGCCGGAGGATCCGGCGGGCGCCAATCCGACGCTCAGGACGAAGAAGGCGGGCGGGTGAAAAACCGAAAGTCTTGACGGGGCGGGGCGCGCTGCGGCAGGCCAGAAACGGCAATATCATGGGATGCAGGAACGATGGCGCACGCGCGCATCTATCAGAAGGCGAAGAGCAGCATGCAATCGGGCCGCGCCGGGGCCGGAAGCTGGATGCTCGAATATCAGCCGGCCGAGCCCAAGCGGCCGGATCCGCTGACCGGCTGGGCCGGATCGGGCGACACGCGCGAGCAGATCCGGCTCGGCTTCCCGACGCTCGATGCGGCGCGCGCTTATGCCGAGCGGCACGGCCTGACCGTCCATGTCGTGCCGGCGGCCGAGCGCGCGATCAAGCTCCAGGCCTATGCCGATAATTTCAAGGGCATCGACCTGAACTGAGGGCTTTCCCTCTCCCCCAGGGGGAGAGGGCGGGTCAGGCCGCGAGCAGCCCGGCGCCGAGCAGCAGCAGCAGCTTCACATCGAGGAACAGCCCCTCGGCGCGCTTCGCTTCGATGAAGCCGGCGACATTCTTCAGGGGCACGCGATGGACGGTGATATCCTCGCCCGGAACGCCGCCGCCATCGCCCGTCTTCACCAGCCCGGTCGCGCGGACCAGCGTGAAGGTTTCCGAGACCATGCCGGGCGATGAAGAGAAATCGGCGATCGTCTCGATCTGCGTGGGGCGATAGCCGGTTTCCTCCTCCAGCTCGCGCGCGGCGGCGATCTCGATCGCTTCGCCTTCCGTGTCGTCCCCGACAAGACCGGCCGGCAGCTCGAGGCAGCGGCCGTGCAGCGGCATGCGATATTGCTCGACGAGCAGGACATGATCGCCATCGGCGGCGCGATCGACGGCGAGGATCACCGCGGCATGGATGTTGCGCGCCCGGCCGACATATTCCCACGTCCCCTCGCGCTTCACCGTGATGAAGCGTCCCTGCCAGACGATCTCGACCTGTTCTTCTGCAACTTCGCTCATGCGCCCACCCGTTCAGCCTGCCACCGCAGCTAATTCATGCATCCTGCCGATGTCGAGGGGATCGACGTCGGGGCGAGCGCTGGAGTTCACAATAATCCGCTAATCGTCGCTCCCTGTGGAGGCAGGGGCTTATGTCTCTATCCACAAATGACAGCCCATGTGGCGAGAGGCATGGATCCTGCTTCCGTCCGACCTTTGCATAAGTCCGCCGTCACCCGAACTTGTTCAGGGTCCACCGTGAAACCCGCGCGACGGTGGGGATGAGGCGTGGATGCCGATACAAGTTCGGCATGACGATAGGGGTTATGCAGAGGTCCCGCCTGCGCATTGCCCGAACGATAGACTGGCTCAGAGCGCGATCAGCCGGTCGGGCAGTTCGTTCGGGTCGGTGTCCGTGCG
This sequence comes from Sphingomonas oleivorans, assembly GCF_003050615.1. Taxonomy (GTDB): domain Bacteria; phylum Pseudomonadota; class Alphaproteobacteria; order Sphingomonadales; family Sphingomonadaceae; genus Sphingomonas_H; species Sphingomonas_H oleivorans. The sequence continues at coordinate 326,291 of NZ_NWBU01000005.1, read as the reverse complement.
GGGGAAATGTTCGGCAAGGACGGCGCCGATCTGCTCCACCGCCGCCGCCATTCCGTCGCCCGGACGTCCGTCGCGCACCGCCTCGATCAGCGCCGCCATCGCATCGCCCCATGTTTCGGGCGCAACCTTCGCATGGATCGCGGCATCCGCAACGATCTCGGCCTGATGTTCGGCGAGCGAGAGATAGAGGAGCACGCCCGTGCGCGATGCGGTGCGATGCTCGGTGCCGACCTTGAAATAGGACAGCGCCCGGCGGCGGACGCGGCGGGCCTTGGTGGCGCGCGGCGTGAGCAGCATGCGCAGCGGCATCCAGGCGAAGGCCAGCCGCGCGGCGAGGAATTTGACGGCGAGCAGCAACAGGAGCGCGGTCAGCAGCTCGCCCTGCGGATATTCGTGCCGCCAGCCGCCGTCGAGCATGGCCCGAAGCGACAGCAATATGTCCGGCCGGAGCGCCACCAGCGCGAGGACGAGGAACACCAGCAGCATCGCCCAATGGAGCACGACATCATGATAGCTGTCGGAACTGGGCGCGACGATGGTGACGATCTCGCCATCCGTCCTGGCCTCGGCGGCCATGACGGCGGCATTGACCTCGGCATGATCCCGTTCGGTAAGACGCATCACCAGCTCCCCGAGGCGCCACCGCCCCCGAAGGAGCCGCCGCCACCGCCGGAGAAGCCGCCGCCGCCCCAGCCACCTCCACTGTCGCCGCCGGAGCCGCCGCCCCAGCCGCCGCCGCCGCCGCCCCAACCGCTGCTTCCGCCCCAGCCCGGACCCCAGATGATGACCGGCAGATGGCCGCCGCGCCGATAGCGCCTGCCACCTACGCGATTGCCGATCATCGAGGCCAGCACGAAGAACAGCACGACGCCCCAGAAGAGGAGCGCGAAGGGGAAGCGGCCGCCGCCCTTCTGCCGCTTGTCGAATTCGGCGGCCGCGGCATCGACCCGCTTTTTGGCGAGATCGTCCGGCAGGCGAAGCTGCTGGATCAGCGCGTCCGTGCCGGAGGTGATGCCGCGCGGCAGATCGCCCTCGCGGAAGGCAGGCAGGATGCGCTCGTGGATGATGACGCTCGACAGCGCATCGGTGAGCACAGGCGTGAGGCCATAGCCGACCTCGACGCGTACCTTCCGGTCCTTCGGCGCGACGATCAGGATCGCGCCATTGTTCACATCCTTGAGCCCGACGCCCCAAGTGCGGCCGAGGCGATAGCCATAATCCTCGATCGCATAGCCCTGCAGATCGGGAATGGTGGCGACGACGAGCTGGCGCTTCGTATCCTGCTGGAACGACTGGAGCTTCGCGGTGAGCGCGGCTTCCTGATCGGCCGGGATGACATTGGCCGCGTCGACGACGAGCCCCGTGAATTTGGGGAAGGTCTGCGCCTGGGCAGGAGAGGCGATGAGGGCGAGCAGGAGCAGAAGCGACGCCACGAGGCCGCGCAGGAGGATATCCACCCTGCGCGGCATTCCCCGAGCACCCGGCTCCCGCCGGGGCGGTGGCGAAGAAGGACGGGCGTTCATCGGCCGGCTTCTGTCCTCAGAAATTCACCGTCGGCGCGGTCTGGGCATTGGGCGTGGTCGCCTGGAAGGTCGCCATCGGCTTGGCGCCGTAGAAGACCTTGGCGCCGATCACGTCCGGGAAGGTGCGGATGCGGGTATTATAGGCCTGCACCGCCTCATTATAGTCGCGCCGCGCGATCGAGATGCGGTTCTCCGTCCCCTCGAGCTGCGACTGGAGCGCCAGGAAATTCTGGTTGGACTTCAGCTCCGGATAATTTTCGCTGACGACGAGCAGCCGGCCGAGCGACTGGCCGAGCGCGCCCTGCGCCTCCTCGAACTGGCGCAGCTTGGCGGGATCGCTCAGATCCTCGGCCGAGACGTTGACCGCGGTCGCGCGTGCGCGGGCATTGGTGACGTCGGTCAGCACCTTGCTCTCCTGCGCGGCATAGCCCTTCACGGTGGAGACGAGATTGGGGATGAGGTCGGCGCGGCGCTGATATTCATTCTGCACGTCGGCCCAGCGCGCCTTGGCGGCCTCCTCGGCGGTCGGCACGCTGTTCAGCCCGCAGGCGCCGAGCGCCAGCGCCGCGAGCGGGGCGAGCAAAGCGGGGGATAGCGGACGGGCGATACGCATCGAAAATGTCCCTTCGCGACAAATATAAGCGCGCGTGTTCTAGTTCGCTATGACAGCCGCCGCAATGGCGGAGGCGGCACGGCGCTTGATCGGAACGGCCAATCGCGGGAAACAGGGGGCCGGGGCTCGACGGGAGAAAATGATGTTCAAGGAGTTCAGGGCGTTCATCGCGCGGGGCAATGTGCTCGATCTCGCAGTGGCGGTGATCGTGGGCGCCGCTTTCGGCCGGATCGTCACCTCGCTGACCGACGACATGATCATGCCGGTGGTCGGCAGGATCACGGGCGGCCTGGATTTTTCCAACTATTTCCTGCTGCTGGGCAACATTCCGGCGGGCTATGCGGGATCGCCGAACAGCTATGCCGATCTCAAGAAGGCCGGCGTGCCGCTGCTCGGCTATGGCCAGTTCGTCACGGTCGCGGTCAATTTCCTGATCATCGCCTTCATCATCTTCCTCTTGGTACGGGCGATCAATCGGCTGGTCGAGCGGCAGAGGGTGGCGGTCGCCGAGGCTGCGCCTGCCGAGCCGGCGGACGTGGTGCTGCTGCGCGAGATACGCGACGAGCTGCGCAAGCGGAACGATGATGGCACCAACCCCGCCGCGTCGAAGCTGCCGCTCGAGGGGCTTTGAGGTCCCTCTTCCATTCCTGGCCTCTTCCATTCCCGGCGGGAGCGCCTATATCGATTCCTGCCGGGTTCGCCCGGCTATGGCGATAAATGATGTCGTGGAATAGATGCAGCGGACCCGGGGGCAGTACCCGGCGGCTCCACCATGATCGGCCTTCGGGCCGGTCCTGACGGGGCCGAACCAGGATCGACGTGTGTTCAAAGACGATGTTTTCGCCCGGCCTGAATGCGCCGTAAAACCGTTCGAACCTACAAGTGCCAACGACAACGAGGCGCTCGCTCTTGCCGCGTAACTGAGTCCTCACGGACAAGGTTATGTAGTCATTAGCGCGGTTCGGGCCGCACCGGGCAACAGAAGCGGATTCCGGCGGTACGGGGAGCACCGAGCAACAGAAGCTCCCCACTTTCCCTGCGATTTCATCTGGGCTCGCTCCGTTTCGGGAGCCGATATGGCCGTGCGCGGATCAGACCGGCAGGACGAGGCGGGCGACCGCGCCACGATCGTCGAACAGCTCGAACCGGCCGCCAAGCTGCCGCGCCAGCATGGTCGCGATGCGCAGGCCCAGGCTGTTGTTGCCGGCAATGTCGAAATTCTCGGGCAGGCCCGCCCCATTATCCGAAATGACGAGCTCGACCTGCGACTGGTGCCGTTGCAGGCGGACCGCGATATGGCCGTCCTCGCGATCGGCGAAGCCATGCTCGATCGCATTGGCCATCGATTCGGCGACGATCAGCGCCACCGGAACGGCGGCATCGGGATCGAGCGCGATCGCCTCCTCCGCCTCGACCGAACAGATGATGCCGGGCTTGCCGCTGGCGTCGATCAGATCGGCGCCGAGCTGGCGCAGGAAGGGGCCGATGCCGATCTGGCTGCCGTTGGGATCATGGAGCTGGCGATGGATCTTGCCGATCAGCGCCAGGCGCCGCGCCGCCTCCTCCAGCGCGGCCCGCGCCTGCGGATCGGCCACGTCGCGCTTCTGGAGCGAGAGCAGCGCCGCCACCACCTGAAGATTGTTCGACACGCGATGCTGGAGCTCGCGGAAGAGCAGCGAGGTGCGCTCGGCGAGCCGCGCGCTATGCCGACGTTCGTCGAGAAGGCGGAGATAGGCGCGCTGCATCCAGTGAACCAGCAGGATGTCGATCGCCACGACAAGCACATAGAAGATCAGCGGCAGAGCTGTTCCCAGATCGAGGTTGAGCGTTCCGACCGGCGGTATGAAGAAGAGCCAGGCGCCGAAGCCGCAGGTCAGCGCGGCGACGAAACCGGGGCCGCGCCCGAAGAGGAAGGCGGTGAGGATGACCGCGGGAAAGAAGGTGAGATAGGGATAGCCGGGCGGGATCAGCCCATCGATCGCATAGCGCAGCGCGAGGCACAGGATCGAGATCGCCACGGCCACCGCATAGGCAAGCGGGCGCCTGTTCGCGGCAAATGGCAGCCGTTCCAGAAACCCCTGATCTAGCCCGTTCATTGAGCCCCCCGGCAGTGGGCAGGATTTATCATGGATAGGCAGCCATGCTAGCCGACAAATAGTTAATAAATCGGTTAGAAACGTAAAGAAAAGGGGCCCGAAAGCCCCTTTTCCTATTGTCTCGGATCAAGCGGACCGATGTCAATCATCATCGCGCTTGAGGAAGGCGGGCGCGAACTCGGGCTCGGGACCTTCGTCCTTGCCATTTTCGCCACGCTCGCGGCGCGGGCCGCGATCGCCGCGATCCCGGCGGGGACCACGATCCCCGTCGCGGCGCGGGCCACGGCCCTCGCGCTCGCCACGCGGACGATCGCCGCCCTCGCGCGGCTCGCGCGGCGGACGCGTATCTTCCAGCTCCGCGCCGGTTTCCTGGTCGACGACGCGCATCGACAGGCGCACCTTGCCGCGCGGATCGATCTCCAGCACCTTGACCTTCACCGCCTGGCCTTCGGACAGGACGTCGGAGACCTTGGCGACGCGCTCATTCTTGATCTCGGAGACGTGGACGAGGCCGTCCTTGCCGCCCATGAAGTTCACGAAGGCGCCGAAATCGACGAGGTTGACGACCTTGCCGTCATAGATCTTGCCGACTTCCGCTTCCTGCGTGATGCCTTCGATCCACTTGCGCGCGGCCGCGATCTTCTCCGGATCGGACGAGCTGATCTTGACCGTGCCGTCATCCTCGATGTCGACCTTGGCGCCGGTGGTGGCGACGATCTCGCGGATCACCTTGCCGCCCGTGCCGATCACATCGCGGATTTTGTCCTTGGGCACCGTCATCGTCTCGATGCGCGGGGCATGGGAGGAAAGCTCGGTGCGGGTGTGATCGAGCGCCTTGGCCATCTCGCCCAGGATATGCGCGCGGCCTTCCTTGGCCTGGCTGAGCGCGACCTCCATGATCTCCTCGGTGATGCCGGCGATCTTGATGTCCATCTGAAGGCTGGTGATGCCTTCCGACGTGCCCGCCACCTTGAAGTCCATGTCGCCCAGATGATCCTCGTCGCCGAGGATGTCGGAGATGACCGCGAATTCCTTGCCCTCGAGGATCAGCCCCATGGCGATGCCCGAGACCGGACGCTTGAGCGGCACGCCCGCATCCATCAGCGAGAGGCTGCCGCCGCACACCGTGGCCATCGACGAGGAGCCGTTGGACTCGGTGATGTCGGAGAGGACGCGGATCGTGTAGGGGAATTCCTCCTTGGAGGGGAGGACGGGGTTCAGCGCGCGCCACGCCAGCTTGCCATGGCCGACTTCGCGACGGCCCGGCGCGCCGAAGCGGCCCACTTCGCCGACCGAATAAGGCGGGAAGTTATAATGGAGCATGAAGCGCTCGTAGGAGACGCCGTTCAGCCCGTCGACCATCTGCTCCGCATCGGCCGTGCCGAGCGTGGTGGAGACGATCGACTGCGTCTCGCCGCGGGTGAACAGCGCCGAGCCATGGGTGCGCGGCAGGAAATGGACCTGCGCATCGATCGGGCGGACCGTCTTGGTGTCGCGGCCGTCGATGCGGCGGCCTTCCTTGAGGATCGCGGTGCGGACGACTTCCGCCTCCAGCTTCTTCGCGATCTTGCCGGCCTTCAGGCGGGTTTCCGCATCGGCGTCGGCGAAATGCTGCTGGATCGGCTGCTTGGCGGCGGCGATCGCCGCCTGGCGCTCGGCCTTCTTCGTAAGCTTATAGGCTTCGGCGAGCTTGTCGCCGACCAGTTCCTTGACCTTCGCCTTGAGCTCGCCCTCATTATCGAGCGCGGGCAGCTCCCACGGCTCCTTGGCGGATTCCTCGGCGAGGCGGATGATCGCCTCGATCACCTTCTGGCTCTCGCGGTGCGCAAACATCACCGCACCCAGCATCACTTCCTCCGAAAGCTCCTTGGCTTCGGATTCGACCATCAGCACCGCGTCATGCGTACCGGCGACGACGAGATCGAGCTCGCCTTCCTTCACCTGATCGAGCGTCGGGTTGAGGATATATTCGCCATCCTTGTAGCCGACGCGCGCGGCGCCGACCGGGCCCATGAAGGGCACGCCCGAGATGGTGAGCGCGGCCGACGCGGCGACCATCGCCAGAATGTCGGGCTCATTCTCGCCATCATAGCTCAGCACCTGGGCGATGACGTTGATCTCATTGTAGAAGCCCTCGGGGAAGAGGGGGCGGATCGGGCGGTCGATGAGGCGGGAGACGAGCGTCTCCTTCTCGGTCGCGCCGCGCTCGCGCTTGAAGAAGCCGCCCGGGATGCGACCCGCGGCGCTATACTTCTCCTGATAATGGACGGTGAGCGGGAAGAAGTCCTGGCCGTCCTTGACGCTGCGGGCGGCGGTGACGGCGCAGAGCACGACCGTCTCGCCGAGCGTCGCGAGCACCGCGCCATCGGCCTGACGCGCCACGCGGCCCGTCTCGAGGGTCAGCGTCTTGCCGCCCCACTGGATTTCCTGCTTCTTGATATCGAACATTCTCGTTCCTTCCTGCCGGTCGCCCTATGCGGCCGGCGGCCTATGAGGGGGCGTGGCGAGCAGCCTTCGCCGCGCCCATGATCGGGCTTTCCGCCCGAAATCGGACTCGCGGCCGGATGCCGGGAGCCGGGTTTCCGGGACGCGCAACCCGCGCTGTCCCGGATATGGAAACGGCCCCGCGAGGGGGGCCGTCCCGGTTACTTGCGAAGGCCGAGCTTCGCGATAAGCGCGTTGTAGCGCTCCGCATCCTTCTTCTTGAGATAGTCGAGAAGGCTGCGGCGCTTGTTGACGAGCATCAGGAGGCCGCGACGCGAGTGATTGTCCTTGGCGTGCGTCTTGAAATGCTCGGTGAGGTTGGCGATGCGCTCGCTGAGGATCGCGATCTGCACTTCCGGCGAGCCGGTGTCGCCCTCGGCCCGGGCATTGTCCTTGATCAGCGCTTCCTTGCGCTCGGCAGTGATCGACATCGTCTATCCTTTCACGTCAGAGGTTGAAGCCGCGCACCACCCGCGTCTCGGGCCCGGAAACCTCCACCAGCGCGACCGGAACAGACGCGTCGGTCGCCAGATGAAGGCCTTGTGCAGCAGCGATCCCGATCAACTTACGCCCCTCGCGGAGCGCCCTTGCCTGATCGGGGGTGACGGGTAGGGCCGGGATGTCGTCCAGCCCCGCCGCCAGCGGCAAGAGAGCGTCTTCAAGCGTGCGGGCCATAGCGAGATCGGCCAGCTTGTCCAGCGAAATCGCCGGATCGAGCGTGAACGGCCCCGCTTTGGTGCGCCGCAGCATGGCGACATGTCCCACCGTGCCGAGCGCGAGCGCAATGTCCCGCGCGAGGCTGCGTATATAGGTGCCCTTGGAGACACGGGCGGAGAGCGTGACCTGTTCCAGCCTCGCGCCTTCGTCTCCCGCCTCGTCGGAAGGATGGATGTCGAGCGCGTGGATGGTGACGGCGCGCCGCTTCATCTCCACCTCGGCCCCGGCGCGGGCGAGGTCGTAGGCGCGCTTTCCATCCACCTTCAGCGCCGAATAGATTGGCGGCACCTGCTCGATCGGCCCGGTGAAGCGGGGCAGGACGGCCATCACCTCCGCGCGCGTCGGCCGCACGTCCGAGCTGGCGATGACGGGGCCTTCGCGGTCGAGCGTGTCGGTCTGCGCACCGAAGGCGATGGTGAAGTCATAGCCCTTGTCCGCATCGAGCATCCGGCCCGAAAGCTTGGTCGCCTCGCCCAGCGCCACCGGCAGCACGCCCGAGGCGAGCGGATCGAGCGTGCCGCCATGGCCGACCTTGGCCTTGGGATATTCCCCCGTCCGGAGCGCGCGCTTGACCGCCGATACGATCTGGGTCGAGCCGGGGCCGAGGGGTTTGTCGATGATGATCCAGCCGTGCATCGCGCGCCCTTAAGGATAATCGGCGCGGAAGGGAATGGATCAGCCCCGGCTTGCGCCCGTCCATTCCTCGGCGAGGATCGAATAGAGGGCGGTATCGCGGACATGGCCGGTCCAGGTGATCCGCTGCCGGCGCATCACGCCTTCGCGCACCGCGCCGAGCTTCTCCACCGCCGCCATCGAGCGGCCGTTGCGGATGTCGATGCGGAATTCGATCCGCTGGAAGCCGCAGGCAATCGCCCGGTCGATCAGCAATCGCTTGATGCGCCCATTGAGGCCGGTGCCGCGCGCGGCGGGCTCAATATAGGTGCCGCCTATCTCCAGCACGCGATTGGGCCGGTCGATGTTGAGATAGCCCGACATGCCGATCAGCCCGCCATGCGCGAACAGCGCGAAGGGCCTGCGCTGCGGATTTGCGAGGATCGCATCGAAGCCGGGATCGAAATGTTCGCCGATGAGCGACATGGGATAGATGTCCCATATCGCCTCGTCGGCCGCGCAGGCGACACGCATCGCCTCGCGATGGGACTGGTCGACCTGTTCGAGATGGACGGTGCCGTCGCCCATCGGGGCGAACAGATCGGCCTCAGCCATCATTGTCGAGATCGCGCGCGACGCCCGGCGTACGCAGCAGGGCATCGATCTTGCCGCCCTCGTCGAAGCTCTCGTCGGGAAGGAATTTGAGCTTCGCCGCATATTTGACGTTCACGCGGCGGGCGACCTCGCTCTGGAGATAGGCGGTATTGGTGCGCAGCGCCTTGAGCACCGCTTCCTCCTCCTTGCCGCCGAGCGCCTTCACGAAGGCGGTGGCATGGCGCAGATCCGGCGACATGCGGACCTCGGTGACGGAGATCATGTGGCTGGCGAGCGTCTCGTCATGCACGTCGCCGCGCATGAGTATGTCGCTCAGCGCATGGCGCACCTGCTCGCCGACGCGGAGCAGGCGGACGGAGCGGCCTTCGGGGGTTTCGTTACGGCGCATGACGCAGCCTTTCATAAAGGATGCGTCACCCCAGCGAAGGCTGGGGTCCATGTCTCTCTCCTCAAAGTTGAGCTTCGGTGGAGAGAGACATGGATGCCAGCCTTCGCTGGCATGACGGGTTTAAAGGGTCCGCGCGCGTTCCTCGACCTCGAAGGTCTCGACGATGTCGCCCGGCTTGATGTCGGTCGTGGCTTCGAGCGTGATGCCGCATTCGAGGCCCGCACGGACCTCGGGCACATCATCCTTGAAGCGGCGCAGCGACGCGATCGAGCCATTGTAGATGATGACGTCGTCGCGCATGATGCGGGCGCGGAGCTTCTGGCGGATATAGCCTTCGAGCACCAGCAGACCCGCGGCCTTGCCATGCTTGCCCGCCGAGAAGACCTCGCGGATTTCGGCGCGGCCCACGACATGCTCCAGATATTCCGGCCCGAGCGTGCCGGCCATGGCGGCGCGGATCTCGTCCAGCAGATCGTAGATCACGTCATAATATTTGAGGGCGACGCCATCGCGCTGGGCGAATTCGCGGGCCTTGGCATTGGCGCGGACATTGAAGCCGATGATCGGTGCCTTGGAGGCCGCCGCCAGCGTCACGTCGCTTTCGGTGATGCCGCCCACGCCCGAATGGAGGATGCGGACGCGGATATCGTCGGTGCTGATCTTGTTCAGCGAGCCGACGATCGCCTCGACCGAGCCCTGCGCATCGGCCTTCACCACCAGCGGATATTCGATCGCCTGCTTCTCGCGCAGCGCCGAGAACATCGATTCGAGGTTCGCGGGCGCCGCGGTGGTGCGCTTGCGCGTCGCGACCGAGCGGCGATATTCCGCCACCTCGCGGGCGCGGGCGTCATTCTCGACGACCGAGAGCTGGTCGCCCGCCGCCGGCACGCCGGACAGGCCGAGCACCTCCACCGGCGTGGACGGACCGGCCGTCTTCACCTGCTGGCCCTTGTCGTTGACCAGCGCGCGCACCTTGCCGCTCTCCTGGCCGACGACGAAGATGTCGCCCACCTTGAGCGTGCCGCGACCGACGAGGATCGTGGCGACGGGGCCGCGGCCCTTGTCGAGCTTGGCCTCGACGACGGTGCCTTCGGCATCGCGATCGGGATTGGCGGCGAGTTCGAGCAGCTCGGCCTGGAGCTGGATCTTCTCGATCAGCTCGTCGAGGCCGGTCTTCTTGAGCGCGGAGACCTCGACCTCCTGCACGTCGCCGCCCATGCTTTCGACCTGGACGTCATGCTGGAGCAGCGCCTCGCGGACCTTCTGGGCATTGCTGCCCGGCTTGTCCATCTTGTTGATCGCGACGATCATCGGCACATTGGCCGCCTTGGTATGGTTGATCGCCTCGATCGTCTGCGGGCGCAGGCCATCGTCGCCGGCGACCACGATCACCACGATATCGGTGATGTTGGCGCCGCGCGCGCGCATCTCGCTGAACGCCTCATGGCCCGGCGTATCGAGGAAGGTGATGCGGTCGCCCGACTTCACCTGCACCTGATAGGCGCCGATATGCTGGGTGATGCCGCCGGCCTCGCCCGACGCCACGTCGGTGCCGCGCAGGGCATCGAGCAGCGAGGTCTTGCCGTGATCGACATGGCCCATGATCGTGACGACCGGCGGACGCTGCTTCAGCGTCGCGGGCGCATCGATATCCTCGGCGGTCGTGAGATCGACGTCCGAATCCGACACGCGCTTGATATTGTGGCCGAATTCCGTGACCAGCAGCTCGGCCGTATCCTGGTCGATCGACTGATTGACCGTGACGGGCATGCCCATCTTGAACAGCGCCTTGACGAGATCCGCGCCCCGTTCGGCCATGCGGTTGGCGAGCTCGCCGACCGTGATCGTCTCGGGCACGTTGACGTCGCGGACCTGCTTGGCCTGCACGCCGCCGCCCTGATGGGCGCGCTTGTCCTTCTCCCGGGCGCGCTTGAGCGCTGCAAGCGAACGCGCACGCGCGCCGCCCTCGCCATCGTCGAGCGCCCTCGTGACGGTGAGCTTGCCCGACTGGCGACGATCGTCGCCCTTGCGGTCGCGCGCCGGCTTCGCCGGCTCCGGACGCTTGGCCGGCGTCACGGGCGTGAAGCGGCGCGGCGGCGGCGGCGCGGCCGGACGGGCGGCCTCGCCGGCGGGTGCCGCGGCTTCGGCGGGGGCAGAGGCCGCGACTTCCGGCTCCGGCGCGGGCTGGGCCGCAGCGGCCGCAGCAGCAGCTTCCGCTTCGGCGGCTTCACGCGCGGCGGCTTCGGCGGCAGCGCGCTGCGCTTCCTCCTCGGCACGGCGATTTTCTTCGGCGCGGCGGCGCTCTTCCTCGCTCGCCTCGGCCTTGGCGCGCTCCTCGCGGCGGCGCGCTTCCTCGAGCGCCTGCATGCGTGCCTCTTCCGCCTCGCGGAGCAGCTTCGCCTGAAGCTCCTGGCGCGAGAGAAGGTCGGTCGGGGGGCGGCGCACCGGCGGCGGCGGCGTGGGCGCGGGGCGCGGCGCCGCGGCAGCCGGCCGGGGGGCGAGGGCTGCGGGCGCGGGCGTCGGGGCAGCAGCAGCGGGCTTCGGCGCGGGCGTCGGGGCGGTGGCGGGCGCCTCGTCCTGAACCAGCGCTTCGGTCTCGCCGGGCTTGCCGAGGATACGGCGGCGCTTGACCTCGACCACGACGGTGTTCGAGCGGCCATGGCTGAAGCTCTGCTTCACCTTGCCGGTCTCGACCGTGCGCTTAAGACCCAGCGGAGCCCGCATCCCCAGTTTCGGCTTGTCGTTATCGCTCATCTACTACCCGAATCCTTCAAATTCTTTCCCGGTGCGCCGAACGGCCCTGCGAAATCACCTCGCAGGACTCAAGGCTCATCGTCCCGTCCAATATATGTGCGCCAGCGGCCGAGCGCATCGGAGACGCGCACGGCGGCTGCCGGCGCGATCAGTGCAATATGTACCACATTCTCGCGCCCCAGCGCCATGGACAATATGGCGCGGCTTGCGGGGATTACGAGCCCCCGCATGTCCGTGCCTTCCATGCCGAGGCCGACACGCAGCGCCTGATCGAGCTTGCGCGTGCCGTCCGCCGCCGCATCGCGGGCGTGGAGGAGCAGTTCCACCGTTCCCTTGCGTGCGGCATCGCCGATCTTGTCCGCGCCGGTGAGCAGCGTGCCCGCGCGCGCCTCCAGTCCCAGCCGGTCGAGCGCCGCGCGTTGCAGCGCGACCTCGATCTGCTGCGGCAGGTCGTCGGGAACGCGGAAGCCGGCCGTCTTGAAGGCGCGTGCGAGCGCACCCTTCAGCCTGCCCTTGGCGAGGGCCGCTTCGAGCGTGGGCCTGTCCACGCCGATCCAGGCGCCGCGCCCGCCCGCCTTTGCGCGGACATCGGGCGCGACGGTGCCGTCGGGACCGAGCGCAAGGCGGATCAGGCCGGCGCGCGGACCCCGCTCGCCGCCGAGGATGCAGCGGCGTTCGGGGTCGTGCGCGTCCGCGCGGACGGGGGAGGGCGTTACGCCGTCAAGGGGCTCATTGCTCGCCATCCGCAGAAGCGTCCCCCTGCGTTTCGTCGGCGAACCAATGCGCGCGCGCGGCCATGATGATCTCGTTGCCCTGCTCTTCGGAGAGGCTGTATTCGGCGAGCACGCCGCCCTTGTCCTCCTTCGGCGCGGCGGCGCCCTCCTTGCGGCGGCGCGGCTCTGCGCGCTTCTTCTGGATCAGCTCGTCGGTGGCGAGATCGGCCAGATCGTCGAGCGTCTTGATGCCCGCCTTGCCCAGCGTCACCAGCATCGCCTCGGTGAGATAGGGCAGCTCGGCCAGCGCATCTTCGACGCCCAGCGCCCGGCGCTGCTCGCGGTTCGCGGCTTCGCGACGATCGAGCGCTTCCTGCGCGCGGTTCTGCAGCTCGGCGGCGAGTTCCTCGTCGAAGCCCTCGATCGTCGAAAGCTCGTCGGCATCGACATAGGCGACCTCTTCCAGCGCGCCGAAGCCTTCGGCGACGAGCAGCTGGGCGAGCGTCTCGTCCACGTCCAGCTCGTTCTGGAACATCTCGGAGCGCTCGACAAACTCCTTCTGGCGCTTCTCGGAAGCATCCGCTTCGGTGAGGATGTCGATCGCCGAGCCGGTGAGCTGGCTGGCGAGGCGGACATTCTGGCCGCGGCGGCCGATGGCGAGGCTGAGCTGATCGTCGGGGACGACCACCTCGATGCGGCCATCCTCCTCGTCGATCACGACGCGGGCGACCTGCGCGGGCTGGAGCGCGTTCACCACGAAGGTGGCGAGATCGGGCGACCAGGGGATGATGTCGATCTTCTCGCCCTGCATCTCCTGCACGACCGCCTGGACGCGGCTGCCCTTCATGCCGACGCAGGCGCCGACCGGATCGATCGAGCTGTCGCGGCTGATGACGCCGATCTTGGCGCGGCTGCCCGGATCGCGCGCGGCGGCCTTGATCTCGATCACGCCGTCATAGATTTCGGGCACTTCCTGCGCGAACAGCTTCTTCATGAAGTCGGGATGCGCGCGGCTGAGGAAGATCTGCGGGCCCCGATTCTCGCGGCGCACCGACAGGATCAGCGAGCGGATGCGATCGCCGACGCGGACGACTTCGCGCGGGATCTGCTGATCGCGGCGGATGACGCCTTCGGCCCGGCCGAGATCGACGACGATATGGCCGAATTCGACGCGCTTGACGACGCCCGTGATGATCTCGCCCGCGCGGTCCTTGAACTCCTCATATTGCCGCTCGCGCTCCGCGTCGCGGACCTTCTGGAAGATCACCTGCTTGGCGGCCTGGGCGGCGATGCGGCCGAATTCGATATTGGGCAGCGGATCGACGATGAAGTCGCCGACGACGGCGCCCTTCTGCAGCTTCTGCGCGTCGACGACCGAGACCTGCTTGAAATAATCCTCGACCTGATCGACCACCTCGACGACGCGCCACAGGCGCATGTCGCCCTGCTTGGGATCGATCTTGGCGCGAATGTCATTCTCGGCGCCATAGCGCGCGCGCGCGGCGCGCTGGATCGCATCTTCCATCGCCTCGATCACGATTTCGCGATCGATCAGCTTCTCGCGCGCGACGGCGTCGGCGATGGCGAGCAGCTCGGCCTTGTTGGCGGAAATGGCGGTGGCCATCTTGTCCTTATCCTTCCTGTGAAATCCGGTCCGCGCCCTCGATGGAAAGGGGCGCGGTGGCCTTGATCAACGCATCCGTCAGAAGCAGCTTGGCGCTGGCGATATAATCCAGCGGGATCTCGATCTCGCCGACGCGCTCGGCATAGATCCTCACATTGTCACCATCCAGGCCGAGCAGATGCGCGTCGAACTGCTTGCGGCCGTCGAGCGGCGTGCCGAGCTTGATGCGCGCATCGAAGCCCTTCCAATCCTCATAATCCTGCCGGCGGGTGAGCGGCCGGTCGATGCCGGGCGAGCTCACTTCCAGCCGATAGGCGTCCTCGATCGGATCGAGCGCGTCGAACTTGTCCGAGATGCGGCGCGACAGCGCCTCGCAATCGGACAGATCGAGCTGGCGCGTGTCCGGCCGTTCGGCCATCACCTGCAAGGTCGGATCGCTCTTGCCGCCGAAAAAGGCGACGCGGACGAGCGCCAGACCCAGCGCTTCCGCTTCCGGCTCGATCAGCTTCGTCAACGCGGCGATATCGATCATGAAATCCTTCGTGAAACATTCAAGCGCCCGCAGCGTCGGACCCGGAGGGGATCCGACCTCGGCAATGTTTCCAATGTCGAGAGGACGGTCCGCTATATAGGCCAATCCGCATGGCGCGGCAAGACTGGAACATTGCAGGAAATCGGGCGAGGATGGAGGGATGATCCACCGATGACCAAGACATTTCTGCGGCACCACCCGTCTGGATCGAAAGGATAGGTTCCGATGCCTCGCCTGATTGTCACCTCCGCTTCTGTCCTGGCCCTGCTCGCCGCCTGCGGCAGCGCGTCGGAAGGACCGGCGGTCGTCCAGAATTCCGTCCAGGCGCCGATCACGGGTGAGCGCGATCCTTCGCCCAAGCCGTTCGATGAAATCCCGGTCGCCACTTTCGACCGGCCCTGGGCGATGAGCTTCCTGCCCGACGGGCGGATGCTGGTGACGGAGAAAGCGGGGCGGATGCTTCTGGTCTCGGCCGATGGGCAGCAGCGCAGGGCCGTGTCGGGCATTCCGGCGGCCATCGATAGCGAGGGACAAGGCGGATTGCTGGATGTCGTGCCGCACCCCGGCTTCGCAAGCAACGGCCTCGTCTATTTCAGCTTTTCGGAGCCGGGGCCGGGCGGCGCGGGCGTCGCGCTCGCGCGTGGGCGGCTGGTCGCGGACGGCAGCGGGGCGCGGCTGGAGGGCATGCGGGTGATCTTCCGCGCCGCGCCCAAGGTGGAGGGGGACGGCCATTATTCGGGGCGCATCGCCTTCTCGCCCGACGGCTTCCTCTTCTTCACCGCGGGCGAGCGGGTGAAATTCAATCCTGCGCAGGATCCGAAGGCGACGCTCGGCAAGGTGCTGCGCCTGAAGGAGGACGGCACGCCCGCGCCGGGCAATCCGCTGGCGGCCAAAGGCTTCGATCCGGCGATCTGGTCCTATGGCCATCGCAACCTGCTGGGCATCGCCTTCGATGCGGAGGGGCGATTGTGGGAGCAGGAGATGGGGCCAATGGGCGGGGACGAGCTGAACCTCATCCTGCCTGGCCGCAACTATGGCTATCCGATCGTCTCCAACGGCGATCATTATGATGGGCGGGTGATTCCCGATCATCCCACCCGGCCGGAGTTCGAGGCGCCGAAGGTGAGCTGGAACCCGGTGATCTCGCCCGCGGGGCTGATCATCTATTCGGGTTCGCTCTTCCCCGAGTGGAAGGGCAATGCGTTCGTCGGCGGGCTTTCGTCCATGTCTCTGGTGCGGATCGAGTTCAACGGCATCGAAGCGCGCGAGGCGGCGCGCTACGACATGGGCGCGCGCATCCGCGAGGTGGAGCAGGGCCCGGACGGCGCGATCTGGCTGCTCGAGGACGGGCCGGACGGGCGGCTGCTGAAGCTTACACCAAAGAAGTAGACGTTCCGCAGGTCCGGCGGCGATTCAGGACGCGGCCGGGACGCAACCCTTTATCTCTTCCGGCGCGGGCCGAGGGCCCGAGGCGACATAGGTTGCGAGATAGGTGCCGGGCTCGGGCATCTTCTCGCGGAGGATGCGCGTATAGCCGACGGCGTTCATCTCGCAGTCGAGCAAAGCGGGCGGGGTGCCGCGATCGCCGGTCGGCCGGTCCGCATCGACCACCACGACGATGCCATGGGGGCGCAGCGCCGGCCGCATCCGCCAGAGGAACTCATAGGGCTCCCCGATCTCATGATACATATGGACGAGGAAGATACGGTCGAAGCTGCGATCGGGCAGCTTGGGATCGGCCGGATCGCCCAGCTTCACGCTGACATTGTCGAGCCGCTCGCGCGCGACGCGCTCGGCCAGCCGGTCGCGATAGGCGGGGACGATGTCCTGCGCGAGCACGCGGCCCTGCTTGCCGACGCGCTGGGCGAGGCGGATGGTGTAATAGCCTTCGCCCGCGCCGATATCGGCGACCGTCATGCCCGGCTCGATTTCGGCGAGGCGCATCACCTCCTGCGCCTCGCGCAGCCGATCGCGCGTCGCCTCGGTCGAATAGCCGCCGGAGACGGTGGGCGCGACGGGGCGATGGGCCCTGGGAAAGCCGTTCGCGGTGCGTGTTCCCTCGCTTTCGGAGCCGGCCGTGCCGCATCCCGCCAGCAGCAGCAGCACGAAAGCCGCTGCCGTGCGGATCACTCGACGTCCTCGACGTCCACCTTCTCGCCGGTCACGCGCTGCGACAGGGCGGCGGCCATGAAGCGATCGAGATCGCCGTCGAGCACGTCGTCGGGCGCGGTCGAGGTGATGCCGGTGCGCAGATCCTTCACCAGCTGATAGGGCTGGAGCACATAGGAGCGGATCTGGTGGCCCCAGCCGATATCGGTCTTGGTGGCGGCGGTCGCGTTCGCTTCCGCCTCCCGCTTCTGCAGTTCCGCCTCGTACAGCCGCGCCTTGAGCTGCTTCATCGCCTCGGCCTTGTTCTTGTGCTGCGAACGCTGGTTCTGGCACTGAACGACGATATTGGTGGGGATGTGCGTGATGCGCACGGCGGAATCGGTCGTGTTGATATGCTGACCGCCCGCACCCGATGCGCGATAGGTGTCGATGCGCAGATCGCTCTCGTTGACGACGATGTCGATGTCGTCATCCACTTCCGGATAGACCCAGACGGAGGCGAAGCTGGTGTGGCGGCGCGCGGCCGAATCATAGGGGCTGATGCGCACGAGGCGGTGGACGCCGCTTTCCGTCTTGGCATAGCCATAGGCATTCTCGCCTTTGAGCAGCAGCGTGGCGGACTTGATGCCCGCCTGCTCGCCGGCATGATGATCGATCAGCTCGACCTTCAGCCCGCGCCGCTCGGCCCAGCGCGTGTACATGCGCTGGAGCATGCCCGCCCAGTCCTGGCTCTCGGTGCCGCCCGCGCCGGCATTGACCTCGATATAGCTGTTATTGCCGTCCGCCTCGCCCGCGAGCAGCGCCTGGATCTTGTCATTTTCCGCACGGTCGGCGAGCACGGCGAGGCTGGCGACGCCGTCGTTGACGAGACCCTCGTCGCCTTCCGCCTCGGCCATCTCCATGAGCTCGACCGTATCGTCGCGCTCGCCCTCGATGCGGCGGACGGCGGAGACGGCCTCGTCGAGCCGGCGACGCTCGCGCATCACCTCCTGCGCGGCCTTGGGATCGTCCCACAGCCTCGGGTCCTCGACCCGCGCATTGAGCTCATCGAGCCGGCGCAGGGCACGATCCCAGTCCAGGAAGCGGCGGACGAGCGCCATCGCCTGGTTGATCTGATCGACATGGGCTTGCGCTTCGGCGCGCATTTCTCTTTCTCCAGAAAAAATTCTTCCGTTTCCCCGGCAAAGGGCCGGTTCCCTCCATGTTCGCCGCAACCCGCGACTCCGAAGGGATGCCGGCCCTTGCCGGCATGACGGTGATATAATGCGCGCGCTGTTAGTAGATACCGCCCTGGGACTGCAAGAAATCGCTGTCGCTGTCTCTGGCGGCGCGGGAGCGGGCGGGGCCGGTGGGCTCCCTTTCGGCGCGTCTGACGATCTCGTCCTTGCGGATGGTGCGGCGCGGCTCGGACTCGGGCTTGAACGCCTCCCAGATCACGGCCGCCTTGGGGTCGCTCGTCGGCCAGGCGCCGAATACGCGGCGGCCCGAGCGACGATCGATGCGGACCATGCGGATGCCCGGCGGCGCGCGGAAGGGCACGACCTCCATATCCTTCATCGCGACCTGCGCGAACTGCTTGAAGATCGGCGCGGCGACGGTGCCGCCCTGCGCATAGCCGCCGAGCGAGCGCGGCTGATCATAGCCCAGATAGACGCCCGCCACGAGATCGGCCGATCCGCCGACGAACCAGACATTGGTGGGCCCGGTCGACGTGCCCGTCTTGCCGAACAGCGGCCGGCCGAGATCGCGCAGGATGGTGGCCGTGCCGCGCTGGACGACGCCTTCGAGAATGTGGACGACCTGATAGGCGGTCATCGGATCCATCGCCTGGCGCGCGCGCATGCGGGGGCGCGGCATGGGCCGGCCGTTCCAGTCGCGCGCATTGCAGCCTTCGCAGGGGCGCGTGTCGGCGCGGAAGATCACCTTGCCATGCCGGTCCTGGACATAGTCGATCATCGTCGGCTTCAGCTCGCGGCCATTGTTCGCGAGCATGGCATAGGCGTTGGTGAGCTTGAGCACGGTCGTCTCGCCCGCGCCGAGCGAATAAGCGAGCAGCGGGGGATAATCGCCGATCCCCATCGCCTTGGCGGTGGCGACCACCTTCTTCATGCCCGTCTGGCTGGCGGCGCGCACCGTCATCAGGTTGCGCGACTGCTCGACGCCCCAGCGCAGCGTCTGCGACCCGGCATTGCCGCCGGAGAAGTTGCGGAAGCATTTCCGGCCGAGCAGCGCCGACTGATAGACGCAGAAGGGCCCGTCGACGATGATCGAGGCGGGCGTCATGCCATTGTCGAGGGCCGCGGCATAGACGAAGGGCTTGAAGCTCGATCCCGGCTGGCGCATCGCCTGCGTCGCCCGGTTGAACGAGGCGCCGCGCGCGTCGAAGCCGCCCTGCATGGCGAGGATCTGGCCGGTGTGCGGATTTTCCACGACCATGCCGCCCGAAACATTGGGGATGGTGCGCAGCACCCAGTCCGCGCCCTGTTTCTTCACGGCGATCACGTCGCCCACCTTCAGATATTGGAAGGCGGTGTCGCCGATGCCGCGGCGGGGCATGGCCGCGCCCCAGCTCGGCAGCGCGCCGGTCGATCCGTCGGCAAAGCCGACCTCCGCGCGCTCGCCCTGCTTGGCGAGGACCACGGCGGCGCGCCAGTCGTCATAGCCGACGCCCAGATTGACGGTGGCGAGCCGCTGGGCCCAGTCGCCACGCGTGTCGATTCGTGCTGCAGCGCCGCTCCAGCCGCGCCCCGCCTCATAGCGGACGAGCCCGTCGCGCAGCGCATCCTCGGTCGCCTTCTGGACGGCGGGATCGAGCGAGGTGCGCACCCACAGGCCGCCCGAATAGACGCTGTGCGGTCCGCTCGCATCGGTTTCGCCATAGCGGCCGATCAGCTCGCGGCGGACCTCCTCCATGAAATAGCCGTCATATCGGCGCTCGGCATCGCGGCGCGTGTCGCTGCGGCGGATGGTGCCCAAGGGCGCGGCCTCGGCCTCGGCGCGCTGCGCGGCGCTGATATAGCCGTTATTCTGCATCTCGCGCAGCACATAGGCGCGCCGGGTGAGCGCGCGATCGGCATGGCGTTCCGGGCTGTAATTGGACGGCGCCTTGGGCAGCGTCGCGAGATAGGCGATTTCCGGCAGCGTCAGATCGCCGACATCCTTGCCGAAATAGGCGCGGGCGGCGGATTGCACGCCATAGGCGTTGCGGCCGAGGAAGATCTGGTTGAGGTAGAGCTCCAATATCTGCTGCTTGGTCAGCGCATTTTCGATGCGGAAGGCGAGGAAGGCCTCCTTGATCTTGCGCGTGGGCGAATATTCGTCGCCGAGCAGCAGATTCTTGGCGATCTGCTGGGTGATGGTCGATCCGCCGCGCGCGCGCTCGCCCGATCCCATCTTGGTGAAATATTCGAACACGCCATTGGCGAAGGCGGGATAGTCGATGCCGCCATGGGTGAAGAAGGTCTTGTCCTCCGCCGAGAGGAAGGCGTGGATGAGCTGCGGCGGAAATTCGTCATAGGCGAGCTCGACGCGCCGCTCGCGCGCGAAGCTGTAGATGGGCGTGCCGTCGATCGCGCGCAAATTGGTCGGCAAGGGCGGTTCATAGGCGAGCAGCCTGTCCGTCGATGGCAGGTCGCGTGCGAAGAGCAGCCAGAGGATCAGCCAGCCGAACAGGAGAAGCCCGGCGAACGCCGCCAGCCAGCGCACCCAGCGCCGGGCGAAAATCTTGCGGACGGCCTCGCGCAAGGCGATCAGGCGCTGCCTGAGCGAAGGGCTGTCAAGGCTCGGGGAGGACTCCACCATCGGGGCAAGCCTCTAGCAGCTTGTGCGCGCTTTGCCAGCCGGCCCGTCAGAGATTGGCGAGGCGGCGGGCGAAATGCGCCTCCACCGCACGCCGCACGCCGGTCGCGATCTTCTTCTGATAATCCTTCGAAAAGAGCAGCTTCAGATCGTCGTCGTTGGACATGTAGCCGGTTTCGAGAAGTACCGACGGCACGTCGGGCGCCTTCAGCACGATCAGCCCGGCGAATTTGTGGAATGTCGTGCGAAAGGCGATCATCGGCGACATTTCGCGCTGGAGCAGCGATGCGAAGATGGAGCTGACGTTCATCGTCTCGCGCTGGGCGAGGTCGATCAGGATCGAGGAGACGTCATTATTCTCCTGGCCCAGATCGACGCCGTTCAGGATATCGGCCTTATTCTCCTTCGCGGCGAGCTGTGCGGCAACCCGGTCGGATGCGACGTCGGACAGGGTGTAGATGGTGGCGCCGCGCGCGGAGGCGTTGGGCGCGCTGTCGGCATGGACCGAGATGAACAGGTCGGCATTGAGCCTGCGCGCAATCTCGCGCCGTTCGCCCAGGATCAGGAAGCGGTCGTCGTCGCGCGTGAGCGCGACGCGGACGCGCCCGGATTCGAGCAGCGCGTCGCGTATCGCCCGGGCGATGGCGAGGGCTGCATCCTTTTCCCGCCGCGCGCCGTCTGCCGAAAGCGAGCCGGGATCATGGCCGCCATGACCCGCATCGATCACCACCAGCGGCCGGCCGGAGCCGCGCGGCCCCTGGATCGGCGGAAGCGCCGCGCGCCGCGCGGGGCGCGCGGCGGCGAGAAGCATCCGGGGCTGCGACACGGCCTGGACAGGCTCGCTGCCCATCGCCATCTCGGCCGGAACACCGCCGAACCATTGCAGAATTACGACCAGAAGAAGCAGTAGCATCGTTCCCCCCACCGCCGGGCGAGCCCGTCGGTCCTCCGAAAATGCGCGAGGCAGGCAGCCTTGCGCAAGTCCCCGTGCGGCGCCATCTACTTGCGAACAGGGCGGAGGCCTAGCTTTTGGTTGCCGGGCCGCGGGGCAGATGCTAGCAAACCCTGTCCGGCCGGCTGGAGGCACCCTGCTTCCGCTTATCCGTCCGTTCCGAGCACCGGCGCGTTGTTCGCGGCCGGGCATCTAGAGTTGAAGCTGCATGAGCCATTTTTCCCCGAATTCCCGACGCATCCTGAAAGGGTGCGACGCATGGGAACGGGGCTTCGCTTCGGCGCATCGCGCCGGGGATGGCCATGTAGCAGACGCGGAATCCATCATCCCAACCCGGACGATCGCCGGCAGCGCCTGGAGCGCGGCGGCCATGTCCGATCTTTATCGCGCGCGCCCCTTCCGCTTATCCGCGGGATCGCGCGCCCGGAGACCAGTAAATGACCACGCGTATGTTGATCGACGCGCGCCACCCGGAAGAAACCCGCGTGGCCGTCGTCAAAGGGAATCGCATCGAGGAATTTGATTTCGAGTCCGCCGAGCGCAAGCAGCTCAAGGGCAATATCTATCTGGCGAAGGTGACACGCGTCGAACCGTCGCTGCAGGCGGCGTTCGTCGATTATGGCGGCAATCGCCACGGCTTCCTCGCTTTCTCGGAAATCCATCCCGATTATTATCAGATCCCCAAGGAGGATCGCGAGGCGCTGCTCCGCGAGGAGGCCGAGCATGCCGCCGAGGAAGAGGCGCTGCGCGCGAGCGAGGCCGACGAGGAGGATGAGGAGGAGGATCTCGACGACGAGGATGTCGTCGAGGAGGATCTCGACCGTGAAGCCGGCGAGGAAGGCGAGGAGGATCGGCCGCGCCGCCGGCCGGTCGCCGCGAACCATGGCGAGGATAACGCCGTCGAGGGCCTGCGCCAGAAGCGCATGGCGCTGCGCCGCCGCTACAAGATCCAGGACGTCATCCGCCGCCGCCAGGTGCTGCTCGTCCAGGTCGTGAAGGAGGAGCGCGGCAACAAGGGCGCCGCGCTCACCACCTATTTGTCGCTCGCCGGCCGCTATTGCGTGCTGATGCCGAACACCAGCCATGGCGGCGGGATCAGCCGCAAGATCAGCAATGCCAGCGATCGCAAGCGGCTGAAGTCGATCATGGCGGAGCTGAACCTGCCCAAGACGATGGGCTGCATCGTCCGTACCGCCGGCCTTCAGCGCACCAAGACCGAGATCAAGCGCGACTTCGACTATCTTGCGAGGCTGTGGGACGAAATCCGCGAAAAGACGCTTTCGCTGTCGGCACCTGCCGAAATCTATGCCGACAGCGATCTGGTCAAGCGCGCGATCCGCGACATCTATAATCGCGACATTGACGAGGTGATCGTCGAGGGCGAGGAAGGCTATCGCGCGGCGCGCAGCTTCATGCGGCTCCTGATGCCGAGCCACGGCCGGAAGATCGCCCATTATGCCGATGCCGTGCCGCTGTTCCAGCGCTTCGGCGTGGAGGATCAGCTCGCGGCGATGTACCAGCCGCTCGTGCAGCTCAAGTCCGGCGGCTATCTGGTGATCAATCCGACCGAGGCGCTCGTCTCGATCGACATCAATTCGGGCCGCTCCACGCGCGAGCATAATATCGAGCAGACCGCGACCGCGACCAATTTGGAAGCGGCCGCCGAGATCGCCCGCCAGCTCCGCCTGCGCGACATGGCCGGGCTGATCGTCATCGACTTCATCGACATGGAGAACAGCTCCAACATCCGCAAGGTCGAGAAGGCGATGAAGGAGGCGCTGAAGAATGATCGCGCCCGCATCCAGGTGGGCCGCATCTCCAGCTTCGGCCTGTTCGAGATGAGCCGCCAGCGCATCCGCACCGGCGTGCTCGAAGCTTCGACCCGGAGCTGCCCGCATTGCGAGGGCACCGGCCTCGTCCGCACCGCCTCGTCGGCCGGCCTGTCGGCGCTGCGCATGCTGGAGGAGGAGGCCGCGCGCGGCCGGGGCAGCCGGCTGCAGCTGCGCGCCAGCCAGGAGGCGGCGCTCTATATCCTCAACCGCAAGCGCGCCGAGCTGGCCGAGATCGAGGATCGCTACGGCGTGATGATCGAAGTGGTCTCCGACGGCTCGCTCGAAGGCGCGCGGATGACGGTGGAAAGCGGCGGCCCGCCGCCGGCGCATCCGCCGCGCCTGCCGCAGCCGATCCAGCTCGAATTCGAGGAAGACGAGGAGTTCTTCGAAGAAGAGGAGGAGGAAGAGGAGGAGCTGATCGAGGCCGAGGCCGCCGATCTGCCCGAAGAGCGTGCGCCGCGCGGCGGCCGCGAGGAGGAGCAGGAAGAGGGTCGCAACCGTCGTCGCCGCCGCCGTCGCCGTCGTGGCGGTCGCCGCGAGGAGGAGCAGGGCGAGGCCGCGGTCGAGGCGGCCGAGGCGCCCGAGCCTGGCGAGCTGGAAGAAGAAGCCCCGGCCGAAGATCTCGTGGCGGAGGAGGCCGTCGAGGCCGAACCTGTCGCGGATGCCGAGGAGGAAGGCGAGGTTCGCCGCCGTCGCGGTCGCCGGGGTCGGCGCGGCGGGCGTCGCCGCAATGGCGAAGGCGCCGCGGTGGCGGGCGAGGAGGAAGTTCCGGTCGAGGCGCTGGTTCCGGAAGCCGAGCCGGTCCTGGTCGAGCCCGAGCCTGCCGCGCTCACCGAGGTGGAAGAGGTGGTAGCGGCACCCGTCGAGCCGGTTGCAGAACTGGTCGAGGAAGTGGCCAAGGCGCCGCGTGCCCGCCGTCGTCCGCGCGCCCGCAAGGCAGAGACGGTGAAGGAGGCCGCTGTCGAGGCCGAAGCGCCTGTGGTCGCGGAGCCTGTGGCTGCCGAGCCGGTCGCCGCGCCCGAGGCGGCGGCCGAGGAGGCTCCCGCCAAGCCCAAGCGGACGCGCAAGCCCAGGGCCAAGGCCGCGGCCCCCGCCGCGGAAGCGCCCGAGGCGGTGGCCGAGCAGGCCCCGGCCAAGCCCAAGCGGACGCGCAAGCCCAAGGCGGCTCCCGCGCCTGAGCCGGCGCCCGTCGAGGCGCCCGTCGAGGCTGCCGCCGAAGTCGCCGCCGAGGCGGAGACCGGCGTCGCGTCCGTTCCGGCCGAGCCGGAACCCGAGGCCACGGGCGAAGCGGCGCCGCGCCGTGGCTGGTGGCAGCGGACCTTCGGGGCTTGAGGATGGCGGGCAGGCTGTTCGGTCTGCCCGGCGGAAAGGGGGCGGGCGGGTCCGCCCCCTTTCATCCCATGTTCAGTTGGACAGCCGCAGCATGGTGACGATGCGCTCGCTTTTCGCCGTTCCCCTGAACCGCCTTTCGGGGCTCCTGCGGATGGCGCTGTTCGTCATCCTGTCGCTTGCCGTCGCGGTGCGCCCGGCGACCGCCCAGTCCGTGCTGCGCGATGCCGAGACCGAGGCGCTGCTCAACGATATGGCGCGCCCGCTCATCATCGCGGCGGGGCTCCAGCCGAACAATGTCCAGCTCGTGCTGCTGCAGGACAAGGAGGTCAACGCCTTCGTCGCCGGCGGGCAGACCGTCTATATCCATAGCGGCCTGATCGCGGCGGCGGACAATATCAACCAGGTGGAGGGCGTCGTCGCCCACGAACTGGGCCATATCACCGGCGGCCATATCGTCCGCATGGGCGAGGGGATGAAGCCCGCGACCGGCATCACCATCCTTTCGCTGCTGTTGGGCGCGGCCGCCATGGCGGCGGGCGGCACCGAGGCCGGCATGGGCGCGATAATGGCCGGCCAGCAGGCGGCGATGGGCAAATTCCTGGCCTTCAGCCGCACCGTCGAGGCCAGCACCGACAGTGCGGGCGCGCGCTATCTGCGGGGCGCCGGCATTTCCGGCAAGGGCATGATGCAGTTCTGGGACAAGTATCGCGCGCTGGAATATCGCTATTCCTCCAGCTATGCGCCGGTCGATCCCTATATGCAGACGCACCCCCGGCCCGCCGATCGCGCGGCGGCGCTGGAGCAGGACCTCAAATCATCGCCTTATTGGGATAAGCCGACCGATCCGGCGCTGGAGGCGCGTTTCCAGCGGGTGAAGGCGAAGCTGGCCGGCTTCGTCGGCGATCCGCAGACGACGCTGCGCGTCTATCCCGAAACTGACAAGAGCCTGCCCGCGCGCTATGCCCGTGCCTATGCCTGGCATAAGGCGGCCTATCCCGACAAGGCGGAGGCGGAGATTGACGGGCTGATCGGGCTCGCGCCGCACGATCCCTATCTGCTCGAGCTCAAGGGGCAGGTGCTGCTCGAATCGGGCAAGCCCAAGGCGGCGCTCGCGCCGCTGCGCGAGGCCGTTCAGCGTTCGGGCAATGCGCCGCTGATCTCAGCGCTGCTCGGCCATGCGCTGATCGCCAGCGAGGATCCCGCCAATTTCGACGAGGCGCGGCGCGTGCTGAAGGTTTCGGTCGCGCGCGACAATGACAATCCCTTCGCCTGGTATCAGCTCGGCATCGTCTATGCGCGGGAGGGGGACCAGCCGCGCGCCGCGCTGGCGACGGCGGAACGCTACAGCCTGATAGGCCAGCAGCGCCTCGCTTTGGCGAGCGCGGAGGCGGCGATGCGCGGCATTCCGCAGGGAACGCCCGATTATCTGCGCGCGCAGGATATAGTGATGGCATCGCGCGCGGCGGCGGAAGATTCGAAGAGGCGGAGATGAACAGGGAAAAAGGGCGGGACGGCCGCCGCGCGCCGTGGCTCGCCGGCATGGCCGGGCTGCTGCTCGGCGGTGCGGCGACGGCGCTGGCGATCGGCGGGGACGGGGCGATGGCGCAATCCGGCCAGCCGGACCGTGCCGCGATCGAGGCGATCGTCCGCGACTATATATTGAACCATCCCGAGATCCTTCCCGAGGCGATGGAGCGGCTGCAGGCGCGCGAAGTGTCGAAGCGGCTGGAAGCGGACCGGCAGGCGCTCGAAACGCCCTTCCCCGGCGCCTGGGCGGGGGCCGCGAAGCCGGACGTGACGCTCGTCATGTTCACCGACTATAGCTGCGGCTATTGCCGCGCGAGCGTGGCGGATGTGGACCGGCTGCTCGCGGAGGATCCCAGGCTCCGCGTCGTGTGGCGCGAGCTGCCGATATTGGGTCCGCAGAGCGAGGAGGCGGCGCGCGCCGCGCTCGCGGCGGCGGGGCAGGGCCGCTATCTCGATTTCCACCGCCGCATCTTCGCCGGCGGCGTGCCCAATGAGGCGAAGCTCGCCCGTGCGGGCGCGGCGGCGGGGCTGGACGCGGCGAAGCTCAAGGCGGCTGGCGCCTCGCCCGCGATCGGCCGCGAGATAGAGACGAATATCGCGCTCGCCACCCGCCTGGGCCTAAGCGGCACGCCCGCCTTCGTGATCGGCAACCAACTCCTGACCGGAGCGGTGGGCCATGACGCGCTCAAGAAGGCGATCGCCGAGGCGCGCGCGCGGAGCTGACCGAGCCTTTCCCGCCTGCACCGGGTAACTATGCCTTGACGCTGTATTCGCCCGTATACAACGTCCTCGAAATCTGCCAGTAGCGGCGCGCATCCGGCATGAAGGGGGATCATTTCGGTGAAAGCATTCGCGCGCGCGCTGGCGGCGACTTCGGCCTTGATCATGAGCGTTTCGGCGCATGCCGCCGACAGGGCGGCCAATCCCTTGCACCAGACGCTCGGCGCGCCGGAAAATTGGAAGGTCAGCGGCAGTTTCCGCACGCGGCTGGAGGCGATCGACGGGCAGTTTCGCCCGGCCGTCGCCGGGGACGATTTCCTGCTTTCGTTCCGCACCACGCTGTTCGCCGAATATGATGGCGGCCCGGTGCGGATCGGCGCCGAGCTTTTCGACAGCAGGGGCTATTTGCAGAAGAAGAATTCCTCCGCCGGCACGACGGAGGTGAATGCGCTCGAGCTGGGGCAGGCCTATCTGGGCTTCGATCTCGACGATCGCCTTGGCGACGGCAGCAGCAGTGCGATCATGGTCGGACGCTTCACGCAGGATATCGGGTCGCGCCGTCTCGTCGCGCGCAACCAGTTCCGCAACACGATCAACGCCTTCACCGGCATCCGCTTCGACTGGCAGGATGCCGCGAAGGATGAGCTCCGCCTGTTCTGGACGATGCCGCACAACCGGCTCCCGACCGAAGCCGAGGAAATCCGCCACAATCAGGTCGAATGGGATCGGGAGAGCAGCGACCTCCAATTTTATGGCGCGTCCTTCACCAAGGCGGGCATGTTCGGCGGCACGGTCGAACTTTATGGCTATGGCCTGCACGAGAGGGATGCGCCCTCCTATCCGACCCGCAACCGGCGGCTGTTCACGCCCGGTATCCGCTTTGCGCGCGCGCCCAGGCCGGATCGCTTCGATTATGATTTCGAGGGCATCTATCAGACCGGCCAGGCGCGCGCGACGACCGGCGCGGCCGACCGGACCGACCTCGACGTCTCGGCCTATTTCATCCATGTAGAGATAGGGCGCAGCTTCGCGGGTGGCTGGTCGCCGCGCCTGGTGCTGCAATATGACCGGGCGAGCGGCGATGGCCCGAACTCCGCCAGCTATAATCGCTTCGACACGCTGTTCGGCGCCCGGCGCTCCGAATATGGCCCGACCAGCCTCTATGGCGCGATCGCCCGCGCGAACTTCAGCGCGCCCGCGGTGCGTCTCGAAATGGTGCCGGACAAAAGCTGGGACGGCTTCGTCGCCTATCGGCCGCTCTGGCTGGAAGATGCCACCGACAGCTTCTCGGGCACCGGCGTGCGGGATCGGCGCGGGACGTCCGGCAAGTTCGCCGGCCACCAGATCGAAGCGCGGGCGCGTTACTGGCTGATCCCGAAGCTCGCCCGCCTCGACGGCGGCATCGCCTATCTGGCGAAGGGGCGTTTCCTGAAGGATGCGCCGAACGCGCCGGACGGGGACGATACGCGCTACGCCTATCTCGACCTGACATTCACTTTCTGAGGACGATCGAGGGAGGCGCCTGCATCGCCGGGTGGCGATCGGGGATCGACGGGATGGGCAGGGCGCGCGTGCGGCCGGCTTTCCTTCCGCTTGGCCGATGTCGTCAGTCGGTCTCGCCGCCTTCGAGAATGATCTGGCATGCCTCGGCCATTACGGGGCGTGCCCATTCCTCCGTCTGGCTATGGGCGATCCGTATATTCTCGTCGGGGGCGGGCTGCTGCGGCTCCGCATCCTCGACGAGAAGGCTTTGATCGTCCGCCTCGCCGGCAACCATGTGGATGTTCACCAGCGCCTTGATGAGATCGTCCGGCCAGTCCTCGGTGGCGCTGAAATATCGGAGCGCGGCTGCCGCATGCAGCGCGCCCAGCCGTCCATCCATATAAGCGCGGGCGATAGTGTTGATCTCGTCCATCGTTTCAGCTCCGGTAGATGATCCGGCGCCTCGGGAATGTTTCCTTTCCTGAACTTAGCGTCATTATATCATCGACGATGCCGGCCCGAACCGGTCCGGATTCTTACGGCTGGCTCTCCCCCGAGATCCACCTTCGGTCATGATAGAGACAATTGGGCGGTTTTTCGCCACATGTGTCAGTGCATGGGCGCGGACTGGCCCGCATCTGGCGCGGCCTATCGCTCCGATCGCGGACCGGACGAGGGGAGCGGGCAGTTTTCCCGCTTGTTCGGCGCCTGGCGAGTAGCGCGCCTTCACTCGACGCCAACAGCGTTTCGATGCCTTCGACTTGACCGGGAGGGAGGAAGGCGCAATCGTTTCCGGGAGAATGAATGCCGTCAGGCGGCCGATCGACGGTCCCATGCCGAGCGGGATCGGCCGCATCATATTCTGAATCAGCATGTCCGGCGGCACGAATCGCCGGGCAGCTACCCGCTCCGGCGCCGACGGCCGCTATCTCATTGTCCTCAACATATCGGGGCGACACGATCCGCTATGACCTGCCGGTCGGCTGTGACCGTTGCGCATCACTGAGCAGGCCATTGAAGATACGTAACGAAACTTACGTAGAGCCGTAGCCTTTCTGTCTCGAAACCACCCTAGCCGCCGGCCAGCGGCGCCCAAGTGGCGCATGACATTCGGCTTTGGGGGTTTCGATGCGTTCCTGTTTCGATGGAAAGTTCATGTTTCTGCTCGCCGGCGTGGCAGCGATCGGCCTGACCGCGGCGCCCGCCGCGCAGGCGGCGGCGCCCGCAGCCGAAGCGGAAGCGTCTTCGGCGGGCGAGGCCGAATCCGGCTCGTCGGCGGGCGAGGGTGACGCCATCGTCGTGACCGGCCGGACGACCCGTTCGGTGACGCAGCTCGCGGGCACCGAAATCCAGAAGATCCTGCCCGGCATCAATCCGCTCAAGGCGATCCAGACCTTGCCCGGCGTGACGTTCAACACGGCCGATCCCTGGGGCAATAATGAGCAGAACACCTCGCTCTTCATCCATGGCTTCAATGCGCAGCAGCTCGGCTACACGCTGGACGGCGTTCCGCTGGGCGATCAGAATTATGGCAATTATAACGGCCTGTCGCCGCAGCGCGCGGTGATCTCCGAAAATGTCGGCAACGTCCTCCTGTCGACCGGCGCGGCCGATCTCGCCACCGCTTCGACGAGCAATCTCGGCGGCGCGATCGAGACGTTCACGAGCGATCCGCTGAGCGATGCGGGCCTGCTCCTGAGCCAGACGGTGGGCAGCCACAGCACGTCGCGCACCTATGCGCGGATCGACAGCGGCACTTTCGGCAACGGCAACGCCCTCTATGTCTCGGGCGTGCGCCAGCGCGCCTATGCCTGGGACTTTCGTGGGCGGCAGGGCGGCTATCAGGCCAATGCCAAGTTCGTCCATGACGACAGCAGCGGCAAGCTCACCCTCTATTTCGCCTATTCGGACAAGACCGAGCCGAACGAGGACAGCACGGTCCGCAGCCCGACCCAGGCCTATCAGCCCTATACCCGGCCTTTCCTCTATCCGGATTTCCAGGCCGCGCTCGCCTATCTCTCCGCCACTGGCGCGACGCCTGCCGCCGAGGGCGTCAATTACCGCAACTATTATAGCGACGCGCAGCGCACCGATTATCTGACCTACGCCAAATATGACTGGCATATCGCCGACAATATCAGCTGGTCCAACCAGGGCTATTATCACAATAATGACGGCGCCGGCGTCGTCGCCGGGCCGATCACCGTGGCGAGCCTGCCGCAGCTCTTCGCGCTTTATTTCCCCGGCCAGAATCTGAAGGAGCGCACGGGCAATTCGGGCTATGCCACGCGCACGACCGAATATCGCATCGATCGCGCGGGCTTCATCACCGCGCTCGACATCGAGCTTGGCGATCATCAGATCGAGCTTGGCGGCTGGTACGAGAATAACAGCTCGTCCGCCTATCGGCGCTGGTACGCGCTCGACGTCAACAATCCCAGCACGCCCTATCAGCGGCCGAAAAACCCGCTCTTTACCCAATATGGCAGCGAGATCCGCAACGACGTCTATCAGTTCCACCTGCAGGACCAGTGGCGCGTGATCCCGACCCTGGCGCTGCAGGCGGGCTTCAAGTCGAGCCTGCAATATGGCAGCGGCACGGTTCCCGTGCAGCCGATCGTCGGCTCGCTGCCGGGCTCGATCGGTCTTCCGGAAGGCCGCATCAACACCAAGAAATGGTTCCTGCCGCAATTGGGCGCGCTGTGGGACGTGACGCCCGAGGAGCAGATCTTCGTCAACGTCCAGCGCAACATGCGCCAGTTCATGACCTATGGCGCGGGCGGCATCTCGCCCTGGAGCCTCGGCAGCCAGGCGACGTTCGATCTGTTCAAGCGCAGCGTGGAGCCGGAAACGGCCTGGACCTATGAGGTGGGCCTGCGCACGCGCCGCAGCGTCGATGCCGGCCCGCTGACCGCGATCGAAGGCCAGATCAACTATTATCATGTCGACTTCAAGGACCGGCTGCTCGGCGTGAATGCCGTTCCGGGCGGCTCGATCGCTGGCGGGGCCCAGATCATCCAGAATGTCGGCAATGTGAAGACGGACGGTGTCGATGCGGCGATCACGCTGCGCTTCGGCCGCACTTTCTCGCTCTACAACGCGCTTTCCTACAATCGCTCCGTCTATCAGGATGATTATCAGACCGGGACGACGACTGTCGGGACGGCGGGCAAGAAGGTTCCCGGCAGCCCCGAATGGCTCAACAAGACGGTGGCGACGCTGACGATCGGCGGCCTGGATGTGCAGGCGATCGGCGACTATGTCGGCAAACGCTATGCCACCTATACCAACGACCAGTCGGTGCCGCATTATTTCCTGATGAGCCTGCGCGCGGGCTATACTATTCCGCTGGCGCAAAGCCTGCCGATCAAGAAGGCGGAGATTAGCGTGAACGTGACCAATGTGACGCAGGAGCGCGGGACCTCGACGGTCGGCGTGGGCTCGGCATCGAACACCTACAACACTTTCCCGATCCCGCCGCGCCAGTGGTTCGCAACGCTGTCGCTGGGCTTCTGAGGCGATGGCGCCGTCCTTCTCGCGCCGCCTCGCCCTTCAGGGGATGGCGGGGATGATGATCGCGGCCGGAGTGGAAGGGCGCGGACCGGCGGCACCGGCCGCGCCGCGTCCGCGCCCGATCGTCATCGCCCATCGCGGCGCCTCTGCATTGCGGCCCGAACATACGCTCGCCGCCTATGCCAAGGGGATTGCGGACGGCGCCGACCATATCGAGCCCGACCTTGTCGTGACCAAGGACGGAGTGCTGGTCGTCCGGCACGAAAATAATATCGTCGAGACGACCGACGTGGCCCGCCGTCCCGAATTTGCAGGGCGGCGGACGAGCAAGACGGTGGACGGCAAGGTGGAGACCGGCTGGTTCGTCGAGGATTTCACGCTTGCCGAGCTCAAGACGCTGCGCGCGGTCGAGCGGCTGGGGCAGGTGCGTTCGGAAAGCCGCGGCTATGACGGGCAGTTCCAGCTATTGTCCTTCGAGGAGGTCATCGACTTCGTCGCCGCGGAAGCCGCCGCGCGTGGACGGACGATCGGCATCGTGCCCGAGCTCAAACATTCCACCTATTTCGCGGGGATCGGCCTGCCGCTCGAGGACAGGTTCCTCGCGACGCTGGCGGCGCATGATTATACGCGGCGCAATCCGGTCGAGGTCCAGTCGTTCGAGGTGGCGAACCTGCGCTATCTCCGCCGCAAGCTCGGCCGGCCCGCCAATATCCGGCTGGCGCAGCTGGTGGCCGAGGGGCCGATCAGGCCGGCCGATGTCGCGGCGGCGGGCGGATCGCTGACCTTCGGCGAGATGGTGACGCCGGCGGGCCTGCGCGAGATGGCGCGCTATGCCGATGTCGTGGCGCCGCCCGTCCGCAGCGTGATCCCGCTCGGCCCCGACGGCCGGCTGGGCCAGCCGCGCACCCTAGTTGCCGATGCGCATGCCGCCGGGCTGCAGGTCCATATCTGGACCTTCCGGCCGGAAAACCATTTCATCGCGGCCGACTTCCGCGATGCCGCGGGCGAGGGCGCGCGCAACGCGGCGGGCTCGATCGCGGAGATGCAGCGCTATCTCGCGACCGGGATAGACGGCATCTTCACCGACGATCCCGCGCTGGGCAGGGCTGCCATCGACGGCATGTAGACTGGATTGGAGCATCTCCCGATCGTGCAGGATCGGGAGATGCTTTAATTCTGATCGGCGATCAGCTGCAGCGCGGCGTCCATCGCGGCGGTGGCGGACTCCGCCTTCGAGGGAATGTCGTTCGCATAGATTGAGAAGATGAGCGTGCGGCCGCTCGCCGCGGTGAGGAAGCCGGACAGCGCGTTGGTGCCGTTGAGCGTGCCCGTCTTGGCGAACAGGCGGCCCGCGAGCGGCGTGCCGGCGAAGCGCCTTGTCAGCGTGCCGTCCACGCCGCCGACCGGAAAGGTCGCGCGCCAGGCCGCGCCCCAGGGCTGACCCATCGTCCACCGCAGGAAGCGCGCCACCATGCGCGGCGTCACGCGATTATAGGTGGACATGCCCGACTCGTCGGAGAAATCGAAGGCGCTGCCGGGGATATCCGCCGTCGCCAGCATCGCCCGCACGACTGCCAGACCCTCCTCGGTCGATCCGCTGCCGCCCCGAGTGCGCGCCAGCCGCCGCAGCATCAGCTCGGCATGAAGATTCTGGCTGACTTTGTTGATCAGCCGCAGATCCTCGGCAAGCGGCGGCATTTCCAGTCGTGCCAGCGCAGGTCCGGCCGGCTCCGGGAGGGGCGCCGGAAGCGGTGCCGGAAAGGGCGGTGGTGCGGCGATGCGGGACTTCGGGTCGTCGGCCAGCGCGAGCATCCGGTGGCGGGCCGTTGTCGCCCCCGTCACGCGGATGCCCCGTGCCTCCAGCAGCCGGCGGAAGCGCATCGCGGCGAATTGGGCGGGATCCTCGACGCCGAGCATGATCGTCTCCGGCTCCGCGCCGAGCGGGATCGAGCCATAGAGGCGCAGGATCCGGCTGCCCGGCAGGCGCTCGGTCCGGAGATCGATCTCGCCCTGCGCGATCGTGGCCGCATCGTTGCGGAGCGTGAAATAATCTTCGTCGCCCTGATCCCAGCGCGTTTCGGGCGGTTCGCCCGCCGCGCGGGCCGGCAGGACGCGAAGGGCGACGACATTGTCGTTGATGGTGAGCGCCGAGACGGCGGTGCCGGATCGCGTCTGGAGATTGTTCCAGCTCCAGCCGGGGCCCCACCGTTCGTCGGGATAGAGGCGATCGTCCCCGATCACGTCATGCACGGCCTTCACGCCGCTCCGCAGGACGGCATCGGCGAGCATGGACAGGCAGTCGATGATGCAATCCGGCCGATCGGCCAATGTCCCATCGCCGCTTCCGACAAGCGCGATGTCAGGCGTGCGGCGCCCGGGCCGCCGTTCCAGACGGACGGCTGTGCCGCCGGCGGGATCGGCCGCTTCCAGGCCGGCAAGCGTGGCGAAGGCGGCCGCGGTGGTGAACAGCTTGGTGTTCGATGCAGGCAGGAAGCGTTCGTCCGGCGCGATGGCGAGCAACTCCTCGCCCTCGGGCGTGGCGACGACGAGGCCCCAGCGCGTTCCTTCGAGCGCGGGATCGGCAAGCAGCGTCCGGACCCGATCGGCGAGCGGCGGAAGGGCGGGGGCGGGCGCGCTTGTTTCCGGCCTCGGCGTGGGCGCGCAACCCGCTGGAAGCGATGCGATCGGGATCAGCAGCAGTGCCGGCAGGAGATGCCGGCCGATATGACGCCTCATGCTTCGGGCCTCGACAGATAGCGTTCGACGTCGATCGCGCCTTCCCAGCGTGCGATCGTCGTGGCGACGCCGAGATTGGCGGTGGCGCTGGGAACCGTCCGCGTCATGTCGAGCAGCCGGTCGAACGGCAGCACCAGGCCGACGATGAGCGCGGTCTGTGCTGCGTCCACGCCGACCGCCGCCAGCACGGCGGCGAGCATGAACAGCGATGCGGAAGGCACCGGCGCGGTGCCGAACGCGGCCAGCGTCGCGGTGAGCAATATGATCGCATAGTCGGCGCCGTGCAGCGAATGGCCGAGCGCCTGCAGGCTGAACAGGCTGAGCAGGCCGACATACATTGCCGTGCCGTCCTTGCCGATGCTGGCGCCGATCGGCAGCACGGTCGAGAGCAGCGGCCGGGCGATGCCGAGATTGTCCGCCGCGACGCGCATCGCCACCGGCAGCGTTGCGGAGCTCGACGCGGTGGCGAATGCGACCGCGAGCGCATCGACGATGCCGCGGAAAAAGGGCGCGACCGGCAGCCGCGCGCCGATCCGGATCAGCAGGCTGTGGACGATCCCCGCCTGGATCGCCGAGCCGATCAGGACGCAGAGCGCCAGCCACCCGACCGTGGCGAAAATGGCGACGCCATTCGCCGCGACCGCATTGGCGATCAAGGCGAACACGCCGAAGGGCGTCGCCTCCATCACGATGCGGACGATGTGCAGCAGCACCGTCGATGCGGACTGGAGCAGGCGCGCGAAGGGCTGGCCCGCCTCGCCGGCCGCGATCGTGCCGGCGCCGAGCAGGATCGCCACGAAGATCAGCGCGAGCATGTCGCCCTTGGCCAGCGCCTCGACGATGTTGAGCGGCACGATGGCGATCAGCTGCTCGGCGACGGGCCGGGCGGGGCCGAGCGGTTCGGGCGTGGCCGCGCCGAGATCGGCGCCCATGCCCGGGCGCATGAGCAATGCGACCATCATGCCGATCGCGACCGCGACCAGCGTCGTCGACGCGAACAGCAGGAGCGTGCGGAGCCCGAGCGATCCGAGGCGCTTCGGATCGGCGAGCGACACCACCCCCGCCGCGATCGTGACGAGCACGATCGGTGCGACCAGCATGCGGATGAGGCGCACGAAGATGTCGCCGAGGAAGCTGACATGGGGCGCCGCCGACGGCCACAAAATGCCGACCGCGACGCCGCACAGCAGCGCGCCCAGCACGCGCTTCCAGAGCGCGATGGCGAACCAGCCGCGCCCGCCCGTCCAGGGCTGCCGCCGGCCGGCCGGGGAGGCGGCTTCAGTCATTGGGGAAATGACCGGCGGGCCATATCATTGGCCCGATCCGTTCCGCCGCGCGGAACTTCGCCGACAAGATCGATCAAGATGCCCGATATCCCCCCTATGACAGCAGGGATGTTTCGCCTCTGAAAGCGACTTGCGTCAACTGCTGGAAGTTCCGCTTCCTTCGATCCGTCTTATATTCGTGAAGGACGGGAATCGGCCGTACCGGGACGCGTGACTTGATCCCGATATGTCCGGCTCCGCGCTCGGTCATTTCATAGGGCTGATGCGGGCGCAGGAATATGGACCTGCCATAGACCGCGACGGCGCAGCACCAGGGCATAATAGAGGGCCGAAAGCGCTATCTGGGCCGCCGTGACGATCAGCCCCGGCCGGCCTTCCTCGGGATCGAGCCAGCTGGTCCACACGACATAGCCGAGCGCTGCCAATGTGACGAGCGGCGCCAGCGGATAGAGCGGCATATGATAATGCGCATGGGCCGTGGCGCCGGTCCGGCGGCCGACCATGACGGCGAGGCAGATGCCGGCATAGATCGCGACCAGCCCCGCGCCGCTCAGCACCAGCAGAAATTGGGGCGGCAGGAAGCAGGCGACGGTGCCGACGGCGCCGATCAGCAATGTCCCGATCCAGGGCGAGCCGAAGCGGGGATGGACCGCCACCAGCCATGCATCGAGCGGCCGGCCCCATGCGCAATCGCGCGCCGTTCCATAGAAGAAGCGCGCGCAGGCGAGGATGCAGGCGATGATCGCATTGACGATCGCCACCGCCACGCCAATCGAGACCCAGCCGGCGAGCGCGCCGCCGCCTCGATCCCGCACGAGCAGGCCGAACGGGTCGTCCGCCGTCAGAAAGCCCTGCAGGTCGGGCGCGCCGATCAGCCCGGCCAATATCGGCAACCCTTCGAACAGGAGCGTGAGGCCCAGGGCGGCGAGGATGGCGCGCGCGATCAGGCGGGGTGCCTCATGCATTTCCTCGCCGAAATAGACCGCGGCGCCATAGCCGTTGAGCGCGAAGATCGCGATGGTGGTGGCAAGGCCGATGGATGCGGCCGATGCGGGCGCCAGCGCTGCCTCCACCGGCATCATCGGGTGAAGCAGCAGCTCGGGCAGCGGCCGCGCGGCATCGGCGAGCCCGAGCAGCGCGACGATAGCGAGCGCCAGCACCTCCAATCCCAGGAAGATGCCGGTGATGAGCGCGTTGATGCGAATGTTGAGGAGGCCGATGACGGTGGACAGCAGCATCACGGCCACGGCCACCGGAACCTGCGGCAGCCCCGGCAGCACTGTCGCCAGGATGGCGCTCACGCCAAGCGCGGCGACCGGCGGGAAGAGCAGATTGTTGAAGACATTGATGCCGAGCATGACGAAGCCGGCGAGCGGCCCGAGCGTCTGCGCCACCATCACATATTCCCCGCCCGCGACCGGCCAGGCCGACGAAAGCTCGGCATAGATGAAGGCGGTGGCGACGCAGACGATCCCCGCCAGCAGCAGCGCCCACAGCGCGCCCGTGCCCGCGACCTGGAGCATGCCGGGCACGATCACGAACAGCGAGGATGCCGGCGTCGCGACCGACAGCGTCAGGAACAGAATCCCGAAGAAGCCAAGGCAGCGGGGGAGTGGCTGCGGCGTCGCCGGCAGCATCTGGTCATTGAGCATTCTTCCCCCATCACTCCACCCTGACGGACTCGTAGCCTTGGATCGGGCGGCGAGGAAGGCGCACCGAGAAGTGCCGTGCAGATCCGGCGGGTGAGCGGCCGCCTGCGGAGCATCATCGCACTGGCCACCGGAACCGCGCAGAAAGGCGGTTGTATGTTAATGCTGGTGCCGAGTGTCGGACTCGAACCGACGACCTACCGCTTACAAGGCGGTTGCTCTACCAGCTGAGCTAACCCGGCCACGCCCCCTCATGCGTCAGCGGACGCCGAAGGTCCAGCCTTCCGTGCGTCGAATCAACGGGCTGAGCGCAGAGGGCGACCAGAGGATGGGATCGGCGGCGGCGCGGCGGAGCCAGGCGGCGGTGACGAGCGCGTCCGTCTTGTGATCGTCATAGCGATCGAGCGGCCTGTGCGCGCGGGCGTCGAGCGCGGCCAGCGCGCGATCGAGTGCGCCACCGTCCCGGATCTTGCTGCGTCCCCGCGTCCCGCCTGCGGCCCGGGCGGCGATCGAGGTGTAGATTTCGACGATCGCCGGGCCGGCCGGGGGCAGGGGATCGAAGGGCCAGATGGGGACGCGGCCCGCCAGCCGGTGGAGCAGGCGCATGCCGGTAAGCGCGGACTTGCCGACCTGCGCGGCGCCGATCAGGTTGAAGCTGGAGACGCAATGGCCGAAGCCGCCCGCGCGGCAGGCCAGTTCCGTGCGGCGGAAGCGGCCCATCCGCTGCTCGAACAGGTCGCCCGTGATCGTCTCCGCCGCCCGCCTGTGCCGGAAATGACGCCCCATCTGCGCATGGAAAGGGATGCTGCCCGCGGCGAGATGCGCGTCGGTCGCGCAAAGCCTGTCGAGCAGCGCCCAGAGCGCAGGCGCGTCGGTCGGGCTCTCCTGCCATTCGGGGAAAAAACCGCCGCGATCGACGAAGGGAAGCGAGGCGGAGAAATCGATGCCGACCAGAATGTCGCTGCCGTCAGCGGCCCGATCGAGCAGCCATTGGAGGATCGCCGCGCGCGACCAGCCGCCGGGCGGCGACAGCAGCTCGGGCGCCTCCTCTCCCTCGCGGCAGAGGCCGAGCGCTATGCCCTTCTGATATTCGCCCGCGGCGCCGGACCAGTCGATGCAGGCGAATTGGCGGAAGCGGCGCATCAGCCGCCGCGCCGCTCCTTGCGCAGATTGTCCCAATAGGCCAGCCGCTCGGCGATCTTGGCCTCGAAGCCGCGCGGGGAGGGGGCGTAGAAATTCTGCGGCTGCATCTCCTCCGGCCAATAATCGTCGCCCGAAAAGGCATCGGGCTGATCATGGTCATAGGCATAGTTCTTGCCGTAGCCGATATCCTTCATCAGCCGCGTCGGCGCGTTGAGGATCGTCCTGGGCGGCATGAGCGAGCCGGTCTGCTTCGCCGAGCTCCAGGCGGCCTTGTGCGCCTTGTAGGCCGCGTTCGATTTGGGCGCGGTGGCGAGATAGAGGCAGGCCTGGACGATCGCCAGCTCGCCTTCGGGAGAGCCGAGGAAATCATAGGCGTCCTTGGCGGCGAGGCATTGCACTAGCGCCTGCGGATCGGCGAGGCCGACATCTTCCGATGCGAAGCGGACGAGGCGGCGCAGCACATAGAGCGGCTCTTCGCCCGCCACCAGCATGCGCGCGAGATAATAGAGCGCGGCCTGCGGATCCGATCCGCGCAGCGATTTGTGAAGCGCGGAGATGAGATTGTAATGCCCCTCCCGATCCTTGTCATAGACCGGGACGCGGCGGTGGAGCAGGCTGGCGAGGCCGGCCGGATCGAGCGGCTCGGCGAGATTCACCAAGAAAAGCGTCTCGACCTGGTTGAGCAGGAAACGGCCGTCGCCATCGGCGCTGGCGACCAGCGCGGCGCGGGCCTCGGGCGTGAGCGGGAGCGGCCGGCCTTCCGCCTGCTCGGCGCGCGCGAGGAGCGTCTCCAGCGCCGCGGCATCGAGCCGGCTGAGGATCAGCACCTGCGCGCGGGAGAGGAGCGCTGCATTCAGTTCGAAGGAGGGATTTTCGGTCGTGGCGCCGACCAGGATCACCGTGCCGTCCTCGACATAGGGCAGGAAGCCATCCTGCTGGGCGCGGTTGAAGCGGTGGATCTCGTCCACGAAGAGCAGGGTGCGCGTGCCGAGCCGGGCATGATCGCGTGCCTCGGCAAAGACCTTCTTGAGATCCGCGACGCCGGAGAAGACCGCCGATATGGCGGCGAAGCGCAGCCCCACCGCATCGGCGAGCAGCCGCGCGATGCTGGTCTTGCCCGTGCCCGGCGGCCCCCACAGGATCATCGAGGAGAGGCGCCCGGCCGCGACCATCCGGCCGATCGCGCCCTGCGGGCCGGTCAGATGATCCTGGCCGATCACATCTTCCAGCCTTGTGGGGCGCAGGCGATCGGCGAGCGGCGCGGCTTCGGCGGGCGCGGCGATTTCGGGAGCGGCGAAGAGATCGGGCATGGTTCCACGCGATATAGGGCATAACCGGCCGCGCTTCACCCCGGCCGCTTGCTTCGGGCGCGGACGGAAGGCAGGAAGCCTGCCATGCACATGCTTCACGACCCTGCGGCGCCGGCCGCGCCGCCGATCGGCTTCGACCAATTTTTGGCGGTGGACATCCGCATCGGCACGATCGTCTCCGTGGAGCCATTTCCCGAGGCGCGCAAGCCGGCCTGGAAGCTGCTGATCGATTTCGGGCCG
Organism: Sphingomonas oleivorans; assembly: GCF_003050615.1. GTDB lineage: Bacteria > Pseudomonadota > Alphaproteobacteria > Sphingomonadales > Sphingomonadaceae > Sphingomonas_H > Sphingomonas_H oleivorans. Next base: position 285,991 of record NZ_NWBU01000005.1, on the reverse strand, counting down.
GCGATCGGCCGGAAGAAATCGAGCGCACAGATCACGCGCCATTATGACGCCGAGGAGCTTGTCGGGCGGCAGGTGGCGGCGGTGGTGAATTTCCCGCCGCGACAGATCGGCAAGTTCATGTCCGAAGTGCTGACGCTCGGCTTTCCCGATGCGGAGGGCGAGGTGGTGCTGTTCGCGCCGGACCGGACGGTGCCGGACGGCGGGAGGCTGTTTTGATCGTCGAGGGTGGATGCCATTGCGGGCTGGTGCGGTTCGAGGCCTCGTTGCCGGACGGGCCGGTCGAGATATTCGACTGCGACTGCTCGATCTGCAGCATGACGGGCTATCTGCACCTGATCGTGCCCGAGACGCGATTCCGGCTGCTCGAAGGCAAGCGGGATACGACCACCTATCGCTTCGGCAGCGGCCGGGCGCGGCACATATTCTGCACGCAATGCGGGATAAAGAGCTTCTACAAGCCCTTGTCCCATCCCAATTCGATCAGCGTCAACCTGCGCTGCCTGGACGAAGGGCATGGGCTCGACGTGCGGATCGTGCCGTTCGACGGGCGCAACCATGCGGGGCCGCAGGTGTCCGATCCAGGCTGATCTGCCCTGTCGCCGCAGATCTTTGCATAAGTCCATCGTCACCCTGAACTTGTTTCAGGGTCCACCGTGAAACCCGCGCGACGGTGCGGATGCGGTGTGGATGCCGAAACAAGTTCGGCATGACGATGGGCTGCGCAAAGGTCCCGTCGCCGAGGCGTACGCCGGCTTGACGATTACGGATGTAATCTTGTATGACTACATCCGTAATCGGAAAGGTGCGGCATGGCGGAGCGGATCAGCGACGGCGAGGCTGTGGTGATGGAGGTGCTGTGGGCGGAGGCGCCGCTCACCGCCGCCGAGATCAGCGAGCGGATCGACCCGGCACGGGGCTGGAGCGACCGGACGGTCAAGACGATGCTGTCGCGCCTGCTGGGCAAGGGGGCGCTCACGCATGAGGAGGATGGCCGCCGCTATCTCTATCGACCGGCGGTCGCGCGCGAGGATTATGTGGGGCAGGAATCGCGCCGGCTGGTCGATCGGCTGTTCGGCGGGCGGGCGGCGCCGCTGGTGGCGCAGCTTGCCGAGCGGGGCGACCTGTCGGACGAGGATATCGCCGAGATCGAGGCGCTGCTGAAGGCGCTCAAGTCATGAGCGGCCTGCCCGTCTCATGGATGGTGGAGACGCTGTTCGCCTCGACGCTGCTGATGCTGCTCGTGCTCGCGCTGCGGGGGCGGGCGCAGGCGCTGTTCGGGGCGCGCATCGCCTATCTGCTCTGGCTGCTGCCCGCGCTCCGGATGGTGCTTCCGCCGCTGCCGGAACTGGCCGTGGCGCAGCCCGTCGCGCATCTGCCGGTGCGGATCGACCTTTCGGCCATTTCGGCGATCGGGGTGCAGGCGGCGGCGCGCGCTGGGGAGGCGGCGCCCGTTCCGGTCGCGCGCTTCGACTGGATGGCGGCGCTGCTCATGCTGTGGCTGCTGGGCGCGCTCATCCATTTCGGGTGGCATGTCGTCGCCTATCGCCGCTTCCTGCGCCGGGCGCTGGAGCGATCCGTCCTGCTCAGCCGGGACTGCGGCATTTCCGTCAGGATCGGGAAGGGCGGGCAGGGGCCGCTCGCGGCGGGCATTGTCCGCCGCTACATATTGCTGCCCGCCGATTTCACGACGCGCTACGACCGGCGCGAGCAGCGGCTGGCGCTCGCGCATGAGGTGGCGCATCATATTCGCGGCGATCTGATCGCGAATGGCGCGGCATTGCTGCTGCTGTCGCTCCACTGGTTCAACCCGATCGCGCATCTCGCCTATCGCGCTTTCCGTAACGATCAGGAGCTTGCCTGCGATGCCACCGTGCTCGCCGAAGCGCCGGCGGGGGAACGGCATGCCTATGGGCTGGCGGTGGTCAAATCCGCCTGCGCGCGCCTGCCCGCCGCAGCCTGCGCGCTCCATCCCGCCGATCAACTCAAGAGGAGACTGAAGATGATGGCGCAGGTTCATAAAAGTGCCGCGCGGCGCCGGGCCGGCGCGGCGATCGGGGTCGCGATCGTGGCGGGCGGACTGTTGCTGACCGCGTCGGGCGGGTTCGCCGCCGAGACGGCGCGCAAGGTCGAGCGGCATGTCGCCGCGGTCGCCCCGATGCCACCGGTCCCGCCCGTGCCGCCGGTGCCTATGGCTGCGCCGCCTGCCGCGCCTGCTGCTCCCGAGCCGCCTGCCGCGCCCGTTCCGCCGTCCCCGCCATCCCCGCCGAGCCTGGACGAAGCGATGCGCGCGGCCATGGAGGCCGAGGAGCGTGCGCGGGCCGCCAGGTTGCAGGCGGAGGCGGCCGCGAAGCAGGCGCGACAGGCGGCGGAGGCGGCAGTTGCCAATATGGATATTGCCGGGATGGTGCGCAGTTCGCTCGCGGCGGCGCGGGCCGGCCTCGAGGCGGCATGCGCCGGCCGGCCGGGGGCGAAGGTCGTGACGGGGGACGATGCCCGGGCGATCGGCGACATGGCTTCGGCCTGTGGCGACACAAAGGCGATCCGCGCCGATATGCTGGAGGCGCTGCGCGATGCGCGCATGGACCTTGCACGGGAAAAGGATCTGGCCGCCCGTCAGCGCAACGAGGCGCTCGCCGTGATCGATGCCGAGATCGCCCGGCTGAACCGGGACGGCGCGCTGCGCTGATCGATCGTCCGGGCCCGCCACGCTCCGCGCGGGGGAGCGGGCCCGCGATCAATATTGCAGATCGGGATAGGCGGCGATGAAGGCGCGGGTCACGCCGTTGGTCCAGCCGAAGCCGTCCTGGAGCGGATATTCGCCGCCGCCGCCCGGCCGGATATCCTCCACATCATATTTTTCGAGCATCCGCCCGCTCGCGCGATATTCGCGCGCTACGGTCCGCAGCCAGCGCTGGGCGATATCGCGGGCGAGCGCGGCATGGCCGGTGCGGCGAAGCCCCTCCGCCCCGATCCATTGCAGCGGGGCCCAGCCGTTCGGGCTGTCCCATTGCTGGCCGGTCGTGACGGTCGTGGTGCGCAGGCCGCCGGGCGCGAGCAGCCAGCGGTGCGTCGCGCCGGCGATGGCGGATGCCTGCGCCTGCGTCGCCACGCCGGTGAAGAGCGGATAGAGGGCGGCGGCGGTCACCGCGCCCTTCGTCCGCTTATGATCGATATCGTAATCGGCGAAATATCCCTTGGCCGCGTCCCACAAATAGCGGGTGATGGCGGCCTTGCGCTTGTCCGCGCGGGCGGCGAAATCCCGGGCGCAGGCGCGATCCGCCAGGCGCGCGCAATCCTCCGCGATCGCGCGTTCGAGGCCATGGAGCAGGCTGTTCAGATCGACCGGCACGATCCGGCTGGTGCGGATCGTCGCGAGCGAGCGTCCGTCGCCCAGCCAGCGCGAGGTGAAATCCCATCCGCTTTCGGCGCCCGCGCGCAGATCCCGGAAGATTTCGCCGGACGGGCGGCCCGCCTCGCGCGCGACGAGCACATCCTCGCGCCAGGATTCGTCGCGCGGGCTATCCCTGTCGTCCCAATAGCGGTTGAGCAGCGACCCGTCCGGCATCGCCACGACATGATAGGCGCTGCCGCCCGGACGAAGCGTGTCGGCGCCGCGCATCCAATAGGCATGTTCGCGGCGGAGCGCGGCGAGGCGACGTCGCTGGACGGCGGGATTGCGCGTCTTCGACAGGCCGATCATCAGATAGAGGACGGGCGGCTGCGAGCGGCTGAGATAATAGGATCGCGTTCCATTGGGGATATGGCCATGGCGCTCGACCAGCGCCACGAAATCGTCGATCATCGATTCGACCAGATCGTCGCGACCATCCCGGGTAAGCCCCAGCATGGTGAAATAGCTGTCCCAATAATAGATTTCGCGGAAACGCCCGCCGGGCACGACATAGGGCGCGGGCACGGCGAGCGCGGAGGAGCCCGGCTCCGGGCGGACCGGCTGGCGCGTAAGCTCCGGCCAGAGCATCGCTATATGCGTGGTGAGCGGCGGGCGCGCCTGTTCCCCGCCTGCGGACGGCGCGGGCGCCGCTTCGGCCGGAACGATGAAATTGTCGAGCACGAAGCGCTTGAGCGCAGCGTCGTTCGCGAAATCGCCGGCGCGGTAATCGCGCAGGATCGCCGCGGGCGCGCGGCGCGGCACGGCGTCGGCGAACGTCTTTCCGTCCGCGAAGATCCGGCGCATCTGCACCGCCGCGAACAGATCGCCATAAATGTCCGCCGGCGAGGCATAGGTCGCGGCCGGCGCGGAGGCGGGCTGGCGCGCCGGGGACTGGGCCGGAACCGGACCAGACGCGACGGATGCGAGGAGGAGAAGGAACGTCGCGCCGATCCGTTTCGGACGGCGCGACGAAGGATATGCGGAATATGCTCTGGCCATGACCGCATCTTATTGCCGAGAGGCGGCTGTTCCGCCAGTCGGGAGAATGGCGATCGTTCGGAGGGGGTGATCGCCATCGCTCTTTATTAACCGGGCCGGCCCGTCACACCACCACCTCCGCGGCCGTGAAGACGTCCGAGGGCATGCGCGGGTCGAACTGGTTCGTATAGTTGAGCAGATTCTGGACGTACCAGCCCGCCGTCACCGGCTCGACCATCGTGCTGGGGAGCGGTTCGCGCGTCGACCAGTCCACGCCTTCGCCCGGCGCGGTGAAGCCATCGCCATACATGCCGATGGTCCAGCCGAGGCTGCCCTGGGTCCAGTCGGTCTCGTCGGTGAACTCCTTGGCAAGGCCGACATAGCTCGTCATCTGTGGCCAGACGGGGCTCTCCACGCGGCTTTCATAGGCGCCGCCCGGGCTGAAGGGCGAAGCGTTGTAGAAAGTATCGCCGATATAGCGCGGGATGCCATAATCGTCCGTCGGCGACGTCGCGAGCGTATTCTCGATCATCGCGCGCGCGCGCGGATCGTCGGCATCGAGCAGCCCGGTGACGATTGCGAGATTGGCGGAATTGTCCAGCGTCAGGTTGAGCTGGCCGTCCGGCGTGATGCCCCGGATCAGATAGCCCTCTTCCTCATTCCAGAGGCCGGGCTCCTCCGCGGTGATCGGGCGCAATATGGCCTCGCGGATCGTCCGCGCGCCTTCGGCCCAGCTATCGGCAAGGTCGGGGCGGCCGATCTCGCCGGCGAGCAGGCTGGCGGCATTGAGCCCCTGCGCATAGGTGACCTGGGTGAAGGGATTGTAGAGATCGATTTCTTCCCAGATCGAGAAATCATGCGGGCCGAAGCCGCTATCCTCGATCCGCGTCGCGATGAACTGGGCACTGTCGACGACGGCCTCGCGGATCGTGGGATCGTTGACGAAGGCCTCCGCCTGCTCGGTCTTGCCCGCCGCAATCAGTACCTGATGATGGCGATAGACGCCGATCAGGAACAGGCCCTGCGCATCCCATTCGGGCTGGACGAAGGGAATGAGCTGGTTCGGTTCCCAGAAGCTGTAGTTGGTGGCGAACGAACCGTTGGGGAATTGCGGGTCGTCACCATCCTCCTCGACGGACGCCATCCACTTCCAATAGCGCTCCGCATCGTCATGGAGGCCGGCACCGTCGAGCGCGATGGCGGTGGCCGCCGAATCGCGCGGCCAGACCTTGAACTCATAGGCCGGGTTCGTCGCCGCGACGAAGGAGCCGAATTCCGGCTGCTGCGATTGCAGGATCGAGACGAGGCTGCGCAGATAGCCCGTCTCCAGCGCCGGATCGTCGATCTCGCGCAGCATTTCTCCGGGCAGCGCAACCGCCTGCCGGCCTTCCACCGTTTCCTCCGGCTCGACGCCGGGAATGTCGAGCGCCGCGCTCAGCCGGGCGTCCCACAGCGCCTCGGTCCGACTGAACCAGAAGGTCGGCGATCCGGGCGTAGTGGTGCCCTGCGGATTGAGCGCGGAGGCGATGTTCGCGTCGAGCTGCTCCAGGCTGTCGGCCAGCGTGTAATAATAGAAGAGCTCGATCGGCCGCTGCGCTTCGAGATTGACCGATTCCGTCTCCATGGCGAGCGTGAGCCCCTGGCCCGTGCCGCGCCGCGCATCGCCGCCGACATCGCCATTGCCCTCGAAGCCGCCGACGACGCCCTGGCCGCCGCCTTCGCCCGGATCGCCGTCGAAGGGCAGCAGGCCGTCGCCGCGCACATCCTCACCGTCGGGGCCCGCACCCTGCCTGGTGGTTTCCTGATAGGAGCCGAAGGCCAGATAGAGCGGATCGAGCCCCTCGCCCTGATCGAGCCTGGCGATCCAGCTTTCGCGCCGCTCGTCCCATACCGCCTCTTCCGTCATCTGGGGGTTCAGACGGAGCGCATTCATCACATCCCATTCGATCAGCGGGCTGCCGACGTCATTCTGGTTCTGCAGCGTCCATCGTTCGACCAGCAGCGGCTGGTTCGGCACCATCGCATATTCGCGGGAGATGGAGATGGGCAGCGCCTCGCCCGTGGGCAGATAATCCCCATAATCGACATGCACTATGCCATGTTCGTCATAATAATGGGTGCTGTCGAAATAGGGCGCGAACGTTTTGGGCTCGGCGCCTTCCGTAACGTCGCGGAACCACATGGTGCCATAGTCGATCTGGTCCACGTTCCAGTTCGACGCATGGCGCAACTGGGCGAGCGAGGGGCCGAAAGCCTCTATATCCATGGCGAAGAGCAGCGCGGCCTCGGTGATCGCGACCATATTGTCGCTATTGTTCATCAGCAGCGAGCGCGCGTTCGTGTTGTCGGACGGGGTGGTGCCGCGCGTCACCTGAAGCTGATCGAGCAGGATTTCGGGATCATTTTCGGTGGCGCCGGCCGCCTCGTCGCCCAGATCGTTGGTGAGCGTGATCCTATGCCTGCCGGCGGTGAGCTCGAGCCGATCGAGCGAGCTGCCCCAGCTTTCGCCCGAGAAGAGATTGGGGAAGGTCAGGATGCCGGGAATGTCCTCACCATCCACCAGCATGTTGCGATGGGCATCATCGTTGGAGCCGTTGGCATAGCGGAAGTCCAGCGTATACCAGGCCTTCTCCGGAACATCGACCGTGAACTGCACCGAGGACGCCTCCCCATCGGGCTCGTCGAAGATGAATTCGAGCCCCGGCACGCCGGGGAAGCGGACATAGCGGCCGCCCTCGGCGCCCTCGACCTCCTCCTCGATCTTGGCGTCGCCCCTCAGCATCGCCGATTCGGCCTGATAGCTGCTGGTGCTAATCTGGGCGGGAAGGATCGGATCGTTCGTGGCTGTTATGAAATCGTCGGGGATCAGCGAGTTCGTCGAATTTGCCGACCAATCCTTGGCGGGCTTCCTGGGCCTAGGCATCTCATCGCTCTCCTTGGCAGTTTATAGTTAGCGGCCCCGGAGAAGTAGCGAGAAGCCACGAGCAATTCTCGCCACGGCTCGCGTGTCGTTAACCGTATTTCTCTATGGGGTTGGTAAGGGAGCAGGTCCCTGTGCGTTATTTTTACGCGGTGGGAAAAACGTTGCGTGCGGGGCCATGTTCCGCTGGATTGGCCGAGATCTTGAAATTTACCGAGCATAAAGCGACGCCGGACTCGGAATGTTAAACAAAAATTGAAATCTGCAGAAGTAAATCCCAATTTATTCTTAGGCTAATTTTCCTGGGAAGCATGTCCTGTGGCTATGGCCCGGCGCCGCACCCGGCCAGGCTCGCCATGCCCATCGCATCCGCCTTGCCGTGAGGGTAAAGCGATTATGGTGCGTAAGGATGCGCATGGAGACCATGATGCAGCAGGATATCGATGTCGCGCTGGGCGCGCTTGCCGCCGAACCCGTCCATCCCGGCCTCGCGGCGGGCGAGGAGGCGTTGCTCGCGCGGATCGCGGCATCGCGCGGCGATGCATCCGGCACGAACATGACGCGGTCCGTCGCCATTGCCGCGGCGATGGCGCTCTGCCTCGGCCTGGCCGGGGGCATATTGCCGCAATCCCCGGCGCAGGCGCAGGCCGATCTATGGCCCTTCGGCCATGCCATGCCGCTCGCGCCGAGCGACCTGCTGGGTGGCGGCGAATGAGCGCAATGGCGCGGACATGGCTGATGATCGCCGCTGCCTTCCTGGCCGCGTTCGCGGGCGTGCTGGTCGGGCGCGGCCTGTTGCAGGACCGGCCTTCGCCGGGCGTCGAACTGCATGATCTGCTGCATGAGAAGCTCGATCTCAATCCCGCCCAGCATGCGCGGCTGGACATGATCGAGCGGCGCTTCGCGGTGCGCAAGCGCGTGCTCGAGCTGGAGCTCAGGACGAGCAACGCGGCGCTGGCGGATGCGATCGAGGCGGAACATGGCTATGGGCCGCGCGTGCGCGCGGCGGTCGATCGCTCGCACCTCGCAATGGGCCAGCTCCAGAAGGAGACGCTCGCGCATGTCTTCGCGATGCGCCAGATATTGCTCCCCGATCAGGCCGCGATCTTCGACCGGGCCGTGGTCCGCGCGCTGACCGACGACGGGCGGTGAGCCTGAACCTTGCCGATTGCTCCGACGGCGAGCTCGCCGCGCTGACGCTCGCCGGGCGCGATGCCGCCTTCGCCGAGATCATGCGTCGCCATCGCGATCCCGTCTATCGGCTGGTGCGCGGCCATGTCGGCGATGCGGACGAGGCGCTGGACGTGACGCAGGACTGTTTCGCCGCCGCCTTCCTCGCGCTCGGCCGCTACGATCCCGAACGGCCGCTGCGCGCATGGCTGTCGCGCATCGCGCTCAACAAATGCCGGGACTGGGGACGCCGCCGTGCGGTGCGGCGTTTCTTCGCCTTCGCGCTGCCGCTGACCGATCCCGCGGCGACGGCGGTGGCGGACGAGGCGCCGATGCCCGATGCGGTCGCCGCGGGCCGGGCCGAGCTGGACGCGCTCTGGAAGGCGGTGTCGGCGCTTCCCGCCAATCTCAAGGAACCGCTCGTCCTGCAGACGGTGGAAGGGTTGTCGCAGGCGGAGGCGGCCGCCGTGCTCGGGATCAGCCCGAAGGCGGTGGAAACGCGTATCCGCCGCGCGCGGCAGCGTCTGTCCGAGACATTGTCGCAGGGCTGAGAAAATGTCGCAGGGCTGGGCATCCGGCCCAAATCGGCGCTTCGCGTTCACCGCGCCGTTTCGCTAATCGGAGGCAATGATTCGCCTTCCTGCCTCCGCCGCCCTGCTCATGCTCGCCACGATGCTCGCCATCCCGCCGGTCGGCGCGGCAAAGCCGGGCGCGCGCGGCGCGGCCGGCGCTGCTCCCGGCCTGGTGCGCGTCCGGCTCCAGACGAGCGAAGGTCCGATCGTGATCGCGCTGGAGACGAAGCGCGCGCCCATCACCGCCGCCAACTTCCTCCGCTATGTCGACGAGAAGCGGTTCGACGGCACAAGCTTCTACCGCGCCGCGCGGAAGCGAGAGGCGCCCGAGCTCGGCCTCGTCCAGGGCGGCATCAACCATCGAGCCGTCCGCGCGCTGGTGCCGATCGAGCATGAGCCGACCGACCGTACGGGCCTCCGCCATGTCGACGGGACCGTTTCGATGGCGCGCAACGCGCCGGGCACGGCGATGGGCGACTTTTTCATAACCGTCGGTCCGGCGCGCTATCTCGATGCGCGTCCCGGCGGCTCGGTCGGCTATGCCGCGTTCGGACATGTCGTGGAGGGCATGGCGGTCGTCCGCAAAATATTGGCAGCTCCGACCTATCCCGGCGGCTGGTCGGCCAACACAATGGGCCAGTCGATCGTCTCGCCCATCCGCATCATAAGCGCGCGGCGCGTGCCGTAGGAGTAGGCGGCGGTCTTTCCGAGACGCGCATGATCGCGCGTAAGCTGGCCGGCGCGCAAATGACGCTGTGCGCCGCGCCTGCCTATCTCGCCGCGCATGGGACGCCGTGGCGCGTCGCGGATCTGCGCGGGATCGGACCTCGCGGGCGGAGCCTCAGGCCTGCGGCAAGGGCGCGATCACGCCCAGTTGCTGCATGACCGAGTAGAGATTGGCGACGCCCCAATGCTCGGCGATCTTGCCGTCCACCACGCGCATGGCATCGACGGTTTCGAAGCGCACCTTCTTGCCCGTCGCCGGCACGCCTAGGAAATCGCCCCGATGCGTGCCATGATAGGTCTTGTAGGTAGTCACGACATCGCCATCGGCGCGCTGCCAATGGATCTCGGCATGGAAGTCCGGAAAAGCCTCGCGCAGGCGCTTGTAAAGTTCGCGGACACCAGCCTTGTCCGGCTTGCCGCCGGGCTGTGGCGTGTGATCGAGAAAGTCGTCGGCGAAAAGCTGCTCGAACAGCTCGAAATTGCCACCGCCCTGCACCTCCTCGGTGTTGCGGCGGACGACCGCCTTGGCGGCCTCGCTCAATGCATTGTCGCTCATCGCCATTCTCCAGGCTGATTGGACGGGGGGCTGCAGGGGCCGGCGCGGGCGCGGGGGGCGCCCGCGCCGGAAAATCCTCAGCCGAACAGCTTGGCCGCGGTCCGCGCGACGAGCTCGCCCTGGTGGCGGGCGCCGGCAAGGTCGATCTCGCTGGGCGTGCGCGCGCCGTCGCCGCCGGCGATGGTGGTGGCGCCATAGGGCGCGCCGCCGACAATCTCGTCGACGCTGAGCTGCCCCTGATGGCTGTAGGGCAGGCCGACGATCGTCATGCCGAGATGCAGCAAATTGGTGATGATCGAGAAGAGCGTCGTTTCCTGCCCGCCATGCTGGCTGCCAGTGGAGGCGAAGGCGGCGCCGACCTTGCCGTTGAGCGCGCCGCGCATCCACAGGCCGCCGGTCTGGTCGAGGAAGCTCGCCATTTGCGAGGACATGCGGCCATAGCGCGTGCCCGTGCCGACGATGATCGCGTCATAATGTTCGAGCTCGGCGACGGTCGCGATCGGCGCGGCCTGGTCGAGCTTGAAATAGGCGTTGCGCGCAATCTCTTCGGGGACGGTTTCCGGAACGCGCTTGATGTCCACCGTGGCGCCGGCCGAGCGCGCGCCCTCGGCAATGGCCTCGGCCATCGTCTCGATATGGCCGTAGGACGAATAATAAAGAACCAGAACCTTGGCCATATGAGCCTCCCTTGATGTTGCTGCCGCGGCCAGCGCCGCAGGCTGAACTGGTGTTTGCCGCGCAAATGGCGGCATGGGCATCCGAATAAGATCGACCGATAGGTTCGATAATTTCGACATGTTCACGCGCATCGGGCGCGCGCTTCAGGCTGATCGGCCATCTTGTCCGCACCCCGGCAGCCAGGAGCTGCCACGGGTGAATCCGGTCAGGCGGCGGCCAGGCTGAACCGGGCGAGATCCTGGAGCACATTATTCTCCTCGGTCTTCTCGACGAGGCGGTACTTCATGATGTCGCCGATGCTGATAAGACCGATCACGGCGCCGGCTTCGACGACGGGAACATGGCGCATGCGTCGATCCGTCATGACCTTCATCGTCTCGACGATGGCGTCTGCGGGAGCCGCCACGGGACCGTCGGTCGTCATCAGTTCGTGCACCGACAGGCCCAGCACGTCGCTGCCATAGCTTGCCAGGCCCAGGAGGATATCGCGTTCGGACAGGACGCCGAGCAGCCGGCCTTCGGGATTCTGCACCAGGAGGGCGCCGACATTCTCGGCCTTCATCACAGTGGCGGCACGGCGGATCGTCGCGACCGGCGAAATGGTCACGAGCTTGTGGCTCTTGTCCCGAAGGACGTCGGAAATACGCATCTGTCTTCTCCTTCACATCCAATTGCGTTGGGGTCACGGACGGGATCGGCCTGCCGTGGCGGGGGTGGCGCTTCGCCGGGAGCAAGGGGGTTCTCCCGGCGAAGCATTGCTGCGCGCAGGGGGGGAAGCGCGCGCGGAAGGGCGGTGCCGCCTCAGCCCTGCTTGATCAGGCTGTGGACCATCAGCGGGCCGCCAAACTGCTGAAGGCGGCCGCCTTCCGACAGCTTGCCGAGTGCGATCGGTGCGAAGCCGAGCTGTTCGACCAGATTCTCGACCGTCTTCGAGGCCTGCTCGTCATCGCTCGAGACGAAAATCGTGCGGCGGCCGCCATCCACGTCGGGCTTGGCCGCCAGCACGGCGGCAGGCAGCGTGTTGAAGGCCTTCACGACCTTGGCGCCGGGAACCGCCTCCGCGACGATGTCGGTCGAAAGACGACCGCCGAGATCCGCCGGCGAAAAGTCGGTGAAGTTGATCGCGTTGGTCGCATCGACCACGATCCGGCCCTGCCAGTCGGCGGCACCCTTTACGGTTTCGGCGACGGCGGCGAAGGGCACGGCCAGGATCACGACGTCCGCATCGAGAGCGACCGACAAAGACGAGGGGATGATGGTCGGGCCAAGCTCGTCGGCGAGCGGCGCGATCGACGCGGGCCCGCGGCTGTTGGTGATGCTGACCGCAATCCCCTTGCGGGCGAACTGGCGGGCGAGCGCGGTGCCGATCGCACCGGAACCGATGATGGCGTAGGTCATGAAATTATCCTTTGCATAAGGGGTGATCGGCTTTCCGCGGCGTAGCCGGCCGTGCCTGGCATTCACGCTGCGCGGCGCGACGGCGTCTCGGGAAGAGGAATGAACTCGGTCTCGCCCGGAATGCCGGGGAAGCGACGCGCGCGCCAATCCTCGGCGGCCTGCTCGATCCGATCCCGACGGCTCGACACGAAGTTCCAGTAAATGTGACGCTCGCCTTCGAGCGGCTCGCCGCCGAGCAACATCAGCCGCGTCGCGCCGACCGCCTTCAGCACGATCTCCGCGCCGGGCTTGAAGATGACGAGCTGGTCCCTGCCGAAGCGGCCCGTCTGGCCCGCGACCTCGATCTCGCCGCCGACGACATAGGCGGCGCGCTCGATATGGTCGGCATCGACCCGGAAGCGCGCGCCGTCATCGAGGATGACATCGGCATAGAGCGTGTCCGAGAAGATCCGTGTCGGCGCCTGGCGGCCAGCGAGCGTGCCGGCGAGCAGGCGCAGCTCGACGCCGCGATCGGACAATGTGGGGATTTCGGGCGCCCCGACATGCTGGAAGCCGGGATCGCTTTCCTCGAGCGCGAGCGGCAGCGCGAGCCAGGCCTGGAAGCCGAACATCGTCCCGCCGTCGGCGCGGAATTCGGGGCCGCTGCGCTCGGAATGGACGATGCCGCGGCCCGCGGTCATCAGATTGACCTCGCCCGGCTTGATCGTCTGGACATAATGCTCGCTGTCGCGATGCACCATCTCGCCGTCGATGAGGTAAGTGAGCGTCGCAAGGCCGATATGGGGGTGCGGGCGGGTATCGACGCCCTGGCCCGGGCGGAACACGGCGGGCCCGAAGCTGTCGAGAAAGATGAAGGGGCCGACCATGCGGCGCTGGGCCGAGGGAAGCGCGCGGCGTACATCGAAGTCGCCGAGATCGCGCACCGCCGGGAGGAGCAGCTGCTCGACCGGGCCGGAAGTGGACTGAAGCGTCATGTCTGCTCTCCGAGGGAAGGGGGTTCAGTGGATCGACAGGAGCGCCAGCGCGGCGACCTGGCTGGGCGAAAAGCCGTTTGCGAGAAGTGCCGGGGCGATATCCTCGGCGGGGCGGCCATGGCGGCGCGTCCGGCGGACGAAGGCACGGATCGCCTCGGCCCTGGGATCGCCAGGGGCGCCATCCGATCCGATACTGGGCCGCCGGGGGGCAGGGGGCGTGCCGCCCCGGCGGATGCCGTCAGCCGCGACGGGCGTCGAGGCTGAAGCGGCCGGCGCCGAAGGCGACGATCTGGAGCAGGCCGCCGGCGATCGAGATATTCTTGAAGAAGTGGATGAACTGGTTCTGGTCCGCGAGATTATTGTGGAAGGCGAGCGCGGCCGCGATCGTGAAGAGCGCCATGATCGTCGCCACGATGCGCGTGCGATAGCCGGCGATCAGCGCCAGGCCGCCGACAATCTCGACAAGGACCGCGAGCGCGAAGCCGAGCGGCGCGAAGGGCAGGCCCGACGACGCGATCATGCCGATCGTGGCGGCGGGGGCGGCGAGCTTCGAGAGGCCCGAGAGCAGGAAGAGCGGCGCGATCAGGATGCGGCCGGCGAGCGGCGCAATATCGGCGAGGGCGCTGACGGCGCTGTTGCCGGCGTTGAACGACGCGGGAACGGTAGCGGAGTGCGACATTGGGATATTCCTTCTGAAGCGACACGCCACCATGGAGCGCCGCGGCGAGGGGATATCTGGCACGGTCGATCATGTCGGAACAGGCGAATAAAATCGACACTTTAGTTCGATTAATTCGAATAGACTGGATTTGCGCGATCGAGCGATGGATGAAGGACGCCGCCCTGGCCGGTGATGTTCGAGCATGGCCCAACGCTGCCGCATCTTATCGATCTGCTCGAATATAATTATCGACATTATGCGGATTTCACGAAGGGCGCGCGATCGCCATCCTCCCTTCCATATTATGGAGAAGCGTGATGACCCGGTTTCGTGAAGTTCGGTTGCTGAGCAAGGCGTTCCACACGATCGAAGGCGATGGCTTCGATGTGCAGCGTGCCATCCCCGGCAACGGCTATGAGAGTGTGGGCCCCTTTATCTTCCTCGATCATTTCGGGCCCATCGCCTGGAAGCCGGGCGAGGCGAAGGGCGCCTCGTCGCATCCCCATGCCGGGATCGAGACGATGACGCTGCTCCTCGAAGGGCGGATGCGCCACAAGGACAGTCTGGGCAATGCCAGCACCATGGCGCCGGGCGACGTGCAGTGGATGCGCGCCGGCCGCGGGATCGTCCATGACGAACAGCCCGACATATCCGCCATGCAGCCGGGCGAGCGCACGCATGGCGTTCAGCTCTGGCTGAACCTGCCTGCGGGCGGAAAGCATGTCGATCCGCGCTATCGCCATGTTCTGGCAAGCGAAATCCCGCTCATTGCCTCCGCGCGGGGCGCCGCCCGGGTGCGGCTGATCGCCGGCTCGATCGACGACCGGACGGGGCCGATCGAAACAGGCGGTGCGCCCTTCGCCGTCCATGCCTCGTTCGCGCAAGGGGATGTCGTCACGCTCCCGACCGCGGGCATCGAGGAACTCGGTCTCTATGTCATGCTCGGCCAGGCGGAGGTGGGCAGCCCGGCGAGCGCGGTTCCGGCAGGCCGGCTCGCCTGGCTGACGCCCGGCGACACGCTGCTGATCCGGGCGGAGGCCGGCACCGAGCTCGTCGTGATCGGCGGCAACCGGCTCGACGCCCCGATCGTCCGTTACGGCCCGTTCGTGATGAATAGCGTGGACGAGATCCAGCGTGCGGTGCGCGACTTCCAGGCCGGCAAAATGGGGCGGATCGCCGCGTGACGGCGCGCCCCCGGTCTTTTCAGCCGGCGCGCTGAAGCCTTGCCCGGCGGCTGCCGCCATGTCTCAGCGCGATGAGCATCGCCAGCCCGGCCGCCGCCATGGCGGCGCCCGCCAGCGAGACCGCCGGATAGCCAAGGCCGGCGTCGATGACCGCGCCGCCCAGCGCCGCGCCGATCGCATTGCCGAGGTTGAAGGCGCCGATATTCATGGCGGAGGCCAGGTTCGGCGCCTCCGCCGCCTCCGCCATCACCCGCATCTGCAGCGGCGGGACCAGCGCGAAGCTGGCAATGCCCCACAGGAAAATCAGCATGGCCGCGGGCATCGGCCAGCGCATCGCGCTGGCGAACAGCAGGAGGAGCAGCACCAGCCCCGCGAGCGTCACGATCAGCGTTCCATCGACCGAGCGATCGGCATAGCGGCCGCCCAGCCAGTTCCCGACCGTCAGCCCGATGCCGTAGAGCACGAGCATCGCCGCCACGAACAGCGTCGAGGCATGCGCCTCCACCTGGAGGATGGGCGCGATATAGGTGAAGACGGTGAACATCGCGCTTGCGCCCAGCACCGTCAGGACAAGCGCCGCGAGCACCGGGCCACGCCCGAGCACGCGGAGCTCGGCGCGCATGTCGGCGCCCTCGTCGGCGGGAAGATCGGGCAGCGCGAGGCGCAGCGACGCCATTGCGAGCAGGCCCAGCGCGGTGATGCCCCAGAACGCGGTGCGCCATCCGAAATGCTCGCCCGCCCAGGCTGCCAGCGGAACGCCGCCGATATTGGCGATGGTGAGGCCCATGAACATGGCGGCGACCGCGCCCGCGCGCTTGTCGGCCGGAACGACGCTCGCCGCGACCACCGATCCGACGCCGAAAAAGGCGCCATGGTTGAAGGAGGTGATGATGCGCGCGAGCAGCAGCATCGTATAGCCGCCCGACACCGCCGAGAGCAGGTTGCCCGCGGTGAAGATGCCCATCAGCCCGATCAGGAGCGTCCGGCGCGGCATGCGTCCGGTGGTGAGCGTCATCAGCGGCGCCCCGATCAGCACGCCGATCGCATAGGCGCTGACGAGCAGCCCCGCGGTCGGGATCGAGACGCCGAGATCGGTGGCGATCACGGGGAGCATCCCCATCGGCGCGAACTCGGTCACGCCGATGCCGAAGGCGCCGATGGCGAGCGCGAGGATTGCCGGATTGATCTTCATGATGGGGAGCCCTCCGGATTGTTGCGCTCGGCAGATGGCCGATCGCTCCGTCCTGCGCTAGCCCAGGCGCGGGACAAGCATCTTTGCCTGGGAATCACAGATGGCGCGGAACATGATCGATCGTTCGGGCGAGATGGAGGCGTTCGACGCGGTGGTGCGCGAAGGCAGTATCTCCGCCGCCGGCCGCGCGCTCGGCCTGACGCCGTCGGCGGTCAGCCGCATCCTCGCGCGGATCGAGGCGCGGCTCGGCGTGCGGCTGATCGTGCGCACCACCCGTGCGCTGACGCTGACGCCCGAGGGCGAGGCCTATCATCGCGCCGCCCGGCGCATTCTCGTCGATCTTGCGGAATCGGAAGGCGCGATCGCGGAGCAGGCGGCGCCGCGCGGCCGGCTCCGGGTCAGCGCCGCGCTCGCGCATGGCCGCCTGTCGATCGTGCCGCTGCTGGGCGAATTCGTCGCGCGCTATCCCGCCATTCTCGTCGACATCAGCCTGAGCGACGAACTGGCCGACGTGCTCGGCGGCCGGGCGGATGTCGCGATCCGCTTCGGCCGGCTTCCCGACAGTCCGCTGACGGCGCGCAGGCTGGGCGCCAACGGCCGTACGATCGTGGCGTCGCCCGCCTATCTTGCCCGCGCGGGCACGCCGCGACTGCCCGAGGATCTGCTCGATCATAATTGCCTGAACTTCAACTTCCGGCGCTCCGAGCCGGGCTGGCCCTTTCGCCGCGACGGCCGCGACTATGCGCTGGCGGTCAAGGGCAGCATCGAGGCGAATAATGGCGAGACGCTCGTCCAGCTCGCGCAGCAGGGCGTCGGCATCGCCCGTGTCGGCAGCTTCCATGTCGCGGCCGACATAGCCGCGGGACGGCTGGTCGCGCTGCTCGAACCGTTCAATCCCGGCGATCAGGAAGATGTCCATGCGCTGTTCGTCGGTGGGGCAAACATGCCCGCGCGCGTCCGTGCGTTCGTCGATTTCCTTGTCGAGCGGCTGTCCGTCCCGAGAAGCTTCGAGTGATCGAGCGCCGGCCCCTTTCGCGAGATTTCGGGCGCGCGCGCATCGGCATGAAGATCGCCATGCAACCGCCGCCTTGCGGGGGAGGGGCCTTGCGGGGGAGGGGAGGATTCGGCGGCGACGGGGACGCGGATGAAGCCGGTGCGGACGTCGATGACATCGCCGGGCCGGGCATGATCGCTGCTGCGGGTGCAGATGGCGCGCGCGGGAAAAAGAGAGGCGATCATGGCCTTATCCAAGGAGTGCGGATCGGTTGCGCGAAGAAGGGCGCGGATTGGGGCGAGCGGGCCATGCATGCGCAGCGCCGGAGGCCAGCCTGTTTCGCCCTGCCGCACGGCAAGCGCTGCGGAGGAGGAAAGGCGCGCATATCATTCCACCTCCCTCATCGCTGCGCGCATCCGGGCCGCCTCGAGCGCGCGGTCCACACGGGCGGTTGCGCCGGGGACGCCGGCCTGCTCGTCGGCAAGCGCTTGCCAGAGCATGTCGTCGGGCATCTGGATCGCGGCCAGCACGATCGGCACGACGGGAATTTCGGGCCATGGCTGCATGTCAGATCTCCCTGTCCTCGGAGAATGTCGCCGCCGCACCATCCGGTCCATCAGGCGCAACTGCGTCTCGATCACGGGCACGTCGTCGGGGCGCGGCAAATAGATCTTCCGATGCTCCGCGGCGCATAGCTCGGCAGCTTCGCGATAGGTCCGGCGGCCGCCGCGGACGATTGCTGCCTCGGCGCTCATCGCTTCTCCCCCAGCTATGTCGCCGGGAAGCAAATTACGCAAAGCGAAACAAAAAATCAAGCAAAAAGTTACGCTAAACGCAATTTTTAAGGGTGGCGGGGAAAGACCTGCCGGTCGCGGTCGGCTGTGAGCCGATCGAAGGAAAGCGCTCATGGGGCGCTTCGTGAAGCATGGCCCGATCCGCCGGTGCGCCGGCCAGGAGGCAGAACGGCCTGTGCGAGGATGGCTTGCGCGTCGCGGCCGGGAAGGCGGCGGGCGAGGGGCGGGGGGCCGGGTTCCACATCGGTCATTCCAGTTCAGGTGTCGCAACCCTCTGGAATCACATCAAACCCGATCGTCCAACCCTCATTGCGTCAGCATTCCGAGGCAGCGCTTTATAGCTTTGCTAAAAATAGATTGCCCAGCGGCCTCGGCAAATGGAGCATATGACGTAGAATGCCTGCCCGATGGGAGTGATCGGTCGGTTCAGCCGAAGATGAATTGCAGACTCCTTCGGCATGAGGCGCGTTTTTCTCTACGCCGGTTTGTCCCATTGATCCATAAGTGTCGCCATCGGTGACGCCGGGTCTTGCGCTCTCAATCCTGAGATCACGCCAGCCCGATTGGCTGCCGGTTGGTTCTGGCTCGCCTTCCACTTTCCCTCGATCCGATCGATCGGAATCTCCAGACCGGAAATGCCTTTGAGTTGGCCGGCGATGTAGGCAGTTGGAGCGTCATCAACGGACCATGGCGCATTCTGCCTCTGTTCCTGTTGCGTGGTCAGATCACCGATCTGGGCGAGCAGCCACTCGGCATCGTCAATGACCTGCGGGCGCCCCCACGCCTGAACAACGACATAGTTCCACGTCGGCACAACTTTCCCATGCTCCTGCTTCGTCGGATACCATGAAGGCGTGATATAGGCTTGCGGGCCTTGGAAGATCACCAGCGCTTCGGCCCCATTGCGCAGATCGGCAAGCTGGGTGTTTGCCCTGGCAAGATGCGCGCGCAGCACGGCCCGATCGCCCTGCAAGATTGCCAAGGTGAAGGGCACAAGATTGGCGGTGAGACCCGCCGCTCCATGCGTTACCAGCGTTGCCAGTGGATGCGACCGGATCGCGGCATGGAGAATATCCGGGCGATCTTCACGGAAAACAGGTGGCCGGTACATTGGTGCTCCTGGAAAGGGTATCGGGTGGCGGATTGAGGGCTGGCGATGCCGCTAATCCTTCGGCTTGCTTGCGAAGCATATCAGGCGGGAAGCAGGATGGCGCGGAAGACCAGCGATCCCGCCAGCGACAGCATCGTGACACCGACAACCGCGTCCAACACGCGCCATGCCATCGGCCGTGCAAACAGCGGCACCAATATCCGCGCCCCATAGCCGAGCGCTGCGAACCATGTGAAACTGGCGGTCGCGGCCCCGGCGACGAATATCGGACGCAAGGCTGCGGGCTGCGCCGATCCGGCCGCACCCATGAGCAATACCGTGTCGAGATAGACATGCGGATTGAGGAAGGTGAACCCGGCGGCGGCGGCGATCGCACGCCCAAGCGTCAATCCGCCGCCCGCGACAACGGACATCGCGTCGGGTGACGCCATGCGCTGCAACGCTTTTACGCCATACCAGCCCAGGAATGCAGCGCCGCCAATCGCCAGAAACTTGGTCAGTTGCGGCACTGCGGCAAGGAACGCGCCCACGCCGCCAACCCCCGCTCCGATCAGCACCGCGTCGGCGCTGCCGCAAAACAGGACGATCAGGCCGACATGCTCGCGCCGCAACCCCTGACGCAGCACGAAAAGATTCTGCGCGCCGATCGCCATGATGAGCGCCGCCGACAGGGCGAAGCCGGCAAGGAAGGGAGAGATATTGCTTGTCATGCCGCGCTTGTGGCGCTGGCGCTGCGATTAGGAAAACTTGTTCTTCTAACCTGGATGAAGCAATGCTTCATCCATGCTCGATTATCCCGCCTTGGCCGCCATCGCCGCCGTGATCCGCGAGGGCAGCTTCGAGCGCGCGGCCGATACGCTCGGTATCACCCCTTCGGCAGTGTCGCAGCGCGTGCGCGGATATGAGGAACGGCTGGGAACGATCCTGATCGTCCGGGGCCAGCCATGCGCGCCCACCGATCTTGGCCGGACACTCTGCGCGCATTTCGACCGGGTGCAACTGCTGGAAGCCGATCTGACGCCGGCGCTGGCTCCCAAAGGCGAAGGGGCAGGACCGCCACTCACGCTCAAGGTGGCGGTCAATGCGGACAGTCTGGCGACATGGTTCCCGCAAGCCGCCGCCACCTTCGCCCAAGGCACGGGCATGTTGCTCGACCTGATGCTGGAGGATGAGGCGCATACCGCCGACCGGCTCCGCTCCGGCGAGGTCCAGGCCGCCGTCACCGCCGATCCTGAGCCGGTGCAGGGATGCAAGACGATCCTGCTGGGAGCGCTGCGCTATGCCGCCTGCGCCAGCCCGGATTTCATGGCACGCCATTTCAGCGAAGGCGTGAATGCCGATACGCTGGCGAAAGCGCCGCACATGCGTTTTGATCGGCGGGACGCATTGCAAGCTCGCTGGGCCCAGGAAGCCTATGGTGTTGAACTTCGTGCGCCGACGCATTGGGTTCCCTCTACACAAGGCTTTCTGGACCTTTGCCTTGCCGGACTCGCCTGGGGATTACAGCCTGTTGCGCTTGCCAGATCGCACATGGATTCTGGCCGTTTAGTAGAGTTGCCGCCAGCGCTGCGGATCGAGGTGAGGCTCTACTGGAACGTAGCGCGGCTCTATGCCGCATCGCTGCGCGCGTTGACGGACGCGGTGCGCAGGGCGGCAAGCGAGCGACTGCACGCTTAGAGCCCAGCATATAGGAAAGCGGTAGCGGATTTAGGGTTCGTTCGAAGTCCTTGCCGATCGGCCGTCTCGAAAAGGCCGTCGGAGCAGCTTCGGCAAGGGCGAGGCGGGATCCTTATTTTCGACGAACCTCATACAGGCATCGACAGCGGTCCGGCGCGCAGATTGAGCGCTGGACAGGTGCGATGCATGGTCCGGGCGATCGATATTAGGAGATCAGCATGCGTCGCGCCTTTCTGCCCGCACTTGGGGGTGCGGTATTTCTTCTCTGCGCTCAGGCCGGCGCCGCGCCGGCTGCGCCCACGCTCGCGGACGCGGTCGCCATGCCCGGCCGCCCCGCCGAGGCGGTCGCGCTGGATGTAAGCCGCAAGCCGGCCGAGGTGCTCGCCTTTCTCGGCTTCCGCCAGGGCATGTCCGCGGCCGACATCATGACGGGATCGGGCTATTGGGCCGAGATCATGGCCAATGCGGTCGGGCCGAAGGGAGCGGTCACCGCATTCGAGCCGCAGCAATTCTATGCCAGCCCCGAGGAGCAGAAGATCTGGGCCGAGCTGCGCGCGCGGCAGCCCGATATCCGTTTCGTGCGCTATCCGTTCGAAGCCTTCGCCGCCGCGCCGCGCAGCTTCGACTTCGCGATGATCAGCCTCAGCTATCACGATCTCTATTGGGAATCGGCCAAATATAAGATCCCGCGCACCGATCCCGCCGCCTTCCTGCGCGCGCTCTATGCCGCGATGAAACCCAGCGGCGTCGTGGGCGTCATCGACCATGTCGGCCTGCCGGGCGACACGCGCGCGATCGTCGATACGCTGCACCGGATCGATCCCGAGACCGTGAAGGCGGATTTCAAGGCGGCCGGCTTCCTCCTCGAAGCGCAGAGCCCGCTTCTCGCCAACCCGGCCGACGATCATGGCAAGCTGGTGTTCGATCCCGCGATACGGGGCAAGACCGACCGCTTCCTCTATCGTTTCCGCAAGCCGAGCTGACGTCGCGGCGCAACCGACGGGGAATTCGGCCGGCTCATACCGCCACGATGCTGGGCATGCCGCGCTTGCGGGATCGGGATGCCCGCATCTCAAGGCCCGGCTTCGGCTGGGCTCCCGTGCCCCGGCAGGGCTGGCGTCCCGGGGCGCGCCCGCTAAGGCGCCGGCCGCGGCGTCTCGATCCCCGGGATGGCGCCAATCCGCCCGGCGAGAAAGTCGACCAGCAGCCGGACCCGGGCAATGCCCGCGCGCTCCGGGACGATCAGCATGCTCAAGGGGACGGGGGGCAGCGAATAGTCCGGCAGGATCGGTTCGAGCCGGCCGGCCGCCAGGAGATCGTCGACAAGCCATCGATGCGCAGGCGCGATGCCGCGCCCGGCGACAAGCGCCTCGCGCACGGCAAGCCCATGGTCGATCCGGAAACGTCCCCCGAAGGGCACCGCATGGCGCGTGCCGTCCGGCCCCTGCAGGGCGAGCATGTCGCTCCCCGCCACGTTCGACATGCGGATGCCCTCATGGTCGGACAGGTCCCGCGGGACGGCCGGCGTCCCGCGCGCCGCCAGATAGGCGGGTGCCGCCACGAGCAGGCGCCTGCATAGGCCGAGCGCCCTGAGCTTCATCGAGCTGTCGCTGAGCGGACCCAGGCGCAACGCGATATCGACGCCCTCGCGCACAAGATCGACGCGCGCGTCGTTGAGGCTGAGGTCGATCCCGATGTCGGGATAGCGGTCCTGAAAGGCGAAGATCAGCCGGCTGACATGCAGGATCCCGAAGGCCGCCGTGCAGGATAGCCGGATCGTGCCGGCGGGCGCGCCGCGCGTGCCCCGTGCCTCATCGCCGGCCTGCTCGACGAGGCGCAATATCTGGACGCAGTCGGCATAATAGCGGCTGCCTTCGTCGGTCATCGTGACGCGCCGGGTGGTCCTGCTGAGCAAGGGCACGCCGACGGCTGCCTCAAGCTCCCGCAAATGGCGCGTGACCGTCGACTGGCCGACGCCGAGCTCGCGCGCGACCGCCGACAGGCTGCCGCGCTCGGCGACGCGGACGAAGCTGCGCATGCGCTCGAGCGTGACGTCGGACTTATTCATTGAACGGCATAATATTATGCATTTGCCATATGTAGCGGATCATTCCGGTATCGCCTAGCTGAAGGGCCGGTTTCCCAACATCGGAGCGCTGGCCCATGAAAGTCCTGCTCGTCTTCGCCCATCCCGAACCGCGCTCGCTCAACGGCGCGCTCCGCGACGTCGCCATCCGGGAGCTCGAGGCCCAGGGCCATGAGGTGCGCGTGTCGGACCTTTATGCCGATGGCTGGAAATCCGAGGTCGACCGGGCCGACTTCCCCGTGCTGGCGCCGGACGCGCGGTTCAGGCCGGCCGCGGCCTCCGGCGAGGCCTTCGTCGCGGACGCGCTGACCGAAGATGTGAAGGCCGAGCAGGAGAAGCTGCTGTGGGCCGATGTCCTGATCCTCCAATTCCCCCTCTGGTGGTTCACCATGCCGGCGATCCTCAAGGGCTGGGTCGATCGGGTATATGCCTATGGCTTCGCCTATGGCGTGGGCGAGCATAGCGACAGGCGATGGGGCGACCGCTATGGCGAGGGGACCCTGGCGGGCAAGCGCGCCATGCTGATCGTGACCGCCGGCGGCTGGGAGGAGCATTATTCCGCCCGCGGGATCAACGGGCCGATCGACGACCTGCTGTTCCCGATCAATCACGGCATCCTCTATTATCCGGGCTATGACGTGCTTCCGCCGTTCGTAGCCTATAGGGTCGATCGTCTCGACGATGCCGGCTTCGAGGCCGTTGCCGAGCAGTTGCGCGAGAGGATGCGGACGCTTGGCTCCACCCCGTCCATTCCCTATCGGCGGCAGAATGGCGGGGATTATCTGATCCCGAGCATGCAGCTCCGCCCCGGCCTGGGCGATCCGGGCGCGACCGGCTTGGCGCTGCACCTGAACGGCGCAGGCGCAGCCGGTCCAGGCTGGGTGGACGAAGCCTGACGGGGTGGCCTCACGGCTGATTGCTGCGCGCCACGCCTTCGGCTCCCAGGGCGGGCTTTTGGAGGCGGCGTCGGGCGAGCGGATCGGGCCGCTGGTACCGGCCGGCGGGCGACAAGCAGATCTTCCTGTTACCCTGTTGTCCCTGCCCACCTCGCTTGAAGGACCGGACGGGGTGGAGGCTGTCGTCTAATCGAAGCTAGGCTAAGCTTGTGTGCCATAGCGTTGTGACCGGATCGACGAGAATTAGGCGAACCGCGCAGATTTCCGCTTGGATCGGATCCCAATCCGGCGCGATACGAGCGACGGCTTCGCCAAGCTGACTGCTGTTGAGGTTCATGCCGAGCGTGACGTGAGGCACCCAGACATCTGGCAAGTAATAGGGTTGGCTTGGGCCGATATCCCGCATGGCGTGGTGGAAGCTGGCATGCAGTGAGAGCAGTGCCGAAGTTGCTACAGGCGCTGCAAAAACTACGTTGGTCAGGCCAGGAAAAAGGCCCAGGCTGAGCAAGGTGACCGGCATCGCCGACGCCTTGGCTGAAAAGGCTGAAAGGCAGGCGAGAGCGCTTTCTAAATTCAAAGACGAATATACCGCGAGCGTAATGTGGTATGGCTGACCCATGCTTCGCGGCGTGATTGCCTCGCCGGCAATGCTTTCTATGCGAGCAGATAACGCCTCGAGCCTCTTATTGCTGGCATCGTCCAGATCAAGGTAAACGGCATAAGGCACAGCCATAGATTGCATCATGAGCGGAGGTCCGCAATGGGTGGAAGCGGATATCCAGCAGATGCCGTCCAGCCTTATTCGGCCGCAGGTCGGCCTTTGATCAGCTCGCATTTGATAACGCGATCCATACCCTCTGCCCGCGATCCCCGGGCGAATGCAGTGTGCGCATGACACAATGTCTGGATGCCGAGCCGAATGTTCGTAACGGGAGAGACCGCAGGCTTTCCTTCACGCTGCGCCGCTCTGTTCAATCGGGGCTGTCGTTGAGCCGGCGCGGAAGCGCGACAGGCGGCGCTATGTCCGCATCGGGATCGAGCAGCAGCGTTCCCAGCTTCAGCATCGCGCTCAGCGGATCGTTGCCGCCGCCATAGCCATATTGCCGCGCCTCGGCCTTTCCGCAGCGTCTTTGTCCGGCGAAGAGGCCGTAACCGCCGCTGGTCGATGCCTCGGCGGAGGCGCGCGGCGCCTCGCCGCGAACCGCCCCCCGCATATCGGCCGGACGCTCGTCGGGGAGGGGGAGGCGATATCGCTCCGCCTCCCGCTCGCTATCCCGCGCGCAAATGACGATCTCACCGTCGCTGGCCTCGTTGCATCGGTCACTGGCCATGAGCCTCCTGGCCTGTGCCAGCGCGTCTTCGGCGCTGAGCTGCGCGCGCGCCGGAGCCGCCGCGGTGAGCAGCCCGGCGAGGCAGGCAAAAGTGCGAAGGCCATGCATCCGCTCGCATTGCTGGCAGGCGATAAGGGCAACAATGGGCCGATCGGCGACGGTGCGACAGGATCTCAGCCAATTTGGGGCTAATGTCGCAAGTGGGTAGAAAGCGGAAGGTCTGCTGTTGGGCGATAGACCGCGGTAGCAGACGCCTTCCGCGCAAAGTGCTGGCCGACCGAAGCCCAACTTAAAGCTCCCGGAACATGGAAGCATGCAGCCTTTGATGACCCCACATGTAGGATAGGGGGACCAACGTGACAGCCCTATTTGCGATGCTAAGCTGCGCCGTCAAAGATAGGAGGGGGTATGCGAGTAGCTTTCGGCCTTATGCCGCTCTTGGTGATCTCGACAGTGGCAGTCGCAGAAAATCCGACTGTCATCGTACAGAGGGACGACAGCAAGGCGACGATCGAGCAGGGGGCTAATACTGAAGTCGAGAAGCTGGAGAGGGAAGCGATCGCGCTGATCCGGGCTAAGCGATCCGCCGAGGCGCTACCGATCCTCGATGCTGCCATAGCTGCAGAGGATAAATCGCACGCCGATGAAAAGCGTCAAATCTTCTGTTCGCGGGCGATGATAGACGCCTTGGTTTATGCCGCTATGGGCGCGAAGATGAAAAGGGACACGCTCGTTCTTGGTCCAACCTGGGCTAATGTCTTGTTCCTAAAGGGTTTTGTGTTAGTCGATGTTGGGCGAGCCGAGGACGCCAAGCCGTTCTTCGATCGTGCTATCGAGCTCTCGCCACTCAATGCCCAGTATCTTGCCGAGCTTGGCGAATGGAACAAGTCGCGTAAGGAGTGGACGCAGGCGTTTGAGCTTTTTCAGCGAGCCTCTGATGCAGCCGAATTCGCGCCTGACGATGATATGAAGAATTTCGAAAAGCGGCGGGCTTTGCGAGGGATGGGCTATGTTCTGATCGAACAGGGCAAGCTTGACGAGGCGGAGAGGTTTTATCGCCAGTGCTTGAAGCTGGACCCCAGCGACTCCATAGCGAAGGCAGAGCTTGCCTACATCCGTGAACAGAAAGCGAAGCTGAAGACGCCGACCAGCTGACTGCCTCTGGCCCAGCTCCCTTGGCCGGGTGGAGTTGCTGCGTGAACAAGCGACTGCTTTAGAGGAGCGAACCGCGGCTCCCGAATGGTCAGCATGGGTCTTAGCCGCCGCGTTCCTACTTGCGCGTGTAGGCCACGGTCTCGCGCGTTGCGAAGGGTGGTTGAACGACGGCGGCGGCAGAACTGGCGCAGGCGCTCACTCGCTTCGATGGTGATCGCGTCAGCCCTGCCAGCCTGCGCCGGATCAGATGCAAGGATATTGACGAGGAACCCAGCGAGTTCGTCTGCTCCTACTCGCAGAGGAGCAAGGGGCGTTGCTACCTATCTCGCCATTGACGGCAGCGGATGGAAACTCATCGATGAGCCGGCACTCGTGGATGGTCGCGAGCCGGATCGGTAGGCGGGCCGTCCCTGATTGCCCATCCGTCTAGCTGAATTGCCCGACAGGCCCTGCGGCGCAGTCCCAATAAGGCGGGTCGCCGAAGCTTTTTCGCAGGCTGTCGATCAAGGCCAGCACCTTGGCCGAGGCATTGCGATCGCGCGGATAGACGACGAACAGTTCCGCGCGCTCGGCTTCGAGCCCGAGGTCGAGCAGGATCAGGCTGCCCCGCCGCAACTCTTCATTGACGTAGAAGGAGGGGAGCAGGCTGATGCCGAGGCCGGCAACCGTCGCGTCGCGCATCACCAGGCCATTGTTGACGCGCAGGACCGCCCGCGGGCGCGCGACCGTCCAGCCCGCTTTGCCTGCAAAGCGCCAGTCGGACTCGCGATTGGCATAGAGGATCCCATGATGCGCCTCGAGCTCGGCGATGCCGGCCGGCGTGCCGTTCGCAGCCAGATAGTCGGGCGAGGCGACCATGACGCGTCGTGTCGTCGCGAGGCGCTTGGCGACCAGCCGGTTATCGGCGATGGCGCCGATCCGGAGCACCGCGTCGAACCCGTCCGCCGCGGCATCGACGAAATTGTCGTTGAGGTCGAGCGCCAGGTCGATCTCGCGATGCGCCGCGAGAAAGGAATTGAGCGCCCTGCCGAGGTGAAGAATCCCGAAGCCGACGGGCGCCGAAATCCGCAACGGCCCCGCTAGGGTCCCGCGCCGTTCGGAAAGCTCGGCCGCGGCCTCGATCGTCTCTCTCAAAATGCGCCGTGCACGGGGCAGGAAGGTTTCGCCATCCTCGGTCAGGGATAGGTTCCTGGTGGTCCTTTGGATCAGCCGGGTGCCGAGTTCGCGCTCGAGCTCGGCCAGCCGGTCGCTGACGACCGATTTCGGCTTGCCGAGATGGCGCGCCGCGCTGCTGATCGATCCTGCATCCACGATTGCCGTGAATGCCGAGACGCCTTCGAGCTTGATCATCGTTCGGTTTTTCCGGATTTCGGTTTCGGTCTTCGCCGGCTAGTCGGAACAATGGCCGAAGGGCATCTTCCTGTCCAGCGAATGCGCCGCCCCGGCGCATCATGATGAAAGGAAGATCCGCCATGTTCCGTTCGCTTCTGACCGCCGCTGCCCTGGCAGTTTTCGCTCCTGCGGTTGCGCAGGTCCCTGCCTATCCGGCGAGCTTCGAGACGCAGGAGGTCGCCGCCAACGGCACGACGCTCCATGTCCGTGTCGGCGGGGCCGGCCCGGCCGTGCTGCTGATCCACGGCTATGGCGAAACCGGCGACATGTGGGCGCCGCTCGCTGCCGAGCTTGCCCGCGATCACAAGGTGATCGTGCCCGACCTGCGCGGCATGGGCCTGTCCGCACGGGCCGAGGCCGGCTATGACAAGAAGATGCAGGGCCAGGACATGGCCCGCCTGCTCGATGCGCTGAAGGTGGGGAAGGCCGATGTCGTCGGCCATGATATCGGCAATATGGTCGCCTATGCCTTCGCCGCCCAATATCCCGGCTGCGTCACCAAATTGGTGCTCATGGATGCGCCCTTGCCCGGCATCGGGCCGTGGGACGAAATCCTCAAAAGCCCGCTCCTCTGGCATTTCCGCTTCGGTGGCCCCGACATGGAACGGCTGGTCGCCGGCCGCGAGCGCATCTATCTCGACCGCTTCTGGAACGAATTCTCGGCCGACCCGAAGAGTTTCGACGAAGCCTCGCGCCGGCATTATGCCGCGCTCTATGCCCGGCCGGGCGCAATGCATGCGGGCTTTGCCCAGTTCGCCGCCTTCGATCGGGACGTGATCGACAATCATGGCTTCCTCGCCCGGGGAAAGCTCGCCATGCCCGTCCTGGCGGTCGGCGGCGAAAAATCCTTCGGCACGATGATGGCGACCGTCGCCGAGGCCGCCGCCACCGACGTGACGGGCGCCGTCATCCCCGCTTCGGGACATTGGCTGATGGAAGAGCAGCCCGCCGCGACGGTGAAGACGGTAACGGCCTTCCTCCGGCGCAAATAGCGCCTGCGCCCGACCGGCTTCGGCGCCAACGGCCCTGCTGCCGCCGGTGCCATTTCGGTGGCAACATATCGTTGCCTCATCCTTCCAATAAGCGCTACCCGTCGGCTGGGGGACGACATCATGGCACTGAAGAAATGCCCAAAATACGCAGAGCTTCATCGAGCAGATGAAGGAAGCGAAGAAGATGGTCGTCGAGTTGGAATTCTATCAGGCCGGCAGGCCGCAATTTACTTCCGATATCGAGCCTGCACTGGCCACCCCCAGGAATGAGGATCTGTGAAGCGGCAAGCAGGCTATAACCAACTCCACTGGACATGCTATCTCGCCTCAACGACGGGCGCGGATCCGCACGCGTCCATGCCCGAAAACCAGACGCCGCCCTCGTCGCTTTGCCAATGTCAGGAAAGATCATGCGCATTGCGCTTGCCCTTGTGATTGCCGTGGTCCCCAGCATTGCCCAGGCCGGCTGGCAGGGGACGGAATGGGGCATGGACCGGGCCGCGGTTCGCAAGCTGATCTCGTTTCCGCTAACGGATGTCAGGGCGCCGAACCCTTACATTCGTCGCCCGACTTGATCGGTACTTACAAGACAGCGGACTTCACTTTCTCGGCGCATCTTTCCTTCAACAAGGATGGCAGGCTCGTCGACGTCGATCTCAGGCTCGATCCGCGGCAATGCCATCGACTGAAGGATGCCATGTTCGCTAAATATGGAAGTGTCGAGAGTTCCCTCGAGGATATGGAAATCTTCGAGTGGCGCGATGGGAGCGCAAGGAATCTCGTCTCGATGGTCTCGCTGGACGGTGAACCGGCAATCTGCGCCATCGGCTACTCGCCACTGCCCGAAGATCAGACCGAGGGCTTATGAAGGCCGGCTATCCTCCGGACGGTCAGAGGCGGCCGGTGCCGGATCACAGCTTCGCGATAGATGCATTTTCCATCCGTCACGGCCTCTACGGCGAACATAGGCTCCACCCATGCCTCTCCCTCCTGAAGTCCTATTGCCTCGCGTGCTTCGGCAGGCGGCGTGCCGAAGCGGCAACGAATATGGATAGCCGCTCGACCTCATCCCGCGGCTCATCGACGAAGCCGAGAATTCGGGCCTGTTGAGCCTTGGAGGGCAGCTTCAGTTCCTGCTGTCGGAGCGTCGGCCTTGACGAAGCTGCCCCGCACGCCGCCCACGGCTTCGACTGCTTTGAACAGGCGCAGGCGCCGGTCGTATCGCACCAGCAGATGCGTGGGCGAGAGCCAGCGAAGCTCGGTCCAGGGCCCGCCCCAAGAGGCTGCCGGCGCGGTCCCATGATCGTCATCCCCGACGAACATGTTCCCGGCACCTTCCAAGCTGGCGGATCGCTTGAGGACGGAAATCTGGGTCGAGAAGCCCGTCGTCGCTCCGCAGTCCCTCCGGAACAGGACGGCGCGCCAATCCCCCGATGGCGCATCCGCGCTGCCGACGATGCTGTTCCGGCAGGTCTCCGAGCAGGCGGCGGCGCTTGACGCGGCGAGGGAGATAAGGACGATCCGAAGGAACGGCTTCATCGTCTTGGCATAGCTGCCAGTCCGTGCGGGTCAATGTCGCGAAAGCTTCAGCCGCGTATTGCGCGCCACCGGTCGCGCGCGCCTCGCTCCCGACGCGGCGCTTCTCGCCGGGCGTCATCTCCCGGTCGAGCAGGGAATAGCCGTCCCAACCCCGGCTTGCCGATCATCGACGAACTCGCATCGCCCCGATGTCGGCCGCGATCGCCGGACTTTCCGTGTCCGGATCGATGAAAAGCGCCGCGCTGTTCACAAATTTCTTTCAGGGCATTCCTTGCCTGTAAGGACAAGTCACTGAGAAGCTTGCAGAATTACGCAATGCAACATTAACGCAATAAAAAAGCCGCCGAACTTTTACGGATGAGTCGGCAAACCATCATTTTTGCCCCTTAGCGGCCCCTGGATTTCGAAAAACAAGGGGGTCGTGGTGAAAACATATTCGATTCGGATTATTCTTTCGGCGCTTCTCGGCTCGACCGCGCTGCTGCCTTCGGCCGGCGCTTATGCCGCCGAAACATCGTCGGCTTCGGAAGAGGCGACGGCGGATTCCGGCGAACAGTCGAGCGACATCATCGTAACCGGCTCTTCAAAGGCCGAGCGCAAGTTCGACGTGTCCTATGCCGTCACCTCGCTGACCAATGCGGATATCCAGAAGATGGCGCCGCTGAACATGGCCGACCTGCTTGGCCAGCTTCCCGGCATCCATGTCGAAGCCACGGGCGGCGAGGTCCAGAACGTCTATCGCCTGCGCGGCATTCCGAACGAAGGCAGCTTCCAGGCGTTCCAGCAGGACGGCATGCCGATCTATCAGGACAATGACGGCACCTTCTTCAAGGGCGACGTGCTCAACCGCACCGACCTCATGACCCAGAGCATGGAGTTCGTGCGCGGCGGTCCGGCGCCGATCTTCGCCAGCAACGCATCGGCCATCTACAACCAGATCACCGTGCGCGGCACCGACACGCCCCATGGCGCGGTGCAGGTGACGGTCGGCGATACCGATCTCTATCGCCTCGACGCCTATTCGTCCGGCCCGCTCGGCGAGCGGACCTATTATGCGGCGGGCGGTTTCCTTCGCCGCCATGACGGCTATCGTCCCAACGGCTTTCCCAGCGACGAAGGCGGCCAGTTCCGCGCCAATATCGTTCATGAGCTGGACAATGGCGAAATCCGCCTGTCGGGCGTTTACCTGAACGACCATAATCTGTTCTACCTGCCGATCCCGATCGCCGACCCGCGCGCGCCCGGCGTGTCGCTCGACCCCTATATCGACTATTTCAAGGGCACGATGAACAGCCCGGCGCTGCGCAACGCGCGCTTCGTCTATCCCGACGGCGCGGGCGGCAAGAGCGTCGAGGATCGCGATCTGGCCGATGGCCGCCATACCCGCTTCTACACGCTCGGCCTCGACTATACCGGTGAATTCGGTGACTGGACCGTCAGCGCCAAGGGCCGTTACACCGACGGCAGGGTCGATTTCGACGCGCTCTATTCGACCACCAACCCGCAGGACGCCAACGCGTTCGCCGCAAGCTATCTGACCAGGGCGCAGGCGGCATTCAACACGCCGACCGCAACGGTGGCGCGGATGGGCTATGCCATTGCCGGGACGGACGGCGCGACCGCCTTCGATCCCAATGCGACGTCGGGCCTGGTCATCAGCGCCCAGTATCGCGCCATTTCGTCGGACTTCTATTCGACGCAGGGCGATCTGCGCGTCACGCGCGACATCGAGACGGGGCTCGGCAAGCACAGCATCGCGCTCGGTCTCTATGGTTCGGCTTACGGCACCGAATATGGGCAACGCTATCAGGACTATCTGTTCGAACTGGCGTCGAAGCCGCGCACCATCGATCTGGTCGCCTATTCGGCGAGCGGGCAGGCGCTCGGCTATGTGACCGACAAGGGCGTGCTTCGCTATGCCACGACGCTCACTGCCGGCGAATCCGACGTGACCTTGCTGGCGGCCTATTTCAACGACACCTGGCAGGTGACGGACAAGCTGCGCATCGACGCGGGCATCCGGCATGAGCGCTATATCTACAAGGGCTATGGCATCGGCCAGACGACCGTGAACCTGGGCGACGCGAAGACGCTCGCGGACGATGCCACCCGCGCCTATACCGGCATCGCGATCGACCGCAGGATCAAGGCCAATGTCACGCCCTGGACGGTCGGCGCCAATTACGACATCACCCGCTGGCTGGGCGTCTATGGCCGCGCTTCGGAAGCATTCCGCACGCCGAGCGAGAATATCGTCTACAGCAATGCGACGCCGGTGACGCCCAAGGCGCGGCAATATGAAGCGGGCCTGAAGGTCTCGCTGCCGGGTGTTTCCGCTTACTTCACCGGCTTCTACACCAAATATGATCCGTTCAACGCCTCCTTCCTCGCCTTCAACCCGGTGACCGGCCAGAACAACCAGCCGCTGACCTTCATCGGCGAGGCGGTGACCAAGGGCGTGGAAGCGGATATCGACATACGGCCGCTGAAATGGCTGTCGCTGTCGGGCGCGGTCACGGTGAGCGATCCGACCATGTCCAACCTGGTCAACGAATTCGGCGCGTCGGCAGCGGCGGTCGATGGCAATCAGATCATCCGCGAGCCGAAAATATATGGCAACTTCCGCCCGAGCGTGAATTTCAGCCTGGGCGAAGCGAAGATCGAAACCTATGCCCGCTACAATTATGTCAGCAAGCGTTATGTCGACCTCTTCAACCAGACCGAGCTGCCCGCTTACGACACGCTCGGCGCGGGCGTGACCGTCAACTATCGCGACTGGCAGTTCCAGGTGGTGGGCGACAACATCACCAATGCGAAGGGCCTGACCGAAGGCAATACCCGCACCGACCAGCTTTCGGGGCAGGGCACCAGGACGGCGATCTACGGCCGTCCGGTGTTCGGCCGCAACGTCCGCTTCGTTCTCACCAAGCGCTGGTAAGGCGATGAAGCGGCGCATCCCCGGTGCGCTCCTCCTCGCGCCGGCCGTCCTTGCGACGGCCGGCGCGGGATCGGCGCAGTCCGCTGACCCCCGGATCGATCAGATCCAGGTCATCGGCACGCATAACAGCTATGCCCTGCCTGCCGATCCGCGCGCGATGAAGCTGATGGCGCCCCGGCTGGCGGCGCTGCACGCGGCGGCGATCCAAAGGCTCGACGCGCAGAAGCGGGCACAGCTTGCCGAGGAGCATCCGGGCGGCATCGCCGATCCGGCGCTGGCGCTCGATTATGTGCAAATGCCGATCGAGGGGCAGCTTCGCATGGGCGTGCGCAGCCTGGAACTCGATCTCAATCCCGATCCCGCGGGCGGGGCCTATGCCGATCCCTTGCCCTATCGGGAGCTGCGTGCGGCGGGGGCGAAGGATCTCGCGCCCATATATGAGGATATCCTGCGCCAGCCGGGAATGAAGGTGCTGCACGTCGCGGACGTCGATTTCCGCAGCCAGTGCCCGGCCTTCCGCCAGTGCCTGTCGCTGCTCCGGCAATGGTCGGATGCCAATCCCGGCCACAGCCCGGTCTTCATCCTGCTCGAACCGAAATTCGGCGGGCTGGACAAGATGCTGCCGGGCGCGGCGCATGTGCCGACGTTCGACGCCGCCGCCTTTGACGAGGTGGATGCGGCGATACGCGACGTGCTGGGTGCGGAACGGATGTTCACGCCGGACGATCTGCGCGGGAAATATCCTACGCTGGAAGCCGCCGCGCTTGCCAAGGCATGGCCGCGCCTTTCCGCCGCGCGGGGGAAGTTTCTGTTCCTCTATCTGGTGCCCGGCCTCAATCTCGATGCCTTCAAGCCCTATATGGCGGGCCGCCCCTCGCTCGAAGGGCGGGCGGCTTTCGTCCAGGGCCTGCCCGGCATGGCGCATACCGCCTTCGTGCTGGTCGACAATGCGCTGGTTCGGGCTGCGGAGATCCCCGATCTGGCGCGGCGCGGCTATATGGTCCGATCGCGTGCGGACATCGACACGGCCGAGGCGCGCCGCAACGATGCGGAGCGCCGCGACCATACGCTGGCCAGCGGGGCACAGGTCGTTTCCACCGATTATCTCTCCGCGCCCAATATCTACGGCAATGGCTATCATGCCGCGCCCTTTCCCGGGGGATGGCGTATCAATCCTGTCACCGCAGATCAGCCAAGCCATCGGATGAAGCGATGAAAGCGATATTTCGCCATGCGATGCCGGCCGTGCTGATGCTGGCCGTGGCCGGGGCGCTGCCCCCGGCGGGGTGGGCGAGGAAGGCCGCGAGCCGGACCTTGCCGGTGTCGGAAAATCTGGAAAGCCGGGACTTTCCCCTGCTCGCCATGATGCGCGCCGCGCTGGGCTGGGCGGAGGCCTTGCGCGCGGACGAGGCGCTGGCGGCGCTCGGCCGGGAGCGGCAGGCGCGCGTCGATGCGGCGAAGGGCTGCGCCCCGCGTCCGGCCTGTCTGGTCGATGCATGGGCATGGACGCCCGACGACATCGCGGCGGTCGATCGCGCGCTGGAGCGGGTGCTGCGCAATCGGGCCATGGCAAAAGCTCTGGTGACGGAGCGGATGCGCGCATCGGGCCAGTTCGCGCTTCATGCCGGCCGCGACGATGCGGCCTTGCTGTCGGCGGCATGGGCCGACGCTGCCGCGGCGATGAACCGGATTCTCGCCGTCTATGGCAAGGGCGAAGCGCCGCTCTATCCGAAGATCGATGCGAACATCTTCGACGTCGCGCAGCCCGGCTTCGCTTATGCCGTTGAGGCGCTGGGCGCGGTCACGCGGTCGCAGGACCGGGCGGAGGATCTGATTTTCGAGGCGCCGCTGCGCTACGCGCTCGGGCTGCTGCTGATGAACGAGCGGACCGATGCGGCGGCTTTCCTGCCGCTGCTGGCCGGGGACAATGTGGCGACCATGTCGGCGCTCCCCGACATCAAATGGCGCCGCTATCCCTATGCCGCGCTGCTCGTCTTCGGCCATGGCCCGGAGGATGGCCAGTCGCGCACCGGCGTGCTTGGCCATTTGCGGCTGCGGCTGGCGGCGGACCAGTTCGCGCGGGGACAGGCGCCGGTCATCATCCTGTCGGGCGGCAATGTGCATCCCAATCGCACTCCCTTCAACGAAGCGGTGGAAATGAAGAAGGAACTGGTCGCGCATTATGGCGTCCCCGCCGACCGGATATTGATCGAGCCCCATGCCCGGCACACCACCACCAACCTGCGCAACATCGCGCGGATGATGTTCGCGGCGGGCATTCCGGCCGACCGGGATTCGCTGATCCTCTCCGATCCTGCGACCATCGCCTATATCGGCGGCAAGCAACTGGCGGAACGGAACATGACGGAACTCGGCTATCAGCCGGGGCGGGTCATGCCCGGGCCGGGGCCGCTTGCGCTCCGTTTCCGGCCCGATCCCGTTTCGCTGCATGTCGATGCACGCGATCCGCTCGACCCATGAGAATGATGACGCGGATGATGAGGCGGATAGCCTGGCTGCTGGCGCCCCTATGCGCCGCGCCTGTGTGCGCTGCCGGGCATGGCCCGGCGCTCGCCCGGGAGCCGGGGCGGCTGGTCGATCCGTTCGTCGGCACGCTGGCCGATTTCGGCCAGCTCAACCCGGCGGCGGTGGCGCCCTATGGCATGGTGCAGCTTGGCCCCGATACCAGTCCCGCCAATCATGCCGGCTATGATTATGCGGCGGACAGGCTGATCGGCTTTTCCCATAGCCGGGGGGGCGGCGTCGGCTGCGGCGGAGCGGGCGGCGACATGCTGGTCATGCTCGAATATGCCGGCGCGGCGCGTGCGGCGCGCATCGACAAGCGGAGCGAGCGGGCGCATGCGGGCTATTACAGCGTTCGCTACGGCAGCGGCATCGTCGCGGAGCTGACGGCGACGCGGGGTTCGGGCATCATCCGCTTCACCTTGCCGCGCGCGGGCAGGGTGACGCTCAGCGCAGATCCCAACCATTCCTATAGCAAGCGCCTTTCCGCCCGGTGGGAGAGCGGAAATTGGAACGACCTGCGGGCCTCGCTTTCGGCGGGCACGGTCTGCGATGTCGGCGCATATCATATCCACAGCGCCAGCGAGCTGAGCCGCAATGGCCGTCGCGTCGATGCCCCGGTCCTGCTGGATGCATCCGGCCGGGCCTCATTGGAGCTGCGCGTGGACGCGGGCGACATCATCGAGCTGCGCACCGGCCTCTCCTCGGTCGATGCCGAAGCGGCGGCGCGGGTGCGGGCGGCCGAGCTTGGCGGGCGCCGGTTCGACATCGTCGCGCGGGAAACGCTGCGCAACTGGAATCATGAGCTGCATCGCGTGCGGATCGACGCCTCGCGCGAGGAACAGGCGCTTTTCTACACGGCGCTGTTCCGCGTGATGCAGTCGCCGGTCGCCATAGCCGATCCCGATGGCCGCTTCCGGGGCAGCGATGGACGGATCCACTATGTTCCTGCCGGACGGCAACGCTATACCGGCTGGGCGCTGTGGGACAATTATCGTACCCAGATGCCCTTGCTGGCCTTGCTCGATCCCGCGCGGGCAGCGGACATCGCCCGATCGCTCGTGTCGCTCTACGCGGAAGGCAAACAACGCTGGGCGACGAAGCAGGAGCCTTTTCTGAGCGTGCGGACCGAACATGCCGGCGTTGCCCTGCTGGATTTTCGCCGCAAGGGCATTGACGGTTTCGATGCGCGGGCGGCGCTCGACCATATGATCGCGGAAAGCCCGACGCTCGCACGCCGGACGCCAGACGAGCAGATCGAGGCGGCCTATGACGATTGGGCGATCGCGCAGCTGGCAGGGGATATTGGCGATGCCGGGGCGGCAAGGCGTTTCGGCGCGCAGGCGTTAGGCTATCGCAGCATGTGGCGCTCGGTGTTCGAGGATCTGGGCGCGGACGCGGATGTGGTGAAGGCGCGGGGGCTCTATCAGGGCACATTATGGCAATATCGCTGGGCGCCGGTGTTCGACCTGCCCTGGCTCGCCCGGACGCTCGGACCCGATCGCTTCGATGCGGAGCTGGACGCCTTCTTCGCGCGCGGCCTGTTCAACATGACGAACCAGCCCGATATCCATGCGCCTTTCCTCCACGCCTGGCGCGGCCGGCCGGACAAGAGCGAGGCGATCGTGCGGCAGATACTGACGCAGCCGATCGACCATCATTACACCAATGCCGCCAAGCGCGCGGCGCCCTGGCACGGACGGAGCTTCAACCTCGCCCCCCAGGGATTTGCCGACGGCATGGATGACGATGCCGGCGCGATGACCGCCTGGTATGTATTCTCGGTGCTCGGCCTCTATCCGCTGGTGCCGGGCGAGCCTTGGTATGTGCTTTCCACGCCCGCCTATCGGGAAGCGCGGATCCTCGTCCCCGGTGCAAAGGCCATAACCATAAGACGGACCGGCAGCAGGGGAGGGTCGGGCATAGAAAATATATCGTTCGACCATGCGCCGTTGCGGAGCAACAGGGTGGAGCATCGCAGGCTTGTCGAAGGCGGACTGCTCCTGTTCGAGACCATCGCTTCGCAAGCGGCGGATTCGCGAACCAGCGAAACTGGCCGATAGCGGTCCGGCAGCTTTCGGGCGGAAGCCGAGGAAAGCGATCCTCCGTTCAGCTTGCTGCCGCCCGACCGCTCACGACCCGACCGCTCACGACCAATGCAGGCACGAAGATCTCGATTGCTCCCGTGCCTACATGCGGTCGTTCGCATCGCGGGTCAGCTGCTTCCTTTCAGCCAGGAAAGCAGCAGCTCAACCAAGTGCGTGCGGTAGTTCATCTCGTTCCACCCGCGCTTCACTACAAGATCGTCCCAAACTGTCGATGACGTCGTCGACCAGATGAGATCAGCAGCAGCCTCAACGGTGAGATCGGCTCGGAGATCGCCCTCAGCAGAAATGCGGGCTGCCACGATGCGGCAGCCCTCCAATCGGTCTTGCTGTCGATCCTGCCAAGCCTTTTCGGCAGCGGCATCCTGGCGGCGCAGCAACTCGAACGCGTCGGCCAAGCGCTTGTAGGCAGGGCTGAGCCGCGCCTGGAGATCGACGATCGCCACCAATGCGTCGGTGCCGGTCTTTGCCGCTCGGATGCATGCCTGCTCCTGAACTATGCCGCGCCGACCATCGGCAAATCGGAGCGCCGCAATGAACAGATCGGCTTTGTCCGCGAAAGTGAGGTATAGCGCCTGACGCGACAGCCCGGCTTCCTTGGCGATGGTGCTCATGCTGATCGCCACGTTCCCGCGCTCGATCAAAGAGAGCGTCGCTTGCAAGATGCGCGATCGGGTTGTGACTTCCTCACTTGACACGGTGTAAACTCCAGGCCATCTGATTGCGACTTTACAGCATGTAAAGTTCAAGGCCGTCGTTGAAAAGCTGAAGCGGAGGGACGTGATGCAAGTTTATATTTTCAGAGGCCCGGGACGCGTGTTCGGTTTTACACGAGCCGAGGATGCAGCCAATCTTCCCGAAAGCCGTGGCCCTTGGACGCCGTTCAAGTCCACCGAGATGCACAGGGATGAGCCTCATGCAGGCGTCGATGTTAACAGCTGTCTGCACGATATCGACGAACATGGCTTCCACCTGACGGACGCCCATGAACGCATAACGCATCTGGTGGTCGGCGCGGCTCAGTAGGGCAGAATGCAACAATCGCGTGCCGCACTAAAGGCCGCTCTCGGATTGTTTTGCCCGCAAGCCGGCGGTCCGCAAGCCACCCTCATGCGTCCTTTTATGCTCGCCAGGCTCACGGAATCAGTAATGGTTGGACGGGGTGGATTCAGCCTGTCCGCTATGGCGCCTCGGTTCCACGATCGGGGGGCTTAAGTCACTTCGCGCGCTCATCAGAACAAGCCCAAAAGGCTTTGGCCACGCGCCGGCGGTCAACGCCGCGATATTCGGAATATCGGCAAGGCGGGCGAGAAGCGCCGCACCAAAGGTGAAATGGGTCGCTCGGATTGTTGCAGATGCACAGCGGCAGGCCGGTTGCGCCCGCCACCGCGCGGTCATGCTGATAGGCTTCCTCCTGCGTCAGCGGCGTGTAGGACATAGGTGCGAGGACCAGCGCGTCCGCCCCCTCGTCCCCGGCGCAAAGGCCATAACCATAAGACGGACCGGCAGCAGGGGAGGGTCGGGCGTCGAATCGCATGCCGCGGCTTCTGCAGCACGCATTGCCTTGGCGGCATCGGTTATGCAGCTCAGATAGATTTTGACCGTGCTCTCCGCATGATCGAGTTCGACCATCTCGTCGACAAAGGCGACGAGATGGTCCTCGAACATCGAGGAGGCACAGGCA
This sequence comes from Sphingomonas oleivorans, assembly GCF_003050615.1. GTDB lineage: Bacteria > Pseudomonadota > Alphaproteobacteria > Sphingomonadales > Sphingomonadaceae > Sphingomonas_H > Sphingomonas_H oleivorans. The sequence goes on along the minus strand of NZ_NWBU01000005.1, from coordinate 246,374 downwards.
TAAAAATACGGTATCGATCGATCGTCATCCTGATCTCCTTGCGTTTCGAACAAGGAGAGACGGTGATCAATTTGCACGTAGCGCAAGCTACACGTCGTTCCACGCGGTGAACCGGTGAGCAAACACAGTATAGACTTGGTTGGCCTCGGGAGTGGGCTGACAGAAGCGGGTTGTAAGGACGTCGCGGAAGGGTGGGCAGCCATCACAATCAACATACCGTAGCACTAACCTAAACGCGGAGGTCGAGCGGTCTTTAAGCTTCTCGCAAATCGCGGCATCGCTGTGAGCTGCTACCCCTGTCAAAACATGAACCTTTGGAGTATTTCGTGGGAACTTCTTCAGACAAGCTGCGCATTGTCATACTCTTCGGGGGACGCTCCGCCGAACATGACGTCTCAGTTCTTTCGGCAACCAATGTCATGCGTGCGCTGGACCCCGCGAAATATGAGGCCGTTCCCGTCTTCGTCACGCGCGAGGGACAATGGCTGTTGGGCAGCTTCGAAGATGGAAAGCTGGCAAAACCCTCGGGCGGAACGGAAGTCTGCTTCGTGCCGGGCGGAGGAGGACGGATGATGGCAATCCCGGCCGATGGTGCTCCCTATGAGCTGCCCAAGGTCTGTATCCTCTTTCCGGTGCTGCACGGTCTCCACGGCGAGGACGGATCAGTGCAGGGGCTCGCGGAGGTGGCTGGCGTGCCGCTCGTCGGCTGCGGCATTCTCGGGTCCGCAATAGCGCTCGACAAGGACATCGCCAAACGGCTCTTCAATGAGGCCGGCTTGGCCGCCGCACGATCAGTCACGATCCACCACGGCGCCGCGCCGGCCTTCGCGGAGATCGAAAGCAAGCTCGGCCTGCCTGTTTTCGTCAAGCCGGCGCGGCAGGGCTCTTCCGTCGGCGTCAGCAAGGTCGCGACGAAGCGGGATTACGAGACGGCGCTCGCTGAAGGCTTCAAACACGACCGCAAGCTCCTCGTCGAAGAATTCATCATGGGCCGTGAGATCGAGTGCGCCGTTTTGGAAGATCCCGAAGGTGGCCTCTTCATTTCCCGTCCCGGCGAGATCGTGCCAGCCGAGAGCCACGGCTTCTACAGCTATGACGCGAAATATATCGACGAGAACGGCGCGGCGTTGAAGGTGCCGGCGGAGCTCCCCGAGGAGGTGGAGAGCCGGATGCGCGATATGGCGGGAAAGGCCTTCCGCGCGCTCGGCTGCGATGGCATGGCCCGCGCCGATTTCTTCGTCACCGCGGAGATGCGCATCCTCGTCAACGAACTCAATACCATCCCCGGCTTTACCGACATCAGCATGTATTCCAAGGTGATGGCGGCCAGCGGCGTTGCTTATCCCGAAGTCATAGACCGGTTGGTAGCGCATGGGCTGGCGCGTGCTAGCCGATCAGGGTGATTGCTGCGGCTTTGGGGCCAAGTTCTCCGACGGTCAGCCGGTGTGATCGGGAAGGCCGCGAGGCCTTCGAACAGCGGCATGTCAATCGCCCTTACCCGAGGGCATGTTGACACCCATCGACTGAAGATAGCGCTTCACGCTTCGCGCCGCCTGACGGATGCGGTGTTCGTTCTCGACCAAGGCGATGCGGACAAACCCTTCGCCCTTCTCGCCATAGCCGACACCGGCCGCGACAGCGACCTTGGCATGGGTGAGCAGTTGCTTGGAGAATTCCAGGCTCCAGTAGGGGAGGGGCAGGCGTCGAACAACTATCGTTCGACCATGCGCAGCGAAACCGGCCGTTTCCGGACTGCCCGCTTCCCGGCCGGGACAACAATGAGCGGACATAGCGGCAGCGGCCTCCACATCATCTCAAGCCCATTCGATCGAGCTTTTTGAGCAGGCCGACGCGAGACAGGCCGAGTTCGCGCGCAGTATGCGTATGGTTGTGCCCGGTCCGCTCGAGCGCCTGCACGATCCGTAGCCTTTCGAGAGCCGCGAGTTCCTCCTCGAGCGATTGCGGGCGCATTGCCGACGGCGCCCCGGAATTGGGAAGCGAGCCTTCGCCCACGGCGAAAGCCAGGTCATCCGCGTCGACCAGGATCCCCGTGGCCGATCGCGGCGCGAGAGCGGAGGCGCATTCCACCGCCGCCCTGAGCTCACGGACATTGCCAGGCCAGTTCCGGCTGGCCAGCCATCGCATCGCCTCGGGGGTAAAGCGCGCCGCTGCGTCCGTCGCGCGGCGCAGGAAGAGCGCGGCGAGCAGCGCGACATCGCCCGGCCTCTCATCAAGCGGCGGCGTCCGCAGGACGACACCCTTGAGGCGATAGAAAAGATCCTCCCGGAAGCTGCCGTCCGCGACCCTGGCGGCCAGATCGCGATGGGTGGCGGCGACGATGCGGACATCGGCGGTCTTCGGGGTGCGGGCGCCCACGGGCTGGTAGCTTCCGTCGGCGAGGAAGCGGAGCAGCTTGACCTGCATGACGGCCGGCATCTCGCCGATCTCGTCGAGGAACAGCGTGCCGCCCTCGGCCGTCTCGACGAGGCCCGGCCGGTCTGCGACCGCGCCCGTGAAGCTGCCCTTGAGATGGCCGAACAGTTCGCTTTCGAGAAGCTCGGCCGGGATCGCGCCGCAATGGACGGGCACCAGCGGCTTCCCAGCGCGGGGCGAGGCTTCATGAAGCGCGCGGGCGACCAGCTCCTTGCCGGTGCCGCTCGGCCCCAGCACCAGCACCGGCAGCCGCGTTGGCGCCACCCGGCGGATGAGCTCGCGCAGCGCCTGCATAGGCGCGGAGGCGCCGGCGAGGCCCATATCCTCAGCGGTCCCTGCCTGCGCCTTCAGCTCGGCCAGCTCGCGCGCCAGCCGGGCCCGCTCCATCGCGCGCGCGACGACCACGCGCAGCAGGTCAGGGTCGACCGGCTTGGCGAGGAAATCCCAGGCGCCGGCGTCGATCGCCTTCAGCGCGAGCGCATGATCGGCATGGCCCGTCATGACCACGACCGGCGCGGGCGCAAAGGCCGGAATGAGCGCGAGACCCGCTTCCGGATCGTGATGCGGAGGCATGGCCAGGTCGAGCAGCACGAGATCGGCCGGCTTCTCCGCGAAAGCGGCCTTGGCGGCATCGCCGTCTCCTGCCACGCGGACCTCATGACCGAGGCCGCGCAGCCATGCGCCCGTCAGCCGCTGGAATGCAGGTTCATCGTCGGCGAGCAGAATGCCGCTCATCTGGGGTCTCCAAAGGTAAGCCGGAAACAGGTCGACCAGCCGGGCCGCTGGGCGAGGGTGACCGAGCCGCCATGCGCCTCCATGATCCGCTGGACGATGGCGAGGCCGAGCCCGGTGCCACCCTGCCGGCGCGAAACGAAGGGACGGAACAGGCTGTCGGCGATCTCCGGCGGGACGCCGGGGCCGTCATCACAGACGTCGAGCGTAACGGCCGGGCCAGGTTTGGCGATCACCGCCACCCGCGAGCCAAGCGCGCGGCCATTGTCGATCAGATTGGCGAGAACGCGCGCGATCGCCCTGCGATCCGCCATCACCATGAGGTCGTCGGGCACGTCCGCCTCGACGCCGGCATGGCCGACGAGCTCGGTGAGGCGGACCGGCTCGGGCCTTACTGTCCAGGCGCGCGAATAATCGAGGATGTCGGCGACGAGATGGTCCATGCGCGCCACCTGCTCGCCTATCTCGGCGCGCACGTCGGCGGGTGCGCCGGTGGCGGCCATCTTCACGATGCCGAGCGGGTTGCGCAGATCGTGCGCGACCGTCGCGGCAAGCTGCCCGAGCTCGACAAGGCGCGCCTGCTGCTGCCGTTCGCGCTCAGCATCCACCAGCCTGGCGGCGGCCGCGAGACGGCGCGCGGCTTCGCCTACAAGCGCGGCGAAACGCTCGGCGAGGTGACGGGTTGCGGGCGGCGCGTCATCCCAGCCGATCAGTGCGGCCATGTCGCCCGCCACGGTGATTGCAGGCCCTTCCTCTCCGGCCGGCATTGCCAGGCGACGCGCCAGAAGATCGTTTGCGAACCGCTCCAGTTCCTCCACGTCGATCGCCTCGGCGAGCCGGTCGCGCCATATGGCGATGTCGGTCTCGCTTACCCGGCCTCCCGGGAAGACAATGCGGTCGGCGAGCCGCTTGAGCGGCGCGAGAATGAGGATGCCGATCGCCAGCGCCACCGCCATGGCGAACCAAGTGCCGAACAGCCCCGCCGGGCGGCCCGCCAGCGCCAAGGGCAGCGTGGCAATCGCGGCGCTCGCCGCGCCTGCCAGCGCCACCAGCATCAGCCAGACGAGCCCGCGCCGTGCCCACAGGTTCACGGCCATGAAGCGGTGCCGCAAGATGCCGTAGACCAATGCCACCGAGTAGAGCGGCAGCAGCAATATGGGCCACGGATACCATTCGAGACCAAGCGCGGGAAACGCGAAACCGGTCAGCGCGACGAGGCCGATCAGGCTGGAGACGAACATGGCGCCCGCCTGCCGCTTGTGCAGTCCCTGCTGCTCGCGCCAGGTCTGGGCAAGTCGGAGATGCCCCGCCACCGACAGTGCGGCCGCTACGCCGAGCACGCTCCAGCCTGCCGGCGAAGGCACGAACATGCCAGGAAAACCGTGCCACGGCACCACCTCGCCCACACCGAAAATCAGGCCGATCAGCGTGGCGAAGGTCGCGACCGCATAACTGACCAGAGCCACCGGCCGCAGCGCACCACATAGTGCAAAGGCGAAAACGAGGTGGACGAAGGCGGCGGCGGGCAAGGGCGAAAGCGCGATCAATATGGTGGTGAAGGGCGCCGCCGCCGGGCCGATCAGCGCCGGCACCGCCTGCGCCGCGCTCCACGCGGCCACGCCGGCGAGAAACATGGCGAGCAGCACGCCGCCCGGCAGCGCCCGCGCGCGCGTCGCAACGAATGCGCCTAGGAGCAGGCTGGCGAGCGCGGTCAGCGCCAGCGCGCCGACATAGGCCTCCACACCTGTTGCTATATCCATCGTTGACATCTCTTCCGCCGCTCCCGTTCACGACGTTAACAGCAAGGCCTTGCCAATTCCTAGCGAAAGCCCGTTTTCCGGCACTTTTCGCAATTGGCATGCCATTCGCATTGATCTTCTCGCACCACCCGATCCGGGTGGCGAACCGAGGAGACCTGCCATGCTGACCCCGATAGCAGCCCTGCTGCTGGCCTATTCGATGACCGCGCTGCTGGCGCTGTTTGCCGCCGTGACTCTGTGGCGCCCCCTGTCCGTGTTGCTCGGCGAAATGTGCGGCACCGAGCAGCGCTCGCGTTTCTGGACGGTCTGGTCGACCGCGATGATGGTGGCGACGCCGATGCTGATCGTCTCGATCGGCGCGATCGCCACCGATCCGGTGCGGCTGGTGAAGGGCACCGTCGCCAGCGCGCTGACCGGCATCCTGTTCGCGCTGATCGGCATGGGCTTCGCCGTGTGGAGCCGCAGCCCCCGCGCGGCCGCTTGAGGGAGGCCTGAGATGCACGTCCTGATCGTGGGCGCGGGCGGCTTCGTCGGCCGGCATCTCGCCGGCCGGCTGGCGGCGGACGGCGTGCGCGTCAGCGCCGCCGGCCGCGACCGGCGGCGGCTCGACCGGCTGCTGCCCGGCCTGTCCTTTCTCGCTTGCGACCTCGCGACCGATGGCATGGCGGAATGGCTGCCGCGTCTCGCCGGCGTGGATGCCGTGGTCAACTGCGCTGGCCTGATCCGCGATGCCGGTGGGCGCTATGCGGCAGTTCACGACAAAGGCGCCCGGGCGCTGTTCGACGCCTGCCTCGCCGCGGGCGTGCGGCGCGTGATCCAGATCTCGGCGCTGGGGGCCAATGAGGATGCGGTGACGCGCTATCATCGCTCGAAACGCGCCGCCGACGATCATCTCGCCGGCCTCGATCCGACGGGTGAGCGGATGGACTGGGCGGTAGTCCGCCCGTCGCTGATCGTCGGGCGCGGTGGGCAAAGCACCGCCCTGTTCGCGAGCCTCGCTGCCCTTCCTCTGCCGTTCCGGCTCGGGTCCGGCCGCTGGCTGCTCCAGCCGATCCATGTCGATGATCTGGTCGAGGCGATCGTGCGCCTGCTCGGCCGTCCCGGCCGCATCGCCACGCGGATCGACGCCGTCGGCCCCGCGCCGATGACGACGGATGCGATCACCCTCGGCTTCCGCCGCTGGCTCGGACTGGGATCGGCGCGGTTCCTGCCCGTTCCGGTGCGGCTCATCGCGGCAACCGCCTGGCTGGGACAACGCATTGGCCTCGGCGCGGTAACGCCGGAGAGCCTGGCCATGCTGCGCGCCGGCAATGTCGGCGATGTCGAGCCTTTCATCGCCATTTGCGGTTTCCGCCCGGCGACGCTCGACCGCGCCCTGGCGCGCACGCCCGCCACATCGACCGACCTTGCCGGAGCCCGCCTGGCGCCCCTCCGGCCGGTGCTGCGCGGCCTGCTCGCGCTTGTCTGGCTTGCTGGCGGGATCGTTCCGCTTACGCTGACATCATGGGCGCACAGCCTTGCCCTGCTGGCCGGGGCCGGGATCACCGGCGCCGCCGCGCCGGTCGCGCTCGGCGGCGCCGCGCTGATCGACATCGCGATCGGGCTGGCGCTGCTGTTGCGGATCCGGCTGCGCGCTGCGGCGGTCATCTCGATCCTCGTGATGGCCGGCTACAGCCTGATCCTCGCAATCTGCTTTCCGGCGCTCTGGGCCGATCCCTTCGGTCCCCTCGTCAAGAATCTGGGCGTGCTCGGCCTCACGCTCGCCGTCCATGCCCTGGAGACCGACCGTGGTTGACTATCTGCTGCTCAAGACCGTGCATGTGCTGAGCTCGACGCTGCTGTTCGGTACCGGGCTCGGCACCGCCTTTCACGGCTGGATGGCCAACCGCTCGGGCGATCTCGCCGCGCGCCGGGTGGTCAACCGCAACGTGGTGCTCGCCGATTGGCTGTTCACCACCCCGGCGGTGATCGTGCAGCCGGTGACGGGTGTCTGGCTCGCCCACCTCGCCGGCTTTCCCCTCACCACGAGCTGGCTGCTCGCGTCCATCCTCCTTTATCTGCTGGTCGGCGCCTGCTGGCTGCCGGTGGTGTGGATCCAGATCCGGATGCGCCGGATGGCCGATGCGGTCCGCGACGGCGAAGCGCTGCCGCCTTGCTATTTCCGCCTGTCGCGCATCTGGTTCTGGTTGGGCTGGCCCGCCTTCCTGGGCGTGATCGCAATCTTCTGGCTCATGATCACGAAGCCGGATCTATGGTGAACGCGTCCCTCTTTCGCCGCCTGCTCGGCCCCGCGATGGACGCGCTGCCGGCCGCCGTGCGCGCGGTCCACGATGCGGACGCGGACCTCACGCTCGCCGGCAGGGCCGATATCTGGGTCAGCCGCCATCCGCTCGCCCGGCTGCTCTGCCGGATGATGCGCCTGCCAGCCGCCGGAAAAGATGTGCCGACCCTCATCCGCTTCTCGCGGCTTCGCGACGGCGAGCACTGGCATCGGACCTTCGGCCAACGCAGCTACTCCACCCGGCTCGTGGCGAGGGACGGGCTGCTCGTCGAGCATATGGGTCCGGCGACCAACATCTTCCGCTTGTCCGTGGCCGACGGCGCGCTTCGTCTCGACCTGATCGGTTTCCGCTTTCTCGGCCTGCCCCTGCCGCGCGCGCTGCGGCCCGCATGCGCCGCGATCGAGACGCAGCAGGACGGCGCCTTCGCTTTCGCCATTCCGGTGGACCTGCTTTGGCTCGGTCCAATCATCCGCTACTCCGGCCGCCTGGCCCCGATCGAAAGGCGCTGACCATGACCCGCGGTCCCTCGGTCGAACGGGCCTTCGATCGAGCCACGCAAGCCGGCTGGGACGGGGTGGAGGTGGGCAAGCGGGATCTCAACGCACCATATAAGGTCCGGCCATGGCGGAAGATCACCCCATCATCCTGTTCGACGCGCAATGCGTCCTCTGCTCGGCGAACGCGCAATTCGTGCTGCACCATGACAAGGCCCGGCGCTTCCGGCTCGCGGCGATGCAGGGCGCGGTGGGGGCCGATCTCTCCCGCCGCCACGGCATCGATCCGGATGATCCCGACACGATCATCCTGGTCCAAGGCGGCAAGGCGCTTCGCGACAGCGACGCGGTGCTCGCAATCTATGTCGGCCTCGGCTGGCCCTGGCGCCTTGCGGGATTGCTCCGCCTCGTTCCCAAGATCCTGCGCGATCCGCCATATCGATGGATAGCGCGCAACCGCTACAGGCTGTTCGGCAGGCGTGCGACATGCTGGATACCGACACCGGACATGGCGGATAGGGTGCTTTGACGAAACCGGCCGTAAGCCGTCGCTCCGCTTCCAGGCGAAATCATCGGTGAAGCTTGCGATGCGCGCGGCGACGAGTGCGAGGGGGGCAGGGGGCGCCGCGCGTCTCTCAGCCAAAGACCGCCTCGGGCCGGTCCGCCTGGCCCGCGAGCAGCAACATGCCGTTTCCGGCTCGTCTGGCCGCAGAGCGCGCATCGCTCCCCCAAGCTGCGAGATTGACACGCCCCGCCAGGGATCATCCTCGATCGACTTTACGAGCCACGAACCGTCCGCAACTTGTAGATCTCCGCTTCTGCAGGAAATCGGCCCGTCCGCACGTCTTCCGAATATTGAGAGGCAGCCCGATCGATAAGCGCCCGTAGGTCGGCATAGCGCCGGACAAATTTCGGCGTCCAATCGAACAGCCCCAGCATGTCGTCAGTCACAAGAACCTGCCCATCACAGTCCTTGGACGCGCCGATCCCAATGGTCGGAGCTTTGACAGTCGCCGTAATCTCATCCGCCAAGTCGGGCGCAACGCCCTCGACCAGGATTGCGAACGCGCCTGCAGCGTCCACAGCCCGCGCCTCAGCCAAGACGCGTTCTCTCTCATCGGCTGTCCGCCCTTTTGCCTTGAATCCCCCATCGATATTGGTGGCTTGGGGACGAAGGCCGACATGTCCCATCACCGGAATTCCTCGCGAAACGAGAAACGAAATGCTCTCTGCAACGCCCTCCGCGGCCTCGACCTTGACAGCCTGACAGCCCGTTTTTCTCATGACCTTGGATGCCGTTTTGAAAGCCTGGTCGGGGCCGCGCTCATAGCTGCCAAAGGGAAGATCGACCACGACCAGAGCATGCTGGCTTCCACGCATCACAGCCTGCCCATGCAACAACATCATATCGAGGGTTACGCCCACGGGACTGGGAAGTCCGTGCAGTACCATGCCAACCGAGTCACCGACCAATAAGATGTCGCAATGTGGGTCGAGCAGTTCGGCCATCGGCTTCGTATACGCCGTCAGACAGACAATCTTCTCTCCGCTCTTGCGTGCGCGGATGTCAGGTACCGTGACGCGGGTGCCTCGAACGTGCTTGGACATCATGCCTCCTGGCGTTCATCTGAAAAGGTGGATCATTGGCGGATCGGCTACTATCCCAATAGCCAGCGCAGCAAAGCGGCCGAGCCCATCCCGATCAGCACCGTTGCGATCATCGGCAGGCGGATCGCTGCCGCAAGCGTCACGGCCAGAGCCAGCAAATTTGTGAGCCAGCAACCCGCAAAGCTGCCGATTACCCTCGGCAGTGGCGCTATTGCGATGCGTGCCGACGCGAGCGGTCCCCCGATCCTTTCACATAGACTTGGAGCACGAAGTCCCAAGGAATGACCGCGACGATGAGGATCACCATCAGGCACTCCACTGCGTTTTCCGTCGTGGCTGCGTCGAGCCGATGGCCAGCCCATAGCGGTAGCGCCATCCTGAGAAGCCATATCGTCTTCCAGGTCACCTCCCAGAATAGGAGGGGCAACATGCGCAGCGGATGGCGAAGGCCGATGAGCGCTAGCAGCGACAGGGCTCCAAGCATGGCCACGACGACGCCGCGGGTCAGCTCCCAGCTTTTGGCCGGATCGAGGATCGAGGGCCAGACGGTCAGCCCGAGACCGATGATGAGCAGGAGGTAGCCTGCGCGCAGCAGGTTGAGGCGATAAGCTGCGATTTCGACCATGGACGGTCACTCCAAATGAGGTGCCTATTTCCCGGCTCGGTCGGCCCATCCTCCGTCAACTGCCGGGCCGGTCGTCAGGCCGGTAGGAGAGTATCTCGCCGGGCTGGCACTCCAGCACGTCGCAGATTGCTTCCAGCGTTGAAAAGCGAACGGCCTTGGCCTTGCCGGTCTTGAGGATCGACAGGTTGGCTAGGGTGATATCGACGGCCTCCGAAAGTTCCGTGAGAGACATGCGCCGGCGTGCCAGCACCTCGTCCAAATGAACGATGATGGGCATAGCTCAGACGGTGCCTGCCAGTTCGTCCCGCATGACCGAGCCGACAGCAAACACGCGGCTGAGCACGAACACCATCAACGTTGCGATCCAACCTCCCACCGAGACATCACCGCTCGGCGCGGCTGAGCCGAGGCTCGGCCAAAATCTCGCGAGCAGTGCGCAGGGAATGTCGAGCAGTTGCAGTGCCAGGAGAGCCCAGCCAATCGCTTGCAGCCGCTGGGCGTTGGCGAGAATGAACGGGTCGCCTGCCCGGGCAGTCGCGATGATCTTTGCGAGCGGTACCAGAAGCCTGTCGGTAGCGACCGCCATGGCGATGCCGATGAGCATGAGGAGGCGGATGCCGGTCATCGCGGCCGGAAGGTTCACTTCGGGGTTGGGCTCGGCCAGCAGCCTTCCAAAAAAGCCGGCGAGAATCCATGTTGCAGCCAGCCCGATGGCGACGGCCAAGAGGAACAGCCGGTTGGAGATACAGGCGATCCGCACGATCACCGACGCGCCCCATATCAGTCCTTCCCGCTTCCGCATGACAATCTCCTTATTGATAATCAATAAGGAAGCTCCGCCTTCTGTCAACAACTTTTATTGTTATTCAATAAGGCGCGAGCCCTGATCGACCGCTTCCGGGGCCAGCTGGGCAGCGCGCCAAGGGCAAATCCTGGGTCCCTTGCGGTCCAACCGCTTCTGTTCCTGCCCGAACAGGAACCAAACAGTTCCGCCCTTGACCAGTGACCCGCTGTTAAAGAACGTGCGATGATGGTGCCGCCCGGCCGTCTATTTCCCAAGCTTATTGTCGCCGCTGGACACGCCTGAAGCCCGCTGCGGCTGCTATGGCGTCATGCGCGTTTCAATCCCGGTTCATTGCGTTCACTGATGAAGCTTGCAAAGGTCGATAGCCGTCCGTTGCGTTCCATGACCGTGTCGAGGATCTTCAGATCGCCGCGCCAGGTTTCGCGATCGACATCGCAGAGGACATAGCCGCGCCTGTCGATCATCGCCTTCAGGAAGCCGTTGCCCCCCGATCGCACGGAATGGTCGAAGGCATCTCCCTCGCCGGTGCCATCGGACCCCGACGTGATCGAGGTCGCGAGATATTCGCTCGCGATGACCTTGTCCTGATCCTCCATGACGACATCGCCGGCGAAGTGCCGATGCGCATCGCCGCTGACGATGATGACGTTGGCCAGGCGACGATCATGAATATGCTGCAGCAATCGTCTGCGGCTGTGCTGATAGCCGGACCATTGATCCATCGAGTAGATAAGATCGGAAGAGGCCGCGGACGTCTTGCGGCCCAGCGCCATCACCATCACCTGCTGCGCGATCAGGTTCCAGCGTGCCCGGCTCTGGTCGAGGCCGTCGAACAGCCATGCCTCCTGCGCGTCGCCGAGCATCGTGCGGCGCGGCGAGAGCACCTCGGCGTCGATGATGCTGTCGCGATCATTCTGCGCCTGGTCGCTGCGATATTGCCGCGTGTCCAGGAAATGCGCCTGGAGCAGGTCGCCATACTGCGCGCGGCGATAGATTTGCATATGGCCGTTCACCGGCAGGGAACGGCGGCGCAACGGCATATGTTCGTAAAAGGCCTGCATCGCGATCGCCCGCCTGAAGCGGAAGATCTCGACAGGCGTTCCGTCCTGATCGGCATCCGCCGCCCAATTGTTATCGATCTCATGATCGTCGAAGCTTATGAACCAGGGTGCGGCCGCATGCGCCGCCTGAAGATCGGGATCGGTCTTATACTGGGCATAGCGTCGCCGATAATCGTCGAGCGAATAGATTTCCTGCCCGACATGGCGTCGCAGCGGAACGAAGGGCCGGTCGCCCAGCAATCGCGTTCCGCCGCCGCTGTCGCGGCCCTCATAGATATAGTCGCCATAATGGAACAGGAAGTCGATGGGTTCCTCGGCGATGCGCCGCCATGCGGTATAATAGCCTTCCTCATATTGCTGGCAGCCGGCGACGGCGAAGCGAACCCGATCCTTCGGCGCCCCCGGCTGGGGAAAGGTGCGCGCGCGTCCGGGCACGCTCCGCTCGGATCCGCAGAGGAAACGATACCAATAGGGTCGATCCGGCTGCAGCCCGGATAGTTCCACATGAACGGCATGGCCGAACTCGGGATGGGCGATCGCATCGCCGCGCGCCACGATCGTGGCGAAGCGCTCGTCGGATGCGATCTCCCATCTCACGAGCATGGGCACCATCGCCATGCCGCCCCCGGGGGCGAGCGGCTCGGGAGCCAGGCGCGTCCAGATGACGAAACCGTCCGCGCTGGGATCGCCCGAGGCCACGCCGAGCTGGAACGGCGACTGGATGAAGACGGGGTTTTCCTTCAGGTTCCTCGGATGCTCCCGCTCTGCCGCGAATGCGCTGCCCAGGGTCGCGGGGCCGGCGACAAGGCCGGCCCCTCCCATCCCCAGCAGGCCGGCCATGATCTTGCGACGATCGTAGCTTATCATCTGAATAGCCCTGCTATCTGCCGGAGGTCGGCTCAAAGATCGAAGATGACGTGGAAGAAGAGTGCCGATCCATAATCGTCGATCTGCCGGGTCCATTCCAGATTTTCACCCATGAGATAGCGAGGCTGGGCATCGAACACATTGTTCCATTCATATTTGAACGTGATGTTGTCCGTTACCTTGTGCCACAGGGCGAGATTTACCATCGTCAGATCGTCGTTCGCCCTGTCCTGCCATGGGGTGGCACCGATCGAGCTGACGAATTCGCTGCGATAATTTACGTTGACCCGCGCTGCGCCGCCGATTTCGGGAATACGATATGTCAGCGAAGCATTGCCGATCAGGTCGGGCTGCGAGACCAGCCTGTCCAGCTTGCGCGACGCGCCATCGGAAACATAGTTCATCTCGCCCATCATGTAGGCGGCGTTGAACGAGGCATCGACTATGTGATCGCCGATCGGGATCCCTCTGTTGACATAGGCGAACTCGATGCCCTGGATCGACGACTTGGCCGCATTTACCGGCTGCCGGATGAGATACAGGTCTCCGTCGATGATCTCTTCGGTCCGGAGCGTGAAGATGTCGTCCTTTATGTCCTTCCTGAAATAGCCCAGAAGGATCATGCCGTTGTTGCCGTTGAAATAATGCTCGACGGTCAGATCGAGGTTTCGCGACCTGCGCGGCTGGAGCTTGGCGTTGCCGCGCGTGATGGTGCAGTCCGCGCCGCCTTCCTCATTGTCGCCGCAGGACAGGCTCTGCGCGGTTGCAAGATTGCCGGGGGTGGGGCGGCCCAGCGTCCGGGAATAAGAGAGGCGCAGATTCGTGTCTTCGCCGAAGCGCTGCACGATGTTCAGCGAAGGCAGGAAGTTGTCATAGCCGCCTTCATTCCTGGCGATCTGGCCGGTGAGCGCGCCTTCCTCGATCAGCGGCGTGTGCGCGACGAACCGCACATCATCATAGCGCAGGCCGGCGACGATCGTCGTATTGGCGAGATTGTAATGCAGCGATGCATATGCCGCCGCGGTGTCCTCCCTGAAGCGGTAATCCGCCGCCCCGCTGCTATAGGCGCTCGCGGCCGGGTCCAGCGGCACATTGTCCCACCGTTGCGCGCGATATTTTTCATAGTTGAACCAGGCGAAGCTATAGTTGGAGCCGATCGGCTTGAAGCCCGGATCGTAGAGATAGTCGTTGGCCCGGCCGGATGCCCGGTAGTTGAGGCTCTCCACATCCTTGTCGAGGGTCAACCTGCGCCACTCGGCGCCCGTGACGAAGCCGAATCCCCGCGCCTGTCGTCCTACATTATAGGAATAGTCGATCCGCGCGTCGAAGATGCGCTGCTTGGCGGCATGCCACGCCTCCCGCTGCGTTCTCATCAGATATTCGCTGTCGTGAATGATCTCCGGCCTGTCGATCGAGACGAGTTGCGGAAGATCGGTCGAGGCGTAGGTGAGATATTGGTCGCGCGGTTGCGCCCTGCCGCCGAGATAGGGCTCCCAGTCATCATAGGTTTCTTCCGTCAGCCCGCTGCGTACCGCCAGTTGCGAACTGTCGAAGTTCCAGTTGAAATTGGTCAGAACGCCGCGATTCTCGCGCTTCCACTGATTGTGGCGCCAGTTTTCGGTTATATAGGTGATCCGCTGGCGGCCGCCTTCCGGCGTCTGATCCCCCACCCATTTCGCGGCATCGACCCAGTTGGAGTTCATCGTCGAGGATTCACGACGAAAATAATCATAGCCGACGATGCTCGCATAAGCGGAACCATCCGCGGGCTGCCATTCGAGCTTGGCCGAGCCGCCATAGGATTTAAGTATGTTCGTATAGCTTCCATAGCCATGATTGCCCGGGGCCACGAGCCCGTTCCACCCCAATCCGGCATCGGGCGCGCTGAGATTCTTGCCCGCGCCGTCGAAGAACATCTTATTGTCCTGCCACCGCTTCGCGCCGTTGCGGACGCGATCCTCGTAGCGGCCGGACAGGACGATTCCGAATTCGCGGTCGGCGCCGAAGCGATTCGCGAAATTGGCCTTCAGGCCCGCGCCCCAGTGCCGCCGGCTGTCGCCGCCCGCATTGCTGCCCTTTTCGCCGCCGAAGGTGGAATAAATGCCATAGGCATCGACGAAGAAGTTGCGCTGGCTGCGATCGAACGCACTGCGGGTGACGATGTTGATCGCGCCGCCGATCGCGCCTGCATCCTGCTCGGCGGTGAATGTCTTGGTAAGATCGGTGCGCACCGACAGATCGCTGGGGATCAGCTGAAGATTGGTGCGCCGCGTTCCGGAGCCGGATTCGCCTACCGTCGCGATGGTCAGGCCATCGATCGTCGTGTGATTGAGATCCGCGGAAATGCCGCGCACGGTGATGTAGCGAGGCTGGTCGGCATCCTCCTCGGTGCTGATTCCGGGCAATTGCACCAGCATAGACGCAATGGAGCCGTCGCTCGCCATGGTCTCGATATCGTCGAAGACGGCAGTCTCGACGATCGTGGTGGAATTGTCCTTGGACCGGAACGGCGCGGTCACGCCGGTCACAACGATCTCTTCCGAACCGACGTTGCGGGCGTCTTCGGAAGCCGGCGCTTCCCGTTTCACCGCCTGGCCGCGGTCGAGCGTTACGACGGTGCCTTCCCAGGAGGAGACGCGGAGCCCGCTGCCGCGCAACAGCATCTCCAGTCCGTGCCGGGCATCATAATTGCCGAATAGCGCATTCGTCCTGACCCCGCTCGTCAAGGGCGCGGATATCAGGATCTGAATGCCGGCTTGCTTCGCAAATCGCGGAATGCTGCTGGACGCCGGCTGCGCCGGCACGGAAAAGCTGTACGTCTTGGCATGCGCCGAACCCGCCGGGATCAGCGTCGCAGCCGTGGCAATAAGAGCGGTTGAGAAAAGATAATTCTGCCGAAACATCCAAGGTGCCCCCCTATATGGTACCCCTTGAGATGAATGGGCAGCGCGTATCCCTCACTTCGTTTGAAATTTTTTCAGATATTGTAATGTTACATATACATTACAATATCATTGTCTGAGTAGGAAACCTTTGCTCCAGTGACCCGGGCGGCGGCTCCGGCAAATAGACCCGGCTGGTTTATCTTGAAATATCCTACCATCTTCGATCGACCGAGCTCTGCTGTTCTTATTACGATCTTTCGCTGATTGTAGCGGTTGAACTCCTCTGCCGCTTCCGCAATCGTGAGGCCATCCAGCACGATATGGCCGTCGCGCCACGCAAGGGCCTGCTCCTTCGCCGGTTGCACGATCGGCATCCTGCTCGACAGCAGCGAAAGCGAAGCCTCATTGCCGGCGCTGATGGCGACCCGCTGCTCGGGCCGATCATCGTTCCAGGCCAGAACTTCGCCTTCGGTCACGACGACCTGAATCGCCTGCGGCAATTTGCGCACCGAAAAGGCCGTGCCCGTCGCCCGCACATGAACCTGCCCGACATCGACCACGAACGGCCTCCGGCGATCCTTCGCCACTTCGAACCAGGCCTCTCCCTGTTTGAGGTCGATCGTGCGGCGATCCTCCGCAAGCGCCACCCGAACGATGCTGTCGGTATTGATCACCGCGAGTGAGCCGTCCTCCATCGCGACCTGCCTCAATTCTCCCACCGCGGTCTGGTGCACGCCCTTTGGCGGGGTGGGGGCCATGAACATGGCAAGGCCCGCCGCGCAGGCGGCCGTCGCCAGCGCGGCGGCGACACGCCATGGGCGTCGCGGCGGAGAGGCTTGCAGGACCGTCTCGACGCCGGACGGTTCGCGCGCATGGTCCAGGTCCCGGGCCTCGTCGATCAGGCACAGGCCCGCTTGCGCGCGAAGGAAAGCCCCCCTGTGCCGCGGATCGCTGGCGAGCCAGGAATCGAGATCGGCCCGCGCCGCCGGCTCGAGCCTGCCCGCGTCGACGCGCAGGGCCCATTCGGCGGCTATCGTCTCAATATCGCGCATGACGCAGATGCTTGTCGTCGTCGATCGGCTCGACGGCCATGCCGGCGGCACGCGCTTGCGTGAGCGCTGCCAGGAGCATCTTCAGCCCCCGCGTCGAATTATTCTCGACCACCTTCTCCGTCACTCCCAGACGCATCGCAGTCTCCTTCTGCGACAAGCCTTCTATCCGCCGCAGCTTCAGCACGTCGCGATAGGCGGCCGGCAAGCTGTTGATCAGTTTCAGGACGTGACATAATTCCAGTTTGGCGCCTATGACTGTTTCCGGTGAGGGACTCTCATCTACGATGCACAAGGCATCCAAATCCGTCACCGCCTGTATCTGCACGATGCGTTCGCGCCGGATGCGCTCGAGCAGGATGGAACGCACGGTGGCGAAGAAATAGGCACGCCCATTTCTGATATGGCCGACATAGTCCAACTCGGAAAGCCGGCAATAGGCCTGCTGGATGAGGTCGTTCACATCCGCCGGTTCGGCAATGGATCGATGCAGCCATTTCCGGACATCGGCCTCATGGGGTAGAATATGGAGCGCTACCCACCTGACAACTTCACGCCTATCGCTCACATCCGACCCTGGAAATATTTCCGTCACGCTCGCGGCGGCGCGATAGCAAGATTTGGATGACCGTCTGATGACAGCGGCGCCTTGCAGCTTCGCGCGGCGATCTCCGGCCGGCGCCGGAGGCAGCGCCATCTTGCCGCCGATCGGCGGAGCGCGCCCGGGAAAAGCGGGCTAGAGGGGCTGGACAGCGGTGCGGATAGGCTTTCCTTTTGTCCGAAAGAGGCCCGCCCTCCCGTTCGCAGCCAAGGATTGCCGATGATCATTCGCAGTGACGAATATGAAGACATTCCCGTCCCGGGAAGCGCGCCGATGCGCCTGCACCTGTTTCGGCCCGCCGTTCCGGGCCGTTTCCCGGGCGTGCTGCTCTTTTCCGAAATCTATCAGCTGACCGGCCCGATCCGGCGGCTCGCCGCGATGGTGGCGGGGCAGGGCTATTGCGTCGGTGTGCCCGAGGTCTATCACGAATATGAGGCGCCCGGCACCGTGCTGCGCTACGACCAGGCGGGCACGGATCGTGGCAATGCGCTCAAATTCACCAAGCCGGTCGCGGCCTTCGATGCCGATGCGATGAGCGCGCTCGCCTTCCTGCAGCAGCATCCGGCCTGCAGCGGAAGGCTTGCGACGATGGGCCTGTGCCTTGGCGGGCATCTCGCTTATCGCGCGGCGCTCAATCCGGCCGTGGCCGCCGCAGCCTGCTTCTACGCCACCGATATTCATAGCGGGACGCTGGGCGCGGGCAAGGCGGACGACAGCCTTGCGCGCATGGGCGAGCTGAAGGCCGAGACGCTGTTCGTCTGGGGACGCCAGGACCCGCACATTCCCTTCGCCGGGCGGGAGGCGATAAGGGCGCGGCTGGAAGAGGTCGGCGCGCGCTATGAGTGGCATGAGGTGAATGCCGCCCATGCCTTCCTGCGCGACGAAGGGCCCCGCTACGATCCGGCTTTGTTCCTGCAGGCGATGGGAGGGATGCTCGCCCTGTTCCAGCGAACGCTGAACGCGCCAGGCTGACCGACAGTTACGCCCCAGCCGCTTCTCCGGTTGCGTCCGCTTTCGGGAAGATCGGCAGGGGCGGATCCGTCAGTTTTTATCGATAATGTCCTTTACGGCCTTCTTTACGGCGCCCTTGGCCCGCTCCACCTTGCCGGTGGATTCCTGCGCGGCACCCTCGGCTTCGATATCGGGCCGATCGGCTATGACACCGGCCGCGCGTTTCGCTTTGCCCACGGCTTCGTTGATCGCGCCCTTGGATTTGTCGCTCGCTTCGCCCATCGCCATGTCTCCTCGCAATGGTGGTCACCTCGCAATGGTGCAAAGCACAAACGCGGCGGTTGATGCACCTGTTCCCGCGTCCCGGATTCGTTACGTATTTGACGGTGAGGCACAGTGCATCGGCAGATGTTCCCGCCTCGGCGCTTAGCCGCTGGGGGCCGGTTACCGCGCTTTGCATATGGTCTGACGTAGGCTGGCGGCATTAGCTGCACCTGTGCTAATCTCCATGACGGGTGGCTCCCTTGGCTCGTGGTCGCTTCGACAGCTTCCACATTTTGGCGCTCAGATGCCGGGAGCGGGAGCCCTCCACCTCATCTGCTTTCCGTCGTCCGGGTCAAGAAGCGGTCGTTGCGCAACTGGGCATTGGGGTCCATGTTCGCCTTCAAGGGGGAACTATGCGCTCAGTAATCTCGGTTTGCTGCGCGATCGGGTTGGCCGCGGCTGCTCCGGTGCCTTCGCAAACGTGGTCGCCTCAACCTTGGCTTGCCGATCTCTCCCAAGCTCAGCAGGCGTTCAAAACGAAATATGCCAATATCGACTGGCTGGAGCATGATCGCGAGATCACATTATCCACCCTTTTTGATAGAGCGGCGTCCCGCATTCGTTCGGCCACGTCGGACACAGAAGCAAAGGGCATATTTGACCGTCTGATACAACGTGTCGGCGACGGGCATGTCACGATAGATTGGCCGCGCCCTGCTTCTCCATCGCCGGCCCCAGCATCGCCGGAACCGTCCAACATATGTGACGATATGGGATTCGACGCCAATCGTAGTACATCCGGTATCGGCTCACATCTCCTCGGCTACCGTCAGGTGGGTGAAGATAGTCCGTTCCCGGCAGGGATCATTCCCTTTGGCAAACAGAATGTCGGCGTGATCCGTATTGGTGTCTTCGAACCGGAGGGCAGTCCATTTATCTGCCACGCAGCCCTTCAAGCGCTCCATATCCCGGCCGACAAGTCTTGTGATGATAAGTGCCAGGATGCCGTTCTCACATGGTCGTACAACAGGTTTACCGCTACTTTAGAGGAACAAGTCAGGGCATTAAAAGCGGCCGGCGCAACGGCCCTGCTGGTTGATGTGACCGACAATGGTGGGGGAAGTGAATGGGCGGAAGCTGCTGCCCGGATTTTAAGTTCTAGGGCTATCCTATCCGCGCGGCGTGGCTTCGTTCGTGGCTCCCACTGGTCCGCGCAATGGAAATCTTTGGCCGAGCAGCTTCGGCGAGCCGCAGCCGGCGCCGATCCGAATGACCGATCACGCCTGCTATTTTGGGCGGCGGAAGCTGAAGCTGCTCGCAGGGACGCGGAGCAGGCGTGCGCTGGACTGGGGGCGTGCCCTCTTGTCGGCCATGCTGGCTATGCGACGGGATTAGTGGGAGCAGCGCGGGCGGGCGAATTTGCCGGCAAGCCCTGGGCCGATCTGGTCTTCAGCATCACGCAGTTTCCGTATCACGATGCCGTCTGGTCCGGACCGCTGGCGGTGCTGGTGGATGATGAAACGTGGTCCGCCGCGGAGGAGTTTGCAGCGGTCCTCCAAGACAATCGCGCGGCGGTAATCGTCGGCAGTCGAACGGGCGGAGCTGGATGTGGCCATACGCGGGGGGGCACACCCACCGTCCTTGAGAATAGCGGGGCGACGCTTGAGTTGCCCGATTGCGTCAGGTTCCGTGCAGACGGCTCCGACGAGGTCGCGGGAGTGATCCCCGATGTTCTTGTAGGAATGAGAGCCAGTGACGGGGCAACCTTCAAGGCGAAGCTAATTCAGACGCACCTTCCGGCAGCGATCAAGCTTGCTATCGAACAAAATAGCGCCCGCCGTCCGTAGGTAAGACCGCTGCCAATGTCCGGTTCGGAGAGCTGACCGTTTCCTCAGGAATGACAGGAATGGGGGCGGAAGCGGCGCTCTCGGCAAGCCGCCGCTATTGCGGTTGCGGACATTCCGCGCGTCGATGCATTTGGGGCAGTCCCCCCATATCGGGCCCGTCGCTGCGGCCGGCCGTCACGACATGAATTTCTACCGCAGATAGAACGTGCCGAGCTCCGGGTTGAGCTCCGTGCGAAGCGCATGGATCTTCGCGTCGGCATCCTGCGCGGGAATGCCAAGCATCAGAAGCGTCTGCATCGCGAGCGCCAGGCCGGCGGCCAGATTTTCCGGGAAGATGCGCGTCGCGCCCGCCTGCATGATGGGTTCCAGCGCGCTATCGTCGCGCGTGCTGACGAGTATCGGAATTCCCGCGTTAAGCTGTCGTACCTGCCGCACGAGCTGCTCCAGCCGGCGCCTGTCGTTGAGGAGCGCCACGACGACGGCGGCCCTGTTCAGGCCGGCCGCCTTCAGGATTCCCGGCCGGGCGGCGTCGCCGAACAGGATATGATGCCCCTGCGACCGTGCCTTGCGGAGCCGATCCGTATCCCGTTCGATCGCCACATAGGCCACACCGGCGGATTCGAGCGCCGTCGCCACCAGCCGCCCGACCGGGCCGCAGCCCGCGAGAATGACATGATGCCTCAAGCATTTCGATCCTTCCATCATGCGCGCCTCGTCTGCGAGGTGGGGAGCTTCCAACGTGGTCCTGCCGGCGAAAAGCGCCGCAATATGGCCGTTCCACTGGACCAGCGCCGGGGCGAAGAACATGCTGAGCGCCATGGCGGTCAGCACCGGCTGCCCATAGGCGCCGGGCAGCAATCCCGTCCTGAGCGCCTGGCTCACGATCAGCAGCGCGAATTCGCCGCCATGGGCCAGCAGGACGGCCGTTCGAACGGCGCTGACGGTGTCGGCATGGCTCAGTCTCGCCAGGGCGAAGACGACCGCGAACTTGCCCCCGACGAGCATGGCCAGCAGGGCGGCCGTGATGAGCGGCGCCTTTGCCACGGTGGTCAGGTCGACGGCCATGCCGATCGTCAGGAAGAACAGGCCGAGGAGGAGATCGCGAAAGGGCCTTATTTCTTCCTGCAGCTGGTGCCGGAAATCGGTTTCCCCGGCCATCATGCCGACGATGAACGCCCCGACCGGCAGCGACAGATGGAGCCGCTCGGCGGCAAAGGCCGTGCCCAGGATCAGGAGGAGCGTCGACAGGAGGAAGAACTCGTTGGATCCGGATCGGGCGGCCCATTCGAGGAGCCGGCCCAGCGTGCGGCGGGCGAGCAGGGCCACCGCCAGGAAAAGCGCGATGGCCATAGCCAGGCGCGCGATCGTCCGCACCGCGTCCGGAGCGGCCCGTTCGTCGAGCGCGCCGACAAGCGCGAGCAGGGACAGTGCGACGAAATCCTGGAACAGCAGGAAACCCGTGGCGAGCACGCCATGGTGGCTGGTGGCCTCGTCCTGATCCAACAGCTGCTTGTGGACGATCGCCGTGGACGACATGGCGGCGGCGAACCCGATCAGCATGCTCGGCAGCATCGCAGCCCCCGCGAGCATGCCGACGACCGTCCCGGCCAGGGCCATGGAGCCGACCTGAAGACTGCCGAGCCCGAAGACCACGCCCCGCGCGGCGACCATTCGGGGCCAGGAAAATTCAAGGCCGACGACAAACATCAGAAGCGTGACGCCGAATTCCCCCAGCAGGCGGATCCCGTCGGTATCGGAGAGCATGTCCAGGCCGGTGGGCCCGACCACGACGCCCGCGGCAAGATAGCCCATGATAGGGGAGAGGCGGAACCGGACGATCACGGCTCCGGCTGCGGATGCGGCGAAAGCGAGGATCAGGCTGTCGGCGAGAAAGTCGTGCGGCATCGGCTGCTAAAAGCCATGCCTGCCCGAAAGTTGCCGTGGGCAGGGCTGCCGTGGACGCCCCAGGAGCGGGCGCTTACCTGTATCAAACAGATGCTCGGAGAGCCGGTCGATCCAGAGCCGCCCGTCGGGATTTCTGTATCAACGATCGTCAATGCCGTCGTCCTAAGCAGCCCTGCTTGACAGCTCTCTTAAATGTAACAACAACGGTTACGATAGGAGGATCTCGATGAGCGCCAATAGTCGCCTGACCGTGGCGGTGCATATACTGACATGGATGGCCCTGGTCGCCAGAAAGCGGCCTGATCCGGTGACGTCCGATCGGATCGCGCTGAGCGTCAACACCAATCCCGTGGTCATCCGGCGCACGCTTGGGCTTCTTCACAAGGCTGGGCTGGTCGAAAGCCATCGTGGTGCGAACGCGGGATGGACACTCGCCAGAAATCCCGGATCCATCACGCTGCTCGACGTCTACAACGCCCTTGAGGAGGGGCCGCCATTCGCTCTCCACGCGTCCACGCCCAATCAGGCATGCCCCATCGGACGCGGTATCCGGCCCGCGCTCGGCCGTGTCTACGGATCGCTCGACGCGCTGCTCAGGCGGCATCTGGCGGGCATGACGATAGAAGAGATGCTCGCCGATACGCTCGGGTGAAGGAGCCGAAGCGCAGGCCCTGACTGGAAGGACCGTTCGGACGGAGGTGGGTTCGGCCTTTCCGCGGGCATCAATGTAACAAAAACGGTTACTTCATACTGAGGAGAGACGATATGGATGCACGCTTGCTGGCGCTCGCGTTGGGGACGTTCGCGATCGGCACCGATAGCTTCGTTGTCGCCGGCATTCTGCCCGACGTGGCGCGGAGCCTCGATGTCCCGGTCGCCGCCGCAGGGCAGCTCATGACGGTCTACGCGCTCGCTTATGCGGTGATGACCCCCATAATGGCCAGCTGGACCGCGCATTGGCCACGCCGCCACGTGCTACTCGGCGGTCTCGCGGTCTTGTCTGCCGGAAATATTCTGACCGCCGTCCTGCCAAGCTTCGAGCTCGTCCTGGCGAGCCGCGCCGTGGCGGGCCTCGGCGGGGCGATGTTCACGCCCGCCGCGAGCGCCGCGGCCGTCGCCCTTGTGCCAGCCGAACGGCGTGGCCGCGCCCTTGCCATAGTGATGGCGGGCTTGAGCGGCGCGACGGCCCTGGGCGCACCGATCGGAACGCTGATCGGCAGTATGGGGATCGGCAGCATGAGCGATTGGCGGGCCACGATGTGGTTCGTGACAATTTTGGGCCTGGTGGCGGCTGTCGGCGTCGCGGCACTGCTCCCAGCAATACCGGGCGCTGCACGGCTGTCGCTGCGGGAACGGCTGGCGCCGATCGGCGATGCGCGGGTGGCCGCGACGTTGCTGACGACGCTTCTCGTCCTGTCCGGCCTCTACACGGTCTACAGCTATATCAGCATCGTCTTCGATCGGGCAACCGGCGGCAGCGGCATGGTCCTCGGCGCGCTCATATCCATTTGGGGCGTCGCGGCGGTGGCTGGCAATCTTATTGCCGGAAGCCTTACCGACCGGTTTGGCAGCCGCAAGCTCCTCATCGTCGCGATCGCGCTTGCCGCCGCTGATTTCGCGCTGATGCCGGTGACGAGCGCGACCCTCGCCGGCGCTATCGGAGCGCTCATCATCTGGGGCATGTGCGGCTGGGGCGTTCTGGTTCCCCAGCAGCATCGCCTCGTCGGGATTGCGCCGGCGCTCGCGCCGATACTGATCGCGCTCAACGCCGCCACCATCTACATTGCCGTTTCGGTTTCCGGCGTGCTGGGTGCAGTCGCGCTTCAAACATTGGACGCGCACTCTCTCGGCCTTGTTGGGGCTTTCCTTATCCTTCTCGGGCTCATCGCAGCCGAGCTTGCGCATATCTTGATCCGGAAGCGTCAAGCCGATCCCGCGAAGATCATCCTCGCCGCGAACAGGGACGAGCAAAGCCCGCCTTCCACCATCGCATGAAGCGGCTGCAGCGGGCGGCAGTCATCGACGCTTGGGCAGATCGGGCCGGCGGCTTGCCAATTCGCACATTCCACGCTGGAAAGGGATGATGAGCGGGGGCGATCGCCAGGCGTGGGATTTCCGTCGGATCAGGACGGGCATCGAGGCTGCGATGCTGCCGGTCGACATGAGAGGAGGGGCAAGTGAAGGTCAGTCTTTATAGCTTTGTCGATCTTTATGGCCGTGCGCTGGACACGGCGGCGCATCTGCTCGCCAGGGGCTCGGAACATGCCGCCGCCCAGGGCATCGATGCCGAGGAGATGCTCGACTGGCGGTTGATCGGCGACATGCAGCCGCTTCGCTTCCAGCTTATGGTCGTCATCGACTTCGCGCAGCAATGGCCGGCGCGCGTCGCGGGTCTGCCGGTGCCCCATGGCGTGGGCGCGGGGCTGGACGCGGCCGGCCTCAGCGCCGCCATGGCCGATGCGAAGGCCTATCTGGCGACGCTTGGGCCCGAACGGTTCGAAGCGCGCGACGACGTTCCGATCCGCTTCCGGATCGGCGAAGGGATGGAACCCACCTTGCCCGCGGGGCGCTGGCTGTCGGTCTTCGCCACGACGAATCTCTATTTCCATTTGTCCACCGCCTACGGAATCCTGCGGTCCAGAGGCGTGCCGATCGGCAAGGTGGATCTGTTCGCCGGCGGCCTGTGACGCACCTCCGGCGTCGAGGGCAGGGCGGCCATGGCCGGAAGAAAAATAGGCGCCTCATTTTCGGCGCGGGGGGCAGCAGGATGCGGCAGCCGGCCGGGCCGCCCTGCGCGGCGTGGCGTTCGGCGGCAAGAACTGGATGTTCGAGTGCACGTCCTGTGCGAGCGAGGTGCTCTTACGCGTTGACGCTTTCCACTGGCGTGCACGACCGATAGCATCGCGACCTCGATCGCCCTCATGTCCGAGCCTGCAGACCGACCGTTCCCCAATGCGAAGGACGCTCACTCTTTTGCCCCGGAGATACTGCACCCTCGTCCTTCGGTGGCTTGTTGCAAGCCTAATCCTCTGGTTTGCGGCTGCGCTGGCCATGTCCCTTCAGGCTAGCCTCGTCGCCTGGCAACACGGCACGCCGCAACCATGGTGGCCATCGTTCGGCTATACGCTGGCGATCTTCTCGATACGCTGGCGATCTTCTCGATCTGGGCCCTGCTGACGCCGCCGATCATTCTCATCGTGCGACGGTGCGAGGCGAGCCTTCGCCTGCTCGCGGCGAGGATCGGCATCTATCTGCTCGGCCTGCCGCTGTCAGCGATGCTGCATGTCGTGCTGTTCGCCTTCCTCTATTGGCCCATCTTCAACAATGGCGGCCGGATACGGACCCGCTGGGAGATGGCCGGTCGGGTATTCGAGCATAATTTCGAACAGCATACGCTTCTTTACCTGATGCTTGTCGGGTTGGCGGTCATCCATGGGCGCTGGCATGGGCGCTGGGCCGGGCGCAGAGCCCTGCCCGAGCCGATGCCGCCGGCCGCGGCGCTGGTCATTCGTTCGCGCGGACAAGTGCGGCAGATCCCGATCGCCGAGATAGATTGGATCGGTGCGGCGGGCGACTATGCCGAGCTTCATGTCGGAAGCACGATGCACTTGCTGGAAGAATCCCTGACGTCGCTTGCCGCCCGGCTTCCCGCAGAAGCGTTTGCCCGCATCCATCGTGCGAGCATCGTACGGCGGGACCGCATCGCCAGCGTGACCAGCCTGGGTCGCGGCGATGCTCTGGTGCGGCTCATCGACGGTACCGAGCTCCGCCTCAGCCGTCGCTATCGCGCGAGCCTCAACGGCCTTCTGGCAAGGGGCGGAACCGCCGATCCCGCTGGTCCGGTCGACCGGTCCCGTCCGACGATCGGCGCTGGATAGAATTCGGCCAGCGCGGAATGTGCCCGCTCAACCATGAGCGGAGTGCGCAATGAAGTGGGTCGCGGGCATCCTTTTGGAAGTTGCGGCAGCTTCGACCGCCTCGACCGCGCGAGGCGGCGAGCAGCCCGTCCACGCGCTCGACATCCGGCTTCCTCAGCCGCCCACATTGGCCGTCATCGATGGCAGGAAAATTCTGCGGTACGAACTTTATCTGACGAACCACGCCCGCAACGCGCTCAGGCTGACGGAAATCGAGGTGATCGATGCCGTGAGCGACCGTGCAGTCGCAACGCTCGATGCGGCAGCCATCGCCAAGACGGTCGTGCGCATTGGCCGTACCGGCGAGGATAGCGCGCTGCTCGCGCCGGGCGATAGCGCTATGGCCTATATCGATCTGACGATCTCCGGCGGCAAGGTGCCGGACGGCCTTCGGCATCGCGTGACGATCAAGGGGGCTGCTGCGGACCATCGCATCCTGACCGGTGCGATTCCCGTCGCGACCGATGCTGGGCCGCTGCTCGCAGCGCCTCTGCGCGGCGGCCCATGGGTCGCGCTCTACGACCCGGCGATGACCAACGGCCATCGCCGGGTCATCTACGCCATCGATGGTCGCGCACGCGTGCCAGGGCGCTATGCGATCGACTGGATGGCGGCGAAGGGGTTCGATGCGCTCAGCGCCGGTGAATCAGCGGTGAGTCCGGACGGTGTAGGGGCCGATGTGCTTGCGGTCGCCGACGGCATCGTTCGTACGGTGAAGGACGGTTTTCCGACACATGGCAAGGTGCCATCGTCGAATGGCGTCGAGGAAGAGACAGGAAATATGGTTGTCCTCGATATCGGCGGTGGCCGCTTCGCTTTCTATGAACATCTGGCCCAGAACATCCCGGTGCGCCCTGGCCAGCGGGTCCGACGCGGCGCGACGATCGGGCAGGTCGGGGCCTCGGGCCATGTCACTGCTGCCCATCTCCATTTCCACATCGCCGATGGATACGCTCCGCTCTCTGCCGAGGGGATGCCATATCGCTTTGCGCAGGGTGAGGTGGTTGGCGCCTATGCGTCGATCGACGCCTTTGTGAAAGCGCTATCCTGGCGCGCATCATCTTCATCGCCGATTGCCGGTGAACTGCCGGAGCCCGTTGCGGTGATGATGTTCCCGCCAAGGACGCGTTGACTGCAGCGCGGTACACCACGCGCTAGAGCATTGAGCCCGAAGTTGGAATCGCGGACGATTCCCAGGCGCAGGAAAATGTGATTCATCCTCATTGGAGGTGGATCATGGGGAAAGCCTATTCGCGAGATCTTCGGGATCGGATATCGGCGCATGTGGCAGCGGGTCATTCACGGCGAGCCGAAGCCCGACATTTTGGGGTGAGCGTGAGCTGCGCGGTCAAGCTGCTCCAGAGAGTAGCGCGAACGGGATCGGTTGTTCCTGCCCCGCAGGGACGCCCCCGCGGTGTCGCGAAGAGGCGTGATGAGCCCGATCTTCGCTGTCCTGAACACCCCGGCGAGCACATCGCGCGGATAGCCCTGGTTGACATAGCGGATCGGCACCCGGTCGAGGTCCGCATAGGCGCCGCCGTTGATGCGGCCCGACAGCCCTTCGAGCGCGCCCCTATCTTCCGGTAGGTCTCGACTGTGCTCCGCGAGGGCACAGCGCCAACTGAAGCAGGAACACGCTCTTTTGCTTCTTGGGATGCGCCTTGAGAAACCGCTCATAAGCGAGGAAGCGCTCCTCAAGCCCCTTCGAATAGGCTGCGATGATCAGCGTCAAAGCGCCGCTGCTCATGCGTTGCATCCTGAACCAGATGCAGTTCATCCAGATGCGGGAGCAGCCGGTCGGCGCGCGGTTCGTCGAGGAGCTGGTTTCGGTCGGAGATTATCGATGGGTCTCGCGTATCATGAGGATGTCGCAGGGCATCGATGCGAGAAGATCTGCCGCATGACTGCCGACCGTCGCATAGGCGAAGCCGCTCTTGCCATGCGTGCCAAGTACCAGCAGATCGGATCGTGTCTCACGAAGTTGCTGGGCGACAACCGTCTCCAGTTCACCATAAACAGGCCGGGTTTCCAACCGCCCCTCCAGAGTGCCGATATTCGAACCCGCGAGGAAATCGTGCAGTTCCTTTTCGGTCTCCGCGTAAATTTCCTCTCGCACGCCTTCCGACTTCAGCCAGGATTCGTAAGGGACATGATAGGCATGGACCAGCCGAATCGGAGCCGTTGGAAACAGGATTGCCGCTTCTTCGAGCGCGTGGCGCGAGCAGGATGAAAAGTCCGTCGCGACCAGCAGCCGTTGATAATCGTGCCTGGCCCGTCGCTTGACCACCAGCACTGGAACCCGCGCCTGGCGGACGAGGTGATCGACCGCCGTCCCGACGATGAAGTCCCCGAGATTGTTGTAACGCGCGACACCCGTGATGATCAGGTCGCAGTGAAGCTCATCGGCCAGTCCCGCTATCGTCGACGGAACCGATCCATGGGCGATCACGAGCCTTTCGATCCCTGCAAGCTCGGGAAAGTCGTCCAGGATCGCGGCTCGAATCTCCTCGTCGCCGCTTAGGTTCGCATTGACGATCCTGTTTTCAACCACATGGGCGGCAACGAGCGATCCCGACAGCTGGCGGGACAACAGCATCGCGCGATCCAGCGCCCTATCGCATCGGGCGCTCAGGTCGGTGGCCAACAATAGTCTTGGGTTGTTTCGCACGCTCCGCCCTCCTCGTCAGGACTTGGATGAATGGCATGATGCTAGCCTGCCCGAGAGCGCTGCGAACCCGGGACAGATACGTAATGCCAGCAGGCACCAACTCGGCCAGATCAAGGCTCTGAACCCGAGGCGATCATGACGACAGCGCTGCTTCCCTGGTCAAAGTTCTTGATATGCGCGCTTCTGATCGGCTTGGCCGGTCCGGTCCTGACGCGCTCGGGCGACGCGATTGCCCGGCTGACAGGCTTGTCGCGTTCCTGGATCGGCCTCGTCCTTCTCGCGACCGCCACCTCCCTGCCCGAACTGTTCACCGGCATAAGCGCGGTCGCCGCGGCAGGCGCACCCAATATCGCGGTCGGCGATGCCTTGGGAAGCTGCGTCTTCAACCTTTTGCTGCTGGTACTCCTCGACGCACTGAGCCGCGACGAGCCGGTTTACCGTCGGGTCGACCAGGGGCATATCCTCACCGCCGCCTTCGGCATCATCCTGATCGGCTTCGTCGGCGCTTTCCTGCTCATCGGTCGCGGTGCCCTGGATATCCGCCTTGGTCATGTCAGCATCTACACGCCATTCCTGATCCTGCTCTATTTCGTCGCGATGCGGGCCGCCTTCTTTTATGAACGGCGCGCTGGGACGATCGCGTTCACGGGCGAAAAAGGGACTGAAACCGGCCTCGCTGGTGCCGTTGGCCGTTATCTCGCTGCCGCGAGCATTGTTGTGGGCGCCGGGGTGTGGCTGCCATTTGCGGGGCTGGAGATCGCCGAAGTCATGGGCTGGCGTGCGAGCTTTGTCGGTACTCTTTTTATCGCTGCGGCAACGTCGCTTCCGGAGCTCGTGGTGATCGTCGCCGCCCTGCGGCTCGGCGCTGTCGACATGGCGGTCGCCAATCTGCTGGGCAGCAATCTGTTCGACGTGCTGGTCATCGCCATCGACGACATCGCCTATACGGACGGCTCGCTGCTGGCATCCGCTTCACCGGCACATGCCGGCTCGGCGTTCGCCGCGGTCATCATGTCGGGGATCGTCATCGTCGCGCTGCTCTATCGGCCGGGCGCACGCTTTTTGGGCATAATCGGCTGGATCAGCCTGTCCCTTCTGGTGGTCTATCTGCTCAGTTCCTATGCGATCTATCTGCTCGGGCACTGACAGCTCCAATATCAGCTTTGCCCGGACCTGAAGCGAAGCGATGCGCGGCTGGCCGGTTTCAAATCATCTTTTGCCAGTTGACGCAGGATACGGCTTGAGTTTTCCGACAGGCGCTCAGCGAGCGTGGTCGCATCTGGACGGAGCAGCCGAAAGACTCCGACGATGCGCAGCATCGTTGGAAGGCTGCAGAGGGGGCGATGCGGCGGAAATGCTTCAGCTTGGAGAAGACGCGCTCGATCAGGTTGCGCTCGCGGTAGAAACGCCTACTGACCCGAAAGGCGGTAGCCAAGCAGGGCTTCCACTTCCGGTTTGACTTGGCCGGGATGTTGGGCGGGCGGTCGGCGATCTGGCCGTCATGCGATCGAGGCCGGCGGGATGATCTTGCGCGGCTTGGATAGGCACGGACAGCTGCCCTAAGTTTCGGCCGGTGCCGCCAGGAGCAGAAACGGTTTCGACGGCGCATGCGGACGGGCATTTGTCGCGCATTCACCGTCGAGACCATGTGGCTCCTGGCGGGCATGGCAGGGTTGTTGGCCCGGTCAGCGCACGGGTGGGGCGGGCGTGAGCCGGGTGACGCTCATCGAGCGAATGACGGCGCGCCCGTCGACTGCCTCGGCGGAGATGCCATTCGCGTCATTCGCGCCGTACACGATCGCGCTCAGCGCATGCTCGTCGCCGTTCACGAACATTTCGACCGAGGTCCGGTCGACGACGATGTCGAGATCGATGATGCCGTTGTGCGGCCGGACGTGAACCGTGCGTACCTGACGGTACACCTCGGTCAGCTGGCTGGCGATCGCATCCCAGTCGCGGACGAGGAAGGCCGTCTCATGGGCGAAGTCGTAGCCGACGGTCGCGAAATGCGTGCCGTCCGTCTTGAGCTTCAGCCGCACCTCCCGGGTCGGGTTGGACGGGTCCTGCGCGATCGAGGCGCGCAACCGGTAGGCGGGGCTTGGCGGCTGCGGCACCGCCCAGGTCTCGCCAGGGCCGATCAGACGTTCATCGATGCGCGTCTGGTTGCCCTCGAGCGCGCCGATCGCGTCGATCGGGCGCGATGTGAGCGTGAGCCGGCCATCAATATCCTTCAGATGCACCTCGCGCACGAGCGAGAGATGGTTGCCGGCCCATTCGTCGACCGGAAGCCGGCGGACATAATCCCAATTGTTCGTCCAGCCGATGGCATAGCGGGTGCGGAGTTGCTCTTCGGCGGCCTGCCGCGGGTCGGTCCAGCTGACGCCGGCGTAGAAGTCCGACCCGTTGTCGAGCCACTGGGGTTCGGCCCGATCGGGGTGGAAGTTCGTTCCGTCCCAGCTGCCGGTCCAATAGGCATAGCCGGTACTCATGCCATAGTTGAACCCGTTCGCACCCGTCGCGAGCACCCAGGTCGTGCGCGAGGGATCGCCGTCGACCGTCATGCGGAACAGCTCCGGACACTCCATGAGGCCGAGGTCGTCGCGTATGAACCCGGACAAATAGCTCCATTGCTTCAGGTTCGTGGAGGTATAGAAGCCGATCTTATTCCCTTCGGCGAGGAGCATCAGCCAGCGCGAATGCTCGGCCTCCCAGATGATCTTCGGATCGCGGAAATCCGCGCCGTCCACCGGGTGACGGAGGATGGGATTATTCGCATATTGCTCGAACGTGTAGCCGCCGTCGGTGGAATAGAAGAGCGACTGGGTCTGCACGCCATTCAGCTGCTGCGTCGCGACGACGATGATGGCATCTGCGCCGAATCCGGCGGTGTTGTTCACGTCGAGGATGGCGCTGCCGGACTGGATGTCGCCGTCGCCGCGCGTATATTTGTGGATCGCCACGCCTTCATCGACCCAGTGGACCAGATCGGTCGAGGTGACATGGAACCATTCGGTGCCGTTCCCGGTCGGGTAATCCTCATTATAGAGATAATAGAGATGCCAGCGGCCATTGAGGAAAAATGGCCGCTGCGGATCGTTCATCCAGCCGCTCGCGGGCGTCAGATGCACTTTGGGGCGCAGCTCGCCGAGCCCCGCGGTGCTCACCGGTGCGTCGGCGACATCATTCTCTTCGGAAGCAAGCAAAACCGGCTGCTGCGGGTCGCTCGTCGAGCCGCTCGTCGACGTCTGCTGCGCCGCGGCGCGCGGTTTTCCGGGCCCCGGGCTCAGCTGCAGGTCTGCAACGGCTGCGAGTGCGGCGAGGCCAAGCAGGGTTGCGGCGGCGGCCACGGCGATGCGCGGCGAGCGCAGGGGCATGATGCGTCGGAGACGCCTAATGGTCATGGGAATATTCATTTTGGCCCTTCTTTTTTCATCCTCTGGGCCGCCCCACATTTTATCATGTATCCAAAGCCCAAGCTCCAATGAGCGCGGGATCGGGACCTGTTTCGCCTTGTGGCGAGCGTGGGACGGCCGGATGTTGATTATAGGAAAGATCTAAGTCCGGCCAGGGATCTGAAATCCGCTCACCGGTTTATAGCAGGGTGTTTCCGAGCGAGACTTTGCGGCGGAGCCTCGAGCATTGCCGCAGCGTCATCCGCGCAGCCATTCTCAAATAAGCTCCAAGACGAAAGCGGGGCTCCGCCCAACGTATCGCATGCGGGATCTACGGCAAGGCCGGGCCTGGCTCCCTTCATGCTCAATGCCCCTGATCAGGCGCGCCGTGTTGCAAGCGCTCAGTACATCGCGAACGTCAAGCTGTACGGGACGGCATCTGAAGCTCGGCGAACGGGCATGATTTTCAACTGTGCGTGCAATTCAGACCATTTTTGTAACTTAAGCCATGTATGAAATTTAAACTATGCGTGTAAATCGATCGATTTCGGCGATCAGAAAAACTGCATGGATCCAAATATGGTGGAATGAAGAAGTTAGCATGTGCAAATAAGAAGTTCGCACATGCAAATAAACATTCGGCACACGCGAACAATTCCATCAACTGCGCGCGCTTTGCGGAAATTTACGGAACACTATCCCTCATTCTGTCGGGGGTAAGAGGCATTATATTTACGTTTGAGCGATTTCCAGTCAGCCGGAATCGGCTGATGGTTCGGAAATAGGGGCGAAATAAAAATCTGGAGCGGCTGATCCGATGCAATCGGAGCGGAAACCGCTCGAGATCTTATCAGGAGACAAAAGATGATGTATCGCCGCTCTCCACCAACCCGATCCGCTCAATCCCATCTATTGGCCAGCGGAGCTTCCATCGCACTTCTCGCCATCGTCGCGACACCCGCCCAGGCGGAAGTCCCGGCACCGACGCCGCATTCCCAGCAGGCCTTCGATCCGGCCGCCAACTTCACCGCCCGATGGACGCGGGCCGATGCCCGCCAGATCGAGGCCATATCCCGGCCGACCCCGGTGGGAGGGAATTCGCTGCCGCCGGAACTCACCATGCCGAACATCCCTGCGGATTTCCCTGAGACCAATCCCGATGTCTGGGTCTGGGATACTTGGCCGCTCGCCGACATGCAGGCGGAGCAGCTCAGATTCCAGGGCTGGGAAGTGGTTTTCGCGCTGACCGCCGACCGCCACGCCGGCTATTCGTTCGATGACCGGCATGTGAATGCGNCGCCGGCTATTCGTTCGATGACCGGCATGTGAATGCGCGCCTCGGCTTCTTCTACCGCAAGGCCGGCATTCCTGCGTCGCAGCGGCCCGCCAACGGCGGATGGATCTATGGCGGCCATCTGTTCCCGGACGGCGCGAGCGCCAAGATCTTCAGGCCCGACATGCCGAGGACGCAAAATGCCGAATGGTCCGGCTCGACCCGGATGACCAGGGGCAATAATGTCAGCGTCTATTACTCAGCGCTGGCGTTCAACAAGTCATCCCCGACCGGCCCGGACATCACGCCGCCGGTTGCGATCATCGCGCGTTCGGACGGCCATATCCACGCGGACGCCAACCGGGTGTGGTTCACCGGCTTCGACAAGCATCTGAACCTCCTGGAGCCCGACGGCGTCTGGTATCAGACTGGCCAGCAAAATATTTTCTACAACTTCCGCGACCCCTATGTGTTCGTCGATCCGGCGCGTCCGCGTGAGACGTACATGGTGTTCGAGGGCAATACCGCCGGCCCGCGCGGGGCGCCCACATGTACGGCCGAAGATCTCGGCTATGCCCCCGGCGATCCGTCCGGGGAGAGCGTGGCTGCGGTGAATGCTTCAGGCGCGGTATTTCAGAAGGCGAATGTCGGCCTCGCGATCGCGACCAACCCTCAGCTCACCGAATGGAAGTTCCTCCCGCCGATCCTGTCCGCGAACTGCGTGAACGATCAGACCGAGCGGCCACAAATCTATCTGGCCAACGGCAAGTACTATCTGTTCACGATCACCCATCGTCATACCTATGCGACCGGCGTTGACGGGCCGGACGGGGTGCTGGGCTTCGTCGGCAACGGCATTCGCAGCGACTTCCTGCCGATGAACCATGGAAGCGGCCTGGTGCTCGGCAACCCGACCGACCTCACCCAGCCGGTCGGCGCGCCCTTTGCGCTGCACCCGAACCAGAATCCGCGGACATTCCAGTCCTATTCGCATTATGTGATGCCGGGCGGCCTGGTCACCTCCTTCATCGACGCGATCGGCCCGCGGCGCGGCGGATCGGAGGCGCCGACCGTGAAGATCAATATCGGCCTCACGGAGACTGCGGTCGACCGGACCTATGGCACCAACGGCCTGGGCGGCTATGGCGATATCCCATCCACCCAGGTGGCCCTCGGCCCGGCCAGCCCTCGGCCGAGGCGTGGACAATAGAGGAGGCAGGACGCCATAAGCTGGCCTGATTTTTACAGGGTGAGCGGCATAGCCCTACGCCACCCGTCTCGATCCGGGTGCGGCCTCGTGGCCGCACCCGTCAGGCTCTTGGCGGGCCTATAGAGCATCGCGCGCAAAAGTGGGAACCGGTTTTGCGCAAAAAGCGATGCGATAACAAAGAACTAGAGCGCGCGTCCTGCGTCATATTTAACGCAGCGCGCTCTAGGCTTGTCGGCCCGGTCAGCTCCCGCGCACGGGTGGGGCGGGCGCGAGCCGGGTGACGCTCATCGAGCGAATGACGGCGCGCCCGTCGAACGCCTCGGCGGTGATGCCGTTCGCGTCATTCGCGCCGTACACGATCGCGCTCAGCGCATGCTCGTCGCCGTTCACGAACATTTCGATCGAGGTGCGGTCGACGACGATGTCGAGATCGATGATGCCGTCATGCGGCCGGACGCGGATCGTGCGTCCATGGCGGTACACCTCGGTCAATTGGCTGGCGATCGCATCATGGTCGCGGACGATGAAGGCCGTCTCGGTGGCGAAGTCATAGCCGACGGTCGCGAAATGCGTGCCGTCCGTCTTGAGCTTCAGCCGCACCTCCCGGGCCGGATTGGACGGGTCCTGCGCGATCGAGGCGCGCAGCCGGTAGGCGGGGCTTGTCGGCTGCGGCACCGACCAGGTCTCGCCCTGGCCGATCAGATATTGGTCGATGCGCGTCTGTTCGCCC
This sequence comes from Sphingomonas oleivorans, assembly GCF_003050615.1. GTDB lineage: Bacteria > Pseudomonadota > Alphaproteobacteria > Sphingomonadales > Sphingomonadaceae > Sphingomonas_H > Sphingomonas_H oleivorans. Next base: position 211,015 of record NZ_NWBU01000005.1, on the reverse strand, counting down.
TCGAGCGCGCCGATCGCGTCGACCGGGCGCGACGTGAGCGTGAGCCGGCCATCGATATCCCTCAGATGCACCTCGCGCACGAGCGAGAGATGGTTGCCGCCCCATTCGCCGGCGGGGAGCAGGCGGGCATAGTCCCAATTGTTCGTCCAGCCGATGGCATAGCGGGTGCGGAGTTGCTCTTCGGCGGTCTGCCGCGGGTCGGTCCAGCTGATGGCGGCGTAGAAGTCCGACCCGTTGTCGAGCCACTGGGGTTCGGCCCGATCGGGGTGGAAGTTCGTTCCGTCCCAGCTGCCGGTCCAATAGGCATAGCCGGAATTCATGCCATAGTTGAACCCGTTCGCACCGGTCGCGAGCACCCAGGTCGTGCGTGAGGGATCGCCGTCGACCGCCATGCGGAACAGCTCCGGACACTCCATGATGCCGAGGTCGTTGCGCACGAACCCCGACAAATAGCTCCATTGCTTCAGGTTGGTCGAGGTATAGAAGGCGACCTTGTGCGGTTCGGAGATGAGCATCAGCCAGCGCGAATGCTCCGCGTCCCAGCTGATCTTCGGATCGCGAAAGTCTTCGCCTGCCACCGGGGGATATTGGACGGGGTTGCCCGCATATTGCTCGAACGTGTAGCCGCCGTCGGTGGAGTAGAAGAGCGACTGGGTCTGCACGCCATTCAGCTGCTGCGTCGCGACGACGATGATCGCCCCGGCGCCGAATCCGGCGGTGTTGTTCACGTCGATGACGGCGCTGCCGGACTGGATGTCGCCGTCGCCGCGCGTATATTTGTGGATCGCCACGCCCTCATCGACCCAGTGGACCAGGTCGGTCGAGGTGACATGGAACCATTCGGTGCCGTTCCCGGTCGGGTAATCCTCATTATAGAGATAATAGAGATGCCAGCGGCCATTGAGGAAAAAGGGCCGCTGCGGATCGTTCATCCAGCCGTACGCCGACGTCAGATGCACCTCGGGGCGCAGCTCGCCGAGCCCCGCGGTGCTCACCTGTGAAGCGGCGCTATCATTCTCCTCGGCAGCGAGGAAAACGGGCTGCGGGTCGCTCGTCGAGTCGCTCGTCGACGTCTGCTGCACCGGTTCGCCGGGCGCCGGGCTCGGCTGCAACTCTGCAACGGTTGCGAGCGCGGCGAGGCCAAGCAGGGCTGCGACGGTTGCCACGGCGATGCGCAGCGATCGTCGGGGCGCGGTGCGTCGGAAACGCTTGCTGGTCATGGGAATAGCCTTTTCAGTCCTTCTGTCGTCGCGACGGGTGCGCGTCCTGCCGGACGGCGGGTCGGGTGGGGACAGGAAAGCCTCTGAAGCCGCCCCGCATCGCGCCATGCACCAAAAATCCTAAGTGATGGTGAACGTGGGATCGGACCTGCTTCGCATTATGTCGTGGGGATGCCCGGATGCGGATCATAGGAAAGATTCGGTCCGGCCGGGGATCTGAAATCTGCTCCCGGCTTTGGGGCTAGGGTGTTTCTGAGCGAGACTTTGCGGCGGAGCGTTGAACATTACCGCATTGCTTGGGAGTGCTGCGAGAAAGAGCTGTCCTGGATTCTGTTGGTAAGGCGAGACAGCCATCGCTGGACCGAAGACGGCTTTAAGCGGCTCATTGCCGACCGGGGCTATGATGCCAACCGCATCCGGACTGCCTTGCGCGAACAAGGCACGATTCCTGTGATCCCCGGCCCTGTGATCCCCGGAAGGCGAAACCGAAAGCGTCCAATCCCGTATGATGCGCGCCGCTACAAGGATCGTTGGCGCGTCGAGGCCCTGTTCTGCTGCCTCAAGGACTTCCGTCGCATCGCCATCCGATAGGACAAGCGCGCCGGAAACTATTTGTCAGCCGTCATGCTCGCCGCCGCCGTCGCCTTCCGGCTCCGAACGAGTCTGGACCCTGAATTGTAGGCGCTCGCAATCGTAGCGGCTCCTGCTCGCAATCGGAGCCGGCCTTCTCGCCAGCAGTGAAGCACCGGCGTCTCGCGCTTCAGCGTCATGGTATCGGACAAGTCGTTCATTGCGACGGATCTATGAAACGGTCGTCGAGCAGCCCTGTTTTTCTTTGCCCGCGACGGCTTCATCGCGCTTGCCTTGCGCCCATTCCTTGTCCGAGGCGCTGGCGTTGGGATCATTGATAATGCTGTCAGCGACCCCGATAATCTTGTCGTAGTTTGAACAGATCGCGACGTGGAGCTGAATGCGCATCCAAAGACGTTCCCAGAACCCCTTTTTTGCCGCGATTACCTGCGTAAAGACCTTCTCGAACTCCCTGACGTCTCCCGTTGCAGCCGCATCGCGGAGCATCAGAAGTCCCTCTTTCTCAGAAATCTCGTCGCCACTTTGCTCTTTATCTGTAGATGCTGCAGACATATACTCCTCCTTATGAAATGAGAAGTCGCCTGTTCCAAGCCGATCAGGACATTGCGATAAAATATTGCCTGAGTCTTTCCGTGCAAATTTTGCACTTGAATCTATTGCGCGGACCGTAAGATCATTACGCTTACTTCACAATAAGACTCGGAAGTCGGGTCATTATATAGCATATTCTTCTATTAGGGGCCAATCCAATCAGCCTCTTGAGCCTTCTATCGCGCACGGATTCAAGGGGATCCGGTTTGGATGGGAGGCCCTGGAATTGGCGAGATCGTTGTTCCGGTTGTTGGATGGGGCGTGGGCGAAGCCTGCCAAGAAGGTTCCGCGTGCGAAGCAGGTGGAAGGCAGGCGGAGGGGGCGATCGAGCCGCATTTGCCGAAAAACCAGCCAGGTGCGCGGCGCCGTCGCGTCGGGCCCCATGCCGAAGCGCAGCTGGGTGCTGCCGATCCGCAGGACCGGCTCGGATCATGGCCGGTCCAGGCGCCTGGTGGCTGCAGGGCCGTGCCACCATATCAGCCGGATCGAAGCCATCTCCCCCGGGCTGCGGCACCCGCGCCATGAAGGGCAGACGACATGACCGGAGGCCGGTTCGCACCCCTATTTCAGCTCAGCTCTTGAGCGTCCGCTGAAGGGGGGTGGGCCGTCCGCTCTCGATCGGGAAGGGGGAGAAGCGGACATTGTCTCCCAGCTTTACTGCGGGAGGTGGACGATGCTATCGCTTCATTGTTGAAATGATCTGGCGCGCGGGATTGCCCACGACAGTGCGACCCGCATCGACATTCGCTATGACAACCGCCCCGGCACCAATCACCGCATCGTGCCCGATGTGCAAACCCTGCAAGATCGCTGCATTGAGGCCGATGAATGTTCCTTCTTCAACGTGAACAGCTCCAGCCAGCCGGGCTCCCGGACAGATATTTACGTAATCGCCGACCGTGCAATCATGATCGACGCTCGCAGCATGGTTGACGATGCTGGACCGCCCAATTCGTGCTGAAGGTCCGATGACGGCTCCCGCCAGCACCACAGTACCGTCTCCAATTGACGCGGAGGGAGACACGCTTGCCGCGGGATGTATTATCGCGTGCAGACGTCCTCCTTTCCGGCCGATCGCGTTGGTTATGAATCTCCGGCCGTCGTTCGAGCCGCATGCGGCAACGAATAACGCCTCGTGGTCGGGCGTCTGAGCTCATCGAGTGTCGCGGACGGTGGATACCGGTCCGTCCGCTTCGGAGGCGGAATCTCAGAAAGCGGATCTGTAATTAACAGTTGATAATCTGACAGTAAGTGTCATTATTTTAAATATGGCTGGTCTAGGGATTTACACTGCGGAGGCATTGGCTTTCAGGGCCGGCATTCCGCTCAGGACGGTCCGCTTTTATGTTCAGGAAAAGCTGATCGATCCGCCACTTGGCCGTGGGAGGGGAGCACATTTCACGGAGCACCATCTCCACCAACTCCAGCAGGCCCGAACCCTACAAAATTCAGGCTTCTCGCTGGAGGATATTCGGGCGAGGCGGGATGATTTCATGCTCGGGCTTCAAGCTACCTCGGCTTGGGACAAATTGCTCCATCGGAAAAGCATTCATGCTCCTAGCGAGGCAGGGACGGAAGAAGATGAACTTGATCCATCCAAGTGCATCCGTATCCCTATGGCCGATGGAGTTGAACTCCTGGTGTCGGACGACACTCCGCTTCCCAGCCCGAAGCAGCTCGTGGACATTGCGTTCCAGATCAGAAAGATTTTCTACTGGAAGTAAGCGGAGGATATTATGTTCAGTTCTGACGAATTGACGGTTATTCGCCGTGCTTACGCGAAGCAGATTCTGTTTCAAGGGCGGTCAGTAAATCCCGAACTTGAGGCCGCTTTTGCGAAAGTCGAGAGAGAGCGATTCCTTGGCCCCGGACCTTGGCCGATCTTCAACTGGCCGCGCGGCTATCAGCCAACCCCAGACGGCGACCCAGCCTGGCTCTGCGCCGATGTGCTCGTTGGCATCGAGCCAGATCGCGGATTGAACAATGGCCAGCCATCGTCGCACGCGGCCTGGATCTCGGCAGTTCGGCCGATGCCGGGAGAGCATCTCGTGCATGTTGGCGCAGGCGTTGGCTATTATTCGGCGGTCATGTCCGAAATGGTGGGCCCCTCGGGTAAAGTGACCGCCATCGAATATGACCCCGGCCTTGCCAGACGCGCGGCGCTGAATCTTTCGGGCCTTCCAAACGTGCACGTCATTGAAGGTGACGGATCAGTCACGCCGTTTGATGCAGCGGACGTCGTGTATGTGAACGCAGGCGTGTCACATCCGGCCGATTTGTGGTTGGACAATCTGAGAGATGGCGGCCGACTCTTATTGCCGCTGACGACCAATTCAAATTTTAGCAAACCAAAGCTCACGCAGCTTTCCGGCGCTGTTTTTCTCGTCCAGCGCGAAGGCGAGGAATTCCAGGCGACCTTCATAAGCCAGATCGCGGTTTATCCCTGCGAGGGGATGCGAGACGAGGTTTCCGAAAAAGCCCTGGTTGATGCATTCCAAAGGCCCGGAATCCAGAATGTCAGAAAGCTGCGTCGCACCGAAGAGGTGGAGGATGGCAATTGCTGGATGAAGGCTCCGGGATGGAGCCTAACATTTTCCTGAAATGGCTCGGCGATGGCGGGACGCTGTGAATGCAGTGCCTGCTTCAGAGCGTTCTTCCCTATCGCATGTTGGTCGGTAAAGTGCACCATCGCGAACGCCCCCGAAGCAGACATCGAATTTGGCGTGGTGCTCCGGAAGTGAACAGCTTACCCTCTGTCAAATGTACTCTTCATCCGTAATCTTTCGCCGCCTCGCCCCAACCGATGTCCCTCTACTTCGTAAGCTGAACGCATTGTTCGGCGATGCATTCGATGACCGTGAGACATATGGTGGCGAGCCGCCGACCGACGCCTATCTGGAAGATCTGCTCACGAAAGAGCATGTCATCGTCGTTGCGGCATTGACAGGCGATGAGGTCCTGGGCGGCCTCGTTGCCTATGAACTCGATAAGTTCGAGAAGATGCGGCGCGAGATTTATATTTATGACCTTGCTGTCGGAGTAGCGCATCGGCGACAGCACATCGCGACCGCCCTGATCGAGCATCTGCGCAAGATTGCCGTGGAGCGCGGTGCATGGGTTATCTTTGTTCAGGCGGACAAGGGCGACGCTCCAGCCATCGCACTCTACGAAAAGCTTGGGATCCGTGAGGAAGTGCTGCATTTCGACATCGAGGGGTGAGCTTGGGCCTCGTCAGGTCCGCTCTCTACCCAAGCCGGCAACTCCTGATTGGGGTGTCACCCCAGATCGTGGACCCAAAAATGGGATGTCGCGGAACGACCGAGGCCGGCTATTCGAGATCAGCCCAAACCCGCCGCGATCGATCCGATTAACAACACCAAGCCTTCGAGGAGCAGCCAGATAGCGGCGAGGACCCCGTAAACTACCGCCATCCCGGACTTCATGGTCACGGCTGCGACCGCCGCTGCGACCGTAAGTGCCACGGAGGAGAAAAGGGTCGCGCTCAAACCGGCGCCCCATACGACGCCGAGAAGCAAATAAGTCAGAATGAATGCAATAGAACCTGCGATTGTTCCAGCCACGAGCCTACGGACTGGTGTCGGTTCATTGGCGAGCGCGGCAACTTTGCGGAATCTCGTCAATCGGCGGCTCATGGCTCAACCTTATGGCTCCCAGCACGTCCGAGGCAATGTCCGCTTGGCATCGAGGGCGTGTGGAAAGCTGCTTTTGGCCGTTGGGTAATTGGTCGTCAGGAGCCTGGCCGATCAGGCCTGCATCGCAGCGATCAGCCCGGTCGTGCCGAGCAAGCGATGGGCGGGGACAATACTGACGATGGTCGAGACAACCTCTAGCGGGATGACGATAAAGCAAGACCTGATAGTTTTTGCGATGACAGCATCCCTGTTTGCCGCTGGTTGTATCGCCATGCTCACGGCCGATGACGCGCTGTCTCCTTATCCGATTGTGACCTATGGTTTCATAGCCATGTGGGGCGTGAGCGCGCTGGGCTGGCCTCTTTTTCTCATCCGAGCGGTGAGAAAGACAATCCGAATAGCTTTTCGCAAGCAACGATCTTGAAACTCACTCCGCGCAGCCAACCAATGCCGGACGGCTATGCATCCGATTAAACGCTGAATGCTCTAGCCACCCCGGGGAATATCGGCGGAGAGCGCTTCGGTGAGGAATGTCAGGGCAGCGCGCACCGAAGGAAGCTGGCCACGGCGATGCGGCACCAGGATGGTCGTGTTTGCCGATCCGGCCGTCCAGCCGGGAAGCAGGCCGATCAATTCTCCTCGCGCAATATAGGACCGGCAGAAGCCTGCCGGGAGGCAGGCGATGCCGAGGCCGTCGGCGGCCGCCTTCAGCAATAGGAGCGACTCGTCGGCGGACATGACCGGGCGCGGCGTCACTTCCACCTCGTCGCCCTCTTCGCCGCGAAGCCGCCAGCTTCGCGCGGACGGGCTCGTCAGCAGCGCGTCATGGCGCGCAAGCTCCTCCGGCCGGCGCGGAATGCCCTTCGCGCCCAGATAGGCCGGCGCCGCGACCAGCACCATGGGATCGGCGGGCATCTGCCGTTGCACGAGGCTTGAATCGGGAAGCGGCCCGAAATGATTGCGAACGGCGATGTCGAAGCTTTCCTGCACCAGGTCCACGAAGCGGTCGGTCGCGTGAAGCTGAACATGCAGCCCGGGATAGGTGCGCACGAATGCCGGCAGCCGGTCCGCCAGATAGAATTGCGCAACGGGTACGGACGCGGTGATCCTGACTGTCCCGCTGGGTTCGGCAAGCCGGCTGCGGACGATGCTTTCCGCCGTTTCCGCTTCGATCAGCGCCGCGCGCGCATGCTCGTAAAAGTCGCGGCCCGCATCCGACAGCGTAAAGCTGCGCGACGTTCGCTGCGCCAGCCGCACGCCGAGATCGGCCTCCAATTCGCCGACCCGCTTGCTGATGGTCGATTTGGGCAGGCCGAGCCGCCGCGCCGCCGCGGCGAAGCCGCCGCTTTCGACCGCCTGCACGAAGAGATGGAGATCGTTGAGATTGAGCATAAGAAAAGCCGATCGATCCGAAGTCCACCTATGTGGACGATAAGTCCAGATCCCGCCGTCTACACCGCCAAAGTCCATGGGGATACAGGGATCGAACCCGGAGGCGCCCCGCCTTCGCCAATCGGAACGGAGACGATCATGGACCCCATTCTCTTTTACGGCATACCCGAAGGCTGCTCCTTCGGATCGATCGTCGCGCTCGAATGGCTCGGCCGGCCATACAGGCTGTGCCGCATCCAGATGCCCGAAACGGTCTCGGGCGATGCATATCGCCGGATCAACCTTGTCGGGGAGACCCCGTCGCTGATGACCGCATCCGGCGCGATCATCAGCGAAAGCATCGCCATTCTTGCGCATATCGGCGCGCAGGCGAAAGGCACGGACCTGGCGTTCGAGCCGGGGACGGCGCAGTTCGACCGCCAGAACCAGATGCTGGCATTCCTGAACAGCAGCTTCTTCCACGCCTTCGTGCCGCTCTGGCATGTCGTCGAACATGGCAGCGAGGGGGCCGAAAAGGAGGTGCTCACCGCCATCGCAAAAACGAAGGTGGAGAAGGCGCATCGCAATCTCGAGGCGATGCTGGGAGGCCGCGACTGGCTTGCCGGCGATCGCCGCAGCCTGGCCGATGCCTATTTCATCGGGATCGCGCGCTGGGCCGATTTCCACAAGGTGATCGACCGGCGCGACTATCCCGGCCTCAACAGCCTGTATGAAAAGCTCGAAAGCGATCCGGCGGTGCGCTTCGCTCATGCCATCGAGCGCGAGGCGCCCGCCCAAAGCCGCGGCGGCTTTGCCGGCTATGTGCATCTGGACGAGGCGCTGCATCTGCTGAAACAGCCCGCCTGAGCCCGCGCGGATAGCTATGGAGGCTTCGTTCATCGGCCAAAGGCGTTTCGCGCCGGCCGTCGATGAACGGGGCAACCGCCGCTGGCGCAGCCGCGATGACGATCCCGACGCATGTGCTATCACCGGGCCCATTACCGGCGCGTCTTCAGGGCTTTTGATCGTCCAACCCCGAAATGACTGGAACTGCCGGATTTCCGGACGGTTGGCTGCGCGAGGCCGCAGCCCGAGCCGCGTTCGAAGCTGCGCCGACGATGTCCCGTCCAGTTCGTCGCCCCGGCCGTTCGTCGGTCATGCGGTCTCGATCGAAAATGACTCCAGCTCATGACAGGAGAGATTAGATGGCCAGCACGCAGGCCGGTTCCGAGACCGGCATCCGCAACGAGACCTATGATATCGTCTCGGTCCTTTATCATGCGCTCCAGGGCGCGGAGACTTGTCAGACCTACTGCCGGGACGCCAGCGAGGATCAGGAGCTTCGACGCTTTTTCGAGGAAGCGCGCGATCAGCAGCAGCAGCTCGCCGAGCGCGCGAAGCAGATGCTGCAGGGCCGGCTCGGCGGCGAGGCGGGCGAAGGCGGTTCGAGCGCGTTCAAGTTCGGCCAGGGCAGGGCTGAGCAGGGCGGGGCGGAGCAGGGCAGGGCGGAGCAGGGCAGGGCGGAGCAGGGCGGTTCCAGCTCCGGCGGCATGCAGGAAGGCACTATGCAGCAGAGCGGGGCGAGCGGAGACGAAACGGTCACCGACACGCCAAGATAAGGCAGGCGCCGGGCATCGCGCGCACTGATCCGGTGCGACAAGGGGGGGCGGCGAATGTCGTCGAAGGGGCGGCGGACGTCTCCGCCGCGGCCGGGCGGGGGCGCCGCTCTCCCGAACCCCGGACTCTGTAATGGGCCGAACCTATCGGAGCGAGCAGGGCGCGGGATGTCGGGCGGGCGGCCGGCGGTCGGGCGATCTGACCGTCCTGCGCCCGAAGCTGGCATGTTGAGGCCGGAAAGCCGTCAATCGCTCTCGCCGAGCGCGCGGGCCAGCTTTGCGAGCAAGGTCGCGAGCTGATCGCGCTCCTTGTCGGTGAGCGCTTCCAGCAGTTCGGCCTCGACCATCATATCCTCGCGGAAGGCGGCTTCGGCACGCTCGCGTCCGGCATCGGTCAATTGCACGAGCAAGCTGCGCGCATCGGCGCCGCTGCGCGCGCGCTTGACCAGACCTGCCTTCTCCAGCCGGGAAAGCCGGTCGGTGAGGCCGCCCGACGAAATCATGAGCGACCTGAACAGCTCGGTCGGACGCAGCTGATAGGGCGGGCCGGAGCGCAGCAATGTCGACAGGACGTCAAACTCGCCGCTGTCCAGCCCATGGCGGGCAAAAACGCTCTCGATCGGCGGGCGCACGCGAAGCGTGATCCAGCGTGCGCGGCCGAGAATGGCCATGCCGCGCGTGTCCACATCGGGCAGTTCCTTCGACCATTGCACGCGGCGCAGCTCGACATGATCGTGCAATTTTTGTGACCCTTTCGGATTATCTTGACATAAAGACATTCGGATTTTACCTTGACGTCAAGATAGTCGGCCCGGCGCCCGGCGCAAGCATCGGAAAAGGGACGGCATGGAGCTGAAGCGCCTGTCGAAGGGGCGCCGGGACGCTTGATCGGGAAAGGATGCCAGCGTGCAAAAGGAACGGGCGATGCTCTGGAGCGGACGCATCATGAGCGGCTTGTTCGCCGCCTTTCTTCTCATCGCCTCGGCCGCGCCCAAGCTGGTGAACGCGCGGGTGGCGACCGAGCCGCTGGCGGCACTTGGCTGGCCGCCGGCTTATGCGCCCATGATCGGCATGGTCGAGCTGGCATGCGTGATCCTCTATCTCATCCCGCGCACCAGCATTTTCGGCGCCACGCTGACGATGGGCTTGCTTGGCGGCGCGATGGCAACGCAGATCAGGGTCGGAAATCCGCTGTTCAGCCATATTCTCTTCAGCATCTATCTTGGGCTGTTCATGTGGGGCGGCCTCTGGCTGCGCGATCCGCAGGTCCGGGCGATCTTCCCCTGGCGGCGCAGCATGCCCGAAGCCGCGTGAATCCGCGCTCGCCCATTCCGGCAAGGAGCTGATCTACAATGTCCTTCCAGGCCTATCTCGACAATATCCAGGCCAAGACCGGCAAGACGCCCGAGCAATTCATCGCGCTGGCGAAAGAGAAGGGCTTTGCCGAGGATGGTGCCCTGAAGCCCGGCGTCAAGGCGGGCAATATCATCGCGTGGCTGAAATCCGATTTCGATCTGGGGCACGGCCATGCCATGGCCATCGTGGCGCTGCTCAAGGGAAAATCTTCCTGATCCATAGCGCTCGTCGGCTAAGCGGGCCCCGTTGCGGACGTTTCGCAACTGCGCCGCTCCCATTGAACGGCCTCTCACGCTGTTGCGGGCCGGCTGTCTCGCGCCCCTAAATAGCTGCAAAGTCGGTCCATTGGCGCTCGCATTTCCGCGCATCCGTCCGTAACGACGGAAGTCTGTCCGGAGGGGGGAATATGCAGGGCAAGTTCGATCGGCGGGTGTTGCCGATCACGACGGCGGTCGCGGCCGCGCTGCTGGCGTCGGGATGCGGATCGCGGGGCGAGGATCGGGCCAGTTCGGACGTGGCCGTCTGCCGCGACCGCAGCGGCAGGCGCGTGGACGATGCGGATTGCGCGGGCGGGGGATCGGGGGGCGGCTCCGCCGGTGCGCGAGGCTGGTATTATCTCGCGCGCGGCAGCCGCGTGCCGGCGATCGGCGAGGCGCTGGGCGGCGGATCGGATCGTCCGCGCGCGGGCGTCCATTATGCGCGCGCATCGGCGGCGACCGTCACGCGCGGCGGTTTCGGCATGAGCGCACACGGGAGCGGCGGATAATGCGCCGGATCGCATGCACGCCGCGCCCGGACTGGCGTGAGCGGGTCGAGGCGCTCGGCCTTGTCTGGCACAGCGCCGCCGGCCGTCCCTATTGGGACGAAAGCGCCTGCTACAGCTTTTCGGCTGCCGAGATCGGCCTGATCGAGGAGGCGACGGCCGAATTGTACCGCCTGTTCGTCGAGGCGGGGCAATATGTGCTCGACCGCGATCTTCTCGGCAGCTTCGCCATTCCCGCTTTCTGCCATGAAGCGATCCGTGAGGCGTGGGACGCCGAGCCCCCCGCGCTCAATTTCGGGCGGTTCGATCTCGGCTATGACGGTGCCGGCCCGCCCAAGCTGTTCGAATTCAACTGCGATACGCCGACCAGCCTGCTCGAGGCCGCGATCATCCAGTGGGACTGGAAGGAGGCGCTGTTTCCCGGACGGGACCAGTTCAACAGCCTGCATGAGAGGCTGGTGGCGAAATGGCGGGACATCGCCCCGCCGCCGGGCAGCAGCCGGCTCCACCTCGCCCATGTCGCCGACGCCGCCGACGATGCGGGCGAGGAGGTGATGACCGTCGCCTATATGGCGGACATGGCGCGCGAGGCCGGCATCGCGGTCCAGCCGATCCTGATGGCGGATATCGGCTGGGACAGCGGCGGGCGGCGCTTCGTCGACCTCGATCTCATGCCCATCGATGCGATATTCCATCTCTATCCCTGGGAATGGCTGGTCAACGAGCCGTTCGGGCGCGAACTGATTGAAAGCCTTTCGACCACGCTCTGGATCGAGCCGATCTGGAAGATGATCTGGAGCAACAAGGCGATCCTGCCGATCCTGTGGGAATTGTTTCCGGGTCATCCCAATCTGCTCGAGGCGAGCCGGCAGCCGCTTGCCGGGGACCATGCGCGCAAGCCACTGCTCGCGCGGGAAGGCGCCAATGTCACCCTCATCCGCGACGCCGGCACATTCGCCCGCACCGGCGGCGATTATGGCGCGGAGGGCTTCGTCTATCAGCGGCTGTTCGACCTTCCCGGCGCGGGAAACAGGCGGCCGGTGCTGGGGAGCTGGATCGTCGATGGCGAGCCGGCGGGCCTCGGCATTCGCGAGGACGGCCCCATCACCGGCGACACCGCACGGTTCGTGCCGCATATCATCGGTGATTGATGCAAAGCAGCCGGCGTTATCATTGACCATGGCGGACGCAGTCGTAAGGCAGGTGCAGTAAATCCCGTCGCAAACGAAAAGGGGGACGGAAACCGGCCCCCTTCTCTTGACGTCGTCACATCGTGATGCGGGCGCCTACATAGAGATAACGACCTATCGCACCGATCGGATAGTTGACCGAGCCCACATCGGGCTTCTGATCAAATAGATTGTTGGCGCCCATATAGAGTCGGAAGTGATCTTGGACGTCATAAGCGACATAGAGATCGTGCTGCCACTTTTCCTTGTACCAGAAATAGCGCGGATCACTCAGATCGGGATTGGCCTCCAATTCTTCAGTCGTGTAACGACGCGTCTTGCTGAACCAGGTGATGCCGTAATTTACGGTCAAGTCCTTATATTGCCAGGTCACGTCGCCGGTGAAATTCCACTTCGGAAAATAGGACTCCTTCCTGTCGACGTCGATTTCTCCGCCAGGCGTAGGGATGAACTCCAGGCGATCAAGATAGCCACCTGCGAATCCCAGGTTGAACTGCCCAAGATCGGATGGCGCAAACTTATAATTCAGCTTGAAGTCGGCGCCCGCGGTCCGGAAATTGGCGACATTCTGCGGCTGAACAAAATAGCTGGAAATATAGCCTGTTCCCTGCGCCCGCGTGATATTTTCGCAGAAAACATTGTCCAGCGTCGGTTGATCGACACAGAGCTCGGCAAGCTCTTCGGAGGTCGGCGTATTGATCGCATTCTTCAGCTTGATGTCGTACCAATCGAAGGAAGCAACCAGGCGGGGAGTGAAAGAGGGGCGCAGAACCACACCGGCTGTCCACGTCCTTGCCGTTTCTTCCCTCAGGTTGCGATTGCCGCCAGAGAATCCCGGAAGGCTGACGGTCGCCTCCGGATCATTTTCCGGATTGAAAGCGGAAATCTGCGCAGGGGTCAGGCCCGCAGCCTGGAGCGTAGCCTGGCAGTTGGCAGCGCGATATTGGGTGCCTTCGCCTATATAGACCGGGTCGCAAGGGTCGCTGATGAAGGAGAAGCCACCGTTGCGTGGCGCAAACAGCTCGGTGATATTCGGGGCACGTACCGCTTCCGACCAAGTGCCACGCAGCGTGATGTCGGGAACGGGAGCGTAGGAACCCTCCACCTTCCAGCTTGTCGTCTTCCCAACCGTGGAATAGTCCGACAGGCGGATTGCCGCTCCCAGAGTCAGGTTGTAGGCAAAGGGAACGTCTTTCAGCAGTGGCACCGAAAGCTCGCCAAAGACCTCCTTCACGTCGAAGCTGCCGCGCTCGGGAAGCTGAAGGGAAAAGTCGGCCAGCGCCCCCTGTTGAAGCAGTTCGTCTGGCGTGAACTTGCTCTTTTCTTTCCGATACTCGGCGCCGAGCGCAAACTTCACGGGCCCACCCGGCAGCTCGAAGAACTGACCAAAGTCGCCGGATATCGAGCCTGAAACGACATGTTGCTGAATCTTTGCTTGATTCATGAGGTTGGCATTGACCCAGTCCAGCGCTGCTTGATCGCGCACGCCATTCCCCAGCAGGTTGAGGGGGCGGCAACCGCTGTTCGCCCCCGGCGTGAAGGTGCTCGCCGGTGCGTCATAGTTGTTGGGGTCGATATTCTCGCCCGGAAACAGATTGGAACGACACACGACATTGCCGGTGGCGGGGTCGATGACGGCATCGACTGCCGCATAATAACGGTCCGCGATGCGATAGTCGGTCAGCTTGATCTTCGATTTGGTCTGCCCGAAGGTGTAGGAGACTTCATATCGCGCATGATCGGATATCTGGCCTTCAAATCCGGTGACGGTACGAAAGGTTTCCCGATCATTTTCTTCGCCGCGAACTCCCAGGTCGAAATTGTCGCGGGAAATAAGCGCACCATCGACGGTCGCCGCCGTGCCGAAACGATCCTGCAGATAGGGGTTCTCGGGTGTCAGATATGTAAAGAAATCAAAGGATGGCTGCGCAAGCGTAAACGTCTTGTTCTTTACATATTTCGCTTCAAGGAAGAAGGAGGCTGCATCGCTGAAATCATAATGCGACAGAAAGTTGACATTATGGACGCGGTTATAGGCCTGGAGATCGCCCTGATAGCCTGCCAGCGGCGTGCTGTCGCCGCCCTGCGTCAGCCCGCCCGAGGATCGCAGCAGCGTGCCGCGATCATAGACCTTGCCGGAACCGGTGAAGTCCGGGATGCCATCAAGGTCAAGATCGACAGCCCCGTCAATTGAACTATCCGCATAGCGAAGATTGTTGAAAGGAATGCGATCAGGGACATTCGGGTCGTCGGGGAAATCGGCTGGATTGCGAACGATTCTAAAAGTCCGCAGCGGATCGCCGGTTCGCGGACGATCGAAGCTGCTGAGGCGATCCTGCTGACGAAACTCATAGGAAAGCGCCACATTGCCCCGGCCTTGAGCAAAATTGTGCCCATAGGTTATCGTGCCGAAACGCTGACCGGCATCGCCCCTGCTCGAAATGCCGACCTGCCCCCGGGCGGTAAGGCCGTCGAAATTCCGTTTCAGGCGGAAGTTGACGACACCGGATACGCCATCCGCGCCATAGACTGCCGATGCGCCGCCCGTAAGCACGTCGACAGCCTCGATCAGATCCGTCGGAATGGTGTTGATATCAACGGCCGCCGAACCGGAAAGGCTCGCCACATGGCGACGGCCGTTCACCAGCACCAGCGTACGGTCCTCGCCAAGGCCGCGCAGATCCAGCAGGCTTACGCCGACTGCACCAAAATCGCTCTGCGAGCCAGATGTCCGATAGTTGCTGAGGGAATTCAGCAAGGCGGGATTTTGCGCCAATGTGTCGATTACGGATACATTGCCGGATTGCTCCAGCGTCTCGGAGGTCACGGTGACCAATGGATTGGCAAGATCATAGTCGCTGCGCTCGATGCGACTTCCGGTCACGACGATCTCGCTCTCATCCGCTGTGGCAGGGCTGGATCTGTCCTGCGCGAAGGCCGAAGAAGCCCAAAGGGATGTCAGCGCACTGGCCATGAGCAATGACTGCGCAAATCGGGCGTGACGATGTAGCATGAGTTCCCCCTCGATTTTATTTGCGGAGACCAGGGAGGTCCTGGGGAAAAGGCAATCGAATAGCTAGTTAAAGTCAATCGCTTATGGCATGAATCGAAGCCAGACCGGTCAAATTCATTCCGAAACCGTCACTCAAATGCAACAGGCGCCCGCACTGTCATTCGCTATCTCGCTATAGCGATTTCGGCCGAGCTTGAATGGCTCCGGCGCGAACCTCCGCACCGATCATGCTTCCCCGCAGGGCTCAATTCCATGATCCGCGGCGCGCTGCCGCCAATTCCTGCGATGACGGCAATCTTTTTGCACTGGTTTTGCTGCAATTGTTGGTTGCCGGCAAAAGGCGTATCCAATCTCCAAGCGCCATCCAGACAAGGCGCGTTTCAGGAGAGGTTTGACCATGAAAATGCCCGTCAAGCTTGCCATATTTGCTGCCGGCTGCTCGTTCGGCACGCTCGCCACCGCGCAGACCGCAGCCCCGCCGACAGCGCCCCGGGAAGGCGCGACGCCGCAGGATGAGCGAGCCGCATCGCGCGCCGATCAAGCCGCCCCGGCAAGCGATCCGGCAAGCGACGAGCCTCAGCCCGACGAGATCATCGTCACCGGCGTTCGCGCCAGTCTTCAGCGCGCGGCCGAATTGAAGCGGAATGCGGGCGTCGTGTCGGATTCGATCAGTGCCGAGGATATCGGCAAGTTTCCCGACGCGAACATCGCCGACGCGCTCCAGCGCGTGACGGGCGTCCAGATCGCACGCAATACGGGAGGCGAGGGGCGCTTCGTGGCGATCCGCGGCCTTGGCAGCCAGTTCAATCTCACCACCTTCAACGGACGCGTGATCACGACCGACGGCGCCGGCCGGGACTTCAGCTATGATATACTCCCGGCCGAAGTGCTGGCGAGCGCGACGGTCTACAAATCGCCCTCGGCATCGCTGACGGATGGCAGCATCGGCGGCCTGGTCGAGCTGACGACGATCAATCCGCTGGCACGGCCCGGCTTCCATTTTTCGGGCAATGTCGGTGGCTTATATGATGAATCGACCGACAAGCTGACGCCGCGCTTCGGCGGCGCGGTCAGCAACAGCTTCGCCGACAACAGTCTGGGCGTCTTTGCGGGCGTCTATTATTATAAGCGGCAATGGCGTTCGGACACGTTCGAAAGCTTCGCGCGCAGCACGGAGGTGCTGCAGGCCGACGGCTCGGGCTGCCGCACGCCGACCGAATTTTGCGGGCCGGGGATCGGCCGCGCGGCATTTCCGGGCATCATGTCCTATCAGGTCAAGAACGGCCCGCGCAAACGCTGGAGCCTGGTCGGCGGCGTCGAATGGCAGCCGGCCGACAGTTTCCGCACAAAGATCGACGCTTTCTATTCCTATTATGACACGCCCGAACAGGCGGCGAACTATATCGTCAATTTTTTCGCGAACGAGGCATGGGCGCGTTACGAGAATGCCACTTATGAAGACTGGCCTGGGCCGGGGCAGAATAAATATTTCCTCACAAAATTCGATGTGACCAATATCCCGGTCGAATTCGGAACGGACGTCAAGTCGCGCAAGGTGAAGACCTATCAGTTCGGCTGGAACACGGCCTGGGATGCGTTCGACGACTTCACCGTCAAGCTCGACCTGGCCGTATCGCGGTCCAGCCGCCCGAACCGCGGGGAGGATTATTATACGGTCTCGGGGGTCACCGGCGGCAATTATAGTTTCGAAGCGACCGGACGCGCGCCGAACGTGACCTGCACGCTTCCCGATGGCCGTAGCTGCTACAGCATCACGAATGACGAGATTGCGCTCAATCTGATGGAGCAGAAGGGCGAGCTCGTTAAGGACGACGCCTTTTCGTCACGGCTCGATTTCAGCTATGCGCCCGGCAGCCTGGGCGATCTTGCCGTCTCGATCGATTATGGCGGCTTCTATTCCAGCCGCAAGAAGCGCAAGGAAATCTACGATTCCCCCAATGAAAACGCGCATGGCGGTTTCACCACCACGCTGGGCTCGGTCGGGGTCGTGGCCGTCATACCCTTCCCCAATGGCGACGGCTATCGTTCGGGAATCGTCGGCATCGACAATAAATGGCCCGCGATCGACGCATTGCGGATATTCGAAGCGGCGATCAGGGCCAATGGCCAGGCCTATTTCGATGCCAATACAAGGGCGACGCTGGTGCCGCGCGCATCGAGCATCGTGAAGGAAGATCAATATGGCGGCTATGTCCAGCTCAACCTGAAGAGCAACGCCATCGATGCCAATATCGGCGTCCGCTATGTCGAAACCAATGTCGATGTGACGGGCAGCGAACAGCAGCTTCTTTCGCTGACGCCCATCGGCAACAATAATTTCGAACCGGTATTTTCGCCTATCCAGCCCGTTACCGGCGGCAATGTCTATGGCAATTGGCTGCCGTCGGCGAACGTCACCTGGCGCATTCGCGACAATCTGCAGCTGCGCGCCGCGGCTTCCAAGGCGATCACGCGGCCGACGCTCTCGCAGCTCGGCCTCGACGTCAATTATGAGGTCAGGAGCAATCCGCCGCTCATCGGCCAGAATGGCGATCCCAAGCTTCGCGCGATCAAGTCCGACTCTCTCGATCTTTCGCTCGAATGGTATGGCGGCCAGGGCTCCTCGGCCTCGCTCGCCGGCTTCTATAAAAGCATCGACGGCTTCGTCGCCGCGGGCATCTTCAACACGATGATCGCCGGCTTTCCGGGAACGGTGATCCGTCCGATCAACGGCGACACGGCCGAGCTGATCGGGGCCGAGGTCGCGATGCAGCATGTCTTGCCGAGCGGCTTCGGCGCGACCGCAAATTATACATTCGCCGATACCAGATCGAGGCTGACCCTGCTCGACGGCACTGAGGTCGAACGCGATCTCGACGGCGTGTCGCGGCACACCTTCAACCTGTCCGGCTTCTATGAAAAGGGGGCGATCAGCGCCCGCTTGTCCTATGCCTATCGCGGGAAGTTCGTGGACTGCGCGATTTGCGGTCCGGTCAACACGACGACCACCACCGCAGCGACGGGATTTGTCGATTTCAGCGCAAGCTACAAGATCAACCGCTTCATTTCGATCTATCTCGATCTCTCCAATCTGACCGAGGAGGATTTCCACCGCTACGCAAGCGATAAGCGGTTTGCGGTGTTCTACGAACGCTACGCACGCCGCGCCGAATTCGGCGTTCGCGGATCCTTTTGACGCCTCCTCTTCCCTGTGGACGCGCGCATTGGCCATGCGCTTGGCTGGTCTGACAACGTCCCTGCGCGTAGCGCGACGGGAAGGGCAAGCATGACCAATGTGACATATTTGCAACGCGCGCCGTGGCTCTGTCGCACGATGATCATTCGCCGTTGTGTAACCGTAATGTCATACTTATCTCGCGCTCTCCCGAACGGGAATGTAGCGTAACAGTACGCGTTGTAAGGATTATAGATGTTTAAGAAAGTATTGATCGCAGCCGTCGCAGTTGCAGGTGCGGCCACGGCAGCGCAAGCTTCGGACTTTAACGGCCCCTTCATTGGCGGCGGCGCGACGCTCGACAATGTGAACGGCTCAGGAGAGTTTGAAGGGATCGGTGCTGACGGTGTCGGCGGGACCGCATTTCTTGGTTATGATCTGCCGCTGGGGCGTGCATTCGTTGGCGCGGAAGCCAATATCGACCTGAACACCGCCGACGCGCAGGGCTTCGAGGCGAAGTGGGGTTGGGGCGTCAGCGCGCGCGCCGGCTACCGCATCCAGGACACGACCGGCATCTATGGCCGCATCGGCTATCAGCGCAGCAAGGTGGGCGCCGAAGGATTCGGCAGCGCCTGGGGTGACGGCATCCGTTTCGGCGGCGGCGTCGAGACGGGCATCACCGACAGCACGTCGCTCCGCTTCGAGCTGAACCACGTCAATTATGAGTCCGATCTCAAGAATAATCAGGCAGTCGTCGGCGTCGTCTTCGGCTTCTGATCCTTCTGCGGAATAGAGGAGAGGGCACGGCAGCGATGCCGGCCCTCTTCTTTTGTCCGGATGCCATGGCGGCCTATGCACGAATGAAATGCAAATGATGCGCGTTCCGGCCTCAGCCAGGCGCGCTCAAATGGGGGCATTCCCGAAGGCCAGCATAATATCGTTCGAGGCTCTTGCTGGTGATCGCCCATAGCGCCTGCTGCGCGTCGATGTCTCCGCCGGGCGCGACGGGCACGAGCGGTGCGGCGTCCCTGACCGAAAAATAGCCTCCGGACAGCTCTGCAAATGCCGGATCCGTGGCGAGCCGCACGATGATCCCCGCGCCGCGACGCGGGTCGCCAATGCGCAGGAAGCCGAGCAGCCGCTCGAGCAGCGCTGCGAATGGCAGCTCTCGTCCCAATCCCGTGACGTTGAATCCGGGATCGAGGCAATTGACCGCCACACCCTTCCCCCCAAGCCGGCGGGCCAGTTCCATCGAGAACATGATGTTCATCAATTTGGTCCTACCGTAGATCGTCGAGGAGCCAAAGCGCGTGAAGGCGGCGGTGTCATGGAGGTCAACGCCAGGATTCACGCCGTGGGCGCGACGGGAGGCTTCGGACGCCACGGTCACGATACGAGATGGCGCGGATGTGACGAGACGCCGGCACAAGATCGCCGTCAGCAGCCAGGGGGCCAGATAGTTCACCGAAATCATTTCGGAAAAGCCGTCTTCGGTGACGCGCTGCTCGAATGCATGGAGGCCTGCATTATTGATCAGCACATCGATGCGCTCATATTGCGCGGCAATCGCTTCGGCCGCGGCTGCAACGGTGCCCAGCCCGGTGAAGTCGGCATGGAAAAGGTCGATCTGCATGTCAGGGGCGGACCGCAGCAGATCGGCGCGCATAGCCTCCGCCTTCGCTTCGCTGCGGGCGATCAGGATCAGGCGAACGCCCGGGCCGGCGAGCGCGGCGGCGGCTATGCGGCCGATGCCATTGGTGGCTCCGGTCATCACGATCGTCTTCAGGTCAGGCATGGTTGCTCACCGCCGGAATAGTGGATAAAAGTCCATCAACCTCTATGAACATGATTGACTTTTGTCGATCATTATCATGATCGGGACAAGGATGGACGGGAGCGACAAGCCGGATGAGACGCGACCTCGGGCGATGACGCGCCGTGAGACGATCGTCCGGAAGCTGGGGGACGAACTGAACGCGCTGATCAGCGCGTCACGCGCCGTCACGGCGGAGGCTGCGGAAAATTTTCAGCCGCCGGTGTCCGGTGCGGCATTTCAGATTCTGCAGTGGCTGCATTCATTCGGCCCCGCCCAGGCGAGCCGGATCGCCGACGCTGTGGCCATGGACAGAAGCGTGGTCAGCAGATTGACGAAGGATCTGCGCAAGCTTGGCCTGATCGAAGCCCAGCCAGATCCTGCAGATGGCCGAAGCATCCTATATGGCCTTGCAGATACGGGCCGGGCAAAGGTCGCCGAAGCGATCGACCGCAAAGGCAGTCTCTTTCGAACATGTATCGAGCAATGGCGGGACGCTGAGCTGGAACAGCTTACCCGGCTCTTGCGCAGGCTCAACGGACGAAGCTGAACCGATCGTCGATCGAAGGGACTTCCCCGGGCAGGCGCTGCGGCTGCCACGAGCGGACTTTTTCAACGGCATCGGCCAGTAGCGGGCCGGCTCCTTTCGGGCAGAAATCCGTGCTTCCGGACGTTCGTTCATGGAGCAATCGTTCGACCGGGTCCGGTCCCTGTCACCTTGTCAGCCATTCCCGTCGGCGGACCGCAACGCCCGCTTCCGGAAAGAGCGGACATTGCGGAGCTGCGGTGCCGGTGATTCCGCTTCGCGCCAATTTTTGCCGTTCAAATGGGCCGGCGGATTTCCCGAAAGTTGCCGCTCGTTCATCTTCTTGGTGAGCGACGGCTCGCGACCCATGGTTGCCATAGTGCTGTTTGCAGGCGCTGCTCTTTAGCAGACCTTGCTCAGAGCGAGCCAAGTCCAGCGGACGCCCCTCGCTTGGTTATCGGGCTGCACCGAGTCAGCCTCCGACCGTCGTGTAAGATCGAAGCCCAATCGGCTCGCTGTCTTGATCGTCTCTTCTGGCAAAACCGGAAACACACGGCGATCGGATGCACCCGGACCATGTCGAAGCGACATGATCAACATGCCACCTATCGCTGTCATTCGCGCGAGGTTCACCATGGCAACCCGTCGGGCATTGTCGTCGAGATGCTGCCAGACCGCGCATAGGGTCACCAAGTCGAACGGATCGCGCGTTTGGGCCGTTGCAAGTTCGGGAAGTCGGTCATCTAGCCATTCGATATTGACAGAGCCATGCAACGCTTCTCCCGCTTCGCGAAGCTCTTTGACGGGCTCGACCGCCAAGACCTCATGACCTTGCTGTGCAAACCAGGCTGCGTCCCGACCGATTCCGGTCCCGATATCGGCGACCCGAGCCGGGCTAGTCGGTAGGAGATCAAAGACTGGCGCGTATAGTTCTGACGGAGAGAGGGCATTGAAACGGGCGATCAGTTCGGGCGTCGCCGCTGCCGCATATCCTGCGAGAATATCGTTCATTTGGTCCTACCTGCCGAGCGTCCGCTTACTGAGCGTGCCTGCTCAACAGCGGACAGGCAAGAATCGGCCAGACACCGCCATCAAAACAGCTTGTTCAACAGCTTAGGTTCGCTGCTCTTCAGCCGATCAAGCATGCTGTTGACGTAGAACATGTCCGGACTGGCGAGTGCCGGCAGCACGATGACGTTGTAATCCGGCTCGTCCTTGTTGAGTGTGAAGACCACTAGTCCAACTCCGTGGATGCTGCACAGCGACTTCAGCCGGTTCATATCATCGCTCGTCGTGGTGCGGGGCACGACGATGTAGCTCTTGTGCGAAAACAGGCGATAGGCAACCGCTTGACCGAAGGCCACCACGGGTTGGCTGGGCGTCGCCTTGATCTCGGCGGTGACGATTTGAGGCTCGAACTTGAACATGTCTTGCGCGCGCGGCTTTAGGACGCCCATCACGTCGGGGGTGCCCCATTTCCCGCCGAGGCTGCTGCCACCCAGAGAGCCGGCCACAGTCGCCTCGTCATTTTCTTCCAGCCATTTGGCGAAACTGGCGTAGAAGTCCTGCTCGGCGACGGGGCCTGACGCGGTTCCGCTGATATCGGCGTCGACGGGCGCCGATGCGATCGCCTCCTCGGCGGCCATCGCGTCGGCGGCGTCGGCGTCAACGAACTTAGCCAGTTGGTACGTGCCGCGCGCGATCTTCACGATGTCGTCGGCGGTTTGAAACAGAATATGGAGTGCGCCTTGAATGCTGTTCGCCGGCGTCTCGGGATCGTTCGCGTGAATGATCTTCAGGATGTCCGCCCAGCGCATTCCGCCGGGATGTGCTTCCAGCGTCGCGCGTGCGCGGTCATGGATCTGCTTGCGGTTCAGTTTTGCCAATGTTTCGCCCCCGCGTTCATGCGCGACCGTCAGCCGATCGCCGCGTCGATCTGGCGCGATACGCCGCCGCTTCGGTCCAGTTCGGCCCACAGGAACACCACCGCCCCGCGGCTGATCTCTTGCAATCGCGCGCCGATGTTGCACTTTTCGGCACTATCGGGATCGTTGGTCAGGTGCGCGCCCTTATATTCGATCAGGAGGGTCCGTCCGTCCTTCAGTTCGGCGACGAAGTCGGGGTAGAAGCGATCGGTCGATGTCGGCAACCAATAGGACCAGGGTGTGCGGTCAACGTTGCGGACCCAACGATGGACTTGAGGATGGTCGTCGATGGCGACCGCTGCCATCCATTCTTCGCCGCCGTGCTTTAGGTCACCCACCTGCGAGAACAGATGCTTGTTCGGCCGCCACGGGCCGACATAGGGGTTGCGCGGGTCGTAGCCAGCCTTTGAGAAGCTAAACCCGTTCTCGCCCAGCCCTAGGACCGGCGCGATGTCACCGAGCAGCAGCTGCACGCCATGCGTCCCTGCTTCGCGTCGCAGTTGCTGGACGCGCGCGTTGATCGCGCGGCGGAGCGCGTATTTGCTGCGGACCAGTTGAGCGAGCGGGATATGCTCTGCCACGTCCTCCACGACGCGGCGGCAATATTCGAGGAAGATCGGCTGCGCGACGTCGCGCTGTCGGGTGGTGCGGTCGAGCCAACGTGACAGCGCCGCCACGTCCCAGTCAGTCGCGTCGTCAAGCGCCAGTTCGGCATGCGCGTCGATGCGGCTGTAGACGACCTGGTCGCCGTCCACGTCCATCTCAAACGTGTCGGGCCGCTCGGTCAGCGCAAAGCCGGGGAGTGAGGTGTCGACCTGCCGCAGGTCCCAACCGCCCACGTCCACCAGCGTCTCGGGAAAGACGATCTCAAGCTGACCATCCCGCTCGATGGCGAGGCGTGGCACCGTCAGCACCTCGCCTTGCTCGGCAGGCGACAGCGTTGCCGCACGGCGGGCAATGAACGCCTCCACCGCCGCCATCGGCGTCGTCGCGGGCGTCGTTACCGCGGTCGCCACCTCGCGCAGCACCTCATCGGGCGCACTCGTGTCGAAGGTGATCGCGACGCCGCCCGCGCCGTCGTCGGCGATGCGGGTGGCGGCCACCATCTCGGGCGTCCAGTTACTCTGGTCCGGCCGCTCCTGCACCCGCAGCACCGGCAGCTCAGGGCGGGTGAACAGCGTCGCGTCCTCGCGCCAGTCGAAGGTCTCGGGCTGTTCGACGATTGCCTCGAGCGCGGTGCGCTCGTCGAAGCCCATCGCGGTCAGCCGGTCCTTCAGCCCTTCGGCCGCCTCGAAGAAGTTGCGCTCGGACACATGGGCATAGGCGCGGTTCAGCTCTTCCGACGAGCGGCGCGTCGCAAAGGGCATTCGAAGCACACGCCCCAGCAGCTGCTCCACCGCGCCGCCGCTGCGGATGCTGGCGAGGGAACAGAAGACATAAGCGAAGGAGCAGTCCCAGCCTTCCTTCAGTGCGTCGACGGTGATGACATGCTCGATCTTGCAGGTGGCGTCAAACAGGTCGACATCGTCGAGTTCGCGCTGGTTGCCCGTCGCGACCGCGATGCGGTCCTCAGGAATACGGCAATCATCGATCAGGTGGCGCTTCACCACCTCCACCGTAGCCTCGGCGCCCTCGCGGGCGGGCTGCGCCTGGTAGAGCACGATCGGACGGATGCCGCCGCCGTCCTTCGCTGCGATCCGGTCCAGCCAGGCGCGGTTGTCGACCGCATGGGCGATCGCCGCCTGCCAGCTCCCGTGCTGCGACAGGTGAATCGGCAGCTTGATCATGTCGGCCGCCTTCAGCTCGGCGGCGGTCGCCGAGACAATGACGTTGGAGCGCACCGGTGTTGCGGTGAACTCCACCACGGCGGCGGGGGCGATGCGCTGGATCGTCTCGCCGGACAGCGTCGAAGTAAAGTTGTGCGCCTCATCGACGATGATGAGCGGGCGGTGCAGCTTGAGCAGATTAGCGAAGCTGGCGATCGGCTTACCCCGCCGCGCGCCCTCCTCGTGCCGGGCGAGGTCGGCGCCCGAGGCGAGCTGGACGAAGTGCGCCTCCAGCTCTTCATCGTCGCGATAGACGTTGCGGTCGGCGACGTTGTTGACGCGGAACGCCTGCACGGTGGCGACGATCACGGTTGCGGCGTCCATCATGTCCTGCGGGCGAAGCTGGCGGCGCTCGTCGATGCCCAGCACCCGCACCGCGCCGCCGAAGGCGGCCTCCAGTGCCTGACGATAGGGATGCGTCGGCTTTTTGAGCGCGCCGAGCGTCTGTTCGGCGATGGTGGTCGAGGTGACGAGCCACAGCACCACCGGAAAGCGCCGGTCGAGAAAGGCATCGCGCGCGATGCCGATCGCGCGCGCGGCGAGCAGCGTCTTGCCGCCGCCAGTTGGTAGGCGCAGGCAACAATAGGGCACGTCCGGTAGGCCGGCGAGCGGCCGGTAGGCGGCCTGATAGGCCCCCGGCTCGCCTACTGCGCAGGCGGCGGCATAGGCCTGCGCGTGCGGACGGATCGCCGCCTGGTCGAGGAAGGTGCGGAGCGCATCGAGCGCGCGGCGCTGATAGGGCTTGAGTTCCATCAGCGCGCTCTCACATCATATGGCGTTTGTTTGAAGGTCACGTCGGCTTCGGCGAGGCGCGCCGCGCCGAGCTTGCACCACTCGCCATAGACGGTCATCGGGCCGTCCCATCCGCTCTCGGCCCGCAAGCGATCGAGCAGCGCGGTGGTCAGGACATTGCCGCCGCTGACCGACCGATCGCCCAATATGCCGTTGTACAGCAGCGCATAAGTCATGCCGTCATGGGTGCCGAGCACCGGGCTGTCGGCTGCGGCGGTGAAAGGGGTGCCGGTTTCGCTGAACCAGATATGCGCGGCCAGCGTGGAGAAGCGGATGTCGTCGGCAATATGGCCGTCGGCCTCGAAGACAGGCGCACCGAGGCGGTAGAAGCGATAGCCGCCGCCGCCGTTCCAACCGACCGCTTCGGAGACGCCGCCCTGTTCGCCGGCTATCACCTTATCGAGGCGCGGCTTGCAGTGGCTGACCGCATGATCGCCCATCTCGATGCCGATCCACTGCCGTCCCATCTTGTGCGCGACGGCCGCCGTCGTGCCCGAGCCGAGAAAGCTGTCGAGCACGAGATCGCCGGGATTGCTGGCGATGTGCAGGATGCGTTGCATGAGCCGTTCAGGCTTAGGGGTGCCGAACGGCGTCTCATCCTCAAACAGGCGTAGAATTTCGCGCTTCGATTCTTCATTGGTTCCAACGTCTTCGGCCAACCAAAGCGACATTGGAACCAATCCGGCCTCTTCACCGGCAAATTGCTTAATGCGCGGGCGACCGGCACCATCTCGAGGAAAATACACTCGGTTCTCGGCTTCATACCGTCGGAAAACTTCTTCGGTCGCCCCCCAGCAGCGACCTCGAGGAGGTTCATGGCGTTCTCCATTCGGGCCATCAATCACGTACATTTGATTTGGCCGATATCCTTGGGCTGAGAATGGAATTGATCGCCATGGACCTCGCGGATCGGCATCAGGATTTGAGAACCCGTTCAGGTTCGGCGGCAGCTTGTTTCGTACCGCTTTCCATTCGACTGCGGGCATTTTGCCGTACGCAAGGATCGCATCGTGGGCCAAGCCGATGGCAGCTCGATTCTCCCGAGAAGTGCGCTTTTGCCAGATAATCTCGGCCAGAAAGTTTCGCCGCCCAAACACCTCGTCCATCACGACCTTGAGGTAATGCCCCTCATTGTCGTCAATCGACACCCAGATGCTGCCGTCCTCCGCCAGCAGGTCGCGCAGCAGCACAAGGCGCGGATAAATCATCGCCAGCCACTGGCTGTGCTCCAGATTGTCGTCGTAATGCTCAAACGCCGATCGCGTATTGTACGGCGGATCGATGTAGATGCACTTGACCGCACCCTTGTAATAGGGGAGCAGCGCCTTGAGTGCGTCGAGATTGTCGCCCTGGATCAACATGTTGGCGGCATCCCCATCGCCGCCGTCTAGATCGGGCATCGCCTCCAACAACCGATACGGCACCGCCGCCGCCGCGCGCACATCCTCCCCGCGCGTCATCCAATCCAGTGTCGGCACCAATCCCCCAATATCGTAACAGCTTCGTCACCGGAACCATAGCCGCACCACCAGTGTTCGTGCAACGTTCTGCACAGAGCCTTGCTCAGTACGACACTTTATCATCATCCTGTGCCGGCTGAATGCAAAGGGGCCTGGCTTCCACGGCGAGCCGGTCCCATCCCGTTATAGTTATTCACCTTCGTCAGCGAGGACGAGGAAAGCTGCTGGACCTACAAGCATCCGACGATCGCGGATGCCGCTCTCAGTGGCGTAAGTCGGGCTGGTCACCAGCGCACAGATGAATAAACGGCAGCTTACGCGCGTTTTGAGATCCTAAGCGGACGGGCTGCATCCGGCTAACAGCGGCGAATGAAGCGAGCTGATTGAGCCGCGACGGACGGCAAGCCTCGCTGCGAAGAAGAAGCTGGCAGTGCCGTTCTGCTCGGGCTGCATTCCATTTTTCCATCACCCGCGGCAGGCTGAGCTCAACCCAGTCGGCCAATAGCGGGCCGGCTCCTTTCGGGCAGAAATCCGTGCTTCCGGACGTTGGTTCATGGAGCAATCGTTCGACCGGGTCCGGTCCCTGTCACCTTGTCAGCCATTCCCGTCGGCGGACCGCAACGCCCGCTTCCGGAAAGAGCGGACATTGCGGAGCTGCGGTGCCGGTGATCGCGCTTCGCGCCCAGGAGCGGTCATTAGCTACTCGCCTGAAAGCGGACATCCGATCCGGTTGGTTCGAGTGATCGCTTCCGAGCCAAAGCCGACGGTCGGTTGAGCGCGAACCAGGTCAGCACCGCGCTGAATGCGGACTTCCGCATGCAGCCGGCATTCAGACCTAAGACCTAGCGATGCCTATGACCCCGATGGCGCCCGCCAACGGCCAGTCGTCGATGTTCGACGGCCGAAGGCGGCGGGCCGTTTACAGACGAGGCTCTTCCCCCTTCGCTCGGAACGGCGCTGCCTTGAGACAGGCGCGCGCAACCGTAATCTCTCCCGCGTTCACGTCCTCCGCGAGCGGCGCCGTCCGGGCCAGCCGCTGCGCCGGGAGCTCGATGAATCGATAGGATATCGCCGCGCCGGATATCGTCAGGACGAGAAACGCCGCGGCGAACAGCCACGCTTCCGCAGGAGTCCCAAAGCGCCAACCGAGCGCCGGCGCCGCGTACCAGAACGCCAGAAAGACCAGGCCGTGGACCAGATAGATCGAATAGGAGATCCGGCCGAGGTATCGCGGCACGGGGGCGGCGAGCAGCCGGTGAACCCGTCCGCCCGATGCGCTCAACGACATCACCAGAATGGCGAAGAGCGGGATCGCCAAAAGGTCCGACGCATCGAAGTGCATTATTAGCACAAGCCCGGCGACGGCCGCCAGCGTGAGCCCGTCTGCGGCGCGGGCCTGAAGCGGCCGACCGACGCGACAGACCTGGTAAAGACCCAAGCCGATCAGAAATCCGCCGAGGCACCGGACGACCCCGAAATCGTACGTGATGTCCAGCGTATCGCGGCCCAGGACGAAAAACAGACCGGCGAGGACCGCGGCGCCCAGGCCGATGCAAATCCCGCCTGATCGGCGACGAAAGCGGGCCATCAGGGGGATGACGATGAGCGCCGCGGCGTAGCACCACCATTCAGCGCCGATGGACCAGGACACGATATTCCACGACAGATAGCTGTGCTGGTTCAGCGCGTGGGTCAGCAGCAGGTTGCTCGGCAAGGCCGACCACGCAAAGAAGATCACCCAACTGCCATCCTTCAGCGCCGGCCAAAGCGCGCCGGCGATCAGCACCGCGACCACCAGCAGGGCGGTGAGGATGAGGTGAAGCGGATAAATCCTGAGAAACCGCGCGCGATAGAAGTCAGCGGCGCTCGACCAACGGCAACCCGGAGACAGGCGCTCTCCGTAAGCGTGATGGATGACGTAGCCGCTGAGGATGAAGAACAGGTCGACCCAGAGGTAGCCGTTCGCGATCAGGCCGCTGGCCGTCTTCGGCAGAAGTGTCCCCATCTCGCGATAGAACAGGCAAACGTCGATGTGAAACAGGACGACGCCCAATGCGGCGACGCCTCTGAGCGCCGTCAAGGCGGGAAGCTCCACAGCACGCGCCTGCGTCTTTGCATTTTTTTGCAATCGCTATCCTCCCCGGTAAAAGCCTTTGAAGGCCTGTTATTGCGAAGGCGGCATCTCGCCGCCGCATTGGCAACCCACGTTCGCTTGCAAGATTCTTCTACGAAAAGTAGCGTCGGGTCAAAGGGAGGGAGGCCGATGATGCGTCACGGGTTTTGTTCGAGCATGTTGATCGCCGGCTTGATGCTGGCCGGGGCGCCCGTCAGTCGGGCTGCGGAGATCGATCCCTTCTGGGGCAACGCCACGATCTATTTTCTGATGACGGATCGTTTCGCGAACGGCGATGCCTCCAACGACGCCGCCTATGGACGGTTGAAGGATGGCGATGCGCTGCGCTCGTTCGAAGGGGGCGATATCCAAGGGGTCATCGACAAGCTTGAAGACGGCTATTTTCGTGACCTTGGCGTCACGGCGATCTGGACGACGCCGCTGATTGAGCAGGTGCGGCAGCCGCAGCAGGAATACGGCCGCTCCTACGCCTTCCACGGCTACTGGCCCAAGGATTGGACAACCATCGACCAGGCGTTCGGGACAGAGGCGAACTTCGCCGAAATGGTCCGTCTCGCGCACGCTCAGAACATCCGCGTGATCGTGGATGTGATCGTCAATCATGCCGGGCCGCCTGTCGGCGGCGATGATCCGGCCTGGCCCGAAAGCTGGGTGCGATCCACGCCACCGTGCGATTTCGCGACGTTCACCGGCACGACCAGCTGCCTCATCGCGCCTGGTCTTCCGGACATTCGCACCGACAGCGAGGCCTCCGTAGCGTTGCCGCCATTCCTGGTGGAGAAGTGGCGCGCCGAAGGCCGTCTTGATCGCGAGGTCGCCGAGCTCGACGCCTTCTTCGCGCGGACGGGCCATCCGCGCGCGCCACAGTACTACATGATCAAGTGGCTGACCGACTGGGTTCGGGAGTATGGTGTCGACGGTTTCCGGGTGGACACCGCCAAGCATGTGGACCCGCAGGTGTGGGCCGCCCTGGGCGCAGAAGCGCGGCTCGCCTACACCGATTGGAAGGCGCGCCATCCCTCAGCGCTCGCCGAAGAACATGACTTCTACATGGTCGGAGAGGTGTTCAACTTCGGGCTAGACGACTTCGAACGCGGGATCGATCGCGACTACAACTATGGCGACCGGCGCGTCGACTTCTTCGATTATGGCTTCGACGCGTTGATCAACATGGGCTTCGTCAGCCACGCGCGGGAGCCGATGCCGGAGCTGTTCGCACGCTACGCTTCTGACTTTGAGGGACCGTTCGCGGGTCGCGGCATGCTGAACTACATCTCCTCCCACGATGATCCCGCCCCGCTCGATCCCGAACGGGAGAAGGCGTTCGAAAACGCGATCAAGCTGATGCTCGCGCCCGGCGCCGCGCAGATTTACTATGGCGACGAACTCAACAGGCCGCTGGTCGCCCTGGGCGCTACCGGGGACGCGCGGCTGCGCACGCCAATGAACTGGGACGCTCTCAATACCGCCGACGGACAGGCAAGTCTGGAGCACTGGCGCCGCCTTGGCCGCTTTCGCGCCGACCACCCCGCAGTCGGCGTTGGTCGCCACCTCGAACTCTCGCGCACGCCCTACGTCTTTGCGCGGCGCCTGGATACGGCCGCCCAGTCCGACGCCGTCGTGGTCGCATATTCCGCCTCGACGCCCTTCACCCGGACACCGGCAGGCGGGATCTTCGCCGAGGGAACGGACGTTCGAGACGCCTATACGGGCGACATCTGCCGGGTGGACAGCGAAGACATCATCTGTGCGGGAGAGCGGAAGCTGGCTCTATTCGAAAGGGTGCCCCCCGATCTCTGAATGGCCCCCTCGGCAAGTTTGGAGTTCGGGCGTGACTTGAGCCGGCGGCGCCCACGCCGCGCGTTCCGCGCGGGATAGCGTGGCAGACCAGCCGGCTGGCGTTCCAGAGAGATCCGGGCGGGATGAATAGATCTGACTGACGCATGGTCAACATCGCTTGAGCGCCCCTGCCGGACGTTCCGGGCCTGCGGACATGGTATCGAAAGCTGCCTTTCGTTCATGGGACGGCTGGCGCGGTCATGCTGGAGAGCAGGCAGGCATGGAGCCATCTCAATATTCCAGAAGGTGGCTTTTCAATGTGTCGTGCCGATATCCATCGCGGACGAGCCCGCGCCGACGCAGCGCCGGAACCAGCAACTCCGTCGCGCGGCCGACATTCGCGGGGGTAAGCGGCCCGGCAATCAGAAAGCCGTCCCCTCCCACCTGCGCCATCACCTCTTCCATTTCGGCTGCGACCTGCTCCGCCGTGCCGATCATCGGCGTGTCGGGCGTGAGGCGGGCGAGGCGAAGCGCCATCTGCCGGACGGTCGCATTTCCGCTGCGCAACCAGTCGAGCGTTCCCTTGCTGCCATTTGTGTCGACATCTGCAGGCAGCGGTTCGTCGAGGTCGAAGCGCGCCATGTCGATCCCCGTGATCGCACTCAGCTGCGCCAACCAGGCAAGGACGCGCCGGTCAGGCACGGCCTGCAGATAGGCCCGGAATTGCTCCACTTCCTTCTTGTCCCGGCAGATATGCGGAAAGGCCAGCGCCATCACCTTTACACTATCCGGATCCCGCCCTTCCTCCGCCGCGAGGCGGCGAATGTCGTCGCGAAACGCCTTGATCGCGGGCGGATGGTTGACCGGGGTAAGCACGATGTCGGCATGGCGCGCGGCGAAGCGGCGTCCCCGGGGAGAGCTGCCGGCCTGAGCGAGGACCGGTCTTCCCTGCGGTGATGGCGGAACGTTGAGCGGGCCGAGCACGGAATAATGCGCTCCGCTGAAATCCACCGCATGCACCTTGTCCTGATCGGCGAAGACCCCGGTGATGGTGTCGGCCAGGACGGCCCCGGGCTCCCATGAACGCCAGAGCGCCTTGCACAATTCCACATATTCATCGGCGATATCGTAACGCTCGTCATGCTCCGGAAGGCCGGGCATGCCGAAGTTGCGGGCGGCCAGCTCGCTTGAGGAGGTCACGATATTCCAGCCGATCCGCCCTCCCGACATGAGGTCGAGCGTCTGGGTCAGCCGGGACAGGAGGAAGGGCGGATAGAAGCTCGTGGTCAGCGTGGGGATGATGCCGATCCGCGACGTCGCCGCGGCCATGAAACCGGCCATGACGGCGGGATCGAATTTGGGGGCATGGACCGCCTCGCGCAGATAGACCGCGCGACTGGCGCCATAAATGTCGGGAATTGCGCTCAGATCCTCGAGCAGGATGAAGTCGAACCCGGCCCCTTCGAGCTTCCGGGCCATATCCTGGTGCAGCCGCGGCGTGGACCAGCCATAGGCCGGATCGAATTCCGGCGATCCCCACCCCTGGATCGCTTCATAGACGAACCAGCCCAGATGAAACATGAAGATTCCTTTCCGCGATCCTGTTTGGTCGAGGCGGGGAGCGGACGGACAAATGCCGCGCCGCCCGGCCTTCGCCCCGTGTCGAACCCTCGCCATGCGCCGAAGCAGAATAGGCAGCGGAGGTCCGGGCCGGAATATCCAGGGGTTGGAAGAGTTGCCCGCAATTCGGCCTGCAATTCGGCCCGCAATTCGGAGAGCCGCGCTCGTTATTGCCGGGCATCCGGCTCTGTTTGGTTTCTTGGCGCAGGGCAGGGACTATTCGCCGATGGACATGGCCAGGGATCGCTGGATAGGAAAGTCGGGCCTGCCATATGATCGGCCAGCCATGGTGGCGGAGAAACGATGGACCTTTTCGCGCAGCGGCACCGCTTCACATTTCACGAGGGAAGCAACGAGACGGGCGTCTATCATGTCGCCTATCGCGATCAGCGCGCCGAGGTATCGATCATTCTGGAAGGCGCCATTCGCTTTGTCGTGGACGGCGAGGCGCGTCATGTGGAAGCGCCGGCCATCAGCTTCCAGGCCTATCGCGAGCGGCTGGAGGTTTCGCTGCCCCGCGAAAGGCGTACGCGCACCATGTGGTGCCACTTTTCTCCGACCGACTTTGGCGATCCCGAATGGGCGTGGATGCATCGCCTTCCCCCCGCGCTGCCGATGATGGGCAGCCTCGAAAATCTGTTCAGGAGCGCAACGCAGCTGGTGCAGCATGACGCCTGGTCGATGCCGCAACAGCATGACTATGCGGCTCAGGCGCGCGATGCTTTGGGTTCGGCGATCTTCGCAGAATATATCCGCTGCGCTTCCGGTGGTTCCGCTGCGTCGGCCGCGCTGCCCCGGCCGGTCGCCATGGTCAAAAAGGCGATCGAGGAGCGATATGGCGAAGAATGGGATCTCGAAAGCCTTGCCAGGCTCGGCAATCTCAACGGCAAATATCTGATCTCCTTGTTCCGAAAGCATTTGGGCGAGACGCCGATATCCTATCTGTGGAAAAGGCGGGCGGAGGCCGGGCTTGCGCTGCTGAGACAAACAGATCTGGGCGTCGAGGAAATCGCCTTCCGCTGCGGCTATCAGACAGCTGCGCATTTCTCGCGTTCGATCAAGCAACGCTACGGCCGTTCGCCTCGGGCGATCCGGACGATCCTCCCCCTCTGAGGCCGGGTCTATTGGCAATTCGAAGAAATATTGCCGATAATAAGATGCAGCAAGGTATCGAGGTGGCCTGTGCTTTCGTCCGAAACAATTCCGTCCTTGTCGAGGATGACGGTTCTTACAATCGCTTCGGTGAACACGGCATTGAACAATAGTTCGGGATATTGCGAATAGTCCGCATTTGCGGAAATTCGGCCAAGTGCACGCTGGCGCTCGAAAACATCGCGGAGCATCCTTTGCCACATCATAGGCCCATGCTGATGCCATGCACGGCCGATTGCCGGGTCGAGTTTCGTACCGGAGACGATCAGCCTGAAAAAATCCGGATGCTGCGGCTTTGCCAGCACCTGAATGAGCTGGGACAGAATGATTTTGAGCGCATCGTGAAGGTCGGCGTCCGGCGGCGGATCTTGGACGACGTCGCTGACGAATGCGTTGCAAAGATGATGCACCACTGCAACCACAAGCCCGGTACGATCGCCGAAATGGCGGTAGAGCGTTGCCTTGGACGCCCCGGCCTCCGCCGCGATGCTATCCATGCTTGCACCGTCGAGGCCGTCACGCAGGAGAATGCGCGCGGCCTCCAACAGCAATTCGCGCCGTCTTGCCTCACCGCGGGGAACTTTGGGAGAGACAGGACGACGCGATTCCATCATTTGGCTATTCTTTCTGAGGTAGAGCGAAGGCTATGACATAGTCTCCACGATCAGGCGACTGACGCGCGCCACCGGCAACGACGACAATATATTGTCGACCGGTTTTCGGTGAGACGTAAGTCATCGGAGTTGCCTGACTACCGACTGGAAGCCGCGTTTTCCAGAGTTCTTCTCCAGTCGCGATATCCATGGCGCGGAGATAATAGTCCTGGGTCCCGGAATAAAAGATAAGACCGGAAGCAGTGGTGAAGCCGCCGCCGAGTGTGGGCATCCCGATCGGAACCGTCACGCCGGCCCGGATCCCGCCCATCCTGATGTCTTCGACCGTGCCGGCCGGACGTTCCCAGACGAGCTGTTTCGTCTTGAGGTCGATCGCTGCAAACACGCCCCATGGCGGGGCGAGGCAGGGCAGGCCGAGAGGAGAATTGAAAGCCTTGTGATCGATGACGAACGGCGTGCCGTCCATCGGATAGGTGGAACCGACGCCATGACCGGAAACCAGCGTCTTCGGATCTATGCCTTCACGAGCACGCAGCGTTACGATCTGCGGCATGCGGATATCGTTGACAAAGAAATAGCCATTCTGCTTGTCGACGGAGGCGCCACCCCAGTTGAAACCGCCATAATAGCCTGGATAGATCAGCGTCGGCTTGAGCTGCGGGGCAGTGAATTCTCCCTTGTAATTCAACTTGCGGAACTCGATCCGGCAAGCGAGCTGGTCGAAGAAGGTGGTGCCCCACATATCCTGTTCGGTCAGCGTCCTGGCGCCGATTGCCGGCATGCCGACCGAATAAGGCTGCGTGGGAGACAGCCGGTCGCCAGCGGCGACCTCCTGAGGGACCTTCCTCTCAACGACATCGGCGATGGGTTTGCCTGTGCGGCGGTCCAGCATGAAGATCTGGCCACGCTTCGTCGGCATGATCAGGGCCGGCGTGCCATCGGGCAAATCATAAAGCGACGGCTGCGACGCGACGTCATAGTCCCAGATATCATGATGCGCAGTCTGGAAATGCCAGACGTCCCGGCCCGTGGCGATATCGAGCGCGACAACCGATGTGGAATATTTGTCCGTCAGCTCCGGACGCTTGCCGCCCCAGAAGTCGGGCTGCTCGTTGCCAAGAGGCAGGTAGACGAGCCCCAGCCTCTCGTCGAATGCGGGATGAGACCACATGTTCGGCGTAGAGCGCGTGTAGGTTTCGCCTTCGGGAGGAAGCTTGGTGATGTCTGGATTGCCGAGATCCCAGGCCCAGACGAGTTCACCCGTGTCGGCGCTGAAGGCACGGATCACACCGGAAGGTTCGTTGGTCGAACGGCCGTCGAACACCCAGCCGCCCAGAATGATCAGATTGCGGACGATCGTCGGCTGAGACGTATAGGCGTAATAAAAGACGTTGTTCAACTTCACTTCGCCAAGGCCGACAGTGAGGTCGACCGTGCCGCCCTTGCCAAAGCCGGCGCAGGGCTTGCCGGTTTCGGCGTCGACCGAAATCAGGCGGGCATCCATCGTCACTTGAACGATGCGGCGCGCGCAAGCGGCACCCGTCGCCGGCAGGGCGGCCGGGGTAGCGCCACCGATCGGGTAAGGATCTTTCACTGTCGCCGGCGCATAATAAGCGACGCCGCGGCAACGGTTCCATGTCTTGTAATCACCCGGATTCGGGTCGAATTTCCACTTTTCCTTGCCTGTGTCCGCATCAACTGCGATCACCTTCGACAAGGGCGTGCAGATATAGACCGTGCTGCCGATCTGGATCGGCGTATTCTGTGATTCCGATGCACCTACGGCCATCTCGCCGGTGCGGAACTGCCATGCGACCTTCAGGTCCTTGACATTGTCCTTGTTGATTTGATCGAACGGCGCGTAACGCGTCCCATCGGGCTCGTTCCCGTAAAATTGCCAGTTGCGGCTGCCATCGTTCTGAACGAGGACGCGGTCGTTCTGCGGCTGAACCTTGGCCTCGGTCACACCATGCTGCTTGAACATGGCGCTGCCCCCCGCCGCCAGGGCCAGGGCGAAAATGCCGGCGACCGCAAAGCTCATAGCGCGATAGCGACCACCCGTCGTCAACGGATGGATCAACCCGCCGACCAATCCCATCACCAGGAACGGTGCGATGCGCGGCACCAGCCCCCAGAAGGAAAAACCTACTTCGAGATAGGCCCAGGCGAATGTGAAAAGAGTGAGGAGCGCCAGAATGGCCGAGCCGGACGGCTTGCGTAAAATGTAGAGGATGCCGGTTGCGATCATCGCAACCCCTGCAATCAGATAGTAGCAGCTCCCGCCCAGCCTGGCCAGTTCGAGCCCGCCATAGGCCAGCCACAAACCACTGAGCGCCATAAGGCCGCCCAGCACGAATAATATGGTTTGACGCCAACCGGGTCGTGGGGCCCCAAAGTAGGAAAGTCTGCCCATCTTCAATCCCATCTTGTGTCCGCAATCCCGTTCAGGCTCGCGGTGTGGATTTGTAAAGAAACGAAACCGTTTCGTTCCTTTAATGTGGGATTGCGGTCACGGGAAGACAGATTGTCGCATTTTCAGCGGCGGCGACCGCTCCTATCCGGCACGAAAAATCTCTCGCCAGCCCTCAGCCGCCTCATTCTCGAACAGGCTCTGAGCGGTGGACATGAATTCCCACTCCCGGACATTCCTGTTACGGGACCGCTACATTAGCCTCCGGCATCGCTGGGACAGCCCTTTCACATCAGCCGGGCGCATTTTCAGTCATCAGATCTTGGGGGAGACGAGCATGTTCAACAGACGCAATGTGATCCACGCGGCGCTCTGGGCACCGCTGCTCTGCTCCATGTCATCCCTCCCGGTTCATGCGGCTCGGCCACGCGCGCGCGGCGGGCGCCACCCCGGAGACATGGCCCGCTTCATCGCCGAAATGCCCAAGGCGGAATTCCATGTGCATCTGGAAGGCACGCTGGAAGCAGAAATGAAATTCGCCCTCGCGCGGCGGAACGGGCTGACCCTGCCTTATGCCGATGTCGCCGCGATGAGGCGGAGCTATGTCTATCACGACCTGCCAAGCTTCCTTGCCATCTATTATGACGGGATGAAGGTGCTGCTGCAGGAAGAGGATTTCTATGACCTTGCCCATGCCTATCTGGCCAAGGCGGCGTCGCAGAACATACTTTATGCCGAGATGTTCTTCGATCCGCAGGAGCATCTGAAGCGCGGCGTGCCGATGGAGGCGGTGATCGGCGGGATCACGCGCGCCCGGGCCGATGCGGAAAAGCAGTTCGGCATCCAGTCGCAGCTGATCCTGTGCTTCGTGCGCGATCTTTCGGCGGAATCGGCGATGGCGGCGCTGGATGCGGCGCTGCCGATGAAGCAGCATCTTGTGGGCGTGGGGCTGGATTCGGACGAGAAGGGCAATCCGCCGGCCAAGTTTGCCGCGCATTTCGCCAAGGCGCGCGCCGCGGGGCTGAAGGTGACCGCGCATTGCGACGTCAACCAGGAGAACACGCTGGACCATATCCGCCAGGCGATCGTCGACCTGAAGGTCGACCGCATCGACCATGGCGGCAACATCCTGCAATCGCCGGAACTGATCGCGCTGGCAAAGCGCCGGGACCTGTTCTTCACGGTCTGCCCGACCTTCTCGGGCCGGGTCAAAAGCGAAGGACAGCCCATCGACGTCGTCCGTGGCATGCTCGATCAGGGCCTCAACGTTACGATCAACTCGGACGATCCCGCCTATATGGGCAGTGAATATCTGAACGAGGTCCTCGTCAGGGCGCAGGCGCAAAGCGCGCTGACGCAGCAGGAACTGGTTCGCATCGAGCGCAACGCCTTCAACGCGGCCTGGATCTCCGAGGAGCGGCGCAAGCATTTTCTGGGGAAACTGGATTCCTTTGCCCGGACATGGGACGTCGAAATATGAGGTCGCGCCTCATGAACAGGCAATGCCTCATTTCCCCGAGGCCGCGGGATCGCTGATCCTATTCCTTTCCGAATTAATCGCTGCAGGCGGAGTGAGCGGGGCGCATCGACGACAAGGCGCGGAATATGTCCGCTGTTGCACCGCGTTGGCACGAGGCTGCCGGACCGCTATCGGCCAACTTCAGTCGGGCAGTTCAGCGCCCAATTGCAGCCATTCAACGGGGGCGAGACCCAAAAAGCGGCCGCTCGTCGGCTGGCGATCCTGCTGTGCGCCAGTGATTGAAAACGGACTTTCCTCATCCAGCAAGCTATTGCTGCACGAGGTCTAGACGGGCCATTCGGGACGCTTGAGTTCTGCCCCAGTCATCATAGCGCGCACAAAATCCAACCGTTCACCGACAAAAGTCCTTATTGTTACTTGATCCTCTGCGGTAGCCTCTCGCCCCTCAAGTTCGGCCGCAATCGGCTCGAGAAAAAGCTCCAATCCCTTAAGAATAATGGCCATTGCGATTAGATAGCGTGCAACTGAACGAGATCCTTGATCATCAAGCTCGAAAACTGGGAAGCGGTCAATTTCGTCTGCCACTCCCGTCATTGTTAGAGCTGCTGCGCGAAGAGACAATGGAAAGGGTAAAAAATTCGCGGACGTACGATGATAGCTTTCGATTGCTTCATAGCCATTCGATAGAAGCCGTAAGGCAGCGCGATGCAATTGCCTCCTGCGACGCCAGAGTGGCGCGAACGCGGTGAAATATGTTAGGAGCAATGCGAGCATGGCGCCCAAAAATTGCGCCCACCCCGACAGCTTATCGTGCGCTTCGAGCCACGAGATGAACTTATCCACGAGTAGCGCTCCTCCCGCTGCAATATTCCTCAGCACAAGATCATAGCACTAGGCTATTGGTCTGCTAGGGATCCGTTGTTGAGTCATAAGCAGCCCTTTGCGGCGTGCGGGGCAGCTTCGCGCCAATTTCGGTGATCCCGGCGACAATCAGCACCACCTGAAAGCGGCCGCCCGATTGGCTCCAACGCGTTTCATGATCCGTGCAGTGCCGACTATGCTGCACCGAAGCGGTGATGCGCGCTTTACTTCCAAGCTTGTCCGCCCCAGTCTTATTCGCAATGAGGGATGAGCTTCTTCCAGCAAGCTTCGTCATCGCGGCATTGGTCGCGCCGAGTGACGCCAGCGCTGGGCAGCGGCGCAAGAAGGCGCACCGCGCGCGTCCGAGTGTCACCAGGGTGCAGTTAGCGCGTGCGCCACAATTCGCGTGGTATGATAGAGTGGCTGATGACCAACGCCAGTGACGCGCCCGAAAAGGCTGACCCTCGAATTATCTGTTTCGAGCGGAGAGAGGACGACGAAGCTTTCGAGTCTTCCGTAGTGGCCCTCATGGGCAGGATGCAGGAACAGTCGCGCAAAATGTTCGTAAGCGAGCATAACGTCTTGAGGATGAATCACGGCGCCAACTGGGTGCACGCGGCGCGGGAGCCGGAGCCCGATACCACGATGCACACGTTATCAGCCGAGTGGCTCATCCCTTTCAAGGAAATCGCTGACAACGATCTAGGCCTGATCGGTCGAACGATTCTCCCGATCAACGAAGAAATGGAGAAGCAGTTCGCCCAGAACATGTATGGCGTTGTCGGTGCCGCGGCAGAGAAAGTTGGAAACGTTGTCAGCGCACAGGCTGCCGGTTCGTTCTCGCAGTCGATCCTCGAGATGTTCAGCAAGATCCAACTTGGAGTCGACCGCGACGGAAATGTCAGCATGCCGCAGATCCATGTCGGTCCCGAAATGGCCGAGCGCATAGCCAGCGAGATGCAGAACGTGCCTCCAGAGATCGAAGCTGAAATCGAGAAGATCAAAGCTGAGAAGATTCAGGCAGCCCTAGTCAGGGAAGCCGAGCGGAAATCGAAGTTCAAGCAGGCTGACCAATGAGTGGCAGAGCGCTTCTGGCGATCGGTTGCAACGACTATGATCACTTAAGCTCTCTCACCGGCGCAGAGGCCGACGCGACCGGCATTTTCGAGGCGCTGATAAAGCCGGATGTCGGCGACTATGATACAGCTCGGTCGCGCCTCCTGCTGTCACCGACCTTGCAGGAAGTCCGCGAGGCTCTGACGGCGATGTTGTTTGGCGCCGGAACCCTGGACACGCTCGCGATCGCTTTCGCCGGACACGGCGCGGTGAGCGGCGGCAGCTTCTACATGGCGACGCGGGATTCGCGCTTGCAAGGCCTCTCGGCAACGGCGCTCTCGCTGGCGGACCTGTTCCGGATGATCGCAGAAGCCACGCCGAAGCAGACCTATCTCGTCATAGACGCCTGTCAGTCGGGCGGTCTGATTTCGGACCTCAACGTGATCCTGAAATCGGAGGTCATGGGCGAATTCGGCACGCCCGGCGTAACGTTGCTGGCGACAGCGGCATCCGATGAGGAGGCCATCGAGGTGGGCGGCCATGGCATTGGCACCGCCGCACTTCTTGAATGCATTCGCGGCGACATCTTCCTACAGGACAGCAAGCCCGCTCTGGACCTTGTCGAGATCGGCAGGGCCGTATCCGAACGTGTCAGCGCCGCTGGGGCCCAGACTCCCGTCGTCTGGGGGCTCAATCTCTACGGGCCTTCCAGCTTCTGCAAGAATCCGCATGCCGGCACGGGCAACGCTCCGTTGCGGAGTGTCCTCGTCGGATGGCCCGACGCCAATACGACCGCTGCGATCCGTGCCGGCCTGCCTCGTCTTTGGGAGCCTTATGTCGCTATCCCGACGCGATGGGAGCCTCGCGCTTTCCTTGATCGGCTCACGCCGCTGCTGTCGGACTTGCAGGCCGACCCCGTCGTCCTGATCGACTTTTCCTGTCGCGTCTCGGAAGCCTGCGCCGCGCAGGCTCGGGACTCGCGAGATCGGTTCCGCGAGATCGAAGTCAAGGCAGCGTGTGCCGTCGCCACGTTGCCCTTCTCGGCCGAGCCTAAGATTGCGGTTTATCTCGCTTCTTGTTGCGCTGAGATCGCTGTCTTGGTCGAGCATGCGATAGGGGACGTGGTGGAATCCGTCGACAGCTATCGATACGCGTTGGTGACCGGCGGAATGGGTGACCTCTATTACCTCCCAATCCGCCTGTCCAAGTTGCTCGGATGGGCCGGGTATGCCGTCCATGCCCGGTTGGCGGTCGGGCTCGATGCCGAGCTGGCTGCGACAAGACTTGCTGACCTGTTCGCCCGGATTTTTGAAACGTACTCGCTCTCGCTCGTTGCCATGAGCGATTGCCAGGCGCCGTACGTCATATCCGCGTTGACTGCGTCAGCGCGCGTCGGCCTCGACGAGGAGGCCGAGCGGATGCTCGGACATATGTTTACATCCGCGGTCAGTTGCGGAGGGCGCGTAGCGCGCGCGGACCTCGATCCCTCCAAGGTTCTCGGCTATCTCGTGGCGCGCAGCAATCAGCCCGCGCAGCCGAATATTGAGATGGTCGCGCAACCCACCGAGTTCGTGATCGCGCTTCTGCGCTTGTCGAGTCTCTTCGACTTGGCCGACGAGTTTGATTCCTCGCTTCATCATCTCGATCATCTTGCGCTGAACGCCTACCTTCCGGAGGACTACGGCCAGTTCGGCGTTGAGCATATCGCTGGAGGTACGAACGCCGTGTTTCAGGTGGGACATGATTTCTGGCGCGTGTCCGACTTGGAAGCTGCCTGGCCGAACTTCCCGTCACCGGGCAGTTCGGGAACAGCCATGGCTTCCCTGTTGGCCTGCCTCCTCTTTCCCGATAGATCGCCATGGTTCCTGCTGCCCGTGCCTTCGCTCATCGAAGGGCACTCGGATCGTATCACGACCTCCGGAACTTCAAGCTCGGCTGGACCTGTAGGAGAGAGCTGAGCCGAGGCGCCGTATTTCTGGA
This sequence comes from Sphingomonas oleivorans, assembly GCF_003050615.1. Taxonomy (GTDB): domain Bacteria; phylum Pseudomonadota; class Alphaproteobacteria; order Sphingomonadales; family Sphingomonadaceae; genus Sphingomonas_H; species Sphingomonas_H oleivorans. The sequence continues at coordinate 169,048 of NZ_NWBU01000005.1, read as the reverse complement.
TTATGCGCTTGCCGACATTCAGGGAGCGAAGCGCCGTTCGACCTCGCGTGCCATCACGAAGTATCGGGTGATGTAGTCGGTGAACGCGACCACGGCGGCGTGGCGCTAAGAGAGTAGACCCACTCCGGCGTGCGCGCAGGCCCTGATCGGCGAGAAGCGGTCGATTGGCTAAAGGAATGGGACGGTGGGCCAGGGCTGGAGGTGCCAGCGCTTGCCGGACGCCGGTCCGCTGCACGACATCAGCGTCCGCTTTTCACCTCCCGTTGACGGAAGCGGACCGACCGAAATCGGCCAGTTCAGGCAGCCCCGGCGATGACGCCGGGCGTCAAGCGCCCCCAGGAGGGAAAGTGGACCTGCGAGTTCACATCGGCGCCGTTCATGGCCATGATATACAGGTGCCCCAGGCTTGATGCAGGAGCGACGCGTGGGGCGCTGGCTGGCGATGGCAGGAGACGGATGGCAGGAGACAGGGAATTGAGGACTGCGCCCGTTGGCATTGCGCAGGTAATTACCGGCACCGCCGCCGGAATGGCCTTGCTCTACTTCCTTCGGAGCATCCTCATCCCTGTGGTCGTGGCGTTCGTGCTGGCGATTCTGGTCAACGCGCTGGTACGGTCCATCGGGCGCCGGTGGCCGAGGTCGCCCGGCTGGGCAGTGGTGGCACTGGCGGGGGCAATCATCGGCATTTCCGCATTCGGCGCGATCTATGTGATCGCGCAGGGTGGGGTGGAGATAGCGGAGCAGGGGCCGGCGCTGGTCGCGCGGCTCGACCAGCTGGTGGAAGGGACCGGTCGTTGGCTGGGTCTGGACGAGCCGCTGCACCTTAGCAACCTGGTCGGCCGGATCAACGTTCCCCGGTTGGCGGGTGACGTGCTGGCGGGTGTGCAGGACATAGTGTCCGGCGTCTTCCTCATGATCGTCTATTTCGGCTTCATGCTCGCATCGCGCGCCAGGATCGCGCCGAAGGTGCGCAATATTGCCGCTTCGTCGGATCACGCGCAGGCAATCAGGGCGGGGATGGGAAGGATCGCAGCGGACATCGAGACCTATGTTTCGGTGCAGACGCTGACCGGATTGATGCTCGCGGGCATTTCGGGGCTCGTGATGGTGACCATGGGCCTCGACAATGCGCTCTTCTGGGCGATCATCCTCTTCCTCCTTTCCTACATCCCAATCATCGGGGTCACCATCGGATCGGTGGTGCCCGCCTTGTTCGCGCTGCTGCAATTTCCGACAGTGTGGCCGGCGGTGGTCGTGTTCGGCGGCATCCAGGTGGCCGCATTCGTAATCGGCAACCTCATATATCCGAGGATGCAGGCGGATACGCAGAATATCGACCCTGTCGCGACCATCCTGGCACTGTCCTTCTGGAGCTTTCTGTGGGGAATGCCCGGCGCTTTCCTCGCCGTGCCGCTGACGCTCATGCTGATGATGGTCTGCACCCAGTTCGAGAGCACCCGCTGGATCGCGGTGCTTCTATCGAACGACGGCCAGCCGCATTTTCCGCATGCTCTACGCGGGAGCCCAGCGGGGCGGGAGCAGACGGAAGCGGATTGATCGAGGACGTCGTCTGCGCGAAGGCTGCAGCGCCGCTTTCGAGCATGGCGGGCTGGAATGGAGGCCGGCATGGACGATGAGAGCCTGTTCGCAAGGCTTGGGTGATCATGTGATTGCGGCGGTCGAGGAAGAGGCGCTGTCCCGGCGGCGGTGCGGCTGGCTGCGAAGATCCGCAGTCCAGCTGCCGGCGCGCCGAGCCTCTTCCTCATGCTCCGGATCGCGCCAATGCTCTGCGATCGCCGCTTCATACCATGCCCGCATCGGCCCGAGCATGCGCAGCCGCGCGGCATAGGCATTTGCGGGCGCGCTTGTCTCGATGCCGTAGATCATGAACCGAAAGGCGACAGGCGCGAAGAAGGCGTCTGCCGCAGTGAAGACGCTGCCTGCCAGGAACGGCCCTCCGAAGCGGTCGAGCCCTTGCTGCCAGAGCGCGTCGATGCGCGCGATCTCGCGCGCGAGCGATGGCGGCATCGCGTCGAGGCGCACGCGGATGCCGAGGTTCATCGTGCATCGCTCACGCAGGGCGCCAAAGCCCGAATGCATCTCGGCCGCCGCGCATCGGGCCCAGGCGCGGGCGTCGGGATCGGCCGGCCAGACCCCGGCATGGCGTTCGGCCAGATATTCGGTGATCCCGAGCGAGTCCCACAGGAGCCGGGGGCCATCGACGAGGCATGGCACCTTTCCGCTCGGCGAGAAGGCCTCGAACGCGCCGTCGCCAAAGGGCACCAGCCGTTCATGGAAGGAAATGCCAAGCTGTTGCATCAGCAGCCAGGGCCGGAGCGACCAGGACGAATAATTTTTGTTGCCGATGTAGAGCTCGTACATGGCGCATGCCTCCCATCCCGATCCGGCCTCGCCATCGCATCGGATGAAGCGGCCGCCGCGCCTGATCGCACCGCGAATGCGCGTTGACCAGCCCCCGGTGCAAAGGATCGGACGACGATGCCGCGCGGGAAATGACGCCGCCGCCCGCCCGAACCGGCGCTCAATCCAATGTCATCTTCCAGTCCACCGTGGCACGGATCGGCGTGCCGCCGAGCTGGCAGCAGCTCAATGCCCGCAAAGCGTCAAAAGCCAGCGCTGACATGAAAAGCCAGTGCTGGCATGGGCGTCCGGCATGACCGTGATCAGCCGCTCGCCCGCATTTTGCTGGGAGGCATGCCATGGGCGGCGCGGAACCTTCGCGCGAAATGGGAGCGCGAGCTGTATCCCACCGCCTCAGCCGCCTGTGTGACGGAATAGGCCGGCGAGCCAAGCAGATTTCCCGCCGCTGCCATGCGCGTCGCCAGCAGCAGGTCCCTGAACGACGTCGCTTCCCTGGCCAGGCGTCGTCGCAGGGTGGAGGCGCCCAAGCCAAGCGCTCGCGCGAGGTCCTCGACGCGCCAGGCCCGCCCCGGATCGCTCCGCAGGACAAGCTCCGCCCTCTCGACGATCGAGGCGGCGAACAGAAGCCGCGCCGCTGGCGAGGATCTGACCAGCATCAGTATTTCCAGAATGCGGTGGCGCGCGAGCGCAGGCCCATGGCGTGGATCGGCGACGGTCGTGGCCGCGTGGCCATAGGCCTCGACCAAGTCCGGTGTCAGCTCGATCATCCGCCCGCGCGCCGGGCTCGGCTGCTCGGCCGCCATTCCAGGCAATTGGCGGATCGCGCCGCGCAACTCCGCGTCGACATTCATGCAAACGGACTCGTAGCGCCCCGTGCGGCTGTCGGGAATGTTGACGATGTCGAAGGATGTTCCAGCCGGCATGACGAACGGAATCCCGGCAGGGAGACGCTCGCAGACGTCGCCGGTCCAAAGCTCCTTCGTTCCGCTCACAATGACGACGATCGCCGGCTGGTCGAGCTGCTGCCGGCGGATCTGCTCCCGGGCAAAGACGCAATAGCTGAACACCCGCGCCGCGCCGGGCGCGCCATGCGCGACCGGGCCGCTGACGCCGGCGCCCAGGCTGAGCGCGGACAGCCGCGCCAGCAGCGCCTGTCGCAAGCCCTGATCCGATCCAGCTGAGGCTCTGCCGCTCATGCCAAGGCCATGGCCATCGCGCCCGGCGAAGGCAAGCCGTCAGTGAGCGTTTCGGGCTCATTCATGGTCGATACGGGCGCGTCCGGTCGTGGCTGCTCCATAAGGATGCCTCCCACCGAAAAGGAGGTTTTCCCATGCACATTCCCTGGCGCGCGCTGGGTGCGGTCTTCGTCCTGGCGCTGGCAGCTTCGCGATCGAACGCGGCGGCCCCTGAAATCAGCCTCTGGCGTCTGAACTGCGGCGAGATCCAGATGAACGACGCCTCGCCCCTCTCGGACACTGGCGCCTATGCGGGACAATCGCGCCGCTTGAGCAACGGCTGTTACCTCGTCCGTCATGGCAACGACTATCTGCTATGGGATGCGGGCCTGCCGGCCGCCCTGCTCGGAAAGCCGGTCGACGCCCAGCCGATCAGCCCGACGCTGGCGGCCGACCTGCCCAGCCAGCTGGCGAAGGTCGGCGTGCGGCCCGACCAGATCAGCCGGCTGGCGATCAGCCATTATCATTTCGACCATGTGGGCCAGGCGGCGGCCTTCCCGAAGGCCACCCTGCTGATCGGGGCCGGCGACTGGGCTGCGCTGCAGGCCGGCAAGACCCCGTTCGGCGCGGATAAGGCCTTGCTCGCGCCTTGGCTGACCGGCGGCGCTCGGGTCGATCCGATCGAAGGCGACCGCGACGTGTTCGGCGACGGATCGGTGGTGATCCTGGCCATGCCCGGTCATACGCCCGGCGCGACCGCGCTGCTCGTGCGACTGCACGAGCGCGGCCCCGTCATCCTGAGCGGCGACGTCGTTCACCTGGAAGCCCAATGGGCGGCGCAGGCCGTGCCGACCTGGAACAGTGAGCGCGCGGACTCCCTGGCCTCGATGGATCGCCTGCAAAAGCTGGCCGCCACCCTGAAGGCCAGGCTCATCGTCCAGCACGACCCGGCCGACATCGACGTCCTGGCGCGATTTCCCCTGGCCTCACGCTGAGCGCTGAAAATAGCTCTGACGGCAGTGGCTCGATAGCGGACGCCCCTGGGAGTCCTGCTAGGGGGATCAACGGTCACAGTCGGCCTGAAATATGCTAGGATCGGCTATCAGCGCATCCTCGGCTCGAGTGGGTCGAAAGCTCCTCTGGATCCATGGCTCCCGCTGCGAGGGCTTCCGGTGACGCCAGAGCTCGCCGGGCCAGAGCTCGCCGGGCCAGAGCTCGCCGGGGTTGCCAACTTGTCTCCTGCCAACAAAGGAAATTGGTCATGGAACAGGCTGTTTCGACTTTCATTACAAGACGAAGCATAGTCGCGGGGCTGGCGCTTTCCGCCGCCCCGGCGGCTATATTGGCGGGGGCGGAAAAGGCGCATGCAGAGCCCAGGCCCGAGAAAAGTCTGTACGAGCGGCTGGGCGGCATCTTCGCCATCGCCGCAGTGGTGGATCATTTCAGCGACGCCGTCGTGAAGAATCCTGTCGTCGGCCAGAATTCCAGGAACCCGCGGCTGCGGGAATGGCACACCAAAAATCTGGAAAGGCTGCCGGGCCTCAAATTCATGCGAACGCTCTGGCTCGCCGACGTTTCGGGCGGGCCGTACCGGTTCGTCCCCACAAAGCCCGGCGCGACGCGGCTCGGTCTTGAGGAGGCCCACCGGGAATTCCGCATCTCGCCTGCGGAATTCGATGAAGTCGCGGCGGAACTCGGACGGTCTCTCGACTTCTTCAAAGTCCCCGAGGCCGAGAAGGCCGAAGTCCTGGCAGCCTTCGCCGCCCACAAGGGCGAGGTCACCGCCGGCTATGTCGCGCCCGACTGAACCATGCTCGGACTGACCTTGGGGTAGGACGACGAGCCGTGCGCCCGCCCGAACCGGCGCTCAGGCCGGCGCTCAGTCCAATGTTATCTTCCAGTCCACCGTGGCACGGATCGGCGTGCCGTCCGGCCCGGCGTCGTTGACATTTTCGAGGACGCGGTGGCCGGTCATCAGCTTGCCGCCGGCGGGCATCGGCAATTCGAGCCAGCGGGTGCGCGCGTCGAGCTTCTCGGCCAGCCGCGCGCTGCCGCCCGTGCCGGTGAAGTCAACGTCGCGCGCCCCGCCCGGGCGACCGTCCGAGGCGGCGACCCGGGCCCAGATCGGCAGCTGGAGGCCGTACATGTTGGTCCTGGTGTCGATAACGGCGTTGAAGCGGCAATGATGCGTGTCGCCCTTGTCGCCCTTGCCGCCGCGCAGCGTGGCCGTGCCCGCCACGCTATAGGTCTGCCGCCGGAGACCGCCGGCACCCTCGCTGCCTTCGATCAGCGTCTCGTCATAGCGGTCGGCGGCGCTAAGCGTGGCAACCGAGCGCGGGCAGTCCCCGCTTATGACGAGGAAGCGCGCGAAATCCGGCAGATTGGCTTTGGGCATCTGCTTCGGCACTTCGATCTTGCCGGCGGCGTGGAGTTGGCGGGCCTTGCCCTTCATTGCCTGCACCAGACAGTCTTCATCCTCGCCGCAGGCGGCTTCAGCGGCCTCGAACGTGGCCGACAGGTCGGCGATGTCGGCTTTGCTCATCTTCTGCTCGGGAATCGGGCCTTCGATCGCGGGCGGCAGCTTGGCGTCGATCTCCTCGAAGCCCGAGGCCGGGCCATAATGGCCGACGAGCGGCATGCGGTAGACAAGCTTGCGGTCGTAGACATGGCTGCCATGCTCAAGGCTGCGCTTCCAGCTCCCCTGGCCGGCATAGGTGACGGTCACCTCGATCGTGCCGGTGCGCCTGTCGCCCGGCTGGGCGGCGTCGGCGGCGGCGAAGGCGGTCCCGGCGACGAGCGCGGCGCCGAGAATAGGTGCGATGCTTGTCATGTCGTTCATTCCTCTCGATATCGGGTAACGGTTCGCCTGGGATGTCATGCGATGCGCGCGGCGGGCGCTTCGCGGTCGAGCGCTGGTCAGGGCGCGGAGCCGCCGCTGGCGGCGAATTCGGCGCGCCGGTCGCCTTCGGTCAGGATCACCCGCACCGGGCGCGCGCCGGCATCGGGATGGAAGCTGTATTTGGCGCGCAACTCGGCACCGGGCTCGATCGCAGGGGTCGAGGCGAAAGCGACGCGCCCCTCGGGCGTCGCGCGCAGGATCTGGCCGTTGACCTTGCCGACGCCGTCCGAATCCTCGAGCCGGACCATCAGCGCGCCCGAAGTCGCATAGAGCGGCGCGCCCGTCGCGTTGCGCAGCGTCACGAACACGTCGATCCGCGCCTGATCGCGCGCGGCCACCACCCGATCGACCCGCACATCATATTTCTGCAGCGACTGGAAACCGGCATTGGGCTGCGGCTGCGGCCCGGGCTGCGGTTGTGGTTGTGGTTGCGGCTGTGGTTGCGGTTGCGGTTGCGGCTGTCCTTGGGGCTCGCCCGCCGGCGGCATGCCGCCGGGATTGCGGGCATGCGCCGCGCACGCATTCGGGGCGGGCTGGCTCTCGCCATTGACCATCACCCCGTTGAGCAGCACGTGGCGCCCATGGATGGCGCCGTTGCCGCCCAGGCTCGCGGTCATGGTGCGGCCGTCGCCGGCGACCTCGATCGTCACCGGCTCGCGCGTCGCGTCGGGGACGGCCATCAGCCATGTGCCTTCGAGCCGGAAATTGTCGCTGCTCGCGCGCAGGTCCATCAGATATTGGGTGATCCGCCCGTCATCGGAAAACATCGCTGCGGTCGCGGTCGGCGGGTGCACGCGGATGCGCAGCATGCCGACCTCGGTGCACCAGTTCGCATTCAGCAGCCGGACATGGCCGGGCATCGACGGCGGGGGCGGGGGCGAGGGCGCCGGCTCGGGATCGGGCTCGGGATCGGGCTGGGGCCCCGGCGCGGGCGCGTCGTTGCGCTCGGCATAGGGGCCGGCAGGCACTTCGCCGCTGATATCCCATTCGGCCGCGCGCTTGCCGTCGACCAGCAATATGGCCTTGGCATAGGGCCGGTGGGGCACATCGACATGGCCGAAGATGAATCCCGCCCGCGCGCAGCGCACTTCGCGGGTCAGCCAGCGCTGCTCGCCCGACATATGGTAGAAATGATCGGTCGCAATCCCGCTGCCGTCGGCCTCCTCGAGCCGCAGCGACAGATTGTCCGGGCTCAGCGCGCGCGGCGCCATGTTGGGGCTTATGACGAGCAGGCTGTTGATGTAGCGCGCGCGTCCGTTCGCGACGCCGCTCGCGGTCCGGTCGAAATGGCGCTCGACCAGCAGGTCGCCCGCGCGGGTCATCCCGGAATTGGCCTGGACGCAGCCCAGATCCTCCTGCGGCCGCCGGGCATGGGGCGCGGGCGCCGAGCCGCGCACGCGGCGGCCCTCGAACGTCTCCTCGCGCATCGCGCCCATCGCCTCGCGCGTGATCCGCGCGTAGAAGATCTCGGCGTCGCGCCCCATTTCGAGGCGGAAGCTGCCCGCGCCCGAAGTGCCGTTGATGCCCCGCCATGCACCGGTCAGCCGGCCGGTGTCGGGCTCGGTGAAGGGGCCGGCGGGCACCAGCGAAACCTGCCTCTGCGCGGCGACCTGGCCCGCGCCCCCGGGCGTGACGAGCGTGCCGACGAGGTGATAGCCATCGGCCTCGATCGACAATTCGCCATGCGGCGTCCGCCACTTGCCGACCCACATCGACCGGTCGAGCGTCGCCATGTCGATCGGGACCGCCGACCAGGTCGTGCGCCCGCCGATGCTGCTGTCGTTGACGTGGCGCGCCTCGAACCGCCGGCCGTCGGCGGAAAGGCGGATGACGAACTCGATCGGCTTCGCCGGATCGTCGGGATCGGGCGACTGCGCGAGCAGGCCATGCGCCGCCGACCAGCGGATGCCGAGCGAGCGCCACTTGCCCTCGGCATAGAGCCGGCCGATCGCCTTATCCTCCTCGATCGTCTCGATCGCAATCTGGCCGAAGGGCGTCTGCCAGTGCCGCATGAGCCGCACTATATCGAAACGCGCCGGCCATTCGGGCTGGGCGGCATCGGCGGGCAGGGGGCTGCCGGTGAAGCCGGCCTGCTGCGCGGGCGCCGACAGCATCGGCACGGCGAGCGCCGTCAATGCAGCGGGAAAGCCCGCCGCGAACAGCATCTTCATGGCTCGAAAATCCTCTGGAAAGTGATGCGGGGGCGGGGGGCTCAGTAGACCTCGACCCAGCTGTCGCTGCCGGCATATTCGTTGAGCCTGCCCCAGCAGACGAGCCCGGGCCGCTCGGCGCTCGCGCTGCCGCGCGTCAGCCGGTAGTGGAGCTGCTTGCAGCGGAAGCCGTTCACCGCGCCTTCGCTCCGGACGGTGATGACCCCCGCGGCGCTCCCGCTGGTCCAGGGCAGGGTCGCCCCGACCGCGAGATTGCCGAGCTTCTTCGCCCAGCCATTATATTCGCCGCGCAGCTCGCTCACATAGGCCTGGCGCGCCCAGCTTTCATAGGCATGGCCGCCCTCGCACGATGCGCAGCGCACCTTGCCGAATGCGTCGAACGCGGCGATCTGCGCCTTGATCGTGTCGGCGACGGGCATCCGGCTGGGATATTGGACATCGGCCGCCGCGGTTTCGCGCCGCGCGCGTCCGGTGGCCGATGCCGGAGCAGCCGGGCGCGTCCCGGTCCCGTCTTCGCCGCCTCCGCTTGCCCTGTCCGTCGCTGCGCAGGCGGCGCGCGCCCCGGCATCGGCGGCGCCGCGTTCGGCCGTAGCGCGCGCGACGCCGCCGAGATCGGACTTGAGATCGCCATCGCCGCGCAGCGCGCCGGCGATCGAGCCTTCCAGGCCCGAGCTGCGCGCCGCCGACAGGAGCCCGCCCAGGCCGCGCTTCTTCTTCGGCTTGGCGGCGACCGCGCACCCATCGTCCTGCGCGCGCGCCGGCGTTGGCGGCCAGGCCATCGCCATCATCGCCCCGACGGCCGCGGCCGTCGCCACTCGAATCCGCTTCATCTCGTCCTCGCAAACTGTCTCGATCCCGGAATGACCGATTGGCGGCGCGCGATCATCGCCGCCGCGTCGGGAGCGTGCCGCTGATAGTCGGACGCTTCGGCGCGCGACGAAAACCGGCGCGGATGCGGTGAACGCTTCGGCTGCTCCGGATTCTTGTCCTGCCGCCGGGGCGATGACGCGCGCAGAGCAGCTCGTTCGCCGCCGGCACCGTCCCGGCCGGGCCCCGCTACATCCCGCTACACATCCCGTTATACATGGAGCGCTTCGCTCACCGCCCTGGCATAGTTCGGGCCGACCGCGACTTCGGCGCCGTCGCTCAGCACCAGGGTGAGCAGCCATTTGTCCATCCGCCGCGTCTCGACCACCCGCGCGAGCCGGACGAAGGCCGATCGATGCACCCGCATCAGCTCGGCCGGATCGATCCGCTTTTCGAGCGCTGACATGGTCGTGCGGTAGAGATAGCTGCGCAGCGCCGTGTGCAGCATCGCATAATCCCCCGCCGCCTCGATCCAGTCGATCGCCGCGACGGGGACGCGCACCTGCCCGTCGCGCAGCGGCACCCAGATCGTCTCGTCATAGCCCGAAGGCGGCGGCGCCGTTTCGACCGCCTGCGCCGCGCGGCGCCCCGCCTGACGCCGCTTCGCGCGCTCCACCGCCTGGCGCAGCCGGTCGAACCGCACGGGCTTCAGCAGATAGTCCGCCGCCTCGACCTCGAACGCGTCGGGAGCGAAATGCTCGAACGCGGTCACGAACACGATCTCGGGGCGCGCGTCGAAGGGCAGGGTGCCGGCGAGCGCCAGGCCGCTCATCTCGGGCATTTGGATGTCGAGCATCACGAGATCGGGGCGGAGCCGCTCGATCGCCGCCTGCGCCTCCCTGCCATTGGCGGCCGTCCCGACGATTTCGGCCTCGGGGATGTTCCTGAAGAAGGCGGCCAGGCGGTCGAGCGCCAGCGGCTCGTCATCGACCAGCAATATGCGCATTTCCTTCCCCTCCAATGCCCCGCTATCCCGCCTGGGCCGGACCGGCCGGCACGTGCCGGGCCGCGGCGGGCAATTTGGCGGGCAGGGTGATGCACGCCGCGAACCCGTCGTCGCTTGGGGTCGCGTCCAGCCGTGCCCGGGCGCCATAGACCGCGTCCAGGCGCGCGCGGACATTGGCGAGGCCGAGCCCCGTGCCCTTGGCGCCGCCGGCGCATGCCGATCCGGCGTCATCGCGCACGCAGATGCGCACCGCAGCGTCAATCGATGCCACGTCGATCCGCAGCGTTACCGTCCGGCTGGTCGCGCCGACGCCATGCTTGATCGCATTCTCGACCAGCGGCTGCAGAAGAAAGGCCGGCACGGGCGTCTCGCGCAGCGCCATCGGGCACTGCATCTCCACCTTGAGCCGATCGCCGAGCCGGGCCGCCTCGATCTCCAGATAGTCGGAGACGGTTTGCAGCTCGTCCTCGATCGCGACCAGGCCCGTCTTGGCGGAGGCGAGCGTGGCGCGCAGGAAATCGCACAGCTTGGCCAGCATCGCTTCCGCCGCGTCGGCGCGGCCGGTGATGACCGCGGAGGAAATTGCATTGAGCGTGTTGAACAGGAAATGGGGGTTGAGCTGGTAGCGCAACGCCTCGAGCCGCGCCGAGGTGGCTGCGCCTTCGGCCGCCGCCGCCGCCAGCGCCGCCCGGTTCGCCGCCTCGCGCGCATCGGCAAGCTCGCGCGCGCGCGCCGCCATCTGGGCATTGTGGATGAGGATCAGATATATTGCGGCGATCAGCGCGAACAGCGGCACCCAGCCGACAAAGTTCGCGATCGCACGAAATACGGGATTCTCCGCGCCGAGCTCGGGATTGAGCCAGCGCATCAGCCACTGGCTCTTATAGGCATCCATGATGGTCGTGAGCCCCGCCATCCCGACCGCCGCCATCGCCGTCGCGCCATAGCGTCGCCAGAGCGGTGTTTCGCGAAGCCGCCAGGCGACCCGGAAGAGGATTGCCGAAATGAAGATGCCGATGACGGTCGTCGATCCGACGCCGGCGACCATCGAGGCGGAGAAGGGATAGTCGGACAGCAGCGCCGGCAGCATGAAGAGCCCGGCAGTCGCCAGCCAGAGGCCGATCGTCAACGCGATCGCCTGACGCCGGATCGTGCGGTCGAGTTCGTCCATGACCGATGCCTAGCCGCGCGTCGCGCCGCAGGCGAGAGTATCCGGCGCGCGATCGATCGTTTTCATCGTTCACGCCGCGGGGGACGTCCGCACGCCCCGGAGATGGATGACCGCCAGCACGGCCGCGGCGAAGGCGGCGAGCTTCTCCTCGAAGGCGTCATGGCGCGCCCCCTCAACGCGGCGGGCCTCTCATTCCGGCGTGACCAGGAAATCGATCAGCGCGCGCGTCGCGGCCGACATGCGCCGATGCGGCGCGAAAATCACCGAGAAGGGACGGGATCGTCCTCGCGCATGTTCGAGCAGCTCGACCAAGCGTCCTCGGGCGATGTGATCCCGTACGATGAAATCATAGGTCTGGCAGATTCCCATGCCGCGCTCGGCCAGTGAAACGACCCCCAGCACGTCATCGAAGATTCGCACGCGCCCCGGCGGCGTCCAGTCCAGATCGCGGCCGTCGAGGCGAAACAGCCAAGGCGCATCACGGCCCGTGCTGGGCATCACGAACGGCAAGCACTGGTGGCTCGCCAGATCCTCGATCGTCTTCGGCGTCCCGGCCCGCTCGAGATAGTGCGGAGAGGCCACGAGGCACAGCGGCGCGTCCTCCAGCTTGCGCCCGATCAGCCCGCTGTCCGGCAACGGCCCGAGCCGGATGGCCAGGTCATAGCCCTCCGCCACCAGATCGACGTTCCGGTTGGTGATGCTCAGCTCCACATTCACCAGCGGATAGGCCTGGGCGAAGCGGCTGAGCGTCTCGGGCAGGCGGTAATGGCCATAGGTCGTCGAGACGCTGACGCGCACATGGCCGGCCAACAGGTCTCCATCCTGTCCCTGGATGGCCCGCTCGGCGTCCGCGATCAACGAAAAGGCGCTGCGAACCTGCTCCAGATAGGCGCGCCCGGCCTCGGTCAGGCTGAGGCGCCGGGTCGTCCGCCGCATGAGCTGGACGCCGAGGCGCGTCTCCAGGCGGCTGATCGCGCGGCTGACGACGGACGGCGTCGTCGACAGGGCGACGGCGCCCGCCGTCATCGATCCGTTCTCGACGACGCTCACAAAGGCTTCGACATCGTCGAGATGGGCAAAACGCCGCGTCACTCCTGCCTCCCGAACATGAATATATTCCTCGCGCGCACTGTTCGTGGAGGGCGCCGCCGCCATCGGCAAGGCCCCGATGGGTCGCATTATTGCTTTCTGAGAACAAATGATTTCGCGCAAGCCGGATTTATCGCCCGAGCATAGGCCAATAAATCTCCGCTATCGGGACGCACTTCAGCGTCAAGATTTCAGGAGAAGACCTTGGCCAGCGAAAATATCGGCGCTCCAGCGCAAAAGCCCGTGCTGTTCGTCCTCACCAGCCATGGCGTGAAGGGCGACAGCGGCGAGCCCACCGGCTTTTACCTGGGCGAAGTCACCCATCCTCTCGCCGTGCTCGATGCTGCCGGCATCGCGGTGGAATTCGCCTCCATCGACGGCGGCGAGCCGCCGGTCGACGGCCTCGACCTGAACGATCCGACCAACGCGCATTACTGGAACGACGAACGTTTCCGTGATGCCATTCGCCGCACGCCACGCCTCGGCGACGTCGATCCGTCGCGCTACGCCGCGATCTTCTTCGCGGGCGGACACGGTGCGATGTGGGACTTTCCGACCAGCCCCGCCGTGCAGCGCGTCACGCGCGACATCTACGAGGCGGGCGGTCTCGTCGCCGCCGTCTGCCACGGCCCGGCCGCACTGGTGAACGTCACGCTCGGCAATGGCAGCCATCTCGTCGCCGGCAAGAATGTCAGCGCGTTCACTGACGAGGAGGAGCGGGCGGTCAAGTTGGACCAGCTCGTGCCCTTCCTCCTCGCCAGCACCTTGTCGGCACGCGGCGCGCACCACCATGCGGCCCCCGCATGGACGGCCAAGGTCGTCGTCGATGGAAGGCTGGTGACCGGCCAGAACCCGCAATCGGCGACCGGCGTCGGCGAAGCCCTGCGGGATCTGCTGACCGCCCGGACCGAACGCGCCTGACAGCGCCATAACGCCATAACAAGGCGATGACCGGCCCCTCCCGCTCGTCGGAGGGGCCTCCTCCCCGGAGAAGCATGATGAAACTCATTCCTACGCTCGCGGCCGCCCTGGCCCTCAGCCTCAGCGCCGCCGCCGCCCATGCCGGCAATGTGCTGGTCGTCCTCTCGGATTCGGACCATCTCGACCTGCGGGACGGCCGGGTCTTCAAGACGGGCTTTTACCTCAACGAGCTGATGCAGCCGGTCCAGGCCCTGCGCGATGCCGGTCACGAGATCGTCTTCGCGACCCCGCGAGGCGCGGCGCCGACGCTCGACCAGTCCTCGGTGGACAAGATGTATTTCAACGGGGACGAGACGGCGATGCAGGCCAGCCTCGCCCTGCTCGCCCAACTCAAGCTGACCTCGCGCAGCGAGTCGCCCGTCGTCAGCCTCGCGCGCGTCGAGCAGAGGGGCTACGACCAGTTCGACGCCGTCTATGTGCCGGGCGGCCATGCGCCGATGCAGGACCTGCTCGTCAGCCCCGAGCTGGGCCGGCTGCTGGCCGACTTCCACGCCAAGGGCAAGACCACGGCGCTGGCATGCCACGGCCCGATCGCTCTGCTCTCGACCCTGTCCGATGCGCAGGGCTTCGTCGGCCGGCTTGAAGCCGGCAACGGCGCCGGAGCGCGCCCGGGCTGGATCTACGCCGGATACCGGCTGACCGTGATCAGCAACCAGGAAGAAGAAATCGCCAAGGGGCTGCTCAACGGCGGGACGATGAAGCTCTACCCGCAGACGGCGCTTCAGGCCGCCGGTGCGAACTATGTCAGCAACAAGACGCCATTCTCGGCGAACATGGTGATCGATCGCGAGCTGATCACCGGCCAGAACCCGGCTTCTGCCCCCGAGGTCGCCAAGGAACTGCTCCGGCGGCTGAAATAGATCAGCCCGCCAAAGGCGCGGCGATCGCAGGGCATCCGCCCGCCGTCCGGGCTCCGGCGATCGCCCGGCCCCAGCGCGTTGCGCGCTTCATCAAAGGATTCGAAAAATGGTTGACAGCATCAAGGTCGTCGCGCGCGTCGTCATAACGCCCGGACGGGAAGCCGTGTTCGAGGAACAGGCTGGCCTTCTCTCCACCGCGACGCGGAACGAGGAGGGCTGCCTCTCTTATCATCTGTACCGCAATCCGACGCAGCGGGGCGTCTACGTCTTCGTCGAGGACTGGGCATCGCGAAACGCCTGGGAAAGGCACATGTCCGGCGCGGCGATCCGGTCCTTCAACGCCCAGCTGCCCGCAGGATCGATCGCCCATATCGAAATCCACGCGCTCGAACAGATCGCCTGACCCGAGCACGCCCGCGCCTCCGAAAAATAGCGCGAGCTTCAACGCGCCTCTTGAATGTTCATTCCATAATGAATAGATGGCGTCCATGGCAAGACCAAGGGAATTCGATGCGAACGCGGCGCTCGATGCCGCGATCGGCGTCTTTCGCGAACATGGGTTCGAGGGCAGCTCAGCCGCGATGCTCGTCGACGCCATGGGGATCGGACGCCAGAGCCTGTACGACACTTTCGGCGACAAGTGGCAGCTCTACCGCTCGGCGATGCGTCGCTACGGAATGGGCGAATGTGCCGCGCATTTCGAGGCGCTTCGCAGTGGGGCCCGGGCCATAAACGGGATCGAGGCGATGTTGCGCAGGGTGGTCGACACGGCGGACCAGCCCTGCCTCGGCATGGGCTCGATCTGCGAGTTCGGCACGTCCCGGCCCGATCTCACGGACATCAACGCATCTCTTGCCAGGGCAATGCGCGAGGCGATCGCCGAGCGCGTCCGGGATGCGCAGCAGGAAGGCGATGTCGCCGCCGGGATCGAAGCCGGAGCGATGGCCGATTTTCTGATCGCCGCTATCGCCGGCATCCGCATCGCCGGGCGCGGTGGTGCCGACCGCGCGACTTTGACCAGCCTTGCCGAGCTGGCGCTCAGGGCATTGCGATAGCTGCCCCCCTTTTTTTGACTTGTTATGGAACGTTCATTCAAATTTGGAGCAAGATGATGAAAGCTGTTGTGATGAACGGCATTGGCGGCCGCGAGATGCTGGAGCATGTCGAGCGCCCAAACCCCGTGGCAGGGCCCGGCCAGGCGCTGGTCGAGATCGGCTTCGCGGGCGTCAATTTCATGGACATCGGCGTGCGGCAGGGCATGGCCTGGACGGAGATGCCCAATCCCAAGATCCTCGGCGTGGAAGGCGTCGGTCGGGTCCTGGCGGTGGGCGAGGGCGTCGAGGGCATCGAGCCCGGCCAGCGGGTGGCCTGGGTCTATGCGCCCGGAAGCTATGCGGAGCGGATCGCAATTGCCGCCGACGCTCTGGTGCCGGTTCCCGACGCGATCGACGACCGCGCCGCCGCGTCCGTAATGATGCAGGGCCTCACCGCCAGCCACTTCGCGACCGACTTTTACCCGGTGCAACCCGGCGACGTCGCCTTCATCCATGCGGCGGCGGGCGGCGTCGGTCTGCTCCTGACGCAGATCGTCAAGCTGAGGGGCGGGCATGTCATCGGTCGCGTCTCTTCGGCCGACAAGGTGGCGGCCGCCAAGGAGGCCGGTGCCGATCATGTCATCGTGGATACGGAGGGCCGGTTCGCCGAGGAAGCGCTCCGCCTGACGAACGGCGAAGGCGTGCACATCGTCTATGACGGGTCCGGGCCGAAGACCTTCCAGGGGTCGCTCGACGTGCTGCGCCGGTCGGGCACCTTCTGCTGGTACGGCCCCGTCCTCGGCGGCCCTGGGCCGCTCGACATCATGAGCCTGCCGAAGAGCATCAAGATCGGCTATGCGACCTTCTTCGATCACATCCATAGGCCCGAACTGCTCCGCGCGCGCTCGGCGCAGCTGTTCGACTGGATCGCGGACGGAAAGCTGAAGATCAGGATCGGCGGGGAATATCCGCTGGCGGACGCGGCCAAGGCCCATGCCGACATGGAAAGCCGCAAGACCAGCGGCAAGCTGCTGCTCGTTCCATAAGCGGCAAGGTCGCCATCGTCTTCGCGGCACGCGCGCATCGGCAAGCTCGCGCGCGCGTGCCCCCATCTGGGCATTAACGACCTGCTTGAGCATGATGCATGCGAAGGCGACGATGCGCAGGCCGGCGAGCGTGCGGGCGTAGCGGATCGGCCGGCCGGATCATCGTCGATGTGAACAGCGAAAGACCAATGCGCTCAGGCGAGGGCAGCGCCGGCGGGCAGGGGGGCGCTGTCGAACAGCGCGCGCAGGTCAGCCGGCCGCGCGACGAGATCGGCGAGGCTATATTTGTCCAGAACCGCCAGGAAGGCCCGCGTCGCCTCGGCCAGCAGCTTCGGCAGGCTGCATGCGGGGGCGATCAGGCAATCGTCGCAATCGACCAGATCGAAGCCCCCCTCGGTATGGCGGACGAGCTGGCCAAGATTGATTTCCGCAGCCGGACGCCCGAGCCTCAGCCCGCCATTGCGTCCGCGCACCGTCTCGACAAAGCCGGTCCGGCCAAGGTCCTGAACCACCTTCATCAGATGGTTCTGCGAGATGCCGTAAAGGCGGGCGATCTGGCCGATCGAGGCGATCTCCCCCTCATGCGCGCCCAGATGGATGAGCACCCGCAACGCATAGTCCGTGTAGCGCGTCAGCTTCATCGCCGGGATAATAGATGCATTACACTTGCATGTATAGCGCCGGGAGAATAGAGGTATCCAGAATACATCTTTATCGGAGCCCGATCATGCCGAAGCCCCTGTCCCCTGAAGCCATTGCGATCGTGAAGGCGACCGTGCCCGCGCTCGTCGAACATGGGACGGCGATAACATCGGCCATGTACCGGCGCCTGTTCGAGGATGCGGCGATCCGCGCGCTGTTCAACCAGGCCAATCAGGACAGCGGCGCCCAGGTGAACGCGCTGGCGGCGGCGGTGCTCGCCTATGCGCGCAACATCGACAATCTTGGCGCGCTCGGCCCCGCCGTGGAACGGATCGCGCAGAAACATATCGGCTATGCCATCCTGCCCGAACATTATCCCCATGTCGCTACCGCCCTGCTCGGCGCGATCGAGGAGGTGCTCGGCGAAGCGGCGACAGCCGAGATTCTCGCGGCCTGGGGCGAGGCCTATTGGTTCCTCGCCGAAATATTGATGGGGCGCGAAGCCGCGATCCGTGAGGATATCCTCGCCCGTCAGGGCGGCTGGACCGGCTGGCGCCGCTTCGTCATCGCGGAACGGCGGCGCGAAAGCGAGACGATCACCTCCTTCATCCTTCGCCCGGAGGATGGCGGGCCCGTGCTGCGCCACAAGGCGGGCCAATATCTGACCTTCCGCTTCGATGCCGCCGGGCGCCCGGGCCTCAAGCGCAACTATTCGATCTCCAGCGCGCCCAATGGCGATCATTACCGCATCACCGTCAAACGCGAGCCGGCGGGCGAGGCCTCGCGCTTCCTCCACGACGAAGCGGCCGTCGGCACCATCGTCGAATGCACGCCTCCCGCCGGCGATTTCTTCCTCTCGGATGCGCCGGAGCGGCCGATCATTCTGCTTTCGGGGGGCGTTGGCCTGACGCCCATGGTGAGCATGATGGAGGTCATCGCGGAGCGGCATCAAGCCGTTCCGACCTGGTATGTGCACGGGACCACCAACCGATCCACCCACGCGCTCGATACGCATGTCCGCGGGCTCGCCCGACGTCATGGCGCGGCCTCGGTCACGACCTTCTACGAGCAGGCGGCCGATGGCGACGCGCTCGCAGGCTTCGTCACGCTCGAATGGCTGCGCGCCAACACGCCGCTGGCCGACGCCGATTTCTACCTCTGCGGTCCCCGCCCGTTCCTGCGTGCCTTTGTGACGGGCCTGGCCGAGGCCGGAGTGCGGCCCAGCCGCATCCATTATGAGCTCTTCGGCCCGACCGACGAACTGCTGGCTGCCTGAGGAGAAGCGATGATGCTGGACAGGCTGGGCATATCGCTTCCGATCGTGCAGGCTCCCATGGCAGGCGTTTCGACGCCGACGCTGGCCGCGGCCGTATCGAATGCCGGCGGACTGGGCTCCATCGGCGTCGGCGCGACCGATGCCGCAGGCGCCCGGGCGATGATCGAGGAAGTGCGCGCACGCACCGATCGCGCGTTCAACGTCAATCTGTTCGTCCACGGCGCCGCCAAGGCCAATCCGAAGCGCGAGGCGGCGTGGCTGGAGTGGCTTGCGCCACGCTTCGCGGAGTTCGGCGCCACGCCGCCCACGGCGCTGCGAACGATCTACAGGAGCTTCGCCGACGATGCCGACATGCTGGCGATGCTGATCGAAACCAAGCCTCCCGTCGTCAGCTTCCATTTCGGCTTGCCCGCGGCTGATGCGATCGCCGCGTTGAAGGATGCGGGCGCAACGCTGCTCGCCACGGCCACGAGCCCCGAGGAGGCGCGTCGGATCGAGGAAGCGGGGATCGACATGGTCGTGGCGCAGGGCATCGAGGCGGGCGGGCATCGCGGCGTCTTCGATCCGGCCGCGCCCGATGACGCGCTCGGCACCTTCGCCTTGACGCGATTGCTGGTGCGGCAAAGTCCTCTGCCGGTGATCGCCGCGGGGGGCATCATGGATGGCGCCGGGATCCACGCGGCGCTTGGGCTCGGCGCGATTGCCGCCCAACTCGGGACCGCCTTCATATCCTGCCCCGAATCCAGCGCGGATGAAGGCTATCGCAAGGCGCTTGCCGGGGCCGGTGCCTATCATACCCGGCTTACGACCCTCATCTCGGGCCGGCCCGCACGCGCGCTTGCGAACCGCTTCACCGCGCTCGATGCCGAAGCCGCCGATCTGCTGCCGCCTGATTATCCGATCGCCTATGACGCGGGAAAGGCGCTGCATGCTGCGGCCAAGGCGGCCGGCGAGCATGGCTATGGCGCGCAATGGGCGGGGCAGGGCGCGCCGCTGTCCCGCGCCATGCCCGCAGCGAAGCTGATCGACAGCCTCATGCGCGAACTCCGCATCGCAACTTCACAGATCAGGGATTTCTGAAAATGCCGCTTCTTCGCATCGACGTCGTCAAGGGCCGCTCCGAGGCGGAGCTTCGGACGATGCTGCAAGCCATTCACGATGCCATGGTAGAGGCTTTCCAGGTTCCTGTGCGCGACCGCTATCAAGTGTTGACCGAGCATGAGCCTTCGCGCCTCATCCTTGAAGATACGGGACTTGGCTTCGAGCGCTCCGACAAGCGGGTGCTGATCCACATGACGACGCGGCCACGCTCCCGCGCGATGAAGCAGCTCTTCTATTCGCTGGTCGTCGATTATCTCGGCGAACGGTCTGGGATCGCTCCAGAGGACATCATGATCTCC
Source organism: Sphingomonas oleivorans (assembly GCF_003050615.1). Lineage (GTDB taxonomy): Bacteria > Pseudomonadota > Alphaproteobacteria > Sphingomonadales > Sphingomonadaceae > Sphingomonas_H > Sphingomonas_H oleivorans. The sequence continues at coordinate 149,109 of NZ_NWBU01000005.1, read as the reverse complement.
TGCATCGAGAATGATGATGCTGACTGGAGCTTCGGTCATGGTCGCGCGCAGTTCCTCACCGCGGAACTCTAGCCGCCTTCGGCGATCAGCGCCTCGACGTCCGCCATGGGGAGATACATGCGCAGCGCGTTCGACTGGAACGCGGTAAAGCCATAGTCGGCATATAGCTTCCTGCGCCGCTCCACGCGCTTGGCATCGCCGCAGTCGAGGATGTCCAAAAGGATCACTCGCATGCCGACCGCTTCAGCAGCTCCGGCGAGACGGCGCAGGCAATCGGCCAGCAGGTCGCCGCCGAAGCCCCGTCCCTGATAGCGGGAGTCGACGCCGATCATGGAGATATAGGCTGCCGGAATATGTCCATGGCCAGGCCGATCGCGGCCGAATTTCCCGGGCAGATCGGAATAATGGATCGCGTGCGCGTTGATCGCATAGAAGCCGATAAGCGCTCCGTCCGGATCGGTCATGACGTGGACCCGAACGTTCCCGGCTTGAGCCAGCTTGTTCGCGGTCTTCTTGAAATAATTATCGACCTGTTCGATGCCGCACGAAAAAGCCGCCCGATCATGCTTGGATGGATCGAGCGGCTCGATGATGTATTTCACACCCGCCTGATTGCCTGTCACTTGCTGTCGATCGTCTCTCTATGGCGGGCAAAGGCGGCACGAAGCTTGTTCGTCGGCGCGGCCGGGCGATCGAGCGCGGCGAAGAAGGCCTTATGATCGATCGGCTGGAGCATGGTGTGCTCGTGCGCCGCAATCGTCTCCATGGCCGCCTTATACGCCGCATTCATCGTGAACGCAGAATCGTCCACTCCGGAAAGCGCAGCTGCCTTCTGGATGGTTTCCTTGATGCGCGGCTTGGTTCGAAACGACATGCGTTCCGAACTGCGCTCATCGATCGCGCTGATATCATCATGGTACGCCGGCATGGCTACCTCCTGTCTCCCTTGCGTGTCTTGTACGCCACATCGGCGCACATGGAAAGCCATTGTACGCCGTAGAGGCGTCACGGATATGATGCTCCGCCGTGGCGCGTAGTTCCATCCTCGGCCAGGCGCCCCGCCTAGGTCGACCTCCATGGGATCTCTGCGCATGGCAGCCCGTTGCACCCCGATTATCTATCGTGGTAATAGAATTTCAGATGCAAGTGACGTTCGGTCAACCTGCCGGCTATCGCGACCATCCGGTCTGGCTCTTGCTTTCCCGCTATACTATCGGCCCCGCAAATGTCGGCCTGCCCTTCGCGAAACGCCTTGCTCGCGAGAATGGCTGGACCGACGCGCACGCCGCACGCGTGATCGAGGAATATCGCCGCTTCTGCTTCCTGTCCGTCACCGGGGATGGCGAAATGACGCCGTCGGATGCCGTCGATCAGGTGTGGCACCTCCATCTCAGCTATAGCCGGGATTATTGGGAGCGCTTTTGTCCCAATGTCCTTGGCCGTGCGCTGCATCATGGTCCAACGGCGGGCGGGGATTAAACCACTGGGCAAGTCGGACTAGGGCCGATCGACATGCCGGTCGAGTTTGCCGGACCCCGACCTTCGCTTCGGTCAGATTTCCAGAATCAGCGGGCAGTGATCCGACACTTCGGGTTCGGCCACGACCGTGAACCCCAGGACCTCCACGGCATCGTTGACGAGCATATAGTCGGCAAATCTTCCCGGCTTCCGGTAATGAGAGGTGCGGGTGCCTTCGAAGCCGCGCGTCGTCACCAGATCCGTCAGCCCGATAGCGGCAAATATCGTGAATGTTTCGCTGTCAGGCTCGACATTGAAGTCGCCGCACACCACCAGCGGGTCTTCCGGTGTGGCGACGCTGGTCGCCAGCTCCGCCAGACGCCGCGCCTGGGCCAGTCGTTCGGATGTATCCATCTTTCCGTTCAGGTCGCGCAATCCATGCATATGCGCGATGCTGACGGATCGATCCCGCGCATAGTCATAGACCCGGATCGCATGCGCGCTGCGCGACCTGGGATGATCCCCATATCCGTATGGCGAAAAGGATTTGTGAACGAAACCCTGGGCTTGTGCGATGATCGGAAGCGATTTTCGGACGAAGGTCGCAAGGCCCCACTGGGACGGCACCGACTCATTTTCGTCCCACAGAACGCCCTGGGCCGCGGGACAGAATAGGGCCACATGCTCCGGAAGCGCTTCCGCGACGTCGCGAAAGAAATTCGCCCGCTGAGGCAGCATATGATCGCCATCCCGATAGGTCAGCCAATCCTTGCCTGTCGCAGGGCTATGCACCACCTCCTGAAGACAGAGGATGTCGGGCGAGGCCGTTTGAACATAGGGAATCAACGGGTCGTGCAGCTTGCCGCCCCAGCCATTGAGACACATTATCTTCAAGACGGGGTCCTGACCCTTCCAATCCGCTCAATTTCCAGAAACATGCAAACGAACATGGGTCAATATGCGCCGGCCTCCGGGGAGCGGGAGTTCAAGCGGAACGTCCGCTGTCCTTCCGATCAGGCGGCGAAGGCGGCCCAGGGGCCGGTGATCGCGAGCGTCTTGGCCGGAGCGTAGATGTTGACGAACAGCGTCGAGCCATCGGGCGAGAAGCAGGCTCCGGCAAGCTCGGTCTGCAGGTTCAACCGCCCCAGCGTGTAGAGCCTGCCATCGGGCGTCACGCCGCGCAGATGGTTCTCGACGGTGTCGGTATATTGATCCTCGCACACGATGAGATGGCCGTTGGGCGCGACCGTCAGATTGTCGCCGAAGTTGAACATCTTCGGGTCGGTCGATTCGACGAAGAGCTGGAGCGCGCCGGGCGCGTCGCGCTCGGCCGGCTGCCCCTCGAAACGCGAAGGGCGGTAGCGCATGATCTGGCCGAGCTTCGCCGCGCCGCCCGACGTGCAGCAGAAATAGAGCGCGCCATCGCCATAATGAATGCCTTCGCCGCGCGCGAAGCGCATCGCGCCTTTGGCATGGCCGCGCAGGCGCAGATCGTCATCGGGGCTGTCGGTGCCGTCGAGATCGACCCAGCGGACCGCCTGCCAGCCACCGACGGGCATGGCGTCGCCTGCCCAGTTGCGGCTGTCGCGGCCATGGCGGACGTCGCGCATCGCGAGCGCCTGGAGCCGCCCGCCGCGCGCAAGCCGGCCCTTCGCGTCGGGCAGGAAGCGATAGAGCAGGCTGTCGTCGCGATCCTCGGTCAGATAGACGATGCCGGTGCGCGGATCGACGGCCGCGGCCTCATGGTTGAACCGGCCCATCGCCTTCAGGGGCAGGGGATCGGCCAGCCCGCGCCGGTTTACTGGAACCTCGAATATCCAGCCATGATCGCGGCGCACGGCGGCGCCCGCGCGGCTGACATCCTCTTCGCAGCTCAGCCAGCTTCCCCAGGGCGTCGTGCCGCCCGCGCAGTTGCGGATCGTTCCGACCAGGCTCAGATATTGCGCCTCGACGCGCCCGGCGGCCAGATCATAGATGAGCGTCGTGGTGCCGCCGGGCAGTATGTCGCCCGAAGCGACATGATCATAGGCGGCGAGCGTCTCGGGCCTCTCGGGCCCCGCCGGGCGGATCGGGCCCGTAGCGATATGGCGCGCCGCCAGCTCATGATTGCGCACCAGCGCCACGCGGCGGCCGTCGAGCGCGAAACAGCCCATGCCGTCGGCATGATCGGGCACCGCGAACCCGTCGTCCATCCGGTCGCCAAGCCTGGAAATCACGCGGTAGCTGAAGCCGCGCGGCAGATCGAGAAGCCCCGCCGGATCGGGCTCGAGCGCGCCATAGGCGCGCATGCGCGACCGCGCGCCGCCCAATCGGGCCGGGGCGCATGCGTTCAGCGCAAGGCCGGCAAAGGCGGCGGAGGTCAGGCCGAGCGTGAAATGTCTGCGATCGAGCATGGCGCCCTTCTGGATCGAATGATTGGGTTGGAGGACGCGCTAGTCGAGCAAAAGGTCAATCATGTTGCAATGGCGTCCTGTGGCCGATTGCGCTTCGTCCCGACGGTGAGACGCCTCTAGGGCGGCAATTTCGCGTCTGATTTCCACCCATTGCGGCCGTTCGCCTTGGCAGCCAGAATTCCCCTACGGACCCTATGATTGCGCAGGCGGGCAGTGATAGCACCAGCAGACCGAAACTCTTGGAAGACGCTCCCCTGCCCATATGAACGGGAGAGATTCGAACTTCCGCTGCTATTCTTGGACGCTGAAGGCGAGAGGATGAGGAAGGGGCATATCCCACAGGATATGGACGATAAGTGGTTCATATTCTTTGAGAATGGCTGGCTCTATTTCCACCGAAGTCGGACCGGCGCGTGCATCTACGGACTTCGGCTCGACGGTTCGCCGCACGGCGTGCGTGTGATCGAAGGCTGGGTAAGCCGCGACCGCGAACATTATAACTCACCCGGCATCGAGCAGGACAAGAAGATGGTGCAGCAGCTCATCGGGTCGCGCTTGCTGGCATAGGCTTGAACGACCGCTTTCCACCCAAAATGGCCACGCGGCACTGGGTCGGTGCAATAGGCGGGGTCCGACCGAGGCTGTGTGAAAACACCGACGCTCAGCTTGAGTCAGTCCACTTTCGCCCCCGCATGCTCCGGAATGACGGTGGACGATCAAGGGGCCAGTGAAGCGAAGCGTGAGATGCCATATTGCGCGATCGGCGTCGTGGTGGCGCCCGTTGCGATAAGCTCGGCCATGACGTCGCCTACGCCCGGCCCGATCTGGAAACCGGCGCCGCAGAAGCCAAAGGCATAATATAGACCAGGGGTGGTAGCGCTCGGTCCCATGATCGGCACGTCATCGGGCAGGTAGCTTTCGATTCCGCTCCAGCTTCTAATGGTGCTGACGTTGGCGAACCCCGGCATCACGCGGCGGAGTTGTTCCATCTGGCCGAGAATGGCCTCGGGCAGCACGGTCGCGCGATTGGTTTCGTTCGAAGCCGGCCCCCGCGCAAAGCCGCCGCAGATGATGTTGCCGCGCTTGACCTGGCGGAAATAGACGGTCTCGTGGAGATGTGGCGTGGAAACGCCGATGGTGGGCGCGATGCGGTAGGGAAGGGGCTCGGTGACCGTCATCTGCGGCCCATGCACCGCAAGCGGCACCGGCTCGCCGAACAGGGCCGAGAGCTTGCCGCCCCAGGCACCGGCGGTGATGAGCAGCATGGGCGCGCGCAGCTCGCCTTGTCCTTTCACTTCGACGACGAAATCGTCACCGGCTTTGGCGATGCCGACCACCTCCGCCTCCTCGCGCACGTCCGCGCCGGCGCGCCTGGCGGCGCGGCCGATGGCAGGCGCGGTGAGCCGCGGGTTGGCATGGCCGCCGCTGGGGTCGTAGCAGCCCGCGATCGTCTCGCGCCCGAGATAGGGGAAGCGGGCGCGTAGCGCGTTCGACGAGAGCATCTCGAGATCAAGGCCATAGTCTCGCGCATCTTGCGAATAGGCCTCCATCTTGTCGGCCTGCTCGCGCGTATAGCAGACGCGCAGATGGCCCGAGGCGACGAACTCGCAATCCTCGCCGATCAGCTCGGGCAGGCGATCCCAGATTGCGCGCGAACGGTTGGCCAGCGGGAGCTGTTGGAGGTAGCGCCCCTGGCGACGGACGTTGCCGAAATTGACCCCGCTTGCCTGCTGACCGACGAGCCCGCGCTCGAGCAGGATGACCGATTTGCCTCTGCGGCGGAGGAAGAAGGCGGCCGACGCCCCCATGATGCCGCCGCCCACGATGATGATATCGGCCTGCATCATGGCCGCTCTCCCTTCACGGTCGCCATCGACAGCGGCTTGATCGGTGCCTGGCCGCGCAGCCGGCCCACCTCGGCGAGCGGCACATTGCGCGCTTCGGCGAGTATCTCGGCCGCTGCCGAGCTGCAGAAGCGCCCCTGGCAGCGGCCCATGCCGATGCGCGACAGCGCCTTCGCGCGGTTCAGCTCGGGCGCGTCCTTGCCGACCGCCGCCTCGCGGATATTGCCTGCGGTGATCGCTTCGCAGCGGCAGACGATCACCTCGTCCGCCACGGCGCAGGCCAGTCGCGCCGGCCAGGGAAAGGCGGTGGCGAGGCCGCGACGAAAGCGGTCGAGCCTTTCCATGCGCCTGCGCAGGCGCGCCACCTCCGCCATGTCGACCTCCATTCCCCTGTCGGTGAGGGCCGCCAGCGCGGCAAGCCGGCCGGCCGCCTCGGCCGCATCCGCGCCCAGCAGGCGCGCGCCGTCGCCCGCAACATAGATGCCCGCGCGCGGCGTGCGGCCGTCCCGATCGGCATCGGGCCGCCATTGTCCCGTCGCTGCGTCGAAGAGGAAGGGACAGCCGGCCAGGTCGGCAAGCTGCGTTTCGGAGCGCAGGTGGAACCCCATGCCGACCGCATCGCACGCGATACGCCGCTCGGTGCCTCCGGCGGTCCGGTAGCGCACGGCCGCCACCTTGCCTTCGCCTTCGATCGCGAGCGGCTCCACCCCGTTCTCGATCAAGATGCCGGCAGCCCTGAGGCGCGCACGGAACATGAGCCCGCGGGCGAGGAACCCAGGACGGACGGCAAGATCGGGCAGCGCCTTGACCTGTGCCGCGAAGGGCGCGGTGTCGAGCACTGCGGCCGGCGGCGCGCCGGCTTTCAGATATTGATAGGCCAGGAGGTAGAGGAGCGGGCCGGTGCCCAGAAACAGCGGGCGTGCACCGATGCTGCATGCCTGCGCCTTGAGCGCGATCTGGGCGCCTCCCAGGCTGTAGCAGCCCGGCAGCGTCCAGCCCGCAATCGGCGCCAGCCGGTCGGTCGCGCCGGTCGCCAGGATCAGCGCATCGAAGCGGAGCGCCGCCGCAACCCCGTCGGTGACGATGTGCAGCACATCGTCGCGAAGGTTCCAGGCCAGCGTCTCCGGACGATAGTCGATGCGGCCCTGCAAGGCATTGAAGGCCTTGTGGAGCGCGCGCGCCTTCTTGGCGTCGGCACCGTAGAGCGCCTCATATCGTCGGGTGAAGTTCACAGGCTGGCGTCGATAGATCTGGCCGCCCGAAAGCTGGCCTTCATCGATGACGGTCGGCCGAATCCCGGCTGCCGCCAGCGCTTCGGCCGCACGCATGCCCGCAGGCCCGGCACCGACGATGATCATGCGGGGATCGGCCACAGGTCCTCGCTCATGGCTTGAGTTATGAGGCGAAGGCCGGCGCGGACCGGCGTGGTGCAGGCACGCACGCGCCCGCCTTCGGCGGTCCACATCCAACAGTCCTGGCAGGCGCCCATCAGGCAGAAGCCCGACCGGTCGCCATCGCCGAATTCGGAGCGCCGCAGCGTGCGGCCCGACGCGAGCACAGCGACGAGCAGGCTATCCCCTTCCAGGGCGACGACTTGCTCGCCATCCACCTCGATCTCGACCGATGGGCGATCCGTTTCGCCCAGGCGACGGAAGCGGCCCGCGCTCATAGATATTTCAGCCATCGGATGTCCTTGCGACGCTTCTTGAGATCCGAGAACCAGCGTGTCGGGAAATAGAGCGGTACGATCAGCCCGAGATACCAAATCCACACCCAGGCAAGCGAATCGACTCCGAAGATCTCGCCATGGTTCGGACCCCAGATCGACAGCGCGGCAAGATAGAGCAGCCGCAGCAGATAAAGATGGAAGAGGTAGAAGAACATCGGCGCGCCACCCAGGACCGCCAGCCAGTGCGAGACGCGCCCTCCCTCCACCTTCTCGAACCGGGCGAGCAGTACCGAGCCGATGCCGAGCGTCGGCAGCAGGAACAGCAGCGATGGCGGATATTTGGTGAGCGCGAGGAAACTCATCAGCGTCCGCAGCCCGTCGTCCGGCACCACGAACCAGGGCTTGTCGCCATAAAGGTTGAGCGTGCGCAGCACCACGAACGCCACGATCATGCCGACACCCAGCATCATCAGTCGGCGGCGACGCTCCTCGGGCGCAAGCCCCGTAAACCACGGCCCCACCGACCAGCCGAGGCAGATCACGCCAACCCAGGCGAGCACCGGGTAGTTGAACTTGATGGTGACGCCGAAGAGCTCGATCGCCGAGCGCTGGTGGATGATGCCCCAGGGCACGTATAATGGATGATCGGGGGGCAGCACGATCCCGTCGAGAAGGTTGTGCCCGCAAATGATCGCCACTCCCAGGGCCAGGATCGCCCGGCGCGGCAAATGGATAAGCGCCGCCAGTACCACCATGCAGATGCCGATCGCCCAGATCACCTGGAGGAATATGGTCTGCGGCGGCAACTCGGCCCGCCAGGCGAGATTGACGAATGTGAGTTCGAGAAAAATCAGGAACAGCCCCCGCTTCAGCAGGAAGGCGGATGTCTCCGCGCGCCTGTGCCTCTGGCCATAGAGGAAGGCCGAGAGGCCGGTGAGCGCGACGAACAGCGGCGCGCACAACGTGCTGGCAAGCCGGGTGAAGAAAAGCGCGGGCATGATCGTCCGTGCGTCCACCGGATCGGTGACCGGCATGTACAGGAACCAGGTCTCGCGGACGTGGTCGAGCAGCATGATGACCATGATCAGCCCGCGTAGCGCGTCGATGCTCATCAATCGCGCAGTCGCAGCGGCCGGCGCTCGCGCCGGCGCCGCTCCGATGCCCGAACTATCGTTCGCCAGGCTTGCCATGCCCGTCTCCGCCCCGAGATGATGTAAGGATCGAACCGGCACCGCCATTTGGTTGGCTGCGTCCTGCTTCGCCCGTCTCCTTGCCTGTGGCGCTCGCGTCGCAGGCGGTCCGTTCGCTACCTGCAAGGGCCGCGATCGCATCGATCTCGACCAAAAAGCCATAATGGAGCTCGGGCACCGGGACGACCGTACGGGCAGGGCGCGCATCCGGCAGCATGGCGGCATAGACCGCATTGAAGCGAGGCCAGTTGGCGACGCCGACGATGTAAGCGGTCACCTTCAGAAGATGTCGCGGCGTGCTGCCTGCAGCATCCAGGATCGCCAGCATATTTTCGATCGCCTGCGTCGCCTGGGCCTCGAAGCCGTCGTCAGGCAATTGCTGCCCGTCCGGCAGGATCGGCAGCTGCCCGGAAATATAGACATGCCCGCCCGAGACGGTCGCCTGCGTATAATGACCCGCCGGAGCCGGCGCCCGGTCCGTAAGGATCTTGGCGACGATGTCGCTCCCGCTCATCACCAGCCTCCGAACCGCAGCCACTCGGCTTCGACGACGTCGGACGTGCCGTGGACCACATGATAGCGCCGATGCTGCGCGCCGGTGGCGCAGGCGTGGTTCGGAAGGATCCGCACGCGATCGCCGATCGCGAGATCCGGCAGCACAGCGCCCGAGCCGGGCCGCACCATGATGATGCCATGCTCCTGGTTCGCATCGGCGACGATCAGATCCGCATAGGCGTTGCCCGCGATATCGCAGACTAGGCCATAGCCCTGGTTCACCGCCTGCTTCGAGGTGCCGCGATCCTGTGACATCGCCATCCAGCCCGCATCGATCAGAATCCAGCCCTTGTCGTGCTGATGGCCGATCACGGTCGCCAGAACCGAGATAGCGATGTCCTCGATCCGGCAGACGCCCACGCCCGCCATTACGAGATCGAAGAATATGAACACGCCCGCGCGTACCTCGGTCACGCCTGTCAGGTCGGTGGCATAGTGCGCCGTGGGCGTGGAGCCGACGCTCACCACCGGACAGGGCAGCCCGGCGTTGCGCAGGATGGCGGCCGCATCGACGACGCCGCGCCGCTCGGCCTCCGCGCATTGCCGCAGGGCCTCGGCCCCGCGCGCGGCATAGCTCCCGCCGGCATGGGTGATCACCCCGCGCAGTTCCGCGTCGCGCGCGAGCGCATGGCCGATCTCGACGAGACGGGCCGCGTCCGTGGGCAGCACGCCGGAGCGGTGGCCATCGCAATCGACCTCGATCAACGCGGGAATGCGGACGCCCGCCGCGCGCGACGCCGCCGCGACCGCCTCGGCCTGCTCGACCGTATCGAGCACGACGGCGATGTCCACGCCCTCGGCGCGCAGTTCGAGGACGCGCGCGAGCTTCGATGGCGCGATGCCGACGGCATAGATGATGTCCCGCACACCCGCCGCCGCGAACTGCGCCGCCTCCTTGAGCGTCGATACGGTCGCGGGCCCTGCCGGCGAGGTCATGACGCGCCGCGCCACCTCGACCGATTTGGCCGTCTTGAGGTGCGGCCGCAGCGACACGCCGAAAGGATCGAGCCGCCCCCTCAGCCGGGCGATGTTGCGATCCATCCGCTCGGCATCCAGAATCAGGCAGGGCGTCTCGAGCTCACCCAATGTCGTCGTCCTGCCCGCCTTCTCGAACGTTCGATCGATCGTCGTTGCTGCGTCCACCGCCTGATCCTCCTTGTGCATCGCCGGCTTGCTCTTGCGTCCGATCACCGCAGGCTGCAATTAACGGTTAGTGCATGCTATATTAAGGCTGGACTTAATGCTGACTTCGGATGATCTCGCATTCTTCACGATGCTGGCCAGCTCGGCCTCGCTGGCGGAGAGCGCACGAAAGCTGAACGTCACCCCGCCGGCCGTCACGCAGCGTCTGCGCGCGCTCGAGGCTCGCGTGGGTGTCCGCCTCATCGATCGCTCGGGACGCCAGCTCAGCCTCACCGACGAAGGCGCGCTCGTCGCATCGCATGGCATGGTTGTCGCGGAGGCGATCGAAGCGCTCGCCGAAGCGTTGGCGGACCGCAAGAGCGCCGTCAGCGGCCATCTCCGGATCGCGGCACCCCACGGCTTCGGGCGCCTCCACGTCGCGCCCGTGGTGGAAGCCTTCGCGCGTTTGCATCGCGGCGTCACGGTCACGCTCGACTTGTCCGATCATCCCGGTTCGCCGCTGATCGAAAGCTGTGACGTCATCATCCACATCGGACCGCCCGGCCCGATGAATCAGATTGTGACCACGCTGGCGCCGAACCGGCGGATTCTCTGCGCCAGCCCCGGCTATCTGGACGAGGCCCCGCCGGTCCGTTCGCCACGCGACCTGACGCAACATCGCTGCCTGGTGGTGCGCGAAAATGATGAGGATGTGACGCTCTGGCGCTTCAGCCATCCATCGTGCGATCCCGCCACGGTCCGCATCCACCCCGCAATGTCCAGCAACGATGGTGCAGTCGTCCGCGAATGGGCGCTCGCTGGTCAGGGCATCGCCATCCGATCGGAATGGAACATCGCCACTGACCTCGCCGATGGCCGGCTGAGACGGGTCCTGCCCGACTGGGAAGCGCCAAGCGCCGACGTCGTCGCCATGCTCGGCGCGCGCCACGGGCGGAGCGCGCGGACGACGGCGTTCCTCGCCATGCTGCGGCAATCGCTGACACCGCCGCCTTGGGGGCAGGCACCTTGGGGGCAGGGCGATGGTCCGGCGTCCGCGGAGCTTTCCTAATAGCCGAGGATCGCCTTGGTCTCCAGATATTCCTCCAGGCCGAACATGCCATATTCCCGGCCATTGCCCGATCGCTTGTAGCCGCCGAACGGCGCTTCGCCGTCCCAGGCCGGATAATTGATGTGGACCTGGCCGGCGCGGATGCGCGCGGCGAACCGTCGCGCGCGTTCGGGATCGCCGGACTGAAGATGCGACCCGAGACCATAGACCGTGTCGTTCGCGATCGCGATCGCCTCCTCCTCGTCGCGATAGGGAATGATCGAGAGCACCGGCCCGAAGATCTCCTCACGCGCGATCCGCATGCCCGGATCCACCTCCGAGAAGATCGTCGGACGCACGAAGAAGCCACGATCCAGATGCTCCGGCCGGCCGAGCCCGCCGCAGAGCAGCTTCGCCCCCTCGTCGATTCCCGCCGCGATCATCGCCTGGACGCGTTCATACTGCGCGGCGTTCGCGATCGGCCCCATGCCCGTCTCGTCCAGGCGCGGATCGCCGACACGGATTCCGGCCGCGGCCTCTGCCGCCAGCGCCTCCACCTCGGCGAGCCGCGTGGCCGGCACCAGCATCCGGGTCGGCGCGCTGCACGACTGGCCGACGTTGCGGAACCCCGCGAGCACGCCCTTGGCGACGCCTTGCGCGAAATCGGCATCGTCGAGGAACAGGTTGGGCGATTTGCCGCCGAGCTCCTGCACGACCCGCTTCACCGTCGGCGCCGCCGCCTGCGCCACCAGCACGCCGGCGCGGGTCGACCCTGTGATCGAGATCATGTCCACGTCCGGGTGCGCGGCGAGCGCGGCGCCCACCGCCTCGCCGGTCCCATTGACCAGGTTGAAGACGCCGGCCGGCACGCCGGCATCATGCATCAGCTGGGCGAACAGCAGCGCGCTGTACGGCGAAAGCTCGCTCGGCTTCAGCACGATCGTGCAGCCAGCGGCGATCGCGGGCGCGACCTTCGCCGTGATCTGATAGAGCGGCCAGTTCCAGGGCGTGATGAGCGCGCAGACCCCGATCGCTTCCTTGGCCGTCGCGGTCGTGCCGTTGAGCGTGAGGAACCGGTAACGGCGCAGGACATCCATCGACACCCGGACATGCTCTGCCGCGAACGGCACATGGGATGCGCGGGCAAAGGCGATCGCGGCTCCCATTTCCGTCACAAGCGCATCGACGAACAGCTCTGCGCGCTGCTGGATCAGCTCGAGGATCCGGCCCAGCAACGCCACGCGTTCCTCGACCGAAGTCTGCGAAAAGGCAGCGAACGCTCGGCGAGCAGCGGCCACCGCCAAATCGACATCATCGGAGCCGCCCGCCGCGATATGGCCGACGAGCTGCTCGGTGGCGGGATCCACCACCGGCGTGCTGGCCGAGGTCGTACACGCCCGCCACCGGCCGTCGATATAGAATTGATCCGCATGTTCGACAGCCATCGACAAAGTCCTCACAGTTCGAATGCCGGGTGCCGGGGCACGGGCTTCCAGGCTCTACCCGTGATCGAGCTCTGCGCCATGCGATTGCCGCTCGGCTTTGCGACGCGTGCCAGCGCCCCGGTCCCCTCTGAGCTAGCTCATGGAAATGACCATGGCTTGCCGGAGCAGCGACGCCGATTTGGCAGGCGCGGGACGCGGTTTATGCCGAATCCTTCTTTGGCCGTAGAATATGATGCGGCTGCTCCGCGAGCGACGATGGTCGAGACAACATCTAATATAAGCGGTATCATTTGACCGGCGGCACGGCGATGACCGGCATGGTCCCGAATGTTATCCGAGTGATCCGCCCGTTCATGGTCCAAAAGTTCGCCGTGCGAGAAGGTTCGAGCGCCCCGCACGCCCATTCCGCCACGATCGGATCACCGGTATCGAATGAACGAGGCAGCGCAACGTAGAGGTGCTTCAGCGGGCATGCCTTCGCATAGGCCTTGAAGGCGGAAAATGTACTTCCACCTCGAGAGCCCGGCGGTCCCACATTGGCCGAGGGGGAAAGATACTTTCACTGCTGCGCTTCAGTCTCAGTTTGGAGAGATTTTAGCAGCGCTGCGACTAGGGCAAGATCCGATGTCCGATCGGCCGGAATATCGCCAAGCGATGACATCGCCAAAAATATGCTTCCGATCAGCATTGCGGCAACATAACGGGCGCGGTTCTATCCGCAACGAGATATGCGGCCCGTCCCGGGAGAAACTCGACTTCCCGCGATGTCCGCTTGCGACGATATCCGCTCGGAAGCGGACCGTCTCAGAACCACCCTTCTACCCGACCGCTCACGACCATTTGTCGCCGTTCATTGCGTTCAATCGGCTTTCCCAATAGCCGACCCTAGTTCAGGTGTGCCTTGCTCCGAACCTAGGACAGAAGGACGAACCCATAAGCAAAGGCAATCGTGGATGCGATGGCCCAGATCGCCACAAGAGTAAGGATCTTTGCCCGGCTACTGCGCTCTACGTAGGCCAAGTAGGCCGCATATGTTTGACGGCCAAAGGCCCTCGCGCAGAGCAAGGATAGGGGTAGAGAGGAAGCGATGCCTACCCAAAGGAAGTTGAACAGACTTGCTGTGCCCAACTTCGCACCCCAGGCCGCGCTAAGATATGCGCTGATTATCGGGCTGCTCCCAAGCGTGGCAACAAAGGCGGCGAATGCTGCGCCGACACGCCAGTCGCCTGGCGAATGTCGCTCCGATTTTCCGATGGGTAGGAGCAAGATGGCCACCATCGCGACTATGATAAGCAGGACATACATGCGGAACAGGTCTCCGACTGTTCGGATACCCTTACGTCGGCTTTTTGCGATATTAAACATGGAGCGGACGGACCGCTAACCACCCATATGAGACTTTCGGGGCGCGCCGCGCTGAAGCGCAGTGAAGGGCTGAAGAGGGGGGATTTCAGTCTGTCCGCTTCCGAGCCGCTCTCCGTTCGGCTTTCGGCCGGCCGGCGCGTTCGGGTCGTTGCGGACAGGGTGCCGTCATGCCATGCTGCCGCAATGGACCGGCCCGCGCGGCGCTCGCTGCCGGATGCGATGACGGAGCAGATGCGGGCGCCATGGGCCGGGTGCGGGAGCAGGGGGAGCGATATCGGTGAAGCGGACCGAACCCTTGCAACTCTATCATAGCTGGCCGATCTTCGAGCGGGGACAGCGCTTCAATCTCGGATTGGCCTATGGCTGCGATGCCTTGCCGTGGCGCGGCTCGGGCCTTGCGCCGCTCGATCGGTGCGCGCTCGCGGATCATGGCATCGGCCTGTGGGAATGCGATCTGCGCGACAATGCGCTGCGCTGGTCGGCCGAAGTCCATGACATATTCGGCTTGCCGCCGGATGCGCGCGTGTCCCGCGCCGAGGCGGTCGCGCTCTATTGCGAGGAATCCCGCGCGGCGATGGAGCGGCTGCGCGCCTATGCGCTCAAGCATGGGCGCGGCTTCACGCTCGATGCGGAAATCCGCCCGGCCCGGGGCGGTCGCCGCTGGATGCGGCTGATCGCCGCGCCGATATGGGACGGCAGGCATATCGTGCGCCTCCACGGGCTGAAGCAGGATGTTTCCCACCTCTATCGGTGAGATCGGCCGCGCCCCTTATCATTCCTCATAGGCGCGAAGCGGCCGTCATGGCATCCTTGCACCCGGAGGAGAGGAGACGAGACGATGCGCGTCATGGTTCTGGTGAAGGCGACGAAGGACAGCGAGGCGGGCATCATGCCCTCGACCGAGCTGCTCGCGGCCATGGGCAAATTTAATGAGGAGCTGGCCGATGCCGGCATTCTCCTGATGGGGGAGGGGCTGCATCCTTCCTCGAAGGGCAAGCGCGTGGCGTTCGACGGCGCCGGCCGCACGGTGATCGACGGCCCCTTCGCCGAGACCCGCGAGCTGGTCGCCGGCTTCTGGCTGTGGAAGGTCAAGGACATGGCCGAGGCGGTCGAATGGGTGAAGCGCTGCCCCAATCCGATGCCCGGCCCGAGCGAGATCGAGATCCGGCCGCTGTTCGAGATGGCCGACCTCGGCGACGTGCTGACGCCCGAGCTTGCCGAACAGGAGGAGCGGATCCGCGAGAAAGCGGCCAAGCTCTGAGCCACGCCGGCCGCCGCCGCGGCTTGCGTCGATGGCGGGGGGTGGCCGTTTTGGGACTGTCGGCTTTCAGACAGAAAACGCGAAAAGCGGACATCGAAGGCGCAGACTTCGATCCGAGGCACGAGACTCTTTGCTTATATTTTGGAAGCGCGCTTTTTCAACCGAGGAGCGTAATTCTTATACTTCCCCTGCCGCTCGACATGGCTGCTTGCAACAAGAACGAAAATAAAGTCCATATTAGATATCCAATGTCTCACTTTGGCCAAAGAGTCGTCCTATTGGGAAGCCATTCCTGACAATCGGGGAATCAAGAACGATATAGCTGAAATATTTTTCCATCCCTGCATCACTTTCCAAAAGACCTTCGATCAACTCCTGATAGTGACTGACGCTCCTTGAAACGATCTTCAGGAGATAATCATAACCTCCGCTGACATGGTGGCACTCAATGATTTCAGGCATGGCGCGCGCGCGTGTCATAAATCGATTGAAATCTGCGACCCGATGGTCCTTGAGCGTAATCTCGGTGAACACCATGAGATAATCGCCAAGCTTCTCAAGTGCGATATGCGCGCCATACGACGTGATGTAGCCGCATTCTTCCAGCCGCTTTACCCGCGACAGACATGGACTTGCCGAAAGTCCTACGGCGTCCGCCAGCGCGACATTAGTCACCCGGCCATGGCGCTGGAGATAGGCGAGGATCTTGAAATCGAGCCGATCGAGCTTTTCCGGTTTGAGTTCCTTGCTCATGACAGCACAATCTTTTTCACCTTTCCCGCTTGGCGCTGATGGGGAAGCCGCTAGCCCGAGTTCGTCAAGTCGCTACGAACCCGGAATTTTTCAGCGCCGGCCTCGCCGCCAGGGTGGGCTTGGCCGGTGAGGCTGGCCTCAACCCACGCATAAGCGATCGCAGTGTAGAAGGCCGGCGCCGCAGTTTATACTGGTAGGGGCTCGCATTTCGTAACAATGGGCTGGCCGGCAAGGGAGAAAGCGCAGTTTTTTGGGCTGCCAGGAGCACTGAATGTGCCAATGCCGATGTCGCGCCGGGGTGCGCGCGCCAGGCATCCAGGCATCAAGGAGACCAGCATGGCGAGCCTTTCCAGCTTCAATCGCGGCGATGCGGAGGCCGCCCGGATATTGCCCGTCAAGACCGCCGCCACCGGCGCCCGCCTGATGAGCATCGATGCGCTGCGCGGACTGGTCATGGTGATCATGATACTCGACCATGTGCGCGAAACCTTCTTCCAGCATATGCAGATGACCGATCCGATGGATGCGCGCACGGTGATGCCGGCGCTGTTCGCGACGCGGCTGCTGAGCCAGCTCTGCGCGCCCGTGTTCGTCGCGCTTACCGGGCTGTCTGCCTGGCTATACGGGCAGAAGCACAGCGCTGCGGAGACATCGGCCTTTCTGCTCAAGCGCGGCTTGTTCCTGCTGTTCCTGGAGCTGACCTTGGTCGGCTTCGCCTGGTCAGGAAAATTTCCGCCGGACACCATCTGGCTGCAGGTGATCTGGGTGATCGGCCTCTGCATGATTGCGCTCGCCGGCATGCTGCATCTGCCGGGCAAGGCGCTGCTGGCGCTCGGCCTCGTCATCGTGTGTGGGCACAATCTGCTCGATCCGATCGAGCTTGCGCCGGAGGCCTCTTTCTATATCCCCTGGGCGCTGCTGCACCAGCGCGGCGCCTTCGAGTTGGCAGGCATTACGATCAAGACGACCTATCCGGTGCTGCCCTGGATCGGGGTGATTGCGCTTGGCTATTCGATCGGTCCGTGGTTTGGCGGCGCACTGGAGGCGGCGGAGCGGCGGCGGAGGCTGATCGGGCTTGGCCTTGCAATGATCGCGGCTTTCTTCCTGATGCGCGGTCTCAACGTCTATGGCGACAAGCCTTGGTTCGTCGTGCCGGACGACAGCGTGCGCACGGTGATGAGCTTCCTGGCGCTCACCAAATATCCACCCTCGCTGCTTTTCCTGCTGCCGACGCTGGGGCTCGGCGCCATACTGCTCGCCCAGTTCGAGCGGATCGAGGGCGGGCGGGTATCGGGCTGGCTGTCGATTCTGGGCGGTGCGCCGATGTTCTTCTATCTCCTCCACCTCTATGTGCTGCAGCTACTCTATCAGGGCGGAATGGCGATCTGGGGAGCGACCCACGGCAAATTCTTCGGCGTCGATCATCTCGTCTGGATATGGTTATGGTATCTCGGCCTGATCGTGCCGCTCTATTTTCCGACCCGCTGGTTCTCTAACCTCAAGAAGCGCCGCAGGGATATCTGGTGGCTGAAATATCTGTGAGCGGCGTGGTGGGTAATAACGCAGCGTGCGTGACGCTGGCAGGGTGCTTCCTGCGAATATGCGATATGGTGAACCATGAAGCTTGATCGCATCGACCTGAAGATTCTGAAACACCTTCAGGCCAATGGTCGAATTACCAACATCCAATTAGCAGACGCAGTCGGCCTTTCGGCCAGCCCTTGCCTGGTGCGTGTCAAGCGGATGGAAGCTGCCGGCGTAATCATCGGCTATGAGGCGCGATTCGATCTCGCGAAACTCGGAAACTTCGTAACAGCCTATGCCGAGGTCACGCTTCAAAATCACCGAAGGAATGAAGCATCCCGCTTCGAGCGCGCCGTGTGCCAGATCGACGAAGTCGTCGAATTTCACATGGTCAACGGCAAATATGATTATCTCATGAAGATCGTGGCGCCGGGATATGAGGGGCCTGCCGGGGTCATGGAAGAAATATGGAATGCGGATCTGGGCGTTAAATCCTATTCCGTGTTCATCGTTACCAGCACGCCCATCAAAAACCGCCCGCTTTCCATCGAATGCTAGACCGCCGGGCCATCGGGACGAGCGCTCGCCGGAGAGCCGATTCGCTCGTCACGCCATCTTTCGCACAGACCACCCATGACATTTCTGTCGGGCGCCGCTGAAACGGAAGGATGTCCTCCATCGGGCCGCGCCGGCAGCAGCTATCCCTCCAACGCAGTGCCTACTGCTTCTCAAGCCACGAACTTGAAAGGGTAGCGACGCACATGTTCAGGCCGAAATATATCAGCTTCGATTGTTACGGAACGATGATCAATTTCGAGATGGGGCCGACCGCGCGCCGTCTCTATGCCGATCGTGTTCCGGATGAGCGCATGGACGCCTTTTGCGATTCCTTTCGCGTCTATCGTCTCGACGAGGTTCTCGGGGCATGGAAACCCTTCTTCGACGTTGTCGCCAATTCGCTCCTGCGCACCTGCAAGACCCATAATGTCCCCTACCGTGACGAAGATGCCATCGCGCTGTACGAGGCCATTCCGACCTGGCAGCCGCATCCCGATGTGCCCGAAGCGCTGGCGAAAGTGGCGGAGCATTATCCGCTGGTGATCCTGTCGAACTCGATGGTCGACCTGATCCCCTACAGCGTCACCAATATCGGCGTGCCATTCCATGCGGTCTACACGGCGGAAGAGGCCGGGGCCTACAAGCCGCTCATGCGGCCCTTCGAATATATGTTCGATCGGCTGGGCTGCGGGCCTGAGGATATGATGCATTGCTCCTCCAGTCCCCGTTACGACCTGATGACCGCGGATGATCTGGGCTTCATGGCCAAGACTTTCGTGGATCGTGGTCATGAGCCCACCACGACCAATTATGGCGTGACCCGGATCAATGACTTCAGTGCCTTGCCCGGCCTGCTAGGCCTCTGAATCGGGCGGCCCCGGCTTCGTGCGGGCGAACGTCCGTCCGTGCGGAGCCTGGGCCTATACCCGATTTCGCCAAATATTCGGGACAGCTTTCTGCTATATCGGACGACATGAAACTCGACGCGATCGACCTCCAGATATTGGCTGAGCTTGAGCAAAATGGCAGGATGACGAACTCGCTCCTGGCCAAACGGGTCGGATTGTCCGCCAGCCCCTGCTTGGCACGTATCGGACGCCTCGAGCGTGAGGGATATATTGCGGGCTATAGTGCACGGCTCAATCTTTCCGGGATCGGGGAGCTGGTGACCGTCTTCACGGAGATCACGCTTCAGGATCGCCGCATGGCGACCATATCTCGCTTCGAGCAGAAGCTGCGGTCGATCGACGAACTATGCGAATGCTCGCGGGTCAGCGGCGATTGCGACTATATCCTTAAATTCATTGTGCGGTCAGTCGCGCATTATCGCGACACGATCATGAAAATCGTCGACGAACATTCCCTCGTCGATAGATATTTCAGCTACTTCGTGGTGCGCAGTTTCGACGTGCACAGGTCGGACTTCATAGACCGGCACTTCAGGCAAGAAGAATCCTCCTGACGCTGATCCGGGAAAAATCCCCGCCCGGCCCGCCCTCTATTGCGTTTCGCAGCCTTGCTGCACCCCTAGAGCAGGTTGTGATCAGATCTAATCATAATCTGCTCTAATTTTTCTTTGTTTTCCGCATTTTTCGAGTCGTAAGGCGATTCCGCCTGACTTGGGGATGCTCTGATCTTCTCCATAGCCCAAACGCCGCACAGCGCGCACGTCCAGCATTCTGCGCCGAAGACTGGGCGGTGTTTTCTGATGTTCCTTTTCGCGACGGGACGTGCCGCAAGGATCGTCTCGGAAGGTCCGACCGAAAGGCGATCCGCAGAGCAAATAGGGCGATTTCAGCAGACAATTCGGTCTCCCTGCCCTGAAAAAGATCCCAGGCCGCAAGGTCGGAACAGGAACGAGCCGGTTTTCGAGATGCCCCTCGATATCGCTGAAGCTCGGAATTCGCAGGCAGCAACATGTTAATCGATGCAACGCTAATAACCCGCCCTCCGCAACTTGGCGCAGACGATGCCGAGGAGTTGGCGCATCAGCTCTACGGCATGCAATTGCGCGCATATGAGCTTTCAGGCGAGCGCGACCGGAATTTCCGCATGGATGCTGCGGATGGCCGGCAATATCTTCTCAAGATTTTCAATCCGGCGGAGGCGCCGGATGTCGTAAATCTTCAAACCAGCGCGCTCGAGCATATCGGTAAAAGCGATCCGGATTTGCCGGTGCCGCATATTGTAAAGGCGCTGGACGGAAGCTCCGAGCGACGGATCAGCCTCAAGGATGGACGAAGTTCGATCGTTCGGATGCTGACCTTTCTGCAAGGCGTGCCTCTCCACAAGACCGATCGCACCGCCTCGCAAAGACGCGCGCTCGGGCGATGTCTCGCGCGTCTCGACCGGGCGCTTGTCGGCTTTGCCCATCCGGCCTCGCAGCACGACATCCTCTGGAACGTAGCCAGCGCGCATCGCCTCAAGGGGATGATTGATGGCCTGGCCGATGTCCGTCGGCGCAAGCTCGTCGCACGCTTCATGGCAGACTATGAGACGCTTGCGCTTCCTCGGCTGTCCTCGCTCCGCGCACAGGTGATCCACAACGACTTTAATCTAGGCAACGTGCTCGCCGTGCCGGGTCAGACCGACGCCATAGCCGCCATTATCGACTTTGGGGATATCGTGAAGGCGCCGTTGATCGGCGAAGTCGCAACGGCCGCCGCCTATCAATTGGCGCATTCGGACGATCCGCTGGCGAGCGCCGCCGATCTCGTCGGCGCCTATCATGACGTGATCCCGCTTCTCGGGGAAGAGCTGGAGATTCTGTTCGATCTGATCGCGGCCCGGCTGATGATCACGGTGCTGATCACCGAATGGCGTGCCGTCCGCTATCCCGAAAACAGGGCCTATATCATGCGGAACAACGGGCCGGCCTGGGCCGGGCTCGAATATTTCGGCGAACTTTCGCGGGACGAGGCGCGCAGTCGCCTGCTCCAATTTTGCAGCACAGGAGAAAAGCAATGACAAGTACCGCTGACATTGCGTCGGTGAATGCCTTCATTCCCGGTCAGGCAGACCTCGCCGAGGAGGAGGCGCAGCTCATTGCAAAGCGCGATCGCCTGCTCGGGCCTGCCTACCGTCTCATGTACCAAAAGCCCCTCCATTTTGTCCGGGGCGAAGGCGTATGGCTGTATGACACCGCAGGTCGCGCCTATCTCGACGTTTATAACAACGTGGTCTCGCTCGGACATTGCCATCCCGCGGTGGTCGCAGCGATGACGAAGCAGATTGCGATGCTGTGCACCAACACCCGCTATCTGCACGAGACCATTTTGGAGCTGGCCGAGCGCCTGCTCGCAACGGTGAGCGACGAGCTGTCGCACATGATGCTCACCTGTTCAGGGAGCGAAGCAAACGATCTTGCCTACAGAATCGCGAAGACATGGACGGGTGGCACGGGAATCATCATTACCGAGACCGCCTATCACGGCATAACCGATGCCGTGTCACAATTTTCGCCCACGCTCGGCACGTCGGTCAATCTGGGCGTGCATGTGCGCACCGTCCCGGCGCCGTCGGTCTATCATGCGGGGCCGAATATTGGCGAATTGTTCACGCGGAATGTCGAAGCGGCGATCGGTGATCTCAAGCGCCACGGCATCCAGCCCGCGGCACTGATCGTTGACTCGCTGTTCACGAGCGACGGGATTCTTCCCGATGAACCGGGCTTCCTGCAGGGCGCGGTGGCGGCAATTCGCGCGGCCGGCGGGATCTTCATAGCTGACGAGGTGCAGCCGGGTTTTGGACGGACGGGCAGCCATATGTGGGGCTTCCAGCGCCATGATGTGGTTCCCGATATCGTGACTCTCGGAAAGCCGATGGGCAACGGGCAGCCGATCGCGGGGCTGCTGACCAGGCACGACGTTGTGCAGGAATTCGGGCGTAATACCCGATATTTCAACACTTTCGCCGGGAACACGGTCTCGTGCGCTGCAGCCGTCGCCGTGCTCGACGTGATCGAAAGGGACGGAGTGATGGAGAATGCCCGTAAGGTTGGCGGCTATCTGCGCGAGCAGGTTGGTGCGCTGGCCGTGCGGCATGAGTGCCTGGGCGATGTCCGCGGCGCTGGTCTCTTCGTAGGCGCAGAGATCGTGGCCGATCGGGAGACGCGCGCTCCGGATCGCGCCAGGACGGCGCGCGTGGTCAATGCCATGCGCGAGAATGGCGTGCTGATCAGCGCTTGTGGCGCCAATCACAATATCCTGAAGATTCGCCCTCCCTTGATCTTCACTGAAACCAATGTCGATCTCTTCGTGGATGTGCTCGACAAGGCCCTGACCTCGGCATGACAAACACTGCGTCCGCCCGTCGCTGATCAGAACGGCGATGGGCGGTCGGCTTCGGAAAATCCGAGCTCATATCGGCAGACGACCGCTGAAATGCCACTCGGCCCAACGCCAGCTTTGGACCTCATTCGCACCGGTTATTGCACATTCTCAATGCGTGCGAATTCACTCGCCAACCAGCCACCGAAACGACCGATTTCGGGAAGGAGCAGGCAACGCTTGGATCCCTTATGGGCACGAAGCTGCCGAACGCGATCGAACGGGAGGCGAACTGTAACTTTTTCTAGGAGCGGACATCCGCATCGGATGCGCTGAATGACCGGATTGGGTCTTAGTCGGCCGAAGCTTTGAAAGCTGACTGAACGACCGGTTTCGGGAATTAGACCAAAGCTCCAGAACGGCCGACTAGGGCGCGAAGCGACCTCATTATCGGCTAAGGTGAAGATATGGCGTCCGTCTTGCGCTCCGCGCCAGCGCCTGGTTCATCCCCGAGGGGCCGAGCCGCAGCCGCCACGCTGCGCGACGCTGCCTTCCGCGAAAGGCCGCACTCCGTGCGTCGCATGGCGATCATGGACGCTTGTGCTCCCCGATCAGCCAAGCTGCTGTTGCGGCGCTTGGAAGCCCGACGCGGTCCCCGCTTCCCGGAACGGATCAGGCCGGACATTTCACGGAGCGGCGAGGCCATGCCGCTAAGCCGCAGCGCCGCTATGCCGCAGCCGCCTTGGCGAAGCGATTGTCGGCCGATGTCCAATTTATCGCCCCCATATATGCATCGACATAGGCAGCGGCCCTGGCGCCATAGTCGATCGCATAGGCATGTTCGTACATGTCGAGCGCGACTATGGGCGTCGCGCCGGCCAGCGTCATCGTATGATCGGCCGCCCATTGATTGACTAGGCGATCGTCGCGGTGGCTGTAGGTCAGCAGAACCCAACCGGAGCCGCCCGCCAGCGCCTTGCCCATCGCGGCGAATTCGCTGCGCCAGCGCGCGTCGCTGCCGAAGTCGCGCTCGATCGCCGCGGCCAGGGCCTTGCCGGGGCGGGTCGGCGCCCCCAGGCCGGCAAAATAGAGCTCGTGCAGGATCATCGAGTTCCAGGCGATGATTTCCTCACGCTTGAGGCCGTTGAGCAGAAAGCCGGGCGCCGCCGCGGGATCGAGCGAGGCGATTTGGGCGGCGATCGCGCCCAGCCGCTTCACCGCGCCGACATAATTATTGTCGTGATGGCTGACGAGCAGCTTCTCCGACAGGCCGGCGATCGTCTTCGGATCGAACGGCAGCGGCACGGGCTGCGGCGCAAAGGGCGTCGATACGGCCGGCGCCGCCGCCTGCGCGGCGCTGGCGATCGTCGGCACGATCGCCGCGGCCCCCGCCGAGAGCATCGCGCCGGCCGTCAGAAGCTCGCGGCGGTCCATCCTGGCATCGGTCATGCTCTCTCTCCTGTCGGCACGGCACAATAAGGAATGCGCGCGGCAATCCTGCGACAATGTCCGCGAGATTCCCCACGCAATGCAAGGCGATTCCCGCCGCCGATGCCGGGGCGGCTCGGCGCCGGCAGCTCTCCCCCCGGCTCATTGCTGCGCCTCCGCCTCTTCGCCCGTCGCATGCGCGACGACCGCCCCCGCGCTCAGCCCGTGGACGATCGTCGAAACAAGGATGGCGAATGCGATGGTGGCCCAGAGCTGGTCTTCATTGGGAAAGGCGGCGTGGCTCGCGGCATAGCCGAGATAGTAGATCGAGCCGATGCCACGTACGCCATAGGCCGCCACCACGAAGCGCTCGCGCGGGCGGAAGCCGGTTCCCGCCAGCGCGAGCCAGCCGCCCAGCGGCCGCACGATGAAGATCAGGCCGAGCGCTATCGCCATATGCGCCCAGTCGAGCTCGGGCCAGAGGCGCGGAAGGGCGCCGCCGATCAGGATCAGCAACAGGGCGGTCAGCGCATGCTCGATCGCTTCGTTGAAGCCGTGCAAGGTGCCGTGGAAATGATGCTGGGCTTCCGAGCGGCGCAGCACGATCCCGGCCAGGAAGGCGGCGATGAACCCATAGCCCTCGATCAGCTCGGTCGCACCATAGCAGAGGAGCACGCCGGCGAGCGCGACGACCCCCGAGCCCGTCTCGGCAAGCGCATTCCCTCGCGGCAGGACGAAAAGGATCTTGCCGAGCAGCCAGCCGATCGCCGCCCCGGACAGCATGGCAATGGCGATGCGGTAGAGCAGGTCGCGCGC
Organism: Sphingomonas oleivorans; assembly: GCF_003050615.1. Lineage (GTDB taxonomy): Bacteria > Pseudomonadota > Alphaproteobacteria > Sphingomonadales > Sphingomonadaceae > Sphingomonas_H > Sphingomonas_H oleivorans. Next base: position 124,412 of record NZ_NWBU01000005.1, on the reverse strand, counting down.
GAACCATTCCAGGCCCCAGCTGCCGGGAACGAAGCCCTGCGCAACGAGGATGAGCCCCAGATGCACGAAGGGAAAGGCGAGGCCATCGTTCAATCCCGCCTCGGTGGTGAGCGCGAAGCGGATGGGATGCTCGCCCCCTTCGGTCGGCGGGCCGACCTGCACGTCGCCGGCAAGCACCGGGTCGGTAGGCGCCAGCACGGCGCCAAGCAGGAGCGCCGCCGCCAGGCCCATGCCGGCCAGCCACCAGCCGAGCAGCGCCACCGCGCCGATCGTGAGCGGCATCAGGACGAGGAGCAGGCGGACGGTCGGCCTCCAGCGCCGATAGTCGGAGAGATTGTCGATGCGAAGGCCGGTGCCGAACAGCGACACGATCACCGTAAGCTCGCTGGTCAATTCCCACAGGCGCGGCGCCGCGGACGGATCGATCGCATGGGGCATCCCGGGAACGAAGGAGAAGATGAGCATGCCGATCAGGATCAGCAGCGCGGAGGCCGCGGGTTCGCGTCCCGACAGGAAGCGCGGGATCCAGTAGGCGAGGATGATCCCCGCGCCGATCGCCGCCATCGCGACATGATAGCCGCTCAGACCGAAGAAGGGGGCATCATCCATCCCCCGGCGAACGCCCTCTGAGCCTTTTCTATCCTGCCGCCCGGCGCCCGCTCTCTTTCGACGCCTGCCGCCGGGCGCCGCCGCGCTTCGCTATGATGGCCTCCGGCGGTTCGAACCGCGCCTCGTCATGGTTGCATCTGCGTTGATGCCTATCGCGGCGCAGACGTGGCTCACTGAATCGGACTCATCAGCTTTGGGCTTCTTGATTATCTTGGAGTTTCCGCCGGCAGCACTCGTTCTGCTGACAGGGACCGGGCTGACAATCACACGAACAATAAGAAAGCTGCGCGCGCCCCATTGAGGAGGCTGAGGAGGCTCCTCAATATCCGCTAACCACCCCCCGACTGCCTGTCGGCTTTCGGGATGCAAAAGCTGCCGGACGGCTCACGACCAGTTTTTGCCGCTCCTGAACATCGATGCGTTTCCCGATTGCCGACATTTGGATGGTAAGGCATCGTCCAGAAATGGCATGGCTCGTAGAGTTAATTATCCAAGGCTTTTGGGAAGGCGCTGTTGAGATCGCCTATCGAAAGTGGGGATGGATCGGTGGAGGAGTCGCGCTCCTCGGTCCCTTCATCTTCGGCGGATTGGTTTTGTGGTTCCTCTTGGGTTGACGACCATTTTTTGCTGTTCATCCTAGGCGGCGTGGACAAATTTGAGCCAGTATCTGGCAGTGGCGAGATGGACCATGCCGAGGAAGCTGTTGGCCAGTTGGTCGTAGCGGGTGGCGATGGCGCGGTTGATCTTGAGGTGGCCGAACATGCGCTCGATGCGGTTGCGCTGCTTGTAGAGCGCCCGGTCGTGGTCGATCTTCACTCGGCGATTTGACCGGCCGGGTATGACAGCCTCGATTTTCCGTTCGGCAAGGTCGGCGCGGATGGCGTCGGCATCGTAGCCTTTGTCCGCCAGCAGGGCGTCCGGCGTGCGCTCTGCCAATCCGATCAGGACATCATATGCCTTGCAGTCTGCTGCCTCGCCGCCCGTCAGGTGGAAGGCGAGCGGTCGTCCAAGGGCATCAGCCAGGCAGTGAAGCTTACTGGTGAACCCGCCCCGCGAGCGGCCAAGAGCGCGTCGATGAGTCCCCCTTTTCCGCCCGCTGCCGAGACATGGGCGGAGCCTGCCAGAAGGTTACGACGATGCGCAGCATCGTTGGAAGGCAGGCGGAGAGGCGGACTGTGGTGCTGTCGATGCTGTAATGGCCGCTGTCTGCCATGATCTCAGCCAGCGTCACCGCCACGGTTTCCCAGACCCCGGCTTCGCTCCATCGCCGGAAGCGGCGATAGAGCGTGTTCCAGCTACCGTATTTGGACGGCACGTCGCGCCATGGCGCTCCGCAGCGAAGCCGCCAGAGTATGCCGTTGATAATCGAGCGGTTCTGCTCAGGCCTTTTGCCTCGGCCCCGGTTCTCAGGCTCAATCGGCAGCAAGTCCTTCAGGACACGCCATTCCGCTTCGGTGAGATCGCCCCTGCTCAAGCCTACCTCCAAAAAGCAGCCTTGAATCAACCAGCAGGCACCGCGTCAATCCTGCTCATGCATTGCGAACTTTAACTCGTTCCTGCATTCTCCATGGAATGAGCGAGGCCATGACAAAACACGATCGAATGGAGTTGCGCAAAGCCATCGGCAACCGCTCTGTTCCGGGTCCGCAAATGCGGCCTTACTTCCGAGGCCCCGATTATCTCATCGCGCACGCGTGTTTTACCTGCCAAAAATCATGGAAACGCGCAGGCGATACAGAGCATGGTTGCCCGGAATGCGGCAGGCCCCTCGCGCTAATGGGACGCACGTTTCGCGTGCCTAAAAAACGCGAAGATGAGCAATGGGAAAAGCTTCGCAGGCTGTGGGACGCAGGCTTCCGCTTCTGGAGCTACAGGAGCTTTCCCGATGCCGAGCCATACCCTGACAGTCTCAGGGAAGTAGATGCGTGGATTAAGCGCAACACCAAGCACCCCATGCGGATCAAAGCTTAATTTCCAGCGCCCAGACGGCTCGATCACCGCTCTGCAATTTGTCCACGCCGCCTAGGCAATCATGCTATGACAATCATCAGGCACGCGATCTTCCCCGATGATACAGCTTCGGTGCTGAGCATCTGGCGTGAGTTTATCGCTAATTCCCCAGTCAATCTCGATTATCAGGGAAATGACGCCGAGTTCGCGAACTTGCCTGGCAAATATGCAGCGCCCAAAGGATGCGTGTTGCTAGCGGATCGGGGCAGCGAAATCGAAGGCTGCATCGCATTTCGCAAAGTCAGTACCGACATATGTGAAATGAAGCGCCTATATGTCCGTCCCCACGCACGTGGCAGCCATCTGGGTCACGACCTAGTGGACCGATTGATCGCGGAGGCTCGTATCGTCGGCTACCGCGAGATGAGGCTCGACGTGATGGAGAAGTCCGTCTCCGCCCGCAAACTATATAAGACCTTCGGTTTCGTCGCGGCCGAGCCGATTTCATTCAATCCGGCTCCCGGCGCGTCCTTTCTCGGTCTTCACCTGTAGTCGATTCGGTACGCCGATTGTTCAGCTTTCCCTCGACGCGATCTTTTTTCGGGACAGCCGGTGACGTGGGATGACGGCAGCTATCGCCCGCTGCGTCCCCGAAAGCCGCCGGACCGTTCACCACTCCAACTTCGCCGTTCCGTAAGCGTCCGCCCGGAAGCGTAGACGATATGTCGGCCGCAGGCTGGAAAGCGGATGATACATGTCTATGCCGCTTCGGCGGGAGCAGGACGGCATATGGGCGCAGTTGTGAGTGGACTGATCGGGGCGGTTATAGCTGCCGCCCTCGTGGCGCTGGCGGATCGAGGACAGAAACCGGCGCAGGCAATCATCGAGGGATGGAGAATGCTCCGGCCAGGCTGGCTACTCAATTTCGCCACTGCAGGATCCGCAGGGATGGCGGCGTTATTCGGCTATATTTTCCTATTCGTTGGCTCCTCGCGGCCGGATGCCGACATACAGACGCCATATGCGGTCATTCTCATCCTCGCATTTGGGATGGCGGCCATTTACGTCGCGTGGACCAGCTACGGGCGGACGATCATGTGGAAGGGCAATGAACTTCGTGTCCGAACAAGCCTCGGGCGGGAGATGGTTTGCCGCATCTCCGACATTCGTTCGGTCACGAAGAGCGAAATGCTCGGCGAGTATCGACTGACCTTCCATGATGGTTCGACGCTGCGGCTGTCGGCCTATTTTCACGGTGTGAAGGAGCTTGTGGCGAGATTGCCGAAGCGAGCCCGCCAGGACTGACGAGGTCTGTCCGGCATAAGCGGCAACGACGGCAAAGGGCATTTTACCCCCTGTTCCAAGGCATCGGTTCGGATACCCGGTTCGCCGGGTGCCCCTCAGCGATGCGGTTGGGCACATCGCTGAGCCAGGCTTCGCGTAAGCGTGACCTGCAGACCGCGGGAATAGGCAGCAGGGATGGATATCAGACATTATGTCGGTTAGCCTTGGGTATGAATGTGATGCGCCCGCCCTTAATTGCCGCATTGGCATTTTGTTTTTCAACACCGAGCGGAACTGCGCCAGCATCGCCGAATGAAGCGATCGCCTATGGCTGCGACGAGGTTGTCATAGTTGGAAGAGTGAGAACTCTCGGCGATACTTACGTTTCAGGCGACAATGACCTCCTCGGGCGCAGCCGGTACAGGATGCAAATCACTGTCAAGCGACTTGTTCATGGCCATGAGACGAGGCGCACTGTTCCTGCCACAGGGGTTGCCCATGGACAGCTTCGGGATGACCCTGATTTTTTGATGGTCTTGGCTCCCGATGATGCGAATGGATATATGCTTAAAACCGCAGCCATATGGGCCTCTCGACCCAGGCCGACGCTTGCTCAGCGATGTGGTTGAGCGTCTGCGACGGATCATATTCTGCCCTACGCTGCTCGGACGATCTGACCGGCAGGACGCCACTTCCACGGCATGGGTTCACCCCAGCGTGACGCGGGCTACCCGCTGGCGATCTTCTCGATGATATCAGCGATATAGGCCTGGGCATCGAGACTGTTGAGCTTGGCGGATTCGATGAAGCCCTCTTGCTGATATCGGCTTGCGTTCACGGTTATGGAGGGGGTGATGGCGAATGAGGCGGTCGAGAGCCAGTTCAGCGCCGTTGTCGAAGCTATCAAGAGGGTGCTCCAACCGGCTGGATTTTCGAAGCGGGGGCGGAAATTTCGTCGCTTTTCCGAAGGGAATTTGGCGCTCATCGAGCTTCAAAGAAGCGTGCGGAGCGATAGCGCAGCAATTCAGTTCACGATCAACGTCGGGATTGTCTCGGGTCGCCTGCTTCAAGAGCGAGGGCTGGACCTGAAAAAGGTGGGATGCAGCCATGCTCATCTGAATGAGCGGATCGGCTTCTTCCTTTCCGACCCACAGGACAAGTGGTGGGAACTGGATGATTCAACAGAAGCATCGGGAGCAATATGCGAGATCACGGCACTTATCAGGGAAAAAGTTCTGCCGTTCCTGGATCGACACCTCCCGGATGCAGGGCTCATCGATCTTTGGAAGACAGGGCGCTCACCAGGGCTGACCGAAGGGCAGCGAGTTCGCTACCTCTCTCAATTGAGCAGCTGATTTGCCGACGATATGGGCGGGCCGTTCCTCAAGCTATCGCAGGCGATCCCGCGCCCCGAACGAAAGGTCCGCTGAACGGGGCTATTGCGGTCGTGCTTCCCCGTAAAGCTTAAATCCGAATGAAGTCCGGTTTGCAGCGTCGCGTACCGTCAGCCTTTGTACTGGCGCCTGTCCACGCCCACGGCATGCGCATCGGCGATGCGGAAGAGTGGTGGTTATCAGCCCTTCGTCCAACAGTTCGCCGAAGTCCGCTTCTGCCTGTCCAGGCCAATATTACGGATCGTCATTGCGGCTTGCATCGACGGCTTTCGGATAGAAGGCGAGGAAAGCTGCCTTCGCTCAGATTACCGTCGATCGACAGGAGTCGACTCAAGCCGGTTGTGGTCGTCTTCCCGTTTGCCTGCCGAAAGCAGCTCGATCAGCCCTACCGCGCTTATGGCATCGATCGGATCGGGTGCCGCCAACCGGTCGCTCCCATGCAGGGCGGGGCATCGAGCAGTCCGTGAATTCCCTCCCCTAAATCGGCACGGATAAGCAATCAATGGATAAATATTCCATGCAGAGGCGAAGGGATTCAGTTATTTTTGGTAATGATCCATAAGAGACTCAATTATGGCGACAGTAGCCCTTGCCGAAACGGTCCAACCGTATTCATGGAGGTCATCGGACTTATTTGAGTCTGCGAAGTAGACAACAGATTTAACCGAAAAATAATGATCTATGTTGGCGAGTGCCTCATGTGCCGTATAATAGACACCAAATGTTTCCATATCGATCGCAGCGAGCTTACGATGCTGCTGTTCGATATGATCGAGGCGAGCCTTGTCCGCGATAACTGCCGATCCGGTGGCCGCGGGGGCGATGGTCGGAACAGATTGCCTCTTAGGCCGATCTCCGCGAAGCGCTCTGGCGAGGGGGAGTATTCGCGAGACGTCAGGCGAAGGTCGTTGAAGGGGCCAGTGCTGGTCCAAAGGGCAGGGGCGGTGACGAGCAGTGACTTCCGATCGGCCCGCCCCGATCCACCGGGCTGCTCACAAGCCCGTGTCTCATCCCGCCGCCGCAACGGATTGATTATCCACAGAATACCCGACTTATCCCCAAGCTAGTCCCCAGATCGGCGCCCCGTTGCGGCGGATCCTTACGGAAATTCGGCTTTCCTACAAAGGAAGGATGAGCGAGAACAGAACGAGAACGAAGCGGCGCGGACCGGAGGAGGCGAGTCGGGATGGGTGGGAGGGAGCGCAGGATGCTCGACAGCCCCGAATGCACCGCAGGCTGCCGGACCTGCTATCTCGATTGCGCCATGTGCCGGGCCGTCATCGCCGGGCTTCATCGCGAAATCGAGCGGCTACTCCGCGAACAGCCACGCTTATCGCATCCGGGCTGGCCGGCATGGCAAGCTGATCTCCTAGCAGCGCAAGACCATATGAAAGAGCTGCGGCTAAGGCTCGCAGAGATTGATCCGACAGACGCCCTTTCGGCGCGAGCGGCAATAGAGCGGCTAAGAGCGCCTCGAGATTCTCTGCACTGACGGGCGTGCCCGGCATGCCCGCCGCCGCCGGCTGCCCGGGCGCCTCCTCGCCGAAAATCTCGCCGATCGTCCCCCGATAGGCATTGGCCATCGCGGGAAGCCGCGCGCTGGGAATGCCGTCCTTGCCCGTTTCCCAGCGCGAAACCTGCGGCACGGATACGCCCAGCGCCTCCGCGATCGCCGGCTGCCTGAGCCCCGCCCGCTTCCGCATCGCGCGCAGATTGTTCGGCAGGGTGCCCGCCGGATCGTTCGCCGGGCTGTTCGTCGGATCGTTCGTCGCCATGCGCGCGATATTACGCAGGACGAAATATGTCTCCATGCCGCAATACGAAAGATTGCGCTTGCCAAAAGTTACGCAATACGCAAGTTAAGGCGTCATGACGCTCAGAGACTATCTCGATTCCCAGGGCGAAACGCAAAGCGGCTTCGCGGCCCGCGTCCGCACGAGCGTGCCCACAATTTCCCGCATCCTCGCCGGCCGGCTGCGCCCGGCGCTCGCGCTGGCGCACCGCATCGAGGCCGCGACCGGCGGCAAGGTTCCGACCGAGACATGGGTGGTCGGGGCTGGGGTGGCCGCGACTGGGGGCGCCGCGACAGGGGCCGGCGGGGCAGGGGGCTCCGAAGCGGGAGGGCGCGCGGCATGATCGCCGAAGCGCTCGTCCGCCTCATCGGCCTTGCCGGCTTTCTTGCCGCGCACCGCGTCCGGCCCGGGCTGCTGCTCGGCTGCTGGCTCATCTCCTGCCGCCCCGGCGCGTGGGGGCCCGGCAAAGGCCGCCCGCACGATCCGTGCCTGCAGCAAAGCGCGCGTCTCGAAAGCAGGGCCGGGGGCGCATCGCGCTATGAGGAGCGTTGCTAATGTCGCAGCCTAACGGATTGTTTCCCGGACTGTTTCTCGGCCTGTTTCCGGAGCGATCCGGCGCCGCGCCGGCGGGGGGTGTGCTATGAACCCGGCCGACTGGTTCCTGCGCGCGCTTTTCGCCCCGCATGCCGATCGCGCGCGGATCGAGCGGAACAGCCTCGCGCGCGAGCAGCATGAGGCCGCGCGCCAGCTCCGCCGGACCCATGCCCGCCTGCGCCGCATCGCGCCGGTCCGGAGCGGCGCGCGCGTGCCCGGCCTCAATGCCTCCAACAAGCCGGAGGCGCGCTGATGCCGCCGCTCGATCCCTTCACCGCGGACACGGTTCGCGCGATGGTCCGCTATGTCGCCGACGATGCCCGGATCGCGCGCCATTGCCGCTGCGATATCCGCACCGTGCGCGCGATCCGGCGGAGCCATAAGGCGCCGCATTTCCACAAGGCCGGCCTGCCGCTTCCCCGCGAGCGGCGCGAGAATCTGGATGCCGCGCGCGATATCTGGCCGGCCGATGCCCGGCGCGGCACGGACGGGCTGCTGCGGGCGATGCGGCGCGCGGGGGTTTCCGCGGCATGACCGGCGCTTTCCATCCCCGGCCCGAACAGGCCCCGCATGAAGAAGGAGGCGGAATGAGCCTGCCCGAACCGATGACGCCCGCCGATTGCGATCTGCGCGGCATGGCCTTCATGCCGCTCGATGTCGTGCGGCTGGTCGACAGCGACCTGATGGCGCTTGCGAGCGGGGAGGCGTTCAAGGCCGCGGTGACATTATGGTGCAAGGCCTGGCTGCAGATCCCCGCCGCCAGCCTGCCCAATGACGATCGCGTGCTCGCGCATCTTTCGGGCCTCGGGTCGCGCTGGAAGCGGCTGAAGCCGATGGCGCTGCACGGCTTCATCCTGTGCGGCGACGATCGCTGGTACCATCCCGTCATCGCGGAAAAGGCGATCGAGGCGTTCGGCCGGCGCGGCCGCTTCACCGAAAAGCGCACGCAGGATCGCGCGCGGCTGCGCAATTGGCGCGCGCGGAAACGCGCTCCCGATGCGGAGGAAGAGGCGGAGGAAACGCGTTTCGCAGGCGAAGATGAAACGCGTGAAGAGAGAGGGACAGGGGACAGGGACAGTGCAGCAGAAAAATCTGCTGCATCCGCAAAGCGCGCCAGCCGGCTCCCCGCCGATTTCGCCATGCCCGCCGACTGGATCGCCTGGGCGCAGGACGAGCGGGGATGGTCCGATGCCGATGCGCGGACGGAAGGCGCGAGCTTCACCGATTATTGGCATGCCAAATCGGGCCGCGACGCGACCAAGCTCGACTGGCAGGCGACCTGGCGCAACTGGGTCCGCAACTCCCGGCGCCAGCCGGGCCGGCGCGACCAGGCGGAAAGGCTGACGCTGTGAGGCCGCCCCGGACGCGGGCCGTCACCCCGGCAGACCTCGGCATCCGCCTGCGCCGTCATGGGACGGGCAGCCACAAGACGCTCTGCCCGAACTGCTCGCACGCCCGGCGCAACCGGCGCGACCCCTGCCTGTCGGTCAGCATCACGCCGGCCGGCTTCACCTATTTTTGCCACAATGGCTGCGGTTTTCAGGGCGGATATCGCAATGACGATGCACGATCGGCACAAGGAATGGATCGCGGCGCGCGGGATTTCGAGCGATCTCGCCGCGCGGCTGGGGCTCTTCACGAAGCGCGACGCAGGCGGGGCCTGGCTGGCGATCCCCTATGTCGAGCATGGCCGGGTGGTGAACCACAAATATCGGCTGACCGGCGAGAAGCGGCACAGGATGGATGCGGGCGCGCCCCTGTCGCTGTGGAACCACGATGTGCTGCTGGAGGAAAGCGATCAGCCGCTGATCATCACCGAGGGGGAATGGGATGCGCTGGCGGCGATGAGCGCGGGCTTCGGCCGGACGGTCTCCGTGCCCAACGGCGCGCCGGCGGAGGAGACGGACGCGCCGGAGGATTCGACCCGATATCAGTTTCTGTTCCGATCCCGGCCGCTGCTCGACAGGGTGGGGCGCTTCATCCTGGCGGTGGACGGCGACGCGCCGGGCCGGGCGCTCGCGGCTGACCTCGCGCGCGCGCTGGGGCCCGAACGCTGCATGTTCCTGCGCTATCCGGACGGGTGCAAGGATCTGAACGAGGTGCTGCTGGCGCATGGCGCGGCGGGCGTCGCCGCGCTGATCGCCGATGCCCGGCCCTATCCGGTGCGCGGCCTCTATCGGCTGAGCGACTTTCCCGATCCGCCCGCGCTCCGGTCGGTGCCCGTGGGCGTGGCGGGGCTGGACGATCATTTCCAGCTGACCCCCGGCAGCTTCACCGTGATCGCGGGCTGGGCGGGGCATGGCAAGACGTCGCTGCTGATGGCGATGCTCGCCAATGTGATGAAGGCGGGCATCGCGATGGCGATCGGTTCGTTCGAAACGATGCCGCGGCCGATCCTGGAAAGCCGGATGCGCGCGGCGATCTACCAATGCCATGGCGATGATCCGCGCGCGCATCGCTTCGGCCCCGCGGACGATCTGATGGCTGAGAAGCTTTCGATCATCGCCCATTCGCCCGTGGACGACGAGACCGAGCTGACGCTGGATTATATCATCGAGCTCGCCCGGATCGCGGTGATCCGCGACGGCATCCGCCTGCTCCTGCTCGATCCCTGGAACGAGATAGAGCATCAGCGCGGGCCCAATGAGACGGAGACGGACTATACGTCGCGCGCGATCCGCGAGCTGAAGCGCTTCGCCAAAAATTATGATTGCGCCGTGTGGCTGGTGGCGCATCCGCGCAAGCCCGCGAGCGACGGCAATCCCCGGCCGCCCAGCCTGTACGACATCGCCGGATCGGCGCATTTCGCGAACAAGGCGGATTATGGCCTCGTCATCCATCGCGACGATCTGGCCGGCAGCAGGATCATGGTGAAGGTGGTGAAGGTCCGCATGGGGCTTCCCGGCCGGGTCGGCATGGTCGAGCTCGATTTCGACGAGCGCCGATCGAGCTATGCGCCCAGCCATGCGCCGGGCTGTTCGGCAAATCAGGCGCCGGCCCGCCCCGATCGCCGCCGCATCGCATCGGGCCGCGCATGACGGAGGATTTCATCCCCAATTACGACCGCCGCTGCCCGGTGGCGCCCGATCGGCTCGTCCGCGTGCGGCTGCGCTGCGGGGCCGTCTCGCACCATCCGGGGCGGGCGGGGGACTATGTCTGGGCGCATCGGGGGCGGCATCCGGGCGACATCACCCATTGGCGCCCCGCATGACCGCCGCGCGCGCCCCCGGCCCGGCCGGATCGCGCGCCGGATCGCCCGGCCGGATCGCCCGCCGGATCGCGCAGCCTGTTTTGCACATCATCATGGAGGAGGATTGATGCCTGCCGCCGGAACGACCATGGCCTACCGCCCCAAGCCGCGCGATTTCCGCGAGACGTTCATCCGCGTCGGCTGGTCGGGGATCGAGGCGCATTATAATGCGCATAAGAAGACGATCGTCCGCTGGATGGAGGAGGAGGGGCGCGACGAACTGATCGAAGCGCGCCGCCAGGTCACCGGCTACGGCCTCAAGCGCGGATCGCGGCGATCGGACTATGTGCTGGGCAAGCGGATGCGTGCCCAGCAGGGGGATGCGGGGATGGCGGGGGAGGCGCCTGTGCCTCCTTCCTCCGACTGAGGTCGGCCCATCCAAGCCATCTAGACCCGTCTAGCTGCTTAGAATCTCAAAGCTGGACAGAAAGCTGCCAAGTCATTGACTTCGACCGGTGTAAGATTTCAGGAACGCTGGTCAAAAGTAGCTCGCCGGAGAGCCGATTGAATAGAGCTACCCTATGGCGGGAACCGAGCTGATCGGCAGCAGCAATCTCGCTTTCGGTGAGGGCAAAGAAAAACCCCTCGAAGCCCGGTTTGACCCGCTCTTGGTTCGAAGCTTTTATCTCGATAAAGACCATGTTCTCCAGCGCCAGCCGGGTGCTTTCTGGGCTCTGGAAATTCACTTCGCTTGCAACGGCAATTGCGTCGAAGCTGGACGGCTTGATGCTCACTCCTGCCCTGGCCAACTCGGCGAGCAACACCTTCAGCCCAAGGCCCTTCGGCCGCGGTATCCAATCAGCGACTGCAGCGATCGCCTCAATCTCTCCCGCGGCACCTCCTTGGTTGGCCAGTCGAGCTAGATGCACTCTTTTCGCTCGGATGATCTCTACTGCATTCACTTAGTTTCACCTCGTAGCTGGCGCGATGAGTGCTTCCAGGCGATCCATATGGCGCTCCCGCGTGGCACGTGTAGATCGCTGGTTCGAAAGATCCCCGGCCACCAACAGGCGGCTCGGTTCCCTCTCGATCAATCGGTATAGAGGCGGATGCCTAGATGTTCCACAAATGTTCACGTAGAGCTGATTGCAAGGCGTTCAAAAGGGGTGCGGCGGTGACGATGCTAACAGCCATTCCGATTATCCGTTGAGCTACGGATGTCTCCGGAAGCGGACGTAGGTCACTTGGATGACCCCATTGATGGAATTCTACTCCAAACTGTGCGGCATTAGGGAGCCGGAACTGTACCAGCACGCCGTGGGCTATTATCAGGAACGCGGTTCGATCATCGACTTGAGGCAGAACGGCTAATGACGCTACCACCCAAGATCCGCTCCCAGCAGATTTGGGCATGGCTGTTCCACTTCCGTCTAGGCGAACTGGAGCGCGCCTATAGGGCGGCTCGATCCACGTCCGATGCTGAACGGGAGAGCCTCGAGCAAGAATGGAAGAAGCTGGAGGAGGCCGTCGCGAGGGGCGAAGCCGCATTCGTTGAGGAGGACGAAGAGGGTAACGTCCTCTTCGATCATGGCGACCACGCGGGCGACCAGATCTCCAACGTGGAGGGTGTACTGGAGATTCTTCGCGAGGCATTCACGATCTCGCTGCACCACTTCTGGGAGCGTGAACTCAACCGCCGCTTGAAGTGCAATCACTACTCCGAGACGGACGCTATCGCTCACCTCAAGGCAGAAGGTCTGACACCGGATGAGGATGGCTTGAAGGCGCTCCGCCTGACCACGAACGTCGCTAAGCACAGCGCGGGCAAGTCGGCTGATGAGCTGTGGGTATTCCGACCTGATCTCTTCGACGCCAAGGCCATGGCCGAACCGGGCGCAGTGCCCAGTCACGAGCACCTCAAGATCACGGACGAGGTGTTGAATAGCTTCTTCAAGGCAGTGCGCGCTTCTGGGCCCGAGCGTCGGCGACCCTTCTGATGGCTAAGTTCAGGGGTGAGGTGATCGAGGTCATCAACCGGAATGCGCTCATCAGCCTCGCCCTTACCAGAGGCTATGTGGCCTATCTGCCTGTTTATGATCCTGGCATTGACCTGATCCTCTATAGCGAGGCCACGGACGACGTTCAGAAGGTGCAGCTAAAGAGCCGCCTGACGATCGCGAAGAAGTATCAGGGGCGCAGCATCGCGATTGCCTTTCCCGATCGCGGTTCCTGGTATCTCGTACCCCATGACGAGCTTGTGAGGATCGCTGAGGCCCACGGCTACACAGCCAGCAGATCGTGGATCCATGGCAACGAATATAGCGTGGCCCCGCTGAGCAAGAAAATGGCCGTAGACCTGGAGTCCTACCGCTTCCAGAGCCTTGAGGCGGCGTCGGAGAAGGCGGCTGAGGAGGCGGGAGAGTGACGGCATCGAGGGCATACTGATCGTGATGACCGGCCTGTGCGTGGTTTGACAATCGGCTGTTTTCGGAGAGCGTTGAGCGTCTCGCTCATTCTGTTTGACGTGCTATACGACCCCCCATCGATGGGGGATGATGTGCATGTTGCCTGAGGAAGAGGACGCTGGTCAGAACGATCTTGTTGCTGAAGTTTTTGCCCCAGAAGAGGACGACGAGGACGAGGCAGCGCGGCCCGAGCTCACCATCCCGCCTCGGGACCGCAAGCTTCTCACTCAACCATTTGATTTCATTGTAAGCTCCCTACAGGAGCAGATTGATGACGGTCAGCTTGTTCTTCAGGACGACTATCAGCGTCGTCATGTTTGGGATGCCAAGAAGTCTAGCCGGCTGATTGAGTCGCTCCTTCTAAACGTGCCGGTTCCTGTCTGCTATTTTGCTGAGCTTGAAGACGGCGCTTACAGCGTCATTGATGGGCAACAGCGCCTAACCGCAATATCGCGTTACATGGATAATCTCTATCCATTGTCTGGCCTGCGCGTTCGTCCGGAGCTTAACAAGAAGCGATTTTCGGAGCTCGATAAATCAGATCAGCGACTTATCCGCACTAGAACCATTCGATGCATCGTCATTCAGAAGGAGTCTCATCCAGACATTCGCTTCGACGTTTTTGAACGACTTAATCAGGGGGCAGTCAAGCTGAATCCACAGGAGCTGAGGAACTCCAACTACCGAGGCGACCTTAACGTCATTGTTCGGGAAGAGTGCGACAACAAACAGTTTCAGAAAATACGCCGTGTTGATGACGTCGACATGCGCATGGGGGATGCTGAGATGGTCCTCCGCTTCTTTGCTTTCCATTTTAGCGCATACACATATCGCGGTTTCTTCGCTCCATTCTTGGATAAGTACCTTGAAACCAAAATTCGGATGACTGAGCAGGACAAGGAGGCGCACAGGAGTATTTTTGAAGAGACAGTGGACAAGGTTGATGCTGTGTTTGGCAGGAATGCCTTTCGACAAATAGACGGCACAGGTTCCTATGCTAACCAGATAAATAGGGCAGTGTATGACGTCATTATGCTTACGTTTGTCCATCTTCAGAAGGATCAGCTGGTCGCTAAAGCGGAAGCAGTCATAGCGGCTTTGCAGGATCTCTGTGTAAATAATGACGATTTTCAGGATGCCATCGGTCGAGCAACCCGTGATAAAGCTCGGATTAACACACGCATGCGTCTCTGGGGAGATAAGCTGAGAGGATTGGGTCTGCCATGCCCGGCGCTCTCCTACGGAGCGTGATCAAATGCCCTCTCCGGCCCTTACAAAATTCTCAGACAGGATGCTTGAGGTTAAGAGGCTTCATGCCCTTTGCACCTCTCAAGATGCTGATTATCGTATAAAAAAAGAGAATTATGAAAGAGATTCAGCTCTACTAAGAGGGGCTCATGTTCTACTCTGTAGTCATATAGAGGGGTTTTTTGAAGACTTGATTGACGACATTGTGGGAGTGTACGACAAAATTGTAAAGAGAACTTATGACTTGCCAGGAGAGATTAGGGCCCACCAAATTATTCGCGCTTTCTCGGATTGGGAGTCAAAGGATCCAACAAAGCGATGGGCGCTTGCTAAAGCTCTTCATGCACATCCCTTGCTCAGTGATGATGATAAGCCTGATAACTGCCTAGACGCAGAGCTTCATACTTCTGGATTTGCAAATCCGGGTAGTGGTGAGATAGAGGCGCTATTTAAGACGGTTGGGCTGGTTAATGTATGGGACATGTTCATCGCAATTGAGCCTGACAAAGTCGTAAAGAGCGCCATTGATGCGATCGTCAATCGTAGGAACCAGATCGCTCATGGAAAGGTCGACGCTACCGTAACTCTCGGAGACGCAGAGATTTACGTTGATAGGGTTGAGCGGGTGGCGGTGGTATTTGACATAATTGTGACGAATGAATTGAATACACGCACAAAAGTCACCGACTGCTGGAGCGAGATGAACAAGTAGCCTTGTATACTCAGGGCAACCCTCTGCAACCAATTCAGCATCGAGCACAAATTTGCGCTGGAACAGACAAAGAACATTGTGCTATGCGTAAGCTGAAGGGTTCCTCCAGAATTGGAACTCTGTATGGTGAGCTTAAGGGGATCATGGACACACCGGCATTGCGCAAGGCACGCGGCGCCTTCTTCACCCCTTCGACGCTTGCCCGATTCATCACTGACTGGGCGGTCCGGTCGCCCGCGGACACGGTGCTCGAGCCCTCGTGCGGCGATGCTGCCTTTCTTGCTCCGGCAGTCGACCGCCTGCGGGCTCTCGGCGCCCCTGTCGGTCTCGACGGGCAACTACACGGAGTAGAGATCCACGCTGCCTCAGCGAAGGCGGCTACGGCGCGGTTAGCGGCTCAGAACGCTAAAGTAGAGATCGCGATCGGCGACTTCTTCGACCAGACTCCGCCTCCGAAGAAGTTCGACGTGGTAATCGGCAACCCGCCCTATGTGCGCTACCAGCAGTTCGCTGGCGATGCCCGTGCCAAGAGCCTCCAAGCTGCTCTAGCCCAAGGCGTCCGCCTGACGGGGTTAGCCAGCTCTTGGGCTGCCTTCACCATCCATGCATCGCACTTCCTCAAGGACACCGGTCGCCTCGGCCTCGTGCTTCCTGCCGAGCTGCTGACGGTGAACTATGCTGCACAGGTGCGGCGTTTCCTGCTGACGCGCTTCGCGAAGGTGCGCCTCGTATTGTTCGAGGAACTGGTCTTTCCCGATGTGCTCGAGGAAGTAGTGTTGCTCCTCGCGGAGGGGCGTGGCGATGCACCCAGTTTCGAGGTGTACCAAGCCCGCAATCTCGCTGACCTCGAGCGGATCTGTGCCGATTCTTGGATTGGCTACGTTCCATCAGGCGATCAAAAATGGACATCTGCGCTGCTTCCGGCTGCGGCGCTCGACATCTATGCCCGGCTCACTGAGGGGCCCGGCTTTACCAATATGCTCGGATGGGGTGAGACCTATCTAGGCGCTGTCTCGGGCAACAACGATTGGTTCTCGCTCGATCGAGCGCAAGCTGCCAAGCTCGGCCTCAAATCGAACGAGCTGCTAGGGATTTCGCCGCCAGGTTCCAAGCATCTGCGCGGTTTGACCTTTACCCAGGCCGCATGGGAAAGTCTTGCGAAGGAGGGGAAGCGTTGCTTTCTCTTTGCACCCGGTGCAAACCCGTCTGCAGCGGCTCGCGCATACATTGCCGAGGGGGAGGCTGCAGATGTCCATAAGACCTATAAGTGCCGCAAGCGTTCACCATGGTGGCGTGTGCCGCTCGTTGACCGGCCTGATCTCCTGTTTACCTACATGAATCACGATCGACCACGCCTCATCACCAACGATGCCGACGCCCAGTTCTTGAATTCACTCTATGGAGTAAAGCTCAAGGCTGCCGTGCGTGCGATTGGTCGCGAATTGCTGCCGTTGGCTTCGCTGAATTCTGCAACCCTGTTGGGAGCCGAGGTTGTCGGCCGCGCCTATGGCGGCGGGATGCTCAAGCATGAGCCCAAGGAAGCCGATATGCTGCCTGTACCGACGCCTGTCACCCTCGAGGCGATCGCAGACGAGCTGCGCGCGATTCGGCCACAGATTGGCCGAGCGCTTCGCAGCACCAAGCCGCAGCGCGCTGTCGAGCTGGTTGATACCATCCTGCTCGAGCGGCATCTTGGCTTAAGTCCATCGGAGGTGGCAGGCTTGCGCGGTGCTCGCGACCTCCTCTTCCAGCGGCGCGTAACTCGTAGCAGGAGCGAGCGTGTTACCAATTGAGCAGGCAATCGATGCGGCGCTTCGCAGTCTACCGCCAAAACCGGACGATGACGCTAAATCGGATCATAAGAAGGCCTATAGTGAGGCGATGTCGGCCGTTGTGGCCGTCACAATCGGGGCGGAACTCCGTCGGCGTGGGTGCAAGGAAGCGCGACCAGCCGAACCCGGTGAGCTTGGCGGCTCAGGCGCGGAGCGCCGCATGGCGGGCGGTATCGGTGCTAAAAAAGTCGACGTAACTTGGGCGACCGAAGAATCGGGGCTCTTACTTGGCATATCAATCAAGACAATCAACTTTCGCGATAGCCACACTCGAAACTTCCAGAAAAACCTGACCAATCGTCGCGGGGACATGCTCATTGAGGCAGTCACGCTCCATCGACGTTTTCCTTATGCGGTTCTCGCTGGCTTTTTCTTTCTTGATGCAGGCGCTCATAGTGATCACGTTAGGGCCGATAACGGCGCGCCCCGCCGGCGATCGACCTTCATCAACGCCCATCAACGGCTTAAGCTGTTCACGGGGCGAGAGGACCCGCATGACCGCGACGAGCAATTCGAGCGATTCTACCTCATTCTCGTTGAGGCATCGCCAGACACTTCGAGTGTCCGCGCCTTCCCCGTGGGCGAGCCTGACAAAGAAATCTCTATCCAGCAAGTACTCAACGAATTGATGGCTCTCGTCGCAGAGCGGAACCCGGATTTTTACGAGTTTGATGACACGACTGGTAAGTTGATCCGCGCTAGAAGTTAAAGAATTGCCGTTGCTCGGCATCGGAGATCGCCTGGTGCTCTAGCAATATTAATAAGAGATGTCCGATGTGGGGGGCATTTTTTTTGACATATTCTAGCTGCGCCTCTAGCCAGCGTCATTTAGAGATGAAGCAGGCGCCGGCGTGCGCATCACCCAACGTTCGGGAACGGCCAGCACCGATAAGGGGCTCAACCGCTTTCGGCCGCATCGGCAACAGTCTTCATGAAGCGCTGCGTCTCGCCTTTCCCGATCGCTCGGCCGACGCGCGTCGTCGGGTGGTTCGGGACGGGGATCGGGCGCGCTGACGGCCGCGCCCGTCCTCCCTCATCCCCCGGACGAGGAAGGCGGGATCAGGCCGGTCTGGCGGAGGAAGGTCGGATTATCCTCCAGATGCCAATTGGTCGGTGATCCGGCCGGCTTGTACGCGCACGATGTCGGTCGCGATGAAATCGACCGGCTGGCCCGCGCCCTGCCGGCCCTGAAGATGGCCGGTGAAATGGCCGCGTATCTGCAGATGCGATACGACCCGGTCGCCGGCGACGATCTGCTGCATCACTATCAGCTGCAGGTCCGGCACGGCGGCGCGCGTGGGGAGCGAGCCGGGATCGGCCGCGCTCAGGGCAGGGGATATTTATAGCCCCGATGGCTCGCCTTGAAACCCAGCCGTTCATAGAAGCGGTGCGCGTCGGCGCGGCGGTTGTCGGTGGTCAGCTGAACGGTGGCGCAGCCGCGCCGGCGGCACGCCTCGATGGCCCAGCGGATCAATTGCTCGCCCAGCCCTTCGCCCCGCCGGTTCGCGACGATGCGGACCGCTTCGATCTGGCCGCGCCACGCCCCTTTGCTGGACAGGCCGGGAAGGAAGCTGAGCTGCAGCGTGCCGACCACCTGCTCGCCGTCGACGGCCACGATCAGATGCTGGTTGGCATCCCCGGCGATCGCCTCGAACGCCGCGATATAGCCGGCGGCAAGCGGCGAGGATGCATCCTCCCGATCGGCGCCGAGCCTATCGTCGGCGAGCATCGCGACGATCGCGGGCAGATCGGCTGCGACCGCCTCGCGGAACTGAAGCTGTGTCATGCCCCGGGGCTCCTTCGGCGTCCTTCGACGTCCTTCGACGTCCTTCGGCGTCCTTCGGCGCCCCGGGCCGGGGCAGGGAGGCTCCGGCCCGGGATGGCGTCAGGCGGCGGTCGGCGCGGCGTGGCGGGAGCCGAGGATGGCGGTCGCGCCCAGCACCACGCTCGCCGCGAGGACCAAGGATTGCGCGGCGATGAAGGGCAGTTCGGTC
This sequence comes from Sphingomonas oleivorans, assembly GCF_003050615.1. Lineage (GTDB taxonomy): Bacteria > Pseudomonadota > Alphaproteobacteria > Sphingomonadales > Sphingomonadaceae > Sphingomonas_H > Sphingomonas_H oleivorans. The sequence goes on along the minus strand of NZ_NWBU01000005.1, from coordinate 105,347 downwards.
TGCGTCGGCGCCAGCGCCTGCAGCGCGGGGATCTTCAGGAAAGATTGAACGACGAGCACGAACAGGTTGAAATAAAGCGCGATCGTGGCGCTCACCGCATAGGCGATCCGCGCCCGGCCGCGCAGCCCGAGCGCGTAGAGCGCGACCAAGGCGATGGCGAGATCGACGAGCGAGATCGCCCCCACCACGAGCGCCGGCGTGATCCCGCCGATCGGGAAGAGGAATCCCGTGATGCTGGTGGCGGCGGTGGTGATCAGGAAGGCCGCGTTCCAGCCGCCGAGCCAGCGGCCCGCCGCCAGCGCCGGCAGCGCGACGAGCCCCGTGGCGATGCCGACCAGGCTGATGGCGACGTGCAGCATCACGAAGGCCTGCACCGAAAGTCCGAGGATCATGGCGTATCTCCTTGTATGTCTTGGGGAGAGCGGGGCGTCAGGCGGCGTAGCGCAAGGCGGCCTTGCTGCGGGACAGGTTGGGGCGGAGCGCGGCGCGCGCGGCGAGATAGGCGTCGAGATCGGCATTGTCGGGCAGCGAGGGGATGGTGATCTTCTCGCCCAGATCGAGCCCGGCAAGCGCGGCATCGACCATCTCGTCCACCTCCATGATCATCTCCGCCGGGATCTGCGCCAGCCGCGCCTCTTCCCAGATGGCGGTGCGCGTGATGCCCGGCAGCACCGCCTGCACGGTGACGCCCCTGGGCCCGAGCTCGGCCTGCAGCGCCTCGGTGAAGGCGAGCACGAACGCCTTGGTCGCGGGATAGACGGGGGTGAAGCCGTCCGGCATCAAGGCGGTGACCGAGGTGATGTTGACGATCATGCCCTGGCCTTGTGCTGCGAGCCGCGGCGCGATCGCGGCGGCAAGCCGCGTCACCGCGAGGATGTTGAGATCGATCATCCCCGTCAGATAGGCCGGGTCCGCATCGACGATCGCGCCTTCGCCGGCAATGCCCGCATTGTTGACGAGGCCCGTGATCGCGCGATCCTCGCGCAGCCGCGCCTCGACCTTGGCGAGATCGGCGGCCTGGGCGAGATCGGCGGAAATCACCTCCACCGCGACGCCCGTTTCGCTGCGCAGCCGATCGGCGAGCGCCTGGAGCCTGTCTCCGCTGCGCGCGACGAGGATCAGGTCGTGCCCGCGCCTGGCGAGCCGATCGGCATAGACCGCGCCGATGCCGTTCGATGCGCCGGTGACGAGAATGCTGCCCTTGGTCATGTCATGTCTCCTGGAAGAAGAATATGCTGGAAGAGGAAGGAGAGGGGCAGCGGAAAATGCCCGCCGCCCGAATAAGCAAAGCTTGGGTCCGGTCCCGGGGTCAGTCCCGGATGAAATCGAGCAGGTCGGCGTTGAAACGATCCTGATGCGTCTGCGTCAGGCCGTGATCGGCGCCTTCATAGATTTTGAGGATCGCATGGCGGACGATCCTGACGGTCGCGAGCGCGGAGGCGCCGATCGGCACGATCTGGTCATCGTCGCCATGGAGGACGAGCGTGGGCTTGTCGAACCGCTTCAGATCCTCGCTGAAGTCGCTTTCGGAAAAAGCGCGGATGCTGTCGAGCTGGCCCTTGAGGCCGCCCATCATCCCCTGCAGCCAGAAGCTGTCGCGTATGCCCTGGGAGGGCGTGCTGCCCGCGCGATTATAGCCGTAGAAGGGGGTCGTAAGATCCTGGAAAAATTGGGATCGATTGTCGTATGTGCCCTTGCGGATGCCGTCGAACACCTCGATCGGAAGCCCGCCGGGATTGGCCTCGGTCCGGAGCATCAGCGGCGGGACCGCGCCGATCAGCGCGACCTTGGCAATCCGCGCGCTGCCATGCCGGCCGATATAGCGGGTGACTTCGCCGCCGCCGGTGGAATGGCCGACCAGTATCGCGTCGTGCAGGTCGAGCGTCTCGATCAGCTCGGCCAGATCGTCGGCATATTGGTCCATGTTGTTGTTGTCCCACACCTGATCCGAGCGGCCATGGCTGCGGCGGTCATGCGCGATGACGCGATAGCCCTTGTCCGCGAAGAAGAGCATCTGCGCATCCCAGGCGTCCGCCGAGAGCGGCCAGCCATGCGAGAAGAGGATCGGCTGCGCCTCCTTCGAGCCCCAATCCTTGTAGAAGATGCGTGTGCCGTCCTGGGTGGTGATCCTGGCCATGTTCCTGTCCTTTCAATGTCCTGGCGTTGATGCTTGCGACGTTCTGGAAGGGCGGTGGCGCTCTGTCCCTGCCCTGTGCCTGAAGGATTAGGCGCGTTGCGGAATGGCCGGGATCGGCGAATGTGACATATTACGGGCCGATACCGACAAAGGAGCGCGCGCGATGGCCGGGACGACGACGATGCGGCAGCCGAAGGCCGAGCTGGGCCTGCTATCCTATCCGGGCTGCCAGATGGCGATGGTCCATGGCATGACCGATCTGATCCAGATTGCGGGCGATATTTCGGCCAAATATGACGGGCCGGTCGCGCGCGTCAGCCATTGGCGGCTGCAGGATGGCGGCGGCTTCGCGCGCTGCTTCGATACGCATCCCGCGCTCGGGGCCGCGGATCCGGGGCGCGCGGGCACGCCCGACATCCTGCTCGTCCCCGGCCGGCTGTCCGGGCCGATGGAGGCGGAGGAGGCGGCGCCCTATGCGCGCTGGCTGCTCGATCGGCATGCGCAGGGGGCGACGCTCGCCTCCAATTGCGGCGGCGCCTTCGTGCTGGCGGCGACGGGCCTGCTCGCGGGGCGGCCCGCGACGACGCACTGGCTGTTCGCCAACGCCTTTCGCGACCGCTTCCCCGATGTGCGGCTCGATCCGGACAAGATCGTGATCGAGGATGGCGACATCATCACCGCGGGCGGGCTGATGGCCTGGACGGACCTCGGGATGCGCCTCGTCGACCGGCTGTTCGGCCCGACCGTGATGATCGAGACGGGGCGCTTCCTGCTGATCGACCCGGCGGGGCGCGAGCAGCGGCACTATTCGAGCTTCGCGCCGCGGCTGACGCATGGCGACGAGGCGATATTGAAGGTGCAGCACTGGCTGCAGGCGCGCGAGGCGCGCGCGGTGAGCGTGGCGGAGATGGCGCGGCTGGTGGCGATGGAGGAACGCACCTTCCTGCGCCGCTTCAAGGCCGCGACGGGGATGACGCCGATCGAATATGCGCAGCATCTGCGCATCGGCAAGGCGCGCGAGCTGCTGGAGTTCACCAGGCGCCCGGTGGAGCAGATCGCCTGGGCGGTCGGCTATGAGGATGCGTCGGCCTTCCGCAGGCTGTTCCACCGCATCATCGGCCTGTCCCCCGGCGATTATCGGCAGCGCTTCGCCGCGGCGACGGCGCAGGCGGCGTGACCTTTGTTCCGGCGCGGATCAGGGGGTGGGGGAGGTGCTTATATTGTTGAAAAGTCGCCTCTCCAGAGAGACAAGAAATATTTTTACAACCTATGCTTTTCACATGAAATTCTTATTCAAGTAGACACGTCGCAAGATTCCATTCTGCCAGACCGGCGTAAAAAAATAGGCTTGCGGACTTTTTCAACACTATCCGCTCATCACTGCCGTTGGGAGCCAAACCTCGATCCCAATAGCCGCCGTTCGTTCAGCTTGGTCGGAGACGGTGGTTAGACGTCGGGCTTTGGGACTTTCCGGTCGGTCCGGTTCCGAGCGGTCATCTTGAGATACCTGCCCTTCGTCCAGTCACTAATTGCGATTCTTTTCGGCAAGGCTGGCCGATCCGCATATTGAGCTTCCTTTCATCGTTGCAGCACTAGAACGTGCCCTTGTGCCCGCCAGACGGGCTGCGGGCGTCCATGTCGGCGATCGGGGGATTCTACTCGGCAGGAGGGAGCGCCATTTTCCTCGCACTCAACGAAGGCCGGTAGGCAGGTTCTGAACGGACCAGCCTGATCTTTCGATTTGCGGCCAAATTGGCATTCGCGTTTAGTACGAGGGTAGAGGTAGTGGGATGTCGGACGTGATGGGAAATCCGCTGGACAATGAGAGCAGCCTTGCGGTGCTGCGGAGGCGCCTTGAACGAAAGCTCGCCGGCTTTTCGGCCAAGATTCCCGAGGAAGCCGCAAAGAGCCCCATGGTGAGCTATCATCCGGACCGTTTCCTTTTTCCCGTACCGGAACTAGTTCTCTTTGCGCTCGGGACGTGCTGGGATGGCCATGGCACCGCCATGGGGAGAAAGTGCGCTGGACGGTCTATGGCGCCATTGATGGGCAAAGGATCGCCTTTGAGTACCGGAAATTCGGCTTCACGATCATCCTCCCGAAAGACCGGCCCCAGTTGCAGGGCAGAATAGAAGGCCAGCTTTGCACTGCGCTCCGCGACGTAGAGGCTTTTCTACGCCCGTTCGCGAAGGCGCAGGTGGACCGTGGCGAGGCAATGATCATCAACCGCTTTGCCGAGTTTGATGAGCGCTACCGTTTCCATCGTGCGCTGGCCGATGCGGCCTATCATCGGCCGATGCCTTCCGACGAAGACGGAGCCGAGGCAGGAACTGACCGGACAAAGCGGTTAGGGGCGAGCTTGACCAGCCGGATCAATGCCCGGCTGTCCGCTGACCGCGAGGGCTTCTTCCATTCAACTGCCATGATCGACGCCTATTTCAGCAGCCTGGAGCATCGGCTCGTGTTGCTGCGCGTGTTTACCGGTCGGCCATTCGCCGAGGGAGACATGCTTGCGCTGCTGGGCATGAAATGGGGAGACAAGCTGAAGACGGTGCTGACGGCGCCATTTTCGAACGAGACATCCGACATCCTTGGTCGGATGCGACGGATCAAGGAGCGCATCCGCAATCCGTTTGCGCATGGCGGTGTGGAAAACGACAATGGTTCGTTGTTCTTCCGTCTTCCCAGCATCGGCGCGGTTCCTGCCAATTTTTCGCAGTTCGGCCAAAGCGTGCGCTTCTCCATGCTGCCTGTCGACGCCGAGGGCCATGCCGAAAGCTGCGAAACCTTCGACGCACTCGATCAGCTTCTGTCGACTGGCGCTCTTGCCGGGCCTGACCAGTTCATGCGGGGAGGCGTCGATCCCGTGTTCGATGCCGAGCATTGCGCGGAATATGCAGAGGCCATTGCTGAAGGGCCAGTCGGTATCGACGCCTATATCGACGGTTGGTCCGATCAATGGGAGCGCCATGTGAATATGGACTATTGATCGCAAGGCCCGGCTTTCTTGTCCAACTCGCACCCATTAGAAGGGTGTTTCATTCACAGGGGATTTTTGTGGCAAAGATGAAGCTTACCCAGGCTGAACGCCTTTCGCTCTGGAACCAGTATGAGATACTGAAACATGTGAATCCGGACGATATAAAGGAATATGAGAGGAATCAGGAAATCCTCTCCAATGGCTTCGAGCTTTATTATTCCGAGCTGAATCCCTCGATTTACGAGAGCGGAGTGGACGAGGCGACCTGCCGTGAAGTTCAGGAAATTCTCAACGTCTTCAGGGCCATCACATTTTCGTGCGACCGGCTGAAATATACCCCCAAGAGCTATCATGCCCAGTTCGAAGGTTTCGATGGCAATGGCTCGACCGGTCATTATGGGTTCGCGCAGTTCCTGCGGCGCACGCTTGGTCTGTGGGATGAACTCGCCGACCGTCCGGACAACTCGCACAGTTCGACGTCGCTGAACCATTATCGTGCCATGGTCCGGGCGTGGGACCGCCTTGGCGGAAACTATGAACTGGACGCGGCCGAGATCGAGCAGATCGCCGATGCCCGATAAATTGGAAGATAAGGCGTGGCTCGGCGGGAGGGCTGCCTACTTCGACGAGGCTTATCCGAATGTCGAGCGGATCGACTTCACGATCGATGATAATCTCTACGGCTGGCTTGATATTCGTGGGTCCAGACCGCTAAACTTCACCGCCGCCTCGTCCAGCCGCTTCGTGCCATGCCCGAATGATCGGTGCAGGCGAGGCGGTTTCGACTTCGGCGCATTTCTGCGCAACCACAGCTACGAATCCCAGATCACCACCATCGACAAGACCTATCCGTGCGGCGGCGACGAGGGGACGCCGGCAGGGCGGCGTAAGGGCGATCCTTGCATGAAGGGATTCAAGGTCAAACGCACGATCGTCTACAAGCCGGCGACAGAATATGGAGGGGTGTTCATGTCGGTACGCGGCTTGTTATTTTGACCCCCGACGGCGATGCGGCTGCGATCAGCAGGACTGCGAGACGCGCAGGAGCGCCGGATTGGATCGACGGCACACTGCTTCGCATGCTTGATGGAGGGCTTTGGCACGCGACCAAAGAACATGCGTGGCGCAGCATTGTGAACGAAGGGAAAATCCGTGCCGATGCGCCCCCCTTGTACAAGAACGGCTTTTGCCGCTCCATCGGCGGGGTCAGCCTTTTCGATCTCACCCGGCCTGACGACGCCGCTTCGCCTGCGGCCGCACATTGGTCGGCTTGGCTGGGCGCCACAGACGACGAACCGCGATATTGGATCGAGATCGAACGTAGCGGCGTCGCTGCCGAGCTGCTCACGACGGAGGAAACCCTGTCCCGCTGGCGCGAGGCGTTTGAGAGGCACTCGCCAAATCTGCGGATTATCGCAGGCCTGGAGACTGCCCATATCGGCTCTATTCCGCTCGACCGGACATGTCGCGTCCTTCGGTTGATACGGGGCCAGCTCCAGGAGGATCCTGAAGCGATTGTCGGACAAGCAACACTCCCGCAATCATCCCGGTCAATGATGCGATGAAGACCTTCAGGACGAACCGCCCGACAATCTATGACATACCCCAGACGCTCCCGCCGAGCGACTATACCGCCCGGATTCCTGATGCTGGCCGCCGCAGGCGGCTGAGTTTCTCATGGGATTTCGATACTCGTGCCGTCACCCTTGGCATGAAAATCGAGGATGATTGGGAGCCGCACATCAAGGAGATGTGGCAAGGCAATAAGGACCAGATATCAAAGGGTCTCGCAATCAAGTTTGGTGTGCACGCGCTGGACAGGAAGGTCGAGAACTTCGTCGCCATCGACACGAAGCCCATGTCGATCCTTGCCTATCACAATGAGCTCTACCCCCAGGTTCGCGACGCTTATGTCATGGGCCAATATTATCCCGCGCTGGTCGGCGCCTGCGCGCTGGGCGAGAGGATTCTCAACCATCTCATCCTCGACATGCGTTCCTTTTTTACGGCGAGCCCGGAATATAAGCAGGTCTATCGGAAGGACTCCTTCGATAACTGGGATGTGCCGATCAATGCCCTTGAAGCCTGGGGTATTTTGCTGCCTGGAGCCGTGGCCGAATTTCGCGAGCTGAAACTCCTTCGCCACCGCTCGCTCCATTTCAATGTCAGCACCTATGACACGCTCAAGGAAGATGCGCTGGCAGCCATTCTTCACATGCGGACAATCATCGATCAGCAATTCGGCACCTTCGGGCTTCGGCCTTGGTTCATCGAAGGCACCAGGGGCCAGATCTTCATCAGGAAGGCCTATGAGGAGCATCCTTTCATCAAGACCTATTTCGTCCCGCATTGCGCCCTTGTCGGCCCGCTATTCGGCATGGGGAGAATCGATGGGGGAATGACGATATTTGATGTTCCGGACTATGGTGACGGTGATTGGACCGACGAGGAATTCGCCACGATGTTCAATGATCGTGATCCCGACGACGTCGTGACCGAACCGCCAGAAATCCTCTATGTCGGCAAGGAGATGGGGCAGGAGGCCGGCCCGGCGTCGTAGATTTGCGCGGTACGGGTCGCAGATTGATCCTTGGTGGCAAGATCGGCAATTTGCTATCCTTCGCCATGACGAACGACACCGATTTGCCTGTAAACTGGGCAGAGATACTGGCCGCTGCGGACGACAAATCCGAATTCCCGTCCATTATGGTCACGCCCGAGACCATCGCGGTGATGAGCCTGGTCGATTGTGCCGATCAGCTTGAGGCGATGAACCAATTTCCGATGCGTCTGGCTTTGGCCGCCAAGTCTGCGCATCTGGCTCTGCAGGCGGCGCTGACCGCAGCACTGGCGGGCACCGCCAATATCGGCGCCCATGATGATAAGCTCGCGGCGCGCCACTTGGCCTATCTGGAAGATCGCGGCGAAGGAGGCGTCGAGCGTCCCACCAGCGACCGTGTCATGAGCTTTCCAGACTTGCTCGCCAAGGCCACAGCGGGCCCTTTGCCTTGGGGCGACGCTATCCAGCTTTCCACCGACGATGCCCTCCTGCTCGATCGGCTCGCGCGGATCCGCCACGACATCGAGCATCCGAAGCAGCAAATTCATGCGATCGAGATGGCCTATGTATTCGAGCCTCTGCCTGTGGCCGCTAATCTTGTGGCCACATTGATCGGAACAGTCTTCCACCATATTGATCGGGATGAGCGGCAGGCCCTTGAGCATGCCCGCGACCGGATAATCGCCTATTGCCTGGCGCGGTCGACAGAGGAAGAGCCGCGGTCTGCCCAGGCGTCCGATTGAAGCACGCCCATGGCGGCCAACAATCCCCCCGTGAAGCATCATTATACGCCGCAATTCCTGCTGGCGCAGTGGGCGGTGACGGACAGGAAGCTTTGGCGCTTCAGCCGCCCCTATGGTGACAAGATCGCCGTCAAGCAGGTCTCGACGGCGGAAATAGGTTACCAGCCGCATCTCTATGCCTTGCCGGGAGTGTCTCCCGAGAAGATGCAGATCTTCGAGGAGAAGTTCATGTCGCCGCTGGATGCTCAGGCGGCTGAAACCCATTCCCTCCTTCTGAAGGGAAAGATCCAGGGCATGCCTCAGAAGCAGCGGAGCGCCTGGAGCCGGTTCATCATGTCCCAATGGTTTCGCACACCAGAGGGCGTAACGGCATTCAAATCGGCCATGACCCATCTGCTGACCCAACCGGACAGCGAGCTTAGGATCCGCTATCGCGAAGAGTGGAAGGAGGGCATGCCGGCGACTCTTGAAGAACTGCTGGTCAGGTCCACCCCGCATATCGTCGAGCAGAAGGCACTCGAGTTGATGTTCACGATGATGGACAATCCGCAACATGGGCTAAGCCTCAACCGGATGCACTGGTTGATCAGGGAGACCGAGGGCGGGAGGGAATTTCTCGTTTCCGATGCGCTCCTCCAGCAATCACAAGGGGTCTTCACCCCAACAGGCTTCATCACGATGCCGATCGCGTCGCGCAAACTCTTCATTGCGGTGAACAGCAGGAGTCTGAGAGACAGTTTTCTTACCCTGAGCCGCAACGAGCTGGTGGCCCGTGCGAACCGGGCGGTCGTCCGCCGCGCGTCTGAATATGTGGGAACGACCGACCTGTCACAGCGTCCCTTCATCGAGCGGGAGTTTGGCAAGGAGGTCAATGAGACGATCTTCAAAGGCATCGCGGCGCGGTACGCGACTGGCGCCTGAGCGGGGTCGATCGCACGGGCTGATCGCTCTCCATTGTGGAATGACTTGCGATAGCCATGTCGCTCCCGCACTGTCGTCGATGGTCAGCCGCTCAGAACTCTGAGGGCTCGATTACACGAAGGGGATCGATGGTGAGACTTCGCTTCAGCAGATCCGCTGTCAGGCACCTCCCGGTCAGGGAAAGGTCAATTGGCGGATCCGTCAGCACTCAAGCGGACCGGCCGCTCCTAGGGAGACGAAAATCGCTGCCGAACGGCTAGGATGGGTCGATGCCGTTGGGAAAACCGGCTTTGGGCAGGCAGAAGCGGGTTTAAGCGAAATGGTGGACGATGGCGGAAAGGCGCCCAAAGCGGCATCAGGCAGCGGCTGAGCCAGTCTCCAAAAGCAGCTCCGGATCATCGGTGGCGGCTCGGGATCGCGCTCCTGCATCTCATGTCATGAATCTGGGCAATGCAGCCGCCAACGCATCGACAGCAAGGCGGACCCTTAGCGGCAGATGATATGTCTGCAGCCAAAGCGCATGGACGTCGTAAAGAAATTCCGGCTGATCCGGCAATAGCCGGACAAGCAGGCCTGCCTGAATGCGCTCCCGAACCAGCCAGAATGGAAGCCAGGCAAGCCCCATGCCGGTCGCCGCGGCATCGGCGATTGCATCCATGTCGTCGAGCCGCAACCGGCTGGCCGGCATGACCTCCGCCGGAGGCTGGCCCTCGCGCGGAAAGAGCCAGGGGGAAACCGGCCTCAACCGACGGTAGACGATGGCTTGGTGGCTGCCGAGATCCTCGATCCGCCTTGGCCGGCCGTGCTCCTCGAGATAGGAGGGCGACGCGCAGACGACCATGCGCTGGCGTGCGACGCGACGCGCGATTACACCGGCCCTGTCTGCCAGATTGCCGGTCCGGATGGCGAGATCATAGCCATCCTCTGCAAGCTCCGCGATGCGGTCGCCGAACGACAGATCAAGCTCCAGCCGAGGATATTGCCGCGCAAGCTCCAGCAGGACGGGGGCGACGCAGTGCCGGCCGAACAAGGCGGGCATGGTGACACGCAGCTTCCCGCAGGGTTCGGAAAGCTGATCGGCGGCGAGCGCATCCGCAGCCGCCGCTTCGGCAAGTATGATCCGGCAGCGTTCATAATAGGCACGCCCGAAGTCCGTCAGGCTCTGGCGGCGCGTGGTCCGGTTGATGAGGCGCACGCCCAGACGTTCCTCAAGAAACCGCACATGCTTGCCGACCATCGGTCCGGATAGATCGAGCGCCGCCGCGGCGGCCGCGAACGAGCCCAAGTCGACGGCCCTGACGAACACGGACATGCTGGTCAGGCGATCCATATTCAAAACCCCTGGTTTCCACTGTTATGCTTCTGAAGCCATTTATCCTCCTGTCGCGGCTTGGCATAGCGCATTCAGTGCAATCATTTTGGAGTCGTGGCCTAATGGCACGCATGGTTCGCTTCCATGAATTTGGTGGTCCCGAGGTTCTGCGCATCGAGGAGGCCGATGTTCCGGGGCCCGGCGACGGCGAGGTTCAGATCCGCGTCAAGGCGCTGGGCCTGAACCGGGCCGAGGCGATGATCCGCACGGACTCCTATATCGAGAGACCGACGCTGCCTTCCGGTCTCGGCCTCGAGGCGGCGGGCATCGTCGAAACGGTCGGCAAAGGCGTCCAGGGCTTCGCGCCGGGCGACGCCGTCAGCGTCGTGCCGCCCTTGTCGATGGTCCGCTGGCCCGCTTATGGCGAGTTCGCCACTTTTCCTGCCGAACTCGTCGTCAAGCACCCCCCATCGCTCGGCTGGGAAGCCGCGGCAGCCGTCTGGATGCAATATGTCACCGCCTATGGCGCGCTGATCGACCTTGCCGAACTCCGCAGGGGGGACTTTGTCGTCATTACCGCGGCATCGAGCAGCGTCGGACTGGCCGCGATCCAGATTGCCAATATGGTTGGCGCGATCCCGATCGCGGTCACGCGGACGTCTGGCAAGAAGCACGCCCTTTTCGAGTGCGGTGCCATGCACGTCATCGCTTCAGCGGAGGAAGATCTGGAAGCCCGGTTGAAGGAAATCGCCGGCCCGGAGGGCGTACGAATAGTGTTCGATCCGGTAGGCGGCCCCGCTTTCGAGCCTCTGACGGCCGCGATGTCACGGGGTGGCATTCTCATCGAATATGGCGCCTTGAGCCCTGAACCGACCCCCTTCCCGCTATACGCCGTGTTGGCCAAGAGCCTGACCCTGCGTGGCTTTCTCATCCACGAGATCGTCGGCGATCCGGCGCGGCTGGAGGCCGCCAAGGCATTCGTCCTCGACGGGCTGACATCGGGTTCGCTCCAGCCGGTAATCGCCAAAGCCTTTCCGTTCGATCAGATCGTCGAGGCTCATCGCTTTCTGGAGTCGAACGCGCAATTCGGCAAGATCGTCGTGACGGTTTGACCGATGATGCGACCTCCAGTCCGAAGCGCGCCGACGCGATGTCCAGGATGAGCTGAGGCACGTCTGCGCTGTCGTCCCTAAGGTGCTGCGTCGCGCGCAGCTGCTGCCGTTCTTCGCCAAGCTGTCGCCTTGCCTCATCCATAGAGCCGGCGCGCGAGCCGGTGGTGGCGATCGCGCAGCGAGGCGAGATCGATGCCGACGGGCATGCGATCCCGGACCAGCCAGCGGCCGCCGACCATCAGGCGATCCGCCCGGGTGGCGCCGCACAGCACCAGCGCGGCGAGCGGATCATGCGCGCCGGACATTGCGAGATCCTCATCCACCCGGAAGAGCGCCAGATCGGCCGCCGCGCCGGCGCGCAGCCGGCCGATATCGTCCCGGCCCAGGCAGCGCGCAGAGCCATGCGTGGCCCAGCGCAGCGCATCGAGATGCGTCATGCGATCCGCGCCATAGCGCAGCCGGTTGAGCAGCAGCGCGTGGCGCACCGCCTCGATGCCGTTGCCGGCGTCGTTGGAGGCGGATCCGTCGACGCCGAGGCCGACGGGGCTTCCTGCCGCCTCGAGCGCCAGCGTGTGGCATTGGCCCGAGGCGAGAAGCATGTTGGAGGTCGGGCAGTGGCAGACGGCCACCTTGCTGCGCCCCAGCCGCTCTATCTCGGACGGGTCGAAATGAATGCCGTGCGCGAGCCAGGTCTGCTCGCCCAGCCAGCCGACCTCTTCGAGATGATCGAGCGGGCGGCGGCCGAAGCTGTGCAGGCAGAAGTCGTTCTCGTCCTCGGTCTCGGCCAGATGCGTGTGCAGCCGGCAGCCATGGCGGGCGGCGAGCGCGGCGCTTTCGCGCATGAGCTGCGGCGTGACGGAGAAAGGCGAGCAGGGCGCCAGCGCGATCTGGACGAACGCGCCGGGCCCGCGTTCATGGAAGCGCGCGATCAGCCTTTCGCAATCGGCCAATATGGCCTCGTCGCGCTGGACCACGGACCGGGGCGGCAGGCCGCCATCCTCGACCGACAGGCTCATCGAGCCGCGCGTCAGCGTCACGCGCATCCCCAGGCGCCGCGCAACCTCGACCTGGATGTCGATCGCTTCCTCCATGCCCGCCGGAAAGAGATAATGATGGTCCGATGTCGTGGTGACGCCCGACAGCATCAGCTCGATCATGGCCATTTCGGTGGCCAGTTCGAGCGCCTCGGGCGTGATCCGCGCCCAGATCGGGTAAAGCGCCTGGAGCCAGCCGAACAGGGGCTTGTTGATCGCCGCCGGATGGGCGCGCGTCATATTCTGGTAGAAATGATGATGCGTGTTCACGAGGCCGGGCAGGATGACATGCGCGCTCGCATCCATCACCTCGTCCACGGGCCCGGCGGGCGTGGCGCCGGCAGGCACGAGCTCGGCAATGACATCGCCGTCGACGACGAGCCCCCCCGCGCAGTCGGGGCCAAGGATGGCGAGCGGATTCTTCAGCCAAAGCCGCATGGATTGAAACTCCCTTGATCTGTTGGGCGGCGCGCCAGTCGTCGCTACTGTCGGCCTTCGGTATTTCAGCCGCGTCCGTCGGATGCGGCGCGCGCTTCCGCGTCCAGGCGCCGGGCGAGCCCGTCGCGCACGCTCTGCTCCATGAAGCCGGCTGCCACGCTGGTGCGGTCCAGCGCCAGCAGGCTTGCGGCATCGAAGCCGAGCGTCTCGCGAAGGAGCTGCCGTTCGGCCGAGAGCGGCGAGCCGGTCTGCCGCGGATTGTCGTCGCCCAGCACGAGCGGCACGCCGCTGCAGTGGAGATGCCGGGCGGGATGCGCGCCGATCGCGGCGATGCCGCCGGTGTACCAGTTGGAGGTCGGGCATATTTCCACGACGATGCCGCGCGCCGCGATCTCGCGCAGCACGGCGGGATCGTCGGCGATATGCGTGCCGTGGCCGATGCGCGTCACGCCGAGCAGATCGACGGCGTCGATCGCGGCCGAGGCCGGGCCGGCCTCCGCGGCATGGCAGGTGAGGCCGAGCCCGGCCGCGCGCGCGATCCCGAATGCGGACGTCAGCATCCCGAGGTCGGGATAGAGTATCTCGTCGCCGGCGAGATCGAAGCCCACGACGCCGCGCCCGGCGAAACGGGCCGCGGCGCGCGCGGCCGCCTCGTTGATCTCGGGGCCGTGGAGCCGCAAGGCGCAGACCACGGCGCCTGCCGGCATGCCGGTTATTTGCGATCCCTCCCGCATGCCTTCGCAAACCGCCGCGATCACCTCGTCCGGGTCCATGCCGTTGCCGACATGGCTCATGGGCCCGAACCTCAGCTCGAGATAGTCCTCGCCGTCCGCCGCCGCGTCCTCGACCGCCTCGCGCGCGATGCGCGTGAGGCTCTCGCGATCCGCAAAGAAGGGATAAGTGGAGGAGACTTTCTGCAGAAAGCAGGTGAGATTGGAAGGCCCGCCCAGCTGCATCGCCTGCGCCCAGCCGCCCTCGGGCTCCGCCAGCCCCAGCCTGGCGCCGAGTTCCTGGGCGGTGGAGGGCCTGACCCTGCCTTCGAGATGCGTGTGGAGATTCAGCAGCATTGCATCGTGCCTTTCATCGAACCGCCTCCGGTGCGTCGAAGCGGGTGAGGCGCTCGACGAGATGGGGGCCGAGCGGGCGATCCAGCTCCAGCACGACGCGGGTCCGTGCGCCCGGCTGGTCGACGGGGCCGAGCCGCTGCCCGCGCAGGTCGCAGATCGTCTGGCCGCGGCCGGGGCCGCGCGTGGTGTCGACGACGATCTCGACGGCCGGCGCCCGGCGGCTCCGGACCTCGCCGACGGCGATCGCGGCGGCCATGGGATCGTGCAGCGCGCAGCTGCGTTCGCCGTAAAGCGGCACATAATAATCGAAATAAATGTCGAGCATGGCCCCCAGCGCGCGGACGAGCGCCGTCGGGGCATCGAGCAGGGCCGCGCAGTCCCGTTCGAACAGCCGGTTCTCCAGCGTGACGTCGAGCGGCACGAGCGTGCAGTCCCAGCCGGCGTCGAGCAGGGCGGCGGCCGCTTCGGGATCATTGCCGATATTGGCTTCGGCGACCGCGCTGATATTGCCGGGCGCCAGCGCTGCGCCGCCCATGGTGGTGACGGAGCGGATCAGTCCCGGCAGGCCGGGCTCGCGCGCCAGCGCGGTCGCAATGTTGGTCGTCGGCCCGACCGTGACGATCGACAGCGCGCCGCCATGTTCGTGCGCGAGGTCGCGCAGCAGGTCGGCCGCGTCGCGCCGGTCGGGCTCTCTCGGCGCAGCCGGCAGCATCACGTCGCCGACGCCATTATGGCCGTGGATCCAGGGGACGCCGCCGTCGAAGCTGCCGGCCAGGAAATCCTGCGCGCCAATGGCGACGGGCACGTCGTCGCGCCCGGCAAGGTGCAGCAGGTCGAGCGTATTGCGCGCGGCGCGCGCGGCGCTGACATTGCCGCTGACCGTGCCGATGCCGACCAGCTCGACCTCCGGCGATGCCAGCAGATAGGCAAGCGCGATGGAATCGTCGATGCCGGTGTCGCAATCCAGGTAAATGGGGCGGCGCCCGCCTGAACCAACCAAGCTCATGCTCCCGGCTCTTGTGCGATGAAGAGGCTGCTGATGAACGCGGCCAGGGTTATGCCGCAGGAGATGCAGAGCGCCGTGGCATAGCCGGCGCCGGTTCCGGCAGCGGCAAAGGGCGCGACGATCGCAATGCCCAGATTGGCGCCGAGGCCGAAGGCCGCGCCATTGAGCCCGGGCAGCGCGGCGGGGGCATCCTTCGGCGACAGAAGCACGCCGAGGCCGTTCAATGTCGTGAGCGCGAGCCCGTTATAAGTGAGGCCGAGCAGCGCCACCGCGACCATCACGAATCCGGGATCGTCCGATCGCAAGGCTATGGCGATCAGCAGCAGGATGCTCGCGCCCAATCCCAGCCGCATCACCCTGATCCAGCCCAGGCGATCCGCCAGCCATCCTGCCATAGGCGCGGTCAGAACCCCGATGAGCGCGGCCGGCGAAAGATAGAGCAGGGCGGAGGTCGCGCTGTCCAGGCCGAAGCCTGCGCGCTGGTCCTGGCTCAGCAGCACGATCGTGAAGTTGATCACGGCGAAGATGCCCGCGAGCGTCAGGCTCGTGGTCATCAGCATCGGCCAGAATGAGCGCGACCGCAGATGGTGCGTCGCCACCAGCGGGGCCGCGCTGCGTCGCTCGATCTGCCAGAAGGCCGCGAACGCCGATGCCGCCCCGCCGAGCCACGCCAGCGTTCGCGCGCTGCCCCATCCGATCGCGGCGCCGTCGGACACGAAAAAGCTGGTGCAGGCGAGCATGAGCGACAGGGCGGCGGCGCCGGCCCAATCCATTCGGCTGCCCATCCGGCCGCCGCGATCGACCGGCGCGTCCCTGGGCAGATGCAGCATGGCGGAGAGGAGGGCCAGCAGCCCGAAGATCAGGATCGCCACGAAGACCGCGCGAAAGCCGAAGCGCCCCGCCAGCAATCCGCCCAGATAGCCGTCGATCCCGCCCGCGCCGCCGCTGATCGCCGTGATGAGGCCCAGCGACACGCCGAACAGCTTCTTCTGCAGCCTTTCCCGCAACAGGAGATAGGCGATCTGGAAGGCCGCGCTGGAGCAGCCCTGCATCACCCGTCCGGTCAGCAGCACGGGGAGGTTGGGCGCGACGATGCAGAGGAGGGTGCCTGTGATCAGGATGACGAGCAGGATCATCAGGCACAGCTTGCGGCCGATGAAGTCGCTCCACCGGCTCAGCACGATCCCGGCGATCCCGCCGGCCAGGAAGAAGAGCGACGAGACGCCGGCGACATGATCGAGGCTCTCGCCCAGATCCGTCGCGATCTGCGGCAGCACGGGCGTGATCATCGTCGCATTGAGCTGATAGGAAAGGACGGCGAGCGTCAGGCTGGCCACCAGCGCCGCCGCTTTCGCCCCGCGCAACACATGCTCCTGCCGCGGCGCTGCGGGGGGCAGGGCAGTCGCCCCGCCGGCGGATGCGAACTCGGTCATCGGCCTTGCCGGCCGTATCGATCCCCCCTCGATCACCCGACCTCCGATCCGGCGCGCCCGAACGCCCCAGCTGCGGGTGCTCCGCAGCCTCTTGTGATTGGTCTAGGGTTGTGAAACGATCTAATCCATGAGCAAAATACGGACTGTCCGATCACGAAATGCGAACGCTCATCGCGCGATCCCCGCATGATATTCGGCCGGGCAGCGATTTATTTCGATGAGGTCGCCCGCCAGGGATCGATCAGGCGTGCGTCCGAGATGTTGAGAATTGCGCCTTCGGCCATCGATCGACAGATACTCCAGCTCGAACAGCATTTTGGCGCGCCCCTGTTCGAACGGACGAGCCGTGGGCTGCGCATGACCACGGCCGGGGAGATGCTGGCTGCTGCGCTCCGCAACTGGCGCCGCGACCTCAAGCATGTCAGCGAGCAGATCGACGATCTGACGGGCCTGCGCCGGGGCGAAGTCTCGGTGGCGCTGATCGAGGGCGCGGCCGAATTGCTGAAGCGCGGGATCGCAAGCTTTCATCAGGATTATCCGCATATCGTCTTCCGGCTGCAGACGGGCGGCGCCGAGGCGGTCCTGCGCCATGTGATGGCAGGCGAATGCGATATCGGCCTGACGGCAAATGCGCCCCAGACGCGCGAACTGCGCATCGAGCGCACCTTGCTTTACAGGCTGGGGCTCATCGTCCTGCCCGATCACCCGCTGGCGCGACGATCCGAGATCGGGCTTGTCGATTGCGCGGGCCTGCCGCTCATCGTGCCGGATGCGTCCGTCTCCTTGCGGGGCGTGCTGGACAAGGCGTGGGCGCGCACCGTCGGCGGCAAGATGCGCCATTTCATCGAGGCGAGCGGCATCACCATGGTCAAGTCGCTGGTGGCGAGCGGGGTCGGTGCCGGCATCGTCTCGGCGCTGGACGTGATGGACGAGGTGGCCGAAGGGCAGCTTGCCTTCGTCCCGCTGTCGGATACGCCGGCGCCGCTTTCCATCCTCTCGCTGGTCAGCGCCAGCGGCCGCACGCTCTCGGCGGCCGCGTCGCTCTTCATCGGCCATCTCTCCGCCACCATGCTGAAAAGCGACGTGCCGGCCATCTGATCCCCGCCGCTGGGAGCCTCGCCGCTGGATCGAGGCCTTGCATTCACCAATCTCGGCGCGGTCGTGGCGCCACAGGCAGGCCGCCGCCTGACGACGCCCCCGTGCCGCTGATCATGGGGTGGGGGAGGCGCCTTGAACGCGCGGGCTTGGGGGCGGAGTCGCGCTGGATATCGGCTGATGCGCTGCCCCGTTCGCAGGCAGGCCATCCGTTTCCGGTCGATGCCGTTGAGAAAGCCGGCCTTGGGCAGGCAGAGGCGGGCTTGGGCCAAATGTTGGACGAAGGGCAGGGAAGCGCCAACTTCGGCCACTTCGATCGATGGCGGAAGTTATCCGAAGCAGACGCCGCATCGGCGAGATGTCAAGGCTGCTTTGGGCAATTCTGTGACGGTCCACTTCCAGGCCAACGCTGAAGTCGGACGTTAGCTTGACATTGCGGTTTGGCCCTAAGCGAACGGTTTGGACCTGCACGAACTCACCAGCCACGGTTTCGGGTGATCTGCGGTGATTCACAGCGGACTTAAATCATGCTTATTGCGGGTATGCCGTTCGCTAAAGACTCGATCTTTCTCGCTCAACCGCTGCTACTCGACGTAAAACAGCGACGCTTCCTCGTCGGCATTCGCTTCGCTGTTGAAACCACACAACTCTCGGGAAGACGTTTATGGGCAGCACTAGAGCGCCGCCACGATAATCATGAGAAAGTCGCGCCAGAAACCGCCAACATGGAGCTCTTTGCTGATGCCTGGGCTATAGTTGACAATGCTCGGCGCCTGCAACGTCTACTCTGGAAGATGCCTGGTGTTGAAGATGAAGCCGTCGCACAGGGGTTCGTAAGTAGGTGGCCGTCTTTGAGGGAAATGCGAGACGCAATGCAACATCCTGATAAGGACTACAGTAAGAATCATTTCGGGGAGAATTACGTTTACGGCACGCTTTGTTGGGTCGACTCACGCTTTCGTATCGGTCATGGCAAGGTGTACGCTTACGTGATTAATGCTGGGCCGCAAGCTAATCCAAACTTAAATGATAGTAAATTCCCGTTCGATGTTCCAATCGACAGTCTTGATAATATCCACTCTGTAGTGCTGATGGCCGGCGGAGTCGCCTTATCTTTAGATGCGTTACTAAGAGATATTTGCGAAACAATGGATAAGTTAGATTCTGTATACACAAATGCAATTAAGAATATCCTTGATGAGCAAAAGATGCTCTATCCTGAACGCACAATCAAACTAGAGAAGAAGGCGAAAACAGATAAAGGGTTCAGGCTTGAACTGACTGTCAACACCTCGTCCGGTAATGCGCAACATCCGTAGTTGAGGCGCGCGTTCAACTCGAGCGCAGTATGCATGCCGGCATGGCCGTAGGCCATCACCCTTAGCCAAAACTGCATGTCCGCTTCGGAGGAAGGTTGCGCGGGAAGCAGCGACCAACATAGGTGGGAACTGCTGGCCTACATCTTGAAGAGCGATGGTCCGCTTCCCGCATTTGCTGCCTGAAAGCTGCCGGACCGCTCTCGGCCATTTCCGGATCGAGCACCATCTTTGCCGCCGATGCCGGCCATGACCTGCAGAGAGGGATTGCTGACGTCCCGCGCGTCAGGCGTTACGCCGTCCTTCGGGCTTTCAGGCGGGGGCGGTGCGGTATGGCATTTACGGAACCGAGGCTGGGATGTGGGGCCGCGATCATCGTTGAGGGGCGGATCCTGCTCTTGAAGCGGCTTACGGAACCGGAGGCCGGCTGCTGGGGCATGCCCGGGGGAAAGGTCGATCTCTATGAAAGCGCCGCGGCCGCGACGCAGCGTGAGATAAAAGAGGAAATCGGCATAGAGATAGACGCTGCCGACCTGCTCTGCCTGGTCGAGCAGATCGACGAGGAGCGCGGCGCGCATTGGGTTGCACCGGTCTATCTCGTCACCGCCTTCATGGGCGCGCCCAGGATCGTCGAGCCCGAAAAACATGGCGGGCTTGCATGGTTCCCGCTCGATGCGCTGCCGGACGCGCTGACCTGTCCCATAAGGGGCGCACTGCGGTCGTGGTATTACAGGCAGACTGCCGGCTGACCTTCTCCGTACCGCCGGCCATGAGGGGAGGCACCCTGAATGAGAGACATGATGCCCAACACCCGGATCATCGTCGCAGACGGCAGCTTCGCGATCACGACAGCAAAGCGCGCCGACACCATATGCTTCGAGGATGTGAGCAGGGTGGTGGTCTACAAGCTCGACGCGCTGACGACCGACCTGATCTGCTGCGACATCATCACCGGCTCCGCAGGCGCCGAACAGGTCCGCACCGTGCATGAAGAAATATACGGCTTCGAGGCCCTCATGCTCCGGCTCGAGAAGCTGCCCGGCTTCGACCGAAAATGGCGTGAGAAGGTTATTCTGCCACCCTTCGCCGAAAACCGGACCATCGCCTTTCAACGCAGCAGCGCCGCCGCCTGACGCTTTCTCAAACGAGCTTCCAAGATGCGGCCCTTGCCTTGAGTTCTTCCCGTCATGCCGTCCACCCGCAGGCGGGATGAGGGGGGAGGCGGGGCCATCGCACGAATCCGCACGGCAGAGATCCGCAATTTTGATCCGCAATTTTCGGTCGATAGCGTCTCCGGATTGCTCTCCAGGCCCGAGACATCGACTGCCTGATCGTGGGCTCGGCCTGCACCACGCGCCTGCATCATTCGTCCGTGCCGCCTGAAGGCAGCGATTTGCCGCGCACGCCGCAGCCGAGCGGCGTCCTGCTGCGTTGGAGACCGGCCCTCGATACCGGCTCCGTGGCAGGTCCCCCGGCCCGCCCGGATCGCAACAGATGGAGCCTGGCCATGGACCTGTTCGGAAGCCTGCAAGAGCTGCAGAGCTGGCAAGCCGTCCTGCTGGCGGTCGTCCTCATTCTCGTCCTCCTGGCGGTGGTGAACCATGCCGCCGCGCGATGGGCGGAGCGGCGGAACCCGCCCAAGGGCGCCTTCATCGAGGTGGACCGCGTGCGGCTGCACTATAGCGACCGGGGCAGCGGACCGCCCATCCTCCTGGTGCACGGCAATGTCGTGACCGGGGACGATTATGATATCAGCGGCGTGGCCGAGCGGCTGATCGGAACCTGCCGCGTCATCATCTTCGACCGGCCCGGCTTTGGCCACAGCGAACGGCCGCGGTGGCGCCCCTGGGCGGCCATGGAGCAGGCCAGGTTGCTGCACAAGGCCCTCGCCGAACTTGGCGTCCGGCGGCCGGTGGTCGTGGGGCATTCCTGGGGGACGCTGGTGGCTCTCGCGCTCGCCATCCGCTACCCGGCCGACACGGCCGGCCTTGTCCTGCTCTCCGGCTATTATTTCCCGACCTTCCGGCTGGATGCGGTGATGGTGGCTCCGGGAGCCGTCCCCCTGCTGGGCGACATATTGCGCTATACCATCTCGCCGCTTTTCGGCTGGCTCACCATGCCGCTCACCAAGCGGATCATGTTCGCGCCGGCGCCGGTCACGGCGCGGTTCAGGGCGGAATATTCCACCGCCATGGCCCTGCGGCCGTCCCAGATCCGGGCCACCTGCGTCGATGGCACCTTCATGGTCTCGAGCGCGAAGCGCCTGCGCGCTCATTATCGCGCGCTGTCCCTGCCGGTGACGATCATCGCCGGCGACGGCGACAAGATCGTCAGCCATCGCCATGCCGAACGGCTGCAGGCGGCGATCTCCGGCAGCAATTTGCGGATCGTCGCGGGCGCCGGGCATATGGTGCACCATGTCGCGACCGATCAGGTGGCCGAGGCCATCCTCATGCTGACCGGCATTGCGGGGAAGCCGGCCTATGGCGCAGCTGGAGCAGCGGCGCCGAATCCCCGGCATCCACCCGAGGCATGACCCGGGCGGCGCCAGCCCGAGCCGGAGGGCGTGCTAAGCGAAGCCGCCATGCGACAGAGCGAAGCCGCCATGCGGCAGGGCTGTCACGCCGCAAGCACATAGATGGAGGCGGGGAGCGTTTCCCCTGCCAGCGCCACCGCCACTGTGACGCGCCTGTAGCCGGAGCCTTCAAATTCATCGAGGCGCTGCCAATGCGCGGGGAGATCCGGGGATTCGAAAAGCTGGACCTCGATCGCGTCCCCATGCGCATCGAGGATCAGGCCGGGATAGCCGAGCGCCGAGCCCCAGCCGCCCTCGACGAGCCGACCGCGCACCATGCCCTTTCGCCACTGCCCTTCCAGTCCTGCGAGCTGATGATGATTGGGCCTGCCCGGAGCCAAGGTCCCATAGACGGCCAGGCGTATCCCGGCATCATTGCTGTTCGGCATCGTCATCGTCGCTGTCCCTGTCCTGACATCGGGCGAAATGGCTATCATCCGTTCATAGGGCCGTTCATGGGGCCTGCGCGCCGCATGGAAGCGAGCAGGCCCAATCCGGTCAATGCGAGGAGGCCGGTCAGCGCCGCCACCGATGGCCAGCCGCCATGCGCCCAGAACCAGCCGCCGGCCGAGCCGATCAGGCTCGATCCGAGATAGTAGAATAGCAGATAGAGCGAAGCGGCATGCCCCTTGGCCGATCCCGCCAGCCTGCCCACCCAGCCGCTCGCGACCGAATGGCCGGTGAAGAAGCCGATCGTCACCAGCAAAATGCCCGCGATGATACCGGAAAGCGCCTGCAGCAGCGTCAATGCCACCCCCGCGATCAGCAGCGCCAGCCCCAGCGCGAGCAATGGCGCGCGGCCGAAGCGGTCGGCGAGGCCGCCTGCCGCCGATGAGGCGACCATGCCGAAGCCATAGACCAGGAAGATCAGGCTGATCTGCGTCTGGTTGAGATCATAAGGCGCCTCCGAGAGGCGGAAGCCGGCATAGTTGAACAGGGTGACGAACATGCTCGGCAGGATGAATCCGATCGCGAACAGCCGCAGCAGGCCGGGATGGCGCAGATGGCCGGCCCATATGCGCAGATGCGTGCCGGGCTGAAAGCCCGCGACCGGCACGAAGTTGCGCGAGCGCGGCAGCAGCAGCAGGAAACCGATGCCGGCGGCCAGATCGAGCGCGCCCAGCGCCCCGAGCGCCCCGCGCCAGGAGGTGAGCTCGGTCAGCACCCCCATGCCGACCCGTCCCGCCATGCCGCCAAAGGCGGTGCCCGCGACATAAAGGCCCATGGCCTTGCCCAGATGGCGCGGATCGATCTCCTCGGCGAGATAGGCCATCGCCACCGCGGGCACGCCGCCCAGCAGCAATCCTTCGCAGGCGCGCGCGACGAGCAATATGTGCCAGTCCGGCGACAGCGCCGCGCCGATATTGAGGATCGCCGCCGAGGCCATCGATCCGAACATCAGGCCTCGCCGCCCCAGCGCCTGCGAAAAGGCGCCCGCCGCGACGATGGCGAGGGCAAGGAAGCCGGTGGTCAGCGACAGCGCCAATGCGCTCTCGGCCGGGCTGATGCCGAATGCGCGGGCAAATTCGGGCAGGAGCGGCTGCACGCAATAAAGCAGCGAGAAGGTCGCGAAGCCCGCGAGGAACAATGCCAGGCTGATCCGGCGATAGGCGGCGGTTCCGCGCATTATCCCTGTCGGAGCGGCATCGGCGGCGATCCCGGCGATCCCGGCGGCGATTCCGGCAGGCGGTGGCGCCGGGGCGGCAATGCCCTCTGCCGTGTCGAAAATCCCGTCTGCCTTTGCTGGCCGCGCGTCCATTGTCTCTGCCTCGATGCTGACGCACCTGCCTTGCATTCGCCGGAACTGCCAGTCCAATATATGGCAAAGTCGATCTCGATAGCTTTTGGATATGGCGATGGAGTTGAGGCACATCCGTTACTTCCTGGCGGTGGCGGAGGAAGGTAATTTCACCCGCGCTGCGGCCCGCATCGGCATCGGCCAGCCGCCGCTGAGCCAGCAGATCAAGGATCTGGAGGCCGAAATCGGCACCCGCCTGTTCCGCCGGGTGCCGCATGGCGCGGAACTGACCGAGGCCGGCCACGCCTTTCGGGCCAGCGTGCGGGGCATTCCGGGGCAGGCGTCGGCTGCCGTTCATGCCGCCCGCCGTGCCGCGCGCGGCGAGACGGGCTCGCTCGGCATCGGCTTTACGGGCTCCGCGACATTCAACCCGATCGTGCCCTCGGCCATCCGCTCCTATCGCCGCGCATTTCCCGATGTCGAATTGACGCTGGGCGAAGCCAATAGCAGCGGGCTGGCCGCGGGCTTGCGCGATGGCAGCCTCGACGCGGCCTTTCTGCGGCCGGGCGCTGTGGGCGGCGACGATCTGCAGCTCCATCTGCTGCACGAGGAGCCGATGCTGGTCGCGCTGCCGGGGCGTCACCCCCTTGCCGGCGGCGATGAGGCGGATGGGATCGACCTTGCCCGGCTGCTCGACCAATCCTTCATCCTGACCCCGCGTTTCGTCGGGCCGACGCTGTTCGACGCCGCGGTGGAGGCGTGCCGGGCCGCCGGGTTCGAGCCGATGCTGGGCCAGTCGGCCCCGCAAATGGCATCCGTCCTTGCGCTCGTGGCGGCGGAGCTCGGGGTTTCCATCGTGCCCGCCTCGATGCGTCAGCTTGGCTTGAACGGCGTCGTCTATCGGCCGGTGGCCGGCCAGGCGCCGGTCGCACGCCTCGCCATCGCGCATCGGCGGGGCGACCCTTCCATGCTGGTCCGCAATTTCGTCGCCAATGCGCGACGGACGATCGGCCAGGGGGGAGAATAGGGCGGGGTAAGCCTCTTCTAGGCCACAGCGGCCACAGTTCGGGCCTTTCCTTGCCCGTGCGCCGCAATGCAGGCCAGGACACTCAGCACCACCAGCGCGAAGGCAGCGGTTTCGAGAGGCGTCGGCAGGCGCCGTTCCCACAGGAAGCCGTAGATCAGCGCGAACAGCGTCTCGAAAAGGATCATCTGCCCGACCAGCGTCAGCGGCAGCAGCCGGCTCATCCGGTTCCAGAGCGCATTGCCAAGGATCGAGGCGAGCAGCGCCACGCCGATCGAGACGCCTGCAAGCTGCGCCCAGGCGCCGCCGCTATGGTCCGTCCTGTCGAGGACGAGCGCGATCGGGATCAGGAGGAGGGATTGCGCGCCCGTGACAATTCCCGTCAGCAGGTTCCAGTCGTGAACCGAGACGCTGTCGAGACGGCCGAGCCACCGGCTATTGCCGACCGCATAGCCGGTCCATGACAGCAGGGCGCCGATCGCGCAGAGCAGGCCGGTGGCTTGCGCGCCGGCCGCGCCCGACAGCGGCGCCGCCACGGCCTGCCAGCCGATGCAGAGGGCGCCGGCCGCGCAGAGCAGCAGCGACGGCATGAGCTTGGAAAGCGGTACCGCATCGCGGTCGCGGCTCCCGATGATCGTCACGGCGACCGGCAGGAAGCCGATGACGAGCGAGGTCATGGCGATGCCGCCAATCTGCACGGCGCTCGACAGGAGGATGTAATAAAGCGTGTTGCCGGCGAGCGCGAGCCAGACGAGCCCCAGCCATTCGCGGCGCCCGATCTTGAGCGAAAGCGTGCGCCAGCGCGGCGCGATCAGGATCGCGGAAATTAGACCATAAGAGAGATAGCGGCCGATCGTCAGCTGGAGCGGGCCGAACGCCTGCACCAGCTCCGGGGCGAGGAACACGAGCCCCCACAAGGCACCAGCGCCCATCCCGCACAGTATCCCGATCAATGTCGCGCCGGCGCCGGACGTGCGATCCATGAACGATAGTCTTCCTGTTGCTCTGTTGCTTGCCGACGACTGGCGCGCATCTTATCATCGCAGGCACGAGACATGCGCTCTTGATCGATAGCCCAAATGCAACAAAAACTCGCTGGATGGTCGATCAAGCTCCTTATCCGCCGCGCATGCTCGACTCCTTCGATCGGGCGATCCTGCGTATCGTCCAGCGCGACAACAAGATGCCGCAGCGGAAGATCGCAGAGGCGGTGAACCTCTCCGCCGCCGCGGTGCAGCGGCGGATTGCCGCCATGGAAGCGGCCGGGATCATCGAGCGAAATGTCACGATCGTCGATCCCGCAGCCGTCCCGTTGGCGATTACCGCGATCGTCGAGGTGCATTTGCGCGACGAGCGATCCACGACCGTCGATCCGGCCAAGGCCCTGTTCCGCGCCGCGCCGGAGGTTCAGCAATGCTATTATGTCACGGGTGGGACCAGCTTCGTGCTGGTTATCATCGCGCCTGACATGCGTGCTTATGAAGCATTGACGCGGCGGCTGTTCGCGACGAACGACTTTGTCGATCGCTATCGCACGTTGATCGCCCTGGACCGGGTCAAGACCGACACGGCGCTCGTCATCCCTTAGCATCATAGTTGCATTTCAGATTTGAGATATGCTGTGCGGGCTGGATGCGCCGCTGGGCGAGCCTGTCGGCGATCCGCCGCACCTCCTGGATCGCCAGGGCGCCGTCGCTGATGGCCAGCACCTACCGCCGCCTAGGTCTCGACGAAATCCGTGGACGCGCTGAGGTGCCGCCAATGTTCGAGCTCCTTGAGGCGATCGCGATCCATCTTCTCGATCGCTGTCACGGCGTCTTGGCCCAAAGGCAGACGCAAGGGCGGCTGATCCATGCCGGCAATCTTCAGGATCACGGCGGCACCCTTCCGCGGATCGCCCGGCTGGTGGCCGTCATATGCACGTTGCATCCGGGCGGCGGCGCCGACGACATCGTCATATTCCGGTCGGCTCTCCTCGATCGTGGTCGACGCGCCGGCGAAGTCGGTCCTGAAGCCGCCCGGCTCGATGATCGTGACGCGAACGCCGATCAGCGCCATTTCTTGCGCAAGGACCTCGGAGAAGCCCTCGACGCCCCATTTCGCGGCCGAATAGGGCGCGCGCCCGGGCGCGCCCAGGCGGCCTCCGACCGAGGAGAATTGGATGATGTGCCCCGACCGGCGCGCGCGCATGTGCGGGATCGCCGCCTTGGTCATGATGATCGTGCCGAACAGGTTGGTCTCGATCTGGCGGCGGAAGGAAGCGAGCGGTGTGTCTTCGACCGAACCTATGTCGCCATAGCCCGCATTGTTGACGAGAATATCCAGCGCGCCGAACTCCGCGATGGCAAGGTGGACGGCTGCGGCGGCTTCGATCTCGCTGGTGACATCCAGACGCGCGGCAAGAAGGCGTCCCGGCCTCCCGTCGGCAAGGCCGCCAAGCGTTTCCGGATCGCGGGCGGTCGCAACCAGATTATCGCCCGCATCGAGGATAGCTTCGCAGAGCGCCCGGCCGAAGCCGCGCGAGCTGCCGGTGACAAGCCATGTCTTGCTCATGCTGTTCTCCTTCACGCAAATGAGGCTGCTTCGAGGACCGCGTCGGCGAAGGCGCGCGGCGCTTCCTGGGGCAGATTGTGGCCTCGGCTTCCTCGAGCGCCGGCGCGCTCCTGCCGACGAGCGTCAGGTGATCGTCACGCTCACCCCGGCTGGCCGCGCGCTTCGGGAAAAGGGGGCGCAGCGCACCCTGGTGGCGGCGACGGGGCTCGACCGGGACGAGTTCACGACCACCCAGCGCGCCATGGTGAAGGTCCGCGACAATCTGCTCAAGCATGTGAAAGCGGAGGAAGGGGCGGCATGACCGGAGCAGGCGGTCCGCCCCGACGCTCATGCGCCGACTGCCTCGCAATTCGGCGAGTTACCTTCGAAGGCTTCCCTTCCGAGTTCCACGCGACGCGTGATCGCGATGTTTTCGAGGAAGCCTTCGTCATGGCTCACGACGAGCAGCGCGCCGTCATAGGCTTCGAGCGCTGCCTCGATCGCGTGCACCGAGTCGAGGTCGAGATGATTGGTCGGCTCGTCCAGCACGAGCAGTTCGGGCGGCCTGGTGCCGCCCAGACGACAGGCGAGGCCGGCGCGGAGCATCTGACCACCGCTGAGCGTGTCGACCTGCTGGAGCGCGGCGTCGGCGCGGAACAGGAAGCCCGCCAGGATCGACCGGCACGCATTCTCGTCGCTGCCCGGATTGAGCCGCCGGAAATTCTCCAGGATCGAGGCGCGCGGCTCGAGAAAGGCGACATGCTGGTCGATCAGCGTCGTCGCGGCCGACATTTTCACCCGCCCCGCGAGCGGTTCCAGACCGCCCGTGACGAGCTTGACGAGCGTGCTCTTCCCGCTGCCGTTCGGCCCGACGATCGCAATCCGCTCCGGGCCTGCGATCTTTAAATCCAGATCGCGGAACAGTGGCGCCTTGGCGTCGTATCCGCCCGCCACCCCCTGCATGTCGACCAGCACGCGACCGGCTGGCACGTTCGTGGTCGGCAATATGATCGAGAGGGTCTGGAGTATCTCGACCTTCGCCTTGGCCGCTGCGACCGCATCGGCCGCTTCGTTCGAGATTCGCTCGCTCAGGCGCTGGCCGCTGCCGCCACTGGCCTCCGCGGCATTCTTCCGCGCGCCCATCAGGATGCGCGGCATGTCGCCGCGCGCGGCCTTGCGGGCGCCGGCCGCGTCGCGCCGCACTTTGCGCTCGTCGGCGATCTGGGCGCGGCGCTGGATCTCGGCCTGGCGCCTCTGGGCGTGCGCAAGGTCATGCTCGGCCGCCTCGAGCTCGATCGCTTTGCGCGCGCGATAGTGGCTCCAATTGCCGCCGTAACGCGTCGCACCCAGCGTGGTGAGCTCGACGATCGCGTCCATATGTTGGAGCAGCTCCCGATCATGGCTGACGACGATCAGGCCGGCATTCCATCCTTCGACAAGGCGAGCGACGGCGTCGCGGCCGTCGCGGTCGAGATTGTTGGTGGGTTCGTCCAGCAGGAGGAAGTCAGGCTCGGCAAAGATCGCCGCGGCAAGGCTCGCGCGCGTGCGTTGCCCGCCGGACAGAAGGTGAAGCGGCGCAGCGGGATCGGCTCCGAGCTCCACGCGCGCGAGCGACGCGGCGATCCGCTCCTCGATCGTCCAATCGGCGTCGGCAAGCTCGTCGATGGTCGCCTCACCGGCCTCGGCGCGCCGCAGCATGGCGAGCGCGTCGGTCGCGCCGAACAGATCCGCGATGGTCTCGCCGGGCTGCGCCTGGACTGCCTGTCGTAGCATGGTGACGGTGCCGTCGACCGTAACCCTGCCCGAGCCAGGCTGGCGTTCGCCGGCGATGATCTGGAGCAGGGTCGTCTTGCCCACGCCATTGCGGCCGACCAGCCCGGCTCGCTCGCGCCCGAAGCGCAGATCGGTGCCATTGAGCACGGCGCGACCCTCGGGAGTCGCCCAGCTCAGGTCGGATAAGGTAATCGACGACATGATCCGCAGCTGCTGCTATTAGAAACGACACGATTACGTGCCGTTATCAGAGCCGGCCTGCGAGGGCAATCAACATGTGGGGAAAGGTGTGATCGGATGAATGCGCGAGCCGCAGGCGGGCGGCCGACGAAGGCGCAGGCAGCAGCGCGAACCGAACTGTTGCTCGACACGGCGCGCGAGCTCTTCTGCCGGAAGGGGTTTGCCGGAACGTCGCTCGACGAGATTGCGGCGCTGCTGCGCTCGTCCAAGCACACCATCTACCGGCGCTATCCCGGCAAGCTTGAACTGCTCGAGGCAGTCGTGGAGCGAGACGTCGATCGGTTTCGGAAAGCCTTGGCTCAAGCGGGCGCCGCAGGCGCCGACCCTGTCGATGTGCTTCGGGCGATGGCGCGGTCCTATTTCGGGTTCGGCGCGTCGCGAGACTATGCGGCGCTCTACGCGGCGATATCGCTCGAGGCGGCGACCTCCGCGCATCTGCGAAACAAGCTCCGGGAGTGGGCGTCGGCCGCGCTCGCGCCCCTGCGGGAGGCTATCGCCATCGCGATGCCTCAGGCGGATCCCGCTGAAGCTTGCGAGATCCTGATCGACTTGCTCGACGGCGCCGCCAACCGGGCGAGATGGTCGGATGATGCGCAGGCCGACCCGAGCGCGTCGGATCGATCTTTCGCCGCGAGATGGGATTTCTTTCGCCGGGCGATGGCCACGGCATCCTAGCGGCCCTCCAGCTGAAAGCATTGCGCCCGATCCGCGGATCCCGAGCTTGCCGCGGGGCAATCATCCGCAAGGTTGGTCAGATGTCGGCGCTCAGCGGCCGGTCATTTTGAGCGCCGCCTCGGGCAGGCGTTCGCCCCGGACCTGAATCTTGGACGCTTCGGCGTCGATCTCCTTGAGATCGGCGGGCGTCAGATCGAGGGCGACCGCGCCCAGATTCTCCTCAAGCCGATGCAGCTTGGTCGTGCCGGGGATCGGCACGATCCAGGGCTTCTGCGCGCCAGCAGCCAGGCGAGCGCGACCTGCGCCGGCGTTGCGCCCTTCCGATCGGCGACGTCTTTGACGACGTCGACCAGCGCCCTATTTGCCTTGCGCGCCTCGGGCGAGAAGCGCGGGACGAAATTGCGGAAGTCGGTCGGATCGAATTTGGTGTTCTCGTCGATCTTGCCGGTGAGGAAGCCGGCGCCGAGCGGGCTGAACGGCACGAAACCGATGCCGAGCTCCTCGAGGACCGGCAGAAGCTCCGCCTCCGGCCCGCGCCAGAACAGCGAATATTCGCTCTGAACGGCCGTTACCGGCTGGACGGCATGGGCGCGGCGGATCGTCTGGATGCCCGCTTCCGAGAGCCCGAAATGCTTGACCTTGCCCTCGGCGATCAACGCCTTGACGGTGCCGGCCACGTCCTCGATCGGCACCTCCGGATCGACGCGATGCTGGTAGAAGAGATCGATGCGATCGGTCCGCAGACGCTTGAGGCAGGCGTCCGCCACCGCCTTGATGTGTTCGGGACGGCTATTGGTGCCGCCGCGGCGCTCGCCGGTCTCAAGGTCGATGTCGAAGCCGAACTTGGTGGCGATCACCACCCGGTCGCGGATCGGCTCCAGTGCCTCGCCGACGAGCTCCTCATTGATGAAGGGGCCATAGGCCTCGGCCGTGTCGAAGTGGGTGACGCCCCGCTCATGAGCGGCGCGGATGAGCTTGATCATCTCCTGCCGGTCGGCCGGCGGCCCATAGAGGGTGCTCATGCTCATGCAGCCCAGGCCAAGGGCGGAGACCTCGAGGCCGGAATTTCCGAGTTTGCGTTTTTGCATGTCTTCTTCCTGGAATCAGGCCGTATCCGCGGCGCAAAGGGGAGCCTCTCGGGGAGCGCTCAGGCAGTTTTCCTCCCCGATCGAAGCGGGCGCCGACTTGTCCTTGCGGGGAAGCACGATCGTCACGAGCACGACGACAAGCGCGAGCGCGGCTCCAGCGGCTTTCTCGGATCGAACGTCCCCGGCGCGGTCGCGACCGAACCGCCCACGGCAAAGCTGCCTTGCTCCTGAACGATCAGCGGCGCGGTATTGCGGGCTGGTTGGGCCATCGCTACCGGCGCCGCAACAAGGCTGGCGCAGGCCAGCACTGGTTCGAGAAAATGCTTGCGGGAGGTCAAGCGCATCGTCCGTTCTCTCAGCGACTGTTTCTCCCGATTGTAGCTCCGTCGTGAGTTTGTGATTAGGCAGATAGATTTGGTAAGGCCTATAAGACTGCCTAATGAATATCGGCCATGGGTTCGGACTGGGCACAGCTATGCGGCTTTCATGATGGGGGCGGCGGCGACCATTCTTTCGATGTTCGGCATCGCCATCGCGGTAAACGGCTCGATCGCGGCCTTGCTGGTGGCCGCCGCGCTTTTCGCCGGCGCCGGACAAAGCCTCGGGCAATATGGCGGGCTGACGCTGATCGGCCTTCATGTGCCGGCGCATCGGCGGGCCGAGGCCAATTCGGTCCTCAATTTCGGCGGCTATATCCCGGCAGGATTGCTTCCGGTCGCGACGGGCTGCCTCATCGATCTGACCGGGCTTGCGGTCGGCGCGACGGCGTTCGCTATTGTCCTTGCCATGGCCGCGATCGCAGGCGGGCTGTTCGTTGCCCATCGCCTGGCGAAAGAGCATCCGAAACGAGCTTAGGCCGAAGCGCGGGCGCGGACATTTTCCATCTCGGCCACCATTCCGTTCGCTGGGCGTTCAGTCCGATGCCGGCGCGCATTGAAGGAGGTCCCCGCCCGCGCCGCAGGTCCGGATCCGTGATGAGGCAGATGGAGCAGGAGAGAAGCTACGACAGGATCGGCTCCGCGCTCGGCGTCGCGCTCCTTCACCTCTTGCTCGGCTACGCCTTCATCTCGGGGCTGAGGCTCGATTTCGTGCGCAGCGTGAGCGATGGCTTGAAGCTGTTCGACGTTCCTCTGGAACCGCCGCGCCCGCCCCGGGAGGAGGCCATTCGGGCCGAGGCGCGCGCGCCGGAAGGAAGGGCTGCGCCGCCCAATCTGAGGGCGCGGCCTGCGCCGGTCGTGGCGCCCCCGCCGAAAGTCCGCCTGGATGTGCCGCCGCCGGTCGCAGCGGCACCTGTCCCGGGAACGGAAAGCGAGACCTCCGCAGGCGCTTCGGACCGGATGGGGCCGGGCACTGGCGCCGGCGGCGACGGGACAGGGACGGGCAGTGGCGGCCAAGGCAGCGGCACCGGCGGCGGAGCCGCGGCCAGGGCGCAGCAGGTGGCGGGCCGTATCGCGGATTCGGACTATCCGCGCGCAGCCCGGAAGGCCGGTGCGGAAGGCGTGGTCTATGTGCGCTTCACGGTGGAGACGGACGGCCGCGCTTATGGCTGCGCCGTGGTCCGGTCCAGCGGAAATGCCGATCTCGATGCCACCACCTGTCGGCTGATCGAGCGGCGCTATCGCTACACGCCGGCAAGAGACGCTGAGGGATGGCCCGTCCCGGAGGTGCGGCTCTGGAAACAGATCTGGTGGATCGAACGGCCGGCCTGACGTCGGGCTATGGTTCCGCTCTGGGGTTCCGCTCCGGGCAGCAGGCATCCAGCATGTTCGCCTGGATGCTGGAATGTCCGATTTTGCAGCTAGAAGCGCGGCCTACGCTCTATGGGCGGATAGGCAACCTGTTCGGATGCGCCTGCGTGGCGGCCATGTCGCTGCTGCTCGCTTGGGAGGACTCGCCTCCGTTCGTCGCAGGGGCATGCGTGGCCAAGCGACGCTCTGAGCGGCGGCTTTCTTATTTGGAGATGAAAGCCGAACGACTGGTCTCGGCCAGATCGAGCCGTGACGGTCGGATCTCGGCGATTGCTGCGCACGACTGATATGGGCGGAAAGCGAATATCAGCGAGCGAAGCCGAGATACGCGATCAGCCCTTCGATCGTGCCGGGCAACACACCGCGCGTCTCTGCCTCGCCCAGGTTGATCTTTCCCTGTCTGGCGCGTTGCCGGCGGGCTTCGAGCATTGCATTGGCCGACGACCGCAGCCAACCCTTGATGATGTCCGTACCATCGGCACAGGCTTCTCGACGCTCGACGACGACGTTGTTGGAGGCATCGACCGCGAGTATCAGCCGTGCGCCTGAGGCGGTGAAAGCGAAGCCCTCTTGGTCCTCCACCCACCATTGTTCAAGCCTACGACAAGCATCGCCCGCATTGCGGAACAGGCTGACATCGCCGACTACTCGCTCGTCGGGGCTCTCGTTCACAATGACGACGTCTTCGAGCCAGTCTTGCTGTTCCATATCTCTTATTACAGCGTCGGAGAACGTCCGCCAGGAGTCGGATCCGATCGAGGATTCCTCCATGAACGGAAATCTGGAATTACGGACTTCTGCCCGAAAGCAATCGGTCCGGTATCGACCAGATCACGTCGGGAGGCGGTACACTCGTTCATCACTGCGGCTTGCTTCTGAAGAGGGTAGAAAGTTGTCATCGGTTTTTTGCAAGCACAACAAGGCGTATGCCGGCGTCAATTGAAGGCGAGCCTTCGATTATGAGCGCGTATCGTATTCCTTCGTTGGCAGCGGAATCCCCACCAGAACGGGTTATGCAACGCGTCAGATTAAGCTCACCGAGCCGACCTTTTTCGTCACAAGTGCTTGTGAGCTCCCGAAAGCTTCCGTGAAGATCGAAAATTCCCATCCTGTTCGGCGCAGAACTGCCAATGTGCTTGTCCCGAATGTTGTCGAAAACAATAGTGTAGATTGGGAGCTTCCAATCAGGCGATGAACGTGTTTCGAGGGCGCTGCTAGGAGACGTATCAACCGACGAGGCGGAAGGCTGATCAATGGCGCTCCACTCGTCCGACGTTGGAAGGGCAAGTTCGACCCCAAGCCGTTTTCCCAGCCATTTAGAATAGCAATCAATTTGCTCCAACGTAAGAACGCCGATCGGCCAGTCTAGCGCGAGCGATTGGATTTCTGCTTCTGACGGCTGGCCAAAGTCCTTGCGAACGCTCAGCTTAGGAAGAGAACACGCCCTGGCAAAATAGGATTGCAGGTAGTTCTTCCATGTCAATTCATATCGCGAGACGTGACTGATATTTCTTCCCGAAATGGAAAATGTAGGAAGCGAGACAAACTCAGGACAGTCGATGCACGTTCTGATTTTTGTGTTGGTTCCAACTCGATCTGTTGCATTTCCGCCGGACGCCAAGATCCAGGCCGAAATAAGCAGGAATCCTTTTAGTAAACCCAACCGCACGAGCCCTCGCTACTCAATTGCCCTATTAGCTGACTGTTGTGCATTCATTGCCGAGCGCCTGCAATGATCAGATTCAGCCGGCTACCATCATGGCCGTCGAATGCAGGCCGTCTGCTTCCGGTCGATGCCGCTGGGAAAGCTCGACTTTATGTTTCTTTCGGCATGACCCGTGCGCTGCCGGATACGCGGACACTCGCGCCCGGTTCATCCGAAAATTCTACGCGCAAGCGAGAGGGGACGCCCATATCCTCGCCCTGCATGATCTCGATGGATCCGCCGTGCGGCCAGCCAATATCCCTCAGATAGCCGGCCAATGCCGCCGCGGCGGCGCCCGTCGCCGGATCCTCATATACGCCACCCGCGGCGAAAGGGTTGCGGGAGCGAAAATGCTGGGGCCCCTCGGCATGAATGAGGCTGATCGTGGCGAAGCCGTTCGCCAGCATCAGCTGCCGGCCAGCCGGAAGCTCATAGCGCATCGCCGCGAGCCTGGCGCGATCGGCGAGGGCCAGGATGAGATGGCGCGCGCCGGCTTCGGCTATTGCCGGCGGCAGGCGTGGATCGAGATCCTTCTTTCGATAGTCGAAGAGCCGGAGCGCCTCCTCGACCAGTTGCGGCTCGGCGGGTGCGCTGCGTGTCGGCGGCGACTGGAGCGCGGCGGCAAGGCCGCGATCCGTCCGGCGTCCCTCGACCGTGATGCGGGCGTCGTTGAGGTGCAGGCGGAACAGGCCGTCGCCATGCCGCATGGCCAAGGCCGCCCCGAGGGCGATCGTGGCATGTCCGCAGAAGGGCACCTCGATCTCGGGCGCGAAGTAGCGAACACGCCAATCCTGGCCGATCGGCGCGGCGAAGGCGGTTTCGGAATAGCCGACCTCCTTCGCGATCGCCTGCATCTCGGCCGGATCGGGCAATGTCTGGCGGATCACGACGCCCGCAGGGTTGCCACCCATATCGCCTTCCGAGAAGGCGGCCAGCCGCTCCACGATGATCGCATTTGCCGATGAAGTCGTCATGCCGGGGCTTTCTCCGCAGCGTCCATGATAAATCTCGAAGCGCGCTTCCGAACGCGACCATAGTTCATGGCGCAGAGCCGGAGAAGCGCAGCGACGCCGATCTGCGAACGGAGACGCCGCCCAGCCGCTCCAGCTCGCGCTCCACGCGATCGAGCGCGGCATCCGCTGCCCCGGCCACCAGGCTGATCCTGCCGTCGATCTGCCACATCGGCGCTTGATCCCATGCGCGACCTGCTTGGGAACCCTGTGCTGAAGGTGGTCGTCCGGATGCGCCGGGTACGTCCGGACGACCGGTCCTTCATCCGACAACCCGGTTCGCCCGGTCCATTATGCGTCGAGCTTGAAATCGATCGCGACGATGCCCGTCATGTCATAGCGTCCCATATCTTCGAGCACGCCGGTCACGCCGTCGAGACCGACCGTGCGGCTGACGAGCGCGCCGGGATCGAGCGTGCCGGCTTCGCACATCGCAAGCATCGTTCCATATCGCTGGCCCTGAATGCCGAAAGCGCCATAGAGCTCGAGCTCGTTGAGCAGAATTTCGTCGATCGGCAGCGGCACATAGCCCGCTTCGGCGCGCGTCGTGTGGCCG
This sequence comes from Sphingomonas oleivorans, assembly GCF_003050615.1. Classification (GTDB taxonomy): domain Bacteria; phylum Pseudomonadota; class Alphaproteobacteria; order Sphingomonadales; family Sphingomonadaceae; genus Sphingomonas_H; species Sphingomonas_H oleivorans. The sequence continues at coordinate 69,529 of NZ_NWBU01000005.1, read as the reverse complement.
ATCTGCACATGGCGTCCACGCTTGCGCAGCGAGCGCACCGAATTGACGCAGGTTTCCGCAATGCCGAGCGCGTCGATCGATACCGGCGCGCCGCCCTTCGTCAGTTCCCGGATCGCCTCGACCGGATCCTGCGCCCGCGCGTCGATGATATGTTCGGCGCCGGCCTTGCGCGCCGCCTCGAGCGCATGATCAAGGAATGGGCATGGCAGGCAGACCAAGGGAGTTTGATCGGGACGAGGCGTTGCTGCGCGCACGCGACCTGTTCTGGCGGCGCGGCTATCAAGGCGTGTCGATCGCGGATCTTGTCGCAGCACTTGGCCTGGCGTCCGCGCGCATCTATGCGGCGTTCGGGTCCAAGGCGGCGCTGTTTCGCGAAGCTGTCGAGCTTTACGAACGCAATGAGGGCGGGTTTGCCGACCGTGCCCTGGCCGAGGAATCCACCGCGCTCGGCGCGATCGAACGGACGTTCCGGGACGCGATCGATCTCTATACGCGGCCCGGATATCCCGCGGGATGCATGGTGGTGGCGGCCGCCACCAATTGCGCGCAGGAGAATATGGCGATTGCCGAATGGCTGATGGAGCATCGCCGCCGCCGCGCGGACGCGTTCCGGATCCGGATCGAAAAGGGCATGGCCGATGGCGACGTGCCGCCGGACGTCGATGCGGAGCTGGTGGGCGATTATCTTGCCGCCTTGCTGCACGGCGTCTCCGTCCAGGCGCGCGACGGGGTTTCACGGATCCGGCTGCAACGCCTTGTCGCCCTGGCCTTAAGAATGTTGCGGGATGGCTGCAGCCTTGAATGGGCTTCGGGCAGGCAAGGGCGGATTTGGGCGAAATGTTGGGCGAAGGGTGGGGAACCGATTGAGGGGCGGCGGGGCCGTTCAACGGCCGGTTTCCTTTACGCTTTCAGCCCGCGTGCCGTTCCGAAATGCCTATCCTTGAGCAATAGGCAGAATGTCGGGAAGAGTAGAAGCAGCAATGCCCATGGCAGGGCCCCGGCACCGAGGCTGTCGAGAATGACGCCCCCTATCAGCGCGCCGCCGGCGATCGCCAGATTCCAGACCGTGACGATCATGGCCTGCGCCACGTCGGCGGCGGGGCCGGCCGCCCTGGCGGACGCGGTCTGGAAGAGCGTGGCTGCGCCCCCGAAGCCCAGCCCCCAGGCCAGCATCGCTCCATGGATCGTTGCGCCCGACCCGGACAGGATCGTCAGCGCGGCGACGATGAACAGCCCCACACTCGCCAGCGTCAATGGCCGCAACCAACGGTCGATCAGCATTCCGACGATCCAGATGCTGGCCAATGCCGCACAACCAAAGAGCAGCAGCATGCGGTCCGTCCGTCCGATCAGGCCCAGCATCGTCAGGAGCGGCGCGACATAGGTGTAGAGCATATTGTGGGCGAGCACGAAGGCGAGCGTCACGAACAGCGTAGGCCGCACGCCCGGCAGCGTGAAGACGTGGCGGAGCGGGAGCTGCTTTCCGCTTTCCTCGCCGGCAAAATCGGGCAGCTTCCAGAGAATCCAGCCGACCAGCGTCATAGCGATCATGCTCATCAGGCCGAAGCTTGTCCGCCAGTCGGCGATTCCGCCGAGGAAGGTGCCGGCAGGAATGCCGATCGAGAGCGCGAGCGGCGTGCCCGCCATCGCCAGCGCCATCGCGCGGCCGCCGAGATGTGCCGGTGCCATACGGACCGCATAGCCCGCGAGCAGCGCCCAAAGCAGGCCTGCCGACACACCCGCGACGAAACGCGCCGCAAGGATCAGGGCGAAGCTGCCGGACAGTGCGGTCACCATGTTCGCGAGGGCGAAGCCCATGATCGCCGACAGCAGCAACGGCCGTCGGCGCCAGCCCCGCGTCGCCGCGGTCAGCGGGATGGCCGCGGCGAACGAGCCGATGGCGTAGAGCGTGACAAGCTGACCTGCCATCGCCTCGCTGACGGCGAGATCGGCGCCGATCTGCGGCAGCAGGCCTGCCGGCAGCGCTTCCGTAAGGATGGTGACGAAGCCCGCGGTCGCCAGCGCGAGCAGCCCGGCGATCGGAAGTCCCTCCTTGCGGGCGGGCGCGGCAAGCTGCGCCGTGATCATGAGCGTGCCGGCAGCACCAGATCGCCCGTCCGGTAGATATGGAACTCGCTCGTCGATACCTCATCGAGTTGCCGGAACTTTTCCACGAAGACCGGATCGGAAAAGAACAGCTCGACGTCGCCGGCGTCCGATATCGCCTCGATGTTGACGACGGTCAGCCCGTCCGTGCTCTTGGCCAGGTTGCTCCACAGGAAGCCGGGCTTCCGTTCCGCGACATAATGGACGACATGCTGAATGATGCGGAACGCTTCCTCCTGCTTGCCGGGATGGGCATGGATGACGTTGACGATGAAGGTGGTGGGCTCCGGCGCCGCGGTGAAGGCGATTTGGGGCTGGTCGGTCATGCTGCTTCTCCGAAGACAGGTTCCAATTGCCTCGCCAGGTAAATTCCGCCTGCTTCAAGAAAAACAGGCTCATGTTCCGCTGACTACGGAATAATATTCCGCTATCCCATGCGCATGGACCATCTCGGAACGTTGAGCGCCTTCGTCCAATCGGCCGAAACCGGCAGCTTTGTCGCGGCGGGGCGCCAGCTCGGCCTGTCCGCCTCGGCGATCGGCAAGGCGGTCGCGCGGCTCGAACAACGGCTGGCCGTGCGGCTGTTCCATCGCAACACGCGCAATATGACGCTGACCGAGGAGGGCAGGCTGTTCCTCGATCGCTGCCGCCGCATCTTCGAGGAGGTCGACGCGGCCGAAGCGGAGCTGGCCCAGGCAAGCCAGGTCCCGAAAGGGCGACTGCGGATCAGCCTGCCGCTGGTCGGCATGCTGCTGATGCCGGTCCTCGCAGACTTCATGCGCGCCTATCCGGACATCCGCCTGGACCTCGACTTCACCGACAGGCTGGTGGACGTGATCGAGGAAGGGTTCGACGCCGTTGTCCGCACCGGCATGCCTGCCGATAGCCGGCTGATGAGCCGCACGCTCGGTCGCTTTCGGCTGCGCATCGTCGCGTCACCCGATTATCTTGGCCGACATGGCACGCCCACAGTGCCGCAGGACCTCTCCGCGCATGCCTGCCTTCACCAGAGCTCGCCCGCGAGCGGCAAGCTGCGGCCATGGCCGTTGCTCGACAATGGCACGGCCCTGAAGCTCGACCTGCCGGAAACGATGAGCGCGAACACGATCGAGCCGCTCGTTCATCTGGCCGAGCAAGGTTTCGGCATCGCCTGCCTGCCGCCCTTTGCCGTCGCCCGTCAGATCGGGGAGGGACGCCTCGTGCCGCTTCTTGAGCCCCATGTCGCGGAAACGGGCATGTTCAGCGTGCTATGGCCGGCCAATCGCCAGCTTTCACCCAAGATCCGCGCCTTTGTCGCGTTCATGGGCGATCATCTGGTCCTTGGTTGAAGCCCCGTTGGCAAGATCTGCTTCAGGGGTTCATCTCTCGCGAGCGGACTGGCCGAAATCGGCCGATGCCGTTGAGCAGTTCGGCCTTGGGCAGGTTGGGGCGGACTTGGGCGCAATGTCGGACGAAGGGCAGGGGAGCGCCCGACGAAGATGAGCACTACGAATACGTCATAACCATCTAATCCGAAACGGCATTTCACAGCCATTGCGGCAATCGGCGGTTTTCGGCGGCAATGGAGGGAAATCGGCGGCAATGGCGGGCATGTGGGTGGCGATATGCTGGATAGCTTGCTCGCGTCGTCGCGATTGGCGGCACCGCCCTATGCGGTCACGCCTTGTTGTGAATGTTGTTCAACAGACCGGATAGCGCGGTCAGAGCGTCCGTCAGTTCGTCGAAGGATGGGCCACCCAGGCAAAGGCGAATGCCCGTGGTCCGATCCTCGCGCTCCACCATCACGGATTCGGGGAGCGTGACCTTGATGCCAATCCCGGCCGCAGTGGAGACGAGGCGATCAGCGACATCGCGCGGTGCCGGCAGCCACGCGTGACAGGCAGCGGGATCGGTGACGAGTCCGGCTGTGCCGAGAAGCGAGGCGGCCAGACGCGACCTCCGCCGCGCTTCATGGCCGAGATCCTGTTGAACCGACGCGATGACGCCGCTCGCGCCGGGATGTCGAGAGCGGCGTTTGCGCGTCGCTTCTCCCTTCTGGTCGGCCAGACGCCGCTCGGCTATCTTGCGCAATGGCGCATGAATGTTGCGGCGAAGCTGCTGCGATCGACCGGGCTTTCGGTGGAAAACGTCGCGCTCAGTGTCGGCTACGATTCGGCCACGGCTTTCGGCAACGCCTTCCGACGGCAATTTTCGATCTCGCCCGGCCGCTACCGGACGCGGTAGAGCTTGGCGATGGCCGTGACATGTTCGCCGCCGAAGCCTGCGGCGATTGCGTTGTGAAACACAGCGCGCGTTGTGTCAGTGAAGCGGGCCGCCCGATGCAATCGCGCATGTGGTCTGTCTCGTTAGGCGACCGCTGCTCTGATGGCTGCTACCGTGCGATGCACATCCTCTTCCGTCGTGATCCAGGAAGACACGCTAAGCCGTATCGCATCCACCCGGCGCCACCTGGTCGGCCCGAACCATGCTTCGCCGCCGGCGCGGACCCTGGCCGCATGCAATGGAGCTTGGTCAAGGGAGCCACTTTCTCACCGCATCTTCGCTCTCCACTTTCTTTTCGTTCAGACCGGAGGCCAGGTTTCGACCGCTGACAGCGTCACCTGATAGACGGCGCCCCCCCGCTTCATCAGATGCGGGCTGGAGCGGCCTGCCCGGCAAGACGGTCCAGTGAGGCCCGATTGCTGTAGGTTTCCAAGCAAAAGTCCCTTACATCCACGGAAATAAAGTGGACATTCGGGAGCAACTCGCAGACCGCGCGCGCCACGGCGCTGGAAAGCGCCTTTTTCTGATCATCCGTACGTCCGCTCAGAAGGCCGATCGTCACATGGACATAGTCGTCCTTCCGGCCACCAACCATGTCATGCTGGTAAACCTTCAACCTCGACTTCACATCTCCAGGAGTGAAGATCCCGGTCGAATCCGCCGCGTCGTGAACAGTTTTGACCAGGATATCCAAATCCACTGCCGCCTCGATGGAAGCCGGGCACTCGATCACGCAATGTGGCATCCTGTCATTTCCGATCTTTGAATTTGTGTGCGAGACGTGCGGTCCTGATGGCCGCGACCGTGCGGTACACGTCCTCTTCCGTCGTGACCCAGGAAGACACGCTGAGCCGGATTGCATCCGTCCCGCGCCATCGGGTGGGTCCGAACCATGCCTCGCCGCTGGCCCGGACCCTGGCCGCGATCTCCGGCATCTGCGCTTCCCGTCCAGGCAGGGTCGCTACGACCTGATTGAGCACCACGTCGTTGAGAATCTCGAAGCCCGCCGCGCCCAACTGGTCCGCGAACAGGCGCGCCAAACGACAGCACCTGTCGACCAGATCGGCAACGCCTTCGCGTCCGAGACTGCGCAGCGCCGCCCAGACCCAGCGCTGATCCTTGCACAGGCGCTCATGGCGTCGGACTCGATACGCGGCGCCAGACGGAGATCGGCACGGCGCCGTCCGGCCGCGGCGGAACCTCCCAGCTCAGCACATCCTCGCGCAGGGTAAAGGAACGTCTCTGCACCTGCCCGCGCCAGTTCGGAAACGACGAGTCCTCGATTGTGAAACGCAGCGACTTCGCTGCCCAATCGACGGTAAGCGAACCGAAGTGCGTGCTTGAGCCCATGACGGCGGCGCGCATTTCGGCGTCGGTGCCGCCAGCCTTGTCCGCGGCCGCGAAATTCGGCCGCTCGGCGCGGAATATCTGCACCGCATATCGCCCCGCGTCATCGATCATCAGCCGGCCTTGCGGCGCGGCGCCATAGTCGCGCGTCACCGAGCCGTCCGGCAATCGGCGGTCGGCGGCGACGAGCGTCCAAGTGCCGGCAAGCGACGGCGCGGCCGGCTGCGAAGCTGCCTTGCCAGCGGCAGCCGCCACGGGAACGGCCGCGGCTAGCGCAAGCAGCGTGCGGCGGCCAAGCAGAGCGCGCGAATTCATAACAATCCTCCTCCATCGACATCGACGACGGCGCCCGTCACAAACGGGTTGGTCATCACGAACAGATAGGCGGAGGCCAGCTCCTTCGGCGTGGCGACCCGCTTGACGGGCAGAGCGGCGGAAACGCGCTCCAGCGCCTCCTGCCGTCTGGCCGAGCCCGCTTCGCCCCATTGCGCCGTATCGGTCACGCCGGGGCTGATTACGTTGACGCGGCGCGGCGCCAGTTCCTTGGCGAGATGCTTGCCGGCCGAGTCCAGGGCCGCGTTGACCGAGCCCTTGAGGACGCTCCCGACGCCATATTTGCGCGACACCTGGCCCGAGGTGAGGGTGATCGACGCCAACGGATCGAGATGGGGCAGAGCCAGGCGGACCGTGTGCAGAGCGCCGAACAATTTGGCGGCGAAGGTCTGTTGCAGATGGTCGCTCGTCAGCGTTCCGAGCGGCGGCGCTCCCTGGCGAGACCATGCAGTATAAGCCAGGTGATGGATTTGGCCGATACGGCCGAAAGCAGCTTCCATCGATGCCGCATCCGTCACGTCGGCGATCATCCCTTCCGCCCCCTCGGGCGCATTTGCCGAACGGCTGAGCGCGAAGGTCCGCGCGCCAGCCTTCGCGGCGAGTTCCGCAATCGCCCAGCCTATCCCGGTGCTGCCGCCGACGACAACCACGCTCTGCCCTTCCAGCAATAGGCTCACCCAGAACCTCCGTCCGGTCCGCAAAAGAATGCGGTTGATCATGCGTTCGCAATGGTAACCTGTTTGTTCGGTTACGTTGCCCCATGTCATGTAACCTGTCAATCTGGTTTCATATCAATGCGCATCGCAACCAGATGAAAGGCCCATGCTTCCAGTGAAAGGTTCGGTCTCACATGAGGAAACCCGAGACGGTTTCCGCTTTCGCGGCGGCCTCGCGGCGCTCGACCTCACGGCCACGCTGACGGGCCGCCTCAAGGAAACGCAGCGCGACCTCCTCGCGCGGCCGGAGGATGTCGTGCGCTGGCTCCGGGCCGCCGAGTTCGAATGCGGGACGATCGCGCCGGACGACCACCTGTTGGATTCTGCACGGCGGTTGCGGGAGGCGATCTACACCCTGACGATGGGACGCATCACAGGACAGGCGCTGCCCGCAAGGGCACGCACGGTTCTCAACAGCATAGCACGACTGCCTGCAGCAGCGCCCGAGATCGACTCCGACGGTCGGGCGCGATTGCGCAGCGACGCCGGCGCATTGCTGGCATTTGTCGCGCGCGAAGCCGTCCTGCTGCTGGGTGGCGAGATGGCCGATCGGGTTCGCCAATGCGAGGGGGACGGATGTGCGATCCTCTTTCTCGACACGTCGCGCTCCGGCGATCGCCGTTGGTGCTCGATGGCGGCGTGCGGCAACAAGCGCAAGGTCGCCGAGTTTCGGCGGCGGAAACGAGAGGGGCGTTGAGAGCGCCCAGGGTTGGGCCAATCTCATCGCACCTCGATATCACCCAGCTCCGCTCGTCGTGAACTGCCTGGCGACGGCGTCGAAAGGCGCGGCCGAGCGCAGCGTTCGGGCGAGCGTCCTGGCGCCTTCTAGGGCGGCGACGAGCGCCAGCGCCCGCGCCTGTGCGGATCGGCGATCCGCCGAGGGACCAATGGCCGCCGCGGCGATCCCAACCCACTCGTCGAACAGAGATGCGAGCGCATCGGACATCTCGGCATCGTCGGGCGCAAGTTCTTGCGCAAGCACCTGCGCCGCACAGCCCGCCGCCCAATCGGACGCCCGCATTTCCTCCCCCACCGCTTTGACAAGCGCGCGAACGAACCGGTCGGGGTCTCCCGCCGCCTTTTGTGCCAGCACCCGAAATCCCGCCGATGTCTTCGTGCGATACGCCGCGAGCACCTCGGCTGCCAACTCGCGCTTGCCGCCTGGAAAGTGGAAGTAGAACGAACCCTTGGGCGCGCCGCTTTCCTCAATGATCTGGTTGAGGCCGGTGGCGGCGTAGCCATGGAGGCGGAACAGCCGCTCCGCCGTCTCAATGGCCTTCTCGCGCGGATAGGCGAGAGGAGGCGCGCGACCGCGCGACGATGCATCCGCATGCGACGGCGCTTTTCTGATCGCTGCGACCTGCCGCAGCCTTCATGTCAGCGCGTGGCGGCGCAGTCGATCCTCGACTTTTCAGGCCAGCTGAATCCTTGAGCCGAAAAGGGGGCCCTCGGCCTGTCGCAACGCTTTCATTGGAGGGGCCGATGCCTGTCGCCGGAGCCATCATGGCCTATGGGGCCCCAGGCCGCGCGATTTGCGCGAGACGTTCGTCCGTATCGAAAAGGGGTCGGCACCATTTTCGGCCAAGGGGGGTAGGGGCGGGATATTCCCGCCCCATGCCGTTCGCTTCGCCCCGACCGGGCCGTGGGCCGGGCCCGCCCCCGGCCTCGCCTTAGAAGGTGGCGCGCAAGGTCGCCCCATAAGTGCGCGGGTCGCCCGGCTGGCCGACGATCAGGCCGGTATTGCCCGACTGCGTCGCAAGCAGCTCATAATAATTTCTGTCGAACGCGTTGCGGACCCAGCCGAACAGGTCCCAGCCGCCCTCCGTCCGGAAACCGATCCGGAAATTGGCGAGCGCATAGCCCCCGACATTGGTATAGGCTGACCGCGAGGGATTGGACGAGAAGCGGGAACGATAGCTGCCATCCACACCCGCATAGGCCTTGCCGTCGACCCCCAGCAGCTTGGCCGGCAGCGCATATTCCCCGCCATAGGAAAAGGCCCAGCGCGATATGCCGGGCAGCCACTGGCCCGAAATGTCGCAATTGGCCGGGCTGGCGCTGCCGCCCGCCAATTCCGGCGGGCATGGCGCGTCGGTGAACTTCACATATTCATGATCGGTGAACGCGCCGTTGAAATAGACATTGATGCGATCGGTCGGCCGGGCCGCGAAATCGGCCTCGATCCCGCGCACGCGCACCTTGTCGGCATTGGCGAGATAACCGCGCAGCACGCCGAGCTGGCCGTTCGTCACGGTCGCCTGATAATCGTTAATCTCGGTCCAGAAGCCGGACAGGTTCAATGTCGCCCGCCGGTCGAAGAACTGCGTTTTCAGGCCGATCTCATAATGATTGACCTTTTCCGGCTTGACGCTGCCGGCGCTCAGGATCGGATTGCTGCCGGCATCGAGCGGGAGGCCCGAAAGATTGATGCCGCCCGATTTGAAGCTGCGCGCATAGGTCGCATAAGCCAGGACATCATCCGACACATCATAGGACAGCGTCAGATCGCCCGACAGATTCCAGTCGCTGAACCGGGAGCGGTAGCTTTGCGGCGCGAGCACGCCGCGCTGATCATTGTTCAGCGTCGTGCTGCCGCTGCCCGTCGTCACCGTCGCGACATAGGAACCCGTCTTCCTGTCATAATTGACGCGGAACCCCGGCTGCACGCGCAGCCGATCGGTTACGTGCCAGATAAGCTGCCCGAAGGCGGCGAGGCTGGTATTCTTGAAATCAATGTCGTTTTCCGAGCGCAGCCCGTTCAGCACCGCGGGATTATGGGCGTTGGCGCTGGTCGGATTGAGCAGCCAGCGGCTTGCCGCCACGCCCTGTTCCTGCGCGCCGGACGTGTGCAGCGTCTGGTGGAAGGCGAACAGGCCCGCGACATAATCGATATGCTCGCCGGTGGCGGCATAGCGGAATTCCTGCGTCCATTGCCGCTGGCTTGACGGGTTGGCCGAAACGGTGGTGATCGGCAGCCCCGTAAAGTCGCGATCGTTGGAAGGATCCCAGTCCCAGAAGCGCCAGGCCGAAACCGACGTCAGCGTGCCGGGGCCCAAATCCCATTCGGCGCGCAGCGAAACGCCGCCAATCTCCTGCTTCGCGCGCAGATCGACATCGAGATCGGTCAGACGATCGAAGGCATTGGTGCTCGGCGGCGCATAGCCGAATGCGGCCGCGAGCGCCGCGAACTGCCGGCTGAGCGGCCGCTGCGTAGCGCCGGTGTGCACATAGATCTGCGCGCAGCATTCGGGATTCTGGCGGTTGAAGTCGCCGGCCAGGGTCAGGTCGAGACTATCGGTCGCGCGGAACAGGAGCTGGCCGCGCAGCCCGAGATTATCCTGTTCGTTGACATGATTGCCGGTGGCCACGTTGAAGATCGTGCCGCGCCGGCGCGTCGCCGATCCCGCCAGGCGCAGCGCCAGCCTGTCTTCGACCAACGGGCCGGACAGCGACGCCTTGGCCTGCACGAAGCCGAGATTGCCGATCGAGATTTCCGCGCGTCCCTCCGGCGAGAAGCTGGGCGCGCGCGTCGTGATGTTGATCGCGCCGGCGGTCGTGTTCTTGCCGTACAGCGTGCCCTGCGGCCCGCGCAGCACCTCGATGCGATCGACATCGATGAAATCGAACGTCGCCGATGCGATGCGGCTGTAATAGACCTGATCGACATAGATGCCGACGCCCTGTTCGATGCCGTCGTTGGTGAGGCCGAAGGGCGCGCCGAGCCCGCGAATATTCGCGGCGGAGTTGCGGGGATTGGTCGAATAAAATTGCAGGCTCGGCTGAATCTGCGTCAGCTTCGCGACATTGAATGTGCCGGTTGCCTCGATGGCGCGGGAATCCAGGACGGAAATCGCCAGCGGCACATCCTGCACCGCCTCCTCGCGCCGCCGCGCCGTGACCAGAATATCGCCGTTGCCTGCTTCGGCTTCCGTGGCCTCCGCCTCCACCGCTGCATGGGCCGGCGCGGCTGCGAAGGTTGTGCCCGCCATGCAGGCCAGCACCGTCAGCAGCACGGACCTGCCCGATATCGCGCCATTCGTCCCCGCATTCCCCCTGTCGAACATGATTCCCCCAAGATTGACTATTAAATAGGTAGAAAAATAGCGCGCGATGGGGACGCGACAGGGGAAATAGCCCCTGCCGCCGAACGCATCGAGACATTCTCTTTCGGTTTAATAGAGATATCCGGAGCAGGCGGGGATGGAACAAGGAAATTTTTGAGCCCCGGCTAGCTTGGCTTGGCCGGCAGGCGGACGATATTCCCGTTTCGCGGCAACGGCGGCCTATTGCGACGGCGGCTATCGGCCACCGACCGGGCAGGCCATCAGACCCCCAGCCATTGCAGCCCGCCCGGAAGATCGCCCGCGGCGAAATCCGCCTGCAGCACGCGGCGATGGCGGGGCTCGGCGGCCGCTTCGGAGGCGTGGAGTATCGGCGTTGCGTAAAGCCAGACATCGCCGGCATCGGCGGTGCAGGCGAAGGCCCCGCATTGTCGCAACACGCCGGGAATATCGCCTTCCGCTATCCGTCCGAAGCGATGCGAGCCCGGCGCGACGAGAAGTGGGGCGTTGGTGGCCGGGACGGGATCGAGATGGACCCTGAGCGTCACCATGCCCGCCAGCAGCTCGAAGGGTGGGGCGACGTGCAGCAATCCGCGCTTCACCGTCCAGGGCCCATATCCGGGCATGTCGATGCGCTGCGCGACGGCGATGGTTCGATCCTGATGCCAGGACAGGGACCAGTTCGTCGCCGGCGTCTTGTCGAAGAGGATCGCGCGCACCGCCCGACACTGCGCGCCCAGGATCGAAGCGGCGATGCTGCCGATCGGGCCGGACGGAGCGAGAAGCGGGCGCAAGGCCCCGATCCCATGAAGGCGGATGCCCGCCTGATCGGCAGGCAATTGCGCTATCGCCTCTTCGATGTCGGAAAGGACCGCGCGAACCGCCGCGCCGAACCGCTGCGCGCCATCGCGCTCGAACGTCAATGCATCCGCATCCCTTGGTCCGCTGCCCATTGGAGGTCCGCTAGACCGTGTCTCCGATCGAGGCAATTCCGTTCGGAGGGTGGCTCTTGCTCCCCGTCACCATCGGCCATGCTGCTTTTCGAGCGCAATGCCGGCGAGATTCTGGGATCGGCCGATATGCCTGACCCTGACCCGGGCAAATTGCGCGGCGAGCGCCTTGAACGCGCCGAGATGGCGCTGGAGCGCGGCGCCCCTGCATTTCCAGGCGCCGTTCGCCTGATTGACGACCAGGGCGGAGTCCCCGACCAGCAGGATATCGCGCGCGCCGAGCGACCGGGCGACTTGGAGGGCATGGATCAGGGCGAGCCATTCGGCATCATTGTTGGTCCCATGGCCGAGATCGGGCTTATGGTAAGTGATGCCGCGCGCCACCACGGCGACCTCCATCGCGCCGGGATTGGGCCGGCACCCGCCGTCGAAGAAGAGCTTCAGGCTGCGTTCCGGCATGGTCCCCCTGATGCGATCGGCTGGCGCGCGCTCCCACGCGGTGGCGCCCCTCATCTGTACAAAATGATATGAGCCAGGACAGCGAGAGATTCCGTGGCTGCCGAGGTCGGGTGACGGCCGGCATTGCAGCGGGCTGCGGCCTGCGAACCGGATGGGACGAATTGGGGCGATAATGGCCACTCAAGCATTTTCACGACCAGGGGTGGGCGCCACGGAGGATGCCATGTCGACCAAGCCAATGATCGCCTTGCTCGCCGCCCTGGCCGCAGCCAGCCCGGCTTTCGCGAAAAGTGGAGGAGCGCAGGAGATGCCGCATCGCTCCATGGCCGGAATGGACAGGATGATGCAGCCGACCGAAGCCGATCCCTATCCGCCCGCCGAGATGAGGATGCATGAGCGGGTGATGATGGCGACGGGCGCCGACGCCACGGAGACGTGGGTCCGGAAAATGATCGAGCATCATCGCGGCGGCATCGAAATCTCCGACCTTGTGCTCGCGCGCACGACAGACGCAAAGGTCCGGAAAATAGCGACAAGGACCATCGCCGCGCAGAGGAAAGCGATTGACGCGCTGCAGAAATGGCTGAAGCAGAATGACAAGACGCCCCAGTGACGGGCAGGCCAATGGCGCGCAGGCCGGCGCTCCGGTGGCGCCGGCCGCCAGCAGGAGTGAAGAGATGAAATCCCCCTCCGTCCTCGCAGCCTTGCTCGCGCTCGGCCTGCCGTCCATGGCCGTGGCGGCCGCGGACATCGTCGTTCATCGCGATCCGGGCTGTGGCTGCTGTGAGCAGTGGGCCGCGCAGGTCCGCCGGCAATTCGGACGGCGCGTGACGATCATCGACGATCATCGGCGAGACGCCTTTCAGCGGGCCCAGGGGGTGCCGGCCCGGCTGGCATCCTGCCATACGGCGATTATCGACGGCATGCTCTTCGAGGGCCATGTCCCGATCGCGGACATGAAGCGCCTGCTCGCGCAGCGGCCGCGCGGCGTGAAAGGCCTTGCCGTGGCCGGAATGCCGATCGGCTCGCCCGGTATGGAGGTGCCGGGACAGCCGGCGCAGCCATTTGACGTCATCGCCTTCGGTCCGGCCGGCGAGAAGCTATTCGCACGCCATGGCCGCTGAGGGATGACGGTCCTACGTCCGCTTGCTGGCGGGGAGCGGATCATGGCAAGTCGGCAAGATCGGTCGAGCGTTGCGCCGTGTCAGCCGTCTAGTTGATCGGCGCCACGGAGGATGCGATGACGAAGACGGCGCTTGAACGTTACCATGCCCGAATGCAGCGGGTGCTGGACTATATCGACCAGCATCTGGACAGCGAACTCGGGTTGACGACGCTCAGTGGCGTGGCGGCTTTCTCGAAGCACCATTTCCATCGGCAGTTCACGGCGACCTTCGGGCTTTCCGTGCATCGCTACGTCCAGCTCGCCCGCATGAAGCGGGCATCGTACCGGCTGGCGTTCAGGAGCAGCACCAGTATCATCGAGGTCGCGATGGATGCCGGCTACGAGGCGCCCGAGGCGTTCGCCCGTGCCTTCCGGCAGCGGTTCGGACAGCTGCCCTCGGCCTTCCGGAAATCTCCTGATTGGGAGCCGTGGCTTGCGGCCTTCGGGCCACTCACCAACGCAAGGACCATGCTCATGACGACTTCCTATTGCGCCGATGACGTGACGATATTGGACATGCCGGCAACGCCGGTCGCCGTGATGGAACATCGCGGCGACCCGACCAGGATCGGCGAGACGATCCGGCGTTTCATCGCCTGGCGAAAGGCCGTGGGGCTAAGTCCCAAATTGAGCGCTACCTACAACGTCTTCCATTCCGATCCGCGCACTACGCCGCCGGCGGACTTCCATCTCGACCTGTGCGCGGCGACCGATCGCGCCATCGCGCCAAATGAACAGGGCGTGGAAGCTGGCCTGATCCCGGCGGGTCGCTGTGCGGTGCTGCGCGTCATCGGGTCGAGCGACGATCTCGAACCGGCCGCCTTATACCTCTACCGGGATTGGCTGCCTGCGAGCGGCGAGGAAGCACGGGACTTCCCGCTTTACTGTCAACGCGTCAGCTTCTTCCCCGACGTGCCGGAACACGAAGTCGTCACCGACCTGTTCCTGCCGCTACGCTGATACAGAGGTGCCCCTTTCCGGGGGCACCTGACGGAAACGTTCCCTTTTCGGTGGCGGACGCCATTGCCGTAACAAACATAATGGGATCCAGCTCGGCTCCCAGCGGCATCCTGTCCTCGCCAAATGGCAGGCGCTATCTTGTGATCACCAGCCGAGGAGATGTTGCCGAAAACACGAATATCGGGATCGCTCTTCCGGTCCGGCGTCTCCATGCGGGAAGAGCCGCCAACGTCTCGGCAGGATGGATCGCTGCCCTGCCGCTCACCTGGTTTGCGACCGCTTCATGCCTCGAAGCGGACGTTCTTCTGAATGGCTATTTTTTTGGACGGGATCAGGCCGGCCGCGCTTTCGATCAGGTCCCAACGGTTGCCATAAAGGTCCTCGAAAACGGCGACGGTGCCATAGGATTCGGTTCGCGGTTGCTCGACGAAGCGCACCCCGCGCTCGGTATAAGCGGCATAATCACGCTCGAAATCGTCCGTTTGCAGGAACAGGAACACACGCCCGCCGCTCTGATCCCCGACCGCCCGGGCCTGCCGCGCGTTCGCAGCCTTCGCCAGGAGGATGGCGCTGCCATCGCTCCCGGGCGGCGCTACGACGACCCATCTTTTTTCCGCCGAAAGGCGCGTATCTTCCCGCAGCTCGAAGCCGAGCATGTTGGTGTAGAAGGCGATCGCATCGTCATAGTCGATGACGAGGACGGCCGTGAGACTCAGGGACTGGCGCATGGGATCGATCTAGGCCGAAGAGGCCGATGCGCGGAAGCCCGCCCAAGCGGCCCGGCGAAGGGCTGTTTTCCGTTCGGAAGCCGCCATTCGACCAACGCCGCACGACCGACGTCGCACAAGGATCGATACTGCTAGTCGGCCGGCACTAGCGCCATCATCTAATATCCGATATTCTGGATATATGGAAAACGAGTCGGCCATTGCCGCATTGGGTGCGCTTGCTCAGAATACGCGCCTCGATAGCTTCCGCCTGCTGCTGCGCCACGAACCGGACGGCCTTGCCGCGGGTGAGATCGCGCGTCGGCTCGACGTGCCGCAAAACACCATGTCGGCGCATCTCGCCATCCTCGCGCGGGCCGGCCTCGTGCGGTCGGAACGGCACAGCCGCTCGATCGTCTATCGCGCCGATCTCGATGGGCTGCGCGGCCTCATGCTGTTCCTGATCAAGGATTGCTGCGCCGGCAATGCGGAGCTGTGCGCGCCGCTCCTCGCCGAACTCGCCCCCTGCTGCTGAACGGAGCCCTTGATGTCCACCGCCACGCCCGATCGGGTCTATAACGTCCTGTTCCTCTGCACCGGCAATTCGGCCCGCTCGATCCTGGCCGAAAGCATCCTCAACCGGGAAGGGGGAGGGCGCTTCCGCGCCTTTTCGGCGGGAAGCCATCCCAAGGAGGCCGCATGATGGCCGATATCATTATCTATCATAATCCGGAGTGCGGCACGTCGCGCAACGTGCTGGGCCTCATCCGCAATGCCGGCATCGAGCCGCACATCATCGAATATCTGAAGACGCCGCCCTCCCGCGCGCTGCTCGTCCAGCTCATCGCGCGCGCCGGGATCACGCCGCGCGCGCTGCTGCGCGAGAAGGGGACGCCTTATGCGGAGCTGGGGCTAAGCGACATGGCGCTGTCCGACGATGCGTTGCTGGACGCGATGATGGCGCATCCCATTCTCATCAACCGGCCGCTGGTCGTCTCGCCGCTCGGCGTGAGGCTCTGCCGTCCTTCCGAGGCGGTGCTCGATCTGCTTCCGACGCCGCAGACGGGGGCGTTCGCCAAGGAGGATGGCGAGCCTGTGATCGACGCGCAGGGCCGGCGCATCGCCTGTTCCGGGGCCTGATCCGGGGAGAGAGACCATGTCCACCGCACCCCTGGCCGGTGCCGCGCCGGCCCGTCCCGGCATGTCCACCTTCGAACGCTATCTGACGCTGTGGGTAGCGCTCTGCATCCTCGCCGGCATCGGCCTCGGATCCTGGCTGCCGGGGCTGTTCGCCGCGATCGCCTCGGCCGAGGTCGCGCGGGTCAATCTCGTCGTGGCGGTGCTGATCTGGCTGATGATCGTGCCGATGCTGCTCAAGATCGACTTCGGCGCGCTCGGCTCCGTCCGCCAGCATTGGAAGGGCGTCGGCGTCACGCTGTTCATCAACTGGGCGGTCAAGCCCTTCTCGATGGCGGCGCTCGCCACTTTGTTCCTCGGCTGGCTGTTCGCGCCGCTGCTGCCGGCCGGAGAGGGGCCGTCCTATATTGCCGGGCTGATCCTGCTCGCGGCGGCGCCCTGCACGGCGATGGTGTTCGTCTGGTCCAATCTCTGCGAGGGCGAGCCGGGCTATACGCTGAGCCAGGTCGCGCTCAACGACATGATCATGGTCTTCGCCTTCGCGCCGCTCGTGGGCTTGCTGCTGGGCGTCGCCTCGATCACGGTTCCTTGGGACACGCTGCTGATCTCGGTGCTGCTCTATATCGTCGTGCCGGTGATCATTGCGCAGGTGATCCGCCGCGCGGCGCTTGGGCGGGGCGGCCAGCCAGCCCTCGATCGGCTGCTCAAGGCGCTCGGTCCGGTATCACTCGTCGCGCTGCTCACCACGCTGATCCTGCTGTTCGGCTTCCAGGGCGAGGCGATCGTAGCGCGCCCGCTGGTGATCGCGCTCATCGCCGTGCCGATCCTCATCCAGGTCTATTTCAACGCGGGCCTGGCCTATTGGCTGAGCCGCCGCTTCGGGGTCGCCTGGTGCGTGGCCGCGCCCGCCGCGCTCATCGGCGCATCCAACTTCTTCGAACTGGCGGTGGCGGCCGCAATCTCGCTGTTCGGCCTCAATTCGGGCGCGGCGCTCGCCACCGTGGTCGGCGTGCTGGTCGAGGTGCCGGTCATGCTCTCGGTCGTCTCGATCGTGAAGAGGACGCGGGGCTGGTACGAACGGGGCGCGCAGGCATGACGGGGCTGACCCTCACCCTCCTTGGCCCGGCCGCACTCGCCTCGCTGGCGGAGACGCTCGCGACGGCGAACCTGCCGACTGCGGATCTGGCCGGACCGGACCAAGTCTTCTTCCGTTTCGAGGATGAGGCGCTTGTCGGATATGGCGGTCTCGAAGGTGACGGGCCCGACCGCTTGCTGCGGTCGTTCGTGATTGCCGCCGGCCGGCGCGGCACCGGCCTCGGCCGCGCGATGCTCGCGGCGCTCGAACGGCGCGCCCGCGAGCTGGGCGTCGTCCGTCTCCACCTGCTGACCGACAGCGCCGCGCCCTTCTTCCTCGCCAACGGCTATGCCGCCGCCGATCGCAGCGCCGCACCGGCATCGATCGCG
The DNA here is from genome assembly GCF_003050615.1 of Sphingomonas oleivorans. Lineage (GTDB taxonomy): Bacteria > Pseudomonadota > Alphaproteobacteria > Sphingomonadales > Sphingomonadaceae > Sphingomonas_H > Sphingomonas_H oleivorans. The sequence goes on along the minus strand of NZ_NWBU01000005.1, from coordinate 51,862 downwards.
GGCTCGGCCGAGTTCCGCACGCTTTGCCCCGCAAGCGCGGCCTATCTCGTCAAGTCTCTGGAGCGCCTGTCCTGATGCCTCTGCGCACCCTCACCGATCCCGATCATCTGCCCGCGCTCGATCGCCGCTATGTCCACGCGCGGCCTGCGCTCGGCCTGGGCGCGGGGGATCCGCCGCCGCGCATCCTGCTGCTCTACGGCTCGCTGCGCGCGCGATCCTATTCGCGCCTGGCCGTCGAGGAAGCGGCGCGGCTGCTGCGTCTCTTCGGCGCGGAGACGCGCATCTTCGATCCTTCGGGCCTGCCCTTGCCCGATCAGGTCAAGGGGGACGATCATCCCGCCGTCCATGAGCTGCGCGCGCTGTCCCTATGGTCCGAGGGGCAGGTCTGGTGCAGCCCGGAACGCCATGGCCAGATCAGCGGGATCATGAAGGCGCAGATCGATCATCTGCCGCTGGAGATGGGCGGGATGCGGCCGACGCAGGGCCGCACGCTTGCCGTCATGCAGGTATCCGGCGGCTCGCAATCCTTCAACGCGGTCAACACGCTGCGCCTGCTCGGCCGCTGGATGCGGATGTTCACCATCCCCAACCAATCCTCGGTCGCGATGGCCTATAAGGAATTCGACGAGGACGGCCGCATGAAGCCGTCCGGCTATTATGACCGGATCGTCGATGTGATGGAGGAGCTGGTGCGGATCACGATACTGATGCGTCCGCATGCCGCGCAGCTCGTCGATCGCTATTCGGAACGCAAGCAGGCTGGCGTCGCGATCGATCCTGCCCATGATCCGTCCGCCATCGCGATCGCAAGGCAGGCTTAGCCGGCGCGTCCGAAAGGGATCGAGGCGTTCCAAATCGCGCTTTGCGGCGGGGGGAATGTCATGGGGCGATAGGATGAGGTCGGCACGGCGGATGGGGCCTTCCGTGCCTATGTCGTCCGGCCGGAGCAGGAGGCGGCACCCGTCATCATCATCCTCCAGGAGATTTTCGGCATCAACGCCGACATGAAGGAGACGTGCGAGGAGCTTGCCGGCAGGGGCTTCATCGCAATCTGTCCCGACCTGTTCTGGCGGCAGGAGCCGGGGCTGGAGCTTTCGAGCTGGTCCGAAGCCGAATGGGAAAAGGGCCTGGCGCTCTATGCCGCCTATGATTTCGATGCGGGCGTATCGGATATCGCCGCGGTCATAGCTTATGCGCGTGTTTTGGCAGGGGCGTCGGGGAAGGTGGGCGTCATGGGCTTCTGCCTGGGCGGCCTCATGACCTTTCTCACCGCCGCGCGGGCGCAGGTCGATTGCGCGGTCGCTTATTATGGCGGCGGGACCGAGAAATATCTGTCCGAAGGCGATGGCGTCGCGGCGCCCTTGCTGATGCATCTCGCCGAGGAGGATGAGTTTATTTCCAAGGAGGCGCAGGCCCGGATCGAGGCCGCGCTCGCCGACAAGCCCAATGTGGAAATCCACAGCTATGCCGGCTGCAACCATGCCTTTGCCCGTCATAGCGGCACGCATTTCGACGCGCAGGCCGCCGACCTCGCCAACAACAGGACATGGGCATTTTTCGACCGGCATCTGCGCTGACCGACGCGCTGGGGCTCCCCCAGCAGCGCGCGGGTTCGCTCTGGCCGTGCAATTCGAGGTTCACAAAGGGTGTAGATATTTAAGCCCCTAGCGGAACGAGTTCCGCTTTTGCCGCTACGATGCTCGTAAACAGCCTGTCCGCCTCAGCTCAGCTTCCACCGTCACGCAATGTCATCACGCTCCATAAAGAGCGCCACCAAGGGCTGGTTGATATAATAGTTGTTCCGCCCGGTCCGGTGCTTCAGCAGCAGGCCTCTTTCCGCCAGCACATCGACCGAGTGATTGAGGGCGAGGCATAGGGTCTCATGAAAGTGAAAATCAAAGATGCCAGGCTGAAGCTGGTCCTATCGGCGGCATGTCTGGCCGAAAGCCGACCGGCGGCTTAGAGAATTCAAAGCAAGAAAGCGGACTCACACTAGCGGGTTGTCGGTGCTATTGGTACGGACAGACGTCCCAAAGCTCTTGGCGCTTGCGCCCTCTGGCGTTTATCTGACTTCCCATTATCCTGCTCTCCTATAAGGGACTGGGGGGCACATGAGAATATTGGCCTTAGCGTTAATCGTATCGAGCGCGCTCACGAGCGCGGCCTACGCCGCGGACAAGCCGGTGATCGGTCCGGCGCCCGCCTGGGTGAAGCCGCTCACCCCGCCCAATGCTTCTGCAAAGCCAGATGAGGCCCCGGTTCGCATATTGCTCTCGGATCAACAGGTCGCCTTAGAGCCCGGCCGGCAAACGATTTACTCCGAGGTGGCGCTCAGAATCCAAACCCCGCAAGGATTGGCAGCCGGAAACATATCGTTCCCATGGCGCCCCGACACCGATGTGCTGACGGTCCACAAGCTTCTGATCCGGCGCGGCGACCAAACCATCGATGTGCTTGCCTCGGGGCAGACGTTTACCGTTGTCAGACGCGAGCAGAATCTTGAGAGTGCGACCCTCGACGGCGTTCTCACGGCGAACATCCAGCCAGAAGGATTGCAGGTCGGCGATGTCCTCGAGTTTGCGGCTTCGGTGTCGTCCAGCGATCCCACGCTGAAGGGGCATGTCGAGCAAATCGCGGGCGCTTGGAACGGCTTCCCTATCGGGCGAGCACATCTCCGCATGCAATGGCCGACAACGCTGCCGGCGCGACTCCGTCAGGCCGCCTCGCTGCCGGCTTTGAAGCCGGTGAAGGCAGGGAGCGCCACCTCCGTAGAGCTCTCGCTCGACGATGTGAAGCCGATCATCCCGCCGAAGGGCGCGCCGCCCCGCTACCATATCGGCCGCCTTGTCGAGGTTACGGACTTCGCCTCTTGGGCGGACCTCGGAGCGCTTATGGCGCCCCTCTATGAGAAGGCCGCCGTCCTGCCGGCGCAGAGTCCGTTGCGTACGGAGCTGGAGCGCATCCAGAATCTTTCACCCGATCCAAAAGTCCGCACAGAGGCTGCGCTCGCGATGGTTCAGGACAAGGTGCGCTATGTCGCGCTGGCGATGGGAGCCGGCGGCTATGTCCCGGCCGACGCGGAGGTGACCTGGTCGCGGCGGTACGGGGACTGCAAGGGCAAGACGGCGCTTCTCCTCGCCCTGCTTCACGCCATGGGCATCCAGGCCGAACCGGTTGCGGTCAGCACCGTCTTCGGCGACGGGCTGGACGCGCGCCTTCCCATGGTGGGGCTGTTCAATCACGTTCTCGTCCGGGCCACAATCGCCGGCCGAACTTACTGGCTGGACGGCACCCGTACCGGCGACACGAGCCTGGACAGGTTGACGGTGCCTGCTTTCGGTTGGGGGCTGCCGCTGGTCGCGAAAGGCGCGGCGCTTGTCCGGATGGTTCCGGCTCCGCTTGAGATTCCGACCCAAGACACTTCCATCCGGATTGACGCGAGCGCGGGGATCTCCGCGCCCGCACCGACCAAAGTCGAGACGATTTTGCGTGGCGATGAAGCGCTCGCAACGAATGCCGTGCTTGCCAATCTGGTCGGCGAAGCGCGCGATCGGGCGCTCCGGGACTATTGGAAGAACCAGTATGACTTCATTGATGTGAAGTCAGTGAGCGCCAGCTTCGACTCGAAGACTGGAGAGCAGCGCCTTTCGATGGAGGGCGAGGCCCAATTGGATTGGGCGAACGGCAATTACCAGACAGACGGAACTAATGTCGGCTATCGAGCGGACTTCAGCCGCGATCCGGGGCCGGACCGAGAGGCCCCGTTCGCCGTGCCGTACCCGTATTTCACGCGCACGCACGAGACGATCCTGCTTCCCAAGGGGTTCGGCGACTTTAAGCTCGGCACCGGCATGGATGTCGACCAGACCGCCGGGGGCATCGAATATCGGCGGCACGCGACGGTCGCTGGTGGTGTGTTCACGATCGAGAAAACCGAACGAAGCCTCGTACCCGAGTTTCCCGCCAAGGATGCGCCCGCCGAACAAGCGGCGCTGCGCATGCTCGCCGATCGGCCGGCCACGCTGCGGATGCCGAGTAGCTACAGCTACACTGGGAAGGACATCGCCGCCGTGCGCGCCGACACTCCCACGACTTCGGCAGGTTATGTAAGCCGCGCCAGAATCTTAATAGGTCGAGACCTGCGTAAAGAAGCGCTCCTGGACTATGACAAGGCCGTCGAGCTCGACCCGAGCAACATCTATGCCTGGGCCAATCGGGGTATAGCACGTATCCAAGTCGGCGATCTCGCGGGAGCAAAGAGCGACCTGCAGAAGGCCGAGGCGCTTGATCCCACCTTCGTGCAGAACTTCATCGGGCACGCTATGCTCGCAGACGCCGAGCGGCGCCCCCGAGATGCGGTCGAGGCCTACACGAAGGCCATCGCGCGCGAGCCGGATAATAGCTACGCGATCGGCCATCGAGCCCTGGCCTATGCTGTCATTGGCGAGGAAGACCGGGCCCTTGCCGATGCGGCAGCCGCGATCAAGCTCGACCCTGACTGGATCGACCTCTACTCGCTTCGAGCCGGCATATATCTGGAGAAAGGCGACCGCGATCATGCGATTGAGGAGATGCGGTCGGCCATTGCGGTCGACCCAAAGCGGGCATTCTCCCATGTTGCCGCTGCCCGCATATACGCAGCGTCCGATCGCAGAGCGGAGGCGCTCAAGGAGTATGACCAGGCGATCGCGATCGAACCCCAGGCATATATCTATGCCGAGAGGAGCAGGGTTCGTTCGCCTGACGACAGAGCAGCTCGCCGGGCGGACATCGACGCGGCCCTGAAGCTCGATCCGAAGTCGAATGACGCTCTCGTCGCGCGCGCCGCGCTTCAGCAGGACGAAGGTGATACGAAGGCTGCAATCGCAACTTGGTCGCAGCTCCTCGCGGCCTCGCCGGACAACCCGGTCCTACTTGCCCAGGGTGCTCAAGCGTATCGACAGGCAGGAGACTATGATCGCGCGCTCGCGGCCGCCGAAGCGGCGCTGAAGCGGGAGCCAAAGATCGTCGATCTTTACCTGATGCGAGCGAACCTGTTTCGGAGCCAGGGTAAGGCCGAGGATGCCCTCCGAGAGGCTGCTGCGGTGGAAGCAGCGGACCCGGATAATATCTATGCGCATGTCGTGGCTGCCAGCATCTACAGCGCGTTTCACAAGGACGCCGACGCGATGAAAGCGTATGATCGTGCAATCGCGATCAAGCCTGAGGCATATATATATCTGAACCGCAGCCTTAGACGTCCGCAGGCGGACGCAGCCGGGCGTCAGGCCGATCTGGATGCCGCCTTAAAGCTGGACCCGAACTTCGCCGATGCTATCGCCGCCAAAGCCAAATTGCAGGTGGACAGTGGCGACTTCACCGGGGCAATCGCGACTTATTCTTCCGCGCTCGAAAAGTCGCCTGACAACCCCGCGCTGCTGGTGGACCGGGGGATCGCTTATGCTCGCTCAGGCGATGCGGCAAGCGCCGAAAAGGACTTTGCGGGAGCACGCGCCAAGGCGACCGAGCCGGTCATCTTCAACAACATGTGCTGGTCCAAAGCGACAGCTGGCGTGGCGCTTGAATCAGCGCTGACCGACTGCAATGCGGCGCTGGCCAAGGCTCCGGAAGCTGCCGGTTACCTCGATAGTCGAGGGTTGGTCATGCTCCGTCTGGGACGGCTCGATGAAGCTATCGCCGACTATGACCGAGCCTTGGCGAAGAGCCCCAACATACCATCCTCGTTGTTCGGTCGAGCTGTGGCCTGGGCGCGGAAGGGCAACAAAACGAGATCGGACGCCGATGCTGTCGCAGCCCTGAAGATCGATCCGGATATCCGGACCGACTTCGAACGCTATGGCGTCAAGCCGTAATAGAGCTTTGGTCAGCGCCACGACGGCACCGACGCCGTCATGAGCCGGCGGCAAACAGGATCATGACCGAACAAGGCCCGCATGCTCAAGGGCTGCATCAACCTCGCGGCGGCTCGCGTCGGATGCCGGAACCATCGGCAGCCGTAGATGGGGTGGGAAGTTTCGAAGCCTGCTCAGCGCATATTTGGCAGGAGCGGGTGAGGCGTCGCTGAAGAGAGCAGCGTGGAGGGGGTGGAGCCTGCCTTCAATCTCCAGCGCCTTCTTCCAATCGCCGGAGAGGGTGGCTTCCTGAAAATCGGCGCAGAGGCGCGGGGCGATATTGGCGGTAACCGAGATGCAGCCGATACCTCCCATCGCGTTGAAGCCGAGCGCAGTACCGTCATTGCCGCTCAACTGAGCAAAGGCAGTGCCACAAGCGAGGCGCTGCGCGCTCACACGCGCCAGGTCGCCGGTCGCATCCTTGAGGCCAATGATAGTGGGGATTTCCGCCAGCCGCCCCAATGTCTCGACGCTGACGTCCGCCACGGTCCGCGACGGCACGTTATAAATGATGATCGGCAAAGGGCAGGCGTCGGCGCACGCAGCGAAGTGGGCATATATGCCCTCCTGGTTCGGCCTGCTATAATATGGCACGACCAGCAGTGCCGCATTCGCACCGAGTTCGGCCGCTACATTCATGTGCGTGGCCGCGGTTCTGGTTGAGTTGGAGCCGCAACCGGCGATGACCGGCACACGACCGGCTGCCTGGTCCACAGAGATTGCAATCACGCGAAACAGTTCGTCAGGCGTCAGCGTCGCATGCTCGCCGGTGGATCCGCAGGCGAGCAATGCATGGCTTCCTTCGCTGATCAGCCATTCAACATGGGCGCGAAGGGCCTCCTCATCCAATGTTTCGCCGCGAAAGGGCGTAACCAGAGCCGGAATGGAGCCACGGAACACAGATATCCTCCCGGTCGAAGACTGAAAAATGGGCGCGAGTCCTTGGGGGCAGGGGACAGGGGGGCAGGAGGCGAGCCCTGCCGACCCATTCACTTTCTGGAGCGCCAAACGACAAGGGGCCGGCGCAAAGCTGGAAGAATTTGAGGCAGGATCGCGCGCTCGACGATAGGATCAGAACAGGTTCGGCAAGATCGAGCGCGAGACTATCATGGCCGCACGCCAGATAGCGGCGCATCTGACCGGATGCGTGGTCGTGAGATTTTCCGACGACGGTAGCGGCGCCCAAAATCGGTGCGCGCTGAGGGGCCCGGCTGGAGGGCGGTCTCGGCGCCCGGCGTCTGCCTCGTGGCACGCTGCCCAGCGAGGATTGCATCCGCCACGGCCGTCGACCGCAGCTTGCCCCCAAATTTCCTCGGCGCGAGACGACAGGAAACCTGACGTTCGGGCAGGAGGGGCGGCCTACGCCCTGTCATTGCGACGCCAAGCCGATGGATTTATGCCGGTGCAGGCGCGAAACGTGCGGGTGAAATGGCTCGGGCTCACAAAACCCACCTCAAGGGCAATCTGCGCTAGCGATGCATCCGTTCGCCGGATCAGTTCGCCGGCTCGCCGAACGCGCCTTCCATTGATGAAATCGAGGGGCGTTTGCCCGGTCGTTTCGCGAAACGCGCGATGAAAATAACCGGGCGAGAGCCCTGCGAGCGCGGCGAGATCGGCAATCCTGATCGCGCCGTCGAGATGGGCTTCGACATATTCCGTAATCCGCCTCAGCCGCCATGGCGGCAGCTTCCAGCTGCGAAGTGCAGGCAGGTTCCTCTTCTCTCCGTAGCGAGCCACGAGATGCCGGGCGAGCGCACATGACATCGCTTCGCAATAAGCCGGATCCAATGCCCCATCGCGCGCGAGCAGGGCCGCGAACTCGCTAATGATTGCCGCCGCGAGCGGATCTTCGACATTCGAGAAAGCTCCGATATCCAGCCGCCCGTGAAGCTCGTCTTCCGCTGGCTCAAACAAGGCCGGATCCAGGGATATGGACGCCCATTTCGAGGCTACACCGATCAGCGACAGGCGGCGTTCGCACCCGGCGGGCACGAACGATACCGCGCCTGCCTTGTCGGGTCCTGTGAAGCGGTGCCCGCAGTCGGAGTGGACCTCGAGCCTCTCGGCGCTTCCGCTCATTGTGAGCATCACGACGTGCTGAGGCGTCCTGATGATACCTTCAACGCAAGGCGTGTAGTCGCGGCGTGCGGTGTCGAAGATGCCACTATTCCAGGCATGGCTCCGCCATTCCTTGGCGACCGGCTCGATGCGTCGTTCATATCCTTGGGAAGCCATGATCCCTCCAATAGAACTGAAAGAAGGACAGTATCGCACAAGCGCCGTCAGAATCGGACGCGCGCGAGAGAGCAAAAGGCTCCAGATACCGGGGATATCGCCTGCTCCCTTTCAAAGGGTCGCGTGGAGAACCGGAAAATGGGAGCTCGTGATGAAGGCTGAGTCTATTGCTGCAGGTCCGATCAGCCGCCGAAGCCTGATCAAGAACGCAGCAGCGGGTGCGCTCTTCGCCGGTCCCCCGGCAAGCCTTCTGCCCTTTGCCAGCGCGGCTATGGCGCAGCCCGCGAACCCGCCTGCAGGCGCCGAAATGATCATGAGGACCATTCCCTCGAGCGGTGAAGCGGTCCCGGCGATCGGCCTCGGGACATTCCTTACCTTCGACGCGCTGCCCGGCCAGCCCCGCGAACCATTGCGGCAGGTGCTGCAGACCTACTGGGAAGGGGGCGCGCGCGTGGTCGACACGTCTCCCCTTTATGGTTCCGGAGAGATCAGCGTCGGGGATTTTGCGATCGCGCTCGGCATTTCCGATCGGCTGTTCATTTCGAACAAGATCTGGTCCACGGGCGAGTATCTCGCGGACGAGAGTCACGCGCTGCGCAGCCTCGAGCTGTCCGAGGCCCGGCTTTGGCGCAACCCTATCGATCTCATGCAATGCCATAGCCTGGTGAACGTCGACATCATCTTGCCCTACTTGCGTGCCTGGAAGCGCGATGGGCGCATTCGCTATACCGGCGTGACCCACCATGAGAACATCTATCACCCGGCGCTTCTGAGTTGGGTCGAGAGGGGCGGGATCGATTTTATCCAGGTCAACTACTCAATCTTCAATCGCGCTGCCGAGGAGCGACTGTTTCCGGCCGCGCAGGAGAGGGGGATAGCGGTCAACATCAACATGCCGTTCGAGAAGGCCCGCCTGTTCAAGCTTGTCGAAGGGCGAGATCCCCCTGCTTTTGCCCGGGAATTTGGCGCAGAGACCTGGGCAGCCTTTTTCCTCAAGTTCGTGCTGTCCCATCCGGTGGTTACCTGTGTGCTCCCGGCGACGTCCAAGCCGGAGCACGCCGCCGAGAATATCGCAGCGCTGCGCGGCGATCTCCCCGACCAGGCGATGCGCGCGCGCATGATCAGGTACATGGAGGCCATTCCCGGCTTCAGCCGGATTTCCGAGATGCCGTGGTATCCGGACCGGAGGTATCAGGGTCTTATCGGGCGCGCGCAGGCCGCGCTTCGCGCGCGGACGTGATGACCACCTGCCGTGCCGACGCCTCTTCCGAGCTGCCAGGCCGGCCTGCATGGGTAATGTGTTCATCCGCCCGGGTGGATGAAGCGGTGGAACCGCTTCTGTACGAACGGGATCAGTCCCCAGACCATGAGCGAGACCATGATCGGCGCGACGATGAGCGTCCGCTGCCAGAGGCTCCAGCCTTCCGTGAACGGCCGCACGACATAGAGGATCGTGGTGATGAGCGGATATGCGCCAGCAAGCACCAGCAGGAAGAAGCGGGGGCGCGAGAATTGTCCGCGCGCGGGCTCGAGGGAGGTTGATTCGGTCATGTTTCCAGATTGTCGGCTCAGTATTGTTAATCTATACGGTCCGTTCCGTTTCGTCAAGCGTGCATATGTCCTGTCCCTTTCCTGAACGCCGTCCTCATGCCGGACGCTATGTTCGGCTCGAGCCGCTTGGGGCAGTTCACGCTCCCGCCCTTTGGGAAGTCGCTCGTGGAGCGCAGGCCAGCTGGACCTATCTGCGCTACGGGCCCTTCGCTTCGCTCGAAGAGATGGCATCCCAGATCCGCAGCTTGGCCCGAATGAGGCGGCAGCCCTTTTTTGCAGCGGTACCCGCGACGAGCGGACGCGCCGAGGGATGGCTTTCCTATTGCGACATCGACGCCGGCGCAGAGATGCTGGAAATCGGAAGCATCTGGTTCTCGCCCCGGTTTCAGCGCACGCGCGCGGCAACTGAGGCCGTCTTCCTCCTGATCGATCATGCCTTTGGCCTCGGCTATCGCCGCGTCGCTTGGCGGTGCAACGCGGACAACGCGCCTTCCAACCGCGCCGCCCAGCGGTTCGGGTTTCGCCATGAAGGCAACTGGCGTCAGGCCGAGACAGTCAAGGGCAAGCCGCGCGATACGGCCTGGTATTCTCTGCTCGGCGAAGAGTGGCGAGCCCTGCGGCCAGCTTATGAAGCCTGGCTCGATCCGGCAAATTTTGACGCGGCCGGCCGCCAGCGCATGTCTTTGAGTGCCCTGCGTTGACCGGTCCGATCAGCATTGGCGCGGGCCCTTCGGGGAGCGAGCCCCATTCGGCAAATGATCGGCATGTCCCGGTCCTCGGGAACCGGCTCGCGCTCGTGGACAAGCTGCGCGGACTAATGATCGTGCTCATGATTCTGGATCATGTCCGGGAGTATCTTCACGAGCAGGCCCTGCTTTTCCAGCCGACGGATGTGGGGCGCACGACTGCGCTGCTGTTCGCGACGCGCTGGGTGACGCATCTTTGCGCGCCCACGTTCGTGCTGCTCGCCGGCGTTGCAGTGGGGCTGCAAAAGGCCAATGGCCGCACCAGCCTGCGGCGCTATCTCGTCACGCGCGGCCTGTGGCTGATCCTGCTCGAGCTTAGCGTAATTGCCTTTGCGCTCGACTTCGCAGCGCCCTTCCTTTTCCTTCAGGTGATCTGGGCGATCGGCTTCGGCATGCTCCTGCTTGCGGTCCTCATTCACCTGCCGCATCGCTGGGTGCTCGCTATCGGCGCTGTTATCGTCGCCGGCTATCCGCTGCTCGCGCCATTCGCTCCTGAGCCGGGCACGGGCGGAGCGATAGCGTGGACGCTCCTGTTCCAGCCAGGACCGCTTCCTTGGCTGAACGGGTTCGTAGCCTATCCCGCCTTGCCTTGGTTCGGCATCATGGCGCTGGGCTTCGGCATGGCCCCCGTCTTTCTTGCACCGGCGATGGAACGGGCCCGAACGCTGGTTTGCATCGGCCTTGGCATGCTCGCGCTGTTCCTTCTCTTGCGTGGAAGCAATGGCTACGGTGATTTCCAGCCCTGGGCGGTCCAGGCCGAAGCGTGGCGGACAGCGCTTTCCTTCCTCAACGTCTCCAAATATCCGCCCTCCCTGGACTTCGTTCTTGCAACATTAGGGTGTTCGCTGCTTTTCGCCCCGTTTGTTGCTCGACTGACGGGTCGTCTCGGCCGAATGCTCGACGCCTTCGGTCGCGCTTCCTTATTCACCTACATCGTGCACATTTACGCAACGCATGGCCTCGCCTTGGTGATCGGCCTTGCGCTCGGTTTCCCGCCGCAACTGTTCCTGGGATTCCTCAGTGATCCGCAACCGCTCGTCGATGCGGGCTGGGGCCTCGGCCTTTTCTGGATCTATCTTTGCTGGCTGGCTGTCTGCGTCACTCTCTATCCACTAGCCGCCTGGTTCGCCGTCCTCAAATCTCGGCGACGCGAATGGTGGTTGCGCTACCTCTAGCTCCAGACCCCGCGACCTGGAACGACCCGTTCCGTTCGGAAAGAATGTGCTATGGGGGAATTGGAGGTGCGAAAATGACCGATCAACGTGAAGCCGCCCGCAAGTCGATTGGCTCGCGGCGCAGCCCCGATAGCGCCGAGGCTATTTTGGCGGCTGCGGAGGGGCTGCTGGTTGACGAAGGCTATTCCGGCTTCTCGATCGAGGCCGTCGCACAGCGGGCGCGGGCAGGAAAGGCAACGATCTACCGCTGGTGGCCCAGCAAAGCTGCCCTGTTGCTCGATGTCTATCAGCGCCAGAAGCGCGACGTCGAGTATCCGGACACCGGTGACCTCGAGGAGGACCTGTTTCGATTCCTGCATAGCCTGTTGCGGCACTGGCGTGAGACATCATCGGGCAACACGTTCCGCTCGTTAATCGCCGAGGCGCAAGCCAACGAGAAGGCTCGTCTGGCTCTCGCGGACTATGCACGCGAGCGGAGGGAGGAGATCGGAGAAATGGTCCAGCGCGCCAAGTCTCGCGGAGATGCTCGCGAGGATGTCGAGCCCATTGTCGTTGCAGACCTTCTCGCCTCATATGCTTGGGTACATTTGTTGATCGATCGGCTCGGCGAGCCCCAGGAGGAGATTCGCCGGACCGTCCGACACGTCCTCCGAGGCGTTCTGCACCAGCCCTGATCACCCATGGCTCGGCCCGTCGCCACGCGCCTGCGGAATGCGTCACTAACCAGCGGCGGCGTGAGGATCCGGCGCGCGCGCCGGCCGGGTCATTAGTGGGATAAATGCCGCGCGCTTTGGGCCTCGCGGCGCTTCTCACTTTATGCCTGAGGACAATTGCATGAACTTGACGGGAATTCGGGTGGTGATCCTTGGCGGGACCTCGGGGCTCGGAAAAGCCGCAGCTGCCGCTGCGGTGGGCCGGCGGCCTTGTCGGGCTCGGCAGGACAAGCTCGGCAAGAACTTCTCGTCCTGGTGAAGCGCGCCTCTGGCGGCAGATGATGGGGGCCGCACGCACGGCCAGTGTTCAACGCTGAGATGGTTAGCCCTTCTTAGCGTCTGCTGAAAGAACTTGATTGGCTGCCATAATCCGGTTGCGTGCGTAAACGGCAAAACTCTCTGCCGCCCCACCGTCGTTGCTGACTCCACGGATGATGCGGCTGCGGCCATCCCGGAACTTGATGACCAGCGACGACGCGCGGCCGAACTGCGAGTAGGATATATCCGCGATCTCGCCCCAGGGGATCGGCTTAATCAGCGTGGATCGATGCGGCACAAGTCCGACCGTCGTTGCCCTGACCGCGAACTCATCCGCCCAGCGCCAGCCAAAGCGGAAAAACTCCCAGCCAAAATAGAGGGCGAGAAGCGCGAGCGGAATGTTAACGCCGCCGAAGGTCATTTCAGACGTAGCACTGATCCAGGCACCGCGACGGCCATCCGCCAGCTCCGCAGCGAGTGATGGCTTGAAGGCAGCAATGCCAAACATCACAACACCACCGCCCATAATAGGCAGTAGAAAACCGATGAGACCTGTGCGCCAGCGCAACGTCATTATCGGCTCAGGTGGCGAAACTTCCATCATCTGGCTATCTTCCTAGACAGACAAGATATCGGCCACAAGCAAATCGCAACCGGCAGCACCGTAAGTTCAGACCGGGACGGCATAGCGGTGACGTGCACAGACGCACCGCTGGCCCTGAGGCGGTCCCGGCAAGCCCATTCAGATCGCCGACATCCGTTTCCTCGAAGCGCTGAACCGAAAACGGACAGGCGTCTTTCGGCTAGGTCACACCGGCAGCCCGGCATTTCTTTCTAGGCGGCTCTTTGCTCGACGACCGCTACCGCTCCCTTGTGTCGAGGCCAGCTTCCGCCGGCAGGCGCATCAACATGAAACCTGGATAGGAAGCAGACGCGAATCTGATATCGTCTCCCGGATGTCGGCAGCCATTCTCCTCGTTGCCAGCTTGCTAGTTGGGCCCTCTGAATCGGGCCCGGCATGGGCTGAGTTTTCTAGACGGCCAGCCCTGCGGCAGGTTGCGGCAACGGTTGAGATCGGGACGCTCGGCTATGATCGAGAAGGAAGGCAACTCCACTATTGGCTGCGTCGCACGCTCCGTGAAGCGGGCCATGATACAGTAAGTTGGACCGACAGCCGCAACTGTCCTGCAGTCCGCTCCGTGCTCATCAGGATGCGAGAGATCGCCATGCCTCGGCCAGCTCCGCCGGGATTGGAGGAAGGGGGAGAGATTGTTTTGGACGGTGTTGGCTACACCCTGCGGGCACCGGCGCGCTTCGGGATGCACGATGGTGAGCTTACCATCCATTCAAACGTCAACACTCCGCTGGCAGACTGGGTTGAGGCGAGCCTTGGTTCCTTGGAGCAGTGCTGGACGCCGGAGGTTCCGGGAGGGGATGTTCGCTAGGGAGGCGAAGCCGATGCTTGCCTCTGCGTGCTGGTCGATGTCCCTTTTCTCGCATCTGAATGTCGCAGGCGAGCGACCGCTTGCGGTCGGATCGCGCTGGCAAAGGGGATGACGGCCGGCGCCGATTCACGCGTTGACAGGCCGGCATCGAGGCGTTCCAAATCGCGCTTTGCGGCGGGAAGGAAATGCCATGGGGCAATATGATGAGGTCAGCACGGAGGATGGGACGTTCCGTGCCTTCGTCGTCTGGCCGGAACTGGAGGAGGCGCCCCCATTGCGGGCATGGACATAGGGGCAGCATCAGGGGCTCGGCACCAGGGTTCGCGACGTCCGCTGGATCGAGGGGGCGAGCTTGTCGAGGCGCGCCGGCGCGTCTCCGGCCACGGGCTCAAACGGGGATCGAAGCGATCGGGCGCGGGTGTCGCAGCGGCGCCCGCCTCTTGATTGACTAGCTCGAAAGCAAATCATGATGGCAGGTCTATCATAGGCGGCGGATCACCAGCTTGCGTGCGCGCATGCTGGCGATGCCGGCAGGTGAAACCCCGCCGCCTCGGCGGCGGGGTTTCGGGGCTGAAACGGGGACAGATTGGGGGGCTCACCACGTTCCGACGGCAATAGACTGGATCGATGCCGGGGACGCCAGCGGGGAAAGTCCGCAAGCAAATGTCGGGCCCGTCAGGCTCCTTGTCGATCTTGCCGGCGCTGCATCGATGCGGCCGCTGGCAGCTTTTCCTCCACCGGTGCCTGTTCCTCCGCCGATGCTTGCTCGATCTTCTCCGGATCGAACGCCTTCAGCTGAAGGAAAGCGACGACTCCGGCGGCGACTCGTGATATATCAATGACATCACCCGAATTGATCGCAAGCATCTCGTGACAGAGAGACGAACGTGCTCCCGCTTGCACCACCGGGAATTGTTACGATGAACAGCACTTATATCCGAAAACGCCTCGCAGACAGCCTGACCGCCATGCGGAAGGCTGCCGACCCCTGTGCGCGAATAGCGCATAGCGGGATGGTTCAGGGCTATCGTTCGCTGCTGGCCAAGCGTTCGGACCTTCGGAAGGAGCCTCCCAAGGCCGCGCCGGAACCAACGCGACAGGACAACGCCACCTCGGAGCTCGCCCGGGCGGTCGAGGAATGGTCCAATGAGGGCGGCTCGGGCGAGGGAAGAAGAAGATGAGCCCCGCGGAAGCCATTTCGATCCTGACGGTCGCGGTCGATCGAGCTGGCGCCGAAACGGTCCAGACGCCCGATCTCCGGGCTGCCCTTACGATGCTGGTGACCCGTTGCGAGGACAGATCGCCACTGGATCGCTTCTGGAGCGGCGCGGGTTCCCCGGTTGCCGAGGATCGGCGCAGGATACTTGCCGCGTCGCTCCGGGAGATCAGGCTTCAATGCCCATGATAGAGTTGGTTGGCCGAACAGGGGGGCGGCGCGGCCAACTTGCCAATTCGCGGCAATAGCCAACAGGTTCATGGCCGGATCGACGGCACGACCGGATATGAGCAGGGGACAAGGCGGTAACGATCGCCTATGGGTAGTCGGCCTATTCCGGCCAGGGCGGTTGCGCCGCTCGGAGATTGCCATGACGAGAGCAGTGAACGTCAACGCCTCCGTTGCGGAGGTGACAGCAGCCTGCGCGAAAATGGGAGCCGCCATAAGCTCTATCGAGCAGCTCGCAGGAGCCGGCACGCGCGTCGTCCTGAAATCGATCGAATCCGCCCATGACGTGCGGACCCACTATAAGAACAAGCTGCTGGACGCCCGCGCACCGCGTTTGCCGACCCGGCTGCAGAAATATCCGGGGTGATGCGGGCGGGATCATATCAAGCCCCAAATAGGGTCTGATCGGCTCCTGCATCGGATCGTCGGGATGCCATGGATCGAAACATCATTGCCTGGATCGAAGTCCGGATCGAGCTCTCTCGACGCTATCGGCCCATGCCGATGGGGAGGGCTGATCGGGGCTCGTGGTTCGGCGGCGGATCGCAGGGGTGCGGCCTGCAGGGTCAGGTCGATCCGCCGCGCCGCCTGCGCGCGGACGTCAGCCATGCCAATGCCGATAGGCCGCATGTCGCGGAGACGATCGAGGCGCTGAAAATGCCGAGCTTGGCCGAGTTGAGCAGCGTGGGATCGAAGGCCAGTTCGGCGATGAAGAGCGCCATGGTGAAACCGATGCCCGTCAGGACCGCGCCGGCCGCCAATATGCCCCAGGGCAGATCGGCAGGGCGCGTGGCCAGGCGGGCCTGCACCGCCAAATAGCTGAAAACCACAACGCCGATGGGTTTGCCGAACACGAACCCTATGAAGATCGCCGCGGCAAGGCGCCCGTCGACCTCCGCGGGCAGGATCGGAAAGCCGGCATTCGCCAAGGCGAAGACGGGCATGACCGTGAAGGTTATCCAGGGATGGAGCGCGATTTCGAGCCGCTCGAGGGGCGACAGGGCCTCGCGCGCCGCGACCCGCGCCCGGCGCAGATCCTGCCGGTCCACCGTATTGCCGCTCCAATGCTCGCCGGGAGGATAAGCGACCACGCGGTCCAGGATCGCGTGCAGCCGGCTATCGCTGACCCAGCTGTGCGCCGGCGTCATCAGACCCAAAAGCAGGCCCGTGAGCGTCGGATGGATGCCCGACGCATAAAAGGCCAGCCAGACCGCGCCTCCCAATGCGAAATAGATCAGCATGCTGCGGATGCCGAGCCGGCCAGCGCCCGCCACGGCCGCAAGCCCAAGCCCCGCCAGCCCGAGCGCGAGCCAGTTCAACGTGCCGCCATAGCCGATCGCGACCACCAGAACCGCGCCGACATCGTCGAAGATCGCCAGGGACAATAGAAACAGCCGCAGGCTCTGCGGAACGCGGCGACCGACGATTGCGAGACAGCCGATCAGGAAGGCGGTATCGGTCGCCATGACGGTGCCCCAGCCCTGGGCACCCGCTCCGCTGCCCAGCAGCAGGAAAAAGAGGCTCGGCGGTACGATCATTCCCCCCAGGGCCCCGGCGGCGGACAAAGCGGCGATACGCGGATCGCGCAATTCGCCGAGAACCATCTCGCGTTTCAGCTCGAGGGCGACGATGAAAAAGAACAGCGTCATCAGCCCATCATTGATCCAATATTTCAACGAATGGGCGATCGCGATGCCGCCAAGCCGGAATCCGGCGGGCATGTCCCAGAAGGAGAGATAGGCGATCGACCAGGGGGAGTTGGAAAGAAGGAGGGCCAGCAGCGTGGCGAGCAGCAACAGGCCGCCGGCGGTCGCCTCGATGCGCAGGAAGCGCACAAAGGGCCTGGTAAACCGGTCCATCTGCTTCCTCGGAAGCTGCCCGCGATTGTTGCTCATCTCATCCAGGCTTCCATAGGCGCTCGTCCCGCGATTGCGAGCCGGTGGTCGCGAACTGGCGGGCGTGGGCTGGCGGGCTGTCCGATCGGCCTGATCGAGCCGCTGAACGAAGGATGGCGAGGATCGCTCCCGGGGTTCCCCGCGCCGCCGGATGCCGGCGACAGGGCCCGGTCGCGTGGGGGGAGGGGGGCATCCCTGCCCCCGAGTCCGGATCATCTCCGTATGGCGGAAGCCGCTCTCCGCCATAATGAGGCTGCCCGTCCCCATGCCCGTCCGGACGCCATGGCCTGCCGATCCTGTCTCAATGCCTTTCCCGGCCGGATCGCAGCTTCGATCGCGTACCCCGCGTAACCGTCACTTCGACCCGCATGTCCAGAAAATCCTCGGCCGCGCCGACATAGCGCCCCTCGATCGGCCTGATCTGGCCAATGTTGCGGGCAACGGCGACGGGCACGAGGTTCGCGCCGCCCAGGCGCGCATGCGTCGGATCGAAGGCGATCCAGCCGGCGCAGGGCAGATAGACCTCCGCCCAGCCATGGGTCGAACCGGGCACGCCATTGTCGCTGCCGGCCTGCCCATCGAACAGATAGCCCGATACGGCGCGCGCCCCGAACCCCAGATGTCGTGCGGCATCGATGAACAGGGCCGCAATGTCGCGGCACGAGCCCGTCGCCCGATCGAGCGTTTCGAGCGGCGGCTGCGTGCCTTCCTCGTCGCGCGCGCGATAGGCGACGTGACGGAGCAGGCCGGCGTTGATATCCTTGAGCAGGGACAGCGTGTCGGTGGGTTCCGCCGCAATGAAGCCGCGTGCCCAGCCGCGCAGCCGGCCGTCGGGATCGTCATGCTCGGGCGCGCGCAGGGCGCCGAGATCGATCAGCTCGTCTTCCGAATAGTCGAACGGGAAGCTGTGCGCGCGCGGCGCGATCGCGAAGACCGGCCAGGCGGTGGCGGACTGTTCGACCACCATCCGGCTGGTGACCGCCAGGCTGTCGGTGGCGTCGGAGAAGGTCGCGGTCGCGATGATGTTGCCGAACACATCCTGCGTCCATTCGAGATGGGCAGGCGGCGAGCAGCTCAGCAAGGTTGCGAGAAGCCTGAGATCATGCTGCCCCCGCGGGCACAGCATCATGCGATGCGGCAGCAGCGTCACCGGTCGCGCATAGCGATACAGCGTCTTGTGGCAGATCGTCAGCAGCATCGGCGCTGTCCGCTATCGGGGGGGCGCTATCGGTTTTTGGCCGATATGCGGCCTCAATCCCGGTTCAGGGCGGCGATCGCCCGTTCGACGGCCAGCAATCCTGCGGCGCTGGCGACGGCGAGATCGATCGGCCGGCCGGCAAGGGCGGCATCATGGCCGTTGAGGAAGGCCATGGCGGCTTCGGGCCTGCCCAGCGCCTCATAAGCCAGGCGCGTTGCGCGACCCTGTCGTTCGGCTTCCTCGCGCGTCAGGCGCGGGCCATCGAAGCGTTTCCGGAAGACATTGTTCATTCCGCTGCACCCTCCCTGCGCGCGGCCTTCTCGGTCGCCAGCTTTTCGCGCATCGCCTCGCCGCGCGTGAGGCGATCGGCCATGGAAAGCCAGGCCGCCTCCGAGCGCCGGCAGCGCTCGCGCACATTGTCGAGCGTGGCATTTTCCGCATCCCGCGCGCTTTCGGCGGCACGCGCCATGTAGAATTCCCGGTTTACGGACATGGGCGTGCTCCTTGATGGGATTGCGGCGGCCATGAAGGCCGCCTGATGGAATCCGTGCGGCCATGACGGCCGCATGGTGGGATTTGCGGCCATGACGGCCGCGGGGGATAGGCTGCTCAGCCGAGCATGTCGGCGACGATCCGGCGAAGTTCCGGCCGGGAAAGGGTGGGGGAGCGCCGATCGGCCTGGCGCGCAGGCTTGCTCCGCCGGACGGGCCGGCGGGGGCGATCCAATGTCATAGTCTGAACGTACATAATATCCTTGGGCGCGCGATCGTCGCGCGCGGTTGCAAGATGGAGGCGGGCTAACGGCGACCGCCTCTGCGCGGCCCGGGGCCTGCGCCCGGCGTCCGTTCGCGAAAGACGATCCGGCCCTTTTCAAGGTCGTAGGGCGTCATTTCGACATGGACGCGGTCGCCGACCACCGAGCGGATGCGATATCGCCGCATCTTGCCCGCCGTATAGGCGATGATCCGATGATCATTCTCGAGCAGGACGCGAAAGCGCCCGTCGGGAAGGATTTCGTCGATCAGGCCTTCGAGGGTCAGGAGATCCTCCTTGGCCATGGCCGGGTCAGGCCGGCTGGAGGTTGACGGCGGACTGCTTGCCGCGCCGGTCGGTCTCCAATTCGTAGCTCAGCCGCTGGTCCTTGTTGAGCGTCGGCATGCCGGCGCGCTCGACCGCGGAGATATGGACGAAGCTGTCGCCCGAGCCATCCTCGGCGGCGATGAAGCCATAGCCCTTGGTGGAGTTGAAAAATTTGACGGTGCCGATCGGCATGGGGTGTTTCCTTCACGAAAACGGTTTTCCGCAGGCAACAGGCCAGCAGAGCCAGGAAGCGTGAAAGGGAAGGATCTGCCCTAAGGCGTCAAATTCCGTCGCAGGCGACGTTAGCTATCCGGATATAGGCCAGGACATGCAGAAAATCAAGGAATATGCCCAATAAGTGGCGAGCAGCGCCGTAACAAAGCCCGGAATGGGCCGATAATCATGATAACAAAATATTCGCCAGGGCCAAGCATCGACGGCCGGTACGCGACGACGCGCCTCAATAATCTCTCTCGCTGGAATTTGCATAATAAGCGGCAATACGCTGCCCATAGGCTTCATCGAATTGGGGGGCATCGTCGGGCCTGTAGCTCGGGCTTCCGTGCAACCTCTCCAGATCGACATTGACCACATATCCATCCTTGAACTCGTCATAGGCGAGCAGCTCCCAGGGGAGCGGATGATATTTTTGGCCAAGGCCCAGAAAGCCGCCGATCGACAGTACCGCGAAGGCGATCTGCCCGGTCAGCTTGTCGACGATGAAGCTGTGAATGGTGCCGAGCTTGCGGCCGTCGCGCGCATGAACGGCGGTTCCCGTCACCCGATCGGCGGCGGCAAGCCGGCTGGTCTGTCGCGTCGCATGGGGAGGGGCGGATGGGGCATCGGTGGGCATGGGGGCCTCCGGAACTGGGGATTGTTCAACGGTTTCGAAACGGGTCAGTTCCTGCATCAGCCGCGATGTGGCGGGCGCCATGCCGATGGAAACATCAGGCAGGCGGCCTCAGGAGAGGGACAATGGCGGGCGGCATCGTCAGGGCGCATGATGCCGATCGCCTCCGCGCGCCGATCGAGGCCCAGGGCGCCGCGCCCGACATCGCGCCCAGCCGGAAAAGGAAAGCCCTGCTTCGGCCAGGCAGCTTATCGCGAGCGCAACCGCATCGAGCGCGTCTTCTCCAAGCTGAAGCCTGTCCGCCGCGTCGCCCTGCGCCTCGATGCGGCTGCGCGTTTAGGAGGCTTGGCCTAAATCGCCGCGGGCCTCATGCCATAGGCGGCATGCGCCGCGGCCATGGCGCGGCGATATTCGATCGAGCTCGGCAGCACATCTTTCCAGCGACGGCGCGACCCGTGCTGAAAGGCCTCCCGCCAGATCTTTTCGGCGACATCGTCGATCGCCTGCGGATGCGGCGTCCGCCCATTGGCGATGCAGGCCAGAAGCGCCTGCGGAAATAAGCGGTACATATATCTCTCCTGAATCGATCGGGACTTTCATGGGTCCGATCTTCCGGGGGCCCCCGATCTTTTGGGGGTAGCCGGCTTTTGTTAAATGATAGAGGCTCCTGAGCGGCTTTGGGCCACATGCATCAGTGCGCGGGCGCATATCGTCCCGGGCGTTGCCCGGCCTGTCGATCCGGGCACCTCTCTTCCACCATCGGCCGCCGGGGCGGCGGGCCTTCATTGTTGAAATCGAAGCCTGATTTCCCGGAGCGATTCGGCAAGCAGCCTGCGTCTGTCCTCGGCGGCCGGGGAGCCCGCGCCGTTCCAGACCCGATCCAATGGCGATCTATCCTCGCAGCGGGACGGCAGCCTCGAAAGCGTGGCGAGCAGATCCGGCATCCGGACGGTTTCGATGCCGGCCCGCTCGAAAGCGGCTGCCAGAAGCGAAAGCGCTTGCATGAGATAGGGCGATGGTCCCGCGCCCGCACCGACCGCATCGGCCCATTCATCGACCGCCCGGGCGAGGCCCGCGCTTGTCGAGCTTATATCGTCACCCTGCTGCGCTGGTTCGGGTTCGGCCCCGAAAGGGCTTCTCCGAAGCGCTGCTGCATGTTCGGCCAGCAAGGATCGATAGCCATGAACCATCCCGCGATGTGCGATCTGCGCGCAGGGATCCGCGGCATCCCGCATCGCGACCAAGCTGGCGGCGAGGCGTTTTTCCAGATAGGCGATGTCCATCGTGACGACTCCCGATTTGCAAGCGGGAGCACATTTGTCTCTCTGTCACGAAAGCCTGCGATCTGAATCGCGTGATGGAAATCTTATATCACAAGTCGCCGCCAGCAGCGACATCTTTCCCCTGTTCGGCGGCGGCCTGAAATATGTTGGGGATTTTGGGGCGCTCCATTCGCCCGCCGCACCGGATCTGCTCGATCGCAACCACCGACCATCGGGCGATCGCATCGGTGGCCGATCGGCTCTCAGGCCTCCTGCCCGAACCGGCGTCGAAGCTGGCCGCGCGCCGTCATCAGATGTTGCGACACGCCTGGATGTCCCGTCTGCTCGGCCATCTGCTGAAGGCGCGAGATGGCCGTGTCCAGCGTATCAAGTCCGACCTGCGCAAGCGTGCCGCCGGCCGCAAGCTCCGTCAGCGCCGCAACCGCTTCCGCGAGCACCCATAGCATCTCCTCGATATTCGCGGATTGCTCCACGGCATGTGGCGTGTCGGATATCGCCATCTCCGCTTTCCCTCGTAGTTTTTCGCCGGCCGCCCGACGGCTCAACGCCGGAACTCCCGATGCGCTCCGGTCGGAGGATGGCTATGGCGGCCAGGTCGATCGGCCGCGACGGCAGCTGAGGGCCGGTGTCCGCGGACGGGAGGGGCTAAGAGCCTGTTTGAGAATGGCTGCGGGTCGGTCTGGCGGATCTTTTC
This sequence comes from Sphingomonas oleivorans, assembly GCF_003050615.1. Classification (GTDB taxonomy): domain Bacteria; phylum Pseudomonadota; class Alphaproteobacteria; order Sphingomonadales; family Sphingomonadaceae; genus Sphingomonas_H; species Sphingomonas_H oleivorans. Next base: position 29,404 of record NZ_NWBU01000005.1, on the reverse strand, counting down.
CGTGCCGGATGCGTCGCGATCTTGCCACGATGTTTCGACATCGCGGCGGCGACCGCTCCTGTCCGGCACGAAAAATCTCTCGCCAGCCCTCAGCCGCCTTATTCTCAAACAGGCTCTAAGGCCGGCTCTTGCGCCGCTTCTTGGGCTGCGGTGCCCCGAGGCCTCCGGTCCAGAGCGTGGCGAGCTGCTTTGCCGCCTTCTTCCTGGCGGCCGCGCGCTGCCGGCCCGCCTCGGCCATTATCTTTCCGCGCGCCGTGCCGGCAACTCGGCCGGCAATTCGGTTCGCGGCGCTGAGATAGAGGCTCATCCAAGGATTGCGCATCGAATATCCTTTCCGGTCGCGCGGAGAACGCGTCGGGAAGGCATTCGATGCCCCTCGCGCGATGCCCCTCGGCTCCCCCGGGCCGACATTGCCCCGTTCGCGCAGGGGCGACGATATTTTCGGGGATTGGGGCCCGAACCTTGAATCGGCACATCGCCATCCCCATACCATCCATATGGATGGCGGAGATAGGATATGGCAGCCGAATTGCATGAGCTGAAGCCGAAGGAGAGCGAGAAGATCACGATCAATCTCGGCTTCGTGGATCTCGGGCATATCGACCTGCTGGTGCGGGACGGATTCTATACCAACAGGACCGACTTCATCCGCACCGCGATCCGCAACCAGCTCGAGCGCCATGCCGAGGCGGCGCGGAATTCGGTTGTGCGCAAGCAGCTCGACCTGGGGATCAGCCACTATTCGCGCGAGGCGCTGGAGGCGGTCCGGGCATCGGGCGACACGCTCGACATCCGCGTGCTCGGGCTCGCGACCATCGCCGCCGATGTATCACCGGAGCTCGCCCGCGCGACGATCGGATCGCTGACGGTGCTGGGCGCGCTCCATGCCAGCGCCGCCGTGAAGGCCGCGCTCGCCGACCGGATCAAGTGAGGCCGCACCTTGCGGTTATATATATCACGAAGGAGCTGGAGATGACCATGCCACTGCATCCCTCCCTGCTGGAAGCCACGCGCCTCACCCGCGCCGGCAGGCTTGAGGAGGCGACCGACCTCATTCGCGCAATGCTCGCGGGCGGGGCTCCCGCCGAACCGACGCCGGCGATGCGCGATTCCGCGATCCTCGACCTGACGCCCGAAGGGGCGACGGTATCGCCTTCGGCGAGGCGGTCGCTCTGGCCGGACAAGCCGCTATGGTTGGATAAGGAAGGCCCGGCCGTCGAAGCGCGCACGGGCGGCACCTTCCTCACGCGCAGCTATCATGGCCCGGCCGGCACGCTCGGCTACAAGCTCTATGTGCCGCCTTCGGTGCGCGATGGCATGCCGCTGGTGGTGATGCTGCATGGCTGCAGCCAGTCGCCGGACGATTTTGCGCTCGGCACCGGCATGAACCGGCTTGCCGACGAGCTCGGTTTCCTGGTCGCCTATCCGGCACAGACGCAGGCCGCGAACGCATCGAGATGCTGGAACTGGTTCAAGTCCGGGGATCAGCAGCGCGGCCGCGGCGAGCCGGCCCTGATCGCGGGCATTACGAGGCAGGTCATCGCCGACTATCGGATCGATCGCCAGCGCGTCTATATCGCGGGTCTTTCGGCCGGCGGGGCGGAGGCGGCGATCATGGGCGCGGCCTATCCCGATCTCTATGCCGCGGTCGGCATCCATTCCGGGCTGGCCTGCGGCGCGGCGCGCGACCTGCCGACCGCCATGATGGCGATGAGGCAGGGCAGCGGCATCAACGCCGCAGGCCAGCCGGGCACGCATTTCGTGCCGACCATCACCTTCCATGGCGATCAGGACACGACGGTGCATGAGGTCAATAGCTGCGAGATCGTGGCGCGCGCCGCGGCGGCGGCCGGCCCGTCGCTGCGGACGCATAGCGAGGCCGGCCGCAGTCCGGGAGGCCGGGCCTATACGCGCGCCGTGAGCGTCGACGATCGGGGCCGGGCGCTCATCGAACAATGGACGATCCATGGCGGTGGCCATGCCTGGTCGGGCGGCAGCCGGAGCGGTTCCTTCACCGACCCGAGCGGCCCTGACGCATCTCGCGAGATGCTGCGCTTCTTTCTCGCGCATCGGGCGACAGGCTGACGGGAAGCAGCCTACGCCGGCATTCGAGGTGCTGCTGGCAAGGTGCTGCTGGCAAGATGCTGCTGGACGCGTTGAGGTCCCGCAATTCTATTTGAGGCGGTGGAAGGCCCGTCGCCGCTTTTCGCCGGACTTGGGAATGACAGCTTCTTGGGACCATGGCCGAAAGCGGTCAGGCCGGTATCGGCCGAAATGGCGATCGCACGAAATCGGTGCAACGCCACCGCCGCGCCGTATCGCGGTCAGACAATCGGACGGATTCCCTTCGCGCGAGAGGCGCGGACGGGATCGGGCCATCGATCCGTGAGCGGCATCTCGACGCTTTGACTGTGCGATGCACACTGTGCTATGCACTGCTCATAAGATGAGAGGAGGGATGGCGATGGAAACGCGCAAGGCTTCTGCCCTTTTCATCCTGGCCATAGGGTGCTTGGTCCCGGCTCCGGCGGTAGCTGCCGTCGATCGGGAGGCAGCCGCTGCAGTCGCTGCACGCGAGCGTTGAGCGACGCCGCGACAGCCAGATTCAAGCGCGGCGCTGCGGAGGCGCTCCGGCAGGAGCTGCGCCGCGGCACGCTGGTCCTCGCCGCGCTTGCGGTGTTGCGCGAGGAGCGAAACGGCACGGCGGTCCGCGAAGCCTTGGCCGCCGGCGGCGTGGATATCGAGGACGGCGCGCTATATCCGATGCTGCGCCGCCTGGAGGAGCAAGGCATGTTGACCAGCGAGTGGCGGCTGGAAGGCTCCCGGAACAAACGCTTCTACATACTGACTGAGCTAGGCGCCTCGACCTACGCCAGTCTGGTGGACGAGTGGCAACGGCAGACGGCCGGGCTTCAACACTTGATCAGGAAGGTGGAGCCATGAGCATGATCGAGAGATATCTGAAACGCCTTGGATTCTGGCTGCCGGTGGGAAAACGACGCGAAATAGTCATGGAACTTCGCGGCGTTCTCCTCGATCGCGTGGAAGCGGCGGAGGCCGCGCAGGGCCGCGCGCTGACCGAAGCGGAGACTCGTCGCATCCTTGACGAGTTCGGGCCCGCTATGCTCGTGGCCGCGCGCTATTTGCAGGGTCCGCCGGTCATTTCAGGCATGCTCGCATTCATCTACTGGAGAGTCCTTGCGATCGCCTTCACCGCAATCGTGACGGTCCAGTTGATTTTGATCGGTGTTCATATCACCTCCGGATCGGGTTTCGGCCCGCTTCTCCGGGACGCTGCCAATAGAACGCTCATTGGACTGCTGCTCGGCTTCTTCTGCGTGACAGCGAGCTTCATGATCATTGAGCGCTGCGGAGGCAGGCGGCCCGGATAAGGTCTCGGCTAAGCGTCGCGACGGGTCGAAAGACGGGGTGTCCGAACAAGGGCCCGCTTTACTTATGGGCGCCATGCTGAGGGGCTGCGACGGGCCGCCGCTATAGGTGGATGATCCCGCGTCGCGCGGCATGCGCGACCGCGTCGGTGCGTCCGGTCGCGTCCAGCTTGTCGATCAGGCGGCCGACATGGAATTTGGCTGTGTCGGGCGAGATGCCGAGCCGGCCAGCGATCGCCTTGTTGGACAGTCCCTCGGCCAGGAGCGCGATCACATCGCGTTCGCGTGGCGTCAGCGGCTGCGCGAATCCGCCCTCGGAAATGTCCGCTGGGCTCAGGACCAGGTCGCCGGGCTCGCCGGGCGCCGCAATCCTCAGCCCCGGCGTCTGCTCGAGCAGCGCGGCGAGGCGGGCCGCAAGCGCCGGCTCGGCGATCCGGATGCTGACCGCGAGGTCGTCGGCCCGGCCGGGGGCGCTCATTTCGCCGGCCTGTCACCGATCGTGATGCCGAGCTCGATCGGTGATCCGCCGCGCCGCAGGCCAAGCGTCACTTGCGACCCGACCGGCGTCGCACGGAGCATATGGAGCAGCGCGCCGACATGGGGCATGCGCTTGCCCGCCCAGGAAAGAATGATGTCGCCCTGCTGCAGCCCGCCGGCGGCGGCGGGACCGGCACGATCGAGCGTCATCACCATGACGCCGCTACCGCCCGCGTCGAGCGGCACGTCCTTCAAACCCGCGCCAAGATAGGCGACCGGAACGCGACCATATTCGGCGAGCTGCCCCGCGACCCGATCGATCGTGGCTGCTGGAATGACCAGCGTCCGTCCGCGTGGCCCGCGCACCGCCATGCCGAAGACCTGACCGCTGCCATCGATCGCCAATCCGCCTTCGGCCCGACGGCGGAGGCGAACATCCATCTCGATGCGCGTGTCGATCGTGCCGCCGCGCATCGACTGCCAGGCTGGGCCGACCGCCGCGATGGCGCCGAATGCGACCAGCGGCGCGCTTTCGGCCGCGGCGACGATCAAGGCGAGCGCGCCGGGGCGGACATCGTCCGATCCGAAGGCGACAGCGTCCGCATTCGCCCCTTCGACGCGGAGCAGCGCTATGTCGGTGGCGGGATCGCGCCCCACGAGCTTCGCTTCGAGCACCTTGCCGTCCGCCAGTTCGATCTCGATCTTGCCTTCCTCGGCAAGCGTCTCGTCCGGGGTGACGACAAGTCCTTCCCGCCAGAAGAAGCCGCTGGCCAAAGAGCGATGCGACTGCACTTCGACGACATGGGGCGAGGCCCGCGCGACCATGTCGGCGAGCGCGGACGAAAGATCGGCAAAGGGCGATGACGGACTGGCCATGTTCAAATCTCCTGCAGCGCTGGAGATAGGAACGAGAGCCCAGGAACGGCTACTGCCCGGTCGGGTAGGTGTGTCGCCAGGACATATCGGCGATCTGCCCGCCTTCGATCCAGAGCGGCACGAAGACGGGCGGCGAAGGGGCCAGGCCGAGGTCGGGATTCACCTGCGCCGGAGAGGCATGGAGCATTTCTTCTGTCGGCAGCTCGTCAGACATGCTCCATCACGATCACTGCCGTCGTGTCGGGCTCCAGGGCTTCAAAGAGGTGGGGAGCATCGGCGGCATAGCTGATATAGTCGCCTGGGCCGAGCTCCACGGGCGCCTCGGCCGGCCCGACGCGTGCGCGCCCGCTGCTGATGATCAGATGTTCCACCGTCCCCGGCATGTGCGGATCCGACAGCCGCGGACGGCCGGGCTGCACTTGCAGGCGATAGATGTCGCGGCGCGCGCCCGGCGGGCTGGCAGCGAGCAGGATAGCGGCATAATTGCTTTGTTCGGAAAAGGCCGCCGGCCCCTCTCCGGCGCGGATCACCTGCGTGCGTGGCCGGGGCATGGCGATCAAGCGGCTGACGGGGATGTCGAGCGTTACGGCAAGCGCCCACAAGGTTTCAACGCTGGGATTGCCGGCGCCTGACTCGATCTGCGACAGGGTCGACTTCGCGATTTTCGCGCGTCGGGCAAGTTCGTTGAGCGACAGGCCCATCCTCTCGCGCTCCCGTCGCAGCGATGTCGCAATAGACGAGATCAGGCTGTTCGGCGCCTTTTCCGCGGTCACGTCCATTCAGCCACGTCCATATTGCTTTCTCCGTCCGGTGCCGACAGGACCGGAACTTCGACGGTCTCGCGCGTCATGCCGGCACATCCTGCGGCTGCACCGCCCGCCGCAACGCAGCCCTCGCCAGCAGCCGGTTGGAATCGAGCGTCGGCAATGGCGAATTGTCGTCGTTGATGATCAAAGGGATTTCGGTGCAGCCCAGGATGACCGCGTCGCAGCCTCGATCCTTCATCCCGGCGATGGTCTGCTGGAAATAGGCCACAGCTTCGGGCCTGAACAGGCTGCAGACCAGCTCGTCCATGATGATGCGGCCGATCTCGTCACGCTCGGCCGCGGAAGGACGCACGCATTCCAGCCCTCGCGCGGCCAATTTTTGCGGGTATAGGTCGTTTTCGACCAACCAGCGCGTACCGGTCAGGCCCAGGCGGCGGAAGCCCCGGCGCGCCGCCTCTTCGGCAACGACCTCGACGATATGCAGCCAGGGCAGGGGCGAGCGGGGCGCGACATAGGCCAGCGCCGGATGGATGCTATTATCCGGGCAAATCAGGAAATCGGCGCCGATCGTGGCCAGCTTCTGCGCCGAGACGAGCATGATGTCGCCGACGCCCTTCCAATCGCCCCTTTCGAGGCAATCGACATAGTCCGCCAGGGACAGCGAATGCAGGGATATTTCCGGATGGGCATGGGAACCCAGCCATCGGGCGCCCTCGACGCAGATGGTCTTGTAGCACAAGGCCGCGCCCTCGGCGGAGCAGGCGACGATGCCAATATGTCGGGTCATGTCAGTCTTCCGGCTGCCCATTCGCGGGAAAGGGGATAGGCGATTCTCTCATTTAGAGAACATATGTTTGATATAACGAACAGACAGGGATATCAATCTCGCTTCGTTGCAAATGCTGCGCATCCGCGCCGCAGCCCGGCGGCGGCATAGGGGAGGCCAACAGCCGGATGATGCTTTCGCCCTCATCGCGATGAAGTCAGTGCCAGGGACCGACCTCCGGTCCGCCGAGCCAGCCATGCGCAAGTGTGGCAATCAGCCACAGGATCAGGCCTCCGGCGAGCAGGGCTGGCCGCGGCAGCGTCGCGCGCCAGGGGCTCCGCCCGGCAAGCTGCGCTCCGAAGGGCCAGAAGGAGGTTCGCGCCTCCCATTCGCGCCAGGCTTCGCCCAACAGCCGCTTCTTCTTGGCATCCTGGGCAAGCGCGCCGAAGAAGGCGAGAATGCCGATGCCGGACGTGATGACGAGGTTCGAGGCCGACCCCCATAGCAGCGCATGCACGACCGCCCAGATCGTGAAGCTCCACATCATCGGATGGCGTGTGATCGCGAATATGCCGCGGGCCTCGCCCGGCATCCGCCGCTTTCCCGTCGGATCGGGGATCGCCGGATTGCCGAAGAAGGAGCCGAGCAGCAGCATCGAGGCGAAGAGCATGACGATGCTCGCGACCTGCCAGGCCCAGGATGGTGCGATCCACCAGAGGGGCGTATCGGGTGCCGTGCGGGCGGCGAGGATGACCCAGCCGAAGGTCAGCAATGCGACGAGCGAATAAAGGCCGAGGAAGGGCCGCTCCCCCAATCGCCCGACCAAAGCGGGGCGCAACGGGTGCGACAGCAGGAAGTGCGTGCCCACAAAGGCGGTCATCGCCGCGACGAGGTTCGCAAGGCCCGCCATGCTCATTTCCCCGCCTGCGCTGCGGTCGCGGATCCGACGACGCTTGCCATATCTGCCTCTATGATTAATGTTGACGGCGTTCACATAACGGTTTTATGGTGACAGTGTCAACATGGCAGACAGGGCAAGCGAGAAGGCGCGGCGTTACCACCATGGAGATTTGCGCGCGGCGCTGATCGAGGAAGGGCTGAAGCTGATCGAGCAGCGCGAGGCGGACCATCTCGGCCTGCGCGAGGTGGCGCGCGCGGTGGGCGTGAGCGCGACCGCGGTCTATCGCCATTTTCCCGACAAGGGCGCGCTGCTGGAGGCGCTGGCGGAGGCGGGCCTCGCACGCCTCGGGCGCGCGCAGCGCGCGGCAGCCCAGGCTGCGGGCGGCGGCCTTGCGGGGTTCAATGCCGCCGGCCGCGCCTATGTCCGCTTCGCGCTGGAGAATCCGGGGCTGTTCCGCCTCATCTTCGCCAATGCGCCGGGGCATGCGCCGAGCGACTGGAACGGCAAGGGCAGCAATGATGCGATGCAGTTCCTGCGCGAGAATGCGGAGCAACTCGTCGCGGCCCGGCACGGCGAAGCGGCGGCCAGGCTGTTCGCGCTCAGATCTTGGGCGCTCGTCCATGGCTTGGCGCTGCTGTTGCTCGACGGCCAGGTGCAGGCAGACGCGGCGATGATCGATGCGGCGATCGACGCACGCGATTTCACCTTCGCGCCAGCTGGACTTCCGTGAGGGAAGCGATCCTTATTCGGAATGCTGCGGAGCAGGAGCTCGATGCGCTTGCAGGGCTTTGGTTCAGCGGCTGGCAGGACGGACATACGAACATCCTTCCCGCCGAGCTGGCGCGCCTGAGAACGGTTGAGAGCTTCAAGCTGCGGCTTCAGGAGGCGCTGGCTGCCGTTCGAGTGGCGCAAGGCGGCGAAGCGCCACTCGGCTTCACGATGACCAAATCCGACGAGCTCTATCAATTTTATGTATCGGCAGGCGCCCGCGGCACGGGCGTGGCTTCGATGCTCATGAACGATGCGCTCGCAAGGTTCCGACAGGATCGGGTCCGCAAGCCATGGCTCGCCTGCGCTATCGGGAACGAGCGCGCCGCGCGATTTTACGAGAAGAGTGGATGGCGGCGCACCGGAGTGATGACGAGCCATCTCCCGACACAAGCGGGCATATTCCTGCTGGACGTGTGGCGTTACGAGATCGACCTTCAATAGGGCCGAACAGTGGCCCGCCTTTCCGGCCATCATGAAAGCCTCACCGCGGGACAGAATGCCATGTTGCGCTGCGCAAGATAGTTGAACATCCGGCACCGCTTGCCCATTCTGGGCCCATGCAGACCAATAAGCTCCTCCTTGAGGCCATCGCGCTCCGGAAATGTGTCGAGGCCACCTATAATCGTATGTTCGTGAAGCTCGCGCCGCACATATTATACACCCGCCATGACGAGGTTTTCGTCGATGCCGTCACGGTCGAGCGGGACGGCCAGCCCCCACGCGAGATCAAGCTCGGCACGTTCAAACTGGCTGGATTGACCGGACTGGCCTTTGCCGATCAGCGTTTTCAGCCCGAGCCGACCTTCGATCCGAACGACCGCAAATATGCCGGCGTCACGCTCTTCGCCGTGGAGACGCGCTAGCGTATTTTCCAGTCGGGCGGAATCGCCTGATGACTCGGAAAGTACGGAAAACAAAGGAGAATTGGAGCCTGTTGTGATTGGATCCAATCACAACAGACTATAATCCCGGCGGGTCGATCATTGCCTGCCTGAAAATCCGGCTTCGCAGGCCGGGACAGCGATGTCGAACGATGCCGAGAGCGATCGGATGGGCAGCGAGCAGCGCGTTCGTGCCGGGGTTCGTGCCGGGGTATTGCGTCCGGACCCGCTGCCCGCCTCGCTCATTCCCGTTGCGAACCGCGACGGCTCAGACTTGCTGCCTCTCGCGGCCCGACCTCGTACCCTGCCGCTCGCCGGACGCGAGCATGGCGGGGTTGATCTCCTTTTCGGCGAGGTCGGTCAGATCCTGGTCGAAGCGCTTGCCCTCCTCCAGGGCGCGTTCCATGACCTGGACGGTCTGCTGCTCGCCGAGCAGCCGCCCGAGCGAGGCCGAGGTGCCCCAGGCGGCGATGCAATAATGCTCGACCTTCTGGACGGCCGCGAGCAGCTCGGAATCGAGCAGCGTCGGCTCCTGAATCTCCTCGACATGCAGATTAATGTCCTCGATCAGCCCTTCGACGGCGACATTTTTGGGCCGCGCCCGGGTGACGTCCATCTCCTCGAAGACATTGTCGAGCTCCTCGACGAGACGCGCGCCCTGCTCGCGGCGCTCATCCAGCTTCGCCCGCAAGGGTTCCGATCCTATCTTTTTCACCAGCTTCGGCACGGCGCGCGACAGTTGCCGTTCAGCGCTGTAGATTTCCTTCAATTCCTTCACCAGAATGTCCTGGGCGGTTTTCGGCGCAGCAGCCATTCCAAGCCTCCTTCCAAACAAGCTTTTTTTTGGAGGAAGGGGGTCTTATTCCGCATGTCGGGGCCTGGTCATAACCCATGTGTCCGCGCCGTTCGGCGCGCGCTCGTGCGGGCCTTTCCCCCGACGAACCGAGCCCAGGCGTCACGGCCCGTCATCGCGCCACGGACGTGCGGCGCGCGTTGCGTCGCGCGGCAGGCCCGCTGCGGCAGGGCTTCCCATGGCTGCGCGCGAATCGGGCTATCGGCCGATCGCGGCGAACAAGCCGCGCTGGCGCGCCAGCTCGTCGGCCAGGGGCTTGAAAAGATGCCGTTCTCCGTTCGCCACCGGCGCCGAGAATAGTCCGACTTCGGCATGCCGCGAATTGTCCCAGCCGGGATAGGCCGTCACCGGATAGAGGCAGATCCCCTCGATGCGGACGCCGGCCGCCATCGCTGCGCGCACCTCGTCGCAGACATAATGGAGCCAGGCAGGGCGGCCCGAGCCCTCCGCGCCGGTCTCCGCGAGGAATATCGGCTTGCCGTAACGATCGCCCACCTCCATCAGCATGTCCGCGAGCGCGCGATATTCATGATGCCCCATGGGCACCGTAGGGCCTTCATAATACCATTGATTGTGCGGGTAGAAGTTGAGCCCGATCATATCGACCATGTCGGGCCGGCCGCCAAGCTCGGGCGCGCTGCGGCCGACCAGCATGTCATAGGCTTCGAACTGCGCCAGCCGATACGCCTCCGCCCGCCGCCTTTCCTCGCGTGAACGATCGCGGGGGGCGACATGGATGAGCGGTTCGGCCCAGATGAAGCGGCAGCCGGGATCGGCTGACCGCATCGCCCCGATGCCCGCAACGGCGCTGCGGATCAGATGGCGCTTGAACCAGCCCCCCGTCTCGGCCGCGAACGGCGGGAAATATCCGGTCTCCACCGACCAGGCGAAGAAGGAGATTTCGTTGATCGGGCAGAGGAGCGGCGCCTCTCCGGTCCTCTCGCGATGCACGCGCACGGCTTCGCCCGCGAACCGGGCATAGGCATCGATGAAATCGGGCGTCCGCTGATCCCAATGGTCGGGCGAGCCATAATGATAGATGTCCCAGATTATGCGTATGCCGGCGGCCTGGGCGGCGTCGAGCATGGGTATCCAGCTCGACCAGTCATAGATGCCGGGCGCCGTTTCGATCAAATGCCAGCGAAGCCCGTCGCGAACGGTGCGCAAGCCCAACTCGGCACAGCGGCGATAATCGTCAAAGGCATGCCGGTCGTGCCTCGTCGCGCGGATCAGATCGAGGCGCATGCCATCCTTCCGGCGGTGCGACGAGCATTCGAAGCCCGCCATGAAGAAGCTGCTGAACAGAGGCTGGCGCGTCACCGCATGTCACCGGCGCTGCATTCGAACGATTTGGCGAACCATGCGGCGCGTCCGTCCGCCCCGGCTTGCTGCCGCCGGGGCATCTGCCGGCGCTCCTGCCATTCCTCCCTCCCTGATCGTCGGTTGAATATCCTTGCGCGGCTGTGTGCGAACATCATGCGCCGCCACTTGTTCCTCATTCTCCCCGATTTGACGGGCCGGCCTTCCGTCGCAGCATGACGGCGCTTTCCGGCGCCTTGTTCCGGCCCGGCTTTCAAGAAGCCATCATCCCAAATGCCAAACATCTTATAGTATAATCTATGTTACTATTAGTGGATCGGATGCGGCGATCATTGTCAACTAAAGGAACAACCATTTTTATCGTACGTTCGTGTACCATAAGCTATCAAAACAGTGTATTTATGCGGAGGTGTGTTCGCATGGAGCATGGCGATAATCTTGCATCACCGTTGGTCCTTGCTGCCGACTATCCCCGCAAACATCAGAATATAATTATTTGCTTCAGTCATCTGCGTTGGGACTTTGTGTTTCAGCGCCCGCAGCATCTTATGAGTCGTTTCGCGCGGGAGAACCGGATCATCTATTGGGAGGAGCCCCGGTTCCGTGCCGACCTGAGCGAGGCCAGGCTCGATCTGCGGACCTGCCCCGACACGGGGGTGATCGTGGCCGTGCCCGAGCTGGTCGCAGCGGCGGACCGCACGACCGACAAGGCCGTGCTGACGGCAATGCTCGACGCCCTTCTGGCCCGCGAAAATGGCCCGCTGATACGTTGGTACTATACGCCGATGATGCTGCCATTTTCCGAGCATGTGCCGGCGGCTTGCATCGTTTATGACTGTATGGACGAGCTGGCCAATTTCAAAAATGCTCCGCCCGGGCTCGGCCCGCTGGAGCGGAGGCTGCTCGATCGGGCGGATGTGGTCTTCACCGGCGGCTACAGCCTCTATGAGGCGAAGCGCGACAGCCATCGCAACATATATCCCTTTCCCTCCGGCGTGGACGTGGCGCATTTCATCCGGGCGCGCGAAGCGGGCGCCGAACCCGCCGACCAGGCCGGGCTGCCAAGGCCCCGTTTCGGCTTCTACGGCGTCGTGGACGAGCGCATGGACCTGGCGCTGCTCGCGGCAATTGCCGATGCGCGGCCAGGCTGGTCGATCATGATCGTCGGCCCGGTCGTGAAGATCGATCGCGCCGACCTCCCGCAACGGCCGAACATCCATTATCTCGGCGGCAGATCCTATGGCGAGCTTCCCGCCTATCTGCGCGGATGGGATGTCGCGCTGATGCCCTTTGCGGTGAATGCCGCGACGCGCTTCATCAGCCCGACCAAGACCCCCGAATATCTCGCAGGCGGACGCCCGGTCGTCTCCACCCCGATCGCGGATGTGGTGCGCCATTATGCGGGGCTGGAGGCGGTGCGGATCGCCGGCTCGGTCGAAGGCTTCATCCGGCAATGCGAGGCCGCGCTCGTCTTGTCCCGCAGCGGGAGCAGGTGGCGCGACGCGGTGGACAGGATGCTGGCGCAGCATTGCTGGGACGGCATCTACGCCCGCATGGCCAGGCTCGTCCAAGAGGCGATCGGGGAGAAGAGGCCCGCCAGGCGATCGAAGGCGCAGGCGGTCTGGCCGGCAGAACGCCCCAGATGCTATGACTGCCTGGTCGTCGGCGCCGGCTTCGCGGGGGCGGTGATGGCGGAGCGCCTTGCCGCCGGATCAGGCAAGAAGGTGCTGTTGATCGATCGGCGGCCGCATATCGGCGGCAATGCGCATGACCGGTTCGATGAGGCCGGGATCCTCATCCATCATTATGGCCCGCATATTTTTCATACCAATTCCGCCGAGATCGTCGACTATCTCTCCCGTTTCACCCGGTGGCGACCTTATGAGCATCGCGTGATCGCGAGCGTCGAGGGCAAGCTGGTGCCGATGCCGATCAATCGAACGACGCTCAACGCCATTTATGACCTTTCGCTGTCCAGCGACGAGGAGGCGGAGGCGTTTTTCGCGGCGCGGGCCGAAACCCTTCCCGCCATCCGCAGCGCGGCGGACGCCGTCATATCCAGGGTCGGGCGGGACCTCTACGCAAAATTCTTTCGGGGATATACGCGCAAGCAATGGGGCATGGACCCGTCCGAGCTCGACAAATCGGTGACATGCCGGGTGCCCGTCCGGACGAATATGGACGATCGCTATTTCACCGACCGTTTCCAGGCCATGCCCGCCGAGGGCTTTACCAGAATGTTCGAGCGCATGCTCGATCACCCGAATATCGACTTGCTGCTCGGCGTGGAATATCGCGATGCAAGAGCCGCCTATCCCCACGCGGAACTGGTGTTCACGGGCCCGGTCGACGAATATTTCGACTATTGTTTCGGCAAGCTGCCATATCGCTCGCTGGAGTTCCGCCATCGGACGCTGGATCAGCAATGGTTTCAGAAAGCGGGCGTAGTCAACTATCCCTCGGAAACGGTTCCTTACACGCGTATCACCGAATATAAGCATATTACCGGGCAGATCGCGCCGAAGACAAGCATAACTTATGAATATCCGCGCGCAGAAGGGGATCCATTCTACCCGATTCCCTGCGAGGAGAACCAGAAACTGTTCAAGCGTTACGAGGCGCTGACGCTTGCCCTGGCCAATGTGATCTTTGTCGGGCGCCTGGCGACCTATCGCTATTATAATATGGACCAGGTGATAGGGCAGGCGCTCGCCACCTACCGGCGGCTCCGCTCCGCCGCATCGGGCAGGGTTCAAGCCAGGAGCGGGTGGCATCGCAGGAGCTTCGCCGCGGCAGCGGGCCGGCTCGCGCTGGGCAAGGAGCCGAGCTGAAGCGAGCCCGCTCCACGGCGTTGTTCCACAGCGCGTAAAGCGCCCTATTTCCTTGCCGCCGATCCCGCGCCCGGTGCGTTGCAGCGCGGAACGGGACGGAAGGACAAGAAAGATGTCGGAAGCCAGCTGGCCGTCGGCGCCGTCGGCGCATCCCTGGCGGGAGGTCACTCCCGCTTGCGGTCGGGTCGAAATCGCGCTCGACGCCGATCTTGAAGGCGCGGACGATCCCCTGGCCGATCTGTCCGCGGCGGTCCGGGTCGGCGACACGCTGTTCCTCGGGAGCGACGAGGGCGCAGCGATCGAGCGGCTCGAACGCGATGGCACGCGCTGGGTACGGCACCGCCGCCTGATGCTCGCCGATTATCTCGATCTCGACCCCGCGGCGGAGGCCGATGTCGAAGGTCTCGCCGAGGAGGATGGCTGGCTCTGGGTGCTGGGCTCGCATGCGCGCACGCGGCCGAAGCTGCGCCGCCGCGGCGAGGATCGGATCGATCTGGGCACGTTCAGCAATCTCAATGACACGCGCGCGCGCTGCCTGCTCGCGCGGCTCCCGCTTGTGCCCGATCCGCACGCGCCCGGACGCGTGATGCCGGTGCTGAGCGCGGGCGGCCGCCGTGCCGGCATGCTCGAGCGGACGAAGTACGGCAATGAACTGGCCAGGCTGCTCGCGCGGCATCCTCTCCTGAAGCCCTTCACCCAAATTCCGGCCAAGGAAGGCGGGATCGACCTGGAGGGCATCGCCGTCGCGGGCTCCCGGCTTGCAATCGGCATGCGCGGTCCGGTGATCCGGAATTATGCGGTGCTGCTCGAAATGGAGATCGGCGCCAGGCGTTCCGGTGCGCTCCGGATCGACGGGCCCTTGTTCAAGCGCCTGCTCGATCTGGAGGGGCTCGGCATCCGCGATCTCAAGCGGATCGGGGCCGATCTCCTCATCCTCGCCGGCCCGACCACCGGATTGGACGGGCCGTGCGCCATCTATCGCTGGCGCGATTGGCTGTCCGAACCCGCCGAGCATTATGATATGGTCCGCCTGCACAGGCCCGAACGGATCATCGACCTGCCGTTCGGGCGCGGGGACGATCATCCCGAGGGATTGGCGCTGATCGACCGAGCGGACGGACGCCTCGACCTCCTCATCGTCTGCGACGGCCCTGCGCCCTTCCGTCTGGATGCGGCACGCCGCCGCCTTGCCTGCGACCTGTTCCGGCTGCCGGACTGAGCGGGGTCTTCCCGGACGTCCAGGCGAATGACCATTCCGAAGCTCTGCCTCTCCAATCCCATGATTGCGAGGCCGATTTCCGCAATCGGCCAGATCGTCGCGTTGGGCCTTGAGGCGAGCGCGTCGGCGACGGGCGGCCGCCGGACGGGGTGGTTCATTGTCATCCCAGTCAGGCGGCCCGCAGAAGAAGGGGGAACAGCAGCGCGATCTTGGGCAGGGCAATGAATGCGGCGAGTGTCCCGACCTTGGAGCGGATTGAAGCCCAAAATGCCGTCGCATCAGGGCGACTGATCGCCGCAAGCCAGATGATGGTCGTGATCCCGAACCATGCTGCCGACGACAGGACGATGGGCATCGTCAAAGACGCAGGAAGGGCGAGAAGGTAACAAATTTGAGTATAGGTTGGTGCTGCGAAGATCAGGAGAAAAAGGAGCGAAACACCCAGCCTTCGCCCGCTTGCATCTGCCAACCGAGGGTCAGACTGCGTGGACGGTCGTATCAATGTTGCTCTGATCAAAAGGAAGAAAGGCACGGCATATAGCAATGCGAGCAGCCAGCCGCTGATTGCGCCCATGCCATGATAGTCAAATCCGGCGTAGGGCACATTCTCTTCCGGGGAGAAGCGTCCGAGCGCGTAGCCGCATGACCATGGCCGGGCGAAATAGCTCCCGATCGCGACGATGAAGATCACGGTTTTTTCAAAGCAGCCAAGGATCATAGCGGCAGGCTAGGCACCGACATGGACGTCCGCAATGGGGCGGTGCTGTTGAAAGAATCTGAGCTGTCAAAGTGGCCGTGCAAAATCCTGATTATGTCGCGCTCTTCTTGAGGGGGACGACTTTTTCAATGGTATCGGCCAAAGCGCCTATTGGCCTTCACGCCCGGCATTTCATAGGCTGGCTCAGCCCTTTACGGCTGGCACAAGCTGATTGCCGGGAATGGCGCGAAGCTTTTTGCCGAGCCATCGGGTCGTTCCATGGGCGCCAAAGCCGAGCGTATCGCCATATTCGAGGAGAATAGGCGTGATTGCATCCACGAGCTGCTGCGGGTCGGTGCCCTTGCCGGGATAGGCCAGGAATATGATCTGGTCCCGGTCGCCGAATAGAAGCTTCCGGCGCGCAGCGCGGAGCGATTTCAGCCCGGATATGCCCGCCAGAGTATCCGCTATCCTCCGACGGTCCTCGTCCGACAGGAGCAGCGGAAGCAATTCCGCCTGCGCGTCGATCTGGTTCGCTTCGGCGGCAGCCTGCTCGTCATGCGCTTCGGCGGCATCGAGCCGGACGAAATAGGGTTCGGCTTCGTCCTGCCGCCCTGTCGCATGAAGATGGCCGATGATCGTCCGATAGGCGGGCGCCCCCAGGCCGCGCCATATTTGTGCCGCCGTCTCCAGCTCGACGATGCCGGCATCGTCGCCAGCATAGAGGAGCGCTGCGCCGAGTTGGTAACGGACGTCGGCAGCGTCCGGGAAGCGATCGAGCAGCTTTCGATAGAAAGGAATGGCCGCCGATGCGCCATCCATCTCTGCGACCAGCTCCGCATGCCGCTGATATTCGGCCTTGCGTGCGTCGCCGCTTTCCAGGCGCGCCGCGAGCGCATCGCGTTCCGCAATCTCGTCCTGGCGCATTTGGTGCAGCGTGCGCCACCAATTGCCATGCGCATTCCACCAATTGCGGTCGAGTTCGTCGGCGAGCTCCTCCGCACGGCCACCGAGCAGTGTCTCGGCCGCGCTGGCTGCGAAGGGAGGCGGCAGGACCGGATCCGACCCGATCGCCGCCAGCCGGTCCTTCAGGCAAGGATGCGTATCGTCAAGGCCGGTCATCCGTTCCAGCGCATATTCAAGGACCGACAGCTCGTCCTCGGCCTCCTCGCGCAGATAGGAAGCGGCGGTCCGATACGGCATGGTGCTTGGATCCGGGCGCGATACCGCCTCGCCCCAGACGCCGGTCCAGCTTGCGGCGAAACGATCGCCGCGCGTCGTCACGCGGATCAGCGCGGCGGCGGCCAATGCCGGCGATAATGCCCGTGCGGCGAGGCGATCGGCTTCATATTCTTGCGCGCGGGCGAGGACGAAGCTGTAGGCGTTGAACCAGGGGCCATAGCGGCGGAAGAACAGCCGCAGCACAGCGGCGACGATCCCTCTGGGAAGGCGCTCGGCGATCTGCATCCAGCGTTTGCGGATGCGGTAGATAAATGCGGCCCAATGGCCGTGGCCGCCGACAAAATGCCCGAACTCATGCGCGATCACCGCAGCCGCCTCGTCTTTCGATAGGCCTTGCAGCAAGGGAAGCCCGATCGTCAGGATATTGCGATTGCCGAAGATCATGAAGCGCGGCTGCTGCATGATCGCGGCGTTGAATTCATCGCCGATATAGACCGTGTGGATCGCCGGGCCATTCACTTGCGCGCGCAATCGATCGAGCAGGGCGAACAGATCGGGGGCGGCCGCCCGGTCGATAAGGATGCCGGCCGGAGCTTCGGCCTCGATCATCAGGGCGCGGATGAGGGCGAACGCGCTCAGGCCCAGAAAAATCCCAAGCTTCGCTTCGATCGCCGCCGCGCCACGCGCAACGATAAGCATCCAGATCATCGCGCCAGTGCCTGCGAGCAGCGCCAGCAGCACGGTCAGGACGTAGGCATAGCCCAACAGGCCGGCGAGTACGACCTTGCGGCGATAGGCGAGGGGATGCCGCTCAGCCTCGACGCGCAGTCGCTCGACCAGCCCGGCGAAGCGCGCGTCGATGCCCACCGCTCCCGTCCAGGCGGGCGAACCGGCTTCGACCCGCAGCCTCTTCCGCCGGAAAAACGTCAAACCGATGCCTCCCCCCTGTTCCATCGAGAGGCAGCATGACGGCGACGACGCGTCAAGCGCGATGGACGTGATGCCGGCCGGGCGGGGGCGTGCCCGACGGGCATGTGCGGGAGGGCCGTAAACGCGTAAGGGGGCAGGGCGTAGGCTGGAATGGTGATGCGCCCCGACAGCGGCTTGCGCATCCCTCGGTCCGCTGCCCATCGGAGATCCGCCGGGCAGCGTCTCCGATCGAGGCAATTCCGTTCGGAGGGCTGCTGCCGTCGCTCGCCGCCCGATTTCAGACGATCATCTTCTGCCAGCCGGCATAACGCTGCGTGATCGTGCCGCGGCGGAGGCTGAGGGCGATCAGGCCGATGCCGCAGGCGATGCTGGCGGCGATCGCCGCGCCGCTCGCCTCATAGACGAAGGGCGTGACGAGCAGCGCGGCGCCCAGGGGGATCAGCAGGAAGCGCAGCGGCCGCGCCACCTCGGCCGCGGCGAGCGAGATGATCGTGAGCGCGAGCGCGCCGATCAGATGATCGGCATCCGCCATGCCCCCGACGGCGCCCAGCGTCAGGCGCGTGAACATCAGCCACAGGCCGATCGCCGCCGCCGCCGCGAGATTCCAGGGCAGGGTGACGCCGCCGGTCCAGATCTCGCGCAGCACCACGTCGGCACGCGCATCGAACTCGTCGGCGGCTTCATCGCGCGGGCCCCGATCGGTGTCGCCGAACAGGAAGACGCGCAGCCAGCTTCGCCCCGCCTTCACCCGGCGGCGCATGAACTGGAGCGTCGCGAGCAGCTCGTCGAGCGAATAGGGGATCTGGATCAGCATCGCCGCGGCCGCGATCAGCGCGAGCGTGCTCCAGGTGCCGAGCAAGATCGGCTGGATGATGATGAAGAAGATCGAGGTGACGCCCAAGGGCGCGATCATCAGCCCGAACAGGATGACCAGCCATGGCATGGTGCGCCAGCGCATCCGCGAGCCGACGATGCCGGTGAGGATTTCGAGCGCATAGGTGTAGCCGCCCACCGCGGCATCGGACACCGGCCAGGCTTCGGAGACATAGCTGGTGATGATCTCTTCCGTGCCGTTCTTCGGATCTTCGGGCGATCCCTGGAAAAAGGGTTCCCACACGCCATCGACATGGCCGAGCTGATAGGCGGCGAGATAGCGCGAGACCTGAAGGCCGACGAGCGCGAGCAATATGATCGGCATGCGCTGCGTCCAGGAGGAGGGATTATAGCTCCAGCCCGGCGGCGTTTCCGGGCCGGTGAGCGCCGCGAGCGGCGAAGGGCCGATATCGGGCCGGGTGCCGACCGCGAAGCCGAAGATCAGCAACCCGACGAGCGTGTCCGAAAGATAGGCGGCCGCATTGGATGTCGAGAAGAGGAAGGGCGCCGCCATCACCAGCGCGCCGATCGCGGCGGAGACCCAGCGCGCCCAGCCCATCCGCCAGGAAAGCGACAGCGCGGCGAACAGGATCAGCACCGCGCCCAGCGCTATTTCGGCCCGCGCCAGCCCCGGCTCGGCCACGCCGATCAGCGGCGGCTGGGTGATGAGCCAGGTGCCGAGCGCGATATTGATGAAATGCGCCCATCGGTTGGCGCGATGTTCCGCCCGGATCTTCGTTTCGTGGCGCTTGCGGAGATCTTCGGGATGTTCGCCCGCCTCGGCCGCTTCCGCGATGAAGGGGGGCGGGGTCAGGCCATTGGCCTTGTACCAGCCCAGCGGATCGGCCTTGAGCGCCGCGATCATCGCGGGCAGCCGGTCTTTCAGCCGATGGCGCGGTTCCCAATCGAGCAAGGCACGGGCGCGCGCGATGTCGAGCTCATAATGATCGTCGGCAAGCTGCACCATGAAGGGCCGGATGAACGGCCGCTCGCCCTGGTCGAACGCATCGGGCACGACGGGTTCGAGCCTGTCCTGAACCCAGGCGCCCGCGGCCGCGGCGGCCTTGGGCAGGCGCAGCGTCGGCCAATCCTCCGTGCCATGGATCAGATAGCCGATCTCGTCCTGAAGCGCGTCATAGCCCATCGCCCCGGGCTCCCCGATCAGGATGACGCTCTGCGGCGGCAGTTTCTTGCGCCGGTCCACGACGCGCCGGAAGGCATCCAGCATATCCTCGCGATGGAGCATGGACTGGCCGACAAGCGGCGATCCCGAATAGAAATAGCTCTGAAATTCCCGCATATGGATGCGCGCGATCTGATGGGCGAGCGTCGGGACGGAGGTTCGTTCGTCGTACAGGCCGGCGAGGCGGAGCAGGACATAGGGAATATGGCCATGCTCGGCGCGGATCACCTCTTCGGCCCTGGCCTTGGATCTTGGATAGGCCCAGCCGGGGGCGATCGGCTGATCCTCGCTGATCGGCTCGCCGGGCCGGCCGGGCGCGTGGACGAGCATCGTGCCCGAATAGACGAACTGCTCGACCTCGAAATCCTGCAAGGCCCGCAACAGGCGCCGCGTGCCTTCGACATTCACCTTGTCGTAGAGCGGATTATCCTCGCCGCTGAAATCGAAGAAGGCGACGAGGTGGATGACGCTGGCAATATGTACGCCATGATCCCGACGGAATTTCGCCAAGGCCCCGGCGACCGAGGCATCGTCCGTGAAATCCACCGGGATCAGCGGAAAATCGGCCTTCATCCCTTCCCGGTCGAGCCCCACGATAGTGTAGGCGTCGCTCAGCGCATGGGCGAGCGAGCGGCCGATATTGCCGGCTGCTCCCGTGATCAGGACGATGGGTTTCGCAGTGTCGCGCATGCTTCCCGCCTCGCGGCCGGTCCGTGATGCCATTACCGGCTCGCTGATAGAACCGGCGCGCCAGATGCCGGTTCCGGACGGCGCGCAACGCCCGCAGTCCGCCGGCCATCGTGGAGGGCCCGACGGGCATGCGCGTGAGGGCCGTAAACGCGTGAACGGCGGGGGGCGTAGGCTGGGGTGGTGATGAGCCCCGACAACCGCTTCCCCGCAGAGATTATCGAAGAGCTTCTGGAACGGCTGAGAAAGGGTGAGAGCCTGCGGGCCATATGCGCCGACAGGCGGATGCCCGATCGCGAAACCATCCGGCGCTGGAGCGAGGGGGACGGCGCGCTTGCGGCCGCCATCCTGTCCGCGCGCGAGCTGGGCTATCTCGACCGGGCCGAGGCGGCGGTGGAGGCGGCGAAGAGTGCCGAAAATGCGGCTGCCGGCCGGCTGGCCTTCGATGCGGAGAAATGGTTCCTCGGCAAGCTTTCCCGCGCCTTTGCCGACAGGGGCGACAAAGCGACGGGCGCGGGCGATGCCGCAGCCGTCCCCCACGCGCACAGGATCGATTTGAGCGACGCGCCGATGGACGTGCTGCGCTATCTGGCGGAGCAGTCGCTTGGCGACGACGATCAGCGCTGATCATGTGCTCGCGGCGCGACGGGAGCTGTCGCGGCGCTCGCTCGCCGAATTCGTCCGCCTGGCCTGGCCGACGATCGAGCCGGGGCAGCCTTATGTCCATGGCCGCCATATCGATGTGATGTGCGAGCATCTGGAGGCCGTCACCGCGGGGCAGATCAGCCGGCTCCTGATCAACGTCCCGCCCGGCACGTCCAAATCCACCGTCACGGGCGTGTTCTGGCCGATGTGGGAATGGGGGCCGCGCAACATGCCGTCGATGCGCTATATCGGCGTCGCGCATGAGCAGAATCTCGGCATTCGCGACAATCTGAAGTGCCGCCGGCTCGCCTCCTCGCCCTGGTATCAGCGGCTCTGGGGCGATCGGGTGGCGATGACGCGCGACCAGAATGAGAAGCTGAATTTCGAGAATAAAGCGACCGGCTTCCGCCAGGTGGCGACGCCCGGCAACATAACGGGCCGGCGCGGCGACCGCATCATCCTCGACGATCCCTTGTCCGCCGAAAATGCCAATAGCGAGGCGGAGCGCGAGCGGGTCAATCTCTGGTTCCGGGAATCGTTGCCCACGCGCCTCAACAATCCGGACCGGTCGGCGATCGTCATCGTCATGCAGCGGCTGCACGAGCGCGACCTTTCGGGCCTGATCCTGTCCGAACGGCTGGGTTACGAGCATCTGATGCTGCCGATGCGCTATGAGCCGGAGCGGACCTGCGTGACGATGCTGGGCGCGGCCGATTGGCGCAGCGCGCCGGGCGAGTTGCTCTTCCCCGAGCGTTTTCCGGCGAAGGTGGTGGACGAGCTGGAAAGGGTGATGGGCGCCTATGCCACCGCCGGCCAGCATCAGCAGCGCCCCGCGCCGCGCGAGGGTGGGCTGTTCAAGCGGGCCTGGTTCCAGCCGATCGGCGCCATCCCCGCGGGCGCGCGCCGCACCGTGCGCGCCTGGGATCTTGCCGCCACCAGGAAGGCGAGCGGCAATGATCCGGACTGGACCGTGGGCATTCGCATCTCCCGCGGCAATGACGGCCTGTTCATCATCGAGGGCGTCCATCGTTTCCGGGGATCGCCGATGGAGGTGGATGCCGCGATCCGGGGCATGGCCGCGCTGGATGGAACCAGCGTGACGATCCGGCTGACGCAGGATCCGGGGCAGGCGGGCAAGGCGCAGGCCGATACCTTCCTGCGCGCGCTCGCGGGCTATACCGTCCTGATCGAGCCCGCGACGGGCGACAAGGCGACGCGCGCGACGCCTGCGGCGGTGCAGGCGGAGGCGGGCAATGTCCGCATCCTCGCCAGCGGAGAGGCGGACCGGGATGCCTGGATCGGCCCCTTCCTCGACGAGATTTCGCTATTCCCGGCCGGCGCGCATGACGATCAGGTGGACGCGTTCGCCGATGCCGTGAACGCGCTTGCGCTGGGCTCGACCTATTCGCTCGCCAATCTCTGACGGCCGTAAACCGCGCCACGTGCCGCGCCTTATCGTGGCGACATGTCTTTCCCCGCTCGTCCCCGCGATCCCGCATCCGGGCGCTTCGTCGCCATGGATAGCCTGACCAATGCGATGACGGGCGCCGGCACGACCGCCGACAAGCGGATATATGCCCGCTATCGCCTCGACCGCTGGTCGCCCGACCAGATCGAGGCCGCCTATCGCAGCTCCTGGCTGATGCGCAAGGCGGTGGACCTGCCGCCCTATGACATGACGCGCGCCTGGCGGAACTGGCAGGCGAAGGGCGACCAGATCGAGCGGCTGGAGGCGGAGGAGCGCAGGCTGGACCTTCGCGCCAAGATCCGGCGCGCGCTGATTCTGGGCCGGCTCGGCGGCGGCGCGATCCTGCTGGGCGTCGGCCGTGGCGATCCGGCCATGCCGCTCCTGCCCGATCAGCTCCGCCAGGGGGAGCTCAAATTCCTCCATGTCATCAGCCGCTGGCAGCTGCAGTTCGAGGGCGGCATCATCCGCGATCCGACGGACGAGAATTTCGGCCAGCCCAGCCTCTGGCGCCTGACGGACGGGAAGGGCGGCGGCGCGCTGATCCATCCCTCGCGTGTCGTCGCCTTCACCGGGCAGGCCGTGCCCGATTTCGCCACCGTGTCGGAGGAGGATGCGTTCTGGGGCGACAGCATCCCGCAGGCGATCGGCGATGCGGTCAAGAATGCCGATGCCGCGCAGAACGGCTTTGCGAGCCTGATCGACGAGGCCAGCATCGACACGATCGGCATTCCGGACATGCTGGCCATGGTGGGGACGGAGGAGGGCGAATCCCGGCTGCTGCGCCGGCTGGAGCTGATGAAGCTCGGCCAGTCGATGCATCGGGCGCGGCTGAAGGATGCGGCGGAGACGTGGGAGACGCGCCAGGTCAATTGGGCGGGCATGACGGATGTGATTTCCGCTTATGTGGGGCTCGTCGCCGGCGCGACGGACATTCCGGCGACGCGGCTGCTCGGCAAGTCGCCCGACGGCATGAACGCCACGGGGGAGGGCGATCGGGCCAATTATGACCGGATGATCGCCGGGCGGCAGGAGACGGACCTTGCGCCGCAGCTTGCGCGCATCGACGAGCTGCTGATCCGATCCGCGCTCGGCAGCCGCGATCCGGACATTTTCCATGCCTTCGCGCCCTTGTCTTTGCTGTCGGAGACGGAAACGGCCGGGCTGTTCAAGACGATGATGGAGGCGATGACGGCGCTCCGAAAGAGCGGCACGATCCCGCCCATCGCCTTCGCCAAGGCGATGCAGAACCTGCTGGTGGAGAAAGGGTGGATCCCCGGGCTGGACGGCGCGCTCGCCGAGATAGCGGAAGAGGCGCGCTTCGGGGGGAAGAGCGGGGAGGAGTCGGAGGGGGAGGGGGCCGGTGTGCGGATGCCGGCGGAGGCGACCTCCGCGCTTGGGCGGGAGGGACGCCTTCCTTCGGCGGATTGAGCAGGGGCGGTGCGAGGCTTGCGCTATGTCGAGCTTTGGATGTCGAACCCGGCGCATGAGCGCCGGGCTCGGTTGTGCCGGAAGGAGCCAGTTGGATCTGCCCCTTTATCGCTACGTCGCCATGACGGCGGACCGAGCCGCTCTCGTCGACCGGGATGCGCCATCTTTGCCGTACAGCGGCCCCACGTATTATCCTGAAAGCGGACGCAAGCAGTCGAACTAGAGCCCGAGTGAGCAATAGCTGACCGTCAGAGACTCCGCACGAAGCGCAGCAATTCATCGCCCATCATGAAGCCGCATGGCCAATATGCATCGCCGCTCATGTATTCGATTGGTTTCACCACCCGCGCAGATACCAAATAGGCCGCCGCTGTATTGAAACGGCGCGGCTTCCAGCCGAGCGCCAGGCCCACTTCGTTCGCATCGGCCTGGTCAGTATCGAGATTGGTTAGATGCACCGCGAGATCGCGCGCATCCTTCTCGGGATCCCAATCCATAAAATCTGCATCGAACGTCACGAACATATCGGACTTCGGCCAGATATGGCCTTCTCCGCCAAAATATTCCTGCTTCTCCAAGAGGCCTGCTCCGATCAGATCGAGTACGCCGATCCTCACATCGGGCATCGGCAAGCCGGTTTCCTGCTGGATTTCGGCATAGCTGGCCTGCGGGTCCATCGGCTGCGCGTGAGCACTGTTCCGCACGAAATATTCCGCCACGGTCCGAGCCGAGGCTGCCCAGGTGGAACCCGGCTCGTGCGACTGGACATAGCGAGGCTTCTCACCCAACGGCGGCTTCTTGCTCACTCCGTAAATTTCACCGGACAGCGCATCCAGTCCCTCTTCGCCGGGCTGGAACTCGGGTGTCAGCCGCGTTTTGAAAAAGGGCGATACCGATGAAAGCGGCAGGTTGTGGCGCAGGCCGATGAATTTGGCGCTGCCTTCCACCGCGCTCATCAAGCCGGCGTCGATCTCCTCATTGACCCAAGGTTTCCTGATCGACGTTTCGGTGAGTAGCACGACGAAATGAGTGCAGTCCCCAAGACCTTCTTCCATCTTCCGCCGGAGGCTGTCGCCGTAACCGATCTCCCAATTGTCATACCAGACCTTAATGCCCCGCCGCATTAGCCCTTCGGCCAACGGCTTGACCAGGGCTTTGTCCTCGGAAGCATGCGCCAGATAGACCAGTCGCTCGCGGTTGGCCGGTTCATTCATGCCGTGAACTTCTCCCTTATTGAGACCCAGCCGTTGTTCGAGCGCACGGGCGAAGGCTGGCGAACCGCTGGTGTGGATCACCCATCCATCTTTGCCGATCCGGCGGACGAAAACCAGCGCATGCTTGCCCGTTTCGGGATCGACGACCGAGGCGGCCGTGCCGTGCAGCTCGTCGGCATAGGAGGACATCACCTGCTCAAGGGTGTCTTCCATGAATCCCTTGAAGAAGTTGCTCTGTGACACCTTTCGGCCCCTTTGCCGGAATTCGATAACCACAGGATTGCTCTCCCGCCGTGTGATTGGGCGTGAGCTCTATGCCAGATGCAGCATCGCATTTCGATCCCTTTTTGTTCCAGCCCTTGCTGGAGCGCGATACTGGCTTCAGGTGGACATCTATGTCTGCCTCTGTGCGTGGATTCTCCACGAGCAGAGGGGCGGCTAACGGCAAGAGCGGCGGATTGGCAAACATGCTTTTCTCGTAATTCCAACGGTTCTCCATGCGACATCAGAGCAGACAGAGAGCCAGTGGTAAGCTTTGCGCTATTGTGGAGGAGCGGCTTTCGCCTTGATCCGAGGGCCTTTGAACGGCTCCCGCTTTTGCCTCGCCAGCTCTGCCACCCCGAGCAGCTGTGTCCGCCGCTCAGGCGCAAGATGGTCGCGGATGCTGCCATAGTGCCCGATAAACTTGGCCAATTTCTTGGCTATCTCCTTGTCGAGGTTCTGGAATTTCAACTGATCGCAGCAAAACCAGTAGTGTTTGCCCCATCCATCAATCGCGCCGTCCAATCGTTTGAGAGTACCGAGAAAGGAGCTCGTCCGTTCGACCGTGCCACCGTTCTCGACGATCCTGAGCGAGCGCTTCCCTTCGCTAAGGAGCTTATCGAGCGAGGCAAGAAAGCGAGCCTCGGATTTGGCGCTCGGCCGCACGAGGCCAGGGCAAATGTTGATGCCGAGAAAGTCGAACCCTTTGGTGATGCTCGTCCCGCCCTTGCCACTCTTCTCCGGCGAGAGCTGCATGCCGAGTTTGCCCAGCAAAGCCTTTGCTTTTGCAAGTCGCGCATTGGCCGCCTGCAGCGTCGGCGCGAGAATGATGAAGTCGTCAATATACCGGATGCACCTGCAGTCGCCCTCGTTCATGATGCGGTCAAACTCTGCCAAGGCGATGTTGCCGAGAAGTGGTGATAGAGAGTTACCCTGAGCGACGCCGATGTCCTCAATGGGGAAAAGGTCGGCCTTGTCTCGCAAATCGGCGAGGTTAGCCAACTCGACACGAATGGCCGTCCTGAATAACTCCATGAAGGGCGGATCATCGACAGCCGCGGCGATTATGCTGGAGACATGCTCCTTGGAGATGCGCGTGAAGAAAGCTTGGATATCCGCGCAGACTACGAAGCGAGCTCCGTTTGCAATTGCGTCGAGCATAGCCTGGATCGCAGCAGGCACGGCGGACAGAGACTCTTCGCGCGACTGACCGCGCGCCCGCACTTTGCGGATGCCACCAAAGCTGAACGGGGTCTCTGCATATGGCTTGAGGGCATCGATGGTGAGAAGAACGGTAAGCGTCCGGTGTCGCGTTTGGAGTGACGTTCGATTGGACTTGCTACGTAATTTTGAAATGGCAAGGGTTGCAGCCGGTGATGATCGTTTGCGGTTCGTCGTGGCAAGATGGGGTCGACGTCGAGATGTCTGGGCGAGCTTTCATTTCAGCAGTTTTCGCTATTGTGTTGATCCTACCTAGCGAAGCGGTGGTCGAAGCCCCCGTTGTCGTTGACCGGAATGGGAATATCGCGTTCAAGGTTCAAACGTTCGACGTACCGCCAACTACGTTCGATCCTCACCTTCTATCAGTTGCCGAGGTTTATCGCGAAGCAGCCAAGTGGGGCGGGACGATACCTGCGCTAAATGTGAGCATCCTTTGCGAGATATCCGACGACGGGACGGTCGACCGCAACACCTGCGAAGCGGATAGCTGGTCAAGCAAGGAACAGTTGCTCGCCATGAGGCTGGTCCGTGCAGCGCCGCAATCAGCGTTGCCACAGTTTCCAGCTATCAACCGAACTGCGCTCGGTCTCGCACCGCGGGGGACATCTCCCTTGTGGAGTAAGCTTGTTGCTTACCGCGCCGATGTTCCGGGGAATAGCAATCCGCCATTCTTCAGATTAGCCCGAGTAGCCGTGCGCATCGATCGCACTCAGCCGCCTGCGGTTGATCTGACCACGGGTCCCCTGGTCGAACTCGCACAGATTTCGTTTGAAGCCGGCAAGGATCCTCAAATGAATCAGTATCCGTCGCGCGCCCTGCGTGAGAATCGCGAAGGAACGCAGACTGCAGAATGCCAGGTGCAAGCCGATCGCTCTGTCATATGCCGGGATGAATCTTTCGATCCACCAGAGAGTGCACTGTATTTCGCTGGATCTGCCGACAGCATGTTCAGGCGCGTCGTGGTTCAGGAGCGCCTAAAGAATGGTGCAAACGCGGCAGGATCAAGGTTCCGCTACAAACTTCGCTGGAAATTGCCGAATTAGCAGCGCCCATTCTGTGGCGGTTGCGCCTCCTGTTCGGTCACGAATTGAGATGCTGCCCACGTCCAGGGCAGCAACTCGTCGATCCTGTTGATCGGATGCCCTTTGCCGATGCGGTCGAGCACGTCGGCCATCCATTCTTGCGGGTTAACGCCGTTGAGTTTAGGGGTCTCGATCAACGAATACATGGCGGCGGCGCGCTCACCGCCGCAGTCGGCACCCGCAAAAAGCCAGTTTTTGCGGCCCACGGCTATGCCTCTCAGGGCATTCTCCGCCGGGTTTTTGTCGATCTCCAACCTGCCGTCCGCAGTGTAGGCGAGCAGTTGCGGCTTGAGCTTCACGGCATAGCGTAGCGCCTCGGCCAGCGGCGAACGGGCCGATGCCCTGGAAAGCACATCATCAGCCCAGACGAAGAAATCCAGCGCCTTGAGCTTTGAGAGCGCACGGGCCTTGCGGCGGAAGTTTGCCGGCTCACGCACGATCTGCCGCTCGACGTCGTAAAGCTCGCCGATCATCTGCAGCCCTTTGAGCGCGACCGAGTTCGGATCCGCCTTGTAGACATCGTTCAGCTTGCGCCGGGCATGGGCCCAACAGGCGACAGGCGTGATCGGCCCCAGCTCGCGGTTGGGCGCATAGAGGCGCTCGAACCCGGCATAGGCATCGGCCTGCAGGAAGCCTGCAAAGGTCTTGAGGTGCTCGCGCGGCCGCTCGCCCTTGCGATCCGGGCTGTAGCGGAACAGCGCCGCCAGCTTGTCCAGATGGCTCCATCGTCGATTGTCGCGAAGGTAGACCCATAGGCGACCGGTGGCCGTCTTCCCGGCCCCCGGCGCCAGCACGGGATGTCAAGCCTAAGGGTAAATTCTATCGTGATTGATGATGTTGGTAAGCGTACGCCCTGCACCGTTGGCTGGAAAAGCTGCCGGGAAGGAGACGACCAATAGTAAACATTCATGGGCATCGGATCGATCCGATGCTATCTTAGCTGACGATGGTTGACCGTTGGACAGACTCGCTCTTCTGGCCCTCACTAATCGGCGCTTGGGCCGGCGTGTTGGTCGGTATGGCTGCCGCTCTAATGCGCAGGCCTCTCATAGCGCTCGTTCTTCCGACCACGATCATGCTGGGAGCCATGGCGACGATCATGTTCGTGCTGATGCTTCTCGATGCCCCAACGCGACGGGCAGTTAATGCCTTCAATTCGAACGCCAAGAAGAAATGGCGTGAGATGACGTGGTGGGAGCGACTCTTCTCGTCCGAATATGGGGACCGTCGCCTCCTGATCGTGAATCGCCTTGTTTGGCTTGAATTGGCTGTCTTCATATTCGTTCGTCGACAAGATCTCGCGCTACTCGGTTTCATGAGTTTTGCGATATCGACCATCATGCTGATGCTCATGATGAAACGGCGCTCAACGGGCGCATTGGTGAACGTCCGCTGACCACCCTGACCTGCCCCTGAGATTTTCCTCCATTTGGAGCTGGAGTCCGGCCCTTCAGAAGGACGGACGAATGAAGCGTTCACGGT
>NZ_NWBU01000010.1 GCF_003050615.1 Sphingomonas oleivorans | reverse complement strand
ATCACCTGCTCCGCATGAACACGGAGCCCTATGAATCAGTGATTAGCCCGCTTGGGAATCCTGAATGTCGATCGGCCCTAGCCCGATCCTTCAGACCCGGTTGTCCGCAGGACCAGCCTCGCCCGCGGGCCACTCATATCGCTCCGCGCTCTTGTCGATCCTTCCTGCTCCCCCCAAGGTGAGGACTGATAGGAGGATGTCGACAAGCGATGAGGTCGGTCTTGATGAATCGCATGAACATGCGCCGGGTGCCCGCGGACGCCTCGCTTTGAATAGTCGTGACGGCATAGTCTTTGTTTCCAGTAGGACCGCGTTTCTCCGAATACCTTCCGGGGTGCCAGGGGCGGGCGGGCAATGATCCGATCGGGGGCCAAGGCGACGAACCGGGGCGTCGCCTATCTGCGTCCCGAACGATCCTCGATATTGCGGGCACGAACGGCGCGGGGCAGCCTCGTCTCGTTCACCCATGCCGTGGCCGCCGGCCGACCGCATATGACCGGTTCCTCACAGCTTGAAGACGGCCTCTTCGCCCTCATCCCCTTATGTCGGTTCCGCGCGCTTCATTGGTGCGGGGGGCGGCTTCAACCTGCGATCGATTATGAGCCCTTCGCCGCCTCGTTTCACGACATGCGCGAGAAGTGGCGGGCCGAGTTCACCGACGGCTTCGATCTCTGGCATCTCCATGTGCCGAGGGCGGCGCTCGAAGAAATTATTGGCCGGTCGAATGTGGAATGGGCGCTTCCGCCCGCCATGGCAGCGCCAGACCCGGTTCTGGCGTCGTTGATCGATGCTCTTCGCCCCACTCCGATCGGAGGATCGTCTTCACCGCTCTTCGTCGACCAGATGCTTGCCGCCATCGTCACTCATCTGGCGAGCCGATATTTCCAGATCGGTGAGGCCGCGGCGCCTCGTGCCGGGCTCGGCCCGGATCAGGAGAAGCTCGCCAAGGACATGCTCGAGGCTGTCGGCCGGTCTGGCAACAGGCTTGCCGACGTGGCGAGCGCGTGCGGCCTGTCGATCGGGCAATTCGCCCGTCGGTTTCGCGCGACCACCGGTCTGCCGCCCCATCGCTGGCTGACGAGCATGAGGGTCGCCCGCGCAAGGGACTTGCTCGCCCATTCAAACCTCACCCTTGCAGAGATCGCCATGCGATGCGGGTTTGCCGATCAGAGTCATCTTATCCGGGTCTTTCGGACAGCGATGGGGAGCAGTCCGGGACGATGGCGGCGTGAAATGATCGGATCGACGCTCGACACCGACGATGACGGGAGCCTCTGAACAATGTGGAAATGCTGCGCTTAGCAATTGCCCCAACGCCTCGAGAGGAACCAGACCCGCTGTTCTTCCCTGGCTCCCGGCCATTCGTGATTGGGGTATTCGCTGACGATGTGGCCCGCGATCTTGGCGCCGAAGTGCCACTCAGCCGCGTCGGTACTCGCGACCGCCGTGTCGAGGAGCGCCAGAGCCCTGTCTTCCGCAGCGCTGAGCATCACAAGACGCCAGGTCTCGGAGATGTGCCTGCCTTGGCCTGTCGCCTTACAGCTCGATTATGCCGCGCCTGGCGGCGATGGTGACGGCATGGGTCCGATCCGCAACGCCCAGCTTCGAGAAAATCGTCTTCATATGGCCCTTGACCGTTTCCTCGGCGAGCTCGAGCCGGTGCGCGATCTGCTTGTTGGAATTGCCGATCGCCGCCAATTGGAGCACGCGGATCTCCCTGGCGTTCAACGGTTCCTCGGCGACCCCGAAGGCGATCTCAGTGGCGATCTTCTGCTGCAGGTGCCGGCCTCCCTCGTGCACGGCCCGGATCGCCTCGATCAGTTCATTCCTCAGGCTGAGCTTGACGAGATAGCCGAGTGCGCCCGCCTTCAAAGCCCGCAGCGCCTGCGCGTCACCGGAATAGGTGGTCAGCACGATGATGCGCGCCTCGGGAAATTCACGGCAGATCCTTGAGATCGCCTCGACGCCGTCCAGAACAGGCATCTGAAGGTCCATGAGGACGATGTCGGGGCGCAGCTCGCGATACAGGTCGACCGCCTCGGCTCCGTCCTGCGCCTGGCCCACCACCATCATGTCGGGTTCCAGCGCAAGCACGGCAACGATGCCCTCGCGAAGCAGCGGATGGTCGTCGGCGATAAGGATGCGGATCGGATCCGAGCGCTCGTCGGACATGCTAACTCCTGAAGGGTTCGATCAGCCGGCTTAATGAGGACGCGCTCGGTCCGCCAGCCGAGACATAGGCGCGGGAGGCGGGGACCGAAAGCTCGATTGCGTCCCGATCCCCGGCTAGCTTGAAACCGCCAGCTCGCCACGGATCCGGCGAGCCCGTTTGGCCATTGCCTACCCTCGGTCGAGGGGCGCCCGACCCCCCGATCCGGGCTGGCGTAGCGCAGCCTGCCCACGGCAAATATGAACCATGTTGACCATCTCTCCGAGCTTTCCGAGCGGGGCTGCCGGCCTCGGGCTGTTCATCTCCGCAGCGCTCTGTTGTCTCGTATTGCTTGTTGCGTCGGCTGTTCATGTCCCTTCGCCTTTGGATGTCGCTCCACATGGAGCGCTTGCATTGCGCCCGTTTATCCGCCTCCATGGAGAGGGACGGCACCTATGACGACCAGAGCAGTGGGCCGCAAAGAGACAGAGATGCCGAGCGCCGACGACAGGCCCGAGATGCAGCTGACGCCTGAAGCCGACATGATTGCCGAATGGAAGCATCCCCTGCAGACCATTCAGGCATATGTGGAGGCGGTTGGTCGATGGAGCCGGCACGATCCCGTCAATTGCGACGAGATCGAATGCGCCCTAGACGGCATCGAAGCAGCTCTCGACCAGGCGCGGCTTCTCCTGGCGCATGTCCGCGCGCGCCAGTGCTGACGGACAGGCGAGGGCCGGGGGGCCATTCCGGCGACCCCGTCCGCTGAAGATCGAGTTTCGTCGTTTGCGCCGTTGCCGGCGAACGCCGTTCTTTGGGCGCTCCTGACGCGAACCTGAGGTGTTCGGACCGGTTCACTGATAGGCGATACGGGCCGGCACCAGCAGTCTCACCTCCGTTCCTCCATCCGACCGATTGACAAAGGTGATGGAGGCGCTGAGCCGCTCTGCACGCTCGCGCATGCCAACCAGTCCATAATGGCCGTCGCGTCGCTTCGCGGCCCGCACGTCCGCAGGAAGGCCAATGCCGTCATCGGCGATGATCACGGTCAAGACGTCCCGTCCATGATTCACCTCGATCATGGCGTTTTGGGCGCCGGCGTGGAGAATGACGTTGGTCAAAGCCTCGCCAGCGATACGAATGATCTCATCAGCGACGGGTGCGCAGATTTTGCGCGAGACGCCCTGCTCTTCGACAGTCCAACATATGGGCGAGGGGCCGACCACCTCAGCCGCTAATGCGGATAGCCGCGCCCGGAGGTCGACCGGCTCGGTTTCCTCGCGCAACGCGCGGACTCGTTCGCGGCCCTCGATCAGTATGTCGTCCGCCCGCTCAAGCGCGCCTTCCAGCGCAACGCGTGCCCGGCTGCCGGGAACAAGTTGCTCCACCACTGCCTGGAATCGCAGCATCAGTCCCTGGAAGCCTTGGAGCAGCGTGTCGTGGAGCTCGCGCGCGATCCGCTCTCGTTCCGCCAACCGTTCTTCGATCCGTCGGCGGACAGCGGTGGTAGCGACGCGCAGACGCCAGCGCGCGAGGGTCCAGAAAACGGCCCCGGTAGCGAGCAGAACGAGGGTCGCGAACCACCAAGTCTGCCAGAAGGCAGGCGCGATCGAGAAGGCGACGCCGGCTCCGGGCGTGATCCATGCACCGCGCTCGTCGTTGGTCTGCACCAGAAAGCGGTAGCGACCAGGGCCGAGATTGGCGAAGCTGACCTGGCGACGCGTCCCTACGGCAGTCCAGTCATGATCGATGCCGTCGAGGCGAATACGAAATCGACGGTGCATCGGCGTGCTAAGGTCCACCGCGCCATATTCGAACGTGACAGCCTTGGTTCCGCTGGGCAGGACCAACCCGTCCCATTGCGTCAGGCGACGATTGCCCATCACCACTGCGCGGACGGCAACGCCGATCGGCGGTGCCCGATCGATGGTGGGCGAAACATGTACGACTCCCTGGCGGGTAAGAAACCAGAGCCGGCCGTCGCCTCCTGTGGCCGCCTGGAAGCCGACGTTGCGCTGCCGGATGCCGACCGTTGCGTCATCGTCGTCGAAGATTTCGTGGGGAATTGGCTGCCGTGGATGCGCGAAAGCGTGCTCCAGATTCTCCTGCCGGATCCGGATGATGCCGCGATAGCCGGTCAGCCACACATAGCCGTCGGCGGACATCGTCGCGCCCACGATGCTCCTCAGCCAGGGATGGTCGCTGAAGTCGAGCTTCTCCACGCGGTCGCCCCGCAGGCGCAGCAGGCCGGTTAGGCCGCCGACTAGCAGGTCACGGGTGCCCGCGGAGAAGGCGAGCGGCCGCTCGAAGCCGATCCGGTCGCCATGCCAGATCATCATACGGCTTCCGTCTAGACGCAGCAAGTTGCGCCGCGCCAAAATCACGACCGGTCGGTTCCGCCCGTCAATGGCGACGGCCGCGGGAAAACCGAGCTGCTCGGGAATGGCATATCTGCGCCACGCGCCGCCCACATGTTGGATCAGACCGACACCCTCCGCCGCGACCCATAATGTGCCGCCCTGGTCCACGGCGCAGGAGATTTGGTCGGCGGTTCTGCCGGGATAGAAAAGGCGTCGATCCGGGCGCCCGTCGACGATGCGGACGATGCTGTCGCGCATGGAGACCCAGACGACCGCACGATCGCCCGCGCACAGCGCTTGGGCGGGTTGCGGCAGCAGCGCCCACAATTCGGGCGGCTGCCCGGGCAGCGCACGCCAAATGCCGCGTTCGGCCGCGAAATAGGGCACCCCGTCGCGATCGATCGCGAGCATATACCCTTGGGAGGCATTGCGCGGAATTTCCGGTTCCTCGCGCAGCACCGGTCGCGAGTATCGGTCGAGGCCGCGTTCGGTCCCGACCCACACATTGTTCTGCCGATCCACGAATAAGTCGTAGGCGCGATCCGAGGTCAGCCCATCCCTTTCGGTGATCCTGTGGATGCTTTTCTCACCTGCGGCGACATGGAAGATGCCGCTGACTATCGTCGCGCCCCATAGACGGCCCGTCCGATCGAATTTGGTCTTCAGATATCTGTTCGGCGGCGGCGGACCGCCCAGGCGCTTCGGCGGTCCGGTCTCGTCCTGATCATAAGCAGGCAAGCGCCACATGCCGCGCTCGTCGGTCAGCCAGACCATGTCCGCACCGTCGATCGCCAGCGATCCAATTCCCGCAACCTCGACTGGCGCTGCTTTTAGTTCCGCAGTTCCCCTCCGCGCGAAGTATACGCGATGGTCGGCGATCAGCCAGATCGTGCCGTTGCTGGCTGTTTGGAGCTCGTTGGCGTAGATGAAGGAGCGGCCGTTCGGCCCAAATACGGGCGACCATTTACCCTTGTGCATGCGCATGATCGCAAAGCGCCCATCTCCACCAGCGATCCACGGATCGCCATCAGCATCAATGGCGATGTCGGTGACTTCGGCCGGCGGATCGGGAACGCGCGCATCGCGTAGCTGACCGTTTCGAAACACAGCCACGCCGCCCCATCCCGCGTAGCCGACCCAGACGTCGCCGTTGGGCGCCGCCGCGAGCGCGGAAGCCGCGATGGCCGTACGCCGGTGCCCGGGAGGCGCGGCGATCTGGTCGAAGCTGAGGCCGTCGAAACGGAACAGGCCGTCCGCGCTGCCGACCCACAGGAAGCCGGCGCGGTCCTGCGTCAGCGACTGGATGAAGAATGGCGCGCCGGTCCGCGTCGTCCAGCTTCGGTGCGCAAGCGCGGGGCCGGCCGAGTTGCCTGCCGGTGACGCAATCGTCGCGCTCCAAGGCAGGAGCGCGACGAGGATCGCCGCCGCCCTCGCGAATAATTGATGTCGTGCGCGAAAGACCGGCAACAGCCAACTCCTAGCCATAGTTCGCTAGGTGCCTCGGACGCGCCAGTCAGGCAATGGTGCTGCGGGTCTGATCGGCCATCATCGGCTGCGGCGTGACCATGTTCGTCCCGCTGGGATAGATCCATAACGCAATTGGCCCGGTGAGGCGCCACTGCGGCAAGATCGAAATGGCTGCGATGAAGGATTCACGACACGAACATTCCACCGCAATGTCAGCCCGGTAGGGGCGTGCTATCCAAGCAAATCCACACCCGGTCAGGGACGAATTTTACCCGAAATCGCCGTTCCTGAGCATCGCAATCACGCTTAGAGCCCGTCTTGAATCTTAAGCGTAACGAGCGATGCGTCTGAGCAGGAAGATGGCAGCCGCAGCATACAGGAAAGCGGTAGCGGATTTTAGGGTTCGTTCGAAGTCCTTGCTGAGACGGCGGTTTCGGTTGATCCATGCGAAGGTTCTTTCGCCTCCCTCCGCCGGCCTTCCCCGTGCTCTGCACGCAGAACCACCGGAAAACCGTGCGCCAGGGCGGAAAGCTGTCGGGAAGAAGACGCCACGGAGAGCCCGCCCGTAATATGTAGAAAATGGCGTCGATGATCTGCCGCATGGACCAACGCCGCTGCCGACCGCGGTGGCGAGGCGGAGGCAGATATGGCGCAATTAAATGCCACTCCGCGTCGGTAAGATCGCCTCCATAGCGAAGGTCGGCACGGCTATGCTGTGCCCGGGCGGTCGACTTGCGGCAGCGATAGGCGCGATCATCCGTACCACCACTCCGCGGGACTAAACACCTAGTTCGTGCGCCGACCCGAACGTCGGCTCACCCAACTGAAGCCGCCGGCGGACGAAGCGCTTCGATCAGCTCGTTGGCGCGACGCATGTCAGCTGTGTTGCCGGCCGATGGGAAGTCAGCCAATGCGGCCTGCAGGCGGTCGAGGGCCTCCTCCGATCGCCCCTCGGCGGTGAACAGGGACGCGAGATCGGTGGTCGCCCTCAGCTCCCATGCGCGCGCGCCCTGGGAACGACCGAGCGCGATGGCGTCCTCCAGAATGGAGATCGCCCGCGCCTCGTCATTGGAGACAATCATGATCTCCGCCTTGATGCGGAGAAGCTCCGGCATCGCGAACCGCTCCCCGTTGGTTTCGCAACGGGCGATCGACGCGTCGATCAGTTCGCCGGCCTCGCGGATCCGGGCGTCGAGGATGAGGCCGCGCGCCAAGGCGATGGAGAACGGTGTGGTCAGCAGCTCGTAGCGCGCACCGCGCAGGCGGGCGAGGCTCTCCTCGACCGCGCCCAGGGCGTCCCGGGTCCGGCCGCGCAGGATCGCTAGCTCGCCCCGGAAGCCGGTCGCCGCCGCGATGTACGGGCCGAGCGCGTTCACCTCGGCGCATTCGGTGAATGCCTCGAGCGCCTCGTCCGCTGCATCGAGATCCTCCATCCAGGTGTGGACGGCGAGGGACCAGATCAGCGCGATGCAGTGCGTGACGGGATGGTTGAGCCGCGCGGCCGTGCTGACGGTATGCCTGGCGACTGCATCCGCCTGCGCAGAGTGGCCTGTCAGCCACAGAGCGCGCGCGAGCGCGATGCCCGACCGGTTCCGGTGGTCGAAGCCGTAGTGGATGGTCCGGCTGCGAACGGAGACGGGTGTCTTTGCGAGAGAGATCTCCAGTTCTTCGCGCGCCCTCATCTGGTCGCCTGCGAGGTGGTGGGAGATGCCCGAGAGTGAATAGGCAACACCGATCGCCTCCGCATCGTCGATCGCCTCCGCGACCTCGACCGCCCGCCGGGCGTGACTCATCGCGACTTCATACTCGCCGATGCGCTCATGGAAGATGTGCAGCCGGCCCAGCATGCGCAGCTGGTTCCAGCGGTCGTCGAGGGCGGTGGCGATCTCGAGCGCCCGGGATAGCGCGGTTCCCGCCGCCTCGCTGTTGCCGCGGGTGAACATCAGCGAGATGCCGAGCGATCCCTGAAGCTCCAGCTCAATGGCGGTGCCGCGCGAGGCATCCTCCATCTCCGCCAGCCCGCGGCCGCACCAGGTGCGGCATTCGATCAGGTGCGACAGGTTGAGGAACACCGGCGCGCTTGCGGCCGCTAGCCGCACGGCGATCCTGCGGTCGCCATCGCGGCCGAAGGCCCAGTCGAGCGCGCTGCGGATGTTGCCCAGCTGCTGGCGCAGTGGGCGCTGGTCCTGAAGGAAATCCTCCTCTTGCGTGGCGATGGCCTCAAGCTCGGCGAGGAAGAAGCGGGCATGGCGATGGGCGGTGCCGTTGAATGCGTCCAGACCACGTGCAATCAGCCGTTGCTTGGCGTACGCGCGCGTCATCTCCAGAAGGCGATAGGTGCCGGTACCCCGCGCGCGGTCAGGCTTGATCAGCGACTTCGAAGTGAGCTCGTCCACCGCGAAGGCTATCTCGTCGGACCCGAGCGTGTCGTCCACGACCACTTCGAGCGCGGCGTCGATCGAGAAGGGGCCCACGAACATCGCCAGCCGCTCGAGCACGGTGCGTTCGACGTCGGAGAGGAGGTCATAGCTCCAGTCCAGCGTCGCCTGGAGGGTCTGCTGACGGGGCAGGGCGGTGCGCCTTCCAGGCCAACCCAGGCTGAACCGCTCGCCGAGTTGCTTCGCAGTTGCCTGGACGCCGTGCGTCGCGACGCGCACCGCCGCCAACTCGATGGGCAGGGCCATGCCGTCCAGTCGCTGGCACATGGCGGCGATGAGCCGGGCGGCCGCCTCGTCGATCTCAAGCGAGCTGTCGGCGGCGGTCGCACGCTCGGAGAACAGCTGAACTGCAGGATAGGCGAGCAGCTGATCCAGGGTTAGGCGCGAGGGATCGTCGGGATAGGCGAGCGCGTCGAGGCGGTGGACGTGTTCATCCCGCACGCGCAGCGGCTCGCGCGACGTGGCGAGGATGCGGACCTGCGGAGCGTCCTCCGCGATGCGCTCGACGAGCCTCGCCGCAGGTTCGATGACATGTTCGCAATTGTCGAGCAGGAGGAGGAAAGAACGGTCCCGGACGTGGCCGAGGATGACCGCCAGCGGATCGTCGCTATGCACCGGTATGCCCATCGCGCCGGCGATCATTGATGGGACGAGCGTCGGGTTCTCGAGCATGCTGAAGTCGACAAAGGCGACCTGGCCGTCGAACGTGCTGGCGAGGTTGTGACCGATCTCGATCGCGAGCGACGTCTTGCCGACGCCGGCTGATCCCACAATCGTGAACAGCGGCGTGTCGACCACGCGGGCCTGCAGGAGCTGTACGTCGCTTTCCCGACCAATCAAATGCGGAAGTCGCGCGGGAATGTTGAGGGAGCTCGCGGCGGCCCGGGGTGCGGCCTCCTCGGCGATCATGGGCGCTGGGACGGGAGCTAGGCCCGGTAGGCCTTGCCTCTCGATGGAGGCCACGAAGGCGTATCCGACCCCGACCTGCGTCGCGATATAGCGGGCGCCGTCCGCGCCCTCGCCGAGCAGCTTGCGAAGGCCCGCCATGTGAAAGCGGAGACTACCGTCCTCGACGACCACGTCCGGCCAGACGCGCTTGAGGAGTTCGCGCTTCGAGAGGACGCGACCGGGTTGTTCGGTCAGGACGACCAGGAGGTCGAACGAGCGTCCCCCAATATCGAGAGGCTCGCCGTCCTTCGTCAGCAGCCGCTCGCTCGGCGACAGCGAGAACGGGCCGAAGGTGAGCCGTTCGCGAACGGGTTGATTCTCTACATCCGCCACGACTGCACCGCTCCCCATGCGATTGTGGCGTCACGAGCCGCCATTGAATAGACGGAGCCCATAGGGCCGGCCTGCCGCCCGCCGTGAAAGCCGGGTAGGGCGGAAAATGCAGGCGTGTTGCTGCTGATGATCTCGCTCTTTCGCACCATAGTCCCCCTCCCGTACCACAAGGCATGGCGTTTTTGAACTATCGTTCCAGTAGCGGCGCAATTCCGGCACGGTTTCCCACATCATCCGAACGTGAATGAGTAGGCCCGCACGCCCGGCCGCGAGAATTCGATGGTGACAGTCCGGTCCCGGATGACGCCGGCCTGCCGAACGAGCTGATAGAGCCGGTCCTCCCTGACCTCTCCCCAGCCGTCCGCGTCGACATCGGTGCCGTGGCTGGCCCCTGGCGCGGCGCCGTCGATCGTCACCCGGAAGCGGACCGGGCGGCCGTCGGGCGCGCCGCCGATGACGAGATGAGCGTCGCGCGCGTGGAAGCGGAATCGTAGCGCGCCGAGCGACTCGTCGAGCGTCGTAAACTCGCGGCCGACGGTCCAGGCGCCGGCCAGATCCCAGCCGTTGAGCGG
Source organism: Sphingomonas oleivorans (assembly GCF_003050615.1). Classification (GTDB taxonomy): domain Bacteria; phylum Pseudomonadota; class Alphaproteobacteria; order Sphingomonadales; family Sphingomonadaceae; genus Sphingomonas_H; species Sphingomonas_H oleivorans. The sequence goes on along the minus strand of NZ_NWBU01000010.1, from coordinate 656,689 downwards.
CAGGCTCGCCGCCGAGGCGTAGCGAGCGCTGGCGTCCTTCCTGATCCCGCCCGGGGAGCGGAAGTTCACCGCCTTGGCATAGCCGACATAGGCTTCCGGGGAGCCGAGATTGCTCCAGTCGGCCTGCGCTTCGATGCCGGTGCCGGTGATTGGAGTGACGGGGACGTCGGAGGGATCGTGTCCCGCCTCTGCCAGCAGCTTGCGGATCAGCTGCTCCGAGTCGGCGTAGTTGCCCTCGCCGATACGGTAGCCGCGCACGCGTCCCTTGGCGTCGATGAAGTAGAAGCCGGGCCAGCCCTCATTGCCGAAGTCCTGCCAAACGGCATAGTCATTGTCCTGGAGGTTCGGATAGCGCACGGCGAGCTGGCTTGTGGCCAGCCGCACCTTGGCGGCGTCATGCTCGAACTGAAACTCGGGTGCATGCACGCCGACCACGACTAGGCCCTTGTCGCCGTACCTCTCCTGCCAGGCGCGCAGATACGGTAGCGCGCGCAATGAGTTGATGCACGAATAAGTCCAGAAGTTGACCACCACGACCTTGCCGCGGAGCGACTGGGGTCCGCCCGGAACTTCGGTGAGCCAGGGTTTCGCGTTCTGCAGCACGTCAGTTGGCCTCGAAGGAGCGCCGATCGGCGCGGATCGGGCTGACGTCAGGCTAAGCGCATCACCGAAGCAGACCGCGGTGGTGACGCCTGCAGTCAGGAGGGCGGTCGCGATGAAGCCGATCGAGCGCGTCTTGGTCATATCACTAGTCTTCAGTTGCAACCGGTGCCGGTTGATCTCGTGATCCGATATGTAATGCCCGCCCGTGACGCATCATGTTAGGGGGCGATGAGCGGTGTTAGTTTCTGAAAGGGGGCGGAGCGCCCGACTTTTCATCCTCGCAGGGAAGGTGCGCCACGCGGTTCGGGTGGATCGCGAACGCTAACGCGCCATCATTCCACCTAACGAGCGTCCCGCGCTCGCTCCTCTATTTTCCGGGACACCAAGTCCCCGGTTGAGGAGATCACAAGTGATCGGAGAGTATTCGACATCGCGCCGCCAGTTCGTGGTCGGCGCGGCCCTGGCCGGGGCGACGAGCGCTGTGCCGTCCGCGATACGCGCTCAAGTCAGCGGTGCCGCCATCCGGCCGTTCAAGGCCGTGATCCCGGCGGCGGACATTGCCGCGATGAAACGCCGCATCGTGGAGACCCGCTGGGCCGACGCGCAACCTGCGACCGACGACAGCCAGGGCGTGCGCCGGCAGACGATCGAACCGCTGCTGCGCTACTGGGCGAATGGCTACGACTGGCGCAAGATCGAGGCCCGCCTCAACGCGCTGCCGATGTTCATGACCGAGATCGATGGCCTGGACATCCACTTCATCCACATGCGCTCGCGTCACGAGAACGCGCTGCCGATGATCCTGACCCACGGCTGGCCGGGATCGATCCTCGAATTCCTGAAGGTCATCGACCCGCTGACCAACCCGACCGCCCATGGCGGCAAGGCCGAGGACGCGTTCCACTTGGTCATCCCGTCGATCCCAGGCTTCGGCTTCTCGGCGAAGCCTACCAAGCTCGGTTGGGGCTCGGATCACATCGGTCGTGCATGGTCGACGCTGATGCTGCGCCTGGGCTATGACCGCTACGTCAGCCAGGGTGGCGACTGCGGTTCGGTAATCTCGCAGCGCATGGCACTGCAGCATGTGCCGGGTCTCCTGGGCATCCACCTCAACATGCCTGCTGTCGTTCCGGCGGACATCGCCAAGACCCTCGCCGCCGGCGATCCCGCACCGTCCAATCTCACCGCGAAGGAGCGCGAGGCGTTCGACCAGCTCGAGGCATTCTACCGCGACAACTCCGCCTACGCGGCGATGATGAACACGCGCCCCCAGACCATCGGCTACTCGCTGGTCGACTCTCCGGTCGGCATGGCCGCGTGGATGTACGAGAAGATCGCGCAGTGGACCTACAGCGACGGTCAGCCCGAGCGTGTTCTCGGCCGCGACGCGATCCTCGACGACATCTCGCTCTACTGGCTGACCGGAACCGGTGCGTCGGCCGCGCGGATTTACTGGGAGGACCATTCCAACAACTTCAACGCGCGTGGCATCATTGACCTTCCGGTCGCCGTCAGTGTCTTTCCGGGCGAGATCTTCCGCGCGCCCAAGACCTGGGCGGAGCGCTGCTACCGCAACCTTTACTACTTCAACGAGGCCTCGAACGGCGGGCACTTCGCCGCCTGGGAGCAGCCTCAGATATTCACTGAGGAGGTGCGTGCCGCCTTCCGTCCGCTCCGCTGATCCACCGCATCCACACTGAAGGAGGAGAACGATGCCCGACACCAAGACCCTGTACACGGCCAACGTCCATGTGACCGGCGGCCGCGATGGCACCGCCCGCAGCTCGGATGGTCGCCTCGATCTCAAGCTCTCGACCCCCGGTGGGCTTGGTCAGGGGGTCAATCCGGAGCAACTGTTTGCCGCCGGGTGGTCGGCCTGCTTCGAAGGTGCGATAGCGATCGCGGCGAAATCCAAGGGGACCACGCTGCCGGATGATCTGGCGATCGATGCCGAGGTCGAGCTGCGTCATGGCGCGGACGGCTTCTCCCTCGCGGCGCGCCTGAACGTGCATGTTCCCGGCGTCGATCCCGAAATTGCCCGCCAGATCATCGAGACCGCGCACCGCACCTGCCCGTACTCGAAGGCAATCAAGGGCAACATCGACACGCTCGTCACCCTCGCCTGATTGGCGACATCGAAGAGGAGATCCACATGAACAGGTTCATTGCCGGCGGGCTCGTGCTCGCCGCTGAGCTGCTCGCCTCGACGGCCCAGGCACTACCCGCGGATTCCCAGCCCACCAAGCCGACGGTCGTGCTCGTCCACGGGGCGTTCGCGGACTCGTCGAGCTGGAACGGGGTGATCACCATCCTCGAGCGTGACGGCTACAAGGTCGTCGCGGCTCCGAACCCGCTGCGCGGCGTCCGTGCGGATGCCGACGTTATCGCAGACGTGGTGAGGGGCATTGACGGTCCGGTGGTCCTCGTCGGCCACTCCTATGGTGGCTCGGTCATCAGCGAGGCGGCCGAAGGCCGGCCGAACGTGAAGGCGCTGGTCTTTGTCGCCGCCTTCGCGCCGGAGGCTGGAGAGACCGCACTGGGGCTGACTGGCAAGTTCCCAGGAAGCACTCTGGGTCCGACGCTCGCCCCACCGGTGAAGCTCACCTCGGGCGGCAACGACCTCTACATCCTGCAGGCCCGGTTCCACGACCAGTTCGCGGCCGACGTGCCGGCGGCAGAGGCCCGGCTCATGGCCGCCGGTCAGCGTCCGATAGCCGAGGCGGCGCTGTCGGAGGCGTCGACCGAGCCTGCGTGGAGGAGCACGCCCTCGTGGTTCATCTACGGGGACAAGGACAAGAACATACCTCCCGCCGCCATGGGCTTCATGGCGGAGCGGGCGAAATCCCGACAGACGGTCGTGGTCAAGGGTGCGTCGCACGTCGTGATGGTCTCGCACGCCCCCGAGGTCGCCAGTCTGATCGAGCGGGCCGCGACAGCCCGCTGAGGTGCGGCGCCGGCGTCCTCCCTCTGTCGCCCCCAGAACCGGCGCGCATGCTCACGGTCGGTCATGCCATCGCGTGGCCGGCCGTGAGGTCATATCACCCGCCTGCCATAGGACAGGAGGTTTCCACATGAAAACCGCCATCGCGCTGCGCCACGTCGCCTTTGAGGATCTTGGCACCTTCGAGCAGCCGCTCGTCGAGGCCGTATACGAATTGCGCTACCACGATGTCGGGTTGGATACATGGGACGAGGACGGGCTGGATGCGGCTTGCCTGCTGGTCGTACTTGATGGTCCGATCGGGGTCTATGAGACCAAGGAAGACCCGTCCCTGGCCGACGAGTTGGCGTTTGTCCGGAAGCGTCTCGACGGCGGCGCACCGACATTCGGCGTCTGCCTCGGTGCCCAGGTCATGGCGGCGGCGCTTGGTGCCAGCGTATCGGCGACGGGTTAGAAGGAGATCGGCTTCGCGCCGGTCACGCTGACGGACGCTGGAAGGGCGGGACCATTGAGGCACCTCGTAGACGCCCAGGTGCTCCATTGGCATGGCGACCTGTTCGAAATCGCGGTTGGGGCCTCCCGGCTAGTCTCGACCGAAGTGCGCGAGATCCAGGCATTCTCGATTGGCCGCACCGCCCTGGGGCTCCAGTTTCACCAGAGGTGGACGCGTCCCACGGCTTCGAGCGGTGGCTGGTCGGTCATATGCTGGAGATCGCCTCCGCCGACATCGATCCGCGCTAGCTACGGGCACGAGCGCAATTGCACGCCGACGACATTCGGCGTGCTGGACAGTGCTCTGTTCAGGGCGTGGCTAGACGGGACCGCCGCCCTGTAGCCGGTCGGAGGCGCTCAAACCGGCCGAACCCTCACTGCGAATAGCCGGTGAAAACGAAGTCGGCACCGTGCTCGAGCTTCTCCAGCTTCACGTGGCAGGCGAAGCACGCCTGCACGACGGCCGGGTCCCTGTTCGGCAGTTCACCCTCAAACTGACCGTAGCCCCAGCCTCCCGTCGCGGCGTAGCGCTTGGAGTCCTTCACGCTCACCTGGATGTTGGTGGGCGGTCCCGCCACGAAGGACTGAGGCGCCAGGAACACCGCGTCGTTGCGATATGAGGACTGGTAGCGCCATGCGAGCCGGACGATAATCGTCCCATCCGGGAAGGGGCGCTTACCCTCCCTGAAGGCCTTCACCGCGATCTCATTTCCGAGGATGGCGCGAATGTCGTTGTTCTTACCGTTTTCCTGCGCGACGCTGATCAGCTTCCAGTCGCGATAGCCCTTAGGCAGCTTCACGCCGTAGATCGGCGACCTCAGGTCGTCTTTTCGCTGGGCGGCGGCGACCGCCGAGATGCCGAACACGATCGTCGCGAGGCCGAGCGCGCATGCGCCAATTCTCTTCATGGCATACTCCTCGGTTCAGTGCGGGATGCCGCCGCGGCGCTCATCACGCCAGTTTGGCGGCGTGCAGCACGGCCTGGGCGAACGCTGCCGGCGCTTCCTGGGGAAGGTTGTGGCCGATGCCGCCGGTGATGAGCCGGTGATCGTAGGGACCGGTGAACTTCGCGCGATACATGGTCGGGTCCGGGTGCGGCGCACCGTTCGCATCACCCTCCATCGTGATCGACGGGATCGTGATCGGAGGCCCAGCCGCCAGCTTGGCCTCCAGATCGTCGAACTTCCGTTCGCCCTCAGCAAGGCCGAGCCTCCAGCGGTAGTTGTGAATCACGATCGCGACGTGGTCGGGGTTCGCGAAGGATGCCGCCGAGCGCTCGAACGTCGCATCGTCGAACTTCCATTGGGGCGAGGCGAGCTGCCAGATCTGGCGATTGAAGGCATTGGTGTTCGCGGCGTAGCCCGCCTTGCCTCGCTCGGTAGCGAAGTAGAATTGATACCACCACTGAAGCTCCTGAGCCGGGGGCAGCGGCTTGGCGTTCCCGGCCTGGCTACCGATCAGATAGCCGCTGACCGAGACCAGCGCCTTGCATCGTTCCGGCCAAAGCGCCGCCATGATGTCGGCTGTGCGTGCGCCCCAGTCGAAGCCCGCGACGACCGCCTGGCGGATGCCCAGTGCATCCATCAGCGCGATGCCGTCGGCGCCAAGTGCGGCCTGCTGGGCGTTGCGCGGATCCGATGCCGAGCGGAAGACCGTCGTGCCGTGGCCGCGTAGATGCGGGATGATGACGCGGTGGCCCTTTGCCACCAGCAGCGGGGCGACCTCTGCGAAGGCGTGGATATCGTATGGCCAACCATGGAAGAGCAGGATCGGCGCGCCGCTCGCCGGACCCATGTCGACATAGCCGATCTTGAGGACGCCGGCGTCGACCTGCTTGATTGGCCCCAACGGTGCTGCGGCGCGCGACGGCATCGTTCTTGCGGCCGCCGTCTGCACGGTGCCAGCCCCCGCCATCAGAGTCGCCGCCACGGCTGCGGCGACCTGCACGAATTCCCGACGACGGGGGTCGGCGATCTCAAGCTGCTCATTCATGTTTCTTCTCCCTTCCAAGGGCGTTCGGGTATGTGGCTGGGATACGCGCGAGGTGCGGGCTGCGCTCGTTAATCGCTGTGATGTCCTGTGAGCGGCCAGGACCGGGCGAGCCGTTCCGTCCGGATGTGGGGGCGGACAGGGCCGCTCGAACGAACTAACACCAACTAACTGGCATCTTCGGCGAGGAGCGCCATTATCGACGTGAGCGGACGTCGACGGCTCTTGGGCGACCGGGCGCGGAAGGCGGAATGCTCGCTTCTTGGATTATGATGGAAGTCCAGATGTCCCGATTGAGTCCGGCCATGCAGCAGCGGGTCCGCGACGCTGAATGCGCCTGGAATACGCGCAGCTGCGACACGATCGTCCTGAGCAACACGATAGACTGCCAGTGGCGCAACCGCGTCTACTTCCTCTGGGGGCGCGAGCAGGTCAGGACCTACGTCGAGCGCCAGATGAGGCGGGAGATAGATCAGCGCATGATCTTCGAGCCCTGGGCGGAAGGGGAACGCCAGCTCTCGCTCCGGTTCGCCTCCGAATTCCGCAACGACAGCGGCTTGTGGTTCAGGGTGTACGGCTGCGAGGAGATGGAGTTCGATGAGGCCGGCCTTGTTAGGCGCCGCTTCACCTCGGCCAACGAGCACGCCATCCAGGAGCATGAGCGCGTCCTGCGCTGGGCAGCAGGACCTAGGCCGAGCGATCACCCCTCTCTCTCCGAACTCGGCTTTTGACAGCCGGGCTCGGTCACGGTCAACAAGGGGCGAGCGCCACTAGGCGCTCTGGCTCGCGACGAGATCGATGCCGCGGGTCTCCTGCAACAGCGCGGTGGCGAACAGAACGGCACCGTAGGAGGCCGCGACATAGAGGCCGATGGCTTGGGCATATCCGAGCGCTGCGATGCTGCCCCCGACCGCCAGCGGCGTGACGCCTGCCAGTCCGCGGCCGATATTGTAGCAGAAGCCCATGCCCGAACCGCGCAGCGATGTCGGGTAAAGCTCGGTCAGTACCGGGCCCACGGCGCTGTAGATCCCAAGAGCGAAAAGGCCGAGCACGGGACTGAGGGCCAGAAGCACGGCATCGCTCAGCCGGAGCTGCGTCGCGGCGAGCACGACGACGATGCCGGCGAACGCGAAGCCTCCCAAGGTCGCCCGACGGCCCGCATGGTCGCTTAGCCAGGCGCCAAGCACGTATCCGAGGAAGGATCCGCCGATCAGCGTCGCCATGTGGACGGTGGTCTCCAACGCCGACATCCCGCGCTCGAGCCGCAGCATCGTCGGCCACCATGTCGCGATCGCCCAATAGCCCCCGTGCGTGCCGGTCGCGAGGAGGCTACCCTTCACGGTGTTGCCCCGGACTTCGCGCGAGAAGATCCGGTGCCATGCCTGGCGCGACCCCGCGGCGTCGAAGACGGGTGTGTCGTCCATGCCCGATCGGACTCGGAATAGCACCAGCGCCGGCAAGAGCCCCACGAAGAAGGCGATACGCCAGCCGGTGTCGGGCGGCAGGAGCGCGAGCGAGACCGACGTGATCGCTGCTGCCAGCGCCCAGCCGGCCGCCCAGGCGCTCTGCAGCGTGCCTAGAACGCGTCCGCGGGTTGCAGCTTGTGCGATCTCGCTCATGAAGACGACACCGACCGCCCATTCGGCGCCGAAACCGAAGCCCTGGATCAGACGCGCGATCAGGAGTTCGTCATAGCTGCGCGCAAACCCGCAAAATGTCGTCGACACGGCGAGCCAGAGGATGGAGACGCGCAGGACCCGGATCCGGCCGATGCGATCGGAGAGCGATCCGGCGAGCCAACCACCAGCAGACCCGGAGATCAGGGCTGCGGACGCCAGAAGGCCGGCGGCTGAAGGCGTTAGTTCCCATAGCGCAAGCAGCGCCGGGAGCACGAAGGCGTAGATCTGCACGTTCATGGCGTCGATGCTGAATCCGGAGTACGAGCTCCAGAACGCGGTGCACCCTTTCTTGCCGAGCGATCGATACCAGGTCGGGGGCGTCATCCCACGCGCTTCCCGTCGTGCCGTGCCGATGCCTCGTCGGCGCCCCTCGCGTCGAGGCGAACCGTGCGCTCGGTGGAGATGTTCTGGAGAAAGGTTTCGTCGTGGCTCACGACGAGCATGGCGCCGTCATAGGCTTGGAGAGCTACCTCGACCGCGTGGATCGAGTCGATGTCGAGGTGGTTGGTCGGCTCGTCGAGGATGAGCAGCTCGGGCGGTCGCAGGCTACCTAGTCGACATACAAGGCCCGCACGTAACATCTGCCGACCGCTGAGTGTGCCAACGATCTGGAGGGCGGCGTCCGCCCGGAAGAGGAAGCCCGCGAGGATCGACCGGCAGTTGTCCTCGTCAGCCTCGGGGTTGAGGGCGCGGAAGTTATCCAGGATCGACGCCGCCGGGTTGAGGAAGGAGACGTGCTGGTCGATCATGGCGGTTGACACTCCGACCACGACTTGCCCGGCCATAGGCGCCAGCTCGCCCGAGACGAGCTTGAGCAGCGTGCTCTTACCGATGCCGTTGCGTCCGACGATCGCGACGCGCTTGGGACCGGTCATGCTGAGGTCTACGTGCTGAAATAGCAGGTGTGCTGGTTCGTAGCCGGCGGACACGCCGTGCATCCCCAGGACCTTCCGGTCGGCATGCAGGCCGACGGGATTTACCGTGCCGCACGGCACTAATGCCAAATCGGCGCTGCTAGGGCAATGGCGTCTATTAGGCAGCGTAGTTTGTGCGAGACAAAGGTGTGCGACTACATAGCCTCAAAATCCGCTAAGCCCTTGTAAAACAAGGAATGGTGACCCCTACGGTAGGCAACCGAAGTCCCATTAGCAGTCAGGACGTCTCACCCATCGATATTACTGGATTGAGCTAACAGGCTCGGAGCCATTTGGTCCCACTGAAGCTCACCAAATCCGGCACAATGTGTGGGACGGAATGTGGGATTTCGGAGCACGCTGATGCCGCTTACCGCGCTCAAGGTTCGCACTGCCGGTCCCGGGCGTCACGCTGACATTTATGGTCTATACTTGGTTGTCCGCGAGAGCGGCTCCCGCTCGTGGGTCCTGCGCATGCAGCACAAGGGGTGCCGACGCGACTTCGGCCTCGGACCAGCGCATGACCTCTCGCTGGCAGATGCGCGCCAAATGGCTGCGGCACTGCGCAGGATGGTCCGCACCGGCCTCGATCCTGTCAGGGAGCGGGAACGGAGAAAGGTTTGCACCATACCAATACTTGAAGTGCGGAGACGCCATCGTCGCACGTCGCTCATTTGGAGCCGGCGGTTGGAGCGGCGCGAATGTCCATCCGCTAAGTTGCCTTGCCCGCCACTCTTCGATGAGGAACTGGTCGAAAACCATTCGTTGGAGATTGTCCTGAACGAAAAAGCGAGCTGTGCTTGACGTTGAAGGCGGGCTTCCGCTGCGGCCTCGCGGAGGATATCGCTCGCTATCGAGCCGGGCGCCCACGGCGTGCTGTTGATGGATCAAGCCGGGTGGCACATGACAGGAAAGCTGGAAGTGCCCGAGAATATCAGCATCATTGCGCTGCCACCGAAATGCCCAGAGCTCAACCTGGTCGAAAATATCTGGCAATTCATGCGCGATAACTGACTGTCCAACCGGATATTTACCTCCCACGACAACATCATCGACCTTTGCTGCGAGGCCTGGAACAGGCTTGTCGATCAGCCGTGGCGCATCATGACTATCGGACGCCGCAAATGGGCACGTGGGTGATCAATGCGGGTCGGTATGAGCCGTTGTGCGATCGGCTATAATTCGTCGCACGAGACACACAACTCATCGCTTGAGTATTGATGAGGCGCTCGTGGCGCGCGCAACTCGCGCTGCAGAGGGTTTAGCGGTAAAGCACGTAAGAACGCGGTTTGAACGCCGATCTCTCAGCGCGAAATATTATAAAGTAAATTGGGAGAGAGATATGAGGGCTTGGTGGATCCCGGCTGCGTTAGGTGCCGGCTGCTCGTTATCATCAATGATAGCCGCACAGGCCATGGCGAGCGAGTTTGAACCGCAATCAACAATGATAAATATGAACACGGCCAGTCGCTCCTCTCATTCGGAGTCGCAAGCGCCAACGCCGCAGACCCCTGCCGGCCCCGCAGATGATCCGCAGCCGAGTAATGCCGATATCGTCGTCACCGGCATCCGCGCCAGCCTCAGCTCGTCTGCTCAGGTCAAGCGTGATGCCAATCAGATCGTCGATTCCATCAGCGCCGTCGATGTTGGAAAATTTCCGGACTCCAATATAGCGGAATCGCTCCAACGCATCACCGGGGTCGCCATCGACCGTTCGGGCGGCGAGGGCCAGTTCATCACAGTTCGTGGCCTGGGGCCGGAATTTAATACCGTGCTTGTCAACGGCCGCGTTATGGCGACCGACAATGCGGGCCGCGAATTCTCGTTCGATGTTCTTTCATCGAACATGATCCAGCGAACCGACATTTATAAGTCGTCCGTCCCCGAGTTGCAGGAAGGCGGCATTGGCGCCACCGTTAACATCGTGACGGCCCGACCTCTTGAAGGTCGCGACGGCTTCCACGCGACGGCTCAGCTCGGCGGCATCTACGACACGCTGCGAGAGAAGGTTTCGCCCGACCTCGCAGCCACCTTATCCTATGCCAATCCCGACAAGACCTTCGGCATCGTGCTGGCAGGCTCATATACCAAGCGGAAGAACCAGATCGATACGATCGCCGTCGACGGATGGATCAACGGCAGACCGGACATCGTTTCGACGATCGGTGGTCTGCCGACATTGTTGACGGGATCTGACCCCCTTTATCCGATTGCGGGTAACGTCAACGTTCCCCAGAGCCTCTATTATCAGCGAGCACAGGAAGAGCGGGAGCGGATCAATTTTTCCGGCTCGATCCAGTACAGGCCTGCCGATAATCTGGAAGTAACCATCGACGGCATCTATTCCAAGTTCGACGTTTCCGGCGTGACGCGCAAGATGGATAATTTCCTCGCGGCGCCTTATTACCAGCCGACATTCGACCAGAATGGGACGGCGATGAGCCTGAGCATGATAGGTCGCGACTTCATCGCCCAAAACCCGCAATTCCTGGCAGATAATCGGGATCGGCTCGTCAACAACGGCGTGAACGCGAAGATCGATCACGTCTATAATCTGTCGAACCGGCAGTCCGACAGTTATCAGGTCGGCGGAAACGTGAAATGGCATCCGGCCGACAATATCGAATTGAAGCTGGATGCGTCCTTCACCGGTGCGAACCGGGCTTCGCCGAACCAATATCTCGTTATTGGCGCCCTCCTGCCATACACCTACCAATTCCAGCTCGACGGTGGTCAGGGACTGCCGACCGTGTCGTTCGACAACAATATCATCAACGATCCCGAATTCATGCGACTGCATTATATGGGCATCGACAGAAACACGTCACGGGACAGGGGATCGGAATTTCATTTCGACACGAAATGGGAGGTTGACGATTCTATCCTGAAATCCGTGCAGATGGGCGTGTCCTACACCGAACGGCGCAAGATCAACCGATCGTTCAACAACAGTGATTCAAGCTGCACTTATTGCGGATATCAGGTTCCAATCGCGCCGGGTCTTTTGAAGCCTTATGATTGGGGCGATCTGCTGGGGGGCGGCAGGAGCATTCCGCCGACGGCATTCGAATTCGATGCAGCGGCGTTTCTCGCTTATCTCAATAACCCTTCGACATTGGCGATCCCAAGCCAGGGCCGCACGCCTGAAGAACAGGCGGCGTTTGCCCAGCAGATGCTCGCCCTGGAAGGGGGCCCGTTCGGTGTGCGCGAACAGCTCCGCGGGACGGTCAACGTCCAGGAAAAGCTGACCGCAGGCTATATCAGCATGCAGTTCGGCGGTTCGCGATGGACGGGCAATGTCGGCGTTCGCGTGATCAAGACCGACGTGCTATCCTCCGGCTTTGACACGCCGGTCACCAGCATCGCCAACACGCCTGGCGACGATACGCTACAATATACCTATGGCCCGGCAACGGCGGTTTCGGTGCGCAACAGCTATGTGGACGCACTGCCCTCGGCGAACATCAAGTTCGATGTCACCGACAATCTGATCGCACGCGCCGCATTCTCGCAAACGATCACCCGGCCGACGCTCACCGACCTTGGCGTCAATAACAATTTCGGCGGAAGAATTTCCGTGCCGCAGTCATCGGGTGGCAATCCCAATCTTCTGCCGTTCAGGTCGACCAATTACGACGCGGCACTGGAATGGTACATATCGCGTGTCAGTTATCTGAGCGTCGGCGGATTCTACAAGGATCTCTCTGACTTCCTTGAGCTTCAGACATTGCCTGTCGAGCGGTTCGGACGCGTTTTTCAGGACACTCGAACTCGTAACGGCCAGAGTGGTACGATCAAGGGTATCGAAATTGGCGGGCAATATTCCTTCGATGCGCTTGGGGGTTTCGCATCAGGATTCGGCATGACTGGTAACTACACCTATGTGTCGAGCACTGCTAAGCGCGATAGGGTTTTGGCTGATTACTCCTGCGGCTATAACGGACTATCTCCGCACTCGGCAAATGGCAGCCTATTCTTTGAAAAATACGGAGTATCCGCACGAGTTTCATATAATTGGCGTTCGGATTATCTGCGTAACTGCCGAGACAGCCAGTCCCGTCCGCGCAACCGATCATCCTATGGTCAGTTTGACTTCAATATTTCATACGATCTAACGCCAAACTTCCAAGTGTATCTGCAAGGTGTCAATGTCACGAATGAATATGTTGATGAATGGTCGGCTATCAAAGATCGTTTTCTTTTGCTACAAGACACAGGCGCACGGTACAACTTTGGCGTCCGCGCTAAGTTCTGAGATCGCTCGCCTCCCTATGACGTTTACTTTGGTTCGGTAGCACTTTAAAGGATAGCAAAAAGCATATTCATAAGGCGCGGCCCGTTCTCTACCCGATTTTCTAACCTCAGTGCGGTTTAAGTCGGTATGAATGTACGGGCCGCGTTAAATCTGAACTCGAAAAAGAGATGAAATTCCGTCACATCTTGCTGGGTATTGCGAGTATCGGGGCTTTTGTTGTTCCACAGGCGGCATCAGCCTATAACTGGATGTATGAGGGCTATGTCAACGCGGTGGAACCCACCTGCATGCCTGTCTCCGTCGGATTTCAAACCGACAATGGCGCGGGCAGTTGCCCAGCGGGATCATGGCTCAATTGGCTCGCCAAGGGCAGCGACGCGGCGGCGAAGGCTGCAAATACGCAAGCAGTCCTCTCCGTCCTGATCACTGCGCAAGTGACCCACAGGAAAGTCCGCCTGCACGGTAACAACCTTAATTGCACCATTGATTTCATTCACCTGCTGTAAACGAGTTTCGGCGGTAGTTCACGTGACAGATGGCTGGCGGCTGGCGCCCACCTCCATGAACGACAATATCAAAACAGCCATGGGTAAGCCCGGAAATGGGCCTTGGTCGCTTCCGCCGGCTCAAAACCCGTCTGGAAAGTCGTAAAAACGGGTGGCAGGATAGGTAGGAGGAAGGGAAGCAGAAAACCGTCCCGTCATGTTCCGAATCATCCCATCAGGCCCCACGCAAAATGTGGGAACATCTGTGGTGCGGGGCTGCGATATTTCTTATACTATCGCGTAAAATCAAGACTATACCGCACTTTACTGGTGACCCCTACGGGACTCGAACCCGTGTTTTCGCCGTGAGAGGGCGACGTCCTAGACCGCTAGACGAAGGGGCCGTCGCGGAGGCGCGGCATTATGAGGGTGAGGGGCTGCTGTCAAGCTCGATGCACGCATTCATTTCCATCGTCGTGAGAAAATGTCGGTGCCAGGATGATGCCACTTGCGATAGGCTCGAACCGGGCAGGTGCCCGCGAGCGGGGTAGTGCGATGACGGATGATCGAGAGCAGCTTCCCGAACCCACCAAGCTCACCGCCAGCAAGCAGCGATGGGCGCGGGAAGGGCGTTTCCTTACCGGCCAGCCCTCGCGGCCGGAGGCGGAGCGGCTGCCGCCCGGCCAGCATCTCGTCCGGGATTGGCCGGTGCTCGATCTCGGCCGGCATCCGTCGATCGCGCGCGACGAGTGGAAGCTCCTCATCCTGGGCGCCGTCCAGAATCCGGTCGTCTGGGATTGGGCGACCCTCATGCGGCAGCCGCAAAGCCGCAAGATATCCGACATTCATTGCGTGACCAGCTGGTCGCGCTACGACAATGCGTGGGAGGGCGTGGCAACGCGCGATCTGCTGGATATCGTCATGCCCCGGGGAGAGGCCCGCTTCGTCATCCTGCACGGCCATGACGGCTATACGACCAATCTTCCGCTGGAGGATTTCGCCGCGGAAGATGCGATATTGGCGCATAGCTGGCAGGACCGCCCCTTATCGAAGGAACATGGCGGGCCGGTGCGGCTGATCATGCCGCATCTCTATTTCTGGAAAAGCGCCAAATGGCTGCAGCGGATCGATTTCGCCGCCACCGACGAGCCCGGATTCTGGGAAGTGAACGGCTATCATAATCGCGGCGACCCGTGGCGCGAGCAGCGCTACAGCGGCGATTGATCGACCATCCGCAACGGGGCAGGGGCCTATCGGCCGGGCAATGTTTCGAGCCAGCTCACCACGGCAGCGGATAGCGCGATCCGCTGATCGGCGAAGCTATGGTCGGAGGGTAGGTTGCGGACCGTCAGCCGTGCGCCCGGCGCGACTTCGGTAATTGCCCGGGCCAGCGCCTGATTCTGCGCGGCAAGGCCATGTTCGGCATAGACGATCAGCAGCGGGACGCGCGCCAGGCCCGGCGCCGCGGCAAGCAGGTTCCACGCCTTGCCATGTCGCGCGATCTCGGTGGCGATGCTCCCGGGCGTGGCACCGGCCAGGCTATTGCCGAAATCATTCATGTCGGCGACGAAGGCGGCGCGGGCAGGGGGGCCACCTTGCGCAATCTGCTCGCCGGTTGCGCCGGCATTCCAGGCATCGATCAGCACGACGCCCGCAAGCCCCGCATCGCGTGCAGCATGTCGCGCCGTCGCAAATCCGCCCATACTATGTCCCGCCATGACCAGCCGGTCGCGATCAACGCCATATTTGGCCGCGATTTCGGGCGCACGCAGGAAGGCGATTGCCGCTGCCGCATCCTTCAGCGCATGGTCCACCGAGAAGATTCCCGGCGAACCCCAGCTACCGCGATAATGCAGCGTCAGCACATTCCAGCCCGCACGGCGGACGGCCTGTGCCAGATCGAGATTCTGCTCATTGCCGGGAAGGCCGTGCAGGAGCAGCATCGTCGGATGCGGACCCGGTCCTGCGGCGAGCAGGAAAAGGGCGTTCATGCCCATGCCGTCGCTCGGCACCAAAAGCTGGGCGTTGCGCGCAGCATGCGCCATATCGCGCGGGCCATCGGCGATGACGGCATCCGGCACGGGCGCAGCCGCCACAAAGCCGCCCGCCGCGAGGAGCATCACGGTCATCGCCGCATGGATTTTCCGCATTCCAGTCCTCCCGGCTGCCATAGGGTCCTTCTTGTGGGTGGCAAAGTGGCTCAGCCGAACCGGGAGCGCAACGGTCGATCGGTCGGCCGCGGGGCAACAGGTGGACAGGGAGAACGGCCTGCGGCAAGGAACTTTCGCGTCCGGCGAGAAAGGAGCAGGGCTTTGGGTACGGATCAGCCATATGTGCTTT
The DNA here is from genome assembly GCF_003050615.1 of Sphingomonas oleivorans. Classification (GTDB taxonomy): domain Bacteria; phylum Pseudomonadota; class Alphaproteobacteria; order Sphingomonadales; family Sphingomonadaceae; genus Sphingomonas_H; species Sphingomonas_H oleivorans. The sequence goes on along the minus strand of NZ_NWBU01000010.1, from coordinate 640,991 downwards.
ACGCGGCGCGCGGCTGGGGATCCGTGCTCGTCGAGGCCATGCTCGCCTTGTGCGGCGCCGATATGCGGATCGAGCAGATCGACGGCTTCGATCATCCGGGCGAGAACCGATCGAAGCTGCTCGCGGTGAACCCGCTGGCGCAGGTGCCGACGCTGTTGCTGCCGGACGGCACGGTCATGACCGAGAGCGCGGCCATCGCGCTGCTTCTCGCGGAGAGCTTTCCCGAGGCCGGGCTCGCGCCGGCGCCCGATGATGTGCGCCGGCCGATCTTCCTGCGGCACCTGATCTGGCTCGTCGCCAATATCTATCCGACCTTCACCTTCGCCGATTATCCGGAGCGCTGGGTCGAGCGGGAAACCGATCGGCTGATCGATACGGTCAGGCGGCATCGCGAAGCATTGTGGCGGATGTTCGAGGCGGAGATCGATCCGGGCCCCTGGGTGCTGGGCGATCTCTTTTCGGTGCTGGACATCTATGTCTGCGCCATGACGCATTGGTATCCGCGCCGGGCTTGGTTCGAGGCCGAATGCCCGAAGCTCCACGCCATCGCGCTGGCATGTGAGGCCGATGCTCGGCTTTCGCCCGTCTGGACCCGCAACTTCGGTCCGGAGACGGCATGAGACAGCCATCCAGCCACCCATATTTTACATAATATATATTATCGGACTTTGACCATGCTGAACCGTCTTACCGAAATCATGGCGCGGCTGCGTGATCCGGAAAATGGATGCCCATGGGACGTCGCGCAGAATTTCAGCACCATCGCCCCCTATACGATCGAGGAAGCCTATGAGGTGGCGGACGCGATCGAGCGCGACGACATGGCGGCGCTGAAGGACGAGCTTGGTGATCTCCAGCTCCAGGTCGTCTTCCACGCCCGCATGGCCGAGGAGCGCGGCGCCTTCGCCTTGCCGGACGTGATCCGCTCGATCTGCGACAAGATGGAGCGCCGCCATCCGCATGTCTTCGGCGACGGCACCAATCCCGGCTGGGAGTCGATCAAGGCCCAGGAGCGCGCCGACCGGGAGCCCGACCCCAGCGCGCTTGCCGGGGTCGCGTCCGCGCTGCCGGCATTGCTCCGCGCGGAGAAACTGCAGAAGCGCGCCGCCCGCACCGGCTTCGACTGGCCCGATGCCACCGGCGCCCGCGCCAAGGTCGTCGAAGAGATTGACGAAGTTGATACTGCCGCCAGCGAGGCCGAGCGGATCGAGGAAATCGGCGATCTGCTGTTCGCCGTCGTGAACTGGGCGCGCCATCTGGGCATCGATCCCGAAGCCGCCTTGCGCCAGGCCAATGCCAAGTTCGAGCGACGCTTTCGCGCGATGGAGGCATCGGCCGGCAATGGCTTCGCCGCGCTGCCGCTCGATGAAAAGGAAAGCCTCTGGCAGCAGGCGAAGCGTGGCTGATGGCAATCAGGCGGGGAAAGGAGCGTCCTTCACGTGACCGCGCTCAGCCCGAGCGCGGTGATCCTATCCAGATGAAATCGGGTTAGAAGGACAGGCCGGCACCGCCATTACGCCGTCCACGCGCTTCGTACCGGGCCCAGTCCGCCTCGGACAGCCGGACATTTATCGACAGCCTGTCGCCATCGATCTGCTGGCCGATCACCTCGCCATGGGCATGCAGCCAGGCGATGGCACCGCCGTCGCTTGCCGCCACCGTCACGCTGTGGAGGCGACTGCCCTGGTTCAACCGCTCCGAAACCGTGCGCCTCAGCTGTTCGACACCGTCGCCGCTGAGCGCAGAGATCGGCATCACATCCTCGCGCCGCGCTGCCTCCGCCGCGATACGCTCGGCTTCCTCGGCCGGCAGCGCGTCGATCTTGTTCCAGGCTTCGAGGATCGGGGCCCCTTCCCCCTCGCCCACGCCGATCTCGGCCAGCACGGCGACGACATCGTCGCGTTGCGCCTCCGTATCAGGATGCGAAATGTCGCGGACATGGATGATGAGGTCTGCCGCGGTCACTTCCTCCAAGGTCGCGCGGAAGGCGGCGACGAGCTGGGTCGGCAGATCGGAGACGAAGCCTACGGTGTCGGATAAAATGGCCTTGTCCATGCCGGGCAGGCTGATCTGTCGCATCGTCGGATCGAGCGTCGCGAACAGCAGATCCTCGGCCATCACATCGGCGCCCGTCATCCGGTTGAACAGTGTCGATTTGCCGGCATTGGTATAGCCGACCAGCGCGATCACCGGCCAGGGCGCGCGTTGCCGCCGGGCGCGATGCAGCCCGCGCGTCTTGCGGACCTGCTCCAGCTCGCGGCGCAATTTCGCCATGCGGTCCCGGATCATCCGCCGGTCGGCTTCGATCTGGGTTTCGCCGGGACCGCCGAGAAAGCCGAAGCCGCCGCGCTGCCGCTCGAGGTGGGTCCAGCTCCGGACGAGGCGCCCCGCCTGATAATCGAGATGGGCGAGCTCCACCTGCAGGCGCCCTTCCGCGGTCGCCGCCCGTTCGCCAAAAATTTCGAGGATCAGGCCCGTGCGATCGATCACCTTGGCTTCGAGTGCCTTTTCCAGATTCTTCTGCTGGATGGGCGTCAGCGCGGCATCGACGATCACCAGCTCCGCCTCGGTCATGCGCGCGGCGACGGCGATCGATTCCACCTGGCCCGCGCCGAACAGCGTTGCGGGCTTGGGATCGCGCAGGCGGAAAGCGAGGCGATCGACCACATCGACGCCGATCGCCTCAGCCAGCCCGGCGGCTTCCTCCAGCCGCGCTTGCGCGCTGCGCTGGCTCTCGCCACGTTCGGGCAAGGCGACAACGGCCTTGGCGCCACGCGCCAGGCCGTCATCCTCGTTACGATTGAATATGCTCAATCCGCCTCCGAATCCTCGCTGCTGAACAGGTTCAGCGGGCTTGCCGGCTGCACGGTCGAGATTGCATGCTTGTAGACGAGCTGGCTGAGACCATCCCGACGCAACAGCATGCAGAACAGATCGAACGCAGCGATCTCCCCCTGCAGCATCACGCCATTAACGAGGAACATGGTCACCGGCTCCCGCGATTTCTTCACCGCGGAAAGAAAGATTTCCTGGAGCAGCGCGGCTTTGCGCTCCTCGAAATTTTTCTCGATCTCGTTCAGGTCCAGCGGGTGCGCCGGCATCACGGTCGAGATCGCATGTTTGTAGATAAGCTGCGATTGGCCATCGCGGCGAAGCAGCACCGAGAAATTGTCGAACCAGGTGATGATACCCTGGAGCTTCACGCCCTTCACGAGGAACATCGTGACGGGCGTTTTGGATTTCCTGAGTGTATTTAGGAAAATATCCTGAAGGTTGTTGACCTTGTCGGCCATGTCCGGTTCTCCGGTTACTTGGCGGGTCGTAGCCCGCGTGAGCGCCTTTCCACGGCGTCGTGCGCCCCCGCCGCATGCGGGATTGCCGGGGAGTCTAGCCGAGGCTTCCCGGGTCGTCCATCTCGCATATGCAAAATGACGGTGGCTTATTCCTCCTCGCCCTTGCTGTCCGCCAGGCCCAGCGTCTTGAGCTTGCGATGAAGCGCGGACCGCTCCATGCCGATGAAGGTCGCGGTGCGCGAGATATTGCCCGAAAAACGGCGGATCTGGACGCGCAGATATTCCCGCTCGAACGTCTCGCGCGCCTCGCGCAGCGGCGTTCCCATGATCGATCTCGCGGCATTACCGGGCGCGAGCTGCACCTGTTCGTTCAACACCTCGGGCGGCAGCATGTCGATGTCGATCCGCCCGATGCGGTCGCCGGGCGCGAGGATGATCGTGCGTTCCACGACATTGCGGAGCTGGCGGACATTGCCGGGCCAGTCATAGGCCTGAAGCGCCGCCATCGCCTCCTCGGACACAAGCGGCGTATGGACGCGACGCTCGGAGGCGTAACGCGCGACGAAATGATCGACCAGCACGGGAATATCCTCGCGCCGTTCGGCCAGTGCCGGCAAATGCACGGGAACCACGTTCAGCCGATAATAAAGATCTTCGCGGAAACGCCCCGCGGTGATCTCGGTCGACAATTCCCGCGCGGAGGCGGACACGACGCGCACGTCCACCTTCACGGTGCGCGTGCCGCCGATCCGGGTGAAGCTCTGATCGGTCAGGACGCGCAATATCTTCGCCTGGGTCGTCAGCGGCATATCGGCGATCTCATCGAGGAACAGCGTGCCGCCATGCGCCTGTTCGAGCAGGCCGGGCCGGATGAGCTCATTCCCCTCTTCGACGCCGAACAGCTCCTCCTCCACCCGCTCGGGCGTCATCCTTGCAGCCGAAACGACGATGAAGGCCGCATTGGCGCGCGGGCTCCACAGATGGAGCAGCCGCGCCGCCACTTCCTTACCGACGCCAGCCGGGCCGCTGATGAGCACGCGGCTGCCGGTGGCGGCGACGCGCTTCAGCGTCGCGCGGACGGCATTTATCGCGGCGGATGTACCGGTCAGTTCCTCATCCTGGCCGATCTGCGCCTTGAGCGAGGCATTTTCCCGCCGCAGCCGTTCCGTCTCGGTCGCGCGCGCGACCAGATGCAGCAGCTTCTCGGATTCGAACGGCTTTTCGATGAAGTCGACCGCACCGCGCCGGATCGCGGCCACCGCCGTATCGATATTGCCATGGCCGGAAAAGACCAGCACGGGCAGCGAAGGATCGCGCCGCTTGATCTCGTCGAGCAGGTCGAGCCCGTCGAGCCGCGAGCCCTGCAGCCACACGTCGAGCAACACGAGCGACGGTCGCCGCTCGCCGAGTGCGCCGAGGGTCGCGTCGCTGTCGCCGGCCGTCCGGGCCTGATAGCCCTCATCCTCCAGCACGCCCGCGACAAGCTCGCGAATGTCCTGCTCATCGTCGACGATCAACACTTCCAGGGCCATGGGATCAGACGCTCCTGATACGGGTAAGCTCGTTGGGCCGTTCGTCGCCATCCTCCGCCTCGGCATCGGTGCGGCCATCGGCAAGGGGGGCAAGCGCGGCGCGATCGAAGGCGAGCCGCACGATCGTGCCGCCGCCGGGACGATCGGCGAAGGACATGCTGCCGAGATGCTCCTCGACGATCTTCTTGACGATGGCGAGACCGAGGCCGGTGCCCCGCACTCGCGTCGTCATATAAGGCTCGGTCAATCGCTCGCGTTCCGCGGGCAGGCCGATGCCATCGTCGGCCAGCTCGATCAGGATGCGCTCGTCCACCACCGTCATGGTCATGGCGATCGTGCCGGCGCCGCCCTCCCCCGCCTTGGCCTCTACCGCCTCGACGGCATTTTTGACGATGTTGGTCAGCGCTTGGCCGAGCTGACGCCGGTCGCACACCATCAGTGGCGAGGGATCGGGCGCATCGAGGCGGAAGACGATGGCGGGGTGCGCCACCTCATGCAGGAACAGCGACTGGCGGGCGATATCGACGATCGCCTCCTCGCGGAATTCGGGCTTGGGCATGCGCGCGAAGGAGGAAAATTCATTCACCATCCGGCGCATATCGCCCACTTGGCGGACGATCGTTCCGGTCAGCCGCTCGAACGTGCCGGGATCGGATACGACCTCGCGGCCATAGCGGCGCTGGAGCCGCTCCGCCGCAAGCTGGATCGGGGTCAGCGGGTTCTTGATCTCATGCGCGATACGCCGCGCCACATCCGCCCAGGCGGCGCGGCGCTGGTCTGCCAGCTGTTCGGTGATGTCATCGAATGTCAGCACATGCCCGCCGCCCACGCGGACGAGCTTCACCGCCAACGTGCGTGGCTCGCCGCCGCTGGAAAATTGCGTCACCGTCTCACGCTCGCCTTTTTCGAGCAGTCGATCGAGTTCGGGCGCCACGTCGGCGAGCGTGCGGCCGATCGGGCTTTCCGCGCCCGTCTTGAGCAATGCCTCGGCCGATCTGTTGATCAGCGTCACGCGGTGATTATCGTTGATCGAGACGACGCCCGCCGTGACACCGGAGAGCACCGCCTCGGTGAAGGCACGGCGGCTGTCGAGCTGGCTGTTAGCCGTCACCAGCGCGCCGGTCTGCTCCTCCAGCCGCCGCGTCATGCGATTGAAGGCATTTGCGAGCGTGCCGACCTCGTCCTTGGTGCGCGCCGAGCTCACCCGCGTCGAAAGATCGCCCGCCGCGACGCGCCGTGCCGCTTCCACAAGCTCGCTCACCGGCCGCACCAGCCGGTCCGCGACCTTGAAGGCGATCCAGATCGACGCGCCGACGATCAGCAGCGACACCACGAACAGCGCCGCATTGAAGCGCAGTTGCAGGATGCGCGACCGATCGAGCAGTTGATTATAGTCGCCCAGCGCCGATGCGGCACGCGCAGCCTGCGTCAGCACCAGCGGATCGACGAGACGCGAGACATAGAGATAGAGCCGGTTGTCCGGATCGAGCAGGACGATCGCCTCCACCCGATCGCCCGCATCGATCGAGATACGCGGCTGCCCGTTCGCCAGGGCGGGGAGAATAGGCACTGGCACACGCGTCTCCAGCGGCCGCTTGTCGAGATTGGCGCCGCCGATCAGACGCAATGTGTTGTCGGTCCCGACGCTGACGATCGCGGCCTCGTCGAGCGTGCGATAGGCGACCTGTCGCGCGAACGCTTCGCGAAAACGGGGATCGTCGATCCGCGCGATGGTGAGCGCGTAGGAAAGGTCGCCCGCCATCGGCACGATTTCGCCCGCGATGCGCTGGCGATTTTCGTCGACATAGGCCTGCGCCACCCGGTCGGCATTTTCGAGTACCGTGCGCGCGCGATCCGAGAACCAGAATTCCACGCCATATTGGAACAGGAGCGAGGCGAAGATCACGACCAGCAGGGTCGGCACCGCCGCGATCACCGAGAAAAGCGCCACCAGGCGGACATGCAGCCGCCCCCGGCCGCCCACCGGCGACGTCGCCGTCCGCCCCTTGGCGATGCGCCGGGCGAGCAGCACCAGGAGACCCATCGTCGGCACGAGATTCGCCACCAGCAGCAGCGCCACCACCGGCGGCGTCAGCAACCTCTGGGGCGCGCTCTCCCCGGCGACGATGAAGTAGGTGAAGAGCATCATGCCCAGCGCCGCGAGCAGCGTGCCGCCCTCGATCACCGGCATCATGCCGCCACGCCGCAGGAAGATCGCCAGCCGTCTGCGCCAGCGCGGCGGCTCGTCGACGGGATGGATGCTCAAGCTCATCGTGGCGACGCTACCACAATGGCGTTGCATACAAAACACAAGCTTTGGTTAAGGAATACTCTCCAGCGTAGCGACTACTCTGCTCGCCGCCGGGCAATCGGATCAACGCCGTGTTCGAGCAATTTCTTGCGCAGCGTATTGCGATTGATCCCGAGCAACTTGGCCGCCTTGAGCTGATTGCCCTTCACCGCCGCGAGGCTGAGCTGCAGCAGTGGCCGCTCGACTTCGGCGAGCACCCTGTCGAACAGGCCGTCGGGCGGCAGATCGCGGCCAAAAGTCGCGAAATAGCGGGCGAGATGATGCTCCACCGCCTGCGCCAGCCCGCCCGCGGACGGCGCCAGCACGGGCATGGCTTCGGGCGCGGCGGAGCCATCGAGCTGCTGCTCGACCAGCGTCGCGGTGATCACATCCTCGCGGCTGAGCGCGGCCAGCCGGCGCATCAGATTTTCCAGCTCGCGGACATTTCCGGGCCAGCCATGCCGTGCCAGCCGATCGACCGCCGCGCGGGAGAGCTGCTTGCGCGGCAACCCGTCCGCCGCTGCCCGCTCGAGGAAATGGCGGGCGAGTTCGGCCAGATCCTCCGGTCGCTGGCGCAGCGCCGGCAGCCGGATCGGCACGACGTTCAGCCGATAATAAAGATCCTCGCGGAACAGCCCGTCGGCGATCAGCCTGGGCAGGTCTTTATGGGTAGCCGCGATGATGCGCACATCGGCGCGGATCGATCGCGCGCCGCCGACCGTGCTGAACTCCCCCGATTGGAGGACGCGCAGCAGCCTGGTCTGCGCCTCCATCGGCATGTCGCCAATCTCGTCAAGGAACAGCGTGCCACCCTGCGCCTGCTCGAATCGGCCGGCGGTGCGTGCCGCAGCCCCGGTAAAGGCGCCGCGCTCATGGCCGAACAGCTCCGATTCGATCAGCTCGCGCGGGATCGCCGCCATGTTGATCGCGACGAAGGGCTTGTCCGCCCGCGCCCCGAAATCATGGATCGCCCGCGCCACCAGTTCCTTGCCCGTGCCCGATTCGCCCAGCACGAGGACGGTCAGGTCGTTGGAAACGACGCGCGCGATCGTGCGATACACTTCCTGCATCGGCGGCGATCGGCCGATCAGCGGCAGATCCTCGGTGGGGGAATGGTCAAGCCCGGCCGCGTCCGCCGATCCGCGCGAGGCAAGCGCGTCGGCAACGGCCCGGCTCAGCTCGGCCAGATCGAAAGGCTTGGGCAGATAATCGAACGCACCCTGCTCCGTCGCGCGGAGCGCGGTCGTGAAGGTATTCTGCGCCGAAAGCACGATCACGGGCATGCGCGGATATTCGGCGAGCATTTCCGGCACCATATCCAGCCCGTTGCCGTCCGGCAGCACCACGTCCGTCACCAGCACCTGAGGCGCGAAGCTCTTCACCAGCCGGCGCTGCTCGGCGACCGTCGCGGCCGTTTCGACGACATGGCCGTCCCTGCGCAGCGCCTCGCGCACGACGGTGCGGATCGCGGCATCATCATCGACCACGAGGATCCGTCCACCGCCCATATTCATCCCGCTCATGTCGCTTCCTTATTGCCTTCGTCGCCGGGCGCGCCCAATGCCCGCGGCAGCAGCAGGCGGAAAACCGTGTGGGGCGGCATGCCCTCGCGCGCATATTCGACCATGCCGCCATGATCCGCGACCAGCTTCTCCACCAGCGCCAGGCCGAGCCCGCCGCCCGATCGCTTGGAGGTGACGAAGGGATCGAACAGATGTTCCTCGATCTCCGGCGGCGCGCCCGGCCCCTCGTCGATCACCGAAACCTCGATCGGCAGTGAACGATGCCCCGCCCCCTGCTCCATCCGCATTCGCACGCCATGGCGATAGGCGGTTTTCAATGTGATCGTCCCGCCTTCACTCTTCATTGCTTCCGCTGCATTCTTCAGAAGATTTATGAGGATCTGGACGAGCGAGTCCCGATGCCCCATCACCGGCGGCAGCGAGGGATCATATAGCTCTCGAATGGCAAAGCCCTTGGCGAAGCCCTGCAAAGCCACCTCGCGGGCATGGGCCAATATGGCATGAATATTCTGCGGACCGAGCTCGATCGGTCGCGTGTCCGTGAAGCCTTCCATCCGGTCGATCAGCGCGGCTACGCGGTCCACCTCATCGCGGATCAATCGGGTCAGGTCGCGTGAATCCGGGTCCGCGCTCGCCTCGAGCAATTGCGCTGCACCACGTATGCCGGACAGCGGGTTCTTGATCTCGTGCGCCAGCATCGCGGCAGCGCCGATCGCCGTCAGCGTGCCGCCCTCGCGCCCGCTCCTGCGCCCGATCATATGGCCGGGCGGATGCCCGTGCACCACCACCAGCCGCCAGCCCTGCCGTTCGGGAAGCGGTGCCACCATGATGTCGGCGCGCTGAGGGCGGCCCACCGGCAGGACGATATCGATATCATAGGCGGCGAACGGCGCATCGTTCGACACCGATGTCAGCGGATGGCCGATCATCTCCTCGATGCTCCGGCCCGTAATCGCCGCGCGGGAAAGGTTGAGCAGATTTTCGGCGGCCGGATTGGCGTCGATCACCTGCCCGGCGCCGTCGATCGTCAGCAGCGGCGCGGGCAGCGCGGCAAAAAGCTCGCTCAGCGCCGGCCTGTCCGGCACGGTGGCCGGCTTGCGGCCGAAGCGGATCAGGCTGCCGCCCGGGAGAGCCATGGCCCGTAGAAATCCGCCAGCATCTTCAGGACGGTATCCGGATTGGGCTCCTGGTTCACCTTGTTGCGGAACTCGGCCGAGCCATTCAGTCCCTTGGTGTACCAGCCAATATGCTTGCGCGCCATATTGACGCCGGTTTCCCTGCCATAATGTTCGAGCAATATGCGGTAATGTTCTGTAATCACCGCATATTGCTCATCGATGGTCGGATCGGCACGACGCTCGCCCGTCTGGAGATAGCGCATCACCTGCGCCAGCAGCCACGGCTTGCCATAGGCGCCGCGCCCGATCATCAGCCCGTCCGCGCCCGACTGTTCGAGCGCGGCTTCGGCATCCTCGATCGAGCAGATGTCGCCATTGACGATCACCGGCACGCTGACAGCTTCCTTCACGCGTCGCACGAACGCCCAGTCCGCCGATCCCTTGTACATCTGGCAGCGGGTGCGGCCATGGACGGTGATCATCCGCACGCCCAGATCCTCGGCGATGCGCGCAAGCTCGGGCGCGTTGAGGCTGGCATGATCCCAGCCCATCCGCATCTTGAGCGTCACCGGCACATCGACCGCCTTTACCGTCGCGGCGATGATCTCGGTCGCCAGCTCGGGCACGCGCATCAGTGCCGATCCGGCATCGCCGTTCACCACCTTGCGCACCGGACAGCCCATATTGATGTCCACGATCGCAGCGCCGCGATCGGCCACCAGCTTCGCCGCCTCGGCCATCTCATTGGGCGTGCAGCCGACGAGCTGCATCGACACCGGTTCCTCGATCGCGTCCCACATCGCCTTCTGGACGGACTGGCGCGTCTCGCGGATGGCGGCCTGACTGGCGATCATCTCGGTGACGTTCAGGCCCGAACCATAGCGCCGCACCATCTTGCGGAACGGCAGATCGGAGACGCCCGTCATCGGCGCCAGGATCACCGGCGTGTCGATATATACCTTGCCGATCTCGATTGGGTTCAGTCGGGGCATGTCCACTGCCTAAAAAAGTGGCACAGCCTGTATCGTCAAAGCGGCTGGCGGGCAAGGCCGGCCTAGGCTAACGCTCGCGCGCATGAAGCCAGAAGGCAAGACGACCGCGCTGATCGTCGCCGCCGGTCGCGGTGAACGCGCCGGTGGCGGCATCCCCAAACAATATGCCTCCGTCGCGGGCAGAGCCGTGCTCGCGCACGCCATCGACGCCTGCATGGCGCATGGCGGGATCGACGAGGTCCGCGTCGTGATCGGCGAAGGACAGGAGGCGCTCTATGCCCAAGCGATCGAGGATCGCAGCCTGCCGTCCCCGATCATCGGCGGCGCGGAACGCCGGCTTTCCGTGCTCGCCGGCCTAGAGGCGATCGATGGCGAGCGGGTGCTGATCCATGATGCCGCCCGCCCCTTCCTTCCCGCCGCCGTGATCGATCGGCTGCTCGCCGCGCTGGACGAGGCGCCCGGCGCCGTTCCCGTGCTGCCCGTGGTGGATACGCTCGCGCAGGCCGATACGGCGCTGGGCGATATCGTTCCGCGCGACGGGGTCGTGCGGGTCCAGACGCCGCAGGCCTTCCATACCCACGCGATCCTCGCCGCGCATCGCGCCTGGGACGGCGCGCGGCCGGCCACCGACGATGCGCAGATCGCGCGCGCGGCCGGCCTTTCCGTCCTGCCCGTAACCGGAGACCGACTGCTGGAGAAGCTGACCTATGCCGAAGATATCGAGGCGGCCGAGCGCCGGTTGCGCGCGACCATGATCTCGCGCACTGCGCTCGGCTATGATGTCCATGCTTTTGCCGAAGGAGATCATGTCTGGCTCGGCGGGATCCGGATCCCGCATGGCCAGTCCCTCGCCGGTCACTCCGATGCCGATGTCGCGCTCCATGCGCTCACCGACGCGCTGCTGGGCACGATCGGCGACGGGGATATCGGCACCCATTTCCCGCCATCCGATCCCCAATGGAAAGGCGCTGCCTCCTGGCGCTTCCTGGTCCATGCGCGCGATCTCATCCGCGCCAGAGGCGGCGTGATCGATCATGTCGACGTGACGATCGTGTGCGAGGCACCGAAGGTGGGCCCCCACCGCCCGGCCATTCGTTCGCGCATTGCGGAACTGCTCGAAATGGCGGAGGGAGATATCAGCATCAAGGCGACCACTACCGAACGGCTGGGCTTCACCGGCCGGCGGGAGGGGATCGCCGCGCAGGCGGCCGCGACCGTGCGGCTGCCGCAGGGAGGATAACTGATTGATAAAGCGCCTGATCCTTGCCGCGCTCCTGACCGCCTCGCTGCCCGCTGCGGCCGTCGCCCAGACGGCATCGCGCTGCATGCCGAATGATGAGGCCGCCGGACTCGTCACCTTCGCCTTGCCGACTCTCGTCGAGCGGCTGGCCGAACGCTGCCGTCCGACGCTGCCGGGCAACGCCTATCTTTCGGCCTCCTCCGTTGCGATCGCCGATCGCTACCGCGCCGATGCGGCTTCGGCATGGCCCGTCGCGCGCAAGGCGCTCGAAAAGCTGTTCGACCAGTTTATGGGCCAGCCCATGCCGGCCGATTTCAATTCCGAACTGGCGCGCCAGCTTGCAGGGCCGATGATCGCGACCTTGCTTGCCGAAAAGGTGAAGACGGAGGATTGCGCCGCGGCCAGCCAGACGCTGGAGACGCTGACCAGGCTGTCGGGCCGCGAGACGGGGCGGCTGGTGGCGCTTGCCGCCGCCGTCGCGGATCGCAAGGGAGATGGGATCGCGGGCGCATTGCGCGTCTGCAAGCCGGGTATGACAAGATGAATGACCAGAATTATTGCCTTCCGCCGGAACTGATCGCGGCCGCGCGCCGCGTGATCGAGGCCAATCGCGCTGCGGGCCTGCGCGTCGCGCTGGCGGAAAGTTGTACCGGCGGCCTCGTCACCGCCGCGCTGACCGAAATCCCCGGCTCGTCCGACGTGCTCGAAGCCGGTTTCGTGACTTATTCGAACGAGTCGAAGAGCGAGCTTCTGGGCATCAGCCCGGACATCATCGACACGTTCGGCGCGGTTTCGATCGCGGTGGCCTGGGCGATGGCCCGAGGCGCGGTCGCCAAGACCAATGCCGATATTGCCGTCGCCATCACCGGCATCGCCGGGCCCGAGGGCGGATCGGAGAAGAAGCCGGTCGGGACCGTCATCTTCGCCCGTGCGCTGAGCGGCGCCGATCCCGATGAGATCGTCGCCGATCAGCGCAATTTCGGCGATCTCGGCCGTGGCGCCGTCCGCCTTCAGGCGGCGCTGTGGGCGCTCGAGCTACTGATGCCGGACACTTCCTTCCCGTAAAGCGCGGCGGCGCGACTTTCGAACGCGCCGATCATCTTGCGAAGCGCCCGGTCGAACATCTGCCCGGCCAGCGCTTCGAAGATGCGGGACTTGAACTGGAAGTCGACATGGAAGTCGACGAACGTGCCTCCATGCCCGTCCGGGCGGAATTTCCATTCATTATGGAGATGTTTGAGCGGCCCCTCGACATAGTCGACGGAGATATGTCTCGGCCGATGCTTCCTGACACGCGAGGTGAACCTCTCGCGGATCGCCTTGAAGCCCACGACCAGATCCGCGACCATCTCGTGCGGCCTGTCCGATTTCACCCTTACCGCCGCCACCCAAGGCAGGAATTCCGGGTAACGCGGCACATCCGCGACCAGATCGAACATCTGCTCCGGCGTGTAGGGAAGATGGCGGGTCTCGATATGTCTAGGCAATTGGCCTGGCCTTCGCCAGTTGCGCTTCCCGGGCCGCGCGCAGTTTCGCGAAATCGTCGCCGGCATGATAGCTTGATCGGGTAAGCGGGCTCGATGCGACCAGCAGGAAGCCCTTGGCACGCGCAATCGCGGCATAGGCCTCGAACGCCTTGGGCGTCACGAATTCCGCCACTTTGGCATGTTTCGGCGTCGGCTGGAGATATTGGCCGATCGTCAGGAAATCGATGTTGGCGGAGCGCATATCGTCCATCACCTGATGGATTTCGAGTCGCTCCTCGCCCAGCCCGACCATCACGCCGGATTTGGTGAAGATGGACGGATCGAGCTTTTTCACGCTCTCCAGCAGGCGCAGCGACGCATAATAGCGCGCGCCCGGCCGGATCGTCGGATAAAGCCTCGGCACGGTTTCCAGATTATGGTTGTAGACATCCGGCCGCGCCGCGACGATCGCCTCCACCGCCGCATCCGCCTTGTTGCGGAAATCGGGGGTGAGGATTTCGATCGTGGTCTTGGGCGTCGTCCGCCGCAGCGCCTCGATCACCTTCACGAACTGCGATGCGCCGCCATCCTTCAGGTCGTCGCGATCGACTGAGGTGACGACGATATGTTCCAGGCCCAACTCGGCGGCCGCATCCGCAACATGCTGGGGCTCAAGCGGATCGACCGCGCGCGGCATGCCCGTCTTGACGTTGCAGAAGGCGCAGGCCCGCGTGCAGACGTCGCCCAGGATCATCACCGTGGCATGTTTCTTCGTCCAGCATTCGCCGATATTCGGGCAGGCCGCCTCCTCGCACACGGTGGCGAGGTTCAGTCGCCGCATGAGCTGGCGCGTCTCGGCAAAGCCGGTGCTGGTGGGGGCTTTCACCCGGATCCAGTCGGGCTTGCGCGGACGGGCGGCGGGCGCGGGGGCGAGCGGTTCGGTCATGCCGGGACAAATAGCGATACGGGCCGGCTCTTGCCAGCCCTTCCCCGGCCCCGCTAGGGCGCGGCGGGGCCGCCGGGTGGCCTGAAGCAAGAGTAGCGGGGGCGTCATGACCGACATCAGCAGCGATTTCGAGGGACTCCTCGCCGGCTATCGCCGCTTCCGCAACGGCCAATGGGCGCGGGAACGCGCGCGCTGGGCGGAGCTTGCCACGGGACAGAGCCCGCGCGTGATGGTGATCGCCTGTTCCGACAGCCGCGTCGATCCCAGCGAGATATTCGATGTTTCCCCTGGGGAGATTTTCGTCGTACGCAATGTCGCCAATCTCGTCCCGCCGTTCGAAACGGGCGGCGGCCATCATGGCGTGTCGGCGGCGCTCGAATTTGCGGTGAACCAGCTCGAAGTGACGGAAATTCTCGTCATGGGGCATGGCGCATGCGGCGGCGTGCATGCCGCGCTGGCTCGCAAATTTCACGATGCGCCCCCCGGCGAAGGCGGCTTCATCGCCGATTGGATCAGCCTGCTCGACGAAGCGCGCGACCGGGTCGAGGCGAAGCATGGCCATGGGCCGGAGGCGATCCATGCGCTGGAGCTGGAGGCGGTGAAGGTCAGCCTCGCCAATCTGCGCAGCTTTCCCTTCATTCCGGCGCGCGAGGCGGCAGGCAAGCTCCGCCTGCGCGGCGCCTATTTCGCGATCGCCGACGGCCTCCTCCATGTGCTGGATGAAGCGACCGGCCATTTTTCCGTGGTCACGTCCGCTTGATCCCCGAACCTGAAGCCGGCCAGGCCCGGCGTCTCCTGCCCGAGCTCGTCCTTGTCGGCATCACCATCATCTGGGGCTTCACCTTTTACGTCACCCAGATCGGCCTGACTCACTCCGGCCCCTTCTTCTTCGTCGGCCTGCGCTTCGCGACCGCGACATTGGTGCTCGCGGCCGTGTCGACCCGGTCGATCCGCGCGGGCTTCACGCGTCTGGAACTCGGCGCATCGCTGTCAATCGGGCTGGTGATGGTCGCCGTCTTCGGCTTCCAGGCAGCGGGGCTGTTGACGATCCCGAGCAGCAAGTCCGCCTTCATCACCGCGCTTTACGTGCCGCTCGTGCCGCTGATGGAGCTGTTCTTCCTGCAGCGCATGCCACGCCGGATGGTGTGGATCGGGATCGTCATGGCCTTTATCGGCCTGATCCTGCTGGCCGGCCCCGAGCAGGTCGTCGCGCTCCGCCTGGGCGTAGGCGAGACCTTCACCCTGCTCTGCGCGGTCGCCGCCGCGGCGCAGATCGTGCTGATTGGCCTCTTCGCCGACCGGATCGACACGCGCCGTGCCGCGCTGATCCAGCTCGGAACGGTGTCGATCGGCTGCTTCGCACTGATGCCGGTCTTTGGAGAGCGCGTGCCCTCGCTCAGTGCTCCGCTGTTCCTTACCACCGGCGGGCTCGGCGTGGCGAGCGCGCTCATCCAGGTGGCGATGAACTGGGGCCAGCGCAGCGTCGCGCCCAGCCGCGCGACGCTGATCTATGCCGGCGAGCCCATCTGGGCTGGCCTGATCGGCCGTGTCGCGGGTGAAAGGCTGCCGGGCATCGCGCTCATCGGCGCGGCGCTCATCATCGGGGGCGTGATCGTCAGCGAGCTGAAGATCAGCCGGAAACCGAAAATAGTGCCGGCCTGACACTGTCCCGGCAGATGCCGGAGCCGGAACGAGGCCGGCCCCGGCGCCAAAAGGTCAGCGGGTCAGCTTCTTATAGGCGAGCCGCGTCGGCCGGTCCGCCGCATCGCCCATGCGGCGACGCTTATCTTCCTCATAGGCCTGGAAATTGCCCTCGAACCATTCGACATGGCTGTCGCCCTCGAACGCCAATATGTGCGTGGCGAGGCGATCGAGGAAGAAGCGGTCGTGGCTGATGACGACCGCGCAGCCCGCGAAATTCTCCAGCGCCTCCTCGAGCGCGCGCAGCGTCTCGACATCGAGGTCGTTGGTCGGCTCGTCGAGCAGCAGGACGTTGCCGCCCTCCTTCAGCATCTTGGCCATATGGACGCGGTTGCGCTCGCCGCCCGAAAGCTGGCCGACCTTCTTCTGCTGGTCCGATCCCTTGAAGTTGAACGCGCCGACATAGGCGCGGGTCGACACGTCATGCTTGCCGAAGGTGAAGCGATCGAGCCCGTCGGACACTTCCTCCCACACATTCTTGTTGGGATCGAGATGGTCGCGGCTCTGGTCGACATAGCCGAGCCTGACGGTCGTGCCGACCTTGATCTCGCCCGCATCCGGCTGCTCCTGGCCGGTGATGAGCTTGAACAGCGTCGTCTTGCCCGCGCCGTTGGGCCCGATCACGCCGACGATACCGCCCGGCGGCAGGTTGAAGTTCAGATCCTCGAACAGCAGCTTGTCGCCGAAGCTCTTCGTCAGCCCCTTGGCCTCGATCACATTTCCGCCCAGCCGTTCGGGGATCTGGATCAGGATCTGCGCTGCGCCGGGGCGACGGTCATTCTGCTTCTCGACCAGCTCGTCAAACGCCTTGATGCGCGCCTTGGACTTGGTCTGGCGCGCCTTGGGGCTCTGGCGGATCCATTGCAGCTCCTGCTGGATCGCCTTCTGCCGGCCTTCCTCCTCGCGCTCTTCCTGCTCGAGCCGCTTCGCCTTCGCGTCCAGCCAGGCGGAGTAGTTGCCCTCGAAGGGGATGCCCCGGCCGCGATCGATCTCGAGCACCCAGCCGACGACATTATCGAGGAAATAGCGGTCGTGCGTCACGAGGATGACGTTGCCCGCATATTCCTTCAGATGATTTTCGAGCCAGGCGACGCTCTCCGCGTCGAGATGGTTGGTCGGCTCGTCGAGCAGCAGGATTTCGGGCTTTTCGAGCAGCAGCTTGCATAGCGCCACGCGGCGGCGCTCGCCGCCCGACAGCTTGGTCACGTCCGCATCGCCCGGCGGGCAGCGCAGCGCTTCCATCGCGATTTCGAGCTGATTGTCGAGCGTCCAGCCGTCGACCGCGTCGATCTTCTCCTGAAGCTCGCCCATCTCGGCCAGCAGCGCGTCGAAATCCGCATCTTCCGGCGGATCGGCCATCAGATTGGAAATTTCGTTGAAGCGATCGACGAGGTCGGCCACGCCGCGCACACCGTCCATCACATTGCCCTTCACATCCTTGTTCGGATCAAGATGGGGCTCCTGCGGCAGATAGCCGACGCGAATGCCTTCCGCGGCCCAGGCCTCGCCGGAAAATTCCTTATCATAGCCGGCCATGATCTTCATCAGCGTCGACTTGCCGGCGCCGTTCACGCCGATGATCGCGATCTTGGTGCCCGGCAGGAACTGAAGATGGATGTTGTTGAGAACGGGCTTGGGCGCGCCCGGGAAGGTCTTGGTCAGACCCTTCATCACAAAACTATATTGCACGGCCATCGGCTGTGGACTCCACGTGTCGATATGCTGCTGGAAACTGGCGCCGCACTAGCCGAGCGGGCCCATCTTGGCAAACATGGGGAGCGCCGCCTAAAGAATCCACCCATGAAGAAGATGATCCTCCTCGCCGCCTTCCTCTCCACCTCCACCATCGCCACAGGCCAGACCGCCGAGATACGCGACGCCGCGCTGCAGGACGATGTCGCCTGGGACATCACCGAGGGCCTGACCACCGAGGTCGGCCAGCGCCTGGCTGGCACCGAGGCGGAGGCGCGTGCCCGCGATTGGGCGACCGCGAAGCTGAAGTCGCTCGGCTTCGCCAATGTCCGCGTCGAGCCGTTCGACATGCCCGTCTGGGTGCGTGGCGCGGAAAGCGCAGAGATCGTCTCGCCCTTCCCGCAGAAGCTCGTCCTCGCCGCGCTGGGCAACAGTGCCGCCACGCCGGACGCCGGCATCACGGCGGAGGTGATCGGATTTGACGGCATAGAGGCGCTGAAGGCCGCACCCGATGCGTCGGTCCGCGGCAAGATCGTGTTCGTTACCCATGCGATGAATTCCACTCAGGACGGGTCGAGCTACGGCGCGTTCGGCATCGTCCGCCGCCAGGGGCCCTCGATCGCGAGCCGCAAGGGCGCCGCGGCGATCGTCATCCGCTCGATCGGCACCGATCATCATCGCAATCCGCATACCGGCGTCCAGATGTGGGCCGAAGGCACCACGCCCATCCCCGCCGCCGCCCTTTCCGTGCCCGATGCCGAGCAGCTCCAGCGTATCCTCAAGCGAGGCAAGCCCGTCACCATGAAGCTGGTGCTAACGCCGAAGAATATCGGCACGCGCCAGTCGGGCAATGTCATTGCCGAGGTGCCCGGCCGCGATCCCAAGGCGGGGATCGCGCTGGTCGGCTGCCATCTCGACAGTTGGGATCTGGGCACCGGCGCGATCGACGATGCGGCCGGCTGCGGTATCGTCGCCGCCGCCGCCAAGCAGGTAATGGATGCCGGCCGGCCGCTGCGCACGATCCGCGTCGTCTGGTTCGGCGCGGAGGAAGTGGGGCTGTTCGGTGGCTTCGCCTATCGCGATCGTCACAAGAGCGAGAAGCACGCGCTGCTTGCCGAATCCGATTTCGGCGCCGATCGCATCTGGAAGATCGAAAGCAAGGTGGCGCCGGCGGCGCTTCCGCTCGTGGCGACGCTTGCAACCCGGCTCCAGCCGCTCGGCATCGGCCTCGGCGGCAATGAGGCGCATGGCGGATCGGATATCGGCCCGCTTGCCGCCACGGGTGTTCCGGTGATCGCGCTCAATCAGGACGGCAGCCGCTATTTCGATCTGCACCACACGCCCGACGACACGCTCGACAAGATCGATCCCGCGCAGCTTCGCCAGAATGTCGCGGCCTATGCGACGATGCTGTCGGTCCTCGCCAACGACACGACCGATCTCGGCCCCGTGACCGTCCAGCCCGAAGGCTGACCCGATCCTCCGCCCTCTCCTCCTCGGGGGAGAGGGCAAGGCTCATCGCATCGAGGCGAGCAGTTCCGGGATCGGCACGAAGACGAAGGCGACCGAGCTATCCGCGACGCCATAAGGCACGAACAGCAGATCGTCCTGTTTCAGCGCGCCGCAGGTATAGACGACGTTGGGCACATAGCCTTCGCGATCCTCGTCCGCCGCGGAGAGCAGCGGCTGCGTCATCCGGCCGATCACCTTGGACGGGTCTTCCTTGTCGAGCAGCACTGCGCCGATCGAATATTTGCGCATCGCGCCCACGCCGTGGGTCAGCAGCAGCCAGCCTTCATCCAGCTCGATGGGCGATCCGCAATTGCCGAGCTGCACCATTTCCCACGGATATTTTGGCGTCAGCAGAAGCTCGCCCTCGCCCCAATGGTCGAGCCGATTCGATCGGATCAGGAAGACATTTTCGCCATCTTGCCGGCCGATCATCAGATATTGGCCGTCTATCTTGCGCGGGAACAGCGCCATGCCCTTGTTGCGCGCGGCGGGCCCCGCCATCGGCGCGAGCACGAAGCTGCGGAAATCATGGGTGCGCAAAAGCTCCGAACGGACCGTCGCGCCATTATAGGCGGTGTAGGTGCCGATCCATTCCCGCGTCCCGTCCTCATGGGCGAACTGGACGAGACGGAGATCCTCCAGCCCGTTGCGCTGCGCAGCCGTCATCGGGAACAGCACGGTGCCCGAAAGCGAGCTGTCGCGGTTGCGGTGCACCTCGATCGCGCCATTCTCCAGCTCCGCCGCGCTGTCCGCCGCGGTCGCGAAGGGCGGCTCGGGCATCAGCTCGAACAGCGGGCCGGGGCCAAGAATGCCTTCGCGGAACGCGACCGAGGAGATATGCCCCTCGCCCACCGCCCGCAAAGACATGGCGATGCGCACCGCGCCTTCGGAAAGGCCGCTCTGATCGGGATGGGCGATGATGCTGGGATTCATCAGCGCCGCCGCGGCATAGCTATATTCGTGGCAGAAATAGGCCCCGATCAGCTGCTTGTGCACCTCCGAGATGGTCGCGCCGTCGAGCCTCAGCGCATTTTCGATCGTGACGTAACGGCTGCGGAAGACGTTGCGCGTCTGCCAGTGCCGTGCCTCGAAGTCGCGCAGCACCAGATCCAGCTCGGCTTCCGCTTCCTCCCCGTTCATCGCCAGCACTGCATCGACGATGCGCCGCACGCGGCCCGGCCGCCCGGATGCGGCTTCGATTGCGATATGAAACGGGCGCACGACGACGCGAGCCGGATCCGCCTGCAACCGCAAAGGGCAGTGGATAACGTCGAACAAGCGCGCCCATCCCCCTCCAGGCGACGGAAGGCGGATCAGGATGCTTTCATCCCGCCGCCGATCCGCGCCGACAATGTAATGCCGGCCTCCGATGCCAGCCGCTTCATGGCGCAGCAGGCGAACTGAAAGGCGAGCACCGACTCGGCGCCCTGATTAAGGTTCACGCGGTCACTCATCAACCCGTCGAAACAGCCCCCATCACCCTGCGAGGCGATCGGCAGACAGAGATCATTATCGCCCAGATACCAGCCATAGGCACGCCATGCGCTGTCTCGCCAGCGTTCGTCTCCCGTCGCTTCGAGCGCGCAGATCGCGGCATCGATCGTCGCCCAGGCCTCCAGCGGCTGCTGGTCGCACGGCAACGGCGGATGATAGGCGCGGCCGAAGCTGTCCGTGCCGACCGCGCGGAAATGGCCGGCATTGTTGGTCTGGATCCGGTCCAGCCAGTCGAACGCGGCCAGCCCGTCCGCGAGCATCGCCGAATCGCCCAGCCGCATACCCGCCCTGATCAGCGCCTCCGGCATGCGCGCATTGTCATAGGCCAGCACCGGCTCGAACCAGTTCCAGTCCCCCCGTCGCCATTTGGCGAGCTGCGCGCGCAGCCGGACGCCGAACTCGGCGATCATCGTACGGGCCACCGCATGGCCCGGGTGAGTCGAAAGCACCGCTTCCGCGCCGAGCAGGGCAAAGGCCCAGGTGCGCGGGCTCCCCAGTGCCAGTGATTGCGGTGCTACCTGATCGAAAAGATGGAGCGCCCAGCGGCGCAGATCCTGTGCCCGCGCCTCGCCTACGGTGGCACCGATCGACCAGAGCGAACGGCCGAAACTATCCTCGGATCCTTCCGGCTCCAGCCAGGTGCGATCGAAGGCCATGAAGTTGCGAAACCGGCCCCGTTCGCCATTCCAGGCATGCTGGACGAAGGCGGCATAGGTTAGGGCAAGCCGGTCGGCACGCTCGGCATCCGGCCCGTCGAAACGGTGCATCAGCATCAGGGCACGGCAATTATCGTCCACGCAATAGCCATGATTGCGATCGGGCACGTGGAAGACCGAATGCTGGATCATGCCGCATCCGTCGGTCAGCCGCTCCACCGCATCGAGGCTGGGAAGGACCGCCTCGGGGACCTCCTTCGGAACACGTGCGAGCCGCATCGGCTTCTTTGCGATCGCCCGGCCGCACACCGCCAGATAGGCCTGGGCGAGCTTTTCCCAGGTCGTGGCGCGTCCCTTGTCCCAGGCGCGACGGCCCAGCCTTTCCAGCCGTTCCGGCGCATCGAGCAGGCCGTTGATTGCGGCAGCGAATCCCTCGCTCGCGCCGAACGGGGCCAATATACCGACATCGTCCGCCAGCAGCTCCACCGCATGCCAATAGGGCGTGGAAACCACCGCCTTGCCGAGCGCCACCGCATAGGAAAGCGTGCCCGAGACGATCTGCGCCTCGTTGGGATAAGGCGTCACATAGATGTCGGCTGCGCCCAGATAGTCGAGTAGCAGCTCTTGCTCCACGAATCTGTCGATGAAGCGCACATTCGCTGCCACGCCTATCTCTTGGGCAAGTGCGGCCAGGCTTTCGCGATAGATTTCGCCCTCACGCGCGACGAGATGCGGATGGGTAGCCCCCAGGACCACATAGAGCACGTCGGGATGCGCCGCGGCGATGGCCGGCATCGCCCGGATCATCGTCTCTATGCCCTTGCCGGGCGAAAGCAGCCCGAAGGTCAGCAATATGCGACGCCCCTCGAATCCGAAGCGCCGCTTCATCTCCTCCGTGCCGGTGAATGGCCGGTCGGGCGCGCCATGTGGCACGATCTCGATCTGGCTGCGCGCCACGCCATGGACGCGTTCCAATATGTCGCGGCCCTTCTCGGCCATCACGATCAGCTTGTCGGCCCGGCGCACCAGCGCCTCGATCACCGCGCGCTGGTCAGCATCGGGATGTCCCAGGACGGTGTGGAGCACAACCACGACAGGCGCTTCTACCCGGTTCAGCAGCCTGGGCAGCAACGCGCCGGCCTGGCCGCCGAATATGCCATATTCATGCTGCACGAGCAGCACGTCCGCGCCGCTTTCGTTGATGCGCTGCGCCGCGAGATGATAGTCGCCAAGCTCTTCCTGGCCGATGGTGCAGACGACTTCGGGCCCATATTCATAATGTTTCCCGGAGTCGTTCATCGCATAGATATCGACGGCAAGATCGGGATAGGCCGTGATCAGGGCGGCACGGACGTCGGCCGTAAAGGTAGCAATGCCGCACAATCGGGGCGGGCTATTACCGATCATCGCAATTTTCTTTATGCTCCCGCCCGTGCGTCTTGCCGCCATTCTCCTGCTTCCTCTCGCCGCGGTATCCGGTCTGGCTTCGGGCCCGATTTGCCAATGTCTTGCCTTCCGGTCCGCATTGAAGGGGCAATGCGCGATGGTGGGAAAAGTTGCGGAAATGGCTTGTGCGATGCAGCGGAAATCGGCGGCCCGTGTCCCGCCTGCGTCAATTTCACCGTTGACGGTTGTTAGGGGTGCGTTATGGGAGCGGCTGGGACGGCATTCGGGCCGGGCCCGTAATGGACTATGGAGCTGCTCGAATGAAGAAGCTTAGCTTTGTTCTCGCCGCTGCCGGCCTGATGTCTCTGGCCGCTTGCGAAAAGCCCACCCCGACCGAGAACGCGGTCGAGAACGCTGCCGAGGCCCTGGAGAATCAGGCCGACGTGCTCGAGGAAGCCGCTGACAACGTCACGGCGAACGAAGCGCTCGAAGCCGTCTCGAACGAGGCCGGCAACGCGCTGTAATCGGTCGATCGCATCCTTCGGGTGCGGCATCGAGATAGGAACGGGCGCCCCTCATGGGGCGCCCGTTTTCTTTTGAACGCTTGGCAGAGCGTGCCGCCATGCGATAGACGCCCCCGCCTACCGGCCGCTCGACGAAAGAGATTTCCAAGCCATGCCCAGCCCCGGCGCGCCTCTCCAGCTTTTCGACAGCATGGCGCGCGCCGCGCGCGATTTCGTGCCCCTGGATCCGGAAATGGTGCGGATCTATAGCTGCGGCCCCACCGTCTATCATTTCGCGCACCTCGGAAATCTGCGCGCCTATATCTTCACCGACAGCCTTCGCCGTATCCTCAACTGGAAGGGCTGGCCGGTGAACCATGTCATCAACATCACCGATGTCGGTCATCTCACTTCGGATGCCGACGAGGGCGACGACAAGATGGAGGCCGCCGCCCGGCGCACCGGCCGCACCATCTGGGACGTGGCTGCCTTCTACACCGACGCCTTCAAGCGCGATCTGGCCCAGCTCAACATATTGCACCCCACATTGTGGAGCGTCGCGACCGATCATATTCAGGACATGATCGCCTTCGCCCGCCGCATCGAGGCTTCGGGCGCCACCTATGAGCTGGACGGCGGCCTTTATTTCGACACGTCCAAAGTGCCGGGCTATGGCCGCCTCGCGCGCGCGGCCGGCGAGGGGCCGGAAGTCGGCCGGATCGACACGGTCGAGGGCAAGCGTCATGCGGCGGATTTCGCGGTGTGGCGCCGTTCCGCACCCGGCGAGCGGCGCCAGATGGAATGGCAGTCGCCCTGGGGCGCCGGCGCGCCGGGCTGGCATCTCGAATGCTCGGTGATGAGCATCAAATATCTCGGCACCCAGTTCGACATCCATACCGGCGGGATCGATCATCGCGAGATCCACCATTGCAACGAAATCGCCCAGAATCAGGCTTTCACCGGCTCCGAAAGGAGCGGTGCAAACTTCTGGATGCACAATAATTTCCTGATCGACCGTACGGGCAAGATGTCCAAGTCGAAGGGCGATTTTGCGACGCTCCAGTCGCTCGTCGATCGCGGCGTGCATCCCCTCGCCTACCGGCTGCTCTGCCTTTCGGCCCATTATCGCAACGAGCTGGAATTTTCCGCCGACAGCATCGCGGCCGCGCTCACCCGGCTCAAGCGGCTGGTGATCGCGGTCGCCCAGTTGCGCGAAAAGGCAGGCGACCCGGCATGGCTGCGCGTCGCCCATGAGGCGAAGGATACACGCGGCGCCTCGCTCGCCTATCAGCGCGCGGCGATCGAGGAGGGTTTGTCCGATCAGGGCCAGAAACTGCTCGCCGAATTCGACGCGGCGATTTCGAGCGATCTCAATCTGCCCGCAGCGCTCCCGCTGCTCGAAACCGCGATCGGACTCAAGAAGCTCGGCGCCGAGGAGCGTCTCCGCCTCGTCGCCGCGATGGACCTGGTTCTCGGCCTCGACCTGATCGACGTCGATCGCCGCGCGCTCAGCCTGCGTCCGCAATCCGCGTCGATGACGGATGAGGACGTCGAAGCGCAGCTCGAGGAGCGCAAGGCTGCACGCGCCGCCAAGGACTTTGCCGCGTCGGACGCGATCCGGGATCGGCTGCTCGCCCAGGGCATCGAGATCATGGACGGCGATCCGCTCCGCTGGGAATGGCGCCCCCTATTGGTGGATTGAGTCTCTGTCCCATCCTGAGATGGCTGGTCTACTCGGCCTTCCACGCTCGTCCTGCGACGATATGGAGCGGCAGCGAACACTCACCCACGCGGTCATGGCCGAGGCCCGCCTTCCCTCATGGCGATGGTCACTCATCGGAAAGAATTATATCAGCGATCGAAGAACATCATCTGGCCCGGAGGCGTGACAGGAGGGCATGATTCGTCTAGGGCGCAACGCCTTAGAAAGCGAGAAAGAAGACGTAAGATGGCCACGGACTGGACGCCCGACAGCTGGCGCAACCACGAAGCGCGGCAGCTGCCCGAATATCCCGATGCGGATGCGCTGGCACGCGCCGAACGCGAGCTTTCGAGCTATCCGCCGCTGGTCTTCGCCGGCGAGGCGCGCGACCTGACGGCGGAGCTCGCCCAGGTCGCGGCGGGCAAGGCCTTCCTGCTCCAGGGCGGCGACTGCGCGGAATCCTTCGCCGAATTTCATCCCAACAATATCCGCGACACCTTCCGCGTCATCCTTCAGATGGCGGTGGTGCTGACCTATGCCTCCAAGCTTCCGATCGTGAAGCTCGGCCGCATGGCGGGGCAGTTCGCGAAGCCGCGCTCGGCGAATAATGAGGAACTGGGCGGCCTGTCGCTGCCCAGCTATCGCGGCGACATCATCAACGACATCGCCTTCGATCCGGCTTCGCGTGCGCCCGATCCGCAGCGGATGATCCGCGCCTACAGCCAGTCGGCGGCGACGCTCAACCTGCTTCGCGCCTTCGCGCAGGGCGGCTATGCCAATCTCCAGCAGGTCCATGCCTGGACGCTCGATTTCATGGGCCGCAGCCCCTGGGCCGCGCAATATCAGGCGCTTGCCGATCGCATCAGCGAGGCGCTCGATTTCATGGCCGCCTGCGGGATCAGCCCCGAAACGGTACCCCAGCTCCGTTCGACCCGCTTCTACACCAGCCATGAGGCGCTGCTCCTGCAATATGAGCAGGCGTTGACCCGGCAGGATTCGCTGACCGGCGACTGGTACGACACCTCGGCCCATTTCATCTGGATTGGGGATCGCACCCGCTTCGAGGGCTCGGCGCATGTCGAATATCTGCGCGGCGTGCGCAATCCGATCGGCATCAAATGCGGGCCGAGCCTGGAGCCGGACGTGCTGCTGCGTATGCTCGACACGCTCGATCCGGCGCGCGAGCCGGGCCGCATCACGCTCATCACCCGCTATGGGCATGACAAGATCGAGAAGCATCTGCCGACGCTCGTCCGCGCGGTGAAGCACGAGGGGCGCCCGGTCGTCTGGTCCTGCGATCCGATGCACGGCAATGTCGTCAAGGCCGCCAATGGCTACAAGACACGTCCGTTCGAACGCATCCTGGCGGAAGTACGCGGCTTCTTCGCAGTGCACCGTGCGGAAGGCACGCATGGCGGCGGCATCCATGCCGAAATGACCGGCCAGAACGTCACCGAATGCACTGGCGGCGCGATGGCGTTGTCCGAACAGTCGCTGGCGGACCGTTACCACACCCATTGCGATCCGCGCCTCAATGCCGGCCAGTCGATCGAGCTGGCCTTCCTGCTCGCGGAAATGCTCAACCAGGAAATGCGCGAGCGCGAACGCGACGCGGCCTGACCCATGATCGAGCCATCATCCCGGCCATTGTCGGGATGATGGCTCGGCTCCGCGACACATCCCTTATAAGTTAACGGACTTTAGGGGCGCAGGATCAGCGTTCCCTGCTCGACGCCCCAGCCTTGCAAGCTGGACAGGAAGTTCATGCCGAGCACATTCGTATCCCCGAATTCGGGAGCGCTGATCGCGCCGAGATCCTGACGCACGACATTGGCGAGCTCGAGCCGATCTATCCTAAGGCGCCGGGCATAGATTAGGCCATTGGCGGTGTTCACGGCCACCGGAAAGCCGCCATGATCTATGTCGATCCCCGCCGATCGCGCACCATCCACCGACAGGGCCGTCATGGTCGCCCCGCTGTCGATCAGAAAGCGCAGCTCCGTGCCGTTGACGTTCGCGCGCACCCAGAAATGGCCGTCGCTCGCCATCGGAATGCGCAGCTCGCCACCCTGTGCTACGGGCGTTTCGGGATAGAGCGCACCGCGCAAGCGGTCCCCCAAGCCTGCGAATTCATGGCGATAGGCATAGATCAGGAAACCCGCCATGAAGATCGCCAGCCAGCCCAGCGCCATCTTCACGAATGTCGCCGGTGGCAGCCGACGCGCGGCGAGCGCGCTCACGACCAGCACCAGCATCAACATGATCATGACGACCGAAAGGCCGTCACCACCCGTCATCACGGGATGATCTCCATGCCGTCATGGGCCGGCTCCACCCCGGCCGGCAGCTCGCGGCACAAGCTCGCATAGTCCATCGACTGGTCCATATGGGTCAGGAGCGCCCGGCGCGGCTTCAGCGCGGCAATCCAGCCCAGCGTGTCCGCGAGATGCGCGTGCGTCGGATGCGGACGGCGGCGCAGCGCATCGACGATCCACAAGTCCACGCCTTCGAACAGCGCGGCCATTTCATCCGTCATCCTGTTGAAATCGGTAGAATAGGCGATCGATGTGCCGCCCTGTTCGAAGCGCAGTCCGGCCGATGTGATCTGGCCATGCGGCTGATCGACGCAGCGGACCTTCACATCCCCGATCATCATCTCGTCCTGCAGCGGATGGAGATCGGCCGTAGGCGGATAGCCGAAGCGCCCGTCAAAGGCATAGGCGAAGCGATCCTTCAACTCGGTCGCGGTGGTCCCGCGCGCATAGCCGGGCACCGGAGCACCCCGGACATGGTAGATTTGCCGCAGATCATCGAGCCCATGACAATGGTCGGCATGTTCATGCGTCCAGATCACCGCATCGAGCGCGCCGACGCCTGCGCTCAGCAGTTGCTCGCGCATGTCGGGCGTGGTGTCGACCAGGATACGCGTCGCGTCCGTCTCGACCAGGATCGAGGCGCGCAGCCGCCGGTTGCGCGGCTCGGCGGGATCGCAATCGCCCCAGTCGCCGCCGATCCGGGGCACGCCGGAGGATGTGCCGCAACCGAGGATACGAACCTTCACGCGCGCGCCTTATCGAAGAGATTGAAGAAGTTGGAAGCCGTTTCTGCTGCCAATTCTTCACTCGTCTGGCCGCGCAGCCCGCTCAGGAAACGCGCCGTATCCGC
Source organism: Sphingomonas oleivorans (assembly GCF_003050615.1). Lineage (GTDB taxonomy): Bacteria > Pseudomonadota > Alphaproteobacteria > Sphingomonadales > Sphingomonadaceae > Sphingomonas_H > Sphingomonas_H oleivorans. The sequence goes on along the minus strand of NZ_NWBU01000010.1, from coordinate 612,780 downwards.
GACGAAGGCAGGCTCGCAGCTTTTGCCCCGATGCGGCACGGGCGCGAGGAAGGGCGCGTCCGTTTCGATCAGCAGCCTGTCGCTTGGCAGCGTCGCGGCGGTGGCCTGAAGGTCCCGGGCATTCTTGAAGGTGACGATGCCGGAAATGGAGATATAGAAGCCCAGCTCCAGCGCTTTTTCGGCGAAATCGGCGCTGGCGGTGAAGCAGTGGATGACGCCCTTATAGTGGCCCTTTTCCATTTCTTCCCGTAGGATAGCGGCCGTGTCTTCCTCCGCCTCGCGGGTATGGACGATCAGCGGCAGCCCCGTCTCGCGCGCGGCGGCGATATGGGCGCGGAAGCTCGCCTGCTGCCGTTCCCTGTCGCTATGGTCATAATAATAATCGAGCCCCGTCTCGCCGATGCCGATCACGCGCGGATGCGAAGCAGCGGCGACGAGGCGCGCCATATCCACCTCGGGATGGGCATCGGCTTCATGTGGATGGATGCCAACCGTAGCCCACACGTCCGGCTCGCGCTCGGCGGTGGCGATCACATCGCCCCATTCCCGCTCGCGCGTCGATATGTTGAGCATGGTGGTAACGCCCGAGGCGCGCGCGCGGGCGAGGACGGATGCCTGATCCTCGACGAGGCCGGCATAGTTCAGATGGCAATGACTGTCGACGAGCATGGCCCTGAGATAAGCCCTCCGCCGCCTCCCGTCACGGGCAAGTTGCGGGATCAGAGGCTACGCGCGAGTATGATATCGTCATAGCTGCGCGATCCGACCGAAAATTGGCGATGCCCGATGGGCAGGAAGCCGGACTTGGCATAAAAGGCGAGCGCAGAATGGTTCTCGCCATAGACACCCAGCAGCAGCCGTTCCTGGCCGGCGGCGCGCGCAATCTCCGCCGCGCCTTCCATCAGCGCGCGGCCGAGCCCCGCGCCGTGAAATTTGGAGAGGAGATAAAGGCGCTTTATCTCCATGTCCCGCTCGCCCACCTCCACCGGCAGCGCCGGCCGGGTGAGCACGATATAGCCGATCGGCGCGCCGCCCGGCGGCGCTTCGGCGAGCAGGATGGTGGTGGTGGGATCGGCCAGCCATGCGGCATAGACTGCCACGCCATGCTGGGTCGCGCTGTGCGCGATGATATCCGCCCCGTCGATGATGCCGGCATAGGATTCGAGGAAGGTCGCGGCGCCCACCAGCGCAAGTGCCGCGGCATCGGCGGGCGTGGCGGGACGGATAGTTGGCGGATTGTTCATGTGCGTCCCCATAGAATAAGATCGGACCAGCTCGAAACCAGGCGCATGACCATGATCACGACCGACGAGCGAGGCGCCGGCTGATGCGGATGGACCCGCCCTCCGCCGGCGAGCATGGCCCAGCCGAGCTCGCTCCCGCTCCGCCTCAATTGCCTGCCCCGCGCAGCCGCCGCTGGATCTGGATCGGACGCGGCCTCTTCGCCTTTGTGGGCCTTTTCCTTCTCCTGATCCTTTGGCTTGCGGTCACCACCCCGCTTTCCAAGGCGCTCCGCCCCTTGCCGACGCCGACCTTGGTCTTCGTCTCCGCCGAGGGGCGGCCGATCGCGCGGCAGGGTGAGCTCAAGGAGCGGCCGGTCTCGGTCGCGGCACTGCCTGCCCATGTGCCGGCCGCCTTCATCGCGATCGAGGATCGCCGCTTCCGGACCCATTTTGGCATCGATCCGCGCGGTATCGCGCGCGCCGCCTGGAACAATCTGCGCGCCGGTTCCGTGCGTCAAGGCGGCAGCACCATCACCCAGCAGCTCGCCAAGACGGTGTTCCTCACCGCCGACCGCACCGCCACGCGCAAGCTGCGCGAGCTGATGATCGCCTTCTGGCTGGAGGCGTGGCTGTCCAAGGACGAGATACTCTCGCGCTATCTTTCGAGCGTTTATTTCGGCGACGGCGTCTATGGGCTGCGGGCCGCGGCACGCCATTATTTCGATCGCGAGCCCGAGCGGCTGACGGTGCCCCAGGCGGCCATGCTGGCGGGCATGGTGAAGGCGCCCTCGCGCCTTGCGCCCACCCGCAATCTCAAAGGCGCGCGCGCCCGGGCGAAGCTCGTCATCGCCGCGATGGTCGAAACGGGCAGCCTCGATGCGGACGAGGCGCGCCGCCTGCACCCCGCCCGTATCGCCGCCGACGACGGGGCCCGGCTGCCCAGCGGCACTTATTTCACCGACTGGCTGCTCTCCGCCGCTCGTTCTGCGACCGAGGCGGATTATGGCGAGCAATATGTGCAGACGACGCTCGACGCCGGATTGCAGCGCAGCGCGGTGCGCGCGCTCTCGCGTGCGGGGCTCGGGCCACATCAGGCGGCGCTCGTCGCGATGCGGCCGGATGGACGGGTAGTGGCGATGCTCGGCGGGCGGAGCTACCGGCAAAGCAGCTTCAACCGCGCGACCCAGGCGCGCCGCCAGCCCGGATCGACCTTCAAGCTGTTCGTCTATCTCGCGGCGTTGCGCGCCGGCATGCGCCCCGACGATGCCGTGGAAGATCGGCCGATCACGATCGAAGGCTGGACGCCGAAGAATAATGACGGGCGCTATCGCGGCCGGATCAGCCTCAACGAAGCCTTCGCCATTTCGAGCAATGTCGCGGCGGTGCGCCTGTCCGAAGATGTCGGCCGGGGAGCGGTGATCCAGGCCGCGCGCGATCTGGGGATCGCCAGCCCGCTCGCCGACCGGCCGAGCCTGGCGCTCGGCACATCGGGCACGACGCTGCTCGAAATGACCGCAGCCTATGCGGCGGTCGCCGGCGGCACCTATCCCGTGGCTCCTTATGGCCTGCCCCGGCCGCCGGCGAGCTTGCTGGAAAGGCTCCGCAACCGGCAGGTGCATTTCCCGCGCGAGACGACATGGCCGATGCTGCTCGATCTGCTGTGGAGCGCGGCCAATTCCGGCACGGGGCGACAGGCCGCGCTCGCGCTTCCGACCTTCGGCAAGACCGGCACGACGCAGGACCATCGCGATGCGATGTTCATCGGCTTCGTCGAGGATCTGGTCGTCGGCGTGTGGATCGGCAATGACGACAACAGCCCGATGAACGGTGTCAGCGGCGGCGGGCTTCCGGTCCGCATCTGGCGCGATTTCATGCTGGATGCGCTGCGTGCCGGCAAGGCCCGGGATCCGGAGAGCCGCCGGAACGACGACGCGGCCGCCGCGATCGAGGCGGGCGCGCGCCTGTTACGCGAGGTACGGCGGTTCGACGACTGAACCCCGCGCGTTCAGCGGTGGAGATGAACGCGCGCCCAGACCGGCAGATGGTCCGACGCCGTCTGCGCGATCAGGCTGCGATGGACGCCCGCCTCCTCCACCGATATGCCATCGCCCGTCAGGATCCGGTCCAGCCGGGCGATCGGGCGGCGCGCATGGAAGCTCGGGCCGATATGCGCGATTTTATAATGCGCCGCGAAATCATGCAGACAACCTGAAGATGCGGTCCATTCGTTGAGATCACCCATCAATATGGTCGGCAGCTTGGTCGGCTGCTGCTCGATATGGGACAGGATCGCGCGCGCCTGCCGCCGCCGCCAGAGCCCCGAAAGATCGAGATGCATGCCCACCACGCGCAGCTCATGTCCGCCGATGCGCAGATCCGCCAGCACCGCGCCGCGCGGCTCCAGCGCGGGCAGCACCAGCGGCATGTGACGCAGGATCGTCACCGTGTCGCGCACCAGCAGCGCATTGCCGTGCCAGCCGATGCTGCCCGCCCTTATGTCGAAGGGAACGGGGCGATAGTCGCTATGTTCGCTCAGCATGTGCGGCGGAATGGCGCTCTGCCGCGCGCCGAAGCGGCGATCCGCTTCCTGCAGCGCGATGATGTCGGCATCCAGCTCCGCCAACACCTCCAATATCCGCTCCGGCCGTCTCCGCCTGTCCGAACCGATGGCCTTGCGGATATTGTAGCTGGCGACGAGCGGCATGGCCTTCCGAACCTCCCTTGCAAAGCCGTGTTCCGCCGGCTCTCGCAAGGCGATGTCCTATCGCAGCGCGACTGCGGCAGGAAGGCAACAGCTCGAAATATAAGCATCCGCGCTGCTGCAGGGCCAATATGTCAATACCGCCATATTGCGGTGTGAAATTCGCCTGTGTAACGATCTTGCAATCGTGGAGTCGCGTAGGGGAAATGCGCCATTCACGGTCGCGTAATGATCGAGCGCCATCGCCGCGCGCATAGCGAAATCAAAGGGGGAAATCTTAAAATGAAGAAGTTGTTTATCGGCTGCGCTGTAGCTGCGCTGGCCACGAGCGCTGCCTATGCGCAGGAAACGACATCTTCTATTCGGGGATCAGTGGATGCCGCTGGCGAGCCTGTCGCCAATGCCACCGTCCGAGTGACGCATGTTCCATCAGGCACCGTCTCGACCACGACCACCGGGGCCGATGGCAGCTTCAATTTCTCGGGTCTTCGCGTCGGCGGCCCTTTCACCGTGATGGTCAGCGGGCAAGGCTATCCCGAGCAGTCGGTGACGGATCTTTTCCTCACCGCCGGCCAGCCGCTTCGTCTGCCCGTATCGCTCGAAACGGGCTCTAACGAGATCGTCGTCACGGCCGCGCGAGTGAACAGCGCAGAGCTTTCGACAGGGCCGATCACGTCCATTGGTCGCGAACAGATTGCGGGCATCGCCACGGTCAATCGCGACATACGCGATATTGCACGTCGCGATGCCTTCGTGACCATCGACCAGACCAACAGCCGCGCGATTGAAATCGCTGGCCAGAATGGACGCCTCAACAAATTCTCGATCGATGGCGTCAACTTCTCCGACAATTTCGGTCTGAACAATGGTGGCCTTCCGACCAATCGCGGTCCGGTCCCGGTCGATGCGATTGAACAATTGTCCGTCAAGGTTGCGCCCTATGACGTGTCGGAAGGCAATTTCCAGGGCGGCGCCATCAACGTCGTGCTGCGTTCGGGCGAGAATAAGTTCACCGGCTCGGCTTTCTACACCTATTCCGACGATAGCCTGACCGGTGACAGGACTCGCGAACTCTCGCAGAATCTCGATTTCGAGAGCAAAAATTACGGCGGGTTCCTGTCCGGCCCGATCGTCAAGGACAAGCTGTTCTTTGCCATATCCTACGAGCGTATGGATGAAGGCTCCCCCGTTCAGGACAATCCCGATCTCGTTCCGAACATCAGCCAGGCAAAGATCGATCAGGTAGCGGCCATTGCCAAGAGCCGCTACAATTATGATCCACTCGGTGTTCTACGCACGGCCGACGAGTTCGATGAGAAATATACCGCCAAGGTCGACTGGAACGTCACCGATGGCCAGCGCGCCTCCTTCACCTATATCCATAATGAAGGAACGCGCGGCTTTCAGCAGGGTGTCTCGCTCTCGACAACATCGCCGGGTGTCGGCCTTCTTTCGAACTCCTATGAGCTCAGCGAGAAGGTCGATTCGGGTGTTTTCCAGCTGAACTCCGACTGGTCGGATAATTTCGCAACCGAGACCCGCATCAACTATCGCAAATATGATCGCGGGCAGGATACGTTCGGAGCTCTCACGCAGGGCCAGTTCACCGTCTGCACCGATCCGAGCAATCCGGCAGGCGATCGTCTCGATCGCTGCTCGCAGGGCACGAGCGCGGCGCCGGGCGGGCTACGCGTGCTTTTCGGCCCCGATCCCTCGCGCCAGGCAAATGTGCTCAACACCGAATCCTATGGCGGCGACATCGCTGCTCGCTGGACCTACGGTGCCCATAATCTGAAGCTGATCGCGGGCTTCAATCATCTGAAGGTCTATAATCTGTTCCTTCAGAACGCGCTCGGCACCTATTATTTCGACTCTCTCGCAGACTTCCAGAATGGCCGCGCAGGCCAGCTGATCCTTGCGGGTTCGCTCACGGGCGATATCAATGATGCCGCCGCGCGCTATAATTATAATCAATATAATTTCGCTCTGCAGGACAGCTGGGATGTCAGCGATGCGCTGAATCTCACCTTTGGCGGCCGCTATGATCTCTTTCAGTCCAGCAGCCGTCCTTTCCTGAACCGCAATTTCGTCAATCGCTATGGCTTCGCCAACACGGAAACCTACAATGGCAAGGGTGTCTTCCAGCCCCGCTTCGGCTTGACCTGGAAGGCTTCCGATCGCCTACAGATTCGCGGCGGCGGTGGGTTGTTCGCGGGCCAGTCGCCCGACGTCTGGCTATCGAACAGCTTCTCCAATACCGGCGTCGTCACCAACTCGGTAACGATCACGCGCAATGCGAGCTGCAACACCGATCCGGTCTGCAACGCTGCGCTCAATGGCGTGACCGGTCAGGGCAATTTCAGTCCGGTAGTTCAGAATTTCCTGCTCACGAACACCGGTTCGCTGGCGCAGGCGGCGACAAACGCCATCGATCCGGATTTCAAGATCCCATCGATCTGGAAGGCGAGCGTTTCGGCCGATTATGAGTTGAACCTGGGCCCGCTCGGCGATGGCTGGGTTGTCGGCGGCGATTTCCTCTATACCAAGGTCGATCAGGCGGCCGACTATGTCGACCTGCGCTCGGTCCGCATCGGCACGATGCCGGATGGCCGTCCCCGCTATGCTCCTATTACGGGCACACCGGGCAATGTCACCAACCAGGATTTGCTGCTCACGAACGATGATCGCGGCCGCGGCTATATCGCCGTTGCGCGCCTTAGCAAGAGCTGGGATTTTGGCCTCGATGCCAATGTGAGCTACACTTATCAGGACATCAAGGACGCGAACGCCGTGACCTCGTCCACGGCCAGCTCCAACTATGGCCAGACGGCCATGGCTGATCCGAACAGCGCGGCTTATGGAACGTCGATCTACCAGATCAAACATTCGCTGAAGTTCGGCGTCGACTATAATCACGCCTTCTTCGGCGATTATAAGACTCGTATCAGCATCTTCGGTGAGCGCCGTTCGGGACGGCCCTACAGCTACACAATGAACGATCCGAACTCGAGCGCCGGTCGCGGTTCCAGCACGTTCGGCGTGGTCGGGACGAGCAACCGCCATCTGCTCTATGTGCCGAACGTGGCGTCGATCACCGCTGATCCGCTGGTGCAATATGACAGCGCGGCGACGTTCACGGCATTGCAGAACTTCATCCAGAACAACGGGCTGGAGAAATATCAGGGCAAAATCATCTCGAAGAACACGGCTCGCTCGCCGAGCTTCTTCAAGGTCGACCTCCATGTCTCGCAGGAGGTTCCGACCTTCGTGGGCGGCAGCCGTATCAAGCTGTTTGCAGACATGGAAAATGTCCTGAACTTCATCGACAAGGACTGGGGCTCGCTGCGTCAGCTCGGCTTCCCCTATTTCGCCAGCCTGGTGAATGCGAGCTGCGCGGCCACTTCCAACGGCAACTGCACCAAATATCAATATTCCAGCTTCCAGGATCCGCGGATCGTCAATCAGACCCGCTATTCGCTGTGGCAGATTCGTATCGGCGCGAAATTCGAATTCTGATTTCAGACACGAATAGCCAATGGTTGGCCCGTCGCTCCCCCGGAGCGGCGGGCCTTTCCTTTTCAAGGCGGCAGATATGCCTGCGGCGAACGGCCCCGGCTCGGTTCGAGGCCCAATGATAGCGAGATGACATTCTCACCGTTATGGTGAGTTTCCGCTCAGCGCGTGAAAGCCGCCGCCAGCTCGATATGCGTGGACCAGCGGAACTGGCCCACCGGCCGGATCCATTCCAACCGCCAGCCGCCATCCACCAGCATCTTCGCATCGCGTGCGAAAGTGGCCGGATTGCAGGAGACATAGGCCAGCCGGGCAAGATCGGCCTTTACCAGTTCGGCTGCCTGTTCCTTGGCTCCGGCGCGCGGCGGGTCGAGCGCCACCGCCTCGAAGCGGCCGAGTTCCTTCGCATCCAGCGGACGGCGGAAGAGATCGCGATGCTCGACGAAGACGGGGCGCCCGGCGCGTCCCGCCGCCGATTTCAGCGCCAGGGCCGCATCGCGCGCGCCTTCCACCGCCAGCACGCGCACGCTGGCCGAAAGCGGCAGGGCGAAGGTGCCGAGCCCCGCGAAGAGATCAGCCACCGTCTTTGCATCACCCAGCGCCTCGCTCACCGCCGCGCTCAATGCCGCCTCCCCGTCCGCCGTCGCCTGGAGGAATCCTCCGGCCGGCAGCGCCACGGGCACGCCCCCCAGCGTCACCGTCGCCGCATCGGGCTCCCAGCGCGCCTGCGGCCCATAGCCGTCATCGATCGACAGGCGAGCAAGGCCATGCGCGCGCGCGAAATCGGTCAGCGCCTCGGTGGGGCCAAGCCCGTCCACCTCCACCTTGCCGAGCAGCAGATCGACGCCCTGGTCACATAATGTCATCTGCACGTCCGCCGCGCGGCGATCGCGGACGAGCGTGGCGAGCAGGCCCCGCAATGGCACCATGAGCGCGAACAGCTCGGGCCGCAGCACATGGCATTCGGCCAGATCGACGATGCGATGGCTCCCCGCCTCGTTGAAGCCGAGGAGCAGCCGGCGGCCGATCCGCTCGGCGCGGAGCGAAGCGCGCCGCCGCGTGCAGGGCGGCGAAATATGGGGCACGCGCATCTCGGGCGCGTCCAGCCCCTGGGCATGGAGCGCGCCGACGATCCGCGCGGTCGCGAAATCGGCAAAGGCCGCATCATCGACATGCTGGAGCTGGCAGCCCCCGCATGTCGGGAAATGGCGGCAGGGCGGCGCCGCATGATGCGGGCCGGGATGCACCGCGCCCGAAGCATCCAGCCTGTCGCCCGGCGCCGCCAGCGCCGCATGGCGCCCATCCGCCGTAACCCCGTCGCCGCGCGCGGCAATCCGCACGATCAAATCCGCATCATTCATCCGCAGGCCGCTAGCGCGGGGGCGAGGTGCTGCGCAAGATCATCCGCGATCAGGGCAGGCCCCGCCATTTCCGCCGCGCGGCCATGCAGCCAGAGCGCCGCGCATCCCGCATCGAACGCATCGAGCCCCCGCGCCAGCATCGCGCCGGCAATCCCCGCCAGCACGTCGCCCGTGCCCGCGCTCGCCAGCCAGGATGGAGCGGGCGGCGCGATCGCGGCCCGGCCGTCGGGTGCTGCGATCACGCTATCCGCGCCCTTGAGCAGCACCACCGCGCCGGCACGCGCAGCGGCCAGGCGCGCCCGCTCCACCTTGCTGCCTTCGATCCGGCCGAACAGGCGGAGAAATTCGCCTTCATGCGGCGTCATCAGGGTGGGCGCCACGAAGCGCGGCAGCGGGCGTCCGGCGAGCAGGCTGAGCGCATCGGCATCGAGCAGGAGAGGCTTGCCCGTTCCGAGCGCCCGATCAAGCGCAGCGCGCGCCTCCTCCGTCCGGCCGAGCCCGGGGCCGATCACGATCGCGCATAGCCGCGGATCGGACAGCGCGGCCTGATCGCCTATGTCCTTGCGCACCAGCGCCGCCGGTGCCCCCGGCCCGCCGCCGAACAATGCCACATAGCCGGCACCCGCGCGCTGTGCGGCGGTCGCCGCCAATATCGCAGCACCCGGCATCTCGCCGCCGATAACGGCCACCATGCCGCGACTATATTTATTGTCGGCCGGTCCCGGCGGCGGCAGACGCGGCCGCGCTACCTCGCCGAGCCGCGCCGTGACGGGAACGCCTATATCCGCCACGGCAACCCGTCCGCATAGAGCTGCGGAGGGTTGCAGCCGATGCGCCGGCTTGAGCGCGCCAAGCGCGATCGTCAGGTCGAAGCGCGGCACGGGTCCCAGCAATATACCATCATCCGTGCCGACGCCGCTCGGCAGATCGACCGCGATCCTGTATCGCGCCGCCCCCGCCAGCCGATCCAGCGCATCGCCCAGCGACGGATCGAGCGGCCGTGTCAGCCCGGTGCCGAACAAGGCATCGATCAGCAGCGGCGCCGGCCGCGCGTCGGCGAGCGGCTCGACCGGCCCATCCCAGGCCACGCGCGCCGCCCGGGCGGCATCGGTGCGCGGCTCGGCCGAGGCGGCGATGCGGACGGGAACGCCGCGCTCGCGCAACAGCCGGCCCGCGACATAGCCATCGCCGCCATTATTGCCCGGGCCGCACAGGATCAGCGCGGGCGCGGTGCCGGCATAGCGCCATGCCGCCTCCGCGATCGCCTCCCCCGCCCGCTCCATCAGCGTTTCGACCGACGTGCCACCGCCGATCACGGCCGCTTCGGCGGCACGCATCTCGGCGGCGGTCACGATCGGCTTCATCGCCGAAGGGCCGGATCAGATATCGGCATAGACATGGGTTTCGGCCTTGGCGCCGGGATGCGTCACCGCGCCCTGCCAGGCCGGGCCGACATTCTGCGCATAGCGCCACAGTGCGCCCGACTGATAATCGTTACGGCGCGGCTGCCAATGGACCCGGCGTTCGGCCAGCACCGCATCGTCCACCAGCAGATCGATCGTGCCCACCTCGGCATCGATGCGGATCAGGTCGCCATCCTCGACGAGTGCGATCGGCCCGCCATCGGCGGCCTCGGGCCCGACATGGCCTATGCAGAAGCCGCGCGTGCCACCGGAGAAACGCCCGTCGGTGATCAGCGCGACCTTCTCGCCCAGCCCTTGGCCATAAAGCGCGGCGGTGGTGGACAGCATCTCGCGCATGCCCGGCCCGCCCTTGGGCCCTTCATAGCGGATGACGATCACCGATCCTTCGGCGATGGTACGGGCTTCGACCGCTTCGAACGCCTCTTCCTCGCAATCGAACACACGGGCCGGCCCCTCGAACTGGAGCCGGTGCATGCCCGCCACCTTCACGATCGCGCCATCCGGCGCCAGGCTACCGCGCAGGCCGACGACGCCGCCGGTGGGCGTGATCGGGGTCTTGGCATCGTAGATCACCTTCTGGTCGGGGTTCCACGTCACCTCGTCGATATTCTCGGCGAGCGTCTTGCCGGTGACGGTCAGGCAGTCGCCATGCAGATAGCCTTCGGCCAGCAGCGTCTTCATCAGCATATAGACGCCGCCCGCCTCATGCATATCCTTGGCGACATAGCGCCCACCCGGTTTCAGGTCCGCAATGTAAGGCGTTGATTTGAATATCTCGGCTACGTCGAACAGGCTGAAGTCGATGCCCGCCTCATTGGCCATTGCCGGCAGGTGCAGCGCGCCGTTGGTCGAGCCGCCCGTCGCCGCCACGATGCGCGCGGCATTCTCAAAGGCCTCGCGCGTGCAGATGTCGCGCGGGCGGATATTCCTCGCCAGAAGCTCCATCACCTGCCGCCCCGCGGCGCGCGCAATCTCGTCACGTCCCCTGTAAGGAGCGGGCATCATATTGCTGTTCGGCAAGGATAATCCGATCGCCTCACCGACGCAGGCCATGGTGTTGGCGGTGAACTGGCCGCCGCAGGCGCCATGGCCGGGGCAGGCCACCTTCTCGAGCGCGGTCACCTCGGACAAGGGACAGGTCCCGGCGGCATAGCGGCCGACCACCTCGAACACGTCGACGACGGTGACGTCATGGCCATGGAAGCGGCCCGGCAGGATCGATCCGCCATAAACGAAGATCGACGGCACGTTCAGGCGCAGCATGGCCATCATCATGCCCGGCAGCGACTTGTCGCAGCCCGCGAAGGTAACGAGCGCATCATAGCAATGGCCGCGCACCGAAAGCTCGACCGAATCCGCGATCACCTCCCGGCTGACCAACGAGCTCTTCATGCCCTGATGGCCCATGGCGATGCCGTCGGTAACGGTGATGGTGTTGAAACGGCGCGGCGTGCCGCCGGCGGCAATCACGCCCTCGCGGCAGATGTCCGCCTGTTCGTTGAGCGTGGTATTGCAGGGCGCGCTGTCATTGCCGGCGGATGCGACCGCCACGAACGGGCGGGCGATATCCTCCTCGGTCATGCCCATCGCATAATAATAGCTGCGGTGCGGCGCGCGCTCGGGGCCGACGGAGACATGTCGGCTGGGCAGGCGGGACTTGTCGAACTGATGCGTCATGAATGCTTTCCCAATTTTGCCGCGCCTCTTGGCCCCTTGGAGGCATCTATGCAAGCCTTGCGGGGCAGCTGTGCGTTAAATTATTTCAAAACAGAAGCGTACCACGCAATCTCCGTGCGATTTGCGGCGCGAAGCCCGCCGCTATGCCTCCGCAAGCGCAAGATGCGTCGCGCGGATTACGGGCGCGAGGCGCGCGGCCCACAGCGCCACGCCATGCGCGTCGCAAATCAGGTCCTGCCGCACTTCCAGGCCCAGATAGGCGATGCCGTTCGCCTCGCCATGGCGGTTCATCGTCGCGTTCAGCACCCGGCCCGAATAAGGCAGATTGTCACCCGTGACGATGCCGCCCTCCTCCAGCAGCGGGATGGCGATCCGCGCCGCGCGATCGTCCCGATTATAGAGGATGCCGATCTGCCAGGGCCGCGCATCCTGCGGCCGCGTTTCCAGTTGCGGCGTGAAGCTGTGCAGCGACAGCAGCAGGCGCGGCGCGCTATGCTCGATCCGATGCGCGAGATGATCATGATAGGGTCGCCAGAAACGCGCGACCCGCGCCGCGCGCGCCGCATCGTCCAGCCCGGAATTGCCGCTTATGACATGGCCGTCGCTCGTTGCCGGGATCAGGCCATGCGCATCCTCCTCGCGATTGAGGTCAATCACCAGCCGGGAGATTCCCGCCAGCACAGCCGGGCAGCCGAGCGCGTCGCACAGCGCATGGGCGAGCGGCGCCACGCCGATATCGATCGCAACATGGCGATCGAGCACATGCGCCTCGACGCCCAGATCCAGATCGGCCGGAACATGGTTGGAGGCATGATCCGCGATCAGCAACATGCCTCCGGCCGGATCGCCGTCCAGCTCGGTCCAATGTGGTGCATATATCTCGCTCATTCTCTTTTGTTGCCCGGACGGCGCGTGGATGTCACGACTGCATCCGGGAAAATCGGGGGAGATTAATGGGGTTGGAAGGCACGCGACGGGAAGCGATGGCGATGCTCGCGGCCGGCGCGGCCCTTCCGTCCACCGCCGCCCCAGGCAGGTCTCCGCCCGTCTGTCCGGTCATGGCGCCGCTCGATGCGGTCGCCGACCGGCTGTTCGCCCATCTGCCGGAGATCGCGACCTATAATGGCCTGCCCGACGCGCTCGACGGCGGACCGCTCGCCCGGCGGATGGACGATCATTCCCCGGAGGGCGAGACGGCGTGGCGCGCGGCGCTGAAGGCTGCCGAGCGCGATGTCGCCGCACTTACCTGCCCGGGCGACCGGGCGGGAACGCTCCGCCTCGCCATTGCCCGGACCGTCCTTGCCAACGGCACGCGCAGCACCGCCATCCCCTATGGCCGGCCCAATCCCTTCTCATTTTCGGGCCACGCCCCCTATGCGGTGACGCAGATTTCCGGCCCGCACATCGATACGCCCAGCCTGATGCAGAACCAGCAGGCACTTTCCAGCCCGCCCGAGGTCGATGCCTGGATCGAGCGGCTCGACGGCTTTCAGCAGGGCTTTGCCGGTCTGATCGAGAAGTTGAAGACGGATATGGCGGCCGGCTGCCGTCCGCCGCGCATCCTGCTCGAAAAGACGCTGCCGATAATCGACGCCTTTCTTGCGGGGCCGGCCGCCGATCATCCGCTGATCGCGGCGCTGCGCCGGCGCACCGCCACCGCCGCGCTCGATCCCCGGCTGCGCGCGGCGGCGGAACAGCGCGCGATCGTCGCGCTCGAAAAGCGCGCCCGCCCTGCCTATTCCGCGCTGCGCGCCTGGATCATGGAGACGATCCCACGCGGGCGGGAAGATGCGGGCCTGTGGGTCCAGCCCGATGGAGACGCGCTCTACGCCGCCAATATACGCGCATTGGGTGACACGGCGCTGTCGCCGGAGCAGATCCATGCGATCGGGCTGGAGGAGGTGCGACGCATATCCGCCGCGCTCGACGCGCTGCTCCGCCTGCAGGGCATGGGCAAGGGCAGCGTCGGCGCCCGCCTCGTCGCGCTCGCCGCCGATCCGCGCCAGCGTTTCCCGGACAGCGAGGCCGGCCGCGCGGCGCTGCTCGATCATGTCCGCGGCCTGATCGCCGCAATGGAGAAGCGCCAGCCCTCCTTCCTGCCTGCCGTGCTCATCCCCAGCGAGCCGCTGGAGGTGCGCCGCGTGCCCGTCGCCACGCAGGATGGGGCGCCTGGCGGCTATTATGACGCCCCCTCGCTCGATGGTTCGCGGCCGGGCATCTACTGGATCAACCTGCGCGACATGGCCGGCGTGCCCCGTTTCCGCCTGCCGACGCTCAGCTATCATGAAGGCGTTCCGGGCCATCACACCCAGGCGACGATCGCGCTTGCCCTGCCCCGCCCGCCGCTGATCAACGCATTTGCCAGCTTCAACGCCTATTCCGAAGGCTGGGCGCTCTATGCCGAGCGGCTGGCGGCCGATCTCGGCGCCTATCGCGCCGATCGCCATGGCGATATCGGCCGGTTGCAGGACGAATTGTTCCGCGCCGTCCGTCTCGTCGTCGATACGGGATTGCATCACCATCGCTGGAGCCGCGAGCGTGCCATCGCCTATATGCGGCAGCAGACGGGTGCCGCGGAAAGCCGTGTCACTGCCGAGGTGGAACGCTATATGGCCTGGCCGGGGCAGGCGCTCGGTTACAAGCTCGGCCAGCTTCGCATGCTGGAGCTGCGCCGCCAGGCCCGCGCCGCGCTCGGCCGCCGGTTCGATCTGCGCAGCTTCCACGCCGCGCTGCTCGGCAATGGCGCCATGCCGATGGATCTGGTCGCGGCCGAAGTCGCGCGGCTTCTGCCGAAGCGCCGGCGAAGATAGCCGGATCGGCTCAGCGCAGCCGCGTCGCCAGCCGCCACCAGCCGGGTTCGGCCCGGGCGATATCCCGATCCGCCGCATCGCGCGCGGCTTCGTCCTCGAACAAAGCGAAGCAGGTCGCGCCCGATCCGGACATGCGAACGAGACGCGTGCCCGCCTGCCCGGCCAGCCGCTCCAGCACCGCCCCGATCGCGGGGAGCAGCATGCGCGCGGGCGGCTCCAGATCATTGCGCCCGGCCAACGCCGTCTCAAGCGCATCGCCCCGCGCCAGCACGCCGCGATCCCGGCCGTCCCATGCGCGGAAAACCGGCCCCGTCGCGAGCGGCGGCCCCGGATTGACGAGCAGCAGCGCCATGCCGCTCAGCCCTTCGCCGTCGATCGGGACAAGCGCATCGCCCCGTCCTTCGCCGCGCATCGTGCGCGAAACGAGGCAGGCGGGCACATCCGCGCCGAGCGAGGCGGCAATCGCCATCAGCTCGGGCGCAGTCGGATGGATATCATGGCGCCGGCAGAGCAGCCGTAGCGCCGCCGCAGCGTCCGCCGATCCTCCGCCAATCCCCGAAGCGACGGGCAGCCGCTTATCCAGCCCGAAGGCCGCCCCAGCCGGTAGGCCGAACCGATCGAGAAAGGCGCGCGCCGCGCGCAGCACCAGATTATCGTCCCCCGCCAGCGGGCCCGCAAAAGGCCCGGACAGGTCGAGCGACAGCCCCTCCCCCTCCGCCAGCGTCAGCCGGTCGCCATCCTCGGCAAAGGCGAAGAGCGTTTCGAGCGCATGATAGCCATCCGCGCCCCGGCTGCGGACGTGGAGGGCGAGATTGATCTTGGCGTGGCCCGTCTCGGCAAGAAGCATCAGCGTGCCGCTGTCCTGCCGCTCAAGCCTTCGTCGAGCTTGTTCCGGATGCGCGCGGCGTCGCGCTCGCCCGCCTGGACGAGCGCCGCCCGCCAGGCATAGCGCGCCTCATATTTGCGCCCTACGGCCCAATAGGCGTCGCCCAGATGCTCGTTGATCGTGGCCTCGCCCGGCTCGCCCTGCGCGGCGCGCTCCAGCGTCTCGATCGCCTTGGGCAGGTTGCCGCGCAGATAATAGGCCCAGCCGAGCGAGTCGGTGATCGAGGGATCGTCCGGACGAAGCTGGCTCGCCCGTTCGATCAGCTTCTGCGCATCTTCCAGATTTTCGCGCCGTTCGAGCTGCGCATAGCCCAGATAGTTGAGCACCACCGCTTGGTCCGGCGCCAGTGCCAGCGCCTTTTCCAGCGCCGTTCTGGCCTGGGGCCAGTCGCCGCCCTGCTCCAGCGCACCGCCGCGCAGCAGCCAGAGCGGCCAGAGATCGTCGGTCGGCGCCCGTGCCGCCTCGGCGAGCTCGAGCGCCCTGCCATAGGCCCCCGCGGCCTCGCTCCTGCGGCCGAGATCGCCATAGAGATCGCCAAGCGTGGTCCAGTCGCGGAAGGTCGCGTCGGTCCGTCCGGTCCGCTTGAGCGATTCCGCCAGCGCGGTTTCCGTCTGCCCCTGGCGGACGAGGATCTTCAGCCGCAGGGCCTGCGCCACGTCGCTGAACGGATCGTCCGCCGTTACCTTGTCGAGCGCCGCCAACGCCAATTCATTCTGCCCGACGCCGCTCAGCATCTCGCTGCTCGCGAGCCATGCGGAGGCATTGGCGGGAGCGAAGAAGGTGGCGATGCGCACGAGCGCCAGCCCCAACGGCGTCACGCGCTCGCGATTGACGTCGATCGCAACGCGGACGATCAGCTCGCTTATCCCGTCGCCTGCCGTGACGATCGTGCTGGGAAGCCTGTCGCCCGCCGCGATCCGCGCCCGCGCTGCCGCCAGCAGCGGATCGTCACCTTCGAGCAGTGCGAGCGCGCGCTCCTTCTGCCGGGCCTTGGCCAGCCCGGCGGCGGCCGCGATCCGCAGGCGGGTGTTGCGCGCCGGCGGCTGCACCGAAAGCGCACGAAGCGCCGCGACGCCCTGTTCCGTCTGTCCCTCCGCCAGCATCAGGAGCGCGCGATGCTCGGCAATATAGGAAGTCCCGAGCGGATCGGGCGCAGCCGCGTCGAGCTTCGCCACCGGATCGCCGTCATGCGCGCCGAGCGCGATCCAGGCGCGCAGCACGGGCACCAGAAAGGCGAAGACCCGCTCCTTCTCGATCCGGTCGGTCAACACGCCCGCCGTCCGCCAATCCTTCTTCTGAACGGCGTTGGCGAGCAGGAGGAGCGGCCCGTCGGGCGGCAGGCCGTTGCGCGCGTCGAGCGCCTTGGCGGCCCTGGTCGCCAGCTTCCGGTCGCCGGCCATCATCGCCTGGCGATAGGCACGCATCGCCAGCGCCATATCGTCCGGTGAAGCCTCCATCACCGCGGCATAGCCCGTTGCCGCCTTGTGCAGGTCCGCACCCGCTTCGGCCACGCGCGCGCGGACATAGGCGGTGGTCGGCTCGGCCTCCCGGATGCGGGCACCCTCGGCGGAAACCGCGAGCAAGGCGGCGAGTACGCATCCTCCGGCCAGTTTAAGCGGCGACATCCGTTTCCCCGTTCCTGCCCAAAAGGCGACTCGCCCGTTACGAGACTTACATGTTGGGATAATTAGGCCCGCCGCCGCCTTCGGGAACCACCCAGTTGATATTCTGGGTCGGATCCTTGATGTCGCAGCTCTTGCAGTGCACGCAATTCTGCGCGTTGATCTGCAGGCGTGGCCTGTTCTCCTCCTGGCCGACAATCTCATAGACGCCCGCCGGGCAATAACGCTGCTCGGGCGCGTCATAGAGTGCGAGATTCACGTCGATCGGCACCGACGCGTCCTTGAGCGTCAGGTGGATCGGCTGATCCTCCTCATGATTGGTGTTGGAAAGGAACACCGAGGAAAGCCGATCGAAGCTGATCACGCCATCGGGCTTGGGATAGTCGATCTTCGGCGCGATATCCTTGCGCCACAGCCCTTCATGATCGGGATGATGCTTGAACGTCCAGGGCAGCGTCAGGCCCAGGCTGTGCACCCACAGGTCGAAACCCGCATAGAGCGTGCCGGCGAGCTGGCCGAATTTGGCGAGCGCAGGCTCGGCATTGCGCACCATCTTCAGCTCCGTCGCGACCCAGCTCGCCTCCAGAGCCTTCGGATAGGCGTCGAGCGCGTCGCCCTCGCGCTCGACGCTGATCGCGTCGAATGCCGCTTCGGCCGCCAGCATGCCCGATTTCATCGCCGTGTGGCTGCCCTTGATGCGCGGCACGTTGACGAAGCCCGCCGAGCAGCCGATCAGCGCCCCGCCCGGAAAGACGAGCTTCGGCACCGATTGCCAACCGCCCTCGTTGATCGCGCGCGCGCCATAGCTGATCCGCCGCCCGCCCTCCAGGATCGCGCGGATATCGGGATGCTGCTTCCAGCGCTGAAATTCCTCGAAAGGCGAAAGATATGGGTTCTTGTAGCCCAGCCCCACCACGAAGCCGAGCGAGACCTG
Organism: Sphingomonas oleivorans; assembly: GCF_003050615.1. Classification (GTDB taxonomy): domain Bacteria; phylum Pseudomonadota; class Alphaproteobacteria; order Sphingomonadales; family Sphingomonadaceae; genus Sphingomonas_H; species Sphingomonas_H oleivorans. Next base: position 594,629 of record NZ_NWBU01000010.1, on the reverse strand, counting down.
ACCATTTTCCTGATGGTAGAGAAAGCCGCCGCCGACCGCGTCGCTGAGCGGCCAGCCCTGGGTGTGGATCACGCGGCCCGGCACATGCTTGGCGGGATCGATGTCCCACAATTCCTTGATGCCGATCGCATAGATCTGCGGCTGCCGGTCTTCGCTCAGGCCGAACAGGCGGATCAGCTCCTTGGAAAGATGGCCGCGCACGCCTTCGGCGAAGAAAGTATATTTGGCGTGCAGCTCCATGCCCGGCTGATATTCGGGCTTGTGCGTACCGTCGCGCGCCACGCCCATGTCGCCGGTCGCGACGCCCTTCACCGATCCGTCCTCGTTGAACAATATCTCGGCCGCGGCGAAGCCGGGGAATATCTCCACGCCCAGCGCTTCCGCCTGCCCTGCCAGCCAGCGGCAGAGATTGCCGAGCGACAGCGTATAAGTGCCCTTATTGTTCATGAAGCGCGGCATCATCAGATGCGGCAGCGCAAATTTCCTCTTCCTGGTAAGAACCCAATGATGGTTCTCGGTCACGGGCACGGTCAGCGGGCTGTCCAGCTCCCGCCAGTCGGGGATCAGTTCGTCGAGCGCGATCGGATCGACCACCGCGCCGGACAATATGTGCGCCCCCACCTCGGAACCTTTTTCGAGCACGCAGACGCCGATCTCGCGGCCCGCCGCCAGGGCGAGCTGCTTCAGCCTGATCGCCGCGGACAGCCCCGCCGGTCCGGCTCCGACGATAACGACGTCGTAAGCCATGGATTCGCGTTGCGGCATGCTTCTTCGTTCCTCCGATCCGTCCGATCATCGCGCCGATAAAACGGCCCGGCACAAAGCCCGGTGCCCGCAGATTGACCGTTGCGTCAACTCCTGACTGTATATCGGGGCGAGAGGGCGGGACTTTCAACGGATGTATGATGCAGCGGCGCTGAGCGCGCTCGAATGGTGGCGATTGGCAGGGGTCGACATGATTGTCGACGAAGCGCCGCGCAACTGGCTGCGCCCCACGCCGTCCGTCCCAGCGGGTTCATCCTCGGCTCCGGCTGCTGCTCCCAGCGCCGTCCCAGCTCCCGCCGCCGCACCGGAATCGCTTCCCGCAACGCTCGACACCTTCCGCCAATGGCTTGCCGGGGCGCCAGGGCTTCCCGGTGATGCGAGCTCGCGCATCCTTCCCGTCGGCAATCCCGCGTCCGGGCTGATGCTGCTCGGCGATATGCCGGAGAGCGATGATGTCCGTGCCGGCCAGCTTTTTTCCGGCGATCTCGGCCGGCTGTTCGATCGCATGCTCGCCGCGATCGGGCGCGACCGTGCCTCAATCTATCTTGCGGCGCTCGCCCCGGGCCGCCCCGCCGGCGGCCGGATCGATCCGGCGATGCTCGATCGGCTGACCCGCATCGCGCGCCACCATGTCGCGCTGGCCGCGCCCCGCCGGCTGCTGCTGCTCGGTCCCCGGCCGGTCCGCGCGCTGCTCGGCCTCGAAATGGCCGAGGCCCGGGGACGGTTGCATGAAATCACCCTGAACGGCGTCGCGACGACCGCCGTCGCCACTTTCGATCCGCAGATGCTCTATCGCCAGCCGGCGCTGAAGGCCGGCGCCTGGGCCGATCTGCGCCTGCTCCTGGGAACGGCCCGATGATCCGCAAGACCCTGCTCGCGCTGGCGATGCTCGCCGGAACCGCCGCACCCGCGCTCGCCGCGAGCGAGACGCTGTCGCTGGCGCCCCGCCCGATCATCTCGCAACGCACGACCGTCGCTCAAGGCCTGTCGCTTCCCGCGCAGCTTACGCCCGCCGATCGCGCGGCCTATCGCGCCATCTTCGCCGCGATCCGCGCGCGCGACTGGACCAGCGCCGCCGCCGCGCTCGATGCCCGGCCGGATGGGCTGCTCACCCCCGTCGCACGCGCCGAGCTCTATCTCACCAAGGGCTCGCCCAAAGTGGCGACCGCCCCGCTCCTCGCTTTGCTCGTCAAGGCGCCGGAACTCCCGCAGGCACAGCAGATCGCCCGGCTCATGGCCGCGCGCGGCGTCACCGCGCTTCCCGCGCTTCCCGTCCAGCGCGATCTCGTCCGCCTTGCGGGCGCGCCGAAGCGGCGCAGCGCGCGCTCGGTGCGCAGTGATGCCGCCGCCGCGGCGCTCGCTGCCCAGGTCCAGCCGCTGCTCAAGGCCGATCGCGCCAGCGAGGCCGAGATGCAGGTCGAGGCGCGCGCCGCCGATCTCACGCCCGAGGCGCTGACTGAATGGCGCGAGCGCGTCGCCTGGTGCTATTATCTCGCCGGCGACGACGCCTCCGCCCGGCGGATGGCGACGATGGCACGCTCGGGCGCGGGCGAATGGATCGTCCAGGCCGATTGGGTCGCTGGGCTCGCCGCCTGGCGCGCGCGCGACTATGCTGCGGCTACCGATCATTTCTCCTCGGTCGTCGCCCGTGCCAGCGATCCCGAAATGACCGCCGCCGGGCTTTTCTGGGCAGCGCGCGCGGATATGGCCTCCGGCCATCCGGAACGGGTGCAGACGCGTCTGCGCAGCGCGAGCCGCCTGCCCGAGACTTTCTACGGCATGCTCGCAAATGCCTCGCTCGGCAATGCGCTGCCGGCCGTCGATCGCACGCTCGATCTCGCCGAGCGGGATTGGGCCACATTGTCGCAGCGCTCCAATGCGCGCGTCGCAGCTGCGCTGGTCGAGGTGGACGAGCCTGGCCTCGCCGATCAGCTCCTGCGCCATCAGGCGCGGATCGGAGCGCTTGCCGATCATGAGGTGCTGCTCCATCTCGCTGCCCGGCTCGATCTTCCCGCCACGCAGATCTGGCTTGCCCAGCACGGCCCGGCAGGCGTCACCATGACGGCCAGCGCGCGCTATCCGATGCCGGGCTGGACGCCGCAGGGCGGCTGGCGCGTCGACAAGGCGCTGCTCTTCGCCCATGCGCTCCAGGAATCGCAGTTCCGCGCGGATGCAGTGAGCCCGGCCGGCGCGCGCGGGCTGATGCAGCTCATGCCCGGCACCGCGCAGCTCGTGGCGAAGCAGCGGGGCGAGAGCGCGCCGATCGGTCGCCTCAACGATCCCGCCTTGAACTTCGAATATGGCCAGAGCTATCTCCAGCAGCTCGCCGATTTCTCCGGCACGGGCGGCCTGCTGCCCAAGGTGATCGCGGCCTATAATGCCGGCCCCGGATCGGTCGCCAACTGGAATGCACGCGGGCGCAACCTCGCCGATCCGCTGCTTTTCATCGAAAGCATCCCCTTCGTCGAAACGCGCGCCTATGTCGCGATCGTGCTACGCAACTATTGGATGTATCAGCAGCAATCGGGCGTGAAGTCGGATAGTCTGAAGGCGATGGCGCAGGGCATGTGGCCCCGCTTCCCCGGCCTTCCCGGCAAGACGGCGCTGCGGCTCGACTCGCTCGGCCGAACCGCCGCCGCGGACTGATCAAGCTTTTGCTGGAATGATCGCGCCGGAACGCTAGTCTGGCGCCATGCCCTTTGACGAAAGCATCGCCTTCCAGCCGGTCCGCATCGCGGTCCTCACCGTTTCGGACAGCCGCAGCCTCGCCGAGGATCGATCGGGCGACACGCTCGTCGCCCGGATCGAGGGCGCCGGCCACATCCTCGCCGACAGGACGATCGTGAAGGATGATGTGGCGGCCATCGTCGCCCGGCTGAACGGCTGGATCGACGATTCCCTTGTCGATTGCGTCATCACCACCGGCGGCACCGGCGTCACCGGGCGCGACGTGACGCCCGAAGCCCTGGCGCAAGTCTGGGACAAGGAGATACCGGGCTTCGGCGAACTGTTCCGCTGGCTGAGCTATCAGAAGATCGGCACCTCCACGATCCAGTCCCGCGCGACGGCGGGCGTCGCGCGCGGCACCTATCTCTTCGCGCTTCCGGGCTCGACGGGCGCGGTCAAGGATGGCTGGGACGGCATTCTCGCCAGCCAGCTCGACATCCGCCATCGCCCCTGCAATTTCGTCGAGCTTATGCCGAGGCTGATGGAGCGATAAAAGACTCCCGCCTGATTAATCCCACGCGCTCAGGTGAGCGCGGTCAGGTGGAAAATGCTCTGGGCCACTGCCGGTTAGCCGGCTTGTGTTCTCTTTTTGTTCTGTTACTCTGGGGCCATGCCAGACATTGCCCGCCCAGGTCGCGGCGCCACCGCCAATCGGCCCAGCACCCGCTTCAACCTGCCCGGCCGCGAGGAGGATGGCGACTGGCTCGATGCGCGCGAGGCGGTGGACGGGGTCGAACCGCCGCTGCGCACGACCGTCACCATCGAGCGGCCGAAAACTATCATCGCGCGCAACAATTCGCCCGACATCCCCTTCGACCGCTCGATCAACGCCTATCGCGGCTGCGAACATGGCTGCATCTATTGCTTCGCCCGTCCGACGCATGCCTTCCACGATCTCTCGCCCGGGCTTGATTTCGAGACCCGCTTGTTCGCCAAGCCCGATGCGCCGGCATTGCTCCGCGCCGAATTGGGCAAGCGCGGCTATGTCGCGCGGCCGATCGCCATGGGCACCAATACCGATCCCTACCAGCCGATCGAGGCGGATTGGCGGATCACCCGCGACTGCATCGCGATATTGGCCGAGACGCGCCATCCGCTGACGATCACCACCAAGTCGAACCGCATCCTGCGCGATCTCGATCTGCTTGCGGAGATGGCGGGCCATAGCTTGGTCGCGGCCGCAATCTCGATCCCGACGATCGATCCCGCCATTGCCCGCACCTTGGAGCCGCGCGCGCCGCATCCCGCGCGCCGCCTTGCCGCGATCCGGGCGCTGAGCGAGGCGGGCATTCCCACCTATGTCTCGGTCTCGCCGGTCATCCCCGCGATCACCGATCATGAACTGGAACATATTTTGGAGGCGGCGGCGGAGCATGGCGCGCGTGCTGCCTTCTTCCTCCCCATCCGCCTGCCGCATGAGGTGGCGCCTCTGTTCAAGGCCTGGCTCGACGCGCATTATCCCGATCGCGCCGCCAAGGTGATGGCGACGATCCGCGACATTCGCGACGGCCGGGAGAATGATCCCGCTTTCTTCACGCGGATGCGCGGCAGCGGCCCCTGGGCGAACCTGATCCGCACCCGTTTCTCGATCGCCTGCCGCAAATATGGCCTCAACCGCGAGCGCATCCTGCTGCGCAACGACCTGTTCCGCCCACCGCAGGGGCCGCAATTGTCACTGCTTTGACGCGAATTCCAGTCCAGCCGATCTAATCGTCATGCCGGAATGGTGGATATAGGCGCGCCTACAGCAGCCGCGCAAATTCGATCGCCACGCCCGCCATGACCAGCGCCGCACCCACGCCAAGGCGCGCATTGCTCACCATGTTCCGCATCGGCAGGCCGGTGCCCCGTTCGATATAGCTCATATCCAATCTCCTTCAGGAGGCGAATATAAGAAGCATTATCAATAAGGCTATCGATCAATCCCGTTATTTGTGATCGATCCCGCCAATCATGACACCAGCCTTAATTGCGAGACCGTCGCCAGCGTCACCGATGCGCCCGGCAGCCGCTCGATCCGCGCCGCCAGCTCCGCATCGAGCAGATAATCCTTGCCCAGCAGCACCGTCGCCGTCTCGCCGCCCGGCAACATCGCACGCAGCACCAGTTCTCCGCGCCCGCCCCGCGCGCCCTCGACCAGCGCCGCAAGCCCCGGCAACACCGCCGGATCGGACGCCTCGACCTCCAGCCTCAGCCGTGCGGCGGTCGTCATCTGCTCGAAGGGCTGGACACGCCGGATCGTCACACGGGGCGATTCCTCCCCCGGCTTGCGATCGAGCTCGACCGTCAGCAGCGCGCAACTCCCCTCCTTCGCAGCGCCTTCCAGCTCGGCCGAGACATCGTCGTCGAAGCAGGTGGCAATGAACTGGCCCGATGCGTCCGAACAGGTCGCCATCATATAGCGCCGCCCGCGCGCCGAGGTCCGCCAGCGCGCATCCTCCACCAGCGCCGCCATCTTCACGGTCGGTGCCTGCGGCCGCTTGCCATCCGCCGAACGCGGCTGTTCGGCCGGCGCCGGCATGGCCTGCAACTCGGCGAAGCTGCGCGCGCCATTGGCTTCGCCCAGATGGCGGTAACGGTCGGTCGGATGCGCCGAGAAATAGAAGCCGAACGCCTCCTTCTCCGCCGCCATCCGTTCGGCCAGCGACCAATGCGCCGTCTGGGGCAGGCGGATCGGCTGGGGCGTCGCGGCGGGGCCGCCGAATAGCGCATGCTGCGCGCCATTGCGTTCCTCATTCGCCACCACCGCATGGGCGAGGATCGTCTCGGCCGCACCGAACACGCCCGCCCGGTCGGGCGCGATCGCGTCAAATCCCCCCGCGGCCGCGATGCTTTCGAGCTGGCGGCGGTTGAGCAGCTTGGGGTTCACCCGGTCAGCGAAATCGTCGAGGTCGGCGAAGGGCCCCTTGGCCTCACGCTCGGCGCAGAGCTGCTCCATCGCCGCCTCGCCCACGCCCTTGAGCGCACCCAGCGCATAGCGCACGCTGCCATTCTCGACGCTGAACTCGGCGGAAGACGCATTCACGCAAGGCGGCAGGCAGGCCACGCCCATCCGCCGCATATCGTCCACGAACACCGCCAGCTTGTCGGTCTGCGCCATGTCGTAGCACATGGAGGCGGCGAAGAATTCGGCCTTGTGATGCGCCTTCATCCAGGCCGTCTGATAGGCGACGAGCGCATAGGCCGCCGCATGGCTCTTGTTGAAGCCATAGCCGGCGAACTTGTCGATCAAGTCGAACAGCTCATTGGCCTTTGCGGGGGTAATCGCATGGGTCGCGCAGCCTTCGACGAAGCGCTGGCGCTGCGCATCCATCTCCGCCTGGATCTTCTTGCCCATGGCGCGGCGGAGAAGGTCGGCTTCGCCCAGCGAATAGCCGGCCAGCACCTGCGCCGCCTGCATCACCTGTTCCTGATAGACGAAGATACCGTAGGTTTCCTTCAGGATCGGCTCGAGCAGCGGATGAGGATATTCGATTTCCTCCCGGCCATTCTTTCGCGCGCCGAACATCGGGATATTGTCCATCGGTCCCGGCCGGTAGAGCGAGACGAGCGCGATGATATCCTCGAAGGTCGTCGGCCGGACGGCGGCGAGCGTGCGCCGCATGCCTTCGGATTCGAGCTGGAACACGCCCACAGTGTCGCCACGCTTCAATAGCGCATAGACTTCCGCATCGTCCCAGGGGAGCTGGCTCAGATCCACCTCGATGCCCCTCAGCGCGAGCATCTGCACCGCCTTCTGGAGCACGGACAGCGTCTTCAGGCCAAGGAAGTCGAACTTCACCAGCCCTGCGCCCTCGACGAACTTCATGTCGAACTGGGTGACGGGGAATTCGGACCGCGGATCGCGATAGAGCGGCACGAGCTGGTCGAGCGGCCGGTCGCCGATCACCACGCCCGCGGCATGGGTGGAGCTGTGGCGCGGCAGGCCCTCCAGCTTCATGGCGAGATCGAACAGCCGCTTTACGTCCTTGTCGCCTTCATATTCATTGGCGAGCTCGGACACGCCGTTCAGCGCGCGGTCGAGTGTCCAGGGATCGGTCGGATGGTTGGGCACCAGCTTGGCGAGCCGGTCCACCTGGCCATAGCTCATCTGCAGCACGCGGCCCGTATCCTTCAGCACCGCGCGTGCCTTCAGTCGCCCGAAGGTGATGATCTGCGCCACATGGTCACGCCCATATTTCTGCTGGACGTAGCTGATCACCTCGCCGCGCCGCGTTTCGCAGAAGTCGATGTCGAAATCGGGCATCGACACGCGTTCCGGGTTCAGGAAGCGTTCGAACAGCAGGCCCAGCCGCAGCGGATCGAGATCGGTGATGGTGAGCGCCCAGGCGACCACCGATCCTGCGCCGGATCCGCGCCCCGGGCCCACCGGAATGTCATGGTCCTTCGCCCATTTGATGAAGTCCGCGACGATCAGGAAATAGCCTGGAAAGCCCATGCGGATGATGATGTCGATCTCGAATTCGAGCCGGTCGAAATAGGCCTGCCGGTCCACGGGGCCCGTCATCTTGGCGAGCCGCGCCTCCAGCCCCGCGCGCGCATCGCGCCTGAGCGCCTCGGCCTCGCCCTCGCGGTCGCCAGCAAGGCTGGGCAGGATCGGCTTGCGATAGGGCGCCGCCACCGCGCAACGCTGCGCCACTACGGCGGTGTTGGCGATCGCCTCGGGCAGGTCGGCGAACAGCCGTTCCATCTCGCCCGCCGGCTTCATCCAAGCATCGGGCGAGGATCGCACCCGATCGGTCGAATCGACATAGGAGGAGCTGGCGATGCACAGCATCGTATCATGCGCCGCATGGAAGCCCGCCTCGGCGAAGCAGGCCGGATTGGTCGCGACGAGCGGCAGGTCGCGCGCATAGGCGAGGTCGATCAGCGCTTCTTCCGCCCGTTCCTCCGCTTCATTCCCGCGCCGCGCGATCTCGATATAGAGCCGGCCAGGAAACAGCGCCTCCAGCCGGTCGGCATAACGCGCCGCTGCATCCTTCTGCTCGTCCGCAAGCAGCCGGGCAAGCGCGCCCTCACCGCCCGCCGACAGCGCGATCAGGCCGGAGGTGCGGCCTTGCAGCGCATCGAGCGGGACATGCGCATCCTCATGCCCGGGCCGATCGAGATGCGCGGCCGAAACGAGCGCGCAGAGATTGTCATAGCCCGCCTCATCCTGCGCATAGAGCGCCAACCAGTCGATGATCGGCGGCTTGCCCTCAGGCATATCCGGCCGCGCCACGCCCAGCATCGTGCCGATGATCGGCTGCACGCCGTCCTTCTTCGCCGCGTCCGAAAAGGCCATGGCGCCGTAAAGACCGTTGCGGTCCGTAATCGCGGCCGCCGGAAAGCCCAGCTTGCGCGCCTGTTTCGAGATCGCCTTGGGGTCGATCGCGCCTTCGAGCATGGTGAAGGCGGAAAAGATGCGAAGCGGAACGAACGGGGCTTGGGCCATCCTCACCTTATGGGGACGACGCCCGATTCGGAAAAGGCCGTCTCCGCAATCCGTTCGGAGCGGGAGGAAGCGCTGGTGGGCCCGGCAGGACTCGAACCCGCAACCTAGCCGTTATGAGCGGCCAGCTCTAACCATTGAGCTACAGGCCCCGCACAGCGCGGCCCCGCGATAGCGGAGCCGACCGGCCGCTGGCAAGCGCTCTCAGCCTTGCCCCTCATCTGCCTGCTTCACACGCTCGCGCAGCGGCAGGCAGAGGATGAAGCGATCAGGGTCGATATCGAGCCGTCCGTCCGCCTCGGTCGCGAGATTGCGCACGAGCCGCAGCGCGAAGCCCAGTGCCAAGAACGGCGCATCCGGAAAATCGCCCTCCGATCCGGTGCCCGGCCCCAGCAGCGCGCGCTCGTCCTGCCCCACCAGCGCCCCCGGGCGCGACAGGGAGAAGGCGAGCAATCCGCCGTCGCGCCGATCGCGGCCGACGCGCACGACGATGCGCTCGCCCCGCCTCGCGATCGCGACCGTCGCCGCCAGCAGGCGGGCGAACATCCGCTCCACCGCGACGGGATCGGCGATGATCGGCGGCAGGCCCGCCGCGATCCGGAATGAAAAGGAAACGCCGCGCTGCTCGGCAAGCGGCAGATAGGATTCGTGCAACCTGGTCAGCAGCGTGGAGGCATCGGCGCGGTTGCGCTCTGCAGCACCCGCGGCGGCGGCGGCGGCATCGAATTCATCCACTGCCGCGAGCAGGCGCAGACTATGCTCGATCACCTCGGTCGCCGCGCTGCGATATCCGGGCGTCTCGGCCCGTTCGGGACCGGCAATTTCCGAAAAGCCCGCAATGGCGTCGAGCGGCCCACGCAGATCGTCCACGATCCGCTCGAAACGGTCTGCCCCGGTCGCCCCCGTTACGGCTTCGCTACGGAGCGGCGTCTCGTCGGCGCGCGGGCGGCGGGCATCTCCACGATAACCCAGGAAGCGGCCATCCTCCGCGTCGAACAGCGGATCGGCCGAGATACGCCATTCGCCCGATGCCGGCCCCTCGCCCGCCAAGGACAGGCGCGCATCGGCAAAGGAAGCACGCCGCCGCCAGGCACCGGCGGCATGGCCGTCCACACCATGATCGGGATCGGACGCGACGACCGCGATCGTCTCCCCGACGATCCCGTCCGCTGGCGCGCCCTCGATCGAGACGAGCAGGCCGTCCGCATCGGTGAGGAAGGAAAAGCGCTCGATCGGCTCCTGCGGCGCGATCTCCTCGGGCGCGTCGGCGGGCGCGGCCGGCCGCGCGCGGAAGGCATCGATGCGCGACAGCAGGTCGCTGATGCTGTGCCCGCCCTCGGCCGTGGCGTCCGGCTCGGCATGGCCAAGCGCCACCACCACCTCCGCCGGAAGATCCTCTCGCCCGGCGAGGCAGGCTTTGGCATCGGATGACAGCATCGGCAGGATTGCGAGCCATTCCTCGGTGTCGAGGCCGACCGCCGCGATCACCGGCCCGGCAATCACGGGCACTTCCTCCGCGAAGAAGGCCACCAGCGCCGCCGGGATGCGCCGGCCGAGGATGGAGGCGGCCGCCTCTGCGCGGATCGACACCGGAATTTCGGCCCTGAGGCGCCGGGCGAGCGCATAGGCCCGGTCGGCCAGCCGATCGTCGGCGGCACCGGCCTTGCCCTGGGCGAGAAGATCGACGAGCTGACGCCATGCGCGCAGACGGCCAGCCGGTTCATCCAGCGGCTGGGCGATCACCGTCGCCAGCATATCGTCGAAACGCAAGGCCGCCCTCCCGGAGCTTGCAATTCGGCATCCGCCTGGATGCGCCCCCAAAAGCCAGACTAGGCCAGTTTGGCGCGGGCGGAAAGCGGCTTTTTCATTTCCTGGGCGAGCATGTCCGTTGCACCGCAGAGACAGATAATTATGATGGCTGGAAATGAATTGAAAGGATATGCCAGTGCCGGGGCCAGCCCAGCTCGATACGATCGATCGGACGATCCTGTCCGCCCTGCAGGAGGATGGCCGCATGACCAATGTGGAGCTTGCCCGCCGCGCCGGGCTCACCGCGCCACCCTGCCTGCGGCGCGTGCGCGCGCTGGAGGAATCCGGCGTCATCGAAAGCTATCATGCGAAGCTCAATGCCTCGGCGCTCGGCTATGGCATCATGGTCTTCGCGCTGGTCAGCCTGAAAAGCCAGGCGGAGGATGATCTGCGCGCGTTCGAAAATCATGTCGCGACGCTGCCGGAGGTCCGCGAATGCCATATGCTCAATGGCGAGATCGACTTCATCCTGAAGATCGTCGCGCATGACCTCCAGGCCTTCCAGGCCTTCCTGACCTCGCAGCTCACGCCCGCGCCCAATGTCGCCAGCGTAAAGACCTCGCTCACGATCCGCACATCGAAGGACAGCTCGGGAATCCCGGTCGATCCGGCCTGAGCGGCCCAAAGAAAAGGGGAGGCGGAACCCGGTTCCACCTCCCCTTCCCTTCTTTCGTCCCGATCAGCCGGCGACGGGCTTGTCGATATAGATGGTCCAATATTTGGCGAGCGCGGCGCGCGGGCCGGTGATCTGCGCGAAGGCCTGCTTGGCGGCATCCTTCTGGCCCGCCCGGACAAGCGCCATGCCGAGGCGGGTGTTCACCACATTGGTATCGACGCCGCCCTTGGCGAGCGCCACCTTGTACAGGTCGATCGCCTGCTGCCACTCATTATAGCCCAGGAAGGCATCCGCGGTGGACAGCGCCGAACGGCCGTTCGCGGCGGACTTGGCGGAGGCAATGCCGGCGTTGAGCGCGGCCTTGTCCGCTGCCACCTTGCCCTTGGTCAGATCGGCGATTTCCTGGAGGTTGCGGTTCCCGGCGGGATTGATCATGCCCGCCGCGACGCCTTCGGTCAGCACCGCGCTGGCTTCGGCCGGGAAGCGCAGATAGGTGGCCGAGATATAGTCCATATAGTCGCGCTCGCCCTTCAGCCCGCCGATGGTGCGCAGCAGGCGATACATGTCGAGCTCGATGTCCGCGGGAATGTGATTGAGGTCGCGATAGATCATCAGCGTATCGCGCCAATTATTCTTCGTCGGATAAGCGGCGACCCAGAGCTGAGTGAGGCGCTGCGCCGCCTCGCCCAGTTCCGGCGTGGCCGGCTTGGCGGCGAGCGCCAGGTTGATGCCGCGGCCATACCATTCGACCGGCACCGGCTGGCCCGCGGCGGTGCGCTCCTTAATACCCTTTTCGAGCAGCGCCAGCGCCTCGCCGAGCTTGCCATTGGCGTTCTTCGCCTCGACGAGCACGGGCAGGATGTCCGGATCGGTGCTGCCCGCCTGGAGCGCCTGCTCCAGCGACGTCTCAGCCTTCGGCATGTCCTTCATCTGATAAGCGAGCTTGCCGCGGCTGGTGTAGAAGCTCGCAAGCTGCTCGGGGGCGACCTTGTTGCTGGCCAGCATCAGGTCGATGCCCTCGGCGAGCTTGGCATTATCCTTGGTCAGCCGGCCCAGCTCATAGGTGAGGTTGCCGGTGGCATAGCGATCATCGTCGGTCTGGACGGCGGCGTTGGCCTCGGCGATCCTGGCCGCAGCGGTCGCCAGGTCATTGGCCTTCAGCGCCTCCTGCGCGGGGGCGAGCGCGGCGCGGACGGCGGGCGAATAGCTGGCGGGCTTTTCCTTCTGCTTCTTTTCCTTCTGCGCGGCCACCGGCTGGACGGCCAGGGTCGTCGTGCCGAGTGCGAGCATCAGGCCCAGCGCCATCGTCGAAACGCGTTTCATTCTGTTCAAGCCTCCTCATGGGCGGGCCGGACGGCCACGGACAGCGGACTGACTAAAGATCGCTCGGGGCTGCCGCAAGACATCGCCCCTCCACGCTGCTTCGATCAACCGCGCTGAACCCGCGTTTAACCGCTTACGTTACGCGCCCGGCTCAACTCGCGCTTGCGTGGCCGCGCCGGGATGATAGGCGGTGCGCCCATGATAGCCGTGATCAGCCCCGCAAAGTCGCTCGACTATGAAAGCCCGCTTCCCCCGCTCGAAATAACCAGGCCCCGCCTCGCCGAGGATGCGGAAAGGATCGCCGCCGCCGCGGCCAAGATGTCCGCGGCGAAGCTTTCGGATCTGATGGGCATTTCGGACAAGCTCGCCACGCTCAACGCAGATCGCTTCCGTAATTTCGCGGACGCGCCCGAGCGGCCCGCCCTCTATGCCTTTGCCGGCGACGTCTATACCGGCTTCGACGTGAAGAGCCTGGAGGAGCCGGGCGTCGCCTATGCGCAGGATCATCTGCGCATTCTCTCCGGCCTTTACGGCCTGCTCCGCCCGCTCGACGCGATCCGCCCCTATCGGCTGGAAATGGGCACGCGCTGGGCGCCGGGGCGCAAGAAGGATCTTTATACCTGGTGGGGCGACCGGCTGGGCAAACTGCTCGCCGCCGATCTCGACGAAAGCGGCTCTGACCTGATCGTCAATCTCGCCAGCAAGGAATATTGGCATGCCGTCGCGATCGCGCCGCCCAAGGGCGCGCGGATCATCGCGATCGATTTCCGCGAGAATGGCCCCAAGGGGCTCCGCTTCAGCAGCTTCGCCGCCAAGCGCGCGCGCGGCATGATGGCGCGCTGGATCTGCGAGCATCGCATAGCCCGTGCCGAAGCGCTCAAGGGTTTCGACAGCGACGGCTATCGCTTCAGCGCCGAAGGCTCGGACGAGGCCGTCTGGCGCTTCGTGCGCGGCGCCTGAAGTCTCGCGCGCGTGCGCCCGCGCGCGTGCGGGGTGGCGCTCGGCGGATCGTTCGGCTAGGACGATCCCGAGCCCGCGAACCCGCGGCATTGCACTATTCATCACGCAACGGAACCGATCTTGGCCAGCACTCCGCCGTCCATCGAAAATAGCGACATCTCTCCCGTCTCGATCATCGACGAGATGAAGTCGAGCTATCTCGACTATGCCATGTCGGTTATCGTCAGCCGCGCGCTCCCCGATGTGCGCGACGGGCTGAAGCCGGTCCACCGCCGCATCCTCTATGCGTCGCAGGAGGGCGGCTTCGTCCCCGGCCGGCCCTATCGCAAGTCCGCCAAGATCGTCGGCGACGTGATGGGCAATTATCACCCGCATGGCGATGCCGCCATCTATATGGCGCTGGCCCGCCTGGCCCAGGACTGGTCGATGCGCGTGCCGCTGATCGACGGCCAGGGCAATTTCGGCTCGATGGACCCCGATCTTCCGGCGTCGATGCGTTACACCGAGGCGCGGCTCGCCAAGGTGGCGATGACGCTGCTGTCGGATATCGACAAGGACACGGTCGATTTCCAGCCCAACTATGACGGTTCGCTGCAGGAGCCGGTGGTCCTTCCCGCCCGCTTCCCGAACCTGCTCGTCAACGGCGCGGGCGGCATCGCGGTCGGCATGGCGACCAATATCCCGCCGCATAATCTGGGCGAGGTGATCGCGGCCTGCAAAGCCTATATCGCCAATGGCGGCATCACCGTCGACGAGCTGCATGAGATCATCCCCGGCCCCGATTTCCCGACGGGCGCGCTGGTGCTCGGCAAGGGCGGCGCGCGCAATGCCTATCAGACGGGCAAGGGCTCGATCATCATGCGCTCGCGCCATGAGATTGAGGAAGGCCGGGGCGACCGCCGCTCGATCGTGCTCACCGAAATCCCCTATCAGGTCGGCAAGTCCGCGCTCGTCGAAAGCATCGCCGAGGCGGCCAAGGACAAGCGGATCGAGGGCGTTTCCGACATTCGCGACGAATCGAACCGCCTCGGCGTCCGCATCGTCATCGACCTCAAGCGCGATGCCACGCCCGAAGTGGTGCTGAACCAGCTCTGGCGCCACACCCCGGCGCAGTCCAGCTTCCCCGCGAACATGCTTGCGATCCGCGGCGGCCGCCCCGAAGTGCTGTCGCTGCGCGACATCATCGAGGCCTTCGTCAAGTTCCGCGAGGAGGTCATCACCCGCCGCTCCAAGTTCGAGCTGCTGAAAGCGCGCGAGCGGGCGCACATCCTGCTCGGCCTCGTCATCGCCGTCACCAATCTGGACGAGGTGGTGAAGATCATCCGCGGCTCCTCCAGCCCGGCCGAGGCGCGCGCCAATCTCCTCGCGCGCGAATGGCCGGTGGCGGAGATCGCGCCCTATATCGCGCTGGTCGAAGCGGTCGAGCATGAGGTGGAGGGCGAAGCCTATCGCCTGTCCGACGCGCAGGTCCGCGCGATCCTCGACCTGCGCCTCCATCGCCTGACCGCACTCGGCCGCGACGAGATTGGCGACGAGTTGCAGAAGCTCGCCACCTCGATCGGCGAGCTTCTGCACATCCTCGGCAACCGCACGCGCCTCTATGAGGTGATGGTCGAGGAACTGGATGCGATCGCCGCCGAATTCGCGACGCCCCGTCGCACGACCATCGCGCCCGCCGGCGACGATATTGACGACGAGGATCTGATCGAGCGCGAGGAAATGGTCGTCACCGTCACGCTCGGCGGCTATATCAAGCGCACCCCGCTCGATGCCTTCCGCGCGCAGAAGCGCGGCGGCAAGGGCCGTTCCGGCATGGGCACCAAGGAAGAGGATGCGATCACCGCGCTGTTCGTGACCTCGACGCACACGCCGGTCCTGTTCTTCTCCACCCATGGCAAGGTCTATCGCCTGAAGGTCTGGCGCCTGCCCGAAGGCGCGCCGCAGGCACGCGGCCGGCCGATGATCAACCTCCTGCCGCTGGCCCCAGGCGAGACCATCTCGACCGTGCTGCCGCTGCCCGAGGATGAGAAGGAGTGGTCGAAGCTTCACATCATGTTCGCCACCGCAAAGGGCTCGGTGCGCCGCAACTCGATGGATGCCTTCACCAACGTGCCCAGCAACGGCAAGTTCGCGATGCGCTTCGACGAGGGCAGCGAGGATCGCCTGATCGGCGTGTCGCTGTTGACGGAGGAGGATGATGTGCTGCTCGCGACCCGCGGCGGCAAGGCGATCCGCTTCGCCGCCACCGACGTGCGCGAATTCCAGAGCCGCACCGCCGCCGGCGTGCGCGGCATCAGCCTGGGCGAGGGCGACGAGGTGATCTCGCTCTCCATCCTGCGCGGCTTCCAGACGACCACCGAGGAGCGCGACGAATATCTCCGCGCCGCGCCCTGGAAGGAAAATGGCGCCACGCCGACGCTTCCGCCCGAGCGCATGGCCGAATTCGTCGCTGCCGAGGAATTCGTCATGACGGTCTGCGCCAATGGCTATGGCAAGCGCAGCTCGGCCTATGAATATCGTCGCACCGGCCGCGGCGGCCAGGGCATCACCAATATCGACAATCTCAAGCGCAACGGCCCCGTCGTCGGCAGCTTCCCGGCGCATGACGGCGAACAGCTCATCCTTGTCACCGATCAGGCCAAGCTGATCCGCATGACGGTGGGCGATACGCGCGTCATCGGCCGCAACAGCGCGGGCGTGCGCCTGTTCAACGTGGCGGATGACGAGCATGTCGTCGGCGCCGCGCGCATCGAGGAGAGCGAGGAGGAGGCCGAGGCCGACCTCCGCTCGGAGGACGAGATCCTGTCCCCCGAGACCTCTCCCCTCCCCGACGCGGATACAGGCGAGGACCTCGCCGACGGCGGCGAGGCGAACGGGGCGGACGAATGAACGAAGCCGTCGCCTATAAGATATTGACCGTCGACCAGATGGCGCGGCTCGATGCGGACGGCCTGTTCGCCGGCGCACCGATCGACATTGCCGACGGCTATATCCACATGTCGACGCGCGACCAGGTCGCCGAGACGGCCGCGAAACATTTCGCGGGTGAAACTAGTCTCGTCCTCGCCGAGGTCGATCTGTCGAAGCTCGGTGACACGGTCCGCTGGGAGCCGTCGCGCGGCGGCGCGCTCTTCCCGCACATCTACGGTGCCCTGCCGCTCGCCGCCGTCACCCGCAAATGGGACCTGCCCCTCGACCGCCACGACCGTCATATCTTCCCCAACGATCTGTAACGCCCCTGTCCTCGCCCCTGCCTGCGGAACCCCATCAACATGGTATTTTGATGGGGTTCCGCAGGCAGGGGCCCATGTCTCTCGCCACGAATGCCGCTTGCGGATCCGGCGGAGATGAACAACGCCCCCTCCGCACATGAAGATTGCATGCATCCGCCGTGGCGAGCGCGCTCCCAGCTACGCTCGCCACAGGCAGGATCAGGCTCGATCAACGTGTCCGATCACGATCCGTGCCGACGCGATCGCGTTCGGCTTTGGTCCGCTCGTCCTCCTTTTCGATATCGACCTCGGTATGCCGGACGGTTTCGTCGATCGTCTTGACATGCTCCTCCGCCGTCTTGCGGATGACGACCTCCTCGCGAACCGTCGCCTCCTTGGAGACGACCGCCTCTTCGGCGCTCTCGCTGACCTCGACCACCCGTTCACGCATCAGGTCGGCCTCGTTCAGATCGGCAGTGCTGACGCGCTCTCCGACCGGACGCCGCTCGACGCTGACATGCTCCTCGCGCAACGTCACATCCTCGTGAACCGGCGTCTCGACGATATAGGAGCGGACGCGCACGCCGCCGCGCGACACCTCGCGCTTTCCGACGCGAAGCTGCTCCTCGACGATCGGGATATGCTCCTCGGAAACAGCCTCGCCCGTCGTCCTCCTGCCGGCACTGGCGGAGGTATCTACAGCCTCGCCGCTTGAGGGAATGCCCGTCCAGCCGGAGCTGCGCCATTCCTCCTGACGTTGATCGAAATCGACGCTGCGCGACTCTTCCAGGATGCGGATGGCCTCATCGGATTCGAGCTCCTCGACCCGCGCCGTGACGAGCACGCAACCGCGGCGGATACCCTCCTCATAGGCTTGGCGATCCTCATCGGGCAGGAAGAAATCCTTGACCGAGGCCCATAGGCCCCGCTCTCCATTGGCGCGTTCGCCATAGCCCGGGCTGGTCTGATCTATCACATGGATCCGGTCGGCATCGATGCGCGACTGGCGCAGCCGGTCGGCGGCTGCCTCCGCATCCTGACGGTTATCGAAAAGGGCAGTGATTGTACGCGACATGGGGCTACTCCTTGCGTGCGGGATTGAACCGTCTCCGCGGCTCTGTTCGCGTTCGACGATGGCGCGTTGCGATCTGAGCGTTACCGGCTGCTCGAACGGCTCGAGCGCATGTCTGCGGCGGATGTGCAGCTCTTCCTTGAGGACGAGCCGCTTCTCGACGACGAGAAGCTCGCCGACGATCGGAATGATCAATATGTCACCCTCTTCGCGCGGTTCGGGCACAGTATCGATCACGCGATCGATCGGCACGCGCTCAATCTCCACGTCGCTCCGCATCAACTCTTCGCGGACGACGGTTTCTTCCTCGTCGGTTATCGTCCGCACCCGGATCCGGCCCGTCTCGACAATTTTCTTGCGCGCAAAGGCCCGCTCCTCGACAAGCGGGATGACCTCCACGGGATCTGTGTCGGTCATGCTCAAATTCCGTTACAAACATGCCGGCTTGCGGCGGGTGGGTCATCAGCGTCAACTTATTGGAATCACTGACGTTCCGCTGCCCTGCGTAACGATCGGCGGGCATTATACAGGGCGCCCCGAAACAACGACGAACCGACCGGCAAGGCAATGGCGGGACCAGCCGAGGGATGCAGGAAGCCGCCCCTTCATCGCCAACGGGCCCTGTCCTACATTGTCATCATCGCGTAAGAGGTCGCCGCCGGGCGTCCGGACCGGACGAGCGCGAGGTCGAGACCGCCTTTCCCTGGCATGGCTTTTGTGACTTTCTGAATGGTGCGAGCGGACGAACATATGATCCATATCATCGGCGGCGGGCTCGCCGGCTCCGAGGCTGCGTGGCAACTCGCCGAGGCAGGCATAAGCGTGAAGCTTTCCGAGATGCGTGGTGTCGAGGGTACGCCCGCGCATCAGACCGATCATCTTGCCGAGCTGGTCTGCTCCAACAGCTTCCGCTCGGACGATGCCGAACGCAATGCCGTCGGCCTGCTCCATGCGGAGATGCGCGCGCTCGGCTCGCTGATCCTGCGCGCGGCGGACGCACATAAGGTCCCCGCGGGCTCGGCGCTCGCAGTCGATCGCGACGGCTTCTCGGCCGCCGTCACCGCCGCGATCGAAGCGCATCCCAATATCGAGCTGGTGCGCGAGCGCGTCGATACGCTGCCCGAAGGGCCCGCCATCATCGCCACCGGCCCGCTCACTGCGGCGCCGCTAGCCAGCGCGATCGGCGCGGAGACGGGCGAAGATGCGCTTGCCTTCTTCGATGCCATCGCGCCCATCGTCCATCGCGACAGCATCGACATGTCGATCTGCTGGTTCCAGTCGCGCTGGAACAAGGGCGAGGGCAAGGATTATATCAACTGCCCGATGACGAAGGACGAATATCTCGCCTTCCATGCAGCCCTCCTCGCCGGCGAGAAGGGCGAGTTCAAGGAATGGGAGAAGGACACGCCCTATTTCGAGGGGTGCATGCCGATCGAGGTGATGGCCGAACGCGGCGTCGATACGCTGCGCTATGGGCCGATGAAGCCGGTCGGGCTCGATGATCCGCGCACCGGGCGTTGGCCTTATGCGGTCGTCCAGCTTCGGCAGGATAATGCGCTCGGCACGCTCTGGAATATGGTCGGTTTCCAGACCAAGCTCAAATATGCCGAGCAGGTCCGCGTCTTCCGCACCATTCCCGGCCTGCAAAATGCCGAATTCGCGCGGCTGGGCGGGATGCATCGCAACACCTTCCTCAATTCACCGCGCCTGCTCGATGGCTCGCTCAGGCTCAGGAGCGCGCCCAATATCCGCTTCGCCGGCCAGATTACGGGCTGCGAAGGCTATGTCGAATCCGCCGCGATCGGCCTGCTCGCCGGCCGTTTCGCCGCCGCCGAGCTGAAGGGCGAAGCGCTCAGCCCGCCGCCCTCCACCACCGCGCTCGGCGCGCTGCTCGGCCATATCACCGGCGGCGCGGAAGCCGAGACCTATCAGCCGATGAACGTCAATTTCGGCCTCTTCCCGCCGATCGAAGGCCGCACGAAAAAGTCCGACCGCAAGGAACTGATGACCGCCCGCGCCCGCGAGGCGCTGGCCGAATGGGCCGCCTGACGCCCCCGCCCGGTTCCGATCAATCCTCCTCCACCTTGGCCGGAGGGCAATCGAGCCGGGCGCTCGTCTTGCGGATCACCCGCGTCGTAGCGAATTCGGTCGGGGTCAATGCGCCTGAGCCATCCTTGTCCGCGCCTGCGAATTTGGTGCTGGTCTTGATCGCCCATTCCTCGAAGCTCAACCGCCCGTCGCCATTGGCATCCAGCTTCGTGAATGCCTTGTGCCGGCTCGCCAGATATTCCTCGCGCGCGACGGCGCCGTTCCTATCCTTGTCATAGCGGGCAAAGCGCTTTTCTTCGCGCGTCTTCACGCTGGCCTGCGGCGGATCGGAAACGGGCGCCAGCGCCACCGGTCCGGTAGCGGCAGCCTGTGGCATGGCGGGTATCGGATTCTCCGCATCCGCCCCGCTCTTCCACCAAAGGACACCCCCCGCCACCAGCAGCAATGCCGATGCGACCCCGGTCAGAAAACGCAGCATAGCCCCTCCCCGCTCGTTTCTCGTCCGGCTTAGCGCCCCGTGAAACGATGGGCCAGCATTCGCGCTACCCGCCCCGGCGCGCCCTGCCGGCGGACGGCGGCCTCCGAAGCAGCATCACGCCGCGCAAGCGCCGCGAGCATCCCCAGCGGCCGCAACGGCGCCGGCCATCGCCTTCCGGCAACGCCGCGCAGCCGTTCTGCCGCCAGCCGGCGGGCCATAGTCCGACCGGCAGGATCCAAAAGCCGGTAGCTGAGATCGGCGAGCGCCCAGCCTTCGCCCGCGATCGCCGCCATCTCATCCTCACTTCCCACGAGCAGCCGCGCGGCGAGAGAGAAAAGCGGCCGGCCGCGCGCACGACCATGAGCCGCGATCGCCTCGGGATCCGGCGGATCAGTTTCGAGCAGCATGGCCCAGCCTGCCTCGAGTTCCGCAAGCTCGGCACCGGAAATGCCTTTTGGCAGGATATGCGCCGCCACGTCGCGCAACAGCGGCTCGGCAGGCGCCCCTTTCATATCGAGCGCCTCCAGCGCCTCGCGCCACCAGGCGAGGCGGATATGGCCGATCATCGTCTCGCGAGTCGATCCGACCACGCCGCCCAGCCGCTCGTCGAGCCGCCATAGCGTGGTCAGCGCCGGCCTTTTCTCCGCCGGCACATAGGCAAGCATGAGGGCGCGCTCGGGATCGGCAACGCCCTCATGAGAATCGGATGTCAGCGGTAAGTGACCTTCCTGACCGCCGCGACGACATCATCCGCCTTAAGCAGCGCCGCCTTTTCGAGATTGGCGGCATAAGGCATCGGCACGTCGATATTGGTGACGCGAAGCACCGGGGCGTCGAGATCATCGAAACCCTCCTCCATCGCGATCGCCGCGATTTCGGACGCGATCGAGCAGGTCGGCCAGCCTTCCTCGACGACGACCAGACGGTTCGTCTTGGCGAGGCTCTTGAGCACCGTCGCCTTGTCGAGCGGGCGCAGCGTGCGCAGATCGATCACCTCGGCATCGATGCCTTCCTCGGCGAGCCGGTTCGCGGCATCGAGCGAAACGCCCACGCCGATCGAATAGCTGACGATCGTCACATCCTTGCCGGGGCGGGCGATACGCGCCTTGCCGATCGGAAGAACATAATCCTCCTTGGTCGGCACGTCGAAGCTCTGCCCGTAGAGCAGCTCATTTTCGAGGAACACGACCGGATCGGGCGAGCGGATCGCGGCCTTGAGCAGGCCCTTGGCATCCGCCGCCGAATAAGGCGCGATCACGATCAGGCCAGGCACGGCGGCATACCAGGGGCCGTAATTCTGGCTGTGCTGCGCGCCGACGCGCGCCGCGGCGCCATTGGGCCCGCGGAACACGATCGGGCAGCGCATCTGGCCGCCGGACATATAATTGGTCTTGGCCGCCGAATTGATGATGTGGTCAATCGCCTGCATGGCGAAGTTGAACGTCATGAATTCGATGATCGGCCGGAGACCGCCCATCGCGGCGCCCGTGCCGATGCCGGCGAAGCCATATTCGGTGATCGGCGTGTCGATCACGCGCTTGTCGCCAAATTCGTCGAGCAGGCCCTGGGTGACCTTATAGGCGCCCTGATATTGCGCCACTTCCTCGCCCATCACGAAGACGCGCTCGTCCGCGCGCATCTCCTCGGCCATGGCGTCGCGCAGCGCTTCGCGCACGGTCTGCCGGATGGTCTCGCCTTCCTCGGCGTCCTCGACCACTTCTTCGACCTTCTCCACCACGGCCGCCACCGGCGCGACCGGCACCTCCTTGGGTGCAGTGACGGGCTCGGCCGGGATCGGCTTCGCCGCGGCAGGCTCCGCGGCTTCGCCGTCGCCCGCGATCAGCGCGATGACGGTGCCGACCTTCACATTGTCGGTGCCCTCCGGGATGACGATCTGGGAAACCGTACCTTCGTCGACGGCCTCGAATTCCATCGTCGCCTTGTCGGTTTCGATCTCGGCGAGCACGTCGCCGGACTTCACCTCATCGCCTTCCTTGACGAGCCATTTCGAAAGCGTGCCTTCCTCCATCGTCGGAGACAAGGCGGGCATCTTGAGTTCTACGGGCATGGATCTGCTCGACTTTCCTGGCAATGGCCGTCAGGCGATCAATAGGTGCCGACGAGAACGTCGGTGTAAAGCTCGGACAAGGCCGGCTCGGGCGACTGTTCGGCAAAGTCCGCGGACTCGGCGACGTCCTTGCGGATCGCCTTATCGAGCGCCTTCAGCTCGTCCTCGGTCACGCCGAGCGCCTCCAGCTCCTTCTTGAGCTGGTCGATCGGATCGGACTTGTCGCGCACCGACTGGACCTCGTCGCGCGAGCGATATTTCGCCGGATCGGACATGGAATGGCCGCGATAGCGATAGGTCTTGAGCTCGAGCAGCACCGGCCCCTTGCCGGCGCGGACCCATTCGAGCGCCGCCTCGGCCGCGCCGCGCACCGCGAGCACGTCCATCCCGTCCACCTGGAAACCGGGGATGCGGAAGCTCTCGCCACGACGATAGAGCTGATCCTCGGAGGAGGCACGGTTGACGCTGGTGCCCATGGCATATTGGTTGTTCTCGATCACGAAGATGATCGGGAGCTTCCACAGCTCGGCCATGTTGAAGGATTCGTAGACCTGGCCCTGGTTCGCAGCACCATCTCCGAAATAGGCGAGGCAAACGCCGCCATCCCCGGAATATTTATGCTTGAAGGCGAGGCCCGCGCCGAGCGACACCTGCGCGCCGACGATGCCATGGCCGCCATAAAAGCCATGCTCCACCGAGAACATGTGCATCGAGCCGCCCTTGCCGCGCGAGATGCCTGCCTCTCGGCCGGTGAGCTCGGCCATGATCACCCGGGGATCGATGCCGTAGGCGAGCATATGGCCATGATCGCGATAACCGGTGATGACCGAGTCCCTGCCGATCTGGAGCGCCGACTGCAGGCCGACGGCAACCGCCTCCTGGCCGATATAGAGGTGGCAGAAGCCGCCGATGAGGCCTAGCCCGTAAAGCTGCCCGGCCTTCTCCTCGAAGCGGCGGATCAGCAGCATCTGGCGATAGAATTCGAGCAGCTCTTCCTTGCTGCCCTGATAGCGCCCGGGTTCGGCGGGGCGTTCCCGATTGGGAAGGACGGCGAGCGCCGCATTATTAGGTGCTGTATTTTGCTTGGTACGGGGCTGTGCTGATCTGGCCAAGGTGACAGGCCTCCTTGTCGATTATGCTATGTGCGTTGATATAGCCACCGCGGATGCGATCCGGCAACGGCCACGTTAATACCTTGGTCAGTTTCGGGGGATGATCACCTCATCCGGCCGCACCTGACCCGTCTCACGCCGCACCAGTTCGTCCGCGAAATCGGGATCGACTCGGCGCGGATCGAGCAATGCGGCATGATGCGCCAACCGGTCGCGCTCGGCCTGAATCGTCCTGAGCTCGACGGTGCGCCTGGCGATTGCCTTCTGATAGTCGCCGAGCGACAATAATCCGTTGGGCCCCAGCAGCGCGAATCCCGCAAAATGGGCGATCACGAGCAGCGCCAGCGCAGGCGGCAGCGCGGAGCGGATCAGGGAGGCTGTGGAGCGACGATTCACGAGAACCAAGGAATCACCAAAAAACCACGAGTGCAAGGGAATTTCTGGCGACGACGCGATGTCGTGCGCGCCCCGGCCGAAACCGGGGCGCATGTCCGGTCAGAGCCCGACGTTGAATGCCGATCGACCCGCATAGCGCGCGATCGGCCCCAGTTCCTCCTCGATGCGGATGAGCTGGTTATATTTTGCGAGCCGGTCGGAGCGCGCGAGGCTGCCCGTCTTGATCTGCCCGCAATTGGTAGCGACGGCGAGGTCGGCGATGGTCGCATCCTCGGTCTCACCCGAACGGTGCGACATCACCGCCGTATAGCCCGCACGCTGCGCGGTGGCGACCGCCTCCAGCGTCTCGGAAAGCGTGCCGATCTGGTTGACCTTCACCAGCAGCGAATTGGCGAGGCCATCGGCAATGCCCTGGCGCAGCCGGGCCGGATTGGTGACGAACAGATCGTCGCCGACGAGCTGGACCTTGCCGCCGATCCGCTCGGTCAGCGTCTTCCAGCCGGCGAAATCATCCTCCGCCATGCCATCCTCGATCGAGACGATCGGATAGCGCGCGGCGAGATCGGCCAGATAGGCGGCCATTTCGTCGGGCGAGAGCGTGCGCCCCTCGCCTTCCAGATGATAGGCGCCGTCCTTGAAGAATTCGGTCGAGGCGCAGTCGAGCGCGAGCAGCACTTCCTCGCCCGGCTTGTATCCAGCGGCCTGGACCGACTCCATGATGAAGTCGAGCGCGGCCGGCGCGCTGGCGAGATTCGGCGCGAAGCCGCCCTCGTCGCCCACCGCGGTCGCCAGCCCCTTGTCGTGCAGCTTCTTCTTGAGCGTGTGGAAGATTTCGGAGCCCATGCGGACGGCGTCGAACAGGCTGTCCGCGCCCACCGGCATGATCATGAATTCCTGGAAGTCGATCGGATTGTCGGCATGGGCCCCGCCATTGATGATGTTCATCATCGGCACGGGCAGGACATGCGCGGACACGCCGCCGACATAGCGATAGAGCGGCAGGCTGCGCGCATCGGCCGCGGCGCGGGCGACCGCGAGGCTCACGCCCAGAATCGCATTGGCGCCGAGACGAGCCTTGTTGGGCGTGCCGTCCAGCTCGATCATGCGCGCGTCGATCTCGCCCTGATCCTCGGCCTCGAGGCCCAGCACCGCCTCGGAAATCTCGCCATTGACGGCATCGACCGCCTTGGAAACGCCCTTGCCGAGCCAGCGCGTCTTGTCGCCGTCGCGCAGCTCGACTGCTTCATAGGCGCCGGTCGATGCGCCGGACGGCACGGCGGCGCGGCCGAAGCTGCCATCCTCCAGGGTGACGTCCACCTCCACCGTCGGGTTGCCCCGGCTATCGATGATCTGGCGCGCGTGAACGTCAACGATCGCGGTCATAATTCCCCCCTTTTTGGGTTTCGCGGGTGACAGAATGTTTCGGGGCTCTATCCCTGCCGATAGCGTTACGCAATAATCCCGGCACGGCGATGGAACGCTTCCCCCGCAAGGGAGGTTGTTCCTTGTCCCCAAATCGTTTCTGCGGGAGATCGAACCCATGGCCCAATCTGATGAACCGCTGCCCGACGGCACCGACCATGTCGTAAACGGCGCCGGCGTGCGCAGTTCTGAGCCCGATCCGACGGGTGAGGCGGCCTCCGCCGGCGAGGGCGGCGCGCGCGAGAAGATCCGCGCAAAATTCGGGGAGAAGGCGGCCGATCTCAAGAGCCAGGCCGCCGACAAGGCGCGCGTCTATGCGCTTCAGGGCAAGGAAAAGGCGAGCAGCACGCTCGACGACGTGGTCAAGCTGGTGGACGATGCCGCCGCCGCGATCGACGAGAAGATCGGCCCGCAATATGGCGACTATGCCCGCCGCGCCTCCACTTCCATCGCCGGCTTCACCGAAACGCTGCGCGGCAAGGATGTCGACGAACTGTTCGACGATGCGCGCGAATTGGTGCGTAAAAGTCCGGCCGTAGCAATCGGCGCGGCCGCGGCGCTCGGCTTCGTCGTCGCCCGTATCATCAAGGCCGGCATGCCCGAGGCGGCTCCGTCCGAAAAACCCGACGGCAAGGCGCCGACGCTCGCCGCCAACGATCCCATCGTCCCGGTATCCTGACCTTGGACGTCATGGGGGAAAATGAGCAGCCCGAAGGGCTGCGCGACCTGTTCGCCGACGCGATCGACAGCGGCCGCACGCTCGTGCGTGCGGAAATCGCTTATTATCGGGCGAGCGCGCTGGCCAAGGTCGATCATGCCCGGCTGCCGCTGATCCTGCTCGTCGCGGCGGTGCTGATCATCCAGGCATCGCTCACCGCCCTGTTCGTGGGCCTGGGATTCGCCCTCGCCTTCCGCTTCGGCCCGTTCGGTGGGGGAATTGTCGCGGCGCTGCTCGGGCTGGCGCTCGCCGGGATATTGGCCCTGATCGCGAAGCGCCGCTTCGCCGCGGGATCGGCCATAGGGGACAAGAAGCGATGAACGACAATGACAGCAAGGCGCTTCGCGCCCGCGCGGAGGCCGACAGTGCGCGCACGCGGCTCGCCGGAACGCTGCATGAGATTCAGCAGCGGCTGAAACCCGGCACGCTCGCCGCAAATGCCTGGGACAGCCTGCGTGACAGCGGCACGACGCTCGCCGGCGAGACGGTGGGCCTCGTTCGCAAGCGCCCGCTCGCCACCGCGGGCCTCGTTGCCGGAGTCGCAGCCTTCTTCGCGCGAAAGCCACTGCTACGGCTCCTCTCGAATCGGCGGGCGATAGCGACGGGCGATGACAGCCTACCCGCCGAAACGCTGCCGGGAAGAAGCCACGGCATGCAGCATATAGGAGATAGATCATGACCAACCGGGTGACCGAGACGGCCGAACGCGCCACTTCCGCCGCAAGCGAGAAGCTGGGCACCGCTTATTCAGCCACGAAAGAGAAGACCGGCGCAACGCTCGATTCGGCACGGGCCCGCCTGTCGTCGGCGGCAGAGAGGACCGCATCGGGCATAGACAGCAACCCGGTGGCGGCGGTGATCGGCGGGTTGGCGGTCGGCGCGATCACCGGCGCGCTGCTGCCCCGCACGACGAAGGAGAAGGCGTTGCTGGGTCCGGTCGGCACACGGGTGAACGAGACTGCACGGGCCGCCGCCGCCGCCGCGCGCAGCGAGGGTGAGAAGAAGCTGGACGAGCTTGGTATCAATCGCGCGACGGCGCAGGAGCAGGCCAGAAAGCTCTTCTCAACCCTGTCCGAAGCCGCCGGCACGGCCGGGAGCGCCGCGCTCCACGCCGCTCGCGAGTCCAGGACAGCGCGCTGAAGCCGTCCTGCTTGTTCAAATCTTGTTAAGCGCATCCGGCGCAACCCGCCGCGCTGGGCCATCGTCTCGTCGCGCCGTCGCAGGCACGATATAGGGCCGGGCCATGACTGCCATGGAGAGATTGTCTTGACGTTCAGCCCCCGTCCCCTGCTCACTGCCGCAGCGCTCGTTCTGGCCGGCGTCGCGGCCCCGATGCTGGCGAGCCCCGCCGCGGCCGCGATCAATAATCAGGATCCCAGCAAATTCATCGAAACGCTGTCGAACGACGGATTCGCGGTGCTGCGCAACGGCAGCCGGGCTTCGGCCAAGGCGCAGTTCCGTACGATGCTTGCCCAGCATTTCGCGGTGGACGCGATCGGCGACCGGCTGATCCGCCGCTGGCTGCCCACCATCTCGCCGCAGCAGAAGGCGGCCTATAAGGCGGCTTTCCCCAATTATATCGTCGGCACCTATGCCGATCGCCTGTTCGAATATGCCGATGCCGATCTGCGTGTCGTGCGCGCCATGCCTCTCGGCGGCGGCGTGGAGGTGACGACGCAGGTGCTGAAGCCGGGCCAGCAGCCGGTGGTCGCGATCTGGTCGGTGGCCAAGGCCGGCAGCGGTTATAAAGTGACCAATCTCAAGGTCGCCGGCATCAATCTCGCCATCGCCCAGGCGGCGGATTTCGATGCGATCGTGCAGCGCAAGGGCTTCGACGCGCTCGTCGCGCAGATGAAGGCGCGGGGCTGAGCGCCAGACCGCGCCGAACCTACGAAAAAATGTTCCGGCCGGGCTGGTGTCGCCACTCCGGCCGGCGCATTTAGGGCCGCATTGCCAATGACAGGACTAGCCGGATGAGCAAGCTGCATCTCGTCTTCGGAGGGCGCGTGAAGGATCCCCGCACCCTCAATTTCGTCGATCTCACCAATCTCGACGTGGTTGGCTTCTACGATAATTATGCCGAGGCCGAGAAAGCATGGCGGGGTGCGGCGCAACGCACCGTGGACGATGCCGAGATGAAATATGTCGTGGTCCATCTCCACCGTCTGCTCCAGCCCGATCTGGAGCCCGACCTGACGGCCGTTCAGGCCCGGCGGTAACGCCAGAGCAGCAATGGCCGGGCCATCAGCAGCCCGGCCAGGAAGCCGCCAATATGGGCGGCGACCGCAATCGCCGCGCCGCTCTGGGCAGTGGCAAAGCCGACCAGCAATTGCACCCCGATCCAGCCGGCGGCGAGCCAGGCGATATGGAGCAGGCGGGCAAGCCCAGCATGGGCCACCGCCGGCCGCCGGCCGTAAAGCAGCGAATAAGCGCCGACCACAGCCGATATTGCGCCGCTCGCGCCCACCATCGGCACCGCCGATCCCGGATCGACCAGAAATTGCGCCGCCGCCGCGGCATAGGCGCCCGTCCCATAAAGGGCGATCACCCCCCTTGCGCCGAGCACGCCCTCGGTTGCCCTGCCGGCGAACCCCAGCACCGCCATGTTGAACAGCAGATGGAGCGCGCCAGCATGAAGCAGCGTCGCCGTCAGCGGGGTGAGCCAGATCGGAACCGCCCCGATCACCTGAACGGCGCCCGAGACCCGGCCGGGAATGAACCCGCCGGCCAGCGCCGCCAGTTCCCTATAGCCCGTCGTCGAGATCAGCAGCCAGACGACCGTGCTGGCGGCTACGAGCGCGATCGAGGCGCGCGGAGACGGCGATCGCATCGCTACTGGCCGAAAACGGTCAGGGCGTCAGATGAATTCGATCTGGGACACCACATAATAGCGATCGCCCGACGGCACCGTGACCTCGATCTCGTCATCCACCTTGCGGCCGATGAGCGCGCGGCCGAGCGGGCTGTTATAGGAAATCCGCCCGGACTTGGCGTCCGCCTCGGTCTGGCCGACGATCTGATATTTCACCGGATTGTCGTCCTCGTCGAGCAGGTGGACAGTCGCGCCGAACACCACCTTGTCGCCCGACAGCGTCGAAGGATCGATCACCACCGCGCGCGACAGCTTGTCCTCGATGTCGGCGATCATCGCCTCGATCTGGCCCTGGCGCTCCTTGGCGGCATGATATTCGGCATTTTCGGAAAGGTCGCCATGGGCGCGCGCTTCCTCGATCGCATCGATCACCTCGGGCCGTTCGGCTTTCAGCCGCGCCAGCTCGTCGGTGAGCATCCTCTGCCCTTCCGCCAGCATCGGCAGCTTGTCGACGGTTGCCATCCCCAAAAAACCTTTCGTCAAAAAGACGGACCCCAAGCGACCTCTCTGCGGAGAGGCCGCCCGCACCAATCCAAAATGTCGGGATCAGCCGTGCGAGGGAGAATAATATGACTGCAAGGCCCGCACTTCAAGCGGTCGTGTGCCCAGCGCGGCGATCGCCTGCACCGCAGCGACGCTTGCCGCCGCGGTCGTGAAGTAAGGCACCTTGTGCGCCAGCGCGGACGCGCGGATCGATTCCGAATCCTTCAGCGACTGCCAGCCTTCGGTGGTGTTGAAGATCAGCGCTATGTCGCCATCCTTGATCCGGTCGACGATGTGCGGCCGGCCCTGCGCAACCTTGTTCACCGTCTCCACTTCCAGCCCGCGCTCGCGCATATATTCGGCGGTTCCGCTGGTGGCGATGACGGTGAAGCCCAGCCCGATGAGGTCGCGCACTGCCGGCAGGACGACGCCCTTGTCGCTATCCTTCACCGATATGAAGACGATGCCGGAGGAAGGCAGGACGGTGCCCGCGCCGAGCTGTGCCTTGGCGAATGCGGTGGCGAAATCCCGGTCGATCCCCATCACTTCGCCGGTCGACTTCATCTCCGGTGACAGGACCGGATCGACCCCCGGAAATCTTCCCCAGGGGAAAACCGCTTCCTTCACCGCGATATGATCGACGTCGAGATCGATCTTCGGCAGTTCGGCCAGCTTCTCGCCCGCCATCACACGTGCCGCGATCTTCGCGATCGGGCTGCCGATCGCCTTGGCGACGAAGGGCACGGTGCGGCTGGCGCGGGGATTGACCTCGATCAGATAGACCTGCCCGTCCTTCACCGCGAACTGGATATTCATCAGCCCGCGCACGTTCAGCGCGCGCGCCAGCGCCTCGGTCTGCTTCTCGATCTCGGCGACGGTCTCGCGCGGCAAGCTGTAGGGCGGCAGCGAACAGGCGCTGTCGCCCGAATGGACGCCCGCCTCCTCGATATGCTGCAGCACGCCGGCCACCACCACATCGGTTCCGTCGCAGATCGCATCGACGTCCACCTCGACCGCGTCGCGCAGATATTGATCGATCAGGACGGGGCTGTCGCCCGAGACCTGCACCGCCGTCGCAATATAGGTTTCGAGCTGGGCCGGCGTCTCGACAATCTCCATCGCCCTTCCGCCCAGAACGTAGGAAGGGCGCATAAGTACCGGATATCCCACGCGTTCTGCGACAACCAGCGCCTCTTCCCGGCTGCGCGCTATGCCGTTTGCCGGCTGCCTCAGGTCCAGGCGGGAAACGAGCGCCGCGAAGCGCTCGCGATCCTCGGCCAGATCGATCGCATCGGGGCTGGTGCCCAGGATCGGGATACCCGCCTTCTCCAACTCGGCCGCCAACTTGAGCGGCGTCTGCCCGCCAAACTGGACGATTACGCCGACGAGCGTGCCCTTGGATTGTTCGACATGCAGGATTTCCAGCACGTCCTCGGTGGTCAGTGGCTCGAAATAGAGCCGGTCGGACGTGTCATAATCGGTCGAGACGGTCTCGGGATTGCAGTTGACCATGATCGTCTCATAACCCGCATCGCCGAGCGCGAAGCAGGCATGGCAGCAGCAATAGTCGAACTCGATACCCTGCCCGATCCGGTTCGGCCCGCCACCCAGGATCACGATCTTCTTTCGATCGGATGGCTGCGCCTCATTTTCGGGCTCGCCGAAAGCCGGCGCCTCATAGGTCGAATACATATAGGGCGTCTTCGCCTCGAATTCGGCTGCGCAGGTGTCGATCCGCTTGAAGACGGGGCGTACGCCCAGCCGATGGCGCAGTGCGCGCACCTCGGCCTCGGTCACGCCGCCGGTCATGGCGACCAGCGTGTCATGGATGATGCCGCGGCCCCGCGCCTGCTCGCGATCCAGCCCCCGCAGATTGGCCGAACGCAGCGCCAGCCAGGCGAGACGCTTGTCCGAAAAGCCCATTGCCTTCAGCCGGCGCAGGCCGGCCGCGTCGCGGGGCAGCCCGTCGCGCGAGACCTGCTCCTCGGCCGCCACGATCTCGGCCAGCCGCTCCAGAAACCAGGGATCATATTTGGCGATCCGGTGAATCTCGTCGACGGTGAAGCCCTCGCGCAGCGCCTGGGCAGCGACGAGCAGCCGGTCGGGCGTCGGCTCGGCAAGCGCGGCCTCGATCTCCGCGCGCGGCGCGCCAGCCAGCGCATCGACGCGGTTGAGCCCGGCAAGGCCCGTCTCCAGCCCGCGCAGCGCCTTTTGCAGGCTTTCATGGAAATTCCGACCGATCGCCATCACTTCGCCGACGCTCTTCATCGCCGTCGAGAGGTGATTGGCGGCGCCCTTGAACTTCTCGAAGGCGAAACGCGGGATCTTCGTCACGACATAATCGATCGTCGGCTCGAAGCTGGCGGGCGTCGCGCCGGTAATGTCATTGTCGATCTCGTCGAGCGTATAACCCACCGCCAGCTTGGCCGCGACCTTGGCGATCGGGAAGCCGGTGGCCTTGGACGCAAGCGCGGACGAACGCGACACGCGCGGGTTCATCTCGATCACGACCAGCCGGCCATCCTTCGGATTGACTGCGAACTGTACGTTCGAACCGCCTGTTTCCACGCCGATTTCACGCAGCACCGCGATCGACGCGTTGCGCATGATCTGATATTCCTTGTCGGTCAGCGTCAGCGCGGGAGCGACGGTGATGCTGTCGCCGGTATGCACGCCCATCGGATCGATATTCTCGATCGAGCAGATGATGATGGCATTGTCGTTCCTGTCACGGACGACCTCCATCTCATATTCTTTCCAGCCGAGCACCGACTCCTCGATCAGCACCTCGGTCGTGGGCGAGGCATCGAGCCCGCCGGTCACGATCTGGATGAATTCCTCGCGATTATAGGCGATGCCGCCGCCCGTACCGCCCATGGTGAAGCTCGGCCGGATGATCGCGGGCAGCCCGACATGGTCGAGCGCCTTCAGCGCCTCGTCCAGGCTGTGCGCCACGTCCGAGCGCGGGCTTTCCAGCCCGATCTTGTCCATCGCCTGCCGGAATTTCAGCCGGTCCTCGGCCTTGTCGATCGCCTCGGCGTCCGCGCCGATCATGACGCAGCCATATTTTTCCAGCGTCCCGTCCCGCGCGAGCGCCAGCGCCGTGTTCAGCGCGGTCTGCCCGCCCATCGTCGGCAGGACGGCATCGGGCCGCTCCTTCTCGATGATCTTGGCGACGATCTCGGGCGTGATCGGCTCGACATAGGTGGCGTCGGCCATGTCCGGATCGGTCATGATCGTCGCCGGGTTCGAGTTGACGAGGATGATGCGATAGCCTTCCTCGCGCAGCGCCTTGCACGCCTGCGTCCCCGAATAATCGAACTCGCACGCCTGACCGATGATGATCGGCCCCGCGCCGATGATGAGGATGGAGGAAATGTCGGTGCGTTTGGGCATGGTTTCAGGCCATCATCATTGGCCCCTCTCCCCGGCTGGGAAGAAGGTGCGAGGAACAAGGAAGCGCCATCAGGCCGCGGGCTTGAGCTGGGCCACGAACTGCTCGAACAGATAATGGCTGTCCTGCGGGCCGGGGCTGGCTTCGGGATGGTACTGGACGGAGAAAGCGGGCTTGTCGGTGAGGCGCAGGCCCGCAAGGCTGCCGTCGAACAGCGAGACGTGCGTCGGCTCGGCATTGGCGGGCAGGCTTTCGGCGTCCACCGCGAAGCCATGGTTCATGGACGTGATCTCGACCCGGCCATCCCCGGCGCGCTTCACGGGATGGTTCGCGCCGCGATGGCCCTGGTGCATCTTGTAGGTCCGGGCGCCGATCGCGAGGCCCAGCAACTGGTGGCCGAGGCAGATGCCGAAGAGCGGCGTGCCGACCTCGAGCAGCTTCTGGATCACGGGCACCGCATATTCGCCCGTCGCCGCCGGATCGCCGGGGCCGTTGGACAGGAACACGCCGTCGGGCCCATGCGCCATCACCTCCTCGAAGGTCGCGGTCGCGGGCACCACCGTCACGCGCGCGCCGGCGGCGACGAGATTGCGCAGGATGTTGCGCTTCAGGCCATAGTCGATCGCGACGACATGCGGGCCCTCCGGATTGGCCGAATGGGTGGCGTATCCCTGGCCCAGCGTCCAGAGGCCGTCATCCCACTTATAGCTCTGCGTCGCGGAGACCTCCTTGGCGAGGTCCATTCCCTCCAGGCCCGGCCATGCGCGCGCCTTCTCGATCAGCGCGGGAATGTCGAACTCGCCCTTGGGCGAATGGGCGATCACGCCGTTGGGCGCGCCCTGGATACGGATCGCGCGGGTGAGAGCGCGGGTGTCGACACCGGCCAGCCCGATCCGCCCATTGCTGCGCAGCCAGGCATCGAAATTCTGGGTGGAGCGGAAATTGGAGGGATCGGTCACATCCTCGCGCACGATGCAGCCCAGCGCATGCGGGTTGATCGCCTCGATATCCTCGGGGTTGGCGCCGACATTGCCGATATGCGGAAAGGTGAAGGTCACGATCTGCCCCGCATAGGAGGGATCGGTCATCACCTCCTGATAGCCGGTCATCGCGGTGTTGAAGCAGACCTCGCCGACGGCCTCGCCCTGGGCGCCGAAGCCCCGGCCCCAGATCAGCGAGCCATCCGCCAATACCAACACCCCGGTCGCTCCTTCGGGTGGACGCGCAGGGGTAATGTCGGCCACGGTCGGGCTCTCCTCTTGGTTCGTCGGAAGCTGGGTAAACGGCGGCGTCACTAGGTGGAGGGGCTGGCCGGGTCAATCTATTAAAAAAATATGGGCGGAGCTATTCTGTTCGCTTTCCCGGACCACCTGCCGAGGCTCCATGATTCGAGACGATATCAAGACGGCGCTCGTCGCCGCAATGAAGGCGCGCGACGCCGAGACGACTGCCGCCATCCGCCTGATCCAGGCCGCGATCAAGAATCGCGATATCGAGCTGCGCACCGCGACCGCCGCCGTCGACGACGATGTGCTGGTAACGGAAGTGCTGCAGAAGATGATCAAGCAGCGCCGCGAATCGATCGAAATGTATGAAAAGGGCGGCCGGCAGGAGCTGGCGGATGCGGAGCGGACGGAAGTCGCCGTGATCGAGCGCTTCCTGCCCGCGCAGATGAGCGAGGAGGAGGCCAAGGCCGCGATCGACGCGATCGCCACCGAGCTCGGCGCCGCCTCGGTCAAGGATATGGGCCGCGTCATGGCCGCGCTGAAGGAACGCCACGCCGGATCGATGGACATGGGCAAGGCGAGCGCGCTGGTGAAGGCCCGGCTGGCGGGCTGACCCGGCTTGCCTTTTCCGGCGGGCTGACCCGCCATGCGCTTTCATGTAGAGTATAATGTGCGTGCCTGATTCGCACCCAGCCAGAGGGCCCGCATCATTCTTCTCGCCCCCGCCTTTCTAGACGAGCTGCGCAATCGCACGCTGCTCTCGGCGCTGATCGGAAAATCCGTGAAGCTGCAGAAGGCAGGGCGCGAATATAAGGCCTGCTGCCCCTTCCATCAGGAAAAGTCGCCCAGCTTCTACGTCAATGACGAGAAGGGCTTCTATCACTGCTTCGGCTGCAGCGCGCATGGCGATGCGATCCGCTTCCTGACGGAGGCCAAGGGCCTGCCCTTCATGGATGCGGTGAAGGAACTGGCGAGTGCGGCCGGCATGCAGCTCCCCGCCCCCGACCGGCTCGCGGCCGAGAAGGCCGAGCGCGCCGCCGGGCTGCATGACGTGACGGAGGCCGCCGCCGCCTGGTTCACGACGCAGCTCGACGGCCTCAATGGCGGCGAGGCGCGCCTCTATCTCGAACGACGCGGCATCACCGCCGAGACCGCGCGCGCCTTCCGCATCGGCTTCGCTCCGGACGGGCGCAACCGTCTCGCGCCCGCTCTGCCCCATATCGACAAGGACAAGCTCGTCGAGGCGGGCCTGCTGATCCAGCCCGAGGGCGAGGGCCAGCCTTATGACCGCTTCCGCGGCCGGCTGATGATCCCGATCCGCGACCAGCGCGGCCGGGTGATCGCCTTTGGCGGGCGCATATTGGGCGCGGGCGAGCCCAAATATCTGAACTCGCCCGAAACCCCGCTGTTCGACAAGGGCCGCACCCTCTTCAATCTCGATCGCGCCGCACCCGCCAGCCGCAAGGCGGAGCGGATCATCGTCGTCGAGGGCTATCTCGACGTGATCGCGCTCGATCAGGCGGGGATCAGCGAGGTCGTCGCCCCGCTCGGCACCGCGCTCACCGAGGCGCAGCTCGAGCGGCTGTGGCGGCTCGCCGACGTGCCGATCCTCTGCTTCGACGGCGACAAGGCCGGGCAGAAGGCGGCGGTCCGCGCCGCGATCCGCGCGCTGCCCCTCGTCCAGCCCGGCCGCACGCTGCGTTTCGCGCTTCTCCCCGACGGGCAGGATCCGGACGATCTGGTCCGGTCCGGCGGCATCAAGGCGTTCGAGAAACTGCTGTCCGCTGCCATCTCGCTCGACGAGCTGATCTGGAACCATGAGCTGGCCGAATCCGGCCCGCTCGACACGCCGGAGGACCGCGCCGGCCTCGGCAAGCGGCTGCGCGATCATGCGCGCCTCATCTCCGACGATTTCCTCCAGAAACAATATCTGGGGGAATTCAACCGCAGGCTTTACGAACATTTCGATGCGCTGCGCGAGGGCCGCCGCGCGGCTCCGGCCCGGCGCAAGGCTGCCGTTGCGCCGATCCCGATCGAGCTTCGCCGCATCGCGGAACATGGCATCGATCGCGCGATGACCGCGCCCTCGATCCTCTATGGCCTTGCCCATCATCCGGGCATGATCGCGCGCCATGCCGAGACGTTCGGCCGTATGATCTTCGTCGATCTGGATCAGAAGCAGGCGCAGAAGACGATGCTGGAAAGCGCGCTCACCGTGTCGCCGCTTGACACGGAGCGACTCGAAACCATCTTAAAGCAGGAAGGCCAGGCGCCGTTTTTGGCCAAGGCGAAACGGTCGAACCATATTGCCTTTTCCTTCCTGCGCAGCAATGCGGATCGGGAACGGGCGGAACATGATCTTGGCGCAGTCATCGAGCAACTCGCGGCAGCATCGGAGATCAAGCTGGATCGAGCCGCCGTGGCCAGGCGTCTCGGCGACGTGACCGACACGGCGACCTTCGAGGAGCTTCTCAGGCTCCACGAGGAAGAGCGGAAATTAATGGGCGAATATGCCGCGCGTTCGTTGGGCGAAGATAGCGCGGCACATTAAGGATCAAGGTTAGCAGATGGCGAAGACGAACATGGGCGATGCGACGGAGAAGACGGACGGCGGCGATGCACCGCTGATCGATCTCAACGAAGCCTCCCTCAAGAAGCTGATCGCCCGCGCCAAGAAGCGCGGCTACATCACCATCGATCAGCTCAACGACGCGCTGCCCCAGGATCAGATGTCGTCCGAGCAGATCGAGGACGTCATGTCCGCGCTCAACGAGATGGGTGTGAACGTCGTCGAGAATGAGGATGCGGGCGAAGATGAGCAGGCGCAAGAGGATGACAGCGCCGACGAGGTAAGCGGCGACGAAGGCGAATCGGGCACCGTCCTCACCACCGTCGCCAAGAAGGAGACGGTCGATCGCACCGACGATCCCGTCCGCATGTATCTGCGCGAGATGGGCGCGGTGGAGCTTCTCTCCCGCGAGGGCGAGATTGCGATCGCCAAGCGCATCGAGGCCGGCCGCGACACGATGATCCTCGGCCTGTGCGAAAGCCCGATCACCTTCAACGCGATCATCGACTGGTCGACCGCGCTCAACGAGGGCACGATCCAGCTTCGCGAGATTCTCGATCTCGATGCCATGGTCTCCAAGGGCCCGACCGCCGAGCAGGTCGAGAGCGAGGAAGACGATAATGGCGAGATTTCCGAGCGGAGCGCCGGTCCATCCTTCAAGGATGAGGACGAGCCCGAGGAAGCGTCCGCCGACGAGGAGGATGAGCTGACCGAGCGGCGCGCGCCG
Organism: Sphingomonas oleivorans; assembly: GCF_003050615.1. Classification (GTDB taxonomy): domain Bacteria; phylum Pseudomonadota; class Alphaproteobacteria; order Sphingomonadales; family Sphingomonadaceae; genus Sphingomonas_H; species Sphingomonas_H oleivorans. Next base: position 557,200 of record NZ_NWBU01000010.1, on the reverse strand, counting down.
CGTCCGTCCGACGATGAGGATGAGGACAACACCCTCTCGCTCGCCGCGATGGAGGAGCTGCTCAAGCCCGCCGCGATCGAGAAGTTCGCGATGATCACCTCGCTCTACGAGAAATTCTCGAAGGTCCAGGCGTCGCGCATCGCAGCGCTCGGCGTGGGCGATGATTTTCCGGCGGCCGACGAAGCCAAATATCAGAAGCTGCGCGAGGATCTCACCGCCGAGGTGGAGAGCGTCCAGTTCCACGGCGCCAAGATCGAATATCTGGTCGATCAACTCTATGCCTTCAACCGGCGCCTGACCACGCTGGGCGGCCAGATGCTGCGCCTTGCCGAGCGCCACAAAGTGCCGCGCAAATCCTTCCTCGAAGCCTATGTCGATCATGAGATGGAGGAAGGCTGGCTCGATCGGGTCGCCGGCATCGACAAGAAATGGGCCGCATTCGCCGCGGCCGAGGGCCGTGCCGTCGAGCGCATCCGCGCCGAGATCGGCGAGATCGCGCAGGCCACCGGCATGTCGCTCGGCGAGTTCCGCCGCATCGTGAACATGGTGCAGAAGGGCGAGCGCGAGGCGCGGATCGCGAAGAAGGAGATGGTGGAGGCCAATCTCCGCCTCGTCATCTCGATCGCGAAAAAATATACCAATCGCGGCCTTCAGTTCCTGGATCTCATCCAGGAAGGCAATATCGGCCTGATGAAGGCGGTCGATAAGTTCGAATATCGCCGCGGCTACAAGTTCAGCACCTATGCCACCTGGTGGATTCGTCAGGCGATCACCCGCTCGATCGCGGATCAGGCGCGCACCATCCGCATCCCGGTCCATATGATCGAGACGATCAACAAGCTGGTGCGCACCGGCCGCCAGTTCCTCCACGAGCATGGCCGCGAGGCCACGCCCGAGGATCTGGCCGAGCGTCTGTCCATGCCGCTCGAAAAGGTCCGCAAGGTGATGAAGATCGCCAAGGAGCCGATCAGCCTCGAAACGCCGATCGGCGACGAGGAGGACAGCCATCTGGGCGACTTCATCGAGGATAAGAACGCCATCATCCCCGTGGATGCGGCGATCCAGTCCAACCTGAAGGAAACGGTGACGCGCGTGCTGGCGTCGCTCACGCCGCGCGAAGAGCGCGTGCTGCGCATGCGCTTCGGCATCGGCATGAACACCGATCACACGCTGGAGGAAGTCGGCCAGCAATTTTCGGTGACGCGCGAACGCATCCGCCAGATCGAGGCGAAGGCGCTCCGCAAGCTCAAGCATCCCTCGCGCTCACGCAAGATGCGGAGCTTCCTCGACCAATAACCTCCCGTCGCCCCGGCAAAGGCCGGGGCCCATGCCTCTCTCCACGAGCGACAAGCTCCATGGAGAGAGGCATGGGCCGCGCGCAAAATCCCGACGCCTCGTCAACCATCCCTTTACGTGCCCGGATGTAAGGATTCGCCACGGATCGGTTCGTGGGGAGACAGTGCTCCCCGCCGGTCGATGGAGGTTGTAATGGCGTCGAGCGCAGTTGATACGAAAATGACCGGAATATCCGAGGCGCTCTCCCTGCTCGTCGCCCGGGACGGCAGCAAGCCCCGCCATCTCGAGATAAATCGCGCCGCCGACGTGCTCGGCAAGGCTGCCCGCGATCTGGCGGACGCCGCCCATTATCTGTGCATGCTCCATGGCCGCCGCCCCGGGCTGACCGATCTGGCGGCCAACCGGACGGAATCGCCCGATGCACATAATTGGCTGATGACCGTCTCGGCCGGCTTCGAGCATGAGCGCGCCTATCTCGCCCGCCTCACCGTTGCCGCGGGCCCCGTGCCCGCGACGCCTGGCCAGGCAGCCACCGATGCCGCAGTGCTCGGCCAGCGTCAGGCGCTTGAAATGCTCTTCCGCTCGGATCGACGCGGCTGCGCGCTCGGCGCCGCGCTGGGGCTGGTGCTGGACTGGCATGCCGTCCGCCCGCTGCTCGATGCGGTCGCCAAGCGTTTCGACGTGCGTGTCCCACCGATGATCCTGCCCGATACGATCTCGGCGACGGAGCTGGCGGAGCGGATCGCCGACACGCCCACGATCGAACGCGCCATGCTGTTCGGCGCGGCACAGATTCTCGCCCAGCATCGCGGCTTGTGGAACCTGCTGGAGGCACGCCGCGCCGCCCGCGAGCAACTTTAAGCACCATCTCGGGCGTTCGCCGACGCGGCGGGGCATTCCGCCGCGCTTCCTTTCGGCTATGAGCATGAAGAGCCGGACGGCCCCCGTCCGCGCCGCCATTCCATGGATTCGTGCCGCCCGATGAACAACGGTGTCCTTCTGGCCTTCCTGTCCTACAGCGCGTTCGCGCTCAGCGATGCTTCGGTGAAGCTTCTTGAAGGCACGCTCGATCCTTTCCAGGTCGCCTTCACGGGCGCGCTGCTGGGGCTGGCCGTGCTGCCCTTCATCCGACGGCCCGAAGATCGCTATGGCGACGTCTTCGCCACGTCGCGGCGCGATCTATGGCTGCTGCGCGCCGGCGCCGCCATGGTGGGAACGGTCTGCAGCGTGATCGCCTTCACCACTTTGCCCATGCCCGAGGCGTTCGTCCTGATCTTCCTGATGCCGCTGTTCGTCACCATCCTGTCCGTCCTCTTCCTCAAGGAACAGGTCGGCCCTTGGCGCTGGACGGCGGTGGTGCTTGGCTTTCTGGGCGTGCTCGTCGTGCTCCGGCCCGGCTTTCGCGATCTGCATGGCGGGCATCTCGCCGCCTTCGCCTGCGGCCTCGCAAGTGCCGCATCGGTCGTGGCGCTTCGCCATGCCCGTGTGAGCGACAAGCCCATTTCCCTTTTCGGCTCGGGCCTCGTCGGGTCGCTGGTCGGCAATGGCATTCTCATGCTGCCGGGCCTCGTCTTGCCCGACGGCAGGCAGATCATCTTCCTGCTCGGCTATGGCCTGCTCGCAGCACTCGGCCAGATGCTGCTGATCCTCGCCGCCCAGCGCGCGCCCGCAAGCCAGATCGCGCCGCCCCAATATAGCCAGATGGTCTGGGCGGTGGCGCTCAGCTATCTGCTCTTCGATCAGCCGGTGGACGTCGCCACCTTCATCGGCATCGCGATCATCATCGGCGCGGGGCTGCTCACCTGGGCGCGGGAACGGATCCGCTTCACTCGGATGGGAACGATGTGGCGTGGCCCGTTCAGGGCCGGTGGATATTCCCGCCCGCCAGCGGCGTCGCCACCCCCGTCGTACCCGGAAAGCTGATCGGCAGCCCCTCCAGCGTCCGCACCGCCATATAGGCGAAGCCCTGCGCCTCGGTCGCATCGCCGTCCCAGCCCAGCGCCTCGATCGGCTCCGCTTCCACGCCGCAGGCGCGCGACAGCATCGCCATCAGCGTCGCATTATGCCGCCCCCCGCCCGCGACGATCAGCCGCTTCGCCGGTTCCGGCAGCAGCTTGAGCCCCCGCGCCACGCTTTCCGCGGTAAAGGCCGTCAGCGTCGCCGCCCCGTCCGCCGGGGCGAGGCCCCTCACCGGCTCCAGCCCGAAATCCGCCCGGTCGAGCGACTTGGGCGGCGGCGCGTCGAACCAGCTATTGTCCAGCATCCGCGCCAGCACCGTGCGATCCACCGTCCCCGTCGCGGCGAACGCCCCCCCTGCATCGAAGCGCGCGCCCGTGCGCTCCGCCATCCAGTCGTCGATCAGCGCATTGGCCGGCCCCGTGTCGAAGGCGACGATCGCATCCCCCTCGCCGATCCAGCTCACATTCCCAACCCCGCCGAGGTTGAGCACCGCCACCGGCCTGGGCAGCCTCTCGGTCAAGGCGCGATGATAGACGGGGATCAGCGGCGCGCCCTGCCCGCCTGCAGCCACGTCCGCGATGCGGAACTGATCGACGACCATGATGCCCAGCGCCGTCGCCATCCCCGCTCCGTCGCCGATCTGCCAGGTCCATCCCCGATCGGGCCGGTGCGCGATCGTCTGGCCATGGAAACCCACCACGCCGATATCCGCCGCCGCCACGCCCGCTTGCGCCAGCAGCCGCTCCACCGCCGCGACATGAAGATGCGTCAGCATGGCCTCCGCCGCCCGGATCGTCGCATCCGCGCCCGGCCGCTCCATCCCCAGCGCGATCCGCGCCGCCTGCGCCAACAAGGCGCGCGTGGCATCGTCATAGGCATCCGAGCGGAAGGCGATCGGGCGCACCAGCGCCTGCCCGTCCGTCTCGATCAGCGCCGCATCGATCCCGTCGAGCGACGTGCCGGACATCAGCCCGACCGCCAACATGCTACCCATGCGCCCTACCCCATGCTAAGCGCGCGTCCCTCAATTAAGATGGCGCCATGACCGAATATCGATCCGATCTCCTCCGCCTACTCGATCAGCGCGGCTACATCCATCAGGTGACAGACCCGACAGCGCTCGATGCGCTGGCGTGCGAACAGGTCATTCCCGCCTATATCGGCTTCGATCCCACCGCGCCCTCGCTCCATGTCGGCAGCCTCGTCCAGATCATGATGCTCCGCCGGCTGCAGCAGGCGGGCCACAAGCCCGTCGTGCTGATGGGCGGCGGCACCGGCAAGATCGGCGATCCGAGCTTCAAGGACGAAGCGCGCAAGCTGATGACGGAAGAAATGATCGCGGCCAATGTCGCCTCGATCCGGCGCATCTTCGAACGTTTCCTCACCTTCGGCGAAGGGCCCACCGACGCGGTGATGCTCGACAATGCCGAATGGCTCGACCAACTCGAATATATCCCCTTCCTGCGCGATATCGGCCAGCATTTCTCGATCAACCGCATGCTGAGCTTCGATTCGGTGAAGCTCAGGCTGGATCGCGAACAGTCGCTCAGCTTCCTCGAATTCAACTATATGATCCTCCAGGGCTATGATTTCCTGGAGCTGTCGCGCCGCGCCGGCGTGCGGCTGCAGATGGGCGGATCGGATCAGTGGGGCAATATCGTCAACGGTATCGAGCTCACCCGCCGCAAGGACGGCCTCGAGGTGTTCGGCCTCACCACGCCGCTGCTCACCACGGCGGACGGGGTGAAGATGGGCAAGACCGTCTCGGGCGCGGTCTGGCTCCACGAGGATCAGCTTCCTGCTTATGATTATTGGCAATATTGGCGGAATACGGACGATCGCGACGTCATCCGCTTCCTGAAGCTCTTCACCGATCTTCCGCTCGACGAGATTGCGCGGCTGGAGACATTGGGCGGTGCGGAGATCAACGAGGCCAAGAAGCTGCTCGCCAATCTCGCCACCGCCATATGTCGCGGCGAGGATGCCGCGCGCGATGCGGCCGAAACCGCGCGCCGCACCTTCGAGGAAGGCGCCGTCGGCGAAGGGCTGCCCACGCTGTCCGTGCCCGAAGGGAGGATCGCGATCGTCGATGCGCTGGTCGGTCTCGGCCTCGTCGCGTCGAAGGGCGAGGCCCGCCGCCTGATCAAGGGCGGCGGCGCGCGCGTGGATGGCGAGAAAGTGTCGGACGAGGCGCTGGCCGTTCCCGTCGCCGAGGCTCCGGTCCGCATCTCCGCCGGCAAGAAGTCGCACGGCGTCCTGACGCGATAAAATCCCAGTCATTGCCCCTGCGTAGGCAGGGGCAATGACTGGGCCTCAAGCCATCCGATCGCCGCGCGCTGGCCGGCCGCTGATCCGCCGCCACAGCGCCTGCACCAGTGCTGCGGGCGAGAGCGGCTGTTCCGGCTCGCGGATCCGCAGCGCCGTCAGCTCCTCCGGCGTCACGAACAGCCCGTTGCGCGCCAGCTCCAGCCCCAGGTCGCGCCGCGCGCTGAGCATCGCCAGGAAAGGCGCGCCGATCAGCCCCGTCGCCACCGGCGCGATCCACATCAGCGAATGATTGGCCACCAGCGTGCCCAGCAGCAGCAGCACGCCCATCACCACATGCGTCCGATAGAAACGCCAGGCTTCGCTGAAGGACAAGGCCGCTACATCGCGCCGCTGCGCCTTCCATCCCGCCGTCCGCCCGCGCAATATGTCGAACAACATCATTGTTTGCGTCATCATCACCATCGGCGCCATCACGACGGCGAAGGGGATCTCGATCACGACGCTCGCCAGGATCCGCTCCGCACCGCCGAAGCGCGCGCGCCGGTTCGCGTCCATCAAGGTCCAGACGACCGACATCAGCTTCGGCCCGAACAGCAAGATAAGCGTGAAGCTGAACACCCAGGACAATTCCGGCGCGCTGATCCAGGCGCCGCTCTCGCCCGATTGCTGGATCACCCCCGCAATCAGCAGCATCAGCCACAGCGGCGAGGTCAGATAGGCGGACGCGCCCATCAGCAGTTGCAGCCGGTTCACCCAATGAAAGCCCTTGGCGTCGAGCAGGCGCAGATGCTGGAGATTGCCCTGACACCAGCGCCGGTCGCGGATCGCATGATCGATCGGCGAGGGAGGGAATTCCTCGAAACTCTCCTCCAGCTCGACCATATGCACCGCCCAGCCGCGCCGCCGCAGCATCGCCGCCTCGACCAGATCGTGGCTCAATATCGCGCCGCCCAGCGGCTCGCGCCCCGGCAGCGAAGGCAGCGCGCAGCATTGAGCGAATGCGTTCACGCGGATGATCGCATTATGCCCCCAGAAGCTCGCTTCGGAGCCCGACCACCACATCAGCCCGGCAGATGAGACGGGGCTGTAAAGACGCGCCGCAAATTGCTGCCACCGCGCGAAAAGCGTGCGGCATCCCGCGACCACGGGCATGGTCTGGAGCAGCGCCACGCCGGGGTTGCGCTCCATCGCCAGCGCCAGCCGCGCCATCGTCCGCCCACCCATCAGGCTGTCGGCGTCGAGCACGATCATATTTTCGTAAGCGCCGCCGAAACGGCCGATCCATTCGGCGATATTGCCGGGCTTGCGGCCGATATTGGCTGCGCGCAGCCGGTAATAGAGCGGCACCGCGCTTTCTTCGCGCAGCGCTCGATAGCCGGCATATTCCGCCCGGCGGATCAGCGGCTCGGTGCTGTCGCTCAGGATGAAGATGTCGAAACGGTCGGCGCAGCCGATCGCCTCGATCGATCGCATCATCTCGCGCAGCCGCGCCATCACGCCGCCCGCTTCCTCATTATGGATCGGCATCAGCACGGCGGTGCGCTGCGCGGGCTTGCCCCCTTCCGGCACCGGCAGTGTCTCATGCCCCTGTCCGGACAGCAGGCAGAGGAAGCCGGCCAGCGCCGAGGCGAAGGAAAAGGCGATCCAGCCGAACAGCGGCAGGAACAGCGCGATCAGCGTCATCTCGCGGAGCGTGAGCCCCTCATGCGCGGCGACGCCCGCGGTCGAGAAAAAGGCGATCAACGTGACCAGCAGCGTCGCTGCGATCAGCACCAGCCGGCGTCCCTCAATGTCCTGCGGCGAGGTGCGTGGAACGGGCACCGCCGGTGGGCTCGCGGCGAAGGACTGATCCGGCATGGCCAGCGGCACTTCGGACGGCAGGTCCGGACGCGATGGGATCCGACGGTTCGAAGCGAAAGGCACAGCAGCGGTCATGCGGTCCACCGGGTCAGCCAGTTTTCGGAAATGGATTGGCCGCCACGCTCCAGCATCAGCCGCAGTTCGGCCGCGCCGGAGGCCGGGGGCGCCAACTCGAAGCTCGCGCGCACCGCTTCCGCGCCAGCCCCGCCGCTGATCGCCTGAAGCCGCACGGGGGAAAGCACGCCCGCGCTCGTCGCTGCAACGGCGCGGATATCGGTCAGATCGCGCAAATTATCCCCCCGCTCGAAATCGATCGCATAATGGCGCCTGCCGTCCGGATGACTTCCGGCAAAGCTCGCGCCGGTCCTGGTCGCGACAACCCGGGCCGGCGGATTTGGTGTCGGGCTCCGATCGGTCCAATGGAGCCGGTAGCGCAGGCGCACCTCGTGGCCTGCCGTCCAGGGTTGCTCGGGCCGCCAGAAGGCGACGATATTGTCCGTCGTCTCATTGTCCGTAGGCAGTTCCAACAATTGGACGGTGCCGGCGCCCCAGGGCTCCAACGGTTCCACCCACAGGCTCGGCCGCTTCTCATATTGCACTTCCGCGTCGCTGAAATCCCTGAAGGAGCGGGCGCGTTGCATCAGTCCGAAGCCCCGTGGATTCACGTCCGCAAAAGCGCTCACCGTTACTTGCGTGGGGTTGGCGAGTGGCCGCCACAGCCGGTCGCCCGCGCCCGTCCACATCTCCAGCCCGTCCGAATCATGCACCGCCGGCCGGAAATCGTCGAAGCGGCGGCGGCTGCCGGGGCCGAACATGAACATGCTGCTCATCGGCGCGACACCCGCCACGCTGATCTCGTTCCGGGGATAGAGCCGCGCGTCGATATCGAAGGTCGTCGCCTGCCCCGTGCGGATCGTCATATGATAGGCGCCGGCGATGCTCGGACCGTCGAGCAGCGCATGAAGGATAACGGCGCCGCCGTCGCGCGACCGTTCCAGCCAGAAGCTGCGGAACAGCGGGAATTGCTCGGCCGGCCCGCCGCTGCCGATCGCGAGGCCACGCGCGGACAGGCCGTAAAGCTGGTTGCGGCCCAGGCTGCGGAAATAGCTCGCGCCCTGGAACACGGCGATCTCGTCGAACACGTCGGGACTGTTGATCGGCCCAAGGAAGCGCACGCCCGAAAAACCCAGCTCGGGGTCGCGCGGCATCGGCCGGTCGGGCGGATAGCTGAACTGCTTCGCATCGAAGCCGATCGGCCGCGCACGTCCATTCTCCACCGAAAACAGCGTCACGCGATCCAGGAAATATCCGCCCCGCATCATCGGTTCGGCAACGACCCGCCCGCCTTTCCACAGCAGATTCGCCCGGTCGAAGCGCAGCATGCGATATTCGTCATAGCTGAGATTGGTCATCTCCGGCGGCAGGCTTTTCGTCGGCGGCACATAGGGTTTGGCCGCCAGCGCGCGCGCCAGCCGGTCGACATTGTCAGGCGAGAAAGACTTGGCCTCGCCCAGCGGCAATCCCTGCGCACGCGCGGCAGAGGGGCCGAGCAGACCCAGTGCCGCGGCCGCAAGCAACAATTCCCGCCGGTCAAGTCCCGCGCGGTCGGATTCCTCGCCCAACGGCTGCACCACGTTGATCTGTTTCCTTTGATTGCGAAATATTTCAACTGTGAAATCATTTTCTAGCTGAACACAAGCTGTCCGGGCAGCCGAAATCGCCGCCGGACGGGATTCGGACGCGATGGGCCGAGCCCTTTTCTATCATCTTTGCTGTCAGCCGGATCGGAGCAGGCCTACCGCCGCATCCCGTTCGAATAGATAAAGCGCGGTCCGCGCCGCCACGCCGCGCGGCCCCTCCAGCCCGCCGTCGCGATCGACCAGCAGCCGCGCATCCGCCGTCGCCACCTCGATCAGCGCGGCCGTCCGCTCGGGCGAGGCGAGGCGGAACTGCGCCTCGCCGGACTGGCGCGTGCCCAATATCTCGCCCGCGCCCCGCAGCCGGAGATCCTCCTCCGCGATGCGGAAGCCGTCATTGGTCTCGCGCAGCAGAGCGAGCCGCGCGCGTGCCGTCTCGCCCAGCATGGGTCCGCGCAGCAGCAGGCAGATGGATCGCTGGTCGCCCCGTCCTACCCGTCCGCGCAGCTGATGGAGCTGGGCAAGGCCGAAGCGTTCCGCCCCCTCGACAATCATCAGCGTCGCATTGGGCACGTCCACGCCCACCTCGATCACCGTCGTCGCCACCAGCACGGCCGTCTCGCCACGCTGGAAGGCGGCCATCACCGCATCCTTTTCCGGCCCCTTCATCCGCCCATGAACGAGGCCCACCTTGTCGCCGAAGCGCGCCTTGAGCGCCGCCGCCCGCGCCTCCGCCGCCGCCTGGTCCGAAAGCTCGCTTTCCTCCACCAAGGGGCATACCCAATAGGCTTGCGCGCCCCTGCCGATATGCCGCCCGAGCGCGTCGACCACCTCATCGACCCGCTCGACCGACATCACCCGCGTCTCGATCGGCTGGCGCCCCGGCGGCATCTCGTCCAGCCGGCTGACATCCATCTCGCCATATCGGCTGAGCGTCAGCGTGCGCGGGATCGGCGTCGCGGTCATGGCGAGGAGATGCGGCGTGCGCTCCGCCTTGCTCGCCAGCATCATCCGTTGCGCGACGCCGAAGCGATGCTGCTCGTCGACCACGGCAAGCCCCAGATTGCGGTAGCTCACCCCTTCCTGGAAGATGGCGTGCGTGCCGACCAATATGTCGATCGATCCGTCGGCGAGCCCCATCAGTGTCGCCTCGCGCGCGCGGCCCTTGTCCCGCCCGGTCAGGATCGCGATCGAGACGGGCAGGCCCGCGAGCGTGCGGCCCAGCGTCTCATAATGCTGCCGCGCCAATATCTCGGTGGGCGCCAGCAGCGCGCCCTGCGCGCCCGCCTCCACCGCCGTCAGCAACGCCATCGTCGCCACCAGCGTCTTGCCCGCGCCGACATCGCCCTGGAGCAGCCTGAGCATCGGCGCCGGCTGGGCAAGATCGCCCTCTATCTCCGCGATCGCCCGCGCCTGCGCCCCCGTCGGCGCATAAGGCAGCCTCAGCCTTTCCCGCAGCCGCCCGTCGCCCCTGAGCGGCACGCCGCGCCTCCGCCGCGAGGAGGCCCGCACGAGCATCAGCGCCAATTGATTGGCGAACACCTCGTCATAGGCCAGCCGCTCGCACGCCTTCTCGTCCGCCGGATCGGCATGGACGCGCGTCAGCGCCTCGCGCCAGCCCGGCCAGCCGCGCGCCGCGATCAGGCTCGGCTCGATCCATTCGCCAAGCTCGGGCGCGCGCTCCAGCGCCTGCTGCGCCAATTGCCCCATCCGCTTGTTGCTCAGGCCCTCGGACAGCGCATAGACCGGCTCGCGCGCCGGCAGTGCGGCGGCTTCCTCGGGCGTCATCACGTCCGGATGGACGATCTGGAGCCATTGGTCATATTGCTCCAGCTTGCCCGATATGGCGCGCGCCTCGCCCAGCGGCAGCAGCTTCTTCACCCATCCCGAATTGCCGCCGAAGAAGACGAGGCTCAGCATATTGCCGTCCACATCCCTCGCCTGCACTCGGGCTGGGCTGCGCGCGCCCCCGCCGAAACGATAGTCGGTCGGCGTCACCACCGTTGTGATGATGCGGCCGATATCGGCCTGGTCGACCGTCTCGGCCCGTTTCCGATCGATCCACGACACGGGCAAATGAAAGACTATGTCCACCGCGCGCAGCAGCCCCAGCCGCTTGAGCGGCTTGGCAAGCCCCGGCCCGATGCCTTTCAGCACCTCGACTTCGGCGAACAGTGGATTGAGAATATCGGGACGCATAGCTAGATCGGCCGACATATAGCCCAGCCGACCGGCGCCGCCAGCGCCTGCCGGCCGATTTGCATTGTCCGGCCCGGATTGGAATTATCGATGGATCGCGAGACCCGCCTCAAACGCCTGCGCTTCCGCGCCTGGCATCGCGGAACGAAGGAAGCGGATCTGCTGATCGGCGGCTATTTCGATCAGGAATCCACCCGCTGGAGCGATGCGGAGATGGACTGGTTCGAAGCGCTCCTGTCCGAGGAGGATGTGGAGATCATGGCCTGGGCGCTCGGCACCATGGTCGTCCCGCCACGCTGGGAAGGCCCGATGATGCAGCGCCTGCGCACGCTCGACTATATTCCGATCGAACGCTGACCTGTTCCGCTGCATAGCCAAATGCCCGATCTCAATCGCATCCTGAAGGCCGATCGCCCGCTCACGCTTGCGGGCACGCCGGCCGGCTTCCTCCCCTGGCTGATGGCCGATCTCGCCCGCGCGGCGAAGGGCCGTGCCGTCTTCGTCGCCGCCGACGAGCAGGCGATGCGCGGGCTGGCCGATGCCGCCGCCTATTTCGCGCCCGAACTGGCGGTGATCCAGTTCCCCGCCTGGGATTGCCTGCCCTATGATCGCGCCTCGCCCTCGCTCCGCTCCACCTCGGAACGGCTGGCCGCGCTCCACACGCTCCAGAAGAAGCCGAAGGGCCCCGAGCTCCTCGTCACCACGATCAACGCCGTCACGCAGCGCACGCTCACCCCCTTCCGCATCCGCCAGCTCGCCGCCACGCTCGCCCCCGGCGAGCGGATCGACCGCGACGCGCTGGCCGAGCTGCTTCAGGCGAACGGCTATGTCCGCACCGATACGGTCGCGGATTCGGGCGAATATGCGGTGCGCGGCGGCATCGTCGATCTCTTCCCCGCCGGCGAAAGCCTGGCACTCCGCCTCGATTTCTTCGGCGACGAGATTGAAAGCGTCCGCCAGTTCGATCCGCAGGACCAGCGCACCGTCGGCCGCATCGAAGGCTTCACCCTCCTTCCCGCCTCCGAAGCGCTGCTCGATCCGGACGGAATAAAGCGCTTCCGCGGCCGCTATCGCGAGCATTTCGGCGCGACCGCGACAGGCGATCCGCTCTATCAGGCGATTTCGGAGGGGCGCCGCCTCGCCGGCATGGAACATTGGCTTCCCTTGCTGGAGGATCGGCTCGCCACCCTGTTCGATCATCTCTCGCCCGACGACATCATCGTCCGCGATTCGGGCACGGTCGGCGCGGCGGAAGCGCGGTTCGAGGCGATCGCCGACTATCATGGCAATCGCGTCCGCGCGAAATCGGCCGATCCGGGCAGCTACCGCCCGATCGAGCCGAAACTTCTTTATCTCGATCCGGCCGATTGGGAGACGGTCGTCGCCGATCGCCCGCTCCACATCACCACGCCATTCCACGAGCCCGAAAGCGCCTCCGTCCTCGATTTCGCGGTGGACGGCCCGCGCGATTTCGCGCCCGAACGGGCACAGGGCGTCAACATCTATGACGCGGTGGTCGATCATGTCCACGATCTGGGGCGGAGCGGCCGCAAGATCGTGCTGGCCAGCTATTCCGTCGGCGCGCGCGATCGTTTCCGCGGCCTGCTGATCGATCATGGTCTCGATCGCGCCATGCTGGCGGACAGCTGGCAGGATGCGCTCGGCAGCGCCTTCCAGCCCGGCTCGACCGCGCTTGCCGTCTTGCCGCTCGATCATGGCTTCACCACGCCCGACGTGGCGATGCTCACCGAGCAGGACATGCTCGGCGACCGTCTCGTCCGCCGCACCAGGCGCAAGAAATCCGCCGACGCCTTCCTTGCCGAGCTCGCCACGCTCAGCCCGGGCGATCTCGTCGTCCATAGCGATCATGGCATCGGCCGCTATGAGGGGCTGACCTCCATCCCCGTCGGCCAGTCCCCGCACGACTGCGTCGCGCTCACTTATTCAGGCGGCGACAAACTCTACGTCCCCGTCGAGAATATCGACGTCCTCTCCCGCTACGGCTCGGACGAGGGCGCCACGCTCGACAAGCTCGGCGGCGTCGCCTGGCAGGCGCGCAAGAGCCGGATGAAGGAGCGTATCCGCGAGATAGCGGGCGAGCTGATCGCCACCGCCGCCGAACGCGCGCTCCGCCCTGCCGAAGTCGCCCAGCCCGATGGCGGCTATAATGAATTCGTCGCCCGCTTCCCCTATCAGGAGACGGACGATCAGGATCGCGCCATCGGCGACGTGATCGAGGATCTGGGCCAGGGCCGGCCGATGGACCGGCTCGTCTGCGGCGATGTCGGCTTCGGCAAGACGGAAGTGGCGCTGCGTGCCGCGTTCGTCGCCGCCATGTCCGGCATGCAGGTCGCCATCGTTTGTCCCACGACGCTGCTCGCGCGCCAGCATTTCACCAATTTTGTCGAACGCTTCCAGGGCTTCCCCCTGAATGTCGGCCGCCTCTCCCGCCTCGTTCCCGCCGCCGAGGCGAAACGCACCAAGGATGGCCTCGCCGACGGCGCGATCGACGTGGTGGTCGGCACGCATGCGATCCTCGCCAAGGGTATCGAGTTCAAGCGGCTCGGCCTCGTCATCGTCGATGAGGAGCAGCGCTTCGGCGTCACCCACAAGGAAAGGCTGAAGGCGCTCAAGACCGACGTCCATATGCTGACGCTCACCGCCACGCCCATCCCGCGCACGCTGCAAATGGCGATGTCGGGCCTGCGCGAGCTGTCGGTCATCCAGACGCCCCCGGTCGATCGGCTGGCGGTGCGCACCTATGTCGCCCCCTGGGATCCGGTCGTGGTGCGCGAGGCGCTGCTGCGCGAACATTATCGCGGCGGCCAGAGCTTCTTCGTGACCCCGCGCATCAAGGACCTGCCCGATATCGAGGAGTTCCTGCGCAAGGAAGTGCCCGAGATCCGCTATGTCATCGCCCATGGCCAGATGGCGCCGTCGGAGGTCGAAGAGCGCATGTCCGCCTTCTACGACAAGAAGTTCGACGTGCTCGTCTCCACCACCATCGTCGAAAGCGGGCTCGACATTCCCAGTGCCAACACGCTGATCGTCAATCGCGCGGACAAGTTCGGCCTCGCCCAGCTCTACCAGATCCGCGGCCGCGTCGGCCGGTCCAAGACGCGCGCCTATGCCTATTTCACCACCTCGGATCGCAAGATCACCGAGACGGCGGAAAAGCGGCTCCACATCCTCCAGAATCTCGACACGCTCGGCGCCGGCTTCCAGCTCGCCAGCCATGATCTCGACATTCGCGGCGCCGGCAATCTGCTCGGCGACGAGCAGTCGGGCCATATCAAGGAAGTGGGCTTCGAACTCTACCAGTCGATGCTGGAGGAGGCGATCCTCGAGGCCAAGGCCGGTGGGCTGAAGAACGCGGGCCCACGCGAATCCTTCTCGCCGCAGATCAATGTGGATGCGCCGATCCTGCTGCCGGAGGAATATGTCCCCGATCTCGATCTGCGCATGGGCCTCTATCGCCGCATGAACGAGCTGGAGAATAAGCGCGAGATCGAGGCCTTCGCCGCCGAGCTGATCGACCGTTTCGGGCCGCTCCCCGATCCGACGCAGAATCTGCTTTCGGTGATCGAGACCAAGCTCAACTGCCGCAAGGCGCATGTCGCTAAGCTCGATCTCGGCCCGCGCGGCGCGCTCGTCGGCTTCCATAATGATCAGTTCCCGGATCTTCCGGGCCTGATCGCCTATGTCGAGCGGCTGAAGGGCACCGCCAAGCTCCGCCCGGACAGCAAGCTCGTCATCCAGCGCCCCTGGCCCGACCCCAAGGCCCGCCTCCACGGCGCGCTGCAACTCTCCAAGGGCCTGGCGAAGATATTGAGCTAGCCCGATATTGATCACCGTCGCCCCTGCGAAGGCAGGGATGACGGAGTTAATCTCGGACGGAAACCCCCGCCAGCACCAGCCGCTCCAGCTCCGCCTCGCCCACCGGCGGGGCGCATAGATAACCTTGATAATAATCGCATCCCGCCCTGGCGAGCTCGTCGCGCTGCGCCTCGGTCTCCACTCCCTCGGCGATCACGCGCAATCCAAGCGACCGCGCCATCTCGATCACGCCCAGCACCACGATCCTGTCCCGCGCCGAACCGACTATGTCCTGCGTCAGCCGCCGGTCGATCTTGAGATAGTCGAGCGGCAACGCCTTCAGATAGGCGAGGCTCGAATAGCCCGTCCCGAAATCGTCGATCGCGATGCGGAAGCCGTCGCGTCGCAGTGCCGCCAGCAGCATCGCCGCCGCATCCAGTTCCTCGATCATCTCGCTTTCGGTGATCTCCACCGTCACGCGCGACCGATCCAATCCGCTCTCCGCCGTCATTGCGGCGAAGCGTCCGGCGAAATCCGGCCGGGCAAGATCGGATGCGGTGACGTTCACCGCGATGCCCAGCGTGGCGAGCGCTTCCGGCCAGTGCCCTGCACGCCGCAGCGCCTTTTCCTGCACATGCGCGGAAAGCTGCGACAGATGATCGGATCGCGCGGCGGCGGCGAAGAGGGGATGCGCGCCCAGTTCCCCCAAAATCGGGTGATGCCAGCGCGCAAGCGCCTCCACGCCCACGATCCGCCCGCTCGCGATGCTCACCTGCGGCTGGAACAGCAGCTCTATCTCATCCTGCTCCAGCGCATGGCGCAGATCGCTCTCCAGCCGGCTCTCCACCGTGCGCCACGCGATATTACCTCGATCGATCAAGCCTACTCTCCCTCCGCCATGCCAAGAGGCTATTGGGCTCGGCGGGGAAGACAATCCGGATCCTCCTGGGGGTAGGCTTGCCCTGTCGCGGTCGCCATCCTAGCTTGTAGCCATGGCAGGCGCCCTTTTTCCCGCACGCAACACGTTGACGGACGGTTTCGGCCGGCGGATCAGCTATCTGCGCATCTCGGTCACGGATCGGTGCGATCTTCGCTGTCGCTATTGCATGGCGGAGGCGATGACCTTCCTGCCCAAAAGCGCGGTGCTTTCGCTGGAGGAGATTTCCGCGCTCGCCGACGCCTTCATCGCCCGCGGCGTGCGCAAGATCCGGCTTACCGGCGGGGAGCCGCTGGTGCGGCGCGGCGTGCCCGATCTTGCCCGCATGATCGGCCGCCATCTCGAAACCGGCGCGCTCGACGAGCTCACGCTCACCACCAACGGCACCCAGCTCGATCGCCAGGCCCAGGCGCTTTACGATGCCGGCGTGCGGCGCATCAATGTCAGCCTCGATAGCCGCGATCCCGATCGCTTTCGCTACATAACCCGTTGGGGCGACGTCGAAAAAGCCCTGGAAGGCATCGCTGCGGCCAAGGCCGCGGGCCTGCGCATCAAGATCAACATGGTGGCGCTCAAGGACTTCAACGAGGATGAGATCGAACCCATGCTCCGCTGGTGCGCCGGCGAGGGACATGACCTCACCTTGATCGAAACCATGCCGCTCGGCGCGATCGACGAGGATCGGGTCGACCGCTATCTCCCGCTCGACAAGGTACGCGCAGCCCTTGGGGAGAATCTCACCCTTACCGACATTCCGGAACGCACCGGCGGCCCCGCCCGCTATGCCCGGGTCGAGGAGCTCGGCAACCGCATCGGCTTCATCACGCCGCTCACCAATAATTTCTGCGACGGCTGCAACCGCGTCCGCATCACCGCATCCGGCCGGCTCTATATGTGCCTCGGCCATGACGATCGGGTGGACCTGCGCGCCGCGCTGCGCGAGGGCGGCCCCGCCGCGCTCGATGCCGCGCTCGATCAGGCGATGGCGCTGAAGCCGCTCCGTCACCGATTCGAAATCGACAAGCGCGATGCCGCCCCCGCCGTCGGGCGCCATATGAGCGTCACCGGCGGATGACCGGCGATCGCCGGCTCGCTCTAGCCGCCTCTCCCACCGAAGCCGCCCAGGCGGCCGCCACCGAATTGCGTGCCCGCTATGAATGGGTGCCGATCGAGCAGGCCAATATGGTCGTGGCGCTCGGCGGGGACGGCTTCCTGCTGCACACGCTCCATGCGATGCTCGATCGGCACCGCAACCTGCCGGTCTTCGGCATGAATCTCGGGACGGTCGGCTTCCTGATGAACGACTGGCGTCCCGACTTTCTCGAGAACCGGCTGGAACGCGCCAAGACCTTCTCCGTCGCTCCGCTGCGCATGGAGGCCGTCACGGTCGATGGCGAGACCATTGCCTGCGCCGCCATCAATGAAGTGTCCCTCCTCCGCGAGACGCGCCAGACGGCCCGGCTCGAAGTCGCCGTCGACGGCAGCATCGTCCTGCCCGAGCTCGTCTGCGACGGGGTGCTGGTCGCCACGCCTGCCGGCTCGACCGCCTATAATCTTTCCGCCCAGGGACCGATCCTGCCGCTCGATTCATCGATGATCGCGCTCACCCCGATCAGCCCCTTCCGCCCCCGCCGCTGGCGCGGCGCGATCCTGCCGGACCGCACCCGAATCACGTTTCGCGTGCTCGATCCGGTAAAGCGCCCGGTGAGCGCCGTCGCCGATCAGCGCGAAGTCCGCGATGTCGCGACGGTGGAGGTCGCGATCGACCGCAGCAATCCGCTGACCCTGCTGTTCGATCCCGAACATGCGCTGGATGACCGGATCACGCGGGAACAGTTCGCGATCTGAACGTGCAAAATTTCTTGGCAAAGGAAGTCTTGCCAGCCGCGCAAAGCCGCTGCTATAGGCGCGCCTCGCCCGACGGACAGAGCGGGTGAGACAGTGTTCCCCGGTAGCTCAGCGGTAGAGCATCCGACTGTTAATCGGACGGCCGATGGTTCGAATCCGTCCCGGGGAGCCATTTCAGTCCGAAACTGCGAACGCCGTGCGCCGCAGTTTCTACTCCAGGCTTTTCTCCGGACGCGACCAACGTCCGGAGAAGCCGGCTCCTAGATCCGACTATCCGAATCGCGTTCAGCGCCACATCCGCACGGCCGCCGCCATCGCGCTCGTCAGCCTCGCGCTGGCGCCCGCCGCCCACGCTTCCGGTTCCTCGATGCCGTGGGTAGCCCCGCTGCAATCGATCCTCGAATCCATCGAGGGACCGGTCGCCAAGATCATCGCCGTCATCATCATCACCGGCCTGACGCTCGCCTTCGGCGACACGTCCGGCGGCTTCCGGCGCCTGATCCAGATCGTCTTCGGTCTCAGCATCGCCTTCGCCGCCAGCTCGTTCTTCGTCAGCTTCTTCAGCTTCGGCGGCGGAGCACTCGTCTGATGGCGGGCCTCATCAAGAGCGGCTGCGACGTGCCGGGCTTCGCCCGCGCTCGGCGGTTGACATTGTACACCTCAAGTCTCTAGGTTGACGGCGTCAACTAGAGTGGACTGGCCTTGATGCGCAACATGCGTTCCCGTTCCGCTCCTCACGTGCCGGGGATGGCATTGATGTTTTCAAGCTTTGGACAATTCGCGTTTCGATTTCGGTGGCTCGTACTGCTTGCCACCGGGCTCTTCGTGGTATTCGCGCTCGTCTGGGGAAGTGGCGTTTTCGGCGTCCTGACCACCGGCGGCCTTGCTCCGGAAACGGCCGAGGTCAGCAGGGCCAATGACCTGCTAGATGAGCACTTCGGGCACCGGCCGGGTGATCCGGATGTCGTCGCGGTCTTCGATGATGAATCGGGCAGGCGCAGGGTGGACGATCCAGAGTTCGCCGGCCCCGTCCAGGACGCGCTGAGCGCCCTCCCGTCATCCCAGGTCATGTCAGTCGTCAGCTATTGGACGCCGGGGTTGACGCCCGAGCAACGCGCCAAACTCGTAAGCCCTGACCGGCACGCCACCTACGCAGTGCTCACGCTGCATGGCGAGGACGAATCGGCGCGCATGGAGGTCTATGGCGAAATCCAGCACCTCATAAAGGCCGGCGACGGCATCGCGACTTACTTGGGCGGCGGCCTGACCAGCATGTTCGAGCTGCAGCGAGAAGCTACGGCGAACTTGGCGACGGCGCAGGCGATATCGTTGCCGATCCTGCTGGTCCTGTTGGTCCTGTTCTACCGGGGGCTGGTGGCGGCGCTAATCCCGGTCGCTCTCGGTATGTTCGTGATCGTCGGATCGCTGGTGATGCTGCGCCTGCTTACCCTGTTTACCGATATTTCGATCTTCGCGCTGGAGATCGTCGTGTTGATAGGTCTGGGGCTTGCCGTAGACTACGGGCTCTTCATCGTCAGCCGGTTCCGCGAGGAGCTTGAGCGCGACGCCGGCGATGTTAAGGCTGCGGTGATCGCTACAACCGCCACCGCCGGGCGCACAGTCGCGATTTCAGGCCTGACCGTCATCAGCGGACTGAGCGCACTCTTCCTGTTTCCACAGCCCATCTCCCATTCCTTCGCGTTTGGTGGAATCAGCGTGGTCTTGCTCAACATCGTCGCGGCCGTGCTTGTGCTTCCCGCCGTGCTGGCCATCCTCGGACGTCGGGTGAATGCCGGCCGCATTCCGCTGCCGCGGTTCGGCCGCACCGGGCGTGGCCCGGCGGAGGGTGGCTGGGCATGGCTTGCCCGGGTGGTGGGCAGGCGGCCCGCCGTGTCGCTTCTGCTGGGCGTGCTGGCGCTGCTGGTCGCCGCCGCGCCGCTACTCGAACTGCGGCCAGGACTGACCAACCATCGCTACCTGCCCACCGACAGTCACAGCCAGGTCGTCGCGCGCTACACAGGCAGCGAGTTCCCGCAGCACGGCCCGGCAGGGATGGCTCTCGATGTTGCCGTCCGTGGATCGGTGGACCGGGAAGGCCTTGAAACATATCTGGCGCGCCTGGGCGATCTGCCCGGTGCCGCTGCGGCTCGCGTGCATTTGACCGATCCGGCGCTCACCTGGATCAAGGTCGATTATCGCGGCGAAGCCGATGATCCTGGTCCCTTGCAGCTCGTGCGCGACATTCGTGCGACCCAGCCGCCAGCCGGCGCCACTGTGCTCGTCGGCGGGTATGGCGGGGCTGCGATAAGCCTGGACAACAGCGCCGCCACGCTCGCGGCACTACCGGGAGCACTTGGCTTCATCGCCGTCGTGACGCTGATCCTGCTCGCTCTGGCCTTCCGCTCCGTGTGGGTCCCCATCAAAGCAGTCCTTTGTGCGTTCCTTTCGCTGGCGGCCTCGTTGGGCATTGTTGTCTGGGCTTTTCAGCAAGGCGGGCTTGCGGGATTGCTCGATTTTCAGGTCGTCGGCACCACCGACCTTTGGACACTTGGGCTGATTGTCACGATCGCCTTCGGGCTGGTCACCGACTACGAGATGTTCCTCGTCAGTCGAATTCGCGAAGCGTATCTAGCCACGGGCGACAACCGGCGCGCGGTCGCTGTGGGTTTGCAACAGACCGGATCGATTATCACCAGGGCTGCAATCCTGATGATCGTCGTGCTCGCCACAATGGGTCTGGCCGCGGGTTCGCTGTTCCTTATCACCTTCGGGATCGGCATGACGCTTTCGGTCGTTATCGACGCCACCATCGTCCGGTCGGTGATCGTCCCCGCGGCCATGCAACTGCTCGGCACCGCCAACTGGTGGGCGCCGCGGCCCCTGGCTTGGCTCAGCGACCGGCTCGGCCTTAGCGAAGGCGCCGGAACGCCGTCGCGCGCGGACGCCCAGGCCGGGGTTCAGCCCAGAGCATCGAAGTCTCTGGCGGTCAGGGCATCTGAGGAAAGAAGTTAGCAAGGGAGCCAGCCCGCTAGGTAATTCCGGGGCTTTGCAGCTGTGTCGTCCGCGCCGCGTGGACGAATATCAGTGTGCCGAACGGCCCCATGTCGAAATCCAGCATTGGAATGCTCAGGCGATGATCGGAGCCGCCCAATTCTTCTGGCGCCCTTACCGCCCATCTGATCGCTTCAGCATGTGAGCCGCCACCATGATGATCGCGGCGGTCGCCAGCCGACAAGAAGCCGACGGAAAGTGCTAATCGGCGGAGGCCGAGGCAAACAAGACGCCGGCTATGTTCCGTCGGATTGCAACCCACTTATCGGGACCATCTGGACGTCGGGCGCCCGGCGGACCTAAGCTCGACGCAAACCGCACTCATAGGCGCGGTCAGGAAGGAGATGGGCCATTATGGACGCAAGCCGGCAGGTTCCGATCAGGTTGATGGTTTCGGATGTGGACGGCACGCTGGTCCGCCCGGACAAGAGCATCGCCGAGGCGACGGTGGCTGCCGTCCGCCGGCTGGGCGCGGCGGGCGTGCCGATGACGCTGATCAGCGCCCGGCCACCGAGCGGCATGATCTGGATCGCCGAACTGCTGGGGATCGAGAGCACTCTGGGCGCCTTCAACGGCGGCACGCTGATCGCGCCCGATGGCCGGCTGCTGTCGGAAAGCCCGCTGGCCGAGCCCGTGTCGCGCGCCGCGGTCGAGCGGTTGGACCGACCGGGCGTGTCGATCTGGGTTTTTGCTGGCGGACACTGGTACGCCACGGACCCCAATGAGCCGCATATCCCGCGCGAGATCCGCTCGACATGCATTGATCCGATCATCATGTCGGACCTGTCCGGCATGCTGGCCCGCGCCGACAAGATTGTGGGCGTGAGCGACGATGATGCGCTGCTCGGCGGGATAGAGGCGGAATTGCAGGCGAGCTGGGGCGAACAGGCCACCATCGCCCGATCCCAACCTTATTATCTCGACATCACCCATCGCGCCGCGAACAAGGGCGACGGCGTCGCCGCGCTGGCTGCTGCTGCGGGCGTGGCGCTGGACGAGGTGGCGGTGATCGGCGACATGGCCAACGACCTGCCGATGTTCGCGCGCGCCGGACTGTCGATCGCCATGGGCCAGGCCCCCGATCGGGTCCGCCGCGCGGCGGATATCGTCACCGTTTCAAACGCCGAGGACGGCGTCGCCCATGCGATCGACCAGTTCGTGTTGCCCCGCATTGCGCGTGCCGCCTGAAGGCCGCGCCAGCGACGGCTGAACATCGTCATTCACCATCGGGCGCGCTCCCGTCATGGCCTCTTTCGAGGAAGGAGGACGAAAGCTGTCGATCACAGGGGGATCTCATCCAGCTGGACCACAATTGAGCTGCCGCCCCTGGCGCAGTTCTTCAGCCGATCGTTGAAGCTCCTGACATAATCGGCGTCCAGATGGCGCTGGAAGGCGGCATCATCGACATAGGCTTCATATATCGTGATGCGCTCGGGATGATCGGCCTCCCGATGCGGCACGAGCGCGAGGTTTCCCGGCTCGTTCCGGACATGGCGCGTCAGCTCCCGCACGATCGACAAGGTCTCCTCTTCCTTGCCTTCCGCAATTTCGAATGTCGCGATCATCCGCCGGGCCATGTGCGTCTCCTTGAAGATTGCGTGATCCGAACGATGACATGGCCCTTTTGTTGCATAGCTATGCAACCCGACCGGTGGCGAGTTGTTGAATGAGGGCATCAAGGGAGATTGCCATGCCATCAGCACCACGTGCCATCGACCATGTCGGATTGACGGTGCCCGATATTGAAGCGGCTACGCGCTTCCTCGCACAAGCCTTTGACGGCCGTCCCGTCTATGACGTGCAACCCATCGGCCAGCCGCCGATGGCGGGAGCGGAAACAGAACGGCAGCTCGGCCTGCCTAAGGGGGCGAAGATCATCCACATGCGTCTGATCCGCATTGGCGATGGTCCTTCGATCGAGCTGTTCCAGTTCGCCGATGCTCCACAATCCAGTCCGGCGGCGCTGCCGGACTTCGGCTTTCAGCATGTCGCGCTTTATGTCGACGACATCGACGCCGCGGCAAATCGGTTCGAAGCGGCCGGCGGCACGCTCCTGTCGCCGCCGCACCCGCTGGGCGGCGTGGAGGACCAGGGCCGCAATCGCGGAGTCTATGGCCGCGCGCCCTGGGGCTCGCTGTTCGAACTCATCAGCTATCCCGACGGGATCGCCTATCCCGGCGGCACGACACGCTGGACCCCGGCGCCGGAGGGAAAATCCGCATGATCAAGTTGACGATGTTCCTGAAACGCAATCCGGCGCTCGATCGCGAAGAATTTGTGCGCCACCATGTCGAGCGTCACGGTCCGCTGTTCCGATCGATCCCGGAGGCGAAGGAGCATGTGCTCCGCTACATTCAGACCCACCCGGTCGAGGACATGGGATCGGTGAAGCCGGCCGACTATGATGGCACGGCCGAAATCTGGTTCGACAGCGTCGCCGGCATGGATGCCGTGCTCGGCTCCGAAACCTACCGCAAAACGGTTTTCCCCGATGAGAAGAGTTTTCTCGATCATGATCATTGCCTGACGCTCGTCGGCACGGTCGAGGTCATGATCGGCGACACGGATCCTGCGGCGCCGTAATGGCCGATCGCCAAGACGGAGGATGCTGAAGAGGGCAACGGTCGAGATGCCATGCGGGGGCCTTGGCCCCGCATGGCATCTCGTTAATGGGCCCGTTCAGGCAGCCGCCCTGTCGATCGCGCTATGCCCCCTGGTCGGCCTGAACCTTCCGTTGCGCAGCGCCGTCTCGATATCCTCGAGGCTGGTGCCGGCCGTTTCCGGCACGAACCGCAAGACGAACAGGAAGGACAGCACATTCACGCCGGCATAGACCACCATGGTGCCGCCGAGGCCGATCGCATGGACCAGCGAAAGCGCAGTGCCCGTGACGATCAGGTTGCTGCCCCATAGCGTCGCGGCGTGAAGGCTGGTCGCCTGGCCGCGCATGGCGAGCGGGAACATCTCCGCACCCAACAGCCAGCCGCAGACCTGAATGCCGCCCGCGTTGAACATCATGAACAGCAGCAGGAACAGGATGGTCAGCCAACCCTGCCAGCCGCCACTCGCGCCCATCGCAAACATGGCGCTGAGGCCGATCAGGCTCAGCACCGATCCCGGAATCATGATCAGCATCAGCCTGCGCCGCCCGATACGATCGACGAAGAGGCAACCGAGCAGCGTCATCACCGCATAGACGATCGCGACGCCGAGGCTCGCCAGCAGCGCGGAGGAGGGGCCGAAGCCGACGTTCAGCAGGAAGGTCGGCGCATAATAGATCATCATCTCCAGCCCGCCGCATTGGGTGAAGAAGGCGACGCCCAGCGCTGCGATCAGCGCCGGCCGCACCCAGGGCTGGGCGATGCCGCGCCAGCCGCTCTCGCTATCGTCGGCGCTGCCGGTGACGGCGTGGATCTCGGTTATCTCGCGCCGGATGTCGCGCCGTGAGCTGCGCACGCGGCCCAGAAGCTCGAGCGCGGCGTCGAAGCCGACATTCTCGGCCGTCCAGCGCGGGCTGCCGGGCATGAAGAACATGGCGACGAACACGAAGGCCGCCGGAAGTGCTGCGACGACCACCATGGTGCGCCAGCTCCAGATATCCTGGAAAGCAAAGCCGACAATGTTCGCGAGCAGGATGCCCACGCCGATCGCCACGTTGAACATGGTGACAAGATTGCCCCGCCGATCCTGTGGGGCGAGCTCGGATATGTACATCGGCACGACCTGGGTCGATCCGCCCACCGCGAAGCCGAGGAAGCAGCGCGCGGCGATCAACAGGCCGACCGTCGGCGCCGCGAAACAGGCAATCGCTCCGAGCACGAACATCGCCGTCACGACCATCACGGTTCGGCGCCGGCCGATCCGTTCCGACAGCCAGCCCGTGCCAAGCGCGCCGATGACGGCGCCCGCAAGGATCGAGGCCGTGACGATTTCCTGCATCCGGTGATCGAGGGAGAATTCCCTCGTCATCGACAGCAGCGCGCCCGCGATGATTCCCGTATCGTAGCCGTAAAGGCCGCCGCACACCGCCGCGACGAGCGCGGCCAATCTGAGGACGCGATGGGCGCCCGGATCAATATCGATCGCAGCGACCTTTTTGGCGATCCAGCCTGGTTCAACGGAAGTTGGTTCCGCAGAAGCATTAAATCTCATCTCTTTGCGCGCTGTTGATTCAGTCAAAACACCGTCCCTGATAGTTGATCCAAATAGACACGAAGCATGCGTTCGCATATGCGCCTGCACGCATCAGATCCTCTCCCGATTTATTTATCACTGGACATCATATGTGCCACGCAACCTGATGGCGCGAGACATGAGATCGAAGGATCGTCCGTGCCCTATTTTCGACATCCTACCCTGCTTGTCAGAAGATTTGAAGGGCATCGCGAATTTTGGTGAATGTGGGCCCGCTGTCCCTCCATTCCACAGGGTGCAACCGGACTGAATCGGAGCCATTCCGCCGCCGGCATGTTCCTCGCGCCATAAAGCGTGACGGGTGCCAGCCTCGCCTCCCGATCTTGAGCGTCTGCAAAGATCAGCTTTAGCGGCGCAAATACGAAGCGTCTTTGTCTACCTCGAAAGTGGACTTAATCGGCCCTCACCCGGGAAGGGGCCGCATCGGCGGCGCGCGTGCAACGCGCATTTGTGGAAATTGGTTTGCGGGGGAAATGATGGGTCGCGTCCATTCTATCATCTTGGCGGGTGTTTCAGTCGTTGGTTTGGGAATGGCTGCCGCAGCCCATGCCGAAACGGCGCCGCAATCCGCCGGAGCCGGCTCGTCTGTTCCTACCGAACAGGCAGAGGCGGGCGCTTCCGAGATCGTCGTCACCGGCACGGCGCGGTCGAGCGGCGTGCGCAAGCTCGATGCCGGCTTTTCGATCACCACGGCGAGCGAGGAGGATATTCGCCGGATCGTGCCGCAAAGCACCGCCGATCTGCTGAAGATCGTGCCGGGCGTCTATGTCGAAACCAGCGGCGGCGTCGCCGGCGTCCATGTCGGCGTGCGCGGCTTTCCGCAAAATGGCGGCGGCGCCTTCGCCACCGTCCAGCTCGATGGCGCGCCGATCTTCCCGCCCAACACCCTGTCCTTTCTCGAAACCTTCAGCCTGTTTCGCATCGACGATACGGTGGAGCGGGTCGAGGTGCTGCGCGGCGGCCCCAATCCCGTCTTCTCGAACGGGCAGCCCGGCATCACCGTCAACTTCATCCAGAAGAAGGGCGGCAACACGCCCGAGGGCAGCGCGCGCGTCACGGTCGGCGCGGAGGGCCTGTTCCGCTATGACGGCTATGTCGGCGGGAAGGTCGCCGATGGCTGGTACGCCTCGCTCGGCGGCTTCTATCGGCTCAGCGACGGCATACGCGATACGCAATATCCGGCCGACAAAGGCGGCCAGGTCACGGCCACGCTCACCCGGCGCTGGGACGGGCTCGGCGAATTCAGCCTCTATGGACGCAAGGTGCATGATTCCAACGCCTTCTTCTCGGGCGCGCCGCTCCTTTCCAGCAACAATGGCGCCGATCTCTCGGTCTATCCCCATTTCGACCAGCGGCATGATGCGCTCGCGGGCCACGACATCCGCCGTCTCGACCTGGAAGTGACGCCCGGCGCCACGCCGGGACGGATCTCCCGCGATTATGGTGATGGACGTACGATCGACCTCAACCAGTTCGGCGGCAGCCTGGAACTGACGCCCGGCGATTGGACGATCAGCGACAAGTTCAGCTACACCGAGGGCTCGGCCGATGTCCGCGCGATCTTCACCGGCGCGGTGCCGACCACTCTCGGCGCCTATATCGGCAGCCGGCTCGCGGCGGGCAGCACCGTCGGCCGCGGCCCCGCCACGTCGGGCAGCGCCAGCTTCGCCACGTCCGGCGCGGCGATCGCCGACGCCAATCTCCCGGTGATCGTCGCCGGCCTTTGGTCGATCGACAAGGATATCGAATCCTTCACCAACGATGTCCGCCTGAGCCGGACGTTCGGCAGTCACACACTGACGGTCGGCAGCTATTTCGCCGCCTATTCGGTCGACGATCTCTGGTATCAGGGCAATAATGCCCTGCTCGCCTTCGAGCCGCATGCACGCCGCATCAACGTCACGCTCAATAATGGCGTGCCGCTGACGCGCGACGGCTTCGTCAGCGCCACGACCAATCAGGTCCGCGCTTCCTATGAAGGCCGCAACATCGCCGGCTTCCTGGCGGACGAATGGGAGGTAACGGACAGGCTGCGCATCGACGGCGGCATCCGCGTCGAACATTATAAGGCGGAAGGGACGATCGGCACCAGCCGGGCCGGCGTCGATCTCGATGGCAATCCCGTCACGCTCTACAATAATGGCGCGGTCGTGCTGGATGGCGGCAGCCGCGAGGTCGATTACAGCAAGACCAAGCTCTCCTACACCGCCGGGCTCAACTATCGCCTGGCGGATAATCTCAGTGCCTTCGGCCGGCTCAACTCGGGCTATAAATTCCCGCATTTCGACGATCTGCGCGAGGGCAGCCGCGTCGTGCAGAAGATCGATCAATATGAGATCGGGCTGAAGACCGCGCAGCGCGCCTTCGACGGATTCCTGACCTTCTTCTACAATGATTTCAAAGGGCAGACCTATTCGCAGCAGGTCGTGAATCCCACCAATGGCGCAATCACCACCGTCACCGCCATCGCCGGTTCACGCACCTATGGCGTCGAGCTCGAGGGCGCGGTTCGCCCGGTCCGCAACCTCGATCTGCGCTTCAACGGAACTTGGTTTCGTGGCCGCTTCCGCGATATCGAGGATGGCGTCGCCTCGGGCGTGCAGAATGGAAACAAGGTGCAGCGCCAGCCGACCGTGCAGCTGCGCGCGCAGCCCAGCTATCGCATTCCGGTCGGCCAGGGGGACATCACGCTCTTCGGAGCCTATAATTATGTCGGCAAACGCTTCTCCGATATCCAGAATCTTCAGCGCCTGCCCTCCTATCAGACGGTCGATCTCGGCGTGACCGCGAACTTCGATCCGATCGAGCTGCAGTTCACCGTCACCAACCTCACCGACGAGCTCGGCCTGACGGAGGGCAATGCGCGCATCATCGGCACCACCTCCGGATCCGTGATCGCGCGTTCGATTTTCGGCCGCGCCTACCAGCTCTCCGCACGCTACCGCTTCTGACCGGAAATGCCGCGGCCGGCCCGGTTCCGGTCGCGGCGCATCAAGGATCATATCGATGGATCGCCGTACCTTGCTCGCCACCGCCGCCGGCCTGATCGCCGGCAGCGCGCTTCCCGCCCCCGCATCGGCCGTGGCGGCGCCCGCCGGCGCGGGCCGGCGCAATGTCCTCCTGCTCATCGCCGACGATCAGGGGCTGGACGTCGGCTGCTACGGCACGGACGTGAAGACGCCGCATATCGACGCGCTGGCCCGGCGCGGCACACGCTTCAGCCAGGCCTATGCCGCCGTCTCGTCATGCAGCCCCAGCCGGTCGGTGCTCTATACCGGCCTCTATGCCCATTCGAACGGCATGTACGGCCTTGCCCATGACGTGCATAACCAATCGCTGCTCGATGGCGTCGAGACGCTGCCGCTGCTGCTGCGCAAGGCCGGCTATGCCACGGCGCTCGTCGGCAAGAAGCATGTCCGCCCCGATTCCGCCTTCGCTTATGATGCGGAGCTCGCGCCCGAACGCGGCGGTATCCGCGACGTGGCGTTCATCGCCAGCGAGGCGGCCCGTTTCGTGCGCGGCATCGGCGACCGGCCCTTCTTTCTGACGATCGGCTATAGCGATCCGCATCGCGCCGCGACCGATTATGGCAACAAGCCCTGGCCGAAGATCGATCGTGTCACCTATGATCCCGCCAGTATCCGGCTGCCCGCGCATCTGCCCGATCTGCCGGAGGTCCGCCGCGACGTCGCCGACTATTATGAATCGGTCAGCCGGCTCGACAGCGGCATCGGCCTGCTGCTCGACGAACTGAAGGCGGCCGGCCATGGCGATGACACGCTCATAATCTATCTCAGCGACAATGGCCGGCCCTTCCCCGGCGCGAAGACCAATCTCTACGATAGCGGGCTCCACCTGCCGCTCATCATCTCCGCACCGGGCGTCGGCCGCCCGGGCATCGTCAACGATGCGATGGTGAGCTGGATCGATATCGTGCCGACGATCCTGCAATGGACCGGCGCGCAGGGTCCCGGGCGCCCCCTTCCCGGCCGCTCGCTGCTCCCGCTATTGGGGCAGCGCAATGCCGCCGGCTGGGACGCGATCTACGCCTCGCATGAATTTCACGAGATCAGCGGCTATTATCCGATGCGTGCGATCCGCACGCGCACCCATGCCTATATCACCAATCTGGCGCATCCGCTCGATTATCCGATCGCGGGCGACGTCGCCTCCTCGCCGAGCTGGAAGGCGCTTCTGGCCCATCCCGAGGCGAAGCTCGGCCGCCGCACCCAGGCCGCCTATCTCAAGCGCCCCGCAGAAGAGCTTTACGATCTGCGCACCGATCCGGAGGAACTCGTCAATCTCGCCGGCACGGCCGAGGCACGGCCGATCCTGGAAGATCTGCGCGCGCGCCTGCTCAGCTGGCGCAAGGAGACGGCCGATCCCTGGCTTGCCGGCCAGACCTCGCCCTACGCGCATATCGGCGGCTGAAAGATGGATATTCAGAGCCGTATCCGGTGCATGCATGCTCATCCGCTCGGCAAGAGGCTGGCATCGATATAGGCTGCGATCTCGACGCGTTCGGGCAGGACGCCGTCGGCGTAGAAATTGTCCGCGACCTTCTGCAACGCGGCGCTGATCGCGGCATCGGGCGCGATCAGCGGCGGGTTCTGCCGGCGGACGACAAGGCGTATGATCTCGATCGGTACGCCCGTCCGCTCCGCATAGATGCGGGCATAGGCCTCGGGGTTCGCGCGGGCCCAGTCGTTCGCGGCCTTCTGCCGGACGAGATAATCGGCCAGCGCGCGGCGTTTGTCCCGGTCGGCGAGGGCCGCGTCGCCGGCAGCGAGCACGCCTATCCCCGAATTGATCCCGCGCCCGTCGCGCAGGATGCGCGCGCCGCGGCTCTCGGCGGTCGCCTGATAGATTCCGAAGGTCGCCCAAGCCTCGATCCGGCCCGAGGCGAAGGCAGCCGCCGCATCATTGGGCAGCATGAAGCCGATCCTGACCCGGGAGGGCGCAACGCCCGCCTCGCGCAGCGCGCCCAGCAGCAGATAATGCGAGATGCTGCCACGCGCGGAAGATATGATCACCTCCCTCCCGACGAGGTCCGCGACCTTGCGGATGGCAGACCCGGGAGGAAGGAGGATCGCAATATCGTCGGCGTCGCTGCGTGTCGCGGCGATGATCTTGAGGGGAGCCTTGCCGGCGATCGCCTGGATGACCGGAACGTCACCGGCAGGCGCGGTATCGACCGCACCTGCGGCGAGCGCCTCAAACAACGGAGCCGCACCGACGAAATTGGCCCATTCATAGCGGTAGGGCACACGCTCGAGCACGCCCGCCGCCTCGGCCTTGGCCCGGCTGAGACTGGCCTGATCGCCCAGCACCAGTTCGGTCGGCCCACCGATCCTCCGCGGTCCGCAAGCGTTGAGCCCGAACGCCGCGCAACCGGCCAGGAAGGCACGGCGATCAAAAGGCAAGGGAGAGACGTCCATAATAATAGCCTCCGCTCGGCGTGAAGGGCGAGGGACCATAATAGCCCTGCCCGGTCTGGGGATTGCCGGGGCCATTGGTTTCGGGCCTGACGTCGAAGAGGTTCGTCGCCCCCACCGACAGCGTGGCGAACTCCGTCACCTTTGCCGCCAGATTGGCATCGGTGATCCATTTGGCGCCGAAATGCCGGTCGTCGCCCGCGGCGGTGCGCTGCGTATATTTGCCGTAGCGCGTCGTCGAAAGGTTCAGCGCGAGGATGCCCTTTGTCCAGCTTCCCCCCAGCACCAGCTTGCTGTGCGGCTGCAGCACCTCGAGCTCGCCGATCTTGTCGCCCCCGAAGAAGACGGAGCCGGGCCCGAGGATCGACTTACCGGCCGTGTCGCGCAGTTCCGGCGGATTATCGAGCATGTCGGTGAGACTGGTCTTGCTGTAATTGAAGGCGAGGCTCAGCCCCAGCCGGCCGAGCGCGCCGAGTCCCGCCGAATAGTCCGCGACAAGATCAAGGCCCTTGGTTTCGCTGTCGACGGCGTTGATGAAATATTCGGCCTGCTCGATGTCCGACAAACCGTTGGCGGCCAGGATCGCGGTAACGCCGGGGCCAAAGAGCCGGCCGGTGCGCGCGATACGGTTCCTGATCGCCATATAATAGCCGTCCAGCGTGATATTGAGCCGCGGCGCGGGACGCAGCACGATGCCTAGGCCGGCATTCCAGCTCTTCTCCGCCTTCAACGGTTCCGCGCCGAGCAGCCTTCCGATCGGCGAATCCGCCGTCACCAGCTTGGCGACCGTGGGGCGCAACTCGGTCTGCCCGGTTTCGGGGTTGAGGAAGGAGGAAGTCCGCCCGTCGGTCTGGGCATAGGCGATCTGGGTGAGCGACGGGGCGCGGAAGCCGGTGCCCACCGTGCCGCGCACCGCCACCGCCTCGCTGAAATCGTAGCGCGAATTGAGCTTCAAGCCGATGGGACTGCCGGACCCGTCATCATAATGCTCGCCGCGCACCGCAAGGCCGACATACCAGGCCTCGGTCGGATAGAGGCCGAGGTCGATATAGCCGGCATAGAGGCGGCGGGTGATGTCCGCTTCGTCCTCGGGCGTGAGCACCACCGCCCCTTGCACGACGGGCGATGCGATGCGGCCGATATTCCAGTCATATTGCTGGTCGCCCGGCTTGAACGTGTAGGTAGCGGGCTCATAGGCCAGTGGATCGCCCGCGAAGGAGCGGAAGCGATCCAGCCTATATTCGAGCCCCGCCGAAATCTGGACCGGCTTGGCGAGACCAATGTCGAACTCGCGCGTGATATCGAGATTGTGCGTCCACTGGCGGAATTCGAAGCCGGCCAGATTGGGCCAATAGGTCGGCGTGGTCGGGCCGAGCGACGGGCGGATCGTCAGCTTGGAGAATTGATGATTGCGGTTCTTACCGAAGGAGCTGCTGAGATCCCAGTTCCATCCCGCAATCTCGCCCTTGCCGCCGAGCACGAACTGGAAATCATGCTCGGATGTGTTGTTGAGCGGAAAATAACCGTCGGGGAACAGCGCGGTGAAGTTGGCCGTGCTGTTCGGCCGGCGGAGATTGTTGCCGATCTGGGTATCCCGTTCGCCATAGGTGCCGAAGGAATAGAAAGTAAGATCGTCGCCGACGGGTAGCTCGGCATTATAACCGAGGTTGAATGCCTTGACCTCCGGATCGCCATTATGCGCACCGTCACGGTTCCATGCCGCATTGCGGGCATTCGCCTCGGCGATGTTGGCGAGAACCTGCTGCCTCGTCAGACCCGAGGTCGCCACGACCTGATCGACGGTGCGGCCGGCGGGCAGACCGTAGAGATTGGTGTCGGTCGCCAGCAGGTTCCACCATGCGCCGCCGCGCTTGCGCACGTCGCCGCTGATATGGAGAAAGCCGCCCTCCCCACCCAGCTTCGTGCCGTAATGCGCTTCGGCCTTCCAGCTTTCCTTGTCGCCGCTGCCGCCATAGAGGCTGCCATAAGTGACGGAGCCGCTTATGCCCTCGGCATGGCTGAGCTGGATGTTGACCACGCCCGCCACCGCATCGGTGCCATATTGCGCGGCCGCGGAATCTTTCAGAATTTCGATGCGCTCGATGCCGCTGGTCGGGATCAGATCGAGATCCACCGGGTTGACGCCGCTGGTGTCGCCGCCGCCATTGGTGATCAGCGATCCGTTATGGCGCCGCTTCCCGTTGATCAGCACCAGCGTATAGGCCGGGCCGAGGCCACGATTGGTGACCGGCCGCACGATCGAATTGACGCCGGCATGCGTCGCCCCGAAGTTGAACGAGGGCAGCAGCTTGGTAAGGGCCTCGCCGAATTCCGCAGCGCCTGTATGGTCCAGCTTCTCCGCACCGATCACGTCGATCGGTGCGGGGCTGTCGGCCACGGTACGCGGCGGACCGCCGCGTACGCCGGTGACGATGATCGTACCGGCATCATTCGCGCCATTGATCGAGGCGATCGTATCGGCAATCGGCGTGCCTTGAGCCGGTGCAGGCACCTCCTCCGCGCTGGCTGGCATCGACGCGGCAATGCCCAGGATAGCAGAGGTTAGGCCAGCATAGCGCAGACAATGCAGAAATTTACGTTGGGTATCGAGCAATTTATGTCCCCCGAAAACTGCCTGTCGCCAATCGGGGAACCCACGAACGTCGTATAATTAAAAGTTAGAATATATAGATTTGCCAATCAAATTCATGCCAGCAGACCTTCAGAGAAGCTTCGAAATATATATAGAATAGCTCGCCATCAGACTTTCTATCGCCTGATAAACACTTCCTATCGGTTCAATGACGGGAATGTGGACCGGGGTGCGATTCATGTCGGCATCTGTGACCGTCCCCTGTTTGGAGTGCCGCGCCGTCAGGGAAGCACGCGCTTTCGCTTGAGGCTGTCGATCGCGCCGAGAAGCGAGGCGGTCGAGTCCATCCGCTCGGTGAAACCATAGCGATAGATTTTATTGAGATCCGAGATCACATCGGTTTCCGTCCGGAAGATGAAGTCGCCAAAGCCCCAGCCGACGAGCGTGTCGAGATCGGTCTCGACGAGCTTGTGGCGCGTCGCGATTTCCCGCCACAGGGGCGCCTTGTCGGGCATGTGGCGCGGAAGGATCAGGGGAACCGGGGATGCCGTCTCCATGCAGAGATGCCGCGCCACGTCGCTCCACATCCGTTCCCAGCGGAAGGTGTCGCCATTGGTGATGTTGAAGGCTTCGCCCGAGGCCTTTTCGCTGATGGCGGCCCACCGGCTCGCGCGCGCGAGCAGCCCGGCATCGGTGCATTGGACGAGCTGGCCATAGGCCTTATCGGTCCCCGGAAAGCGCATCGGCAGGCCCAGCGCACGAGACAGTTCGGCGAAGACGCCGACCACCAGCGCGATATTCATCGGATTGCCGTAAATGTCGCCGACCACGACATCCGGGCGGAGCGCCACATAGTCCCAGCGGCTCTTTTCCGCGCGCGCCTTCAACTGCGCTTCCTGCGCGAGATACAGGTTGGGCGGCATATGCACCGGATCGCTCTCGCGCGCCGGCGTTTGCACCTTGGCGCCGAGATGAATGCCGTAAATCTTGTAGCCCTGGTAGATGACCACGCGCTGGAGCGGCGCCTTGGCCTGTTCCAGCGCGTCGAGGAGATTGCCCAGCATGCGGCCATTGCGTTCGGCCTCCACCGAAAGGTCCGGATCCGGGCTGAGCGCCGCGTAGAAGATATGCGTCGTATCGCGCGCGGCCTCGAGCGCCTTGGCCGTCGCCTCGCCATCGGTCAGGTCGGCCGAGATGGTCGGAATGCCTCCCGTGCCGCGCCGATCGAGGCCGCGCACCGTCCAGCCATCCCGTACGAGTTCCCCGGCAACGGCATTCCCGATGATCCCATTCGATCCGACGACGAGCGCAACACCCTTTACGTCCTTCATGTCCCTGCACCTCATTGCTGTTGCAGGGACTGTGTAATGCTCATCGCAATCCACAATAATCGCACATTAGCGCGATGAAGCCTTGCTATTATAGCAAGAGTGCATGGCCGACTCGCTTACCGACATGATCGTCTTCGCGCGCGTCGTCGCGGCCGGCAGCCTGTCGGCAGCCGCGCGCGAGCTGAACCTCTCGCTGACCGTGGCGAGCCGCCGCCTGGCGCGGCTCGAGGCAAGGCTCGGCGTGCGGCTGCTCAATCGCACGACGCGGTCGCTCGCGCTTACCGAGGAGGGGGCGATGTTCCATGCACGCGTCGTGCGCATCCTCGCCGATATCGATGAGGCGGAACTGGAAGCGACCCGGAGCAAGAGCATTGCCGCCGGCCTGCTGCGCATCACGTCGACGGTCAATTTCTCGCGCCTGCACCTGGCGCCGCTGCTCGCCGAATTCCAGGCGATGCATCCGGGGCTGCGCATAAGCCTCCATGCATCGGATACGGTCGTCGATATCGTCGAAGGCGGCTTCGATCTTGCGATCCGTTTCGGGGCGCTCGCCGATTCAAGCCTGATCGCGCAGCGTATCGCGCCCGATGCGCGCATCATCTGTGCCTCGCCCGCCTATCTCGATCGGCGCGGCCGACCCCAAAGCGTCGAAGATCTGATCACGCATGACTGCATCAGCTTCGGAGATCCGCCGGCCGGCGAATGGGCGTTCGCCGATGGATCCAGCGCCCGCCTGTCCGGCGCGCTTGTCACCAATACGGGCGAGGTCGCGCATGAATGGGCATTGCAGAGCGCCGGGCTGGTGCTCAAATCGGCCTGGTTCGTCCGCGACGACATAAAGGCAGGCCGGCTCGAAACCGTCCTGCCCCATCTTCCCCTGCCGGCCTCGCCCATTCACGCCGTCTATCCGCATAGCCGTCATCTGGCGGCGCGGGTCAGGCTATGCGTCGATTTTCTGGCCGAGCGACTGGAAGAGGCTTGGCAGACTGGCTGAGAGCAGCCCTCAATTGCCGGGATCGGATCCGAGGGCCGCACCCAGAATGTCCGCAAGCAAGCTGATGCGCCGCTCGAGCGCATCGAGGCCGTCACCCGCATATTTCATCCCGCTCACCGATACGAAGATCATGTCGGCAAGCGCGGGGGGCTTCGTCTTGACCCTATCGAGGATGATCTCCCCCGATGCTTCGGCCTGTTCGACCAGCTCGACGAGCAGCGCGAGGAGCTGCCGCTTCCCTTCGGCATTGATATCCGCCGCCAATGCCAGATTGGCATCGAACAGTTCCTGGCCATGAGGGCTTGAATGGATCGGCGCCATCATGCCGAGCATGAAGGCGCACAGCCCATCGCGCAGCCGTATGGCGAAGGAGGCGTTCCCGGAAAAGGCAGCCCGGGCGCGGTCGAGCGCATCGGCATGGAGCGCCGCCGTCACCGAGCGGAAGACATCCTCCTTATTGCTGAAATGAAGATAGAGCGCGGCCCGCGATACGCCCGCGGCATCCGCGATATCCTGCATCGACGTCTTCCTGAAGCCATAGCGCGAGACGGTAGCAAGCGCTGCCTCGATCAACTGTCGCCGCTTGGGATCGCGATCATTCATGCCCTCCCGTTGACACTCTGGACGGAGACTGTCAAACTGACAATATAGATCGAAAATGTCAGTCCGTCAGATCAAGGAAGGCAGCGACATGAGTGGGATCAACGCCAAGCCAAAAGTGCTCGTCACCGGGGTGACCGGATTTCTCGGCAGCCGGATTGCAGCCCTTCTCCTCGATCGGGGCTATGATGTGCGCGGATCGCTGCGCTCGATGGCGCGCGCAGACGAAATCGCGCGCGCGATCCGGTCGCAGCACGGCGCGAAGGATGGCGATCTCGATTTCGTCGAAGCCGATCTCATGCACGATGCGGGCTGGCACGAGGCGGCCGCCGGCTGCACCTATGCCATCCACGTCGCCTCGCCCTTTTCGTCCGCGTTGCCCAAGCATGAGGACGACATGATCGTGCCGGCGCGCGAGGGCGCGTTGCGGCTGTTGAAAGCGGCGAAGGATGCCGGCGTCCGGCGCGTCGTGCTCACCTCCTCGACCGCCGCCATCACCTATGGCACAGGCACGCCGCCCTATGACGAGGAGGATTGGAGCGACGTCGCCAATCCGCTCTGCACACCCTATTACAAGTCGAAGACCCTCGCGGAGCGGGCGGCCTGGGACTTTGCGCGCGCGAACGGGCTCGAGCTTGCGGTCATCAATCCCGGCCTCATTCTGGGCCCGATGATGGAGCGGGACTATAGCCCGTCGATCGAAGCCGTCCGCAAGCTGCTGAACGGTGCCTATCCCGGCACGCCGCGCTTCGCCTTTCCGATCGTCGACGTGCGCGACGTGGCCGAGGCGCATGTCCGCGCGATGACCGAGCCGGCGGCCGTGGGCGAGCGCTTCATCGTCGGCGGCCCTTCCTTATGGTTTCGCGAGATCGCAGCCATATTGCGGCAGGCCTATCCCGAACGGGCGCGCAAGATACCGAAGCGCGACCTGCCGGACTGGCTGATGCGGTTCGTCTCGCTCTTCGATCCGGTGGTGCGCGCGGTGATCGGCGATCTCGGCCGCGATGTGCGCGTCTCCGGCAACAAGGCGCGTTCGGTGCTGAAGCTCGAATATCGGCCGGTAGACCAGACCATCCGCGACACCGCCGCCAGCCTGATCGAACTGGGCCTTGCATGAGCCGGATTACCGGCTGCGCAGAGCTCACGAGCAGCGGCAAGAATTAGAGGCCCGAATCCTATAGCTCGCGTCCGGCGGAGCCCGAGAAGAACGGCTGATTTCTCGACTTAGTCGATGCGCTTGGCTCCCACTGATCAATGCATTCGAAATGCACTATCCTTGCTGCCAGGGCAGGTTCCGGGAAAGTCGTTCACTGATCCAGTGCGCGAACGCGCGGGTCTTGTTCGGAACATGACGCGACGAGGGGTGCACCACATAGATCGCGCCCTCGTCGGGAACAGGGAAGTCTTCGAGAATCCGCACCAAGCGCCCGTCGGCAAGTTCACGGCCCACGAGCCAGTCGGTTGCATAAAGCAATCCCCGTCCGGCGACGGCTGCCGGAACGAGCGCTTCCGCATCGTCCGAGATGAAAGGCCCGGCAACCGGCACCACGAGCTGCTTTGCGCCGGGCATCATAAATTCCCAAACATAAGGGTTCACCTTGCCGGAGAAGATCAGGCATTCGTACCGGCTGAGTTCCTCAGGCGAAGCGGGAACGCCCCGTCGCTGAAGATAGGCAGGCGATGCGCAGATCATTCGCTTTCGCTCCGCCAGCTTGCGCGCCACAAGCCGCGAGTCGGGCAGAACGCCCAGACGTATCGCCAGATCGAATCCTTCTCCGATCAGATCCACGAAGCGATTCGAGAAAGCGACGTCGAGCGTCACCCCCGGATAGGCCTCGAGAAAATCGGCCAGCATCGGCATCAGCCACATACGGCCGAAGCTTCCGGGCAAGGCCAGTCGCAAGCGCCCCCGAGGCTCGCCCTCCGTAAATCGGCCTGCCTCCCGACCAGCAGCCAACAGATTGTGCAGCAGCGGACGAACATGGCCAAGATAGACTTCGCCGGCCTCCGTCAGACTTACGCGGCGCGTGGAACGCTCGATCAGGCGAACCCCAAGGCCTTGTTCCAGAGCCTGGACACGTCGCGAGATGATGGTGGCATCGCGGTTGAGGCGATGGCCCGCGGCATTGAAGGAACCTTCCTCCGCAACGGCAATGAATGCGTGCAAAGCTTCAATATCGGGCAAAGCATCGAATTGCTGCATAGAACGCAGTTATGAGTTGTGGATTGCACCCATTCAATCATGTTTTTGCAGATGAGATAGTCCTGCGGTCATCAATTCCGAAGGAAAATACGATGCGTGCCCTCTCGTTACGCGGTCCATCGCTCGATGATCTAGCCGAAGTCGAACTGCCCGATCCGCCGCGGCCCGGCCATGGGCAGATCCTTGTCCGCATGCGGGCCGCGAGTCTCAATTTCATCGATCTCGCGGTTGCCACCGGGCAATATCCCGGTGTGACTTATCCCTTGGTGCCGGTTGCGGACGGTGCAGGAGAAGTCGTCGAGATCGGCGAGGGCGAGAGCGTCTCCGGCCTCAAGATCGGAGACCGCGTCGCGCTGCATCCGAAAGCGCTCTGGATCGCAGGACGCGGCACCGCTGAAAACGGCGCCGCG
The DNA here is from genome assembly GCF_003050615.1 of Sphingomonas oleivorans. GTDB lineage: Bacteria > Pseudomonadota > Alphaproteobacteria > Sphingomonadales > Sphingomonadaceae > Sphingomonas_H > Sphingomonas_H oleivorans. The sequence goes on along the minus strand of NZ_NWBU01000010.1, from coordinate 518,569 downwards.
ATGCGGGGATTGTCCCTTCCAGGCTCGCTGCGTGAAATCGCAACGGCCGACGCGGCTTCCGTCGTCAAGATAGCCGATCATCTTTCGTGGGAGGCAGCCGCGACCCTTCCGATAGCGGCGACGACCGCCTGGAACGCGCTTGCCGCCGCGGATGCCGGCCCGGGTGCGACGGTCGTCTTGCTTGGGACAGGCGGAGTTTCGATATTCGGGCTGCAACTCGCCAAGGCGCGGGGCGCCCGGGTGATCATCACCTCATCCTCCGACAGCAAGCTCGAACGGGCTCGCTCGCTCGGCGCGGACGAGACGATAAACTACGGTACGTCGCCGGATTGGGATGCCGAGGTCAAACGTCTGACAGCCGGCCGGGGCGCCGACCTCATCCTGGAAACTGTGGGCTCGGACACGTTCGCGCGATCGGTCGCCGCTGTCCGCCAGGGCGGTGTGATCTTCACGATCGGCTTCATCACCGGCACGACACTGGAACTGGATCTGATGCCGGTCATCGTCAAGGCGGTCCGGGTGCAGGGCAACAATACGGGGTCCGTCCAGGACTTCAGCCAGGCGATGCAGGCCATTGATGCGGCTCGCATCGAACCGGTCGTCGACCGGATATTCGGCATCGATGAAGTGGGCGAAGCCTATCGCCTCCTTTCCAGGGGCGGATTCTTCGGCAAAATCGCGATCCGTTTGGACTGGTAGGCAAAGCAATATATCGGCCGTGCAGCCCGGATAGCGGCCGAGGATCGCGACGCGCTGCGCGAGGACGGATCGGACGAGATCGTCGACACGTCCCCGGCTCAGCCCGGCTGCACGCCCTCCACATCGACCAGATCGGGACGGGACCGAATGCCGATGATCCGCACCCGTTTTCCGACCAGGTCGACGGGCACACGATGCATGTCGAGATGCCACAGGCCGCCCGCGTCGCGCTGAAGGACGAAGCCGCCGCCTTCCCTCAGCAGCAGGCCCGCCTCGTCAATGGCTTCGGCTTCGTCCATTTCCATTCCGGCCAGTCGTTCGATCGATCAGGACGAATGCGCCTCCGCCCGGATCCTGTCGAGAGGCAGGATCAATCGAGTCGCAGCCCCAATTCCTTCTCCGCCAGCGCCTTCAGCGCGGGATCGAGCGGCGGCGGCACCATCGGCACCGTCTGTTCGAGCCTGTCCGCGACATAAGTGAGCGCCGCGATGCGCGCAGCTTTCTCATTATTGCCGTCGATCGCCGTCCAGCGCGCGCCCGGCCTGTCCGTGCGGGCGAACATGTCGGCCATAGCGGCCAGATAATCCGCCCGCCGCGCCCGGTTGCGGAAATCGTCCGCTCCCGTCTTCCAGCGCTTCCAGGGATCGGTCAGGCGCTCCTTCAAGCGCTCGTCCTGCGTCTCCTGCGTCACATGGATGAAGAGCTTGATGAGCGTGATGCCCTGCGCGGCCAGATCCGCCTCGAAGGCGCTGATCTCGTCATATCCGGCCCGCCACTCGGCCTCAGTGGCAAATCCCTCCACCCGTTCGACCAGCACGCGCCCATACCAGCTCCGATCGAACACGCCGATCGCGCGCAGCGGCGGCAGGCGCCTGCGGAAGCGTTCCAGATAATGTTCCGCCTTCTCCGCCGGGGTAGGCGCCGAAATCGGCCAGACCTCGAAATGGCGCGGATCCCATTTGGCGGTGAGGCGCTGGATGATCCCGCCCTTGCCCGCCGCGTCCCACCCTTCGAACAGGATCAGCGCGCGGCGGTGATGGACGATATGGGCAACCTGGATATGCCGCAGCCGTTCCTGCAGCGCATCGAGCGCGGCACCATAGTCACCGCGGAAGCCGGCCCCCTTTTCATAGTCGCCGAGATCGATCGTCATTCCTTGCTCCCGTCGCCCCGGCCAAGCGGCCGGAGCGACATTAATGGAGCTAGGACTTGGACTGTTCCACGATACGGATGTTGAGCTCGCGCAACTGCTTGGCCATCACCGGCGAAGGCGCGTTCATCATCAGGTCTTCCGCCTTCTGGTTCATCGGGAAGACGACCACTTCGCGGATGTTCGGCTCGTCCGCCAGCAGCATGACGATACGGTCGATGCCCGGCGCCGATCCGCCATGCGGCGGCGCGCCGAACTTGAACGCGTTGATCATGCCGGAGAAGTCCTGATCGACCTGCTCCTTCGAATAGCCGGCGATCTCGAACGCCTTGTACATGATCTCCGGCTTGTGGTTCCGGATCGCGCCGGAGGAAAGCTCCACGCCGTTGCAGACGATGTCATACTGATAGGCGAGGATATCGAGCGGATCCTTGGTCTCCAGCGCCTCCAGCTCGCCCTGCGGCATCGAGAAGGGATTGTGGCTGAAGTCGATCTTCTTCGCTTCCTCGTCATATTCGAACATCGGGAAGTCGACGATCCAGCAGAATTTGAACACGCCCTGCTCGATCAGCCCCAGTTCCTCGCCGGTGCGCGTGCGCGCGGCACCCGCCAGCTTGGCTGCATCCAGTTCCTTGCCGGCGGCGAAGAACACGCCGTCGTCGGGGCCCAGGCCGAGCGCCGCGATCAGCTTGGCGGTCGCTTCCTCACCGAGATTCTTGGCGATCGGCCCGCCGGGCTCGCCCGACTTGATGTTGATATAGCCGAGGCCCGAATAGCCCTGGCCGCGTGCCCAATCATTCATGTCGTCGAAGAACTTCCGGCTCTTCGCCCCCGCGCCCGGCGCGGGGATGGCGCGGACGACGCCGCCGCCTTCCACGATCCGCGCGAAGATGCCGAAGCCCGATCCCCGGAAATGTTCGGTCACGTCCGAAATCTCGATCGGGTTGCGCAGGTCCGGCTTGTCCGATCCATAGCGCAGCATCGCGTCGCGATAGGCGATGCGCGGGAAAGGCGCCGGGGTGACGGCGCGGCCATTGGCGAATTCCTCGAACACGCCGTGCAGCACGGGCTCGATCGCGGCGAACACATCCTCCTGCGTGACGAAGCTCATCTCGAAATCGAGCTGGTAGAATTCGCCGGGGCTGCGGTCCGCGCGCGCATCCTCGTCACGGAAGCAGGGCGCGATCTGGAAATAGCGATCGAAGCCCGCCACCATCAGCAGCTGCTTGAACATCTGCGGCGCCTGCGGCAGCGCATAGAATTTGCCAGGATGGACGCGGCTCGGCACCAGATAGTCGCGCGCGCCTTCGGGCGAGGAGGCCGTCAGGATCGGCGTCTGGAACTCGGTGAAGCCCTGCCCGATCATCCGCTGGCGGATCGACGCGATCACGTTCGAGCGGAGCATGATATTCTTGTGCACGCGCTCGCGGCGCAGGTCGAGATAGCGGTAGCGCAGGCGAATATCCTCCGGATATTCGGCATCGCCCGCCACGGGCATCGGCAATTCCTGCGCGGCGGACTGCACGATCACCTCGCGAGCACGCACCTCGATCTGCCCGGTCGGCAGATTGGGGTTCACCACTTCGGCCGCGCGCGCGACGACATCGCCCGTGATCGTCACGACGGATTCGGTGCGGATCGATTCCAGCGTCCTGAACGCGTCGGAATCGATGTCGGTCACGATCTGGGTGATGCCATGATGGTCGCGCAGATCGACGAACAGCAGCCCGCCATGGTCGCGCTTGCGATGAACCCAGCCGGACAGGCGGACCTGGGCACCGACATTGGCGGCGCGAAGCTCCGAACAATTGTGCGTACGATAGGCGTGCATCAAAAAGGCTTTCAACTTTTTGTTGATTTTGGAAGGCGCCAGCGCTTCGCCATGCAACAGCGGCTTGTCAAGCGCAGCGGCCGGTCTATGGACCGCACATGAAGATTCATTCGCTCATCACCGACAGTCAGGCCCTGTCCGATCTCTGCGCCCGCCTTGCCCGCTCGCCCTTCGTCGCGGTCGATACCGAATTCATGCGCGAGAACACCTATTGGCCCGATCTCTGCCTGGTCCAGATTGCCGACGAGAATGAGGCCGCCGCGATCGACCCCAAGGCCAAGGGCATCGATCTTGCGCCGCTGCTCGATCTGCTGGTGAACAATGACGATGTGCTGAAGGTCGTCCATGCCGGCGGGCAGGATATCGAGATCATCCACAATCTCACGGGCAAGACGCCCTTTCCCCTGTTCGACACGCAGGTCGCGGCGATGGCGCTCGGCATGGGCGAGCAGGTCGGCTATTCGAACCTCGTCGAGAGCATGACCGGCGTGAAGCTGGACAAGGGCGCGCGCTTCACCGACTGGGCCCGCCGCCCGCTCGACAAGCGCCAGATCGACTATGCGATCGGCGACGTCACCCATCTCATCGCCATCTTCCCGCGCATGCTCGACAAGCTGCGCAAGACGGGGCGCGGCCAGTGGCTCGATCAGGAGATGGAGCGGCTGGGCGATTCCGCCAACTATGCCAATGTCCCCGAACTCGCCTGGACGCGCATCCGCCTGCCCAGCCGCAAGGCGGACGTGCTCGGCCGGCTGAAGGCGATCGCCGCCTGGCGGGAGCGCGAGGCGCGCAGCAAGAATCTGCCGCGCGGCCGCATCGTCAAGGACGAGACGCTGGCCGACATCGCCTCGCACCCACCCAAGGCGCAGGCCGATCTCTCCCGCATCCGGGGTCTTTCGGCCAGTTGGGCGCATAATGAAATCGGCGCGCGGCTGATCGAGGCGATCGAGAATGCCAGGCCGCTGCCCGATGCCGAAATGCCGGCGCGCGAGGATCGCAAGCCCGGCCTCGGCAAGGAAGGCGCACTCGTCGCGGATCTTCTCAAGCTCCTGCTCAAGGTGCGCTCCCGGGAAGCGGATGTCGCGCCGCGCCTGATCGCGCGCTCGGAGGAGCTGGAGGCGATCGCGGCCGGCCAGCGCGACGGGCTCCAGCTTCTCGAAGGCTGGCGCTACGATGTGTTCGGCAAGGATGCGCTGGCCCTGGTCGAAGGGCGTCTGGCGTTCAGCGTGCGTAAGGGTCGGATGGTTATGTCGGAGCTTTCGCCGGAGTGACCGACATGCGTAGGATCATCCTTTTCGCCCCCGCACTGCTTGCCGCCTGCGCATCGGCCGGGCCTCGCGATCCACTGCCGCCTGCGCCCGTTCCCGCTCCGGCGCCTCCACCGGCCGCCGCCTGCGATGCGACGAAGGCGCAAGCCTATGTCGGCAAGCCCGCCAATGTGCCGTTCATCGAAATGGCCCGCATCGCTGCCGGCGCGAAGACCGTGCGGCAGATCAGGCCCGGCACGGTCGTGACGATGGAATATCGCGCCGACCGGCTGAACGTGGAAATCGACAAGCGCGACAGGATAAAGGCCATACGCTGCGGCTGATCCTCCGCCGATCGATCAGGCCACCATCACACCATCAGCACGGGCCGCCGCCCGAAGGCGTTCGCCAGCGTCTTGTGCCGCCGCTCGACGGCCTCGCCGTAAAGCGCGACATCCTCCTCGGCGAGATGGAGCATCACGCCGCTCGCATCGATCGACAGGCGCGCGGCCGTCAGTGCCTCGGCCACGCCCCCGCTCAGCCGCTGGCCAAGTCGCATCGCATAGCCCCAGCGGTCCGCGCGGGCGCGCTCCTCGGGCGTGCACAGGCTGTCCACAATCTCCAGCGGGCCGCTATTGCCGCCGAAGCTGATCCACAGCGCCCGGCCCATCATCGCGCGTCCGGCCGCGTCGATCCCCACCCAATTGCCGTGCAGCGCCGTATCGAGGCCGCGTTCCGCCCGGAATTCAGGATGGGCGCGCCAGCCCACATCCGCCAGCAGGCAGGCGGCATGGCGCAGCCGGGCATGTTCGGGGCTCTCGTCGGGGAAGAGCGGCGCGATCCAGCGATCGAGCATGTCGCCATGCTCCGGGAAACGTCCCTGGCGGATGCCTTCCTCGCGCGTCGCGCAGATCAGTGGATCGAGACAGCGCACCTCGGGCGGCAGGCTCTGATGGAGCAGACCCTCGCGCAAGCCATAGGCCGAGACGATCATCCCGCTCGATCCGAGATGCTTCACCATCACGGCAAGGACTGCCGCCGCATCGCCCAATGTCGGGATGCGCGCGGAGGACATCCCGTTCACGGCGCGCAGCCGCCGCTTGTCGATATGGGCGAGCACGCGGACAAGCCGCAGCGCACGCTCCGGCGGCATGCGATAATGATGCACGATCGGCAACGGATAATCGGAAAGATGCATGTCGAGCCGTGCCAGCGCACGCCAGGATCCGCCGACCAGATAGAAGGGCAGCCCCTGCCCCGCCCCCTTCCAGCCCTGCTTTGCCAGTGCCTTGGCAACGAAGGTGCCGAGCGCGCCATGGCCCTTCCGGCGGATCGCGGCCACGCGCAGCACGCCCAGCGGGAAGGATGCCCGCTCGCCTACCTCGCCATTGCGGACGCGGATCAGTTCCAGGCTGCCGCCGCCCAGATCGCCGACGATGCCGTCCGCGCCCGGAATGCCGGCCAGCACGCCATAGCCGGCCATCGCCGCCTCTTCCTCGCCCGAAAGCAGTTCGACCTGGAGGCCGATAGCGGCAAGCCGGGCGAGAAATTCGCCCCCATTGGATGCGTCGCGCACCGCCGCCGTCGCCACGGTGCGGACGTTGCTGACATTCATGTCCTCAGTCAGCCGCTTGAAACGGCCGAGCGCCGACACCGCCCGCTCCATCGCGTCCCGGTCGAGCGCGCCGTCCTTGGCAAGGCCACGGCCGAGCCCGGCCATGATCTTCTCATTGAACAGGATGGAAGGGATGCGCGCCGGCCCGTCATAGATGACGAGGCGAATCGAATTGGATCCGATGTCGATGATGGCGACACGGCCGGGTTCCGGCGTGGCTGCATCCTGTTTGCGAAAAAGCGAGATCGCGGGCATCTGAATCCGGTAACTGGGCCTGCCCTTCAAAGGGGACAGGCCGCCTGTCTAGCGGCAAAGCCCCACGGCCGGAAGCCGCTTATGCTCCCGCGCCGCTCCGCCGCAGCGTAAGCGTCGGCACCGAACCGCTTCGCGCCAATGCCGCACCACGGCCCGAAAGCGAGGGATTGGTCATGAAATAGCGATGCAGGTTGAACGGCCGCTTGCCCGGCTTGATCCGCTCATATTCGCCATCGGGCAGCAGGCGCCAGCTCTGCTCGTCGTCGATCAGATTGGCGACCATCACCTGATCGAGCACCTGCGCATGGACGGTCGGATTCTCGATCGGCAGCAGATATTCCACGCGCCGGTCGAAATTGCGCGGCATCCAGTCCGCCGAGGAGATGAAGACCTTGGCATCCGGATTGGGCAGCGCGCAGCCATTGCCCACCGCGACGATCCGGCTATGCTCCAGGAAGCGGCCGATCACCGATTTGACGCGGATATTTTCCGAAAGATTGGGCACGCCCGGCCGAAGGCAGCATATGCCGCGCACGATCAGGTCGATCTGCACGCCCGCGGCACTCGCCCGGTACAATTTCTCGATGATGGTGGGATCGACCAGCGAATTCATCTTCGCCCAGATCGCCGCCTTCTTGCCCGCCCGCGCATTGTCGATCTCGCCGTCGATCAGGTCGCTCAGTCTCTCGCGCAGGCCATGCGGCGACATGGTCAGCATCTCGAGACGGGTCGGCTCGACATAGCCGGTAATGTAATTGAACAGCTGCGCCGCATCGTGCCCCGCGCGCGGATCGGCGGTGAAGAAGCTGAGGTCGGTATAGATCTTCGCTGTCACCGGATGATAATTGCCGGTGCCGAAGTGGCAGTAGGTGCGATAGCCGCCATTTTCGCGCCGCACGACCATCGAGACCTTGGCGTGCGTCTTCCAGTCGATGAAACCGTAGACGACCTGCACGCCCGCCCGTTCGAGCTGCGACGCCCACATCAGATTCTGTTCTTCGTCGAAGCGCGCCTTGAGCTCGACGACCGCCGTCACCGACTTACCCGCTTCCGCCGCATCGACCAATGCGCGGATCACCGCGGATTGCTTGCCGGCGCGATAGAGCGTCTGCTTGATCGCCACCACGTCCGGATCCTGCGCCGCCTGCCGCAGGAAGGCGAGCACCACGTCGAAGCTCTCATAGGGATGGTGGACGACGATGTCCTTGGACCGGATCGCCGCGAAACAATCCCCGCCATGCTCGCGGATCCGCTCCGGGAAGCGCGGGCTGAACAGCGGGAATTTCAGGTCCGGCCGATCTTCCTCGACCAGCTGCTCCAGATCGGCGATGCCGAGAAAACCCTCCGTCTCCGCGAAGAGCGCGTCGGAGCCTCCGATTTCGTCCTTCAACAGCGTTTCCAGCGCATCGGGCATGCGCTCGGCAATTTCGAGGCGGATGACGCGGCCCTTGCGGCGGCGCTTGATCGCCGAGCGGAAGTAGCGGACCAGATCCTCCGCCTCTTCCTCTATCTCGATGTCGCTGTCGCGGATGATGCGAAAGGCGCCATAGCCCTGCACTTCATACCCCGGGAACAATATGCCGGTGAAGCGGCGGATCAGCGTCTCGATCGCGACATAGCGCGCATCGCTCCCCGGCAGGCGCACGAAGCGCTTGAGCGTGGACGGCACCATCACCAGCTCGCGGATCGGCCGTCCGTCCGAAAGCCGCTTCAGATCGAAGATAAGGCTGAAGCCCTTGTTCGGAATGAAGGGAAAGGGATGCGCCGGATCGAGCGCCTGCGGCGTCAGCACCGGGAAGATCTGGTCGCGGAAATGGCCTTCCAGCCAGTCGGCGATGTCACCCTCTATCTCGTCGCGGCGGAGCACGTCGATGCCCGCTTCCTCCAGCTCCGCGCGCAAATCGAGCCACACGCGCTGCTGGTCCGCCATCAGCCGGTCGCCGCGCTCGGCGATGGCGGCGAGCTGCTGCGCCGGCGTCAGCCCGTCGGGCGAGCGGTCATTTATGTCTTGGAGCTGCTGGCCCTTCAGGCCGGCCACGCGGACCATGAAGAATTCGTCGAGATTATTGCCCGATATCGACAGGAAGCGCAGCCGCTCGAGCAGCGGATGGGCCGGGTTGCACGCTTCGTCCAGCACGCGCTGATTGAAGGCGAGCCAGGAAATCTCGCGGTTGAAATAGCGGTTGCGCGGCGCGATCGGCGCCGGCGGCACCTCATGCGTGTCCTCTACGAGTGATGCCGGGACGGGACTCGACTGATCCATGACCGCATTTCTACCCAATAGCTGATGAATCGTCGATGACTCCCGTTGCCGCCAGCGCCCTCCGCGCAAGCGGCACCGTCAGCCCCTGCCGACGCTGCAGCGCCAGCGCATCGAGCGCATCCACGGCGCGATGCACGCCCAGATAGCTGCGCTCGATGCGCGGCACGAGATAACGCACCAGATCGGGCGGCGGCGCCAGCCCGCGGGCGAGCAGCAGCTTTTCGATCAAGGCCCCGATCAGCGCGTCGTCCGGCGCGGCCACGGCGATATGCGGCGTGGCGGCAAGGCGCGAGCGAAGATCGGGCAGCTTCACCTCCCATTCGGGCGGCGGCGCGTCCGCGATGATCAGCAGCGGCCGGCGCGCGGATTGGGCACGGTTCCAGGCGTGGAAGATCTCTTCTTCCTCCGCCCGCTCGGCATTGTCGATCATCTCCCCGCCGGCCTTGGCGGTGAAGATGCGCGCGATCAGGCTGCGGCCGGACTTGCGCGGGCCCGTCAGCAACGTCGCCATGACCGGCCACAGCGCCCAATGATCGAGATGGCGGACGATCGGCCGATTGGCATCGGAAACGATATAGTCGCGCTCATCCTCGGCGGCCGGCCAGTCGAAGGGCAGCGCGAACTGACTCATCGCGGCGGCTGCCCCTGTGGCGGCGGTGGAGCGACGGACGGCGGAGAAGCAGCGGGCCGCGCCGGCCCCGATTCCGTCGAAACGCCGCGCACGTCGATGCCGCGCCCAGTGAGCAGCGAACGCAGCGTCGCCGCATCCGCCGTGAAGCTCACGCGGATCAGCGATATGCCGCCCAGCGCCATGCTGGTCGTGTTGGCGGAAGCGACGCCGGGCACGCCGCGCAGCGCCTGCTCGGCCTGGGTCAGCGCCGCCGCATCGGGTGTCGCCACCGCGACCGTGATCGTCGAAAGGCCGCCGACCGCCTCGATCACCGGCGCTTCCGCCATCGACTCCTGAATTGCCGCCTCGTCCACCGGCTCCTCGATCACCAGCGAGGGATCGGGTTCCAGCCGGCCTTCGCGCAGCGCCTGCGAATAGGCTTCGTCGATCCGCCGCACGCCTTCATCCAGCATGCGCGGCATCGCCTCGCTGCTGGCCGCGCGCAGCGAAAAGCTGGCGATCGGCCTCGCATCCGGCCCATGCAGCGCCGTGAAGCGCGCGGTCACCGGCCCACCCGGCCATTCGCGGCGAAGATGGACGACGGGCACGACGATATCCGCCGCGCCATATTGATCGAGCAGCATGCGCCACCAGCCGCGCCCCGGCCGCCGCGTCTGTGCCACGTTCAGGATCAGCGGATCGACGCCGCTGCCATGCGGGCGGACATAATCGATCGGGCTGCCCCCGGACCGGAAGCGCGCCCAGGCCTTCTGCCATTCGGTGCGCGACTCGAAGCTCTGCGGCGTGGCGCCCGACCACATCACCGGGATCACCAGCATCGGCGCCGAGCGCGCCACATTATTGGCACCTCCCAGCAACTGCCCTGCACGCGCCCGATCGAACAGCACGCCGAGCCGCGCAATATAGCGCGTCGGCCCGATCTGCTCATCCTCCACGACGATGCCGGCGACGATCGAGTCGAGCGTCGAATCGGGCAGGCCGGGCGCGGCCTCGGCCGGCTGGCCATTTGCGCGCGCCCAGAGCATCCGCCAGCCCTTGCGCTGCGCCAGCCGCCAGCCGGCCGTGCGCGCGGAATCGCTATCCCGTGCCGCCACGTCGACGGTGACGCCGCCCACCTCGAAATTTGTGCTGTTGTCGATCGGGGCCACGCCCCTCTCATTGCCCTCGATCTGGGCCATGACGGCGCCCGCGCCCAGCATCATGGTCGCGATCATGGCCAGCGGCAGGGGACGGAGCAGAGGAGGCAGCAGCTTCACGCGGGTCTTTTGGCGAGTTGGCCGTGGAAATCCAAGCCCGATATGAGTAGGCGGGGCCGCATGGTGAACAGCACACACAATGGCGAGCCCTATACCTATGCCAAGGCGGGGGTCTCGATCGCGGCGGGCAATGCCCTCGTCAAGGCCATCGCGCCGCTCGTCCGCGCCACCCGCCGGCCCGGCGCGGATGCGGAGATTGGCGGTTTCGGCGGTTTTTTCGACCTGAAGGCGGCGGGCTATGAAGATCCCCTGCTCGTCGCCGCCAATGACGGCGTCGGCACCAAGCTCAAGCTCGCGATCGACAGCGGCCGGCATGATGGGGTGGGAATCGATCTCGTCGCCATGTGCGCCAACGACCTGATCGTGCAGGGCGCCGAGCCGCTTTTCTTCCTCGATTATTTCGCCACCGGAAAGCTCGACAATGGCGTCGCCGAGGCGGTGATCGCGGGCATTGCCGAGGGCTGCCGCATCGCCGGTTGCGCGCTGATCGGGGGCGAGACGGCCGAGATGCCGGGCATGTATGCCGATGGCGACTATGATCTTGCCGGCTTCTGCGTCGGCGCGGTCGAGCGCGCCCAGGCGCTGACCGGCAATAAGGTAGCCGAAGGCGACATCATCCTCGGCCTCGCCTCCTCGGGCGTTCATTCGAACGGATTCTCGCTCGTCCGCCGGCTCGCCGCCGATCGCGGTTGGAAGCTCGATCGCCCGGCTTTGTTCGATCAGGACGTCCGCCTGATCGATGCGCTGCTCGAACCCACGCGAATCTATGTGAAGTCGCTCCTTCCGCTCGTCCGCGCCGGCAAGGTCTCGGCGCTCGCGCACATCACCGGCGGCGGCCTGCTCGAAAATATCCCCCGCGTCCTGCCCGGCGGGCTCCATGCCTCGGTGGATGCCGATGGCTGGCCCCAGCCGCGGCTGATGGCCTTCCTCCAGGCGCAGGGCAATATCGAGCCGGAGGAGATGGCGCGCACCTTCAACTGCGGCATCGGCATGGCCGTGGTCGTCCGCGAGGCGGATGCCGCCGAGATCGCCTCCGCGCTCGAGGCGGCGGGCGAGACGGTCTTCCGCATCGGCCGCATCGTCGCGGGCGAAAAGGGCTGCACCGTCTCGGGCTCCGCCGAGACGTGGAGCGCGCGCGGCCCCTGGACCGCGACGCATCATGGCTGAGAAGGCGCGTATCGGCGTCCTGATTTCGGGGCGCGGATCGAACATGGCATCGCTGATCGCCGCGAGCCATGCGGCCGACAGCCCCTATGAGGTGGTGTTCGTCGGATCGAACGTGCCCGAGGCCGCCGGGCTCGATCTGGCGCGCAGGGAGGGCATCGCCACCTGGGCCCGGTCCCACAAGGGAATGAAGCGCGCCGAATTCGATGCGCTGATGGATGCGGAGCTGCGCGCGGCAGGTGTCGAGACGATCGCGCTTGCCGGCTATATGCGCCTGCTCTCGCCCGAATTCATCGAAAGATGGCAGGGGCGCATCCTCAATATCCATCCCTCGCTGCTGCCCCTCTACAAGGGGCTCGACACCCATGCCCGCGCGATCGAGGCGGGCGATGCCAAGGCGGGCTGCTCGGTCCATATCGTCACGCCCGAGCTGGACGACGGCCCCGTCATCGCCCAGGCGGAAGTGCCGATCCTGCCCGGCGACACGGCCGCCGATCTCGCCGCCCGCGTGCTGATCGAGGAACATCGCCTCTATCCGGAGGCGCTCGCCCGCTTCGTGCGGGAAAGGATCGCGGCATGACGACGGCTCAGGCGCTTCTCGACCAGGTCTCGCGCCTCTGCCTCGCTCTGCCCGCCACCGCGACGAAGCTGTCGCACGGCACGCCGGCCTTCTCCGTCTCGGGAAAGATGTTCGTCTATTTCCTCGACGATCATCATGGCGACGGCATCACCTCCGTCTGCGTCAAGACGTCGGGACTGGAGGAACAGGCGATGCTGATCGAATCCGATCCCGATCTCTATTATCGGCCCGCCTATATCGGCCCCGCCGGCTGGGTCGGGCTGCGGCTCGATCATGGGCCGGTCGACTGGGATCATGTCGAGGATCGTATCCGGACGAGCTGGCGGCTCGCCGCCCCGCGCAAGCTGGCCGGGATGATCTGAAACGCCTATCTTCCTGCCTTCAGTCCGGGAGCAGCAGCCGTTCATGGCCCAGGAACAGACGCCCAGGCAACAGGCCGCCGAAGCCGCCGCGATCCGCCGCCGCTGGCTTACGCTCGGCGAGGTGCTGGCGGTCGCCGCAGTGGCGATTTCCGCCCTTACCTTCTGGAACAGCTATAGCGAACGCAGCAATGCCGAGGCGGAGCGCGACGCCAGCGCGCGCAAGGCCGATCGCGCTGCCGCGACGCTGTTGCTCCGGGGCACGCCCGCCCGGGATGGCGAGAGCATCGCCCTTGCGCCGCTCCGCGATGACCAGACGATCCAGAGCCAGACGATCCGTTTCCCCGGCGCGCTCGCGGTCGATCCGGTCGAGACGACCGGGAATGCGCGGATCGAAGGCGACTGGTTCGATAGCGCGCTGCGGAAAGCGCGCCGCGCCGCCGGGCGGAGCGAGGATAGCCAGGGCGACGAGCGCCTGCCGATCGCGATCGCCACCCGTTTCCTGGGCGGCGGTGCGCTGCACGAGGATATCGCGCTCTACGATATCGGCTATGTCGTGGAGGGGAGCTTCCTTGGCGGAAGCGAGGTCCGCCTGCGCGGCCTGTCGCTCATCGGGCGGGCGGACGCAAAATCCGTGCCCGCCCGCCTCGATGCGCTATGGAAGGCCCGGCATCCGAAGAGCGTCAGGCCGTAAGCGGCGCCTCATTCAGCGCGCTCATCTTGAGCGCCGAGCGTGAGGAACCTCTTTCAGCAATCAGCCGACAATTTCTTCCGGCTTGAAGAAATAGGCGATCTCGATCGCGGCATTTTCGAGCGAGTCCGAACCATGGACCGAATTGGCCTCGATCGATTCGGCGAATTCCTTGCGGATCGTGCCCGGCTCGGCATTGGCCGGGTTGGTGGCGCCCATCACTTCGCGATTCTTCAGGACGGCATTCTCGCCCTCCAGCACCTGCACGACCACCGGGCCGGAGATCATGAAGCTGACGAGATCGTTGAAGAAGGGCCGCTCCTTGTGCACCGCATAGAAGCCCTCGGCCTGCTCCTTGCTGAGCTGCAGGCGCTTGGACGCGACGACGCGCAGGCCGGCTTCCTCCAGCTTGGCGGTCACGGCGCCCGTCAGGTTGCGACGGGTGGCATCGGGCTTGATGATCGAAAAAGTGCGTTCGGTCGCCATGGCCGAGCGGTCTCCATATTGAAGTTGACAGGATCGGAAAGTGGCCGCGTCCCTAGCCGCTGGCGCTTTCATCCGCAAGCCGGCCCGGCACAGCATCAGGCGATCTGCTTCCAGCGCCCGTCCTCCTGCTTCCAGAAGCGCCGCTCGACATCCTCGCGACCGCCCAACGTCTTCCAGGCGGCGCGCGCCGCGCCGATCGTCGTGTCGTCGAAGAAATGAAAGGCGCGATCGAACGCCAGCGCCTCGTCCCGCCAGATGCCATCCACCAACGCGATCTGCCTGGCGCCATTGAGCGGATCGGGCGAGGTTCCGATCAGCACCGGCTGATCCGCCTCCCCACCCTGCCCGGCCCGGCCATGCGGCAGGAAGCTATCGGGCGCATAGTCCCACAGATAGGCGTCGAGCCTGCCCGCCACGCCCTCATCCCCGGCGACGACCAGCAGCCGGCCGCCATCGCTCAGGACGCGCTCGGCGATCCGCTGCACCACGCGCTCCACGGGGGTTGCGGCAAGGTGGTAGAAATCGACCTGCACCGCATCCCTCCGTCCGATGCCTCCCATCCCGGCGCCTGCCGGGACGGTCTTACGTCTCGAAGCCCCGGCGTCGCGCCGGGACGATCTCATTTCTCGAAATTGTCCGCCACCAAACGATCGAGCAGGCGCACGCCATAGCCGGTGGCGCCCTTGTCCCACAGCAGGCCCGGCTTTGCCGCCCAGACCATGCCGGCAATGTCGAGATGCGCCCAGCGGACGCCTTCCTCGATATAGCGCAGCAGGAATTGCGCCGCCGTGATCGATCCGCCCGGGCGGGGGCCGACATTCTTCATGTCCGCAATCTGCGATTCGATCAGCTTGTCATAGGGATCGCCGAGCGGCATCCGCCAGAGCTGGTCGCCCGTCTTGCGCCCTGCTGCGGTCAATTGGTCCGCCAGATCGTCGCTGTTCGAAAAGAGCCCGCCATATTCATGGCCGAGCGCGATGATCATCGCGCCCGTCAAGGTCGCCAGATCGACGATCGTCTTCGGCTTGAACCGCCGCTGGACCCAGGTGAGCGCGTCGCACAGGACAAGACGGCCTTCCGCGTCGGTGTTGATCACCTCCACCGTCTGGCCGGACATGGTGCTGACCACATCGCCCGGCCGCTGCGCCGTACCCGAAGGCATATTCTCGACCAGCCCGCAAATGCCGACGACATGCGCCCTGGCCTTGCGCGCGGCGAGCGCCTTGATCGCGCCCGCGACCGCGCCGGCCCCGCCCATGTCCCACTTCATATCCTCCATGCCGGCCGCCGGCTTGATGGAGATGCCGCCCGTGTCGAAGGTTACGCCCTTGCCGACGAAGGCGACGGGCTCGGCCTCGGCGCCGTCCGTACCGTCCCAGCGCAGGACAAGCAGCCGCGCCGGCCGCGCCGAGCCCTGCGACACGCCGAGCAAGGCACCCATGCCCGCCGCACGCATCTGGTCCTCGTCCAGAGTCTCGATCTGGACACCCAGCGCTTCCAGTTCGCGGCAACGCTCGACGAAGCTTTCAGGATAGATGATGTTGGCCGGCTCCGCGACCAGCATGCGCGTGAAGGCGACGCCTTCCGCCACCGCATCCTGCCGCGCCCAGGCGGCATCCGCCCTCTCGCCGCCGCCGACGATCACCAGTTCGGCGAGACTCGGCTTCGCCTTGGCGGGAAGCTTGGTGCGATAAATGTCGTGCCGCCAGGAACGGAGCTTCGCGCCGAGGCCGACGCGCGCCGCAAAATCGGCCGGATCGCCCAGCCCAAGCGCCGTAAGGTCTATCACCACCCGATTTTCGCCGGACGTCAGCAGCCGCGCGACCACCGCCGCACCGAGTTGCTCGGCGGCGGTCCCCTCGCCATTGGCCGCGGCACCCACGCCCGCGAACAGCACGCGCCGCGCGCCTTCCGCCTCGGGCACGAACAGTTCGAGGATCGATCCGGCCTCGCCGCCGAAGCGCGCCGCCGTGGCACTGCGCTTCGCAAGGTCGGCGGCGGCCTCATGGCCCGCCGGGAAACGACCGGCCGCCGCATCCGGCGAGGTTACGGGAAGGACGAGGACATGGGCTCCGCTCGGGCAGGCAGCAGCAAATTCGACCTTGATCAACGAAACACCTTTCAGGCTGTTATCGCCGCTATCTAGGCGCAGCTTTCGCCGCTTTCAAAAGATAAGGCGTGTCATCGTCTTGCCGAGGGCGATTGCAGGGCACGCCGCTGTGCGATAGGCGGTCCGTCGCGCAGCCGTGTATCGTGGGGCAATGTGAACAAGAACACACTTTTCCTGATGACGGCGCTGCCCCTCGCGCTGGTTGCGGCGTCCTCCGCCTTCGCCCAGCAGCTTGGCGACCGTCCCGCACCGCCGCCTACGCCCGATCAGGCCGGCCCGCCGCCGCCCGCCAGCGAAGAGGAAGTGACGTTCAGCGCCGGCAGCCTCGATTATGACAGCGAGGCGGATATCGTCACCGCGACGGGCGATGTGCGCATGCTCCGCGCCGGCTATCGGCTGCGCGCGGACAAGGTCATCTGGAATCGCAAGACAGCGCAGGTCCGCGCGGAGGGCAATGTCGCTGTCACCAGTCCCGGCGGCGATACGCTCTATGGCGACAGCGTCGATCTGACCGACACGCTGAAGGACGGCGTCGTCGAAAATCTCCTGCTCGTGCTGGAAGATGGCGGCCGGCTGGCGGCGCAACGGGCGACCCGCGCCAATGAGATCACAACGCTGGAGCGGGCGGCCTATACGCCCTGCGCCGTGGTCGATTCCGAAGGCTGTCCCAAGGAGCCGATCTGGAAGATCACGGCGGTGCGCGTGGTCCACAATCCGATCAAGCACCGCATATCCTATCGCGATACGCGTTTCAGCTTCATGGGCGTGCCGATCCTCTGGCTGCCGGGCTTCTCGCATCCGGATGGCAGCCAGCGGGGCGGCGCCTCCGGTCTCCTCATGCCGGACGTGCGGATCAGCCGCGTGAACGGCGCCGAGCTTTCGCTGCCTTATTATCTCCAGATCGCGCCCAATCGCGATCTGACGATCACGCCCCATGTCTACAGCAAGGTGAAGCCGGCGCTCGAAGCGCAATATCGCGAGCTGAATTCGCTCGGCGCCTATCAGGTCGGCGGCTTCATCACGCATGGCTCGCGCCTGCCGGCGACGCTGCAGGCCACGCCGGGCATGGACGGGGATCGCGGCATTCGCGCCTATTTCGACGCCAATGGCCGCTTCCAGCTCGATCCCGACTGGAGCATCACCGGCACTGCCCGCTATTCGACCGACCGGACCTTCCTGCGCCGCTACGATATTTCGGATGACGACCGGCTGCGTTCCGGCATCAATGCGGAGCGCATCACGCGGGACAGCTATCTGTCGATCGCCGGCTGGGCGGTGCAGACGCTGCGCGCCGGGGCGGATCAGGGCCAGCAGCCGATCGCGCTTCCCGCGATCGACTATCGCCGGCGATTCGATGATCCCTGGGCGGGCGGCCGCTTCGAGCTGCAGCTCAACAGCCTCGGCATATTGCGCACGGAAGGGCAGGATACGCAGCGCGCCTTCGCCGGCCTGCGCTGGGACATGCGCCGCTTCACGGGGCTGGGCCAGGAACTGACGCTGACCGGCTATGCCCGGGCCGACCTCTATCATACGAGCGATATTCTCGAGACCACGACGATCAGCTATCGCGGCGATGACGGCTGGTCGGGGCGCGGCATCGCGGCGCTGGCGGCGGACATACGCTGGCCCTTCGTCGGCGAGCTGCTCGGCGGCACGCAGCGCCTCACGCCGCGTTTCCAGCTCGTCGCCGCGCCGAACATCGCCAATCTGCGCGTGCCCAACGAGGATGCCCGCGCGGTCGATCTCGAGGATTCCAATCTCTTCGCGCTCAATCGCTTCCCCGGCTATGACAGGTGGGAAGATGGCAGCCGCGCCACCTATGGCGCCGAATGGGCCTTCGATCGCCCGCGCCTGTCGATCCGCGGCGTGATCGGCCAGAGCTACAGGCTGGCGGATCGGGAGATCATATTGCCGGCGGGCACGGGCCTGTCCGGCCGCTTCTCCGATATCGTCGGCCGCCTCACGCTGCGTTACGGCCGATTCGTCGAGCTGACCGAGCGCTTCCGCCTCGACAAGACCAGTCTCGCCGTCCGCCGCAACGAGGTCGACGCCACGATCGGCACACGCCGGACCTATGTCAGCCTCGGCTATCTCCGGCTCAACCGCGACATCGATCCGGCGATCGAGGATCTGCGCGATCGGGAGGAAATACGCCTCGGCGGCCGGCTCCAGCTCGCGCGCTACTGGTCGATCTTCGGCTCCACCGTCGTCGATCTGACGGGCCGGGGCGAGGATCCGCTGTCGCGGGCGGATGGCTATCAGCCGATTCGCAACCGGGTCGGCCTGCTCTATGCGGATGATTGTTTCGAGATGGGAGTCACCTGGCGGCGCGATTATGCGCAGACCGGCGACGCGCGGCGCGGCAGCACCTTCCTCCTGAGGCTGGCGCTCAAGAACATCGGCCGCTAAGCGTGCATTCAGCGATCCGGGCGTAGCATCGGCATCACAGGCAAGCGAAATCAGTGAACGGGATAGATGTGACAGTATCGATGTTCAGGAAGGGCCTGGCAAAGGCGGGTTTCGGGACCGCCGTCGCGCTCGGGGCGCTTTCGGCCATGGCGCCGGCGCAGACGAGCAGCGCCGACGGATTGAACCTGCCGTCTGACCTCACCATATTCGGCCATGCCGATCCGTCCGTCCGCAAGGCGACCGCGATCGTCAACGGCACGATCATCACCGATACCGACATCGATCAGCGCCTTGCCCTCGTGCTCGCCGCCAATGGCGGGCGGATCGAGGGCGAGGAGCGCGACCGGCTGAGGCTGCAGGTGCTGCGCAACCTGATCGACGAGACGCTCCAGATCCAGGAAGCCAAGGCGCACGAGATCACGATCACGCCTGCCGAGATCCAGCAGGCCTATGCCCGCGTCGCCGGCAACTTCAAGCGCAGCCCGACCGATTTCGCCGCCTATCTGCGCCAGCAGGGCTCGTCCGAAGCCTCGATGAAGCGGCAGATCGAGGGCGAGCTCGCCTGGCGCCGCCTGCTCAGCCGCCGAATCGAGCCTTTCGTGAACGTCGGCGAGGAAGAGGTGCGCGGCGTGATCGACCGGCTCAACGCGTCGAAGGGCGCGCAGGAATTCCGCATCGGCGAAATCTATCTTTCCTCGACGCCCGATACCAATGCGGAGACGCTCGCCAATGCCGAGCGCATCGTCCAGCAGGTGCGTCAGGGCGCATCCTTCGTCGCTTATGCCCGCCAATATTCGGAAGCCTCCACCGCGGCCGTCGGCGGCGATCTCGGCTGGGTCCGCGGCGAGCAGCTTCCCGAGCCGCTCGCCGCCGCCGCGCAGTCGCTCCAGGCCGGTCAGGTGAGCGATCCGATCGCGATCCCCGGTGGCTATTCGATCATCGCGCTGATCGACAAGCGGCAGGTGCTCACCGCCGATCCGCGCGATGCGCTGCTCAGCCTGAAGCAGCTTTCGATCAGCTTCCCGGCCGGCGCCACCCGCGCGCAGGTCACGCCCCGGGTCGAAGCCTTTGCCAATGCGGTGAAGGGCATTCAGGGCTGCGGCAAGGCCAATGACGTCGCCGCGAAGGTCGGCGCCGAAGTGGTCGATAATGATCAGATCAAGGTGCGCGATCTGCCTGCCCCGCTCCAGGAACTGCTGCTCAATCTCCAGATCGGCCAGGCGACGCAGCCCTTCGGCTCGCTCACCGACGGCATCCGCGCGCTCGTGCTGTGCGGCCGCGACGATCCGGAGGTCGCCACCGGCCCGTCCTTCGATCAGATCTATGCGCAGATCGAGGAAGAGCGCGTGAACCGTCGCGCGCGCCGCTATCTGCGCGATCTGCGTCGCGATGCGGTGGTCGACTATCGATGAAGGCGCGATGAGCCCCGCTCCGGCTGGTCCGGCCATCGCTCCCCTCGCCGTGGCGCTCGGCGATCCAGCCGGTATCGGGCCGGAGATCGTCGCCAGGGCCTGGGCCGCGCGCGCGGCGCATGGCCTTCGCCCCTTCTTCGCGGTCGGCGACATACGCTCGATCGAGGCGGTATGGGACGGGCCGATCGCCCGCATCTTCGATCCCGCCGAAGCAGCCACCCATTTCGCCGATGCCCTGCCGCTGATCCAGGTGGAGGATGCCGGGCCGATCGTGCCGGGCGAGCCCAATATGGCCGGCGCGCGCTGCTCGCTCGATGCGCTGGAGCTGGCGGTGGGCCTTGCGCGCTCGGGCGTCGCCGGCGGGCTGGTGACGGGCCCCGTCTCCAAGGCGCAGCTCTATTCGATCGGTTTCAACCATCCGGGGCAGACCGAATTCGTCGCCGAACGGTGCGGCGTTTCGCGCGACAATGTGGTGATGATGCTGGCGGGCCCCACGCTCCGCGCCGTACCGATCACCACCCATGTCGCGCTACGCGATGTGGCCAGGCTCCTCTCGGTCGATCTGATCGTCGCGAAGGCGCGCACGACCGAACGCGGCCTCATCCGCAATTTCGGCATAGAGCGGCCGCGCCTCGCCATGGCCGGCTTCAATCCCCATGCCGGCGAAAGCGGCGCGCTCGGCCGGGAGGAGATAGACATCATCGCCCCCGCGCTCGAACTGCTGCGCGCCGAGGGGATGAACATAATCGGCCCGCTCGCCGCCGACACGATGTTCCATCCCCGCGCCCGGGCCGAATATGATGCCGCACTCTGCCTCTATCATGATCAGGCGCTGATCCCGCTCAAGACGCTCCATTTCGATGAAGGCGTGAACATGACGCTCGGCCTGCCGATCGTGCGCACCGCGCCCGATCATGGCACCGCCTTTGCCATTGCCGGCAAGAACAAGGCCGAGCCCGGCGCGATGATCGCCGCGATCGCGCTGGCCGGCTCCTGCGCGGAAACACGCTGCCAGCCGTCATGACCGTCAATCGCCTGCGGGATCTCCCGCCGTTGCGCGAGGTGATCGCGCGCCACGGCCTCAGCGCGCAGAAGGCGCTCGGCCAGAATTTCCTGCTCGACGGCCAACTTCTCGACCGGATCGCGCGCGTCCCCGGCCCGCTCGCCGGAGAGACGGTCTATGAAGTCGGCCCCGGCCCCGGCGGACTCACCCGTGCGCTGCTCGGCGCGGGCGCGCGGGTGGTCGCGGTGGAGCGCGATCCGCGCTGTCTTGCGCCGCTGGGCGAACTGGCCGAGGCATCGGGCGGCCGGCTGCGCGTGATCGATGGCGACGCGCTCGCGGTGGACGAGCGCGCCGAGGCGGGCGAAGGCGCGCATATCGCGGCGAACCTGCCCTATAATGTCGGCACCGCGCTGTTCGTCCGCTGGCTGACGACGGTGGACTGGCCACCCTGGTGGCGCTCGCTGACGCTGATGTTCCAGAAGGAAGTGGCCGAGCGCATCGTCGCAAAACCCGGCAGCGCGGCCTATGGGCGGCTTGCCGTGCTCGCCCAATGGCGCGCCCGGCCGAGCATCGCCTTCACCGTCCATCGTTCGGCCTTCGTGCCGCCGCCCAAGGTGATGTCGGCGATCATCCATGTCGTGCCGGCGGAGGCGCCCGAGGGCGTGGCCGTCCGCACGATCGAGTCGCTCACCGCCGCCGCTTTCGGCCAGCGCCGCAAGATGCTCCGCCAGAGCCTGAAGGGCCTGCCCGGCGCGCTCGATGCGCTCGCCCAGACGGGCATCGATCCCGAGCGCCGCGCCGAAACGTTGAGCGTGGAGGAATATGTGGCGGTCGCGCGCGCGATGGAAGGCCGGCGCGCCGCCTGATCCGGCGCCCCGACCGAGAGCCGGAGCGACCGTTTCCTGTCAGGGCTTGGTCGTGGCCCCTTCGGACGCCTTGTCGCCCGCCTGCGCGGTCAGGACGGGCGGCGGCGGGCCCTTGGCGATCGCCGCGGCCAGCATCACCGCCTGCGGGCAATCGGCCTTGCAGAGCGACTTAACCTTGGCAAGATTGGCCTTGGCCCGCTCGACCGCGCCTTTCTGAACCATCGCCTCGCCTTGGCCGGCCAGCGCGGTCACATCATTGGGCTCGATCACCAGCGCCTCGCGATACATGCGGATCGCCTTGCCCGGCAGCGCCTGCGCCTGCGCCACCCGGCCGAGCGAGACGAAGGCCGCCCGGTTGCGCGGGTCGATCGCGAGCGCGGTTTCGAGAAGGTCATTGGCGGCGACGAGATCGCCTGAAGTGCGGGCGGATTCGGCCTGTTTCAGCAGGACCAGCGAGCGGGGATCGATCTGATCGTCGGGGCGCTGCCCCTGCACGCTGCTGGAAACGGCGGCAAGCGCCAGGGAAAGGGAAATGGCGACAGGCGAAAAACGCATCAACGTCTCCCACAAAGGGCTATGTCGACCTTCTATCATGGCCGTTTGAGACTAGCGACGAAAAAGCCGTCCGTACCGTCCCGTACTGGCGTAAGTAGTCGGCCCGCCCCGCGCGCACGCCCAGCCGCGACCAGCTCGGCTTCCGCCCGCCATTCGGGATACGCCGCCAGGAAGGCGTCGATCTGGTCCCGCCCCTCCTCGTCGAGCAGCGAACAGACCGCATAGACCAGCCGCCCGCCCGGCCTCACCAGCGGGGCCGCGATCGCGAGCACCTGGCGCTGCATCGCCTTCAGCCGGTCGAGCCGGGCCGGGGTCAGCCGCCAGCGCGCCTCCGGATTGCGCCGCCACGTGCCCGTGCCCGAGCAAGGCGCGTCCACCAGCACCACATCGGCCTTGCCCTCGAGATCGGCGAGCGCCCCCGCCTCCCGGCCCGGATCGAGCAACCGCGTCTCGATGCCGCCTGCTCCCGCCCGCTCCGCACGTGGCCCGAGCCGCGCCAGCCGCGCCCGATCGACGTCGCAGGCGATCAGCCGTCCTTCGCCACCCATCTCCGCCGCCAGCGCCAGCGTCTTGCCGCCCGCGCCCGCGCACAGATCGATAGCCGTCATTCCCGGCGCCGCATGGCAGGCCGCGGCGATGAGCTGGCTGCCCTCATCCTGTATCTCGACCAGCCCTTCGGCCCAGAGGGCGGAGGTCTCGATCGGAAAGCCCTCGGGCAGGCGCAACGCATCTTCGGACAAGGTACCCAGCCGCGCCTCGGGCAGCCGTTCCCGCACCATCGCGCGCGTCGCCTTCAGCCGGTTGACGCGCAGGTCGAGCGGCGCGCGATCGAGCAAGGCCGCCTGTTCGGCTCCGTCCAGCGCAGCCGACAGCCGCTCGACCAGCCAAGCCGGTGCCACGCCCGCTTCCGCCACCGGCTCGTCGGGCAGAACGGGCGTCGGCCCATGCGCCGATCCATCAAATAGATCAATAAGTTCCGGCCTATCCTTCGCAAGCCCCAGAAGGGCCGCGCGGCCGCTTGCGGGCCGTTCGCCCGCGCGCCGGATCGCGCCATAGATCAGGTCGCGCACCGCGCGCCGGTCCTTCGATCCGGCATAGCGCCGCGTCTTGAAATAACGGGCGATCAGCGTGTCCGCCGCCGCCCCGCCCTCACGCGACGCGGCGACGACCTGATCCAGCAACTCGATCGCGGCCTGAACGCGTGCCGCCGGCGTCATCTTTCCCCCAGCCCTTCATATCCGGAGAGAGGCAAGCTCCCCAAGTTCAGCCCAGGCTGGGATAATTGGGTGCCTCGCGCGTGATCGACACGTCATGGACATGGCTCTCGCGCAGGCCCGCATTGGTGATCCGCACGAAGCGGGCGCGCTTCTGCAGCTCCTCGATCGTCTTTGCGCCGGTATAGCCCATCGCCGCCTTCACGCCGCCGACGAGCTGATGGATCACATCCTTGGCCGGGCCCTTATAAGGCACCTGCCCCTCAATGCCTTCAGGCACCAGCTTGAGCTGGTCCTTGATCTCCTGCTGGAAATAGCGGTCCGCCGAGCCGCGCGACATCGCGCCCACACTTCCCATACCGCGATAGCTCTTGTACGCACGCCCTTGATAAAGAAAGGTTTCTCCCGGCGCCTCCTCGGTCCCGGCGAGAAGCGATCCGATCATCACGCCCGCGGCACCCGCCGCCAGCGCCTTGGCGAGATCGCCGGACGTGCGCAGGCCGCCATCCGCGATCACGGGAATGCCGGACTTCGCCGCCTCCGCCGCCGATTCCAGGATCGCCGTCAATTGCGGCACGCCCACGCCCGCCACAACGCGCGTGGTGCAGATCGATCCCGGCCCGATGCCGATCTTGATGCCGTCCGCGCCCGCATCGATCAGCGCGCGGGTCGCCTCGGCGGTCGCGACATTGCCCGCGATCACCTGCACCGTATTGGAAAGCTGCTTCACCCGCTCCACGGCCTTGGCGACATCGCTATTATGGCCGTGCGCGGTATCGATCACGATCAGGTCGCATTCCGCCTCGACCAGCGCCTCGGTGCGCGCGAAGCCCTTGTCCCCCACGGTCGTCGCCGCCGCCACGCGCAGCCGGCCCGACGCATCCTTGGTGGCGGAGGGATAGGTCACCGCCTTCTCGATATCCTTGACGGTGATGAGGCCGATACAGCGATAGGCCTCGTCCACCACCAGCAGCTTCTCGATCCGCCGCTGATGGAGCAGGCGCCGCGCCTCCTCGCTGCTCACGCCCGCAGGCACCGTCGCCAGATTCTGCCGCGTCATCAGCTCGGATACGGGCTGGGCCGGATTTTCCGCAAAGCGCACGTCGCGATTGGTGAGAATGCCGACCAGCTTGCCGTCCGCCTCCACGATCGGGATGCCCGAGATGCGATGGCGCTGCATCAGCTCCAGCGCGTCGGCCAGCGTCTGCGTCGGCGCCATGGTGATGGGATTGACCACCATACCCGATTCGTAACGCTTCACCGCACGGACCGCCGCCGCCTGCTCCTCCACGGTCAGGTTGCGGTGGAGCACGCCGAGGCCGCCGAGCTGCGCCATCACGATCGCCATGTCCGCCTCGGTCACCGTATCCATCGCGGAGGAGAGGATCGGGATGTTGAGCGAAATCGACTTGGTGATCTGGGTCCGCGTGTCGGCCTCGGTCGGAAGCACGTCGGAGGCGGCGGGCCGGAGGAGCACGTCGTCGAAGGTGAGACCGAGGCTGATATCCATGAGGCGAATCCGATAAGTTTTGCAGGATTCGAGGCTCTATAGGTGCGCCATCGCCGCCTTGCTAGCGCGAGACTGTCGGAAAACGCTCCGGATCCGCCAATAGCCGCCCAAGCATGACGAAGAAGGCGCCGTCTTCGGCGGCGCCGCCAAGCTCGATGCCCTTCCCGGCTTCATCCCCCGGCCCATGATAATCGCCGGCAAGAAAGCGGTTCAGCCGTTCCATATCGGCAAAAGCACTGCCCGGCATGATCGCCGGCACGCCTGCCTGTATCAGTGCCCAGCCGTCCTGCCGCTCGACCAGCATATTCTGCACCGTGCGCGTATCCGACGTCCGGCCGACCGCACGGGCTGCTGCGTCCACCAGCGGATCGAGCGGCGTCATGCCCCGGCCGATAGTGGCGATGGCCCTGCCCCTGGGCGCAACCGCGACCGTATCGAAATTGATCGCCGCCCTGATCGATCCCAGCGGCACGGGCGGGTCCCGGACGAAGGCGCGCGCGCCCAGCAGCCCCGATTCCTCGGCGGTGGTCGCCATGAACATCAGGCTTCGTCCCGGCCGCGGCGCTTGCGCCAGCAGCCGCGCCGTCTCCAGCATCAGCGCGACGCCGCTCGCATTGTCGACCGCGCCGTTGCAGATCCGGTCCTTCGTGCCCGCCGGCCGGCACAGGCCGAGATGATCCCAATGGGCGAGATAGAGGATCGCCTCATCGGGCCTCGTTGTTCCTGCCAGCCGGCCGATCACATTATGCGATTCGAAGCCATGCACCTCCGTTCGCACGTCGATCGCGACATGGCCGATCGGACGCGCCCGGAAATCGGCCGTACCTGCCTCGGCGACCAGCTTCATCGCCTCGCTTCCCGCCGCCGTCGCGATCCGGCTCCAGCCGAAATGGGATATCGCCCCCTGCAGGCCGGGCTCCGGCGCCTCGGCGGAGACGATCCGTCCGGCTTCATATTGCCTGCGCACCTCCGCCCAGGGCAGGCCCGCGGCCATCGGCACGATCAGCCCCGCCGCCCCCCGCCGCACCAGTTCCGCGCGACGCTCCGCCATGTTCGGCACCTCGCCCGCACCTTGCGGCTTGCCCGCCAGCAGCAGGACGATCGCGCCCTTCAGATCCACGCCATCGAGCGCCGCACCCGTCGCGAAGCCGGCGAAGATGAGGGGCGCGGAAGCAATGCGCGTCTCCGCCTCCCGGCCGATCAGGATCAGGTCGCCCGGATCGAGCACCACCGTCGTTCCGCCCAGCGATGCGGTCATGCCCGTCGAGACCGGCCGCCGCTCGACCAGCTTCACCGGCTGCAGCCAGCCGCCATCCTTCGCGCCGGGCTGGAGCCCGATCGCCTGCATCTGCTCGACGATATAGGCCACCGCCCGCTCGCCTCCCGCCGTGCCCGGCCGACGCCCCTCCATCGCATCGCCCGCGAGCGTGGCGATATGGCGCATCAGCGACGCCTCGCTGATCGGGGGCTCCGCATCCGCCGCGCCCGCCAGACAGGCGATCGCCAGCGCGATCTTCCCCATCAGCCGCCAGCCTCGCGCAATCTTCACTCGGCATCTCCCCTTTTGCGGGTGGGGAGATAAGCATGGCCGGCAGGGTCAAGTCATCAGCCGCAACGCAAAAAGGCGCGCCGGCCTCGACCGACGCGCCCTGCCCGAAGCCAAACCACTATCAGGCCGCGCGCGGCGCCGCCCGGCGGACGCCTTCGTCCACCTGATCCGCGAACTGGGCGAAATTGCAGATGAAGAGGCTCACCAGCCTGGCTGCCGTCGCATCATAAGCGGCCTTGTCCGCCCAGGTTCCGCGCGGATCGAGGATCACCGGATCCACGCCCGGCACGGCCACCGGTACCTTGAAGCCGAAATTGGGATCGATGCGAAATTCGGCATCGTTCAGCCTGCCGTCGAGCGCCGCGTTGAGCAATGCGCGCGTCACCTTGATCGGCATGCGATGGCCGGTGCCATAGGATCCGCCCGTCCAGCCGGTATTGATCAGCCAGCAATCGACCCCGCCCCTGGCGATCCGGCTCTTGAGCAGATTGCCATAGACCGAGGGGTGGCGCGGCATGAAGGGCGCGCCGAAGCAGGTGGAAAAGGTCGCCTCCGGCTCGGTCACGCCCATTTCGGTGCCCGCGACGCGCGCGGTATAGCCCGAAAGAAAATGGTACATCGCCTGATCCGGCGTCAGCTTGGCGATCGGCGGCATCACCCCATAGGCGTCCGCCGTCAGGAAGATCATATTCCTGGGCACCGGCCCGAGATTCTTCTCCGAGGCGTTGGGGATGAAATCGATCGGATAGGCGCCCCGGCTATTTTCGGCCAAAGTCGCATCGTCCAGATCGATCTCGCGCGTGTCCGGATCGATCATAACATTTTCGAGGATCGTCCCGAAACGCTTTGTCGTGGCATAGATTTCCGGTTCTGCCTCGGGCGAAAGATGGATCATCTTGGCGTAGCAACCGCCCTCGAAATTGAACACCGCCTCGTCCGACCAGCCATGCTCGTCATCGCCGATCAGCTTGCGGCTCGCATCGGCCGACAGCGTCGTCTTGCCCGTGCCGGACAGGCCGAAGAAGATCGCCGTATCGCCCTTCGGCCCGATATTGGCCGAGCAATGCATCGGCATCACGCCTTCGGCCGGCAGCTTGTAGTTCAATATGCCGAAAACGGCCTTCTTCATCTCGCCGGCATATTTGGTGCCGCCGATCAGGATCAGCCTCTCGCTGAAATTCACCGCGATCACGGTTTCGCTACGCGTGCCGTGCCGTTCCGGATTGGCACGAAAGCTCGGCAGGCAAATGAGCGTATAGTCCGGGAAAAACTCCTCCAGCGCCGAATCCTCGGGCCGCACGAGCATCGTGCGGACGAACAGGCTATGC
Source organism: Sphingomonas oleivorans (assembly GCF_003050615.1). Classification (GTDB taxonomy): domain Bacteria; phylum Pseudomonadota; class Alphaproteobacteria; order Sphingomonadales; family Sphingomonadaceae; genus Sphingomonas_H; species Sphingomonas_H oleivorans. Next base: position 490,386 of record NZ_NWBU01000010.1, on the reverse strand, counting down.
CAGGCAAGTTCCGTGACGACGCGCACGCGCACGCGATAATCGGGCTGCGACCCGCCATAGAGATCCTGGGCGAACAGCGTGTCCTTGCTTGCCAGATGCGCGAGGAAATCCCGCTTCAATGCCGCGAAATGATCGGGCGACATCGCCTTGTTGATCTTGCCCCACCAGACCGTATCCTCCGTTTCCGCATCGCGAACGATGAACTTGTCGCTCGCCGATCGGCCGGTATGCCTGCCGGTCTTGACGACCAGCGGGCCGTCGCTGGCAAGGATGCCCTCGTCGCGCAGCAGCGCGATCTCCACGAGCGGCGCCGTGGGCAGGTTCCAATATAATGCGGCGGGAATATCGAACCCCTGCGCATCGAGCCCATGTTTCGGCATAGGGTTGGCCAAGGCTACTCTCCTATTTATATGAGTATTTAACCTTTACTATCATGGGCTTATATCACCCTCTCTCCAATGACATGGCATATAGGAATGGCCCCTGCCGGTCAAAGCGGCGCGGGAATGCACCGTCATGGCACGGTTCATCTTTTGCGGGCGCTTTATTGCCGGCCGGGGTTGCCTCGGCTAATCGCTCCTGGCCGCGTCGCCGCTCGCGCGCGGCCGCTTTGTAGGGGACGGCATGTCGGCATCCATCGCGCTCGTCGATGACGACCGCAATATCCTGACCTCGGTATCCATCGCGCTCCAGGCCGAAGGATTCACCGTGCGCGTCTATTCCGATGGGGAAACGGCGCTGAAGGCAATTATCGAAAATCCGCCCGATCTGGTGGTGCTCGATATCAAGATGCCGCGCATGGACGGAATGGAGCTGCTCCGCCGCCTACGCGAGAAGAGCGCCGTGCCCGCAATCTTCCTCACCTCCAAGGATGATGAGCTGGACGAGGCGCTCGGCCTCGCAATGGGGGCGGACGATTATATCACCAAGCCCTTTTCCCAGCGCCTGCTGATCGCCCGCATCCGCGCGATCCTGCGGCGCACCGAGGCGCGCGCCCAGCCCGAGCCCGATCCGTCCGAAGCACCGCCACCGGAAAAGATCGTACGCGGCCGGCTGTCGATGGATCCGGCACGCCATCGCGTCCAGTGGAACGGCGCGGATGTGACGCTTACCGTAACCGAATTCATGATCCTAGAGGCGCTCGCGCAGCGCCCCGGTTTCGTCAAATCGCGCGACCAGCTTATGGACGCCGCCTATCAGGACGATGTCTATGTCGACGACCGCACGATCGACAGTCACATCAAGCGCCTCCGCCGCAAGTTCCGGCAGGTGGACGGCGACTTCAAGGCGATCGAGACGCTCTATGGCGTGGGCTACCGTTTTTCGGAGGAGTGACGAGGGCGAGCTCGACTGGTCCGCCCGGCTCACGCTCACCGCGCGTATCCTCGCCGTCAACATCTTCGCGCTCGCGCTGCTTGCCGGCGGCTTCTTCTATCTCGACAGCTATCGTGCCCGGCTGGTCGACGAACGGCGCGAGCAGGCGGCGACCGAGGCGCGAATGGCGGCCGATGCGCTTGCGGCTGCCGCCCCCGACAAGCGGCCCGCGCTGGCATTCCGGCTCGGCCAGACAAACGGGACGCGCCTCCGCCTCTATGGCGCGGATGGCCGGCTGCGGCTGGACAGTTTCCGCCTCGGCCCGCCCGCTTATGTGCTGCGCGATCCGCGCACGGAGGCCTGGCAGCGCAAGGTCGCGCGCTTCCTCGATCGGGTGATCGACCGGGTGGTCGATGCGGAAAAGCCCACTTTGTTCGAGGAACCCGCCCGCGACCGGCTCGCTGCATGGCCCGAAGCGATGCTCGCGCGGCGGAGCGGATCCGTCCAGACCGCGCTCCGCCGCGCACCGGACCGGACACCGATGGTTTCCGCCGCCACGCCGCTTGCCGGTACGCGCGGCGAGATGCTGCTCCTCACGGGCAATGCGCGCGACGTGGTGCGCACCGTGCGCGCGGAACGTTTCTGGTTCGGCATCATCCTGCTCGTCGTCGGGCTCGTCTCGGTGCTGCTGTCCACCTATCTGGCGCGCACGATCGCGCGCCCGCTCCGCCGCCTCGCGCTCGCCGCGCATCGCGTCCGCCTCGGCCGCGCGCGCGAGGTGCAAGTGCCCCGCCTCCCCTCGCGCCGCGACGAGATCGGCACGCTCGCGCGCGCGCTTTCGGACATGAGCCAGGCGCTGCGCCAGCGGATCGACGCCACCGAGGCCTTCGCCGCCGATGTGGCGCATGAGCTCAAAAACCCGCTGGCCTCGCTCCGTTCCGCCGTCGACAGCCTCGATCTCGTCAAGGATCCGGAGCTCCAGAAGCAGCTCGTCGCCGTCATCCGCGACGATGTCCATCGGCTCGACCGGCTGATTACCGACATATCCGAAGCCTCCCGCCTCGATGCCGAACTGTCCCGTGCCCGGTTCGAGACGATCGATCTCGGCGCGGTGATCGAGGGGCTGATCGCCGCTCGCGAGGCGCGCGGGGTGCCGAACGGCGTGCGCCTCGCCTTCGCCCGGCCGCACAAGGGCGTAGCCGTGCTGTTCGGCGATGGATCGCGTCTCGCCCGCGTGATCGAAAATCTGGTGGACAACGCCATCTCCTTCTCGCCGCCCGGCGGGCTGGTGCAGATCGCCGCCACGCGCGACGGCGACGATGTCGTGCTCCGCGTCGATGATGAGGGGCCCGGCGTGCCCCCCGAGGCGCGCCAGGCGATCTTCAACCGTTTTCACAGCATTCGCCCCGATGGCGAGGCCTTCGGCCGGCACAGCGGCCTCGGCCTCGCCATCGCCAAGGCGATAGTCGAGGGCCATAACGGCACGATCCACGTCACCGACCGGGACAATGCGCCGAGCGGGGCGCGTTTCCTTATCCGCCTCCCGGCGGCGCAGAAATGAGCCTTTCGCAGCCTCCCGAGCTTCTCCACGCCAGCTGCGTCGCGATCCATGGCCGCGGCGTGCTGCTCCAGGGGCCATCGGGCGCCGGCAAGTCCGATCTGGCGCTGCGCCTGATCGATCGCGGCGCGCGTCTCGTCAGCGATGACTATACGCTCCTCCATCAGGAGGACGGGCGGCTGGTCGCCACCGCGCCGGACAATATCAAGGATCGGATCGAGGTGCGCGGCCTCGGCATCCTTGCCATGGCCGCGGCGGGCCCCGCCGCCGTGGCGCTGCTCGTGGCGCTCGACAGGACGGTGGCGCGCATGCCGCCCGAACCTTGCGAGACGCGGAACATCGCCGGGATCGACCTGCCGGTGATCGCGCTTGCGGCATTCGAGGCGTCCGCGCCGCTCAAGGTCGAACTAGCGCTCGACCTGTTCGGCCTGAAGGACGATAGTGACGCATGAGCGATCGTCCGGGCCGAGTCCTGCCCAAGCGCATATTGATCGTCACGGGCATGTCGGGTGCGGGCCGCACCACCGCGCTCAAGACATTCGAGGATCTGGGCTGGGAAGTGGTCGACAATCTTCCCCTGCCGCTGCTCGAACGGCTGCTCGGCAGCCCCGTCGCCGAGGGTGAGGAGGATCAGAGCCGGCCGCTCGCTTTCGGCGTATCCAGCCGCACCCGCGCCTTCGATGCCGAACGCATCGTCCGCAGCGTCGCGGCGCTGCGCGAGGAGCGCGGCTATGATATCGGCATACTCTTCTTCGATTGCGCCGGCGCGGTGCTCACCCGCCGCTATTCGGAGACGCGCCGCCGCCATCCGCTGGCGCTCGATCGTCCCGCCGCCGACGGCATTCGCCGCGAGCGCGAACTGTTCCGCCCGATCCGCGACGCCGCCGACTATCTGATCGACACCAGCGACACGAACAGCAATGCGCTCCAGGCCGAGCTGCGCCGCATCTTCGCAAGCGAGGATGCCGATTCGCCGACGCTCAACGTCATCTCCTTCGGCTTCTCCCGCGGCGTGCCGCGCCATGCCGATCTGGTTTTCGACATGCGATTCCTGCGCAATCCGCACTGGGATCCGCATCTTAGGCCGCAGACCGGGCTGGATCAGCCCGTTGCCGCCTATGTCGAGGAAGATTCGGCCTATTCCGAAGCGGTTACGCGGATCGAAAATCTCCTTCTTCTGTTGCTTCCGCGCTATGCCAGCGAAGGGAAATCCTATGTTACTATAGCCTTCGGCTGCACGGGCGGACGGCATCGTTCGGTGCGGGTTGCGGAAGACATTGCCGGGCGGTTGCGCAATGCGGCATTTTCGCCCACGGTCACGCATCGCGATCTCGCGCTCCAGACGCGGGACGCCAAGGAGGGAAGCCCTACAGGCGGTAGAGACCATGAGCGTATCGGGTGATTAGATGATCGGATTGGTGCTGGTGACGCATGGCCGTCTTGCGGCCGAATTCGTCACGGCAATGGAACATGTCGTTGGCCCACAGCAGGCGATCGAGGCGATCTGCATCGGCCCCGACGACGATATGGAGGCGCGCCGTGCCGATATCGCCCGCGCGGTCCGGGCGGTGGATAGTGGCACGGGCGTGATCCTGCTCACCGACCTGTTCGGCGGCACGCCTTCCAATCTCGCCATATCGCTCATGGAGCCGGGGCATATCGAGGTGATCGCCGGGGTCAATCTGCCGATGCTGATCAGGCTGGAGGGGGCACGCAAGATGATGAAGGTCAAGGCCGCCGTCGCCGCCGCGCGCGAGGCGGGCCGCAAATATATTTCTGTCGCATCCGAGGTTCTGGGAGAAGCCGCCGCATGAACCTGCTTTTCCGGAAGGTTCTCATCACCAACAAGCGCGGCCTCCATGCGCGCGCCAGCGCCAAGTTCGTCACCCTCGCCAGCGCCCAGAGCGCGATCGTCGAGGTGGAGAAGGACGGATCGAAGGTCGCCGGCACCTCCATCATGGGCCTGATGATGCTCGGCGCCGCCAAGGGCGACAGCGTCACGATCAGCGCGTCCGGCGACGGCGCGGACAAGGCGCTCGCAGCCCTTGTCGAGCTGGTCGAGGGCAAGTTCGGCGAGGATTGAGCCCGCCCCTCCGCTCCGCCCGCCTGTCGACAGTCGAAATTCCCGCTTCCCCTGGAATGACGAACCGCTAGACGGGCGCCATGCCCCGTGAGATCACCGCCTTTTCCAATCCCCTCGTCAAGCGCGTCCGCTCGCTTCGCGAAAAGCGCCATCGTCGCGAGGAGGGCCTGTTCCTCGCCGAAGGGCTGCGCATCCTGGCCGAGGCTGAAGAGGTAGGCATATTGCCCCTCTATCTCTTCTTCGCGGCCGATTCCGCCGAGCACCCACTCGTCCGCCGGCTGGTCGCGGCGGTCGAGAATTCAGGCGGCGAGGCGATCCAGACCAGCCGGGACATTCTCCACAAGCTGTCCGGCAAGGATAATCCGCAGACGGTGATCGGCGTCTATCGCCAGTTCGACACGGCGCTGTCGCGCATCGACCGGAGCGCCGCGGACATATGGATCGTCGCCCAGTCGCTGCGCGATCCCGGCAATCTCGGCACGATCCTGCGCACGGGCGACGCGGTCGGCGCGGGCGGGCTGATCCTGGTCGACGATTGCGTCGATCCCTTCTCGGTGGAGGCGGTGCGCGCCACCATGGGCGCGCTCTTCACCCAGAAGATCGCCGCCGCCCGCTGGCCCGAATTCCTGTCCTGGCTGCGCTCCGGCCCCGGCCAGCTCGTCGGCACCAGCCTCAAGGCCACCCACGACTATCGCGCCCCGCGCTACGAAACCCCCACCTTCATCCTCGTCGGCAACGAGGCGCAGGGCCTCCCGGCAGAATATGAAGCGGAATGCGACCTGCTCGTGAAAATGCCCATGCTCGGCCGCGCCGACAGCCTCAACGCCGCCGTCGCCACCTCCGTCATGGCCTATGAAGTGCTGAACCAGCGCCGCCCGCTCTGAGGGGGCCGTCCGACTTCGTCACTCCCGTGAAAGAGCGACCCTGCCGGCCTTCAAATGCCAAATCCGGGATGCGTCATCTGGCGCGGCTTACCCACGACCCAGACAAGCCCGTCAAATTCGTCCTGCAACGCTTTTCCTGCCTCGCAATAATGAAGCTGGGTACCGCTCGGGCAACCCAATGTCGGCAAATGCAGTCGCAGAAGCGTACGAGCCGCCTGGACGTCGATCGTATCGACATCGATCCCGCAGGATTCGATCTCCCTCGCCCCGTCGGGCTTCTTCGCACTCAATAATGAGCCGCCACCGCTGATATAGCCCAGGCCGACAAGCCTCAGCTCCGCGTCGATCGGATCTTCAAAGCGATGCCCACGCTCGATCGGCTCGAACGAGCCCGGCAGATAGATATAAACCAGCTCGGTATCGTCCAGCAGGTCCGGCTTTCCGACAAGCATCTGCCTGAACTTATCGAGCCAGCGCATAGAGCGTCTCCTCCGATCACCGCCAGGGCCAGCCCGGCCCTCCGCAGAGCATGATCGAACAGTAAACGGCTCAATGACAGCTGAACACCCTACTCCGCCGCTTCCGCCCGCCCCTGATCGGGCACGGGCAGCGCCATATCCCCATAGCGGGCCAGCGCATCGACCGGCGGGATCTCCTCGATCGCCCGCGCGCCCGTCTCGATATTGAGCTTCTGGAATTCGCGCCCCGTCACGAGCACGCGGCTCTCGAAGCTTGAGACGAACTTGTTGTAATTATTGACCGCCGTCGCAAGCCCACCGCCGACCGTCTTCAAATGCCCAGCCGCGACCGCGAGGCGATCATACATCAGCTTGCCGAGATCGCCGATCTTCTTGGCCTCGGCCGCCAGCCTCTCCTGCCGCCACACCGCCGCGACCGTCCGCGCGATCGCGATCAGGTTGGTCGGCGTCGCCAGGAGCACGCGCTTCTCGAAGGCGAAATCCCATAGCGTCGGATCATGTTCCAGCGCGGCAGACAGGAAGTGCTCGCCCGGCACGAACATGATCACATAGTCGGGCGCATCGGCGAACTGCGCCCAATAAGCCTTGGCGCCCAGCCCGTTGACATGCGCCTTCATCGCCGCCGCATGCGCCGAAAGCCCGCGCGCGCGTTCCGCCTCGTCCACCGCCGCAAAGGCATCCTGATAGGCGTTGAGCGACACTTTGGCATCGATCACCAGCGCCCGCCCGCCCGGCACGCGCACGATCGCATCGGGCCTGAGCCGTCCTTCCTCCACGCCGACGCTCACCTCGGTCTGAAAATCGGCATGTTCGGAAAGCCCGCAGGTTTCGAGCACATTTTTGAGCTGCTGCTCGCCCCAGCGGCCGCGCGCCTTGGGCGCCGAGCGCAGCGAATTGACCAGCTTCTGCGCCTCGCTGCGCACCGCCTCCTGCCCCGCCCGCATCGAATCGATCAGGCCGGTGAGATTGCCATAGGCCTCGCGCCGCTCCTGCTCGACGCGGGCGACGCCCTCCTCATAACGTTGCAGCCGCTCGGTCACCGGCTGGAGCAGCGCCTTCAATTCCAGGCCGCTCTTCTCCTCGGACTGGCGGAAGCGCGCATCGGCCCGCTCCAAAAAGGCCTTCTGCGCCTCGCCGAGCAGCTTCGCGCCGACCTCGCCGAACTGCTGCGACAGCGCCTCCTTCGCCTCGCGCAGCTCCGCCAGCCGCAGGCCATGCGCCTCCTCGCGCTCCTTCGCCCGGGCCCTTTCTTCCGCCAGCGCGCGCAGCGCTTCGTCCCGCTCGGCCGTCACCGCATCGAGCGTCGTTCTGAGCAGCCCGGCCGCCTTCGCCCGCTCCTCGGCCGCCGCGAACGCCGTTTCCGCGCCCCGCAGCCTTTCGTTCAGCCGGTCCCGCTCGCCGCGCAACAGCGCTCCGCTCCGGCCGAAGGCGAGCCATCCGCATAGCAGTCCGAACAGCAGCGCACCGAATATAGCGACAAGCGCCAGGCCAATATTCATTCTTCCAACCCTGAACGGAACAGAAAGCGAACCTAAACCCGCCCGCCATTCCTTTGCAAGCCATGCGCTGAACGGCCTGCCGCAGGAAGAAGATATGTGGAGCCCTATTATCGGATAGGCCGACGGACGACGAGCCCTTGGAACATGCCCCGCGCCCAGCCCGTTTGCCCGCTGAGGGACCGGCAACAGGAGGCCGCCACCATGTCCATTCACAAGATGATCGCCGCGCATCCCGATGTCGCAGGCAATCTCAACGAGGAGCTTGCGACCGCCGTCCGCCATGCGATGTTCTGCGCGATCATCTGCACCTCCTGCGCGGACGCCTGCTCGGCCGAGAAGATGGATATGGTCCAGTGCATCCGCAGCTGCATGGACTGTGCGGATATTTGCGACGCCACCGCGCGCGTCGCGACGCGCCGATCGGGCAGCAACGAGGCGGTCATCCGCTCCTTGCTGCAGACCTGTATCGAGACATGCGAAATCTGCGGCGCCGAATGCGAGACGCATGAACAGGCGCATTGCCAGCTCTGCGCCGAAATGTGCCGGGAATGCGCGACGGACTGCCGCAAGGCACTCGCGACGATCGATTGATCAGAGCAGTCTCCACGCGACCGCGCTCAGCCTGAGCGGTACGATCCGGCGGATCAGGCCGCGCGCCGGGCCTTGCGCGCCTTTTCCAGCTTCTTCAGCAGCATCTCGCGCTTCAGCCGCGAAAGATGATCGATGAAGAGTATGCCTTCCAGATGGTCCATCTCATGCTGGATGCAGGTGGCAAGCAGCCCTTCCAGCGCTTCCTCATGCTGGACGCCGTCACGATCGAGCCAACGGGCATGCACCCGGGCGGGGCGCTCCACCTCGGCGAACTGGTCCGGCACGGAGAGGCAGCCTTCATTATAGACCGACTGCTCCTCCGAAGGCTCGAACAGCTCCGGATTGATGAAGACGCGCGGATTGCGGACGGGCTTGCCCGTCTCGGGATCTTCCTCCTGCAGGTCGATCACCAGCACGCGCTTGGGCACGCCCACCTGGATCGCGGCAAGGCCGATGCCGGGCGCGTCATACATCGTCTCGAACATATCGTCGATCAACGTACGCAGCTCGTCATCGACCGCCTCGACGGGCTTCGACACGACACGCAGCCGGGGATCCGGCGCTTCGAGGATGGGCAATATGGCCATGCCTTGGAGCTAGGCAATCCAGCCCGAAAGTCAAGATTGGGACGCGGGGGATCCCGCTATCCGCTGCCGCCTAGACGACCGGCCGCCGCGCCCGCAGCGCCTGCGCCAGCGTGCCTTCGTCTAGATAATCCAGCTCGCCGCCGACCGGCAGGCCATGCGCAAGCTGCGTCACGCGCACCGGAAATCGCTCGATCCGGTCGGCGATATAATGGGCCGTCGTCTGCCCCTCCAGCGTGGCGTTCATCGCCAGCACCACCTCGTCGATGCCGCCCGCCGCGATCCGCCCGATCAGCGCGTCGATCGTCAGATCCTCGGGCCGTACCCCCTCCAGCGCGGAAAGCCGCCCGCCCAGCACATGGAAACGCCCCGGGAACAGCCGCGAACGATCGAGCGCCCACAGGTCCGACACATCCTCCACCACGCACAGCATCCGCGCGTCGCGGCGCGGATCGGCGCAGATGGAGCAGGGATCGGTCGTATCGACATTGCCGCAGGTGCAGCAGGTCGCCAGCCTTTCATTGACCGCGTCCAACGCGCGCAGCAGCGGCGCCATCGCCGCCTCGCGCTTCTTGAGGAGGTGCAGCACCGCGCGTCGCGCGGATCGCGGGCCCAGGCCCGGCAATCTTGCCAGCGCCTGCGTCAGCGCATCGATCTCGGAAGAAGCCATGCGCACCCGAATATGGGGTTGCACTATCGCTTGCCAAGCGTTTCAGAGAGCCGATGCGCCTAGCCTTCATGGGAACCCCCGATTTCGCCGTGCCGACGCTCGATGCCCTGGTCGATGCCGGGCATGAGATCGCCGCCGTCTACACCCAGCCGCCCCGCCCCGCCGGGCGCGGCAAAGCGCCGATGCCCTCCCCCGTGCAGCGCCGCGCCGAGGCGCTCGGGCTCGAGGTCCGCTCGCCCGTCTCGCTGCGCGATGCCGAGGCGCAGATCGCCTTCGCGGCACTCGATCTCGATGCCGCGATCGTCGCGGCCTATGGGCTGATCCTGCCCCGGCCGATCCTCGAGGCGCCGCGTTTCGGCTGTCTCAACGTCCATGGCTCGCTGCTGCCCCGCTGGCGCGGCGCGGCGCCCGTCCAGCGCGCGATCCTCGCCGGCGATGCGCTCACCGGCGTCACCATCATGCAGATGGAACGCGGCCTCGACACCGGCCCGATGCTCGCGACGGTCGAGACGCCGGTGGACGGCAAGACCGCAGGCGAACTCACCACCGAGCTCGCCGCATCCGGCGCGAAGCTGATGGCCGAAGTGCTGGCCGATCTTCCCGCCTATCCGCCCGTCATCCAGCCGGAGGAAGGCGTCACCTACGCTGCCAAGATCGACAAGGCCGAATCGCGCCTCGATTTCGCTGCCTCCGCCGCGCAGGTCGAGCGCCAGATCCGCGCCTTCAATCCCGCCCCCGGCGCCTGGTTCGAGCTTGCCGGCGAACGTTTCCGCGTCCATTCCGCCATCGCAACGGACGCGGATGGCGAGCCCGCCACGACGCTCGACGCGCATCTCACCATCGCCTGCGGCAAAGGCGCGATCCGCCCCCTGCTGATCCAGCGCGCCGGCCGGGGGATTATGACGCCCGCCGAGCTGCTGCGCGGCTATCCCATCCCCGCCGGCACCCGCCTCGCATGACCCGCTTTCGCCTGACGGTGGAATTTGACGGCCGCCCCTTCATGGGCTGGCAGCGGCAGGCGCATGGGCCCAGCGTCCAGCAGGCGATCGAGGATGCCGTCCATGCCGTCACGGGGGAGGATGTCGTCCTCCACGCCGCCGGCCGCACCGATGCCGGCGTCCACGCCACCGCCATGGCCGCCCATGTCGATATCGCCAAGGCGATCGCGCCCTTCCGCCTGATGGAAGCGCTCAATGCGAAGCTGAAGCCGAACCCGGTTGCCATCCTCGCCTGCGAGACCGTGCCCGAGGACTGGCATGCCCGCTTCTCCTGCATCGGCAGGCGCTATATCTATCGCATCATCAACCGCCGCCCGCCGCTCACGCTCGACGCCGGCCGCGCCTGGCGCATCGCCGCCCCCCTCGATGCCGATTCGATGCACGACGCCGCCCAGGCGCTGATCGGCCTGCACGACTTCACCACCTTCCGTTCGGTCCACTGCCAATCGGCGAGCCCGGTGAAAACGCTCGACCGGCTCGACGTACGCCGCATGGGCGATGCGATCGAGGTGGAGGCGGCCGCCCGCTCCTTCCTCCACCATCAGGTCCGCTCGATGGTCGGCTGCCTCGCGCTGGTCGGGCGGGGCCAGTGGAATGCCGCCGATCTCGTCGCCGCACGCGATGCGCGCGACCGGGCGGCGCTCGGTCTCAACGCGCCGCCCGAAGGGCTTTATTTTGTCGAGGCGCGCTACTGAGCGCGGATCATTCCGCCGCGCGGAGCTCGATCTGCTCGAAATCGGCCTCGGCGAGGAAGCGCTCGGCATCGAGCGCGGCCATGCAGCCCGTGCCCGCCGCCGTGATCGCCTGGCGATAGATTTTGTCCGCCACATCGCCGGCCGCGAAGACGCCCTCGACGCTGGTCCGCGTGCTGCCCGGCTCGACCTTCAGATAGCCTTCCTCGTCCATATCGAGCTTGCCCCGGAACAGCTCGGTCGCCGGATGATGGCCGATCGCGACGAAGCCGCCATCGACGTCCAGCCGCGAAATCTCGCCCGTCTGCGTGTCCTTGAGGTCGAGCGCGACCAGCCCCTCGGTGCCCGATCCGCCGACGAAGCGGTCGACCTCCTTGTTCCACTCGATCTTGATCCCGGGATGGGCGAACAGCCGCTCCTGCAGGATCTTTTCCGCGCGCAGCGAATCACGCCGATGGATCAGCGTCACCTCATGGCTGTGATTGGTGAGGTAGAGCGCCTCCTCGACCGCGGTATTGCCGCCGCCGATCACCGCCACCTTCTTGCCCCGGAAGAAGAAGCCGTCGCAGGTGGCGCAGGCGGAAACGCCCTGGCCGCGCAGCGCCGTCTCGCTGTCGAGCCCCAGCCATTTGGCCTGCGCGCCGGTCGCGATCACCAGCGTGTCGCCCGAATAGATGGTGCCGCTGTCGCCGATCAGCCGGAAGGGCCGCTCGGACAGGTCGACCTCGACGATCGTGTCGTACATCATCTGCGCGCCGACATGCTCGGCCTGCGCCTGCATTTCCTCCATCAGCCACGGGCCCTGGATCACGTCGCGAAAGCCCGGATAATTTTCGACGTCGGTCGTCGTCGTCAGCTGCCCGCCGGGCTGGAGCCCCTGCACCACGATCGGCGCAAGCCCGGCGCGCGCGCCATAAATGGCGGCGGACAGGCCGGCCGGGCCGGAACCGAGAATCAACATGCGGGTGGAATGGACGGCGGTCATTGAGCAACTCTCATCGAAATCTCTGCGTCCAGATAGGAGGGCCGATCCGCCACCGCAACATTGGCTGCGACAGGTCATGACGCGATGACCGGACACAATCCTGCGACAAAAGGGGAAATTCGCCTATCCGGGGCGTCGATATGGTAGCGGAGGAGGGACTTGAACCCCCGACACGCGGATTATGATTCCGCTGCTCTAACCAGCTGAGCTACTCCGCCCCGCCATATCATCCTGGCCGATCGTTTCGTTCGGCCGATGGGCGGGCGCTATAGCAGCGTTGCGCGACGGGTCAACTGGCGTGAGGCGATCGATCGCGATAAGGCCGCTCGCCAATGGGTTGGCAGGAGATCGGGGTGGGCAAGGATCGATACGACATAGTCATCGTCGGCGCGGGCCATGGCGGCGCGCAGGCGGCGCTGACGCTGCGCCAGCAGAAATTCGGGGGCAGCGTGGCGATCATCGGCGACGAGCCCGAGCCGCCCTATGAACGCCCGCCGCTTTCCAAGGACTATCTGTCGGGCGAAAAACCGTTCGAGCGCATCCTGATTCGGCCCGCGACCTTCTGGGCCGAGCGCAATGTGGAGCTGCTGCTCGGCCGCCGGGTCGTTTCGGTCGATCCGGTCGCGTATGAGGTCACGCTCGCGGACGGCGCGACCATCGGCTATGGCACGCTTATCTGGGCCACCGGCGGATCGCCCCGCAAGCTCGCCTGCAGCGGCCATGACCTGAAGGGCGTCCATTCCGTCCGCACGCGGGCGGATGTCGATCGGATGAAGGAGGAACTGCCGGGCACCGAGCGCGTCGTCGTGGTCGGCGGCGGCTATATCGGGCTTGAGGCGGCCGCGGTGCTCGTCAAGTTCGGCAAGAAGGTGACGGTGCTTGAGGCGCTCGACCGCGTCCTGGCGCGCGTCGCGGGCGAGCCGCTGTCGCGTTTCTACGAGGCAGAGCATCGCGCCCATGGCGTCGATATCCGCCTGGGCGTCACGGTCGAATGCATCGAGGAGAAGGATGGCGCGGCCTGCGGCGTGCGCCTCGGCGACGGCACGCTGCTTCCCGCCGAAATGGTGATCGTGGGCATCGGCATCATTCCCGCCGTGCAGCCGCTGCTCGAAGCAGGCGCGGCCGGCGGCAATGGCGTGGATGTGGACGAATATTGCCGCACCAGCCTGCCCGACATCTATGCGATCGGCGATTGCGCGATGCATGCCAATGATTTCGCCCGGGGCGCCCGCATCCGCCTCGAATCGGTGCAGAATGCGAATGATCAGGCGACGCTCGTCGCCCGTGCGATCTGCGGCAATGCCGCGCCCTATCATGCCGTGCCCTGGTTCTGGTCCAACCAATATGATCTGCGGCTGCAGACGGTCGGCCTGTCCAGCGGATATGATCGGATCGTGATGCGCGGCGACATCGCCACGCGCAGCTTCTCGCTCGTCTATCTGCGCGAAGGCAAGGTGATCGCGCTCGACTGCGTCAATGCGACCCGGGACTATGCGCAGGGCCGCGCGCTGGTCGCGGGCGGCGCGGCGCCGGACCCTGCCGGCCTCGCCGATCCGGAAACGCCGCTGAAAGCACTGATTCCGGCTTGAAGCCGCGGAACCCGCCGCCCCCTCCTCTCGTTCCGCGCCATGGAATGAGCCAGGAGGAGGCGGCAAATGGAACTCACGGTTTCGCTCGAGACGATCTGCCGGCTTATCGTGCGCGCCCGCGAGCTGGAGGCGCAGGTTCCCGCCATCCAGGCCGATGAGGAAGAGGATCCGACGGACGTGGACGACGAGTTCGCGGTGCTGGAGGATGAATCAAACGAGGCAGTCGAGGACGAGGTCTTCGCCTCGCTCGACGATCTGGGCGACGAGGAGATTGCCGAGGTGCTGGCCCTCGCCTGGATCGGGCGTGGAACCTATGACGCCTCCGAATGGGATGATGCGATCGAGGCCGCCAGCGATCCCGATTCGGAGGAGCCGATCGATCAGTTGCTCGAAATGGCCAGCCTTGCCGCCTATCTCGAAGCCGGCCTCGCCGCCTTCGACCTGAGCTGCGACGGCATCGGCCAGGTCGACTGAGGACGCAGGATCGTTCAACCGAACATGTGCCGGCTGAGCGCTTCCCAAGGGCCGTCACGATAGTGCCAGCACGCAAGCCCCGCGATCCCGATCGCACGCGGCCGGAAACCGGCGGCAAGCCTCCGATGAAGCAAGGTCGCCTGCGCGGCAGACGCCCTGTTCTGGATCGTGACATGCGGCCGCCAGCCGGCGCGATCCTGCGGCAGGAGCAACGATGCGAAGGCATCGGCCAAGCACGCGCGGATATCCGTAAGCCCCTCGCTCGAAACGCGCAGTGCCACGCCCCCGTCCAGCCGGATGAGGCCGCTGATCGTCGCCACCGGCAGACGCAGCCCGCGCGTCGCCTCGTTCAATCGTGCGCGCAGCTCGGGCCCGATCGAGGGCGGCAGATGATGGAACAGCGTCAGATGCGCCGGCACCCTGTTGCGTTCCGGCGGATAATGTGTGCGGCGCAGGCCATCGAGCCAGGCGAAATCCGCCGGTGCGAACAGGGCGGTGACGATGATGGGCGCGGGCATGCCTTCAGGAGAGCGCATCGGCCTCCTCCCGCCGGGCGGGCCAATGGCGCGGATCGAGCGGCCTGCGCGCCCGCAGCCGCGCCGCCGAAAGCCCCGTCTCGATCCTGCCGTCGCTGAGCGTCATCTCATTCCATCCGATGGCATGCAGCGTCTCGCCCAGCCCGGCGACACCGCCTTCGCGGACCACCACATAACTGATCCGCCCGTCTCCGCATTCCGCCATCGCGTCGATGACATGCGCGATCACATGCCCGTCCGGCCCGGCCACGGCCATCCCCTCCAGCCCGCTCAGCGGGAACAGAGCGGGCGCGGAGGCAGCACGGCTCCCTTCCGCCGCCGCCTTGCCGCCATCATCATAGCGCGCGCGCCGGCCGAGCCAGCGCCAGATGCCGATCATGTTGACCATGGCCAGGAAGGCGTTGCTCCACAGCAGATTCTGTTGGCCGCTCGCCATGGCGACGATGATCCAGGCGATCGATCCCAGGCTGAAGACGGCGAACCCCCAGCCCGTGACCCTCGGCCCCAGATTGGATGCCGTCATCATCGCCGCGATCATCGTCGTGACAGGCGCGACCCAGCCCGCAATATCCTCCATCCGACAGGCTCCATCCTGCTGCCTCCGGATAACGCCGTGGGCGATTCCACGATCCGGGCTGGGTCGCCGGACTTGGTCAGGCCCCGGACTTGATCAGAGACGGCGCATGCGGCGCGCGCGGATCAGCATGGCGCGCGAGTCGATATCGATCAGGCTGCCCGGGCCCGCCTTGGCCACGCCGAGCCGGAGCCCGGAAAGCAGCGTCCCCAGCCCTTTATCGCCGGCCAGATCGCGGGCGCGCCGCGCCACCTCCGTGCGCAGCAGCACCGGATGACCGGGTCGTCCGCCCGCTATGGGTCGCAGCGCATCCTGCCCCGCCGCCAGCCGCCAGCGCCGCGCATCGGCGACGAAGGGCATGTCCCCCAGATGGATCGTCACCTCGCGCTCGATCGGCCTCAGCGCGGCGATGCCCCGGCGCAGGCTGGCGGAGATGCCCTGCCGATGATCGGCGGCATGGACGATCGTGACGCCCGGCCCCCGCACGATCGCCGCGACGCGCGCCCGATCGGCCCCCGTCACAACGATCACCCGCCCTTGCGCGCCTGCGCGGGCCCGTTCGAGCGCATGGAGGAGAAGCGGCCGTTCCGCCAGCGGCGCGAGCAGTTTGTTGGCTCGTCCGAACCGGCGCGAGCTTCCCGCCGCGAGGAGGATCGCCGCGCGCAAGCGGCGATCAGATCTCGACTTGGCTGCCGAGCTCGACCACGCGGTTCGTCGGCAGGCGGAAAAATTCCATCGCGCTTTCGGCGTTGCGCAGCATCCAGGCGAACAGCTTTTCCCGCCACAGCGCCATTCCCGGCCGGGCCGAGGCGAGCAGCGTCTGCCGCGAGAGGAAGAAGCTCGTATCCATCATCTTGAATTCGGGGCCGCACTCGGTCGCCAGCGCCAGCGCCGCGGGCACGTCCGGATCCTCCATGAAGCCGTATCGCACGATCAGGCGATAGAAGCCCTGCCCCAGATCCTCGAGCTCGGTGCGCCGCTCGCTATCGACATAGGGCACATCCTCGATCTTCACGGTGAGCAGGATCACCCGCTCGTGCAGCACCTTGTTATGCTTCAGATTGTGGAGCAGCGCATGGGGCACGCCCTCGGCAGTGGAGGTCATGAACACCGCCGTGCCGGGCACGCGGGTCGCCGAATTGACCGCCGAACGCACGAACACCTGCACCGGCATCGCCACCTCGCGCATCCGCTCGATCATCAGCGCGCGGCCCTTGGCCCAGGTGGTGAGCAGGGTGAAGGCGATCAGGCCTATCAGCAGGGGAAACCAGCCGCCGTCGGGCACCTTGGTGAGGTTCGACGAGAAATAGAAGCCGTCCACCGTCAAGAACAGCAGGATCAGCCCGCCTGCGAGCAGCGGATGCCAGTTCCAGACGCGGAAGACGAGCACCGCGAGCATGAAGGTGCTGATGAACATCGTGCCCGTGACCGCGATGCCATAGGCCGCCGCCAGGTTCGACGATTCGCCGAACATCAGCACCAGCAGCATCACCATCACCATCAGGGCCCAGTTGACGCTGGTGATATAGATCTGCCCCGCCGCGGACGCGCTCGTATGATCGATGCGCAACCGCGGCATCAGGCCGAGCTGCACCGCCTGCTGCACGACGGAGAAGGCACCCGTAATCACCGCCTGGCTGGCGATGATCGTCGCCATCGTCGCCAGGATCACCAGCGGCAGCCGCCATTCGTCGGGCGCCAGAAAGTAGAAGGGATTTTCGGCGGCGGCCGGATTGTCGAGCAGCAACGCCCCCTGCCCCAGATAGTTCAGCATCAGGGCCGGGAACACCAGATAGAGCCACGCCATAGCGATCGGCCGGCGCCCGAAATGCCCCATATCAGCATAGAGCGCCTCTGCGCCTGTCACCGCCAGCACGACCGAGCCCAGCGCCAGGAAGGCGAGCGTCCCGTCCGCCTGGAAGAAGCGCACCGCCCAGATCGGGTTAAACGCCTGCAGCACGTCCGGCCGGGCGAAGATGTTCATCACGCCCAGGCCCGCCAGCGTGATGAAATAGACCAGCATGATCGGGCCGAAGAAGCGCCCAATCAACTCCGTCCCATGCGATTGCAGCAGGAACAGCCCGACCAGGATCATCACCGATACGGGCAGCACCAGCGGCGCGAAGCGCGGCTGGACGATTTCGAGGCCCTCGACCGCCGAGAGCACCGAGATGGCAGGCGTGATCATGCAGTCGCCGAAGAACAGCGCCGTCGCCAGCACGCCCAGCATCACCAGCCCGGCCGTCCAGCGCCCGCCGCCCGTGCGCCGCTGGATCAGCGCGAGCAGCGCGAGGCTGCCGCCTTCGCCCTTATTGTCGGCCCGCATGATCAGGAACACATATTTGATCGTCACGATCACGATCAGCGACCAGAAGATCAGGCTCAGCACGCCCAATATGTGGAGCTTGTCGACCGCAAGCGGATGATGGCCGACAAAGGTTTCCTTCACCGCATAAAGCGGGCTCGTGCCGATATCGCCATAGACGACGCCGACCGCACCCAGCGCCAGCTTGCCCAGCCCCATGGGCTTATGGCCATGGCTCGGTTCGATTATCGCCGGTTCCGCAATCGCGGCACCTGCCTCTGCGGTCGTCATCGGATGAAATGTCCTGCGTGGCGCACTGCCTGCCTAGGTGCTGCTTGCCTGCTCATTCGGTATCGCCCGTTCGCCCCCCGGCAATAGCGGCGCGCCAGTAGCACGCCGCCTGTTGTGCCGCAACAGGGCCCCCGGCGACAGCGCGGAAGCCGGGGGCTATAGCGCTCCGGATAACGCAATTGTGGAGGCATGGATGCGTGTAGGCGTGCCCAAGGAAATCAAGAATCATGAATATCGAGTCGGCCTGACGCCGGCTTCAGTGGCGGAACTAGTCGCCAGCGGCCATGAGGTCTTGGTCGAAACCCGCGCCGGCTGCGGAATCGACTTCGACGACTCGAACTATGTCGATGCGGGCGCCACCATCGTCGACACGCCGGCCGCGCTCTTCGCCGGCGCGGACATGATCGTGAAGGTCAAGGAGCCGCAGCCTTCCGAGATCGCGCTGCTGGAGCCGCGCCATATCCTTTTCACCTATCTCCATCTCGCGGCGGACAGGCCGCAGGCCGAAGGACTGATGAAATCGGGCGCCACCTGCATCGCCTATGAGACGGTCACATCGGCCAACCGCTCGCTGCCGCTGCTGAAGCCGATGTCGGAAGTGGCGGGACGCATGTCGATCCAGGTCGGCGCCCATTATCTGGAAAAGGAACAGGGCGGCCGCGGCATATTGCTCGGCGGCGTGCCCGGCGTGGCGCCGGCCAGGGTCGCGATATTGGGCGGCGGCGTAGCGGGGCTGAACGCCGCGCAGATGGCGGTCGGCCAGCGCGCGGACGTCACCATCTACGACATTTCCAACGACCGGCTGGCTGAGCTCGACACCTATTTCGGCAGCCAGATCAAGACCGCCTATGCCAGCAAGGCGGCGATCGCGGCGGCCGTGGCCGGCGCCCAGCTGGTGATCGGTGCGGTGCTCGTCCCCGGTGCCGCCGCGCCCAAGCTCGTGACGCGCGAGATGCTAAGAACGATGAAGCGCGGCTCGGTTATCGTCGATATCGCGATCGATCAGGGCGGCTGCTTCGAAACCTCGCGCCCGACGACGCATGCGGACCCCGTGTTCGAGGAGGAGGGCATCATTCATTATTGCGTCGCCAACATGCCCGGCGCGGTCGCCCGCACATCGGCCTTCGCGCTCAACAACGCCACCTTGCCCTTCGTCCTCAGGCTCGCCAATCTCGGTGCGGAGGCCGCGATGGCCGCCGACCCGCATCTGGCCAACGGCCTCAACGTCTCGGGCGGCAGGATCCGCCATCAGGCGGTAGCGAACGCGCTGGGCCTGCCGCTCGGCTGAGAGACGGCCGAAAGAAGAAACTCTGGACGGAGCCGCTGCCCCGTCCAGCGCCCTTGTTTCGGCCGCTCCGGCTTATTTGAAGCGGACGCCCGCGCCGAGCGACACCTTCTGCCGCGCCGAATTCGAACCATAGTTCGAATATTTATATTCGGCGCTGAGATAGAAAAGGTCGTTCAGCGAATATTCGGCACCGCCGCCGACCTGATAGCCGGTCGTGTTGTAATGATCGTAGAAGGGCTGGCCGCCGGCGGGATCGCCGCTGAAGCGCTTGCGCTGCTCGTTCGTCACATAGCCGGCCTTGCCATAGACCATCAGCTGCGGCGTCAGCACATAGCCCGCGCGTGCGGCGACGCCATATTCCTCGAAGCTCTTGCGCGCCACGGTGCCGCCGAGCACGCCCGGCGTGAAATTCTGGCCCGTGCCGCGCCAGAAGCTGCCCTCGGCGCCGATCACGACGCGATCGCCGACCAGACCGTCCCAACCGATGATGCCACCATAGCCGAGCGAATGATCATGATCGCCTTCCGAGTGGAAACGATCGAGACCGACCTGCGCCTCGCCGCGCAAGCCACGGAAACTGGTGCTGAATTGATCCTGCGCCAGCGCCGGAGCCGAGAAAGACGAAACAGCGGCGATCGCCGCGACAATGAAGGTTTTATGCATGGTTACTCCTAAGCAACGAGTTCGCGGCATATAGCTCACAAGGCGCGAGTCGGTTCCTCGCACACGCGAAAAAAGTCGCACTGTTGCAATTCGATCCCAGCGTTCAGGGTTGCTGCAACGCCAGCAGTCGCTCGGCAATGGCAAGCTTCAGCGCGACATCCCCCCGGAAGGGCGCGTCGGCGGGCGTCCGCTGCAGAAGCGAACGCCACATCGCTGCGGCGCGGTCGAGCTGCCCATTCTGGGCATAGGCAAGGCCGAGAAAATAGGGTGGCGCGGGATGGTCGGGATCGATCGCCGCCGCGCGATCGAAGGCCAGCTTGGCGGCCGGCGTGACCATCCCGTCGCCATAGACGAGCAGCGCGTTGCCGAGCCCGACCCATAGTTCCGCGCTCTTCGGATTGCGCCCGATCGCGCCCCGGATCACGCCCACCGCATAATCGGGCAGTCCCTGCCGCTGAAAGGCTTCCGCGGTCTCGAGCACCTGTGCGTTGCGGCCCATCCGCTCCATGAAAAGGCCGCGTTCCTGGGCGAAGATGCTGTCCGGCTGGCCGATGCCGGCACGTGGCGGGGTCGGCCTGCCGGCGAGCGTCGGGCTTCCCTGCCAGGCATAGCCCGCCAGCCCGATCATCAGCGCCGCGCCGAGCAGCTCCAGCGCGGCCCGGGGCGGCCGCGCGAATTTCGCCACCGCGACGAACACGGCCAGCGCCATGATGAGGATGATCGCGAAACCCATCAGCGCCGCCTCCGGAAACGTCCGCGCGCCAGCCAGATGCCGGCAAGGAGCAGCAGCGCGGGCGCCGCCCAGAGCGGCCATGTCGATCGGTCGAGCGGCGGATCGAAGCTCACCCAATTGCCGTAGCGCTGGATCAGCCAGGCGCGCACCTCGTCGGGCGTCTCGCCCGCCTGGATCTTCTCGCGCACCAGCGCGCGCATGTCGCCCGCCATGTCCGCGTCGCTGTCGGCGATCGACTGGCCCTGGCAGACGAGACAGCGCAGCCTGTGCATCAGCGCGCTCGCCTCGGCCTCCAGCTTCGGATCGGCAAGCTGCGTATCGGCAAGCGCGGCCTTGGGCATGTCCGCCAGCGTCGGGCTCGCCAAAGCGAGCAACAGGAAAAATGCCGCCTTCATCGTGCCGCCTCCAGCGCCGCGATGATCGCCGGCACATCTTCCGGCCTGATATCGCCGATATGCTGGTGACGGATCACGCCCCGCCCGTCGATGATGAAGCTTTCGGGGACGCCGGACGAACCCAACGCGATCTGCACCCGGCTCTGCTTGTCGCCGCCGATCCGCGCATAAGGATTGCCCCAGCGCTTGAGGAAGTTCGCCACATCCTCCGGCCGGTCGCGAATGGCGATCGCGTCAATCTGGACGCCCGCCTGCTTCAGCGCCATGAGCTGCGGCGCTTCCGCCACGCAGGGCACGCACCAGCTCGCGAAGATGTTGAGCAGCCGCGGCTTGCCCTTGGCCAGATCGGCGCTCGCAAGGCCGGGCTGGCCGGGCAGCGCCCCGGGCAGCGCGAAATCGGGCAGCTTCTGCCCCACCAGCCGCGAGCTGATCACCTGCTCGGGCGAACGGTTCAGCCCGAAGGCGAACATGGCGACGAAGATCGCGAAGACCAGCAGCGGCGCCCAGATGATCGCCCTTTTCATGCGAACGCCTCCTGCCCATGCGCGCGCCGCTCGCGCCGCACCCGGCCGATCAGCGACAGGAGCCCGCCCAGAGCCACCATCGCGCCCCCCAGCCAGATCAAGGTTACGAACGGCTTCCACCACAGGCGGAGCTGCCAGCGCCCCTCCTCGTCCGCCTTGCCGACGACGACATAGAGCTGCCCGTCGAACACGGTGTGGATCGCCGCCTCATTGGTCTCGGTCGGCGGCGACCAGAAGGCGCGCGCCTGCGGCTTGAGCAGCGTCTCCCGCCCGTTCCGGGTCGCGGTCAGCGTCGCCTCGACCGCGGTCCAGTTGGGCCCGACCACCGGCTCCACGCCGTCGAAGCGGATCGTATAAGGGCCGACGCGATGCGTCTCGCCGAGCCGGGCCGCGACCAGCCTCTCCCTGGTGAAGGCGCTGTCCGAAGCCATGCCGGCCAGGCTGACCGCGATCCCCAGATGCGCGATCACCATGCCCCAGATGAAGAGCGGCGTCCGGCGCAGATTGCGCTTCCACAAGGGCGCTATGCTCGCCGCCGCCACGCCGCCCGCGAGGATCAGCCCGAGGAGCGGCAGCATCCCGATCGAGGGCGCGAGGGCCAGCAGCGCCGCAAGCGCCCCCGCCACCAGCAGCGCCGGCAAGGCGAGCCGCTTCGCCACGGCCATCGCCTCGTCCCGCCGCCAGCGCATCAGCGGCCCCGCCGCCATCACCGCGACCATGACGAGCGCCAGCGGACCCGCCGCGGCATTGAAATAAGGCGGCCCCACCGAAAGCTTCTCGCCCGACAGCGCCTCGGCCATCAGCGGATAGAGCGTGCCCACCAGCACGATGCCGAGGATCGCGGACAGGAGCAGGTTGTTGACCACCAGCGCGCCTTCGCGGCTCACCACGTCGAAACGCGAGCCTTCCTTCACCGTGCCTACGCGCAGCCCGAACAGGGCCAGCGCGCCGCCGATATAGAGCGTCAGCAGGGCGAGGATGAAGGCGCCGCGCGTCGGATCGACCGCGAAGCTGTGCACGCTCGTCAATATGCCGGAGCGGACGAGGAAGGTGCCGACCATGCTCATCGAGAAGGCGACCACCGCCAGCATCACCGTCCACGCGCGCAGGCCGTCGCGCGTCGCCAGCACCGTCACCGAATGGAGCAGCGCGGTCGCCGCCAGCCAGGGCATCAACGAGGCATTCTCGACCGGATCCCAGAACCACCAGCCGCCCCAGCCCAGCTCATAATAGGCCCAGTAGCTGCCCGCCGTGATGCCGAGCGTCAGCATGATCCATGCCGCCAGCACCCAGGGCCGCATCGCCCGCGCGAAGGCCGGGCCCACGTCGCGCGTCACCAGCGCGCCCACCGCGAAGGAAAAGGCGACCGACAGGCCGACATAGCCGAGATAGAGCGTCGGCGGATGGAAGGCGAGGCCGGGATCCTGGAGCAGCGGATTGAGCCCCTGCCCCTCCGCCGGCGCCGGATCGAGCCTGGCGAAGGGATTGGAGGCGAAGAGCAGGAAGGCGTAGAAGCCGAGCCCGATCGCCGCCTGCGCCGCGAGCGTCGCGATCAGCGTGCGTTCGGGCAGCCTTTTCTCGAACAGCGAAACCGCCCCGCCGGCGAGCGACAGGATCGTCACCCACATCAGCATCGAGCCTTCATGATTTCCCCAGGCGCCCGCGAAACGGTAGAGCCAGGGCTTGGCCGAATGATCGTTCGCCGCCACCAGCGCGACCGACAGGTCGACCCGCAGGAACAGCAGGATCAGCAGCGCGAAGGCAAGGCAGGCCAGCGCCGCCTGCACCAGCGCCACGGGCCGCACCGCCGGCAGCAGCGTGTCGCCCCCTTGCCTCAGCCCCATCGCGCCCAGCGCGAATTGCAGCGCCGCCAACGCCGCCGCGAGCCATAAGGCCGCCAGCCCTGCTTCCGCTATCACTTCTTCAGGCTTTCCGATCTGTGCATCTCGCCCGCCATCTGCGGCGGCATGTAGCGCTCGTCATGCTTGGCGAGAATATTGTCCGCGACGAAGCCGCCGCCCGGCTCGAACCGCCCTTCGGCCACCACGCCCGAATCCTCCTTGAACAGGTCGGGCACGATCCCCTTGAAGCGCACCGGCACGGCCTCAGCCCCGTCCGTCACGACGAAGCGGATCGTTACCCCGTCCGCCTCACGCCGGATCGACCCCTTCTGCACCATGCCGCCCAGCCGCACGGCCACGCCCGGCCGCACATGATCGCGCGCCGCGTCGCTCGGCGTATAGAAATAGGCCGCCTGGTCCTTGAGCGCGGACATTGCGAGCAGGCCCGCCCCGATAATCGCCACCAGCGCGATGAGCGCCAGCGACAGCCGCTGATGCTTCGCCTTCATCGTCTTTTCGTCACCGCTTCCGCGCGCGCCTCGGCCTTGCGCATCGCCGCGAAGCTGTAGGCCAATATCCCGCCCGTGCCCCCGAGCGCGATCGCATAGGCGGCGATGATGAATGCCCAATGGGTCATGCCGCCGCCATCCGCTTCAGCCGCGCCTCGACCTTCGCCTCGGCGAGCAACGTGCGCATCCGTATCAGCACGATCGCGGCGAAGAGCAGGGTGAAGCCCAGCATCGCGATCGGCAGCGGCCAGAGGATCGACATGTCGATGGCGGACCCTTTCAGCGTGATGCTCTGCCCCTGGTGGAGCGTGCGCCACCACAGCACCGAATAATGGATGACCGGGATGTTGACCGCGCCGACCAGGCCGAAGATCGCGGCGATGCGGCTACCCTGCTGGCCACGCTCGTCATCCGCGCCCGCCAGCGCCAGATAGGCGATATAGAGGAAGAACAGCACCAGCATGGAGGTCAGCCGCCCATCCCATTCCCACCATGTGCCCCAGGTCGGCCGCCCCCAGATCGATCCGGTGGCGAGGCAGATGGCGGTGAAGAGCGCGCCCGGCACCGCGATCGCCCGCGCCGCCACGCCCGCCAGCGGATGGCGCCAGACAAGCTGCATCAGGCTCGCGGCGGCGATCCCGCTCCAGCCGGCCATGCCCAGCCAGGCGGCCGGCACATGGACGTACATGATGCGCACGCTCTCGCCCTGCAGATAGTCCGCCGGCGTCAGCATCAGGCCGCTTGCCAGCGCTGCGGCGAGGAGCAGCGCGCCGGTCCAGCCCAGCCATGGCGTCAGTGGCCGGGCGATAGCCAGAAAACGATTTGGATTGGCAAAGATGTGCATTGTCGGTGGCGCTCATAAACGAGCTTGCCCGCCGAAGAAAGCCGCCAGCGCTTGCGACATCATCCATATCCCGGCAAAGCCCGCCGGCGCCGTTCCATGGCGGCCGAGGCCCATGCCCTTGCCGGGGGAAGAGAGATGACCGACCGACCGAGCGCCCCGCCGCTACGGGACAATATCATGCGCGGCATCGCGCTGCGCTGCGGTGCGGCCGCCTGCTTCTCGCTGATGTCGGCCCTGCTCAAGCTGGCGAGCCGCGACGGCGTGGGCGCGCCGGAAATGCTCTTCTATCGCGCGCTGTTCGGCTTGCCGGTGGTGCTGGCCTGGGTCCTGATGGGGCCGGGCCTCGGCGCGCTCAGGACGCAACGCCCGCTTGCCCATCTCGGCCGCTCGGTGCTCGGCATCTCGTCCATCATGTGCACCTTCCAGGCGCTGATCCTGCTGCCGCTCGCCGATGCCACGACGATCGGCTTCACCGCGCCGATCTTCGCCACCATCCTTTCCGCCCTGTTCCTCGCCGAGCGGATCGGGCGCCATCGCTGGCTGGCGGTCGCCGCCGGGTTCGCGGGCGTCGCGATCGTGATGCGGCCAGGCGGCAGCGGGCATGAGGTGCCGCTGATCGGAGTGGGCATCGGCCTGCTCGCAGCGCTCGGCACGGCGGGCGTCACCATCACGCTGCGCCAGATCGGCACCACGGAAAATGTCGCCGCGATCGTCTTCTGGTTCTTCTTCTGCTCGGTGGTCGTCGGCGCAGCGCTGCTGCCCTTCTTCGGCCGGGCGCACGCGCCGCTCACCTGGCTGCTGCTGGCGCTGGGCGGGGTCGCCGGCGGGCTGATGCAGCTATTGATGACGGCCTCGCTGCGGGCCGCGCCGGTATCGGTGCTGTCGCCCTTCGATTATCTCCAGATCGTCGGCACCATCCTGCTCGGCTGGCTCTTCTGGCATCAGGGGCCATCGATCAACACGCTGGCAGGCGCAGCGCTGATCGCGTCGAGCGGCTTCTATACCGTCTGGCGCGAGCATCGCCTGCGCCGCGACAGGCCCGTGCCCGCGACCCAGCCGGTCACCTAGCCCCGCCTCGACCGACCGCGCTCAGGCCCGGCCGATCAGCCGCATCGCGATCCGGTCCGCCACGGTCGCGGCGGGATCGCCGGTCGCGACGCTCTCGTCCCACACCTGCTCCAGCCGCGCGGGGATATGCGCGATCCGTGCCTCCACCTCGGCGCGGTCGCCCTGACCGAGATATTCCAGCCCGACATTGATGATGCCGCCGGCGTTGATGACATAATCGGGCGCATAAAGAATGCCGCGCGCATGCAGCCGGTCGCCATCGGCCAGGGTCGCGAGCTGATTGTTCGCGCCGCCCGCCACCACCGGCGTCTTCAGCGCCGCAATCGACTGCGCATCGAGGATTGCGCCCAGGGCGCAGGGGCTCACCACATCCGCCTCGACGCCGAGTATCTCCGACGCCGCGACCGTCTGCGCGCCCAGCTCGGCCGCCAGCCTTTCGGCACGGCCGCGATCCATGTCCGCCAGGGTCAGCTTCGCGCCATCCGCCGCCAGCAGCCGAGCAAGCCCGCCGCCGACGCTGCCCACGCCCTGGATCGCGACATGCACGCCCGCGGCACTCTCCTTGCCCAGCGCCCGCCTGATCGCGGCGCGCACGCCCAGGAACACGCCCTTCGCCGTGTAAGGGCCCGGATCGCCGCCGGCCCGGCCCTCGCCCACCGGCAGGCCCGAGACATATTTGGTCTCGCGCGCGATCGCGACCAGATCCTCGACCGACATGCCGACATCCTCGGCCGTCACATAGCGTCCGCCCAGACTATCCACCGCGCGTCCGAAGGCGGCCAGCAGCTCCGGCGTCTTGCGCCGCACGGCATCGGCCAGGATCACACCCTTGCCCCCGCCCATCGGCAGGCCGGCCATGGCATTTTTGAAGCTCATGCCGCGCGACAGGCGCAGCGCGTCGGTGATCGCATCGACGCGATCGGCATAATGCCAGAAGCGCACGCCCCCGGCCGCCGGCCCCAGCGCCGTCGAATGGATCGCGACGACCGCCGTCAGCCCCGCCGCGGGATCGCGGAACAGGTGCAGCCCCTCATGATCGTCGAAATCGCTATACTCCCAGGGCGAGGTCATCGGCCGAATCCTCAAGAAATAATATTGCCGATCCGGGCAATATTATTTTTACCGGCGCTTATCCAGCCAGAAAGGAAGGGGCCCCGCACCGAGAAGGATGGGGCGATCGACGGGGATTGAACCCGCAACCTCCGGTACCACAAACCGGCGCTCTAACCAATTGAGCTACGATCGCCATATCGCGATGGGCGCCGCGCTCCATAGTGGCGGGACGACCCAAAGGTCAAGCGTTCCCCGCGCATTGCAGTTCCGAAAGCGGATCCTAAATTCACCGGACGGACGGGGCCCCTTCCGGCCGGCTGCGCGAAGCCTGCGATATCGGGCCGCACCGAGCCCTGTTCCGAACCCTGTTCGATGCCGGCATCTTCCCCTCCCCGGCACCGATCCAGATGGAGTAGCGTGGGATGACGAAGCCATCCATGTCCTGTCCGGTCTGTGCCGTGCCCCTGGTGATGAGCGAGCGCCAGGGCATCGAGATCGATTATTGCCCGCAATGCCGCGGCGTCTGGCTCGATCGCGGCGAGCTCGACAAGATCATCGATCGATCGCAGCATCAATCCGCCCCGCCGCAGCCCGCCGGCCATGCGGCAGGTGGTTACGGCCACGCACCATATGGTGGCTATTCTCAACCGGCCGGCTACAAGAAGCGCAAGAAGTCGTTTCTCGAGGAGCTGTTCGATTGATGCCCCCCGTGCATCGCCGGATCGCTTGCGGGGGCGCATGGCTTGAGGATGATGATTTTCCGTGCTGTCCCAACGAACCCGCTATGCGTTGCGCGCCCTCCAGCATCTCGCCGATCGTTATGGGCAGGGGCCGGTGCAGCTTCCGGAAATCGCCGAAAAGCAGAATATTCCCGCCAAATTCCTGACCGTGATCCTGTCCGAGCTGAAGCGCGCCGGCTATGTCGAGACGCTGCGCGGCAAGGAAGGCGGCTATTGGCTCGCCCGCTCGCCCGATACGATCACCTATGGCGACATCGTCCGCCTCACGCGCGGTTCGCTGGCGCTCACGCCCTGCGCCAGCCGATTCAATTACCGCCCCTGCGAGAATTGCGTGGACGAGGCCGAATGCCGCCTGCGCGAGGTGATGATCGCGGTGCGCGACGAAACCGCCAATGTGCTCGATCGTATCAGCCTGTCCGCCAAAGCCGCGCTTTGAGCCGGGCAAGAGAAGTTGCGGCCCAAAAGTCGATTTAGCCGATAGACATGCCGGCACGAATCGACCGCGCGGAGACAAGAATGAAACGACCGACAGCGATAGTGACGACCATGGCGCTCGCCCTTGCGGTGGCGGGCTGCTCCAAGCCGTCGGGCGAGGCGGCCGGCTCCGTCACGCTGCTCAATGTGAGCTATGATCCCACGCGCGAGCTCTACAAGGAGATCAATCCCGCCTTCGCCCAGGAGTGGAAGGCGAAGACGGGCCAGACCGTCTCCTTCCGCATGAGCCATGGCGGATCGGGCAAGCAGGCGCGCGCCATCGCCGATGGACTGGAGGCCGATGTCGCGACCCTCGCGCTTGCCTATGACATCGACCTGCTGGCGGAGAGAAAGCTGCTGCCCGCCGAATGGCAGGCGCGGCTGCCGGACAATAGCGCGCCTTATTATTCGACGATCGTCTTCCTCGTCCGCAAGGGCAATCCCAAGGGGATCAAGGACTGGGGTGATCTGGTGAAGCCCGGCATCAAGGTCGTCACCCCCAATCCCAAGACGTCCGGCGGCGCCCGCTGGAACTATCTCGCCGCCTGGGCCTATGGCCGCAAGGCGAGCGGTTCCGAAGCCGGCGCGCGCGATTATGTCACCCGATTGTTCCGCAACGTGCCGGTGCTCGATTCGGGCGCGCGCGGCGCCACCACCACCTTTGCCGAACGCGGCATTGGCGATGTGCTGCTTGCCTGGGAGAATGAGGCGCTGCTCGCCCAGAAGGAGCTTGGCGTGGGCAAGTTCGAGCTGGTCGCTCCCTCGCTTTCGATCCTCGCCGAACCACCGGTCGCAGTGGTGGATGCGAATGTCGCGAAACATAAGACGGCCGATGCGGCGAAGGCCTATCTCGACTATCTCTACACACCCAAAGCACAGGAGATCATCGCGAAGAACGGCTATCGCCCGCGCAATCCGGAAGTCGCCGCCCGCTATGCCGACACCTTCCCCAAGCTGACGCTGGCCACGATTGACGGCGATTTCGGCGGCTGGAAAAAGGCCCAGGCCGAACATTTCGCCGATGGCGGCACGTTCGATGCGGTTTTCGCACAAGCCAAGAGATAGGATGGTCCAGGTGAACGGGGGCACGGTCGCGCTCGGCGGCCAGCAGATTGACAGATCGATCGCTCCGCGCGCCGCGCGGCGGCGGCGCTCGGTCATGCCCGGTTTCGGGCTGACCTTCGGCTTCAGCCTCTTCTATCTCTGCCTGATCGTGCTGATCCCGCTGTCGGCCGTGTTCGTGAAGACGGCAGGCATGGGCCTCGACCGCTTCTTCGACGTCGCCTTCTCCGAACGGGTCGTCGCCTCCTACAGGCTGAGCTTCGGCGCGGCCTTCGTGGCGGCCGGCGTGAACGCGATATTCGGCCTGCTCATCGCCTGGGTGCTGGTGCGCTACGATTTTCCGGGCAAGCGCGTCGTCAGCGCGATGGTCGATCTGCCCTTCGCGCTGCCCACCGCCGTCGCCGGCATCGCGCTCACCGCGCTCTATGCCGATACCGGCTGGGTCGGCCAATATATCGAGCCGCTGGGGGTCAAGGTCGCCTATACGCCGCTCGGCGTGGTCGTCGCGCTGATCTTCATCGGCCTGCCCTTCGTCGTCCGCTCGGTCGAGCCCGTGCTGGACGATCTGGGCGCGGATGTGGAGGAAGCCGCAGCGGCGCTGGGCGCGAGCCGCCTCAAGACATTCCGCCGCGTGATCCTTCCCGCGATCGCGCCGGCGCTCCTCACCGGCTTCGCGCTCGCCTTCGCGCGCGGCATCGGCGAATATGGATCGGTGATCTTCATCGCCGGCAACATGCCCTTCCAGAGCGAGATCGCGCCGCTGATGATCGTCACCCAGCTCGAACAATATGATTATCAGGGCGCCACCGCGATCGCCGCGGTGATGCTCATCGCCTCCTTCCTGCTCCTGCTCTTGATCAACCTGATCCAGATCTGGAGCCGCCGGCGGATGGAAGGCTGATGGCAAAGCACGCCCGCCGCGCCACCGCCGAATCGCCGATCGCGCGCATCGCGCTGATCGGCGTCGCGCTCGTCTTCCTGTTCCTCTTCCTGCTGCTGCCGCTGCTCGCCGTCTTCGCCGAGGCGCTGCGCAACGGCCTCCAGCCTTTCCTGGAGGCGATCGTCGAGCCCGATGCCTGGTCGGCGATCCGGCTCACCCTGATCGTCGCCGCCATCTCCGTGCCGCTCAACATCGTCTTCGGCATTGCCGCGGCCTGGGCGATCACCAAGTTCGATTTTCCCGGCAAGGGCATATTGATCACCCTGATCGACCTGCCCTTCTCCGTCTCGCCCGTGGTCGCGGGCCTGATCTATGTGCTGATGTTCGGCGCGTCGGGCTGGTTCGGTCCCTGGCTGCAGGAACATGATATCGAGATCGTGTTCGCGGTGCCCGGCATCGTCCTCGCCTCCGTCTTCGTCACCTTCCCCTTCGTCGCGCGCGAGCTCATTCCGCTGATGGCCGAACAGGGCCGCGACGACGAGGAAGCGGCTTTGTCGCTCGGCGCGTCCGGCTGGCAGACCTTCTGGCATGTCACCTTGCCCAACATACGCTGGGGCCTGCTTTATGGCGTGCTCCTCTGCAATGCGCGCGCCATGGGCGAATTCGGCGCCGTTTCGGTCGTCTCCGGCCATATCCGGGGAGAGACGAACACGATGCCGCTCCATGTCGAGATCCTCTACAACGAATATAATTTCGTCGCCGCCTTCGCCGTCGCCTCGCTGCTCGCGATGCTGGCGCTGGTCACGCTGGTGCTGAAGAGCATCCTCGAATGGCGCTTCGATTATCACCGCACAGGAACGGGCCACTAATGGGCATCACGCTTTCCGGAATCTCCAAGAAATTCGATGCCTTCACCGCGCTCGGCAATATCGATCTGGAGGTGCGCCCCGGCGAATTTCTCGCGCTGCTCGGCCCCTCCGGCTCGGGCAAGACGACGCTCTTGCGCATCATCGCCGGCCTCGAATTCGCCGATAGCGGCACCGTCGCCTTCGATGGCCAGGATGTCAGCCATCTTCCCGTCGCGGATCGGCAGGTGGGCTTCGTCTTCCAGCAATATGCGCTGTTCAAGCATATGACGGTGGCGGACAATGTCGCCTTCGGCCTGAACGTGAAGAAGCGCCGCGACCGCCCGTCGCGGCAGGAGATCCAGGCCAGGGTCGCCGAGTTGCTCGATCTCGTCCAGCTCGGCGCGCTGGGCGGCCGCTATCCGGCGCAGCTTTCCGGCGGCCAGCGGCAGCGCGTGGCCCTGGCCCGCGCGCTCGCGGTGGGGCCCCGCATCCTCCTCCTCGATGAGCCGTTCGGCGCGCTCGACGCCAAGGTCCGCAAGGATCTGCGCCGCTGGCTGCGCGAGCTGCACGATCGGATGGGGCTCACCTCCATCTTCGTCACCCATGATCAGGAAGAGGCGCTGGAACTGGCCGATCGCGTCGTCGTGATGGATCATGGCCGCATCGAGCAGATCGCCGAGCCGCATGACGTCTATGCGCAGCCCGCCTCGGCCTTCGTCTATGATTTCGTCGGCGAATCGAATCGCCTTCCGGTCACCATCGCGGGCGGCGCGGTCCGCTTCGGCGATCGGGAGCTTCAGGTCGGAAGCGACGGCCTTGCCGACGGCCCGGCGACCTTGTTCTTCCGCCCGCATGAGGCGGTGATCGTGCCGGACGGCCCTGCCCTGCCCGCCATCGTGTCGCTCGCCCGGCCGAAACATGGCGTGACGCGCATCGAGGCGCAGGTCGATGGCCTGCCGCATCCGCTGGAGATCGACGTGGCGGGCGCAAATCCTCCCAAGGTGGGCGACAGCATCGCCGTCGCGCCCACGCGCAGCCGCCTCTTCCCGCATCCGATGGCCGACTGAACGTCCCGCCCCCTGCGGCGGCATCGGAATGGCGACCGTCAAATGGCCTCGCTCACTCTCGGCCTGGCAAGATAGAAGAGCCGCTCATAGGCCCCGTGTATCCGCTGAACCTGGAGCGCGAGCGCCTTGGCGCCGACATTCGAAAGAGTGCCGCGATCCAGCAATGCCTGCTCGACATGCGTGGAAAGCCTTTTCCACCAGCCGGCGTGGGCAAGATTGTCTGTCGGAATCGAATAGTTCATCTGCTCGAAGATGGCCGTCAGCTTGAAGACCGACGGCTCGATGCTGATCACCGGGGTGCCTTCGCACAGCGCCAGAATGGATGCGTGCAGGCGGCTGCTGACCAGAACGCCCATTCGCCCGTAAAAGCCACGCAGTTCCCTGTAGGTCGGCTGGCGCTCGATGACGATCCCGCCATGGCGGGCGGCGAACTGGTGCGCGAGCTCCAGATCATGGTTCATGGCGTTGGACAGATAGACGAACTCCCGACCGAGCGTCTTGATGCGCGCGAAGAAGTCATCCCACTCGTCCTGGCCCCGCATCGCCTCGAGCCCGTTGATCGAGATGCCGATCGCGCCTTCGGGGATGGCGTCCGCCGGAGCGATCTTGATCGCGTCGGGGATGGACGCAAGAAACACCAGGTCGGGCGATTCATGAATCCGCCCAGCCTCGACACCAAGCTTTAAGGCCTCCTGCACCGACTGTGCATCCCGCACACCGACATAGTCGGCGTTGCAATAGACGTGCTTAACGAGTTCGCGCAGGCGTGGATCGCTGATCTCGATGCTGTGGTTTATGATCGCGGTCCGCTTGCCGAGGCGCTGCGCGATTCTCAGGATCAGCAGCAGCCGGAACGTCTGATCCGGATTGCCGGTGGGGTGAAACTCGCCCGCCGGGTTCCACACAAGGAGGTCTGACCATCGGCAGGTGTCGAACGTTCGCGCGACCTCGTCGCGACCGATCAGGCCCAGCCGCGCCAGATTTTGCCGGAGCGCGATGGCGCGCTTGATCTGGCGCAGGCGCCCGGTGAGCTCCTTCGCGGTCTGATCCAGCCTGACGAGGCGCTCGTCCGCCAGCGGTGCCAGATTGGGTTGCGGCGATGGGGAGAAGCGCGCGAGCAAGCGGTCGGCCAACGCGTCAAATGCCTGGATCAAGCTGCCGCCGCCTGCCTGGAGGTGGGCAATCTTAAGATGCTCGAAGAAGCGCGGATAACGGTCCATCGCGCGGATTTCCGCGTTGGGAAGTTCGCGTTTGAAGAAATTGATCAACTCGATCGACAGAGCCTCATTGCCAGCATTCTGCGTGGACATCCGAGTGATTAACGCGACCTTGGATATAGGCATACGCGAGCTTCCTCCTCCACTGTATCTCCTACGTTGCAATCCATTCATGCTATGTTGCAACGGCGGAACGACCATGTATCCGGATCGTTAATGATTATCAGCGAAAGAAGATCCGCCATCGGATGCTGATTTCGCAAGCCATCAGACATCAAGGCTCGAAAAGTCCATGCGGCCTCAGATGCAGCTCAAGAAGAACTGCAAATCAGCCGCGATAACGCCTGCACGCCATCCCGGCTGACCCTACGCCCTTTTGGACCTTTGATAGTACGTCTGAACGACCCGATCACTGTGGATGGCGGCGGCTCAGAATGGAAAAGTCCAATAAATTCAGGAAGGAAGCGTGGTGGGCGCGGCAAGGATTGAACTTGCGACCCCTGCGGTGTGAACACAGTGCTCTACCACTGAGCTACGCGCCCACGCTTCGCTTGGGCCGAGCCCGAAGGCCCGGGAAGAAAATCGGCCGCTCGTGGCGAAGCGGCCGGTGGAGGAGGCGATTATCCGGTTGGCATGGGCCTGTCCAGCCCCCGCGCACGATTTTACCGCCATCTCCATATGGATTGCCCGATCTAGTTGATCAGATCCTTGAGGCCCTTGCCGGGCTTGAACTTCGGCTGTGCCGAAGCCTTGATGTCCATCGGCTCGCCCGTGCGCGGATTGCGGCCGGTGGATGCCTTGCGCTGGCCCACGAGAAAGGTACCGAATCCGACCAGGCGAACCTCGTCGCCGGATTTCAGCGCCGAACCGATCGTCTCGAAAACGGCCTCGACGGCCTTGCCCGCATCGCCCTTGGCGAGCCCCGTGGCCTCGGCCACCGCAGCGATAAGCTCCTGCTTGTTCATACCCCTCTTAGCCCCTGTATGATGCATGTTCGGGAGTCGCGGCCACAGCCGTGGTGCATGTAGAGCCCGGCATCGGGGCTCCTGTCAAAAGTAAAGAGGGTTACCAACGTCGAAACGAGCCGATTCGTCGCGATTCGGGATCGCGACGAATCGGAAAGTCTAATCGGGATCAGTGCCGGATGGCCGGCTCCGCCGCCTCGCCGCCGCGATGCACCGGCTGAGCGGCGAGCTCGTCGGCCTCGGTCCAGTCGATCGGCGCGAGCGGCCCGGCCAGCGCCAGCGCCAGCACCTCGTCGACATGTGCCACGGGCACGATCTTCAGCCCCTCGAGCGTGTTCGCGGGGATATCGGCCAGATCCTTTTCATTCTCCTTGGGGATGAGCACGGTGGTGATGCCGCCGCGCAGCGCCGCGAGCAGCTTCTCCTTGAGGCCGCCGATCGGCAGGACGCGGCCGCGCAACGTCACCTCGCCCGTCATCGCCACCTCGCGCCGGACCGGCACGCCGGTCAGCGTCGAGATGATCGCGGTCACCATGCCGATGCCCGCCGAGGGACCATCCTTGGGAACCGCGCCTTCGGGCAGGTGGATATGCACATCCTTGCGCGCGAACAGGCTGGGCTTGACGCCATAACCCGGCGCGCGCGCCTTCACGAAGGAGAAGGCGGCCTGCACCGATTCCTGCATCACCTCGCCGAGCTTGCCCGTCGTCTTCACCTGCCCCTTGCCAGGCACGGTCACCGCCTCGATGGTCAGCAGCTCGCCGCCCACCTCGGTCCAGGCGAGGCCGGTAACGGCACCGATCTGGTCCTCCTCCTCGCTCACGCCGAAGCGATATTTGCGCACGCCCGCAAATTCGGAGAGATTTTCCGGGGTGATGGTGACGGTCTCCGCCTTGCCCTCCAAGATGCGGCGCAGGCTCTTGCGCGCGAGCTTGGCGATCTCCCGCTCCAGCGTACGCACGCCAGCCTCGCGAGTATAATAGCGGATCAGGTCGCGCAGCCCCCCGTCAGTCAGCACGAACTCGTCTGGCTTCAGGCCATGCGCCTCGATCTGCTTTTCGAGGAGATGCGACTTGGCGATCTCGACCTTCTCATCCTCCGTATACCCCTCAAGCCGGATGATCTCCATGCGGTCGAGCAGCGGCTGCGGCAGGTTGAGCGAATTGGCCGTCGTCACGAACATGATGTCCGAAAGATCGACGTCGATCTCCAGATAATGGTCCTGGAATTTCGCATTCTGCTCCGGATCGAGCACCTCGAGCAGCGCGGAGGCCGGATCGCCGCGGAAATCCTGGCCCAGCTTGTCGATCTCGTCGAGCAGGAACAGCGGGTTGGACGTGCCGGCCTTCTTCAGGTTGGACACGATCTTGCCCGGCAGCGAGCCGATATAGGTCCGCCGGTGCCCGCGAATCTCGGCCTCGTCGCGCACGCCGCCCAGCGACTGGCGCACGAACTCGCGCCCCGTCGCCTTGGCGATCGAGCGGCCGAGCGAGGTCTTGCCCACGCCCGGCGGGCCGACCAGGCACAGGATCGGACCCTTCAGCTTGTTGGTCCGCGCCTGCACCGCGAGATATTCGACGATCCGTTCCTTGACCTTCTCCAGCCCATAATGGTCCGCGTCGAGCACCCTCTGCGCTTCGGCGATATCCTTCTTTAGCTTGCTCTTCTTGCCCCAGGGCAACCCCAGCAGCACGTCGAGATAGTTGCGCACGACCGTCGCCTCGGCGGACATCGGCGCCATGGTGCGCAGCTTCTTAAGCTCGGTCGTCGCCTTTGCGCGGGCTTCCTTGGACAGTTTCAGCTTGGTGATCTTGGCGGTGAGATCGGCGATCTCGTCGCCGCCCTCCTCGCTTTCCGTGCCCAGCTCACGCTGGATCGCCTTCAGCTGCTCGTTGAGATAATATTCGCGCTGCGTCTTCTCCATCTGGCGCTTGACGCGGCTGCGGATCTTCTTCTCCACCTGCAGCACGCCCAGCTCGCCCTCCATGAAGGCGAAGGACATTTCCAGCCGCTTCACGGGATCGAGCTCGACGAGCAGCGCCTGCTTGTCGGCGACCTTGATGTTGATATTGGCGGAAACCGCGTCGGCCAGACGCGAGGGATCGTCGATATCGGCGAGCTGCGTCGCCGTCTCCGCCGGCATCTTCTTGTTCAGCCGGGCATAATTTTCGAACTGATCGATCACCGAGCGCATCAGCGCGGCAATCTCATTGCCCTGTGTGCCGCCCCGATCGACCAGCTTCTCCTCGATCAGCGACACGTTCGCGGCAAGATGCGGCCCGCTCGTGTCGAGCTCGCCCAGCGTCGCGCGCTGCTTGCCTTCCACCAGCACGCGCACCGTGCCGTCCGGCAGCTTGAGCAGCTGCAGCACCGTCGCGACCACACCCAGATCATAAAGTGCCTGCGCATCCGGATCGTCCTCCGCCGGATCGAGCTGCGAGACGAGGAATATCGTCTTGTCCGCCGCCATGGCGCTTTCCAGCGCCGCCACGGATTTGTCGCGGCCCACGAAGAGCGGCACGATCATCTGCGGGAACACGACGATGTCGCGCAACGGCAGGACGGGAAGCTTGTCGGTCATGGATACTCCGTACAGCACGGGGGTTATGCCCGTGCCCTTCTTAACCTATATGGGGTGTAGTCGCTCGACGATCAATGTAAGCGACTGGCAATGTAAGCGACGGTGCGGCGATCAGACACCGTTCGCCATTGCGTTGCGCACCGCACCATGCGAACCGCGCGGTCATGCCTAAAGCCATGGCCGCGCCCGAGGGGCCCGATCAGATGAATGAAATTCCCGCCCGCCGTCCGCGGGATCAGGCGATCGACATTCTGCGCGGTCTGGCGCTGCTGACGATCACGGTGAACCATCTCACCGGCATCGTCGTACGCGGAGGCATGCGCGAGCCGGTCTTCCCCACTCTGTCGCATTGGGGCTTCTCCAGCGCGGCGGAGATTTTCTTCCTGCTTTCCGGCTATCTGGTCGGCGCCGTCTATCTTTCGGCCAATCGGCAGCACGGGCTGGAAGGCTTCACGCGCAAAATCTATGCCCGCGCGGGCAAGCTTTATCTCTATAATCTGCTGCTGTTCCTGCTCGTCCTGCCGATCTGCTGGATGTCGCCGCTGCTCGCCCGGCTGAGCTTCTTCGAATATTTCATCGCCGGCGGCCCGCTGGCCTTCGCCGGCTTCTTGATCGGCTATATCCAGCCTTATTGCCTGGAAATCCTCGCCGTCTACACGCTGCTGATGCTCACGGCGCCGCTCTTCGCCTGGCTGCTGCTGCGGCGGCCGGCGCTGGCGATAGGCGCCTCGGTGACGCTTTACGCCGTGGCCTATCATTATCCCTGGCTGCGTCCGCCGGGCGGCATGCCCGCGGGCGAATGGAAATGGAATTTCGGGCCCGGCTCCTGGCAATTGCTCTTCTTCGGCGCGCTCGCCGCCGGGCGCTTCGCGCTGCTCGACCGCGTCCGCCGCGCCTTCGTCGCTGATCGCCGCTGGCTGATCGCGGCCTTCGCGCTGTTCGCAGGGCTGACTATGCTGTTCGTCGCGCAGGAGCCGTTCGGTTTCCAGGTCTGGGGCCAGAGCAAGGTGCGCGTCGGGCCGGCGCGCGTCATCCATGTCCTGTCGGTCTGCCTGCTCGTGCTGGGTCTGCTATGGCGCATGCCCTGGCTCCAGTCGCTGCGCGCGAGCCGCTATGTCGCGGCGGTGGGCTCGGCCTCGCTGCAATGTTTTCTGGCAAGCGTGGTGATCAGCTATCTGGCGGGCTTCATCTGGATCGAGCTGACGCGCAACCATGCCGCCTATCTGCTGCTGTGCGGCGCGAGCCTTGTGGCGCTGCTGCTCTTCGCCCAGGGCCATCGCCAGCTCCGCGCGCTGCTCGCCTCGCCCCGGACGGCGGCACAGACGGCCTGACTCTCCGGACCGGCTTTCGACAGGCCCGGGGCTCCGGCCATAGCAAAACCCCCGCCGGTTCGGGACCGGCGGGGGCTGGATTGCGACAGATATTAGGACAATCAATTGGAGGCCGGAGGGCAGGCAACGCCCCCCGCCGCCGGGATCAGGCCGCGTCGCCGGCCTTTTCCTTGCCCTTCTTGGCGAAGACCTTGATCGGCTCCTTGCGGCCCTCGACCACATCCTTGTCGATCACGATCTCGTCCACGCCGTCGAGCGTCGGCAGGTCGAACATCGTATCGAGCAGCATGGCTTCGAGGATCGAGCGGAGGCCGCGCGCGCCGGTCTTGCGCACGATCGCCCTGCGCGCAACCGCGACAAGCGCCTCTTCGGTGAAGACCAGCTTTACGCCCTCCATCTCGAACAGCTTCTGATACTGCTTCACCAGCGCGTTCTTGGGCTCGGCGAGGATCTTCACCAGCGCCGCCTCGTCCAGATCCTCCAGCGTCGCGATGACGGGAAGACGGCCGACAAATTCCGGGATCAGGCCGAACTTCAGCAGATCCTCGGGCTCGCATTGGCGCAGCACCTCGCCCGTGCGCCGCTCCTCGGGCGCAGCGACATAGGCGCCGAAGCCGATCGACTTGCCCTGCAGGCGATCCGCGATGATCCGCTCCAGGCCGGAAAAGGCACCGCCGCAGATGAACAGGATGTTGGTCGTGTCCACCTGCAGGAATTCCTGCTGCGGATGTTTGCGCCCGCCCTGCGGCGGCACGCTCGCGGTCGTGCCTTCCATCAGCTTCAGGAGCGCCTGCTGCACGCCTTCGCCCGATACGTCGCGGGTGATGGAGGGATTGTCCGCCTTGCGGCTGATCTTGTCGATCTCGTCGATATAGACGATGCCGCGCTGCGCCCGCTCGACATTATAGTCGGATGCCTGGAGCAGCTTGAGGATGATATTCTCCACATCCTCGCCGACATAGCCCGCCTCGGTGAGCGTCGTCGCGTCCGCCATGGTGAAGGGCACGTCGAACGTCTTGGCGAGCGTCTGGGCGAGCAAAGTCTTGCCGCAGCCCGTGGGCCCGACCAGCAGGATGTTGGACTTTGCGAGCTCCACATCCGCGCCCTTGGCGCCGAAATTGAGCCGCTTGTAATGATTGTGGACCGCCACCGAGAGCACGCGCTTGGCCTGCCCCTGGCCGATCACATAATCATTCAGCACCGCGCAGATTTCCTGCGGCGACGGCACGCCCCCATCCTTGCGGCTCACCAGCGCGGACTTCGTCTCCTCGCGGATGATGTCGTTGCACAGCTCCACGCATTCGTCGCAGATGAAGACGGTCGGGCCGGCGATGAGCTTGCGCACCTCATGCTGCGACTTCCCGCAGAAGGAGCAGTAGAGCGTGCTCTTCGAATCACCGCCGCTGAGTTTTGTCATATCTCTCTTTTCCTTCGGCCAATCCCTGGCCGCTGTCCTGCGGGGTCATCCTAGACCCCTGCTTCCCGGGCCGGCAATGGCCTATCTGCCACGGCCGGCCGCAGAAAAGCTTTAGGCCGCCTGGGCCTCGTCGGCCGGCACCGGCCGCTTTTCGAACACCTCGTCGACGAGACCGAAGGCCTTGGCCTCCTCCGCCTCGAGGAATTTGTCGCGATCCATCGCCTTTTCGATCACGTCGATCGGCTGGCCGGTATATTGCGCATAGAGCGTGTTCATCCGGTGGCGGATACGCAATATTTCCTTGGCCTGGATCTCGATGTCGCTCGCCATGCCCTGCGCGCCGCCGGACGGCTGGTGGATCATGATCCGGGCGTTGGTGAGCGCCACGCGCATGCCCGGCTCGCCGGCCGCGAGCAGGAAGCTGCCCATCGACGCCGCCTGGCCGATGCAGACCGTGCCGACGCGCGGCCGGATATACTGCATCGTGTCATGGATCGCCATGCCCGCCGTGACGACCCCGCCCGGCGAGTTGATGTACATGAAGATGTCCTTCTTCGGATTTTCCGACTCGAGGAACAGCAGCTGCGCCGTGATCAGCGAGGCCATATGGTCCTCGACCGGCCCCACCACGAAGATGATCCGCTCGCGCAGCAGGCGCGAATAAATGTCGAAGCTACGCTCGCCGCGGTTCGACTGCTCGATGACGATGGGAACCAGCCCGGCGGCGACGTCGCTGGCATAACGATGATCGGAATCGAACTGCATGGGGAATAACTGTCCTTTCACCCTCTTAGATGCCCAACATCGGCCTTTGATCTGGTGAGTTCAAGGGGCCACGCCCTCTTGTCCTCCTGCGCCGTCCCGAACGCGGATATGGCGGGAACGGTTCAGTCCGCCCCGATCCCGGGCAGCGCCAGATAAGCCAGCCGCCGCATTTCCCGCCGCCCGCGCACCACCGTATCCAGGATCAGTCCGCAGAAGAGGTTGAGCGAGGCGAGGATCATCAGGCCCGTCGAAAGGATCGCGGTCGGCATGCGCGGCACCAGGCCCGTTTTGGCATAGGTCACGCCAAGCGGGATGGCGAGCAGCACCGCAATGCCCGCCAGCAGCGCGCCGATCGTGCCGAAGAACAGCACCGGCCGCTCGATCCGGAAAAGCAGCGCGATCGTCCGTAATATGCGCCATCCGTCGCGCCAGGTCGACAGCTTGGATGCGGAGCCTTCGGGCCGCGCGCCATAGGCGGTCACCAGCTCGCCCACCGGCATGCGCAGCTCCAGCGCATGGACGCTGATCTCCGTCTCTATCTCGAACCCGGTCGAAAGCACCGGGAAGCTCTTCACGAAGCGCCGCGAAAAGACGCGATAGCCGGACAAGATGTCGCTGAACGTCCGCCCGAAGATCCGCGCGAGAATGCCCGTCAGCAAGGCATTGCCGAAACGATGCCCCCGCCGATAGGCATGATCGACCTCGGACGCACGCGCGCCCACCACCATGTCGAGCCGCTCGTCGATCAGCTGGCGCACCAGCGCCGGGGCGGCGTCCGCATCATAGGTCGCGTCGCCATCGGCCATCACATAGATGTCGGCTTCCACATCGGCGAACATGCGGCGGACGACATGGCCCTTGCCCTGCATCCGCTCGCTGCGCACGATCGCACCGGCAGCGCGCGCGACCGCGACCGTCCGGTCGCTGCTGTTATTGTCATAGACATAGACGGTCGCCATCGGCAGCGCCGCCCGGAACGCCGCGACCGTGGGCCCGATCGCGACCTCCTCATTATGGCATGGCAGGATCACCGCCACGCGAAGCGCGCCCGGCAGCGGCAGAATGTCCGCCCCTGCCGGACGCGCTACGTTCATCTCAGCCCTCGCCGCCCTCGGCCTCGACCTTCTTCTTGGCCGGGGCCTTCTTCTTCGGCGCCGGCTTCTCGGCGGCCTCCGCAGGCGCGGCCTCGGCGGCCTCGACCTTCTTCTTGGCCGGGGCCTTCTTCTTCGGCGCGGGCTTCTCGGCGGCCTCGGCCTCTACCGGCGCGGCATGGTCATGACCATGGTCATGGTCGTGCGCATGATCATGGCCATGATCATGGTTGCAGTCGGGCCCATGGACGTGCGGCTTGGGCGAGCCGTCATCCTCGGCCTCGATCGCGGCTTCCAGCTCCTCGCGGGTCACGGCGCGATCGGAAATCTCCGCCTTGCCGAACAGGAAATCGACCACCTTATCCTCATAGAGCGGCGCGCGGAGCTGGGCGGCCGCCATCGGATCCTGCTGGATATATTGCAGGAAGCGCTCGCGATCCTTCGGGTTGTACTGCTGCGCCGCCTGGAGCGCGAGGCGCTGCATTTCCTGGGCGCTCACCTCGACGCCATTCTGCTGGCCGATCTCGGAGAGGAGCAGGCCCAGCCGCACGCGGCGCTCGGCGATCTTGCGATAATCCTCGCGATCCTTCTCCATCTCGGCGCGCGCGGCTTCGGGATCGGCCTCATGGCTCGCCTCATGCTCGAGCTGCGACCAGATCTGGCCGAACTCGGCCTCGACCATCGACGGCGGCACGGGGAAATCATGGCTGGAGGCGAGCTGGTCGAGCAGCTTGCGCTTCATATAGGTGCGGGTGAGGCCGTTCAGCTCCTGCTCGATCTGGCCCTTGATCAGGCCGCGGAGCTGCTCGAGGCTCTCAAGGCCGAGATTCTTCGCGAAATCCTCGTCGATCGCCGCTTCCTGCGGCACCTTCACCTCGGTGATCTTCACCTCGAAGGTGGCGGGCTTACCCTTGAGGCTCTCGACATTGTAATCGTCCGGGAAGGTGACGTTGAGGAGCTTCTCCTCGCCCACCTTCACGCCTTCGAGCTGCGCCTCGAAGCCGGGGATCAGGCGGCCCGAGCCGAGCTCGACCGACATGCCCTCGCCCGTGCCGCCCTCGAAGGCGACGCCGTCGACCTTGCCGACGAAATCCATCACGACCAAGTCGCCCTCGACCGCCGGATGGCCTTCCATCGCCGGCTCGAAACGCTTCTGGCTGGCGGCGAAGCGGGCGATCTGCTCGTCGACCTGCGCCTCTTCCGGCTCGACCGTCAGCCGCTCCAGCTTCAGCCCTTCGATCTGCGGGGCCGGCACGTCGGGCAGCACTTCGAGCGAGACCTTCAGCTCGGCATCCTTGCCCGCCTCATAGCCTTCGACCAGTTCGACCGCGGGCTGCATCGCCGGGCGCAGGCCCTTCTCGGCCAGCAGCGCCTGCACGGAATCGCGCACCGCGCTGTTCAGCGCTTCCT
Organism: Sphingomonas oleivorans; assembly: GCF_003050615.1. GTDB lineage: Bacteria > Pseudomonadota > Alphaproteobacteria > Sphingomonadales > Sphingomonadaceae > Sphingomonas_H > Sphingomonas_H oleivorans. The sequence continues at coordinate 447,514 of NZ_NWBU01000010.1, read as the reverse complement.
GCTCGAGCGCAGGCCCATGCAGCTTCTTGATGAGATTCGCCGGCACCTTGCCGGGGCGGAAGCCGGGCAGGCGGACATTGGGGGCCGCCTGCTTCACTTCGGCGTCGATGCGCCCGCTAATGTCCGTGGCGGGAATCGTCAGCGTGTAGGCGCGCTTCAGCCCCTCATTCAGCGTCTCGACAGTCTGCATCGGTCTCGAACTTTCTTTTGCCGGAATTTCGTTGGGCCGCTCCGCAGCTTGCGGAGCCTGGTGCGGGCGAAGGGACTCGAACCCCCACATCTTGCGATACTGGAACCTAAATCCAGCGCGTCTACCAGTTCCGCCACGCCCGCTTCAGGCCCGGTCGGCGGGCTCTATAGCAAGAGAGCACCAAAGGGCAAGGCATCGCCCGATTTCGGCGGAGCCGGATCGCCGCCGGATCGTTGAAAATGGGAAAAGGAGATGCGCCCCATGGCCACCACCCCCGATCCCCATCCCGATTCCCCGCCTTCGGCCCCTTCGGATACGCCCGAACAGATCAGCCCCGTCACCGAGCCCGGCCGCGAGAGCGTCGAGGATATTCCCCCGATCCCGCCGGACGTGGACGATTTCGAAAAGCCGATCCCGCCCGCCTGCCAGCATTCGCCGCTCGAAGATCCGGGCAGCCCGGGCGGCACCGCCGGCACGGGCGGCACCTTCCGCGAGCAGGACCGCTGATCCCGAATGATCCAGGCGAAGCCCGGATCGATTCGATCGTTCAGGCGAGCGCCTTCTTGAGCAGCTCGTTCACCACCGCCGGATTGGCCTTGCCGCCCATCGCCTTCATCGTCTGGCCAACGAAGAAGCCGAACAGCTTATCCTTGCCGCCGCGATAATCGGCCACCTTGTCGGCATTGGCCGCCATCACCTGGGCGATCGCCGCCTCGATCGCGCCGGTGTCGCTGGTCTGCTTGAGCCCGCGCTCCTCCACGATCTTCGCCGGATCGTCGCCGGTTTCGATCATGATCTCGAACACCTGCTTGGCGAGCGTGCCCGAAAGCGTGCCGTCCGCGACGAGGCCGAGCAGCTCCGCGCCCTGCGCCGGCGTCACCGGGCTTTCACCTATGCTTTTGCCCAGCCGATTGAGCGCGCCGAACAGGTCCGACGTCAGCCAGTTGGACGCAGCCTTCGCCACCTCCGCCTCGGGCTTGCCGGTCGCGGCCAGCAGCGCCTCGAACCAGCGCGCCGTCTCGACATCCGCGGTGATCACCGAGGCGGCATAAGCGGAAAGGCCGAGCGGCCCTTCATAGCGCGCACGCTTGGCATCGGGCAGCTCGGGCAGGCTCGCCTCGCATTCGGCGACGAATTCCTCCGAAAGCTCGAGCGGCAGCAGATCCGGATCGGGGAAGTAGCGATAGTCATGCGCATCTTCCTTGGAGCGCAGCGAGCGCGTCTCGATCTTGTCCGGATCGAACAGGCGGGTTTCCTGGACGATCGTGCCGCCGCTCTCGATCACGTCGACCTGACGCGTCGCCTCATATTCGATCGCGGCCTGCACGAAGCGCACCGAATTGACATTCTTGATCTCGCAGCGCGTGCCGAACGGCTCACCCGGCTTGCGCACCGAGACATTGACGTCGGCACGCATCGAGCCCTGCTCCATATTGCCGTCGCAGGAGCCGACATAGCGCAGGATCGATCTGAGCTTGCGGACATAAGCCCCTGCTTCTGCCGGAGAACGCATGTCCGGCTTGGACACGATCTCCATCAGCGCCACGCCCGACCGGTTGAGATCGACATAGGAGCGCGTCGGATGCTGGTCATGCATCAGCTTGCCCGCATCCTGCTCGATATGGATGCGCTCGATGCCAACCGTCTTGGGCTCGGCAATGCCCGCTTTCTCGTCCGCATCGATCAGCAGCGATCCCTCGCCCACGATCGGATGATAGAGCTGCGAGATCTGATAGCCCTGCGGCAGATCGGCATAAAAATAATTCTTCCGGTCGAAGCGCGACCAGCGATTGATCTGCGCGCCCAGCGCCATGCCGGTGCGCACCGCCTGCCGCACGCATTCGCCGTTCGGCACGGGCAGCATGCCGGGCATGGCCGCGTCGATCAGGCTCACCTGCGTGTTGGGTTCCGCGCCGAATTCGGTCGATGCGCCGGAAAAGAGCTTGGCCCTGGTCGCGATCTGGGCATGGACCTCCAGCCCGATCACGACTTCCCATTCGCCCGTCGCGCCCTGAATACGATAGCTGCTCATCTTACCACCATTTCTCCGCGCGCGCGGTGAAGCCGGCCCGTTCCTCGATCGCGAGACCGGCATTCAGCACGCCCTGCTCGTCGAGCGGCCTGCCGATGATCTGCAGCCCCAGCGGCAGCCCCGTCGCATCGAGCCCGCCCGGCACCGACATGGCCGGAAGGCCCGCAAGGCTCGCCGGAACGGTGAACACGTCGTTGAGATACATGGACAGCGGATCCGCCACCTTCTCGCCAAGCGCGAAGGCGGCCGACGGCGCGGTCGGCGTCAGCAGCAGGTCGCACGCTTCCCAGGCGCGCTCGAAATCGCGCGCGATCAGCGCGCGCACCTTCTGCGCCTTGGTATAATAAGCGTCGTAGAAACCGGCGGAGAGCACATAGGTGCCGATCAGGATGCGCCGCTTCACCTCCGCGCCGAAGCCCGCGGAGCGCGTCGCCGCATACATGTCGGCCAGGCTCGCGCCTTCGGGCAGCTCGCGCACGCCATAACGCACGCCATCATAGCGGGCGAGGTTCGACGAAGCCTCGGCCGGCGCGATAATATAATAGGTCGGCAGCGCATATTTGGTGTGCGGCAACGAGACCTCGACGATCTCGGCGCCTGCATCCTTCATGAAGCGGATGCCGCTTTCCCACAGTGCCTCGATCTCCGCGGGCATGCCTTCCACCCGATATTCCTTGGGAATACCGACGCGCTTGCCCTTGAGATCGCTCGACAATCCCGCTTCCCACTGCGGCACGGGCAAATCCAGCGAGGTGGAGTCCTTGGGATCGAATCCGCTCATCGCCTCGAGCAATATGGCGCAGTCGCGCACGTCGCGCGCCATCGGCCCGGCCTGATCGAGCGAGGAGGCGAAGGCCACCACGCCCCAGCGCGAGCAGCGGCCATAGGTCGGCTTGATGCCCGAAATGCCGGTGAAGGCCGCCGGCTGGCGGATCGAGCCGCCCGTATCCGTGCCTGTCGCACCCGGCGCCAGCCGCGCTGCGATCGCCGAGGAGGAACCGCCCGAGGAGCCGCCCGGGGCAAGCGGCGCGTTGCCGCCGTCATTGCGCCGCCACGGGCTCAGCACATGGCCGTAGGCGCTCGTCTCGTTGGAAGACCCCATGGCGAACTGGTCCATGTTGAGCTTGCCCAACATGCCCGCGCCCGCGCCGAACAGCTTGGCCGTCACGGTCGATTCATAGGTCGGCGTGAAGCCTTCCAATATGTGGCTCGCCGCCGTCGTCTGATAGCCGGCGGTGCAGAACAGGTCCTTGATGCCCAGTGGCACGCCCGAAAGCGCGCGCAACTCGCCGGTCGCACGCCCGCGATCGGCCGCTTCCGCCGCTTCGATCGCATGTTCCGGCGTTTCGACCAGGAAAGCGTTGAGCTTCCGCCCTGCCGTCACCGAGGCGTTGAACGCATCCGCCACTTCCCGCGCGGAGAAATCGCCAGCGCGAAAGCCGTCGCGGATCGCCGCGACACCCAGATCAGTCAAATCCGTCACTATTCGATCACCTTCGGCACCGCAAAAAAGCCTAGCTCGGCCTGCGGCGCATTTTTGAGGACCCCGTCGCGATCGTCGCCATCGGTCACGACGTCGTCGCGCAGGCGCAGATGATTGGGAATCACGGCGGCGAGCGGCGCCACGCCATCCGTATCCACCTCGCCCAATTGCTCGATCCAGCCGAGAATATTGTTGAGTTCAGGCACCATAGCCTCGATTTCGCGGTCGCTTATGGCGATCCGCGCGAGGCTGGCGATCTTGCGGACGGTATTTGCATCGACAGACATGGAGCGCGGCTAGCACCCGCGCCTTCCCGCTTCAAGGCCGCCGCATTCCATCGCACGGCCATTGCCTTTCGCCCCCGCGCCACGCATGGTTGATCCGTGTGATCGCTGTTAATGTTGCATTGCACAAAAGGGGAGTATGCGTGTGGGCCCGTCCTTTTCTTGAACCTAAAGCGGGACTGATCATGCTCGTACTCGCCGCCACGATCGGCTGGAATTTGTTTCAGGACCAGATCCTGCGCGCCACCTTCGTGCCGAGCGTCGGATTCGCACCGCCGCCGCCGGATACGGCGCCCGATTATACGCGCCCCGCAGCCTGGCTGTCGCGGCCCGACCTGCCGGACGATCCCGCGCGCTTCGTGCCGGAGGGCTTTGCCCGCGCCGAACAGCCGGATGTCGCCGTCTTCTATGTGGCGCCCACCACCTATCTTCGCCGCGACCGATGGAATGCGCCGCTCGACGATGCGCAGACCAATGATCGGCAGCGTATCTTCGCCTCTTCGCAGGCCAGCGCCTTCAACGGAATGGGCGCGATCTGGGCGCCGCGCTATCGCCAGGCGACAATGGGCGCCTTCCTCACCGACGGGGAAAGCGCCGCGCAGGCGCTCGATTTCGCCTATGGCGACGTGCTCCGTGCCTTCGACGCCTTCCTCGCCTCAATCCCCGCCTCGCGGCCGATCCTGCTTGCCGGCCACAGCCAGGGCTCGCTCCATCTGATCCGGCTGATGCAGGAGCGGATCGCCGGACAGCCAATCGCGCGGCGCATCGTCGCCGCCTATCTGGTCGGCTGGCCCATCTCGATCGAGGCGGACCTGCCCGCACTCGGCCTGCCGGCCTGCACCGGGCCCGGCCAGGCCGGCTGCGTCATTTCCTGGCAGAGCTTCGCCGATCCCGCCGATCCGCGCATGATCCGCGAATATTATGATGCCAGCACCGGCCTCACCGGCCGGTCCCGCCGCGGCACCGAGATGCTCTGCACCAATCCGCTCACCGGCGCGCCGCACACCGCGGCGCTGGCGACCGCCAATCGCGGCTCCCTGGTGCCCCGCCCGGGCGCCGAAGAGGTGAATTTCACCCGCGGCCTCGTCCCGGCGCGGTGCGATTCCTCCGGCCTGCTGCTGATCGGGCGGGAACCGGCCGGATATGGCCGCTATGTGCTGCCCGGCCGCAACTATCATGTCTTCGACTATGCCCTTTTCTGGGCCAATATCCGCGTCGACGCCCAAGCCCGCGCCGCGACCTTCCTCAAACGATGATCGCCGGCAACAGATCCGCCTTCGCCGCCGCCCTTCCCGCCGGCGGCCGGCTCGCCGGGCTCGATGTCGGTACCAAGACGATCGGCGTCGCGCTGTGCGATGCCGGCTGGACGATCGCAAGCCCGGCCGAAACGATCGCGCGCCGGAAATTCTCGGTCGATCTCGCCCGGCTGAAGGAGATTTTCGCGAAGGAAGCGGTCAAGGGGATCGTCATCGGCCTGCCGCTCAATCTGGACGGCAGCGATTCCCCGCGCACCCAGTCGACCCGCGCCTTCGCGCGCAACCTCGTGCCGCTCGGCCTGCCGATCCTGCTGTGGGACGAGCGCTGGTCCACCGCCGCCGTCACGCGCACGCTATTGGAGGCCGATGCCAGCCGCGCGCGCCGTGCCGAGCTCGTCGACAAGATGGCCGCCAGCTACATATTGCAAGGCGCGATCGACGCGCTGGCCATGGCCCGATAGCAGGCTCGCCGCCCGGCCGCGCGCCGGGATGGTGAAGAGGCGATTGCGTCCGCCCCTGCACCCGACTATCCCGCCGCCATGCCAGACGCAGCCGCCCCCCGCCCCTCGCCCGACCGGCCCGTCGACCATGTTTTTCCCCATCGCCATCTGACCGGCATTTACGGGCTGAAGCCCTGGGAAATCAGCTTCCTGCTGGACGAGGCGGAACAATGGGTCGCGCTCAATCGCGGGCGCACCAAGCATGACGACCGGCTCGCCGGCCTCACCCAGATCAACGCCTTCTTCGAAAACAGCACCCGCACCCTCCTTTCCTTCGAGATTGCGGGCAAGCGGCTGGGCGCGGACGTGGTCAACATGGCCGTCGCCCAATCCAGCGTGAAGAAGGGCGAGACGCTGATCGACACCGCCGTCACGCTGAACGCGATGCGCGCCGATGTGATCGTCATCCGCCATGAAGCGTCGGGCGCGGTGCAGCTCATCGCCGACAAGGTCGATTGTCCCGTGCTCAATGCCGGCGATGGCCGCCACGAGCATCCGACGCAGGCGCTGCTCGATGCGCTCACCATCCGCCGCCGCAAGGGACGGATCGAGGGGCTAACGGTCGCCATTTGCGGCGATGTGCTCCACAGCCGCGTCGCCCGCTCGAACATAATCGCACTGACGGCGCTCGGTGCCACGGTCCGCGTCGTCGGCCCTCCTACCCTCATTCCCGCCGCGATCGAGCGGATGGGCGTCGAACGCTTCACCGATTTCGATGCCGGGCTGGAAGGTGCCGACGTGGTGATGATGCTCCGCCTCCAGCGCGAGCGTATGGCGGGCGGCTTCGTCCCCTCGCCGCGCGAATATCATGCGCTCTACGGCCTCACGCCCGAACGGCTTGCCCGCGCCGCGCCCGATGCGCTGGTGATGCATCCCGGCCCGATGAATCGCGGCGTCGAAATCGCCTCCTCCGTCGCCGACGATGTCGAGCGTTCCGCCATCACCGAGCAGGTGGAAATGGGCGTCGCCGTCCGCATGGCCTGTCTCGACGTGCTGACCCGCGGCCGGCGCGGCGTGGAGGGCTGGGCATGAAGCCGCTCGCCATTATCGGCGGCCGCATCGTCGATCCCGCCGGTGCCCTGATCGAAGGCGGCATCCTCGTCGTCGACCGCCGCATCGCCGCCATCGGTCATTTCGACCTGCCGGCCGAGGCCAGCGTGATCGAGGCGAAGGGCGCGCTGGTGGCGCCGGGCCTGGTCGATCTCGGCGCCTTCGCGATCGACATGCGCGCTTTTGCCGCAGGGGGTATCACGCGCGCCGCGCTGATGCCCGATCAGTCGCCGCCGCTCGACAATTCCGCGCTCGTCCAGCGCGCGGCCGCCGCCGGCAAGCCGGACGTATGGATCCATCCGCTCGCCGCCGCCACGCGCGGGCTCGAAGGACATGAGCTTGCCGAGATCGGCCTGATGAAGGCCGCCGGCGCCTGCGCGGTCGCCACGGGGCGCGGCTGGATCGCCGATTCGGGCGTGATGCACCGGCTTCTTTCCTATGCCGGCGCGCTCGGCATCACCGTCATTTCCCATGCCGAAGATGCGGGGCTCACCGCCCATGCCGTCGCCACGTCGGGCGAGACGGCGACACGCCTCGGCCTCGCTTCCGCGCCGGCGATCGCGGAGGCCATGGCGGTCGCGCGCGATCTGGCGCTGGTCGAGGATACGGGCGCGCGGCTCCATTTCCGTCAGGTCACGACGGCGCGCGCGCTCGATCTGATCCGCGCGGCCAAGCTGCGCGGCCTGCCCGTCACCTGCGGCATCAGCCCGGCGCATCTCTTCCTGTCGGATATGGCGGTCACGGGCTTCCGCACCTTCGCCCGCCTCTCGCCGCCGCTGCGCGACGAGGCCGATCGCCTCGCCTGCCTCGCGGCGATCGCGGACGGCACGATCGACGTCATCTGTTCCGCCCATGATCCGCAGGGGCCCGAGGCCAAGCGCCTGCCCTTCGCCGATGCGGAGCCGGGCATGGCGGGCGCGGAAACGCTGCTTGCCCTGTCGCTCGGCCTGGTGCGCGACCATCTGATCGATCTGTCGCGCCTGTTCGCGCTCCTCTCCTTCAATCCGGCGCGGCTGCTCGGCATCCCCGGGGGCACGCTGGCGGTGGGCGCGGAGGCGGACCTGATCCTGGTCGATCCCGATGCGCCCTGGCGGATCGATGCGGATCGCATGGCGGGCGCCGCCGGCAACACCCCCTTCGATTCGCTTCCCGTGCAGGGCCGCGTGCTCCGCACGATCAAAGGTGGTCAGCCGGTCGGCTGACGGGCGAGAGCGGCCAGCCGGTCGGCTGAATAGGGATATCGGCGGGCAAGAGGGCGCGATATAGCCATGTCCCGGGGGATGAATCCGGGGGAAGGATCAGGGTGAGGAACAGGGCGATATTGGCGGCGGCGCTCGGGCTGGCGCTCATCGGCGCCTCCGCCCGGGCCGGCGTGCAGCAGGGCAATGATGCCTGGTATGCCGGCGACCATGCCCGCGCCGTGATCGAATGGCGCGCTGCTGCCGAGGCGGGCGATGCCGAGGCCCAATATAATCTCGCCCAGGCCTATAAGCTCGGCCAGGGCGTCACCATGAACATGAAGCTCGCGCAGCTATGGTATCGCAAGGCCGCGCTCCAGGGCCATCAGCAGGCCGAGGATAATCTCGGCCTGCTGATGTTCCGCCAGGGCGATCGCGAGGGCGCGATGCAGTGGATCCGCAAATCCGCCGCCCGGGGCGAGCCGCGCGCGCTCTATGTGATGGGCACCGCCCATTTCAACGGCGATCTGCTGCCCAAGGACTGGCCCCGCGCCTATGCGCTGATGCGCCGCGCCGCCGCCGCCGGCCTGCCCCAGGCGCAGGCCAGCCTCGCCCAGATCGAAACCCATATCTCCGCCGATCAGCGCGCGCAGGGCATCGCGCTGGAAGCCACCATTACGCCACGGCAGCCCGCCGCCACCTATGCCGCCGCGACACCGCCCCAGCCCGCACCCCAATCCGCGCCGGCGCCTGTCGAGACGGCCGCCGCCCTGGTCGCGCCCCAACCCCGGCTTCAGCCGGTCATCCCATCGGTCATCGCGCCCGTTCCCGAACCCGCCGCCGTCCGGCCGGCAGCGTCCCCGAAAGCACCGGGCGCCGCGCCCGATCCGGCGCCGGCACGCGCGGTCGAGGCGGCATCGCGCCCGGTGGGCGGCGATTGGCGCGTGCAGCTCGGCGCCTTCGGCAGCGTCGATGGCGCGCGCAACGCCTGGGCGGGGCTGTCCGCCCGGATCGCCGCGCTCAAGGGGCTGAGCTTCCAGACGCAGAAGGCCGGCACGATGAACCGTCTCCAGGCGGGCGGCCTCGCCAGCAAGGCGGAGGCCGAGCGCGTCTGCCGTGCCGTCGCCGCCGCCAAGGCCCCCTGCTTCCCCGTCGCGCCCTGATCCGGGGACCTTTATACCGTCTCCGGAAAGCTTTCACCTTTCCGGAGAGTGGGTGACGCTCAAGCGCCGCGCGGGCTGATAGCGTCTCCGGAAGGGTCGAACCGTCCCGGAATCGCCATCATTCCACCCAATCCCTGCGCGCATAGCCCTGCGCATAGAGCAATGCGGTCAGGTCGCCATGCTGGATGCGCGCATCGGCGGCGGCGGCTGTTTTGGGCTTGGCATGATAGGCGATGCCCAGCCCCGCCGCCTCGATCATCGGAATATCGTTCGCGCCGTCGCCTACCGCCATCGTCTGGGACGGATCCAGCCCCAGCGCGGCCGCTTCGGCAAGCAGCGTCTCGCGCTTGGTGGCGGCCCCCACGATCGGCCGCGCCACCGTGCCCGCCAGCCGGCCGGCATCCAGCTCCAGCAGGTTGGAAATGGCCCGGTCGAACCCGATTTCTGCCGCCACCCGATCCGCAAAGGCGGTGAAGCCGCCCGATACGAGCACGGATCGCGCGCCCTTCGCCTTCATCGTGCGGATCAGCGGCTTGGCGCCCGCCATGATCGTGACGCGCTCGGCATGGCAGCGGTCGATGACGGCCGCGTCCAGCCCCTTGAGCAGCGCCACCCGCGCATCGAGCGCGCCCTCGAAATCCAGTTCGCCGCGCATCGCCCGTTCGGTGATCTCGGCGATCTCAGGCTTGATCCCGGCATAATCGGCGAGCTCGTCGATACATTCGATCGTGATCATGGTCGAATCCATGTCCGCCACGATCAGCTTCTTGGCCCGGCCCGCCTCGGGCTGGACCACCACATCGACGGAGGGGAGCAGCCCCTCCAGCGCCGCGCGCGCGGCCGCCACGTCGATCCGGCCGAAGGGTAGGTCCGCCGCCACGCCCTCATCGATCCAGCGCGCCGCGCCGGGCACGCCGCCCACGCCGGCTATGGCGTCGCGCGCCATGTCGATATCGGCCGCAGCCAGGCTTTCAGATGCTATGAGCGTCGCAATGAACATGAAAAATTCCCCAGGCCTTCCGCCGGTGGCGCTTATTGCGGGGCCGACGGCCAGCGGCAAGTCGGCTCTCGCGCTTCGCCTCGCCGAAATGGCGAACGGCATGATCATCAATGCCGATGCGTCGCAGCTTTACGCCGATCTGCGCATCCTTTCGGCGCGGCCCTCGCCCGAAGAGGAAGCCCGCGCGCCCCATCGCCTGTTCGGCTATCGCGACGGCGCCACGCCCTGTTCCGCCGCGGACTGGGCCGCCGACGCCCGCATGAGCCTGATCGAGGCGCAGAATGTGGGCCGCCTCCCCATCCTCGTCGGCGGCACCGGCCTCTATCTGCGCACGCTGCTCGACGGGATCGCGCCGGTGCCCGAAATCGATCCGGATATCCGCGCCGCCGTCCGCGCGCTCCCCGTGGCGGAAGCGCATGCCGCCCTCGCCCGGGAGGATGCCGCCACCGCCGCCCGCCTGCGCCCCACCGACACGAGCCGCGTCGCTCGCGCGCTCGAGGTGATCCGCTCCACCGGCCGGCCGCTCGCCGCCTGGCAGGAGGAACGCAGCGGCGGCATCGGCGATCATGTACGGCTGATCCCCACGATCCTCTTACCCCCGCGAGACTGGCTTTATGCGCGCTGCGACGCTCGCTTCGCCGCCATGCTGGACGAAGGCGCCATCGCCGAGGTGGAGGCGCTGCTCGCCCGCCGGCTCGATCCCGCTCTGCCCGTGATGCGCGCGATCGGCGTGCCCGAAATCGCCGCCTGGCTTGCCGGCGAGACGGATCGCACCACAATGATCGACCGTGCCGCCACCGCCACGCGGCGCTATGCCAAGCGGCAATATACCTGGTTCGCGCATCAGCCGCCGGAAGGCTGGCCGCGCCATCGCGACGCAGTCGATCAAAGGCGCATCGATGAATTAGCAATTTTATTACAACAACAGGCGTTGACAGGTTAGTTTATTGTCTCTAGCGACACCAGCCTCCTGTGGGGCTAAAAGCCTCCGACGACATATGCGGATAGAATAAGGCAAGTATCATGGTCACCGAACGGACGGGTGCGGACATATTGATCGAGACGCTGGCCGATCTCGGCGTCGAGGTCGTGTTCGGCTATCCGGGCGGCGCGGTGCTGCCCATTTACGACGCGCTGTTCCGCCAGAAGAAGATTCGCCACATCCTCGTCCGCCAGGAAGGGGGGGCCGCGCACGCGGCGGAGGGCTATGCCCGTTCCACCGGCAAGCCCGGCGTCGTCCTCGTCACCTCAGGCCCCGGCGCCACCAATGCCGTCACCGGCATTGCCGATGCGCTGATGGATTCGATCCCGATGGTCGTCATCACCGGCCAGGTGCCGACCGCGTTGATCGGATCGGATGCCTTTCAGGAAGCCGACACAATCGGCATCACGCGTCACTGCACCAAGCATAATTATCTGGTGAAGGATCCGGCGAAGCTCGCCGACATCGTCCATGAGGCCTTCCATATCGCCACGTCGGGCCGCCCCGGCCCGGTGCTGATCGATCTGCCCAAGGACGTCCAGGTCGCGACCGCCACCTATCGCAAGCCGGCCGCCTCCGGCGCACCGCGCCAGCACAAAAGCTATCGCCCGCAGGTCAAGCCCGATGCGGCGCTGATCGAGGCGGCGGTCGAGATGATCGCGGCGGCCGAACGCCCGATCCTCTATACGGGCGGCGGCATCATCAATTCGGGCCCGGGCGCCAGCCAGATGCTGCGCGAGCTCGCCCGCATCACGGGCGCGCCCGTCACCTCCACGCTGATGGGCCTGGGCGCTTTCCCTGCCTCCTCGGGCCAGTGGCTCGGCATGCTCGGCATGCACGGCACCTATGAAGCGAATATGGCGATGAACCGCGCCGACCTGATCGTGGCGCTCGGCGCGCGCTTCGACGATCGCGTCACCGGCCGGCTCGATGCCTTCAGCCCGAAATCGAAGAAGATCCACATCGATATCGATCGGTCCTCGCTCAACAAGACGGTCCGGGTCGATCTGCCCATCGTCGGCGATGTCGGCCGCGCGATGGAAGATATCATCAAGCTGTGGAAGGGCCGCGCTCATGCGCCCGCCAATCTCCAGCCCTGGTTCGCCCAGATCGATGAATGGCGCGCGAAAAAATCGCTCTCCTTCCCCGAATCGCGCGAGGAGATCATGCCGCAGCACGCGATCCGGCGGCTGTACGAGGCGACCCATGCGAGAAAGCCGATCATCAGCACCGAGGTCGGCCAGCATCAGATGTGGGCCGCCCAGCATTTCGATTTCGAGCAGCCGAACAAATGGCTGACGTCGGGCGGCCTCGGCACGATGGGCTATGGCCTGCCCGCCGCGATCGGCGCGCAGATCGGCAATCCCGATGCGCTGGTGATCGATATCGCTGGCGAGGCGTCGATCCTGATGAACATCCAGGAAATGTCGACCGCGACCCAATATCGCCTGCCGGTCAAGGTGTTCATCCTCAACAATGAATATATGGGCATGGTCCGCCAGTGGCAGGACCTCACTTATTCGGGCCGCCATTCGGAAAGCTATAGCGAGGCGCTGCCCGATTTTGTGAAGCTCGCCGAAGCCTATGGGTGGAAGGGGCTGCGCATCGAGAATGTCGATGCGCTCGACGACGGCATATCCGAGATGCTGGCCTATGACGGGCCGGTAATGGTCGATTGCCGCGTGGCCAAGCTCGCCAACTGCTTCCCGATGATCCCATCGGGGGCCGCCCATACCGAGATGATCCTCCAGGCCAACGAAGTCTCCGGCGAGATGGACGACGAGGCCAAAGCGCTGGTCTGATCCTTCGATTATCGTTCAACTACGCTCTGCCGAGCCTGCCGAAGGGCGTTTCCGCCCGCTTCGACCGGCCCGGCCCCGAGCGCGAAAGATTAAGGCATGCACATCAAGACCGAAGCCATCGAGCGCCACACGCTCGCCGTCACCGTCGAGAACGAGCCAGGCATCCTCGCCCGGATCGCCGGCATGTTCTCGGCGCGCGGCTATAATATCGAAAGCCTGACGGTGGCGGACGTGACGGAGGATGCGTCGATCAGCCGCATCACCATCGTCACCAAGGGCCCACCCGCCGTGATCGAGCAGGTGGTGGCGCAGCTCGACCGGCTCGTCCCCGTCCACAAGGTCATCGACCTGACGGAGCTCGGCCCCCATGTCGAGCGCGAGCTGGCGCTGGTGAAGGTCGCGGGCGCGGGCGATCATCGCATCGAGGCCCTGCGCCTGGCCGAGGTCTATCGCGCCCGCGTGGTCGATGCGACCATCTCCAGCTTCGTCTTCGAAGTGACCGGCGGTACCGAGAAGATCGACAAATTCCTCGAGCTGATGCGCGAGGTCGGCCTGGTCGAGGTGGCGCGCACGGGCGTCGCCGCCATCGCACGCGGCAGGCAAGTGATCTGAACCAAGCAGGTGGCTGCCCCTCGACAGGCAAAGCGAACGGGCGTTCCCACCATCACTCATCATTCAGGCTGAGCCCGTCGAAGCCAGCCATATAGTCAGGGACCAAATGAAATGCGGGTTTATTACGATCGCGATGCGGATATCGGCCTGATCAAGACCAAGAAGGTCGCGATCGTCGGCTATGGCAGCCAGGGCCATGCCCATGCGCAGAATCTGCGCGACAGCGGCGTGTCCGAAGTGGCGATCGCGCTGCGCCCCGGCTCGCCCACCGCGAAGAAGGCCGAGGAGGCCGGCTTCAAGGTGCTCTCCAACGCCGAAGCCGCCGCCTGGGCCGATATCGTCATGATCCTCGCGCCCGACGAGCATCAGGCCGCGATCTACGAAAATGATCTGCGCGACAATCTGAAGCCCGGCGCGGCGCTTGCCTTCGCCCATGGCCTCAATGTCCATTTCGGCCTGATCGAGCCGCGTCCCGATCTCGACGTGTTCATGATCGCGCCCAAGGGCCCGGGCCATACGGTGCGCGGCGAATATGTGAAGGGCGGCGGCGTCCCCTGCCTGATCGCGATCGCGCAGGATGCGTCGGGCAATGCGCATGACGTTGCCCTCTCCTACGCCTCGGCGGTCGGCGGCGGCCGTTCGGGCGTGATCGAAACGACCTTCAAGGAAGAGTGCGAGACCGACCTGTTCGGCGAGCAGGCGGTGCTCTGCGGCGGCCTCACCCATCTCATCCAGGCGGGTTTCGAAACGCTGGTCGAGGCCGGCTATGCGCCCGAAATGGCCTATTTCGAATGCCTCCACGAAGTGAAGCTGATCGTCGACCTGATGTATGAGGGCGGCATCGCCAACATGCGCTATTCGATCTCGAACACCGCCGAATATGGCGACATCCACACCGGCCCGCGCGTCATCACCGCCGAGACCAAGGCCGAGATGAAGCGCGTGCTGGAGGACATCCAGGCCGGCCGCTTCGTCAAGCGCTTCATCCTCGACAACCGCGCCGGCCAGCCCGAGCTCAAGGCCAGCCGCAAGCTCGCCGCCGAGCATCCGATCGAGAAGGTCGGCGCGGAACTGCGCGCGATGATGCCCTGGATCGCCAAGAACAAGCTGGTCGACAAGGCGAAGAATTGACACCGTTACGGAAACGCACCGTTTCCTGAACGGGGTTTGACAGGAAGGATAGGCGGGCCCAGCTTCCGCCTGTCCTTCTTTCCCCCGGAGCCTGCCATGCGCAACCTGCTGATTGCCGCCGCCCTTGCGACCACCGCCGTCGCCATTCCCGTCATCGCCCAGAATATGCCGACGGAAGCGCCCGGCAAGGCCGATCCGGCGCTGGTGAAGGCAGGCACCTACAGCATCGATCCGAGCCATGCGCAGATCGGCTTCACCGTCCGCCATTTCGGCTTCAATGATTATTTCGGCCTGTTCGGCAGCCCGAAGGGCACGCTGACGCTCGATCCTGCCAATCCCGCCAAGGCTGCCGTCTCGGTGGAAATCCCGCTGAGCGCCATCGCCACCAGCAGCGAGGGGCTGACCACGCATCTCAAGAAGCCCGAATTTTTCGATGTCGAGAAATTCCCGACCGCGACCTTCAAGTCGACCAGCGTCGCCGTCTCCGGCACCAGCGCGAAGATCGCCGGCACTCTGACGATCAAGGGCGTCACCAAGCCCGTCACGCTCGACGCGCAGTTCGTCGGCGCGGGAACCAACCCCTTCAACAAGAAGGACACGATCGGCTTCAGCGCCACCACCAAGCTGAAGCGCAGCGATTTCGGCGTCAGCTATGGCATACCGCTGGTCACCGACGAGGTGGATCTGAAGATCAGCGTCGCCTTCGAAAAACAGGCCTGACGCCTGGAACTGGTGGGCCTATCATCTGCATAAGACAGGGCCCACCCCTCGCTCGATTTGAAAATCGGTTCAAACGGCTGGACTTCCGCCGGCATATGGCGTTATGGGCGGTGCCATGCAGTCGCACCGCGGCCTTCTCCTGCTTCGACTTACGCGCCCTTAGGCGCGCGATGTCGGCTGGGCCCATTTCGGGGCATTTGAGACACGGCGCCTAAGGGGTTAGCGACCACCCGAACAGGCAAATCCCGCGAAACGGAGCGGAAACCGTGACCGATACTATCCTGATCTTCGACACTACCCTGCGCGATGGCGAGCAGTCTCCCGGCTGCTCGATGAACCTCGAGGAGAAGCTGCAGGTCGCAGCCCAGCTCGAAACGCTCGGCGTCGACATCATCGAGGCCGGATTCGCCATCGCCAGCCCCGGCGATTTCGAGGCGGTGAGCGAGGTCGCCCGCCAGGCGAAGCGCGCCACCATCGCCAGCCTCGCCCGCGCCGCCGCGCCGGATATCGAGCGCGCCTGGGAAGCCGTGCGCCATGCGGTGGCGCCGCGCATCCATACCTTCATCGCCACCTCGCCGCTCCATATGCGCGTCAAGCTCAACAAGACGCCGGAAGAGGTGCTGGAGGCGATCGAGCGTTCGGTCGGCCTCGCGCGCAATCTCTGCCCCGATGTCGAATGGTCGGCGGAAGACGCCACCCGCTCGGAGCCCGATTTCCTCGCCCGCGCGATCGAAACCGCGATCCGCGCCGGCGCGCGCACGATCAACCTACCCGATACTGTCGGCTATGCCACGCCCGAAACCTATGGCGCGATGTTCCGCGACATGATTTCGCGCGTGCCCAATGCGGATCAGGCGATCTTCTCCACCCATTGCCACAATGATCTGGGCCTCGCCGTCGCCAACACCCTGTCCGCGGTGATGGCGGGCGCGCGCCAGGTCGAATCGACGATCAACGGCATCGGCGAGCGCGCCGGCAATGCCGCGGTCGAGGAAATCGCCATGGCGCTCAAGGTCCGCCATGATGTGATGCCCGTGCGCACCAACATCGTCTCGACCGAGATCACCCGCGCCTCGCGCCTCGTCTCGGCCGTCACCGGCTTCCAGGTGCAGCCCAACAAGGCGATCGTCGGCGCCAACGCCTTCGCGCATGAAAGCGGCATCCATCAGGACGGCATGCTCAAGGATGCCTCCACCTACGAGATCATGACGCCCGAGAGCGTCGGCGTGAACACGTCCAATCTCGTCATGGGCAAGCATTCGGGCCGCGCCGCCTTCCGCCAGAAGCTGGAGGAGCTGGGCTATGCGCTGGGCGACAATGCCTTCCAGGACGCCTTCGCCCGCTTCAAGGCGCTGGCCGACGCCAAGAAGCAGATTTTCGACGACGACATCATCGCGCTGGTCGATGACGAGGTGCTGCGCGGTCATGACCGTATCCAGGTCAGGGAAGTCGAAATCTATTGCGGCTCGAACGGCCCCCAGCGCGCGATCCTGACGCTGGAGGTGGATGGCGAGGAAAAGACGGTCACGGCGCGCGGCAACGGCCCCGTGGACGCGCTGTTCAACGCCATCCGCCTGATCGTGCCGCACGATGCCTCGGTGCTCGAACGCTATGAGGTCCATGCCATCACCGGCGGCACGGACGCGCAGGCCGAGGTTTCGGTGCTCCTTTCCGAAGATGGCCGCACCGCGCGCGGCCGCGGCGCGCATCATGACACGATGGTCGCCTCCGCGCGCGCCTATGTGAACGCGCTCAACAAGCTGCTGGTGAAGCGCGGCCGCGCGCCCGTCGCGGCGGCGGGCTGAATCCTGCCCCTCTCCCCTCCGGGGGAGAGGGAGGAACGCCGGCTCTCGCACCTGCCTGCACGATGAACGGGGGCCTCACAGCCGGTTCAGACGGGGGGAAACATCTTGCGCATCCCGCTAGCAGAAGGATGAAGCGAGATGCGTACCCTGTTCTCCGCCATTCTTGCCGCCGCCGCCATTGCCGGCGCGGCCGTTCCCCTCGCCGCGCCCGCTGAGGCGCATGACCGTTATGAGGATTATCGCTATCGCGACTGGCAGCGCGATCGCGATCATGACCGGCGCTATTATGCCCGCCACGGCCATCGCGACTGGGATCGATGGGATCGCTGGGAACGTCGCCATGCCTGGGAGCGCCACCGCGCCTATCTCCATGATCGCGACCGCTATTATCGCCAGCGCTATTATCATTATGGCTATTAAGGCTTGATCAGGGCCCGGGCGGAACCATCCACTTCTGCCCGGCCAGCTTTGCGCATCAGAGCGAGTGAAGCGGTTCAGGATTATGCCCGCTGGCATCCGCCGTCGCATAGAAGGCACGCAGCATAGCGCGCTCCGCTTCACTCAGATGGGGATTCCACACGTCGAGGATCAGCACGGCGCGGATCTCGTCGCTGTCGTTCCATGCCTCATGCTCGATCGTATCGTCGAAGGCGAAAGCCTCGCCCATCCGCCATTGCCGCGTTTCCCCGCCAACGCGGAAGCCGCATCCCTCGGGTACGATCAGCGGCAGATGAATCACCGCTCGGATGTTGGTGACACCAGTATGTGGCGGAATGCGCGTTCTCGGCCGCAGCACGGAGAAGAAGGCGTTGGGCGCGCGCCCGGGAAGCAGACTTCGTGGAACAGCATCCAGCGCGGTAGCAGTCTCCGGACAACGCGCGCAGGCCTCTTCGATGCGTAAGCCGAACTGCCAGAGATGAAAAGCGCTCCATTTGGTAGAATGGTCGAGTTCACTCCATTTGTTGGGTGCGATGCCAGGCTGCTGGGCGACATAGGGTGCGAAACCCTTCTCGCCCGTCATGAGCAAATGTTCCAGCTCGGCCCGGATCCGATCGGTCGCCGCTTCCAGTGAGCCAAGCCAAGGGAAATGGCGCCGCTCGAAAAATTCGTCGGCCGGCAGGAAAGGGAAATGCAGACCGGCGCACTGATTGAGGAAGATGGAGCGCCGCCCGAGCAGATGATCGATACAGGCGTCGAACCGGCGGAGTTCGGCTCCATCCAGCTCCCGGCGCGCCTCGGTCAGCCCGACCTTGATCGTCGTGGCGAAGAGTCGCCCTCGCGTCTCGACGAAATTCCTTGCCCGCGCCAGCAACGCTTCCAATGGCGCGGTAATCTGGCCCAGCGAAGGTGCCATCGCCAGCGCCGCCTGCCACATCTGCGTCGCCTGCGCATCTTCGGAGAGCCGCTCGTGCAGTTCCGCCTTCCGCACGAGCGCCATGAACATATAGGGATCGAGTTTCAGCGCGCGCTCCAAGCTCGCCCGCTCGGCCTCGTCGTCACCCAGCGCACGCTGCGCCTTGGCAAGGTTCAGCCACAGTGCCGGGGCGGAAGGATCGGCTTCTGCGGCACGCGCCGTCAGCACCACCGCCCGCGCCACATCTCCGGCGCCCAGCGCCAATATTCCCAGCGAATTGAGTGCCTGCGGCTGTTCCGGCGCGATCTCCAACACCGCCTCATAATGGCGGGTCGCAACAGTCAGCTGGCCAGCGCGCTGCGCCGCCCCTGCGGCAGCAAGCAGCCGCACGACTTCCCCATCCATTCCCTTGTCGCCCCCACGATCTGACAAGGCGATGCTGCCGCACTTCCCATGTATCTGTAAATATGATCAGGTCATATAACTGTAAGAAATTACCTATCCACTCATCGCTGATCCATCGGCACGAGCGCGACTCGAACGCCGCCGCCCGCCGGATCGGCCAGCCCCAGAACCTCCACCTCTGCCCGCGCCCTGCGCCGCAGCTCGGCCAGCTTGCGCGCCGTCTCCCGGTCGTCCTGCGTGGCGAAGAGGATCGCCGCCTCATATTTCTGGTCGGCCGATACGCCCGCAGGCAAGGGATGAAGCGTCGTGATCTTGCGCACCGCCCGCATCGCGGCGGCATCCAGATCCCGCGCGCCGGACGATTTGCGGATCGCCACCTCACTCGGCCGGCCATCGGGACCGCCCAGGAAGGACACATGGACAATGCCCTCGCTATAGGGCGCACCACCCAGTGGCCTGGGATAGGAGAGATGCCGATCCAGATCCTCTTCCACCCGCTCTATCCAGTTGGCCAGGTCGGGCTCCACGAGCTCCGCCGACGTGCCGGGCGGCTGCGCTGTCGATGGCGCGAATAAAAACAACCATGCCGCAGCAAGTGGCACCGCCAATCCCGATTTCCCTGGCATGATCCAAACTCCCGTCACCGAAGCCTGACGGGTCGACAGCCAAAGCGGGCCCTGGATTGTCCCGACCGCTTATCCATTTGGGCGACGAACATCAGGCTGCCGATGCCGTCGCGCGCCTTCTAATTTTCCCGGAACGAAGCGACCATAACATATATGGCCATCGCGCGGACGCTATTCTCGGCCATGATGGCGAGACGAGGTTCAGGAACTTACAGCAAGCTGTCCCACATAAAGCCCTGTCACTAAGAGCGCCCGGAGATCATGAAGATCTCAGGGCGCCTGGCATTTCAACAATATTGCTTCTGATGACCGGGGCACTTGCCCCCGCCGCCGTTCAAAGACGAGCGTCGGTGATGATGCCGGCGCTCAGCGCCATGGCGACGAGATGCGTCCGATTCTTGGCCCGCAATTTGAGTCTCGCCTGATCGATATGCTTCTCGACCGTACGTGGGGCAATTTCGAGGCTGATCGCGGCCTCCTTGGCCGACATGCCCGAAGCAACAAGGTTGATGATCGACCTTTCGCGTGGAGTCAGAACCGGATCTGGAAGAGAGCTAGCAGTCAATTTCCTACACCCCTCTATTGTCGGAAGCTGCTGCCGGCCGCGGCTTCCTGCCATGGTTTTTTGCCTTATCCCCCCCTGGGTGCTGGCAGAGCCATCTATTACATGTCCAATTATTCGGTTCAAGCGAACTTATTGAAAAGTGAAGGAAAGAGATCGGTACAAACCAGGCCCAAACCGCCCCCTCAAAATAATATCCCGTGAAAAGCCGAGCTATTTCCGCCGATCGGGCTAAAACCATGCAGAAATACCTAAGTAATATTACGCCTTAGATCGTAATATTTTGTAACATATCGAGAAGGCAAACTTCCATCGGCAGGCGCATCGCCACATCCGTGGACAGCCATCGCTGATAAGCGCCCATCCGGCCGGTTTCTGACCTTCCATTTAACGGAACAGGCGACGAATGTCCCGAACATTCCACCCGACTTGCGCCGCATCCCCGATTCACGAAATAGCAAGCCCGGCGACCGCCCCTATTTCCGCCCGAACAGCTTTTCGATGTCGCCATGGCCGAGCTTCACCCAGGTCGGGCGGCCATGGTTGCACTGGCCGCTATGCGGCGTCACTTCCATCTCGCGCAGCAGCGCATTCATCTCCGCGACCGAAAGGATGCGGCCCGCGCGGACCGAGCCATGGCAGGCCATGGTCGCCGCGACATGATCCAGCCGCTCCTTGAGCGACAAGGCCTGGTCGTAGGCGGCGAGCTCGTCGGCCAGGTCCGTCACCAGCCCCCTGGCATCGCCCTGCCCCAACAGCGCCGGGGTCGCGCGCACCAGCATCGCCTTGGGCCCGAAGCGCTCCAGCTCGAGCCCCATCTCGGCCAGCTCGGCGATGCGCGCCTCCAGCCGGTCGCAGGCCGGCTCGTCCAGCTCCACCACCTCGGGCAGCAGCAATGCCTGCCGTGCGACGCCGCCATCGGCCATGGCGCGCCGCATCCGTTCCAGCACCAGCCTTTCATGCGCCGCATGCTGATCGACCAGCACCAGCCCATCCTCGGCCTCCGCGACGATATAGGTCGCCGCCACCTGCCCGCGCGCCACGCCGAGCGGATGGCGGGTCGAAACGGGCACGGGGGCCGCCGCCGGCTCGGCCCGCGCCATGGGCGGCGGCGCATAAGCGGGGCGCTGATCCCACACGCTTTGCTGCACGCTTTGACGGACGGGCGCCGCGACCGCGCCTCCACCCCCGCTATAGGTCATGGCCGGCTGCTCGATCGGCTCGCTCCGCCAATTGCCGAGCGAGCCGACCGCTACATTCTGCACCGATCGATGCCCCGCCCCGTCGAGCGCCGCGCGCAGGCCGCCCACGATCAGCCCACGCACCAGCCCCGGATCGCGGAAACGCACCTCCGTCTTGGCGGGATGGACATTGACGTCGAGCTGATCGCCCGGAAGCTCGATGAACAGCGCCACCACCGGATGCCGGTCCCGCGCCAGCAGGTCCTGATAGGCGCCCCGAAGCGCACCGATCAGCAGCCGGTCCTTCACCGGCCGGCCATTGACGAACAGATATTGATGGTCCGCCACGCCGCGGTTGAAGGTGGGCAGCCCCGCCACGCCGCCGAGCCGGACATCCTCGCGGCTATAGTCCAGCGCCACGCTATTCTCGGCGAGCGCCCGGTCGGTCAGCGCCGCCACCCGTTCGGCACGCGTCTCGCCCGGCTGCACGGCGAGCGCGCGGCGCCCCTCATGCTCCAGCGTGAAGCCGATCTCCGGCCGGGCCATGGCGAGCCGCCGCACCACATCCAGGCAGGCGGCATATTCCACCCGCCCGGATCGCAAGAATTTGGCGCGCGCCGGAACCTTGCCGAACAGCGCCTCCATCCGGATGCGCGTGCCGGGGGGCAGCGCCGCCGGCCCCTCCTCCTCCAGCCGGCCATTGTCGACCGTCCGGCGCCAGCCATCCGCGCCGCGCACCCGGCTCTCGACGGTCAGCCGCGCGACACTCGCGATCGAGGGCAGCGCTTCACCGCGAAAACCGAGCGTCTGGACGGCCTCGATCGCGTCGTCGGGCAGCTTGGAGGTGGCGTGCCGCTCCAGCGCGAGCGCGATTTCGGCGGGCGCCATGCCGCAGCCGTCGTCGATCACCTCAATGCCCGATATACCCCCGCCGGCAAGGCGTACCGCGATCCGTTCGGCGCCCGCATCGATCGCATTTTCAACCAGTTCCTTGAGCGCGCTGGCGGGCCTTTCGACCACTTCGCCCGCGGCGATGCGATTAACCAGATGCTCGGGCAGCCTGCGTATTGACATGCCCCCTGCTCTAGCCCAATCGGCGGCATCCCGCGACCCCGACAAGCATCTCCTTCGGCATGAGAATATGGCGCTCGGGCGCGGCGCATGTAGAGCGAGACGAGCAGGCACATGGCATTCACGCGTTGGTTCAAATTCATGTCTCACGACATGGCGATCGATCTCGGCACGGCGAACACCGTCGTCTATGTTCGCGGTCGTGGCATCGTATTGAATGAGCCGTCCGTGGTCGCGATCGAAACGATCGACGGCGTGAAGAAGGTCCGCGCGGTCGGCGAGGATGCCAAGCTGATGATGGGCAAGACGCCGCATCATATCGAGGCAATCCGCCCGATGCGCGATGGCGTTATCGCGGACATCGACGTCGCCGAGCAGATGATCAAGCATTTCATCCAGAAGGTGCACGGGCCGCGCCGCTTCGCGCGCTGGCCCGAAATCGTGATCTGTGTGCCTTCGGGTTCCACCAAGGTGGAGCGCCGCGCGATCCGCGATGCCGCCTCCAATGCGGGCGCGAGCCAGGTGTGGCTGATCGAGGAGCCGATGGCCGCCGCGATCGGCGCCGACATGCCCGTCACCGAGCCGGTCGGATCGATGGTGGTCGATATTGGCGGCGGCACGACCGAGGTCGCGGTCCTGTCGCTGCGCGGCCTGGCCTATACCACCAGCGTCCGCGTCGGCGGCGACAAGATGGACGAGGCGATCGCCTCCTATGTCCGCCGCAACCATAATCTGCTGATCGGCGAGGCGACGGCCGAGCGGATCAAGCAGGAGGTCGGCATCGCCCAGATGCCGGTGGACGGCAAGGGCCTCGTCATCCATATCAAGGGACGTGACCTCGTCAACGGCGTGCCCAAGGAGATAGCGATCACCCAGGCGCAGATCGCCGAGGCGCTGAGCGAGCCCGTCTCCGCCATCGTCGAGGGCGTGCGCATCGCGCTCGAAAATACCGCGCCGGAGCTTGCCGCCGACATTGTCGACCAGGGCATCGTCCTTACCGGCGGCGGCGCGCTCCTGTCCGGCATAGACGAGGTGCTGCGCGAGGCCACGGGCCTTCCCGTCACCGTCGCCGACGATCCGCTGACCTGCGTCGCGCTCGGCACGGGCCGGGCGCTGGAAGATCCGATCTTCCGCGGCGTGCTGCAAACGGCCTGACCGGAGGAACGCCCACGCCATGGCGCCGTCCCGACACCGGCGTCGAGGATTTTCCCGCCGGGTCCAGTACACGCTCTTCGCGGGCTATGTCGTGGCCGTTGTCGGCGTCGTCGTCGCGGCCGCACTGATCCTGATCGCGCGCTTCGATCCGCTGGCCTTCTCGGCGCTTCGTGGACTGGTTCTCGATGCCGGCGCGCCCGTCTCGGCGGCCGGGCGCAGCGTCGTGCGCGGCGGCGAGACGGTGAGCGAGGAGATCGGCGCCTATTTCAACGCCGCCGCGCAGAACCGCGCGCTGCGGCAGGAACTTGCCGTCGCCCGCCGCAAGCTCGTCGCCGCGCGCGCGGTGCAATATGAAAATGCCCGGCTGAAGCGGATCCTGCACCTGACGGACAATGGCCGGCCGCCGGTCGCGGTCGCCCGGCTGATCGGATCGGATGCGGCGGGCCATCGCCGCTTCGCGACGCTCTCGGCCGGCTCCTCCAGCGGCGTCCGCCCCGGCCTGCCGGTGCGTGGCGCCGATGGGCTGATCGGCCGCATCTTCGAAACCGGCCGCTTCGCCTCGCGCGTGCTCCTGCTCACCGACGGGGGCAGCACCGTGCCCGTCCGCGTCGCACGCAGCGGCCAGCCCGCGCTCGCCATCGGCCGGGGCGATGGCGGGCTCGACCTGCGCGCGCTGGCATCGGGGGGCCGCCCCTTCCAGAAGGGCGATCTGGTCGTCACTTCCGGCACGGGCGGCATCTATGCGCCCAATCTGCCCGTCGCCGTTGTCGTCAACGTCGATCGCGAGCTGGCCGTCGCCCGGCCGGTCGCCGATCCCGCGCGGCTCGATTTCGCGATCGTCGATCCGGTGTTCCAGATCCCCCTGCCCCCGCCCTCCGATCCGCTGCACCGGGACGCCCCATGAACCGTATCGACGATCTGTGGGACGATCGGCTGTTCGTTACACGGGCGCGGGCAGTACCGATCGTCAGCACGATCGCGGGATCGGCGACGGCGCTGCTGCCGATGGTGGCGCAGACGCCCGCGCTCCCGCCCTTCGGCCTGCTGATGCTGCTCGGCTGGCGCCTGTTGCGGCCGGAAATGTGGCAGGCCTGGGTTGCGTTGCCGCTCGGACTGGCCGACGATCTGATCGGCGGTCAGCCGCTCGGCAGCGCCATGGCACTCTGGACGTTATGCTTCCTGATGTTGGATATCGTCGATAACCGCCTCGTCTGGCGGGACTATTGGGTGGATTGGCTCGTGGCGGCGATCGCCATCATCTTCTGCATCTGGGGCGGCTGGAGCATCGCGCGCTTCACCGGCGGCGGCGGCGCGATCTTCACCATCGGGCCGCAGATCGCCATGTCGGTCTTCTGCTTTCCCGCCATCGTCCGGATCTGCGCGGCGCTCGATCATTGGCGGCTGTCGCGATGAAGATTGTCCCGATGAAGCGTCCGAGCCGGCTGGTCACCGCCCAATCGCAGGCATTCAGCTTCACCCGCAGGGCATTTGTGCTCGGTGCCGCGCAGGGCGCCGTCGCCACGCTGCTGGCCGGGCGCATGGCCTGGCTCTCAATTGCGGAAAATGAGCGCTACCAGATGCTGTCCGAAAGCAATCGGGTGCAGCTCACGCTCGTTCCGCCCCGGCGCGGCTGGATCGTCGATCGCCATGGCAAGCCGATCGCGATCAACCGCACCAGCTTCCGCGTCGATCTGATCCCCGATCGGCTGCGCGATCCGGACCGGATCATCGCCGAGCTGCGCCAGCTCCTCGCGCTCACCGCCGAAGATGTCGAGCGCATCCGCGAGGGCTTGGCGAAGGCCGCCGGCTATCAGCCCGTGCCGGTGCTCGAAAATATGGATTATGAACGGTTCGCGGCGGTCAGCGTCCGTCAGGCCGAGCTGCCCGGCGTGGCGCCGGCGAGCGGCAATGCCCGCTATTATCCCGCCGGTTCCGCCGTCGGCCATCTGGTCGGCTATGTCGGCCCCGCATCGGCCGCCGATTATGAAAAGACGCGCGATCCGCTGTTCATCACGCCTGGCTTCAAGGTCGGCAAGGAAGGCCTCGAAAAGACGATGGAGCCCTGGCTCAGGGGCACCGCCGGCGCCAAGCGCACCGAGGTGACCGCACGGGGCCGGTTGGTGCGCGAGCTCACCACCCGGCCCGAGGTAGTCGGCAATACGCTCCAGCTCACCATCGATGCGGGGCTGCAGGAATATGCCGCCCGCCGCCTCGGCGACAATAGCGGCTCAGTGGTGGTGATCGATACCGAAACGGGCGGCATCCTCACAATGGCCTCGATGCCGGCCTATGATCCCAACAGCTTCTCGGACGGGATCAGCCATTCCGAATGGCAGATGCTGTCGGGAAATGATCATATCCCCTTGATGAACAAGGTGATGCAGGGTCTTTATCCGCCCGGCTCGACGGTCAAGCCCGCGACCGCGCTCGCCGTGCTGGAAGCCGGCATCGATCCTGCCGAGACCGTGCTGTGCACCGGCAGCTACCGGCTCGGAACGGGCCTGTTCCACTGTCACAAGCGCGGCGGGCACGGCCATCTGAACCTCAACGGCGCGATCGCCCAGAGCTGCGACATATATTTCTACACGATGGGCCGGCGCATCGGCATCGATCGCATCGCCGCGGTCGCGCGCAAGCTCGGCCTCGGCTCCTCCTTCCCCCTGCCCGTCCCGTCGCAACGTTATGGCACGGTGCCGGATACGGAATGGAAGCAACGGAAATATAAGGCGGACTGGACGGTCGCCGACACGCTCAACGCGACGATCGGCCAGGGCTATATGCTCGCCAATCCGCTCCAGCTCGCGGTGATGGCGGCGCGTATCGCCAGCGGCCGGGCACTGTCCCCCCGGCTCATCGCCAACCGCCGCTATCCGCCGCAGGGCGACCCGCTCGATATCGATCCCGAGCATCTGGCGATGATCCGCCAGGCGATGAGCGACGTCGTCAATGGCGCCGGCACCGCCGGACGCAGCCGCCTGCCGGTCGAAGGCGTGCTGATGGCGGGCAAGACGGGCACCGCGCAGGTCCGCCGCATCACCCGCGCCGAACGCGCGCGGGGCGGCAAGTTCGGCGGCATGGGCGTGCCCTGGAAATATCGCGACCATGCGCTGTTCATCTGCTTCGCGCCGGTCGAAAATCCGCGTTATGCCGCCGCCGTGGTGATCGAACATGGCATTTCGGGCTCGGGCACCGCCGGGCCGATCGCACGCGACGTGCTCACCTATCTCTACGACCCCGCCAAGGCGATGGCGACGCTCGCCGCGCTGGAGGAGGAATGGGGCGGCGATATCGCCACGCGCATGCGCGTCGAGGCCGATCGCTGGCGCGCGGAAAGGAGCGCGCCGCCGCCCCCCGCCCCCGTCGAGGCGTCGGCACCCGCCGACAAGTCCGCATCCCCCACACCCGCGCCTGGCGCCGATAGCGAGCCCCGCGAATGAGCCGCCATACCTCCCTCGTGCCCGCGCCGCTCGCCCAGATTCCCTGGCGGGTGATCCTGCTCGTCTCGGCGATCAGCGGCTTCGGCCTCGTCGTGCTCTATTCGGCGGCGGGCGGCAGCCTGAAGCCCTGGGCCTGGTCGCAGGGAATAAGGTTCGTCTTCTTCCTCGGCATCGCCCTCCTGATATCGCGCGTGCGGGAGGATCAGCTCAAGGCCGTCTCCTTTCCGCTCTATGCGATATTGATCGTGCTGCTGATCGCGGTGGAGATGTTCGGCTTCGTCGGCGGCGGCAGCCGGCGCTGGCTCGATCTCGGCTTCATCCGGCTCCAGCCGTCCGAATTCATGAAGCTCGCCATCATCCTCGTCCTCGCCCGCTTCTACGACATGCTGCCCGCCGGCGAGATCCGCCGCTGGAGCGCGATCTGGCCGGCCGCGATCCTGATCGGCCTGCCCTTCATGCTGGTGATGACCCAACCCGATCTCGGCACCTCGCTGATGATCGTCGCAGGCGGCATGACGGTGATGTTCCTGGCGGGCCTGCCGCTTCGCCTGTTCATCGGCGGGGCCGCGGCGCTGGGCGCGGCCCTGCCGATCGCGCTCAGCATGATGCACGAATATCAGCGCAACCGGGTCGAGATATTCCTCAATCCGGAAAGCGACCCGCTCGGCACCGGCTATCATATCATCCAGTCCAAGATCGCGATCGGATCGGGCGGCATTTTCGGCAAGGGCTTCCTACGCGGCACGCAGAGCCATCTCGACTATCTGCCCGAAGGCCATACCGATTTCGTCTTCGCGACGATGGCGGAGGAATGGGGTCTGGTCGGCGGCGTGGGGCTGATCATCGCCTTCTTCCTCGTCGTGCGCTGGGGCATGCAGGTGGCGAATTGCTCGCGGACGCGCTTCGGCCGCCTTGCCGCGGCGGGGCTTACCACCACCATCTTCTTCTATGTCGCGATCAATCTGATGATGGTGATGGGGCTGGCGCCGGTCGTCGGCATCCCGCTTCCCCTGGTTTCCTTCGGCGGGTCGGCGATGATGACGGTCCTTTTCTGCCTCGGCATGCTGATGGCGCTGGACCGCGCAGCGAAGGAGCGGAAATAAAATTTTCAAATGGCTGTTTACATCGGCCGCGAGCCGGGGTAACCGGCGCCCCTCGCTTCGGAACGCCACCATCAAGGCGCTTCGGAAAGGGATGTGGACGCATAGCTCAGTTGGTAGAGCAGCTGACTCTTAATCAGCGGGTCCTAGGTTCGAGCCCTAGTGCGTCCACCATTTTCTCTATATATTTCAACGTGTTGTAAGGCCTCATTAAAGGCCTCCGATTGACCGATTGAGCTCTAGGTAGCTCTCTAGGTAGCAGGTCAGCCGAATCCGAAATTTTTCCGTCATCCGCAAAATTTCTGCGCATAGGCCTCGATCCGCGCCTCCCTCAATTCGCCCTGCGCCTGCCTGACAATTTGCCAACCGCCGCCGATACCCAACAGGGCCATCACAAGAGCGACCAAAAGATCGGGGATACCGTTCTCTGTCCAGAACCCCGCTACTCCGGCTCCGATCACCAACAGATTGTTGATCGCGTCGTTGCGCGAGCAGATCCAGACAGAGCGCATGTTCGCGTCGCCCGTTCGATAGCGAAATAGCATCAGGGCAACCGCGACATTGACCAACAGCGCGATGGCCCCAACCATGCCCATTGCCACCGGATCGGGTGTGGAACCGTGGATCAGTCCCCAAACTGCCCAAGCCAGCACGCCCAGGCCAAAGGCAAGGATAGTCAAGCCCTTGAGCAAGGCGGTTCGTGCGCGCCAGGCAAGAGCCATGCCCGCAACACCCAAGCTGATCGCGTAGTTGGCCGCATCCCCGAGAAAATCGAGGGCATCGGCTTGGAGTGAACGCGAGTGTGCCGCGATGCCGGCGATGCTCTCGATGAGAAACATCGCCACGTTGAGGCCTAACGCGATCCATAGCACGTTGCGCCAGCGGGGATTGTTGAGCGTACCCCTGTTCCCGCAAGCGCGGGCACAGCATTCGTCGGCCATCCGGGTTGCTCCTTGGAAATTCCGAGTCGCCCATCTATATGCACCCTGTAGCGACTACAGGGTCAAGTCATGAAGATCGGTGAACTGGCCGTTGCCACCGGGACCAAGGTCGAGACTGTCCGCTTCTACGAGAAATCCGGCCTTCTTCCGCCGGCTGGGCGCACGAGCGGTAACTATCGCAGCTATGGCGATGACCATCTACGGCGGCTGTCCTTCATCCGCCGGGCTCGCGATCTTGGCTTTTCACTCGACGATGTCCGCGAGCTTCTCACCCTCGCAGATGACCGGGACAAATCTTGCGGCGCGGTAGATACAATCGCTAGCGGGCATCTTGCCGCTGTCGAACGGAAGATCGTGGACCTCACCCTGATGCGCGACGAACTGCGTCGCATAATCGGCAGTTGCCGACAGGGGACGGTCGGCGACTGCAAGATCATCGAGACGCTTGGGCCTCAGATTTCATAGCGGGAATGGCAGGGCCTGCCCAAGGAATTGACAGTAGCCCATTGCAAGCCGAAAGAAGTCACGTGAAGCGCTGGTTCTCTCTGCTGATGCTCGTTGGAGCACTGCTTGGCCTAATGGGCCAGGAAGCGGCGTTCGCGCATGTCATGCCGGTCGAGAAGGCCGAGCAAGTGGTTGCCGTCGCACAGATGAGCCCCGAATGCGCGGAGATGATGGGGCTCGCGAAGCAGAAGCCACAGTCCGGGAAGCCCTGTGAGGGCATGACGCCTGACTGCATCACCAAGATGGGGTGCGCCGTACCGGTGGCGCTGTTGCCGCCCCTGGCATCCGACTCAGCACCGGAATTTCGTGCCATGATCCCGGGACTCGCCCCGGCAGCGCCTTTGATCGGACGCAATTTCGGCCCCGAGCCTGAACCACCCGCCCGCCTTGGCTGAACCCAAGTAGCGCGCAGCGGACCCAGATGTCCGTCTTGCGCCTCAATTCAGTTCAACCAAGGAATTTCACATGAAGACGATTCTTACGCTCGCCGCCTTTGCGGCGGCACTCGCTACCGCATCCGTTGCTTCGGCGCATGAAAATGCCTCGGGCCATTGGGAGTGGCGGACTCAGCCCACGTTCGGGCCAAAGTCGACCGGCCCATCGCGCCTTCGCGTTTGGGTCAAGGGCGCAGAAACCAGCATGGCCAATTGCGACTGCGCCATGATGAAGGCCGACCATGCCAGCTGCATGATGGACATGCGCGGCAAGAGCGGTGCGCCATCGGCCGGCTAAGGCAATTGCCTGGCCGATAGCGATAAACACAAAGGCCAGGCGCGTGGCGCCGGCGGAGTATGCCCACCTTCGCCGGCGCCCGTTTATCCGGAGCCTTTCTCGCACATCGGTCCTGGCCCTGCCGATCAGGAGATCCTCATGAGAATGATTATTCTGGCGCCGCTGCTCGCGGCGATCCCGGGTGCTGCGCTGGCCGAGCCGCTGACTTTTGATGCGGCGCTCCAGCGGGCCGCGCGTGAAGCGCCGTCGCTCCAGGCAAACGAGGCGGGCGTCGATGCCACACGTTCGGCCGCGATTGCCGCCGGCCGCTTGCCCGACCCCACGCTTGACCTTGGCGTTCAGGGATTTCCGGTTTCTGGTCCCAACGCCGGGAGCTTCAACCGCGACGACTTTACCATGACGACCATCGGTCTCAGCCAGCAATTTCCCAATCCTGCCAAGCGCCGCGCCCAGCGCGAACGTGCACAAGCCGACATCGGCATTGCCGAGGCAGGGGCTGCGGCCGAGGCGCAGAATGTCCGTCTCGAGACCGCGCTTGCCTGGGTCGATCTCTATTACGCGAAGCGACGTCTCGCACAGCTGCAACGGCTCGACGCGAGCCTCAGCGAACTTCAGGCGACGGTATCGGCTAGGCTGGCGTCGGGCTCAGCGCGGCCCAGCGCGGCACTCGAGCCGGATCAGTTGCGCGGCGCGGTCAACGACCGGCGCAGCGACCTCGCCGCCGAAGTTACCAAGGCGCAGGCCAGGCTGGCGCGCTTTACTGGCGATCTCCAGGCCGATGTCTCGGGTGATCCACCCATGCTTGAAGTGGATCGTGCACAGCTGGCGGCGAGGCTTGGGGGGCTGCCGCGCTTGCAGGCCCTCGATGCCGAGACGAGAGCGGCGGACGCGGAAACCGAACTTGCTCGCGCCGACAAGCGTCCCGACTGGCGGGTCAGCACCTCCTATGGTCGCCGAGACCCCGCATTTGGCGATCTTGTGTCGGTCGGTGTCAGCATCGACCTGCCGCTCTTTGCCAGGCGCCGCCAGGATCCGAAAATCGCCGCGCGAGCGAGCGAAGCTGAACGGGCGCGGCTGATGCGTGCGGCCGGGGAACGCGAACTCGCCGCCGCGCTCAATGGCGATCTTGCCGACCATGCCATGCACCATCAGCGCCTCATGAATGCGCGGAATACGCTGGTACCGCTCGCCAAGCACCGGGCCGAGCTCGACATGGCAAGCTATGCTGCCGGCAAGCTCGACCTCGGCAGCGCGCTGCTCTCGTCGCTGGCACTGGCCGAAGCCGAAGTCGATGCATTGGCACGCGAGGCCGATGTCGCACGCGACACGATCCGTATCAATTTTACCTATGGGCCAATTACGGATGGGGGAACGCGGCCATGATGATGAACGCGAAGAACACCGCGCGCTGGGGCGTCGGAGCATTGACGATCGCATTGGTCGCAGGTGGCGGCGGCTATTGGCTGGGCCAACGCGGGGGGCCTGCGAGCGAAGCTGAATCGACCCAATCGGGGCGGAAGATCCTTTACTGGTACGATCCAATGGTGCCGGCCGAGCACTACGACAATCCCAATTCGCTTTCGTCGATGGGGATGAAGACCATCCCCAAATATGCCGATGAAGCGCCTGCCGCGAACGCGGCGCCGGGAATCAGCATCGATCCGACCGCGCGGCAGAACCTCGGGCTGCGCGTGGCGACCGCAGAGATCGGCAGCCTGCCCTCGACGCTCACGGTCACCGGCACGATCGACTTCAACCAGCGCAATGTGGCGATCGTTCAGGCACGCTCGGGTGGGTTCGTGACGCGCGTCTATGGCCGGGCGCCGGGCGACGTGATCGGCGCGGGCGCACCTATCACCGATCTGCAACTGCCCGAATGGGGCGGCGCGCAAGGAGAGTTTCTCGCAGTCAAACGGCTCAACAAGCCCGAGCTTGCCGCCGCCGCGCGTCAGCGATTGCGGCTGATGGGCATGTCCGACGGTCTGATTTCGCAAGTCGAACGCACCGGGCGCACCAGCGGCACAGTGACGATCACCTCGCCGATCTCAGGCGTGATCCAGACACTTGACGCTCGCGTGGGCGTGACGCTCGCCCAAGGCCAGACACTGGCGCAAGTCACAGGGATCGGTACGGTGTGGCTGAACGCCGCTGTACCCGAAGCACAAGGCTGGACCGTAAGGATTGGCCAGAGTGTGAACGCCACGCTTGCCGCCTTTCCCGGCGAGACTTTCACCGGGCGGGTAATCGCGATCCTACCCACAACGCAGCCCGAAAGCCGCACGTTGACCGTGCGGATCGAACTCGCCAATCGCCGCGGGCGGCTCCGCCCCGGCATGTTCGCTAGTGTCGCACTGGGCGGCGATCAGAAGCAGGCCCTCCTCATCCCAAGCGAGGCGGTGATCCGCACCGGCGCGCGCACCCTCGTTATGCTCGCGCTTGATAGCGGCCGTTACCGCCCCGCCGAAGTCCGCGCGGGCCGCGAAGGCGGCGGGAAGACTGAGATTCTGCAAGGGCTCAGTGCCGGCGAGAAGGTTGTGGCTTCGGGTCAGTTTCTGCTCGATTCCGAAGCGAGCCTGACCGGAATCGCGGCGCGGCCTTTGGAGGGCGGCAAGTGATCGCCAGCATCATTCGGGCCTCGGTGCGAGCCCGCGGCCTCGTGATCGCCGCCGCCCTGGTGCTCACGGCAATCGGGGTGGCAGCAATCAGGACCACGCCGGTCGATGCGCTCCCAGACCTGTCCGACGTGCAGGTAATCATCCGCACGACTTATCCCGGCCAGGCGCCGCAGATCGTCGAGAACCAGGTCACCTATCCGATCACCTCGACCATGCTCTCGGTCCCCGGTGCACGGGTTGTGCGCGGTTATTCCTTTGTCGGCGATAGCTTCGTCTATGTGCTGTTCGACGACGGCACCGATCTCTACTGGGCGCGAAGCCGCGTCCTCGAATATCTGAGCCAGGTGCAAAACCGCCTGCCCGAAGGGGCGAAAGCCTCGCTCGGCCCCGATGCAACCGGTGTGGGCTGGATCTACGAATATGCGCTGGTCGATAGGACTGGTGGGCACGATCTAGCGCAATTACGCTCGATCCAGGACTGGTTCCTGCGCTTCGAATTGAAGACCGTGCCCGGAGTCGCCGAGGTCGCCAGCATCGGAGGCATGGTCAAGCAGTACCAAGTCGTGGTCGATCCACAGAAGCTCGTGGCTTACGGCGTCACTGCCGATCAAGTTGCGGAAGCATTGAAGCGCGCCAATCAGGAAACGGGAGGCGCGAGCGTCGAAATGGCCGGCGCCGAATATACCGTGCGCGCCAGCGGTTACCTCAAAACCCTCGACGACTTCCGCGCCGTGCCCATCCGCACCGCAGCGGGCGGCATCCCCGTGACCTTGGGCGAGGTCGCAAACGTCCAGATCGGACCGGAGATGCGGCGCGGCATCGCAGAACTGAACGGCGAAGGCGAGGTTGCCGGCGGCGTCATCGTCATGCGCCAGGGCCAGAACGCGCGTGCGGTGATCGACGGCGTCAGGACAAAGCTTGAGGAACTCAGGAAGAGCCTGCCGCCGGGCGTCGAGATCGTCCCGACCTACGACCGTTCGGGGCTAATCGAGCGCGCGGTCGAGAACCTCAACCACAAGCTCATCGAGGAGTTCGTCATTGTCGCGCTCGTCTGCGCGCTGTTCCTCTGGCACGCGCGCTCGGCGCTGGTGGCGATCCTGACCCTGCCGCTCGGCATATTGATCGCCTTCATCGTCATGCGGCTGCAGGGGCTCAACGCGAACATCTTGTCATTGGGCGGCATCGCAATTGCCATCGGCGCGATGGTCGACGCGGCCGTGGTGATGATCGAGAATGCCCACAAGCATCTCGAACGCTGGCACGACGCCAATCCCGAAAGCGAACCCGATTTGCCAACGCGCTGGCTGATCGTCACCCTTGCCGCCGAGGAAGTCGGCCCGGCGTTGTTCCTGAGCCTCCTCATCATCACCTTCTCCTTCCTGCCCATTTTCACACTCCAGGGGCAGGAAGGTCGCCTGTTCGCGCCGCTTGCCTTCACCAAAACCTATGCGATGGCGGCGGCCGCGTTCCTCTCGATCACGCTGATCCCGGTGCTGATGGGGCTGCTGATCCGGGGGCGCATCCCAAGCGAGGAAGCGAATCCCATCAATCGTTGGCTGGCGCGAGTCTACCGGCCGGCAATCGACTGGGTGCTCAAGCGGCCCAAACAGACGCTGCTGATCGCCACGCTGATCTTTGCCACCACCCTCTGGCCGATGTCCCGGATCGGCGGTGAGTTCCTGCCGCAGATGAACGAGGGCGACCTGCTCTACATGCCCTCGGCGCTGCCGGGCCTCTCCCCGGCGGAGGCCGGCCGACTGCTCCAGCAGACAGATCGGCTGATCAAGACCGCGCCCGAGGTCGAAAGTGTCTTCGGCAAGGCTGGCCGCGCCGACAGCGCGACGGATCCCGCTCCGCTCGAAATGTTCGAGACGACGATTCGCTTCAAACCCCGCGACCAGTGGCGGCCGGGCATGACGCCCGAAAAGTTGGTCGAGGAGCTCGACGCGCGGGTGAAGGTGCCGGGCCTCGCCAATTTCTGGATCCCGCCGATCCGCAATCGCATCGATATGCTCGCCACCGGAATCAAGAGCCCGGTCGGAATCAAGGTAGCAGGTTCCAACCTTGCCGAGATCGACCGCGCGGCGAGGCAGATCGAGCAGGTGGTGAAGGTTGTGCCCGGCGTAGCCTCCGCCCTCGCCGAGCGGCTGACTGGCGGTCGTTACATTGATGTCGATGTCGACCGCGCTGCCGCGGGCCGCTACGGCCTCAATGTCGCGGACGTCCGGGCGGTGGTTTCCGGCGCGATCGGCGGCGATACCATCGGTCAGACGGTCGAAGGGCTAGCTCGCTATCCGATCAGCGTGCGGTATCCACGAGAGGTGCGCGACAGTCCGGACAAGCTCGCGAGCCTCCCGGTGCTGACACCCTCAGGCCAGCAGATCACGCTCGGCACGGTAGCCTCGGTCCGGGTCAGCGACGGCCCGCCGATGCTCAGAAGCGAAAACGGCCGGCCGGTCACCTGGATCTATGTCGACGGCCGCGACCGCGACATGCAGACGCTGGTTAGCGACATCAGCCAGGCGATCGCGCGCGAGATCAAACTCCCACCCGGCGTGAGCGTCTCCTATACCGGTCAGTATGAGTTTTTCGTCCGTGCCAAGGAACGGATGAAGCTCGTCATCCCGGTGACGCTCGCGATCATCTTCGCGCTGCTGTACTTGACCTTCCGCCGCTGGGACGAAGCGCTCTTGATCATGGGCACGCTGCCTTTCGCACTGACCGGCGGACTGTGGCTGCTCTACTTGCTCGGCTACAATCAGTCGGTGGCAAGCGCGGTCGGGTTCATCGCACTTGCCGGCGTCGCTGCTGAGTTCGGCGTAGTGATGCTGATCTATCTGAAGCAGGCACTGGAAGCGCGCGAAGATGGCGACGTCGCTGCAGCGGTACGCGAAGGCGCGCTATTGCGCGTGCGGCCCAAGGCGATGACGGTTGCGGTGATCCTCGCCGGCCTGTTTCCGATCCTAGTCGGTGGCGGCACCGGCTCGGAAGTCATGAGCCGCATCGCCGCCCCGATGGTTGGCGGCATGCTGACCGCACCGCTGTTGTCGATGCTCATCATTCCCGCAGCCTATCTGCTGATGCGGCGCAAATCCCAATCCCACGTTCAACCCGAAGGAGAAGTGAAGTGAAGAAATGCCTCATGATTGCGTCGAGCCTTGCCCTGGTGGCTTCGCTAGCCGCCTGCAAGAAGGAAGCCGAAGCGCCCAAACCCGCTGAAAGTTCCACCACCAATACTGGCAGCATGTCCGAGATGCCGATGGCGACCGAAATGAAGCACGGCAAGGGTGTCGGGACCGTGACCGAGATCGACGCGGCAAAGGGCATGGTGACCCTCGATCACGGCGACATAGCGGAACTTCAGTGGCCTGCCATGAAAATGGGCTTTGCCATCAAGCCGGAACTGCTCGTGGGCCTCAAGGTCGGCGACAAGGTCAGTTTCGAGATTGACTGGGATGGCAAGGCCGGAACGGTCACCAAAGTCGAGAAGGTCGGCTCCTGAGCCCTACCTTCATGATGAACGGAGATGCTGGGGCGTGGTTGCGTGTGGACGGAGCCACGCCCCGGCACTTTGGACGCTGGGGCGACCTGTCTATATCGTTTCGGCCTGTGCTCAGCCACAATGCCGCTAGGCGTTCTCTAGGTCGCAAATGATAAATTTGCCTCAGGCTGAGATTGTCCAACCGAGACAGGGCAGAATTCGATGACGTCTGCTTCAAGACCCACCCGTCAAATTGGGCCGGCCTAACCGGTGCTCAATAACGCCATCTGTCCTGGTCGGATTGTAAACGTGATGCGACCGTCACGCCGCGTAGTGAAAACCCGGCGCTGCTGACCGCAGAAATCAATTCCCTGTGCGTGACGGCGATAATCAGCAATCGTCTCTTGGGTGGCATATTGGATACCTCCGTCCGAAATGACCACAATCTCCGGTGACAGTCCAGTCCAATCGAAAAGTTCACGGCAATAGCCATTGTGTCGGCCATGGTGGGAAGCAACGAATACAGTGATGCCTTTACGCATTTCGGCAATAAAGTCCCGGCGCTGGAGCAGGCGGTGCCATCCGGCCACCTCCATGTCACCGGCAAACAAAATTGAGAACCCCGGCAAGTGCCCGGCAGCCGGCCAACGCATCGCCATGACCAGGCTGAGATTGTTCTCGTCAACGAAGTCGCCGGGATAGTCACTATAGAAGCATTGATATGTCATCCCGTCATAGTTGGGCCATCGAGTGACGCTCGACCCGAAATCGCATGTCATGTCGGCGAGCGCTTGAATGCCCGCACCCATGCCGCCGCTCGATTTGAGGTCATAGAGGTCGTTCCCAAGAACCGTCGGATTTCGCGTGAGGATACCGATCGACGCCGCGCGGCGGACATTCACCAGATCGCTGGCATGATCTTCATCATAGTTGGTTATGACCAGCTCATCGAGATGCCGGATGTTTCTTGCGCCCAGCATCCTGGACGGACGCCATCCGGTGCCGCCATTGTGACCGCAATCGACCAGCATATGGGCACCCGAATCGCTGGAAAGGAGCGAGCACTGGCCATGCTCGACGTCGAATATTTCAAGCGTCGCCATCCCCCCCACTCTTCTCGGATGGCCGGCTTTGGTTGCTGCTGTCGAGTTTGGCCATGAAGCTCGACCAATGCTCGGTCAACAATGCGTGTGTGACCTGTTCGCCGCGCTTTACGAGCCTCTCAATCCACTCGTCCGGCATGGCGGAAAAATCGGTCGGGTAGCCGGCGACCTCGTCGGCGCTGATAAAATCGGATGGAGGGCAGGCAAGCCGCTCATCCTTTTGCCCCAAATATGGGTGCAGGAAGTCGTCGATCGCTCCCATAGCCTTGAGATCAAACAGGCGCTTGATGGCGAAATTCTGCGCGCGGGCAAAAATGCTCTCGAAAGCAGCTGTGAGGCGGGCAGCAGCCAAGGATGGGGCCGGCGCAGCTTCGAGCCCATAGCCGGCTCGACAGGCGATGATCCGGGAATATTGGCTAACGTGGAAGCTGATCGAAGCGTCACGATCGGGCCAAAGCGGAGCAAGGCCGAGATTGTCGTAGACGCCGCCATCGGTGAGGATCACCCGTCTCTTCGACACAGCTCCGTCCTTTGACGTAAAACTGATCCGGCGATCGATCGCGGGAAGCGCAAGAGGATAGGCTGCAGAAGCCGATACAGCATCGGCAATCTCGATGTCGTCCGGAGACGCAGATCCGAACCGCCATGAAGCAACCTGATCGGCGGCAAAATAGAACGCTGACTTGGTCTGCAGTTCGCAGGCGACGATAATGAGCTTCGGACGATCGGAACGTAGGGTGGAAAGCGGATCCCCTGCAAATATCGAACTGAATACCTTTCCCAAAATCGTCGTTCTGCTGGCGCGCCTGCGGATCAACGACTGCCTCAGCCAGCTGATCCGGGTTCTGGCTTTGATGTGAAAAAGTGCCAAGAGCCGGTTGACCAGGAATGCGATCAAGCGGTCGCCTGCGATCACCAAGAAGTAGACGAGCGCCTTCGCGCCCTCGGCGGTACTGAGCATCTTCCAAATCGCCGGACGCACGAATCCTCGCCGAAGGAGCGTACGCACCTTGGCCTCGAACGCACCAAAATCGCCGGGCGTATGACAGTAGAGCGCTCCGAGCACGCTGCCGCCCGAGACGGAAGAGATGACGGTGATCCTGTCGAGCAGGCCGGCATCGAGAAGCGCGCGCAGGCATCCAAGATGAAAAGCCATGGCGCGCGAGCCCCCGCCGGACAAGGCCAAGGCAATCCCGGTTCTAGCCACCGTTGAATCGCCGTTAGCCATGCCGCATCGCTCCTTCGCCGACGCGCCAAGAATGCCAGCCTGCCCGGATCCAGGTCTCGGGCGCGCCGCAAATCGCCATCACATAGGGAGCACCCGTCGGATCGAGATGCGTTTCCAGATGCTTGAAGACCACCTCATCGTCGTCGCTTGGCTCGACCTTGGCTCCGTCGGGGTGGCTGTGCCATTCCCCTACATAGACGATCGAGCCGGCTGATCGCGCCTCGATCCCTTCGACAAGTGGCTTCAGGTGTTTGGCGCCGCGGATGAAATAGGTCGGCGATTGCCGGCTGTCGGGTGGGGCCGGAAGCGCCGCCACGACGTGCAGCACCCGCCTTGAAAGGTCGAAGCTGCCAAGCAGCACGCCACCTGTTTCGTTTGGCGCACGCTGTTCTCGCAGACGCCGCATCGTCTCAATCACTGCCTCTGAAACGGTGACCCTAAAATCGTCGAACTCATGCCGCCGAACCGGCCTGAGATTGAGTTCCATAGGCGTCACGGCCCCTGACCCGGCCTCCAGGCGCCAAATCAATGCGACTGCCTGCTCTTCTTCCAGTAGCGAAAGCAGGCGCCCCGCAGCGATTCCGCTCAGGGCCTGAACTTGCCAGGGGGGCAATGGACGGGTCAGATCCTGGCAAGCATTTGCATAGCGCACCATGTCAGTGCGAGCGGACGCGAGATGGTCAGCGAGAAGTGGATCGGTTCCGGCGCAGAGGAAGTAATATGCCTCGATCTCGTCGAGACGAAGGGCACGCGCCTTGTCTTCCGCGAGAACCACCAGGTCTCGCCCATCTGGACCGAAGAAGAAACTTGCGGCCCGAGCGATTTCGGCGTTGTCGGACACCGCGCCCAGAACGGAAGGTGACGCACTGAAATCGACGGTGAGGTCGGCGGCCCCCACGGCTTCGCGCACTGCCTCAACAGCGGCCCCGGGGGCCAGGAAGTTCGCCCGAATATGCGTGTCTCCGCCTTCGGCAAGACAGGTGTCGAGCAGTAGGGCTGTGGTTTCCGCCTTGGGGAAGCCCGTCATGGCATCGGGGTGAATCTGCCGGACCAGATTGTGGGGCAGATTGATATCGCTGTCGATTACGGTCCATTTGCCGATGCCGGCATGCTTCGTGTTGAGCATCACATTGGAGCCAATTGCGCCGGCGCCAATCCCGACGAGGGAAACGCCCCGATCGGCCGGGTTGCCAGCGTATAGGCGAGCCGTCGCGTGGTCCAAGCGTTGAACGACACGCCAGCCATAGAGGGCAATCTCACTGAGATTTTCAACGGGGGCTTTGGTCAGCAGGCGCCCAAAGCGCCCCGTGTCGGGATCCCGTTCGACAAGACCGAGCCTCTGAGCCAGCGATTCGATCTTCTCGGTCGGACTGAACGCCCAATGCTCCCACGCTTCGACCTCGCCATCCGCGGTCCTGCGTTTTGGGATCGAAATGAGCAGTACGATCACTCTATCACCCTGAGGCAATTGCTCAAACAGCCACGCCTCCAGCGTCCCGAGCAGGTCACGCCCCATTTCCCCGACAAGATCGTGCAACCTCTGCAGATCCCGGGGCCGGTGATGTAGAGCGCCGTGAACCTGCGGCTCGACTTCGAGAGAGAAAATGGCGAACGGAACCGGTCGACAGCCATTTTTTCGCGGACGCGCATCGAGAACCGCCGTGAGCCGATCCTCATCATCCTCCACGACGACACCGTGCCATTCCGTCGGCGGATGACCTGGCGGAACTACCAGCGTGCTCGAAGTTGCGAGGATCATCGGTTCTAGGGGCTGATCCGGATTATGAAGTTCCCCGCTGGCAGTGCGTGAGAACCAGTCACGTATCCGCTCGATCAGGCGCTGGGCCGTGAGGTTACGGCTCAGGTCATGCCAGTTCTCTTCCCAAATGCAGAGGCAACGGCCATCACCGCTCGGCTCATAGTTCGTATGGACAAGATCGAGAGGAAAGTCGGCGCGCTGCGAAAAGACCGATGGCGGACCATCGACCCTGACCGGGAAGACGAGACGGACGGGCTCGATGTCGCTGATGGCAACCGCCCTATCCTGAACCAGTTCGGGCTCGATCAGCAGGTCGACAATGTCGCTGTCGCCGGAGAAATCGAGCGCCGCGATACGAGCAAACGGGTAATCGACGCTGCCCTCGATATATTTGATCAAAGCGACGACGCGCGGGGAACGCGGCGCCGGCTTGCCGCCGTTCTCCATCAGCCGGCGCGCGGCGCAGCGCCACCAATGATGGCAGCCGAGCCCCCTGCCAGTTTCTTCACGCTATAACCCTTGCTTCCAATCTCGATCGTGAGCGGCTTCGGACTCTTTTGGCTCGGATGTTGCATCGTGACGAGAAACTGCCCGCCTAGCTCACTGGCGACGCCCTTGTAGTAATTGGCGGCCTGCCGGTGCGGGGGCTGGTCACTGTCATCATTGTCCGGGATCGGCGAACTGGTGGATACTAGCAGGCCGCCGTCCTGGCCCTGCTCCTCGTAAAGCCACCGGAGGCGCTCGACAGGCTCTGTCTTTTCGTCGCCTTTGTCCGGGCCCAGGGATAGGTAGCTCGAGTGGTGGGGTACGTTGTTGATGTCCCACATCAAGCGCTCGTCGTTGCCGTGCTTGCGGGTGACGCGAACGATGTCGTCGATCACTTCATGCGGGCAATCCGCCGAGAGAATGAGGCGCGTGAGGCGTTCGTCGACCTTGAACGTTGCCTGCATGAAGATCGCAGTATCATTCCGCTTGTAGGTATCGTCGTCACAATGATCGGCGAAGGGAGCCAGAACGAAGAACTCCACGCCGTCAGCGGCTTGGTTGAATTCGGGGCAGAGCGTGCCGGCGTCACTGATGAGGTTGCGCCGCTTGGCCGGATCGACCCCGCGTTCCTTGAGAAAATCATCGAGCGCGTCGGGCCGGCCGAAGACCCGGATGCCCTCCCCCTTTTCGACGAAGCGATACCGCGCCTCGGTGCGAAGCGTACGCGCCTGGCCCTTCACGCCCTCCTCGAGGATGGCCGTCGCCGGCACCCACATCGTCTTGATCTTGATCCGGTCGTCGCTCTGATATTTCTCGGCGTGCTGAAGCCAGAACACCTCCTTCGCCCGATTGCAATGATCGGTGTCGAGGTGCGTGAACGCCACGACATCGATCTCCTTGTCGCCATTCAAGCGGTCCCGGATCTCCTTCTCAAGATCGCAGCGCTTGTCGTCCTTGTCGTCAGGATTGTGCATGTCGGCAAAATCGAACAGGACCCGCCGGCCGTTCGCGAGCTCGATGAAGCATGTGTCAGCATTGCCGATTGGAAAGAAGGTAACAGCCGGCATTCGAAACTCCCTGGAGTCAGAGCGGCGAAGGCTTTCGATCGGGCGACAGGACGAACATGCCCCCCTTTCCCCTCGTCAAAAAACCTATATGTGTCGGGTAACCCGAGCGTTCAAGGATAGCCGATGGAAAAAAGTGAGCAGGATGGATCGACCCTCCGTTGGAGCATCGCGCAGCGGTTGGAGTTCATCGAATTCCGGCTGATTTGGGAGGGCCGGATCAACCGGGCCGACATCAGTGAACGGTTTGGCGTCACTGTTCAGCAGGCGACCGCTGACCTGCAACACTATGAGAAAATAGCACCAGAAAATCTCCGCTACGACCGCAATGCGAAGACGTTCGTTCCGGGCACGGGTTTCGAACCCCAGTTCCTTAAGCCGCTGGCCGACCGCCCGCTCCTCCAGCTGGCGGCGATCGGCACCGGATCAGTGGAGCCGCAGGAGACCTGGTTCTCGGAGTTACCCCCAATCGGCGTCGCGCCAATTCCCCGTCGGAGCGTTCTGACGACAACTGTGCGCTGGATCCTTGAAGCGATCCGCACTCGATCGGCGATCGACATCGAGTACCAGTCCGTAAAGCGCCCTGCGGCCATAAAACGCAGCATCAGTCCCCATGCGCTGGGCCATGATGGCACACGCTGGCATGCGCGCGCCTGGTGTCCAAAGAACCGGTGCTTCCGCGATTTCGTGCTCTCGCGAATGACCCAGATGGGTTCGCTCTCACCATCGACGGTCGATCCGGAACTGGACTTCGAGTGGACCACGGAGATCGAACTTGTCCTCGTGCCTAATCCCGAGCTCGGCGAAGGCCCCCGCAGGTCGCTAGCCAAGGAATACAACATGGCCCGCGGCCGCTTGCACTTGCCCGTGCGCGCCGCAATGGCCTTTTATGCGGTGCAGCATTTGAATCTCGATCTCACTCTGGACCCAGCGCGGCAACAGCTGGTGCTACTGAACAAAGGCGAGGTCGATGCGGCCTGTGCAGATGCTAGAGGCCGGACATTAGCAGGATTGAGGGAAGCAGGGCATCTTCTGGACTGATTGGCGGCCATGATCCAGCGATCGAGATTGCGGCGGTCATCGCGGCGCTTGTTCGAGGCTTGGTGATAAACGTAGGCGCGAGACGTCCGGTTGCATGAACGGTGGTCGGGACCATCGCTCTGGGGGGCGACCGGGAGGGTCTGGAAGTGCAGGAATCCAAAAATTCACCGACTTTAGGAAGTGACTTCGGCAATCCAAGCATTGATCTCTGCTTCGACCCACACGGCGCATTTCGGGCCAAGTGATCGCGATTTCGGGAACCTGCCTTCGCTCATGCGCTGATAGATGGCGGAGCGCTTCATTCCGACCCGAGCCATAACCTCTGGCAAGCGCAGAAGCCGGGCAGGCGAAGGCACCGCCTCGTCACAGGGGCCAGGGGAAACTTTGTTCTGGGGCGCAGCGGTCATTGGTCATTCCTGTTGTCATGAAAGCTCGGTCCCCTCCGAGGCGGTTTGGATCAACGTGGCAGCGACATCGCAATGTCGCGGTTGGCAAAATCGTCGATGTGCTTCGCCAGCATGCGCGCGACAAGTTGCGAGGTGCCATTCGCCCAACGCGGCCTCAAATCAGCGATCCTGCGTCCCAGAGTTC
Organism: Sphingomonas oleivorans; assembly: GCF_003050615.1. Lineage (GTDB taxonomy): Bacteria > Pseudomonadota > Alphaproteobacteria > Sphingomonadales > Sphingomonadaceae > Sphingomonas_H > Sphingomonas_H oleivorans. The sequence continues at coordinate 403,890 of NZ_NWBU01000010.1, read as the reverse complement.
GCTCAAGGTGGACTGGCAGTGCGCTAAAGAATTCCTCCAAAAACTCGCCCATCTCGCTGCGCATCCACTCGCACGCGAGGTCCTCCTGCCCCGTCAGAGCAAGGATCATGCTCGCCCGTGGGAAGGCGCCACAAACGACAAGAATGCACGCTGCTTCATCGAGCCCGATCGGTCGTTCGCCACGCATTACACGCAGCAAAGTCTCCCTGTGCATGCCGACCTCTCGCGCGATCTGGTGCCTCGGCTTGTCGGCTGCTTCGACAGCGTGCGCCAGGATTCGGGCGAGACTGTCGTTTGCCTGACCGTTGGCGGATGGGGTTTGATGCATGGCTGATTCTCCTCATTGATAGCGATGAGTCGCAGCCATATCCCGGCCACTCCCATGTAGGAAAATGAAAAGAACACATAAGGAACATCTCGTTTATAGGCGAATCGGTCTCAGACCTCGAGTCGTCGGCGATCGACGCGGGTAAGGCTGGAAAACTCCGTCACAATCTAACGGAATATCCGCTGTTTTCAGCCAAACACGCCGACAACATCAAATCGATCCGTCCATATTCTTCCGCCAAGAGGCAGGTTGAACGCGCCGGCCTTTCCTACAACGATTTCCTAGATGCATGTGGAACACACAGCGAACGAAAGACGCTGTGTTCACCCCTCCAGACGGAGCTCCATATGCAGTCCCTCACCCTCCCCCGGCGCATCGGTGCCAATGGCCTCGGCAAGGCCATCAATCTTGCCATTCCCGTTGCCTTGGCCGCACTCGCCGCCAGCGCTGCCTATGCCGGCGCCGACACGACCTTCACCCCGGCGCTGACCAAGTTCACGGACTTTCTCGAAGGCTCGGGCGGCAAGATCATCACCGTCCTCAGCCTCGCGGGCGGCCTGATCGGCCTCGCTTCGGGGCGCTTCTCGCTCGGGCAGGTCGCGGTTCCGGTCGGTGTCGGCATCGGCGTCGGCACGGGTGTCCCGATCGTCACTTCGGTCGTGACCGCGGTCATCTGACGGTCGGGCACGGGAAGGCGCGTCGTCATGACGGACCCCTACATCATTCCCCGTCGGCTCGACGATCCAGAGCTCATCGGCTTCTGGACCATCGACGAGTTTGCCGGGATGATTGTCCCCTTCACCTGGGGAATCCTCAGCCAGCATATCTTCATCGGCATTGTTGTCGCCTTCGGCGCCTGGTTCGCGCTGCGAAAGGCAAAAGCAGGACGCGCCAGCTCCTGGGTAGCCCATGCCGCATATTGGTATCTGCCGGCCGGATTTCTGGGCCTGAGGTCGACGCCGCCTTCCCACTGCCGCCTGCTTGCCGGTTGAGGGGAGAGACCCATGTTTGCCGACATTTCGCATGAACGTCAGCAGTCCCTGCTGCGCCAACGCAACCTCCTGGCGCTGACCAGCACTGGTCTCGGCCTGGCACTGGTCGTCGCGACAAGCCTTGCCGCGACCCGCGACCGCGAGGTCGTGCTGCTCCCGACGCTGCCCAAGCAACTGACCGTAACCAGCGCAGGCGTTCAGGCCGATTATCTCGAACTCGTTACCCGCGACACCGCACTCGTTCTCCTGAACCGGAGCCCCGAGGGTCTCGACTATTGGATGAACGAAATCCTGAAGCTCGCCGATCCCGGCAGCTACGGGAGCCTCAAGGCTGACCTGGTTCGCATCGTCGAGGAACAGCGCGGCTCGGATGTCACCCAGGCTTTCGTCATTCGCTCGATGACGGTGGATCCGAAGGGGCTGACGTCCGAGGTGAGCGGAACGCTCAAGACCTTTGTTGGCGCGCAGGTCATCGCCAGTGACGAGCGCCGGTTCCGCTTCAACTGGACCTATCGCGGGCTGCGCCTCGCACTCTCGGGCTTCGTCCAGCTTCCCCCACAAGACAAGTCCAAGGAGGCCAAGTGATGGCTCATCGATCCCGCAGGACAAGGGCCTTGGCTCTTGCCTTCGCGCCCATGGCGGCATTCATCGCCGATCCCGCATTTGCCGATCAGTTCAAGCAGGCCGCCGACGGCGCCGGCATCGACTGCTCCGTCTCGGCTCACGAACTGACCCGGTTCGCTTTGGTCGATGATCAGTTCGCCAGCGTCTCGAAGATCTCTACGGGCACGCCGTACAACGATTTCGCGGTCACCAATGAACCGCTGCGCGGCGACATCTACGTGTCGGTCCCAGAGACCTACGCGGCGAGGTCAATCAGCTTCTTTGCCACGACCAAGAAGGGGTTCGTCTACAAGATCGCCTGCCGCATCGAGAGCATCCCTGCGGCGCAGATTTTCATCACGAACCCTGCGATCGCGAAGAGCGATGCCGCGCGCTGGGAAAGCGAAACGCCGTTCTCCACCAGTGCGGTGCGCCTGGTCCAGGCCATGGCCAATGACCGGACGATCGAAGGCTTCGAAGTGCGGCAATCGTCGGCCCTGCCGGCACGGGTCGGCAATCTCGAGATCCAGCTCGTCGCCGACTATCGCGGCGCAAGCCTCGCCGGAAAGGTCATCCGCGTCACCAACCGCGGCGGCAAAAGCCTTACCCTCAGCGCGAGCGATCTCGCCCCTAAGGACACCCTCGCAGTTTCGATCGCCAACCCGGTGCTCGAACCCGGCACCAGCACGACGGCCTTCGTGGTCGGCGCGAATGGGGAGAGCAGCCATGACTGACACCCAAGACCAACCGGCGCCCCTGCAGGCCGAGCCTGCTTCGCCATCGGAAGTGACCGGACTCAACGCCCGCACTGCACGGCGACAGAAGCTACTCCTTGGCTCCCTCGGCGCGATTGCTCTGGTCGGCGGGAGCTGGTTCATCCTGGGCGGCGACGACAAGGCGAAGTCCAGCGATCCCAATGCGGCCCAGACCATCGAAACGGCAGGCCTCGTCAACCGCGACCTTTCGCAGCGCGAATTTGTCGCGACCTATGGGAACCGCCTCGACGCGGTGACGCGCGAGCAGAAGGCTCTCAAGGATGCGGCGGTCCCCCGCACCGAAGTCGAAGCCCAACTTGCTGCCCTCAAATCCGAGAACCAGGCGATGCGGGTCGATGGCCAGGCGGCGATCGATGCGATCTCGGCCGAGAATGCGGACCTCAAGTCCCGGCTTTCCGCCCAGCCCGCTGCCCCGGCGGCGACACCGCCTGCACCGGCTTATGGCCCGCAGGCAGGTGGCTATGACGCGCGAGGCCGCACAACGACGCCGCCGCAGGCGGGCGCCGGCACTTCGGTTGGCGGAGAGGCGATGGCCCCTTCTCCCGGTGAAGTGAAGCTGATGAGCTTTACCTCGGAGAAGGCAAACACAGGCGGCTTGAAGGCGGCAAGGCCAGATGCTCCGCCGGTCGTGGTCGAGGATTCGCCCGACTATCTGCCGCCCAACTCCTACGCATCAGCCCGCGTGATCGTTGGGGTTGATGCTTCGGCCGGCGTTGCCAGCCAGACCGACCCGCTTCCTGTTGTCCTCAGGATTACGGGACCTGCCCGCTCGGTCCTGCAGAACGGCAAGATGCTCACAACCCGCATCCAGGGCTGTGTGGTCAATGGCGCGGCGCGCGGCGATCTCTCATCGGAGAAGGTCTATGTGAAGCTGGCGCGCATGACCTGCGACCAGCCCGGTGGGCGTGTGGCCGTCTCCGAGGTCAAGGGCTTCATCAGCTTTGCCGGCAAGTCCGGCGTGCGTGGGCGCGTCGTCAGCCGTGAAGGCAGTCTTGTCAGCCAGGCGCTTCTCGCCGGGATCATCGGCGGGTTCGGCCGGGGCTTCTCCGCCAACTCGAACAGCGTCTTTTCCGGGGTCACCACCAATCCCGACGGCAGTCGCTCCAAACTTTCCGCCGGAGACATTGTCGGTGGCGGGCTCGGCCAGGGCGCGGCGGACGCGGCCGATACGGTCAGCAAATATCTGATCGAGCGAGCCGAACAATACCAGCCCGTCGTCGAGATGCCGACCGGCATCGATGTCGAAATCGTCTTTCTGGACGGCGTTTACGTGAGGAATTCCCGATGATTGAAGCCCCCAAGCAACGGACAAGCCGTTGGCTGCGTCCGGCCGCAGGCATTGCCGCCCTCATTACCCTGTCTGCTGCCACCGGCTGGGGCGTGGCCAGTCTCGCCTCGACGGCAAGCGGCCCAGACACCGCCAAGGTGCGAGCAGCGCTCAAGCTGCGCCTGCCCAAGACGCCGATCGACGCGATCAACTGCAAAGGCCTTGGCGGCCTATGCGAAGTCGCTTCGAAGTCGACGCTCTTCTACGTCGATCGGGCGGCCAAATATCTCGTCATCGGGCGGGTTTATGACATGGAGGCGCGCCAGGACCTGACGGCAGCCCGGTTGCTGGCGCTCAATCCCGACCTGCTCGCCGCAGGTGCCGCCCGGCGCCCGGGCGACGAGGATGCGCCTCCTCCACAGCGCGCAAGCATGCCGACCCGGGTTCCGTTGGCCGGGCTGCCCGCCAACGGCGCGATTAGCTGGGGACCGGCGGGCGGCCCCAGAGTGGTTGTCTTCTCCGACTTCCACTGCGGCTACTGCAAGAAGCTCGAAGCCGAGCTGAAGGCGATCGGCGCACGGGTCGAGGAAAGGCCGATTTCAATCTTCGGCGCGGAAAGCCGAAAGGATGCCGAGCGCGTGATCTGCTCGGCCCGGCCCGAAGTCGCGCTGCACATGGCCTATTCAGGGCTGGCACTCGCCAACCCCAAGCCCTGCGACACAAGCGGGCTCGATGCCAACGAGGCATTCGCCAAGGCCCACGGCTTTGGCGGCACCCCGGTCATCGTCCGGCCATCCGACGGCGCCGTCCTCGAAGGTTTCCGCCCTGCGGCTGCGCTGCGGGCATTCCTGAGCGGCACCGCTGCTCTCTCGATCACAAAGGACAAAACTCATGGCTAATCCCCTGCGCCTTCTCGCCTGCGCCTGCCTTGCGGCCCTGGTCAGCGGCTGCGCGACCTTCGGCACCAATGTCGAAGGGGACTTCACCTGCCGCGCGCCCAAGGGCGATTGCGCGCCCTCCCACGTGATCGATGCGCGTGCCACCGCTGTGGTCGAGGATGGCGCCGTACCGCATGACCTCGCCCGTGTCCGGGCCGGGGTTGCAGGCGGGGACACCACACGCACGGCCGAGCGCACCCTCAAGATCGTGTTTCCGGCGCATGTCGATGAGGCGGGGACGCTTCACGATGAAGCCGTCGCCTGGACTGTTATCGAAAATCCGCGTTGGGCCGCGGAACTGCGGCGCAAGGTGGGCGAGGAAACCGCTCCGCCGCTGATGCGCCAGTTGCGGCGCCAGCTCAAATCAGCTCAGCAAAAGGCTGACGCGGCGAGCGTAGAACCCGCGCAGAACGCGGATGCAGCACAGGACGATGCGGCACCGCTCGTAGGGGCCGATCCCCTACCCCAATCCTCGCCCTTTTCGCTTGCCGCCCCGCCCAACCTAGATTCCCCCGTTGCCTCGCCGCTGGCCCTCCCCTCCACGGCGCGCGAGGCCGTAGCCGGTGCCAAGGCACCGGCGGTCGAGGGGTTCGACATGTCTCCTCCCCCGCATGATCGGACCCCTCGGCCTCTTGGGCAGGCTGCATCGCCAACCTTCCCAAGCATCGAGGCCATCCAGGCGGCGATCGCCAAGCACTCCGCGGCCAAGACCACCGAGCCCGCCGCACCCAACAAGGATCACAAGTGATGGCCGAGAAGCTGAAGTCGATTATCGACCGCGTGCTCTCCGGCCTGCTTGGCGATGCCGAACATGCCGAGAAGGACCGTCCGCACCTCATGTTGGACATGCTGTCGGACTGGCTGCCCTATCGTGTCTACGACCCGCATAGCCGGCTCTATTTCAACGCACGGTCGAAGGGCTTCATCCTCTCGGTGACGCCGCTGATCGGGGCCGACGAACGTACAGGCGAAATCCTCGGCCAGTTCTTTTCCGAAGGGCTTCCGGCGGGCGCCTGCCTCCAGGTGCTGCACCTCGCCAGCCCCCGGATCAGCCGGATTGTCGCGCCATGGTTCGCGCCGCGTTATATTCAGGGCGGCGTCTATGAGGCGATCGCCCGGCACCGGGCAAAGCGGCTTTACGGGCTCGTCTGGCAGTCGGGTTCCGCAGATGCGCCCTTCCATGCCCGCCACCATCAGGTGATCGTGTCGGTCGGCGTTCCCGCTTCCAAGGCAACCAGCAACGAGGAGCTCAAGCAGACCCGCGACGGCCTCATCGCGATGCTGAAGTCCCTGAACCTCGGCGTTGCCGAAGTGGGACCGCAAGAACTCATCGGCGTGATCGACGACCTGACTTCGCCGACGACCGCGCCGCAAGACGATGCGGTTCCCTACAATCCCAACGATCCGATTGCCGCGCAGGCCATCCGCCACGACATCGAACTCGTCGTGCACGAAGACCGGATGCAGCTCAGGACCGAGCGTTTCCGTGCGACAGGCAAGATCAATGACGGCGTTCCCGAGATCGGCACCGTCTACCCCGATGCCTTCGACGTCAGGCATTTTGCGTCACGGAACATGCCGCAGCGCTGGGCGCCGTGGGAGTGCGCGCGACTGATCGGCGATCTCTTCACCGACAAGCTGCGTTTTCCCTGTCCCACCGCGACCATGCTCTGCCTCGTCTATCCCGACCAGGAAGCCGCTGCGGCGAAAGCGGGGTTCAAGTTCATGCGCACGACCAGCCTGGCGGGCACACGCAGCGCCCGCTTCCTGCCGCGGATCGGCGAGCAGGCTGCCGAGTGGCAGCACGTTCAGTCCGAACTCCAGGAAGGCCGCCGGCTTGTCCGGGTCTTCTACGGTCTCACGACCTTCTCGCCGCTGGGCCATGGCGACCGGCACGAGCGGGCGATCAAGTCGATCTACAAGGCGGCAGGCTGGGACCTTGCCGACGAGCGTTATCTTCAAGTCCAGGGTCTGCTCGCCGCCATGCCGCTGACATTGGCCGATGGCCTCGGCGCAGACATGGAGCGCCTGAAACGCTTCAAGACCGTGCTGTCGACGACGGCCGCCAACATCGCCCCGATGCAGGGGGAATATCTGGGGAGCACCCACCCGCACCTGCTGTTCGTCGGCCGCCGCGGCCAGCCTTTCTTCTGGTCGCCGTTCGAGAACGAAGCGGGCAACCACAATGTCGCGATCTGCGGCAAGTCAGGTTCGGGCAAGTCGGTGCTGCTCCAGGAAATGTGCGCGGCGCTGCGCGGAGCCGGCGCGCAGGTGGTGGTCATCGACGATGGCCGCAGCTTCGAGCATTCGGTCAAGCTTCAGGGCGGACGATTTGTCGAGTTCACGATGAAGGCAGGGTTTTGCCTCAATCCGTTCTCGATGATCGATGTCGTCCGCGCCGAGGAGGACGAGGACTACCGTCTCGACTGCTTTGGCATGATCAAGGCAATCGTGGGCCAGATGGCCCGGCACAGTGCGAAGCTCACCGACACCGAACGCGGCCTCATCGACCGGGCGGTCAATACCGTCTGGAACGAACATGGCGCCGACGCGAGCATCACCAGCGTGGGCGACGCTCTGGCTGCGCGCGGCACTGAGGCTGCCGGCAATCTCGCCACTGCCCTCGCCCCCTTCACGGCAGGGGGCACTTACGGTGCCTTCTTCGAAGGTCAGGCGAGCCTCGACCTCGATGCGGACTTCACGGTGTTCGAGATGTCGGATCTTGCGAGCCGCGAGGAACTGCGCGCCGTCGTCCTGTCCGCCATCATGTTCATGACCAGCCAGGCGATGACCCGCAGCCCGCGCTCGACACGTAAGCTGCTGCTGATCGACGAGGCCTGGTCGATGTTGAAGGGCGGCTCGATGGGTGAGTTCGTCGAGACCTATGCCCGCACCTGCCGCAAATATGGTGGCGCGCTTGCGACCGCCACCCAGTCGCTCAACGACTACTACAAGTCCGATGGCGCCACGGCCGCACTCGAGAACAGCGACTGGATGCTGATCCTCCAGCAGAAGCCCGAGACCATCGCTGATTTCAAGGCGTCGAAACGTCTAGACATGGACGACCGTACCGAGACCTTGATCCGCAGCCTCAAGCGCTCGGGCAGCGACTATTCGGAGGTCTTCATCAAGGGGCCGGAGACCGAGGCCATCGGCCGGCTCGTGCTCGATGATTACTCGGCGACACTCTTCTCAAGTTCGCCCCAGACCTTTGCCGCGATCGATGCGGAGATTGCCCGCGGCCACCAGCTCGCCGACGCGATCGAGCGGATCGCCTTCGCCAATCGCACCTGAAACTTCATCTCCCAATCAAGGATTCCCGTTTTCATGCCTCTCCATGTCGTCACCCCCTTCGACCGGGCACAGGATGCCCCGCTGGACGAAGATCTCGACCTTCCGCCCGGCAAAACCTGGCGCCACCACGCCGCTGACACCTGCTACATTCTCGTGAAGGCGGGCGGCTTTCTAGGCTCGACCTATCTGATGACGCTCGGCCTGCCGCTGCTGTTCTTCCTGATGATTTCGGGCGGCAGCATGGATCTCTTGTTCGCGCAAATCGCCAATCTCGCGGACCGCTTTCTGTCCGCCGACCCCGTTCGGCAGTCCAGCTTCGTCGAAGAGCTCAAGTTCGCAGCCGTAGGTCTCGCCACGCTGATCGCGATCTGGCGCATGCCGCGCTTTCTCAACGAGATCGCCGAAGGACTCCGGGAGGAAAAGCTGTGAAGAACATTCTGGCAACATCAAGCATTTCGAGGCGGTTTTCGGGGCTCAACCTAACTGCGATTGCGCTTGCGTTGAGCATGCTCGGTTCAACCCTCTGGGGAGTCTGGGCGACCCAATCACTCCTCGATCTGCGGAAGCGCGAGGTCGTGACGGTGCAACTGAGCCGCATCATGGGCGACTTCATCGAAGCCGAAGCTCGCACCGGGCGGCCGCCGGAAGAAACCAAGCAGCGGGTGCAAGCCTACCTCCAGGCGGTCGAGGCGTCCGTCCAGCGCCTGGCGCACGACGGACGCACGGTCCTGGTCGCCGAAGCCGTGGTTGCCGGCAGCACCCCGGACCTCACCGAAACCGTGCGCATCGATGTCGAGCGCCGGATGGGAGCCATTCCCGATGCGCGCCGCTGATATCCTGTTCCGATCATCCACGTCGCGGCGCCTGGCGCTCTGGGGTGGGCTTGGCACTGCCACGCTGGCGCTCTCGTCGCTCGCTGCCTTTGGCCAAGACCATGCGCTGATGATCAACGCAAGCCCGAGCCTGCCCTATTGGGCCATCTGGCTCGATCGCGGTGCCACTCCTCAGCGCGGCGAGATCATCCTGTTCGATCCGCCGGCCTCGCCCCTGCTCGAAAAGCATTTCGGCAAGGAGCCGAAGCCCTTCGGCAAGCGTGTCAGCGGCGTGCCTGGCGACATCGTAACCCAGAACGACCGCGCCTTCTTCGTCAATGGCAAGCTGGTCGCCAAGGCAAAGCTCAACAGCCGCCTCGGCGAAGCGCTGGCGCTCGGCCCCACCGGCGCAGTGCCCAAGGGCTGCTACTTCGTGACGACCGAGCACAAGGACGGCTTCGACAGCCGTTATGCCGCCATTGGCTGGATCTGCCGCAAGCGCATCCTCGGTGTGGGGAGGCCCATCCTGTGAAGATGCGCACCCTCCCCATCTGCGCAACCGCGCTGGCGCTTATCGTCGCCGCCCAAGCATCGGCCCGTGATTACGGTCAGCAGGGCACGGTCTGGCCGGTGATCGAGCCCGACCTGCTTCAGCAGATTCATGCTCGCCTCCAGCATCTGGAAGCGACCGGCGAGACCGCGCGGCTTAACGAGGAACTGAAGCGACGCACGATCGCGCGGGTCAATCGGCCCGAGCCCGTCGCCGGCATCACATCGGCATCTGCAACGCGCGTCTGGCGCTTCGATCCAACGATCACGGTCGAGCGTGACATTGCCGACGACAAGGGCCGGGTCATCATTACTGCGGGCACGCGGGTTAATCCACTCGATACAGTCCCGCTGCGTCAGTCCCTTGTCTTTCTCGACGGCGATGACCCGGCCCAACTCGCCTGGGCGGCGCAGCGCTATGGGGCCACACGCGCAAAACTCATCCTGGTTCGCGGAGCCCCGCTTGAACTCATGAAGGCCCGCCAGCGCCGCTTCTATTTCGACCAGGGCGGCAACCTCGTGAAGCACTTCGGCATTCGCGCCGTGCCCGCAACGGTCGAACAGCAAGGCCGCGCCCTCGTCATCACCGAGGCACCCATCAAGCCGCAGGAGCGGTCACCATCATGAAACCGAAACGAAGCCTTTTTGCATGGTTTTGCAGCGCATTGTTGCTCGGCAGCGTGAGCATGATGGCCAGCACGCCTGCCCAGGCTTCGGCCGGACCTGGTCGCTGCACGGGCAAGTTCGTCAACCCGATCACCGACATCTGCTGGTCGTGCCTGTTTCCCATCTCGATCGGGGGCCTGAAGATCTGGCCTTCGAGCCGACCGGACACGGGCAACCCTGCCCTCCCGGTCTGCCTTTGCGGTCTCAGACCCGGCATCGCCATGGGATTCTGGGAGCCGGTCCGGCTCGCCGATGTCAGCATGAAGCCGTGGTGCTTCGTCAATCTTGGCGGGATGAAGCTCGATCCGGGTTTCGACATCGGCTTCAAATCGATGGCCGGACCCTCGGCCGTCGGCGGCGCGACCCAGTACAACTCGCAGTGGCACGTCCACTGGTACGCCTATCCGCTGATCTACTGGATGGAGATCGTCGCGGATTTCCTGTGCCTTGAGTCCGGTTCGATCGACATCCTCTACATCACCGAGATCGATCCGCTGTGGCAGGACAGCGAACTCACCGCGATCATCAATCCCGAGGCCGTGCTCTTCGCCAATCCGCTGGCGCTGGCGGCCTGCGCTGCCGATTGCGTTGCGGCCACCGCCAAGCTGCCGACCGACGAACTGTTCTGGTGCGCCGGCTGCCAGGGGACGATGTATCCGCTGAACGGCAATGTCTCGGCCACAATCGGCCACGTTCAGGCCTCGCGCCTGGCACTCGCCCGCTTCTCCTACAAGCTCCACCGCGAACTGGTGTCCTGGGGAACGATGGGCAGCAAGGGGCTTTGCGGCAAGTACCTGATGCCGGTGATGCGCAAGCAGCAATACCGCTTCCAAGCCACCAATCCCAATCCGCAGACCAAGGGTCGCTATGCCTGCGCACCCATTGGCGCTTCCACCACCTTCATGTCGGCAGGTCAGGTCTATCCCGCCATCGGCGAGGACATGGGCTATCTGGTCTGGCGCAAGCGGAACTGTTGCGCGCTATGAAAACTCTTCCCCATCTTGCCGTAATCGCGTGCTTTGCAGGCGCGGCTGCTTTCGCTGGCGCCGCTGCCCAAACCGCTGGCTCCGACCTCGATCTCGAGGCCATCCGTGCGCGGGCGGCCATGCAGGCTGGCGAAGCCGATGCCCTGGCGGCCAGCGCGCGAGCGCGCGCTGAAAAGCTGGCAGACGAGGCCAAGGCGAGCGCGGCAAGCGCCGAGGCTCATGGCAAGCGCTACGTCAGCGAAGCGGCGAAAGCCAAGCGGCCCGGCCGCGACAGCACCTTCGATTTCGACAAGATGCTCGCCGATGCCAGCACCATGACGAGCGAGAACATGGGCCAGGCGCCGCGGTTCATCGCCTTTGCCAGCACCTCGATGCCGCCTGCCGCACTTCGCGCGATGATCGACGATGTCGCCCGCGCTGGCGGCGTGGTGGTGTTTCGCGGGCTGCCGCAAAACAGCGCCAAGGCTCTGACGGCCGCGCTTTCGAAAGTCGCGAAGCCGGGCGAGCAGCTTGACGGCGTAGGGATCGATCCGCGGCTATTTCGCGCTTTCGGGATCGAGGCAGTCCCTGCCTATGTCGTCACCAGCAGCGACTTTGACCTGTGCGACGGCTTCGACTGCGTGGGTCCTCTCCCACCGCACGACCGCATGATCGGCAATGTGACCGCAGGGTACGCGCTGGAGACCTTTGCGCGCGGCGGCGGCCCCGGAGCGCTGCTCGCCGCCCAGCACCTTGTCCGCCTCGAACGAGCGCCTCAGTGAAAAGGTTATGGCCCATGAAACGGCTTCTTCTCGTCCTCGCCTGCCTCACTTTTGCCGGGCCGCTGCATGCCCAGACCACGACCGATGCGGCAAAGGCGGACGGCAAGTCCTTCGGCCGTGACAAGGCCGCAGCGGCCCAGGGTGCAGCAACCACAAATCCCGATGCGAGCCGCATTCCCAATTTCGGCGGCGTGCCGGGACAGTCGGGCTATTTTGACGACCCCGACCGGATGAGCCGGGAGGCCGCCAGCCAGACTTCTACGAGCACCGGGTACAGGACCATGCGGGACTCCATGGACCGGCGCGCCCGCTTCGCGCCGCAGGACCTCGACGCCGCGATCGCACGCAGCAAGGTCATCAGCGAAGACCCGCTCTCCTATACCAGCGGAATGGGCATCGGCGGCACGCAAGGCCGCTGCGTACCACTGCCTCCGGGGTCCGGATCTGCGGGACGCTACATGGCCACCTGCAACACGGGATATACCGCAACGCAGGAAACCAGGACTTGCCCGGTCACGCTGACCGCCAAGGTCGAGCAGCGGCAGGTCTATGGCTACTTCTGTGTCCGGGGACCGGGCGTAGATCCCACGAGCATCTATAATTGCAATCATTACCCAGCACCCCAGTGCAAAGTCACATCTTCCTTCGCGCTGGGTTGCATCCCTTTTGGCGGCTGCTTTCCGGACATTTACATTGATCAGGTCAGTTGCTCACCGGCTGTCGATGGAGCGACACCGACCAGTGTGACCGGCGAGAATGTCGTCACGACGACCCGCGACGAAAGCCAGTGCGCCGGGCTTGCCGCTGACAGCACCTGTCAGCAGGACACCGAGACCTGCACCGACAGCGATCCAGTCACCCGGATCGTCGATGGCGTTGCCGTCACCCAGCCGTGCTGGGCCTGGTCGCGCAGCTACGCCTGCGCGAAGTTCACGCAGGCACAGGATTGCCAGACGCTCGAGACCACGCCGGGCTGCAATCTGGTCCGCGAAGACTGCCTGACCGACGAGCCCTGCCGGACCTGGGAGCGGGTCTATGATTGTCCAGTCCCAGATCAGCCTGCGAACACCAATCAGTTCATCTGCGATGGCGATGTCTACTGCATCGATGGGTCGTGCGAGACGATCCAGCGCGAGGCCAATGACGAGTTCAAGGATGCCGCCGTCGCCTTGAACGCGATGAACCAGGCACGCCGCGAATTCGATCCCGACAATCTCACCCTGTTCAAGGGAACGCGCGAGACCTGCTCATCAAAGGTCTTCGGCGTGCTCAACTGCTGCAAGGGCAAGGGCTTCCCGCTTATTCCGGGAATCCAGTTGCTTGTGGCGCTGGGCTGTAGCCGCGAGGAGATGCTGCTCCATCAGAAGGACGCGCAAGGCCTGTGCGCCTACGTCGGGACCTACTGCTCTTCCTCCTTCCTCGGCGTGTGCCTGACCAAACGAAAGGTCTACTGCTGCTTTGAATCCAAGCTCTCGCGGATCCTGCAGGAGCAAGGCCGCCAGCAACTGAACAAGCCCTGGGGCAAGCCCAAGACCGAGCAGTGCCTCGGCTTCACAATCGACGAGTTTGCCCGGCTCGACCTCTCGAAAATGGATTTCAGCGAGGTCTACGCCGAGTTCACGGATGCCGCCCGCCTGCCTGACGAATTGCAGGCAACCCAAGAAATCCAGCAGAAGATCGAGGATTATTATGCCCGCGCACGCCAGTAAGGCGAGCCGGCGGCTTTTGGCAGCCTGTCTCGCCATCACCGCCTCCAGTTCGTTCATTGCCGCCCCGGCGGGTGCCGAGGAGCCGCCGCTTGTCACGACCGATGACAGGCAGGATAGCTTCTACTGCGCGGAGCGCCGGCTCGGATACTGGTTCTATTGCGCCAGACCGAAACCGCTCGAGCACGACAAGGCAGTTCAGGCCCCGGTCGTGAGCGCGACAAGCCAGCTCGACGCGGTCACGGCCGAGCTTCGCGAACTCAAGGCCAGGGCAATCATGGAGCCGACGCCGGCCAATGTAACGGCCTATATCCGTTTCCAACGCGAGCAACTCGACCGGGCATCGCTCTTCAGCGATGTCTGGCAGCGCGCCATCTGGCAGGATCCGGACCTCGACTATACCTTGCAGAGGCCGGTTTCGACGCTCGGCAAGCGCCAATGGCAGGATGCACGCGGCGCGGAGCGCAATGCTGTCATGGCGCACCTGTCCGAGCGCTACGGGCTGTTCTATTTCTTCGCCCAGAGCTGCGGCGCCTGTGAGGTGATGTCGCCGATCGTGCAAAGCGTCGCCACGACCTGGCATATCACCGTACGCGCGATCTCGACCGATGGGGGCCCCTCACGGCACTTCCCGACCTACACGGTCGAGACCAACCAGCGGAGCCGCATGGGGCTCGAGCCCAAGATCACCCCGGCCGTCGTGCTGTGGGATGCCGCCAAGGGTCAGGCGATTCCGATCGGTTACGGCGTGATGTCCGCCGACGAGCTTCAGGACCGCATCTATCTCCTCACATCGAAGGAAGCCGGACGTGACTACTAGGATGAACCGCGTCATCGCCGCGATCGTCGCGGCCACCCTCCCCCTCGCTAGCGTCTCCGCCGACGTCGGCAGTTCGATGGATTCGTTCCTCAACGATGTCGGCGGCGCGGCGAACGTCAACGGCCCGACCGCGTTCCAGGGGCAGTCGGCGGGCTATTATAGCCTTGGCAACATCTGGACGCGCTTCCCGCAGAAGACGACCAATATCGCGAACCTGCAACTGCCACGCGCCCGCGCCGGCTGCGGCGGCATCGACATCTTTGCGGGCTCCTTCAGCTTCATCAACGCGAGCGAGATCGTCGCCATGCTGAAGGCGGTCGCGAACAACGCCGTCGGCTTTGCCTTCAGCCTGGCGATCGACACGGTCTGCCCCGAGTGCTCGAAGATCATGCAGGAGTTCAGCCAGAAGGCTCAGCTCATGAACAATCTCAATATCAACAGCTGCGAGCTGGCCCAAGGTCTGGTGGGCGGAATCTGGCCCAAGGGCGATCTCGCCGACAAGGCGATCTGCGAGGCGATCGGCAATTCGGAGGGGATTTTCACTGACTATGCGGCCGCCAAGCACGGCTGCGGGACCAAAGGCCAGCGCGCCAGTACCACCGCCCAGGGCGCAGGGAAGTATGACGACGTCAACACGGGCGTCGCGCGCAACTACACCTGGACCATCCTTAAGAAGTCCGCGTTCTTCTCGCCGAACGGCACGTTCGACCAGGAGCTTGCCGAATACGCCATGACGCTCCTCGGCACGATCATCTATGTGCCGCCCAAGGATGACGAGCCGGGCAAGTTCGTGCCGATCGTCGGGGAATCCTCATCCACTCTCGTGACGTCGCTGCTCGATGGCACGAGCGGCAGCAATGTCCTGATCTTTCATTGCGACGAGCCCGACAAGTGCCTTGATCCGGGGTTCAAGTCGCTGAGCCTGCCGGCCTCGAAGGCCCTGCGGCCGCGTGTCTCCGCGCTCATCGCCGGCATGGTCCAGGCGATCCGCGACGATACGGCAATCACCGAGGCGCAGAAGGAACTGCTGCAGGTCTCGTCGGCGCCGCTCTACAAGATCCTGACGGTGCAGGCGGCCTATGGCCGCGGCATGCCGACTGATGATCGTGAGACCTTGGCCGAAATCGCAAGCGTCGATCTGCTGTTTGCCGTTCTCGACCGCATCGTCGGGGAGGCCGGCCGCTCGATGTCGGGCTTCATCGGCGCGGACGAGGCGAAGATCGCCATGTGGCAGGGTCAGGTCAACGTGGTGCGCCAGGCGCTCGCCGACCGGCAGGCGAACACGCACCTCAAGGTCAACGCGATCATGCAGATCATCGAGAAGACGGCGTTCATCGAGAACGTCCTCGCAGCCTCCCTGTCTCCGGGCATGGCCGCCTCGCTCGACTGGTCGCGCGGCGTCCAGAACCGCGCCCTCACCCACTGATTCCCCAGAGCGCATACCCAAGCGGGACACGAGACATGGTTGAAATCTTCACGGTCGGCGGCGGCGATTATCTGGTGAACGTGTTTCAGGCGGTCGCGGCCTGGACCGGCAATGGCGGTTACAAGAGCCTGCTTCAGGTCGTCATGGTAATGGGCCTCGGCCTGTCCGCCCTCACGCTCGCCTTCAATCAGGACTGGCGCGCCTGGATCAACTGGTTCCTGGGCGCGACCCTGATTTACTCCTGCCTGATGGTGCCGCGTCTCGACGTCCATGTGACCGACCGGCTCAACCCCGGTCTTGCTCCGGCCAATGTCAGCAATGTGCCCTTGGGTCTCGCGCTCATGGCGAGCTTCACCAGCCAGGTGGGCGATTATCTCACCGGCTCGGCCGAGGTCGTGTTCGGCCTACCCGGCGATCTCAATTACTCCAAGAACGGCATGATCTATGGCGCCAGGCTCTATGACGCCACGCGTTCGCTACGCATCTCCGATCCCGAATTTGCCGCCAACCTCGACGAGCATTTCCGGCAATGCGTCTTCTACGACGTGCTGCTCGGCCGCTATTCGATGAAGCAGCTCGCCGAATCCAACGACATTTGGGCAACGATCGCACCGGGCAGTCAGGCCCGGGCACAGCGCTTCCTGACCCGCGATGCGACCTCGGGCCAGGTAACCTCGAGCATCGTGACCTGCCGGGAAGCCTATGATGCGCTGAACAATCAGTGGGCGGGCCTTGTCGACGACATAGGCACCGTTTTCGGCCGCCAGCTCTATCCCAACCAGACAGCTGCGCTCGCCAAGGCCAAACTGTTCGCAGACCTGCCCGTGGCCTACCAGTATCTGAGCGGCGTCTCGGCCAATGCGACCGAAATTTTCAAGCAGACGCTGACGATCAACGCGATGAGCCAGGCGATGCATTCGATGGCCGGCGGCAGCGGGGCGTCGAGTGTCGACGTCTATTCCCAGACGCGCGCCGACATCCAGACCGAGCGCACCTATAACTCGATCGCCAGCAACGCGATGAAGTGGGTGCCGCTCCTGAACATCGTCCTGACGGTTCTGTTCTACGCCCTCTTTCCGGTCCTCTTTCCGCTGTTCCTGCTGCCCAAGAGCGGCCCGGTCGCCCTGAAGGGTTATATCACCGGCTTCTTCTATCTCGCCGCCTGGGGGCCGCTCTTCGTGATCCTGCACATGATGCTGATGTACAAGGGCGCCACCGACATGACCGCGGTCGCCGGATCCAATGGCCTCAGTCTTGCGAGCTTCACCGGCATGGCCGACGTCAACAGCGATATCGGGCTTCTGGCAGGTTACCTCATAGCCTCGGTGCCCTTTCTCGCCGGCGGGGTCGCCAAGGGCGCGATGGCTATTTCGCACCACGCGACCAGCTATCTCAATCCGAGCCAGAATGCCGCCGAAGAGGCCGCGCGCGAGGCAAGCACCGGCAACGTCGCGCTCGGGAATACGAGCTTCGAGAACTCGACCGTACTGACCCGGCAATTCGCGCAGGGGATGATCGCGCCGAGCTTTACCTATGGCGCCGCTCAGACCCGAACCTTCAGCGAGACAGGCTCGATGACCACGAGCTTTCCCGAAGGCAGCTACGACCAAATCCCGAACTCGAGCTACCCCTTCACGCCGAGCTTGGGCCAGGAGTTCACCGCGCGCCTGTCAACAATGGCATCGCAGGCTCGTTCGAACAGCGAGAGCTATGCGAATGTCGCGACGGAATCGACCGCCAGCGCTGTGACAAGGTTCCGGGAATTGAGAGATCAGTTCAGCCGCGGCTCGGCTTTCGAAAGCGCAACCGGCACGTCCAACTCCGACAGCATCCAGACCGCCTTCAGCGAGGTCGATCAGGCCTCCACCAATCTGCAACGGCAGTTCGGTCTCTCGCGCAGGGCAGCGGACGACATCACCGTAGCTTGGTTCTTGAACGGGGAAGCTGGCGCGAGCGCTGGCGTGACGAACGGAGTCGCTTCCGCCAACATCGGCGCCAAGGGCGGGAGAAACCAGGCGTGGACCGACAGCGACATTGGCATTGCGTCGGAGGACCGCTCGCGGATCTTCGGCAGCTTGGCCCAGATGTCCGACAGCAGGAATTGGTCGAGTACCCGCGACGGTTTCGTTCGATCAGTCAGCACCTCTAGCAGCTCCTCAATTTCAAGCTCGGCAAGCGGCATGAACGCGTCCCTCACCGAAGCGCAAAGCTACAGCCGCGAGGCAAGGCGCGCCGAGGAACTTGCTAACCGCCTCGAAAGCCAAGCATCGTTCTTCAAGGGCAACAGCGCGGCGGGAAGCCTCAATCTGTCCCAAGCCTACCGTGAATGGGGATTGGCCGAGATCGAACGCAACCGAGACTTCTACGGCAATGTTCGGTTCGACGACGTGACCTTCCAGCTCAGCCCTGAAGGCCAAGCGTTGCAGGCCAAGTTCATTGAAGGTTATGCCGAGCAGCTTCGCGACGGGATCGAAGATCGCCTGGTCCTGGCCCCCGGACAGCCCGTGTCCCGTCCGGCTATCTCTGGCGCCGGATCAGTACGCGGGCGCGCGCAGACTGGCGGAGGGGGCTCTGGCACAGTGCCACAGGTGGACGCCGGCAATATCCATGATGAGGTTCAGAGGGCTCAGGCTGCCGGTCGCCAGAAGATCAGCGGATCACGAGGACGTCTGGATGCCGTCACAAAGGGAGCACAGGGCGCAAGTGCTGAGGCCGCCGATGATGTCAAAGAGTGGTGAAGCGTCAGCCCTTCAAGGCATCCCAATAGAGCACAAAGCCAGCGAAGATCGCGAGCAAAAGGAGGACTACAACCGTCAGGGCTCGCGACCACGGATCGGCCCATGACTTCTTGATCCGATATTCCATCAGGCGATTGTCACGGATCGCCTGATCGATTTCAGACAGCCCTTCCCACTTCTGGGACCGATGTTGCTCGGCAGTTTCGAAGTCAAACTTGGTCATGATCGCATTCATCTCGATTCTCCTCGGAACATAGCAGAAACAAGGGCTCAAGCCAGAAAAACATGGCCCACGAGACAACGCGCAGCCTCTCCTCAGAAATCGGAGATGGCTGTCATGTGCCGGCGTCCTGATCCGGTAGGAGCATGATCTCACTACGGATGCCGGGGCGGGTCATCATGTCGGCGACAGCCGGCAAGCTTTCCGACATCGCCGAGAGAAGATCCGCCTCCAGAGCCTTCAGTTGCTCGCCGTTCACGGAAGGCGGCTTGGGATTGTCCGCTCGTCCCAACGCGTTGAGCATTTGCAGAACTTCCCAATCTCGCAGGACATGGGTCTGGCCTTCCTGATCGCGCCATGCCCCCAACACAATCCTGGTGACCGAATGGTCCTGGCCGGTGATTTGGTCCTCGACCGACGCAATGAGTAAGGGAGCAGATAAGCGTAGGCAGGTCGCCAAAGTGCTTTGCAGGCTCGCTCCCTCCTTCAAAGCACGATCGAAAAGCGTGTGCCCCACCCCCACAAGACGCGTTGGCCCTTCGCGGTTGCCCAAGCGGGCGTTGCGATCGAACAGCAACCCCTTGTACCGATCGTGCATGGCGTAATCTTCAACGACCCATTTCTCAGGTGTCAGAACATCGAGCCCGTCGTCCCTCCGGAACACGCGCCGGCCATGGGATTCCATCATCATCGCGAAGAAGCGCTCGAGGTCGGGAAGATCGACTTGCGGCAGGTTTCGTCCGACTTGGGCAAAATCGAAGCGCGTCACATTCCCGAGCATCGTTTTGACCTTATCGACCAGATCTTCTCCGCCGATGGTGGCGGATTCCCGGTCAAACCACTGGCCGAGGCTTTCGCGCGATTGCGTCTGCCCAGCCGCAAAAATCTTCTCAAATGCGCTCGGTCCGGTCATGCCGATGACGAGCTGACTGATGTCTTCTCGCTCGTCCATGGCTTCATCGAGCGCGCGCTGAATTCGTTCCAGCTTGGCATTGAGCAGATCCCATATTCTCGCTTCGACCGTATCCGGATTGCGCAGAATGAACACCTGAACAGGCCTGGTCTGACCATAGCGAGACAGCCGACCAACGCGTTGATGCAGGCGCATTGGATTCCACGGCATGTCGACATGGACGAGAGTCGCACAACGCTCTTGAAGATCGATACCTTCGCCGGCCGCTTCGGTTGAGACAAGAAAGCGGATGGTGCCTTGGTTGAACGCTTCTGCGGCCGTGTCGCGCGACCAGCTCTTTGGCCCTCGCGACCCGTCTGCCTTGTTGATCTCCTCCAAGCGCTCATCACCGTTGATGAATGCACAGCAGCCGTAACCAAAACGGGCGTGCAGGGCATCTACGACTAAAGCCTGGGTGGCCTTGTATTCAGTGAAGAGGAGTACGGGCTCGCCGGCAGGCAATTCGCGGTCGATCAGATCAACCAGACGTTCGATTTTGCGCTCCTGCGCGATCGGTTCCGCCAATTCGAGTAACTCGTCCAGCCTCGCGATCTCGCCCTCCATCAGTTCGGCAAGCATTTTGCTCCATGCTTCTTCGTCGGCTCGGGCGCGATCATCCAATGTCTCGTCTTCGTCTCCCTCCGTTATGGTCGGAGACGGGGCGCGTGCCTGCGCGGCAACGTCCGCCAGCTTCGCCCGGCGCTTCGTCAGAGCACTGCGAATTGCCGCGATAGAACTGGCAGCCAGCTTTTGCAGCGCAATGAGCAAGAGCATCCGCGCTGACTGTGCCCGGCCATCGAGGGTCGACGCATAAGCTCGCCCATCAATGATGAAAGCACTCAGTGTTTCATAAAAGGCGCGTTCCTCCGGACTGAAAGCGTATTCTCGCGTTTCCACCGTGACCGGAGTGAAGAGGCGATTGCCTTTGAGGTCCGTAACCGTCGCCTTGTTATTGCGGATCATGACTTCGGGAAGCTTTGCCAACTGCTCGTCGATGTCATGGTCGGGTCCGAACTGACCCGGATCGAGCAGGCTGAGCAGGGAAAGAAAGCCATAGTCCTTTCCGCGGTGCGGCGTGCCGGTGAAGAGCAGAAGCGAGCGGATCTTCTGCCGTTCCTCGAGCGCGCGCAGGAGCTGGAAGGAAAGGGTTTCTCCCATCCGTTCATCGGCGTGAAGATGATGCGCCTCATCGACCACTACCGCATCCCAAGGGTCAGCGGAAAGGAAGCGGCTGCCTTCCGATCGGCCATCGGCAACTTCACGCCGCAGGGTGTGGACAGATGCGACCACCATGTTCGCCGTATCCCAGAAATCCACCGCCGGCGTATCAACCGAGCGGTCATAGACCTGGAGGCGGATATCGAACATCTGACGCAGCCGCTTCTGCCATTGGGGCACCAGTTTCGCAGGCGCCAACACCAGTAGACGGCGGATCTGCGCCCGTGCCACCAAAGGCATGAGCACAAGGCCCGCCTCTATGGTCTTTCCCAGCCCCACATCGTCGGCCACCAGCCAACGGAAGGGGAACGTACGGTTGACCTTGTGACAGACCCAGAGTTGATGCGGGAGCAGCTGGACGCGTGATCTTGAAAAGACGCCCCACTGATCGTTCACCGACCGGATCGCCATGGCGCTAGCGCGCATCAAAGTTTCTGAACTTTCATCGAACGTGCCGGTCGAAAGTGCCTGATCGAGCGACCGAGCAAGCGTGAGTTCGGTGCGCAGGACCTGCTGGATCGTTGCGCCGAAACGAGCAACGACGAATTCACCCGCATCTGCAATCACATGACCGACGCCGTGGCGTGGGTGATTGACCCTTGTGTCGGCGGCCAGTGCTTCAGGCATCGTCATCTTCGGCATCGTCCCAATTGCTGTCTGGCCATTCTTCAACGTCTGCATCGTTAAGGATCGACACGAGGTCATCGCGGTGTTTGGCAAGTGTGATCACGTGCAATGGCAAGTCACCATCGCCATCAAAATGAGCGGCATCACCAATAAAACGCTCGACTGCTCCATGCAGGGCGCGTCCCTCGTCAATGCCACGCTCGAACTGGCCCATGCCGAGCGTGTAGGCGAGACGGCGGACGCGTTCGGCCGCACTCCAGCCATAAGGCATGATCTGCTCGGATTGAGCCTGCGAATAGATGCCCTTGCGACCCAATTCGCGCACAAGCCAGTTTGCGCCAATGCCAAGCGATCTTGCCAGAGGCGCTGCTTCAATACCCATGCGAGCGGCAACGTGGGAGAATGCCGGCCGCAAGTGCCCGCGCAGGCTGATATCCCCCTCTTGGGCAACCACCGCCGGTAATTTCATGAATAGCCTTTGGTAGCTCTCAAGATGCCGCGCGACCATGCACAGGTCCGGAAGGCATCGGCGCCACAGCAGGTAGCTCTCATCCGCATCCGGATCGCTCCAGGCTCGCAGGCGCTCGACGAAAGGCTTCAGTTCCTCGTCGCACGGATCGATTGTCGCGAGTTCGTGCCACCAGCCATCCTGGATCGCCTTGGCGACAAACTGCCGGGACTGAGCCGGTTTAATCCTCCCCAGCGTCTGAAACGTTGCGAGCGAGAGCATGGTAAACCAAGCGGGCTTATCCCCGTCAGCCAGGGATGTGGAGGAAAAGTCTTCAGGATACACGGCTCGATCATAGGCATCGCGCAGATCGCCGTGATTGTCGTGCCACCATTGCGCGATCCCGGAGAGCGCCTGCTCAGCATCGGGTTGCCAAGAGCTGGTCGGATCGGTCGGTATTGAAGCGAAGCTGAAGGAATAGCCAAGCTTGGCGAGCAATCGGTTTTTTTCATCCTGCTGCAGTCCGGCGAGCAGAGGGGAGTTCGCCAGTTCGTCCACCGCGGGGAGCCACTTTGCCGCGCTCGCCAATTGAGCAACAGTCCGATCATCCGCGCCGACCAAATAGCGGATGAAGGCTTGCTGGCGCGCAGCGCTGTCACCGGCACTCTCAGCCCATTTCTCCCAGACATTCGGCGTATGGCCTGCCTGCTCACGTGCGAAGGCGGCGAGGTCAAAGGCAGCGCCTGCGTAGTTCGAAGCCAGGCGCCCCGAAGGAGGCGCGAAGGCCGCCCTCTCTTGTTCATCGCTATTGCCCTGCGGAAATGCCAACAACCGGATGGACTGCCAACTTCCATCTTCGGCAAGCCAGTGCCGCTCGCGCAGGAACTTGCGGAATTCCGATTCTTCCTCGCCGGTCATGGCGAGCGACACGGCTTCCGCGCAAAGGCAGGCAAGACTTTCCGCTAGCGCGCAGTCTATGCCCTCGGCTCCAGCTAGCGCTTCGGCCAATGTGACGGCATCCAAGCGTTGCCCCGAAGGTAGCCCGACAGATCTCAGCAGCTGCCCCGTTTCCTCGGTGACGACTGCCTTCTTGAATTCCTCTTGGGCGAGCAAATCCGAGATCGCGACTTGAGCATCGCGATCGGCCAGCGCTCCCGACAAGCGCCATTTGACATCAGCCGCGCGCGTCGCACCACCAAATGCCAAATGCACTAAGGGACGTTCCGCCCATAGCCGTGCAAGGCCTTGACCTGACTTGTGCAGTGACTGTTCGGATCCCTGGCTTGCCAAGTCTTGCGCAAAAAGCTGGACGAGCTTACGCCAGAAATCGTCGCGCCCTTCCGGATCCAAGCCTGTAGCGCGCGCGAAGCTTGCCCAGTCGGCAAGGCAAAAGTCATAAAAGGCCATGAGCCGCGGCCCAAGGGCAAGTCCAAGCCGGGCAAAGCGGCTATCCTTCTCGTCGGCCGTACCGGACAATTGGGTACGACCGGGATCGACCGGAAAGCGGCCTTCCAACAGCCAGACTCCCCGGCGACGTTCGCCGACAAGCGGAACAAGATGCCAGAACTGCGGCACATCGCTCGGGAAGGCATGTGGCCCATTGCACCCAAAGGGCAGAAAGAGCCGGAAATCGTTCCCCAAATCGAAGCGCAATACGCGGCGAGTGCCATCGATTGCCAGCCAGCTTACGCCATCAACCAGCCGATGCTCCTCGTGTCGGAACACCTTCTCGTCCTCTGGGCGTGCCACTTCGATGGACGCATCCTGACCGAGCGCGGCCAAGAACGGAGCTGCCTCCCGAAACGCTTCCCATGCCTCGAGCGCCTCGCCTGCTCGACCAGGTATCACCGGAATTTCAATGAGGGTCGCTTTGCGCCCCCTGTCATGGAATGGGGCGATCGTCCTGCTCCCCCCTTCCCAGTCGGCAGGGATCATACCGCCCAGGATACGGATGGCTATGCCACCGCTGGCAAGCCGAACTTCGTCGGCGAGCATGTGCACGGTCTTGAAGCCAAGGCCGAAGCGACCGGTTACCGTATCTCCATCCTTGGCCGAGTGATTGATGGCGAGCATATTCGAAAGGTCGCGGCGATGCCCTTCTTCTTCGGCCTTGATGGGGTCACTCCCGGGCTGATTGACTGGTCGCCCCCAATGGATCACCCGCAAACACGTAATCATTTGATCGCCATCGGCGATGGCTTCTACGCGAAAGCGTCCGTTACCGTGCCACTGTGCCTGGGCATCGACAGCATTCTGGTACAGTTCGAACAGCACGCGATGTGGGGCATAGCCCATCTCGTCGATCTTCTGGCGGGTGGCTTCGAGGAGTTCCCTCGCTCCCTCGTCCGACTGCGCGGCGGCCCAAAGTGCGCTGCGCGCCTTGTCGCGGCCGCGAGGCGCATCGCGATGGTAGTCATTCACTGCGGCGCGCATCACAGGTCCGGTCTTGATGCCGGCCAGGCGATCGTGGAGGACCTCCTGCAATTCCGCGCAAGTGTCTTCAAGTGTGCGCTGATCGCTGGCAAAATAGCTGGCCAAAAGCTCGGACAGTGCCGCCTTGTGACGCTCGAAGCCGAGCATCAGCGCAATGGCCAGTTTTCTGACAAACTGATCCAATAACTGCCGTGCCTCGGCCTCATCGGATGGTGAAACCGGTCCGATCACAAGATCATAGACGTGCCGATAGCCCGCCTGGTCGCGCTCAATTCCTCGCGGAATACAATCCAGCAGCAGCGCGTCGTCTTTGCCCGACAGGGGCACAGTGCAATCCGAGCCAGCCACTGACGGCACGGTGACCTGCCCGTTGTCCGGCAACTCCACTGCGAAGCGCAGTTCGGCAAGACGCTCCCTATTGGCATGGGCCATGCCGCGTTGTTCGTCGGCCAACCTGTCGAGATCATCGCAAATGCGGTGGAACGAGCGTTGGCCTTCCCACTTGACGGCGAGGGACTGGATTTGCTCATCCCGGCCCAGCATGGCCAGAGCCAGCAGAATGCCATCATGCACATCGTACTGGCTGAGCGGCGAGAAGGCGCGTTCGATACCCTCAAGCCAGTCTGCCGCAGCAGGTTTCGTCATCGGGAGGAACGACGGCGCCTGCTCCTCAAGCTGATCGAGTTTATCCGCGTATTCACGCGCAAGCAGCGCCGAAGGCTCAATTCCCGCTGTGCTAAGCGCGACGCTGTCTGCCCTCCCGAAACCACCTGCTTCGGTCGAAACAAGCAGATCTGCAGGAAGATAGCTGGACCTATTGGTCAAAACAGCCAGGTTTCGGCCGAATGCTGCGCGGTAAAGTCGCCGTGCCGCTTCAGCATTTGTGCCGAGCCCGTTCAGACCAGCCATTGCATTCATTTGCGCAACGATGCCCGCCAGAGGGGGGGCATTGAGAACTTCGGCCATTCCTGCAACGACCGCATCCGCCATGCCGTCGCGCAAGGCCGCTGAGATCAAAGGCCACGATTCCGCATCGAGCTCGGCATTCGAGCTCGCCAACCTCGCCAATTCGTCAAGATGCTCGACGACATCGAGGCACAAACCGGTTGCACCGTGGTCAGCGGCAAGGCGTGCGGCCAAGAGAAATGACTTGGATCGATCGGGTTGCAGGCGCCCTAAGTGCCGTTGCACATCTTCCTCGCGCAGGCAGCCAGGCAGTGTGCTGGCAAACAGAAGTCCGCCTTGGGTGAGGATCAGATCCTCGAGCGCTTGTTCCGCGTCCAGGGGTAGGTCGAGAACATTGGTTGGTGTCCAAGCCTTCCCACCCGCCGCGATCCAGGCGGTCTGACGAAGCGCATCGATCAGGTCATCGGGCAGATGCTCGATTGCGCCCAATGCTGTAGCAATTTCCGAGGTGAAGCGTTCGGGGTTTGGCGCCGCCAATGCCGTGCGGACCGCCGCTTCAGGCCCCCAACGCGCGATAAGCCTGTTCTGGACCGCCGCTGCTGGCGAATCTCCCCATAGCTCGACCAAACGGGTAAAAGGTAAGAGTGCGGGCGCGATATCCGAAGCGCGACCGCGGAACAGGTCAGTGGCTGGAAGCAGACTTTCGTGCCCAATGGATCGGTGCAACGGCAGCGTTTTCAGAACATCGTCATCGATTCCCGATTTGAGCAATGCCATGGCCTTGGAATCGTCCATCGACCGCATGGCGCCGGCACTCTGTGCATCCTGAAGCCAGCCGCCCAATTCGGTGAGATCGATCCGACGCAGCCCGATGCGGTCGCGCAGCGCCTTTTTCAGTTCTGCCGTCGTAGCGGAGGCAACGAGGCGATCTTCCCTGTCCTGCAACAGCTCTTGGACCAAATCGTCGAGTATCCCGCCGAGCTCATCCAGTTCGATTAGACTGACATGCGAAGGTAGAACCGGATCGCGCGCAACAAGTCGGCGCAATTCATCGCGAGGGGCATCGGCACCGAGCAGCTCCGCGAGCTCTCCACACTTGCCAGGATCCCCAAAACTTTCAGCCTGCCTCAAGACCGCCAAGAGGCATTCCGTCTTCTTCGCCGAAGCCAGATCCCCAAGACCGCCATCCTTCAAGCGGACTTGGTAGACTTCGGGTGCCGCGACCGCACTAGCGAGCACGAGGAGCTCCCGATTCGGTGCCGCATCGAACAGCAAGCCTCTGCGCTTCAAACCCGCGATGGCGCCCAGAGATAACCGAACGTCCGCTTCGTCTTGCATCAACCGCGCGGGGATAACCTGCAATTCGCTACCCCGGCGATCCGCAGCCAGTGTCTCGAGAGAGGGGCCGTTACGCAACAAATGCGATATCAGGGCCGAAGCTTCCTGCGCTACAGCCCCTCGAGCTGAAAGGAAGGGCTCCGCAGCCGCCAATAATTCTATCGTCTCGCTTAGCCCCAACTGCCGAGACATCGCCCCGCCCTGCTCAGCCCAAGCTGCCTTGACCGGAATGCTAGTTCCCGCTGCCGCCAGCGCTCGAAGAAGTTCCCGATTTTCTACGCTGGGAGGAAGGACAAGGATACGATCCTGCGGCAGGCGGCGAACCAGCGGTTTAAGCTTCTCGGCACTGGCGAGACTTTGGTCGACCAAGGCGATGGCGCTGCGGCAGGTTTCGGCCAACGCCGCCCGTGCTGCTTCGCCGGGCTGCGCCGCTTCGAGGACCGCCGCCAGAGTTTCGGCCACTTGCCCTTTCTGGAAAGCAGCGGGGCCGGCGAGGCGCACCAAGTTAGCGAGCTGCGCATCGGGCCAGCGCGGATCGGCATCAGCCAACACTGTGCCGAAAGCCAGGACGATCCCGTTCTCGCGGCACCAGTCTTCAAGTCCGGGAAAGGCGGCTTTGAGGCGGGCCAGCGACGTCGCATCACCCCGCATTACCGGACGCAGCGAGGCGCCAGAGCAGACCTGCCAGCTTTCCGCCCGATCACCCGGCCAGCTCCGGGCAAGCGCCTTGCCCTGGCAAGCCTCAGCGCGGTGATCATTCCACCATGGAGTGCGCTGCAAAGCACGGATCAGCGCATGACGCTCTGCGTCGCCAGGTAATTCGGGCAAGGCATCCGCCATTGCATCGAGCAGCAGCGGTAGCGCCGCCTCGCGGCGTAGCGCCTGGTTCCAGCGGGTCTCGATATGATCGTCGTCGCGCAGTTTGCGCCGGTCGCTGGACACGAAGAAATAGCCGTGCACCAGCAGATCGATATTGTCGGAACCGCGTTCGAGCGGCTCGGCGAACAGAGGTGCGCCCAACGGCAAGTACACCGCGTTACGCAACCGCAACTGGCCCGTCCCCTCACGGGCGACCGAACGGCACAGGATCACTGCCCCGTGCGGATTGGCCTTGGGAGGAATGAGCTTCCCGTGGATGTCGAACACTTTGTCCCATCCATCCACCTTCAGCAGCTGCGCGGCTTGCCCATCAGGTTTCCATTGCTGGCGGCCGCTGAAGGTCAGTTCGAAACCTGCGCCAACAACTTGGCCGCCGATATTCGGCGCGACGCTCTCCACACCCGGGCCAGATAGGCGCCGTGCGCCGTTACGCATCGAAATTCTGCGCCCCTCGCCTGCGATCGGGATGATCTCCACGCTTTCCAGATTGCGCAGGCAGCACAAGGTTGCGGCCAGTTCCTCACCATCGAGGATATCGGCGATGGCGCTGTCGGGTTGCCAGTTCATGTCCGACAGGCACAAGGCCGGCCCGGGACGCAGATCCGCTGTGCGCAGCGGCAGGAACAGCGCCATGCCCTGCTTCATCCCAAGCGCCGATGCCTTATCGAGCAGCATCTTCCCTTCGGCGTGGGAAAGTTGCGGCCAGTCGCGATGCGCGGCATCAGCTTCGGCCACCTGATCCCATGGGTTCATAATCAGCGTTTGTGTTCGGCCGTCGCGGTCTTCCACCCGGCCAAGCGCGATGAAGGCGTCGCACAGGTGATAGACTGATTTCTGACCCAGACCGAAACGCCCCACCGCCGAGCGTTCATCCGCCTTGCTGCCGCCGCTGGCGCGTGTAATCGCGTCCATATGCCGGGCGAACACCTTGCCGTCATTGGCGACGATCAGCCCAGGTGCTCGTAGCAAAGGATTGACGGCATCATCAAACCCGGCGTGACCGGCAACAACCATGCGGCTTGCCCCGGCATCTTCGGCGTTCTGAAGCAGCTCCTTGAAAATGGTGAAGCCCGAGGCATAGCCCTCGCGCAGGATCTGCTGGAGACGCAGAATATCCGTCTCAGCTGAATGGACAAGGCCGCTAGACCTTATGTCCATACTACCCCGCTCTGCAGCAAAAGCGTCAGCGTCGGCCACGTTCCCCCCTAGGAAATGAAACTCTACAACGTAATATCGCCCTACCGGCTATCAGGCGACAACTCATATACCTTTCGATTTCAGGTAAATGATCTCAAATGCCTTCACTGACCTAAACTGTTGAAGGCGGTTAGAGAAACTAAAGGCATCATTCATCTCGTACTGCTGGAAAATGTCGAGTCCACGATCGAGAGCAATTTTCCAGCCCGTATCAGTTACAATATGGCGCGCATGAATCGTGTTTGTCTCGTCAAATTCCCACGTGAAGCGGATCCCTGCACCGTCGCACGACGAAGCAATCGCCGACAGGTTTTCTTCTTGCTTCTCGGGCCGGATTCCATCGAGGCAAGTAATCAAGTGCACATCGACCTCGTCGGCCGGTGATTGGGTTTTCGCTATCGTCTCAACAAGCTCCATAACGTTGCGGATCTGGTAAAACGCGCGGACGTACGGATCTGTGATGGTGATCTTTTGAGCCCCGGCGAGGTAGGGGCCAAACAGCCCATCGAAAGTCACGCCCTTCTGGTTTTCCGCAAAGGTGAAGTGGCCTTCGCTCGGGCCCTCCGGCTTTGCCGTTGCCAATGTGTCAGCTTTCGGTGTCAGGCTGCTACGGTCATTGCCGGTTGAAGGCATGCCCACTGTTTCAATGCCAGCCTGCCCAGGTCCATCGGACTCTTGCGCGCGCCGGTAATAGAAGCTGGGGAACTCGGTTTCCTCGAGGGTCGCGACCTTGACCTTTTCGCCGCCCTTCCGGGTGAATGAAAAGTCGACCTCGGGATAGGTCGTGTCGATACGCATGAGCTGATCCTTGACACGCTTGCGCCCCTCCAACGCGAGCCTCAAGACCTCTTCAATCTCGTCCGGGGTCACGTCCCCATGCGGGAAGAGCAGCTTCATGAAACCGGAAAATGTCTTGTGAACCCCATCCCGATCGCGTGTGGAAATATCCGGGGAGAGATCGAAGTGCGCTCGATATCGGTCGGAATAGTCATCGTTGCGAAGATGGCGAAGAATCTCCGCAAGATAGTCGACAACGAAGCCATATCCGTCAGAGAACATCTCACCGCGAATAACGCCCACCTCCCAGCCAGGGATGTAGGTGTGCAGGCGATCGATGAACGCGGAATCGTAGTACTTGTCGGGAAGCTCATCGAACAGGTCTGTGTTCTTGAGCATGTAGGGAACCGTGTGCTTCGTGTTACCCACGAAGACCATCGATGCCTCGGCCCCCAGCGGCTCTACGCCACGGGAAAAGGTCTTGTTGGCCATGTAGTTCTTGAGAATGTCGACAAGCGCCTTGTCCACCTTCTTCTGTTTGCCCGCAAACTCGTCGAGCGCCACGACATCCCAGTAACCGACAAGACCGATTTTGCCTGAGCTGTTGTTGACGAACAGCTTTGGCACGGTGACTTCGCCACCTGATACGAGGATTCCGTGCGGCGAAAACTCCGAGAAGATGTGAGACTTGCCTGTGCCCTTGGGTCCCAACTCAATCAGGTTGTAGTTGCGCTCCACAAAGGGGATGAGACGCATCAGCTGGATCAGTTTTGACCGGCGGCCAAACATGTCTGGGTTGAAGCCAACAGTCTGGAACAGAAGGTCGATCCACTCATCAGTGGTGAACGTCTTGCGAGCCTCGAGATACGCATCATAATCAAACTGAGATAGCTGGATCGGCTTCATGGACCCGAGGATCCATGGCGTGACGTTCTTGTCCTCGGTGTAATCGTACTCGATATCGGCAATGCACCACACTCCTCCGACAAGGAGCTTGGGGTGGGTCTTGACGGTCCCGGAATCGATGAGGACCTTCGAAATTCCGAGGTTGGCGAAGCTGGCCTCGTAAGCATCGCTCTTGTCGTTCAATGCCACACTGATCCGATCAATGATCTTCCAACGCCCCTTCTCTCGGATGTTGGATTTGATCAGGCCGGCTTCATTGCGGTGCACATAGTGCTTGCGCAAAATCTCGCGCACGGTCTCGATCCCCGACTGGATCGAGGCCTCATCATTGGTCGCGCAATATTGTCCTAGAAGGTACTCGAGAACGTAGGTCGGGACGATGGCGTTGCCTTTGACAGCCTTCACCAGATCCTTCCGCACGACGAGGCCGGGGAAGCGTTCATTGATCTTGTCGTCCAGCGCGGTCATGCCCCTGCCTCTCAGAAATCGAAATCGTTCGTGAAACTGCGCCGCAGGACATAGCGAGCGCTCCGGTATTCTCGAAAATGCGATGTGTCGCCGTGCTGTTCTTCAAGCTTCAGGGTGACCTCCTGGCCATTGAACGCATCAGCCTTCCTCGACATCAGGAAACGCACCTGGTGTTCACGCTCCCTGGGATTATCCGACCTGAAATCGAAGGTGAGGTCGTGGCTGTCCGAGATCAGTTCGCCGGTGGCGGAGTAGATGCCGGCGCGCAGGCGCCGCGGCCGTGTTTTCTCTGTGGCCGCATCCAGCTGGTAGAGCCGCACGGAAATCTGGCCTGACGTGATCACCTGGCTCGTGCTGGCCGTGATCTCCACTTCGACCTGCGAAGTATCGCTTTGCCGCGACTTGTTGATCCGCAGGACCGGCACGACCACTTCTTGCAAGGTTGCGCCGCCATGAACGAAGCGGCTGCCAGACCCCTTCAGGCGAAGCCGATTAATGGACTTGGGGACAAGCATCTCAACTTCACCCTCCAATCCAGCAGACACGGCGTCGAAGTGCCGCAAGCCGGGTTGCGCCTTGAGGCCATGCCCCAGAACAAACCGCCGGTTCCGGAACAGGATAGCGTCGCCAGCGACCTCTGCGCCGGAAAAGTCGCTCTCCTCAATGGGCCGATGCTGGTAGATGAAGCCATGATCCGCGGTAATCAGCAGGCTGGTCGCGTTGGCCGAAGTCAGCTTCTTGATGAGCTGCACCATGGCCTCAAGCGTATCCTCGGCCGCATCAAAGACATGCTCCTCGGTTGCCGGCTTATCGCCAATGGCATCAATCCGATTGTGATAGACGTAGATCACGTCGTGATCGCGGAACATTGCCCGACACTCGTCCTTGGGCATTGCTATCAGTTCATCGGCCATCAACGCCGTGGTTCGGTCGCCCTCCCGTCCGCGCGCTAGGATCTTTTTGCGGTTTTCGAGGCCAAGCGAACTCTGTCCGTCGACGATGGCGGTGCTGGTGTCGTTATCGGCGATTTGCAGATCACGATTGGGAAGCAACGATGCCATACCGAGCTGCGTATAGGTGGGCAGCGATCCGAGCATAGCCTCCAGATCAGCATCGTACTTGTCGAGTTCACGCACCCGACCGAGGAGCTCGTCGGCAATTTCGTACCGCATGGCGTCGGAGATGATGACGCAGATCTTCTGACCCTTGCGCCGATACTCCCCAACATGCGTCTGATAGAAGTCACGCTGGCGAACGATGCCCGGCACGTCCCATGCCGCTGCGGCATCGATATGAACCTGCCAGGCATCGTTGAGCCTCAGCAGGTAGCTGTTCACGTAGTGGTTCTCGACCTGCTCGAACAGCTCGGCCATGAGGCTGGCCTGGGCTGACCGCTGCATGTGGCGGATGAATTTGCGATAGAGCTGGTCGATCCTGAACCATGTGGTGGTATACCGGCTCACACCCTCCGCCAGGCCGACCATCCCCAGATTGACCTGGGACAGCGCAAACTGGAACTCCGACGCGAAGCCCACCGCTTCATAGAGGTCCTTGAAGCGCTCATACCAATGGCTTTGGCGGCGCTGCCTGATCCATCCCGCCACATCCCCGTTGGCCAGCGTCTTTGCCGCTACGCCGCGCACCAGCGCTACGATGATCGCGCGATCTACATCCTCGAAGGTGTCGAGTTCCATCAGTTCTCGGAAATCGCGCGCAGTCAGGTCGTCACGGATCGGCAAAATCTCCGCATAATCCGCCGACAGCTTCTCGAAGGCGACCGCGTTGTGGCGATTATTCTTCCAGCGCTTGAAGAAGACCAAGGCCTCAGGCGAAAGCTGCGGGGTGCCGCCAAGGCCGGCCGAGTGAGCTGACTTGAACAGCGTGATGGCAAGGTCGCTTACGCTCGGATTGGGCGCATGATAATTGAATTGCCGCCCAGTCTGCTGCCACAAGAAGTCGGCCAGCTTGACGCGCTCAATCAGCTTGATCGCATCGTCGCTCTCATTGGCCAATTCGGCCAAGAGCTGCTCGACGACCTCATCGAAACCAGCCCCTTCCCCAGCCTTGACGCAGACGACCAGCATCTTGAGCTTGATCGCCTCAAGCCGATCATCGCCGCGCACCATGGCGCGCAACTGTTCGAGCCGTCGCCCGGATCGGAAGAACTCCTCGTGCCCGCGCACGACCCCTTCCATCTCCAGCCCGAGCCCCAGTTCGGTCAGCCAGAGCGCGGCTTGGTCAGCCTTGAAGGCTCCTTGGGCTAGCTGGACGTCGAGTAGCCAGTTATCGATGCGATCAGGCTCAGCACCTTCCCGGTAGATGAGGAATCGTTGCTCCGGCTCTTCGCGCAGGATTCGGTGCTTCACCCCGAATTCGTTGTTGGCGAGCGCAATCTTCTCGATGCCTTCCAACTGGAGGGCATCGAACGTGGCGCGAAGCTCTCGCGCCGTATCAGTCCAGAAAACGATCCGATGCCGATCGAACGCCGCCTCAAGACCTTTTGCGATGCGGTCATTCATGCTCAGTCATCCGCATCCGAAAGGCCCTTGATCGGCTTCAGCGCCGCGCCAAATTTCGGGTAGTTGGCCTTCACCCCGTCGTCGAGGTCGACCTCGATCTTCTGCGTGGCCAGCGGGTAAAGCACATCGCGCTCATAGCCATCGAGCTCCTCAATCACCTTGGTAACCTCGCCCACCTCCTTCAGCGCCTTGGTGCGCTGTGCGGGTGTGGCCTCGGTACTGACGCTCAGCGTCTCAAGGCCCTTGCGGTGCGCTTCGAGCTTGTTGCGGAATTCGCGCAGGTAATCATTCAGCACGACGCTCACGGTGTCAGGCCGATAGCGGTGCATGTAGATCAGCGCCTGAAAGCTACCTTTCGGGCTGGAGAACATCCAGTAGATGGGACGCTTCTTGTACCGTTTCACATGATCGTTGAAGAAGTCGCGCGTGAAGTACCGGCGCAGGTCCTTGCCCAGCGATTCCTCGATGAATGCGAGGTTCTCCGCGAAACGCTCGTCGCCAAAGGTGACGCGGAGGAACTTGCGAAAGCGTTCGGTGATGTCATCGGCGAACCAGTCGCCCTCCAGCACTGGGATCACGTTGTCGGCATCCACCTCGAAGCTAGGCTGTGGCACGCGAGCAAGATATTCGGCTAGACCTTCACCTTGATTGGCCAGTATCATGCCAGGCGCATCGAGGCTGTAGCGCCCGAACATGCAGCCCACTGCGTAGCTGAGGAATTCGGATATCGTGTCGGTTCGCAGGCGGGCTTCTCGGTCACTTGCAGTGCCCCTCAGCCCATAACGATAAGCGGGATTACAGGTGAGTGTGATCTCTCCGACAGGCACTTCACCGGTGAGTTCGTCTTGCAGCCCGTAGGCATCGATGAAGATGCGGTTGTTCTCTCCCTCTAGCCGCTGCATCTCGTCCGTCATAACCTGCCATTGGGCGCGCTGGCGGACATAAGTGGCCTCCAGTGTCTCGGCCCGGTGTCCGGACGATAGCAGCGGGAGTGTGGAGAAATCCCATGAGGTTTCAGCAGCGTCCCAATCGGCACGCGCTATCGCCGTCGCCTTTCGCGGTATAGATAATGCCGAGTCTTCGAGGTCAACGATCGGCAGTTTCCCAATCGCACCTTCGCTATAGTCCACAGTTGGAGACAGGGCAGAGATCAATTTGTCGACGACTGATGAGTTAAGGAAACCAAGGACATTATAGATCTTAGGCTTATCGGCTATCGGAGAGGCCGACCCTTTGCTCTCAAATGCAAAATGATCAGGCAGAAGTCGCGCTGAAAATGACCCTATGGTCAAACTTGACCATGTAACACCGCCCACAAAAAAATATTGCGTATTCTGAGGACGTGAGCGCAGCTTCCCATTATCGTCTTTGAAATTTCTGATCTCAGTTCCATCATTTTGCCAGTTTAATACGAAATCACAATTTCCATACCATCGGCGAAATTGCCCGCCCTTTGTACATGGGAACCATTTTTTCTCTGCCAAATCCGTCGTAATAAGGTTCTCGATCAGGGCAGATTTTCCATATCCCACTTCGTGCCAAAGCCGCAGGAAGCGATCGTTCTCTCCAGTTTTGATACCCTGTTTCGGCGGCGCAATGGTCGAGAGAGGCAAACCGCGCTCAAATGCTTCAATGGCGTTATCGCTCAGCCAGTAAGCTATAGGCGCGCCGGGAATCTGATTAAGCGATTCCTGTTTCGTTTGGTATGCGCCAAAGGCAGAGTCGTGGAATAATGCTTCAATCTGATCATTGCTTCTAACAAGTGAGAACTTCTCGAAAAGGCGCCTCGCGAGAAAATGGCGTCCTTCCTGATTTAGTGCATTATGCACAATGAATGCCACCGACCCGAAGTCGGCCCCGAAGACGCCACGACCCAAGTGGATGAGCGACCCCAGTTTTTGGCCAAGCAACAGTCTAGATCTAAGTTCACCATATGAAGCAAGAAACATCCATGACGGAAGATTGATCATACCCCATGTACCTTCAGGTACGGTGAGTAAGCGGCACCTATCCATAAAGGCTGTCATTAAATCAGAGCAGCTATCAGGAAACACGTTTTCGAGCCACTCAGCAAGAAACGGATTAAGTCCTTTCACGCCAGCATACGGTGGGTTGGCGACCACGACACTATATTTCGGAGAAAGAGCTTCAGCCATCTCCAGCACTTTCAGAACACGTTCCTGTATCTCGCGGAGCAGCAGGTCGCCTCCGAAATCCCTCAATCTCACAGCGCGGGCAACCTCAGCGGGATCGCGCAGCTTTGGAACTATCAGTGAGCCAAAATTTTTGGCCTGCTCGAACTGCCCAAGAGTCTCGCGGAACTCAGTGGTGAACAGATCACGCCCGACCACGTTTGCAGCATCCTGCATCTCGGAATGCGTAAAGCGCACATCCTGCATCACGCACACATTCGGCTGCACGCGTAACTTGAGGAACTTCCGTCGCCCTAGCTTCGCTGCCGCCTTCATCGCAAGCGCGAAGGCCGCCAACGCGCCGGCGCGATCATCAAGCTCTATCCCGTGCAGGTTGCGACTGAGGATCAGGTCTGGGATTTCAGTCGCCTCGTAACCTTCCTCCTCATAGATCGCGTAGAGCAGGTCGAAGGCGTAAGTCAGCATATGCCCGGAGCCGCAGGCCGGATCGCAGATGCGGATATCCTCGGGTTTGCCGATCCGCAGGAAGTCCGTCTCCGGCTCTTCCTGCGCGATGTAGTAATCCATCTGCCCGGCCAGTTCCGATCCCGGCCGGTTCAGCAGCCAGAGCCGCCCCAGCGAATTCTCCACCAGGTAACGAACGATCCAGTGCGGGGTGAACAGCTGGGTGGCGGCCGGGATGTTCTCGGCCGTGATCTTCTTGTTTTTCTTGAGGCCGGCAAAGACCTCATCCTTCTTCTCCGAGATGTAGAACTGATAGAGCCAGCCAATGATCTCAACGTCTTGGCAGGCATCCTCCGACATCACGGCCCGTGCCTTGGCGAGCAGACTGTCGGCAGACAGCAGGTCTTCCGGCAACAAGAGCTCGGTGTAATCCGCAATCTTCTCGAACATGAAGGGCATGACCGCATGCCACTGGTTACAGGCGGCAACCAACAGCAGGCGATAGGCCTCGCCCTGGGCATCGGCCGAAGGCGTGCGCCCGTCCAGCAGGGCGGCCACCTTCTCCCGCACCGCCGGGGACACCTCTTCATCGATGTGTCCCGCGGCAGCTTCCGCCAAGGTCTCCGGCCGCGTCTGTCCCTCGGCGGGCGATACGACCTTCAACCGCGTATAGCCGTTCGCATCCATGAAGCGCAGGGCGGTGAAGCGGTTGAACCAGGTATAGGCGACCCGTTCGACGACCTGCTCGCGGTCCGTCCGGGCGATCTCCGCTTCCAGTTCTGCAACGGCTTTCGGCTGCTCACGCCGCGCGGCACTCTGCTCCGCCAACACGAGGTTCAGGCGCGTGGATACTTGCGCCTTAAGCGTGCGGCGGGCTTCCTGCGCGAAGGGTTTCAGCTTCGACGTATCCATTAAACGGTGATCCTCTTGCCGCTGCGGATCTCGGTAAGCAGCGTTTCGCGATAGGATTTAAGATAGGCGTCCACGTCTGCCTCATCGGCCAGGGCAGCGGTGCGGAAAGAAACCTTGAGGTTCGCGATTGAGACATACTCAACCTTCGGCGCGACAGGCGGGGCTCCGGAGAAGCCGCCAGCAGGAGACGCGCTAACCTTGCTGTCGGGATTTTGAGCACTGTCGCCGGGCTCAGGATGGGTCATTGGCGGCTGCTTGGCGCTTTCGAGTTTGCCCAGCAGCTCGGGGAATGTTGTGGACGTGAAGTGCGCGGTCCTTTCGCGGATCACTGCGATCAAAGATGCCGCGCGCACTGCTTCGAGCAACTTATCGCATACCCGGCAGACATCATCGGGGACAGACGGAAGCCCGCTTTGAGTAGAGGTAGCCTCGATATGCCCGATACGCTGTTCGATATCCTTAACCGCCACCTCACGCTCGATCGCGACAAGCCGCTCGATCTGCAGCCGCAGCCCATCAAGCTGCACCTTCACCTGCTGGATGGAGTTGCCCTTGTAGCAGGATGGATCCGCGAGCGCCGACTGGATGGTGGCCGCCTCTCCACCGCTGACGTAGCTCAAATTGTCCGCATTCCGAGACAGGAAGTCCCGCGCCTCGTCATAGATCTTGCATTGTGCGCCGCCCATAAACCGCAGCAAGGGATCGATCACCTGCTCCTTGGCATCGAGCAGCGCGTCTTCGTGCTGTGGTAGGTCGGTGAAGTACCAGCCATAAGGCTTGCCCTCGGCTTCGCGCAGCTTGGCAATCACCGGGGAAACCGCAGCGACGAACGGGTAATCCCGGGCCTTCCCCTCGAGGTCGACCAACGCCTTGGTGAGCCCGGCTATCGCCTCCCCAGTCTCTTTGCCAAGCGCCTTGCCGTCCGATGCCGCCGGCGGCTTGTCGAACATTTCACGGTAGAATTCCCGCAGTGCGCGAACCTGTCCGGCGGTAAATTCGACCTGCAAGTCGAGCACGATGTTGGCTAGGGCGTGGGAGTTCTTCAGAGCACGCTCCAGGGCATCACCTTCGAGCGGTGCCCCATCCGATCGAGCCTCCAGCTTGCCGTGGGAAAACAGGCTCGCGACCG
This sequence comes from Sphingomonas oleivorans, assembly GCF_003050615.1. Lineage (GTDB taxonomy): Bacteria > Pseudomonadota > Alphaproteobacteria > Sphingomonadales > Sphingomonadaceae > Sphingomonas_H > Sphingomonas_H oleivorans. The sequence continues at coordinate 365,702 of NZ_NWBU01000010.1, read as the reverse complement.
TGCAAAGAACCGCCGCATTGGGCCAGCCATAGGGCTTGATTTCGAACCGCTCCGCGATGGCCTTCACGGTGGTCCTGACACCAGTGCGTGCGTTCGATTGCGTGAAGTTCAGGATTTCCTGCTCCGCTTCGGTGAGATTGCTACCGCCGGGGATCAAGGATCCATCGCTATTCTGGCGCAGATACCGACCGATATCCCCTTCGGAATAGGTGGCGCCGCGAAGCATCGGTAGATTGGTGTAGACCTTGTCGACCAGCGCCTGGAATGCACGCCGCACAAGCACCTGGGGATCTTCGCCCCGAATATCCAGCTCCTCGCCTCGAACGAACAGCTGAGCTTCGGAAACGAGCGTGCGCGCGCGCGTTGTCAGATCCCGATGCCGGTTGGCATTTTGCTGCCCCTTTTCACTGATGATCCGTTCAATCGAGGGCTGCGGTGAGGTGGCGCGGGCCTGACGAACGTATTTGTCAGTCTTGCGGAACATCATTAGGTCGCGAGCAAAGCGATCATCGGCCTTGAGCAGGATAACCAGTTCATCGCTGGACATGCTCGCCATGCGAGCCGCTTCGGGCTTCCCGGCATTTTCATGGAACGGCGTAACGATGTTGATGCCCAGCTCGTAGTCCCTGCCCTGGAGGCGATCGTCGAGCTTTCGGGCAAACGCGTAGTCGTGCTGTGCTACATCATGCCGCATCTTGCGGTCGCGGACGACCGCATCAAAAATCAGCGCCTCCAGCTCCTTTGCGATCTCCGTGCTGTCGACCTCGACGTTCTTGATTTCCTGCTCGATATCTTTTTCTTCATCGGTCAGGAATTCAAACAGATCGCCATTGCGCTGAATGTAGGTGTTCTGCTCGAGAAGGCTTAGGGCTTCCTCCACCCGTCGCTTGAGAGCTGTTTCGTCCTCATCAAACTTTTCCCGCATCAGGATCGCGATGTTGCGAGCTGTTGGCTTGAAGGACTTTTCGTACTTGACCAGGAACAGTGCCTTCAACACCCGGGTCGCAAACTGGTCCCCAAGGTTGCGCTCGGCGATCTGGATCGACTGCTGAACGCTGGATTTGAGGGCCGTCCGTATCCCCTCAAACATCAAGTCGAACGTCGCAATTCGGCCGAGCTCGAGGTCGGAGAGGTGGACAGCCACCTCCTGAAACACACCGAGCATGGAACGCTCGCCAACGGAACTGTGGCGCCCTTCGAAGGCATTGTGCTGCGATAGCCCCTGAATGGCCATCTGGAACAGCTCATACTGGTACGGGATGAACGGGTAGCTATGGATGAAGTGGTCCCGGTCGGCGAAATTCTTGAGTGCGCGTGATCCATCAGCGAAGTCGAACAGGGTCCGCAGATTATTGGCCTCGCGCCGGTAGAGGTCGGCGAGGCTCTCAACGCCAGACTCGGTCTTTTTGAGCAGACGCTTCTGGATAACCTCGGCCACGTCGGCACTGTTCAAGGGCATCCGGTTCGCAAAGCGTGCCTGGATCTTGGAGAAGTCATTCTCCTGGCGCTCATCCATGTCGCCAATCACCGCATTCATATCCTGCTGGGCCGTCACAATAATCCACGCCCTGCCGCGGCATTTGGTGTTCAGACTTTCCGCGATGGTCTGAAGATTGGTCATCAGCTTGACGTTGTCGGCGATAAACTGACCAACCTCGTCCACGAAGAAGTTCAGGCGGAAGTCCTTGCCCTCAGCGTCGACATATGCCTTCACCTTGTCGGCGAAATCCTCGATCGAAACCTTGAAGTCCGACCGGTACTTGTTGAGGATGCCCGTAGCTTCCGCGGGGGCCGCGCCAGTAGATTTTGCATAGGCTTTGGCAATGTTGGCACCTTCCAGCAGATGCTGCTCACGACCGCGCTCCCAAGATTTTCCCGCGACAGCTTGGTAGGCTTCCCTGAATGCTCCGTAGACACCACGGCTGTCCAAATCTCTCTCGAACTGCGCGATGTAGGCTTGCTTGCCATAGTAACCGCAAGTTTCGTCGAACACCTTCTGGAAAACCGACAGCAACGCATCGATCTGATCCTTCGAGATGACGTCAGCCTTCTGGTCGATGTTGAACAGGATGCTCTTGGAAGGGATCGACACCGCGCGCTTGAGATCCGCTGAGAGGATCTCATCATCGACGCATTTCTCCTTGAACACCTCAAAGGCGAGCGCCCCGCCAACCTCGCGGTTCTCGAGCAGCATGGCCAGCATCTTGAGGAGGTGCGATTTACCTGATCCGAAAAAGCCCGAAATCCAGGCGCCGTTCGCGGTCGTATAGTTGTTGTAGGCGTCGAGGAACCGCTCGATCTGCTTCTTGATCTCGTTCGTGAGGACATATTCCTCAAGCTCAATGCGCAAGCTGGCATCGTCATCGGCCTTGATAACGCCTTCAATCGGTCGGTCGACAGGCTTTTCAAATATATCGCGCAGGATGGTCATGCAGCCCCCTCAGACCTCGTAATTGAAGATGTTGAATGCACGGTAGTATTTGTCGTCGTGCATGATACCGAACAGATCCAGGGAAGCGCCGCTTGCGAGCGCGTGCGTGTAGCTTCCAGGAAAAAACATAACAGTTGGCTTGTCTTTAGCGGTGCTCTGAAGATTGTTCAGAACATTGTGCGATCGAATGTAGGGATAGACCTCGCCGACACCGGACAGGAGCAGAACGTCGAACTCGTTTGCTTCGAGCACCCGGGCAATCTCTGGGATCAGGTGCTGCTCTGGATCCAGCACATTCTGCAGTAGTTCCTTGAGCTCATCCTTCGTGAAACCAGCCTCCTGCTCGATCAACTGATCCCAAATGCCACGCTCCTGCAGCATCCCTACGGACAGATTATAAAGGTTGATGTCGAGGGCGCTCACGCCGCGGTCGGCCAGCAGTTTGACCAACTGCGCCCGGACCACTTCCATCTCCACGGCGTCGTCGGCCGGAAATGGGCAGATAAAGAACGGAACCTCATTCCCGAGGCCCTGCTTCTTTAGAAAGCGAGGGCTGGCAATGACCTCCAGCAGGTGCTCCTGGCGCTCTCGCGGCGACATGGTGTTGGTGTCTCGTGCCATTAGTCGCCTTTCTGCCCGGCGGGTTCGGCGCCAGGGAAAAATCGGATCTCTTTCGGGTCAGATGCCGAAATTAGATTGGTGAAAACGGGTGAGAGCAAAGCACGACAAATGTGGTCGTCCTTACTCAGGATGCCCCCCTCCCTCATCAACCGGAAAAGGACCTGGCGCAGCTTCTCCCTTGTTGAGACACTGATCTGTTCGAGGTCTGGCTCCCATTCGGCCTTCGCGGCATAAAAGGCGTCGAAGTCGTCATAGGTGAGATGCGTGCGAAAGCTCAGGAACCGCTCTGAGACAAGCTCAGTGGCAAATTCCCCGATAAACCGATAACCCCGACACAACGCGAGCCAGAGAACAGAAAGTTGGTTGTGATACTCGCCATGGGCGAGCAGTTCCATCTCTTCAGGCCGCAACACCTCGAGCCGATTGGCAATCTCGCGAACCGAGCGCGTCACCGACGATTGTTTCTTAAACGGAATCACCGCCTGCTCGGAGGCGACCCTTTTTACCGCACTCCAGTCGCCCAGTTCCTGAAATAGACGCGCGATGGCGACGCTCTCGTTGAGGAAAAGACCGCCTGTGCCAAACGACATCCGGTAGTTTTGGGGCTTCCCACGGTCGTTCATGAGCGAGCGTCCGTACCTGCGGATGACAGCACTTCAGCCGCATTCAGCAGGATAATTTGCTGATCCTGCGGGCGGCGCGCTGATGGATCGGTGTCGAGTCCAAGCCGCTTGAGCGCGTAGTACAGCAGAGCCCGCTTAGTCGGGATCGTGGCTTTGCCGTCAACCATCCCGTAGTCGAGCTCGATCGCCTTGCGTTGCGCTACACTCAATTCGGGATGCGGAGCGATGAACAAATCGACGCTCTCCTGCCAATTGTGATCTCCGGTGGCAGGCACGTCTGACGCGCGGCTTGAACGCGCCTCAGCAATGCGCGACAGCACGAAATCCTTGAACACGCCGCTCCGATCGCAGTGCGCGCGCGCGTGCCATCGAAAGCCGTCGAACACCAAAGCGTGCGGCGCGATCCAGCGCCAGGACGGCTCAGGCGATGACATCGATTGGTAGAATACCTCGATCTCCTCTTTGCGCTTGATGGCGGTCACGACGGCCCTGAGTATCGGTGCAGAAACGCCGCGCGCCGGTGTGGGGGCGCATGCGAAGTTGGGCACACTTCCGATCCAGGCATCATCGGGGGCAACAATGCCGTCGGCGATCGACCTGATTTGGGAGAGATATCTCTCCGCGTCGGGCTTATGGAAGATCGGCTTGAAGGCAGAGTTTCGCACATATGTGCGAGCGCTCTTGTCGTAGACCATATTTGCTTCGGCCAAGCCGAGATATCTGTTGAGATCGGCAGAAGCCTGATTGATCGATACGCCGAAGGCTTCAATGAGATCGCTGCGATTTACGTGGCCTTCCCAGAACAACCGGAATTCGATGAATTCCAGCCTGTTCTCAACCCCACGTCGCAATCCTGAATCGCCATCCATGCCCCGAAGCCCCCAAGAAACATGGTCTGACCAGTTTCTGTGTGGACACACCTACTGTATGGACTGGGAGAGGGCAATGCGAAACTACCGGCCCGCTTCGTGAGATTTATCCGAGCATGCCAATGCAAACCCTTCTGCTGTCAAGAGAAAATTCGAGACTTTTTGCTTGGTTCGCCTCCTGGGCTGGCGGCCATCCCTAAGATCTTGAACAAACCGAGGGTCAGCTACCACTGCCCTCCCGAACGTGCTGGCGGAGGTGCCGGTACGAACCAAATACGTCTCAATCTGCTCCAGTAGCTCCATCGCCTTCGACTCGCTTTGCGCTTGCGTTCTTGTTATGTTCCTACTAGGAAGGCTTCCTAGAGTCTAGGATCGAATTTCCTAGATGGATGCGATAGGACTGCCAGCGATGGAAGACGCACGTAGAGCCCTGGACGAGCTGATCCAGAAGCGAGGGGTCAATTACTCCTCGATATCGCGCCTCCTGGGACGCAATGCCGCCTATATCCAGCAGTACATCCGGCGCGGCAGCCCCAGGCAGCTGGACGAACAGGATCGCGCGGTGCTCGCCCGTTTCTTTGGTGTCGATGAGAAGGTTCTCGGCGCCCCGGAACGGCGTTCTGGACCCGTTGTCGAACTGGTCCATGTGCCGGTTCTCGCGGTCGAGGCCTCCGCCGGTCACGGTGCGCTCGCTGAAATGGAAGCCAAATGCGCCCAATTCGGATTCGATGAAAAATGGCTGCGACGGCTGACGGCCAGCAAGGCGACGAACCTGTCGATCATCGCGGTTCATGGAGACTCGATGGAGCCCACCTTGCATGACGGCGACGAAGTGATGGTCGATCTTGGCGACGGCCAATCGCGCCTGCGCGACGGAATTTACGTGATGCGCATGGATGACATGCTCAGCGTCAAGCGTGTGGCGATCGAACCGCAAGGCAAGCGGGTCTCGGTGCTGAGCGACAATCCCGCCTATCCCAGTTGGCGCGGTCTCGAAAAGCGCACCATCAATATCGTCGGCCGCGTTCTCTGGTTCGGCCGAGCGCTGCGCTAGGCTGACCATCCCGATGCTTGTCATTCTTGCCGCCTCGATTGTCGCCGCCGGGCAGACCTTCACTTGCACGCCCACCCATGTCTGGGACGGCGATGGCCCCGTCTGGTGCGCAGAGGGACCGCATCTGCGCATCGCGGGGATCGCGGCGCGCGAAATGGACGGCACATGCCGCTCCAACCAGCCCTGCCCCTCTGCCTCGGCGGTAGAAGCCCGTGATGCGCTGGTAGGCCTGCTGGGCGGGCCGCGCGGCAACATCCCGACAGGTCATGTCGTCATTCGAGGTCCGAGGCTGACATGCCGCTCCGAAGGGTCTGCCGGAGGCAGCAGGACAGCCGCCTGGTGCCGCCTGCCTTCGGGCGCCGATCTCTCCTGCGCCATGATCCGCACGGGGACGGTTCTTCGCTGGGATCGCTATTGGAAGGGGCCGGCGTGCCGCTAAGCGCCGACCTGCATCTCACCGGATACCTGGAGGAAGGACCATATGGCCTGCTTCTTCGTAGTGGCGGCGGCGTATGGGAACTGGATGCGCGACGCCCGTCGCGTCGTCTGATCGGCTGCGAAGTCGAAGTCACGGGCCAGCGTGCCGGGTTCAACGGGATCGTCTGCGATCAGATTTGGCCGGCAGGACAGCCCCGCCCTCGCCGGCTCAGGCTCAACATCGAATATCTGCTGACCGCAGCATTCGTGGGCTACGGCTTCATAGCCTTGCTCCTCGGCCTCGCCGGACATTTTCGCTGATGCTCAGCGAGTGGGAACTCTGGGCTTGTGCCAATCAGGTGCTGACGACGCATGGCGACAAGGCCCCGCTCCATGTCGCCGAACAGATTGGCGCCCTGGCGCTGGCCGGCGACGAGGCAGGCATCCAAACCTGGCAGGCTATCGCCCGACGGATTGCGCAGTTGACCGGAAAAGACGGCGATACACCGCTGCAATGAGCGGAGCATCACGCAACACGCGGCTTACCCGATCGGCGCCAGGTCGCCCGGAAACAGGCAGGGCTGAATTCCGCCACTGGCATAGCCCTCACCCTCGATGACGAAGCCACGCATCCTCTCGACCAGATGCCGCGCAAGATCGACACGGGCGCTGCGCTGCGCGCGTGGATCATCGGCGTTCAGACCAGCGAGCGTCGGCTCGGGCGCCACGGCGAGCGCAACTTCAAGATGGGTCAGCAGGACATCGTCAGCGATTCGGGACATGGCCACAATGAGAACAAATATAGAACTTAGAGTCAATCGGCTGCATGCGGATAGATGCGGAAAGCCCGGTTAGATTCCGATCTCGAAAGGCTTGGTGAGCGAGCGGTCCAGTTCCGGCGGTTCGCGCGCGGGTGCCGGCACCCGGTCCTTCGCCTGGCCTCGCGCAGCGGCATCGCGCAGGAGATCGACGGTCTCGAGAGCCGAGCGCTTCATGCCCGGATTGCGTTCGACCGCCGCCTCGAGCTTGCCGGCGTTATCGAGGAACAGCGTCAAACCGTCGCGCAAGCGGGTGACCGTCACCAGGAAGGTCTGCTGGTTCGCCAGATTACGCTCGCGGCTGTCCATGACCGCGATCCCCCGATCGGAAGTCAGGCCCTGTGCCATATGGGCATTGAGTGCATAGGCGAGATCGAGCCGTTCGAGCATCGGATCATCGCGCCCCAGCGTGTGCTCGGCCCCAAGCGAGGTCTTCACCGAGACGGATTTGCTGTCGATGGCGGTGATGCGCGCCTGATCGGCATTGAGGAGGCCACGCTTGTGGTCGGTCTCGGTCCAACGGATCCGGTCGCCCGCATGGATGTCGAGCGTGCGGACTTCGAACAGGCGCAGCGGATCCTGCTCGCCTTGCGGCCGCAACTGGCCGGGCCGGAACTCGAAGCGGCGGCCACGCTCGTTCTCGAGGCTGACCCGCTCCCGCGCTATGTCGGTTTCGACCACCCGATAGCGCCCTGGCCGCAGACCCTGGGCTCGCTGGCGCCGGTCGACCTCGACCACCGTGCCGGCTGCGTAGCTGCGTGCATAGCGCAGTTCCTCGCGCGTCACGTTGATGCGCGAGAGGGTTCCGAGCCGCATCGACCCTGGCCCCAGTTCGCCATTGGCCTTCAAGCCGGTCTGGACGGCCTCGTTGACCTCACCGCGTAGCGCCCGACCCGAAGCATAAATCGACGTCGTCTCGCGCTCCGCCGCCGACAGTGAGAGCCAAGCCGCCGCCGCTTCGACGGCAGCCCCATTTCCGGCTTCCACGACATGGGTTCCCAGATGCCGCAGGGCCTCGTCGATATGACCGCCCTGGGCCGCATATTGGGCGTCGCGCAGCGCCTTCTCTCTAGCGCGGAGGTTGACGCTCATGATTGCGGTTTCGACGCCCGCCTGCTGCATGACGTCGAAGGGTTTCCCGGCATCAACCGCGCCAAGCTGCTTTCTGTCGCCGATGCTGGCGAAGCGGTCCAGTTCCAGCAGATTAGCCAGACGAACGAGTTTCTCCTTGTCGGCATTGCCGACCATCGAGGCTTCGTCGAGCAGTACGACGGTGCCACGCATCGCGGCCTTTGCCTCCGCTACCCGCAATGGGTCGGCCCCTTCGAGCAGGTCTCGATGCTGACGCAGGAAGCGCGACACCGTCATCGAGGGAATGCCGGTTTCACGCTCGAGCATCTGGACCAGCGTGTTCTGCACCGCGAGGCCGAGCACGGCCCTGCCTTCCTCGCGCAGCACATCGGCAACCGGTTTCAGGACGGTGCTCTTGCCGGCGCCGGCGACACCCTGGATCGCGACGATCCGGTTGTGCGAGGCCAGCAACAGGCGTCCCGCTCCTTCCTGGCCCGGGTTCAGCGTCATGCCGTATTTGAGCTGGGAGAGTGCCTGCAGCCGCTCCCCGGCAACATCGGGCGGGACGATCGCGGGAGCGAGGCCGCGCCCGCTTTCGACGGCGGCAATGATGCGCTGTTCAAGGCCGAGCGCATCGCGGGTCGTGACAAGGTCGCGATCGGCGCCCTTGCCCTTCAGGAGGTGCCCCTGGCGCAGCAACTGGTCGACACGGTTCTCGATTTCCATGATCGATGTGGGCAGCGCGAAACCGAGCGCCGCGCGGAATATATCGGCGCGCGTGAAGGCCGCCTCACGCTCGCCGAGGTGGCGGATGGCGGAGGCAACAGCATGGACCGCGGCAATCTGCTCCGGTGTCCGGTTACCCATCCGCGCGGGCAGTAGCGGGTCGCTGTCCCTGAGGCCGAGACGGGTCGCGAAGGCTGCGGCAAGCGCGCTGCTTTGCCGCACGAGCCGGAGAGCCGCCTGTCCAAAACCAGCGACGTTGCCGATGTCGTGCGCCGCGCGCGCGTTGGCCCGGGCGATCACCTGTGCGGGATCGAAACCAAGCCTGGCTGCGGCCTCTCCCCACTGCCGCGCAAGCGCGTCGCGATCCACGATCCGGCCTTTCTCCGCTCGTGTCATGAGGTTTGCGACATTGCGTGCCGCAAGACCCTTTCCCTCCATCGTGGCAAGCCGATCGAGGATTTCCGCGCGCCGGGAACTGAAAGCGTCGCGAATGGCTTTGGGAACGCCCACGGCCTCGAAATTGCCGTGCTTGCCATATTCGCCGACCTCATAGCCGAGCTTTTCGACCGCCAGCCGAAAGCGCGCCATGGTCATCGCGTTGAGCAAGGTATTGTGCTCCCAGAGCTTGTCGTTGCGGAGCGCCCGCCACTTGCCGTCTGGCCCCTGCGTCACATTGGCAACGACCGCATGAAAGTGCGCATTGGGCTCCTGGTTGCGGTTCGTGTCGTGCTGAAACAGACCCACGACGAGATTGCCCGTCGTGACGACCCGCTCCTTGCCACGCACCTCCATCCGCGTCTCCGCGAGGTTCTTCTCGGCCCAGAACAGAGTCTCCCTGACCGCTGCGGCATAGACATCGAGGATGCGCTTGTCCCCGCCGACGAGCGCGAGGATAGACCAGCTTTTGGGCATCGAGAAAGTGAGATCCGTGCCCGCACGATGAACGCGATTATCGCTGCCGACGCGGCTCCCGTCTGGCAGCAATCCCTTCAACACAGCCTCGAACTGCTTCGCCTCGATTGGCCCACGCAGGCCAAGTCTGTCGGCGCCCTTGCCGAGCCATTCGCCCGATCGGTCGGCATCGGCGCGCGTGTAGTAATTGTCGGCGGCGAAGTAATTGGCAGCGCCGCCGGCGGTGCGGACATTGGCTACAGAGAGCATGATGCCCAACCCGTCCGTGCGGCGCCTAGCTCACGCATCACAGTTCCAGATCGCCGAGATCGGGACCTTCGCGTGACGGGGTATCGCGCTCAGGCAATCCGTCCTCGACCATCAGCCGACGGGCCTCTGGCTCACCGGTTCGACCTGCCGCCTTGTCGGAATCGGATGGCCGGCTTGCCGGTGCCTTTGCCGGTGGAGCATCCGGCCGGCCGGCTTCTCTCGCGTCCCTTTCGGGATCGCTCTCGGCGGTGGTCCGATCGCTGCGAGATCCTAGTCCCGTGGGAGACGCAATCGGGATTGGCGCGGCATCCGATGACGCCTTCGCGCCCCTTGTCTTCTCGCCCGGTTGGGCGGCGCGGGAAGGCTTGTCTGTAGGATCATTCGCTCGCGCACGATCGGCTTTCTTCAAGCCTTCCTGTGTCGTCGGCGTGCGATCGCTGGCGTCCGGATCAAGCGCGAGAACACCCTGTTTGGGAACAACCGGCTTGCCCACGCCGTCGTCGTTGGAAGACGGATGCTCGGCAGCGGCAGAGGTTGATGGATGGGACGAGACACCGGCGGGTGTCTCGCGGCGAAACGAGGCGGCGACAGGACGCTCCTCGGCCCGCCCGATGAAGGTCTCCGCCAACCTCGGCCGACTTATCGGCTTCAACCTCACGGGAGCAGCCGGGAAGCCGTCGGGGAATTTGATGTACCCCGAAAGCCGGGACAGGTTCATCAGCTGGTCGGGCAGCAGCAGCGGCTCGATATGCTTGCGCGGCGTCAGGCTGACTGCATCTCGGGCGTTGTTGTAGCCGTAGGTGTAGCCCTCCTCCATGTCCCGGACCTGACGGTGGCCGATAAAATCCGAGCACCAGGTCGCCGTCTCGCGGTCCGCCGTGCCGAGGATCAGTTTGGTGCGGGCCAGCGACGACAAGGTCATCGCCATGTTCTCGCCGTAGACCTCCTTGAGCTTGGCGTAGGCGTGCAACCCCAGGACAATCGCGCCGCCGAAATTGCGCGCGGTCTGGAGCCCTTTCTCAAGCGCCGGAAGCCTGTGCAGCGCTCCCAGCTCGTCGACGAAAAACCAGCACTTGAGGTCCCGGGTTCGTGGGCCAGTCATCAACGTGTTCATTGCCATGTCGAGCCAGAGCGTGAGCAACTGCGCGCAAACGCTCATGTCGACATAGCGCGCCGAGATGAACACGACCGAGCCCTTGCGATCGTCGTCATGACAGTCGTTCTCGATCCACTGGCGAACCGAGAAGTGCCTCCCCGAAGTCGGGAGGAGCTTGAGCGCCTTGGCGTTCACGTTGAACACGGCACGGATCGATTCCGCCATGCGGGCCGCTTCCGGCGCGGTTAGCGGATCGGCGATCGTGCCGCGCATCATGGCATGGACGCGCGACAGATCGGCGGTCATCAATTCGCGCGCGAGCGCCTCGTTCGTACCCCTGCCTTCGGCGACCAGCTTGAGACAGAACTCGACGAACAGCGCACGGGCAGCGATCACCCAGAACTGAGCTTCCCCGCCGCCATCATGCGGGACAAGCGCTTCGGCAGCGGCCCAGAACTCACCCTCTATGCGGCATTCGTCGAACAGGCTCCACTGCGGGCAGCGGGCGTCGAGGGGATTGAGGATGGTGTCCCGATGGCCCTCGTGAAAATGCTCGATGTACGCACCGGTGAGATCGAAGACGACGCAGCGTTGCCCTTTCGCCCGGGCCTCGGCCAGCATGTCCGACATGGCGACGGTCTTGCCCATTCCGGTCGTGCCGATGAGCATCGCGTGGCTCTGTTCGAGACGCCAGGGATAGATGACCGTGGCGAGGTGCGATGGCTGGTAGGGAAATGCCCGGGCCAGTTCGCGCGGGGTACACAGGCGCCATTTCCACCCGAGCGTTTCCGACAATTCACGGGCACGCTCGCGCCGGTTGTGATCACGCAATTCGTCGACGAGTTCGGGAAGCGTGACAAGCATTGCGCCGCGCTCGTGCTTGCGCTCCTTGGAGCGGCTGCCGAACCGCGCGGCAAACCAGTAAAACAACGCGAAACTGGGCACGAGAAACAGCGCCGATCGCACAAGCGCGGCGCCGAGCAAATCGAGCATATGCTCCCAGGCGCGAACCACAGGCGGGAAGGTGTCGAGCATCGCGATGGGGAATTGAATGGATCCGCCAAACGCCGTTTCGAGTGCGATCTTCTTGGTCGGATCGAACTCCATAAAGCCGTAAAATGCGGCATAGGCCCGCATCCAGACGAGATAGACTTCCTGGTCGGTCAGACCTGTCGAAAGCGTCCACCACGAGGTCCATGCGATAACGATGGCAGCGATGATCAACGGCCCCTTGAGGCCGGCTGCGAACATGAAGCTGAAGTGTCCGAGGAGCTGACTGCCGCGGGTGAAATTGACGAGGTTGCGTTTCATGAGACGCCTCCCTCACCGGTGGCCCCGGCCACACCGATCTCCTTGCACTTGCGGGCGTAGGCCTGGTGCGCCCGTTCGCGCAAACCATGGTCGGCATGTCCCGCGAGGAGTGCATCCACACCGACCATCAGGAAGACAGACTGACGCGAAATGCGCTCGACGGTGGCGCTGAAACGGGAGGTGAGTTCTTCCTCCGCGCAGGCATTGGCGAGCAGCGAGCGAACCCATTCGCTCATGCTGATCCCCTTGGCTTTGGCGGCTTTGCGGATCAGCGAACTGAGCTCGCTGGAGATGTAAACCTGGAGACAGATTGGCCGTGTCATGCACGGACTCCTTGTGGTCAGGAGCCCGGTGCGCACTGCGAAAGGCAATGCAGGGTCTAAGTCATTCATAAGAACATGTCAAGAACATAAAGAGGCGCGCGTTTCCGTGGGTTGCGCCGGGAGATGCGGTCACTTCCACGTAAGGCGAAGGGGCCAAGTCATATCTGACGGAGAAGCTGCCCGTTTCGATTTTGAGCAAAAATAAACGTATTTTCAGTGATATGCCTGCAAAATCCACGGCGACCTGTCGCGTACGGTGTGCCCCCTGTTCCCCGCTTTTTGGAGTAGGACCAGCAAGCTGATCCGACCTATCCCGCATCCCCAAGGAACGATCTTCCGGCGGAATGGAAGCGCCATCCTGCACGTGAAGGATTGGCCTGATCGACACTGGGCGAGATGCGGAATCCGGGGTATGATCGCGGACGACTTCCATCGTAATGGAGAGCGACAATGGCCAGCGTGACCTTGTCCGCGACACCAAAGGGCAACGGGTTCCAGGCGACCGTCAGCTATGACGGCTGGGTCTCGATCAGCTCGGCAGAGACCTACTCGACGATGGCCGAGGCGATCTCGGCGGCGGCGATCAAGATGCTCGACATGCCCGAGAGACTCGAGGCAATGGACCGCGAGGACCAGACGGTCTGATCCTCGCCTGGCGCCGCGATCCGGTCGCCGAGCATAAGAAAAGGAGGAAGCCCGGTGCGGACTTCCTCCTTTCGAATGTGCTCAAGCTTCGTCGCTCAGCTTGCTCGGTACGGTATCGATAACCCGGTCCAGCATCCCGGCCGGAAGTGCGCCGTAATCGCCCTCGTCGACCGCGATGTAGCCTGCCTCGTCATCGGTCAGGACGTACTGCGTGAAGTAGCTGTGAAAGGACCGGGCATGGGCCTGATCCAGCGCGGCAACGAAGGCCACCTGATCGGCCTGGAAAATACCGTGGGCAATGTTCATCGAAACGTACATGTCTTACCTCCTGATGTTCGATGCGTCGCATCAGGAGCTGCGAGGATGTGGGCGACGGGCCGGGTCAGGGACCGCGCGGCACGCGCGGCCGCGAAGCGGCGATGGGGGTCACGATTTTTTCGGGCTTGCCCGGAAAAATGGTGGGGCCCCGTCGTCCTTGACGCGGCCCCAAAGCCTACATCACCATCGGACTTCTGCGAGAGAGACCTCATCCAACCTCTGCAGGGATGAGCAAGGTCAGCGGAAAAACCAATTTCCTACACTCTGGCCGCCTGACATTATCGGCTGCGGAGGGGACCCACGGCCACCGAAAGGAACACTGATGGCCAGGTCCAAACCGAGTGCTCGGGATGCACTCAAGAAGCTGCGCGAACAGCGTCTCGAACTCGACGCGCAGGAGGTCCGGCTTCGCGATGAAGCCGCAACCGAACTCGGCAAGCTGCTCGTTGAATGCGGCGCCGAGACGATCGAACCGGCGCAACTCAAGCGGGTCGTTCAGGCGTCGATGGCGCTCGGGATCGATGAAACCCTCAAGCGCCTGGCGGCGAAGTAGTCGGTCACCCGCGGCGGCGCGCGGGCTCGATGCCCCGCGTCGCCGCCAACGCCGGCAAGCACAAAATAAGGCCCCGATGGCGTGTGCCACCGGGGCCTTGTCGTGGAACATGACGATCAGTCCTCGTCGATGTCGGGCGCACCTTCATTGCTGTTCGAGCGGCCGCCCTTGGTGAGGAAGTCGACCTTGTCGGCGATGATCTCGCAGCCGTAGCGCTTGGTGCCGCTCTGGTCTTCCCACTGCGTGTAGTGGATGCGGCCCTCGATCGTCACCAGCTGGCCCTTGGTGCAGTATTTGGCGACGTTCTGGCCGAGCCCGTTGAAGCAGGTGACGCGGTGGAATTCGCTGTCTTTGACGGTGTAGCCGTTCTCGTCCTTGAAGGTCTTGCCGTCCTTGCGGGCGGGCCGGTCGGTCACAACCGAAATCGAAGTGATGCTGGTTCCGCCCTGAGTGGTGCGGGCTTCGGGATCGCGGGCGATGCGGCCGACGAGGATAACGAGATTGGTCATGGGTCTTCTCCTGATCGAGCATCCGGGACCATCCCGGCTGCGAACCAAGTGAAGAAGCGGCCAACGGCGATACGCACCGGAGGGGAACCCGGAGCTGGTTCGGGTGGTGCGGGCAGCCGGGCGCAGCCCGGCAACACGGCCGGACTTGGTCCGGGTTGCGTCTCGTCCGGGGGCTGATTCAAGGGACGGTTCGCGAAGGAGACGGGTTGTCCGGGATGGTTGGTCGGGAGAACCTGACCTGCCATTGAACATGTCCTTGCCGCTTCGCCATGGTCCTTTCCGCTCACGGCGGTCCAGCGTCAGATTGCGATGCGCACCGGCAGTTTTTCCAGCAGGCAACTCTGCTTTCGAAACGGCACCGCCTAGAGCGGCATCCCTGACGATTGCTGCTCGGGCATAGTCAGGAATCGCCATGGCTGAACTCCCCGTTGGCCCGAGCGTCCTTGTAGAAGCGGTCGAACAGCGTGTGGGTCGATTCCGACCGTATTGTGCTGGATGTGATCAGCATGGCGAGACCGCCAAAACCATCGGGCCGCATCTTGGAACAGGTGAACGCCATGGTGACCGTCAGATCCTGGAGATCGGGCGCTCGGCGCACGATGTCCTGCAGCACGTCGGGCCAGAGGTCTCCGGCCATGTCGAGTTCGAATTCCTCGTCGCCTTGGATCGCGTCAGTGTGCTCATCGCGTAGTTTGGCGACCAAACGGCTCGAGGCATGATCGGTAGCGTCCAGAGCCTCGCGCACCTCCTTCGGATCAAAGAAGATGAGGTCGCTCGCGCCGTCTTCGCTGAAATAATAGGCAATGCCGTTCTCAACGTCCTCGTCAAAAACTTGGCTCAAGAACATGGCTTCGATCGGCAGGATTGCCGAAACCGGGATCACCGGATCGACGACGGTGGGGGTGTAGTAGTCAGCCATTGAAAGTCTCCAGACGTGCGAAAACCCGGCGCGATGGCCGGGCTCAGTGGGTTGAAAAGGCGGAAAAGTTGTGGCTGGCTAATCCCAGTCGAAGGTCTGCAAGCCGTCGATCTCGTCCGCATCGCAGTCGAAGTTGACATATTCCGCACCGAGCGATCGGGCTTGTGCCATGATCGCCATGAGGTCGGGGGGCACACCGTCGCCGGGTTCTTCGCTGGCCCAGACGAACCAGCCATAGGGTGTGGGCGAGGCGACCACGTCCGTCCGGTCGATATAGGCGCGGGCGGCTTGTGAGAGATGCGCCGTCGAGCAGTCGAGGAAGAGGCGCAGCGGATAGGCGACAATCATGGCCGGCTTCCCGCAACGAGCGCCACGACAGGTTGTGGTGCAGGATCGCCCGACGCAAACGGATCAACATCGCGGTGGATCGGCTGCGCACGGCCCATCCAGGGTTCGGGCCGGATACAGCGCACCCAGTCGGCAAAGCTCGGGATGAAGCCGAGATCCTCGCGGACATGTTGTTCGCCGATCAGGCGTACTGGCACGACGCGCCCGGACGACACCGTGATCGTTGCACCGAAGAAGCGTTCGAGCATGAAGATGCCCTCGGCATGATGGCGCAGCGCACGGTGTCGAAAATCGGCTGTGATCGCCTTCGATTCATCGAACCATTGATGAAGCGCGAGATAATCCTCAGGCCCACCGCCCCATTTGCGCACCGAGGAAAGCGCATGATGATAACAATGTCCCATCGATGCCTCCCTCACCACTCGTGGCCGGAAAATTCGGTGGTCTCGACCCGCTCGTTGTAGTCAAGCCTGATCGCGTTCCCAGCGACGTCGAAGCTGAACTCGCCATAGGCGCCCTCGTTGATTTCCCAGCCGTCATGGGTCTCCTCGAGCAAGTCGTAAGCGAACTGCTCGATCGCATCGTGCAGCCGCAGGTTCCGGCTCTCGAAGCCAGAGCCGTCCCAGGATGGCGTGCTGATCTCGGCTTCAGTGACGGGCATATCGACGACTACGCCATCGGCAAACGCCGAGACGTCCTCGATCTGCCCGGAATCGCCCGACCCATCGAATGTGACAATGACATAGGCGATACCAGCAGCCGCCAGCGCGGCGAGGATCGCGGCCTTGTTGCGCGGCCGAACCTCGTCGGCGAGGCGGTTGCGTTCGGCGTGCTGTGCTTCGATTTGGGCCCAGACAATGGCCGCATCGATGCGTTGACCCGTATCGGTCATAGGTGTGTCCTCCTGTGACGGATACCTGACGGCCACTCCGCCAGGTCCAAAACCGCAGGCGCGCCCCTCTCCTCTGCCCAGATTACGCCAGCGCCATCGGGGCGCTGGCGCAACGGCTAATCGGCCTTCAATTGGGCGAATGGGCTCCCGACTTGGGGCTGGTGCCGAGCGGACCGCGGCGATCGACGACGGTGATGCGGCGCGTCTTGGCTTCGATGACCAGGCGTTCGAGGACGCCATTGCCCGGAAAGGCGACGACGTACCTCGGATCGAGCGAAAGCATGCGCTCATTGCGCTTGAAGCCCGCGCGGGCGCCAAGCCGCATGTCGAGCGAGAAGGTCACCTGGGGGATGTCTCGCCGCTCGGCCCAGCTCGACGCCAGGCGATCGACGCCCTTGGTATCGCCGCCATGGATCAGCACCATGTCGGGAACGCGGTCGCGAACCTTGTCGAGGGTCGCCCAGACATTGTTGGCGAAGGTGAGTGCGTCGGCTTCGCTGGGATGACGGGTGCGTCCGCCAGCAAACACGACCGGCGTGCCCTCGGGCATCGCCGCGCGGCGCTTGGCCTCGGCCCGGGCGCGCAGGAAATCACGCCCCTCGACCAGCGCCGAGGTCAGCATCGCGCCGTGGTTGAAACGCGAACTCGACACCGGCTTCCAGGACGAACCGAATTCGTTGAGATAAAGGCTTGCCGCGATCTCTCGCATCTCTTCGAGCGCCAGCATGGCGGCTTCGGCGCATTGCGCACGCTCGACCTGGGTTTCAAGTTCGTGGGTCTGGATTTCGGAGCCATCGGCAGTGGCGACGAGCGCCCGAACTTCGTCGGTGGCGCGGTCGAGCGCGGTCGATTTGCGCTCGGCGGAGCGGTGGAACAGGTTGACGAAGGCCCAGCCAAGATCCTCGGCGTCGGCCTCGAGCGCGGTCCCGGAAACGAGCGCGAAGAGATCGGACCAGACCGCTTCGAGCGTCTGAAGGACGGCTTCGCGAACCGGAAAATCGCTGCTCGAAATTGGGGCGGGACCGATCGAAAATCCGGCGAGATCGAGACCGGCGAGCGGGTCGGCAAAACTGGCATGCATGGGCGTGTCCTCCTGATTGGCGTGAGGCTGACGCGGACCGCTCTTGGCTGCGCCAGCGAGAGCCCATCAGGGCCAGCTTTGGGCGGACACGCGCACCGGAGGGAAACCCGCTTGGACAGGCTGGCGCGGGCAGGCCGTGTCCCGCAGGGACCGGTCAACACGGGCCTGGCCAAGCCGGGTTGCGCGGGCGCCGCCGGCTGGCCCAGGGCCTCTCTCGCATGGTGCGAGCCATGAGTTGCGCTGTCCCGCCAGGATCGGAAGGCGCTATGCAAACGAAGCCTCGACCGGCCCGGTCTCAGGCGGCACGCTTGCGGTAAACGCCCTCGCCGTCCGACATATGTCCGAGGCAATCGTAGTCGCCGAACAGCGCGTCGAAGCGGGGCGCGATCTGGCGAATCCAATGCTGCGCCCGGGGGCTCCGGGCGCTACGCCATTCAGCGTCCCAATAGGCCCCGTCATCGCGTTCAACGACCCATACGGCAACGAGACCGCCGTAGACCGAGACCCCGAAGTCGGCGAACGCATTGCGCCGGAGGATCCGGTCCTCACGGCCACGCCAGCCATCGTGGGCTTCAAACGACGGAAAGGCTTTAGCAGCGCGCTCGCTGAGGTCCGCGCGCAGCCACTCATATTCGAAGTCCCAGTCCCCTTCGTCATCGACTTCAAGCAGGGTGAACGCGACGATCGCGCCGCTGGGATAGCTGACCGATCGGCCCATGGTGTCCTCCGTCAGGCTGCGAGTGCGACATCTTCGGGTTCATCGGCGACATCTGCGATCGCTCGCCCCCCGAGCTTCAGCAGCAGGCTGGAGGCTTCCTCGGCCTTGGCCGCGGCGGTGAGAATTGCGCGGTCGTCTTCGCGCAGGAGCTTCAGCCAATGCTCGATGTAACTCGCGTGACTGTCGAGATGTGTCACCGGCAGACCGAGTTGGGCCCCGAGCATCGCACTTGAGAGTTCGGCAACCAGTTCCTCGGCGGCATAGGCCGCCGTGCCGAAGCGGTTCTTGAGATCGCGCGCCAGGCGGCTGGAATGACCGGTCCAGTGCGACAACTCGTGGGCGAGAGTCGCGTAGTAGTGGTCAAAACCGGAGAACAGGCTGGCTGGCGGCATGGTCACTCGGTCAGGGGTTGGCTCGTAGTAGGCCTCGCAGCCCTGGTGGCGCAGATTGACGGGGATCGCGGCAAAGTAGGCGTCGAGCTCGGCCTCGCGCCCCTCGGGCTCGACCAAATCGAGCGTGATGGCTGGATGAAACCGCTCGGGCAGACCTTCGACCTGATCGGCGTTGAACACCGGATAGGCCTTCAGAACACGGCGCGCCTCGTCGCTCTTCTCGCCGGTATCGGGCGCTTCGACCTCCTTGGTGTAGCTCTTGTAGAAAATGGCGAAGGTCGACTTCTCACCCTTGCGGACCTGGGCGCCGAGGGTTTTGGCCTGATTGTAGGTCATCCAGTAAGGCGAGGCGTAGCCGCACATGTCGGCGACCATCCACAGCCAGAATACGTTCATGCCGCGATAGGGAATGCCGCAAGCGCGCAAGGGCCGCGACACGGGCACGCCGCGCCAGGGCTGCACCCACGGCTTGGTCCCGGCTTCAAGCCGCGCGATGATCTCCTGGGTGATGCGGGTCGCGGGAGATAATCCGGCGGGCGAGGGTTTGCGATAAGCCATGAGGGCTCTCCTGATGTGGCCTGCCGGCAGGTTCGCCGGTCAGTTCCGCTCAGCATCGAGCTGCCTCCGCTCTCTTCCCAAAAAGGAAGCGGCACCTTGGGCAAAGCCAAGGGACCGCTTCGGAGGGGCGAGTGGCCTGCCTGTCAGGAGGAGGTCAGGCAGCCAGCTCGCGGGGGGGCTGATTGTCGTCGTTGGCGCCTTCGGCGCTCGCGACGGCTTCGCCGGTGGACTCGGGGATCTGCGCATTGTCCGCTTCGACCTCGACGGTCGCGGCGCCGGCAAAGCGCATGACCTCGGGCACCCAGGCGAGCGCGCGTTCGCGGACCTCGACTTCGGTGATGTAGGTCCCACCGAAGACGCGCTCGGCGCTCATCGCGAGATCACCCTTCTTGACCGAGACGAACCGGCTCGACATGTCCGGACCACCAACCGCAGCCAGCGCGTCGAGGATCACCGCCTTCGACACCCGGTCGAAGTAGTTCGCCGCAGTCGGGCGCCACCAAGCGGCCATGTCGATGCCGATGAGGGTGGCCAGATGATCGTGGAAGTCGATCCTGCGCTCGCCGGCCATGTTGAGACTTGCTTCCAGGGTGCGACCGACGACGTGACCGAGCCAAGCGGCACGGGCGTCATCGGAAAGCGCCCGGAACCGGTCGAACCGCTCCGACACGTCCGCGCCGCCACGCCAGTTCTCGTCGAGGCCTGACTTGAACTCGGCGAGCGAGGCGCTTGCCGCGGCATCCTTTGCCTCAAACCCGATGATCGGGCCGGCAGGTGTGCCGCCCCGCAGTGTCGTTGCCGAACGCGCCCGGTAGTCGAGGGTATCGGCGTCGGCGAGCGTGAAGACCATCAGGTCGAGCGCAAGACCGGGATCGGACGCGACATGGAGCGCAAGGACATCGCGGCGCTGCATCGCGAGTTCATCGATAAGGCGCTTCGACAGCGCCGCGCGGCGCTTGCCCTCCCCGGCTTCGCCCGACACGATCTCGACCGCGTCATCGTTTCCGCCGTCGACCTCCCGTTCGCCGTAGAACACCGGCTGGAGCACCGGCGTGCCATCGCGCGACAGTACGAGGATCATCCCTGCCTCGGACTTGAGTTCGGGCGCGATCACCGGCGGACGAGCCCGGATATCCTGACACTCGCGTTCGATCGCCTCGATCGCCGCTTCGGCCGCGGCCACGGCTTCCTCGGCACTGTCCTCATCTTCGAGGATCGCGGCATGTTCGTCATAGGAGTTGTCGAGTTCATCGAGCCGAGCGAGTTCGGCTTCGGTGAGTGGTGCGGGTTCGGCCGGGAGCCGGACCAAGCCCTCGATGAGGTCATGACTGGCGTAGGGATCGAGCGTCGGTTTGATCCACGCGAGGCCCTGTTCTTCGGCGAGGACCTTGGCCTGTTCCTCCATCTTCGCCGCGGCGAGGGTCTCCAGCAACGCAACATCGGCCCAGGCTTCGCTGTCCTCGTCATCGAACAGCTCGCGCTCGATCAGGCCACCGGCGACGATATAGGCATCGCGCCCAACGAGCCGAGCACGGGGGTCGCTGCCACGGACCGTGCCCGAGAGCACCATGCGGCGGATCGAGTCCGGGTTCGGGGCATAGTAGCCGGTCGAGACCTGCTCGAAGACCCGAGCCTGGATCGCCTGGTCCGAAGTGGCGCCGTATGCCTTGGCGAGGTCGAGCGTGATTTCGCCCGAAGCCAGCGCCTCGAACACGACCGGCGCGAGCTTGGCGAGGCGCAGGCGACCTTCGACGAAACGGACTGTCAGGCCGAAGCGGCGCGCCACATCCTCGATCGAGGCGCCCGCCTCGATCAGCGATGCGAAGGCCTGGGCCTCGTCGGCCGGATTCATCGCCAGGCGATGGAAGTTCTCCGCCAGGCTTGTCTCGATGGCGCCTTCGGCGGTGTCTTCGAGCACGAGGCAGGTCACTTCGTGGTCCTTGGGCAGGACCTTGTCGTCCGCCAGAGCCAGCATCGCCTTGCGGCGGCGCTCGCCGGCCTCAACCTCGAACTTGCCCTTAGCGCCCGGGCGCACGATGAGGTTCTGCAGCAGCCCGCGGGCGGCAATGCTGGCCTTGAGCTCGGCGTCGGCCGCCGGGTCGTTATGGCGGCGGACATTTCGCGGCGAAGGAACCAGCTTGTTCAGCGGGATCGTCTTGATCATGGCACATACTCCTGATTGCGAGCCCAGCGCATCGACCATCGACGCCCAACCGGCTCAATCAGGGCAAAGCCTCCTCCCCTCTCATGTCTGCAGGGGCGTCGTTTCCGGACTGGCCGCTTCAGACCATGCATCGCAAGAAGCAGACAATAGTTAGCTGCGGTATTCGGTGTATCTTGCCCACTGCAAGGTAGTGTCCCAATGCCCGACATAAGCGGCTCCACCACAAAGTGATGGCGATTACGGTTGTGCTGTCATCTAGCCGGACTCAGCGTGTGCCGTTTCTTCGGGCGACATGAGCTTAGAGAACGGGTGGTAAGGGACGGGGAACGTCGCTCTCATCAATTCTGCAAAGGCCATAATTGAATTGACAGTGCCACCGCTGTTCACTCAACTCTTGCGGGACGAGGCAGGGGGGGACGCCAAGTGATAGCAGATAGAGATCGATCCTCGGCGACGGTGTCGTTTGGTGAGATATTCGCCGCGGACCAAGGTCTCGGTCCCTATTTCGAGCGATGTGCCGATACGCTTTTTAGCCGAAACATTGTGCTTCTCCTGACTGCCAAGCCGGGCATCGATTTGGAACTCGGCAGTGCGGAAGATTGGCAAGAATTCGAGACGAGGTACCTTCGCTCCGGCAATACAGGAGAGACCGATCGTGCGCGCGCCGAGATGTTGGCCGACACCCTTGGCATCGCGTTCGGAAACTTCGTCCGTCTCCTGGACGATATCGTGGCCTCGACACTTTCCGCGGTGCGTTGCGACCTTCGTATGCTAAGCCCCGCGGCACAACTGTTGCGCTTGTACGAGCCAGGCGAGGCCTATGCCCTCATTCCCGCAAGCGCCGGAGAGGATGCGTTCATCAAACCGAGGCGGGGTTGGCCGTGGAAGGCACCGCTTGCGGTAGGCACGGACAACGAAGCGGAACTGGCTGTTACTCCTGCCCTGTTTCCACGCTTCATATTGAACGTCCCGGAGCCCCTGTTCGGGCGCGACCGCGAAGAATTCGAAGCGCACGCGGATTTCGAGCCGGATGCAACATCCTGGGCCCAGTTTCGAAACCTGGCGACCGTTCAGCCCTGGATCAAGCTCGATCTTGCGGGCTTGTCCGGCAACTTCTGGGAAGATGAGGAGCGTGTCGCCCTGGTGTTGCGCTTTCGCAACCCGCTACATCTCGAAACGGATCCCACTGAGAACCCGCCCTATCATTTCAACCGGGAGAACTTTCTCGACGCTTATTTGGATTCGGAAGATCGCGTGCTGATGCGCGGCAAGCTTTCGTTGCGAGCCCGGGTCCGGCAGGAGCAGCGCCGGGCACTCGTGCAGTTCCGGGAGGACCGTCCGGATCTGTCCGCTGGAGGCCGGATCGTCAGAAGCGAATGGGAACGCCGGATTCAAAGCGAATATTTCGGCGACACCATGCCTTCACTCGATCAGCTTTCCGCGATCGCGCGCTTCGGATATACGGGCGGCGCACCCTTGCCTGAGGCACGCCGGCTTCTTCAGAAGCTGATCGATCTTGGCCTGCATGATCGGCGCAATAATCTCTATCTCACGCACGACCTGACAATCTATCAGGAACGCAGGCGAACGAACCTCCAGCTCGATACGCTGCTGGATGTGCGGCAGCGGCTCGCAAATTGGGAACAGCTTGCTGGCACGATGAATCCGGTACCGCCCAATCTCGACCGGCTGATCACGCACGTTCGGGCACAGGTTTCGCGCTTGACCGACGTTGCCGCCATTCTGGTCAAATATGGTTTCCGGCGCATGATTTCGGCAGAAGCAATCCTGATTTCGCAAGACCGGTGGTGTGTCTATGAGCCTGGCGCCTATGCAGCGGGGCAATGGCCTACCGGTTTCGATCAACCAGGCGAGCGAGGCCGAGGCATCCGGATTGAAGCCGAGCTCGACCAGAATTCATCGGACCAGGTCCAGCTATCGATTGAGGCGATCCAGGCGCTCATCGATCAAGGGACCGGAGATATCCCCGCGCTCATCCGTGAAAAGGGGATCGTGAAGGCGTTCCAGGACGACTTGCTGGCGGACGTCAAGTCGACGGTCGAATTGCAGCGCGATCGCCTGGCCGGGTCGGGTTACACCGAGATCTCAGGCATGCCTTTTTCCAAAAACGCCGTTGCGCAAGCTTTCATCGCGCATGGCCAGGGCGGCTTCCGCCGTGGCCATCGTTACTGGATCTAAAAGTCTGCACACGCCATTCAACCCAAACTAACTGCCTCTAGAACTCCCCGACCTGCTTGAGCATCGACGGCGCGTGCGATTGCAGGGCCGAACCCGATTTAGGCCCGAAGCTTGGATGGCGGTCGGAACGGAACTGGAAAACGAAGTAAGGAGGAATGCAAACACCCCTTGTATCGTTTCGGTTGATCCACGCAGTATCGGGCTGTTTCTGGCCATATTGGTCAGGGTCGTAAGGCGAGCCGATGATCCGCTTCCACGGATTCGTCGGCGATGCATCCTGCAGTCGTTTGAGCCGCTCGCGAAACATGCGTTCGGTCTCGAGCTTCGGTCGGGGACTGGTAGGCGCGACGCAGATATAGTCGTCGCGGCAAGGATTGCCGATATCGCAGGCTCTCATGCCGGCATAGGAGGTGAAATATTCAAAGCATGTCTTCAGATTGAAATCCTCGTAACCCGGCGAGCCAAGGCGCACCATGCAGTCGTTGAACCCCGAGGACGCGACCATGCCGCAGGTCGATTCGCCTGGGAGGTCCTGGCACTCGGACAGGCGCAACATACCCGAGGGAAAGCCACCGCTCAGCCTGTCGCGCCGCATCGAATAGCATTCCGCTTTCGGTCGGGTGCCGTCGGCACACTCCGCAAGCATCTTGCGGTAAGGATCGCCGCGCAAACCGACATAGAATTCCTGGTGGCTGGCATAATAGGAATTGCCGTTGGGGCCAGTAGGAGGGAAGAATTTGGGATCGATCGTCGTCTTGCGCTCGTCAAATGTGTCGAGTCCGAACACGCGTTTCAGGTAGTTCGTTTCCGACGGCGCGATTTCGGGTCCAAAGCGGACATAGACATCGTGACCAAAGCCAGTCGTCGAAACCTTCCCCAGTTGCATATGGTCGCCGATTTCAAAACGTTTGTCCGGAACGCACGTGCCGATGCCCTTCGCGTTGTCCGACTGGAACAGACCCTGGCAGGCAAGGCCCGATTGGCACGACCATTGCCGCTTGCTGGCCGCAGACGTCGCATTGGGTATCGAGCAGGCAGCACCCCATCCCCCCACATAGGCAGTACCCTTAAAGTCAGCCGAGAACCTGTCGTCGGGCCGCGCGCTGTACGACACGGCCAGCGCCGCTTTGGGAATGGCCCCATCGGCACTCTTCGCAATCGCCCGGACGATTTCCATCCGCCGCGGCTGGTCCGCATAGAATTGGGGCGAGCCCGCGAGATAGACTGCGTTTGCCGCGTAATTTTCTTGGGTGTCGGCTGAATCGAGCCCTGGAAAATGGAAGCCGGCAATCGCGCGTGCCTGATGGCAGCCGGAACAGGTCGTGTCGTTCAGCCTTTGCCGGAAATCGTCCGCATTGCCGATATGCTCGAGCGTCACGCCCGCGGCGCGGGCGTTGTCCATCGCCTTGCCGATCTCGGCATCTGAAATGACCTGCTCGCGCGCAATCTCGCTTGCAGGACGATCGGAGACGATAGCGGCGTTCCAGTAGGGCTGGTTGGAAGACCGATGCTGTCCGCCGGGCGAAACAGAGATTGCGCGCAGCGAAAGGACGTTGAGCTCTTGCGGTACATCGAGTGTGCCGCGGTCGATCTCTTCGACGACCCCGGGCTTTTGCAGATAGTCGACCAGCGCAGCACGGCGCCCACGCTTCACGTTGCAAATTTGCGGGTCATCGTCCGCGTCGCAGAGTAGAGCATGGCGATTGATCTCGTTGGGCAGCGTGCTCGGTTGAAAAGCACGCTCGAGGGGATTCCAGCGGAAGACCCGAATGAGATATGTCGCTTCCGATCCGAAATCCGTCGTGTCGATGCTCCCAGGCTTGCGATAGGTCTGCATATTGAGCTCGAGGCGAGCGATGTTCCCGCCCTTAATGTGCGCAAGCGGCCCTGACTTCGACACGAGATAGTTAGCGAAAGCGGCCGGCTTCATCGTGCGTTCCTTGGACATCGCATCGAGCCAGCGTTGAGCGGATTCCTTGCAATGAAGCGTCCCGACAGCCGCCGGGAAGACGAGGTTCATCGTGACGGGCAAGCGTGAGAGGCTGTACGCAAACCGGTAGATGAGGCTGATCTCACCGCATGCGCTCTCGCGCTGCGATGCATGAAATTGACGATCCATGCGGTTGATGATGCCAACCAGCTGGACGCGACTGTCAGTGCTTGTGAGGAAAAGCGGGTCGAGCTGGTCGGGAGGGCTTCCTGCCGCGACGCGGATGTTCGAAATGTCGTCACGAACCGTCTCAACGATCGACCGCGTCTCGGCCCGTTCGACAAAGGGGTTCTTGCCCGGCAAGCCCGCTGCCTTGATCTCGTAGAGTTCGCTGCGCATCAGATGCAGGAAGCTCAGAGGACCCTCGCACTGGGCATCGGGGCAATCCAGGGCCGCAATCACATCTGGTGCGGCGAAGAACGGCCCCTCCATCCTGGGGTTCGCGAACTCAACTGCCGAGGACATGCTGCTCGACTGCAAGCCGATGGCTGCAAGTAATGCGACCAGCAGCGTCGCTGCGCTCCACCCCCACCGCTGCATGTGCCCCTCCCCACACAATCTGCCTCAGACGATGCTGTCTCGCCTGGAATGAAAGCACAAGGACAAAAGCAGGCGGATTGGAGAAGAATGACGCTACATCTTTCTATCCGGAACTTTTGTGTCGGCTGATCAAACAATCTCTGCGAATTTGAAAAAGGCTCGACCGCGAACGGCCGGGCCTGAGGTAAAGTCAGGTGCCCTCACGGCGTAACGTTGTCACCGCGCGATCTTGTTGGCAGGCAGCCGTCGGGATGACGACTAGATGATGCGACCGCCCCAGTTGGGGGCGCGAAGCGGCCAAACAGCTCCCTCTCTTTCAACCGGATCAATATGGTTTAGGTTCAGGCGGTATGAACCACACGAAAGACCGCGCCCGTCCCCGCGTCGCGCACCAGATCGACGCGCGTCCCGTCCCAATGATAGTCGAGATGGCGTCCCTGGACGGGTTCTGATGCGCAGTCAGGGTAGAACAGTCCTACACATTCCCCTCCGGGATGCCGGATGCTCGGATAGACCATGCCATCGGCCCCACCCGCTTTAAGGGCTGCTGCAAGCCTCTGGGACGCCACATAGCTGTCGGGATCAAGGGCTGGATTGGCGGGCTCGGCTCCTCTCAGGTCGTGCAGGTCGGCACTGACCGAAAGAACGATCTCCCGGAATTGAGAAGTCCAACCGGACTCTTCGGCGGTGCTGGCCATGAACCGGGCATGGTGATGGATGGTTTCGAAGAGAGCGGTTTCGAAGGCATTTCCGACATAGAGAACGCCATAGCTGCCATCGGTGAAGCGGCTTGGCCGGTCCGTGCTGACATGGGTGAACGGCGCCATCAGATAAGACGCACCGTTTCCGCCTACCCGCCGGTCCGCTGGCACAAGGTCCAGATTGCCGATGGTCGCCATGATCCGGGGATTGGTCTTTTGCTCTGCCGAGATCAGCAGCGGCCAATCAGCGGGGTCGGCGATGTCCTCGAACAGGTCGATCGGCGGAAAGGCGCTGCGGAGGATCCGGACAGCGCCTTTCCACTCAACATGGGAAACAGGGCCTTGCTCTGGAGCCGTCACCAGCCACCGCGCTCGGCGTCGAGGTAGCGGCGCACGCGCATGATGTCGGTGAGTTCACCGCCGAGCATGACATCAAGTGCGCTCGATCCGGCGAAGGCGCTATTTCCTGCCTTAATCCAGGCATAACCGCGCTGAGCATCCGAAAAGACGATCCGTAGCGCCTTGTGAATGCCCATCAAGTTGGAAAGGCGAGCCGCGCCATCACGCGAGACCCGGCCGGCTCCTTCAGCCTTCCAGCGCCGATAGGAGCGCACCGGCATATCAAGCAGCGTCGCCGCCTGCTCGTCGGTAAGTTCCCACTTGCCAAAGAGGCTGAGAACCGCCCTGAACATAGCGGCAGCCTCGTCCTGGGTAATCGGATCCGGACGAAACGCCGGAGCAGCAGTATCAACGGGTTGCAAAGCTAGCATGACAAGTCTCCATATGGCACTATATATTCCATTGGTTGCCATTTGGCAATATGCTTCTTAGCTACTGGCCAAGCCGCGCGAGGATACCCGCAGCGCCTGTCGTCGGCACGAACAGCCGCGTCTGATAGCGGATGATCTCGGTAAAACAGCCTTGCGCCTTGTACCAGTCAAGCCGCGCCGCCGACCAACCTGCAAGCTCGAGCCGCTGAGCCCCGTTGACCAGGCTGCGCTTGAGGGTGAGCGCCTCGCGGGCCATGACCTGCATCGGCCGGCCACCGGTGAGCACAGCGTCGACGATCTGCTCGGCCGAGAACGCGTGTTCGTCCTCCAGACCCAGGGCCTGGCAGAGTTCGGGAACGCAGTGGAGCGGCACTTCGCGACCCAGTAGCGAGCGCCCGTCGCGAGCTGAGATCCGACTGACCCGAACATAGTCGGAAGGGAGCTTGTCCCAGACCGGCAGCAGCAGCCCAGTCGCGAGATGCAGTCGTTCGCGCTTATGGCTCGCAGCGGCTTCACCGACCTCAGCTTGCCAGAGGCGGCAAAACTCGGCGAAATCGACTGGCTCCCAGTTGCTTTCCTCAAGCTGCTCGGCGGTTAGATGACCGTGCTTCAAGGGCCGGACCAGTTCGAAGCGGGCAACCCGCGTGCCGTCGTCGGCAAGCAGGCTGCGTGCCGGAACCAATAGCCCAATCCGGCCCGAGCGGGCATTGCGCAGTAACTGCTGGCGCTCGCCCGAGAGACCGTAGAGCTCTTCAAGCCGCGCGAGACCCAAGGGCTTCAGCGCTCGGGCGATCTCGAGTTCGAGAAGGTGCGTGGTCGCGCCCGAGAGCGCATCGGTGCGCAGCAGGGTGTCGGAGAGCACCTCAAAGTGCTCGACCGCGATGGTCTCGACCCCGAGTTCGAGCGTGCCCGCCTGCCGGGCGGCATCGATCCGCGCTTCAACGAGTCCAAGGAACTCGTCGAAGATGCCGTTCTGCAGGGCGATCGGCAGCGCGAGTATGCGGTTGAGCCAGCGCTGGATCGACGGCAGGTCATCGACCATCGATCCGTCAGGGCCTTCGATCCTGAGCCCGGTCAGTTCCTCGAACCGCGCAAGGCTCACTGCGTCGAGCTTGCCGGTGAACAGCAAGCCGAACCAGCGGTGAAGCGCCTCCTTGGCATAGGAGCTTTCGAGATTGTCGGCGGGATCGAACAGGTTCTGCCCCCCGGTCTGACGTTGACCGCGGGTTAGCGCGCCGAGGCTGTCGAGGCGCCGGGCGATCGTCGAGATGAACCGCCGCTCGCCGCGCACATCGGTGGTGACGGGACGGAACAGCGGCGCCGAGGCCTGGTTGGTGCGGTTGGTCCGCCCGAGTCCCTGGATGGCGGCATCGGCGCGCCAGCCCGGCTCAAGCAGGAAATGGACGCGGCGCGCCTGGTTCTTCGCCGCAAGGTCGGCATGATAGCTGCGGCCCGTACCGCCGGCGTCAGAGAAGACCAGAACCTTCTTCGAGCCGTCCATGAACGCCTGTGTCTCGGCGACATTGGCACCGGGGCTACGGGATTGAAGCTGCTGGCGCCCGTCGCGTCCGACGATCAGCCGACGGGTTCGCCCGGTGACCTCAGCTACCTGATCGGTCCCGAACCGCTCGATGATCGCATCGAGCGCGGTGGCGATCGGCGGCAACGCGCAGAGTTGCTCGATCATTCGGTCGCGCGCGTCGAGCGCCGAGCGGCACAGCACCGGGGCGCCAGCATCGTCGACCATCGGCTCGGAGCGCGGATTGCCGTTCTCGTCCTTGAATACCGCCATCAACCGCACCGGAAAGCTCTTGGTGAGGTAGTCGATCACGTATTCGCGGGGAGAAAGGTCGATCTCAAGCGCTTCACGTTCGGCATCGGTAAGGTCGGCGAGGCGGCGATCGAGCATGGCCTCCGCAGTCGAGACGAGCTGCACCACCACGGCATTGCCTTCGGCAAGTGTCGTATCGATTGCCGGTAGCAGGCTCGGCAACTTCATCGAGAGCAGCAATTGCGCAAAGAACCGCTGCTTGGTGCCCTCGAAAATCGAGAGCGCCGCCGCCTTGGCCCCTGAGTTCAGGGTGTCTCCGCTGTCGGCATCGACAATCCGGGTCGCCTCCAGAGCATCGCGCAGGTTGGCATGGATGATCGCCCAGGCCTCGGCATAGGCGTCGTAGACCGCGATCTGGTCAGCGGTCAGGCAATGTTCGAGGATCTCATATTCGACCCCGGCGAAAGACAGCGCCCGCGCGGTGTAAAGCCCGAGCGACTTGAGATCGCGCGCGACGAGTTCCATTGCGGCAATGCCGCCATCGCGGATGTCGGCCACAAAAGCCTCCCGGTTTGCGAAGGCGGTTTCCGGTCCCCAGAGGCCAAGGCGGATCGCATAGGCGAGATTGTTGACGTCTGACGCCCCGGTTGCCGAGGCATAGAGCACGCGGGCGCGCGGCAGCAGGTTCTGAAGCCGCACTCCGGCAACGCCTTGCTCCGATCCCTTGACCTTCCCGCGTGAGCCTTCGCCGCCCGCGGCGTTGGCCATGGCGTGGGCTTCGTCGAAGACGATCACCCCGTCGAAGTCGTCACCCGACCATTCGAGGATCTGCTCGAGCCGGGTCGCATCGCTGCGGCCTGAGCGAAGGGTCGGATAGGTGACGAAGAGGATGCCCTCGCGCATCCCGACCGGGACCCCGAGCTTCCATTGCCCGAGCGGCTGGACGTCGATCGGCAGGCCCCCAAGTGCGCTCCAGTCGCGGCGCGCGTCTTCGAGCAGCGCTTCGTTCTTTGAAATCCAGATATGGCGGCGCTCGCCCCTCACCCAGCGATCGAGGATGACCGAGGCGACCTGCCGGCCCTTGCCCGCCCCGGTCCCGTCGCCAAGGAAGTAGCCCATCCGGTAGGTCCGGCCCTCGGCGCTCGCCTTCAGCACGCAGCCCTTGTCGTCGGGCTCGAACCTTCCCGAGAGATCGCGAGAATGGGCGTTCACGGCATAGATCAGGGTCTCGGTCTGCGCGGCGGAGAGAACGCCTTTGGCGATAAGATCGGAAGGCAGCTGCGGCACCGCTTCGGGCACCGGCGCGGTGATCGAGCCCATCGCGACCGATTCCACCAGTGGCGTCGGATGTTCGACTGCGCCGGTGATCGCGATGCGGCTCGGCCGGTAGGGCAGATAATGCCCGACCTGCTCGGCGATCGGCGCGGGCTCATCGAGCGGTTGGTAAGCCAGCGGCTGGATCGACGGCGCGGCCGCGATGGGCCGAAC
Organism: Sphingomonas oleivorans; assembly: GCF_003050615.1. Taxonomy (GTDB): domain Bacteria; phylum Pseudomonadota; class Alphaproteobacteria; order Sphingomonadales; family Sphingomonadaceae; genus Sphingomonas_H; species Sphingomonas_H oleivorans. The sequence continues at coordinate 334,625 of NZ_NWBU01000010.1, read as the reverse complement.
CGCGAGCGGGACCGGTTTGCTCGGCCGTGCGACGAGCCGCAGCGGGAGCACCGGTCTTTGGGCGATGATCGGCTCAGCGACCTGCCCCGTGCGATCGGGCAAAAGGCCGACCAGGAAGCAGAGCTCGGCAAAGTTCACCGGCTTGGCGATGACCGGACTATCGCCGCCATCGACCTTGTCGAGCACCAAGAGCCGGGTGGTGATCGAGGTGCCCTGCTTGACGAAACCGAGCTCGATCGCGGCGTTGAGCCGCAGCGCCACCGGGCCGGTGATCCCGGCAAGGAAGCGCGGTAGGTCGAACCATTCGGGCATCACCGCGACGAGGCGACCGCCGGGGAGCAGCCGCTTCCAGGCCGAGCGTAGGTGCCGCGCACCGGTGCGTCCGTCGTGGCCGCGCTCAATACCGTGCGAATAGGGAGGGTTCATCAACACCACGCTCGGCGCGATATTGGGCGAGAGCAGCTCGTCGATCAGCTCGCCATCGTATCCCGTCACCGTGGCTTCTGGGAACAGTGCTCCAAGGCATTCACGACGGAGCGGTGAGATCTCATTGAGCGCGAGGCGCGCGCCTGCCTTAGCCGCCCAAATGCCCAGCATCCCAGTCCCGGCCGAGGGTTCGAGCGCCAATTCTCCAGCAGAAATCCCGCAGGCCCGGGCCGCGAGCCAGGCGATGCGGGGCGGCGTTGCGAACTGTTGCCATTCGATCTGCTCGTCGCTGCGAGTGGTCTGGCTCGGCACCAGCGCTTCCAAGCGAGAAAAGGTCCGATCGGCCAATTCAGGCGACACAGCGGTGACGAGCTCGGACTTGTCAGCCAAGAATAGCACCTGGGCCAATTCGAGCGCGGCATGGGCATCTCGCACCGACCAGCGGCCTTCGGCATCGCTGCCGCCGAAATGCTCGCGCATTGTGGCGTTCAGCACGGCGCGGGAGATAGCCTGATCGGCACCGATCCGGGCAGCCAACGACCTTGCCGCGGCCAGAACCTGCGGTTCGGCGGGGATGGTAAAGGCGAGAGCGGGAGAAGCATGGGACATTGGAAACCTCCTGACGAGGCCCAAGTCCGTCTGGGGGCCTCAAAAGGCCCCAAGCCCCCTCTCCTCTCTGCTTGGCTCAAGCCGCCGCGCGAATCCGGCGCATCAGCACGTCGTTCCAGTCGTCGCCGGGTCGCTCGGGCCGCCGGGTGACGATCCGGCGCCCCTTGCAGGCATAGGCTTCACGCGCGCGCTCCTCGGCGAGGAGTCCACCGGCGTCGTTGTCAACGAAGAGATGCAGCTCGCGCACCGATTCCGGGATCGTGACCAGGCCGAACCGCTCGTTGCCCAGCGTCGCCCAGCAGGAAATGTCGAACATCTGCATCGCCGAAAGCGCGGACTCGTTGCCCTCGGCGATTCCGAGCCTGCCATCGCGCGGATATGCCAGACGTACGGCTCCCGAGCCCGGACTTCCGAGTGAGCGCTTGGGCTGCTCAAATGAGGCGAGGCGGTCACTGTCGGGATCGAGGAACGTCCGGTTCAGCGCCAGGATACCGGCGTCGTTGCGTACCGCTGCCACCAAGGCCGGTAGGAACCGCACCGCGCCTTTCGGCCCCAGCGGCATGTGCGGATGAAAGCGCAGGTCGGAAGATGAGATCGTAATGCCTCGCGCGGCAAGGTAGCGCTCGGCCGGGCTGCCTACGAGTAGCGAGGCCTCGCGCCACAGTCTCAGCGCGTTGCGGTCAGCGATTTCGTGACGCGGCGCGGCTGCAACCGGGCCGCCCGTCCCGTCGAACAGGTCCGAGATTCGCACCCCAAGCTTGGCCATGCCCTGCATGACTGCCTCGTTGGTGCAGCCGGCGAAGCAATGGACCAGGATCGCGCGCTTGCCGAGCGTGATGCTGAGCGAGGGGGTGCGGTCAGCGTGGGCTGGGCAGCAACACATACCGCGCGAGCGCGACCAGGTCCCGCTCAGCGCCTCGACGATCTTACGAGCGCGGGCTTCGAGCGTTTCTCGACCTTGAATCTGGGACATGGGGCATCTCCATCATGACATGCCTCCACCCGCGCAGCCTCCGCTCTGCGCTGCTGCCAATGCGTTTTCCTACATGGTGTGTTCTATATATGTTCTCACTCGATTCGGCCATAGAAGGAATCGAGATATGAGACTGAGATGGGCAACGATCACAGCGGCGCTGGCGGGATTGGCGTTCGTCGTCCCGGCTCAGGCGCAGGAGGAAATGGCTGCTGCTGCACCTGAGCTGCGACCTGACGGCTTCCGCATTGCCGAGGGGTCGAACGGTTTCCAGCTGGTGGAGCATGGGATTTGGCGCCAGCCCCTAGCCGCTTCGTCAGGGGCTCCGGTTCTCGAAGCGGGCCGGACCTACCTTCCCTATCGTTATGTAAATCCCGAAGCTGGCGGGCCCTCAGGCTTTCGACGGGCAAGCTACCTTCCCCATGTTTATGCTGCTGAGGCTCAATATTCGCTGCCGAGTGGTCTTCTCGACGCCCTGGTATGGACGGAATCGCGGTATAATCCTCTGGCGATCAGCAAGGCTGGCGCCGCCGGCCTGGGTCAGCTGATGCCGGGGACCGCCCGCGACCTTGGCGTTTCCAATCGCTTCGATCCAATGGCCAACATCTTCGGTGCGGCGCGGTATCTCCGCCAGATGCTCGACAAGTTCGGGGTAGTGCATCTGGCCCTCGCTGCCTACAATGCAGGCCCTGGCGCCGTCGAGCGAGCCGGCGGTATCCCACGCAATGGCGAGACACCGGCCTATGTGCGCGACGTGCTGCGTCATTGGCGCTTTTGAGCAGGGGGTAGTTGTGAGTTCCGGTCGAATACGCGTGTCGGGAATGCTGAGCCGCGGACGACGCGGAATGATCCTGACCACGAAATCGGACGAGGTTTGGATCGTCGAAAGCGAGGAAGTTGCCGATGATCTCATCGGTTCGAACGTGACTGTTGAAGGCGTCGTTGCAGGCATGGATCGTCTACGCGCCGACTGGATTGGCGCGGACAGTCATCCTTCCTGATTCTGGGGCGGATATTTCGCGACGAGTTGGAGAAGCTCCCTGCCCCACAGTGCGAGAGCTTCGCGCTTCTCATTGGTGTACTGATGCCGATGATAAACCCCGGCGACACCGGCCATTGCCGAGCCCGACTGATGATTGAGAACAGCTTCAGAAACGACCAGCGGTATTCCAAGCCTCTGCAGCCCAGTTGCCACTGTCCGGCGAATGTCATGCATGGTGAAATGACCGGCATCATAGCCAAGCTTCTCATCCACGCTTGCCCTAATCCGCTTCCAGGCCTTTGACAGCCCACTGACACTGTTTGTGTTGGTGACCTTGGATGCCAATAGAATTTGCGACTGCTTGTGGGCGTCGTCAGGAGCAATCCCCGCGGCCGCGAAGATGTCGGTGACGACTGTGAGTGCCTGGGCGGACAGCGGCACGACATTCGCCTTGCCGTTTTTCGCTCTGTCTCCAGGGACGGTCCAAACCTTCGCCTTGAAATCGAACTCGTCGCAAGTGGCGTCGAGCACCTCTCCCCGGCGCTGGGCTGTGAGAACAAGCATTTGCACGAGATGACCGAACGGATAGCCATCCTCGACAGCGGCTTGCCACAATGCGGCGAGCTCTCGATCGCTGAGTACGCGGTCGCGAGGCTCACTTCGCTTCGGACGCCATGCATCCCGGCAAGGATTGGCTGGCAAATGCTCGAGTCTGGTGAGTGCCCAAGTGTAGAAAGTTGAAAGATGGCGATACACGATGCGCGCCATCGTCAGGGTTTCCTTGCCCCGCTCGAAGGCGATCTTCTCGACAAAGCGGCTCACGTCGCTTCGAGTGATGGAATCCGCGAGACGGTCACCCAGCTCGGGTTCGATGTACTTCCGGAAAACCCGGTCGAACTCCTTCGCGCTCCGTTTTTTACCCTCGATCTGCTGAGACAGATAAATCTCGTAGAGCTCAGCGACCGTCCCGACGCCCTTCGATCCCTTCCTCTTCGCGCCTGGCTTTCTGGCGATGTTCTTGCCCTGCTCAACATCGACCAGAAGGTCTCGCGCCTTCCGCCGAGCATTGGCAAGAGTGAAGCTCGGGCCATGTCGGCCGATCGTGACATTCAACCATTTGCCTTGAACGCGCTTGCGCAAGATGTACGTCTTGATGCCGCTTGCACCCATCCGAAGCCGGAGCCCGGTCACGATGCCATCAGCAAGCTCAATTTGCCCGGTGGCAGGAGCCTTCAAGCCTGCGATCCGAGCATCCGTCAAACCAACTTTGTTCGCCATATGTACCTGCTACCTTAGGTAGCTTTTGATACTGGATACTGGCGAACATTTCAAGAACAATACGGACTATGAATCGCAGATTTCCGCCATTTTTGGACCCATGCGGATGCGCTAGGACCCTCTGATTGCAGCTCTTAATCAGCGGGTCCTAGGTTCGAGCCCTAGTGCGTCCACCACTTCCCTCCCTAAAAACAGAGCTTTAGCCGAAGGCTGAGCTTTGCTTTCCGACTTATTCCGACACACATTCCGACAATCTTACTTTGTTCTCGCCTCCTCCAAGGCGCTTAGCGAGGTGATATGCCCCCGCCGTACAGCGGCGATCCTACGCACCTTTCAATGCAGCTCACCAATCATGCGTGCTCGCCGCGCGGAGCCAGGCATCGGGGATCGCTCGGCCTGAAGTGACCCGCCTGATACTTTCCATCGGCATGGCGCCCGATCCATCGCGGCCGAGGCAGGAACTGACATGTTTTCGGACCGTTGAACGCTCCCCAGCTCCGGAGGCCCCCATGCCCACCGATGCCCCGTCCGCCCCTCCCCCATCCGCCCCTTCCCATGCGACGAAACCGACGAGCCGGCTTGTCGCCTCCGATCGGGTGGAGGGTGCCGCCGTTTATGCGCGCGACGGCCACAAGCTCGGCACCGTTCGCAGCTTCATCATCGACAGGATAAGCGGCCAGATCGTCTTCGTGGTGATGTCGGTCGGCGGCTTTCTGGGGCTTGGCCAAAAATATCATCCGCTTCCCTGGGATATGCTCGCCTATGACGAGTTCAAGGATGGATATGTGATCAATTTCGATCTGGACATGCTGCACGGAAGCCCAAGCTACAGGCCCGACGACGCCCCCGAATTCGACGAAGCTTATGGGCAGCGTATCGCCACTTATTATATGCCTTCAAGAAAAGCCGATTACTGAAACTCGCTTTCGGCGTGAAATCTATTTCCGCCGACCATGGGCCGACATGCCCCGCGAGATATGCAAGGATCGCGCCCTGTCTTGTTGGCGCGCATCGGCATGAGATAATGGCGGACATCGGATCTATTCTCGATCCTTATCGCCCCTGCCGCGCCATTTCGACGAGATAGCTTGCCATTTGCTTGTCGACGTCGTGATCGGCGGCATAGAGACGCTCGTCGCCGCGATCGATGAGGGACGGCCCGGCGACGGCCCGCACCTTCCTGGTCGCGGAGCGATTTGCCCGGAGGCGAATTCGCTCTACGGAGCCGCGAGACGTGCGCAGCGACCGAAAGCGTCGGTCGGCAGCGGCGGGAAGGAACGCATCGGGAGGTCAGGCCATGAGCGGCGACGACGATTATATTTATGACGAGGCGACGGGCGACTGGATCAGTGCGGCGGACGCGGCCGCGCAGACAGGTGGCGCGTCGGGCGTCGAAGTGCGTGATGCGGTCGGCAATCTGCTCGCCGATGGCGACAGCGTGACCTTGATCAAGGATCTGAAGGTCAAGGGCGCGAACCAGACATTGAAACGCGGCACTCTCATCAAATCGATCCGGCTGACCGGCGACAGCCAGGAAATCGACTGCCGCTATGAGGGGATCAAGGGCCTGGTGCTGCGCGCGGAGTTCGTGAAGAAGCGCTGAAGCGCCGCGAACCTATCGCGCGATCATGGCAGCAGGGCGATGTGCGGGATATTGCTCCATGAGGGTCGGCACCGGCATGAGGTCCGAACCCGGCTCAGCCGCTCCCGGCCGTGCCGCTCCGCAAGGCCGCGCTGCTGCCCATGGCCTGTGTCAGAGCCCAGATTATCAGGGCGGTCGCGCTGAAACTCGCGCCGAGCAGCGAGACGCCGCCCCAGCCGGCATGGGCATAGGCCGCGGTGGACGCGATGGCGCCGGCCGCGCTGCCGATCGAGTAGAACAGCATATAGCCGCCGACGAGCCGGCTGCGTGCGCCCGGATACAAAGCGAAGATGATGCTCTGATTGGTGACATGGACCGCCTGGACCGCAAGGTCGAGCAGCAGCACGCCGAGCAGCAGCGCCGGGATCGATAGGGGCAGGAGCATGATCAAGCCCCAGGACGCGAGCAGGAGCGCGAGCGACAGGCCCGTCGTCCATTGCCCCAGCCCGCGATCCGCGAGCCGGCCCGCTCCGCCGGCGGCAAGCGCCCCGGCCACGCCGACAAGGCCGAACAGGCCGATCTCGCTGTGCGACAGCGAATATGGCGGCGCACTCAGCGGCAGCACCAGCGCCGTCCAGAAGCTGCTGAAGGTCGCGAAAATCAGGAGCGCAAGGACCCCGCGCACCAGCAGCAGCGGATCGCGCAAGAACAAGCCGGGGATGGAACGAAGAATGGCGAAATAGCCTTCGGAGGCTCCAGCCGGGGCCTGACGGGGCAGGATCCGAAGGAGGATGCCGGCCATGGCGAGCGTCAGCACGGCCGAGCTCAGATAAACGGCCCGCCAGCCGCCAAGATCGGCGAGGACGCCGGAAACGAAGCGGGCGGCGAGGATGCCGATCACGACGCCGCTCGTGACCATGCCCACCGCCCTGCCACGCTCGGTCGGCGCGGCCAGCGTCGCGGCGAAGGCGACGAGCAGCTGGATCATCACCGCGAGCAGCCCCACGGCCACCATGCCGGCGAACAACATGCCCGCCGTCCGCGCCCCCGCCACCACGAGCAGCGCGATCCCCGACAAGACGGCCTGCCCGGCAATAAGCCGCCGGCGGTCGAGAAGGTCGCCGAGCGGCACGATGAAGATCAGGCCAAGCGCATAGCCGATCTGCGTCAGCGTGACGACAAGGCCGATCGCGGCAGGGTCGATCCCGAAATCGCGCGCCATCGCGTCGAGGAGCGGCTGGGCATAATAGATGTTGGCGACGGCAAGGCCGCAGGCGATGGCGAAGATCAGCGTCCTGCCTTTCGTCAGCCCGTCGTGCCGCCGATCCGATCGGCCGCCACCCTCGCTAGTCTTCATCCTGTCGCCCCTCCGCCATGGCATAGAAGTTCCATGATGAAACCAGTTGCGGCGCAGCCGGTCTAGTTCTAATATAGAACCAAATTGCAGCTCGATCGACGGAGCAGGAGAGCCATGGTGAAGCGTGTCAGCCTGGCGGGCGCGGATTGCCCGGTAGCGCGGGCGCTGGATGTGATCGGCGACTGGTGGTCGCTGCTGATCATCCGCGACGCCTTCGATGGCGTCCGCCGTTTCGGCGAGTTCCAGACGGGCCTGGGCATCGCCAAGGGCATGCTGGCGATGCGACTGCGCGATCTGATCGAGCGCGGCGTGCTGGAGACGGCGCCGGCCTCCGACGGCAGCGCCTATCGGGAATATATTCTGACCGAGAAGGGCCGATCACTTTTCCTCGTCATCGTCGCGCTGCGCCAATGGGGTGAGGATCATCTCTATCGCCCTGGCGAGCGGCATTCCGTCCTGGTCGATACGGCAAAAGGCGATGCTGTCGCCCGTCTCGAACTGCGTTCGGGTGACGGACGCGTGCTCGGCTGGAACGAGACGCGCGTCCGGAAAGTCGGCGAAGAGGCAGGCTGATCCACGAAGGACCTCGAATTCGCTCCAGCGAACGGCACGACCAGCAATCGCACGACCAGTAATCGCACGACCAGTAATCGACGGTGAACGCCGTCCCCGCCATCAAGCAGCCGAAGGGAATAATCGCCATGCAGGAACGCGAATTGATTGCCGAGGCGGATGCGCGCGCACGCCATTATCTCGATGGCATCGACGGCCGTCCGCCTTTCCCGCCTGCTACCGCGCGCGACGGGCTGGCGGTCTTTTCCGAGGATCTGCCCCAGCAGGGCATCGACGCCGCCGAAACCCTCCGGATGCTCGACATCCATGGCTCGCCCGCGACGACGGCATCGAACGGCCCGCGCTATTTTGGGTTCGTAATTGGGGCGGCACTGCCGGCTGCTGCGGCGGCCGAGCGGCTGATGCTGGCCTGGGACCAATGTGCCTCCTCCTATGACACTTCGCCGGTCGCCGCGACGATCGAGAAGGTTGCGGGGCGCTGGCTCCTCGACGCTCTCGATCTGCCGCGCGACAGCGCCGTCGGCTTCGGCACCAGTGCGACCGCCTGCACGCTCTCCTGCCTGTCGGCGGCGCGGCGCACGCTGCTCGCGCGCCTCGGATGGGATTTCGACCAAGACGGCCTGTTCGGCGCGCCGGAAATCAAGGTCGTGGTGTCCGAGACGGTGCATGTCACCGTGCGCAAGGCCCTGCGCCTCCTCGGCTTCGGCATGGCCCGCCTGATCGTGGCGCCGGTCGATCCCTACGGCCGCGTCGATCCGGCCCGGCTGCCCGCGCTGGACGATCGCACCATCCTCTGCCTCCAGGCGGGCGAGGTGAATACGGGCGAGTTCGATCCCTTTGCCGCGCTGATCCCGGTCGCGCGCGCAGCGGGCGCATGGGTGCATGTGGACGGCGCCTTCGGCCTCTGGGCGCGGGCATCGTCGCGGCGCGCGCTGACCGAGGGCGTCGAGCATGCCGACAGTTGGACGACGGACGGGCATAAATGGCTGAACACGCCCTATGACGGTGCGGTCGCCATCTGCCGGGACGCGGATGCCCTGGCACAGGCCATGAACAGCGATGCCGCCTATGCGACAGCGTCGAAGGACGCCCAGAAGAATTTGATGTTGGAATTCTCGCGCCGCGCGCGCGGCATTCCGATCTGGGCGGCGCTGCGTACGCTCGGGCGGAACGGTGTTGCGGAACTGGTGGACCGGCATTGCGAGGAGGCCGCCTATCTGGCCGGGCGTCTTCGCGAAGGCGGTCTGGACGTGCTCAACCGGGTGGTTCTCAATCAGGTGCTGGTGCGGTGCGGGGATGATGAGAAAACGGCGCGAGTTCGTCAGGCCGTGCTCGATTCCGGCGATGGCTGGTTTGGTACCTCGATCTGGCAGGGGCGGCCCGCTTTCCGCCTCAGCCTGTCCTCCTGGCGCACGACGCATTCGGATGTGGCGAGATTGGCCGACAGGCTCGTTTCTGCTGCTGCCGGCGCATGATGACAAGCGCGCATCGTGCGAGCCCATAAAGCGCGAATTGGCCCTCAGCCGTCGGAGAGCGAGCCGCCCGAAGAGAATGGCGGACCTTGGCCGATCGCGTCGTCGATCGCCCAGGGGCCGCCCCAAAATGCCCTTCCTGGTCGCTTAGCCTCATATCAGGGCCTCATATCGGCGACGCATTTTCCTTCCCGGCAAATTGCCTTGCCACCCATTCGATGAAGACGCGCACGCGCGGGGAGAGTTGGCGACTGCGCGGATAGAGCAGCGATACCGGACTGGGCGTCGGCGGGCTTTCGGCCAATATCTCGACCAGAATACCCCGGTCCAGATCGTCCTGCACATGATAGCGCGGCACCTGGATCAGCCCGAAGCCGAGCCGCGCGGCCGCGACCGAGCTTTCGCCCGCCGCAACCGATAGCGTCGCCGGCAGCATGATCTCGCGCACCCTATCGCCGACCGCAAATTCCAGCGGCAGCAATCCTCCCGTTCGGCTGGACCGGAAACCGATCATCCGATGGCCATCGAGATCGTCCACGCTTGCCGGCATGCCATATTTCTTCACATAGCCCGGACTGGCGCAGGTCACTTCGGCCAGCATCCCGACACGGCGCGCGACCATGTCGCTGTCGGGCAGCGCACCGACCCGCAGCACGCAATCGATCCCCTCGCGCACCAGATCGACCAGGCGATCGCCCTCCCCCATGAAAAGCTCGATCTCGGGATAGTCGTCGAGAAAGGAGGGCAGATCCGGCAGCAGGAAATGGCGCGCAAGCGTTCCGTGCACGTCGATCCGCAGCATGCCCTTGGGCTTGGCGCCGCCGAACGCGCTCTCGGCATCCTCCAGGTCGGCGATCAGCGCCAGACAGCGGCGATAATAGGCCTCCCCATCGAGCGTCGGCCTCACATGGCGCGTGGTGCGCTGGAGCAATCGGACACCGAGGCGCAGCTCCAGCTCCTTGATGGCATCGGTCGCCGTCGAGCGCGGCAGGCCGATATCCTGCGCGGCCAGCGTGAAGCTCCGCCGCTCCACGATCCGCGTAAACAGGCGCATTGCGTCGAAACGATCCATTATCCGCTAATCCGAATTATCATGTCGGATTATGGGTGATTATCCGCTGATAGAAAAGGTCCATCTCCTGCGCATCCGGTCAACCGGACCAATGCAGGAGAACGACCATGAACACGCAGCACAATCGGACAGCCATCGTCACCGGCGCATCGCGCGGCATCGGCGCCGCCATCGCGCGGCGGCTCGCCAGCGACGGCTTCGCCGTCATCGTCAACTATGCGGGCAGTGCCGGTGCGGCCGAAAAGCTGGTCCATGAGATCGAGACCGCCGGCGGCCGCGCCATCACCGCCCAGGCCGACGTCAGCGATGCAGACGCCGTCGCGCGGATGTTCAATGCGGCGGAGGCGATCTTTGGCGGTGTGGATGTGCTGGTCAACAATGCCGGCATCATGAAGCTCGCGCCGATCGGCGACAGCGACGACGCGCTGTTCGACAGCCAGATCGCGATCAACCTCAAGGGCACGTTCAACGCGCTGCGCGAAGCGGCCAGGCGGCTGCGCGACGGCGGCCGCATCGTCAACTTCTCGACCAGCATCGTTGGGCTGCGGCTTGAAAATTACGGCGTCTATGCCGCCACCAAGGCCGCGGTCGAAACGCTGACGGCGATCCTGTCGAAGGAACTGCGCGGCCGGTCGATTACGGTCAATGCGGTCGCCCCCGGGCCGACCGCAACCGCCCTGTTCCTCGACGGCAAGTCGCCCGAACTGATCGAGCGCATGGCGAAGATGAACCCGCTGGAACGCCTCGGCATGCCCGAAGACATTGCGGCGGCGGTCGCCTTCCTGGCCAGCCCAGATGGCGGCTGGATCAACGGCCAGGTGCTGCGCGCCAATGGCGGCATGATCTGATCACATCCTGAGACCCCGATGCGCTCCGCTTCGTCGGAGCGCATCCCCCCAGACGCCACATGCTCAAGGGAATTTGTCATGAACCAGGTCATCATCGTCACCGGCGCATCCAGCGGCTTCGGCGCTCTGGCGTCGCGCGCGCTCGCCCAGGCCGGCCACACCGTCTATGCCGGCATGCGCGCCACCGAGGGACGCAACGCGCCCCAGGTCGAGAAGGCGAGACAATATGCCGCCGAACATGGCGTCGATCTCCGCGCGGTGGAGCTTGACGTCCAGTCGGACGCTTCGGTCGAAGCGGGTATCGCCCAGGTGGTCGCCGAATGCGGCCGGCTGGATGTGATCATCCACAATGCCGGCCACATGTCCTTCGGCCCCGCCGAAGCCTTCACGCCCGAACAGTTTGCCGAGCTTTACGACATCAACGTGCTGAGCACCCAGCGGGTGAACCGCGCGGCCCTTCCCCAACTGCGCAGGCAGGGCAAGGGCCTCGTCCTCTGGATCTCCTCCAGCAGCGCACGGGGCGGCACCCCGCCCTATCTCTCGCCCTATTTCGCGGCGAAGGCGGCGATGGACTCGCTTGCAGTATCCTATGCGGGGGAAGTGGCGCGCTGGGGGATAGAGACGTCTATCATCGTGCCGGGTGCCTTCACCAAGGGCACCAACCATTTCACCCATGCCGGCGCGCCTGCCGACGCGGCGCGTGCGGCAGAATATGCGAACGGCCCTACCACCGACATAACGGATGTCGCCCTGAAGGGGCTGGCCGCGCTCGAGCCCGCCGATGCCGATGTCTCCGATGTTGCCCGCGCGATCGTCGATGTGGTCGGCATGCCCTTCGGCAAGCGCCCGTTCCGCGTCCATGTCGATCCGTCCCAGGACGGCGCCGAAATCGTCAACGCCATGGCCGATCGGGTGCGCTCGGAACTGCTCCGGCGCATCGGCCTGGAAGATCTGCTCTCGCCCCGCGCGAACGGCTGAAGCCCGAGGCGCCGGCAGATCGGCCAGGCCGGCGCCCGGGCCAGCCATCGGCATCCGGGCGCCGATCGGGCGGACGCGACATGGACTGCCTTATGCGTCCTCCAGCCAGACATGCTCGGCGAAGCCGAAACCCATCAGCCCGCCATTGGGCATCGGCTTGAGCCCCTTGACGCGGGGGCTGTGCGCATCGAGCGAGGAAAGGAACAAGGGAATGCCGATCCCCGCTTCCTCGTGGATCATGCGCTGCATGTCGCTATAGATTTCCTTGCGCAGCTTTTGATCGGTCAGCCCGCGCGCTTCGATCAGCAGCCGGTCGAACCGTTCATTGCGCCAGCCCGATTCATTCCAGGGCGCATCCGATCTGAAGAATTGGGTGAAGACCGTATCGACCGTGGGGCGCGAATTCACATTGCCGAAGCCGATCGGCACCTTCATCCAGCTCGACGACCAATAGCCGTCGGCCGGCACCCGGCGCGTGTCGAGCGTGATGCCGGCGCGTGCCGCCGCAGCCTGCATCAGCACCGCCATATCCTCCGACTTTTCCGCCGCCGGCGAGGTGATGATCGGCACCGTCGCACCCGCGAGCCCGGCCTTGCGGAAGTGGAAGCGGGCGCGCTCGGGATCGAAGGCGCGCTGGGGCAGGCCGGGATCGAAATAGGGGCTGCTCGGCGGCACCGGATGATCGTTGGCGATGCGTGCATAGCCGCGAAAGATCGCATTGCGCATCGTCTCGCGGTCCATCAGCGACTTCATGCCGAGGACGAAGTCCCGATTGCGTCCCAGCGCGCTGTCGAGCCGCATGATGAGGTTGGTGTAGCCGCTGCCCTTCGATTCGAAGATCTCATAGCCCTGACGGACGACCTGCTTGGTGATGCGCGGATTGATCCCGTTGACGAGATCGACATCGCCCGACATCAGCGCGTTGAGCCGCGCGCTCTCGTCGGCAATCGAGAATAGCTCGACCTCGCCGAGCCGCACCGGGCCGCGCCAATAATCCTCGTTGCGCACCCCGATCGAGCGGACGCCCGGATTGAATTCCGCGCAGCGGAACGGGCCGGTGCCGTTGGCGGTGCGGAAGTCGCGCGTGCCGTCGCGGATGATCAGGAAAGAAGGAATGGCCAGCAGCACCGGCAGGTCGGCATTGGCGCTGCCGAGCGTGATCCTGACCGCGTCGGGACCGAATGCGCTCACATCCTCGAACTGGTTGGCGAAGGCACGCCCCTGCGAGGCGACCGCCGGATCGGCGTGGCGGCGCAGCGAATAGACGACATCCGCCGGCGTCAGCGGGCTGCCGTCATGGAAGCGCACATCGCGCCGCAGCTTGACGATCCAGACGCGTGCGTCCTTCGTCTCCATCGCTTCGGCGAGCGCGGGCTCCGCCTCCGATCGCGCGTTGAGGCGGGTGAGCCCATTATAAAAGCTGGCGCAGCGGCAATAGTCGATCGCCACGGCCTGCTTGGCCGGATCGAGCGTGTCGGCGGTCGAGCTGACGGCCGTGGCAACCCGGATACGGCCGCCTTTCACGGGGGGACGCGTCGCCGGAAGTCCGCATCCGCCAAGCGTTGCAAGGCCGGCGCCGGCGATCAGGCCCATCGCGCCACGGCGATCGATCAGCAGATCCTGCTTCCGGTTCATTGCCCCCATCCCTCGCCGGCGATGCGCCCGGCTTCGACGAGCAGGGCGGCGGCATGCGCCATCATGATGGACGGACATAAGCGGTTTACAGGGTCGATACCGTCTCCGGCCATGATCTGTCTTCCCCTTATATCGGCCGATCGCCGGCCTACATCGACAATGTCTCTGAAACTTCCGGCATTATGCGCGGCCTTTTTGGATCTCCTGCGGTCTCATCTGCCATTTTGACCCGATCGGACCGCATGGACGCGCTGCGTTCAATTCGAGTAGCTGCAATCCATGCGCATGGCCCTGCCGTGCGGACCTGCCTCTTATGTCCGGCGGCCGGATCAAGGGGACCGATGCCCGATTTCGATGGCATATGGCAGCAAGCCGCGATGGCCCGCGCAAAATGGCGATGCCTGATCGAGAATCGCGCAGCATCGCAAAGCCCGGAGATGGACGAGATCCTCTGTAGCGGCGCAATATTTGCTAATTTTCGCGCCAACGAGACATAATACTGCCAAAAGGCGGCACTTCGCTCAAAAATTGCGCTGCGGCGCGGCCATCATCCCTGCATGAGTCAATAAGAAGCTCCGGACGCTAAGAAGTCTGAGCCAGAAATGTTGCAGAATTAAGATCGAGAGCGGAATAATCCGCCATCGGGAACGCAGGGCGAGCAATATAACGGGCTTCATACGGGGAACTAAATCATGAATTATGTAGCCGCGCTGCGAAGCGCACTGTGCTGCGGCATTGCCAGCCTTGTTTTCACCCTGCCCTCTGCACCGGCATGGGCGGAAGAGGCGGAACCCGCCACGGGAGATATTCTCGTCACCGGCCAGCGTCAGGCCTATCGTGGCGATGTCGCGCTCAAGGACATGCCGCAGGCGGTGTCGATCATCGACAGCACGCTGCTCAAGGATGCGGGCATCACCCGCCTGGATACCGCGCTCGATCTGTCTGCCGGCATCGCGCGGCAGAATAATTATGGTGGCATGTGGGATGCCTTCGCCATTCGCGGCTTCGCCGGCGACGAGAATTTCCCCGGCGGCTTCCTGATCAACGGCTTCAACGCCGGGCGCAACTATAGCGGCCCGCGCGACGCCAGCAATGTCGAGCGGATCGAGGTGCTCAAGGGCCCGAACTCCGCCCTGTTCGGCCGCGGCGAGCCCGGCGGCACGATCAATATCGTAACCAAAAAGCCCCAGTTCGACACCGAAGGCTATGTCAGCGTCTCGGGCGGCAGCTACAACAGCTGGCGCGGCGAAGGCGATGTGACGACGCCGATCAGCGACAAGGTCGCGGTGCGCGTCAACGGCGCCTATGAGAAGGGCGACAGCTTCCGCGACACGATCGAGTATGAAAAGTACACGGTCACGCCCTCCATCCTCGCCAAGCTGGACGACGACACCAGCATTTCCTACGAATTCGAATATGTCCACAACAAGACGCCCTTCGACCGCGGCGTCGTCGCCGTCGACGGAAAGCTGGGCGCGATCCCGATCAGCCGTTTCCTCGGCGAGCCGGGCGACGGGCCGATGACGATCAAGTCGCGCAGCCACCAGCTCCAGTTCCAGCACGACCTGTCGAAAGACTGGGGCTTCCTGATCGGCGCCAGCTATCGCACCAGCGATTTCTCCGGCTTCGGCACCGAGGCGCTGCCCGCCGCCTATGTCACCGGCACGCAGCAAACCGTCCGCCGCCGCCGCCTGTTCCGCGACCATGCCACCGACAATATCACCATCCGTGGCGAGCTGAGCGGCACGGTGGAGACCGGCAGCCTCGTTCACCATATCGTGCTGGGCGCCGACTGGGACAGCTTCGAGCATGACGTACTCCAGCAGCGCGCCAACTCGACCGCGGCCAAACCGAACGCGATCAACATCTACAACCCCGTCTATGGCAATCTGCCCGCCCTCTCGCGCTTCCGCAGCGAGCTGGACAAGCAGGAAAATTGGGGCGTCTACCTGATGGATCAGGTGGATCTCATGGATCGCGTCAAGCTGCGCTTCGGCGGCCGCTACGACAGCTTCAACCAGGACTATCGCTTCCGCTACACCAATGTCATCACCGACCAGGCGGTGACGAAATTCAGCCCGCAGGCCGGTATCGTGTTCGAGGCGACCGACACGCTCTCCTTCTACGGCAGCTATGGCCGGGGCTTCCGTCCGAACAGCGGCGCCGGGGCAACGGGAGCGGCTTTCAGCCCGGAAACCTCGCGCTCCTATGAGGTGGGTGCCAAGTACAGCTCGCCGGGCGGCCGCATCACCAGCACGCTCGCGCTCTTCTCGATGAAGAAGAACAACATCCTGACCGCCGACCTCGCCAATCCCAGCTTCTCGGCGGCGATCGGCGAAGCCAAGAGCAAGGGTGTCGAATTCGATCTCACCGGCAAGCTGCCCGCCGGCTTCAAGCTCTGGCTCAGCTACTCCTATATCGATGCCGAAGTGGCCAAGGACATTGTCGACCGCGATTTCGGCCGCAACATTCCTGCCGGATCGCGCCTGCTCAACGTGCCGAAGCATAGCGGCAATGTGATGCTGATGAAGGATATCCCGATCGGCGACATGGAGCTGACGCTCGGCGGCGGCGTCCAATATGTCGGCACCCGGCTGGGTGAGTTCGGCACGCAGTTCGAGCTGCCGGATTATACGCTCGCCCGCCTGACGGCCGCCCTCGCGCTCACCGACAATATCAAGGTGCATGGCGAGGTGAACAATCTGTTCGACGAGGACCATTATACCGCCTCCTACTCGCCGAACTGGGTGAACCCGGGCATGCCGCGCAACTTCAAGGTGCGGCTGACCTACAGCTTCTAAGGCTGGCAGCTTCTAAGGCTGAACCTTCCAAGGCTGGATAAGGGGCGGCGGATCGAAGGGTCCGTCGCCCTTTTCACTTCATGAAATTTCATCGACAAGGGGCGATATGAGCCTTCTTTACCGGGCGGATCCGCAGCGCGGCCGACAATGGCAAGCCTTGTTCGCCGCCGAGGCGCCCGACATCGCCTTCCATCTCTGGCCCGACATGGGCGATCCGGCCGCGATCCGCTATCTCGCCGCCTGGGCGCCGCCCGCCGAGACCTTCGCCGAACTGCCCGCGCTCGAAGTGGTCTTTTCGATCGGCGCCGGCATCGATCAGCTCGATCTCAGCCGCATTCCGGGCCATGTCCGGGTCGTCCGCATGGTCGAGCCCGGCATCGTTTCGGGCATGACCGAATATGCCTGCCTCGCCGTGCTGAGCCTGCATCGCCACATGCCCCATTATCGGGCCGCCCAGCAGGAAGCGCGTTGGGCGCCGCTGCGGCTGGTGCCGGCGGCCGAGCGGCGGGTGGGCGTCATGGGGCTGGGCCAGCTCGGCCGGGCTACGCTCGCCGCGCTTCGCCCCTTCGGCTTTCCGCTGGCCGGCTGGAGCCGGTCGCCGCATGATATTCCCGGCGTCCAATGCTTTGCGGGCGAGGACGGGCTGAACGCCTTCCTCGCGCGAACCGACATATTGCTGTGCATGCTGCCGCTGACGGAGGAGACGCGCGGCATATTGAGCCGCGACCTCTTCGCCCGCCTGCCGGAGGGCGCGATGCTGGTCAATGCCGGACGCGGCGGCCATCTCGTCGAAGCCGATCTTCTGGCGGCGCTCGACGAGGGACGCCTATCCTCGGCGATGCTCGACGTGCTCGAGCAGGAGCCGGCCGCGCCCGACCATCCCTTCTGGCGCGATTCCAGGATCGTCATCACCCCGCATGTCGGCGCGATGACCCAGGCGGACAGCGCCGCGCGGATGCTTATCGCCAATATCCGCGCGCACCGCGCCGGCCGCCCCATGACGGGCGAGATCGCCCGCACGCTGGGTTATTGAGCCAAATGAAAACGCCACCGCAAGCAAGGCTGCGGTGGCGTCGGTCATGCGGAATGGCTGAGGCTTATTCGGCCGGCGGCTCGAACAGCTCGGTGTAGAAGCCGCTGGTCTTGATCCTGATGGTGACGGGCGTTTCGCCGCGATTGCGCCAGTACCAGCCATGGGTGCCGTCGAAGGGCGCGGTGAACGCGCCCTGCGCCTCGCTCAGATCCTTCTGCTTCCAATAGGTCGAGAATTCGCCCTCGGGCCCATGCGTCGGCTCGCCATGCATGTCCATGCGGACCGGCCCGGTCGATTGCCAGCGGAAGACGAAATGATCGCCCGTCTTCATCCGCGCCTTGACCTCGATGCCGCTATGGGGAGCAAGCGTCAGCACCTTCTCGTCCGAACGCAGCGGCGTCGCCTTGGCGATGCTGGCCTGGTTCTGCTCGGGGATGGGAGCTGCCGCCGCGGCCGGAACCGCGGGCGTGTCGGCTCCCTCATCCGCTTCGCCGCCAGCCATGCGCGTGAGGCCGAGCGCGCCGCCGATCCCGGTCGGATCGATGCCATATTCGGCGGGCAGGACGAACAGGGTGACGATCGCCGCGCCCGCCGCCAGCGCCGCAAGCGAGGCGCGCGCAAGGGTGCGGGGCGAGGTCTGATAGGGAAGGCTGGAGGGGACCGTGCTCATAGCGTCTGCTCCGTGAAAAAGCCGGCGAGCTGATAGCCGGTGAGGACGATGCCGGCGCACATCAATGCGCCGTTGGCGATGACGACGCTGCGCCCGAAGCTGGCGCTGCGCCGCCACGCCGTCATGAGGATGAGAATGAGGCTGAGCGCCATGAACTGGCCCATCTCGACGCCGACATTGAAGCTGACGAGATTGGTGAACAGCCCGTCGCGCGACACCACCAGATCCTGCAGCTTGGTGGCGAGGCCGAAGCCATGGAAAAAGCCGAAGATCAGCACCGCCGCCTTCTGGTTGGGCTGGACGCCGATCAGCGTCGGGAAGGCGCCGAGATTGTCGAGCGCCTTATAGACCACCGACAGGCCGATGATCGCGTCGACGAGATAGGCGTTGGCGTGAATGTTGAACATCACGCCGGCGAGCAAGGTCGTGCTGTGCCCGATCGCGAACAGCGTCACATATTTGCCGACGTCCTTCAGCCGATAGAGGAAGAAGATGACGCCGAACAGGAAGAGGAGATGATCATATCCCGTCACCATATGCTTGGCGCCGAGATAGATATAAGGGATGATGTTCACCCCGGGATTGTTCTGGATGAACGCTTTATCGCCTTCCGCCACGCCATGGGCGAGCGCCTCTCCGGCGGAGCCGGCCATGACTGCGAACGCCGCAAGCGTTAGAAAGGCGCGGCCGAATGTTCCGGCCGCGGTGATGGAACGACCCATGGCCTGCCCCCCGAAAGAGCGGAGCCCCCCGTGGCCGATGCCGCGGAAGGCTCCTTTCATGCTTATTTGACCGCGAAGGTGGCGCCCGAACGGGCCTGGCTCTGCTTGTCGATGACCATGACCGCAACGCTGGCGCCCTTGGGGAGCTTCACGCCCTTGGCCTCGAACTTGTTGGCGCCGGCGGGCGTCATCGCCACATCCTGCTTCTTGCCGGCCGCGGTGATGCTGAGCTTCGCCGTCATCGCGGCGCTGTTCACCGGCTCGTCATCCTCGCTGACATAGAGGGCGGCGCCGGCCGGGGTGACGGCCAGCTCGAACAGCGTCTCGCCCACCATCTGCACCTGGCCGCCATGCTGGGGCTTCATATTGCCATGCGCCAGCGCCGGCTGCGCGCCGATCGCGAGGAGCGAGGCAAGAGCGAGCGAAAGAACCGACTTCTTCATCACATATCTCCTGAATGCGTGAGCCTTCGACGGCTCATTCCGGCGCATGCGCCAGGGTGAAGGCGAGCGTGGCGGTATGCTCGATCCGATCATATTTCTTCGGATTGTCCGAAGGGCCGTCATAGACGGCGCGGATCACGTTCAGCCCCTGGTTGCGCACCGGCAGCGTCACCGTGCCGTCGGCACCGGTCTTGACCTCGGTCGCATCGGGATCGTTGATCATGTCGTTGATCAGCCGTGCGCCCGCCACCGGCTTGCCGTTATAGAGCACCTTATAGGTGAGCGGCGTGCCGAGCTTCTCCGGGATCGTGCCGGCCGGAACAATCTGGAGCGCCTGGCCGGGCAGAGCCGGGATCGGCCCGCTGAGCGGCCCCTGGATGGTGACGGCATATTTCACCGTCTTTTCGGCAAGCTCGGCGCCGGGCATCTCGTCCCGCCCCTTCTTCTCGAACTCGCCGCCCGCCATGCGCGACCAGGTGCCGTTCTGGAGGATAGCGGCGACCAGCGTCGGCTGCGCCTCCGTATCGACGAGCAGGATCGGGCCCGCGACGCGCAGCGAGGCCGGAATGGGCTGGTAGGTGGCATCATAAGCGGTGACGCTTTCCACCAGCGGCTGGCGCTTCACGGCATCGAGATCGTCGGCGCCAATGCCATAGATCAGCGCCAGCTGCTTCGAACGCTGGGCGAACCAGATGCCATGGGCATCGGCCTGGGCAAGCGGGATCATGCCTACCAGCAGCGTGGCAGCGATGAAGCGGGAAATCTTCTTCATGATGTCGGTCCCCTTTTCGGTCGGGCAAGCCCTGTTCCTGTTAGGCAACCGTAAGCGGGGACGGCCGAACAATACGCTTTTCTTGTCGTCGGGCCGGCATGATCACCTGCCGGTCGCGTCATGATACAGCATGACCCACCATTTCTCTTGGCAGGGCCGAAAGCCTCCAAAACCGCTGGCGATGGATGGCCGGCGCCGAAACGCATTGCCCGGCGCGAGCATTGTCCGAATGGAGCGGGGCCAAGGCCCCGCTCCATTCGATCGATCAAAAGTCGATGCTGGCGTTCACACCGAAATAACGGTCATTGTCCCGCGGCACGAAACGCGACACGCCCGCCACCGCGCCATAGCCGATGAACGGCGAATAATGTTTGTCGGCGATATTCTTGACGATACCGCGGATCTGCCAGCCATCGTCGCTCACCAGGCCGATCGACGCATTCCACAGCCCATAGCCGGATTGGACGGTGTCGGGGGTCTGGGTGATCGAATATTGGGTCTTGCTCTTATAGCTATAGTCGCTGTTGAGCTCGAGGCCGAGCGCGCCGCCGATCGGGATCGTGTAAGTCCCGTCGACATGGAATTTCCATTTCGGTGCGAAGGGCAAAGGCTGGCCGTTGACGAAGGGCTCGCCGCTCGCATCGGCGCAGGTGCCGGCCACGGCGCTCGCCGGGCAGAGGAAATTGTCGATGCGCGCCTTGGTATAAGCGAAGGAGAAGCCGAGCGAGAGGCTGTTCGTCGGGCGGAGCGCAAGATCGCCCTCCACGCCGCGCGATGAAACCTTGCCGGCATTGATCAGGCGCGTGATCAGGCTGTTGAGATAGCTATCCTGGAAATTCGCCTGAAAGCCGTCGAACTTGATGAGATAGGCGGCGAGATTGAATGTCAGGAGCCGATCGAGCGCGCTTCCCTTCAGGCCGATCTCATAGCTGTCCGACGTCTCCGGCGCGAGCGGATTGACGTCGAAATTCTGCATGTTGAAGAAGACGTTATAGGCTGGCCCCTTATAGCCGCGCGAATAGGTGGCATAGCTGTTGATCCGCTCGGCCAGGTCATATTGCAGGCCCAGCCGCAGGCTGTAATCCGTTTCCTTCGTATCGCCCGCGCTGGCGAAGGAAGGGCGGATGCCGGCGACGCCCGTGGCCGTGGTCGCCACGCGCGCATGGCGATAGGCCAGGTCGTCATGGATGAGCCGCGCGCCGACGATGCCGCGGAAATCCTCGGTGAAGTTCAGGTTCGCTTCGCCGAAGACCGAATAATTGTTCAGCCGCACCCGATAATCGGCAACGCCATTATCGGCCACCGGCGCGCCCGCGACGATCCGGGTGACGTCGCGGCGATAGGTCTCGTTCGTGATGGTACGGAAATAATAGAGGCCGAGCACATAGTCGACGAAGCCGCCCTTGGGCGACGTCAGCCGCAATTCCTGCGAGACCTGATCGGAATCGACGAGGCCCAGATCCTCGCCCTGCGCGATCGCCGGCGTGACGGTGGCGACCGAATCCCAATCCTGATGCTGGCGGTTCTTCCACTCGCGATAGGCGGTGATCGATGTGAGCTGATGCTCGCCCAGCTCCAGCTCGGCGGTGAGCGACGTGCCATAATTGCGGTCGCGCACGCTAGCGTCGAAGCTGGAGCGGACCTTGCGGTTGTTGGCCGACGGCACGATCCCGTCGGCCGCCAGGAT
The DNA here is from genome assembly GCF_003050615.1 of Sphingomonas oleivorans. Taxonomy (GTDB): domain Bacteria; phylum Pseudomonadota; class Alphaproteobacteria; order Sphingomonadales; family Sphingomonadaceae; genus Sphingomonas_H; species Sphingomonas_H oleivorans. Next base: position 312,712 of record NZ_NWBU01000010.1, on the reverse strand, counting down.
CGCGGCGAAGGCGGGATTGGGCGTGACGGCGCCGCTCGGGAAGGCGACCCGATCGGTGCTGACGAACAGGCCGGTCGGCACATCCTCGATCGTCCGCACATAATCGGCGGCGAGCGTGAGCGTCAGGCTTTCGGTCGGCCGGGCGAGCAGCTTTCCGCGTATCCCGCGCCGCTTATAGCCGTTGATCGTGTGGCCGTTGGCGAGATTTTCGACATTGCCGTCATAGCCGCCGAGCAGCCCCGTCAGCGAGAAGAGCAGATCATTCGCCAGTGGCCCCGATGCGCCGAGCTTCAGCCGATATTCGTCGCCCTCATAATAGGCCGCCTGCGCATTGAACCGCAGCGTTTCGGTCGGGCGGGTGCTGACGATGTTGATCACGCCGGCCGAGGCATTCTTGCCGAACAGCGTTCCCTGCGGCCCGCGCAGCACCTCCACCCGCTCGATATCGAGCAGGTCGAGCGTCGACTGGCCCGGACGGGCAAGGACGACGCCGTCGATAACGGTCGCGACCGAAGGCTCCACGCCCGGCGATGTCGTGATCGTACCGATGCCGCGGACGAAGACGGAACGATCCTTGTTCGATGAACCGGCACGGAAATCCACCGTCGGCACGATCGCCGAAATATCCTGGAGCGTGTTGATATTCTTCTCCGCAAGCGCATCGCCATCGAGCGCGGTGATCGCGATCGGCACGTCGGCGAGCGACTCTTCGCGAAAGCGGGCGGTGACGACGATTTCCTGGCCGTCGCCGCCATTGGCCGAGGCAGCGACGGAATCGGCCGCCGCCTGCTGGGCGAAGGCCGGCGTCGCGGCAAGGGCCGCCGCGGCGACACCCGTCAGCAACAGGCCGTGGAGCGGGCGCGCGAACGCACGTCCGGAAACGATGTGGATCATGTTCCCCCCAATATTTTGGAATGCGGCTCGCTGATTAGTCTATCAATGAGATAGAGAAAGATAGATTTGCTTTCCCGCCCGATTGCCTCGCTCTCGGGGTCAGCGCGCGAGGCGCTTCAGAAGGTCGGCGGGAAATGGCGCAAGGCCGGCGGCACCGGCATTGCGCAATATATTCCGCTCGCCGGCATCGCGCGGCAGCGGGATCTGGAGCCCGCCCGTCGCCTCCAGCGTGTCGAACAGCTTGGCGTTCAGCCGTTCCACGATCGCCTCATGGCCAGGCGAGAAGATCAGATTGGTCGATTCCAGCGGATCTTCCTGCAGGTCGTACAGCTCGTCTATGTCCCAGACGCCGTGGAAATGGATATATTTGTACCGATCCTCGCGAATGGCGTGCACGGTCGGCGTCTGCGGAAAGTTCCGCTCCCAATAATATTCGTAGAGGAGCGATTCCCGCCACGCGACCTTCTCGCCCGCCAGCAGCGGCGCCAGATCGCGCCCTTCCATCCAGCCTGGCGCCTCCAGCCCGGCGACGCCGAGCAGCCATGGCGCGATGTCGAGATTGGCGACGACCTCGTCGACGACCGTTCCACCCGCAAACAGCGCCGGGCAGCGCGCCACCATCGGGATGCGCATCGATTCCTCATAGGCGGTGCGCTTGTCGATCAGGCCATGCTCGCCGAACATGAAGCCATTGTCGCTCATATAGAGGATCAGCGTCTCGTCGAGCTCGCCGCGCGCCTCGAGATGCTCGACGATCCGGCCTATCCCCTCGTCGACAGAGAGGAAGGTCTCCATATAGCGCTTATAATAATCGCCGATGTCGAGATCGGCATGATAGGCGAAATCGACGCCGTGCCAGCTGTTGCGCTGGTTCTCCACCCACATGGGCCGATCCTTCACGCCGGCCGTCATGGTTTCGGGATAGCGGAAGCTGGCGCCGTCATAGCGGCCGAGGTGGCGCGGCGCGGGATAGAATTCCGCATGCACCGCCTTGTGCGCGAGGAACAGCATGAACGGCTTCTCGCGTGTCCGGCTTTCCAGCCAGTCGAGCGCGAAGTCATTGAGAATGTCGGTCAGATAGCCGTCCTGCTCGATCCGCTCGCCATCGACATTGAGGCCGTCGCCATTGGGCCAATAATCGCCCTGCCCCTTGAAGCTCACCCAGCGGTCGAAGCCCGGCTGGGGATCATCGCCTTCCAGCCCCATATGCCATTTGCCGATGAACGCCGTCTCATAGCCCGCCGCCTGGAGATATTCGGGAAAGAAGACGAGGCCGGGCGCGATCGGATGATTATTGTCCACCACGCGATGCTGATGCGCATAAAGGCCCGTGAAGATCGTCGCACGGCTGGGCGAGCATAGCGCGGTGGTGACGAAGGCGTTGCGGAAATGCGCGCCCTCGCGCGCCAGCCGATCGAGCACGGGCGTGCGGACGAAATCCTGCGTGCCCATGAAGCCCATCGCATCGTATCGATGATCGTCGGTCAGGATCACGATGATGTTGCGCGGCTTGCCCCCTGCCCTGCGCGGCAGCGCAAGATCGGCCGTGCGCGTCTCGAAGGCGGGCGTGGCGGGCTCGCCCGCGGCCGGCCAGGAGAAGGCGGCGTGCGGCCGCCCGGGGCCATCGCTCGCCAGCAGGACGCCGCGCCGTTCCGTTTCCATCGATAACCTCTTTCCTTGTCAGCAGGCCGCCGCCGCGAGGGCGGGATTGGCGGCAGCCCTTGCGCGCCGCCGCCCCGGGAGAAGCAGCCTGATCCAGCCCAGAGCGAGCAGATAGGAAATCGCCGCGAACAGGAAGAGCGGCAGATAGCCCAGGCCGGCGGCCAGGATCAGGCCGGCGATCTTGGCGATCGCCATGCCGCCCAGATTGCCGCAAAAGGCGCCGAAGCTGGTGACGCGGCCGACCTTCGCGCGCGGCGTCACATCCGCGATCAGCGCGAACAATGTGGTGGAAAAGCCCTGATGCCCGGCAAGCGCCAGAGCGAGCAGCAGCACCGCCGGCCAATAGCCGCCGATGAACAGCGCCAGCGGCACCGGCAGGACAAGGAGCGCCGAGGCGAGCATCGCGCCCTCGCGAACGCGCAGGACGCCATGGCCAGCCCGGATCGCACGCGTCGCGGCATAGCCCACGACCAGCGAACCCAACGCCGCGCCACTATAAGCAATGGCGAGCGGCGGCCCGAGCTCGGTGCCCGAAAGCCCATATTGGCGGTGGAAGAAATCGGGCATCCAGAACAGCATCAGCCACCATGTCGCGTCCGAAAGCACCTTGGCGATCGCGATCGCCCATGTCCGCCGCTCCTTCAGGATCGGGCCATAGGCCGGCGCATCATCGGCAGCGGTCGCGCTGTCCCGCGCGGGCGCGTCGAATTTCAATCCCCGCGTGACGAGGAACCAGCAGGCCGCCCAGACGAAGCCGAGCGCACCCGCAATGACGAAAGCCGCCCGCCAGCCATAGGCAAGCGCCACCAGCGGGATGGCGAGCGGCGCCAATATCGCGCCGATGCTGCCCACCGCGTTGGACAGGCCGAATCCGGTCGAACGCAGACTGGGCGGAAAGATGGTGGCGATGGTCTTGATGCCGGACGGCGTTCCCATCGCCTCCGTTCCGCCCAACAGCGCGCGCACGAGGATGAACTGGCCCATCGTCCGCGCCCAGCCATGCGCGATGGCGGCAAGGCTCCAGGCGACAACGCCCAGCGGGTTCGCCCATTTGACGCCCAGCCGGTCGACGATCCATCCCGTCGCCAGAAAGGCGAAGGCGGCCGCGCCCTGGAACCATGCTGCGAGCGTGCCATAATCATCGTCGCTCCAGCCGAGATCGGCCGCGATGGTCGGCTTGAGCACGGCGATGATCTGCCGGTCGACAAGGTTGAGGATGCCAGCGCTGAGCACCAGCGCGAACAGCAGCCAGCGGCGTGCAGGCGAGAGGGTCACGCCGTCACATCCCGCCCGCGCGGCAGACGCCGCCCGCCATAGTGAGTGCCTGCCCTCTTCATGGGGAAGAGCTTAGAAAGAGGCTTGCGGCGCGCCTACAGAGTTTTTCTATCAGCCGAGTTGAGAAACTATTGCTCAGCCGAGCGGGCCATGATCGATCCTCGGCAGGACGTGGCGCGCGAACAGGTCGGCCTCCGCCGCATGGGGATAGCCGGACAGGATGAAGGCCTCGATCCCCTCCGCGCGATAGGCTTGCAGCTTGGCGAGCACCTGATCCGGATCGCCGACGATCGCCGCGCCGCAGCCCGAGCGCGCCCGGCCGATGCCCGTCCACAGATTATCCTCGACATAGCCTTCGTTCCCCGCCGCCTCGCGCAGCTCGGCCTGGCGGCGGACGCCGGCCGACTGGCTGTCGAGCGACTTGGCCCGGATCGCGGCGCCCGCCGCCTCGTCCAGCCGGGAAAGCAGCCGGTCGGCGGCGGCGCGCGCCTCCGCCTCGGTCTCGCGCACGACGACATGGACGCGATAGCCGAAGCGCAGCGTGCGGCCATGCCGCGTCGCGCGCGTCCGCAGATCGGCGATGGTGTCGCGCACCGCCTCCATCCGGTCCGGCCACATCAGATAGACGTCGCAGCCCTGCGCCGCCGCCTCGCGCGCATCCTCGGAAAGGCCGCCGAAATAGAATTGCGGGCAGCGCCCCGAAACGGTGGAGACGCGCGGCGGATCGAGCTTCAGCTTCCAGAAGTCGCCATCATGGTCGATCGGCTTGCCGTCGAGCAGCGCACGCAGGATCGCCATCGCCTCGATCGTGCGGGCATAGCGCGGCCCGCTCGCCAGCGTCTCGCCCGGAAGATCGCTGGAGATGATGTTGACCGCCAGCCGTCCGCCCAGGATCCGGTCGATCGTCGCGATCTGACGCGCCAGCTGCGGCGGCCAGCTCTCGCCGATGCGCACCGCCATCAGCAGCCGGATACGCCGCACCAGCGTCGCGATCGCCGCGGCAAAGGCGGTGGTGTCGATGCCCAGCGCATAGCCGGACGGCAGCAGGATATTGTCGAATCCGCCGCTCTCGGCCTGCAGGACGATGTCGCGGCAATGTTCCCAACTCGATCGCAGCGCCGGGTCCGGAATGCCGAGAAATTCATAATCATCGTCGCAAAGTGCTGAAAACCAGCTGATTTCGCATGCGCCGCTCATGGCAGCCCTTCCCCCGATCGGAATGTCGCGCCCGGCTAGCACCGCGTCTGCGCCGCGCACAACCAAGAGGTCGTTGTCGGTCGCGAACCGCAAATGCCCTTGCCCGCATGGCCCGCTTCGGCAACTAGCCGCCGCTCCACGATGGTTCAGCATGGAGGGAGGACGCCGATGGGAGACATGATCCGCTATGGCGTGGTCGGCACGGGCATGATGGGGTGCGAGCATATCCGCAACATCCGCCTGCTGCCCGGCGCGCGCATCACCGCGATCGCCGATCCGGTCGAAACCTCGCTCGGCTGGGCCGATAGCTCGCTCGGCGGCGAGACGCCGGCGTGCTTCCGCTCGGCCGAGGAACTGGCCGAAAAGGGCGAGGTCGATGCCGTCATCGTGGCGTCACCCAATTACAGCCATCGTACGGTGCTCGAGCCGCTGTTCGATCGCGGCCTCGCCATATTGTGCGAAAAGCCGCTGGCGACGACGATCGAGGATGCGCGCTGGATCGTCGCGCGCGCCGATCGCCATGCGGCGCCCTTCTGGACCGGCATGGAATATCGCTACATGCCGCCGGTCGCGCGTTTCATCGAGCAGGTCCGCGCCGGCCGTGTCGGCCGGCTCCGCATGCTGGCGATGCGCGAGCACCGTTTTCCCTTCCTCGTCAAGGTCGGCGACTGGAACCGCTTCGCGCGCAACACGGGCGGCACGATGGTCGAGAAATGCTGCCATTTCTTCGATCTCATGCGGCTGATCACCGAATCCGAGGCGGTGCGCGTCTATTGCTCGGGCGGGCAGGATGTGAACCATCTCGACGAACGCTATGACGGCGAGACGCCGGACATCATCGACAACAGCTATACCGTCGTCGATTTCGCGAACGGCGTCCGCGCCTGCCTCGATCTCAGCATGTTCGCCGATGGCGTGGAGCATGAGGCGGAGATTTCGGCGACGGGCGACCGGGCCCGGCTCGACGTGCTCGTCCCGCCCGGCGACATCATCTTCTCCCCTCGCGTGCCGCGCGAAGAGGCCAAGCGGGTCGAGCGCGAGCATGTCGCCGTGGATGCGGCCGCCATGGCGGCAGGCTCGCATCATGGCGCCACCTTCCATCAGCATGCGGCCTTCGCCCGCGCCATCCGTGGCGAAGGGCCGGTCGAGGTCACCGCCCTGGACGGCCTCAAGGCGGTCGCCATCGGCATGGCCGCGGAGATCAGCGCGCGCGAGCATCGCATGGTTGAGATGCGCGAGCTTGGCTGCGACTGAACGGGTCAGGCCGGCTGCTGCTCCTTGAGGGCCGCCCGGATCATCCGTTCCCAGATCGCCACATCGCCCACCGCCGCCATCGCCCGATCCGGCTCGCGCATCGTCCGCAGGACGGCAACGGCATCATCCACATGGGCGGGCCATTGCGCATCGACCAGCGCCGCCGCCGAAGGATCGCATCCCTCGGCATTGGCGCTCAGGCGCTGCCCGGCCAGCACGCGCGCGATACGCTCGATCACATTGACGGTGGAAATATTCATCGCCTGGTCCTCCCAATCGCAACCCGGACGATAAACTGACGATAGGGATTGGCGTTGCGTCCCCGTGACGGCATCGGCGCGCACCATCACGGGACCGACGGACCTCCGCGCTTTCGCGGCGAAGCGCGGCCGATCCTGATCCAGATTAGCGAGCCGGCGCGACACTCCGCCTAAATAACGGGAAAATGGCCGGACGCGGCACGATCCGGCCGAGGAGGAGAGAGTCGATGGCGGTCCGCACGTTGGAAAAGGCCGAATGGCAGCATTACTTCGATCGCGTGGCGAGGGCGTTGCGCGCCCGCCGGGCGACCGTGGAGCTCGTTTCGCTGCCGCTCGGCGACCAGCGGCTCGCCAATCGCCGGCCCGTGATCGGCATCAGCTATGAGCCCCGCGACGGCGTGCTCGAAATCGCCCTCGAAGGCATCGATCATCTGATTCCCAGGCCCCAGCGCATCCATGTCGAGGAAGAAGCGCTGTCGCTCTCGAGCATCGAGATCGTCGATCATGACGGCACGCGCGAGATCGTGACCTTCAGCGATCCGCTGATGCTGCCGCCGCCTGAAAGCGCCCACACCGCCGAGCAGTGAGCGCGGGGCCGTTCCGGCGGCGCCCCTCACTTCGCCGCCATCACTTCGCCCCCGATCACTTCGCCTTGGCCGCCTCCACCGCGCGCAGCACGCGCAGCACATTCCCGCTCCAGATCTTCTGGAGATCGGCTTCGGTATAGCCCGCCACGAGCAGCGCCGCGCTGATCCGGGGAATGTCGACCACATCCTCCAGCCCCTCGACGCCGCCGCCGCCGTCCCAGTCGAGCCCGATGCCGACATGATCGACGCCGACCAGCTTCAGCGCATGCAGCATATGCTTCATGAAGGCATCGAAATCAGGCTTCGATCCCGGATAGCGCGCCAGTATCGCATCGCGCTCGCGCACCAGTTCCGCGACGCGATCGGGCGTCATGTCATGGCGGTTGCCCATCTTTGCGTAGAGCGCCTTCAGCGCCGCGTCGCGTTCCGGATTTTCGGGCAGCTTGGCGACATAGCCGGCATAGGCGTTCATCTGGATCACCCCGCCCTTGGCCGCGAGCGCGATCAGCCGCGCATCGTCCACATTGCGGGGATGGTCATAGACCGCCTTGCAGCCCGAATGGGACAGGATCACCGGCGTCGTCGAAAGCGCCAGCATCTGATCCAGCACCGCATCCGACGCATGGCTCGCATCGAGGATGATGCCCAGCCGGTTCGCCTCCGCCACGAAACGGCGTCCGAGCGGGCTCAGGCCGTTCCATTCGGGGCCCTTGGGATCGGTCGAGCTGTCGCCGAAATCATTGTTGAGGAAATGGACCGGGCTCATCATCCGCACGCCCAGTTCATGGAAAGTCGTCATCAGCCCCAGATCGGCGGACAGCGGATAGCTGTTCTCGATGCTCTGATAGACGACCACCTTGCCTTTGGCGGCGATGCGCACGGCATCGTCGGCGGTGAAGGCGAGCTCGACCTTGTCCGAAAGCCGCGCCGCCATCTCGCGTATTTCGACCGCACGGATCAGCGCCGCGTCGCGCGCGGCGGCGGTCGCCTCCGGCGTGCGCGGCCCCTGCGGCGTATAGATTGCGAAAAAGCCGCCATCGAGCCCGCCCGCCTTCATCCGGGGCAGATCCACCTGCCCGAAATCGCGCGACAGGCTGTGCCCCTCGGCAAAATCCCAGCCCGGCCGCGAGAAATTGGCGGGCGTGTCGAGATGCGTGTCGAACGTCAGGACCCGCTCATGGATCGCCCTCGCCTTTCCGCTCACCTCGGGCGTCGCGGCCGGCACGGGTGCCGCCAGGATCGCGATCCCGGCGGCGAAGGCTATGGAGTTGAGATGCATCAGATTTCGCCCCGGATGCTGATCTGGAAGGTCCGGTCGGGCCCCGGCCGATAGGTGGCAGGGCTGTTGGTGGTCGTGCTGATCGTGCCGAGATAATCCTTGTTGAAGATATTATCGACGTTGAAGCGCAGCTTGACCGACTTCAGCGGGCCGAAGCTCAATCCATCGCCGATATCGACATAAGCATTGGCGATGACATAATCGCCGATCTTCTCGCTATTCACGAAATTGCTGTAGCGGCTGCTCAGATAACGGGCCGAGACATTGGCGACGATCCAGTCCGCCGGCTCGACCGTCATGCCCGCCTGCACCAGCCATTTGGCATTGTCCGGCACCCTTTTGCCCTTGATGGCGAAGGTCGAATAATTGTCCTGAAACTTGGCGATATTATAGGTCGCATTGGCGTTGAAATAGACCGCGCCGTCCAGGATCCGCGGCTTGAGGACGCCGCTCAGCTCCGCGCCATAGGATTTCACGCCGCCGACATTCTGGTAGAAAGTCTCGGTCGTCGTCGATCCCGGCACCGGCGATGCGAAGGATTGCAGCCGGTTGTCGAACTGGGTGTAGAATAGCGCGAGCGCGGCGTTGAAGGTCGGCCGGTTGGTGCGGACGCCTGCCTCATAATTTTTGGACGTCTCCGCCGCGGGGCCCGGCACGATCGGGCTCGCCGCCGAGAAGATATCGTCCGCGCCGCGCGGCAACGCCATATTCTCCGCATAGGAAGCGAAGATCTGCTCCTGCGGCGTCACATTATAGACCAGCCCCGCCTGCGGCAGGAAATGATCCTTCCACTGATCGGTCAGGCGCGGTGTGCGCCGGTTGATATAGTCCGCCGGGTTGCGATAGCCGCGTATCTTGTAATCGATGTTGAGCGACTTGAAGCCCAGCTCGATCTTCAGCCGCTCCTCGTCGAAAGCGAGCACGGTCTTGGCGAAGAGCTGCAGCGTCTCGCGGCTGGAGCGATAATCGCGCTGGAGATGCACCGGCTCGCCCAGCAGCGGCGCGCCGTCCGGATTGCCGTCCTGATGGTTATAGCGCGCCTGGGTGCGATGATAATCGTCATTCTCGCCCCAGAATCCCGCCTGCAGGATATGGGGCCCGAAATGATAGGTGCCGTGCGCGGTGACGCCGACGCGCGATCCTTCGATCGTCGACAGGCCATATTGCAGCCCCTTGGGCGCGAACAGGCCGGGGACGATGTCCTTCTGGGCAGTATAGGCGCTTGGCGCTCCCCCCTGCCGAGGCGGCAAGCCTAGCGACGTTGAATAGGCTTCGGGCGAGACGCCATAGCCCTTCTTATCCTCATAATAGCCCGTCACCGAGAAATCGAAGCTGTCGGTCGGCGCGAAATTGCCCGTCAGGCTATAGAGATAGTCGGTGCGCGAATTGATCGCCTGTTTGAAATATTGATTATAGAGGCTGTTCGAATATCGGATGCCGGGCACCGTCACCGATAGGTTCGGTACCGTCCCCAGATAGGCGAAATAGCGCCCCTTCCGGCCGAACGGATCGGGCGTCGGCGTCGTGCCCTTATATTGGGCAATGCTGATCGCCGGGGAATCATAGTCGAAATAGTCGTTGTAGAGGAAGCTCGCGGTCACGTCCGAACGATCGTCAATCTCGTAGCGGATCTTTGCCTCGACATGTTCGCGATCGATCGTGCCCGGCCCGCGCCACACATCCGCATCGAGCTTCGAATAGCTGGCATAGGCCGAAAGCCCGCCATGCTCGCCCGTGTCGACGCGCACGAAGCTGCGGCGGAAATCGTCGCTGCCGAAGGTCTGCTGCGCGATCAGGCCCAGATCGTCGGCCGGCTGGGTCGTGATATATTGCACGATCGGCCCGAGCGAGGCGTAGCTCGGCAGCGAAACATCGCCCGCGCCCTGGCTCGCCGTCACCCGCTGGAGATTCTCATTCTCGACATAGCGGAAGATCGGACTGCCGCCGAACTGGTCGCTGCGCCCCATCGGCACGCCATCGAGCACGAAGCCGATCTGCTGGAAGTTGAAGGCGCGGACGAACACCGAATTGCCGAATTCATAGAGGCCGAGCGCATCGTTCGCCTGCACGTTGAAGCCGGGCAGCCCTTCGAGCATCTTCAGGCCCGAAATGCCCGCCGGCGCAGAAAGCAGCGCCTCGCGCGTGATCGATATGGTGTTGCTCGTCTGGTCGGTGCCGATCGCGACGGACGCGTCCGACACGCGGCGGCCGGTCACGACCAATATAGTGTCCTCATCCTCGGCAGGCGCAGCCGGAGCGGCGGCACTCTCAGCGAAGCCTGCGGACGGCGTCAGGCAGATGGCGAGTGCAGCGGCCGAAATGGCGGCCTGATGGCGAATGGACAGCATAGAATCCCCCCTTGTTCGGAATGAAATCCTCTCCATGCTGCTTTCCGGGCTTTTACCGCTGCGCCTTTGGCGCATGTCGGCTACGCCCCTTGATTTTCCGTCTTCCCCCGCGAAGACGCGCCGCCTTGCAGAGCGGCCCCTTTTGCTAGGCCGCGGTTCGTCGCAGCCGCAACAAACATAAACTTCCCGCGCCGGAAGCCGGCGCGGGAAGCCTTTGCCTCAGCCTCTCGCCGCCTTGCGGCTGGGCGCTGCGGCCATGCGCGCCGCGAGCGCGGAGACGACGCCCTGCGCGGACTGGATGCCGCCTTCCTGCCAGCCCGGCGTCTGGCTCAGCGCCGCGCTCGCGAAATAGACGCGGCCGTCGGGCTTGTGCAGCAGGCGGAAGGGCTCGGTATCGATATGGCCTTCCTGCCGTCCGCTTACGCCGGCATACCAGTTCGGCCAGGGCCCCAGGCTGTAGGGGATCTTGTGCCAGTTGACGACGAGCGGATTGACGAGATCCGCGCCATGGCCCGGATGCAGCCGCTCGACCGCAGCGCGCGACATGGCGATCTGCTCGGCAAGCGGCCGCTGCTCGAACTTCGCGGCCACCTCGCCCGAGCTGTAGCAGGCGAGCAGCATGCCGCGATCGCTGTGCAGCTTCGCGCTCGGATACCAGATCAGCGAGGTCTCACCGCCGACGAAGGAGATGCCGCCATAGATCTGCTCCTTCTCCCAGAAGCGCGGCGATTCAAACGCGACCTTGTTCGAATGGTCATAGACCACGCCCGCGATCGCCTGCGCCACGGGCTTGCTGAAATTGGCGTCGATCTTGGCCAGCACCGGGAAGGGGATGGTGCAGATCACATAATCGGCCTTGATCGCGCTGGTGGCGCCGCTCTTGCGATCGCGCCACATCACTTCCACGCCCGAGGCGCCGTTGCGGATCTTCTGCACGTCGGCGTTGCGCACGACCTTCTTGCGCAGAGCCCGCTCGAAGCCGACGGGAAGCTGGTCCATGCCGCCGACCGGCTGGAACATCGTCGCCTGCATGTAGATATTGTCCTCGAACAGCGTCATCGGAAGCTGTTCGTTGGCGAGCAGGTGCTTGAGATCCATCGGCGCATTGGGCGAATCGAACGCGCCGATATCGGCACCCGGCAGCGTCTTGAAGCCGGCGCGCAGGCTGCCCGTATAGGCACCGTTCGGATCGAGATCGCCATAGAGGTTGAGGAAGGGCAGCAGCTTGGCCTTGTCCTCGGCGGTCAGCGCCTGGTCGAGCGAGCCCTGGTTGATCGCCTTGGCGAGCAGTTCGGCAATATGGCCGCGCAGGTCGTTCGACGCCTGGCGCATCTGGAGGCGATCGCCACTCTTGCCCTGGATGAAGGCGCTGCGGCTGGAATTGACCTCGACTTCCATCGGCACGCCCAACTTCTTGGCATAGCCGAGATAGCCCTGATGATGGCTCGGGATGCGCGCCGGGCCGGCGTTGAAATAGATGCCATCCGAATAGCTTGCGGTCTGGTCCGCCTCGCCGATCATCTCGATCTTGTCGCCGTCGCGCACCGTCCAGGCGCGCCCGCCGACGCGATCGCGCGCCTCGAGCACCGTCACGTCGAAGCCCGCCTGCTCCAGCTCATAGGCGGCGACCATTCCGGAGATGCCCGCTCCCAGCACCACCACGCTCGTGCCCGCGCCGAAATCCTTGGGAAGCGGCGTCAATCCTTCCGCATGGGCGGTGGACATCAGGCCCAATGCCTGCATCGCGCCATAGGCAGCGCCCACCCCGCCCATCATGCCGATCCGGCCGAGCAGTTTACGACGAGTAATCATCCGGGACCCCTTCTTCCCGGCGATCGAAACATCCGATCACCGGCACATGTCATCATGCGACGCACTCCCCGCGCGCCGGTCCCATCCTGCAAAGCTGTGCCGCTGTTAGCCGCGGTTGACATCGTTATAACGAAGCACACGGCACGATCCGCCATAGGGCACGTACCCCGGCTCGCTTGTTCGTTATGGGCTGGGTAAGGATCATCTTTCGGGGCAGCTGTCCAGCGCCGAAATGATAGTCCTACTTAGGTAAAAGAGTTTCAGGGAGTATCCGGGATGCAGGCCACGAGCGCCATCGACCTGTCCGGCGAGCGCGATCGCCGCCACCGCCTCCGCTCGATCATCGGCGGCTCCACCGGCAATCTCGTCGAATGGTATGACTGGTATGTCTATTCGGCCTTCACCCTCTATTTCGCGCCGGCCTTCTTTCCGGTGGGCGACCAGACGGCACAGTTGCTGAACGCCGCCGCCATCTTCGCGGTCGGCTTCCTGATGCGACCGATCGGGGCGTGGATCATGGGCATCTATGCCGATCGGCGTGGCCGCAAGGCGGGGCTTACCCTGTCCGTCACGCTGATGTGCCTGGGCTCGCTGATCATCGCGGTGACGCCCGGCTATGCCATGATCGGCTGGGCGGCGCCCGCGCTGCTCGTGCTCGCGCGGCTGATGCAGGGCCTGAGCGTCGGCGGCGAATATGGCGCGAGCGCCACCTATCTCAGCGAAATGGCGGGCCGCAACCGGCGCGGTTTCTTCTCCAGCTTCCAATATGTCACTTTGATCTCGGGCCAGCTGATCGCGCTCTGCGTGCTGCTGATCCTGCAGGCATCGCTGTCCGAAGCCGCGCTGGAAAGCTGGGGCTGGCGCATTCCCTTCGCGATCGGCGGGATGCTCGCCATCGCCGTCTTCTATCTCCGCCGCGGCCTCGCCGAAACGGAAAGCTACAAGAATGCAGCCATCTCCGACGCGCCCAAATCGAGCGGCTGGGCGCTCTTCACCCGCTATCCCGCCCAGGCCTTCACCGTCGTGGCGTTGACCGCGGGCGGCACGCTCGCCTTCTACGCCTACTCCACCTACATGCAGAAATTCCTGGTCAACACCTCCGGCTTCGGGCGCGAGACGGCGACCGAGATCAGCGCCGCCGCGCTCTTCCTCTACATGCTGCTCCAGCCCGTAGCCGGCGCGCTTTCCGACCGGATCGGCCGCAAGCCGCTGATGGTCGGCTTCGGCCTGTTCGGCCTCCTCTGCACCGTGCCGATCTTCTCGACGCTGGAAACGGTGCGCAGCCCCTATGCCGCCTTCGCGCTGGTATTCGGCGCGCTGATCATCGTCACGGGCTATACCTCGATCAACGCGGTGGTGAAGGCGGAGCTTTTCCCGGCGCATATCCGCGCGCTGGGCGTGGCGCTGCCCTATGCGCTCGCCAACACCATCTTCGGCGGCACGGCCGAATATGTCGCTTTATGGTTCAAGAGCCAGGGGCTGGAAAGCGGCTTCTACTGGTATGTGACGGGGATGATCGGCATCTCGCTGATCGTCTATCTGCGCATGCGCGACACGCGCGACCACAGCCTGATCCACGAAGATTGAGGAGCGGATTGAGAAGCGGGCGTCAGAGCGCATCCTCGACCAGCAGCCTTTTCTCCACCTTGCCCGCCGCGTTGCGGGGCAGCCGGGCGACGAAGCCGAAATCGCGCGGTACCTTATAGGCCGCCAGCCGCTCGCGGCAGAAGCGCGCCAGCGCGTCCACCGTCACGGGCGCGCGCGCCACCACATAGGCATGGCCCACCTCGCCCCAGATCGGATCGGGGGCGCCCACCACCGCCGCCTCCACCACCGCCGGGTGGCGCAGCAGCACCGCCTCCACCTCGGCCGGATAGACATTCTCGCCGCCGGACACGAACATCTCCTTGGCGCGGCCCACGACATAATGGAAACCATCCGCATCGCGCCGCGCCAGATCGCCCGATTTCAGCCATCCGTCGGGGGAAAAGGCCGCCGCCGTCGCTTCCGGCTGGCGCCAATAGCCGGGCGTCACGCTGGCGCCCGCAAACCATATCTCGCCCACCTCGCCCGGCCCCACGTCCCGCCCGCCCGATACCAGCCGCGCCTGGAGCAGGAGCTGCGTCTTGCCGACCGATCCGATCCGGTGCGGCGCATTGGCGCGGTCCATCACGAAGGCGGTGGGCCCCGTCTCCGTCATCCCCATGCCGTTGCACAGGATCAGGCCGCGCTCCAGCCAGCGCCGCTGCAACGCCTCCGGCAAGGCTCCGCCGCCCGATCCGAAGAAGCGCACGCGCGAAAGATCCGCCGCCGCGAAACCCGGCTGGTCGCTCAGCGCCTGATAGATGGTTGGCACGCCGAACATGCTCGTCACGCGCCCGCCCGCCAGCGTGCGCAAGGTCGCGCCCGCCTCGAAATCGCCCAATATCACGCGCCCCCCGGCGAACAGCGTCGGCAGCGCGTAGAGATTGATCCCTGCCGTATGGAAGAGCGGCAATATGGCGAGCGTCACCTCATCCTCGCCAAGCCCGATCGCGGTGCGCACATTCACATGATTGGCCTGCGCCATGCCATAGGTCTGGATCACGCCCTTGGGCCGGCCGGTCGTGCCGGAAGTGTAGAGCAGATACCAGCATTCGTCCGCCCCCGAGAGCCGGGGGCCGAGCCCCTCCCCACTCCCTTGAAGATAGTCGCCGTCGAGGCTGCGCAGCCTCACCCCGTCCGGCACGGCCGCCCGCGCCGCTTGCACCAGCCCCGCCTCATGGAACAGCAGCATGGGCTCGCAATCGGCGATCACGGCGGCGAGCTCGGGCGTCGCCAGCCGCCAGTTGAGCGGCACCATGATCGCGCCCAGCCGCGCGCAGGCGAAGAGCAGCTCGAAAAATTCGATCCGGTTGTGCGCCAGCATCGCCACCCGGTCGCCCGCGCGGACGCCCTCGCGCGCCAGCATCGCGGCGGCGCGTCCCGCCGCCCGATCGAGCGCGCCATAGCTGGTCTCGCGCCCATCCCGCTGCATTTCGAAGGCGATGCGCTCCGGCGTCAGCTCCGCCCGTCGTGCGAGCGGATCCGGCAGCATCGTCATGCCGCCCCCCTGCGCGGCGCAAGGCCATGCGCGATCAGCGCGCCCGCCGCTTCCGCCACCTCCGCCGGCGACATATCCTCGCCCCACACGCCATAGCGCATGCCCAGGAACACGCTCATTCCCACCAGCGCCCAGGCGCGCACCTCATCCTGCCCCTCGCTGATCTCGCCCCGGCCGGATGCGGCGCGCAGGCCGTCGCGATAGGCTTCGATGAACACGCGATAATGTTCGCGATAGACATCCTCGGCGACGAACTGCGATTCCTCGATGATGCGGTAGAGCGCCTTATGGCGCCGGACGAAGCCGATATAGGCTTCCAGCCCGCGTCGCTCCGCCGTCAGCCGGTCGGTCACGCCCCGCAGCTCATGCGCGATATGGTAGCGCACGGCATGGCTCATGTCGCGCACCAGCGCGCGGAACAGCGCCTCCTTGCCCTCGAAATAGGTATAGAAGCTGCCGAGCGCGACGCCCGCCCGCTGGGTGATGCTCGTGATCGCGGCGTCGTGATAGCCCCGCTCGCCAAATTCGGCGGCGGCGGCATCGAGCAGCCGCCGCATCGTCCTGCGGCCGCGCTCCGTCTTGGGTGTCCTGTCAGTCATCCTCTGTCGATCTTCTGCCGCGCCGGCAAGGCGGGATCAAGCGGCCCCATAGTTGAACATTGACTCGGTTTTCGGGATGAGCGAATATGACCTCCGAAAACGAGACCGGGACGACGATCCCGGATCCGGTTCAGGGGAACGAGGATGCCGATCTTCACCTCGAGTGACGGCGCGGCGATCGTCTATGACGATGAGGGGCACGGCCCTCCGCTGCTTTGCCTGCACGGGCTCAATGCCCATGCCGGCTTCTATGCGCCCCAGCGCGATGCGCTGGTCGATCGCTTTCGCATCATCCGGCCGGATTTCCGGGGCCATGGCCGGACGGCCGCCAGCGGCGAGTTGACGGTCGAGCGCCTCGCCGCCGACGTCACCGAGCTTGTTCAGGCGCTCGATCTGCGCGACGCGATCGGCATCGGCTGGTCGCTCGGCGCGATGGTGCTGTGGCATGTGCTGCTCGGGCCCGCGGCCCCCGCCTTCGCCGGTGCGATCACGATCGACATGGGCCCCAAGGTGCTCGACGAGGGCGACTGGCATCTCGGCCTGATCGACGAAAGCCTGCGCGTCGGCGAGGCGGACGAGGATGCCGCCGCGCGCGGCCGCCGCATCGCCAATGCCATCGTCGCCAAGGGGCTGGGGGAAGAGCGCGCGCCGCTCATCGCCCAAATGGCGGCGGAGATTGCCACGGTCGATCTGGATGCCGTCGCCGCGATCAACCGCTCGCTCGTCGCGCAGGATCTGCGCGACCGCCTCGCCGAAATCCGCACGCCGATGCGCATCGCTTATGGCGCGCGGAGCCAATATTATGCGCCCGAAACCAGCCATTTCCTTGGACGAGCGCTGCCGCAGGCACGCGCCGTCGCCTTCCCCCGCTCCGGCCATGCGCCCCAGCTCGAGGAGCCCGAAGCCTTTAATCGCATGATAATCGATTTCGCGGCCGACCTGCCGGTGAATGCAGGCGGCCAGTCTTGAGGGAGGACTGCCATGAAACATATCAAAAGCAGAAAGCTGCTGCTCGCCGGATCGGCCCTTCTGGGGCTCGCCTCCCCGGCCGCCGCGCTGGCCCAGCAGGCCGAAACTGAAACCGCCCCAGCCCCGGAACAGGCGACCGGCGCGGATGCCGCGCTGATCGGCGCCGAGATCATCGTCACCGCGCGCCGCCGCGAGGAAAGGCTGCAGGACGTTCCCGTCGCCATTTCCGCCTTTTCAGGCACCGCGCTCCAGAATCAGGGCGCGATCGACATCACCTCGCTCCAGCAGCAGACGCCCAACCTCACGCTCCAGATCGCGCGCGGATCGAACAGCACGCTGATCGCCTTCATCCGCGGCATCGGCCAGCAGGATCCGGTATGGGGCTTCGAACCCGGCGTCGGCCTCTATGTCGACGATGTCTATGTCGCGCGCCCCCAGGGCGCCGTGCTCGACATTTTCGACATCGATCGGGTGGAGGTGCTGCGCGGGCCGCAGGGCACGCTCTATGGCCGCAACACGATCGGCGGCGCGATCAAATATGTCACCAAGCGGCTCGGCAATGATTTCGAGGCGAAGGTGCGCGGCGCCTATGGCAGCTATGATCAGCGCGATCTGATCGGCTCGGTCACGGTGCCGATCAGCGACATATTGTCCGTCGGCGGCGCGGTCGCCTGGTACAAGCGCGACGGCTTCGGCGAGAATCTCACCACCGGCGCCGAACATTATAACAAGGATGTGCTCGCCGGCCGCCTCTCGGCCGAGCTCACGCCGTCCGACGCGCTCTTCATCCGCATCGCCGCCGACAAGACGGTCGACAAGTCGAACCCGCGCCACGGCCATCGCGAGCTCGGCAACGGCACCGCGCTCGGCGCGCCGCTGGAGGATGTCTATGACACGCGCGCCGGCATCGGCGACGACAATAAGGTCGTGACCCAGGGCATTTCCGGCACGATCGAGTTAGAGGCATCGGATGCGCTGACGCTCAAATCGATCACCGCCTATCGCAAGGGCCATACCGATACCGTCATCGATTTCGATGGCCTGCCCCAGCCGATCCTGGACATACCCTCCTTCTACAAGGACCATCAGTTCACGCAGGAATTCCAGGCGCTGATCACGGCGGACCGGCTCCAAGGCGTGATCGGCCTCTATTATCTCGACAATTCGGCCGAAGGCGCGTTCGATACGGTGATCGGCAACGCCAATCTCACGACGCTCACCAGCGGTCAGGTCGATACGCGCAGCTATGCCGCGTTCGGCGACATCAGCTATGATCTCACCGATCATTTCTCCGTCTCGCTCGGCGGCCGCTACACGCGCGACAAGCGCGAGGGCACGGTGTTCCGCGCCGACTATCTCGGCCTGCGCAGCCCGATCTTCGGCCGGCCGACGGCGACGCCCTTCCGCATCCGCACCAACTACACCAACGATCGTACCGATTCGAAATTCACGCCGCGGATCAGCCTGCGCTATGAGCCGACCGACGACATCATGGCCTATGCCTCCTACAATAAGGGCTTCAAGTCGGGCGGCTTCGATCCGCGCGGCGATGCGATCTTCACGCCGGATACGGTCAACGGCTATGCGCCGGAAACGGTCGATGCCTATGAGGTGGGCCTGAAGGGCGCCTTCCTCGATCGGACCTTCTTCCTCAACGCCGCCGGCTTCTATTCCGATTATAAGAACCAGCAGGTCACGACCCAGTTCGTTTCCGGCACCACGGTGGTGAGTTCGGTCGACAATGCCGGCGCCTCGCGCATCTGGGGCCTGGAGCTGGAAGGCCGGGCGGTCGCCTCGCCCGAACTGTCGGTCAGCTTCGCTTATGGCTATACCAACGCCAAATTCAGGGAATTTCTGACGCTCAATCCCGCCACGCTGCGCGTCGAGGATCTTGCCGACAGCCGAGTGTTCCAGAACACGCCGGAACATAATATCAATGTCAGCCTGAACTATGCGAAGGATCTGGGCGGCGCGGGCACGCTCGCCCTCACGCCCTCGCTCTCCTATCGCAGCGACTATTCGCTGTTCGAGGTGCCGAACCGCGTGCTCGATCAGGACGGCTATGAGCTGGTCGACATGAGCATCGTCTGGACGTCGGACGACAAGCGCTTCCAGATCGGCGCGCATGGCCGCAACCTGACCGACAAGAAATATCGCGTCGGCGGCTACAACTTCCCGGGCGCGCTCACCGGCAATTCGATCATCGGCTTCTATGGCCCGCCGCGCACCTTCACCGTCACCGGCGAAGTGCGTTTCTGACGATGCAACCGCCTCCTTCCTCCGTCACCCCAGCAAAGGCTGGGGTCCCTCCTTTCTCTCCGCTAGAGAGCGAGCCTCGTGGGACGCCGGCCTCCGCTGGCGTGACGGCAGGAAGGGGCAATGAAGTGAGCAGCGCAGCCGCACCGGAATCCAAATCCTATCGCGCCGTCGTGCTGGCGATGCTGCTCCTGGTCTACACCTTCAACTTCATCGACCGGCAGATCATCGGCGTCCTCGCAATCCCGATCAAGACCGAGCTGGGACTCAGCGACACCCAGCTCGGCGCGCTTGGCGGCCTCGCCTTCGCGCTCTTCTACACCGCGCTCGGCATTCCGATCGCCTGGGCCGCCGATCGCCGCAGCCGCACCTGGATCATGACGGTGTCGCTCGCGCTATGGAGCGCGTTCACCGCGCTGTGCGGCGTAGCGGGCAATTTCTGGCAGCTTTTTCTCTGCCGGCTCGGCGTCGGCGTCGGCGAAGCGGGCGGCGTCGCCCCGGCCTATGCGCTGATCTCGGACTATTTCCCCCGCGAAAGCCGCGCCCGCGCGCTCGCCTTCTACAGTTTCGGCATCCCGATCGGCTCGGCGCTCGGTATCTTCCTTGGCGGCTGGATCGCCTCCAGCGTCGATTGGCGCACCGCCTTTCTCACCGTCGGCCTCGCCGGCGTCGTGCTGGCGCCCCTCTTCCGCCTGGTCGTGCGCGAGCCCATGCGGGGCCGCTACGATCCCCCCGCCGCGCGCACCGAGCCCGCCGCGCTCGGCGAGGTCATGGCCACGCTCGCGCGCAAGCCCGCCTTCTGGCTGCTCGCCTTCGGCGCCTCATCCAGCTCGACGGTGGGCTATGGCCTGATCTTCTGGCTCCCCTCCTTTTTCGGGCGCAGCTTCGGGCTCAAGCTGTTCGACCTGTCGCTCTTCTACGGATCGATCATCTTCATCGGCGGGATGGTCGGCGTCTGGTGCGGCGGCTGGCTGGGCGACCGGCTCGGCAGCAGGGATCCCAAATATTATGCCCTCGTCCCCGCCAGCGCCTTCGTGATCGCGGTGCCGCTCTATGTGGCAGGCGTCATGGCGCCGGCCAAGGAACTGGCCTTCCTGCTGTTCCTCGTGCCACAGGCGCTGGCCCTGATGTGGCTGGGCCCCGTTCTTTCCGCCATCCAGCATCTCGTGCCGCCCAACATGCGCGCGACCGCATCGGCCAGCTTCCTGTTCATAAACAATCTGATCGGTATCGGCTTCGGCACGCTCTTCTTCGGCCTGGTGTCCGATGCGCTGGCCGCGCGCTTCGGGGATCAGTCGCTGCGCTATGCGATATTGATCGGCCTCGGCTTCTATCTGATCGCCGCCGCCCTGCTCGCGCTCGCCTCGCGCCATCTGGCGAAGGACTGGCATCGCTGATCAGGCAGCGCTCCAATAGTCCAGGCTCGTTGCGCTGATAGACGCGCCCGCCTGCGCCACCCGCGCCATGATCGCGTCGCGGAACCGATCCGCCGCGCTATCGCCCAGGATCAGCCGCAGGCTGCGGATGATCCGGCTGATGCGCAGATGGTTATGATCGTGCGGCACCAGCCAATGGTCATTGTCCCTATAGAAACGCAGCATCCGCGCTGCCGCCTGCTCCATCCGCTCCCGCGCCGCAGGCGATGCCGCCAGCTCCGCCCGATCCGCTTCCGTCAGCACGGGCGATCCCGGCACCGCCCGGCTCGGCTCGGGCAGCGGAAACAGCCATTGGATAAAGTCATGATGCTGCTCGATCGCCACGTCGGGCCAGCCGATTATCTCCGCATGCGTCCGCCCGGCGGCGTCGGTCCCGCCGTCGAAAAAGGCACGGAGCGGAAAAGAAAAGGGCGGTGTCATGCCTGTGCATGAACCGCCCTTCCCCATTTTGGATGCGTGAGATGGTCCGGGGCGGCTTTCCCGCTGCCCCGGACCAGCCGATCAGAACTCGAACTTCGCGCCCAGACGGACGCCCCAGAGCGAGAATCGCGCCTGATTGATCAGCGCCGGATTGGTGAAGCTCGAATAGCGATACTGGGTGCAGTTGCTGCCCGCCTGCTTCGCGCAGGCCACGTTCACCACCGTGGCGAGCTGCTGGGCGCTGAGGTTGGTCTGGCGCAGCGAGCCCCAATCCTTGTCGATGAAGTTCAGCACATTTTCCAGGTCCGCGAACAGCTTGACACGCGCCTGACGCCATGCGGGCACCGGAATTTCCTGATCGACGTGCAGGTCGACCTTGAAATAATTGGGCGAACGCTGGGTGTTCTTGGGGATGATGCGACCCTGATATTTCGACAGGCCGTTCGACTGGATAAAGTTCTGCAGCGCGGTGAAGGTGGCCGTGCTGTCATAGGTCACCAGCGGATCGGCGGTTTCGCTCGCGACATTCGGTACATAGAGCAGATGGCGGTTGCTCGTGCCCACCACGCCGAACACGCTCGAACGGCCGTTCGTGAGGACGGGGTCGTTCATGGTCAGGCTGTAGGGCCGGCCCGAACGCAGCTCGCCGAACAGGCTGACGCGCGTCTTATAGTCGCCGAAGAAGGCATGATCATAGTCGATGTTGAACTTGAACGAGTGCCGGATCTGATAGTCCGACGTTCCCGCCGCGGCGAAGTTCGGATCGACCATCGCCGTATTGCCATAGATGCCCGAAGCCGTCGTGCCGCTGTTCAGCGGATTGACGTCCTCAATATCCTGGAAGGTGTAGCTCGCGCCGATATTCAGGTCGAAGTCGAAGCGCTTGTCGAAGCGCGCGACCGCGACCAGGCTGTGGCCCGCCTTGGTGTTGTACAGGAAAAGGTCGGAATTGGCGCCCACCGCCGTGCTGTAGCGCGGCCGGCCGTCCGGCATCGTGCCGATCCTGACGGCGCGCAGGTCGGTATAGCTGGGCGCATTGTTGGTCTGGCCATAATAGACGTCAGCACCGAGATTCCAGCCATCACCGAGCGGACCGAGATCGGCCGCATAATCGGCCGAAAGGCTCCACTTCCAGGTGGATTGCAGCTTGTAATCCGGATCCTGCGAGTTGGTGCTGGTGCTGGCCAGCGCAGCCGTGTTCGTCCGCAGATAATCCTGGACGAGCGGATTGATGGTCTTTCCATCGACATTATCGAGTGCTGCGGAGCAGAGCGCCGGCGAAAGCGCCGCCCGCGTGCTCGTGTCGATGCAGCCCGTCGCCGTCCGCTGGAAGCCGATGGCATTGCCCAGCACGCCCGCCTGGGTGAAGCTGTTGGAGAGCAGCACGTCCGGGGAGCCGCCCGCGAAGAGGCCAACGCCGCCGCGCAGCGTCAGCGCGTCGGTCGCCTGCCAAGTCAGGCCAAGGCGCGGCTGGAAGATATATTTGCCCTTGATCGTGGCATTGTTGCGGAAGCCGTAGCGCTGCAGGAAGAAGCGGTTGAGCGGCGGCGTCGACTGCGAACCATAAAGGTCGATGCGGCCGCCATAGGTCAGGTTGAAGCGGGACGTGACGTCCCAGCTATCCTGAAGCGCAAACAGATAGGATGAATAGCCGTAATTGGCGGCCACATCCTGCAGGTCGCCGGTGATCGATCCCTGAAGCGCCAGCGTATTGGCCCGGCGGTTCTGAAAGTCGCTGACGGAATCGAAATAATAGGTGCCGAGCGCATCGCGCACGAACAGGTTGGTCACATCGAAGAAATTATAGCCGGCGATGAACTTGAAGGTATGATCCCCCATGCTCAGCCGCGCGGTGATGTCGCCGCCATAATTTTTCGTCTTGAGCAGATTGGCCTGCTGGAACTGACCCGTGCCGAAGAAGATGCGCGCAGCACCCGGCGACGCGCTGCTGCCCTGCGAGCAGCTGATGAGCGCGGCACCGACGCCGGAAACGGGGTTGTTCGGATCGGTGCAGACCTGGAACTGGCCGAAGCCCGGCGCGCCGAAGGGCGCGGGAAGGATCGACGATTCGCGATAGACCAGCCGCGTTTCCGTGCTGAAATCGTCCGACCAGTCGGAATTGAGCTGGAAAGTGCCGGCATCCACCTCTTCCGGCCGGTAGAAGGCGATCGAACGGAGGCCGATCGCGGGAGAGGCCGCTCTCGTATCGTTGCTGTTGGGGCTGCCGACACCGCCCTCATTGTGGATATAGGTGAAGGAGGCGCGCTGCCCGTCCACCACGTTCCAGTCGAGCTTGACCGTATATTTCTCGTCGCTCTCGACCGAGTTGCTGAAGACGCCGAGCGGATCATAGCCATAGACGCTGTTGGAGATCCCGGTCACCTGATCGACCGTGGCCTGGCTCAGCCCCGGCACAGGATTGGCCGATCCGGCAAGGCCCACGTCGATCGGCTGGCTTTCGTCCAGCTTCTCATAGGAAATGGCGAAGAACAGCTTGTCCTTGATGATCGGCCCCGACAGGAAGCCGCCATAGTTTTTGCTGTCGAAATTCAGCGAGACGGAGCGGTCGCGCGTACGATCGCCGGTCAGGCTGTCGTCGGTATAGGTATAGAAAGCCGATCCGCTGAAATCATTATTACCCGAACGCAGCACGACGTTGATCGCGCCGCCCTGGAAATCGCCTTCCGACACGTCATAGGGCGCAATCTTCACCGAAAGCTGCTCGATCGCGTCCAGCGGCACGGGGCCGCGCGCCGTCGGCAGGCCGCCATTGTTCAGGCCGAAATTGTCAGAGAAGCGCACGCCGTCGACGGAGAATTTGTTGAGACGGCCATTCTGACCGGCAATCTCCAGGGAACGGCCATTGGTGGGATCGAGGCTGGCGAAGGGGCTGCGCCGCGCGACGTCGCGTATGTCGCGCGCGATCGAGGCCACGCCTTCAATGCCCTCGCGGCTGATCGAGGTGATCGGCCCGGACGAAAGCTCCGTCGCGCCCGACTTCGATGCCGTGACGAGGATCTCCTCGCCCGTCTCCAGCGCGATCGGCAGGCGCAGCGGCTGGCCGGCGGTAAGCTGGATGTCCGAAATCGTCGTGTCGCCGAAGCCGGTCGCGCTGACGGAGACGGTGAAGGGGCCGCCCACGCGCAGGCCCGACAAAGCGAAGCTGCCGTCGCCGCCGGTCGTGGCGGTCGCGGTGGTGCCCGAAGGAAGATGCTTCACGGTGACGACAGCGCCGCTCACGGCCGCGTCCGCCGCGGTCACGACACCACGGATCGAGGATGTCGTCTCCTGCGCATAGGCCGCAGAACAAACGAGCGCGAGCGCGACAGCCGCGCTCCCCTGAAGATAGCTACGCATTGAAATCCCCCGTTTTCAGGTCCGGTCTTCCCTGAACCAGGCCCTATCAAGGCATAATTGCCTAGGTAATAAAAGCCTTAATGAGGCTTCTGCCGCACTGCGACGCAAAAGTCGTTGCGGTGCGGCAACGGCGCAACTGTCCGCGCGCGCATGCTCGACAAGGGCCGCGCAGCGTGGAAAATCTCCGCCGCGTGGGGCATCGGGACGGGGGAACCGGATAGTGACGAACTGGCTGCTCCTTTCCGGAATCGCCGTCGTCGTGATCGGCTTCCTGCTCAGGCTCAATCCGCTGCCCGTCGTGGCCGCCGCCGCGCTCGTCACCGGCCTTTCGGCGGGGCTCGATCCGGTCGCAATCGTCTCCGCCTTCGGCAGGGCGTTCAATGACAATCGCTATGTCAACCTGATCTGGATCGTGCTGCCCGTCATCGGCCTGCTCGAACGATATGGCCTGCAGCAGCGCGCCGGCGCGCTGATCGCGCGGCTCAGGGGCGCCACCGCCGGCCGCCTGCTGCTCGCCTATCTGATCATCCGCCAGGGGTTCGCCGCACTCGGCCTCACCTCGATCGCCGGCCATGCCCAGACGGTGCGGCCGCTGGTAGCCCCCATGGCCGAGGCCGCCGCCGCGCGCGAACGGCCCCTGCTCGACAGGGACAGCCGCGACAGGGTCCGCGCCTTCGCTGCCGCCACCGACAATGTCGGCCTCTTCTTCGGAGAGGATATTTTCGTCGCGATCGGATCGATCCTGCTGATCGTCGGCTTCTTCGCGCAGAATGGCATCACGCTCGCACCGCTCCAGCTCTCGCTCTGGGCGATCCCCAGCGCGATCCTCGCCCTGCTGATCCATGGCACGCGGCTGTTGATGCTCGATCGGCGGCTGGGCGGACCGGGCGGGCGATGATCACGCTTTCCTGGCTCTATGCCTTTGCCGGCCTGATCTTCGCCGCCTATGCGGTGCTGAGCGCGCGCGACCGCACCAATGGCAAGCGGTTCGGCAATGCCGCCTTCTGGGCGCTGCTCGCGCTCAGCTTCCTGGGTGGCGACCGGCTCGGCGATCTTGGCAATGGCCTGCTCCTCCTCTGCCTCGTCGGCCTTGCCGGCTTCGGCGCGCTGGGACGCGGCCTACCGCGCACGACCGGCCCGGAAGAGCGCGAGGCGCTATCCGCCCGGCACGGAAACCGCCTCTTCCTGCCCGCGCTGGTCATTCCGGCCAGCACGCTCGCCGGCACGCTGCTGCTGAAGGACAGCGGCCTGTTCGATCCGAAGCAGGTCACGCTGCTGTCGCTCGGCATGGGCGTCGTCATCGCGCTCATCGTCGCATGCATCTGGCTGCGCCCGCCGCCGCTCGCCGCGCTGGAGGAAGGGCGGAGGCTGATGGATTCGATCGGCTGGGCGGCGATCCTGCCCCAGATGCTGGCGGCGCTCGGGGCGGTCTTCGCGCTCGCCGGCGTCGGCGAGGTGGTCGGCGGGCTCGCCGGGCGCATCCTGCCCGATGGCAATCTCTTCGCCGCCGTCGCCATCTATGCGCTGGGCATGGCGCTCTTTACCATCGTCATGGGCAATGCCTTCGCGGCCTTCCCGGTGATGACCGCGGCGGTCGGCCTGCCGATCCTGATCCGCGGCCATGGCGGCGATCCGGCGGTCGTCGCCGCGATCGGCATGCTGTCCGGCTTTTGCGGCACGCTGATGACGCCGATGGCGGCCAATTTCAACATCGTGCCCGTCGCCCTTCTCGAGCTCGGGAACAGAAATGCCGTCATCAAGGCGCAGCTCGGCACGGCGCTTCCGCTGCTCGCTGCCAATCTCCTCCTAATCTATCTGCTGGCCTTCCGATGATCCCTGCCCCGCCCCATGCGCTCGATCCCGCCACCGCGCAGCGCTTCGCGCGCATCGCGCTCGGCCATGTCACGCGCCAATATCCGCACAAGCTCGATCATGTCATGGCGGAGCCCCAGGATGTGCGCGCGCCGGCGGAACTCCACCCGATCTTCTTCGGCAGCTTCGATTGGCATAGCTGCGTCCATGGCTATTGGCTGCTGCTCCGCCTGCTCCGCCGCTTTCCGGACATTGCCGCCGCCGCCGACATCCGCCGCCTCGCCAATGCCATGCTGACGCCTGAAAAGGCGCTTGCCGAACGCGCCTATCTCGATCGTCCCGCCTCGGCCGGCTTCGAGCGGCCCTATGGCTGGGCCTGGCTGCTCGCGCTCCATGGGGAGGCGGCGCGGCACGATGCCGGATGGGCCGATGCGCTCGCCCCGCTCGCGCGCGCCTTCGCCGATCGCTTCCTCGCCTTCCTGCCGAAGCTCAGCTATCCGATCCGCACCGGCACCCATTTCAACACCGCCTTCGCGCTGATCCTCGCGCTCGAATGGGCGGAGGAGCGCGATCCTGCGCTGACCGCCATGATCCGCGCCCGCGCATGCGACTATTTCGCCGCCGATCGCGCCTGCCCCGGCTGGGAACCGGGGGGAGACGAATTTCTCTCCTCCGCGCTCGTCGAAGCCTTGTGCATGCGCCGGGTGCTGCCGCCGGCCGAATTCCGCATCTGGTTCGCCGATTTCCTTCCCGATCTGGCGCGGGGCGAGCCCGCCACCCTCTTCACCCCCGCCTTCGTCTCGGATCGGTCGGACGGGAAGATCGCCCATCTCGACGGCTTCAACTTCAGCCGCGCCTGGTGCTGGCGCGCCATCGCCGATGCGCTCGATCCCAGGCTGGCGGAAAGAGCATGCCGCGCCGCGGCTCATCATCTCGAAGCCAGCCTGGCTTATGTCGCGGGCGATTATATGGGCGAACATTGGCTCGCCACCTTCGCCACGCTCGCGCTGGAAGCCTGAGGACCTCCTCTCCGTTCCGGACGCCGCCTCCCACGGTTCCCGTTCCGTTCCTATAATGGCCCCATGCGAATCGCGCCGCCGCCCGCCCCTGCCGCTCCCGAGCCGCCGCCGCTCCGCAAGATCATCCATATCGACATGGATGCCTTTTACGCCTCGGTCGAGCAGCGCGACGATCCCGCGCTCCGCGGCCGGCCCGTCGCGGTCGGCGGCGCGGGCGAACGGGGCGTGGTCGCCGCGGCCAGCTATGAGGCGCGCGCCTTCGGCGTCCGGTCCGCCATGCCGTCCAGCACGGCGAAGCGGCGCTGCCCCGATCTCCTCTTCGTGCCGCCCCGCTTCGACGTCTATCGCGCCGTCTCGCGCCAGATCCACGCCATCTTCGCCGAATATACGCCGCTCATCGAGCCGCTCTCGCTCGACGAGGCCTATCTCGACGTCACCGCCGATCTTCAGGGCATCGGCTCCGCCACCGCCATCGCCCGGGATATCCGCGCGCGCATCCGCGCCGAAACCGGGCTCACCGCCTCGGCCGGCGTCTCCTACAACAAGTTCCTCGCCAAGATCGCCTCGGATCAGAACAAGCCCGACGGGCTGTGCGTCATCACGCCGCGCCGGGGCGAGGCGTTCGTCGCCACCCTCCCCGTCGCGCGCTTCCATGGCGTCGGCCCGGTCACGGCCGCCCGGATGGCACGGCTCGGCATCCTCACGGGCGCGGACCTGCGCCAACGCAGCCTTACCTTCCTTCGCGCCGAATTCGGCAAGTCCGCCGATTATTACCATATGGCCGCGCACGGCCGCGACGACCGCCCCGTCCGCCCCGATCGCGAGCGCAAGTCGGTCGGCGCCGAACGCACCTTCGACCGCGACCTGACCGACGAGGCGGAGCTGCTCGCCGCGCTCGATCCCATAGTGGACGCGGTCTGCGCCCGCATCGAGCGCGCGGGTGCCGCGGGACGCACCGTCACGCTCAAGGTCAAATATGCGGATTTCCGCCAGATCACGCGCGCGCGCAGCTTTGCCGCCCCTGTCTCCGACCGCGCCTCGATCGCCGCCGCCGGCACGCTCCTCCTCCGCGCGCTCTGCCCCGTGCCCAGGGGCGTGAGGCTGCTCGGCCTCACTCTGTCCGCCCTGGAAGAAGGAGAGCCCACCAACCAGCTCGGCCTGGCCCTTTAGATCGGGCGAGGACATGCCCAAATCCGAAACGATGCCTTTCCTTCCTGGGCGTTTCGGCGCCCACTGAAATCTCTATCCTGATGCCCAAGCGACAGGAGACGGATGATGTCGGTAATGCCAAGCGAAATGGACGGGATCGAGATGGTGATCCTGCCCCCGGTGCGTGATCTGGGCGACGGCTTTCAGGTCCGTCGCGCACTTCCTTCGGCCAAGCGCCGCATGGTCGGCCCCTTCATCTTCTTCGATCAGATGGGCCCCACTTTGTTCGACACGGGCGAGGGGCTCGATGTCCGCCCCCATCCCCATATCGGCCTCGCCACCGTCACCTATCTGCTCGAAGGCGAGATATTGCACCGCGACAGCGTCGGCAGCGTGCAGCCGATCCGCCCGGGCGCGGTCAACTGGATGACGGCCGGCAGCGGCATCGTCCATTCCGAACGCACGGCGCCGGACATGCGCGCTGCCGGCGGCCCGCTCTTCGGCCTGCAGACCTGGGTCGCGCTGCCCACTGCGCTGGAGGAGAGTGCCCCCTCCTTCATCCATCATCCCGCCGACGCGCTGCCGCTGATCGAGGAGGAAGGACGCAGCATCAAGCTGATCGCGGGCACGATGCTCGGCCAGGCTTCGCCCGTGAAGACCGCCTCCGACATGATCTATGCCGATGTGGCGCTCGATCATGGCGCCCGCTTCCGCGTCGAGACCGACCATATCGAGCGTGCTCTTTATGTGATCTCGGGCGCGATCGAGGTCGAGGGGCAGACGGGCGCCTTCGAGATGAACCAACTCGTCGTGCTGAAGCCCGGCGCGGAGATCCTGCTCCGGGCGCGGGGCGCCACCCGGCTGATGCTCGTCGGCGGCGAGCCCTTGCCCGAGAAGCGTCACATCTACTGGAATTTCGTCTCCAGCTCGGCCGATCGGATCGAGCAGGCAAAGGAGGATTGGCGCGCCCGCCGCTTTGCCGACGTCCCCGGCGAGACGGAGTTCATCCCCCTCCCCGAGGAACCGAAGCCGGTCCGTTATCCGTAACGGGCGCGCGCAGGGCCGGCCGCTCAGCCGGCCTTGCGCTCCTCCGTCGCGGCCGCCGTCTGGCCGAACAATATCTTGCGCTCCTCCTCGCTGCGGATGCCGGGCGTAGGATTGACCTTCTTGCCCAGCTCATAGGCCCGGGTCGTCGCCGGACGCGCCGCGATCGTATCGAACCAGCGCTTCACATGCGGGAAGTCCTCGAGCGACTGACCCTGCGCCTCATGCGGCACGATCCAGGGATAGATCGCCATGTCCGCGATCGAATATTCCTCGCCGGCCACGAAGCCGCGATCCGCGAGCCGCCGGTTGAGCACGCCATAGAGCCGGTTGGTCTCGTTGACGTAACGAGTGATGGCGTAAGGGAGCTTCTCGGGCGCATAGTTGCGGAAATGATGGTTCTGCCCGGCCATCGGCCCCAGCCCACCCATCTGCCAGAACAGCCATTGCAGCGTCTCCGCCCGGCCAACCGGATCCCCCGCGATGAACCTGCCGCTCTTCTCCGCCAGATAGAGCAGGATCGCGCCGGATTCGAACAGCGAGATGGGATCGCCCCCGCCCGCAGGCGCATGATCGACGATCGCGGGCATGCGGTTGTTGGGCGCGATCTTCAGAAAATCGGGATCGAACTGCTCGCCCTTGCCGATATTCACAGGAAACAGGCGATATTCGAGCCCCGTTTCCTCCAGGAACAACGTCACCTTATGGCCGTTCGGCGTGGGCCAATAGTGCAGATCAATCATAATCCAATCTCCTCATGAGCAGCTGATCGAGATAAAGTGGGACTTCATGGCTTCAATATTCGGCGGATCGTTTCTCGCCCGCCAGCTGTTCGAACGAGGTTTTTCCCATGGCGCCCGATCCCGCCACGCTCGCGCTGCTCGCCGATCTCATCGCCTTCGATACCGTCTCGGCGCGCAGCAACCGGGCGCTGATCGATCATGCCGCCGCCTGGCTCGCCACACGCGGCATCACGGCCGAGGTGCTGCCATCGGAAGATGGAGAAAAGGCCAGCCTCTGGGCCACGATCGGTCCGCATGTGGATGGCGGCATCGTCCTTTCCGGCCATAGCGACGTCGTGCCCGTCGAAGGACAGGACTGGTCGAGCGATCCCTTCCGGCTGGACATACGCGACGGCCGCGCCTTCGGCCGGGGCGTGGCGGACATGAAGGGCTTCATCGCCTGCGCGCTTTCCGCCGCCGCGCGCCTCAACGATGCGCCGCTTAAGCGCCCCATCCATGTCGCGCTCACTTATGACGAGGAGGTCGGCTGCATCGGCGCGCCCAAGCTGCTCGACTGGCTTTCGCGGCAGGCACCGCGCCCCGCCATCGCCTTCATCGGCGAGCCCACATCGATGCAGGTGGTGAATGCGCATAAGGGCATAGTCGTCGCGCGCACCGATATTCGCGGGGTCGAGGCGCATTCCAGCCTCGCCCATCAGGGCGTCAGCGCCATCGGCCTCGCCGCCCGCGCCATCACGCTCCTCCAGCGCATCGAGGCCGAGCTTGCCGTACAGGTGCGGGATGCGCGGTTCGAACCCGATCGCACCACCATCTCGGTCAACCGCATCGGCGGCGGCACGGCGGCCAACATCCTCGCCGGCCATGCCTGGTTCGAATGGGATATACGCTCCATCCCCGGCGTCGATGTACCGGCCACGCTCGCCCGCTTCCGACAGGCGCTTGAGGAGGAGGTAATCGCCCCCGCCCGCGCGCTCCACCCCGGTGTCTCGGCCGCCACCCTGATTGTCGCCGACGCGCCTGCGCTTGCGCCCGAAGAAGATGGCGCCGCCGAAGCGCTCGCCACCCGCCTGCTCGGCACCAACCGGGCCGTCGCCGTCCCCTATGCCGCCGAGGCCGGCCAGTTCCAGCGCGCGGGCCTTTCGACCGTGATCGTCGGCCCCGGCTCGATCGAGCAGGCGCACAAGGCGGACGAATATGCCAGCCTCGATCAGCTCGCCCGCTGCGAGCAGTTTCTCGACCGGCTGGGTGCGGAGCTCAGCCGCTGAACGATCCGCCCCGCGACGATATCCGTAACGATTTGTATGGGGGGCGCCTGCTGGGCTAGGGCATTGGGCATGTCCATGTTGCGCTTGCCCCTTCTCGCCGCCACCGCCCTGTTCTCCGGCACGGCGATGGCTGAGCCCGCCAATCCGATTGATCCGGCCCGCCTCTCCGCCATCGTCAGGACGCTCGCCTCCGAAGAGTTTGAAGGCCGCGCCCCCGGCACAGCGGGCGAGACGAAGACGATCGACTATCTTTCCCGCCAATTCGCCGCGCTCGGCCTTGAGCCCGGCGGCGAAAATGGCGGCTGGACGCAGACGGTGCCGCTCGTCCGCACGCAGATCGGTGCGCCCGCCGCGATGCGCGCCACGCAAGGCGGCAAGGCCCGTCGGCTCGTCCAGTCGCGCGACATCTATGTCAGCACCGTGCGCAACGTCGATCGCGTCGCCATCCGCAACGCGCCGATCGTCTTCGTCGGCTATGGTGTCACCGCGCCCGAACGGAAATGGGACGATTTCAAGGGCGCCGATCTCAAGGGCAAGATCGCCCTCTTCCTCGTCAACGATCCCGATTTCGAGGCCGCACCTACCGATCCCGTCGCGGGCCGCTTCGGCGGCCGGACGATGACCTATTATGGCCGCTGGACCTACAAATATGAGGAAGCCGCCCGGCGCGGCGCGATCGGGGCGCTGATCGTCCATGAGGCGGCCGGTGCCGGCTATGGCTGGGATACGGTGATCGCTCCCGGCGGCGGCAATTATGATATCGTCCGCGCCCCCGGCGCACCGGAACGCGCAGCCCTTCAGGGCTGGCTCGATCGCACCGCCGCCGCCGATCTGCTGCGCGGCGCCGGCCTCGACCTCGAGACGCTGAAGGCGCAGGCCCGCCGCGCCGATTTCCGCCCCGTCGAGCTCAAGGCCACGCGCTTCACCGCCGATCTTCCCGTCACCGCCAGCCGCATCGACAGCCATAATGTGCTGGCGAAGCTTCCCGGCACGAAGCATCCCGACGAAACGATCATGTTCGCCGGCCATTGGGATGCCTATGGCATCGGCAAGCCGGATGCGCAGGGCCGCACCGTCCGTGCCGGCGCCAATGACGATGCGCTTGGGCTGGCCGGCGTGCTGGAGCTGGCGCGCGTCTTCGCTGCCGGCCCGCGCCCCGAGCGCACGCTCGTCTTCGCCGCCTGGACGGCGGAGGAGCGCGGCCTGCTCGGCTCCGAGGCCTATGGCGAAAAGCCGCTCTATCCCCTGGAAAAGACCGTCGCGAACCTGACCCTCGATGTCCTCCAGACGGCCGGCCCGGCGCGCGACGTGATCCTGATCGGTAAGGGACAGGGCAGGCTCGAGGATGATCTCGCCCGTGCCGCCGCCGCGCAGGGCCGCACCGTCTCGCCCGAGGCGCTGCCCGAACGCGGCCTCTTCTACCGCGCCGATCATTTCTCGCTCGCACGGCGCGGCGTGCCGGTGCTGCTGCTGATGGCATTGGGTGGCGGGGCCGACCTGGTGGAGGGCGGCCGCGCGGCGGGCGACAAATGGCTCGCCGACTATATGGCCTGCTATCATCAGCCCTGCGACGCCTGGTCCCCCGATTGGGATCTGAGAGGCGCCGCCGCCGATGTCGCCCTGTTCCACAGCATCGCCAGCGACCTCGCAAATTCCCGTCGCTGGCCGGACTGGCACGAAAGCTCCGAATTCAGGGCGATACGCAACGCAACTGCTACAAAAAGACAGTGAAGTTTTCGATCGTCGTCCCCGGCACAGGGCTCCCATCAAACTACTGCTTTGATGAGAGCCCGGTGCCGGGGCCCATGTCTCTTTCCACAAACAGCACCCTCGGTGGAAAGAGACATGGATCCCAGCCCCCGGGCCCCATCGAAATGCGATTTTGATGGGGCCCGGCGCTGGGATAGCGAGGGTAGTGAGCCGGGGGGAAAGCAGCTCAACCGGCCCTCGCCGCCTCCTGCCATCCGCCGCCGAGCGCGCGGAACAAATCGATCTGCGCCGTCGCGATGCGCGCGTCGGATGCCGCCAGATCCGCTTCGGCTGCGGCAAGCGTACGTTCC
Organism: Sphingomonas oleivorans; assembly: GCF_003050615.1. Classification (GTDB taxonomy): domain Bacteria; phylum Pseudomonadota; class Alphaproteobacteria; order Sphingomonadales; family Sphingomonadaceae; genus Sphingomonas_H; species Sphingomonas_H oleivorans. Next base: position 278,933 of record NZ_NWBU01000010.1, on the reverse strand, counting down.
GCATCGAGCACCGTCAGCGAATCCACCTTGCCCTCGCGCAGCTGCACACGGCTGATCCGCGCCGCCGTCTCCGCCGCATTGCGTGCCGAGGCGAGCTCGGTGCGGCGCTGCAGCTCATGGCTGTAGCGCGACAGCGCCGTCTCCGTTTCCTCCAGCGCGCGCAGCACCGTCCCGTCGAAGCGGGCGAGCGCGGCGGCGGTGGATGCCTCCGACGCCGCCACGCGGGCACGCGCCGTCTCCTGATTGGGGAAGTTCCAGCTTAGCAGCGGCCCCAACAGCCAGCGCAGCGGCCCCGCGCCGAACATGTCGCTGAGCGAGGTGCCCGTCGATCCGATCGATCCGCCGAAGCTGATCCGGGGATAAAGGTCGGCGGTCGCCACCCCGATCCGCGCCGTTTCCGCCGCCAGCCGGCGCTCGGCCGCGCGCACGTCGGGCCGCCGCGCGAGCAGCGCGCGCCCGTCGCCCACCGGGATCGGCTGATCCAGCCTGAGCGTCGCGCGTCGCGCGCCCGCCTCCGCCGGCAGGTCGGCCGGCGTCCGCCCGGTCAGCGTCGCCAGCCGGAACAGCGCGGCATCCCGCTCGGCGCGGAGCGGCGGCAAGGTCGCGCGCTGCTGGTCGCGCAGCGCCACCACGCGCGACACCTCCAGCCGCGTGCCACGCCCCGCCTCGAACTGACGATTGGTGAGGTCCAGCGTCTGCTCGACCAGCGCCACCGTGCGTTCCGCCACCGCCAGCCGCTCGGCGGCGGCCCCGGCATCGGCATAGGCGCGCGCCGTCTCGGCCGCGACCGCGACACGCGCCACGTCGCGCGCCGCTTCCTCGGCCGCCACATCGCCGCGCGCCGCCTCGATCGAGCGGCTGACCCGGCCGAACAGGTCCACCTCATAGGAAATGGAAAGGCCCGCATCGTACAGCCAGTCCTCGCGCTCGATGCCGGGTTGCCGCTGGATGGCAGACCGCCGCCCATAAGTGCCGCTCGCATCGATCTGCGTCTGCGGCAGCCGCCCCGCCCCCGCCTCGCGCAGCAGCGCACGGGCGCGGGTGAGATTGGCGGTCGCCACCGCTAGGTCGCGGTTCGCGGCGAAGGCATCCGCGATCAGCCCGTCGAGCACGGGATCGCGGTAGAGCCGCCACCATTGATTGTCCGTCTCAGCGGTGCTGACGGCCGGGCTCGCGCTGCCGATGAACGGCCGGGCGGCGCTGGAAGGGGTTTCGGGCCGCTTATAGTCGGGCCCCACGCCGCCCGCGCAGGCGGCGAGCGCCAGCAGGCTGACGAGCCCCATGGATCGCAACAGCTTCATCGCTCTTTTCCTCATTCGGCGGGCTGCAGGGTGGTGCCTTCGGACGCGGCCCGGCGCCTGCGGCCGAGCCGTTCCGCGAGCGTGCGGCAGGCCACGTAGAAGACGGGGGTGAAGACGAGGCCGAAGAAGGTCACGCCGATCATCCCGAAGAAGACGGCCGTGCCCAGCGCCTGCCTCAGCTCCGCGCCCGCGCCCGTCGCGATCACCAGCGGCACCACGCCCAGGATGAAGGCGAAGCTGGTCATCAGGATCGGCCGCAGCCGGGCGCGCGCCGCCTGCACCGCCGCCTCGACGATGCTGGCGCCCGTCTCCTCCGCCTGCTTGGCGAATTCGACGATCAGGATGGCGTTCTTCGCGGCCAGGCCGATCAGCACGATAAGACCGATCTGCGTCAGGATATTATTGTCCATGCCACGCAGGTTCACGCCCGCCATCGCCGCCAGCAGGCACATCGGCACGATCAGGATGATCGACAGCGGCAGCATCAGGCTTTCAAACTGCGCCGCCAGCACCAGGAAGACGAACACCACCGCCATGCCGAAAACGATCGCGGCCGCATTGCCCGCCGCCTTCTGCTGGAAGGCGATGTCCGTCCATTCGCCGCTGAAGCCCGGCGGCAGATCCTCCGCCAGCCGCTCCATCGTCGCGATCGACTGGCCGGTCGAATAGCCCGGCGCCGTCTCGCCATCCACCTCGACCGCGGGGAAGAGGTTGTAGCGCGTCACGCGATAGGGCCCGGTCTTGTCCTCGAAGGTCGCGACCGCGCCGACCGGCACCATCTGGCCCGAGTTGGAACGCGTCTTGAGCTGTGCGATGTCCGAAGGATCATCGCGGAAGGGCGCGTCGGCCTGCGCGGTCACGCGGAAGGTGCGGCCGAGCAGGTTGAAGTCGTTGACATAAGCCGATCCGAGATAGACCTCCAGCGCCTCGAACACGCGCGACGGCGGCACGCCCAGCATATCGGCCTTGGCGCGGTCGATATCGGCATAGACGCGCGGCGTCGCGGTGTTGAACAGCGTATAGACCTGGGTCAGCCCCTCCGCCTTGTTGGCCCCGCCGATCAGCCCGCGCGCGGCCTGCTCCAGCGCCTGATAGCCCTGGGCGTTACGGTCCTGCACCATCATCCGATAGCCGCCGCCATTGCCGATGCCCTGGATGACGGGCGGCGGAATGACGAACACCAGCGCCTCGTCCACCTCGGCCACCGCCTTGCGCATGTCGGCGATGATCGCCGCCTCGCTGCGCCCCGTTTCCGCACGCTCCTCATAAGGCTTGAAGGTGATATAGGCCGCCGCCGAGTTGGACGCCTGCGTCTGGGACGCGCCGTCGAAGCCGGAGAACATCACCGCCGCCTCGGTGCCGGGCACCTGCAGCAGCTTCTGCGTCACGCGACGGAGCAGCGCGTCGGTCCGCTCGATCGAGGTTCCGGGCGGAAGCTGGAAGGCGGCGAGCGCATAATTCTGGTCCTGCGCCGGCACGAAGCCCGCCGGCGTCGCCCAGAACAGCGCCACGGTCGCCCCGATCAGCCCGCCATAGATGGCGAGCATCCGCTTGGGCCGCCGCACGAGAAGCCGGGTGGCATTGCCATACCAGATGCTGAGCCTATCGAAGCCGCGGTTGAAGCGGTCGGCCGCGACAAACAGGATCCGTCGCCAGCCGCGCGCCGGCGCCTCCTCCGCCTTGGGGCGGAGCAGCAGCGCCGCGAGCGCGGGCGAGAGAGTGAGCGACAGGATCAGCGAGATGATCGTCGCCGTCGTGATCGTCACCGCGAACTGGCGGTAGAACTGGCCCGAAATGCCCGTGAGGAAGACGGTCGGCACGAACACCGCGCACAGCACCAGCACGATCGCGACAAGTGCTGTCGAAACCTCGTCCATCGAACGATGCGCCGCCTCTCTGGGCGACAGGCCATGCTCCAGATTGCGCTCGACATTCTCGACCACGACGATCGCGTCGTCGACGACGATGCCGATGGCGAGCACCAGCCCGAACAGCGACAATGTGTTCAGCGAATAGCCGAGCCCCGCCAGCACCGCGAAGGTGCCGATCAGCGACACGGGGATCGCGATCACCGGAATGATCGCCGCGCGCCAGCTCTGAAGGAAGACGAGGATGACGATGACGACGAGCACCACCGCCTCGAACAAAGTGTGCTGGACGGCGCTGATCGATTCACTGATGAACTCGGTCGGGTTCCACACGACACGATATTCGAGGCCCTTGGGGAATTTGGCGGACGCCGCCTTGAGCTCGCTCAAAATCCCCGTGGCGGCGGCGAGCGCATTGGTGCCCGGCCGCTGGGTGATGCCCATGATGATCGAGTCCGTGCCCGACAGATAGGCGTTCACGCCATAATCGGCCGCACCCAGCTCGACGCGCGCGACGTCGGACAGGCGGGTGATGCGCCCCTCGGCATCGGTCTTGATGACGATCTTCGCAAATTCCTCGGGGCTGCGGAAGCGGCCCTGCGTCTCGACATTGAGCTGATAGGCGCTGCCCGTGTCGAAGGGCGGCTGGCCGACCGTGCCGGCGGCGACCTGGACATTCTGGCCACGCAGCGCGGCGACGATCTCGCCCGCCGTCAGCCCGAGCGTGGAGGCGCGGCCCGGATCGATCCAGACGCGCATCGCATAGTCGCGCGCGCCGAACACCTGAACGTCGCCGACGCCGTCGACGCGGGTCAACCGGTCCCGGATCTGGGTCAGCACATAGTTGGAGACATAGGAACGGTCGAGCGAGCCGTCGGGCGACAGCACATTGACCGCCATCAGCCAGGATGGCGATGTCTTGCGCACCACCACGCCCAGACGCCGCACTTCCTCGGGCAGGCGCGGCTCGGCGAGCGCGACGCGGTTCTGCACGAGCACCTGCGCGGTATCGAGATTGGTGCCCAGCTTGAAGGTGACGGTGACGGTGATCCGGCCGTCGCCGGTCGACTGGGACGACATATAGAGCATGTCGTCGACGCCGTTGATTTCCTGCTCCAGCGGCGCGGCGACGGTATCCGCCACCGTTTCGGCCGAGGCGCCGGGATAGCTTGCGCTCACCGTCACGGTCGGCGGCACGACATCGGGATATTGCGAAACGGGCAGCCCGAAATAGGCGAAGGCGCCGACGATCGTGATGATCACCGCGATCACGCCCGCGAAGATGGGCCGTTTGATGAAGACGTGGCTGAGGCGCATGGGTTGCTTCCCTCTTTCCGCCCGCCGGAGACGCGTCCGCCCTTCGCCCGCCGCGAGGGGCGGCAGGCGTCGGCTTCCGGACGGTCAGCCCCGGCGGGCTGAGATTATGTTCGTTCAGCTTGCGGCGGCGAGCGTCGCCTGCGAGGCGGCGGGCGCCGAATAGCTGCGTTCCGCAGGCTCCTTGCCCGGGGCGGTGATGGGCGTTTCACGCGCCTGCACCTTCGCCCCCGGCGCCGCATATTGCACGCCCGACACGACCACCCGATCGCCGGCCGCGAGGCCCGACCGGATCGCGCGCAGCGTGCCCACCCGCGGCCCGATCTCGACCGGCTTCACCGTGATCAGGTCGTCCTTGCCGACGACATAGACGACCTTGCGCGCCTGATCGGTCTGGATCGCCGCGTCGGGCACCAGCAGCGCCGGCCGCGACGCGCCGGAGGCGAGCCGCATATTGCCGAACATGCCGGGGGTCAGGAAATAATCGGGGTTGGAGACGACCGCGCGGCCGCGCACCGTGCCCGATCCCTGATCGATCGCATTGTCGGTGAAGTCCACCTTGCCCTTCCAGCTATAGGCGGTCTCATCCTGCAAGCGTATCTCCGCCTCCTGCGGCGCGCCCTGCCGATCCTTGTCGCGCTGCGACTTCAGGTAGAGCGCCTCGGATCCGTCGAAGCTGAAATAAATGGGATCGAGCGCGAGCACGGTGGTCAGCATCGACTGATTGGCCGAAACCAGATTGCCCACGTCCACGCGCCGATCGGAAATGCGGCCCGTCACCGGCGCGCGCACCCGGGTGAATTCCATGTCCAGCGCCCGCGCCTGCACCTGGGCGCGCGCCGCTTCCACCGCGGCCGCGGCCGAGCGGACGGCCGCACGCGCGGAATCCACTTCCTCCTGGCTGATCGCTTCGGCCGCGATCAGCCGGTCGGCGCGAGCCATTTCGGTGCGCGCCAGCGCCAGCGCCGTTTCCGCGCTGCCCTGCCGGGCACGGGCCTCCGCCAGCGCCGCCGCGAAGGGGCGCGGATCGATCACGAACAGAAGCTGTCCCTTGCGGACGATATCGCCATCACGAAAATGGATCGATTCCAACGCGCCGGACACGCGCGGCTTGATCTCCACCGCCTGGCTCGCCTCGAACCGGCCGACATAATCATCCCATTCGAGGATCGACTGGCTGAGCGGCCGGCTCACCGTCACCGCCGGGATTGGCGGCGGCGCGTCGGCACGCGCGTCCGTGCCGAACAGCGATCGGAGCGCGATGAAAAGCAGCGTCGCGAGGCCGGCCGCCAGCGCGAGCAGGCCCCAGCGGCGCCTGCGCCCACGAGCAATCTCCGCATCCTCCGGATTGGCCTGGATCTGGGCGTGAAGCATGATCTTGTCCCTGTTGCGATACGGCGAGGTTCAGGCGATGCCGGGCAGGCCGCGCTCGATGCCGCCATCGGCGAAATGACTGCGCAGCACGCGCAGCTGATTGATGGTGAAGCCATGGCCGAGAAAGGTCTCGACCTCCTCGGCCGATATGGCGCGCGGCCGGTGGCGTGCGAGCGAGGCGAAGCGGCGCAGCCCTTCCAGGCGCGGATCGGCGAGCGGCGTTTCGGGCTCCATCCCGAACAGCGTCGCCACCAGCCGGCCCAGCCGCCCCAACGGGGCCGCTCCCCGCACCAGCGGCGCGCGGCCCGCCAGATGGATCACCTTGCGCTCCAGCGCGGAGAAGATGGTGTCGATCGTATCGACGAAGATGCGACGGCGCGCCGGCCGGGCGCCGACCGGATCGAGGTCAGCGACGCCGAACAGCCCATCCTCCAAATTGCCTCCAAAGGATCTGTAAGCCATCATTCACCTCGACTCGCATAAAAATGTAACAGACTGGTACGTCTCGCTTGTGCGCTACGTACCGTTCTGTTACATCCTGTCAAGCAGGAAACGAGGACAATGGAGAAGATGCACGATACGAAGGCGCGGAAAGCGAAGTGCGGCAGCGGGAAAAACATGGGTTGCAGCGACAAGAAAACGGCGGCGCAGCGTGTTTTTGAGACGGCGCAGGGTCTTTTTTACCAACGGGGAATCCGCGCGGTCGGCGTGGACGAGATCGTGGCCCAGGCGGGCGTCACCAAGCCCAGCCTGTATCGCAGCTTCGCGTCCAAGGACGATCTCGTCACCGCCTGTCTCAACAAATATGTCGAGGAGGCGCATGCCGCGCTCGATGCCCGCGTGGCGGCGGTAGGCGATGATCCGCGCGAAAAGCTGCGCGCCTATGTCGCCTTCTTTGCGGAAAAGATCGCCCAGCCCGATTATCGCGGCTGCGCGCTTTCCAATGCCGCCGTCGAATTTCCCGAGCCCGGCCATCCCGGCCGCTGCGTGATGGAAGCCTCCAAGACCCGCTCGCGCGATCAGCTCAGCATGCTCGCCCGGCAATTGCCGACGCGGGATCCGGATGCGCTCGCGGACAATATCCTGCTGCTGATCGAAGGCGCGCAGAGCAGCCATCATGTCTTCGGCAGCCAGGGCCCCGCCCAGGCGATCGTGAAGGGGGCCGATGCGCTGATCGAAGCCTTCACCACGGGTGACATGGCAAGCTGAACGACACAAAAAGGGGAATAAGATGGTGAAGATCGCCGGGGCGCGGCCTTTTGGCCGCAATTATGCCTGGGTCGTAGCCGGCGTCACCTTCCTCTCGCTGCTCGCCGCCGCCGGCCTGCGCTCGGCGCCCAGCGTGCTGATGACACCGCTCCAGTCGAGCCTTGGCTGGGATCGGGCGACCCTGTCGGCGGCGGCCGCGATCGGCATCTTCCTATATGGCCTGGTCGGCCCCTTCGCTGCCGCGCTGATGCAGACGCTCGGCATCCGCCGCACGCTGCTCCTTGGTCTGTCGCTGATGGCCGCTTCCACCGCGCTCAGCCTCTTCATGACCGAGCCCTGGCATTATCTCCTCAGTTGGGGCTTGCTCTCGGGCCTGGGCAGCGGCGCGGTGGCGATGGTGCTCGGCGCCGCAATCGTCAATCGCTGGTTCGAGTCCCATCGCGGGCTCGTCATGGGCATGCTGGGCGCCAGCACGGCGACGGGCTCGCTCCTCTTCCTGCCCGTTCTCGCCAAGCTCAGCGAGGGCGGATGGCGGCCCGTCGTGATCGCCGTCGCGCTCGTCTCGGCGCTGCTCGTGCCGATCGTGGCGCTGCTCCTGCCCGAACGCCCCTCGGACATCGGCCTTCTCCCCTATGGCGCGATCGAGGCGAAGCCCGCCGTCCCCGCCGGCCGTCCGGCGGATGCCGTCCGGCTGGCCTTGGGCACCCTCGTCCGCGCGGCGCGCACGCCCGTCTTCTGGCTGCTGTTCGGCACCTTCTTCATCTGCGGCCTCACCACCAACGGGCTGGTCGGCACGCATCTCATTTCCTACTGTGGCGACAATGGCTTGGCCGCGGTCCAGGCGGCCGGGCTACTGGCGCTGATGGGCCTGTTCGATCTGATCGGCACCACCGCGTCCGGCTGGCTCACCGATCGCTATGATCCGCGCAAGCTGCTGTTCGTCTATTATGGCCTGCGCGGCCTGTCGCTGGTGGCACTGCCCTTCAGCGGCTTCGACATCATCAGCCTGTCGATCTTCGCCATATTCTACGGGCTGGACTGGATCGCCACCGTACCGCCCACGCTGCGTCTTGCCACCGATGCCTTCGGCGATCGCGAGGCGCCGATCGTCTTCGGCTGGGTACTCACCGGCCATCAGCTCGGCGCCGCCGTCGCCGCCTTCGGCGCGGGCTGGCTGCGCGAGGCGAGCGGCAGCTATATGGGCGCGTTCGTCCTCGCCGGCCTGATCGGCGTCGGCGCCGGCTTCGCGGCTCTCGCCATCGCCCCCGGGCGCAGGCTCGATCCCGCCCAGGCTTGACCCCGCCCGGACTTGACCCCGCCCTGCAGGAACGCCATGCCCCGCCGCTCGATTCCCGGGGGCGTCACATGTCTGAACGAGCATCTCTAACGGCGGCGGCATCGCCCCGCCGGATCCTGCTGGCCAGCCTGGTCGGCACGGCGGTCGAATTTTACGACTTCTATATCTACGCCACCGCCGCCTCGCTCGTCTTCGGCCCGCTCTTCTTCCCGGCCTCCTCGTCCTCGGCACAGCTCCTCGCCGCCTATGCCAGCCTCGGCCTCGCCTTCGTCGCGCGTCCGCTCGGCTCGATCATCTTCGGCCATTATGGCGACCGCATCGGCCGCAAGTCGACGCTCGTCGCCTCGCTGCTCATCATGGGCGGATCGACGATGCTGATCGCCTTCCTGCCGACCTATCAGACGGCGGGCTGGGTCGCCCCGCTGCTGCTCTGCCTGCTGCGCTGCGGCCAGGGCTTCGGGCTCGGCGGCGAATGGGGCGGTGCTGCCCTCCTCGCGGTCGAGAACGCCCCGCCCGGCTGGCGCGCGCGCTACGGCATGTTCCCGCAGCTCGGCGCGCCCGTCGGCTTCATCGCCGCCAATGGCCTGTTCCTACTGCTCGGGCTCATCCTCACGCCCGATCAGTTCCAGGCCTGGGGCTGGCGCCTGCCCTTCCTCGCCAGCATTCTCCTGGTCGGTCTCGGCCTGTGGGTCCGGCTGAAGCTCAGCGAGACGCCCGACTTCGCCGCCGCGCTCGCCGAAGCGCCGCCGCCGCGCGTGCCGCTCGCCGAGCTATTCCGCTTCCATCTGTGGCCGACGATCGGCGGCACGTTCGCGGTCGTCGCCTGCTTCGCCCTCTTCTATCTCTCGACCGCCTTCGCGCTGGGCTATGGCACCACGGTGCTCGGCGTTCCGCGCGCGCAGTTCCTCGCGCTCCAGCTCTTCGCCATATTGTTCATGGCAGGCGGCATCGTCTGGGCCGGCTATCTCGGCGATCGTTTCGACGCGCGCCGCGTGCTGATGGCGGGCTGCCTCGGCACGATCCCGCTCGGCCTGCTGATGGCGCCGCTGATGGGCGGCGGCTCGATCGCGCTGACCGGCCTGTTCCTCAGCCTGGCGCTGCTGCTGATGGGTTTCGTCTATGGCCCGCTCGGCGCCTGGCTGCCCAGCCTCTTTCCGGCGCGGGTGCGCTATACGGGCGCATCGATGGCGTTCAACGTCGGCGGCATATTGGGGGGCGCGCTCTCGCCGATGATCGCCCAGGCGCTGTCCCAGAAAGGCGGCCTGCTGCCCGTCGGCCTCTATCTCGCCGCCGCGGCGCTGATCAGCTTCCTGGCGATGCTTCCGCTCGGCCGCATCCGGCACTGATCCGGCTCGCGGCTTCCGGATGAACGGCGAGGATATTGCAGAAATCGCCGGGCGCTACGTCGATCGGCCGGAAATCGCCGTCGATCAGCCGGAAGAAGCGATAGCCGATCCCTTCCAGCAGCGCCCAGGAGGTTTCGGCCGAACCACCCTCGCCCCCGGCGTTCAGATAGGCGTTGCATTCGAACAGCACCGCTGGCTTCAGCCGCGCAAGGCTTTCGAGCCCGCCGCGGAGCACCATCGGCTCGGCGCCCTCCACGTCGATCTTGACGAGATCGAGCCGGGTGAGGCCCAGATCCTCGACCAGCCTGTCCAGCCGCCGCGTCTTCACGCGCTCGCCCGCTTCGGCCCGTGCATTGGCGATCAGCGAAAAGGCCTGCGGATCGTCGCCCAGCGGCACATGATGGAGCAGCGCCTCGCCATCCGTATCGGATGCCGCCTCGCGCAGCATCGTCACATGGCCGAACCCGTTAAGCTCCACATTGCGCTGCAGCCGCAGATAGGCCTCATGCCCCGGCTCCAGCGCGATCACCTTTCCCGTCGAACCGACCAGGCGCGCGGCCTTGACCGTATAGAGGCCAATATTGGCACCCACGTCGAGGAAGATGTCGCCTGGCCCCAGCAGCCGGTGCAGCTCATGCAGATCGGGCTCCACCCGATCGCGCAGCAGATAGGCCGAAACGGTCGTGTAGCGCAGATCGGCCGGCACGCGCAGTCTCTCGCCGCCTTTCGTCAGCGGGAATATCGGCTCCCGGCCCAGCGCCACCATGCCGGTCAGCGCCACCGCACGGCCGATCACGGCTACCGGATCGGCACGGAAAGCGGGCTCCGCGAGCAGCTTGGAGATGCGACGCATGAACATGGATGATCCCTTCGACTGACCGTGCCTTGCCTCCTCCCTAAGCAAGCAAGGTTAATCAGTTCACAATGCCGAAGGGAAAGATGCCGCCGTCACCGCCTCGCCCGCTGCCTCCTGCCGCCGCCGCATTTCGGGCAGGAGCCGCCGGACGGCGAGCGCGCTGCCGATCGCGGTGATCGCCCAGGCCGCCATGCTGGCTACCGCCCCGCCAAGCGCCCCGAAAGCCGGGATCAGCGCGAGGCACAGGCTTATGCAGACCGCAAGCTGCACCAGCATCAGCCGGCGCAGCACATCGCCATGGCCGGTCATCGCCAGCAGCACATCCTGGCAGGGCAGCAGGCAGAAGAGCAATTGGCCGAAGGCGAGGATCCACAGCACGCGCACCGACATGTCCGACGCGCTGCCGAGCAGTTGCAGCAGGGGATAGGCGCCGAGCAGCATCGCCGCGATCATCGGCAGGCAGACCGCCATTGATATCGACCGTATCTGCCTGTCCACCTTACGCAACCGCGCGAATTCGCCGCGCCGATAATGGCGCGCATAGGCCGGCGCCACGATCGCGCCGATGCTGAGCACGACGGTGGAAACGAGCATCGAGAGCCGGTTGGCGATGCTGAATTCGCTCACCTCCAGCGGCGCCGCGAACCGGCCGAGGACAAGGATGGGCAGCGACAGCAACCCCGCCTGCCCCAGCTCGACGATGAACAGCGGCCGCGCGCTCGCCCACAGGCTCGGCAGCGGCTCGGGCGCCATGTCGGGCGCCGGCTCGCCGTCCGTCATGCGGCGCCATTCCCGCGCGATCAGGGCAATGCCCAGCAGGCAGCTCAGCGCGAAGGCGCCGCCATAAGCGAGCAGCAGCCGGTCGAGATCGTCCGCGCCCAGCATCAGCGCGCCGAGCGACAGCACCGGCACCAGCGCATTCATCACAAGCTGCGCCATCGCCCCGCGATCGAGCCCGATCAGCAGATAGGCGCAGGCAAAGGCCAGATTGTTGAGCGGGACGATCAGCGCGGCGAGACGCAGCGCGCGTTCGAGCTCCGGGTGGCGGAACAGCAGATGCGCGATCGGCCCGGCCGCCAGCGACAGAAGCAGCGCCACCAGCAGGCTCGCGCCCAATATGGCTGCCGTCCCCATAATCGCCTTGCGCCGGGCGGCGACGCTTTGTCCCACGGCGAGCTCCGCCGCGACATGGCGGGTCAGCGGCTTTTCCAGCCCCATACGCGCGAATGTGGCCGTGAAATGAACGATGCTCAGGCACAGGAAGAAACGGCCGGACGCATCACCCCCCAACAGCCGCGCCGCAAGCGCATAGAGGCCGAACTTGCTCACCGCCTCCAATGCCCGCGTGGCAAGCGACAGGATGATCCCCAAGCCTCGCTCCGACAGGGCGGTGATGATCTTCGCCAGCAACTGCGCATCCATGCGGGAGCCGCCGGGGCGGCGGGAAAGGCCCCTTATCATCATCATTCGATCGCGATGACCAGCCTTGTTTCGGGCCCGCCACGCGGATTGCGCAGGAATGATTTGTTTACCACGCCATGGAATAGGAGGCGCATCGCCCGTCATGGGGCAATCGAACGGAGTTCCCGTCCGGGGGTATCGCAGATCGTGGAATTCGGCGGAGGACAAACGGCAGAGGCGACATCCGGACGCGCCATGAACGGCGCGCTGTCGCTGCGCGATATCCTCGTCCAGGCCTTCTACAATCGCTGGATCATCGCCACCTGCCTGCTCTTCGGCCTGTTCGTGGGATTGCTCGGCGCGGTCCTCAGCCCCAGCTACTTCACCGCCGAAAGCCTGCTGCTGATCCGCACCGATGCGGGCATGGCGCCCCAGAGCATCGCAGCCCCCGGCGAGGCCCCCTCCGCCGATGCGGTGAAGCGCATATTGGAATCGGACATCCGCATCCTCCAGAGCGAGCCCGTGCTCCGCGCCACGATCGAGCGGCTCGGCATCGTGCCCGCGACAGGCGAGGAGAGCGGCCGCCGCACGGTCCGCGCGGTGGAGGAGTTCCGCAGGAAGCTGCACGTCACGGTTCAGCCCGATACCAACATCATCCGCATCGCCTATGAGAATCGCGACCGGGCAACCGCGATCCGCGCGGTCGCCATGCTCGTCCAGGTCTATGGCGACCAGCGCTCGGGCGCCTATCTCAACAAGGCCGGCCAGGCGCAGGAACGCGAAATCCGGCGCTATGCCGACGATCTGCGCTCGATCGAAACGCAGATCCAGGATGTCCGCGCCCATGCGGACGTGCTGGACATCAGGCAGGATATCGAGCTGGCGAGCAATCGCCTCGACGGGCTCGGCCTGCGCGCCAGCCAGTCGCGCGAGCGGCTGAGCGCGGTCGAGGCCGAGCTGGCGGCCGCTGCCGGCGAGCTTTCGCGCACGCCCGCGCAGGTGCTCGACAGCCGGGAATCGACCAATGCGCGGGCGAATGACGAGGCGCGCAACACGCTCTTGCGCCTCAAGCTCGATCGGCAGCATCTGCTGGAACAATATACGCCCGAATGGCCGGGCCTGCGCGAGCTGGACAGGCGCATTGCGGCCGCCGAGGAGCAGCTCACCGCCAATGGCGAGGCGCGTTCCATGAGCGAACGCTTCGTGCGCAATCCCATCGTCGATCAGCTCCGTGGGCGCATGGCCGCGCTGCGCATGGAACGCCAGGCGCTGCTCCGCCAGCTCGCCGATCTCGATCGGCAGATGCGCGAGGCCGGGGGCAAGGCCGGCCAGCTTCGCACCGCCGATCAGGAGCTGCGCGATCTTCAGCGCACCCGCGACGTGATAGAGAATATCTATCGCCAGCTCTCGCTGAGCCAGGCCGGCACCAAGCTCCAGAACGATACGGTAGACGACAGCAGCAGCAGCGTCCGTATCGTCCAGCCCGCGACCGCCCCCACCCGCCCGAGCAGCCAGGCGATCACCTTCCTCATCGCCGGAATCCTGCTCGGCATCGTCGGCGCGGTCATCGCCAGCGGCGTCGCCACGCTGATCCGCCAGGTGTTCATCACGCCGCGCGAGGCGGAACGCGCGCTCCGCCTGCCCGCGCTGGCGGACGTGCCCAGGGATCAATCCAATTTCCGCAAGGAAGCGGGCCGCGCGGCGGTGCAGCCGCTCACCTCCTATCTGATGGACGGGATGATCGACGATCGGCCGCTCAAGATCGTGCGCATCGCCGGCACCGATCCCGACGAGCGCTCCGGCCTCGCGCTCGCCATCGCCCGCTGCATGGCCGGCCACCACAGGCAGGGGACGCTGCTGCTCGATCTCAGCCGGGAAGGCCATCTGCGCCAGCCCCTGAGCGAGGAACGCGCGACCGGGCATATCCCGCTCGGCGGGACGGACGTGCCGCTGGCGGAAAGCGAGATCGAGCTTCTGTGGATGATCGTCGAAGGCGGTCAGGCCGCGCTACGCGACAGCCGCATCGGGCTGGCCGATCTGCGTAGCTTCATGGATCATGCCCGCGCCGTGTTCGATCGTATCGTCATCATCGGCGATGATGACGACCGGGGCCAATATCTCACGCGCCGCAATTATCGGCTGGCCGACGCCAATCTCCTGATCGTCCGCGCGGAACGCACGCGCGCGCCCGCCATACAGCAGCTTCGCGACACGATATTGGCGGCAGGCGGCGACCTGCTCGGCTTCGTCTACACCGGGCGGAAATATCATATTCCGGGAAGGATCTATCGATGGTTGTGACGCGTGGGGCCCTGCTCCCGGCGCTGATGCTGCTGCTGGCGGCCTGCTCGACCACCCAGTCGATCCGCCCGCGCGAGAGCGAGCCGGCTGGCTTCGCGCCCTGGAGCGACCTTCCCCCCGTCTATCGGCTGGGCGCAGGCGACAGGATCAAGGTCGATTATCTCCTTACCCCCGAAATGGCCGAGGAAGCCGTAATCGGGCCGGACGGCTATATCGGCCTGCGCGCGGCGGGCCGCGTGCCGGCGCAAAATCACAGCATCCCCGAATTGCAGGCGCTGATCGAACAGGCATCGCGCCGCATGCTGCGCAATCCGATCGTCACCGCGAGCGTGGTCGAGGCGCGTTCGGCACGCGTGATCGTCGGCGGCGCGGTGCGGACGCCGGGCGTCTATCCCCTTCCGTCACGCGCCTCGACCCTGGAAATGGTCGTCCAGGCCGGCGGCTTTCAGGCGGAAAGCCGGATGAATCAGGTGGTGGTGATCCGCCCCCGCCCCGGCGAGCGCGCGATGCTGCGCACGGTGGACCTGCGCCGCTTCATCTCCACCGGCGATCAGGCGGACAGCATCGCGCTCGCCCCCGGCGACATCATCTTCGTGCCGCGCAGCCGCATCGCGGAGGTGAACCTCTGGATCGAGGAGAATATCAACCGGCTGCTGCCCTTCACCCGCTCGTTCAACTATAATATCGGCCGTACCGTCGGCAATCTCGGCCAGTGATGCGGCCTCCGCCCGCCGATCGTCCGGACCGCCGCTGGTTCCTCGGGGTCGAATTCACGCCGCTCACGATCGATGCGGCGGTAAGGCGGATCGTCGGCCGCGATCCCGGCGCCCCCTTCGCCTATGTGGTGACGCCCAATGCGCAGCATGCCGTCGCCGCCTGGCACGGGGATATGCGCTTCGCAGCACCTCAGCGCTCCGCCTGGCTGCGGCTCAACGACAGCGCGATCCTGAATCTCCTCTCGCGCCGCCTGTTCCATGACGCGCTGGCACTCGCCCCCGGCAGCGACCTTACCGCCGCGCTGTTCGCCGGGCCGATCTCGCCCGAGGATCGGCTGACGATCATCGGCGGCAGCGCGGAGATGGAACGCCGCCTGCGCGACCGCTTCGGCATGCGCCATATCGCGCGCCACGATCCGCCGATGGGCTTCATCCACGATCCTGCCGAGGTCGAACGCTGCGTGGCGTTCGTCCTTGCCAATCCGGCCCGCTATATCTTCTTCGCGGTGGGCGCCCCCCAATCCGAGATGGTGGCGCTCGAAGTGCATCGGCGCGGCGACGCGGCCGGCGTGGGGCTGTGCATCGGCAGCTCGCTCAATTTCCTCACCGGCCTCGTGCCGCGCGCACCGCGCGCCTTCCGCCGCGCCAATCTGGAATGGCTGTACCGCCTCGGCCGCAACCCGATCGGCCATGCGCGGCGCGTGTTCATCGAATCCGTGCCGATCCTCGCCATCGCCGCCAGGGCCCGCATGATGGCGGACCAGGATCGGGCGCATCGCGGAAAATTGGCAGCATGATCCATCCGCCGGCGCGCCACGGCATGGTGATCGCCCCCGTGCGC
The DNA here is from genome assembly GCF_003050615.1 of Sphingomonas oleivorans. Taxonomy (GTDB): domain Bacteria; phylum Pseudomonadota; class Alphaproteobacteria; order Sphingomonadales; family Sphingomonadaceae; genus Sphingomonas_H; species Sphingomonas_H oleivorans. The sequence continues at coordinate 263,109 of NZ_NWBU01000010.1, read as the reverse complement.
GGGCGCATCATCGGTCGGCCGGTCCCCGCCCCGCGCGAGCGGACGCAGGCCGCGCCCGGCGCGGGGCGCGGCTGGCAATTCCCGCTCATGCTCCTCATCCTGATGATGTTCGGGCAGAGCTTCCAATATGTGAACGACTTTCCCCCGCTCTATCTGCTGACCAAGGCATGGCCGCTGCTGATGCTGCCCGTCGCGGCATGGGCGGTGATGCGGGTCGACCTGCCCTATCGCCCGCTGCTGCTCATTACGCTCTTCTGGACGATGGCGATCACGCCCTTCGTCGGTGTCGTCATGCTGGGCAACACGATCGTCGGCGCGATCGCCTCCACCGCCAAGGTCTGGGCGCTCGGCACGGGCTTCGCCATGGCGGGGCTGCTCGCCTGCTTCCGCCCGGACCCGGCGACGCTCCGCCGGGGCATTTTATGGCTCGGCGCCATCAGTTTCGCTGCCTTCCCCCTCCTCTGGGCGGTGATACCCGAGCAATATTATCATCGCGGCATCGCCGAGACGAAGCTCTTCCTGTGGGACGAGGATCGAGGCCTGCGCCTCTATGTACCGATGTTCTTCGGCATGCTCACCCTCTTCTTCACCGCCCGATCCTGCTGGGAACGACCGCAGGCCTGGAAGCTGCTGCTCGTCGCCTTCTTCTTCCTGGTGATGGTCACGCTCTACAAGCAGCGCATGCCGATTTTGGGCGCGGCGCTCGTGATCCTCATCGGCGCGGCGCTGAGCGCCGGGCGCTGGCGCACAGCCGCGCTCGTCGGGCTCGGCGCAATGGGTGCGCTGGCGGCGATACCGCTCTCCTTCTATCTCCGGTCGGACAATGTCGCGCGCCAGCTCGGCGGCTCGCTCACGACGCGGCAGGCGGAGATCGAGGCCGCCATCGCTTTTCTCGACGATCGTCCGCTGCGCTGGCTGATCGGCGCGGGCAGCGCGACGCGGATCGGGGACACCAGCCTCGCCGATATCGTCGGCGCGCGCCTCTTCTTCCTCGCGGATATCGGCTGGCTGGGCGTGATCTTCGAATATGGCGCGATCGGCGCCGCAATCCTGCTCGCGCTGCTGCTATCGGGGCTCAGGCTCGCTTGGGCGGCGGCGAAGGTCGGCGGGCCGTTCGCAGCGGCGCTGTTCGACTATATTCTCTATTTCCTGATCAGCTCGCCCGTCACGCCCGTCGTCTTCGCCCCGGGCGAGCTAATGTTCTGCATGGCGCTCGCACATTATCTGCGCCGGCGCCATGCGGAGGAGATGCCATCCCCCTCGCTCCCCACACGCATCCGGTTCAGTTCAGATAGAAATCGATCGTGGTGACGACGCGCACCTTCTGGAACGGGCTGTCATTGCCCGATCCGGCATTTTCCCCATAGCGCGCGCCGACCGAGAAATAGCCCTGCGTCGCCTGCTTGATCGCACCCACCGAAGCGCCCGAATCCTTGGCGAACTGCTCGGCGCCGGCGCGTGCATCCTTGGTCGCCGCCGCGATCATCGCGGGCTTGATGTCGTTGAGCTTGGTGAAGCTGTAGACCATGCCCGATCCATCCTCGAGCGCCACGCCCTGGCGGACGAGCCGCGCCTGCTGGGCAAAGGCGCGCCGCGCCTGCATCACCTTGGTCGTCCGCAACTGGAGCCGCTGGCGAATGGTGGTGATGAGCTGGCCCTGATTATTGGTATATTGGTTGACGTTGACGCCAGCGACCTGGATCTCGTTGTCGGCAAAGCCATTGGCCCGGAGCAGCGCAAGGATCGTCGCCGTGTTCCGATCGATCTGCGCCTGAAGGCCGGTGAGGTCCGTGCCCGTCGCCGAATAAGCGAGCGTCCATGTCGCCAGATCGGCGGTGACGTTGCGTTCGGCCAGGCCTCGCATCGTCACCGATCGATCCGCATGGCGCGCCCGGACAAGCCCATTGCCCAAGAGATAGCCGCCGACGATCAGCCCGATCGCAAGGATCAGCGCGGCGATGATCGCGGTCGTGCGATCGTTGCGAATATCGGCCATAACCTCTCCCGTCTTCTGTCGTCCCCGGATTTGGCCGGGGCGACGGGAAAGCTATGCCGCCGCGGCTGAACCGCCGCTTGCCGGCTCCTTCCAGACGAGCACGGGCTTGCGCGCTGCCGCCGTCTCGTCGAGCCGGCGGCGCGGCGCATGGACCGGCGCGGCTTTGAGCGCGGGATCGCCCGCCTTCGCCCGCTCCGCCACCGAACGCAGCGCGCCGATGAACTGGTCGAGCGCGGCCTTGCTCTCCGTCTCGGTCGGCTCGACGAGCATCGCGCCATGGACGACCAGCGGGAAATACATGGTCATCGGATGGAAGCCCTCGTCGATCAGGCCCTTGGCGACGTCCAGCGTGGTAAAGCCCTGCGCCAGCCCCTCGTCCGAGAACAGCGCCTCGTGCATGCACGGCCCGCTCGCGCCGAAGGGCGCATCGAGCACATCCTCGAGGCTGCGCAGCACATAATTGGCGTTGAGCACTGCATCGCCTGAAACCTGCCTGAGCCCATCCGCGCCATGGCTGAGCATATAGGCGGCGGCACGGGTGAACATGCCCATCTGGCCATGAAAGGCGACCATCCGGCCGAAGCTGTCGGCATGATGCTCGCCCGCCGTCTCCTCCTCGACGAGATGATAATGATCGCCATCCTTCTCGACGAAGGGCAGCGGGGCGAAGGGCGCCAGCGCCTCGGAAAAGACCACCGGGCCGGAACCCGGCCCGCCGCCGCCATGCGGGGTGGAGAAGGTCTTGTGCAGGTTGATGTGCATCGCATCGATGCCGAGATCGCCCGGGCGGACGCGACCGACGATCGCGTTGAAATTGGCGCCGTCGCAATAGACGAAGCCGCCCGCCGCATGCACCGCGTCCGAAATCGCGCTCATGTCGCGTTCGAACAGGCCGCAGGTGTTCGGGTTGGTGATCATCACGCCCGCCACGTCCGGCCCCAGCCGCGCCTTCAGCGCTTCCAGATCGACGCGGCCTTCGGCGGTCGCCGGGATATTCTCCACCGCATAGCCGCAAAAGGCCGCGGTCGCCGGATTGGTCCCATGCGCGCTTTCGGGAACAAGGATCACCTTGCGCGCATCGCCCCGCGCCTCGAGCGCCGACCGGATCGCGAGCAGGCCACACAGCTCGCCATGCGCGCCCGCCTTGGGGCTCATCGCCACCGCCGCCATGCCGGTCAGCCTCACCAGCCATTCGCCGACGAGGTGGATCAGCGCATAGGCGCCCTGCACCGTCTCCTGCGGCTGGAGCGGATGAATGTCCGCAAAGCCCGGTAGCCGCGCCATCTTCTCGTTGAGGCGCGGATTATGCTTCATCGTGCAGGATCCGAGCGGAAACAGCCCGAGATCAATGGCATAATTCTGCCTGCTGAGACGCGTATAATGGCGCACCACCTCCGGCTCGGACAGGCCGGGAAGGCTGATCGGCGCCTCGCGCTCCAGCCCGCCGAGGCGCGAGGCTATCTTGGGCGCTTCCGGCAGATCGACGCCGGTGCGGTCGGACGCGCCGATCTCGAAGATCAGCGCCTCTTCGAGCATCAGCCCCTTATTGCCGGTGAAGCTATCGACATTCGCCGGAGCCGCGGTTTCCGGCCGCGTCACCCGGCCTTCGCTGTTCATGCTCATGCCAGTGCCTCCTCGAGCGCTTCGGCAAGTTCGTCGACATCGTCCGCCTCGACCGTCTCGGTAACGGCCACGACAAGGCCATTGGCCAGCGCCGCGACGCCTGGATAGAGGCGGCCGAGCGACACGCCGCCGAGAATGCCGTCCTCTGCCAGCGCACGCACGATCGGCCGCGCTTCCTTGCTGAGACGCAATGTGAATTCGTTAAAGAAGGTGCCGTTGACCAGCTCCACGCCCGGCACCCGCACCAGCCGCTCGGCCGCGGCGACCGCCTTGGCATGGTTGAGCGCCGCCAGATCGCGCAGCCCCTTTTCGCCCAACAGGCTCAGATGGATGCTGAAGGCTAGCGCGCAAAGCCCTGAGTTGGTGCAGATATTGCTCGTCGCCTTCTCGCGCCGGATATGCTGCTCGCGCGTCGAAAGCGTCAGCACGAAGCCGCGCTGCCCGCTGGCGTCGACCGTCTCGCCGCACAGGCGGCCCGGCATCTGCCGCACATATTTGTCGCGCGTCGCGAACAGGCCGACATAGGGCCCGCCGAACTGGAGGCCGACGCCGAGCGACTGGCCCTCGCCCACGACAATGTCCGCGCCCATCTCGCCGGGCGAGCGGATCGCGCCGAGCGCCACCGGCTCGGTGACGACAGCGATCAGCAGCGCGCCCTTCTCATGCGCCCGCGCGGCAAGCTCGGACAGGTCCGCGACATGGCCGAGAATGTTCGGATTCTGCACGACCACGCAGCTCGTATCGCCATCGATCGCGGCGATCAGCCTGTCCAGATCATTGCCCGGCGCGCCGTCTGTCAGGTCGGGAATGGAGGTTTCCAGCACGTCGCCGGTGAACTTCGCCATCGTCGTGGCGACCGACACATAATGGGGATGGAGCCCCGCCGAGAGCAGCGCCTTGCCGCGCCGCGTGATCCGCCTGGCCATGACGATCGCCTCCCAGGCGGCGGTCGATCCGTCATACATGGAGGCATTGGCCACATCGCAGCCATAGAGGCGCGCCACCTGCGTCTGGAATTCGAACAGCGCCTGCAGCGTGCCCTGCGCGATTTCCGGCTGATAGGGAGTATAGCTGGTCAGGAATTCGCCGCGCTGGATCAGATGATCGACGCTCGCCGGCACATGATGGCGATAGGCGCCCGCCCCCAGGAAGAAGGGCCCCTCGCCCGCCACCAGATTGCGCCCGGCAAGCGCGCGCAATTGCCGCTCCACCGCGATTTCCGAAGCATGGTTCGGAAGCCCTTCTATCGGCCCGGAAAGCCGCGCCGCCTCAGGCACGTCGGCAAAGAGATCGTCGATCGTCTCCGCGCCGATCACGCCCAGCATCTCGCGGCGATCGGCATCGGTGAGGGGAAGATAGCGCATCAGCAGATATTCCTGAATGGCGGGGCGATGGAGCGGCCGTTACAGCCCGTCGACGAACGTCTTGTAGGCGTCCGCGTCCATCAGCCCGTCCAACTCGGACGGATTGGACAGGGTCAGCTTGAAGAACCAGCCTTCGCCCTCGGGCGCGGTGTTGACCAGCGCCGGATCGGCCTCGAGCGCGGCATTGCCCTCGATCACCTCGCCCGAAACCGGCGCATAGACGTCGGACGCGGCCTTCACCGATTCGACCACCGCGGCTTCCTTGCCCTTCTCCACCGCCGTGCCGGCGGCCGGCACCTCGACGAACACGACGTCGCCAAGCTGCGACTGGGCATAATCGGTGATGCCGACGGTCGCGGACGTGCCCTCGACCGAAATCCACTCATGATCCTTGGTGAAATAGAGGCTCATTTGCTGCTTCCCTGGCGATGATAACGGTGGGGGAGGAAGGGCATCGGCGTCACCGTGCCCGTGAAGATCTTGCCGCGCTGCTCGATCGCGATCGTGCTGCCCGGAACCGCCGAGACGGCGGGGACATAGGCCATGGCGATCGGCTTCTGAAGGCTGGGCGAAAAGCCGCCGCTGGTGATCTTGCCGTCCGGCTGCACCACCGCGCCCTCGCGCACCGGCTGGCGCCCCTCGATGATGAGCCCGACGCGCTTGAATGCGGATCCCGCCGCGCGCTCGGCGAGGATGCGCTGGGCACCGGGGAAGCCTCCCTCCTCGCGCCGCCGCTTGGAGATGGCGAAGCCCAGATCGGCGGAGATCGGCGTCGTCTCTGGATCGAGATCATGGCCGTAGAGCGGCAACCCGGCCTCGAGCCTGAGCGAATCGCGTGCGCCGAGGCCGATCGGCTTCACCTCGGGCTGGTCCGCCAGCAGCGTGGCGACCTGCTCGGCCGCCTCGGCGGGAATGGAAATCTCGAAACCGTCCTCGCCCGTATAGCCCGAGCGGCTGATCCAGGCGGGCACGCCCGCGATGGCGAAGGCGCCGGCGGTCATGAAGCTCAGCGCCTCCACGCCCGGCACGAGTCGCGCGAGCGCATCCACCGCCTTCGGCCCCTGAAGCGCCAGCAGCGCCTGCTCGTCCATATGGTTGAGCGTCAGTTCCTCGGGCAGATGCTCATGGATATGGGCGATGTCGTCGATCTTGGTGGCACCGTTGACGACGAGATAGAAGTCGTCCGCACGGCGCGTCACCATCAGGTCGTCGAGAATGCCGCCTTCATCCGATAGCAGCAGCGAATAGCGCATCCGCCCTTCGCGCAGGCCCTTGATGTCGCCCGGCAGCAGCGCCTCGAGCGCCGCGTCCGCGCCTTCGCCGGACACCAGCAGCTGGCCCATATGGCTGACGTCGAACAGCCCGGCGGATTCGCGCGTCCAGAGATGTTCGGCGATGATGCCTTCATATTGGATCGGCATGCTGTAGCCCGCGAAGGGCACCATTCGGGCGCCATGCGCGCGATGCCATGCATCGAGCGGCAGCAGCACCTCCGGCTCCTGGAAATCCTCGTCGCTCAAGCCGGCCTCCTTGACAGTCTTCGGGTGGTGAGGACGAAATCATGCCGGGGGCCGAGCCCCGATGATGATCCGTCACCCCCTCTGTCACGGAACCTGAGAGCTTTCGCGGGAGAGCGGCCATGCGGCCCGCCCGCTTACCCCTTCGGTGGAGCGACGACGTTGCCGCCGTGCCCGCTTTCCAGAGCGTCGGATATGATCGCGCGGTCCTTTTGCCTGAGAGATTCCGGGGCGGTTGCTCCTTCGGCGGCCGGCTTTGGGCCGGCGCTCTCCCTCGCGATCATCCGGCGGTTGCCCGCCGGCGACATGACCGCCTTGGCCCGGCCGCCCTACGGAGTCAATCGCCCTTGGAAATCAGCGCCGCGCGAGACGGCAAATAGTCGGCCGGGCAGGCCGGCCCACAGGCTCAGCGCGTCGCATTATAGGCGAGCTGATCGTTGGTGAGCTGGAAGCCGACAAGCAGTTCGAAGCTCGCCTCCTGCACGGCCGCGCGCACGGTGGGATCGGCCATCGGATCGATCGAGGCATCGGGGTCGGTCGGCTTGCGCTTACGGTTGATCTTCGCCTCGACCTCCGGCGGGATCGTCGCAGCCGCGCGCGAGATGCTGGCGGTCGCCGTGGCGCCGGTCGATGCGCGAAGCTGCCCATCCTCGAAACGCAGCGCCACGCGGCCGATCTGCTTCGACATGATCCGCGTGCCGCCACGCATCACCGTCGCGAAATAGGGCAGGATCACCTCGCGCGCGCCGCTCGCGCTCGCGCGGCGCGCCTGTATCTCGAAGGTCGCATTGGCGACGAGTTGATCGCCCGTCTCGGTGCAGGTGGAGCGCAGATTGGTGATCGTCGCCGACACGTCCAGCGCGCGCGCATCGCGGCTCTGGGGAATGGAAAAGAGCGTGACGTCGCCCGTATAGGCCGGGATCGCCACCGCCGGACAGGCCGAACGGGTGACGCGAACGCCGCCCGTCTCGTCGAACTGATTGTCGGTGGCGCAGGCGGTGAGCGGCAGTGCCAACAGGCAGGCCAGGGACTTTACGGAAACGCTCTTCAGGCTCTGCACGGACATGTCCTCGGCTGCTGGCTCGGATATTGGGACGGAGCGGGAAGATGCTCCGGTGATGCACGGGATCATAGGAAGCGCCTTCCGCGCAGGCAAGCAATCGCGTAGATGGGCGCCATGGCCGAGACAGACATTCTGCCGCCGCTCACCCTGCTGATCGCGGCACCGCGCGGCTTTTGCGCGGGCGTGGACCGCGCGATCCGCATCGTCGAGCTCACGCTCCAAAAATATGGCGCGCCCGTCTATGTGCGCCACGAGATCGTCCATAACCGCTTCGTGGTGGACAATCTGAAGGCCAAGGGCGCGATCTTCGTCGAGGAACTGGACGAGGTGCCCGATGGCGTGCCGGTGGTCTTTTCCGCCCATGGCGTGCCCAAGGCGGTGCCGGCCAAGGCCGAGGCGCGTGGGCTGAACTATCTCGACGCCACCTGCCCGCTCGTCTCCAAGGTCCATCGCCAGGCCGAGCGGCTGGTGGAGGCCGGGCGGCACATATTGTTCATCGGCCACAAGGGCCATCCGGAGGTGGTGGGCACGTTCGGCCAGGTTCCCGAAGGCGGCATGACGCTGATCGAGACGGCCGCCGATGCCGAGGCGGTCCAACCGGCCGATCCCGAAAATCTCGCCTTCCTGACGCAGACCACGCTGTCGGTGGACGATACGGCCGAGACGGTGGCGGTGCTCAGGCGGCGCTTCCCCTCGATGGCAGCACCGCGCGGGGAGGATATCTGCTACGCCACGTCCAATCGCCAGGCAGCGGTCAAGGCGATCGCCCAGGCCTGCGACGCGATGCTGGTGATCGGCGCGCCCAATTCGTCCAATTCGCTGCGGCTGGCCGAGGTGGCCGAACGGAGCGGGATCAAGGCACAGCTCATCCAGCGCGCCGGGGAGATCGACTTCGCCTGGCTGGAGGGGGTTACGACGCTCGGCATCACGGCGGGCGCCTCGGCGCCCGAAATTCTCGTCCGCGAGGTGGTCGATCTCCTCGCCACCCGCTTCACCATCGACGAGCGCGAGGTAGAGCACACCGCTGAGAATATGGTCTTCAAGCTGCCCCGCAGCCTCGAAGCGGCATAAATCCTCTTGTATCGCCGCCCTGAACTTGTTTCAGGGGCCACGACGCCGCGGGCCATGGCCGCGCGGGATCGGTCGATGCCGGAACGGGTTCGGCATCACGGGCAAGGGACTGATTTTGGCCGTTTATACGCAGGTTTCCGCCGAGGAGATGGGAGCGCTCCTCGCGCGCTATGACGCGGGCGAGCTCGTCTCGGCCAAGGGCATCGCCGAAGGTGTCGAGAACAGCAATTATCTGGTCGATACGACGCGCGACCGCTTCATCCTGACGCTCTACGAAAAGCGGGTCGATGCGGCCGATCTGCCCTTCTTCATGGCGCTGCTCGATCATCTGGCGGATGCCGGCCTGCCCGTGCCCCGCGCGCTGAAGGATCGCGCCGGCGTCCAGATCACCAGCGTCGCGGACCGGCCCGCCTGCCTGATCGAATTTCTGACGGGCGTTTCCGTCAGCCATCCGACCGCAGCCCAGGCGCACGCCGCCGGCGTCGCGCTCGGCCGGATGCATGCCGCGCTCGGCAGCTTCACGCAGGAACGGCCGAACAGCCTCGGCCCGGAGGGTTGGCGCGATCTCGCGGCGCGCTGCGGCGGCGATCTCGACGCGATATTGCCGGGCCTCAGCGCACGCGTCGCGGAAGAGCTGGCGCTGCTCGAAGCTGAATGGCCGCATCATCTGCCCCGCTCGGTCATCCATGCGGATCTCTTTCCGGACAATGTGCTGATGCTGGGCGACGACGTGACCGGCATCATCGACTTCTACTTCGCCTGCACCGAGATACGCGCCTGGGACGTGGCGGTGACGCATGCCGCCTGGTGCTTCGAAAATGACGGGACGGGCTTCCACCCGGATCGCGCCGCCGCGCTGATCGGAGGCTATGACGAGAGCTTCGGCCTGTCGGAGGAGGAGCGCGCCGCCTTCCCGCTGCTTGCGCGTGGCGCTGCGCTGCGCTTCCTGCTCACCCGTGCCTGGGACTGGCTCAACACGCCGGCGGACGCGCTGGTGACGCGCAAGGACCCGCTCGCCTTTCTCCGCCGCCTCGATTTCTATGCCGGGGCCACTTCGCAGGAACTCGGCCTGTGAACGAGCTCACCCATGTCGAGATCGCGACCGACGGCGCGTGCAAGGGCAATCCCGGCCCCGGCGGCTGGGGCGCGATAATCCGCGCCGGCACGGCCGAGAAGGAGCTTTCGGGGGGCGAGCCCGCCACCACCAACAACCGCATGGAGCTGACCGCCGCGATCCGCGCGCTCGAGGCACTCAAGCGCCCCTGCCGCGTGACGCTGTCCACCGACAGCAAATATGTGATGGATGGCCTCACCAAATGGATTCACGGCTGGCAGAAAAATGGCTGGCGGACGGCCGCGCGCCAGCCGGTCAAGAATGCCGATCTGTGGCAGGCGCTGCTCGCCGCGGCGGCCCCGCACCGCATCAACTGGGTGTGGGTGAAGGGCCATGCCGGCCATCCCGACAATGAACGCGCCGATCGCCTCGCAAGCGCGGCCGCGATGGAGGTGGGGCGGCGCCCGGTCGCCGGACACTGACCAGCACCGCCCGATACTCCGTCAGGGCATCATCTGCCCGCCATTCACATGCAATATCTGGCCGGTGATATAGCCGCTCATCGAGGGAGACGAGAGGAAGAGGATCGCGCCCGCGCAATCCTCCGGCGTGCCGATCCGGCCGAGATGGACCATCTTCTTCATCGCCTCCATCCGCTCCGGCGGCGTCGCGGCGTGGAAGGGCGTGCCGATCACGCCGGGCGCGATCGCATTCACCCTGATATTCCTGGCGGCAAGATCGCGCGCCAGATGGCGCGTGAGATTGTGAATATAGGCCTTGGCGCAGGCATAGAGGCCCGATCCCGGCCCGCCGCCGTCATTGCCGGCGATCGAGCCGAGATTGACGATCGCGCCGGCACCGCTCCGCTCCAGAAAGGGCGCAGCCGCCTGTGCGGCCTCTATCACCGATTTCACGTTGAGCGCCATCACCCGATCGTAAAGCGCATCGTCCCAGGCGCCGAACAGGCGACGCTCGCATAGCGAGCCGGCATTGTTGACGAGCACGTCCAGCCCGTCCAGCGCGGCTGCGGCGGCCTCCACCAGCCTGGCCCCCTCGCCCGTCACGCCCAGATCGGCGGAGAGCAGGATGGCGCTGCCGCCTTCACCCGCAATCTCCTCCTGCAGGGCGCGCGCCGAGGCTTCGCTGCTATTATAATGGATCGCGACACGCGCGCCCTTCCGCGCGAAGGCGCGCGCCGCAGCGGCGCCGATGCCGCTGCTCGCGCCGGTGATGAGAACGGCCTTACCACCAAGATCCGTTTCAGCTCCTCCCTGATTGATGGGAAGGAACATGCCGGCCCGGATGATGAGATACAATGGCGCGCTCGGCCCGAAGCGGACGCACGAAAAAGGGGCTCCCGAAGGAACCCCTTTTCCCATCGATTCAGGATGATCGATTTAGCAGGGGCGGCCATCCGACTTGTCGATCGCCTGGCCGGCCAGCGCGCCGACGCCCGCGCCGATCACCGCACCCAAGGTCCTGTCGCCCCGGCCCGCGACCTGATGGCCAAGGAGGCCGCCCGCGATGCCGCCGATGGCGAGGCCACCATTGCCCTTGTCGCGGCAGCGCCGCTCGCCGCGATAATAGCCGCGGCCGCGATTATAATAGCGATCGTCATGGCGATAGGCGGAGCGCTGATAGCCATAATCGCCCCGATCGCTATAATAATCTCGATCGCCATAATAACGATGCGAGGCATAGCTCCGGTCATGCGCCGCGGCGGGCGCGCTGGCGGCAATTGCGGCAAGCGAAAGGGCGGCGGTCGTCAGGAACTTGGCAAGCATTTCGATACTCCCTTCACCGAGACTTGGCGTCGATGGGGAGCTTATGAGTGATTCGCATTGTCGGCTGGCTGAACGGCGCTGTTAACCTTTGTTCAGAAATTGAAATCATCCGAAACGCGCCGGGCTGTACCGCTCCGAATCGATGGTGCGGACCATCTCCGGAGCCGCACGGCCCAGCAGCAGCGCCGCGCCCAGCATCGCGGCGGCGGGCGCGGTCTGGATGCCGAAGCCGCCCTGCCCCGCGAACCAGAAGAAGCCGGGCACCTTTCCGTCGAAACCATAGACGGGCGCGCGATCCGGCGCGAAGCTGCGCAGCCCCGCCCAGGCCCGCTCCCGCCTCATGACATGCCAATCGACGACCTGCTCGAGCCGATCGATCGCCAGCGCCACGTCCAGCTCCTCGGACGCCACATCCTGCGGCGGCACCGGCGTCTCGTCATGCGGCGACAGCCATAGCCGCCCCCCGGCCTCGGGCTTGAAATAAAATCGGCCGGCCGCATCCATCACCAGCGGCATCGCCGGATCCGCAAGCGGATCGACCGCGAGCTGAACGATGGTGCGGCGGTGCGGCGCGATCGCGATCCCGCTCGCGCCGGCCAGCTTCGCCACCGGGCTCGCCCAGGCGCCCGCCGCGTTCACGACCAGCGATGCCTCCACCGCGCCCGCGCGCGTCTCGATCCGCCAGCCGGCCCCTGCCCGCCCGATCGCCATCACCTCGGCATCGCACATCAGCACAGTGCCCGATCGCCGCGCGGCCGCCAGATAGAAGGCGTGGAGCCCGGCCACGTCGATATCCCGGCAAGTCGGCTCGGCAAGGCCGACATCCCAGCCGGCGCGCAATCCGGGCACCAGCGCTTCCAGCCCGGCCCGGTCGACCGGATCGAGCCTCACCCGACCGGCAAATTCCTGCGCCATCGCATCGAGCGCCGCCTGCCCTGCCTCGTCCTGCGCCACATGCAGCGCGCCCCGGGCATGAAGGAATCCACGCTCCGTGAGCCACGGCCCCGACGCGCTTGTCAGCGGCTGGACGGCGGGGCCGCCATAGGTTTCGGACCAGAAGGCCGCCGAACGCCCCGTGCTGTGATAGCCTGGCCGCGCCTCCGCCTCGATCAGCAGCACGCGCGCGGCCCCGCCTATCTCGGCGGCGAGGCTCGCGCCCGCCATGCCGGCGCCCACGATCGCGATATCGGCGCGCATCGGCGCAGCGGCTTCAGGGGGCAGACTCATCGGCGCTGGTTAGGATCTGGCAAGCCGCCACGTCTACAGCATTCGATCGTGGCGACCGCCTGATGCCGGCCTTTCGTCCCTCAGCCCTGCTTCAACGCCGCCTGCGCCGCCGCCAGCCGGGCGATCGGCACGCGATAGGGCGAGGCGGAGACATAATCGAGCCCCGTCGCCTCGCAAAAAGCGATCGAGGCGGGATCGCCGCCATGCTCGCCGCAAATGCCGAGCTTGAGCTTCTCGCGGGTCTTGCGGCCGCGTTCTGCGCCGATCCGGATCAACTCGCCCACGCCTTCCACATCCAGGCTGACGAACGGATCCTTGGCGTAGATGCCCTTATCGACATAGGCTGTCAGGAAGCGGCCGGCATCGTCGCGGCTCACGCCCAGCGTAGTCTGGGTGAGGTCGTTGGTGCCGAAGGAGAAGAATTCGGCCAGCTCGGCAATCTCGCCGGCCTTGAGCGCCGCGCGCGGCAACTCGATCATCGTGCCGACCAGATATTCGAGGCGACGGCCCTTCTCGGCGAAGACGGCCTCGGCCGCCGCGTCGATCACCGCCTTCATCAGCTCCAGCTCGCGCCTCGTGGCGACGAGCGGCACCATCACCTCGGGGATCGGCGCCTCGCCCGTCTTTTCCGCCACCTCGATCGCCGCCTCGAAAATGGCGCGCGCCTGCATTTCGTAGATTTCGGGATAGGTGACGCCGAGGCGACAGCCGCGATGGCCGAGCATCGGATTGAATTCATGCAGCTCCGCTGCGCGGCGCTTGAGCGCCTCCACGCCCACGCCCGCCGCCTCGGCCACCTCCTCGAACTCCTCCTCGGCGTGGGGCAGGAATTCGTGCAACGGCGGATCGAGCAGGCGGATCGTCACGGGAAGCCCCGCCATGATCTCGAAAATCTCGGCGAAATCGCTCCGCTGCTCAGGCAGCAGCTTGGCGAGTGCGGCGCGGCGGCCCTTCTCATCCTCGGCGAGGATCATCTGGCGAACGGCCGTGATGCGACCCGCGTCGAAGAACATATGCTCGGTGCGGCACAGGCCCACGCCTTCCGCGCCGAAGCTGCGCGCCGTCTGGCAATCCTTCGGCGTCTCCGCATTGGCGCGGACCTTGAGGCGGCGCACCTTGTCCGCCCAGACCATCAGCGTGCCGAAATCGCCCGCCAGCTCCGGCTCGACGGTCGCCACCTCGCCGATCATCAGCTCGCCGGTCGATCCGTCGATCGTGATCGTCTCGCCTTCCTTCACCTCGCGTCCGCCGACGCGGAACAGCCTCGCCCCGGCGTCGATCGCCAGCGATCCGACGCCAGACACGCAAGGGCGGCCCATGCCGCGCGCCACCACCGCCGCATGGCTGGTCATGCCGCCGCGCGCGGTCAATATGCCCTTGGCGGCATGCATGCCGTGAATATCCTCAGGGCTCGTCTCGACACGCACCAGGATTACGGCATGGCCCAGCTCGGCGCGCTTTTCGGCCGTATCCGCATCGAATATAGCGATGCCCGAGGCCGCGCCCGGCGAGGCGGGCAGCCCTTTGGCAACCACGTCGCGCGGTGCATCGGGATCGAGCGTCGGGTGGAGCAATTGATCGAGCGCCGCGGGATCGACACGGGCGACCGCTTCCTCCTGCGTGATCAGCCCTTCCTCGGCCATGTCCACCGCAATCTTGAGCGCGGCCTTGGCAGTGCGCTTGCCCGAACGCGTCTGGAGCATCCACAGCGTGCCCTGCTGCACGGTGAACTCGATATCCTGCATGTCGCGATAATGCGTCTCGAGCAGGTCGAACACCTTGGCAAGCTCGGCATAGACCTCCGGCATCGCCTCTTCCATCGAGGCCAGCCGGGCGCCCGCCGCCTCGCGCGCGGCGCGGGTCAGATATTGCGGCGTGCGAATGCCCGCCACCACATCCTCACCCTGCGCATTGATCAGGAATTCGCCATAATAAGCGCGTTCGCCGGTCGCCGGATCGCGCGTGAAGGCCACGCCCGTCGCCGATGTGTCGCCCATATTGCCGAACACCATGGCCTGCACATTGACGGCCGTGCCCCAGTCGCCCGGAATGTCGTTGAGCCGACGATAGACCTTCGCCCGCTCCGACTGCCAGGATCCGAACACCGCGCCCACCGCGCCCCACAACTGCTCATGCACGTCCTGCGGAAAGGGCTTGCCCCATTGTTCCTCGACGATCACCTTATATTGGCCGACGAGCGCCTCCCAATCGGCCGCCGAAAGCTCGGTGTCGAGCGTGAAGCCCTTATCCTCCTTGGCGATCTCCAGCGCTTCCTCGAACGCGCCATGGTCGAGCCCGAGCACCACGTCCGAATACATGTGGATGAAGCGGCGATAGCTGTCCCAGGCGAAGCGCGCATCACCCGAAGCCGTGGCCAGGCCCGCCACCGTCTCGTCATTGAGGCCGAGATTGAGGACGGTATCCATCATCCCCGGCATCGACGCCCGCGCGCCCGAGCGGACCGAGACGAGCAGCGGATCGGCCGCATCGCCGAATCGCTTGCCCGTAATCCCCTCGATATGGGCGATGCCGTCGGCCACCTCGGCCTTCAGGCTCTCGGGAAAACGCTGCCCTTCCGCATAATAGCGGCCGCACATGGCGGTGGAGATGGTGAAGCCCGGCGGCACAGGCAGGCCGATCGAGGCCATTTCCGCAAGATTGGCGCCCTTGCCGCCAAGGAGGTTGCGGTCGCCCTTGCCCCCATCCGAGACGCCCCCGCCGAACCGATAGACGTAGCGCACATCCGCGCCGCTTGCCGCCGTCTCATCCGCCACAGGAGCGCTCGCCATGGGTCATCCCTCTATTTTATAGAAATCCGCCACCTTGTGCATCGCAACCCGGATCCGTTCAAGCAGAGCGAGCCGGCGCGCCCGCTTGGCCGCATCGGCGTCGTTCACCGTCACCTGATCGAAGAAAGCATCGATCGGCCCGCGCAGCGTCGCCAGCGCCGCCATAGCGCCTTCGAAATCCTCGCGCTCGACCGCGGCGGCGGCCCGTGGCTCCGCCGCGTCCAGCGCCGCCACCAGCGCCGCCTCGGCCGGCTCCAGCTCCGCCGCGCCGGGATCTACGTAGGTAGAAATCCCCCCGTCCTTCTTCTCCTCGATACGGAGGATATTGGCCGCGCGCCTATATCCGGCGAGCAGATTCGCCCCGTCCGCCGTCTCCACATAGGCCTGCAACGCCTTCACCCGCGCAAGCAGCCGGACGAGATCATCCTCCCCGCCCAGCGCGAACACCGCGTCGATCAGGTCATGCCGCACGCCCGCCTCGCGCTGCTGAACTTTCAAGCGATCGGCGAAGAAATCGAGCAGCTCGGCCGTATCCGCCTTCTCGCCCAGCCCTTCGGCCGCCTTCTCGAACAAGGGCAGCAGGTTCAGTCGCGTGCCATTGACGATGATCGTCTGGATCGTCTGCAAGGCGGCGCGGCGCAGCGCGAACGGATCCTTGGAGCCTGTCGGCTTGATCCCGCGCGAGAAGAAGGCGACCAGCGTATCGATCCGGTCGGCCAGCGCGACGCAGGCCGGGATGCAGCCTTCCACCGCCGGCACATATTGCTGCTGCAGGGCGGAGACGATGCCCGGCTTCTCCCCCGCCTTGGCCGCATAATAGCTGCCCATCACGCCCTGAAGCTCAGGGAACTCGCCGACCATGCCGGTCGCCAGATCGGCCTTGGCGAGCAGGCCCGCCCGCTCGGCCGTAGCCGGGTCGCGTTCCGGGAAATGACGCTCGCAAATATGGGCGGAAAGGGCCGCGATGCGGTCCGCCTTGGCACGCAGCGTCCCCATGCCCTCATAGAAGAGCATCGATTCCAGCTTCGGCAGGAAATCGTCCAGCCGATGCTTCAGATCCTGCTCCCAGAAGAATTTGGCGTCGGACAGCCGCGCCGCCAGCACCTTCTGGTTGCCGGCGACGATCGCGGCCCCGCCATCCTCCGCCTCGATATTGGCGGTGCAGATGAAATTGGGCGCGAGCTTCCCCTCGCCGTCGAGCAGCGCGAAATATTTCTGGTTGGTCCGCATGGTGAGCTGAATCACCTCGCGCGGCACATCCAGGAAGGCCGGGTCGAACGAGCCCAGCAGCGGCACCGGCCATTCGGTCAGCCCCGCATTTTCCGCCACCAACCCCTCGTCGGGCGCGACCGTCAGCCCTGCCGCCTCCGCCGCGCGCGCAGCACCATCGGCGATGATCTGGCGGCGCTCGGCGGACGACAGGATCACATGGCAGGCGCGCAGCTTCGCCTCATAATCGGCCGCACTGCCGATGGTGACGATGCCCGGATGGTGGAAGCGATGGCCCACCGTCGTCGCGCCGCTCTCGATCCCGTCGATCGCGAAAGGCACCACCTCCTCGCCCAGCAGCGCCACGATGCCCTTCAGCGGCCGCACCCAGCGCAGCGAGGAGGTGCTGAGCGAGGGTGCACCCCAGCGCATCGATTTCGGCCAGGGAAAGGCGCGCACGATCGCGGGCACGGCTTCGGCCAGCACCTCCGCCGTCGCCCGGCCGGGCTTTTCGATGATCGCGAAGAGCACGGCATTGCCCTTGGCATCCGCCCGCTCGACGAGTTGGTCGCGCCTGAGCCCGCTTTTCTTGAGGAAGCCCGCCAGCGCCTGTTCGGGCGCATCGGCACGCGGCCCCTTTATTTCTTCGCTCACTGCCTCGGTCGCGAGCGGCAGGCCGCGCGCGATCAGCGCCAGACGGCGCGGCGTGGCGAAGCTCTCGATCGCCTCGGCCTTGAGGCCCGCCTTGGCGATCTCCGCCTCGAGCAAGGACTGCAAATCCTTGCACGCTTTCTCCTGCATCCGCGCAGGAATTTCCTCGGAGAGAAGTTCGAGCAGGAAATCGGCCATGATCAAGCCTCCCACCCATTATGCGCCATCCAGGCGGCACAGCAGCCCTTGGCGAGCTCGCGCACGCGGCCGATATAGGCCTGCCGTTCGGCAACCGAGATCACGCCGCGCGCCTGCAGCGTGTTGAAGATATGGCTCGCCTTGATCGTCTGGTCATAGGCCGGCAGCGGCAGCGGCTTGTCCCGCTCCAAGAGCGCCTTGCACTCCTCGGCCGCATCCCTGAACCATTGGAACAGCGTCTCGGTGTTCGCCGCCTCGAAATTATAGGCGCTGAACTGCCGCTCATTTTCGAGGAACACGTCGCCATAGGTCACGCCCTCGTCGTTGAAGGCGAGGTCATAGACATTGTCGACGCCCTGGATGTAGGTCGCCAGCCGCTCCAGCCCATAGGTCAGCTCGCCCGCCACCGGCTTGCAGTCGAAGCCACCGACCTGCTGGAAATAGGTGAACTGCGTCACCTCCATCCCGTCGCACCACACTTCCCAGCCCAGCCCCCAGGCGCCGAGCGTGGGATTTTCCCAATCATCCTCGACGAAGCGTATGTCATGCTTCAGCGGATCGATGCCGATCGCGGCGAGCGAATTCAGGTAAAGCTGCTGCAGATCGGGCGGCGAAGGCTTCAATATCACCTGATATTGATAATAATGGCCGAGGCGATTGGGATTTTCGCCATAGCGGCCATCGGTCGGCCGGCGCGAAGGCTGGACATAGGCCGCCTTCCACGGATTGGGGCCCAGCGCGCGGAGCGTCGTCGCCGGATGGGATGTGCCCGCGCCCATCTCCACATCATAGGGCTGGAGGATCACGCAGCCCTGCGCGCTCCAATAATCATGCAGGGTGAGGATCAGCTTCTGGAAGCTGAGCGGCTTTTGCGCAGCCACGATCTTTACGTCTTTCGCCGGTTGAGAAGTGGCGCGCGGTTTGGCGCGTCGGCGCGGACGGGTCAAGCAATCCGTCTTTCACGGACGACCAAAGCCGTATAGGCCGGCGGGATGAAGCTCGCCCTGGCCGTTGCGGCACTGTTCCTCGCCGCCTGCGCCCCCGCCCAATCGCCCACCGTCCCGCCCGCAGGCAGGCCCGCGCTGTGGAAGCTGGCGGATGAGGATACGACCATCTGGCTGTTCGGCACCATCCATGTGCTGCCGCCCGCCTATGGCTGGCGCGATACGACGATCGACGGCGCGATCGACGGTGCGGATGGCCTCGTCATCGAAACCGTGCTGGACGATGATCCCGCGAAGCTCGGCCGGATCATCGCGACGATCGGCCGCTCGGCCGGCCTGCCGCCGCTTGCCGATCGGGTGACGCCGGACCAGCGTGCCGCGCTCGCCCAGATCGTCGCGCGCAGCGGCATCCCGCTCGCTCTGCTCGACGGGATGGAAACATGGGCCGCCGCACTCGCGCTGACGGCTGCCGCGCTGCGCGACATCGGCGTCGCCGGCAGCGATGGGGTCGAGCCGCAGCTTACCGCCCGCTTCCGCGCGGCGAACAAGCCGGTCGAGGGGCTGGAGACGCCCGAACAGCAGCTCGGCTTCTTCGATACGCTGCCGGAAAAGGCCCAGCGCGCCTTTCTCGGCGCGATGCTCGACGATCCGAATGCCGCCCGTGCCGAATTCGAGGCGATGCTCGCCGCCTGGACGCGTGGCGACGAACAGGCGATCGCCGCCACCTTCGACGAGGAATTCGTCGATTCCGCCGATCTGCGCACAGCATTGCTCGATCGCCGCAACGCCAATTGGGCCGATTGGCTCGTCCGTCGCCTCGATCGGCCCGGTACGTTGTTCGTCGCGGTCGGCGCCGGCCATCTCGCCGGCAAGGGATCGGTCCAGGCGTTGCTTGGAGCCAAGGGATTGAAGGTGGTGCGCGTCCAATAGCGCCCCAGCTCCGCCGCGAAGCGCCGCGCTTGCCCTGATCCCCGCTCTCCGCTATGGGCCGCGCTTCCCGCCGGGTCATCCCTGGAGGCTGGCGGGCTCATTCAACCAAGCGAACTGGAGACATGATATGAGCGAGACGCTCACCCTGTCGGCCGAGACGCGCGAACGGGCAGGCAAGGGAGCCTCCCGTGCCCAGCGTCGCGAAGGCCGCGTCCCCGCCGTGATCTACGGCAACAAGCAGGAACCCATCTCGATCCACGTCGAGGAAAAGACGCTGAACAAGCTGCTCCACACGGGGCACTTCTTCAACAGCGTCGTGCTGATCGACGGGCTCGGCGGTTCGATCCGCACCCTGCCCAAGGACGTCCAGTTCCATCCCGTGACCGATCGTCCGCTCCATGTCGATTTCCTGCGCATCGGCGAGCATAGCAAGGTGCATGTGAACGTGCCCGTGGTGTTCACCGACGAAGCCGCGTCGCCCGGCATCAAGCGTGGCGGCGTGCTCAACATCGTCGCGCATGAGCTGGAGCTCGTCGTCGACGCCGCCGAGATCCCGGGCGAGATCAGCGTCTCGCTGAAGGGCCTCGACGTGGGCGACACCATCCATATCGGCAACATCGTGCTGCCCAAGGGCGCCGAAGCCGCGACCACGGATGCGGACTTCACCATCGCCACGATCGTCGCGCCGTCCGCTCTGAAGAGCGTCGAGGGCGAGGCCGAGGCGGGCGAAGCAACGCCGGAAGCCTAAGCTTCCCATCTCCACTTTTGCCGTCGCCCGGCCTTCGCCGGGCGGCGGCAAAAGCAATGAAACGAAATCATGCAGCTCTGGGTCGGCCTCGGCAATCCGGGGGCGCAATATGCGCTCCATCGGCATAATGTCGGCTTCATGGTGCTGGACGCCATTGCCGAAACGCACGGCTTCGATCCGTGGAAGAAGCAGTTTCAGGGCTGGTCCGCCATGGGCCGGATCGGCGGCGAACGCATCCTGCTGCTGAAACCCGCCACCTTCATGAACGACAGCGGCCGTGCCGTCGGCGAGGCGATGCGCTTCTACAAGCTCGACGAAAGCGCGGTCACCGCATTTCATGACGAGCTCGATCTCGCCCCCTTCAAGGTCAAGGTAAAGACGGGCGGGGGTGCTGCCGGCCATAATGGCCTGCGCTCGATGGACGCGCATATCGGCAATGCCTATCGCCGCGTGCGGCTCGGCATCGGCCATCCCGGCCACAAGGATCGCGTGACCGGCCATGTGCTTGGAAATTATGCCAAGGCGGAGATGGACGATCTGGCCGACATGCTCGGCGCCGTCGCCGCCGAGGCGCCCCGCCTCGCCCAGGGCGACGATGCGCGCTTCATGAACGAGGTGGCGCTCAGGCTTCGAACAGATTAACGCCCGCTCCTCTAAGCGCGAGAGAGTTCACAAAAGGAAAGATCATGGGTTTCCGCTGCGGCATCGTCGGCCTTCCGAACGTCGGCAAGTCCACCCTCTTCAACGCGCTGACCGAGACCGCCGCGGCGCAGGCGGCCAATTATCCCTTCTGCACGATCGAGCCCAATGTCGGCCAGGTCGCCGTGCCCGATCCGCGCCTCGCCGCGCTCGCCGAAATCGCCGGCTCGCAGAAGATCATCGAGACGCAGCTCGCCTTCGTCGACATTGCCGGCCTCGTGCGCGGCGCGTCCAAGGGCGAAGGCCTCGGCAACCAGTTCCTCGCCAATATCCGCGAGGTGGACGCGATCGTCCACGTCCTGCGCTGCTTCGAGGATGGCGACGTCACCCATGTCGAGGGCAAGGTCGATCCGATCGCGGACGCTGAGACGGTCGAGACCGAGCTGATGCTCGCCGATCTCGAATCGCTCGAAAAGCGCGTTCCCGCCTTCGCCAAAAAGGCTGCGCAGGGCGACAAGGAGGCCAAGGCGGCCGCCTCCGTGCTCGGCCAGGCGCTCGATCTTCTCCGCGACGGCAAGCCCGCGCGCCTGACGCAGCCCAAGGATGATGACGAGGCCCGCATCTTCCAGCAGGCCCAGCTCCTCACCTCCAAGCCCGTCCTCTATGTCTGCAATGTCGATGAGAGCGCGGCGGCCGAGGGCAATGAACTTTCCGCCCGCGTCTTCGCTAAGGCGGAGGCGGAAGGCGCCAAGGCGGTGATCGTCTCCGCCGCGATCGAGGCGGAGATTTCGACGATGGACCCGGCCGATCGCGGCGAATTCCTGTCCGATCTCGGCCTTACCGAGACCGGCCTCGCCCGCGTGATCCGCGCCGGCTATGATCTGCTCCACCTCCTCACTTTCTTCACCGTCGGCCCCAAGGAAGCCCGCGCCTGGACGATCGAGCGCGGCGCCAAGGCGCCCCAGGCGGCGGGCGCGATCCACAGCGATTTCGAGCGCGGCTTCATCCGCGCGGAAACGATCGCCTATCCCGATTATGTCGCCTGCAAGGGCGAGGCCGGCGCGCGCGACGCGGGCAAGCTGCGTTCGGAAGGCAAGGATTATATCGTCCAGGACGGCGACGTGATGCTGTTCCGCTTCAACGTCTGATCCCGCCCGCAAGACAGCGGGAGGCTGGGCAGCGGAAGGCTGGGCGCTCCTATTTCGCGCCCAGCCCGGCCTTTACCTGCGGCAATATGCCCTTCACGATCACGGCCACGCCGCGCATATTGGGATGCATGCGATCGCCGATATGCATGCCCGGCTGGCCGGTCACGCCGTTCAGGAAGAAGGGATAGAGGCGCACATTGTAGCGTCGCGCCAGCGCCGGATAGATGGAGTCGAACCGCCGGCGATAATCCGCGCCCAGATTGGGCGAGGCGAGCATTCCC
Organism: Sphingomonas oleivorans; assembly: GCF_003050615.1. Classification (GTDB taxonomy): domain Bacteria; phylum Pseudomonadota; class Alphaproteobacteria; order Sphingomonadales; family Sphingomonadaceae; genus Sphingomonas_H; species Sphingomonas_H oleivorans. The sequence goes on along the minus strand of NZ_NWBU01000010.1, from coordinate 240,873 downwards.
GCCAGCAGCACCGGGATCTTGCGCCGCTGGAGCTCGGCCAGGATCGCTTCCAGATTGGCCCGCGCCTGTTCCGGCGGCAGGCCGCGCAGCATGTCGTTGGCACCGAGCTCGACGATCGCCAGATCCGGCTTCAACTTGAGCCCGGTCAGCACCCAGCCGAGCCGCGCCTTGCCGCCCGCCGTTGTATCGCCCGAAACGCCCGCATTATGGACGCGCGCGGCAATGCCGTCGCGCCTGAGCGCCGCCTGCAGCTGATCGGCAAAGCCCTGCCCCGGCTTCAGCCCATAGCCCGCCGTCAGGCTGTCGCCGAACGCCAGCACCAGCTTTTCCGCCGCCACCGCCGGCACCGCGCCGGCAAGGGCGAAAAAAGCGGCCGCATGGACAAGCAGCCGCCTCGCCCCATATGCAGTTGGAAAGCCTTTCACCCGGAACCTCCACCTCGATGACATTCCCCCATATTGCGATCGATGCCCGCAATGTCACCCTCGCGCTCGGCCGTGGCCCGGCGCGGGTCGAGATATTGAAGGGCGTCTCGCTCGCCGTCTCCTCGGGCGACAGCGTGGCGCTGCTCGGCCCCTCCGGATCGGGCAAATCCTCGCTGATGGCGGTGCTTTCGGGGCTGGAACGCGCCACGTCGGGCGCGATCCGCGTGGCCGATGCCGATTTCGGCGCGCTCGACGAAGATGGGCTGGCGCTTGCTCGCCGGGGCCGGATCGGCATCGTCCTCCAGGCCTTCCACCTGCTCCCCACCATGACGGCGCTCGAAAATGTCGCCGTCCCGCTCGAGCTTTCGGGCGAGGCGGATGCCTTCGCTCGCGCCGCCGCCGAGCTGGAAGCGGTCGGCCTCGGCCATCGCCTGGGCCATTATCCCGCCCAGCTTTCGGGCGGCGAGCAGCAGCGCGTCGCCATCGCGCGTGCGACCGCGCCGCGCCCCCGCATCCTCTTCGCCGATGAGCCGACCGGCAATCTCGATGCAGCCACCGGCGAATCGATCATGGACCTGCTCTTCGCCCGCCAGGGCGAGACGGGCGCCACGCTGCTGATGATCACCCATGACCGCGCGCTTGCCGCGCGCTGCGCCCGCGTGGTCGAGCTGAAGGACGGGCTGATCGTCAGCGATACGGCATCGCCCGCGCTGCGCGCCGGAAGGGGTTGAGCATGGGCACGGCCAGCGGAACGGGCCGGGGCGGCCTCGCCTTGCGGCTCGCACTGCGCGATCTGCGCGGCGGGCTGACGGGCCTGCGCCTGCTCGCCATCTGCCTGTTCCTCGGCGTCGCAGCGCTCGCGGCGGTCGGCAGCCTCTCCGCCTCGATCGTCACCGCGCTCGGCCTGCAGGGCCAGGCGATCCTCGGCGGCGACGTCCGCTTCGAGATCGCCCAGCGTGACGCGACGCCGGAAGAACAGGCCGCCTTCGCCGCCATGGGCAAGGCCTCGAAGGTCATCCGCATGCGCGCCATGGCCGCGCGCGCCGACGGGCAGGAATCGGTCCTTGCCGAATTGAAGGCGGTCGATAACGCTTGGCCGCTCTATGGCAGGCTTGGTCTCGCCTCGGGCGCGCGCGCCCCGCGCCCCGCCGGAAAGGGCATCGCCATCGCCCCCGCGCTCGCCGATCGCCTCCGCATCGGCATCGGCGATCCCATCCATATCGGCGAGACGCGCTTCACCGTGACGGGCCTGATCGCGGACGAGCCCGACCGGATCGGATCGGGCTTCACGCTCGGCCCCACCGCGCTGGTCGACATGGCGGGTCTCGGCGCCACCGGCCTGATCCAGCCCGGCAGCCTCTATCGCGTCCAATATCGCGTGGCGCTTCCCCCCTCCGCCGATCCCGCGGCGGTGATTGCCCGCTTCGAGCGGCAATTCCCCGGCGCCGGCTGGGAGGCGCGCGACCGGACCAACGGCTCGCCCGGTACGCGCCGCTTCATCGAGCGGCTGGGCCAGTTCCTCTCGCTCGTCGGGCTCACCGCGCTGGTCGTCGCCGGCATCGGTGTCGGCAATGGCGTCGCGAGCTGGCTCGACGGCAAGCGGGGCGGCATCGCCACGCTGAAGGCGCTCGGCGCATCCTCGGCCACCATCTTCCGCATCTATCTGATCCAGATCCTGCTCGTCGCGGGCGCGGGGATCGCCGCTGGGTTGCTGGTCGGCGCGCTCGTCCCCTTCGCCGTCGCGGCCATAGCCGGCGATGCGCTGCCCGTGCCGCCCGAACTCGGCCTATATCCCAAGCCGCTTGCCATCGCCGCCGCCTATGGCCTGCTCGTCGCCACCGCCTTCGCGCTCGCCCCCTTGGCCCGCGCGCGCAGCGTTCCGGCAGCCTCGCTGTTCCGCGGCGGGATCATGCCCTCCGGCCGGCCCACCCTCCCCGTGCTGCTGGCCATGACCGCGCTCGCGCTCGCCATCGCCGGGCTCGCGATCGGCACGGCGCGCGAACCGCTGTTCGCCGCCCTCTTCGTCGCCGCCTCCATGCTGCTGCTCGGCCTGCTCACCGCGATCGGCGCCGCGATCCGGGCCATCGCCGCCCGCCTGCCGCGTCCGCGCCGTCCGCTGCCGCGCCTCGCGCTTGCCAATCTCCACCGTCCTGCCGCGCAGACGACCCGCCTCGTCATCGCGCTCGGCCTTGGCCTCACCCTCTTCACCGCGCTCGCGGTGATCGAGACCAACCTGTCCGGCCAGCTCCAGCGCACCGTGCCGAACAAGGCGCCGAGCTTCTTCATCCTCGACATCCCCGCGCCCGAGCTCGATCGCTTCAAGACGCTGGTGAACCGCACCGCGCCGGGCGCGGAGGTCGTCACCGTCCCCTCGCTGCGCGGGCCCGTCGTGGCGCTCGGCGACCGGCGCGTGGCGGAAATGAAGAATGTTCCCGAAGGCGCCTGGATCCTGCGCGGCGATCGTGGCCTTACCTATGCCGCCACGCTTCCCGAAGGCAGCCGCGTCGTCGAGGGCAAATGGTGGCCCGCCGACTATGCCGGCCCGCCACTCGTCTCGCTCGACGTGGAGGCCGCGCGCCTGCTCAACCTGAAGATCGGCGACAGGATCACCGTCTCGGTCCTCGGCGTGGAGATAGAGGCGACGATCGCTTCGCTACGCGAGATTGCCTGGGACACGATGGGCTTCAACTTCGTCCTGATCTTCTCGCCCGGCACGCTGGAAGGTGCGCCGCACAGCATGATGGCTACGGTCGCCATGGCGCCCGAGCGCGAATCCGCGCTCAATCGGGCGGTCACCAGCGCTTTTCCCTCCGTCTCGCTGATCCGGGTGAAGGAAGTGATCGCCACCGTCGCCGATCTCCTCTCCCAACTGTCCGTCGCGGTGCGCGCCGCCGCCTCGGTCGCGGTCGCGGCCGGGATCGCGGTGCTGATCGGCGCCATCGCCGCCGCGCGCCGCGCGCGCATCTATGATGCGGTTCTGCTCAAGCTGCTGGGCGCCACGCGGCGCCAGGTGCTCGCCGTGCAGGCGATGGAATATGCGCTGCTGAGCCTGGTCGTATCCCTGCTCGCGCTCGCCTTCGGCACGGCGGCGGGCTGGTATGTTGTGCGCTATGTGCTCGATCTGGAATGGGCGCCGGACTGGTGGATCGTCCTCGCCACGCTCGGGATCGGCGCGCTGCTGACGATGGCGATCGGCCTCGCCGGATCGCTCCCCGCGCTCGCAGCGCGCCCGGCAAGGGCACTGCGCGAACTGTAACTCCCGTCGCCCCTGCCTGCGCCGGGGCGACGGCGAGGAACGTTAGCGCCGATCCTTCGTCGCGGTGAACCTCACCGCCGGATGCCGCCCGGCGATATAGTTGATCTCCCACCCATCCTTGGCCATGAACACGGGCGCGCCATCGCGATCCTCGGCCATCGCCCCGCGATGCAGCCCGACAAATTCGTCGAGCGCCTTGGGATCGTCGGCCGAAATCCAGCGCGCCGTCTCCCAGGGCGAAGGCTCGAAGCTCGCATCCACCTTATATTCCGCCTGAAGCCGCGAGATCAGCACGTCGAGCTGGAGCTGCCCCACCACGCCCACGATCCATTGCGATCCGATCGAGGGGTGGAACACCTGCATGATCCCTTCCTCCGCCATGTCGTTGAGCGCGTTGCGGAGCTGCTTGGTCTTGGTCGGATCGGCGAGCCTGATGCGCCGCAATATTTCCGGTGCGAAATTGGGCAGCCCCGTGAAGCGCAGCGCCTCGCCCTCGGTCAGCGTATCGCCCACGCGCAGCGTGCCATGATTGGGAATGCCGATGATGTCGCCCGGAAAGGCCTCGTCCGCCAGCTCGCGATTCTGCGCGAAGAACAGGATCGGCGAATGGACCGCGATCGTCTTGCCCGTGCCGACCTGCGCCAGCTTCATGCCGCGCCGGAACTTGCCCGAGCACATCCGCATGAAGGCCACGCGGTCGCGATGCTGCGGGTTCATGTTCGCCTGCACCTTGAAGATGAAGCCCGCCACCTGGTCTTCGTCGGGGTCCACCTCGCGCGGCTCGGCCGGCTGCGGACGCGGGGACGGCGCAAATTGCGCCAGCGCGTCAATCAGCTGCTCCACCCCGAAATCCTTGAGCGCCGAGCCGAAATAGACCGGCGTCAGGTCGCCATGGCGATAGGCCGCCTCGTCGAACGATGCATAGCCGGCCATGGCCAGCTCCGCCTCCTCGCGCAGATGAGCGAGACCGTCGGCCGAAACCAGCGGCTCAAGCTTCGCATCGTCCAGCCCCGAAAGCTGCACCGAATCGCCCTCGAACGCGCCCGTCGCGTCCGCCGCGGGCCGGTGGAGTCGGTCGCGCGCCAAATCGTAAATCCCCTCGAACGTGCCGCCCATGCCGACGGGCCAGCTCATCGGCGCCACGTCGAGCGCCAGCGCGTCGGCAATCTCGTCGAGCAGCGCGAAAGGCTCGCGCCCTTCCCGGTCCACCTTGTTGACGAAGGTGATGATCGGCACGGAACGCAGCCGGCACACCTCGAACAATTTGCGCGTCTGCGCCTCGATGCCGCGCGCCGCGTCGATCACCATCACGGCGGAATCGACCGCCGTCAGCGTACGATAGGTGTCCTCGGAGAAATCCTCATGCCCCGGCGTGTCGAGCAGATTGAAGGTCACGCCCCCGCGCTCGAACGTCATCACCGAGGAAGTGACGGAAATGCCGCGCTGCTGCTCGATCTTCATCCAGTCGGATCGGGCGCGCCGATTCGCGCCGCGCGCCTTCACCTCGCCCGCCAGATGGATCGCGCCGCCGAACAGCAGCAACTTTTCGGTCAGCGTGGTCTTGCCGGCGTCGGGGTGGGAGATGATCGCGAAGGTGCGACGTTCGGGTCGGTTGGGATTGCTCATGATTGCCGCGCCCGATAGCAGCCCGCATCCTCCGCGTCATCCCGGCGAAATAGGCCCGGACGGCAGCTTTTTCTGGCATGGCGCGACGCGGCCGGGCATGGGCCGCCAATGACCCATCATGACGCGACCCATTATGACGCGATCATCCTCGGCGCGGGTGCTGCCGGCCTGATGTGCGCCGCCACCGCCGGCCAGCGCGGCCGCCGCGTACTGCTCCTCGATCATCTCGATCGTGCGGGCGCAAAGATACTCATCTCCGGCGGCGGCCGCTGCAATTTCACCAACCTCGACGGCGACAAAGCGGAACGCTTCCTTTGCGCCAATCCCCATTTCGCTCGCTCCGCGCTCGGCCGCTATGGCCCCGCCGATTTCCTCGCGCTGATCGAGGCGCATGGCATCGCCTGGCATGAGAAGACGCTCGGCCAGCTCTTCTGCGACGGCTCCGCGCGCCAGATCGTCGCCATGCTGCTCGAGGAATGCGACAAGGGCGAGGTCGATATCCGCCTCTCCACCCGCATCGCCGCCGTCTCGAAGCCGGACGGGAATTTCGCCGTCGAAACGCCACGCGAAACTTTCACCGCGCCCCGCCTCATCATCGCCACCGGCGGGCCTTCCATTCCGAAAATGGGCGCGACCGGCTTTGCCTATGACGTCGCCCGCCGCTTCGGCCTCAAGGTCGTCGAGCCCCGCCCCGCGCTCGTGCCCTTGACCTTGGGCCCGGAGGATCGGCTGTTCGAAAGCCTCTCCGGCGTCGCCGTCGACAGCATCGCCGCGCACGGTCGCACGACCTTCCGCGAAGCCTCCCTCTTCACGCATCGCGGCCTTTCGGGCCCCGCCATTCTCCAGATCAGCAGCTATTGGCGGAAAGGCGAAGGCATCACGCTGGACCTGCTGCCCGATGCGGACGCCGCAGCGCTCCTCATCGCCGCCAAGAAGGAGCGCCCCCGGGCCGAACCACGCACCATTCTCGCCCAGCATCTCCCTCAGCGCCTAGCCGAGGCGATCGCGGAGCGGCTCGCGCTCGCCGGCCGCATGGCGGACCTGCCGGATCGCATTCTCGCCGCCACCGGGGCAAGGCTCAACGCCTGGCCGTTCGTTCCTACCGGCTCCGAAGGATTTGCAAAAGCAGAGGTGACGATCGGCGGCGTCGACACCGCCGGCCTGTCCCAGAAGACGCTGGAGGCAGGCAAGGTTCCCGGCCTTCATTTCATCGGCGAGGCGGTCGACGTCACCGGCTGGCTCGGCGGCTATAATTTCCAATGGGCCTGGGCGAGCGGCGTGGCGGCGGGACAGGCGCTTTGATCCGAGGTGGCATTGATCGTCGATTGTCGCTAAGAGACACGCGAAAGCACCGGCCCGCGGCCGCGTCCCTCCCCAGCGAGATCGAATAAAATGCCATTTTCCTCCCTGCCCCGGCCGATTGCCGAGGCACTTGCCGACCGCGGCTATGCCACGCCCACGCCCGTCCAAGCGCAGGTGATCGAGGCGGACGCGCATATGCGCGACCTGCTCGTCTCGGCCCAGACGGGCTCCGGCAAGACGGTCGCCTATGCGCTGGCGATCGCGGAAAATCTGCTGGAGGGCGCGGAGTTTCTCGCTCCGCCCACCGAGCCGATGGCGCTGATCATCGCTCCCACACGCGAGCTTGCGCTCCAGGTCCAGCGCGAGCTGATCTGGCTCTATGCCAAGACGGGCGCGCGCATCGTCTCCTGCGTCGGCGGCATGGATGTGCGCCGCGAACAGCGCAATCTCGCCAATGGCGCGCATATCATCGTCGGCACGCCCGGCCGCCTACGCGACCATCTCGAGCGCGGCCATCTCCTCTCCCAGTCGCTCCGTGCGGTCGTGCTCGACGAGGCGGACGAAATGCTCGATCTCGGCTTCCGCGAGGATCTCGAGGAAATATTGGACGCGACCCCGCCCGAGCGCCGCACGCTGCTCTTCTCGGCGACGATGCCCAAGCCGATCGCTGCGCTCGCCAAGCGCTATCAGCGTGATGCGCTGCGCATCATCACCACCTCGGAACGGGCTCAGCATAGCGATATCGATTATCGTGCAGTGGCCGTAGCCCCCGCCGATATCGAGCATGCCGTCGTCAACATATTGCGCTTTCACGAGGCGAATGGCGCGATGATCTTCTGCGCCACGCGCGAGAATGTCCGCCGCCTCCACGCAGCGCTGTCGGAACGTGGCTTCCATGCCGTTGCGCTGTCCGGCGAGCTTTCGCAGAATGAGCGCAACCATGCGCTCCAGGCGCTGCGCGATCGCCGCGCCCGCGTCTGCGTCGCCACCGATGTCGCCGCGCGCGGCATTGACCTGCCCGATCTCGGCCTCGTCATCCATGCCGAGCTGCCGATCGATCCCGAAACGCTCCAGCATCGCTCGGGCCGTACGGGCCGCGCGGGGCGCAAGGGCATTTGCGTGCTGATCGCGCCCTATCCGCGCCGCCGCCATGCCGAACGGCTGATGCGCGCCGCGAACGTCAATGCGCAATGGGAAGCCGTTCCCTCGCCCCAGGATATCCGTATCCGCGATCAGGAAAGGCTGATCGAGACGCTCACCCTCGGCGAAAATTCGGACGAAGATCTCGAAACCGCCGCCAAGCTGCTGGAAACGCTCGATCCGCAGCAGATCGCTGCCGCTTTCGCGCGAATGCACCGCACCACTCTTCCCGCGCCCGAGGAGCTGTTCGACGCAGGCCCACCGCCGCGCGACGAGGGGCCCCGCGCGGGCTTCGAGGATACGATGTGGTTCCGCCTCAATGTCGGCCGCAACGGCAATGCCGATCCGCGCTGGCTGCTGCCTTTGCTCTGCCGTCGCGGTCACATCACCAAGCGCGAGGTCGGCGCGATCCGCATCCTCGCCACCGAAACGCGCTTCGAAATCCCGCGCGCCATCTCCGCCAAATTCGCCGCCGCGCTCAAGCGCACCGCGGGCGAAGAAGATGGTGTGACGATCGAACCCGCCGACGGTCCTCCGCCCCCGCAGGAGCGCGGCGCCCCGCGCGGCCCCAAGCGTCCGGGCGCCCCCCGCCCGCCTCACCGCCATCAGCCGAGGCCATATAAGGGCCGGCGTGGATGAGCGGCTGCCGGTGACGCTCCGCATCCTCGTCGATGCCGATGCCTGTCCGGTCAAGGATGAGGTCTACCGCGTCGCGCTGCGCTATGCCGTGCCGGTGCGGATCGTCGCCAACCAGTTCATCCGTCTGCCGGCCGATCCGCTGATCGAGCGCGTCCTCGTCGATTCCGGCTTCGATGCGGCGGACGATTGGATCGCCGCCGAAGCCTCGCCCGCCACCATTGTCGTCACCGCGGACATATTGCTCGCCGATCGCTGCGTGAAGGCGGGCGCCACCGTGCTCGGCGCCAATGGCCGGCCCTTCACCGCCGCCTCCATCGGCCAGGCGGTCGCCACCCGCGCGCTGATGGCGGACCTGCGCGCCATGGGCGATGTCACCGGTGGCCCCGCGCCCTTCTCCAAGGCCGATCGTTCGCGCTTCCTCTCCGCGCTGGATGAAGCGATCGTCCGGCTGCGGCGTACCGGCAGCTAAGCGGCCCGCTCAGGCCGCCATCGCCTCCTCCAGCGCCTCGCTCGCTTCCAGCCAGCGCGCCTCCGCCGCCTCGAGCGCCTTTTCGACCTTCCCCCGCGCCTGCATCAGCTCGGTCATGGTAAGATTCGCATAGGCAGGCTGGGCACTTTTGGGGTCGAACATCGCCAGATCGATCGCCGAACGCTGCGCGGTGAGCTTCGCCATCTCCTCCTCCGCCGCCTTCACCGCCTTTCGTAGCCCCTGGCTCTTCTCCCGCGCCGCGGCGGCCGCGCGCCGGTCGTCCTTGGCATTGCTCTTCGCGGGCTTCGGCTTGGCCGTATCGCCGCCCTTGCCCAGCACCATGTCGGTATAATCATCGAGCGTGCCGGCGAATTCCTGCGCCGTGCCGCCATCGACCAGCACCAGCCGGTCCGCCGTCAGCTCCAGCATGTGCCGGTCATGGCTCACCACCACCACCGCGCCCGAATAATCGTTGAGCGCCTGCACCAGCGCCTCGCGCGCATCGACGTCGAGATGGTTGGTCGGCTCGTCGAGGATCAGCATATGGGGCGCATCGCGCGTGATCAGCGCCAGCGCGAGCCGCGCCCGCTCGCCACCGGACAGGCTTCCCACCTTCTGCGTCGCCCTGTCGCCCGAAAAGCCGAAGCGGCCGAGCTGCGCGCGCACCGCCGCCGGGGTCGCGCCCTTCATCTGGCGCGCCATATGCTCGAGCGGCGTGTCACCCCCGTCCAGCTCCTCCACCTGATATTGGGTGAAATAGCCGACGCGCATCTTGCCCGATGCCGTCATCTCCCCTTCCTTGGGCGCAAGCTGCGCCGCGAGTAGGCGTGCGAGCGTCGTCTTGCCATTGCCGTTGCGGCCGAGCAGCGCCACCCGATCATCCGGATCGAGCCTGAGGTTCAGCCGCGACAGCACGGTCCGCTCGCCATAGCCCACCGCCGCCATGTCGAGCGTCACCAGCGGCGGGCGAAGCTCGTCGGGGCTCGGAAAGGCGAAGGAGAGCGTCGGATCCTCCGTCGCCGCCGCGATCGGCGCCATCTTGGCGAGCGCCTTCACCCGGCTCTGTGCCTGCTTGGCCTTGCTTGCCTTGGCGCGCCAGCGATCGACGAAGGCCTGCAGCCGCTGCCGTTCCGCCATCTGCTTCTCGCGCGCTGCCGATTGCTGCGCCAGCCGCTCGGCGCGCTGCCGCTCGAACGCGTCATAGCCGCCCGGATAAAGCGTCACCTTACCCTGTTCGAGGTGCAGGATATGATCGACGACATTGTTGAGCAGGTCGCGCTCATGGCTGATCACGATCATCGTCGCGCGATAGCCTTTGAGGAAATTCTCCAGCCACAGCGTCGCTTCCAGATCGAGATGGTTGGATGGCTCGTCGAGCAGCAGCAGGTCCGGCTCCGAAAAGAGCAGCGCCGCCAGGGCCACGCGCATCTTCCAGCCGCCCGAATAGCTGTCGAGCGGCCGGCCCTGCATCTCCTCGTCGAAGCCGAGGCCGACGAGGATGCGCGCCGCACGCGCCGGCGCGGTATAGGCGTCGATCGCGCCCAGCCGCTCATGGATCTCGCCCAGCCGGTCGGGATCGACGCAGGTCTCCGCCTCCGCCAGCAGCGCGGCGCGCTCCGTATCGGCGGCGAGCACCGTCTCGAACGGGGTCGCGTCGCCCGCCGGCGCTTCCTGCGCGATATAGCCGATCCTGGCGTCGCGCGGCATCTCGATCGATCCCTCGTCCATCTCGCCGAGGCCGCATATCGCCTTCATCAGCGTGGATTTGCCTGCCCCGTTGCGGCCGATCAGGCCGACACGGGATTTCGGCGGCAAGGCGGCCGTCGCGCGATCGAGAATCGTGCGGCCGCCAAGCCGCACGGTGACGCCAGAGATATTCAGCATGCCCGCGCGATAGCATGCCGAGCGTGCTCGGCAAGCACCAGCGCGCCCGCTATCCCCGATCGCTCGCCCAAGCCCGTCGGCACGATCAGCGGCGCAATCTCCCCGAAATAGCCGCCGCCGATCGCTTCGGCCGCCACGCGCACCCGATCGAGCAGCCCCGGCGTACCCATCACGCCGCCGCCCAGCACGATCCGCTGCGGCGCCAGCATCGCCACGGTGCTGACGCACAGATGCGCGATGTAGAAGGCCTCGATCTCATGCGCCGGATGATCCTGCGGCAGTTCGGAAAGCGATTGCCCCCAGCGCGCCAGGATCGCCGGCCCGCTCGCCATCCCCTCGTAACAGTCGCCATGAAAGGGGCAGGCGCCGGCAAAATAGTCATCGGCATGGCGCGGCGGTCGGCCATGGCCCATTTCCGGATGGCCCCGACCATGGATCGGCGCCCCGCCGACAATCGCCCCGCCGCCGATCCCCGTCCCGATGGTGAAATAGACCGCTGTGTCGCAGCCCCGCGCCGCGCCCCAGCGCGCCTCGCCCAAAATCGCGCCGTTCACGTCGGTATCGAAGCCCACCGGCCGGCCGAATTCGGCGAAGGCCCCGGCAATATCCGCCCCGCTCCAGCCCGGCTTGGGCGTCTTGCAGATCCGTCCCCAGCTCGGCGAGACGGGATCGAGATCGACCGGCCCGAAGCTTGCTATGCCGAACGCCTCGACCGGCGCCTGCTCGCGGAAGAATTGCACTGCCCGGCCGAGCGTCTCCTCCGGCGTGGTCGTGGGAATACGCAGCTGCGCGCGAATATCATCCGGCCCCGTCGCGATTGCGCAGACGAACTTCGTGCCCCCCGCCTCGATGCAACCGTAAAGTTCATTGTCCATCGCGCAATCCATCCTCCTTATTCCTTTCATATCGACGGGGCCAATCGGCCGCCTTCATGCCCTCCACATGGACGCCAGCAAAGCCCCCCGTCTGTCCGGGGCCGGAAAGGAAGTAAGGAATTAAAGCAAAAAAGGGCCGTCCACCCCTTCCCTTCCGCCGCGGCCCCTGCCATCCGGCGATCATGCCTACCTTGCTGCGCCGCCTTCTTCCCGATCCCTTCATCCTCGCGCTCCTCGCCACCGTCGCGCTGGCGAGCATCCTTCCCGCACGTGGGGGCGGCGCCGATCTGGTCGATGTGCTGGCGACGATCGCGATCGTCCTGCTCTTCTTCCTCCATGGCGCGAAGCTCCCGCGCGAGGCGGTGCTGGCGGGGCTGAAGCATTGGCGGCTGCATCTGACGATCCTCGCCTTCACCTTTCTCGCCTTCCCGCTGATGGGCCTCGCCGCATCGCGCCTCTTCCCCGGCCTGATGCCGCCCGCGCTGTGGACGGGCATCCTCTTCCTCTGCGCGCTGCCCTCGACGGTGCAGTCCTCGATCGCCTTCACCTCGCTCGCGCGGGGCAATGTGCCCGCCGCCATCGCGTCCGCCTCCGCCTCGCAGATCATGGGCATATTCCTCACCCCCCCGATCGTCGGCCTGCTCGCATCGGCCCATGGCGGCACGATCGAGTTCGGCAGCGTCAGCGGCATCCTGCTCCAGCTGCTGCTCCCTTTCCTGGCCGGTCATCTGCTGCGCCCCTGGATCGGCCGCTGGGTCGACGCGAACAAGAAATATATTTCCTACAGCGATCGCAGCGCGATCCTGATCTCGGTCTACAGTGCCTTCTCCGCGGCGGTGATCGAGGGAATATGGAGCCGCCTGCCGCTGCCGTCGCTCGCCCTCCTCTTCCTCGTCTGCGCCGTGCTGCTCGCGATCATGCTGACGCTCACCCAGCTCGGCACGAAGCTGCTCGGCTTCGCGCGGGAGGACCGCATCACCGCCATCTTCTGCGGCACCAAGAAATCGATCGTCACGGGCGTTCCGATGGCGCGCGTGCTGTTCGCCGGGCCGGACATGGGGCTCGTCCTGCTGCCGGTGATGATCTTCCACCAGATGCAGCTGATGGCCTGCGCATGGCTGGCGCGCCGTTGGGGTAATCGCACAGATTGACCAGAGGGCCCGACATGGTCCAGCATCATCCCTGATCCGCTTCGCATCAGCGGAGCGGCAGCCTCCACCAAAAGGAGGCGCTGCAAGGATGAGAGGCCTGAATGACCGACCTGTTTCCCGTTCCCCCCGAATGGGCCGCGCGGGCACGCATCGATGCCGCCCATTATGCCGATCTCTACGCCCGTTCGCTTGATGACGCCCACGCCTTCTGGCTCGAACAAGCCGAACGGCTGGACTGGATCGAAAAGCCGACGCGCACCAACGAAAGCTCCTTCGCCGAAGCCGAATTCGGCGTGAAATGGTTCGCGGACGGCCGGCTCAACGTCACCGCCAACTGCATCGACCGGCATCTGGCGGAACGGGGCGACGCCACCGCCATTCTCTGGGAGCCGGACGATCCCGCCGAACAGCCCCGCCGCTTCACCTATGCCGAGCTCCATGCCGAGGTCTGCCGCTTCGCCAATGTGCTGAAGGCCGAGGGCGTGCGGAAGGGCGATCGCGTCACAATCTATCTGCCGATGATCCCAGAGGCCGCCTTCGCGCTGCTCGCCTGCGCGCGGATCGGCGCGATCCATTCGGTGGTGTTCGCCGGCTTCTCGCCCGAGGCGCTCGCCGGCCGGATCGAGGATTGCGATTCCACGGTCGTCATCACCGCCGATTACGGCCGGCGCGGCGGCAGGAAGATCCCGCTCAAGGCCAATGTCGACAAGGCCGCGGCGCATCACTGCCCGTCGATCGCCAAGATCATCGTGGTCAAGGCCACGGGCGATGCCGTCGACATGCGGGACGGCCGCGACATCTGGTATCATGATGCCGCCGCACTCTTCTCCACCGACTGCCCGGCCGAGCCGATGGCGGCGGAAGACCCGCTGTTCATCCTCTACACCTCGGGATCGACGGGAAAGCCGAAGGGCGTGCTCCACACGTCGGGCGGCTATCTCCTCTGGGCGTCGCTCACGCATGAGACGGTGTTCGATTATCGCCCCGGCCAAGTCTATTGGTGCGCGGCCGACGTCGGCTGGGTCACGGGGCACAGCTATATCGTCTATGGCCCGCTCGCCAACGGCGCCACGACGCTGATGTTCGAAGGCGTGCCCAACTGGCCCGATGCCTCGCGCATCTGGCAGGTCGTCGATCGCCATCAGGTCGAGATACTCTATACCGCGCCCACCGCGCTGCGCGCGCTGATGAAGGAAGGCGATGATTTCGTTGCCCGCACCTCGCGCAAGAGCCTGCGCCTGCTCGGCACGGTCGGCGAGCCGATCAATCCGGAGGCATGGCGCTGGTATCATGATGTGGTGGGCGAAGGCCGCTGCCCAATCGTCGATACATGGTGGCAAACGGAAACGGGCGGGCACATGATCACCCCGCTGCCCGGCGCGACGGCGCTCAAGCCCGGTTCCGCCACCGCCCCTTTTTTCGGGGTCGAGCCCAAGCTGCTCGATCCGGAGGGCCGCGAACTGACGGGCGCTGCGGAAGGCAATCTCGTCATCGCCCGCTCATGGCCCGGCCAGATGCGCACCGTCTGGGGCGATCATGAGCGTTTCTTCCAGACCTATTTCACCACCTATCCCGGCTATTACACCACGGGAGACGGCGCGCGGCGCGACGAGGATGGTTATTGGTGGATCACCGGCCGGGTCGATGACGTGATCAACGTCTCGGGCCATCGCATGGGCACGGCAGAGGTGGAATCGGCGCTCGTCCTCCATCCCAAGGTGGCCGAGGCGGCGGTCGTCGGCTTCCCCCACGACATCAAGGGCCAGGGCATCTACGCCTATGTGACGCTCAATGCCGGCGAGGAGCCCGACGAGGATCTGCGCAAGACGCTGGTCGCCTGGGTGCGCGAGGAGATCGGGCCGATCGCCACGCCCGATGCGATCCAGTTCGCCCCCGGCCTGCCCAAGACGCGCTCGGGCAAGATCATGCGCCGCATCCTGCGCAAGATCGCCGAAAATGAGCTGGGCGCGCTCGGCGACACCTCCACCCTCGCCGATCCTTCGGTGGTGGACGATCTGGTCGCACACCGGGTGGGCTGAGATCCGCTCCGGCGCTGGAAAGCCGCGCTCAGCTTGAGCCCGTCGAAGAGTAGCGAGACTCCCGACGGGCGCGATCCAGGCGAAGGTCGATCTAGCGGCCCACCGCCGGCTGCGTCCCCGCCGGCCTCGGCACGCCCGTGGCGCCGGGCATGCGCAGCGCGCGCAGGAAAGGCCCGCGATCGGCCTCCGGCAGTTCCTTCAGCAGCGCCAGCACCCGGCCGCTCGTCCGCGCGCGCGCCTCGTCCTGCAGCGTCTCTTCCTGTCGCATCAGCGCTTCGATCTGGGCGATGTCGATCGTCGGCTGGGCGATCGCCGCCTGAAACTGGGCATTCAGCTCGCTGCGCCGCCTCGCGAGCACCCCAATCTCCGGATCGGCCTGCCCCATGATACGCTGGACGACCGCATTGCCCGCATCGGACAGGCCCGCGATGCGCGCCACGCGCCGCACCGGCGCGGGTGCCGGTCCGGACTGGACGGCCTCATTCGCCGGCGGCGTGCCCGGCGCGGCGATGGCGACGCCGGCATTCAGCGCCAGAAAAAGAGCGGCAAAGCGTGTGATCATGATGCTGTCGGCTCCAGGCTCCCCTGCGCTGCTCCTCTACGCCCGGAAACGTTCGTCCGCCAGCGCCAGCATCGTCGCCACATGGCGCCGCGCCACCGCCATGCGGTCCGCGCCATAGCCGCCGCCCAGCACGCTCGCGAGCGGCAGGCTGCGCCGCCGCACCTCGGCCATCACATAGCGGTCGCGCATCTCCAGCCCCGCATCGCTCAGCGCCAGCCGGCCCAGCTGGTCCTCCACATGCGGATCGACGCCCGCCTGATAGAGGATCAGGTCCGGCCGGAAATCGTCCATCACGCCCGGCAGCACGTCGCCGAGCGCGGCGAGATAGTCCGCATCCCCCGTTCCGTCCACCAGCGCGACGTCCAGCGAGGAAATCGCCTTGCGCGCCGGAAAATTCTTCTCGGCATGGATCGAAAGCGTGAAGACATCCTCGCGCCCCGCCATCAGCGCCGCCGTGCCGTCGCCCTGATGCACGTCGAGGTCGAGGATCAATATGCGCCGCGCATCGCCTTGCGCGATCAGCCGGTTGGTTGCGATCGCGAGGTCGTTGAAGATGCAATAGCCCGCGCCCGTGTCGCGCAGCGCATGATGGCTCCCGCCCGCGCTGTTCGCGGCATAGCCATGCGCGATCGCGAGCTTCGCCGCCAGCCATGTTCCGCCCGGCGATAGCTGCGCGCGCAGCGCCACCCGCGCCGTGACGGGAAAGCCGATCCGCCTTTCCTTCTCGCGCGGCACGGCAAGGCCGATCACCTGCTCCACATAGGCCGGATCATGCACCGCCTCGATCCATTCGCGCGGGCAGGGCTCGGGCACATGTTCGGCAAAGGTGACACCCGTCTCGCGCAGCGCCGTCATCACCAGCCCATATTTGTCGAACGCGAAGCCGCTGCCCGGCGGAGGCGGTGAGACATAGTAGGGGTGATGGACGACATGCAGCACTTGATCCGGCACCCTATCTGATGGATCGGACATGGGAAATCAGGAGCCGTCATGACCGAGCCGTTTGTCCGCACGCCCTATATCCGGCCCGATGTGAAGGTCTTCGTCGATTATCTGAATGCCGTCTCAAGCCCCGGGACGCATGAGCTCGGCGCAATCGAGGCGCGGCGCATGATGGCGGCGATGCGCCCGCTGATCGATCTTCCGACCGGAAAGCTCGCGCTGATCCGCAACCTCGCCGCGCCCGGGCCGGATGGCAGGCCCATCCCGCTCCGCCTCTATGACAGCCGCGCGGCGCGGGCGCCGGGCCCCGTGCTGGTCTTCTTCCATGGCGGCGGCTGGGTACTTGGCGACCTCGACACGCATGAGCCGCTCTGCGCGGAAATCGCCCGCATGCTCGACATTCCCGTGATCGCGGTCGATTATCGCCTCGCGCCCGAGCATCGCTGGCCCGCCGCGCCCGATGATTGCGAGGCCGCCGCCCGCTGGATCGCCGCCGCCCCGGCCGAGCTGGAACGCGCCGTCACCGGCCTCGTCCTCGCGGGCGACAGCGCCGGCGGCACGCTCACGATCGTCACCGCGCTGGCACTGCGCGACGTGCCCGCCGCCGTCCCCGTGCTCGCCCAATGGCCAATCTATCCCGCCGTGGATGCCGCGCGGAAGTTCGCCTCCTTCGATCTGTTCGGCCAGGGCTATGTCCTCTCGCGCGAGACGATGGACTGGTATCACGAAAATTATGCCGCCGATCTCGATCATTGGCGTGGCGCGCCGATCCGGGGGGATCAGGGCGGCATGCCGCCCACGCTGGTGCTCACCGCCTCGCTCGATCCGCTGCGCGACCATGGCCGCACCTATGCCGCCGCCACGATCGCGGCGGGCGTCCCCACAATCTTCCGCGAAGCCGCCGGCACGGTCCACGGCTTCCTCAACCTGCGCCGCGCCATTCCTTCGTCACAGCAGGATCTGGCGGGCGCGCTCGCCACGCTGAAGGCGATGATCGCGGAAGCCGAAACCACCCGCCCGGCCCCGGCCGGTGCCTGAGGAGAAATCATGACGATCGACCTGCCCTATCGCGCCGCCGCCGGCATCATGCTGCTCAATTCCGAAAACAAGGTGTTCGTCGCCCAACGCCTCGATACGACGCTGGAGGCATGGCAGATGCCCCAGGGCGGCCTCGACGATGGCGAGGATGCGAAAGCCGGCGCGCTGCGCGAGTTGGAGGAGGAGACCGGCATTGCTCCCTCGCTGGTCGAGATCATCGCCGTGGCGCCGGAGGAGCTGCTTTACGATCTTCCCGCCGATCTCGTCGGAAAACTCTGGAAGGGACGTTATCGCGGCCAGCGCCAGCGCTGGTTTCTCTGCCGTTTCCTCGGCCGCGACGAGGATATCGACCTCAATACGGCGCATCCCGAATTCCGCGCCTGGCGCTGGGCCGAACCGTGCGAGCTTCCCGACATGATTGTGCCCTTCAAGCGCAAGCTTTATGAAAATGTGCTACATATATTCGCGCACCTAATCCGCTGAAACGATCCGGGAATCCTGCTTTGAAGTTCTGGTTTTCCGCCGTGCCGCCGCTCCTTCTCGCGGCCCCCGCGCATGCCCAGCTTGCCGAGCCGGTCCGCGCGATGATCGAATCCGCCTACAGCACGGGCAATGACGCGACGATCGCCGCCGTCGTCTCCACCGCCAAGCAGACCAATCCGGATGACATTGCCGAGATCAACCGCATGGCCGCCGGCTATGCCGCGCTGCTCGAAAATGTCCGGCTGAAGGAGCGGGAGGCAAACGAAGCGCGCATCGCCGCTGCCGGATTCCTGGAGATATGGAAGGGCGAGGTCGAGTTCGGCGCCTCGCGCGCCACCGGCAACACGCGCAATCTCGGCGTTTACGGCGCCGCCAACCTCACCCGCGATGCGCTGCAATGGCGCCAGAAGCTCAATGCCCGCGTCGAGATCCAGACCACCAATGGCGAGACGACCACTGAGCGCGCGCTGCTCGCCTATCAGCCCAATTACAAGTTCGACGAGCGGCTCTACGTCTATGGCATCGGCCAATATGAGCATGATCGCTTCCTCGGCTATACGGATCGCTACACGCTCGGCGCCGGGATCGGCTACAGTCTGATCCAGAAGCCGCGGCTCAAGATGGATTTCGAAGGCGGCCCCGCCATCCGTCACACCAAGTTCGTCGAGACGGGCGGACAGACGACACCCGCCGCGCGCGCCTCGGTCGTGACGAAATGGACGATCACGCCGACGCTGATCCTCGCCCAGTCGGCGTCGCTCTATATCGAGAAGGAGAATAGCAACGCATCCGCCACCGCCTCGCTCGACACCAAGCTGCTCGGCGCGCTCAAGGCCCGCTTCTCCTACAATGTCCTCCATGAGCGCGACGCGCTGGAAAGCCGCAAGGAAACGGATACGGTCAGCCGCGCCACGCTCGTCTACAGCTTCTGATGCCATGCCGCAGGGGATACCCCGCCCGCATCGTCCCCGCTAGGATCGTTCGATGACGATCCCGCTTTCCGCGGAGATGGCCGTGCTGGAGCGCGCCGCCTCCGCCCCGATGCTCGAACAGGTGACCGGCTGGTCCGCCGTCAACAGCGGCTCGCGCAACCTCCCCGGCCTCGCGCGCATGGCCGATCTGCTTGCCGATGCCTTTTCCGTCCTGCCCGGCGAGATTGCGCTCCATGATCCCGCGCCCGTCGAGACGATCAGCACCGCCGGCACGGCCGAGCCCGTCGAGCATGGCCGCAATCTTCACCTCGTCGTCCGGCCGGATGCGCCCGTCCAGCTCCTCCTCACCGGCCATATGGACACGGTCTTCGGCCCCGATCATTCCTTCCAGACGCCGTCCCGCCGCGCGGACGGCACGCTGAACGGCCCTGGCGTAGCGGACATGAAGGGCGGGCTCGCGCTGATGCTCGCAGCCCTCCGCGCGGTCGAAGCCTCGCCGCTCGCCTCTCGCCTCGGCTATGAAGTCGTCATCAACAGCGACGAGGAGGTCGGTTCCCCCGGCTCCGCGCCGCTCCTCGCCCGGGCCGCGCGGGGCAAGGCCGCGGCACTCACCTACGAGCCCGCTTTGCCCGACGGCACGCTCGCAGGCGCGCGTCCCGGCAGCGGCAATTTCTCGATCGTCATCGAAGGCCGCGCCGCCCATGCCGGCCGCAATCCGGAGGAAGGCCGCAACGCCATCGTCGCCGCCGCCGATCTGGTGCTCCGCCTCGCCCGCGCCGCCGGCCCGCGCCTCTCGGTCAATCCTGCAAAGATCGACGGCGGCGGGCCGAACAATGTCGTGCCCGCGCACGCCATAGTCCGCGTCAACATGCGCCCCTTCACGCCCGAGGAGGAGGTCCGCGCGCGTGCCCATCTCGACGCCGCCGTCGCCATGGTCGCGGCAGAGCATCAGCTACGCATCCATGTCCATGGCGGCTTCGGACGGCCACCCAAGCCGCTCGATCCCGCCGCCCAGCGTCTGTTCGGCCTCGTCCGGCGCTGTGGTGCGGAACTGGGCCTCGACATCGCATGGCGCGCCACCGGCGGCGTCTGCGACGGCAATAATATCGCGGCCCAGGGCGTGCCCGTGGTCGATACGATGGGCGCGCGCGGCGGCGCCATTCACAGTGCGGAGGAATTTCTGATCGTCGAAAGCCTGCCCGAGCGCGCCAAGCTTTCCGCGCTCGTCCTGCTCCGCCTCGCCGAGGGCGGCCGTCCATGAGCGCCTTTGTCCGTCCCTCCCGCCTCGACGATCTCGAGCCGCTTTATGAGATGGCGAAGCTCACCGGCGGCGGCTTCACCAACCTGCCCCCCGATCGCCCCGCGCTGGAGGCCAAGCTCGCTTGCTCGGCCGAGGCCTTCGCCAAGGCGGAGGATATGCCGGGCGACGATCTCTATCTGCTGATCCTGGAAGATGGCGCCACCGGCCGGGTCGTCGGCACCGCGCAGATCTTCTCCCGCGTCGGCATGCGCTGGCCCTTCTACAGCTATCGCCTCGGCACGCTCAGCCAGGCATCAAAGGAATTGAACCGCACTTTCCGTGCGGAGATGCTGACGCTCGTCACCGATCTGGAGGGCTGTTCGGAAGTGGGCGGCCTCTTCCTCCACCCGCGCGAGCGCGCCGGGGGGCTCGGCCTGCTGCTCGCGCGCAGCCGCTACCTCTTCATCCGCCAGCATCGCGCCCGTTTCGCCGATCGCGTGATCGCCGAGCTGCGCGGCGTGATCGACGAGGCCGGCGGCTCGCCCTTCTGGGAAGGGCTGGCCGGCAAATTCTTCGGCATGAGCTTCCAGCAGGCGGACGAGTTCAATGCGGTGAACGGCCATCAGTTCATCGCCGATCTCATGCCCAAACATCCCATCTATACCGCCATGCTCCCGGAAAGCGCGCGCGCGGTGATCGGCCGCCCGCACCCCACCGGGCGCGCCGCGATGCGGATGCTCGAAAATGAAGGCTTCTCGCACGATGCCTATGTCGACATTTTCGACGGCGGCCCCACAATGGCGGTGCAGACCGACCGCATCCGCACCATCGCCGAATCGCGCGAGGCGGTGCTGACCGGCATAGACGGGCGCGGCGGAGCCCGCGTGATAGCCGCCGCCGGTCGTCTCGCCGATTTCCGCGCCAGCTATGCCCAGCTAAGCGAGGATGAAGACAGCGTCACGATCGATCGCGACGCGGCCGTCCTCCTCTCCGTCTCCGCCGGGGACCCTATCCTCCATGTCGCGCGCTGAACCGCAATGACGCTCATCGAGATCAATTTCGACGGCATCGTCGGCCCCAGCCATAATTATGCCGGGCTTAGCCTCGGCAATCTCGCTGCGACCGGCAATGCCGGAAGCCCCTCCCATCCCCGTGCCGCCGCGCTTCAGGGCCTTGCCAAGATGCGCGCAAACATGGTGCTCGGCCTGCCCCAGGGGCTGTTCCTGCCCCATCGCCGCCCGGACGAGGCCTGGCTGGCACGCCTCGCCACCCGCGCGCGCGATGCCGATCCGCTGTTGCTCGCCAATGCGCTTTCGGCCTCGCCCATGTGGGCCGCCAATGCCGCGACCGTCTCGCCCGCGCCGGACACGGCCGACGGCCGCTGCCACCTGACCGTCGCCAATCTCATGACCATGGCGCATCGCAGCCATGAATGGCCCGAAACGCTGGCCCAGCTCCGCCTGGCCTTCGCCGATGCGCGCCATTTCGCCGTCCACCCGCCCGTGCCCGCGCCCTTCGGGGATGAAGGGGCTGCCAATCATATGCGCCTCGCCCCCGGCCATGGCGCGCCGGGGGTGGAAATCTTCGTCTACGGCCTGTCCGGCGGCCCCTTCCCCGCACGCCAGCACCTTCAAGCGAGCCGCGCCGTCGCCCGTCGCCACACTCTCGATCCCGCGCGCACGCTCTTCGCCGCCCAGTCGGAGGAGGTGATCGCCGCCGGTGCCTTCCATAATGATGTGGTCGCCGTCGCCAACGGCACCGTCCTCTTCACGCATGAACGCGCCTTCGCCGACCGTGAGGGCCTTTATGCGGATCTTCGCCGGCTGCTGCCCGAAGTCGATATCGTCGAGGTTCCCGCCGATCGCGTCAGCCTCGCCGATGCGATCCGCAGCTATGTGTTCAACGCGCAGCTCGTAACGCTCCCCGGCGGCGAGGCCGCGCTGATCCTCCCTACCGAGGCGCGCGACACGCCCGCCGTCTGGTCCTGGCTGCAGGAAATGGTCGCCGGAAACGGCCCGATCCGCCGGCTGGAGCTGGTCGACGTTCGCGAATCCATGGCCAATGGCGGGGGCCCAGCCTGCCTGCGGCTGCGCGTCGTCGCCGACCCCGCCACGGTCGACTCCCGCTTCCTGCTCGACGAGGCGAAGCTCGCCCGCATCGAGGATATTGTCGCGCACCACTGGCCCGAGACGATCACGCCCGAAATGCTGCCCGATCCCGCGCTATGGCGCAGTATCGAAACGGCCCGCGCGGCGTTGCTCCACGCGCTCGACCTCGCCGAGCTCGCCTGACCCGTCTCAGGCGAGCTTGATCCCTTCCCGGTTGACCGCCCGGCTCAGCGCCCTGTTCTCCTCGACGGAAAGCCGCGCCTTCAGCCTGGGGAAGACCTCATTCTCCTCCTCGCGCATATGCTGCTCGATCATGCCGCGGAATTCCCGCACCATGGGCAGCCAGCGCGAATGGCTCTTGGGCATGATCTCCAGATCGTAGAGATATTGCTTCACATAGCCATGTTCGTGGTTGAGATGGTCCGCCGCCTCCTTCTGGCCATTGTCGCGCAGCGAGGCATAGACGGCATTCTCCTCCTCGATCGTATGCTTGGTCAGCGCATGCTTGAGCTGCATCAGCAGCGTCGCGCGCTTGGTGACCTGCATGTCGTCGCTCGCCTCCAGCCTGTCGAATATCGCCAGCGCCGCCTTATGCTCGGCGACGAGCGCATCGGCCCAGTCGCCCGCCATCATGGCCGGCGCCTGGACGACGGCCTTGCGGACGAAATTGGCGGCAAGCCCCGCCACCATCCCGGCGGCGGCGCCGATGGCGAGATTCTTCTGGTCGTGCCTGCTAGCGATCAGGTTCATTTCCGGCCTCCCATAGTCAGGATGTGCATGATGGGTGAGCAGCTTTGTCCTGCGGCTAAACTCACGGGCGCCGCTTCCGCTCCCGCTGTCCCGACCCGGATTTCACGCATCCCGTCCAGGCTGCTCCGCCGATGACTGCCGCCATATCCGCCGGGGGCGCCGGTTGATCCTTATTTTCACGAGCCAGATCGATACTAAGAAATTTCCCTGACAAAGCCGTCAAATATCGCCATTATCCGATTGTTTTCTTACTTCTTTTTTCTCGTCTCTGAATCAGCACAAGCCCCCATGGCGGGAGCTTCGCATGGCCGATCGGCGTTGTTGCCGCCGCACGGATCCCGCCACCTGGCCCCTCGATGGGAAAAAAGCCATGCAGACAAGCTATCGCCCCCTCCTCGCCATCGCCGCCCTCCTTTCCGCCACGGCCCCGCTTTCCGCCATGGCACCGCGTCCCGCCACGCCACCGCCTTCGGCCGAAACGGATCGGACGCGCCTCACTGCAGCTGCCTATGTCAAGGCGGCAGGCGCCGCCGACCTCTATGAACGCCAGTCGAGCGAGCTGGTGCTGCAGAGCACCGCCAATGCGGGGATCAGGAATTTCGCCCAGACGATGATCACCGATCATGCACGCACCAGCGCCGATCTGAACGCCGCCGCCACTGCCGCCGGGATGACGGTTCCCCCGCCCACGCTCGATGAGCGAAAGACCGAGATGATCGAGGCGCTCTCCGCCGCCAGCGGCAGCGCGCGTGACCGCCTCTATCTGGAACAGCAGAGGCTCGCGCATAATGAGGCGCTGGCGCTCCACCAGCGCTACAGCACTTCCGGCACCGATCCGCGCCTCCGCGCCGCCGCCGCCAAGACGGTGCCGGTCATCGAGCATCATATCGAGCTGCTCCGCGAGCTTACCACCAGATGAGCATTCAGGCGCCGTTCCGGGCCAGCCTCCCCCCGGAACGGCGCCCCTCCCTTCTTCGTTCTCCTTCCAACTATCGAAGGAGAGCAGGATGGAAGAAGCACGTGCCGGCCAGCATCCCCTGGCCGAGGATCATATTGCCGATGACAAAACCCAGTCGCGCACGCTGCCGCTCAGCGGCCATGCACGCGGCGGTGCCGGCGCCACCGCGCAGGATCTCGCCCTGCTGCGCGATGCCGAACATAATGCCGAACGCTCCAACCGCCTGATGAAGCGGGCCGGCTTCGGCGATCATAAGGGCGTCGAAGGTTTCTGATCCTGCCCGGAAAGGAGATGGCGGCGGCAGGCCCGATCCCACAAATCCGCCGCACCTTTCCCTTTCGCCCTCCGCCACCCTAATTAAGGACGCGATGAACAAGCGTGCCCGCGTCCTCCTGCTCAATGCCGCCCTCGGGCCGCTCGACTATCGCGTCGATCGCGAGCATGAGGTCGAGCCCGGCAGCATCGTGCTCGCCCCGCTCGGCCCCCGCCAGCTTGCCGGCGTGGTGTGGGAGCCGGAACGCATGCCGTCCGATGCGGAGGTGGGCGACAATCGCCTGCGCCCGCTCGCCGGCGTCTATGATCTTCCCCCGCTGGGCGCGCCGCTCCGCCGGCTGATCGAATGGACCGCGGACTATTATCTCGCCGCCCCCGCCGCCGTGCTGCGCATGGCGCTCGCCTCGGCCTCCGCGCTCGACGGCAGCCGCACCATCATCGAATATCGCGCGACCGGCCATGTTCCGCCCCGTCTCACCCCCCAGCGCGCGCAGGCGCTGGAGCGGATCGGCGAGCGGCAGGGACTGGTGCGCGAACTCGCGACCATCGCCGACGTGTCGGAGGGCGTGATCCGCGGCCTCGTCAAGGCGGGCGCGATCGAGGCGGTCGAGGTCCGCGTCGACGATCCCTTCCCCGTCCCCGATCCGGCCCATGCCCCGCCCGAGCTTTCGCTCGAGCAGCATGCCGCCGCCGCCGCACTGGCCGATGCGGTCGAGAAGCGTGAATTCGCGCCCATATTGCTCGACGGCGTCACCGGATCGGGCAAGACCGAGGTTTATTTCGAGGCCGTCGCCGCCGCCATCCGCTCGGGCCGGCAGACGCTCGTCCTCCTCCCCGAAATCGCGCTCACCGAGCCTTTCCTCAAGCGCTTCGCCGCGCGCTTCGGCCATGTGCCCGTCGCCTGGCACAGCGATCTGCGCCAGTCCCAGCGTCGCCGCGCCTGGCGCGCGATCGCGAGCGGGGAGGCGCTGGTCACGGTCGGCGCGCGCTCCGCTTTGTTCCTGCCCTATCGCGATCTCGGCCTGATCGTCGTCGACGAGGCGCATGAGACGAGCTTCAAGCAGGAAGATGGCGTGATGTACCATGCCCGCGACGTCGCCGTGATGCGCGGCGCGTTCGAGCATATCCCCGTTATCCTCGCCTCCGCCACGCCCGCGATCGAGACGCGGCAGATGGTGGCGCAGGGCCGCTATCGCGAACTCAAGCTGCCCGGCCGCTACGGTCCCGCCACCATGCCCGATATCGAGGCGCTGGACTTGATCGCCACGCCCCCGCCGCGCGGCCGCTGGCTCGCGCCCAAGCTGGTGGAAGCGCTTGGCCAGAATCTCGAAAAGGGCGAACAGTCGCTCCTCTTCCTCAACCGGCGCGGCTATGCCCCGCTCACGCTCTGCCGCGCCTGCGGCCACCGCTTCCAATGCCCGAACTGTACCGCCTGGATGGTCGAGCATCGCCTCGTCCGGCGCTTGCAGTGCCATCATTGCGGCCATCTCATGCTACCGCCGGCCGAATGCCCCGAATGCAAGGCGGAGGACAGCCTCGTCGCCTGCGGCCCCGGCGTCGAGCGCATCGCCGACGAGGTCGCGCTGCTCTTTCCTCAGGCGCGCGCCGCGATCGTCACCTCGGATACGCTCTGGTCCCCCGCCAAGGCCGCCGAATTCGTCAACCGCATGGAAGGGGGCGAAATAGACATAGTCATCGGCACGCAGCTCGTGACGAAGGGCTATCATTTCCCCAATCTCACGCTGGTCGGCGTGGTCGATGCCGATCTCGGCCTCCAGGGCGGCGATCTGCGCGCCGCCGAGCGCAGCTTCCAGCAGATCGCGCAGGTCGCCGGCCGCGCCGGCCGTGGCGTCAAACCCGGCCGCGTCTTCATCCAGACGCACGAGCCCGGCGCGCCCGTGATCCAGGCGCTCGTCTCGGGCGACGCCGAAAGCTTCTACGCGGCCGAGACGGAGGCCCGCCGCATGGCCGGAGCCCCGCCCTTCGGCCGCTATGCCGGCATCATCGTCAGCTCGGAAAAATTGGAGGAAGCGGTCGAGACCGCCCGTCTGATCGGCCGTACCGCGCCGAATGTCGAGGAGATGCAGGTCTATGGCCCCGCGCCCGCCCCGCTCGCCATGCTGCGCGGCCGCCACCGCCAGCGCCTGCTCGTCCACGCCCGTCGCGCGCTCGATGTGCAGAATGTCATCCGTGACTGGCTGGGTGGCCTCGAATGGCCCCGCAACGTCCGCGTCGCGGTCGACGTCGATCCTTATTCCTTTCTCTAACCTCAAATCATCGCCCCTGCTTCCGCAGGGACGACAGGAACAACCTACCCCCGCTCCCGCCGCAGCAGCTCGCGCTTAATCGGCAGGCCATAGGCATAGCCGCCGAGCGTTCCGTCGCCCCGCTGCGCGCGATGGCAGGGGATCAGCACCGCCACCTGATTGGCACCGCAGGCAGATCCTGCTGCCCGCGCCGCACCCGGCTTGCCCGCCTTCGCTGCCAGCGCGGCATAGCTCAGCGTCTCGCCCGCCGGGATGCGCGCCAGCTCGCGCCACACCGCTTCCTGAAACGCCGTGCCCTTCACGTCGAGCGGCAGCGCATGCGCCCGCTCCGGCGCCTCGACCGCCGCCACAGTCTCGGCCAGCAGCTCCGCCAGCACCTCGCCCCCCGGCTCGATCGTCGCGTTCGGAAAACGCTCGGTCAGCGCCTCGACACCTTCGTCGAACGAAAGCCGGCATATGCCACGCTCGGTCGCCGCCACCAGCATCGGCCCGAAGCTGGTCGGCGTTACCGCCCAGCGGATCGTGACGCCACGTCCTCCGTCGCGCCAGGCCGACGGCGTCATGCCCAGCCGGTTGCCCGCGTCCGCATAAAATCGTCCCGGGCCCGAATAGCCCGCCTCATAAACCGCCTCGGTCACGCTGCCCTTCTCCTTCAACGCCTTTTCCGCGCGCCTGGCCCTGAGGCCGCGCGCATAGGCGGCCGGGGTCACGCCCGTCGCCCGCTTGAACAATCGATGGAAATGATGCGGGGCATAGCCCGCCGCCGCCGCCACTTCCTCAAGCGAGGGAGATTCTTCCGCCTGCTCGATGAAGGCGAAGGCACGCGCCAGCCCTTCCTCGTCGCGCGCCGCCTCATCCGGCCGGCAGCGCAGGCACGGCCTTAACCCCTCCTCCCTGGCCGCCGCCCCATCGGCGAAGAATCGCACATTCTCCCGCCGGGGATGTCGTGCAGCGCAGGAAGGGCGGCAATAGATTCCGGTCGTCAGCACGCCCGTCACGAAGCGTCCATCCTGCGATCGGTCCCGCGCCAGCACGGCACGCCAGGCCGCATCCCCGTCTATTTGCGAATCGAATATCGTCATGGCGCGAAGATGGGCCCGCCCTTTCTCCGACGCATCCCGCCAATTGCGTTCAAAGCGCGCCCTTTCCTCCGGGCGGATATCGCCATCATCGCGCCCGCCATTGCTTGCATCGCGCACCCGCCCCTGCTAACCGGCCGGCGACCGACGCAAATGGCCTCCCTCGGGGGGTTCTTTTGCCGCACCGGCGATAATCGATTCTTGGGGGATATGACGCGCGTGGAGATTTCCGGCGGCATTCAGGCAAGCCTGGCGGGGCGCTATGCGACCGCGCTGTTCGAGCTCGCCCGCGACGAGAAAGAGCTCGAATCGGTAAGCGACAGCCTCGCTCTGCTCAAGCTCGCGCTCGAACAGTCCGATGAGTTCCGTCGCCTCACCACCAGCCCGCTGGTGAGCCGCGAGGAAGCCGGCAATGCCGTCGCTGCCGCGGCCGGCTCGCTGGAGATCGATCCCATCGCCGCGAAATTCCTCGGCGTGCTCGCCGCGAACCGCCGCCTCTCCCAGCTCGGCGCCGTGATCCGCGCCTTCAATGCCCTCGTCGCGCAATATCGCGGCGAGACGACGGCGGAAGTCACCTCCGCCCACCCGCTTTCGGACGATCAGGTCGCCAGCCTCCGCGCGAAGCTCAAGGAGCAGCTTCGCCGCGACGTGGCGATCGACCTGAATGTCGATCCCGCCATCCTCGGCGGCCTGATCGTCAAGGTCGGCTCGCGCCAGGTTGACGGATCGATCCGCACCAAATTGAACATGCTCGCGAATGCGATGAAAGGCTGAACATGGAAATCCGCGCCGCAGAAATCTCCAAGGTCATCCGCGACCAGATCGCCAGCTTCGGCACCGAAGCGCAGGTCTCCGAGGTCGGCCAGGTTCTCTCCGTTGGTGACGGCATCGCCCGCATCCATGGCCTCGACAATGTCCAGGCCGGCGAGATGGTCGAATTCGCCAATGGCATCAAGGGCATGGCCCTCAACCTCGAGGCTGACAATGTCGGCGTCGTGATCTTCGGCACCGATGCCGAGATCCGCGAGGGCGACACCGTCCGCCGCACCGGCACCATCGTCGACGTGCCCGTCGGCAAGGGCCTGCTCGGCCGCGTGGTCGACGGCCTCGGCAATCCGATCGACGGCAAGGGCCCGATCGAATATAGCGAGCGTCGCCGCGTCGAGGTGAAGGCGCCCGGCATCATCCCCAGGAAGTCGGTGCATGAGCCGGTGCAGACGGGTCTCAAGGCGCTCGACGCGCTCGTCCCCGTCGGCCGCGGCCAGCGCGAGCTGATCATCGGCGACCGCCAGACCGGCAAGACCGCCGTCGCGATCGACACCTTCATCAACCAGAAGCATGCCCATCAGGGCGGCGACGAGTCGAAGAAGCTCTACTGCATCTATGTCGCGGTCGGGCAGAAGCGCTCCACCGTGGCGCAGATCGTCCGCCAGCTCGAGGAAAATGGCGCGATGGAATATTCCATCGTCGTCGCCGCGACCGCATCCGAGCCCGCCCCGCTCCAGTTCCTCGCGCCCTATACCGGCTGCGCGATGGGCGAATATTTCCGCGACAACGGCATGCATGCCGTGATCGTCTATGACGATCTGTCCAAGCAGGCGGTGGCCTATCGCCAGATGTCGCTGCTGCTGCGCCGTCCGCCGGGCCGCGAAGCCTATCCGGGCGACGTCTTCTATCTCCACTCGCGCCTGCTCGAGCGCGCCGCCAAGCTCAACGATGCGAACGGCAATGGCTCGCTCACCGCGCTGCCGATCATCGAGACGCAGGCCGGCGACGTGTCCGCCTATATCCCGACCAACGTGATCTCGATCACGGACGGCCAGATCTTCCTCGAGACCGATCTTTTCTATCAGGGCGTCCGTCCCGCCATCAATGTCGGCCTGTCGGTCAGCCGCGTCGGCTCCGCCGCGCAGACCAAGGCGATGAAGAAGGTCGCCGGCTCGATCAAGCTGGAGCTCGCCCAGTATCGCGAAATGGCCGCCTTCGCGCAGTTCGGCTCGGATCTCGACGCCTCGACGCAGAAGCTGCTCAACCGCGGCGCGCGACTGACCGAGCTGCTGAAGCAGCCGCAGTTCAATCCGCTGCCCTTCGAGGAGCAGGTGGCCTCAATCTTCGCGGGCACCAACGGCTATCTCGATACGATCCCCGTTTCGGACGTGACGCGCTACGAGGCGGCCATGCTCGCCGATCTGCGCGCCAACCATGCCGATCTGCTCGGCCTGATCCGCGACAGCAAGGATCTGGGTGACGAGGCCAAGACCAAGCTCAAGGCCGCGCTCGACAGCTTCGCCAAGACGTTCGCGTAAACCACAACCGTCGCTCCCGCGCAGGCGGGGCCCATGTCTCGCGCCCCAAGCGATGAGTTCGTGGATAGGACAATAGGCTCCTGCCTCCGCAGGAGCGACGGGAAGAGAAGAGACAGGGAAGAATGCCCAGCCTCAAGAGCCTCAAGGTCCGCATCACCTCGGTGAAGTCGACCCAGAAGATCACCAAGGCGATGAAGATGGTCGCCGCCGCCAAGCTGCGCCGCGCGCAGATGGCTGCCGAGGCCGGGCGCCCCTATGCCGAGCGGCTGTCGGCCGTCATGGCGGGCCTCGCGTCGCGCGTCGCGATCGGCCCGGGCAGCCCGCCGCTGATCGCGGGCACCGGGAACGACCAGGTCCATCTGCTGGTGGTCGCCACCTCCGAGCGCGGCCTTGCCGGCGCGTTCAACACCAACATCGTCCGCGCCGCCCGCCGCAAGGCGGAGGAGCTTCTCGCCCAGGGCAAAACGGTCAAATTCTACCTGATCGGCAAGAAGGGCCGCGCGGTCATCCAGCGCCTCTATCCCGGCAAGATCGTCCATCAGGTCGATCAGAGCCATATCAAGAACATCGCCTTCACCGACGCGCTCGAGGTCAGCCGCGACATTCTCGCCCGCTTCGAGGCGGGCGAGTTCGATGTGGCGCACCTCTTCTATGCCCGCTTCCGTTCCGCGCTGGTGCAGGAGCCGACCGAGCAGCAGATCATCCCGGTGAAGCTTCCCACGGTCGCCGAAGGCGGTGCCGCCGTCTCCGCGACGGTCGAATATGAGCCCGACGAGGAAGCGATCCTGGGGCAGCTCCTGCCGCGCAACGTCGCCGTCCAGCTCTTCCGCGCGATGCTCGAAAATGCCGCG
The DNA here is from genome assembly GCF_003050615.1 of Sphingomonas oleivorans. Taxonomy (GTDB): domain Bacteria; phylum Pseudomonadota; class Alphaproteobacteria; order Sphingomonadales; family Sphingomonadaceae; genus Sphingomonas_H; species Sphingomonas_H oleivorans. The sequence goes on along the minus strand of NZ_NWBU01000010.1, from coordinate 210,278 downwards.
TCCGAACAGGGCAGCCGCATGACCGCGATGGACAATGCGACGCGCAACGCCGGCGACATGATCAACAAGCTGACGATCCAGTATAACCGCACCCGTCAGGCCGCGATCACCACCGAACTCGTCGAAATCATCTCGGGCGCCGAAGCGCTCTAACGAACCCGGAAGGCAAGGGAAATACCATGGCCACCCAGCCCAGCATCTCCTTCGGCACGAACAATGTCGGCCGTATCAGCCAGGTCATCGGCGCCGTCGTCGACGTGATCTTCGAGGATCAGCTTCCCGCGATCCTCTCGGCGCTGGAGACGTCGAACAACGGCAACCGCCTCGTGCTCGAGGTCGCCCAGCATCTTGGCGAGAACACCGTCCGCACGATCGCGATGGATTCGACCGAAGGGCTCACCCGTGGCCAGGAAGTGCTCGACACCGGTTCGCAGATCCGCGTGCCCGTCGGCCCGGCGACGCTCGGCCGCATCCTCAACGTCATCGGCGAGCCGATCGACGAGCGCGGCCCGGTCCAGACCGAACTCACCGCCCCGATCCACAATGTCGCGCCCGAATTTGTCGAGCAGTCGACCGAGACCGCGATCCTCGTCACCGGCATCAAGGTGATCGACCTCCTCGCCCCTTATGCGAAGGGCGGCAAGATCGGCCTGTTCGGCGGCGCGGGCGTGGGCAAGACCGTGCTCATCCAGGAGCTGATCAACAATATCGCCAAGGGCCATGGCGGCACCTCCGTCTTCGCCGGCGTCGGCGAGCGCACCCGCGAGGGCAATGATCTCTATCATGAGTTCCTCGATGCGGGCGTCATCGCCAAGGATGCCGACGGCAATGCCATTTCCGAAGGGTCCAAGGTCGCGCTCGTCTATGGTCAGATGAACGAGCCGCCGGGCGCCCGCGCGCGCGTCGCGCTCTCGGGCCTCACGATCGCCGAATATTTCCGCGATCAGGAGGGCCAGGACGTGCTCTTCTTCGTCGACAATATCTTCCGCTTCACCCAGGCGGGCTCGGAAGTGTCGGCGCTGCTCGGCCGCATCCCCTCGGCCGTGGGCTATCAGCCGACGCTGTCGACCGACATGGGTGCGCTGCAGGAACGCATCACCTCCACCAACAAGGGTTCGATCACGTCCGTGCAGGCGATCTACGTGCCCGCCGACGACTTGACCGATCCGGCGCCGGCCACCTCCTTCGCCCATCTTGACGCGACGACCGTGCTCAACCGCGCGATCTCGGAACTCGGCATCTATCCGGCGGTCGATCCGCTCGACTCCACCTCGCGCGTGCTCGAGCCGCGCATCGTCGGCCAGGAACATTATGAGACGGCCCGCGCCGTCCAGGCGATCCTGCAGAAGTACAAGTCGCTGCAGGACATCATCGCCATCCTCGGCATGGACGAGCTGTCGGAAGAGGATAAGCTGACGGTCGCGCGCGCGCGCAAGATCCAGCGCTTCCTGTCGCAGCCCTTCCATGTCGCCGAGGTCTTCACCGGCATCTCCGGCAAGTTCGTCCAGATCGAGGACACGGTGAAGAGCTTCAAGGCGATCGTGAACGGCGAATATGATCACCTCCCCGAAGCGGCCTTCTATATGGTCGGCGGCATCGAGGAAGCGGTCGAAAAGGCCAAGAAGCTCGCCGAAGCGGCCTGATGCACGGGGGCCTGCGCATCGAGGATGCGGTCAACCGGGTCTGTCCCTGGTCGGGTGATCCGATCGGCGCGGATTCCTTGACCCTCTATCGGGGGCAGGTCGTCGGCTTCTGCAACACGGGCTGCCGCGACAAGTTCGAAAAGGCCATAGGCGCTTTCGATCGGGCGATAGACGGCGGCACACAGGAATAGATGTGATGGCAGACCTCCACTTCGAACTCGTCACGCCGGAAAAGCTGCTCCGCTCGGAGGACGTTCATATGGTCGTCGTCCCCGGCACGGAGGGCGATTTCGCGGTGCTCGCGGGCCATGCGCCCTTCATGTCGGTGATCCGCAACGGCGATCTGACGATCTATTCCGGGCCGAACACGGTCACGGGCCGCATCCATGTCGAAGGCGGCTTCGCGGAAGTGAACGGAAAGGGCCTGACGGTCCTTGCCGAACAGGCGACCGAAGCCGCCTGAGCCCGCTTCATTCCGAACCAAGAAAGGCGCGGCCTCCCCCGGAAGCCGCGCCTTTCTTTTTCTCCAAATCATTTTTCCACGCCATGCCAGCGAAGGCTGGCATCCCTCCACGCCCTCCACCCAGGACGGCTTATGGGCTCCCGCCTCCGCAGGAGCGACGAAATGCGCGCGCGCCTAATCCCCGTGCAACGCCAGCACCACCAGCAGCACCGCCACGAACAGCGCCGCAAGCTGCACCGCCGGCCAGGGCACCCAGCCCACCCGGTCCAGATCCCTGCGCGCATGCCGCCGCCGCTCGGCCAATGCCGCCGCCAGCGCGCTTGCCGCGGCGAGGCCTGCCATTATCCATAGCGTCGTCGCTTGCATCCTCGTCCGTCGCTCCGCAAAAGATGGCACGCTCATCCATCGGAGAGATGCCTTGCGCCAGCCCTTTTTCCTCGCCGCCCTGCTCGCCTCCGCCGCGCTTCCCGCGGCCCTTGCTTCGGCCCAGGCCGATCCCCATGCGGCGCATGCGGGCCATGGCGCCCGTTCGGCGCATCAGGCGCTCGCTGCGGCAATTGCCGATCCCCGGCGCAGCGAGGCCAATCGCGCGCGCGACCGCTATCGGCATCCAATGGAAACGCTCCGCTTCTTCGAAGTCGAGCCGGGCCAGACGATCGCCGAATTCTATCCCGGTGGCGGCTGGTATAGCGAAATCCTTGCGCCCTTCGTGAAGGGCAAGGGCCGCTATGTCGCCATCGCCCCCGCCTCGCCCAGGGGGCAGGAAGCCGCTGCGAAGCTGCTGGCGGACAGGAAGGACTGGTTCGGCGAGACCATGCTCACCGCGCTCGATACCGGCGCCAGCTCGATCGGCATCAACGGCACGGTCGATCGCCTGCTCACCTTCCGCAACATCCATAATCTGCTGATGGCCGGCGGAGACGTGCCGCAAAACAGCTTCAAAGCCTTCTATGCCGCGCTCAAGCCGGGCGGCATCCTTGGCGTGGTCGATCATCGCCTGCCCGAGACGAGCGACAGCGCGCTCGAGAAGAGCAGCGGCTATATCAAGCGCTCCACCGTCATCCGCCTTGCCGAGGCGGCCGGCTTCAAATTCGTCGGCGAGTCGCCCGTCAACGCCAATCCCAAGGATACGCATGACTGGCCCGAAGGCGTCTGGACGCTTCCTCCGACGCTCCGGCTGGGCGAGACCGACAAGGCCAAATATCTGGCGATCGGCGAAAGCGACCGCATGACGCTGAAGTTCGTCAAGCCCGCGACATGAGGCCCCGAAAAGACGACGGACGGCCCAGCTTTTCCTTGACGCGACGCACTGTCTTATTACAGTGTAACGCATGAGCGGTTCGGAACGTCCTGTCTATCTCCGCCTGCGCGATCTGATCGCCGAGGCGATACTCGATGGCCGCATTCGGGATGGTGATCCCCTGCCCTCGGTCCGCGCCTTCGCCGCCGAGCAGGGGGCCAACCCCCTCACCGTCGCCAAGGCCTATCAGAGCTTTCAGGAGGACGGCTTCGTCACCGTGCGTCGCGGCGTGGGCATGTTCGTCGTGCCCGGCGCCACCGAGCGACTGCGCAGCAGCGCGCGCGCGCGCTTCCTTCAGGAGGAATGGCCGCGTGTCGCGGCACAGATCCGTCGCCTCGCCCTCGATCCGGCCGATCTGCTCGATCGCGTCACGAGCTGAGGGCCTTTCCAGGCCTTCTCCCGAGCTTGCTTCCGTGCCCCGCGCCCGATAGCGCCGGGGCATGATCGAAACCCGCGTCCTTTCCTATGACGCCGCCGCTATTGCCGAGGCTGCCGCGCTGATCGCCGCGGGCCGTGTCGTCGCGATCCCGACCGAGACGGTCTATGGCCTCGCTGCGGACGCGACCTCCGGTGAAGCGGTTGCTGCGATCTATGCTGCCAAGGGCCGGCCGTCCTTCAATCCGCTGATCGTCCATGTTGCGGATATGGACGCCGCCCGCGCGCTCGCCCGCTTCGATGCCGTATCCGAAGCGCTTGCCGCCGCCTTCTGGCCCGGGCCGTTGACGCTGGTGCTGCCGCTCGCGCCGGGATCGCCGATCGCCTCGCTCGCCACCGCTGGCCTGTCCACCGTCGCGCTGCGCTTCCCCGCCCATCCCGCGATGCGCGATCTGATCGCGGCGTCCGGCCGTCCGCTTGCGGCACCCTCCGCCAATGCCAGCGGCACGATCAGCCCCAGCCGCGCCGCGCATGTCGTCCGCTCGCTCGGGGGCCGCATTCCGCTCGTGATCGACGCCGGTCCCACCACGCTCGGACTCGAATCGACCATCGTCGCGGCCGCGCCCGATCGGCTCCGCCTGCTGCGCCCCGGCCCCCTCACCGCCGAGGCCCTGTCCGCACGCACCGGCCTGCCCGTCACGGGCGCCGGCGGGGAAATCGAGGCGCCCGGCCAGCTTGCCGGCCATTATGCCCCGTCCAAGCCGCTCCGCCTCGATGCCGTTTCGGCACGCGACGGCGAATGGCTGATCGGTTTCGGCGCGGTTGCGGGCGACGCCACCCTCTCTCCTTCCGCCGATCCGGTCGAGGCCGCCGCGCGTCTGTTCGATCTGCTGCATCAGGCGGATGCCTCCTCCGCTCCCGCCATCGCGGTCGCGCCCATCCCCGGAACCGGCCTCGGCGCCGCGATCAACGATCGCCTGCGCCGCGCCAGCTACGGATCCGGAACGAATGGCGTCACCCCCTCATAGGGGGTAACGGCCATCTCCCCCCTTCAGCCGCGCCGCATAGCTTTTGCGGAACTTGACGAGCTTCGGCGCCACCACCGCCATGCAATAGGGATTGGCCGATCCTTCCCGCGCAAAATATTCCTGATGATAATCCTCGGCAGGATACCAGTCCGTCAGCGGCTCGATCGTCGTCACCACCGGCCTGTCATGCTCCGCCTGCGCCCGGCCGATCGCGGCGCGCGCCGCGGTTTCCTGCTCCGGCGAATGGGGGAAGATCGCCGATCGATATTGGGTGCCGATATCATTGCCCTGCCGGTTGAGCTGGGTCGGATCGTGGACATGGAAGAATATGTCCAGCAGATCATCATAGCCGATCACTGCCGGATCATAATGGATGCGAATCGCCTCGGCATGGCCGGTGTCGCCGCCGCACACCTGCTTGTAGGTCGGATTCGCCACATGCCCGCCGATATAGCCGCTTTCGACGCTGCTCACGCCGAGCACATCGTCGAACACCGCCTCGACACACCAGAAGCATCCTCCGGCAAGCGTCGCTGTCTCTTCGGCCATTATTCTTCCTTTTCGCTGATCGGACGGCAAGAGATAGGAAGAAGGTTTGACGATGCAATCGCCATGCTTTTGTGAAAATCCCATATTTCGCTCGCGCAAAATCCAGTCTAGCTTGCTGTTCATCCGCCGAACTTTTCAGGATAGCTGAGCGCCCTGCATGAAATTCGATCGACGGACGATGATGCTGGGCGCCGGGATGGCCATGGCTTCTGCCTGTGCCATGGCCCGCGACGTGGAACAGACGCCGTGGGAAAGCTGGAAGGAGCGCTTCATAGCCCCCGAGGGACGGGTGGTGGATACGGGCAACGGCGGCATCAGCCATAGCGAGGGCCAGGGCTATGGCATGCTCTTCGCCGAGGCGGCGGACGACCGCGCCACCTTCGACCGACTCTGGGGCTGGACCAACGCCACCCTGTCCCGACCCGATGTGCGGCTCTTCTCCTGGCGCTACGATCCCGCAGCGCTACCGCCGGTCAACGATCCCAATAACGCCACCGATGGCGACATATTGATCGGCTGGGCCTTGATGCGCGCGGCCAGACGCTGGCACGTCCAGGAATATGAGACGGCAAGCCAGCAGATCCGCGTCGCGATCGGCACCCGGCTCACCGTGCCGGTCTTCGGACGCACGGCGCTGCTGCCCGGGCTGGCCGGCTTCTATATCGGCCAGAAGGCCACGCTCAACCTGGCCTATTATGTCTGGCCCGCGCTCGATGCCTTCGCCAAAGCCGATCCCGAAGGCCCTTGGGCCAGCCTGATCCAGCATGGCGAGCAATTGCTGCGCGAATCGCGCTTCGGCTTTGCCGGCCTGCCCACCGACTGGATCGATATCGATCCCTTCGGCCCGCCCCGCCCGGCGGCGGGGAGGCCCGCCACCTTCGGCTTCGATGCGATCCGCATTCCGCTCTATCTCGCAATGTCGAAGCGCAGGCAGATGCTGGCGCCCTATGCCGGCTTCTGGCGCGATCCTGCCATGCGCCCCGCATGGATCGATGTCTTCACGGGAGCGCAAGCACCCTATAGCCTGTCTACTGGCGGGCAGGCGATCGCCCGGGTCGCCCTCGGCAAATCACTTGTTTCCACTTCCATCGGCCCCAACGACGATTACTATTCCTCCACCCTGCTCCTCCTCGCTTCCATGGTCTGACATCCGTCAGGACATGGAAGCGAGGAAAGCTTATCGAAGGACCTTGAAGACCTATGCGCATCACGATGATCGGCACCGGATATGTCGGCCTTGTTTCCGGTGCGTGCTTTTCTGACTTCGGACATGATGTGATCTGCGTTGATAAGGATGTCCGCAAGATCGAGGCACTCGAGAAGGGGGTAATGCCGATCTACGAGCCGGGGCTCGATGCCCTGGTCGAGAGCAATGTGCGCGCCGGGCGGCTGTCCTTCACCACCGATCTGGCGCCTGCTGTGGCCGATGCGGACGCGGTGTTCATCGCGGTCGGCACGCCGTCGCGGCGCGGCGACGGCCATGCCGATCTGAGCTATGTCTTCGCCGCGACGCGCGAGATCGCCGCGGCGGTGACCAAGCCGACCGTGATCGTCACCAAGTCGACCGTGCCGGTCGGCACCGGCGACGAGGTGGAGCGGATCCTGCGCGAGGTGCAGCCGGACATCACCACCTATGTCGTCTCCAATCCCGAATTCCTGCGCGAGGGCGCAGCGATCGAGGATTTCAAGCGGCCCGACCGGATCGTCGTCGGCACCGACGAGGAAGCCGCCCGCGCGGTGATGCAGGAAATCTATCGTCCGCTCTATCTCAACCAGGCGCCGCTGCTGTTCACCGGCCGGCGGACGAGCGAGCTCATCAAATATGCCGCCAACGCCTTCCTCGCGACCAAGATCACCTTCATCAACGAGATGGCGGATCTGTGCGAGATGGTCGGCGCGGATGTGAAGGACGTGTCGCGCGGCATCGGTCTCGACAATCGCATCGGCTCCAAATTCCTCCATGCCGGGCCGGGCTATGGCGGCTCCTGCTTCCCCAAGGACACGCTTGCGCTGCTCAAGACGGCGGAAGATTTCCAGTCGCCGGTGCGGATCGTCGAGGCGGTCGTGCAGGTCAATGACGCGCGCAAGCGGGCGATGGGCCGCAAGGTCATCAAGGCGATGGGCGGCGACGCCCGGGGCAAGACCGTCGCGGTCTTGGGCCTGACCTTCAAGCCGAACACGGACGACATGCGCGACGCGCCGGCGATCGCGGTGATCCAGGCCTTGCAGGATGCGGGAGCCGTCGTGCGCGCCTATGACCCCGAGGGCGTCGAGCAGGCACGCCCGCTGCTGAGCAATGTCGACTTCGTCGCCAATGCCTATGAGGCCGCCGACGGCGCGGACGCGCTCGTGATCGTCACCGAATGGGACGAGTTCCGCGCGCTCGACCTCAAGCGGCTCGCGGGCATTCTCACCAGCCCCATCCTCGTCGACCTGCGCAACATCTATCCCCCCGAGGAAGTCTCCCGCGCCGGCCTCAGCTATCATGGCATCGGACGGGCAAGCGTCGCCTAGAGCATTTTCAAGTCAGGCGGAATCGCCTGACGACTCGGAAAATGCGGGAAACACAGGAGAATTGGAGCATGTGTGACTGGATCTAATCACACATGCTCCAAGCTCGCCATCCCAGCAAAAACCGGCATTGCCCGCCTCCTCCGGATCGCGGGCAATGCCGGCCTTCATAGGATGTTTCGCGCAGTGGGCGAGGACAGCGCTCCCGCCGGCGCTACTTTCCGATCAGCACGTCGCTCGCCTTGATGAGAACCGTCACCTGATCGCCCACGGCGAGGCCGAGATCGGCTACCGCCTCCTGCGTGATGTTGGAGGTGATGACGTTGCCGCCGCCAATGTCCACCTTGATCGTCGCATTCACCGCGCCCGGGGCGAGCGACATGACGACACCTGTGATCTGGTTGCGCGCGCTGATCTTCATCGCTTTCGTCCATGCCGCTCTGGCTGTCATGGCCATATAGCATATGCGGAGCGTGCGCTCATCATCCCCCGTCGCGGCGCGAAAGGCAGATGGCGATCAATCCGGGTAAATCGCCCTATCCATCTGCAGGCGGGCGAGTGGAACCAAAGTCCCCGGCAAGATGAGCGCGCGGCCATTGATGCCGTTGCACCTCTTCGCAGCACATGACACTAAGCTGCGCCATCGGCCGGTCTTCCGGCAGGGGGAGACAATATTGATGCGACAGGTGAATCGGCGCCATTTCCTCGCGACGACAGGCAGCGTCCTCGCGCTGCGCACCATCCCCGGCTGGGCGGCAACGGCCGCGACCGCACCCGCCACGGATGACAGGGCGCTGGAGCGCCTGCTCGCAGGCATCGCCGAGGAACTGCTCGTCGAATATCCAGAAAACGCCACTGCGCTCGGGCTCGACAAGGGTGATCGGGCCCGGCTCAAGTCGAGCCTCACCGATCGCTCGCCCGAAGGCAATAGCCGCCGCGCTGCCACGGCCGCCGCGCGCCTTGCCCGGCTCAATGCGGTCGATCGCAGCCGGCTCGGCACGGCCGCGACGCTCGACCTCGATGTCGTCCGCACCGCACATGAGCTGGTCGTGGAGGGCTATCGCTTTCCCTTCGGCGACGTCGCCGGGCTGAACCAAAATTGGTCCTATCGGAACACCCCTTATGCGGTAAGTCAGGGCACGGGCGCCTTCGCCGAAATTCCGGACCTGCTCGACAGCCTGCACATCGTCGAGACGAGCGCCGATGCGGACGCCTATCTGGCCCGGCTCGAAGCCTATGCCGCCGCGATCGACGGGGAGACGGCGCGGCTCGCGCATGACGGGTCGATCGGCGTCGTCGCCCCTTCCTTCCTGCTCGACAAGACGCTCAGGCAAATGACGGCCGCGCGCGCCCTGCCCGTCGCCCAATGGAATATCGTCACCTCGCTGGCCCGGCGCAGCGCGGCACTTGCCGGTGATCATGGCCGCCGCGCCGCAGCGATCGCGACCGAGAAGGTCGCCCCCGCGCTCGACCGGCAGATTGCCGAGCTGACGCGGCTTCGCACGCGCGCGACCGGGGATGCGGGCGTCTGGAAGCTGCCCGACGGCGATGCTTATTATGCCTGGGCGCTGCGTGCCGGCACCACCAGCCGGCTGACGCCCGAGGAAGTCCATCAGCTCGGCCTGGAGCAGCTTCGCGCGCTTTCCGCGCGGATGGATCCGCTGCTGCGCGCGCAGGGCCTGACCAAAGGCACTGTCGGCGAACGCATGGCCGCGCTCGGCAAGGATAAGCGCTTCCTCTATCCCAATACCGATGCCGGCCGCGCGGAGATACTCGCCTATCTCAACGGCCGCGTCGCGGACATGCGCCAGCGCCTGCCGCGCGCCTTCGCCACGCGCGTTCGCGGCGATCTCGTCATCAAGCGCGTTCCGCCCGAAATTCAGGATGGCATGCCCGGCGGCTATGCCGCGGCCGGCGCGATCGACGGCAGCACGCCGGGCAATTATTATATCAACCTGCGCGATACGGCGAACTGGCCGCGCTATTCGCTGCCTACCCTCACCTATCATGAGGGCATTCCGGGCCATATCTGGCAGGGCGAATATAGCTACAGGCTGCCGCTCATCCGCTCGCTGCTCGCCTTCAACGCCTATTCCGAAGGCTGGGCGCTCTATGCCGAGCAGCTCGCCGACGAGCTCGACGCCTATGAGGATGATCCGATGGGCAAGCTCGGCTATCTCCAGTCGCTATCCTATCGCGCCTGCCGCCTCGTCGTGGACAGCGGGCTTCACGCCAAGCGCTGGACCCGCGATCGGGCGATCCAGTGGTTCGCCGCCACCAACGGCTCGCCCGTCGACGATGTCAGCAGCGAGGTCGATCGCTACTGCGCCTGGCCCGGCCAGGCCTGCGGCTACAAGGTCGGCCATAGCGAGATCAACCGCCTGCGCGACAAGGCGCGCGCCGCGCTCGGCCCGCGCTATGATCTGCGCGCATTCGACGATGCGGTGGTGAAAGCCGGCGGCGTGCCCCTGACCCTGCTCGAACAGATTATCGACGCGCATATCGCGGCGCGGAAGGGCAAGGGAAAAATATAGGGTCGCCATCGGGTCAATCCCGCGCGCAGGGATCCCAGGCGGGCGTCGGCCCGAAGCTTCTTGCCAGATGCTCGACGAGCGCGCGCACGCGCGCGGTCGTCGCACGCCCCGGCGGCATGATCGCATAGAGGCCGGCCTCCTCGAGCGGACAGTCGCCGAGCACGGTTTCCAGGCTGCCGTCGATCAGGCCCCTGGAGGCGATGAAGCTCGGCAGGAGGGCGATGCCCAGGCCCGCGCGCGCCGCCTCGCGCAACGCATCGCCATTATTGGCCCGCAGCCGGCCCGCCACGCGCACCCTTTCCCAACGCCCGTCGACACGGAAGCGCCATTCGCCCGTGGAATTGCTGTTGGTGTAGAACAGCACGTCATGCTTCGCGAGCTCGCGCGGGTGCGAAGGCCGCCCCCGCGCGTCGAGATAGGCCGGACTCGCCACCATCACCGCGCGCACGGGCGCCAGCTTGCGCGCGATCAGGCTGCTGTCGGGCAAGTTCCCGATCCGCACCGCGAGATCGAAATGCTCGGCCAGCAGATCCACCCTGCGATCCTCCAGCGCGACATCCAGCTCGACGCGCGGGTGGCGCGTCATGAATTCGGCCAGCACGGACGAAAGATGATCCACGCCGAAGCTGATCGGCGCGGTCAGCCGGATCGTGCCCGCCACTTCCGATGTCGCCTCGGCCACGGCTTCGTGCGCCGCCTCCAGATCGCCCAATATCGCCACCAGCCGGCGATGATAGTCGCTGCCGATATCGGTGGGCTCGGTGCCGCGCGCGCTCCGCGTCAACAGCCGGGCGCCGAGCTTCTCCTCCAGCCGCGCGACACGGCGGCTGACGATCGATTTGGATACGCCCAGCCGGTCGCCCGCGCGCGCGAAGCTGCCGCTTTCGACCACCCAGGCAAAGGCGAGGACATCGACGAGATCGATCGGGGATCGTTCCATAATCTGCAACACCATGGTTCAAGCCGCTTGGCTTCGCGCAACGCTAACACTGTTCTATCCCTGCGTCACGACATCAACCCGATCAGGGAGTTCAGGACCATGGGCAGCATTCTCGTCATCAAGAGCAGCGCCGGCGGCGCGGCATCCGTTTCCAACAAGCTGGTGGACCAGCTCGTCGCGCGGCTGCAGGCCGAACGGCCGGAGCTGAAGGTCGTCGAGCGCGATCTCGACCGTGAGCCCGTGCCGCATCTGAGCTCGGCAACGATGGCCGGTATCGGCCGTCCCGCGCCGGAGACCGAGGCGGCCAAGCCGACGCGCGCACTTTCCGACGCGTTGGTCGCCGAATTGCAGGAAGCGGAGATCCTCGTGATCGGCGCGCCCATGTATAATTTCGGCATCGCTTCCACGCTCAAGAGTTGGTTCGATCATGTGCTGCGTGCGGGCGTGACCTTCCAATATGGCCCGAACGGCCCCGAAGGGCTCGTCGCCGCGAAACCGGTGATCGTGATCGAAACGCGCGGCGGCGCCTATAGCGAGGGACCGGCTGCCGTGCTCGACAGCCAGGAACCGCATCTGCGCACGATGCTGGGCTTCATGGGCCTCCGCGACGTCGATTTCGTCCGGGTCGAGAAGCTCGCCATGGCAGCGCAGGAGCAGATCGCGGCGGCCGTCGAGCGGATCGGCGCCCTCCGTCCGGGCGCGCTCGCCAAGGCCGCCTGACCCGTCGAGGCGGGCCGTTTTCCGCAACACTCCCCCCGGTTGCGCAAGACGGCCCGCCTCGCCTCCTCATCCGATCCTATGCCGGAGCGCATAGGAGAATTGTAGAACAGGGTGAATTTCACCCGACCGCGCCCTGGCTGAGCGCGGTGCTTCAGGGCTGACGGACGTCGCTTAATGGAGCTTCAGTCGCGGCCGGATGATGGCGTTCACCCGCCCGATGAGGAGCAGCGCCGTGCCCTTGACCCATCCGTGGATGGCGAGAAGGTGCATGCGATAGAGCGATGTATAGACGAAGCGCGCCAGCCGTCCCTCGACCGCCATTCGCCCGCCGACCAGATTGCCCATCAGGCTGCCGACCGTCTGGAAACGGCTGAGCGATACCAGCGAGCCATGATCATGATAGACGAACGGCTTGAGCGGCTTGCCTGCCATCATCCGTTCGAGATTGTGCAGCACGCTCGTGGCCATCTGATGCGCCGCCTGCGCGCGCGGCGGGACGGGGCGCTCGCTGCCGGGCAGCAGGCAGGAGCAGCAATCGCCCATGGCGAAGATGCGATCGTCGCGGCTGGTCTGCAACGTCGGCCGCACGACGAGCTGGAAGGCCCGGTTCGTCTCCAGCCCCCCGATCCCGTCAAGCACCTCCGCGCCGCGCACGCCCGCGGCCCAGACCTTGAGGTCGCTTTTGATCCGCTCGCCCGATCGCGTCACGATCTCGTCGGCAGTCGCTTCCGTCACCGCCGTTCCCGTCAGCACGCGCACGCCGAGCGCCTCCAGCTCGTGCTGCGCCGCCTCGGCCAGCCGCTCGGGCAATGCCGGCAGGATGCGCGGTCCCGCCTCGATCAGCGTCACCTTGAGGCGGCTCTCGTCGAAAATCTCAAGGCCATAATAGCGCAGCGCCGAGGCCGAATTGTAAAGCTCGGCCGCAAGCTCCACGCCCGTGGCGCCGCCGCCGACGATCGAAATCCGCACATATTCGTCCGCGGACGGATCCGCGGTCATCGCCCGCGACACGCGCAGGCAATGGTTGAGCAGCTTGTTGCGGAAACGATCGGCCTGGGCCCGGCTGTCCAGGAAGATGCAATTTTCGCGCACGCCCGGCGTGCCGAAATCATTGGTCACCGATCCGATCGCGATGACGAGATAGTCATAGCGAATCTCATGCCGACCGATCAGCTCGCTGCCATCCTCGTCGAGCACCGGCGCGAGAATGATCTTGCGCGCCTCGCGGTCGATGCTGTCCAGCGCGCCGTAGAAATAGCGATAGCCCCAACGATGGCAGTGGCTGCGATACCCAACCTCGTCCAGATTGGCGTCGAGCGATCCCGCCGCCACCTCATGCAGCAGCGGTTTCCAGATATGGGTGCGGTTACGGTCCACCAGGATGATGTCGTGGCGCTTGCGGCCATATTTTGCGCCAAGCCGCCGCGCCAGCTCGAGGCCGCCGGCCCCGCCCCCGACAATGACGATCTGGGTCTTCTTCGCTGTCATCCTGCGGCGTCTCCACCATTTCGGCCGGGAACAGCCGCATATTCATACCTTGGTATAGACGGGTCAGACCATCTGGCGAGCCGCGCGAACCTCCGTAGGGATATCCACACCGCGCGCCCTCGCGCATCATGCCCTCGTCACGGTCCACCCATAGGGGAAGGGCGAAGCGATGAGCAAGGCGCTGCTTCTTTATTATTCGAGCTACGGCCCTGCCGAAACGCAGCCCCGGGAAATTGCGCGAAAGGTGGGTTTCAGATTCGATCGGGGTTTCGCAACGGACGGCGCCGGCCATATGCCCCGGACGGCACCTGCCAGCCGGTCCGCACGGGCGGCGGCTTCATCGGGCAGCCGCGCGAGGCCAGCAGGCGGGCTCGCGATAGCGCTGCTCTGCCTCCCCCCGCTGATCGCAACGACGATCCTTGCCGCACAATATCTGGACGATTGGCTGGCCGGGCTGGTGCTGGGCTCCGTCATCTTCGTCAGCCTGGTTCCGCTGCTCGCGCCGCTGATCGCCGCTTCCTCCCGTTCCGGGGCCGCGCGCCCCGGCCGCTATCCGCGCCATCTCGACTAGCCCGCAGCCGCCCGCAAGAGGAGATCCGCTCCATGTCGCAGCTCATGATCCTGGCATCGAGCCTTGCCCGGGCGGGGCTGGCGCGCGATCGGATCCGCCCGAGGCTGAACGCGGCGGTTCCGCTTTTCTTCATCCTTCTCCGTTTCAGCCCCGAGGAGGCCTTGCTGCTCAGGGGCACATTTGATCTGATCTGGCGCAGCGGGCGGATCGGCCCGCTGCGCTTCCGCTGAAACCCGTTTTCAATCCAAGGAGCGATATATGAAGACCTATGGTTCGGCCGCCTGGCAAGGCGGCATCAAGGACGGCAAAGGCGCGATTTCCACCAAGAGCGGCGCGCTCGATGCCTATCCCTATGGCTTTGCCAGCCGCTTCGAGGGAAAGCCCGGCACCAATCCCGAGGAGCTGATCGGCGGCGCCCATGCCGGCTGCTTCACCATGGCGCTGTCGCTGATCCTCGGCGAAGCGCAGCTCGTCGCCGAACATATGGAGACGAAGGCGGAGGTGACGCTCGATCAGGTCGATGGCGGCTTCGCCATCACCTCCGTCCATCTCACGCTCCAGGCCAAGATTCCCGGCGCGGACGACGCCACCTTTCAGGCGCTCGCGGCGAAGGCGAAGGCCGGCTGCCCCGTGTCCAAGCTGCTGAAGGCCGAAATCACGCTCGACGCGACGCTGCTTCCCTGACAGTTTCGCGGCCGGTTCGGGGCCCTATAGGAACAGAGCGATGGCGCATGTGAAGTCCAGCATCGGCAGCGAAGGCTATGCGGTCGAGATAGCGGCCGGACATCACATGCTCCACGCCGACGAGCCCGCCAGCCGCGGCGGCGCGGATAGCGGGCCTGCACCCTATGACCTGCTGCTGTCCGCGCTTGGCGCCTGCACCGCGATCACGCTGCGCATGTATGCGGATCGCAAGGGCTGGCCGATCGAGGGTCTGACGGTCGATCTGCATATGGCACGCGACGATGCCGGCATGCGGATCGAGCGCCTGCTGCATTTCACGGGCGACATCGCCGATGACAGACGCGCCCGGCTCGCCGAGATTGCGGAGCGCACGCCCGTCACGCTGACGCTGAAATCGGGCATAGAGATCCGCACCACCCTTGCCTGACATAGCCGGAAGCCGCGCCATGCCCACCCGTCGTTTCGATTTCCAAAGTCCCGCCGGCCACGGCCTGTCAGGCCGGCTGGAATCGCCGGAAGGGCCCGTCCGCGCCTGGGCGCTGTTCGCCCATTGCTTCACCTGCACCAAGGATTCGCTGGCCGCCGTCCGTATCGCGCGCGCGCTTGGGCAGCGTGGGATCGGCGTGCTGCGCTTTGATTTCACCGGCCTCGGCGAAAGCGGCGGCGCCTTCGCCGACACGAGCTTCAGCGGCGATGTGCGCGATCTGGTTGCGGCCGGCCAGGCGATGGAACAGGCCGGCATGGCGCCGTCGCTGCTCATCGGCCACAGCCTGGGCGGCACGGCCGCGCTCGCGGCGGCGGACATGCTGCCATCGGTGCGCGCCATCGCCACGATCGGCGCGCCGTTCGACGTCGCCCATATCGCCCTGCAACTGGGCAAGGAGGGCCTCGCCGCGATCGAGACCCATGGCGAGGCCGAGGTCCATCTCGGCGGCCGGCCCTTCACGCTCAGGGGCGCCTTTCTGGAGGATCTCGACCGCCATGATCAGGGCGCGCGCATCGCCGGGCTGAAGCGCGCGCTGCTGATCCTCCATGCGCCCACCGACATGGTCGTCGGCATCGACAATGCGACACGCATCTTTACCGCCGCGCGCCATCCCAAGAGTTTCGTGTCGCTGCACGATGCCGATCATCTGCTCACCCGCGCGCGCGATGCCGATTATGCCGCCGACATGATCGCCGCCTGGGCATCGCGCTACCTGCCGGCGGCGGAGAAGGAGACGCGGAGCAGCGACCAAGAAGGCGATGTCGTGGCCGAGGAAACGGGCGCCGGCCGTTATCAGGTGCAGATCCGGGCAGGCGGCATCCGCTTTCTCGCCGACGAGCCCGAAAGCGTCGGCGGCCTCGGATCGGGGCCCACCCCCTATGATCTCCTCTCCGCTGCGCTCGCCGCCTGCACGACGATGACGCTGCGCATGTATGCCGATCGCAAGGGCTGGCCGGTGGCCCGCATCCGCACGGCCGTCGGCCATGTCAAGCGACGCGGCATCGAGCCGGCGGACCTGTTCACCCGCCGCATCGCCGTCGATGGCGCGCTCGACGATGCCGAGCGCGCCCGGCTGCTGGAAATGGCCGATCGCTGCCCGGTTCACCGCACATTGACCTCGGCCTCCGCGATCGAAACCGAACCAGGCGAGGCTCCTGCCCCCGCCGAAAATATCTCTGCCCATGCCCGGGATATGCTCGGAACGCTTTGACTTGCTGCACTGCGGCGACTGGCCTATCGCGCTGTCGAGCCCAAGGGGCGTCCCGCACGAGAGATTCCGAGATGAACGAAGCCCCCGCGCGCCTCGCCGGCGCCCATGATCCCGGCATGGGCTTCCGCGAATTTGTCGGCCTCATCGCCGCATTGATGGCGATCACGGCGCTCGGCATCGATTCGATGCTGCCCGCGCTCCCGCAAATGGGATCGGCACTCGGCATCGCCTCGGAAAATCAGCGGCAATGGATCATCGCTGCCTATATGCTGGGGCTCGGCAGCGCGCAGCTCGCCTATGGCCCGCTCGCCGATCGCTTCGGCCGCAAGCCGGTGCTGATCGCGGGCCTGTCGCTCTTCACGCTGTTCAGCATTCTCGCCGGCTTCGCCACCAATTTCGAAACGATCGTCATCGCGCGCGCGCTCCAAGGCATCGGTGCCGCCGCCCCGCGCGTGCTGGCCGTATCGGTGGTGCGCGATTGCTATTCGGGGCGACAGATGGCGCGGGTGATGTCGCTCTCCTTCATCATCTTCCTCGCCGTGCCGATCCTTGCGCCCAGCATCGGCCAGATCATCCTGTTCCTGGCGCCATGGCCCTATATCTTCTTCTTCCTCGCGACCTTCGGCGCGATGGTGGTGCTCTGGGCGGCGCTCCGCATGCGCGAGACGCTCCATCCCGAGCATCGCCGGCCCATCGCCCCGGCGCAGGTGCTCGCCGCGACGCGGATCGTGCTCGGCCAGCGCATCTCGCTCGGCTATTCGCTCGCCGTCACCTGCCTGTTCGGCGCGCTGATGGGCTTCATCAATTCGGTGCAGCAGATCTTCGCGGACGTGTTCCATGCCGAACGGCTGTTCACCCTGATCTTCGCCCTGGCCGCGTCCTTCATGGGCATCGCCTCCTTCGTGAACGCACGCTTCGTCGAGCATTTGGGCACACGTCTCCTATCTCATGGCGCGCTGGTCGGTTTCGTGCTGGTCGCGCTGCTGCACGGCCTCTGCGCCATGCTGGGGTTGGAGACGATCTGGTCCTTCGCGCTGCTCCAATGCGCCCAGATGTTCTGCTTCGGCCTCGTCACCTCCAATTTCAGCGCGATGGCGATGGAGCCGGTCGGCCATGTCGCGGGCACGGCCTCCTCGGTGCAGGGTTTCATGTCCACGGTCGGCGGTGCGCTGATCGGCATCGTCATCGGCCAGAAATTCGATGGCACGACCGTGCCGGTGACGATGGGCTTCCTGCTGGTCGGCATCGCAGCGCTGCTGATCGTGATGCTCACGGAGAAGGGCAGGCTCTTCCGCCCGCATGTCCAGCCGGCCTGATCGTCAATCTCGATACAATCTCAATAATCGCGCGACACGCGCATGTTCACGCTTTGCCGGCCGATCGTGGAAATGCTGGACAGGATCGAAAGCCAGCGTGTGATCTGAAATTCGATGCGCGTCGCGGAATAGCCGGCGCCGTCGGTGATCAGCTCCACATAGGTCCGCCGGTTGAGATATTTGCCCGCTGCGACGGACGTGCCCTGCCCCGTGGCCACATCCGCCGGCAGGATGCGCAGCCGGTCCAGCCCCGCCGCGCGACGCACTACGTTGATCGGGTTCAGCCCCGTGCCGTTGCCGCGCAGCGAGGATACTGCCGCCGCCAATTGCAACGCCTCGGGCGCGGAAAGCTGCGTGATCGACGTGCCGAACAGCAGGCGCGAAAGCAGCTCGTCCTCGGGCAGCGATGGCACGCTCTCAAAGGCGATATCCGGCTTCTGCCCCGTTCCCGTCACATGGATGGTGGCGCTCAAGCCCCGGATGCTCGCCTGCGCCACGATGTCGAGCACCGGATCGGGCGGGGTTTCGCCCTGGAAGCGGATCTGCCCGCGCTCGAGATCGAAGCGCCGCCCGGCAAATTCATATCCGCCGCGCATCAGGTCCGCCCGCCCGGTGATGGCCGGATCGGTCGCGGTGCCGCGAATATTGATGTCCGCGCGCCATTCGCTGTCGAGGCCAAGCCCCGTCACATCCAGCCGCGAGCGCGCGACCGCATGGACGTCGAGCCGCCAGGGCGCCGCCGGCCGCATATCCCCCGCCTCGTCCACCGGCCGGTTGATCTCGGTCACCGCCAGGCGCGGCACGGCGGTGGCGGCGGCACTCCCCAGGCGGAAGCGCGCCTGGTTGAGGCGCAGGTCGCCGCCGATCACGCCGCCCGCCCCGTCCGAACGGATGGTGAGCGGCCCGGTGATGGTGGCACCGATATCGTCGCGGTTGAGCGCGAGCGCATTCACCGCGTCGAACTGCAAATCCATGCCGAAGCCGTGCGCGGCGGAGAGATCGAATGTGCCGCGCCCGCGCACCGTGCCGCCGCCCGGCGTGGTGCCGGCCATGTCGTCCATCACGAGGCGCGATCCGTTGAAACGGCCTCTCGCCCGGATATTCTCGACGATCGTGCCGGTGACGGCACTTTCCATCCGTGCCGCGCTCGACCGCACGGAGCCGCGGATCAGCGGATCAGACAGCGTGCCGGTCATGTCCGCGCCCACCGCCACCGGCCCGGAAAGATCGATCGTCTCGACGCCCGTCAGCCGCCACAACGTATCCGCCGGGCCGCCATAGCGAAGCTGCGCGAAGAGCGGTGCCGCCATCAGCCGCGAAACGATGTCCGCGCCCGGCCCGAGCGGAGAGAGCCGCGCCTGCGCCCGCCCGATCGTCCGCCCGCCGCTCGCGACCACCGCGCGCGCCGCCGCCCCGCGCCCGTTGAGCACGGCAGCGACTGCGGCATCAACCGGGCGGGAGGAGAGCACCAGCCCCGCGCGCGAAAGCCCCCGCACGGTCAGGTCCGCCCGGCCCGTCGGCGCGCCGTCCGGTCCGGCCTGCGCATAGGTCAGCCGCCCGCTCGCCATGCCGCTGAGGCCCAGTCCCGGATAGCCCATGTCGAGCACGGAGAGCGGCATGCGCTCAAGACTTGCCGCCAGCTCATTGGGCCCCTCGCCGAACCGGCCGGAGAGCGTTGCGCCGCCGCCCGAATAGGTCATTCTTGTCGGCGCCAGCCGCCAGCCGCCGCCGTCGCGCGTCAGCACCGCCGGCTCCACCAGCCGGGCCGGCCGCCGGTCGATCGTCCCCTCGCCCGTCAGCGATAGCCGGTCCGGCGTCACCTGCAGCGCCGTTTTCAGGTCGAAGGCCCGCCCGCGCGATCCGGCGATCGTCGCCTCGATCGCGCCCGTGCCGGCGCGCAGCCGCGCCGTCGCCGCCAGCCGGGCGAGGCTGAGCGCGCCGCGCTGCAGCCCCTGCGCATTCACGCGCCCCTCGATCGACGTGCCCGCCGGATCGAGCAGAACAACCCCATCGATCGCGCCACGCCGCACCATGATGTTCGGCCCGGCACGAAAGGTCGCGCCATTGACGGCGAGATGCGTCTCGATCCGCTGCATGTCGCCCGCCGGCGAGAAGAGCAGCCGCCCGTCGATCCCGCCGCCCGCCACGTCGAGTGCACCGGTGAAGCCGCCCGGATCGGATCGAAGCTGTCCGCTCGCCCGCGCGCCGGACAGGTCAAGCGCCGCAATGTCCAGCACCGCGGGCGCATTGCGGGGCATCAATATGCGCCCGCCCCCGGTGAAGGGCCCGAGATAGCTGTTGCCCGCCGTGCGATAGGCGAAGCCCTCGGGCGTCGGATCGAGATTGAGCGCCATCTCCGTCACGCCCAGCGCGTCCACCGGCCGGGCGAGCAGCAGATCCACCTTGGGCCGCGCGATATTGCCGTCGAGCGCGATGCGGAAATCGCCATAGCGGCCCTGCCGGCCGCTGCCCTGGAGCTGGAATGTCCCGTCGCGCCGCCTGAGGCCCGATCCGGTGACGCGGATCTCGGGGCCCGTCAGCACCAGCCCTGCAAAATGCAGCACCCCGTCCGGCCCGCGCGTCAGCCGCGTGTCGATCCGCGGCAACCCGCCCGCCAGCGAGCGCAGAAAGCCATTGTCCAGCCGCCGGACCCAGGCCCGGCCATGCCCCGCAACGCTCGTCCCGCGCCCACCCGGCCCGGGAACGACGCGCAAATCCGTCGTCACATCGACAACGCCCAGCCCCGGTATCAGATAGCGGGTCAGCCCGCCCGAAACGGTCACGTCATAGCGTCCCGTGACGAGATCGACGAGCAGCGACAGCCGCCCCTTGAGCTTGTCCGAATCGAGCCGCATCGCTTCGCCCGTCAGCCTGCGCGCGGTGATATGGAGCAGGCCGTCGACTTGCAGATTGGCGAGTATGCCGCCCGCCACATCGCCCACCCCCGTCACCCGCCGCGCGGTAAAGCGCACCGGCAGCGCGAAGGGCGATCCCATCAGCCGACCCCGCCCGCTCGCGCGCGCGCCCTCGAAGCCGGTCGTGCCGAAGGCGAAGCGCGGTACCGCGATCGCATAATCATAGCTGGCCGTCGCGAAGGGCCCGTCGAGCGTCGCCGTCAGCTGGATGTCCCGCCCGCTCATATTGGAGAAAAGCGCCTCCGGACGAAGCAGTCGCGCATCCAGCCGCATCCCCTCAAATGCGCTCTCGGCCAGATCGAGCACGCCCGCCGCCTGCACGTCCATCGCCTCCGAACGCAGCGATAGCCTGCCGTCCAGTCGCCGCTCGGCAAAGGCCGCCTCGCCCTTCACCGCAATCGAGGGTGCGGTCAGTCGATGCAGCTTGCCCTGCATGATCTCGGATGGCGCCAGCCGTCCGTCGAGCAGATAGCGTCCGTCGCGCACGCCCAGCGCCAGATCGATCACCCGCCGGCCCGAAACATTGGCCAGCGCCTTGCCGTCCCACGCGCGCCAGCGCCCCTTGCCCGTCACCAGCGCCGCGATCGGCCGCTTCGTGCCGATGATCCCGCCGATCACGCCGCCCGCCGGCGCCCTCATCCGCGCTTCCAGATCGAAACGGTCGCGATCCGGCTCGGCATCGAGCAGCAGCGCCAGCCGATCGCCCGCCATGCTCCGTACCGTCAGGTCGACCAGCGCACGCCCCCGCCGCACATTCGCCCGGCCCGCAATCCGCGCGCTCCGCTCGTGCCCGGCGACCGCCGCGCCCAGGATCAGGCGATCGATGCGCAGCCGGTCGATGCGAATGTCGAAGGATGGCAGGGTCGGCCCGCCCGTGCGCCTCAGCTTGGGCAAATGATGCAGAATCAGCAGGTCGGAGGTGAGGCTGCGTATCTCCAGCCGATTGGCGAGCCATGCGCCGGGCCGCCAGTCGAGCGCCCCCTCGGGCGCTTCCAGGAAAAGGCCCTGATTGTCATAGAGACGCAAGTCGCGCAGTGTCGCCCGATCCCAGATCGATCCATCGATCCGGCCGATGCGGATGCGTAACCCCGATGCGGGCCTGAGCGCCGCGATACGATCGGTGAGGAAGCGATGCCCCGGGCCCGTGTCGATCGCCCAGACCAGGAAAGCCAGGAGCCCCAGCAGCGCCAATATCGCACTCGCCAGCCATTTCAGCAGGCGTCGCCACCAGCGCCGCCGAGGCTGGACGGGAAGCACCGTCTTCTCCATCAGAAGGCTTGGCCCAGCGAGACATAGACGGCGATGCGCGAATCGCCCGGGCGACGGTTGAGCGGCGTGCCGACATCCACCCGGATCGGCCCGAAGCTCGTATGGTAACGCACGCCCAGCCCCGCGCCGTAGCGCAAATTGGTCAGCGCCGGCAGAGGCGAGGTGTAGAGATTGCCCGCATCGATGAAGGGCACGATCCCGAAATCGCCGAAGCGCACCCGCGCCTCCAGCGCGAATTCGGCCAGGCTGCGTCCGCCCACCGGATCGCCATTGGCATCCTTCGGCCCGATATCCTGATAGCCATAGCCGCGCACCGATCCGCCGCCGCCCGAATAGAAGCGGCGGGATGGCGCGATGCGATCGCGGCTGGCGCCGACGATCGATCCCAGCCGCACGCGCCCGGCAATCGTCACGCCCTCGCGCATCGGCAGATAGGCGCTGCCGTCAAGCTGGACGCGAGCATAGCCGAAGGGGCTGTTCTGAAACGACACTTCGGGCGAAACGCGCCCCGCAAGCCGCCAGCCGCGCGTCGGATCGAGCAGATTGTCCGATCCGTCATAGGCAAGGTTCGTCGGCAGCGCGCCGATCACGAAGGTCCGCCGCCGGGCGAGCCCCGTCGATCGTTCGGTGTCGCGCTCATCGGAAGTCAGCAGCTCGGCGCCCAGCGACCAGGTCCAGTTCTTCTGCCAGATGATGTTGGTCTGCCGCTCCAGCCCGGCGGCGAGCGTGAAGGTGCGCGCGTCATAGGCGTTCAGATTAGTGTGGCTCGCCACCAGCTGAGCGGTCAGCACCTGATCGCGATCACGGAAATTGCTGCGCCTCAGGCTCGCGCCCAGAAGCTGTTCGCGCGTGCCCGCCACGCCGCGAAACGTCACCGCGCCTTCGGGCTTGATCAGATTGCGATGCTGCCAGCTCACTTCCGCACGGATGCCCTCGCCGGTGCCATAGCCCAGTTCGCCCGCGATCGTCCGCTTGGGCGCGGGCTCCAGCCGCACGGCGATGTCGACCACGCCCGGCTCCGCCGCCGGAACGGGCGTGATCCGCACCGAGGAGACGAGGCTGGTCGCGATCAGCGCACGGCGGAAATCCTCGATCAGCGCCGCATCATAGTCCGTACCGGGGCGGAAACGGGCGATGATGGCGAGATGCTCGGGCGTGAAGATCGGCTTGCCATGCGTCACGATCCGCCCGAACCGCGCCGCTCCGCCGGGATCGACATCCATCGTCAGCATTGCCGTGCGCGTATCATGGTCCACCGTCACCTGCGGCTCGCCGACCCGCGCGAAGGGAAAGCCCTGCTGCCCCAGCTCCTCCTTCAGCCTCGCCTGCCCCCCGGCCACCGCGTCCGCATTCACCGGATCGCCCGGCGCCACGCCGAACGTGCGGCGCAATCCTTCCGCCTTGGCGCCCGTCTTCTCGACCCCCTCCAGCGACACGGAAGAGAAATTATAGACGGGCCCCGGCTCCACGCCCAGCGACACGGTCAGGCTGTCGCCCGCGCCCGCCTCCACCCCGGTCGTCACTTCCGCAGCATAATGGCCATAGGCGCGCAGCAGATCGCGCAGCAGCGTCTCGTCCTCGCGCGCACGCCGGTCGATCTGCGCGGTGTTGGCGGGCTTGTCCTCCCCGGCCTTCAGGGTCGAAAGCTCGTTGAAACGGGTGCGCAGGCTGTCGGGAAGGCCCTGAAGCCCCGATAATATCACCTGATAGCGTAGCGCGCGGCCTTCCGCATTTTGCGGCTCGGTCGGGCTGCCCGGGCGCGCCGGCACGCCGGGCGGCGCCTCGGCCCCCGAAACATCCGGCCAGTCGACCCCCAGATCGGGCAAGGGCGTGAGCGGCGCATCCGGATCGAGGGAATCGCCGTCGGCATCCGGAAGGGGCTGGTCCGTCACAGGCGGCGCATCCTGCGCGTCCGCCGGCATGGTGAGGAGCAATGCCGCCGCGATCGCCGTCAATGTCCGGAAGGGAGAACGCAGGGGCACCGGGAACATGATGGCCATGCCTAGCGGCACGCCACGCCCTTCGCCAGCAGGCAAAGACGGGGGAGCAGGCCGAATCCGACGAATTGCGAAGAATGTTGCAGCGCTTCCAGGGCCCGCGCCATCTGGCGCTGGCAGGTGGCCGGTGGCAAGGAGCCGGCATGGCCAGCCCTTCCACGCCCCCTACCCGTGCCCATGGCATCTTCATCGCGCTGGGCGCGCTTGCCGGCGCCTTCATCGGCATCTTCCTGGGCCAGCCGTCGGCCGGCCTGCTGATCGGCCTCGGCCTGGGCGTCGCTTTCGCGCTCGCGCTATGGCTGTTCGATCGCAGCCGGGAACGGTAGCACCAAGGCCCTATCCCACCCGCCTGCCGGCCCACACCACCCGGCCGATCACCGCCATGCGCCGCGGATCATAATCGGGCCAGGCGGGCGATCGGGGATTATCGCTCAATATCGCCGTCCTGCCCCCCGGCAGGTTCAGCGCCAGCCGCTTGACGATCAGCGCCTCCTCGACACGGATCACATAGATTCCGTCGCGCAGCCGCTCCGCCGCGTCGCTACGGTCCACCAATATATGGTCCCCGTCGGCAAGCGTCGGCTCCATCGAATCGCCTTTCACGCGGATGATCGAAAGCCCGGCGAAGCTGCCGCCCGCAAGCTCGCGCAACCATTGACCGGGGAAAGCCATTTCGGTGCGCGCGCGTTCATCCTCCGCCATGCCGCCCGGCCCCGCCGAAGCGCCGATCTCCAGCACGGGCACCAGCACCAGATCGGCCTCGCGCCGCGCGCGCGGTGCACTGGCGGACACCAGCCGCAGCCGTGCCCCTTCGTCCTCCGGCCCGCCGAGCAGGCTTTCGGGCACGGCCAGATAATCCGCCAGCAGCTTCCTGTCCGCCTCCGCCAGCAGTTTCGGGCTGCCGCGCTTCACATATTGCTGAAGATAGGCCGCGTTGCGGCCGATCAGGCGCGACAGCGAGGCATAATCCTCCCCCCGCTCGGCGACGAGCCTTGCCAATGCAACACGGGGATCCTCGGCCATGGCCGTTCCTAGCGATAGGAAATTTCCTAGACAAGTAGGAAATCAGACGAGATTAATAGAACATATCATGAACAGTCAGGGAGTCGCGCGGTGCATCTCTTGTCGTTGATCGAACGCTATCTCCGGGCAAGCGGAACGCCCGCCACGCGCTTCGGGCGCGAGGCGGTGGGCGATCCCCGCTTCGTCCTGGATCTGCGCAACGGGCGGGAGCCGCGCCCCGCGACCGTCAGCCGCGTCATCGCCTATCTCACGCTGCGCCAGCAGGGGCTCGAAGGCCGGAGGCGCATCTGATGCGCGATGCCCAGTCCGCCCTCCTCCGCGCCATCGCGGCCGAAGCCGGCCCCGGCCTCCTCGTCCGCGAGGCGCACAGCACGCCTTGGGCCAGCGCCACCTTCACCGGCGCACGCCATCGCCTTTCCTTGCTGCTGGAACATCCGGCCACCGACCTTGCTGCCCGGCTGGAAGGCATGAGCGCACTTGCCGGCCATCTCCTGGCCGACATCGCCGTCAGCGCGCAGGAAGGCCCCGACGGCACCCGCCTCGCCATCGAAGCGCTGACGATCGAGGATAGATAGAAGCCCGAGCGCGGCGATTCACTCCACGCGGCTCTGCTCGTCCGCGCTCAGTTCGTGAATTTCCTCCTGCTCCTCAATCGCCAGGATCAGCGCCTCGGTGAAGGCGGGAATGTCGGCCGGCTTGCGGCTGGTGATCAGATTGCCGTCCACCTGCACTTCCTGATCCACCACATTCGCCCCCGCATTGGCGAGATCGGTGCGGATGGATGGCCAGGAGGTCAGCGTGCGCCCCTCGATCACGTCGGCCTCGGCGAGCAACCATGGCCCGTGGCAGATCGCCGCCACCGGCTTCCTGGCCGACACGAAGTCGCGCACGATGCGCAGCGCCTCCTGATCCAGCCGCATCTTGTCCGGATTGGAGACACCGCCTGGGATCAGCAGCGCGTCATATTCGGAGACATCGACATCGGCGAGCGTCAGGTCCGGCGTGATCGTCTGCGCCTTGTTGATGTCATGCTCCATGCCCTGGATGGGATCGGTCTTCTGCGATGCGAGCAGAACGGTAGCACCTGCGTCCATCAGCGTCTCGCGTGGCTGGAACAATTCGGACTGCTCGAAACCATCCGTGGCGATGATCAGCACCTTGGCTTCAGCGATATCGGTCATATCGAACGGGCTCCTCAATCCCTGGGGGTTTGCCTTCCCTGAACGGCGACTGCGACGCCGCGTTCCGGAACGAAGCGGGGAAACGTGTCGTTCACCGGCCAGCATGACAGGAGCCTTTCGCCCGATGACGGCCGCGAAAATCCATTATGTGGACGATAGCCAGCCCGGCATCAGCCGCCGGCGCGCCGGCCGCGGCTGGGCCTATTTCGATCCCCGGGGACAGCGGATCAGGGATCGGGCGGAAATAGACCGGCTGAATGCCATCGCCCTGCCGCCCGCCTATCGCAACGCCTGGTTCTGCCCGGATCCCTGCGGCCATATCCAGGCGACGGGCTATGACGAGAAGGGCCGCAAACAATATCGCTACCATGCCGAATTCCGCGCCGTGCAGGAGGCGGAGAAATTTGATCGCTGCGCCGATTTCGGCCGTGCCCTTCCCCGGCTCCGCGCGCGGGTCGAGGCCGATCTGGCGGGGCGTGGGCTCGGTCATGACATGGTCGTCGCCGCGATCGTCCGCCTGCTCGATCTCGGCCGGGTCCGCATCGGCAACGAAGCCTATGCCAAGGCGAACCGGAGCTTCGGCGCGACCACGCTGCGCAGCCGCCATGCCACGGTCAGCGGCGCCAGGGTGAAGCTCGAATATCTCGGCAAGTCGGGCAGGATGCAGCGGCTTACCATCCAGGACAGCCGATTGAGCCGCATCGTCCGCCGCTGCCAGGATCTGCCCGGCCAGAAGCTCTTCCAATATCTCGACGAGCATGGCGAGGCGCATCCGATCGGCTCGTCGGAGGTCAACGCCTATATACGCGATGCGACCGGCGGCGATTTCACCGCCAAGCATTTCCGCACCTGGGGGGCGAGCGTGCTGGCCTTCCGCCACATCGTCGAGGCGGCCGGGCACGGGCGGCCGTCGCTCAAGGCGATGCTCGAGCCCGTTGCCGCGGCACTGGGCAACACGCCGGCGATCAGCCGCAAATCCTATGTCCATCCCGCGCTCATCGAGCTGTGCCGCACGGGCGACGGATCGCGCATTTGTGACTTGAAGCTGCCGCGCGCCACGAAATATCTGTCCTCGCACGAGCGAGCCCTGATCGGGTTCCTCGATGTCCTGGCCGCCATGGCCGATAAACCAGCCGAGGCCGCCTAACCTCTATGACCAACACCACTGACGCCGCCCGACAGGCGGACCCGCTCCTCGCGTCCGCCGCCAATCTCCGCGATTTCTGGAATCAAGCCACGCTCTGGCTCGCCGGCCATTATCTCCAGATCCTCATCGCGATCGGCATCGGCATCGCCATCGTCCTGATCCTGCTCGGCATCCGCTCCTTCGGCCTGCGCCTGTGCGCGCGCGACGCGGGCTTCAGCCATTGGCCGACGACGATCGGCCGCGCCATCTCGCTCACCCATATCTGGTTCATGGTCGCCTTCGCCGCCAAGCTGGTGGACGGCTATGCCGCCCCGCCCCGCGCGGTCGCGGACACGATCAACATCTTCTTCACCATCGCCGCGGCGCTCCAGGCCGCGATCTGGGCGCGCGAGCTGATCCTCGGCATCGTCGAGCATCGCGCGGGCGATACGGACAATGGCACGCTCGGCAGCGCGATCGGCATCATCCGGCTGCTCGTCACGGTCGTGCTGTTCACGATCGCGGGCGTGCTAATCCTCGACAATCTGGGCGTCAACGTCACCGGCCTGATCGCCGGCCTCGGCATCGGCGGCATCGCCATCGGCCTCGCGGCCAAGGGCATTTTCGACGATCTCTTTTCGGCGCTGTCGATCATCTTCGACAAGCCTTTCCGGCGCGGCGATTCGGTGCGCTGGGATTCCACCTCGGGCACTGTCGAGGCGATCGGCCTCAAGACGACGCGCGTTCGCGCACTCACCGGCGAGGAAGTGGTGATCTCCAACACCAACCTCCTCAATAAGGAGCTGCACAATATGGCGCGGCTCGCGCGCCGCCGCCATGTTCTGACGCTCGGCGTCACCTATCAGACGCCGCCCGAGGTCTGCGCGCGCATCCCCACGCTCGCGCGCGAGATCGTCGAGGCGCATGACAAGTGCAAGCTGGTCCGCTGCGGCATGACCAACTTCAACAGCTCGAGCCTCGATTTCGAGCTTCAGTTCGATGTGATGTCAGAGATTTATGAGGAGATATTCGAGGCCCGTCACAAGGTCTGCATCGCCATATTGAAGCGCTTCAATGCGGAGGGGATCGACTTTGCCTATCCCACCCAGACGAGCTTCACCGCCGCCCCCGACGGCCGCTTCGTCCTGCCCTATGCCGCAGAGACGCGCCCGATCCACGGCCATGAGCAAAGGGGCGGCTGATTTCCCCTTCCCCTCATCCCTGCAAAGACAGGGATGAGGGTGAAAGCAGTTCTCAGAACCCGATATCGTCGAGCGAGAGCAAGCTCGCATTGCCGCCGGCCGAGGTCGTGTCCGTCGAAGTCACCCGCTCTGCCGCGAAGCGATGCAGATAATTCGGCCCGCCCGCCTTCGGCCCGGTGCCCGATAGCCCTTCCCCGCCAAAGGGCTGCGATCCGACGATGGCACCGATCATCGATCGGTTGACATAGAGGTTGCCGACCCGCGCCAGCGCCTCCACCGTCTCCGCCGCGCGCGCGATGCGGCTGTGGAGCCCCATGGTGAGCCCGAAGCCCGACGCATTGACCCGCGCCACCGTCTCGTCCAGCGCGCCCGCCTCCCAGGTCGCGACATGCAGGATCGGGCCGAACCATTCCTGGCGAAGCTCCTCGATCGCGCCCAGCCGGATCACGGTCGGCGGCACGAACAGGCCCTGACGCGGCACCTCCACCGTCTTCACCCAATTGGCCCGCATGCTCTCGCGATAGGCCATCAGCCGATCATAAGCCGGCCGGTCGATCACCGGGCCGATATCGGTTGCCGGATCGGCGGGATCGCCCACCACCAGCGTATCCATCGCGCCCGCCAGCATCTCCAGCGTCCGCCCGGCTATATCCTCCTGAAGCAGCAGCAGCCTGAGCGCCGAGCAACGCTGCCCCGCCGAACGAAAGGCGGAGGTCACGACATCGGCCACCACCTGTTCGGGCAGCGCCGTAGAATCGACCAGCATCGCATTGATTCCGCCCGTTTCCGCAATCAGCGGCACAAGCGGCCGGCTTTCTTCCTCCAGCAGCGAGCGGGCGATGCGCCTGGCGGTCGCGGTCGATCCGGTGAAGGCGACGCCCGCGATCCGCGCATCCGCCACCAGCGCCGCGCCCGTATCCGGCCCACCCGTCAGCAGCAGCAGCGCATCCGCTGGCACGCCCGCCAGATGGGCAAGCTCCACCGCGCGCGCGGCGATGCGCGGCGTCTGCGGCGCGGGCTTGGCGACCACGCTGTTGCCCGCCACCAGCGCCGCCGCCACTTGCCCCAGGAAGATCGCCAGCGGGAAGTTCCAGGGCGCGATGCAGGCCCATGCGCCGCGCCCTTCATGGCGCAGCACATTGCGCTCGCCCGTCGGCCCGGGCAGCTCCACGGGCGCCAGGCCCGTCCGCGCCTGCACCGCATAATAGCGACAGAAATCAACCGCCTCGCGCACTTCGCCGAGCGCATCGGGGATGGTCTTGCCCGCTTCCTGCACCGCGATCGCCATCAGCTCGCCGCGATGCGCCTCGAGCAGATCGGCTAGCCGCTCGAGGATCGCCGCGCGCTTGGCGAGCGGCGTCGCGGACCAGCCCGCAAAGCCGGATACAGCCCGCGTGACCACGCCCGCCACATCGTCATGGCCCTGTGCCTCCTGCCCCGTCACGCGCGCATGACGGATGTCGGAGGCGACGCCGGCCAATATCTCCCGATCCTGAAGATCAATCCCTATGCTGTTCTTCCGCGCCGCCCCGAACAGGTCGGCCGGAAGCGGGATGGAGGGATGCCGGCTGCCGCGCACCGCCGCGATCTTCTCCGCCGGATCGGCGAGCAGCTGCTCGTCGGACAGCCGCTCGTCGGCGAGCTGGTGGACGAAGCTCGAATTGGCGCCATTTTCCAGCAGGCGCCGCACCAGATAGGCCAGCAGGTCGCGATGACCTCCCACGGGTGCATAGATACGGCATCTATAGCCCTGTTCGCGAACGAGTTTCTCATAAAGCCCCTCGCCCATGCCGTGCAGCCGCTGAAACTCGAAATCGCGGCTCGCGCCCGCCCATTCGAGGATCGTCGCCACCGTCAGCGCATTATGGCTGGCAAAGGCGGGATAGATGTTGGGTGCGGCCAGCATATCCTTCGCGCAGGCGAGATAGGAGACGTCGGTCGCCGCCTTGCGCGTGAACAGCGGATAGTCGGAAAGCCCCGCCTCCTGCGTGCGCTTCACCTCGCTGTCCCAATAGGCGCCCTTGACGAGACGCACCGCGATGCGCCGTCCGGTCGCCGCCCCCAGCGCATCCGCCCATCCGATCGTCGGCCGCGCGCGCTTGCCATAGGCCTGCACCGCCATGCCGAACCCGTCCCAGCCCTTGAGCGCCGGCAGCCCGGCCACCGCGCGGATGATGTCCAGGCTCATCTCCAGCCGCTCGGATTCCTCGGCATCGACGGTCAGGCCGATCCCCGCTTCCGCCGCCTGGATGCTCAGCGCCTCCAGCATTTCGGTGAGCGCGGGCACCGATTTGCGCCACTGCGCCACCTCATAGCGCGGATGAAGCGCGGAAAGCTTGACCGAGATGGAATGGCGCGCCTCGACGCCCCCGCTTTTCCCCGCCGCCGCGCGGCCCACGGCAGCGATCGCATCGACATAGGCGCGATAATAACGTTCCGCGTCGGGATAGGTGCGCGCAGCCTCGCCCAGCATGTCGAAGCTGGCGGTGAAGCCGCGATTCTCGCGCCTGTCCATCCGGCCGATCGCCTCGTCGATGGTGCGGCCCATCACGAATATCTCGCCCATCATCCGCATGGCCGCACCCACCGCCTGCCGCACGAAGGGCTCGCCCGCGCGCGCGATCAGCCGCTTGAGCGCACCCGCCTGCCCGCTGTCGCTCACCAGCGCGCGGCCGATCACCAGGCCCCAGGTCGCGGTGTTGACCAAGCTCGAATGGGATTTTCCGCGATGCGCGCGCCAATCCGCATCGCCCAGCTTGTCGGCGATCAGAAGGTCCGCCGTCTCGGGATCGGGCACGCGCAGAAAGGCTTCGGCGAGCGAGAGCAGCGCCACGCCCTCCGAGCTGTTCAGCCGATATTCCTGCAGGAACTGGTTCACCCATCCTTCGCGCTGCGCCACGCGAAGATCGGCGAGCAGGTCGAGCGCATGGCCGACCACGCGGGCGCGCGTGCCCGAATCGAGTGTCGCGTCGGGCAGCAGGCGCGCCAGCACCTCGGGCTCGGGCGCGCGGTGCAGCGCCCGCAATTCGGCCAGCAATTCAGGGCGTATGGCGGAAGAATCGATCGTCATTCATGGTCTCCGGCGGCGCCCGCCGATCCATGTCGGGGGCGTCCATCATGGCGCCCCTATAGGCTGTCCCGTTCCGAAATGAAGGTGGACCGAAAAGGCGAAACTCAGCCGCCCCAGAAGCCGGGGTCGTGCGGCATCATCGTGCCGCCGTCGAAGCGGAAGCCACCCGGCCGATCCTTGGCCAGCAGCAGCGGCCCGTCCAGATCCACCCAGCGCGCCTGCTGCGCCAACAGGAAGGCCGGCGCCACGCCGAGCGAGGTGGAAAGCATGCAGCCGACCATGATCTCCAGCCCCGCGGCCCGCGCCTCGGCAGCGAGCGCCAGCCCTTCGGTCAGCCCGCCGGCCTTGTCGAGCTTGATGTTGATCGCCTCATATCGACCGATGCAGCGGGCGAGGTCGCTCCGGTCCTGGCAGCTTTCGTCGGCGCAGAGCGGGATGGGCGATGTCACGCCGTCGAGCAGATGATCCTGCCCGGCTTTCACCGGCTGCTCGATCAACTCGACGCCATAGCGAACGAGCGCCGTAGCCTCGGCCTCCACGTCGCGTCCGGTCCAGGCCTCGTTGGCATCGACGATCAGCCGCGCCTCAGGCGCGCCTCGGCGGACCGCCGCCACCCGCTCGATATCGCCCTCGCCCGCCAGCTTCAGCTTGAGCAGCGGATAGCGCCCACCCGCCTTGCGCGCATCCGCCTCCATCCGCTCAGGGTCACCGAGCGATATGGTGAAGGCGGTCGTCACCGCGTGCGGCAGCTCAAGTCCCGCCGCGCGCCAGGCCGGCCGGCCGCTCCGCTTCGCATCCAAGTCCCATAGCGCGCAATCCACCGCATTGCGCGCGGCGCCCTTCCCCAGGATATTGCGGAGAAGCGATCTATCTTCCGGCACCATGCCTAGCGCCGTAACGATCTGCTCAATCTGCTCCGCCGTCTCGCCATGATAATAGATGGCGGTCGCCTCGCCCCGCCCGACGACGCCCTCCGCCGCGGCCTCGACCAGCAGCGTGTCGACATGCGTCTTAGCACCGCGCGATATGGTGAAGGCGCCCGCCACCGGCCAGCGCTCGACCCGGGCGGTCAGCCTGATGCCGCTCATCCCGTGACGACGGTCGTCCCGAGCGCCTGGATCACGGCAGGCTGGTGCGTCAATATCCAGTCTTCCAGCACGGGCGCGATCATCTCGCGCCAGCGGCGGCCGTTGAAAATGCCATAATGACCAACGCCTTCGGCCAGATAATATTTCTTCAGCTTCTCCGGCAGCGCCGTGGAAATGGTCAGCGCGGCCCTGGTCTGGCCGAGTCCCGAAATATCGTCGCGCTCGCCTTCGATCGCGAGGATCGGCACATCCTTGATCTGCGCCGGATCGACGCGGTGCCCGCGATGCATCAATTCCCCCTTGGGCAATGCATGGCGCTGGAACACCTGATCGATCGTCTGCAGATAGAATTCGGCCGGCATGTCGCAGACGGCGCGATATTCTTCGTAGAAAGCCTTGGTCGCTGCCGCGCTCTCCTCATCGCCTTCCACCAGATGCTTGAACATCGTCCAGTGGCTGATGAGATGATTGCCGAGATTCATCGCCATGAAGCCGGTAAGCTGCAGAAAACCGGGATAAACCCGCCGGCCCGCGCCCGGATAATAAAAAGGCACGGCCACGATCACATTCTGCTCGAACCAACCGAGCGGCCGCTGCGTGGCGATGGTGTTCACGTCGGTCGGCGCTTCACGCGTGTCGATCGGCCCACCCATCAGGGTCAGCGTCGCCGGACGTGCCGGATTGCCTGCCTCGCACATTCGCGCGGTCGCCGCATAGACCGGCACCGCCGGCTGGCAGACCGCCAGCACATGCGTGCCTGGCCCGATATGCTCCAGGAACTGGACGACATAATCGATATAGTCGTCGAGATCGAAGCGCCCCTCGGAAAGCGGCACCAGCCGGGCGTCGCACCAGTCGGTAATATAGACGTCATGCCGCGGCAGCAGCCGCTCGACCGTCCCGCGCAGGAGAGTCGCATAATGGCCCGACATCGGCGCCACGATCAGCAGCTTGGGTTGCCCCTCGGGCGCGCCAGGGCGGCTGAAGTGCAGCAGCTGGCCGAACGGCTTGCGCAGGACGACTTCCTGGATCACGGGCACGCGCACGCCGCGAATGACCGTCTCGACGAAACCGAAGGCGGGTTTGCCATGAGTCGCGGCCGCGTGGGCAAAAACATTGAGCCCGGACGCGAGCAACGGTGCCGCCGCAGTATAGGCAAGCGGATTCACCGGATTCTGCATCCATTCGGACCCAACCCCTGCCATCGCGCTGGCGCCGGCGAGAAGCGACCGCTGAAACTCATAGGCATCGTACAGCACGGCAGGACTCCCTGTGATACGCATATAGCGCTCTGCCGGATTGCAGCAACGCCACGCGCCATGCTCGAAGAAAGAACCTTTGGCGAGTTGAGCCGTTCCAACCTGCCTGCTAGACGGCCGGCCCATGGCTGAAACGAGCCCCCCTACCCCCGCCTCCGGACGGAATATCGGCAATATTCTGCTGATCTGGCGCTTCGCTGCGCGCTATCCCGGCCGCATCCTGCTCGCGGCGCTTGCCATGCTGCTCGCCGCGGGCGCCACGCTGGCGATCCCGCAGCGGCTGCAGCGGATCATCGATCGCGGCTTTACCGGCGGCGGGACGGACGAGGTCGCGCCCTATTTCCATTATCTGCTGATGATCGTGGTCGTGCTGGCGATCGCGACGGCACTGCGTTTCTATTTCGTCTCCTGGCTGGGCGAGCGTGTCGTCGCCGATGTCCGCACCGCCGTACAGCGCAACCTGCTGACGCTCGCGCCACGTTTCTTCGAGGAGAATCGTCCCTCCGAAATCGCCTCGCGGCTGACGGCGGACACGTCGATCATCGAGCAGATCGTCGGCACCACCATTTCGGTCGCCGCGCGCAATCTGGTGATGGGCATTGGCGGGATCGTCTATCTCTTCACGCTGGCGCCAAAGCTCACGGCAATGCTGTTGCTCGGCATACCCGTGATCGTCCTGCCGATCGTGTTCGCCGGCCGCCGGCTGCGCGCCGTTTCGCGGCAAAGCCAGGACCGCATCGCCGATGTCGGCGCGATGACGGCGGAGACGCTCGGCGCGATGAAGATCGTGCAGGCATTCGGCCAGGAGGAGCGCGAGGCCGGTCGCTTCGCCAAGGCGGTCGAGACGGCATTCGG
The DNA here is from genome assembly GCF_003050615.1 of Sphingomonas oleivorans. Classification (GTDB taxonomy): domain Bacteria; phylum Pseudomonadota; class Alphaproteobacteria; order Sphingomonadales; family Sphingomonadaceae; genus Sphingomonas_H; species Sphingomonas_H oleivorans. The sequence goes on along the minus strand of NZ_NWBU01000010.1, from coordinate 175,474 downwards.
CACGGCGCGCCGGCGGATCGCGCTGCGCGCGGGCATGACGTCGATCGTCATCCTGCTCGTCTTCGGCGCGATCACGATGGTGATGTGGCAGGGCGTGGTCGATGTGGCGGCCGGCCGGCTGACGGGCGGCAAGATCGCCGCCTTCATGCTGACGGGGGCGCTGGTCGCGGGCGCGTTCGGCGCGCTGACCGAGGTTTATGGCGATCTGCTGCGCGGTGCCGGCGCCGCCGGCCGTCTTGCCGAGCTGCTGGTCGAGGTGCCGGATATCGCCCCTCCGGCCAATCCGGTGCCGCTGCCCGATCCGGGGCGCGGCGCGCTCAGCTTCGAACAGGTCGAATTTCGTTATCCCACCCGGCCGGACGTGGCCGCGCTCGACGATTTCACCCTGTCCATCGATCCCGGCGAGATGGTGGCGATCGTCGGCCCCTCGGGTGCCGGCAAATCCACCCTCTTCCAGCTCGCCCAGCGCTTCTACGATCCCCAGGCGGGCAGCGTCAGGATCGACGGCGTGGCGCTGACCGATGCCGATCCCGCCGCGATCCGCGCGCGCATCGCGATGGTGCCACAGGAGACCGTGATATTCGCCGCCTCCGCGCGGGACAATCTGCGCTATGGCCGCTGGGAAGCGGATGATGCGGAGCTCTGGGCCGCGGCCGAGGCCGCCAATGCCGCCACCTTCCTGCGCGCCCTGCCGGAAGGGCTCGATACCTATCTCGGCGAAGGCGGCGCGCGCCTTTCCGGCGGCCAGCGCCAGCGCCTCGCCATCGCCCGCGCGCTGTTGCGCGATGCGCCGCTGCTGCTGCTCGACGAGGCGACCTCAGCGCTCGATGCGGAGTCGGAACGGCTGGTGCAGCGCGCGCTCGATCGGCTGATGCAGGGCCGCACGACGGTCGTCATCGCGCATCGTCTCGCCACCGTGCGCGCCGCCGACCGGATTATCGTGATGGATCATGGCCGGATCGTCGAACAGGGCCGCCATGACGAGCTGGTGGCGCAGGGCGGCCTTTATTCGCGCCTCGCCCGGCTCCAGTTCGAGGGCGAGGCCGCCTGAGGATCCGGGCGAAGCCGGCTGTCTTCAGCCGGCCGCGGCGACGATCGCGTTCCAGGCCGCCTCGTCGATCACTTCGATGCCGAGGTCGGCCGCCTGCTTGAGCTTCGAGCCTGCGCCCGGCCCCGCGACCACCAGATCTGTCTTCTTCGAGACGGAGCCCGCCGCCTTGGCACCAAGCGCCTCCGCCTGCGCCTTGGCCTCGTCTCGGCTCATCGTCTCGAGCTTGCCGGTGAAGACCACGGTCTTGCCGGAAACGGGCGAGGCGTGGGTTTCGAAGATGACCGGCTGGACATCGACCTGGGCGAGCAGATCGGCGAGCACCTCGCGATTATGCGGCTCGGCGAAGAAGTCGACCAGCGCCTGGGCGACCTCGCCGCCGACATTGGCCGTGTCGACGATCGCCGCCATCTCCTTGGCGACGCGCTGGGCGAATTTGGCCTCCGGCTCCGCGAGCACGGGCGCCATCGCGTCCCGCCGGGCAACGGCCGCGTCGAGCATCGCGGTCAGCGCCTCCCAGGTCGAATAGCGGCGGGCGAGATCGCGCGCCGTCACCTCGCCGACATGGCGGATGCCGAGCGCGAAGAGGAAGCGGTCGAGCGGCGGCTGGCGGCGTGCATCGATCGCGGCGAGGAGATTGGCGACCGAGGTTTCCGCCCAGCGCTCGCGATTGATCAGCGCCTCGCGCTTTTCGTGGAGGCGGAAGATGTCGGCGGGCGAATGAATCAGGCCGTCGCGGAAGAAACCCTCGATATGGACGAGGCCCAGCCCTTCTATGTCGAGCGCATAGCGCGAGACGAAGTGGCGAAGCCGCTCGACGCGCTGGGCGGGGCAGATCAGGCCGCCGGTACAGCGATAGACGACGCCGTCCACCTCGCGTTCCGCCGCCGAATGGCATTCGGGGCATTCGTGCGGGAAGAGATAGGGTTCGCGCGCCGCGTCGGGCGTGAGATTCTGGACGATCTGGGGGATGACGTCGCCGGCGCGCTGGATCAGGACGCGATCGCCGATGCGCAGGCCGAGCCGCTCAATCTCGTCGGCATTGTGGAGCGTGGCGTTGGTGACGGTGACGCCGCCGACATTGACCGGCTCCAGCCGGGCGACGGGCGTGAGCGCGCCGGTGCGCCCGACCTGAATGTCGATCGCGGTGAGGACGGTTTCGGCGCGTTCGGCAGGAAATTTATGCGCAATCGCCCAACGCGGCGCGCGGGCGACTTGCCCTAGGCGGCGCTGCCAGTCGAGCCGATCGACCTTGTAGACGACGCCGTCGATATCGAAGGGGAGATCCGCACGGCGGGCCTCGATGGCGCGATAATGGCTGAGTAGGTCGTTATGGCCGTTGACGCGGGTGAGATCGGGCGAGATGGGCAGGCCCCGATCAGAAATCCATTGCATTACAGAAAATTGCGTTTCCGCCGGAAGATCGGACACCTCGCCCCAGCCATGCGCGAAGAAGCGCAGGGGACGCGATGCGGTGATGGCGGGATCGAGCTGGCGGAGCGAGCCCGCCGCGGCGTTGCGGGGATTGGCGAAGATTTTGCCCTTCGCCTCCGCCTGACGGGCATTGAGCGCGAGAAAATCGGCCTTGGCCATATAGACCTCGCCGCGAACCTCGAACACGTCCGGCACCGCGCCGGGGAGCGTGCGGGGAATGTCCGCAATGGTGGAGACATTGGCGGTGACATCCTCGCCCGTCTGGCCGTCGCCGCGCGTGGCGGCGCAGACGAGGCGGCCGCGCTCATATCGCAGCGAGCAGGACAGGCCATCGATCTTGGGCTCGGCGGTGAGCGCCACTTCCGCATCGTCGGGCAGGTTGAGGAAGCGGCGGACGCGGCCGATGAATTCCTCCACCTCCTCATCGGAAAAGGCGTTGTCGAGGCTGAGCATCGGCCGGGCATGCGGCACCTTGGCGAGACGGCCGCTGGGCGCGGCGCCGACCAGACGGCTCGGCGAATCGGTGCGGACGAGATGCGGGAAACGCGCCTCCAGCTCCGCATTGGCGCGAACCAGCGCATCATATTCGGCGTCCGAAATCTCGGGCGCATCCTGATCATGATAAAGCTGGTTGTGGCGCGCGATTTCAGCGGCAAGACGGGCGAGTTCGGCGGCAGCTTCGATGTCGGTCATTTCTCTCATTTCTTGGGCGTATCGGCCGGTCAGGCAGCCTCGAGCAGACGCCGGGCCTGGGCACGCGCCTCATCGGTGACTTCGGCGCCGGACAGCATGCGGGCAATCTCCTCGCGGCGCTCGACGGCATCGAGGGCGTGGACGCCGGTGCGCGTGACGAGCCCGTCATGGCTCTTGGCGATCAGCCAGTGGCGGTCGGCGCGGGCGGCGACCTGCGGACTATGCGTGACGACGAGGATCTGGGCGCGGGCCGAGAGGCGGGCAAGCCGCTCGCCGATGGCACTGGCGACCGCGCCGCCGACGCCGCGATCAATCTCGTCGAAGATCATCGTGGCCGCCCCGCCCTCCTCTGCCAGCGCCACCTTGAGCGCGAGGATGAAACGCGAAAGTTCGCCACCGCTGGCGATCTTGACGAGCGGAGCGAAGGGCGCGCCGGGATTGGTGGAGATTTCGAATTCGACACGATCGCGCCCCGTGCCGCTCCATTGCGGCTCGGCCAGCGGCTCGACGATGGTGCGGAAGCGCGCGGCATCGAGCTTGAGCGGCGCAAGCTCCGCCTTCACCGCCGCATCGAGGCGGACGGCCGCCATCTGGCGCGCGGCGCTGAGCGTCGCGGCTTCCTCCTCATAAGCGGCGCGGGCAGCGCGGGCCTCGGCTTCCAGCGCGGCAATCCCCTCCCCGCCCGCATCGATGAGCGCGAGGCGCTGGGCGAGCTCCTCGGTGAGCGCGGCGAGCTGATCGGGATCGACGCGATGCTTGCGGGCGAGCGCGCGCAGATCGAACAGCCGCGTCTCGACCGCCTCCAGCCGGGCCGGATCGAAGGCCAGCGCGCGCGATGCCTCGCCCAGCCGGTCCTCGGCCTCGGCGGCCTCGATCACCGCGCGGTCGAGCGCTGCCAGCGCCTCGGCGAGCGCGGGATGCTCGGCCGCGATGCGATCGAGCCGGCGCGCGGCCTGACGAAGCTGGGCAAGGCCCCCCTCCGATCCTTCGAGATGGCCGGACACGGCCTCGAGATCGTCCGACAGGCGTGCGCCCTTCTGCATGGCGGCGCGCTCGGCGGCGAGCTCCGCTTCCTCGCCGGGCTCGGCGGCAAAGGCGGACAGCTCGGCCACCGCATGATCGAGCCATTCGCGATCGCGCGCGGCATTTTCCAGATCCTCGCGCGCACTTTCCAGCCGCGTCTCGGCCTCGCGCCAGGCACGGTGGGCGGAGGCGGCAGCATCGGTCGAGATACGGCCGAAGGCGTCGAGCAGCGCGCGATGGCCGCGCGGATTGAGCAGGCCACGATCATCATGCTGGCCATGGATTTCGACGAGATAGCTGCCGAGCTCGCGCAGCAGCGCAGCCGACGCCGGCTGATCGTTGACGAAGGCGCGACTGCCGCCATCGGCCTTGACGATGCGGCGGACGACGAGCGGCTCGCCGGGCTCGGCATCCAGGCCATTTTCGGCGAGAAGCGATGCGACCGCATGATCGGCCGGAAGATCGAAGCTGGCGGTGACGACCGATTGGGATGCGCCCTGGCGGACGAGCCCGCTGTCCGCGCGCGCGCCGAGCGCGAGGCCGAGCGAATCGAGCAGGATCGACTTGCCCGCGCCCGTCTCGCCCGTCAACGCGCCGAGACCGGATGCGAATTCCAGGTCGAGCGCTTCGATGAGCACGACATCGCGAATGGCGAGAGCGGTCAGCATGGCCAAGCTCTAGCCGATCATTTGGGGGAGTTGAACCGGGGCGGCCGCCCCAAGTGAATCGTCGCCCCTTGCCCCCAATGGCCGTCGTCCCTGCGGAGGCGGGGGCCCATGCCTCTATTCACTGGGGTCACGCTCGTGGCGAGAGCGATAGACCTCTATCTCCACGACGGAAGAATTTAGTTGCGAATCCCCGCCAGCCATTCGGTGATCATCGTCCGGCCATAAGTGATCGTCACCGGCCCCTGCGTACAATAATCTGCGCGGATCGCATCGGCATGAGTGCCGGCTTCGGCAAGATAATCGTCCGAATTTTCCAGCCAGGCCTCGATACGCGGATCCTCGCCCATTTCGGGGTGGCATTGCAGCGCGAGCAGATTGGCGCCGCGGCGGAAGGCCTGATGCACATATTTGTCGCTGGAGGCGAGCAATTCCGCGCCGTCGGGCAGGTCGAATGTATCGCCATGCCAGTGGAGCACGGGCACGCCGTCGAGATGGCGCAGCGGCGAATCGAGCCCGGCGGCATTGATGCTGATCGGCGCGAAGCCAACCTCCTTGACCGGCCCGGGATAGACATGGCTACCCATGGCAGCGGCGATCATCTGGCTGCCGAGGCAGACGCCGAGCGTGGGACGATCGGCGGCGATGCGATCGGCAAGCCGCTCAATCTCATGCGCGATCCAGGGATAGGCCTCGCGCTCATAGACGCCCATCGGGCCGCCCATCATCACGACCAGATCGGGCGAACACATGTCGAGCGTGGGAAAGGCCGGATCGGTGACGTCGATCCGATCGATGACATAGCCCGCTTCCTCCACCGGACGGCGGAAGGCGGCGATTCCTTCATAGGGGGTATGGCGAATGACGAGGGCGCGCTTCATGGGCGAAGCAGATTAGCCGATCATCCGCATTAATGAAGGTTAGAGATTCTTTTTCGGGCGAAAGATGGCAGCGCTCGCGATTTTGCCGGCCACCGCACTCAGGGGCGAGCGCGAACAATCGATCAATATTGCCGTCGCCCCTGCGCAAGGCAGGGGCGACGGTGGAGATCAGTCGCCCGTCAGAATGCGGTCGATAAGCTGCTTCACGCTGGGCACGAAGCCGTTGGAATAGAAGGGATCCTGCTTGAAGCGATAGGCGGCGTGGCCGGCGAACATCAGATTCTGGTCGATCGGCCCGCCATGCGCGATGTCCTGCAGCGTCTTCTGGATGCAGAAGCTGCGCGGATCGGCGAGGCGCCCGGTGCTGTTGCCTTCCATATCCGCCCAGGAGGAGAAGCTGCACTGGCTGAGACAGCCCATGCAATCCGCCTGATCCTTGCGGATCGTCTTCATCTCCTCGGGCGTCACGAAGACGAGCGTATTATCCGGCGTCTTGAGCGCGGAGGTGAAGCCCAGGCCATACCATTCGCGCGCGCGCAGCAGATCGCCGCGCGTGACCCAGAAGCTCTTGCCCTTCACGCCGACATCGAGCTGATATTGATGATCGCCCGCCGCTTCGCCGGAAAAGGCGATCTGCCGTTCCGAGCGCGCTTCCAGATTGCGCAGGAAGGGATTGCGCACGGCGGAGGAATAGAAACCCGTCGGCGAGAAGCGATGGAGCAGGATATCGCCTTCGTCGAGCTGCGTCAGATGCGTCTTCCAATCCTGCGGAATCGGGCTTTCCTGCGTCAGCAGCGGCCGCGTGCCGAACTGGAAGGCGATGGTGCCGAGCTCCGGATTGTCGATCCAGTCATTCCATTCGCGCAGGAACCAGACGCCGCCGGCCATGACGATCGGCACATCATCCGAAATACCGCCCTCGCGCATCGTTTCGCGCAGCGCCTTGACGCGGGGATAGGGATCCTCGGGCTTCAGCGGATCTTCGGCATTGGACAGGCCATTATGCCCGCCCGCACGCCACGGATCCTCATAGACCACCGCCGCAAGCCATTCGGACGCCTTGGAATAGGCCCGCTTCCATAGCGCGCGGAAGGCGCGGCCGGAACTGACGATCGGGAGATAATGGACATTGTAGGAGGCCGCGATCTCCGACAGACGATAGGGCATGCCGGCACCGCAGGTGACGCCCGCGACGAGGCCGCGCGTGCGTTCCAGCACGCCATGAAGCACGCGCTGCGCGCCGCCCATTTCCCACAGCACGTTGATGTTGATGGCACCCTTGCCGCCGGCAATCTCGAAGGCGCGCTTCACCTGCTGGACGGCGCCCTCGATCGCATATTCGATCAGTTCCTCATGCCGCTCACGCCGCGTGAGCGCGCGATAAACCTGGGGGATGATCCTGCCATCGGCATCATAGCTGTCGGCATTGACGGCCGAAACCGTGCCGATACCACCGGCCGCGGCCCAGGCGCCCGAACTCGCATGGTTCGAAACCGCCACGCCCTTGCCGCCCTCGATCAACGGCCAGACCTCTCGCCCACCATATAGGATCGGGCGCACACCCTTGAACAATCATCCCTCCGTCGGAAACCCGGGGCGCCATATAGGGGCTAACGCGCCGGAATGCGCGCGAAAAGCGATACCTACCCCCAAACACCCTCTTTTCGCCGCAATCCCCCATCATCCCCCCGATGCCGGGCGGGGGCAAGACGGAAAGATCAAATGGCCCGTTCGATCCGGTCGAGCAGCCGGTCGATCGCCGCGCGGCAGGGCGGCTCGTCGAGCGTGGGCGCATGACCGACCGCGGGCACCGTCAGATAATCCATCAGCGGCAGGCGGCGCACCATCTCGCTCGCCGTCTCCTCGCTCAGCACGTCGGACAGGGCGCCGCGGACGAGCAGCGAGGGCACGCCTTCCAGGCTCTGCAGCGCGGGCCACAGGTCCATCGCCGCATCGCCGGGCAGGCGGAAGGGCTCCGCGATCTTCATGTCATAATCGAGCACGATCTTGCCCGAGGAGGTGAGCCGGCACAGCCGCTTCGCCATGACCAGCCAGTCCTCCAGCGCATATTCGGGATAGGATGCGCCCTGCACCTCGGCGAGCGCGCGCGCGGCATGGACCCAGGTGGGCCAGCTCCCGCTCCGGCCGACATAGCTGCGAATGCGCGTGAGGCCGGCAATCTCCAGCACGGGGCCGATATCGTTGAGCAGTGCGCCCGCCAGCCGCCCCGGGCCGGTGGCGGACAACAGCATGGCGAGCATGCCGCCGAGCGAGGTGCCGAAGACGATGAAATGGCCAAGGCCGAGCGTGTCGATCAGCGCCTCGACATCCTGAAGATAGGTGAGCGGTACATAGCTCATCGGATCCTTGGCATAGGCGCTCTCGCCGCGCCCGCGCTGCTCGACGACGATCAGCCGCCAGCTTCCGGCCAGGCGATCGGCGACATCGGCGAAATCGCGCACATTGCGCGTGAGGCCGGGCAGGCAGAGGATCGGCGGCTTGTCCGACGGGCCCGGATAATCGCGATAATGGAGGCGAAGCCCGTCCTTGGACCACCAATAACCATCCGTCCAGCGCGCCTCCAATATCGTCACCATGCCCGCGTCACCCCCATGCTTGCGTCTCCCGGCCCAGTCGCCCCATATCGCCGCGATGGCGACGCCCCCGCAAGCCGGCTCTTACCGGCCCTCCAAAATCATCCTGCAACTTGACGGCGCGATCTATGATCCGGTGGAGGCAGCGCGCTTCCCCCAGCACAGGCTGCGCTTCCGCAATGACCGCTGGGCGGAGACGGTGGGCCTCGCCGGCCTGTCGGACGAGCAATGGATCGGCCATTTCGGCCGCTTCGAGCCGCTGCCGGACAATCTGCCGCAGCCCTTGGCGCTGCGTTACCATGGCCATCAGTTCCGCGTGTACAATCCCGACATCGGCGACGGGCGCGGCTTCCTCTTCGCACAACTGAAGGATGGGCGGGACCGGCTGCTCGATCTCGGCACCAAGGGATCGGGGCAGACGCCCTATAGTCGCTTCGGCGACGGACGACTGACGCTCAAGGGCGGCGTACGCGAGGTGCTGGCGACCGAGATGCTCGAGGCGCTGGGCGTCGAGACGTCCAAGAGCTTCTCGCTGATCGAGACGGGCGAAGAGCTCCAGCGCGGCGACGAGCCCTCCCCCACCCGTTCCTCCGTGCTGGTGCGGTTGAGCCACGGCCATATCCGCATCGGCACCTTCCAGCGCCTCGCCACCATCCGCGACGAAGCGACGATGCGGCAGCTCACCGCCTATGTGCTTGAACAATATTTCGGCGAGGCGGCGGGGGACGAGCCGGAGGCGCGGCTATTGGGCCATGTCGTCAAGGGCACCGCGCGGCTGGCGGCTTCCTATATGGCGGCGGGCTTCGTCCATGGCGTGCTCAACAGCGACAATATCAACGTCACCGCCGAAAGCTTCGATTATGGGCCATGGCGCTTCACGCCACTATGGGACGGGGGCTTCACCGCCGCCTATTTCGACCATCAGGGCCTCTATGCCTTCGGCCGGCAGGCGCAGGCGATCCATTGGGACGTGGTGCAGCTCGCCATCGCGCTGAGGCTGGTGGCAAGCGCAGAGGCGCTGGCGCCGGTGCTGGACGAATTTCCGGCGCGTTACGAGGATGCGTTCCGCGATGCGATCTTCGCGCGGCTGGGCATCGCGCCCAGGGGAGAGGCGGAGGATCTGGCGCTGCTCCAGGCGATCGATGGCGCGCTCGGCACGGGCATGGTGGAGATAGACCGTTTCTTCTTCGACTGGGCAGGCGGACGTCGGCGCGGTCCCTCGCCTGCCGACAGCGCCTATGCAACGCCGCAGTTTGCGGAGTTTGTGGCGGCGGTGGAACAGTTCCGGCCGATGCGCGCGCTCGATCATGATTATTGGCGGGACGAGGCGCCCTGCTCGATGCATATCGACGAGGTGGAGGCGATCTGGGCGCCGATCGCGGAGGGCGACGACTGGAGCCATTTCGAGGCGAAGGTGGCGGCGGTCAGACGGATGGGTGCGGCGATGGGTGGCGGCTGATCCGTCGCCCCTGCCCCCGAAGGGGCAATGGCGACGAGGGAACGAAAGTTCTCCTAACCCGTCGCAAAGCAAGCTTCGGTTGCGCCGCGATACGCGGGCGACCATCTGGGGCGCATGGCCACATTGCTCGATCCCCATGCGCGCGGGCGCGTGATTCTCGTCGGCGCCGGCCCGGGCGATCCCGGGCTGCTGACCTTGCGCGCGGTCGAGGCGCTCAAGAGCGCGGACGTGGTGGTGCATGACGGGCTGGTCGATCCGCGCGTGCTGGATCATGCCCCGGCCCATGCGCAGCGCATCTCGGTCGCCAAGCAGCGCGACCACCATACGCTGCCGCAGGATGCGATCAACGCGCTGATCATCGCCCATGTGAAGGCAGGATCGATCGTCGTGCGGCTCAAAGGCGGCGATCCGTTCGTCTTCGGGCGCGGCGGCGAAGAGGTGGAGGCGGTGCGCGCGGCAGGCCTCCGGGTCGATGTCGTCCCCGGCGTTTCGGCGGCGCTCGGCTGCGCTGCGGAGGCGATGCTGCCGCTGACGCATCGCGAATGGTCGAGCGCGGTGAGCTTCGTCGCGGGGCAGTGCGCGGGGCTCGGCGAGCAGAGCTGGGCGGGCCTTGCCGGCCATGGCCGCACGCTCGTAATCTATATGGGCGTTGCCTGTGCGCAGCTTATCGCGGACAAGCTGGTGGCCGAGGGCGTGGCGCCGGACATGCCGGTGGCGGTGCTGGAACGCGGCACGCTGGAAGGCAGCCGGGCGATGCGCACGCTGCTGGCCGATCTGGGCGACATGGTGCGCCGCGAGCGCGTCACGAGCCCGGCGATCATCGTCGTGGGCGAGGTCGTTCTGCTTTCGGACGCCGATAATCGCTTGGCAACGCTCGCCGCACAGGCCAGTGCGCTGGCATGAGGGCAAGCGACATGGAGTTCGAGACAGTGAGGATCGTGACGGGGAACGATCTGGCCACGGGTGACGTGACATGGTGGACCGGCAGGGGCTGGTCCCGCCACATCGCCGACGCGGTCGATGCCGGCGCGGAAGCAGAGGCGGTCGCCGCGCGCGAGGAAGCGGCACGCCATGTGAACGTGCCCTATGTGATCGAGGCGAAGGCGACGCCGGACGGCCCCCGCCCCGCCCATATCAAGGACCGCATCCGCGCTTATGGGCCGACCGTGCGCCCCGATCTTTCGATCGCGCCGGCGGATGAAGGCGCTGCGGAACGGGTGCTCTGATGTACAAATATGACGAATATGACCAGTCGATCGTCGAGGCGCGCGTGGAGGAATTCCGCGAGCAGGCCGAGCGCCGCCTGTCGGGCGAGCTGAGCGAGGATCAGTTCAAGCCGCTGAGGCTGATGAACGGCCTCTATCTCCAGCTCCACGCCTATATGCTGCGCATCGCCATTCCTTATGGCACGCTTTCCAGCCGGCAGATGCGGATGCTGGCGCACATCGCGCGCAAATATGACCGCGACTATGGACATTTCACCACGCGCCAGAACCTCCAGTACAACTGGATCAAGCTGGAGGATGCGGCCGACATATTGGCCGAGCTTGCCACCGTCGAGATGCATGCCATCCAGACGAGCGGCAACTGCATCCGCAACATCTCGTCCGACCAGTTCGCCGGCGCCGCCGCCGACGAGGTGACGGACCCGCGCCCCTGGGCCGAGCTGCTGCGCCAGTGGAGCACCTTTCACCCCGAATTCACCTATCTGCCGCGCAAGTTCAAAATTGCGGTGATCGCGTCGGAGGAGGATCGCGCGGCGGTGAAGCTGCACGATATCGGCCTGCAGATCCGGCGCAACGAGGCGGGCGAAGTCGGCTTCCGCGTGTTCGTGGGCGGCGGCATGGGCCGCACGCCGATGATCGCGCCGCTGATCCGCGACTTCCTGCCGAAAGAAGATTTCCTAAGCTATATGGAAGCCTGCCTGCGCGTCTATAATCGCTATGGCCGGCGCGATAATATGTACAAGGCACGGATCAAGATATTGATCCACGAGTTGGGCGCGGACGAATATCGCCGTCAGGTGGAGGAAGAATTCCTCCATGTGAAGACGCTCGGCCTCGATCCGCCCGCGGGCGAGTTCGAGCGGATCGCGGCCTTCTTCGCGCCGCCGGCCTATGAGACGGGCCTGCCCGACGAGATTGATCTCAGCGATCCCGATTTCGCCTCTTGGGTGGAGCAGAATGTCCATGCCCACAAGCAGCCGGGCCATGCGATCGTCACGATCAGCCTGAAGCCGGTCGGCGGCATTCCGGGCGACGCATCCTCCGCGCAGATGGATCTGATGGCGGACCTCGCCGAGCAATATAGTTTCGACGAGCTGCGCGTGACGCATGCGCAGAATATCGTGCTGCCGCATGTCGCCAAGCGCGATCTCCACACCATCTGGAAGAAGCTCGACGCGGCGGGGCTCGCCACCCCCAATCTCGATCTGGTGAGCGATATCATCGCCTGCCCGGGGCTCGATTATTGCAGCCTCGCCAATGCGCGCTCGATCCCGGTCGCGCAGAAGATCGCCCAGCGCTTCGCCAGCCTCGACCGGCAGCGCGACCTGGGCGAGGTGAAGCTCAAGATTTCCGGCTGCATCAACGCCTGCGGGCATCATCATGCGGGCCATATCGGCATCTTGGGCGTCGACCGGAAAGGCGAGGAGAATTACCAGCTCTCCTTCGGCGGATCGGGGGCCGAGGATACCAGCATCGCCAAGATCATCGGCCCCGGATTTTCCGAGGACGGCGTGGTCGACGCCGTGGAGAAGGCGCTGGAAACCTATCGCGAACTGCGCACCGAGGGCGAACGCTTCCTCGATACCTATCGGCGCGTCGGCCTCGCGCCCTTCAAGGAGGCGATCTATGGGTGACGCGATCCGGTTCCGCGACGACGAGCCGCATGAGGAGCCCGCCGTCACGCTCGACGCCTTTCTCGGCCAGAGCAACGCCACCGCCGTGCGGCTGGAGCCGGACGAGGATGCGCGCGCGCTGCTGCCGCATCTCGACCGGCTGTCGCTGATCGAGGTGGCCTTCCCCAAATTCCGCGACGGGCGCGGCTATTCGGCCGCGCGCATCCTGCGCGAGGCAGGCTATACGGGCGAGCTGCGCGCGGCGGGCGACGTTCTGCTCGACCAGATCGTTCCCATGCGGCGCTGCGGCTTCGATTCCTTCGCGCCCGAAACCACGCTCGACCTCGAAGCGGTCGAGCGCGCGCTCTATCGCTATGACTATGTCTATCAGAAGACGGTCGACATCAGGCCACCCGTCTGGAGGATCCGCAATGGCTGAAGCCGCCCGCGCGCTCGACATCATCGATACCGCCCCCGCCTTCGGGCCGGAGGATGCGGCCGCGCTCGAGGCGCGCTTCGCAGGCGTGGGCGCGTCGGAGATGCTGCGCGAGCTGCTGACGGGCGAGCTTGGCGGGCACACGGCGCTCGTCTCCTCCTTCGGCACCGAATCCGCGGTGCTGCTGCATCTGGTGACGTCGATCGACAAGGCGGTGCCGGTGATCTTCGTCAACACGCAGAAGATGTTCGGCGAGACGCTGGCCTATCGCGACGAGCTGGCCGAGCGGCTGGGCGTGCTGGACCTGCGCGTCTATCGTCCCGATCCGCGCGTGCTGGCGGCGAAGGACCAGACCGGCCTGCGCTGGTCCTATGATCCCGACGGATGCTGCGAAATCCGCAAGGTGGAGCCGCTGGCGCGCGCGCTTTCGGGCTTCGACGCCTGGATTTCGGGGCGCAAGGGCTTCCAGTCGGGCACGCGCAAGGCGCTGCCCCGCTTCGAGATCGAGGACGGCCGGCTCAAGATCAATCCGCTCGCGGACTGGAGCAAGGCCGATCTCGACGCCTATTTCGCGGAACATGAGCTGCCGCGCCATCCGCTGGAGGCGCGCGGCTATCTCTCGATCGGCTGCGCGCCCTGCACCAGCGTGGTGAAGCCGGGCGAGGATCCGCGCGCCGGCCGCTGGCGCGGCTGGGACAAGGTGGAATGCGGCATCCATTCCGTCATTCCCGGCCCAGGGGATGAGCCGGCTTTCTGAGGGGGTGGAGTTTCGCCCGGAGCGTTCTCCACCGGACCGCGCTCACCCTGAGCTTGTCGAAGGGTGCCGAGACTCACCCGACAGGCTCGATACAGGCTTTGACAAGCTCAGCCTGAGCGGTGTTTCAGTCAACCCTTCTGGGCCCGTCGCCCTTTGCCTCCGCAGGGGCGACGGGAGAATAGCGGCGGTCAGCTTTAATCCAGATCGCGCGCCCAGCCGTCGTCGGCCAGGTCGCTGAACTTGGTCGTTTCCTTGTCGAAATGGAGCGGCACATTGCCCGTGGCGCCGTGGCGCTGCTTGGCGATGATGGCGAGCGCCCGGCCCTGAATCTCCATGTCCTTGCGCATCCACTCGGCATATTTCTCCGCCTCGATCGAGTTGGAGTCGGTGGGCTTGGGCGGCTCCTTGAACGAGTGATAATAATCCTCGCGATAGACGAACATCACGATATCCGCGTCCTGCTCGATCGAGCCGGATTCGCGAAGGTCCGACAGGACGGGCCGCTTGTCCTCGCGCTGCTCGACCGCACGGCTGAGCTGGGAGAGCGCGATCACGGGGACGTGCAGCTCCTTGGCGAGCGTCTTGAGGCCACGGCTGATCTCCGAAATTTCCTGCACGCGATTTTCGCCCGCCGCCTTGCCCGAGCCGGACAGGAGCTGGAGATAATCGACGATGATGAGGTCGATGCCGCGCTGCCGCTTCAAGCGCCGCGCGCGGGTGCGCAGCGCGGCGACGGTGAGCCCCGGCGTGTCGTCGATATAGAAAGGCAGCGTCTCAAGCTCGGCAGACGCGCGGGCGAGATTGCGGAAATCCTGCTGGTTGATCTTGCCCATGCGGAGCTTTTCGGAGCTGATGCCCGATTGCTCGGCAAGGATACGCGTGGCGAGCTGATCGGCGGACATTTCGAGGCTGAAAAAGGCCACGCCCGCGCCGAGCGACTTGCCCTCTTCTATCCCGTCCTCGCGATCGCGCACGAGCCGCTTGGCTGCGTTGAAGCCGATATTGGTGGCAAGCGAGGTCTTGCCCATGCCGGGACGGCCGGCGAGGATGATGAGGTCGGAGCGGTGGAGGCCGCCCATCCGCTTGTTGAGTCCTTCGAGGCCCGTGGTGATGCCCGAGACGCCGCCGCCGCTGTTGAGCGCGCGCTCGACCGACTTGACCGCGAGCGAGGCGGCCTGGGCGAAGCTCTTGACGCTGCCCTGCTCACCCCCTTCCTCGGCGACGCGATAGAGGGCGACCTCCGCCTCCTCGATCTGCGTCTTGGGATCGACCGAGTCGCTGGTGTCGCTCGCTTTCTCGACCATCGTCCGGCCGACCGCGATCAGCTCGCGGAGAAGCGCCAGATCATAGATTTGCGTCGCGAAATCGCGCGCGCCGATCAGCGCCGCGCCCGATCCGGTGAGCTTGGCGAGATAGGCGGGGCCGCCCAGCTCCTTCATTTCCGCATCCGCCTCGAACATCGGCCGGAGCGTCACCGGATTGGCGATCATGTTGCGATCGATCGCCTTCAATATCGCCTCATAGATGCGGCCATGGAGCGGCTGGTGAAAATGCTCGGGCCTGAGCTTCACCTGCACATCCTCGGCGATGCGATTGTCGATCATCAGCGCGCCGAGAAGGGCTGCTTCGGCCTCCACATTGTGCGGCAGGGCGGGCGGTTCACCGGGCGAGGGCGGCGTGATTCGTACGAGTTCGGCCATGGCGCCATGATGGACCTTCGCGGCCCGATCCTCAAATCCGCTCGTCGCCCGGCCGTGGATCAAGCTGTGGATTGTTCCGGGAGCGACTGTTGGCAACGCCCCCTTCCCGGCGCCCTTTCCCGCTTCCGGCCTTTGCTTATCGCCCCGGCTCGGATAACGACCCAGGCGATATGGCCGATCCGCGCATCATAGCCGTCGAGCTCGACGAGCGGACCATCATCTGGCGCAATGCCGATGTGGAGCAGGAGCGGCGCATCGCTATATTCGACCTGCTGGAAGGCAATTATTTCGCACCCCGGCGCGCCTATGCGGGGGGCTATGACGGGCCCTACAAGGTTAAGCTGCGCGTCGAGGAAGGGCGGCTGGCGATCGACATCGCGACCGAGGACGACCAGCTCCTGGAGACGATCATCCTCGGCCTCGCCAGCTTCCGCCGGGCGATCAAGGATTATTTCGCGATCTGCGACAGCTATTTCCAGGCGATCCGCCAGGCGAGCGCGCAGCAGATCGAGACGATCGACATGGCCCGGCGCGGTATCCACAATAATGCGGCCGAACTGCTGATCGAGCGACTGGAAGGGAAGATAGAGGTGGATTTCGATACCGCGCGGCGGCTCTTCACGCTCATCTGCGTGCTGCATATCCGTGGCTGAGCCCGTCTCCATGGAGGATGTCGCAGGCCGCGTGCTGATCGATCATGCGCGCGAGGCCGCCCGCAACGCGCACGCGCCCTATTCGCGCTTCGGCGTGGGCGCGGCGCTGCTGCTCGCCGATGGGACGATCGTCGCCGGCGCCAATTTCGAAAATGCCAGCTACGGCCTGTCGCTCTGCGCCGAGACGGTGGCGCTCGCCACCGCCAATGCCGCCGGCCGCTTCCGCGACGTGGTGGCGATCGGGGTGACAGGCGGCATGATCGGGCCCGACGGCATCATGGGCGACGCGCCCGTGCGCCCCTGCGGCCGATGCCGCCAGATATTGAACGAGGCGGCGCAGATGGGCGGGCGCGACATCGTCGTCCATTGCGGATCGGCGGACGGGACGGTGGTGGAACGGCATCTCGTCTCGGAGCTGCTGCCCTTCGCCTTCGGCCCGGCCGATCTGGGGATAAGCGGTTGAGCTTGATGATACATCCCCGGAGCGGCTAGGCAGCGGGCCGCAATGTTGGCCCCCGAAGCGGCTTCGGGGTGACGGGGAGTAGAAAGACGAATGTCGATCATGTCGGACCGCTGGATCCGCGAGCGTGCGCTCAAGGACGGGATGATCGAGCCCTTCGTCGAAAGCCAGCGGCGCGAAGGCTGCATCAGCTATGGCCTCTCCTCCTACGGCTATGACGCGCGCGTGGCGGATGAGTTCAAGATCTTCACCAATGTCGATTCGGCGACGGTCGATCCCAAGGATTTCGCGGCCAACAGCTTCGTCGACCGGCGGACCGACGTGTGCGTGATCCCGCCCAACAGCTTCGCGCTCGCTCGTACGGTCGAATATTTCCGCGTGCCCAACGACGTGCTGGTGATCTGCCTCGGCAAATCCACCTATGCGCGCTGCGGCATCATCGTGAATGTGACGCCCTTGGAGCCCGGCTGGGAAGGCCATGTGACGCTCGAATTTTCGAACACCACGCCGCTTCCGGCCAAAATCTATGCGAATGAGGGCGCGTGCCAGTTCCTCTTCCTCCAGGGCAACGAGCCCTGCGAGACGAGCTATGCCGACCGGGCGGGCAAATATATGGGCCAGCGCGGGGTGACGTTGCCGCGGCTGTGACCCTTGGCGGTCGGCTGAACCAACGCGGCTCATGGCAGTTGTGACCTGACCGTCCTCCTGCCGCTCGTGAGGCTTCATGATCGATCAGCTTCGCGAACCGCTCGATAGCGAATATGAGATAGAGGCGGAGCGCGGCAGGGCCGGCATTCTCCGCATCGTCGGCTCCGGCGTCATAACGGGAGCCGCGGACGACGATCCCTCGGCGATCGGCACCTATGCCAGCGCCGGCGCGCGCTTTGGCCTCGGCATCCTCTGGATCGCGCCCGTCCTGCTGCCGATGATGTGTGTGGTGGTCTATCTCTCGGCGAAGATCGGGCAGGTCTATGGCAAGGGCCTTTTCGCCTGCATCCGGGACCAGTTCCCCCGATGGGTGCTGCTTCCGATGGTCATGCTCGCCTTCGTCGGCAATATCATCGAGGCTGCGGCCGATCTCGGCGGCATCGGTGCAGCGTTGAATCTGCTCATTCCGGCACCGATCCCGTTGATCGTCATCGCCACGGCAGCCATCATCTATGTGATCCAATATTTCGGATCCTATAGCCTCATCCGCAGCATCTTTCGCTGGCTCGCCCTCATTCTCTTCGCCTATGTGATCGCAGCGATCATGGCCAGGCCCGATCCGATCGAGGTGATCCGCAACACGCTCATACCGCGCGTCCGGTTCGATGCCGAGTTTCTGTCGATCGTGGTCGCGTGCATCGGCACCTCGTTATCCGCCTATATTTACACCTGGCAGTCGAACCAGGAGGTCGAGGAGGAGATCGCGATGGGCCGCCGCCAGCTATGGCAGCGCAAGGGCGCAAGCCGTAGCGAAATGAAGCGGATGAGCCGCGACGTGCTGATCGGCATGATCTTCTCGAACATCATTCTCTACTTCATCATTCTTGCCACGGGCGTGACGCTGCACCCGGCGGGCGAGACGGAGATAGAAACGGCCGCACAGGCGGCAGTCGCGCTCCGGCCCCTGGCCGGGGATGCGGCGACCTATCTGTTCGCGGCCGGCGTGGTGGGCGTGGGCTTTCTGGCGGTTCCCGTGATGACGATCGGAGCGGCCTATGATGTCGTCCAGGGGCTGGGCAGAGAAGCGAGCCTTCATGATCGGCCGAGCGAGAATAAGTTCTTCTACCTGATAATCGCGGCCGTCACGCTGCTGGCAGTCGGGCTGAATTTCCTCGGCTTCAATCCGATGAAGGCGCTTGTCTGGTCCGGGATCGTGCAGGGCTTTTCCGTGCCGCCGCTCCTGTTGCTGATGATGCTGCTCACCAACAAACGGCAGGTCATGGGAGTGCGCGCGAACGGGCGCTGGACCAACATATTGGGCTGGACCACGACATTCGTGACCTTCCTGGCGATGTTCTGCCTGGTGGCGACATGGTTCGCCTGATGCCGGGCAGGACTGCGTTGAAAGCGTAACGTCGTCATGGATTGGATCCGCCGTCGGCGATCGATGGCGGAACGACCATTATTCCGGATCGAGACGGACCTAGCCAATTTCCGGTTTCGACTGGGAGCTATCCTGCGGGCACTGCGATGCAAGTTCAGGTTGCGGTTCCGGGCGCCGCCTTTGCGGTGACGCCCGGAAATCCGCGACGGAAGGAGACGTGGTTGCGATGAGGCACATGACGCGGATCGGGTTTTGCATCGAGTGGCGCTAGGCAGGAACGGCTTATTCCGAGACGCTGCCCGAATGAACGATCATGCCGCATCCTGGCCCCATGCCGCCCCAGTCACGCTAGCTGCTCGCAGGGCGAGACATCGGATCGCCGTCGGATGGCTGGGCGCCGGCTGGGTGATCCTGCTGATCCTCGCGGTGGCGACGCCGATCAACCATGACGAAGATCAGTATCTTGCCGCGGCGCTGCTCACGAAGAGCGGCCATCCCTTCATCGACTTCCTCTATCTGCAAACGCCGCTCCAGCCCTATCTGACGGCGCCGCTGGTGGGATTGGTCGAGGGCTGGAACCTGCTCGTCCTGCGGCTGGCGACCGCGACGGCGGGCGCGCTGCTGATGCTCGCGCTCTATTCCACGGCAATATTTGCCGGCGCCAGCGCTTCGGCAGCCCGGCTGGGCGCGCTCGCAATGGCCTGCTGCCATATCTTCCTCTTCTCGGCGGGCGTGGTGCGCAACGACATGCTCCCCGCTCTGTTCGCGGGCGTGGCCATGGTCGCGGGCGTGGCGGCGCTGCGCGGGCGTGGCGACGGCTATATATTATGGGCGCTTGCGGGGCTGGCGCTCGGCGCCGCGACGAGCACCAAGCTCAGCTATGCGATACCGGCGGCGGCGACCGGCGCCTTCCTGCTCTGCCGCTGGTGGGTGGAGCGTCGCGATCCCGTCTCCTGGCGCGCCTTTGCGGGCTTCGCCATCGGCGGCCTGGCGGGGCTGCTGCCGACGATGACGGCATTCACCGCCGCGCCGTCCGGTTTTCTCTATGGCGTGCTCGAATATGGAGCGACGGCGCCTTTCGAATGGTATGCGCTGAATGGCGCAGGCGACCGGCTGCTGCCGACGGCGAAGGCGCTGGACAGCCTCCTGGTGCTTGCCCGAGGGCCGGCGCTGCTGGCGCTGCTGCTGGTCGTCGGCGACATGTATCGGAGACAGGCGCAGGGCCGCGCGACGCCTCCGGCGCTCCGCTTCCTGGAAGTGCTGACGATCGCCGGGCTGATCGCCGGCCTGATGCCGACACCCACCTGGCGGCAATATTTCCTGCCGATGCTGGCGCCGCTCTTCGCGCGGGCGGCGCTGGTGCCCCTTCCGAAGGGAAATATGCGGCGGATAGGGACGACGCTGGCACTGATCCTCGCGGTCGTGGGGAGCTTGAAACACGCAAAATATCTGGGCCATGCCGCTTCGAGCGGCGAATGGAACATATTGACGCTCAGCCGGCAGGCGCATTGGATCGGACGCGAAGTGCACGCTACCGGCGCCGGGGGGCCTATCGCCACCCTCTCGCCCCATCTGATGATCGACAGCGGCCTGCCGCTCATGCCCGAATTCGCGACCGGCCCCTTCGCCTATCGCACCGGCGACAGGATCGATCGGGAGCGACAGTTGGGACTCGTCATGACAAGCCCGAGCGGAGTGGCGCAGCGGCTCGACTGCGCGGCGCCGGCGGCGATCATCACGGGCCTGGAAAGCCACCATCATATCGACCGCATCGGGCTTGATACACCGTTGCGCCGCTATGCGCAGGCGCATGGCTATCGCCTGCTGCGTTATCCCGGCAGCGAAGCGGAGCTTTACGTCCGAGCCCGGAAAGCCGACGCGAAACCTGGTGCCGGTTGCGGGCCTTCGCAGGGGCAAGGATTTAATTGCACTGGATGCGCTCCAACGGGACCGACCTAAGCGAGGGATTGTTGGATGAAGGCGGCCTTTCCCACCGTGTAATCGGCGCGATTGGCCTTCCGTCCCTCACCGTCCCTTATGCCTTATCCCCGGCGGCCGGCCCCGGCGGCCCATGATCCGACGGCCCTTGCCGCCGCGCCGCATCGGCATGTGGTTGGCGCCTTCGGGGAGTTCGAAGAGCAGGCTGCCCGTGATCGGATTGGCTTCGGCGAGGCGGAGCCGGAGCTTCTGGCCGGGGGCGTAGACGTCGCCCGACTGCTCGCCGATCAGCGATTGGCTCGCCTCGTCATAGCGGAAATGTTCGGCGCCGAGCGTCGAGACGGGGACGAGGCCGTCACCGCCCAGCCCCTCCACCGTCGCGAAGAAGCCGAAATTCTTGACGCCCGTGATCCGCGTGTCGAGCACGTCGCCGACATGGGTGGCGAGATAGGCGGCGACATAGCGGTCGATCGTCTCGCGCTCCGCCTCCATCGCGCGGCGCTCGGCCTGGCTGATCGTCTCGCCCAGGCGCGGCATGTTGGCGGCATCGTCGGCGCTGAGCGCGGTCACGGGCGGCGCCTTCGGTCCGCCTTTCGCGCCCTTCACCACCGGCTTGCCGAGATCGAGCCCGTAGGCGGCGACCAGCGCGCGATGGACAAGCAGATCGGCATAGCGGCGGATCGGGCTGGTGAAATGGGCATAGCTCGCGAGCGCGAGGCCGAAATGGCCCTCGTTCGCGGGCGCATAATAGGCCTGGGTCTGAGTGCGCAGCACCTGCTCCATGATGCGCGGCCGATCGTCGCTGTCGCCGAGCCGGCCCAATATCTGGTTGAAGGTGACGGGGCGGACGACCTGCCCCAGCGCGAATTCGATCCCGAACGTCTTGAGATAATCCTTGAGCGCGACGAGCTTGTCGCGGCTCGGCGGCTCGTGGACGCGGTACATTATGGGCGCCTTCTTCGCCTCCAGTGCTTTCGCGGCGGCGACATTGGCGGCGATCATATAATCCTCGATCAGCCGATGCGCGTCGAGCCGCTCGCGCGGGGCAACGGAGAGAATGCGGCCCTTCTCGTCCAGCACCACGCGCCGCTCGGGCAGGTCGAGATCGAGCGGCGCGCGGGCATCGCGCGCCTTCGAAAGCACACCCCAGCAGGCCCAGAGGGGTTTCAGCGCCACATCGGCAAGCGGATGTTCGAGCGTGCCGTCGATCGCGGCCTGCGCATCCTCATAGGCGATATTGGCAGCGATGCGGACGAGCGCGCGGGTGAAACGCCAGCCGGTGAGCTTGCCGTCCTTCGAGATTGTGAGGTGGCAGGCCATCGCCGCCCGGTCCTCGCCCTGCTTGAGCGAGCATATGTCGGCGGAAAGCGCCTCGGGCAGCATCGGCACGACGCGATCGGGGAAATAGACGCTGTTGCCGCGCTTCCGCGCCTCGCGGTCGAGCTGGCTCGTGGGGCGGACATAGAAGCTGACGTCCGCAATGGCGACGATCGCGCGATAGCCGCCGGCATTGGCGGGATCCTCGTCGGGCGCGGCCCAGACGGCATCGTCATGGTCGCGCGCATCGGCCGGATCGATCGCGACGATGGGCAGGTGACGAAGATCCTCCCGCCCCTCGCCCAGCTCCAGCCGGGCGAAGGTCTCCGCTTCCTCCAGCATATCCTCCGAAAAGCGGTCGGGAATGCCGAATTTGTGGATCGCGATCAGGCTGAAGCTGCGCGGCTGGAAGGGATCGCCGAGCCGTTCGCTGATCCGCGCGGTGATGCGCGGCGGCCGGCCGGCCTTTTCGGCGAGGACGAGATCGCCCGGCCCTGCCCCGCCCGCGTCGGACACCATCAGGTCGCGCTTCTCGCGCTTGTCGACGGGCTTCAGCCATAGCCGGTCACCTTCCTGATGGAGGATGCCGAGCACCAGTTCCTCGCCGCGCGCGAGCCGCTTCATCGGATGCGCGATCCAGCCGCGCCCGGCCTCCTCGGTGCGCGCGAGAATGCGGTCGCCCACGCCGAGCGCGCTGCCGCGCCGGCTGCGCTCCATCACGCGCAGCTTCGGCGGGGGATTGTCCGAATGCCAGCTTTCCGGCGTGGCGAGCGCCTGGCCGTCGTCCGCGATGTCGACGATGCGCAGCACCGTCACCTTGGGCACGCCGCCCATTTTGTGGAAGGCGCGGCCGGGGGCCGAATCGATCAGCCCCTCGTCCGCCATGTCCTTCAACAGCGCCTTGAGCGCGATCTTGTCCGCGCCGTGCAGGCCAAAGGCGCGAGCAATCTCCCGCTTTCCAGCGGGCGTGTCGCTGCTGGTGATGAAATCGAGGATCTGCTGGCGGCTCGGCAGGCCGGGGGCATTTTTGCGAGGCATTCGCTTAGATAAAGGCGATGTTGGCGAACGTCACCCCGATCTTCGTTGCGGGTGACGCGCGGCCTGTGGCAAGCGCCTCCCTCCCATCCCCGGAAGAGAGCATGTGATGACGGACAGCGCGGCCAAGCCCTTCATCGTCGGCATCGGCGGCACGGCGACATCCGGTTCGTCGACCGAGCAGGCATTGACGCTGGCGCTCGCGGCCGCCGAACGGGCGGGCGCGGAGGTGAAGCTGTTCGGTGGGGAGGTGCTCGCGGCGCTGCCCCATTATCTCACCCCCGGCTGGAACGAATCGGAGGAAGGCCGCGCGCTCGTCTCCGCGATCCGCCAGGCGGACGGGGTGATCATCGCCAGCCCCGGCTATCACGGCTCGATCTCCGGCATGGTCAAGAATGCGATCGACTATGTGGAGGAGACGGCGAAGGACGAGCGCGTCTATCTGGACGGCGTGCCGGTGGGCCTGATCGCGACCGCCTATGGCTGGCAGGCGACGGGCAGCACGCTCGCCACGCTGCGCTCGATCGTCCATGCGCTGCGCGGCTGGCCGACGCCACTGGGCGCCGCGATCAACACGTCGGGCCGCATCTTCCATGACGGGACGTGCGATGATCCCGCCGCCGCCGCGCAGCTTGACCTGGTCGGGCGGCAGGTGGTGCAGTTCGCCCGGCTGCGGCTCAGCGATCCGAGCGTGACGGAGACGGGCGCGAGCTGAGGGCTGTTCTTCCCGTCGCCCCTGCGACGGAAGGCTTCAGCAGTCGCCCACCGGGCAATCCTGGCCCGTTTCCACCTGCAAGGTCGCATGGCTGATGCGGAAGCGCGTCTCCAGCCCGTGCGCGGCTTCCTCCAGGAAACGGTCGCCGGGAAAGCCGGCGGGCATCAGCAGATGGGCGGTGAGCGCGGTCTCGGTGGTGCTCATCGGCCAGATATGGACATGGTGGACGTCCACTACACCGGGCAGGGTGCCGAGATGCGCCGTCACTTGTGCCGGGTCGATGCCCGGCGGCACGCCCTGCAAGGACATGGCCAGAGATTCGCGGAACAGGCCCCATGTGCCAAGCAGGATCACCGCGACGATGGCGAGACTGGTCGCCGGATCGATCCATTTGGCGCCCGTCCACAGCGTCGCCAGCCCCGCCAGCACGACGCCCGCCGAGACGAGCGCATCCGCCGCCATGTGGAGGAAGGCGCCGCGAATATTGATGTCGCCCCGCCGCCCGCGCGCGAAGAGCAGCGCCGTGCCGAGATTGATCGCGATGCCGAGCGCTGCGACGAAGATCACCGTCCGGCCCTGCACCTCGGCCGGTGCGCCGAAACGCTGGATCGCCTCCAGCGTGATTCCGCCGCAGGCGAGGATCAGGAACAGGGCATTGAACAGCGCGGCCAGGATCGAGGAACTGCGCAAACCATAAGTGAAGCGCGTGCTCGGCGCCCGGCGGGACAGCGCATAGGCGACCCAGGCGATGACGAGGCCCAGCACGTCCGATAGATTATGCCCCGCGTCCGCCAGCAATGCGACCGAGTTGGCGAGGAAGCCATAGACCGCCTCGACGATCACGAAGGCGAGATTGAAGCCGATCCCGAGCGCGAAGGCGCGGCCGAAGCCCGTGGGCGCATGATTATGGCCGTGACCGTGAGCATGGCCGTGATGATGGTGGTGATGGCCATGATGGTGGCCATGCGAATGGCCATGCCCGTGGGAATGATCGTTCACTCTGTCCCCCATTTCTTGCCTTCGCGGCCATCGGACGCCAGCGTGGCGCCGATGATCCGATCCTTCCTCGTCTACGCCATCGCCGCCTTCGCGGAAATCGCCGGCTGCTTCGCCTTCTGGGGATGGACCCGGCTCGGCAAGCCAATCTGGTGGCTGCTGCCCGGTGGTGCTGCGCTCGCGCTCTTCGCCTGGACGCTGAGCTGGAGCCCGGCCAGCGCCGCCGGCCGCGCATTCGCCGCCTATGGCGGGGTCTATATCGCCGCCTCGCTGCTCTGGCTATGGACAGTGGAGGGCGTGCGGCCGGACCGCTGGGATGCCGCCGGCGTGGGGCTCAGCCTCGCGGGCGCGGCCATCATCCTGTTCGCACCACGCGGCTGAGGCCGCCGGATCAGACGAGCACGCCTTCGGACAGGCGCACCACCCGGTCCATCTTCGCCGCCAGCCGCTCATTATGCGTCGCGATCAGTGCCGCCGATCCCTCGCCGCGCACCAGGCGCAGGAATTCGGCAAGCACCACCTCCGCCGTCGCCTCGTCCAGATTGCCGGTGGGCTCGTCCGCCAGCACCAGCGCCGGCCGATTGGCGAGCGCGCGGGCGACGGCCACGCGCTGCTGCTCGCCGCCCGAAAGCTGGCTCGGCCGATGCGTCAGCCGATGGCCGAGGCCGAGCGCGGTGAGCAGGCGCGTGGCACGCGCGCGCGCATCGGCCGCGCCCGCGCCGCGAATGAGCTGCGGCAGGACGACATTCTCGGCCGCGTCGAAATCGGGCAGAAGATGATGGAATTGATAGACGAAGCCGAGCGCGTCGCGGCGTACGCGCGTACGCCCGTCATTATCGAGCTTCGCGGCTTCCTCGCCCGCGATGCGGATCGATCCCTCGAAGCCGCCCTCGAGCAGGCCGACCGCCTGGAGCAATGTCGACTTGCCCGAGCCGGAGGGGCCGAGCAGCGCCACGATCTCGCCCGCGCTAATGCGAAGGTTCACGCCGCGCAGCACCTCGATCGTCGCATCGCCCTGGCGGAAGGCACGGCGCAGGCCGGTAACGGCGAGCACGTCGGGCACGGGCGCCTTATTCATAGCGCAGCACCTGCACCGGATCGGTGCTCGCCGCCTTGAAGGCGGGATAGAGGGTGGCGAGGAAGGACAGGCCGAGCGCCATGGCGACGATCGCCGCCACCTCGATCGGATCGGTCTTGGCGGGGAGCTCGGTCAGGAAGCGGATCGACGGATCCCACAGATTCTGGCCGGTCACGATCTGGACGAAATTGATCACCGGCTGGCGGAAGAAGAGCAGCACGAAGCCGAGCAGCAGCCCCGCGACCGTGCCCAGCGCGCCGATCGTGACGCCCACCGTCATGAACACCTTGATGAGGCCCGCGCGCGTCGCGCCCATTGTCCGCAATATCGCGATGTCCCGCGTCTTGGAACGCACCAGCATGATGAGCGAGGAGAGGATGTTGAACACCGCGACGAGGATGATGATCGAAAGCACGACGAACATCGACACGCGCTCGACCGCCAGCGCCTCGAACAGCGAGGCGTTCATCGATCGCCAGTCGCGCACCTCGCCCTGGCCGGAGATGCGCGGCACGAGCGGCGCCAATATCTGGCCGACCTTGTCCGCATCCACCGTCTGCACCTCGACCATGCCGACCGAATCGCCCATCATCAGCAAGGTCTGCGCATCCTGGAGCGGCAGGATGATGAACGCCTTGTCATAGTCATAAAGGCCGACCTCGAAGATGGCGGCGACCCGATAGCTCACGATGCGCGGCACCGTGCCGAAGGGCGTCGTCTGCCCCTGCGGGCTGATCAGGCTGATCTGGCCGCCGACCGTGACGCCCAGCGCCTCGGCAAGCCGCGCGCCGATCGCGACATTCTCCGATCCCGGCACCAGCTCCGCCAGCCGTCCGGCGACCACCTTGTCGCGGATGATCCGATTGCCGCGTATGTCCTCCACGCGCATGCCGCGCACCAGCACGCCTTCGACGCGGCCGTCATAGCTCGCCATCAGCGGCTGCTCGATCAGCGGAGTGGCCTCGGTCACGCCCGGCGTGCGCTTCGCCTCCGCCACGATCGCCTGCCAGTCGGGCAGGCGCCCGCCATAGCCCTGCACCACGGCATGGCCGTTCAGCCCGACAAACTTGTCGAACAGCTCCGCGCGGAAACCGTTCATCACGCTCATCACCACGATCAGCGCGGCGACGCCCAGCATCACCGCGAACAGGCTGATCGAGGCGACGAGGAAGATGAACCCCTCCCCCTTGCCCGGCAGCAAATAGCGCCGGGCGATCATGCGTTCGTAGCGGGAGAGGATCATCGCAGCAGCCCTTCAGGCGATCAGCCGGCCAGCCTCGCCAGCGCATCATCGATCGAAAGCTCGACCTTCTCGCCGCTCGCGCGGTTCTTGAGCTCGACGACGCCGCGCTCGAGCCCCTTGGGGCCGATAACGATCTGCCAGGGC
This sequence comes from Sphingomonas oleivorans, assembly GCF_003050615.1. GTDB lineage: Bacteria > Pseudomonadota > Alphaproteobacteria > Sphingomonadales > Sphingomonadaceae > Sphingomonas_H > Sphingomonas_H oleivorans. The sequence goes on along the minus strand of NZ_NWBU01000010.1, from coordinate 148,334 downwards.
AGGCCGATCAGGTCCATCGTCGCGAATTTCGCCCCGCCCCGTTCGTCGCGATCGTCATAGAGCGTCTCGACGCCCGCGGCATTGAGCTTCGCATAGAGGTCGTCGGCAGCAGCCGCGCATTTGGCATCGTCCGCGCGCATGTTGATGAGGCCGACCTTGTAGGGCGCCACCGCCTCCGGCCAGATGATGCCGTTCGCATCATGGCTCGCCTCGATGATCGCACCCATCAGGCGCGAGACGCCGATGCCGTAGCTGCCCATTTGCGGCACGACGGGCTGGCCGTCCGGACCCTGCACGCTCATTCCCATGGCGGCCGAATATTTGGTGCCGAAGAAGAAGATATGGCCGACCTCGATGCCGCGCCCCTGGCGCCGCCGCATTTCCGGCACCGCATCCCAGCGCGCGGGCTCATGCGTCTCGTCGGTGGCGGCGTACATGCCGCTCACCTGATCGAACAGGCGCTTGAGATCGGCTTCATTGCCATAATCGAGTTCGGACTGCTGCCAGTCGAACTGATCGAAATCGGAATCGTAGAAGACCTCGCTCTCGCCCGTCGGCGCGAGGACGATGAATTCATGGCTCAGATCGCCGCCAATGGGGCCGCTCGCCGCCTTCATCGGCACCGCCTTGACGCCGAGCCGCTGGAAGGTGCGCAGATAGGCGAGAAGCTGCGTATAATAGCTCAGCCGCGCGCCGGCCTCGTCCAGATCGAAGGAATAGGCGTCCTTCATCAGAAATTCGCGGCCGCGCATCACGCCGAAGCGCGGGCGCACCTCGTCGCGGAACTTCCACTGAATATGATAGAGCGTGCGCGGCAGGTCGCGATAGCTCCGGACCGAATCCCGGAAGATGGCGGTGATCATCTCCTCATTGGTGGGGCCATAGAGCATCTCGCGCTCATGCCGGTCGCGGATGCGGAGCATTTCCGGGCCATAGGCATCGTAACGGCCGGATTCGCGCCAGAGATCGGCGGACTGGAGCGTCGGCATGAGCAGCTCGACCGCGCCCGCCCGATCCTGCTCCTCGCGCACGATCTGCTCGATCTTCCTCAGCACGCGCAGGCCGAGCGGTAGCCAGGCATAGATGCCGGCCGCCGTCTGCCGGATCAGGCCCGCGCGGAGCATGAGCTTATGGCTGACGATCTGGGCGTCGGCGGGCGATTCCTTGGCGACGGGCAGGAAATATCGGGAAAGACGCATGGTGCTCCGGGGATCCGAACTTTTGTCGGCAAGCCTAGTAGGCGTCCCGTCGCCAAGGGGCAACCGCGACAGGGCTGTTGCGCTGAAGGCACAGCGCCCGACTTTCGCGCAGCGCGGCCTTGAACGCCGATGACAAGCGGCCCCGCGAGGGCTACGCATCTCTACGAAACATAGGCCCAAGGCCATGGTTCAGGGAGGCTCAGGCCCCGCGCGCCGTTGGGGGAAAGGGAGGCGGCGCAGCGTGCGGGCCGGGCCAAAAAACAAAGGGGGCTGACGAGCGATCGTCACGCAGGCGCCCGGGCTGGAAAAACGGCCCGGGCGTTTGTTTTTTTCCAAAGCCACCATCGCGTATCGTATCCGGCGTTAACCAATAATTCGGCTTATCCCGGCATGGTTCCGGCATAGGCCGACCAGAACGAGCTGTGATGGCGTTCGATCCGCTTACCTTGATTACCGCCCTCATCCTCGTGCTGTGCGCGGTGGGCGTGCAGATGCTGCTGCTGTGGCGGCGGCAGCGGCGGCAGATTCCGGCGCTCGGCTGGTGGGGCGCGGCATTTCTGATCGCGGCGCTGGGCTTCATATTGCTGCTGGGATGGCCGGCCAAATCCACCATGCTCGGCCGCGTGCTCGCCAATGCCATCATGCTTTTCGGCATGGGCTGCTCCTACACGGCGGCGCGCGTGCTGAACGGCCGGGAGGCCAGGCTCGTCCCGATGCTGGCGGGCGGGCTCTTCTGGCTCGGCCTATGCCTGCTGCTGGAGCCTCCGCCGGAAATCAGGATGGCGACGGCATCGATCCTGTCGGGCAGCTATAATTTCATCACCGCACGCGAATTGTGGCGCGGCGCCCTGCCCCAGCTCCGCTCGCAACGCGCCGCCGCGATCGCCTGCGCGCTGCATGGCGGCTTTTTCGTCCTGCGCCTGATCCTGGGGCCGACGCTCAATCCCGGCCTCCGCTGGATCGAGACGGCGGCGAGCCTCTGGGGGACGGTGATGGCGATAGAGGCGATCATCTATGTCTCGGTCTTCAGCTTTCTCGCCGCGTCGATGACGCGCGAGCGCATATCGTTCGACCATGAACGCGCGGCGCTGGAAGATCCGCTGACGGGCATCGGCAACCGCCGCGCCTTCGACCTGAAGGCCCCGGACATATTCGCGCGCGACCGCCGCCTCGGCCGATGCAGCGCGCTGCTGCTGTTCGACCTCGATCATTTCAAGCGCATCAACGATACGCACGGCCATGATGCGGGCAACCGGCTGCTCGTCCATTTCACCGAGACGGCGGCCAGGCTGTTGCGGCAGGACGATCTTTTCTGCCGCATCGGGGGCGAGGAATTCGTGCTCGTACTCGGCAATGCGGGTGCCGGGGAGGCGCGGTTCATCGCCGAACGGGTGCGCGACGCCTTCGCGCAATCATCGGTGCAGATCGGCGATCGAGCAATCGCCACTACAGTCAGCGTCGGCATCGCCGAGGCGGGCCCGGATGCAAATCTGGCCGAGCTGCTGTCGCGGGCCGATGCCGGCCTCTATGCCGCCAAGGCGCGGGGCCGCAATCGCGTCGTGAACATGGCCTGCATCGGCGAGCCATGCCCCCAGCCCGGCGAGCCGGCTGTCGCCTGACGCCCACGGCACCGGCTCCGGCCTCATACGTTTCCTAAGGGCCAAGGAGACGATGATGGCCAGCCATCCCCCGACACCCGAAACCCCCGCCGACGCGCCCGACGAGGAGCCCGAGCCCGTCCCGCTCGACCCCATCCCGCCGCCGCCCTCCGATCCGGTGGTTGGCGTGCGTTCGCTGGGCAGGAACAATTCCCCATCCTTGGGCAGGCAGGGATCCATGTCTCTCCTCGCTGGAGGATAGAGACAGGGTCCCCGGCCTTCGCCGGGGCGATGGTGTTAGAAGGGGTGAGACGTCAGACCAGCCGGCTCTGCCGCACCGCCGCCTCGACGAAGCTCGCGAACAGCGGATGCGGATCGAAGGGCTTGCTCTTCAGTTCCGGGTGGAACTGGACGCCGACGAACCAGGGATGATCCGGCCGCTCGACGATCTCGGGTAGCGTGCCATCCGGCGACATGCCGGAAAAGACGAGCCCGCCCTTTTCCAGCGCATCGCGATAGCGGGCATTCACCTCATAGCGATGACGATGCCGTTCCGAGATTGCGGTGCCGCCATAGATTGAGGCGACATGACTGTTGCCGGACAGCGCCGCATCATAGGCGCCGAGCCGCATCGTGCCGCCCAGGTCGCCGCCTTCCTCGCGCTTCTGCAGTCCCTCGGCCGTCATCCATTCGGTGATGAGGCCGACGACCGGCTCGCTGGTGGGGCCGAATTCGGTGGTGGAAGCTTCGGCAATCCCGGCCGTATTGCGGGCGCCTTCGATGCACGCCATCTGCATGCCGAGGCAGATGCCGAAATAGGGCACCTTGCGCTCGCGCGCGAATTTCACGGACGCGATCTTGCCTTCGGAACCGCGCTCGCCAAAGCCGCCGGGGACGAGGATCGCATGAAGCGGCTCGAGGTTCGCGACCAGCTCCGCCTCGTCCTTCTCGAACAGCTCGGCATCGAGCCAGCGGATATTGACCTTCACCCGATTGGCGATTCCGCCATGGATCAGCGCTTCCTGAAGCGACTTATAGGCATCGGGCAGGCCGACATATTTGCCGACCACGCCGATCGTCACCTCGCCTTCCGGATTTTCCAGCCGGTCGACGATCGTCTCCCAGCGGCCGAGATCGGGCTTCGGCCCCGGCTCCAGGCCGAAGGCACGCAGCACCGCCTCGTCCAAACCCTCGCCATGATAGTTCAGCGGCACGCCATAGATGGTCCGGGCATCGAGCGCGGGGATCACGGCATCGACGGGCACGTTGCAGAAGAGCGCGATCTTGGCGCGCTCGCTCGCCGGCAACGGCCGTTCGCAGCGGCAGACGAGCACGTCCGGCTGGATGCCGAGCGAGGTGAGGTCGCGCACGCTATGCTGCGTCGGCTTGGTCTTCAGCTCGCCCGCCGCCGCGATATAGGGCACCAGCGTCAGATGGACGAAGACGCTGTTGTTGCGGCCGAGATCGTTCCGAAGCTGGCGGATCGCCTCCATGAAGGGCAGCGATTCGATGTCGCCCACCGTGCCGCCAATCTCGCACAGCACGAAATCGACATCGTCGCTGTCCGCGCGCGCGAATTCCTTGATCGCGTCGGTGACGTGCGGGATCACCTGCACGGTTGCACCCAGATAGTCGCCGCGCCGTTCCTTGGCGATGATCGACTGATAGATGCGGCCCGAGGTGATATTGTCCGACTGGCGCGAGGAAACGCCGGTGAACCGCTCATAATGGCCGAGATCGAGGTCCGTCTCCGCCCCGTCGTCCGTCACATAGACTTCGCCATGCTGATAGGGGCTCATCGTCCCCGGATCGACGTTCAGATAAGGATCGAACTTGCGAATGCGGACCTTATGTCCGCGGGCTTGAAGGAGGGCCGCCAGCGAAGCCGCCATAAGCCCCTTGCCGAGCGACGAGACCACGCCGCCGGTGATGAAAATGAACCGCGCCATGGGAGGATGGGCTTAACCGCGAGAGGGAGGAAAGGGCAAGGTCACGAATCCGGGGCCTTTGCAAAAATATGGGGATAAGGCGCGCAGAAACGGGTCGTCACCCCCGGACGAGGCCGGGAACGCCCGCATTCAGCACTCGAAAAAGGCGATTCCGGCCGGGGCCGGACTTACTGCGCCAGCGGCACCGCGCCATTATCGGCCGGAGCCGGCATAGCGGGCGCAGCCGGCGCCTGCGGCGCGGGCTTGCGGGCGAGCGAGGTGTCGATCGTGCGCGGCGAACGCTCCACGGCGGCGAGGCCGGCGAGCAGGATGCTCAAGAGCACGAAGATGGTGGCGAGGACCGAGGTGGCGCGCGTCAGGAAATCGGCGGCGCCACGCGCGCTCATCAAGCCCGAGGGGCTGCCGCTGCTGGCGAGCCCGCCCCCTTCCGAACGCTGCATCAGTATGACCGCGACGAGGCCGGCCGCGACGAGGGCATGGACGATGAGCAGGAAGGTGAACATTGCAGCCGGTCTTTCAAACTATCCGTCACCCCGGCCAGAGCCGGAGTCCATGCACCAGCCCATGCCGATGCGACGCCAAAACAGGTTCGCGCGGGGCTCTATACAATCCTGCGGTCGGGTTCAACCGATCGCGGCAGCTGCCGCTTCGACGATCGGCACGAACTGATCCGCCGTCAGGCTGGCGCCGCCCACCAGCACGCCGTCCACATCCGCCACGGACAATATGTCGGCGGCATTTTCGGGCTTCACCGATCCGCCATAGACGATGCGCACCCTCTCCCCCGCCCGGCCGAGCAAGTCGATCAGCTTGGCGCGGATGATCGCATGGATTTCCGCCACGTCCGCCAGCGAGGGGGTGCGCCCCGTGCCGATCGCCCAAATGGGCTCATAGCTGATGACCAGCGTAACCTCCGTCGCTTCGGGCGGGACGGAGCCGTCGAGATGGTTGCTGACGACGATGCCGGCATGGCCCGCATCGCGCTGCGCCTCCGTCTCGCCGACGCAGACGATGGCGATGAGCCCCGCCGCGATCGCCGCGCGCGCCTTGGCCTGCACGTCGGCGTCCGTCTCATGCTGATCCGCGCGGCGCTCGCTATGGCCAACAATGACGTAAGCGGCGCCGATCTCCTTCAGCATGCCCGCAGCGACGCAGCCGGTATGCGCGCCCCTGGCGGCATGGTGGCAATCCTGCCCGCCGAAGATGAGGTCGGGCGCGCGTGCCACCGCCGCCGGAATGAGCGTGAAGGGCGGGCAGACCAGCACGTCGATCCCGGCATGCGCTCCGGCGGCCACCGCGATCGCGTCCAGCTCGGCCAGCGCCGCGAGCGATCCATTCATCTTCCAGTTGCCGGCCACCAGCTTGCGCAATGCCATCGCACATTCCCTCCGCCCATCTTGGATTTACGCCGGGTCTAGCAAGGCCCGCCCCCTTCGCCAACCGCAGCGCGGCTTGATGCGGGGTGGCCACCCTTCTATGGCAGCCCCGACACTTTCCTTTTCACTGCTCGACGGGCCACCCCATGATTTCCTTCTTCCGCCGCGCGCTATCCTCCTGGCTGGTGCTCGGCCTGCTCGGCCTTATCATGGTCGCCTTCATCATTACCGGGGTGAACACTCCCGGCGCATTATCCGGCAACACGCCCACGGGCGAGGAAATCGCGCGCATCGGCCGCGAGCCGATCCATTCGGCCGAGATCTCCAGCCGCGCCCAGCTGGAAGTGCAGCAGGCGCGCCAGCAGCAGCCGGACCTGACCATGGCGCGCTATATCGCGTCGGGCGCCTATGAGCGCATCGTCGACCAGTCGATCATGGGCCGCGCGCTGGAAATATGGGCGCGCAAGCAGGGCATCGGCGCCAGCGACCGGGTAGTGGATGGCGAGATCGCCAGCATCCCCGCCTTTTCCGGCCCGACCGGCCAGTTCGATCCGCAGGTGATGAACGCGATCCTGGCGCAGCAACGGACCACCGAGGCGCAACTGCGCAAGGACGTCGCCTCCGATATCGTGCGCCGGCAGGTGCTGATCCCGGTCGCAAGCGCGGTGCGCGCGCCCAACGGGCTCGTCACCCCTTATGCCTCGCTGTTGCTCGAGACGCGCAATGGCGAGGTCGGGCTGGTGCCAGCGCAGCTCATGGCAGGCGGCCCCGCCCCTGCCCCGGCCGAGATCAGCGCCTGGTATAATCGCAACATTCAGCGCTACACCCTGCCCGAGCGCCGCGTGATCCGCTACGCGCTGTTCGGCCGCGACAAGGTCGCGGGCACCACCCCGCCGAGCGAGGTGGAGATCGCCGCCGCCTACAAGCAGGATGCCGCCCTCTATGCGGCGAGCGAGACGCGCAGCCTGTCGCAGGTGATCCTGCCCGACGAGGCTGCCGCCAAGGCTTTCGCCGCAAAGGTGAAGGCGGGCACGCCCTTCGCCACGGCCGCCCAGGCCGCCGGCTTCGGGCCAAGCGACATCGCGCTCGGATCGCCCACCCGCCAGGAACTTTCGCGCACAGCTTCGCCCGAGGTCGCGGCGGCCGCCTATGCGGCGCCGTCGGGTGGCACGACCAATCCGGTCAAGACCGAGCTCGGCTGGCACATCATCCATGTCGATGCGATCAAGGCGAGCCCGGCCCGCCCGCTTTCCGCCGTGCGCGGCGAGATTGCCGCCCGGCTGGCGAAGAAGAAGGCCGATGACGCGCTGTCCGCGCTCGTCACCCGCATCGAGGATGCGATCGGCAATGGCGCGACCTTCGACGAGGTGGTGCAGCAGCAGAAGCTGACCATCGTCACCACGCCGCCCGTCCTCGCCAATGGCATTGCGCCGGACATGCCGGCATGGCAGCCCCCCGCCGAGCTTCAGCCGCTGCTCAGGACCGCGTTCGAGGGCAACCCGGACGACGATCCCACCGTCGAGACGGTGGGCGCGGACCAGCGTTATGCGCTGCTCGACCTGAGCCAGGTGCTGCCGGCGGCCCCCATTCCGCTCGCCAAGGCGCGCGACGCGGTGGCACGCGATCTCCTCGCCAAGCGCGCCTTCGATCGCGCCCGCGCGGTCGCCCAGGCGATCGTCGCCAAGGCCAATGCGGGCATGCCGCTGGCCAAGGCGATCAAGGAAGCCGATCCGAAGCTGCCTGCGCCCCAGCCTGCCGGCGGCCGCCAGATCGATATCGCGCGGAGCGGCCAGCAGGTGCCGCCGCCGCTCGCGCGCATGTTCAGCATGACGCCGGGCAAAACCGAGCTCATCCCCGTGCCCGGCGATCAGGGCTTCTACATCGTCCGGCTCGCGGGCGTCGTGCAAGGCGATGCGAGCAAGATGCCCCAGCTGATCGAGATGACGCGGCGCGAATTCTCGCAGTCGGTGGCGGAGGAATATGTCGGCCAGTTCGCCAATGCGGCGCGGGCGAAGCTGGGCGTGAAGCGCAACGAGGCGGCCATCGCCAAGCTGCGCAGCCAGCTCGCCAGCGGCCAGTGACGGGCAGAGGACGGTGAACCCGGATCAGGACGCCCGCGCCGCGGCCACGCTTCGCGACGGCAAGCCCTCGCTCGTCTGGCGGCGCCAGATCACCGACACGGACACGCCGGTCGCCGCCGCGCTCAAGCTGATCGAGCCGGGCCGGGGCGATTTCCTGCTCGAGTCGGTGGAAGGTGGCGCGACGCGCGGCCGCTACACGCTGCTCGGCCTCGCCCCCGACCTGATGTTCCGCGCCGAGGGGCGCCGGGCCGAGATCAACCGCGACTGGCTGGTCGATCGCGACGCCTTCGTCGATGCCGGGCAGGACGCGCTTTCCGCAATGCGCGCGCTGGTCCAGTCCTGCCGGATGGACGTGCCGGAGGGGCTGCCCTCCGCGCTCGCCTGCCTCGTCGGCTATTTCGCCTATGAGACGGTCGGCCTGGTCGAGAAGCTGCCGCGCCCCGCGCCCAATCCGCTCGAATTGCCGGACATGCTGTTCGTCCGGCCGACGCTGATCCTGATCTTCGACCGGCTGGCGGATGCGCTGTTCCTGGTGGCGCCCGTCTGGCCCGATGGCAGGATGGAAGCGGACGCCGCCGTCGCGCGCGCGCTGGAGCGGATCGAGACCGCCGCCGCGCGGCTCGCCGCACCCCTTCCCGCGCCCGCCCGCCCGGCCGAGGCGCCTGCGCCCATCGATCCCCAGCCGCAGCTTCCGCCCGGCCGCTATCGCGAGATGGTGCTGGCGGCGAAGGATTATATCGCGGCGGGCGATATCTTTCAGGTCGTGCTGGCGCAGCGTTTCGCGGCCCCCTTCACCCTGCCGCCCTTCGATCTCTATCGCGCGCTCCGGCGGATCAACCCCTCGCCTTTCCTCTATTATCTCGACCTGCCGGGCTTCTCGCTGATCGGCTCCAGCCCCGAGATTTTGGTGCGCGCGCGCGACGGGGAAGTCACGATCCGGCCAATCGCCGGCACGCGACCGCGCGGGCGGACGACGGCGGAGGATGCACACAACCGCGACAGCCTGCTCGCCGATCCCAAGGAACGGGCCGAACATCTGATGCTGCTCGATCTCGGCCGCAACGATGTCGGCCGCGTCGCCGCCCCCGGAACGGTGGAGGTGACGGACAGCTACACGGTCGAATATTACAGCCACGTCATGCATCTCGTCTCGAACGTGGTCGGCCGGCTCGATCCGAAGAAGGATGCGCTGGATGCGCTGTTCGCCGGCTTTCCGGCGGGCACCGTCTCGGGCGCGCCCAAAGTCCGCGCCTGCGAGGTCATCGCCGAGCTGGAGCCGGAGACGCGCGGCGCCTATGCCGGCGGCGTCGGCTATTTCTCGCCGGACGGATCGATGGATAGCTGCATCGTGCTGCGCACCGCGGTGGTGAAGGACGGGATGATGCACGTCCAGGCCGGCGCCGGCATCGTCGCGGACAGCGACCCCGCTTATGAGCAGCGCGAATGCGAGGCGAAAGCCGGCGCGCTGATCGCCGCCGCACGCGAGGCGGTCGAGCGGGCGGCGGACGCGGGCTACGGGCAGTAGCGGCCCGGAATGGCGCTCGTCCTCGGCATAGTCGCCCCGGTTTTCGGCCTGATCCTCGCGGGATGGCTGGTGGGGCGAAAGGGCCTGTTCGGGGACGGCGCCGTCGCCAGCCTCAATCGCTTCGTCGTCTGGCTGGCGCTGCCTGCGCTGATCTTCCGCGTGCTGGCCGAAGCGCATTGGAGCGCGCTGTGGCAGCCGGGCTTCATCGCCGCCTTTGTCGGTGGCATCGCCGCGACCTTCCTGCTGTCCGTCCTGCTCGGCGGGCGCGATCGGCCGCTCGCCGAAACCAGCCTCGACGCGCTTTCGGCCAGCTATGCCAACACCGCCTTCATGGGCATTCCGCTCTGCGTCGCGACGATGGGCGCGGTGGGGCTACCGGCGGCGGTGCTGGCCTCGATCCTCACCGTCTGCCTGCTCTTCGCCTTTTCGATCATGCTGGTCGAATATGATCTGCATCGCGGCCGGGGGATCGGCGCCACCATCGCGCGCGTCGCGGCATCGCTGGCGCGCAATCCGCTGCTCGTCGCGCCCGTGCTCGGCACCGCCTGGGCGATGACGGGCGTTCCGCTGCCTGGCCCGGTGCATGAATTCACCAATATGCTGGGTGCGGCGGCGACACCCTGCGCGCTGGTGACGCTGGGGCTGTTCCTGGCGGAAGGCAGCCGTCCTCCGGCCGCACCCGGCCGGGTCGGCCTGCTGATCGCGCTCAAGCTGCTGATCCAGCCGGCGGTGACGGCGCTGCTTGTCCTGTTCGTCTTCACCGTGCCGCCGCTCTGGGCCCGCGCCGCGATCCTGCTCGCGGCGCTGCCGACGGGCACCGGCCCCTTCATGCTCGCCCAGCTCTATCGCCACGACGTGGCGGTCACCTCGCGCGCCATATTGATCTCGACCATCTGCTCGCTCGTCACCGCCTCGCTGCTGCTCGCCATGATGGCGCCGGGCACGAACGGCCCTTTCCCGGAAGGGCCGCGCGCGATACATGCGGGACCATGATCCTCGTCATCGACAATTATGACAGCTTCACCTGGAACCTGGTTCATTATCTGCAGGAACTGGGCGCCGAGGTGGAGGTCGTCCGCAACGACGCGATCGGCGTCGGCCAGGCCATGTCGAGCGGGGCGGACGCCTTCCTGATCTCGCCCGGCCCCTGCACGCCCAACGAGGCCGGAATCTCGCTCGATCTGGTCGCGGCCTGCGCGGAGCAGAAGCGCCCGCTGTTCGGCGTCTGCCTCGGCCATCAGGCGATCGGCCAGCATTTCGGTGGCAAGGTCGTGCGCGCGGCCGAGCTGATGCATGGCAAGACCTGCCCCGTATATCATGACGGAACGGGCATCTTCGTCGGCATCCCCTCGCCCTTCACCGCGACGCGATACCATTCGCTGATCGTGCCGGAGGAAGGGCTGCCCGCCGATCTGATCGTCAACGCCCGCGCGCCCGACGGCACGGTGATGGGCTTCCGCCACGCCACGCTGCCGATCCATGGCGTGCAGTTCCACCCGGAAAGCATCGCTACCGAACATGGTCATGCCATGCTCGCCAATTTCATGACGGTGGCAGGGATAGAGGTGAAGGCGATCGCCCGCCTGAAGGAACAGGCGTGACGGAGATCGCGCTCCTCCCCGATCCGACGACGCCGCTCGATCATCAGACGGCCGAGGCCGCGTTCGAGGATATTCTTGACGGCAAGGTGCCCGACGAGGCGATCGCCGCCTTTCTGACGGCGATGACGGTGCGCGACGAGACGAGCGTGGAGATCGCCGCCGCCGCGCGCGTGCTGCGCCACCGCATGATCCCGGTGAGGGCGCCGGCCGGAGCGATCGACGTGTGCGGCACGGGCGGGGACGGCGCGCACAGCCTGAACATCTCGACGGCGGTGGCGATCGTCGTCGCGGCCGCCGGCGTTCCCGTCGCCAAGCATGGCAATCGCGCCGCATCGAGCAAGGCGGGCGCCGCCGATACGCTGGAGGCGCTCGGCCTCGATCTCGACCGCGCCTCGGCCCGCGCGGAGGAGAGCCTGAACGAGTTCGGCATCGCCTTCCTCTTCGCGCAGAAACATCATCCGGCGCTCGGGCGGCTGGCGCCCATCCGCCGCGCGATCGGCCGGCGGACGATCTTCAACCTGCTGGGTCCGCTCGCCAATCCCGCCCACGTCACGCGCCAGCTCATCGGTGTCGCGCGGGTGGACTATATCGGCACGGTGGCGGACGCGATGCGCCTGCTCGGCAGCGAATCGGCGATGGTCGTCGCGGGCGAGGAGAGCCTCGACGAGCTTTCGATCGCCGGCCCCAGCCGCGCCGTCCGCATCGGCGCTTGCGGGGATGGCCCGGAACGGATCACGCCCGAGGATGCCGGTCTCGCCCGCCACGGGCTGGACGCGATCAGGGGCGGCGACGCGGCCTATAATGCGGCGGCGCTCCACCGGCTGCTGCTAGGCGAGCACGGCGCCTATCGCGACGCCGTCCTGCTGAACGCTGCCGCGGCGCTCGTGGTCGCCGGCCCTGCCCGCGACTTGCAGGACGGCGCGGAGGAAGCTGCCGAGACGATCGACAAGGGCCTCGCCAAGGCGCTGCTCGACTGCTGGATCAGATTTTAAGTGACTTATTGTCGCCGTCTGAAGGCGCCTACAAGGCCGCGACAAGGAAGAGGACGACCGCCACAAGGCCGAGCAGGCTCCGTCCGCCATGGAGCAGTCCCCAGCGACGAATGAGACGCCGCGTCTCCGCCGAAGCCTGCTGGGGCGCTATGGCCTCCAGCTTCCGGTTGGTCGGCATGATCGCGAGCATCGTATAGGGCCAGTTGGCGAGAATGATCAGCGCGCCCGCCAGCCAGAGCGGCCGCGCGCTCTCCCACCAGGCAAGGACGCCGAGCAGGGCGGCGATCATCGCCAGCGGCGCCTGCATCGCGAAGCCGCGCTTATAGGCCGGCTTCCATTCTGCAAGCAGAGCCTCGTCATCGAGGTGCAGCCGAGCGGGCTGCTCCGCCACATTTATGTAGATGGCGGCACCCGTGAAGAGCGCCGCGACTATCAGCGCCAGCAGCCCGAACATTCGCTCGCTCCCATCAGCCCGACCGCCTTTCTGATGTTCCGGCGCCGACATCAAAATCCCCCGACACGACGCGACCGCCGATCAGGCCGTCCGATCACGCTTTTCCGAAAGCCGGCCGAGAAGGACGGCGAGCAATCCTTCCAGCGAATAAGGCTTCTGCAGAAGCTCGAACCCATGGCTGCCTTCCCTGGCGATCACATGGCTGTAGCCGCTGGTAAGCACCACGGGCAGGTCGGGCCAGCGGCGGCGAATCTCCAGCCCCAGATCGATCCCGTTAAGGCCGGGCATCACGACATCCGAAAAGACGAGGTTGAACTCCTGGCGCCGCGCATCGAGTATCTCCAGCGCGTCTTGCGCCGACGTAGCCCAGGTTACCGACTGGCCGAGCTCCGTCAGCAATCCGAATGCGAACTGGCCCACCATTCCATTATCTTCGACCAGAAGGATGGAGGCGCTGGCGGGCTGCCCCGGTTCGGCGATGGGCGACTGGCTTTCAGCCGATGACGATGCCGCCCCCTGTTTCGAGCTGCGCGGAAGATAAAGGGTGAAGGTCGTGCCTTTGCCGAGGTGACTGGCGGCGTCGATCTCGCCGCCCGATTGCTTGGCGAAGCCATAGACCTGGCTGAGGCCGAGGCCCGTGCCCTTATTGATCTCCTTTGTGGTGAAGAAGGGCTCGAAGATACGCTTCAGCGTCTCGGCATCCATGCCTATCCCATCATCCTCGACCGAAACGGCAAGGAAGGCGCCCTTGGCAGGCGCATGCGAGCGGACATCCGGCACGCCATCGGCATTGCGCGCCCTGATCTTAAGCTCTCCCCCGCCGGGCATGGCGTCGCGGGCGTTGATCACCATGTTCAATATGGCCGTGTCGAACTGAGTGGGATCTGCCTCGACCCATCCGATATCGTCGGCCACGTCAACCTCCATCTTGATCGTGGAGCCGATAGTGGTCGAAATGATATGTTCCAGGCCTCTGATGCGCGCGGCGACGTCGAACAATTCGGGGCGCAGCGGCTGCCGACGCGTGAACGCCAGCAATTGCGTCGTCAGCAAGGTGGCGCGGTCGGCGGTTTCGGCGATTGCGTCAATATATCGCGCGCGCTTCTCGTCACTGAGACCGGGCATGCGCAGCAGATCGACCGATGAGCGGATGACGGTCAGCAGATTGTTGAAATCATGTGCCACGCCGCCGGTGAGACGGCCGACCGCCTCCATCTTCTGCGCCTGCGCCAGCGCCTCGCGGGCCTTGTCTATTTCCTGCTGGGCCTTGCGGCGCTCGGTGATGTCGCGCGTGACCTTGGCGAAACCGATCAGCTCGCCATTTTCCGTAATCACGGGATCGATGACGACGGAGGTCCAGAAGCGGCTGCCATCCTTGCGCACGCGCCAGCCTTCGGCCTCGAACCTGCCTTCGCGCGCCGCGATCTGCAGCGCACGCTCGGGCAAGCCGGCTGCACGATCCTCTTCCGTGTAGAATCGCGAGAAGTGCTGGCCAAGAATCTCCTTGGCGGAATAGCCCTTGAAATGCTGCGCGCCGGTGTTCCAGCTACATACATGACCCGCCGGGTCCAGCAGATAGATGGCATAATCCTTGACCGCATTGATGAGCAGCTGAAAGCGCTGATCTCCGCTCAATAGCTCCAGGCCAGGCCGGCTGTGCGGTGCAGGATCGGTCATCAGCGGCTTTCCTGTCCAAGTTTATGGGAAGAAGCGCAATGGCTTCAACATGCCCGCCCCGATCAAGGAGCTGTCGCCATTCCCTGCCCGACTATCCTGGTCGCCGTCCAGCTATTGAATTCAAGCGAATAAACGCGGGGCTCACACTATTCGGGCCCGATCAGCCATGCGGCAGGCAACTTGCGCGCTCCCGCCCCTTACCCGCCCTACCGCTCCACCGCAACAATGGTCGTCGCCAGCCGCTCGACCTCGGCGCGGTCGTGGCTGACATAGAGGATGGGCAAGGCAAGCTCGTCGCGCACCCGCTCGATTACGCCCATTATCTCCTCGCGCCGCGCCACATCGAGCGAGGCGAGCGGCTCGTCCATTAGCAGGAAGCGGGGGCTGGAGAGCAGCGCGCGGCCGATCGCGACGCGCTGCGCCTCGCCGCCCGACAGGGTGCGCGGCCAGCGGTCGAGAAGCGTGCCGATGCCGAGAAAGTCCGTCACCTCCTCCAGCCCCATCAGCCGCCGGCCCCGGGGCGCCAGCCGCTGACCGTAGAGCAGGTTGGTGCGCACCCGCATATGCGGGAAAAGCCGCCCGTCCTGAAAGACATAACCCGCCCGCCGCCGCTCGGGCGGCAGGTCGATGCCCTCGTCCGCGTCGAACAAGGTCTCGCCATCGACGATGATGCGCCCCCATTCCGGGCGGAGCAGGCCGGCCACCATGTTGAGCAGGCTCGTCTTGCCCGCGCCCGACGGGCCGAACAGCGCGGTCAGCCCGCTTTTGCTGCGGAAGGATGCACCCAGCCGCGCCTCGCCCAGCCGCAGCCCGACCGAAACGTCAAAGGACATGGCCGCCCCCAAATCCCCTTGCCGCCCCCCGCCGCGCCAGCGCTTCGGACAGGATCAGCGCCGCCAGCGACAGCAGCACCGATATGATGGCGAGCCGCGTCACCGCCCCTTCCGATCCCGGCACCTGCAGCGCGGAATAGATGGCGATGGGGAGCGTCCGCGTCTCGCCGGGAATGTTGGAGACGAAGGTGATCGTCGCCCCAAATTCCCCGATCGACCGGGCGAAGCCCAGCACCAGCCCGGCAACGATCCCCGGGACGGAAAGCGGCAGCGTGATCGTCGCGAAGCTATGCCACCGCCCTGCCCCCAATGTCCGCGCGGCGCCCTCCAGCCGGCGGTCGACCGCCTCGATCGACAGGCGGATCGCGCGCACCATCATCGGCAGCGCCATCACCGCCGCCGCGAGCGCCGCCCCCGTCCAGCGGAACATGAATGTGAATCCGAGCCAGCGTTCCAGCCACGCCCCCGCCGGCCCCGTCCGGCCGAACAGGATGAGGAGCAGCCAGCCCGTCACCACCGGCGGCAGCACCAGCGGCAGATGCACCAGCCCGTCGAGCAGAAATTTGCCCGGAAAGCGCCCACGCGCCAGCGCCCAGGCGAGCGCGAAGGCGATCGGCAGCACCGCGAGCACCGCGACGCCGCTCACCTTGAGCGACAGCCGCACGATTTCCCATTCCTCGGGCGAGAGCAGCATCGGGGCTCAGCGCGCGGTGAAGCCATAGCGCGCGAAAACCGCCTTGCCGGCGCGCGAGATCAGGAAACGGCGGAATCCCTCGGCCTCCGCGCTCGTCACCGTCTTGAGCAGCGCCACCGGATAGGTGATCGGCGGATGGCTGTCTGGCGGGAAGACGCCGACGATCCGCACCGCCTTCGATGCCTTGGCATCGGTCGCATAGACGATCCCGAACGGTGCCTCGCCCCGCTCCACCAGCGCCAGCGCCGCGCGTACATTCTCGGCCTGCGCCACCTTGCCTTGCACCGAAGGCCAGACGCCGAGCGCCGTCAGCGCCGCCTTGCCATATTTGCCCGCCGGCACCGCATCGGGATCGGCCATCGCCAACCGCCCCGTGCCGAGCGCGCGGGCGAGCGGGAAGCCCTTGCGGATCGCGATCGCCTGTCGGCTTCCCGCCGGCGCCACCAGCACCAGCCGGTTGGCGAGGAAGGAGATGCGCGTTTCCGGCCGGATCAACCCCTTGGCCGCAACCGCGTCCATCCAGGGCTCGTCCGCCGAGATGAACATATCCGCCGGCGCCCCCGCCTCGATCTGCCGCGCCAACGCCGAGGACGCGGCGAAAGACAATATCGGCCGCTCATGCCTGCGTGCCGCCCAGGCATCCGCCGCCGCGTTGAGCGATTCCTGAAGGCTCGCCGCCGCCAGCACGAGCGGCGGCTTCGCCTGTACGGGCAGGCCGATGCCCAGCACCGCGAGCAGGATCAGCAGATGGGCCAGAAGGCGGTGCAAGATGGTTCTCCCTGTATCGCTATGCACCGTCATATACAGCGATGCGACGACGACGCCAGCCTCAGCGTGGGATGGGCAGCAGCATCGCCTTCAGCGCGTCGAGCTCCGGACATTCCGCCGCCGCCGCAATGCGCTGCTCGATCGCGCGATAGGATTCGAGCACCCGGCGCCCCGTCTCGGTCAGCGCCGCGCCGCCGCCCTTGCTGCCGCCCGCCGCCGCCTCGACCAGCGGCTCGGCCCAGCAGCGGTTCATCACATCGACGAGCAGCCAGGTGCGCCGGTAGCTCATCCCCAGCACGCGGCCGGCGGCGGAGATGGAGCCATGTTCCGCGATCGCCTCGAGCAACGCCGCCTTGCCCGGGCCTATAGCGATCTCGCTGCCCAAGAAGAGCTGCGCCTTGAGCTTCAGGAAGAAGGGATCGGCCATGATCGGCGCCTCAATCGAAATGCGCCCGGCCCAGCGCATGGCCCATCGGCCCATGGCCCGCGCCGAAGCCCGGTGCAGCGATCAGCGCCGCACGCACATAATCCCGCGCGATGCCGACCGCCTTTTCGATTGGCAGCCCTGCCCCCAGCCCGGTCGCGATCCCGCTCGCCAAGGTGCAGCCGGTGCCATGGCTGTGGCGCGTCTCGATCCGCTCGCCTTCCCAGCGCGTCACGCCTTCGGCAGTCATAAGCATGTCCACCAGCCTGTCGCCCGGCAGATGCCCGCCCTTGGCGAGCAGTGCACGCTTATGCTGCGCCGCCAGCATTGCTGCCGCTGCCTCGACCTCGGCAACGGTGCGGATCGTCCGACCGGACAATATTTCCAGCTCGGGCAGGTTGGGCGTCGTCACCGTCGCTATCGTCATCAGCCGCGCAAAGGCCGCCACCGTCGCCGCGTCCGCCAGCCGCGCACCGCTCGTCGCGACCATCACCGGATCGAAGACGATCGGCACATCGCCCAGCCGCGCGAGCCGCGTCGCCAGCGCGTCCGCGGTCTCCGCCGATCCGATCATCCCGATCTTGACCGCATCCACGCCGATGTCGCCAGCCACCGCGTCGATCTGCGCCAGCACCATATCCGTCGGCACGGGCAGCATAGCGGAGACGCCCAGCGAATTCTGCGCGGTGACAGCGGTGATCGCAGTCATCGCATGGCCGCCGAACATGGTGACGGTCTTGATATCCGCCTGGATCCCTGCCCCGCCGCCACTATCCGATCCGGCGACGATCAGCACACGGGGGATCATGCCGCGCGCTTCACCGCCGCGCATATCTCGTCGACGACCGCGCCCACCAGCTGCTCATCCTCGCCTTCCGCCATCACGCGGATCAAGGGCTCGGTGCCAGACTTGCGGATCACCAGCCGGCCCGTGCCGTTGAGCTTCGCCTCCGCATCCGCGATCGCAGCCTTCACTTTCTCATCCTCCAGCGGCTGCCCGCCCGCGAAGCGGACATTCTTCAGCAGCTGCGGCAGCGGATCGAACTGGTGCAGCAGCTCGCTCGCCGGCCGGCCACTCTCAACCAGCTCGGCCAGCACCTGCAATGCCGCGATCAGCCCGTCGCCCGTGGTGGCATGATCGGTCAGGATGATATGGCCCGATTGCTCGCCGCCGACATTATAGCCGCCGGCACGCATCGCCTCGACGACATAGCGATCGCCGACGGCGGTGCGGATCAGTTGCAGTCCCTGGCCGCCGAGGAATCGCTCCAGCCCCAGATTGGACATGACGGTGGCGACGATCCCGCCGCCCTTGAGCATCGCGCGACGGCCCCAGGAGGCACCGATCAGCGCCATGAGCTGGTCGCCATCCACCACCTGCCCCTTGTCGTCGACGACGATCAGCCGGTCCGCATCGCCATCGAGCGCAATGCCGATATCGGCACGCGTCTCCACCACCTTGGCGCACAACGCCGCCGGATCGGTCGATCCGCAGCGCTCATTGATGTTGATGCCGTTGGGCGACACGCCGAGCGCGATCACCTCGCCGCCCAGCTCCCACAAGGCCTCGGGCGCCACCTTGTACGCCGCGCCGTTCGCGCAATCGACGACGATGCGCAGCCCATCGAGCCGCAGATGCTCGGGGAAGCTCGATTTCACCGCATGGATATAGCGTCCCTGCGCATCGTCCACGCGCCGCGCGCGGCCGATCTCGGCGGAAGGGGCGAGGCTCGGCGTCGCCTCCAGCGCCGCCTCAATCTCCGCCTCGTCCGCGTCGGACAGCTTATATCCGTCCGGCCCGAACAGCTTGATGCCATTGTCCGCGAAGGGATTGTGGCTCGCGGAGATCATCACGCCCAGATCCGCGCGCATCGATCGCGCCAGCATCGCCACCGCCGGCGTCGGCATCGGCCCCACCAGCACCACATCCATGCCGACGCTGGTAAAGCCCGCCACCAGCGCCGATTCCATCATATAGCCCGAAAGCCGCGTATCCTTGCCGATCACGACGCGGTGGCGATGCCGCCCGCGCAGGAAATGCGCGCCGGCCGCCTGGCCCACGCGCATCGCTATCTCCGCCGTCATCGGCGTCTGGTTGGTCCGTCCACGAATGCCGTCCGTGCCGAAATATTTGCGTGCCATCGTCCTCGAGCCGGTTCCATCATGCTGAACAGGCAGCATTGCCATTGCGGCCGGAATAGCCCGAAGCGACGCCGGGAGCATCACGAAATGTAGCGCTTTGCGCTATAGTGTCAGGACGCGGAAGGCAGGTTCACCCGCGCCCGCTCGGCACCCCGCACGAACAGCGCCGCATCCGCCGCGAGCGCCTCCAGCCGCCAGCCCTGGAAACTTTCCCCCACGCGAAGGATCTGCGTGCCGCCTGACGGGGTGCGGACCAGCACGACCGCATCGTTCGGCAGCCGGCCGACGATCCCCGCCACTTCCGGCACGCCCTCCACATCGCCGGAGGGGATATCGTCACCAAGCTCCGAACCGGAATCCGATGGGACGGCGCGAGGCGCGAAGAGCGCGCGGCCGGACGCCGCCTCGAACGGCATCGCCGCCCGGATCGCGATCGGCGGCGGGACGGACGCGGACGCGGCGGCGGGAGGCCGATCGCCCTCCGCCAGCAGCCAGGCCGGGCCCGCGACCGCCGCCAGCGCCGCTCCGACAAGCGCCATGTACCGGGCCGGAAGGCGCGGGATCATTCGGCCGCCTGCCATATCGCGATCGCCTGCCCCTCGAAACGGATTGCCGGCGCCGCCTCGCGCGCACGCTCCATCCGCCATTCGCCGAAGCGGATCGCGGGGCGCCCGCCCTCGACGGCCGTGATGAAGCGGAGCATCGCCGCCTCGGGCCCGGACAATAGGATATGTGCACGCGCCATGGCCGATCCGCCATCCGGCCCCCGGCGCTCCTCCAACCGCTCGATCAGCACACCCGCGCGCGTCGCAGCCTCGCGCAACCTTTCCCGCAACGCCCGATCCGCCGCCGCCTGATCCGGAACGGAGAGATATTGGCCCGGCGCGGCGAGCCGGACGGGCGGCAAAGCCGGCCGCGTAGCGATCCGCTCGACCGCTTCGCGCCGCGCACGCGCCGCATCGAGCATATCGAGCGCGGGGCGAGTGAGCTGGACGAATGCCGCCCATCCGCCCGCCACAAGCAGCAGCGGCAGCAGCGGGCGCGCCCTGCGGAGCAGCGCCGCCTTCATGACGCATCCGCCTTAAGCGTAACGCGCACTCCATCGTCCGCATCCGTCTGCCCGATCATGCGAAAGGTGCCGAGCAGCGGATCACCCTGTAGGGCCAGACGCAGCGCATCGGGATCGGCGCAATCGATCTCGGCACCGATCGCGCCCTTGCCATCCCGGGAGAGCGCGTTGATCCGCGCATCGGCGGGCAGCGCCTGCGCCAGCCGCTCGATCGTCTCGGCGACAGTCGGCCGCGCCATTAGCGGGGCGAGCATTGCGCGCGCACGGGCGCCCTCCCGCGCCGCCGCCACCGCCGCGATCTTGACTGCCGCACGCCGCTCGACCTCCAGCCGCGCCGCATCATTCGCCGCCGCCAGCATATGCGCGCCGAGGAAGGTCGCGATGGGGATCGTCGCAAGAAGGGCCGAGGGCCAGAGCACATGCCGGGTACCAGCGTTCAGCAAGGCGCCGATCGCGACCGGCGGGCTCCGCTTCGTCTGGCCGCGCCTGGCCAGCCACCCGCGCAGCGCCCGCGCGACATGGTCGAACAGGCTCGGGCCGGGCTGCCGATCCTCCAAATTCATCCCCCTCGATCGGGCTTCGCTGGCTGGGCTTGGAATCACGCCGCTCGTCCGTATTTCGTCCGGCGTGCCATTTGCGCCATTCGGTTACAGGATTAAGACAGATTTAATTTGATCCGCCGAGTCACAAAAGAGTCAAGGCCCCACAATAACGCTCCGCCCCGTTCAAGAAAGTGCAAGCTCTCACTAGCCAATCGGGGGGATAGACAACATGGCCGATTCCGAGATGATTCCCGGCGGATATTCCGACGGGAATGTGGATACCAACCGCTCGAACAATCCGACGCTCGAAAGCATCGTCGAGAAGCGCTATTCGCGTCGCCAGACCTTGTTCGGCGGCATGACCGCGACCGCCGCCGCGCTGTTCCTTTCGGCCTGCGGCGAGGACAAGGATGAGGCCCCCATCGTCGATTCGGGCGGCGCGCGCTCCACGAGCTCGGGCAAGCTCGTCACGCTGAAGGGCAGCGCGACCGATGCCAAGGGCAGCATCACCAGCTCCGCCTGGACGCAGGTTTCCGGTCCTTCCGTCACCTTCCTCAGCAATAGCGGCGACACCGCTACCTTCATCGCACCCAGCGTCGCCAGTTCGACCGACTTCGTCTTCCACTTCGCCGCGCAGGACAATGGCGGCAACACCACGACGGCCGACAGCACCGTCACCGTCGCCCCCGGCAAGCTCGACTTCACCGCCGTCCCGAAGAATCTGAACGATATCGTGACGGTGCCCGCCGGTTATAGCGTGACCGTGCTTTATCGCCTGGGCGATCCGATCACCGCCGCGACGCCTGCCTATGCCAATAACGGCACCGACGGCAATTTCGCGCAGCGCGCGGGCGACCATCATGACGGCATGACCTATTTCGGCCTTGCCGCGACCGGCAATGCCCGCGACGACCTCAGCAGCACGCGCGGCCTGCTCGCGATCAATCATGAGAATATCACGCAGCGCTATCTCCATCCGAACGGCCCCACCGGTACGGGCACCGGCCAGTCCCGCCCGGAAGCCGAGGCGATCAAGGAAATCGAGGCGCATGGGATGAGCGTCATCGAGATCGCGCGTGGTGCTACCGGCTGGAGCTATGTCCAAGGTTCCGCGCTCAATCGCCGCATCACGCCGCTCACGCCCATGGTCTTCAACGGCCCGGTGCGCGGCAGTACCCAGCTTCGCACCCGCTTCTCGCCCGATGGCACGCAAGGCCGCGGCACGATCAACAATTGCGCCAACGGCACCATGCCCTGGGGCAGCTATCTCACCTGCGAGGAGAATTGGGTCGGCTATTTCCGGCGCGGCGGGACAGATAATGCGGCGCGCGGCGGCGCCACCGCCAAGTCCGTAATCTCGCTCAACCGCTATGGATCGAGCCAGGGCGCGTCGGGCAATTATGGCTGGAGCACGGTCTCGCCGGCCGATCCGACCAATAGCGGCTTTGCGCGCTGGAACGTGTCGGTGGACCCGCTGGCGCCGGCCGATGGCACGGGCGATTTCCGCAACGAAATCAACCAATATGGCTGGGTGGTCGAGGTCGATCCCTATGATCCCACCTCGACGCCGCGCAAGCGCACCGCGCTTGGCCGCATGAACCATGAAGGCTGCTGGCCGTCGAAGATGGTCGAGGGCCGCAAGCCCGCTTTCTACATGGGCGACGATGCGCGCGGCGAATATCTCTACAAGTTCGTCTCGAACACGCCCTGGGTCGCGGCCGATGCCAACAATACCAACCGCCTCGCGATGGGCGATAAATATCTCGATGCGGGCACGCTCTATGTCGCGCGCTTCGACGCGACCGGCCAGGGCGTATGGCTGCCGCTCGTCTTCGGCCAGGGTTCGCTGACCCCGTCCAACGCCGCCTATCCCTTCGCGGATCAGGCCGACGTGCTGATCAATGCCCGGCTCGCCGCCGACGCGGTCGGCGCGACCAAGATGGACCGTCCGGAATGGACCACGGTCAATCCCAAGACGGGTGAGATGTATCTCACGCTCACCAACAACAATGCCAGCGTTCGTCCGCTCAACGGCACGGACGCCGCCAATCCGCGCCACTATAACGACCCGAAGGACACGACGGCGCAGCGTGGCAACCCCAACGGCCATATCCTCCGCCTGCGCGAGACCGGCGACAGCAGCGAGGCGACCACGTTCCAGTGGGACATCTATACCTTCGGTGCGGGCGCAGATCTGGATGCGACCAACATCAACATCTCCGGGCTCGACGCCAGCAACGACTTCTCCAGCCCCGATGGCCTGTGGTTCTCGCGCCCGACCAATCCGGGCGGCCTCGTCAATCCGCTGATGTGGATCCAGACGGACGACGGCGCCTATACCGACGTCACCAACTGCATGATGCTCGCCGCAATGCCGGGCGTGGTCGGTGACGGCGGCGTGAAGACCATCACCAATACCGGCGCGGACGGCAGCACCAGCAGCCAGCAGACCTTCGCCGGCAAGGCGCCGGGATCGAACCTGCGCCGCTTCCTGGTGGGGCCGAAGGAATGCGAGATCACCGGCATCGATTCGACGCCGGACGGCCGCACCCTCTTCGTCAACATCCAGCATCCCGGCGAGGATGTGGGGACCAACTTCCCCACCAGCTTCTCCAGCAACTGGCCGGCGAGCCAGACCAGTTCCAGCGCGGTGTCCCGCCCGCGCTCGGCGACGATCATCATCACCAAGGATGATGGCGGCGTCGTCGGCCTCTGATAATCCCCGACCCCCACAAGACTGGAAGGCCCGCCCCGGCGGGCCTTCTTTTTTGCCTTCAGGTCATGACCATCGCCATTCCGACGAAGGCAGGAAGACGGGCCTGCATTGAACCACCGCGCTCAGCCTGAGCGCCGGATAATGCAGGCGGAAGCGCCCTATCCTACCACTCATAAGCCTTGGGCAGCGCGCCCTCGGGCGCCTGACGGAAACGGTCGCGCAGCTTGGTCTGGCGGTTTTCGAGCGGCTGTTCGACGCCGTCGATCATCACCAGCGTCGGCGCGGACGACAGCTCGAGCGGATCACCGTCCCAGACGACGATATCGGCGCGCAGGCCGGGCTTGAGCGAGCCGATCTCGCTGCCCAGTCCCACCGCTTCGGCCGGCTTCGACGTGATCGTCGCCAGCGCCGCGCCCCAATCGAGCCCCGACGCACCCGGAACGCGCGTCAGCCCGACGAGATTGCCCGCATATTGCTTGATCAGCCGCGCCTGCCGCGCCTCATCATCATTGATCATGCCGATCGAGACATTGACGCCCGCCGCCTTCAGCCGGCCGATATTCGACTGGGTCGCCGCCAGCGACTCGAAAGACGCCGGAAGATCGGCGAGCGCGGAGGCAATCACGGGCACCTTCGCCGCCGCGATCTGCGGCGCCACCGTCCAGCCCTCGCTCGCGCCGACCAATACCAGCTTGAGCTTCGGGAACTCGCGGGCAAGCTCCAGCGTGCGCAGGATATCGCTCGCGCGCTCGACATGGATGAGGAGCGGCACCGTCCCGTTCACGATCGGCACCAGCGCCTGCGCATCGAGCCGCGTCAGTTGCCGCTCGAAGCCATCGTCGCTTGCCCCACGCGCCATCGCCTGCGCTTCCATGAGCGCGTTGCGGAAGGCGACATGCGCCGCGGCCCGGCTGCCGCCGCTGGAGAGCGCGCCGGCCTCGCCAAATTCCATGAACTGGAAGGCGCGCGGCCGCATCACCGCATCGGCATCCGCACCCAGATCGATGATCGCGCCCTGGCCGGCAAAGATCGACTTGCCCGGCGCGGGTGCGACCACCGCGCGGGTCACGCCCTCGGCGCGATTGACCGCGATCGGGCCCGCCTTGGGATTCACCGCGGGCGCCACGTCGATCGCAGCGGAAAAGGGCGATCCGTCCGCCTCCGAATCGTCGGTCTGGGACACGCCGTCCACCTCGACGATGCCGATCCGCGTGAAGCCCGCGACCAGCCCCGGCGAGACCCATTTGCCCGCCGCATCGATCCGCCGCGCACCCGCCGGCACCGCGACGCCGCTGCCGGCCGCCACGATGCGCCCGTCGCGGATCAGCACCGTGCCATTGTCGATCGGTTGCGATCCGTCGCCGATGGCGATCCTGCCGCCGGTGATCGCGATCGTCTCGGCCGAAAGCGGAGACGCGATCAGCGCGGCCGCACAGAGAAGGAGGCGCTTCATTTCACATCTCCCTCGCCCGGCTGGCCCAGCTCGAAATCGGATACGGGCCTCCGCTTCGGATCATTGGCGTCATAGAGGAGCGCACCGTCCACCCACACTTTCTCGGGCCGCGTGTAGACGCTCAGCGGATTGCCGTTCCACAGCACGATATCGGCCATCTTGCCGGGCTTCAGGCTGCCCGTCTTGTCGGCGATGCCCAGCGCCTTGGCGGGGCCGATCGCGAGCCAGGTCCAGGCTTCCTCGTCGGACACGTTGATGCCGATCCGCCGGCCGTCCGCCAGCGTCTTGGCCACTTCCTGGTTGAGCCGCTGAATGCCGTTGGCGTCGTCCGAATGGATCATCGCGCAGGCGCCCGCCTTGTGGAGCAGCGGGAGATTTTCGTTCACCGCGTCATAGGACTCCATCTTGAAGCCCCACCAGTCCGCCCAGACGGCGGAACAGACGCCGTTCGCCTTCAGAAGATCGGCGATCTTGTAGCTTTCCACCGCATGGTGAAAGGCCGTGACCTTATATCCGAACTCCTTGGCCATATCCATGACGATGGCCATCTCGTCCGCGCGATAGCAGTGATTGTGGACGAGTATCTCGCCCTTCAGTACGCCCATCAGCGTGTCCATCTGAATATCGCGCGCGGGCGGCTCACCGCCCTTCTCGGCATATTTGTCCCATTTGGCCATATAGTCCTTGGCCTTGAGCCAGGTCGCGCGATCGGTGGCGACATTGCCCATGCGCGTGCCGGGCGGCTGGTTCTTGCTGCCATAGACGCGCTTGGGATTTTCGCCGCACGCCATTTTGAGGCCATAGGGCGCGCCGGGGAACTTCATCCCCTGCATCGTGCGCGCATAGACATTTTTGAGCGTGACCGAACGGCCGCCGAACAGATTGGCCGAGCCGGGCAGGATCTGCAGCGTGGTGACGCCGCCATTGACGAGCGCGCGGCTGAAGCCCGGATCCTGCGGCCAGACGCTATGTTCGGCCCAGACCTGCGGGGTGACGGGGCTCGTCATCTCATTGCCGTCGGACAGCGCCTGCACCTGGGGGCTGGGATAGTCGCCCAGATGGCTGTGCACGTCGATCACGCCGGGCGTGACCCATTTGCCGCGCCCGTCGATCACCATGGCGCCCGCCGGCGCCTCCACCGACGCGCCGAGCGACACCACCTTGCCGTCCGCGAACAGGATCGATCCATTGTCGATCCGCCCGCCCTCGCCATCATAGATGGTAACGTTCGTCACCAGCGTCGGCACGCCCGGATAGGAATGATAGGTCGATGGATAAGGATCCATCGCGAAGAGCGGCCCCTTGGGCGGCGGGGCGGAGGATGCCGATTTGGGCTTTTCCGCCTGGCCGCACGCCGCCAGCGCGAGCAAGGCCGCGCCCCCCAATAGTTTACGCAACATCGGTTCCCCCCTGAAGAATGGGCTTATCGGGTTTCGCGCTCCGTATGCATGCCGGGTGCCTGCGGCTCGCCAATCTGCTCCTGCCCCGCGAGCAGCGGATCGTCCTTGCCCAACGTGTCGAGATGCATCAGCCTCTTGAACAGGGGCGAGATCAGGATCACGGCGACGCCCGTCGCCACCGCGATCCAGCCGACGGTCGAATAGACGCTGGTCACCCCCTCTGGCCCCACATTCTCGCCGGCGCCCGTGGCCTGGGCGATCAATCCCGCGGTGAAATTGCCCGCGGACGTGGCGAAGAACCAGGTGCCCATGATCAGACCCACCATCTGCGGCAGCGCCATCTTGGTCATGGCGGAAAGACCGACGGGCGAGAGGCAAATCTCACCCATCGTGTGCAGCAGATAGATCAGGAAGATGAAGATCACCGGCGTCAGCTCGCCTTCCGACGCCATCGCGCCCGCGACGAGCACAAGGAAACCCGCACCGAGCTGGATCATGGCCAGGCCGAACTTGGCCGGCGTCGAAGGCTCCAGATTGTGCCGGCCGAGCACCGTCCAGAGCCAGGCGAAGAGCGGCGCCAGCAGCACGATGTAGATCGAGTTGATTGATTGGAACATGGAAGCCGGAATTTCGACGCCGAAGATCGTCCGATCCACCTGCCGGTCGGTATAGACGTTGAGCGACGAACCCGCCTGTTCGAACAAGGCCCAGAACAGTACCGAGAGAACGATCAGGAACAGCGCCGCGAAGATACGATCGCGGTCCACCGGCGCCAGCTTCGTCGTCGAACTATAGAGGATGTAGCAAACCAGCAACGCCCCCGACAGGCCGAGCAGCCAGCCCACCAGTTCCTGATATTGCACGAGCTGCCAGCAGATGACGACTGCCGCGATGCCGCCGAGATAGATGATCCATTCGCGATTGAGGCCGAACAGCTTCTCCTTCAGCCTCTCCGGTACCGGCGGCTCGCCACGGCCGAGCAGAGCGGGCTTGCCCCAGATGAAGACCAGCAGGCCGAGCAGCATGCCCACGCCCGCAGCGCCAAAGCCGTAGGACCAGCCGTAGCGCTGACCGAGAAAGCCCGCGATGAGCGGGCCCAGCGCGCCGCCTACGTTGATGCCCATGTAAAAGATGGTGAATGCGGGATCGCGCCGTGGATCGTTGCGCGGATAAAGCGATCCCACGATCGTCGAGATATTCGCCTTCAGGAAGCCGACACCGACGACGATGAAGCCCAGTCCGAGATAGAAAATCGAGAGATAGATGCCCGCCTGTCCGCGTTCGCCTTCAAAGCCCAGCAGGAAATGGCCCAGAGTCAACAATATCGCGCCATAGAGCACGGCCTTGCGCGCGCCCAGCCAGCGGTCCGCCAGATTCCCGCCGATCACCGGCGTGATATAGGCCAGCGCCGTATAGGCGCCGTAGATCATATAGGCTCGGGTGTCGGTGAAACCGAAATGGTCGATGAGGTACAGCACCAGCAAGGCGCGCATTCCGTAATAGGAAAATCGCTCCCACATTTCGGTGAAGAACAGCACGAGCAGGCCGCGCGGGTGGCCGAGAAAGGTCTTGCCCTTCACGGTGAAATCATGGGTAGTGGTTGCCATCAGGCGCATTGCTCCGCGCAGAATTGGATGTTGCCGGGCAGCCCGGCGCGATTGCGGGGCAGACTAGCGCTTTGATTGCGCGTGTGAAGAAGATTGTTGCGCGTCGATGACGCTGGTACCGCGATGGCCATGTTCAACGATCGCTCCTCGCCCGCCGCCCTTCTCGCCACCCGCCGCTCCGGCAAGCCGCGCGACATGGTCGCGCCGGGGCCGGACGAGGCGCAGCTCCGACGCATCCTCCAGGTCGCGATCCGCACGCCCGATCATGGCAAGCTCGCCCCCTGGCGCTTTCTGATCGTGCCCGCGGAACGGCGGGACGCGCTCGCCGCGCTGCTGCGCGCCGCCTATCTGGAGGAGAAGCCCGGGGCCGGCCGGCTGGAGCTGGAGGCGATGGACCAGTTCGCCCGGCAGGCGCCGACGCTCGTCATCGCCTTCGCTGCACCCGACAAGGGGAGCCATATTCCGGTCTGGGAGCAGGAGCTTTCCGCCGGCGCCGCCTGCATGAACCTGCTGACCGCCGCCCATGCCGAAGGCTTCGTCGCCAGCTGGCTGACCGGCTGGGCCAGCTATTCCGCCGCTGTCCACCGCGCGCTCGGCGCGAAGGAAGAGGAGCGCATCGCCGGCTTCATCTTCATCGGCACGCCCAGCCGCGAGCTGGAGGAGCGCCCACGCCCCGACTATGACTCGGTCGTGTCGGTCTGGCAGGGCTAGAGCCGAGCTTTCCGAACATCGGTCCGCCATCCCTGCAAGAACAGGAATGGCGGATCAATCCTGACCCAGCGCCGCCCGGAGCTTACTGCACCAGCTTGTCGATCTTCGACTGGAGGCTGGCGAGCTGTTCCTTGAGCGCGGCGAGATCGTCGCTGCTCGGGGCAGTCGCGGGTGCGGCAGGTGCCGCCGGCTTGGCCGTGGCCGTGCCGGGAATCCCCTTGAACGCCGCCGCCGCCGCTTCCAACATGTCCATGTTGCGCTTGGCGATCTCTGCGAAGGGACCGCCGGCGAAGGCGCCCTCCATCGCCGCGCGGAACTGGTTCTGGTTCCGGCGGAAGGCATCCATCGACGCCTCCAGATATTGCGGAACCATCGACTGCATGGAATCGCCGTAGAGCGAGATCAGCTGCCGCAGGAAGCTCACCGGCAACATCGTCTGCCCGCGATTCTCCTCCTCCATTATTATCTGGGTTAGGACATTATGGGTGATGTCCTCCTCGCTTTTCGCGTCGATCACCTTGAAGTCGCGCCCCTCGCGCGTCATCTGGGCGAGATGCTCGAGCGTGATGTAACTCGACGTTTCGGTGTTATAAAGACGGCGGTTCGCATATTTCTTGATTATAACCGAACCGGAGCCATCAGACGTCTTGGCCATGCCGCATACCTCTCCTCTCGATGCTGCGAGTTTAGCACCATCCCATGACGCGCCGCAACACAGGCCGCGTCCGCTCCCTCTTTTCCTGGACTTGCTGCGCAACGAAACTGCGGAAAATCCGGATCGGATGCGCGCCGCTTTGAAGGGCCTGCGCGCCTATCAGAATGCGCCCCGCCCACCCCGCCCGCCCGCCATGCCGGTCGTCGCCGAAGCCGGCCGGGCGCGGCTGCGCGACTATGGCGGAGAAGGGCCGCCGATCGTCTTCGTTCCCTCGCTGATAAACCCGCCCAATGTGCTCGATCTGACGCCGGAGAAGAGCCTGCTCCGCTGGCTCGCCACGCAGGGCGTCCGCCCGCTGCTGGTCGATTGGGGCGATCCGGGCGCGGAGGATCGCAACATGTCGGTCGCGGGCCATGTCGAGCAATTGCTGCTGCCGATGCTCGACGCGCTGGGCGAGCCCGCCACGCTCGCCGGCTATTGCGTAGGCGGCACGATGGCGCTGGCCGCCGCCGCGCGGGCTCCGGTCCGCTCGCTCGTGCTTCTCGCGACGCCCTGGCATTTTTCCGGCTTCCCGGAGGGCGCGCGCAGCTTCCTCGCCGATCTGTGGGAGCGGGCCGCGCCGCTTGCCGATCATCTCGGCCTGCTGCCGATCGAGGTGCTCCAGACCAGCTTCTGGCAGCTCGACCGGACGCGCACCATCGCCAAGTTCGAAGGCTTTTCAACCGTCGATCCGGACAGCGACACGGCGCGCGGCTTCGTGGCGCTGGAGGATTGGGCAAGCGACGGCCCCCCGCTCACCTACGCTGCAGGCCGCGAGCTGATCGAGGATTTCTTCACTGCCGATCTTCCCGGCCGCAGCGAATGGCAGGTAGGCGGCGCGCCAGTCGATCCTGCGGCCTTGTCTTGCCCGGTGCTGAATATCATCTCCTCGAAAGACCGGATCGTGCCGGCGGCCAGCGCCCCCCAGCTTGGAGAGCGGAAAATGCTCGATCTCGGCCATGTCGGCATGGTTGTCGGCAGCCGCGCGCGCACCAGCCTGTGGGAACCGCTGGCCCATTGGCTTTTACGTTCGTGAATTTGCTGATAGGCGCAGGGGAAACAGAGCCGTTAGCCATGAACACGGATCGACCCTAGGAGCAGAGACAATGTCTGACATCGTCATCACCGGAGCGAAGCGTACCCCCGTCGGCAGCTTCATGGGCGCGTTCGGCGCGACACCCGCGCATGAGCTGGGCCGCGTCGCGATCGAGGCCGCGCTCGCCCAGGCGGGAGTCGAGGCGGCCGAGGTGGACGAGGTCATTCTCGGCCAGGTGCTCACCGCCGGCCAGGGCCAGAATCCGGCCCGTCAGGCGGCGGTCAATGCCGGCATCCCGCAGGAGGCGACCGCGATCGGCATCAACCAGCTTTGCGGCTCCGGCCTGCGCGCGGTGGCGCTCGCGGCGCAGGCGATCCGGCTGGGCGATTCCTCGATCGTCGTCGCGGGCGGGCAGGAAAGCATGTCGATGGCGCCCCATGCGCAGTATCTGCGCGGAGGCGCGAAGATGGGCGCGATCAGCCTGTTCGATACGATGCTGGCGGACGGGCTGACCGACGCCTTCCACAATTATCATATGGGCATCACGGCCGAGAATCTGGCCGAACGCTATCAGGTCACCCGCTCCGATCAGGACGAGTTCGCCGTCGCCAGCCAGAACAAGGCCGAGGCGGCCCGCGCCTCCGGCCGGTTCAAGGACGAAATCGCGCCCGTCACGATCAAGACCCGCAAGGGCGAGACGATCGTCGTCGAGGACGAATATATCCGCGCCGGGGTGACGATCGACAGCATTTCGGGCCTGCGCCCCGCCTTCAAGAAGGATGGCAGCGTCACCGCCGCCAATGCCAGCGGCCTCAATGACGGCGCCGCCGCAGTGGTGCTTATGACCGCGGACGAGGCGGCCAAGCGCGGCGCGCCGATCCTCGGCCGCATCGCATCCTGGGCGACCGCGGGCGTCGATCCCGCCTATATGGGCATCGGCCCTGTGCCGGCGAGCCGCCGCGCGCTGGCCAAGGCGGGCTGGACGGTCGCCGATCTGGATCTGATCGAGGCCAATGAGGCCTTCGCCGCGCAGGCGCTGTCGGTCGGCAAGGAGCTCGGCTGGAATGGCGAGATCGTCAATGTGAATGGCGGCGCCATCGCCATCGGCCATCCGATCGGCGCGAGCGGTGCGCGTATCCTCAACACGCTTCTCTATGAAATGGCCAAGCGCGACGCGAAGAAGGGACTCGCCACGCTGTGCATCGGCGGCGGCATGGGCATCGCCATGTGCATCGAGCGAGCATGATCCCGACGATCCGGCACTGATCCGGCTTCGGTCCATGGAAAGAGCTGCCCCCTTGCGGGGGCGGCTTTTTCTTTGCCGGATCAATCCTGCTTTCTCGGATGCGCCTTCAGCCAGGCGATCACCTTTTCGGGCGCGCTCTCGCCATAGGGATCATTGTCCACACCATCGTCATTGATACCCGGCTCCTCGAACCATCCGACGATCCGGCCGTCATCGACCACCATCGCATAGCGCCAGCTCCGCTCGCCGAAGCCGAGATGGTCCTTGCGCACGAGCATCCCCATCCGCCGGGTGAAATCGCCCGATCCGTCGGGCAGCAGCTTGACCTTCGAAAGATGGAGCGACTTGCCCCATTGATACATTACGAAGGCGTCGTTGACCGACAGGCAGTAGACCTCGTCCGCCCCCGCCGCGCGCAGATCGTCATAGCTGCGTTCATAGGCCGGGCATTGTTCGACCGTGCAGGTGGGCGTGAAGGCGCCCGGCAGCGCGAACAGCACCACCCGCCGCCCCCTGAAGAGATCGGCCGTGTCCACATCCTGCCAGCGGAAAGGATTGGGACCGCCCACGCTCTCGTCGCGGACACGGGTTTTCAACGTGACATGGGGGACTGGCCGTCCGAGCATCTGCGCCTCCTCGCTCGAGGGTAAGCGCGGACGGGAAGCTTCAGCTTATCGGCCCGTCCGCGCGGCCCTGAACGAACTGATCCACATAGGGGTTGCCTGAATCGTAAAGCCGATCGCGCGGACCACGCCAGATGATCTTGCCCTGATAGAGCATCGCCACGCGGTGCGCGATCTTGCGCGCGGACGCCATGTCATGCGTGATCGTCAGCGCCGTCACCCCCAGATCCTCGACCAGGCTGACGATCAGGTCGTTGATCACGTCCGCGCGGATCGGATCGAGCCCGGTGGTGGGCTCGTCGAAGAAGATGATCTCGGGCCGGGGCGCGATCGCGCGGGCGAGCGCCACGCGCTTCTGCATGCCGCCTGAAAGCTCGCTGGGGCGGAGGTCGAGTATCTTCGCGTCGAGGCCGACCCGCTCCAGATTTTCCTCGGCGATCATGCGCATCCGCGCCGCATCGCGATGATGCCCCTGTGTCAGCGCGAAGGTCACGTTGCGCCAGATGGGCAGCGAATCGAACAGCGCACTACCCTGGAACAACATGCCGAACTTGGCCCTCAGCCGCTCCAGCTCCTTGCCACGCTGGCCGATAATCTCCTCGCCATCGACCCGGATCGATCCCGCATCGGGCTGGATCAGGCCGAGTATGCATTTCAGCGTCACCGACTTGCCGCTGCCGGACTGGCCGATGATCGCGAGCGACTCGCCCGGATCGATCGAAAGATTCACGCCGTCGAGCACGCTGATCGGCCCGAAGCTCTTGGTCACACCGTCGAGGACGATCTTGGGGGCGGGGCTGGCCATCTGTCCCGCGCCTCAGCCGAATGCCATCACGGTGATGACGAGGTTCGCGATCAGGATCAGCACGAAGGCCGAAACGACCGCGTTGCGCGTGGCATTGCCCACGCCGGCTGCGCCCCCCTGCGTGTGATAGCCATGATAGCAGCCCATCAGCGCCATGAAGAAACCGAACACCCCCGCCTTCACCAGCGCCATCGCGAAATCGTCCGAATTGAGATAGCGCCGCGTCACGCCCAAATAGTTGGCCGCGTTGAAGCCCAGCTTATGCACCGAAATCAGATAGCCGCCGAAAATGCCGATCGCATTAGCGACCAGCACCATGATCGGCAGTGCGATCAACGAGGCGAACAGGCGCGGCGCGATCAGATAGCGGAAGGCATCGGTCCGGAGCGTCACCAGCGCATCGAGCTGCTCGGTCACGCGCATCGTGCCGATTTCCGCCGCCATGGCGGAGGAGACGCGGCCCGCCACCATCAGGCCGACGAGCACGGGCCCCAGCTCGCGCACCATGCCGATCACCACCACCGCCGGCACGGTCGATTGCGCGCTGAAGCGCGATCCGGCGACAAAGATCTGCTGCGCGAGCGCGGCGCCCGTGAAGATCGCGGTCAGGCCCACGACCGGCAGCGAGAACCAGCCGATATGGGCGAGCTGATCGAGCAGCCGCGCCGGATAATAAGGCGGCGTCAGCGCGCGCACGATCGTGCGGAAAGCAAAGATCGTCACCCGCCCCACCGCCGTCAGCGCAGCGAGAAAAGGCGTTCCGATCCAGACGAGCAGGCCGGCAATTGCGGCGGCGGGGCTTGAAACTGTCATGACCAGCAGCGCTGATAGCGGCGGCCGAGGCCGGTCAGCAACTCATATTGCGAGAGACCCGTTACGGCGGCGGCATGCGGCAGCTCGTAATCGACCGAAATGCGATCCCCCTCGCCGATCGGAAGCGCGCCGGGATCGACCGCGATCAGGTCCATCGAGATGCGGCCGACCAGCGGACGCGTCTCGCCCGCGATGCGCACGCTGCCCTGCTCCCCGAAGGCGCGCAGATAGCCATCCGCATAGCCGAGATTGAGGATCGCGAGGCGCATGTCGCGCTGCGCCGTGAAGCTCGCGCCATAGCCGACCGTGGCGCCCGCGGCCACGGTCCGCACCTGCAGCACCTGCGCCTCGATCATGGCGACCTGCGCCATCTCCACGCCCGGCGCAGGCGCGCCGCCATAGAGGGCAAGGCCCGGGCGCGTCAGATCATGGGCATAATCGCCGCCGAGGCAGATTCCCGCCGAATTTGCGAGGCTGTAGCGCTTCGCTGGAACCCGTGCGCGGACTGCGCGGAAGGCATCGCGCTGCCGGACGTTCAGCGGATGATCGGGCTCGTCGGCGCAGGCGAGATGGCTGAGCAGCGTCTCGACAACGAGCCCGTCGAACAGCCCCGACGCAGCTTCCTCCAGCGTCAGCCCCAGTCGGTTCATGCCCGTATCGACCATCACATCGCATGGCCGGCTCGACGCCTCCGCCTTCCAGCGCGCCACCTGCGTCGCGCTGTTGAGCACGGGTCGCGCGGGCGAGGCGAGCGCAGCCGCCATATCCTCCGCGCGCACACCATGGAATACGGAGAGCATAGCCCCTTCCGGCAGGGCGCCGAGCGCATCCGCCTCGGCCCATGTCGCGACGAAGAAATCCCGGCATCCCGCCTTGGCCAGCCGCGCCACCACCTCGCGCGCGCCCAGCCCATAGCCATCGGCCTTCACCGCCGCGCCGCAGGCCGCGGCTCCGCCCAGCCGCGCCAGATGGCGCCAGTTACGGATCAGCGCATCGCCATCGAGGAGCAGGCGCAGAGGCGGATCGGCGGGCAGCATCCGCGCCGCGATAGAGGGCGTAGCCCGTACAGGGCAAGAGGCGGACGCGCCTCCTCGCTCAATCCAGGTCGCGCCCGGCAGTCTCCGGCAGCCAGAAGAGCGTGACGAACAGCGCCATCACCACCACCCCCACCGTATACCAGAGCCCGGCAAAGGGATCGCCCGTGCGCGCCACTATATATTGGCTGATGAAGGGCAGGAATCCGCCGAAATAGCCCGTGCCGACATGATAGGGCACGGACATGGAGGTGTAGCGCACCCGTGCCGGGAAAAGCTCCACGAGCAGCGCCGCGACCGGCCCGTAGGTCAGCCCCGAAAGAAAGCCGATCACCACCAGCGCGAGCACGATGCGCGCCGCCTGGCCGAAGGAAGGCGTGCGTTTTTCAAGCGGATAGCCGGCCGCCTTCAGCGCCGTATCGAGCGCCACCGGATCGGCTGCGTCGACGGTACGCCCGCCGATCGTCACCACGGGCGCGCGCGCCTCCGGCCCCGCCACCTTGTTATAGGCGACGCCCTTCCGTGACAGCGCATCGAGCAGGCGCCCGCAGGCCGTTTCCTGCATCTTCGTCTCGAACGGATCATAGCGACATTCGCTGCCCGTCACGACCACCGGATTGCGCGCCATCGCGATCGCCAGCTCGGGATTGGCCGAGGCCGCCATCCAGTGGAACAGCGGGAACAACAGCAGGATCGTCAGCGCATAGCCGATCAGGATCGGCCTCTTGCGCCCCACCTTGTCGGACAGCCAGCCGAACAGGATGAACCAGAACAGGCTCACCACCGCGCCCGCGCCGACGATCAGCCGCGCCGAGACATCTTCGATCCTGAGCGCATTCTGGAGGAAATAGAGCGCCTGGAACTGCCCCGTATACCAGATCACGGTCAGCCCCGCCGCGATGCCGAACAGGGCGACGAACAGCAGCCGTACCTTGCCCCAGCTATCGAAGCTTTCCTTGAGCGGGTTGCGCGCCGTCTCGCCCGCTTCCTTGAGCGCCTTGAAGACCGGGCTTTCCTTCAGCTTCAGCCGGATCCACAGCGACACGCCAAGCAGTACGACCGAAAAGAGGAAGGGAATGCGCCAGCCCCATTCGGCGAAGGCCGCCTTGTCCACAAAGGCGTTGGCGACGAGCACGACGATCAGGCTGAGCAGGAAACCGCCAATCACGCCCGCCTGGATGAAGCTGGTGTAGAAACCCCGCCGCCCGCGCGGCGCATGTTCGGCGACATAGATGGCCGCCCCGCCATATTCGCCGCCGAGCGCGAGCCCCTGGAGCACGCGACACAGCACCAGCAATATCGGCGCCGCCACGCCGATCCGCTCATAGGTGGGCAGCAGGCCCACCGCGGCCGTCGCCCCGCCCATCAGCGCGATCGTCACCAGAAATGTATATTTGCGGCCCAACCTGTCGCCCAGCACGCCGAACAGCACGGCGCCGAGCGGGCGCATGCCGAAGCCCACGCCGAAACTCGCCAGGAAGATCAGCAGGCTGACGGCGGGATTGTCCGATGGGAAGAAATGGCTGGCGACGATGCTCGCCAGCGTGCCGTAGACGAAGAAATCATACCATTCGAAGATAGTGCCGAGCGTCGATGCGAGGATCACCAGCAGGTCGCGCCCCCGCCCGCCCGACTCGCCGCCGATCGCCACGATGCTTGCCATCCATCCTCTCCTGTTCTTTGGAGGGGATGTTACGCTTGGCCGCGCTCCGCCTGCAACCGCCTGGGCTACGGGATCAGAAAGGCAGCGGCGGCGCCTGGGCGGGCACGGCGACACCGCGCCAGCGCGCGACGGGGCGCACCGTCACGCCCTGCGCATCGCGCTGCCGCACGAGCAGGCTGGTGAGTTGCCGGCTGGTATCGCCGATCGTCACGCGGCTGCGCACCCAATAGATGTCGGAGGTGAAGCCCGCGATCGGCGGCAGCGGCGCCTGCTGTGCATCGAAATCGGCCTGGGTCAGCCAGCCGCGCCGCTTGCGCAGCTCGATCAGCCCATGCGCCGCCACCGGATTGTCAAGCATGATACCCAGCAGATCCTCGCTCACGCTGTTGACGTTGATCTTCGTGTCCCGATCCCGAGGCAGCGCGGTGACGAGGCCGGACAGGCGGGCGAGCAGCTCGGGCTTGAGCGCCGCCGCGCCACTCAGCGGGCCCAGATCGGAAATCGGACCGGACAGCCGAATATGAGTGATGGCCTGCGCGATCAGCTCGGGCTGGATGCCCAGCGCCGACCCGATCCGGCCGAACAGTTGCAACGCCGCCGGATCGTCCTTCATCAGCAGGTTCACGTTGAAGCGGCCCTGTGCATCGGCGATGGCGAGATCGAAGCTGCCGCCCTTGATCGGTGCCGCGCGCTCGGCAAGCGCGGCCCATGGCTCGCGGCTATTGTCGGTATCGAAGGCCACCAGCCCGTCGCGGCGCAGCGCCACGATCGCGGAAAGCTCGCCGCCATTCGCCGCCGCCTGCGCATGCGCCGCCTCGCTGAGCCGCGTCGCGCGCTGGAGCGCGCCATCCTCCGCCGTGATCATCAGCATCACGATCCCGCTCGCGATCGCGACGAACAGCAGCACATTGACGAGGATCATGCCGCGTTCGCCTTCCGGCCCGGCCGCTTTGCGCATGCCCCTCATGGCCGCGACGGCAAGGCAACGACACGGCGCAGCAGGCCGCTCGATCCCGGCCCGCCATCGAGCATGATGTCGACCGAGATGGCGGCGGGCCATGCCTGCGCCTGGTCCTGACCGGGCGGCCAGCGATCGAGCCAGCCCTGCCCCGGTTTATAATAGCGCCAATGCACCCCCGATACGTGCGTCAGCAGCCGCTGCGTGCCGCCCGTGCCGAGGCTGCGGCCGAGCGTGCCGCCGGCGAGCGCATAATGAACCGGCACGGGCAGGCCCGTCACCGACGCCATGTGCCGGCTGAAGGACAGCGTCTCGCTTGTCCCCACCACCGGCCCACGCGCGACCTGCTCGATATCGTTGGTCAGCACGAACATCGCCCGCTGCATGTCGCCCAGCCGTTCCAGCCGCCCGTCAGTGCGCGCACGGATGCCGAGCACGCTATCGACCAGCGCCACGCCTGCCAGCGCGATCAGGCCGAACAGGGCGAGCGAGATCATCAGTTCGATGAGCGTGAAGCCTGCCTCGCCCGCCCGCCTGCTCATGCCGAAGCACTGCGATCGACGGCGCTATAGCCCTCCGCGCCCGCAACGAGGATCGAAAGCTCGCGCACGCATGTCCCGTCCGCGCGGAAGCGCACCGCGCCCGTCACGCCCGGAAAGCCGGCACCGGCAAGCAGGCCCGCGCGATCGACCTGCCCTGCCGTCGCTAGCGACTTGGCGATGTTCGCCGCATCATAGGCAAGCGCCGCGATCGCGCCGGGCGCGCCGCCGTTGCGCGCCTGATGGTCGCGCGCGAACTGGGCGAAGGCGGCCGGATCGGGTGCCGCCAGCCATGCCCCCTCGATCGCGGCGAGCGATGCCGGCGCATGGTCCAGCGCCTGCATCGTGCCGAGCATCTGCACGCCGCTGCCCTTGAGCGCGCGGGCGGCGGCGATGAAGCCCGCCCCACCATCGGGCAGGAACAGCGCGTCGGGAAGCTCACCGCCATTGGCCTGGCTGAGCGCCGCCGCATCGGTCCCGGCGACGGTGATCAGGCTGATCCCGATCTCGCCCTGCAACCGCGTCGCCATTTCCGCCGCGGCGCGCGCCCAGTTCCCCTCGCCCGCCGGCATGGCGACGGTGCGGACACCGCG
The DNA here is from genome assembly GCF_003050615.1 of Sphingomonas oleivorans. Classification (GTDB taxonomy): domain Bacteria; phylum Pseudomonadota; class Alphaproteobacteria; order Sphingomonadales; family Sphingomonadaceae; genus Sphingomonas_H; species Sphingomonas_H oleivorans. Next base: position 109,519 of record NZ_NWBU01000010.1, on the reverse strand, counting down.
CTTGCGGGCATATTGGAGGATCGCGCCCGTCATCTGCGACGGCGTCAGCCCCAGCAGGAAGGCGCCGCTGTCGTGCAGCGAATCGTCATTGCTGAAGCTCAGCACGGGCACCCGCCCGCCGGCAGCGGCCAGCACCGGCCGCACTTCGGCAGCGAAGAGCGGCCCCAGGATCAGCTTCGCGCCGCGCCGGATCGCTTGCCGCGCGGCCGCCTGCGCGCCTTCCGCCGTGCCGCCCGTGTCAAACACGAAAAGCTGCGCGTCGCGCCCATCGATCGGTTGCGCAAGTGCGGCCGCCCGCTGCATGCTAAGGCCGAGTGCGGCGGATGCGCCGCTGAGCGGCACGAGCAAGGCAGCCGGCTGGCGCCGCTTCGACGCCGCCAAAGAGGGAACAGCGACGAGTGATGACATTGCGGACAGGAGAAGGCCCGACCCTGCAAGGCCCAGATATTGTCGCCGATCCATTTCCAATTCAGGCTCCTGTCGTCTCGCGCCGGCTGCAGCGCATCCTCATCTTCGCGTCGATCGGCCTCGGCACCTATCTGGCGGCGCTGGTCGCGACCGCGCCCGCCGCGCTCGTCCTGCCCCGCTCGGCCGGCTTCACCGATATTGGCGGCACGATCTGGAATGGCCAGGCCTCGGTGCCGGGCGGCGCCCGCCTCGGCTGGCGCTGGGCGCCGCTCCGCTCGATCGCCCGCCTCGGCTTCGCGCTCGATTGGCAGACAACCGGCCCCGGCAGCGATGTCGCGGGCCAGGCCCTTATCCGTGCCGATGGCGTGCTGCTCGAACAAGTGAGCGGCCAGGCCTCGGGCGCGCTGCTCGCCGCGATCGCGCCCGATCTGCCCTTCAGCTGCGATATGCCACTGAACATCGATCTGCGTCGCGCCGCGATCGGCGGTAAGGCGCAAGGCTTTACCGGCCAGATATTGAGCGATGCCGGCACTTGCGGGCTCAAGGCGGGCGGCGTCGCGACTGCGGTGGCGCCGCTCGTCGCGATCGCCGCGCAAGGGCCGGACCAAGGCAGCGAACTCACTCTCGCGCCGCAGGGCCAACGCCGGCGCAAGCTGATCGAGGGCAGCGTCTCGCCCGAAGGCCATCTCCGGCTGCGCGTCACGGCGGACGGCGCCGAAGCGCTGCCCTTCGCCTCCACGCCCGGCGGGCTGGTGCTGGAGACCAATCTGTAGGGCATCACATGCCCACCAGATTGTTGAGATTGATGATCGGCAGCAGGATGGCGAGCACCATCAGCAGCACCATGCCCCCCATCAGCAACAGCACCGCCGGCTCGACCAGCGAGACGAGCGTCGATACCAGCGCCTCCAGCTCGCGATCGAGCTCGGCGGCGGCGCGACCGAGCGCGGGGCCGAGCCGACCGCTGCTCTCCCCGCTCGCCACGATCGCGACCAACATCGACGGGAAGACCGCCGCCTCCGCCATCGCCGCCTGAAGACTGGCCCCTTCGCGCACGCGCATCGCCACCGTCTGCGCACGCGCGCGAATATGGCGGTTGGGGGTGACGGCGGCGGCGGCGTGGAGCGCATCCACCAGCGGCACGGAGCTTTGCACCAAAGTCGCGAGGCTGCTCGCGAAGCGCGCCGCATTATTCTGCCGGCTGAACCGCGCGATCGGCGGCGTGCGCGATAGGAAGGCATCCATCCTGAGGCGGTTGGCCGGCACGGCGAGCCAGCGTCCGCCGAAAAATCCACCGATGAACAGCAGGAGCAGGATGGCGAGGCCATAGCTTTGCGCGCCGGAGCTGAGCGCGATCAGCGCGCGCGTGAGGAAGGGCAGGTCCGCCCCGCGCGAAACGAACACCTTGACGATATCCGGCACCACATAGATCAGCAGCAGCACCATCATGCCCATCGAAACGACGCCCAGCAGCGCCGGATAGAGTAGAGCGAGCTGCACCTTCTGCTGGTTGCGATGCCGATTCTCGACGAAATCGGCGAGATGGGCGAGCACGTCCGCCAGCCTGCCCGAATGCTCGCCCGCCGCGACCGAGGCGCGGTAGAATTCGGGAAAGACCGAGGGATGATCGGCCAGCGCCCTCGCGAAGCTGCGCCCATCGAGAATCGCGCCCCGCACGTCGAGCAGCAGCGAATTGACCGCCGCCGCATCCGCCTGTGCCGCGACGAGACGCAACGCTTCCTCGATATTGATGTCGCTGCTCACCAGCGTCGAAATCTGCCGCGTCAGCGTCGCCAGCGCCCTGGCGCTCACCCTGGGACGGCGCAGCCTCGCCAGCGAGAAGGTCTTGCCAGTCGATACTGCCTTGCCCGCCGCCATCTCGACCGAGACGGGCAGCAGCGCGCGATCGCGGAGCGAGCGCCGCGCGGCGAGCGCGCTCGCCGCCTCGATCACGCCCTTGCGCTCGGCGCCCGCCGCATCGACCGCGCGATAGACAAAGGCGGGCATCAGCTATCGTCCCGCACGACGCGCGCCACTTCCTCGACCGAGCTGATCCCCTCGCGCAGCTTGGCGATGCCGTCATCGAGCAGGCTCGGTCCCAGTGCCCGCGCCGCCTGGGTCAGCGCCGCTTCGGACGCGCCGTCATGAATCAGTTCGCGGAAATGATCGTCGGCTGCGACCACCTCATAAAGCCCCGCGCGCCCGCGATAGCCCTCGCCATGGCAGGCCTCGCAGCCGACCGGCCGCCAGACCGGATCGCCCGCTGCCAGCGCGCGGCCGAGCAGCAGGCTGTCCGTCTCGCTCGCCCGGTCCGGCCGGCGGCAGGCGGGGCAGAGCCGGCGCACCAGCCGTTGCGCGATCAGCCCGACCACCATCGGCGCGAGCAGATAGCGTTCCACCCCCATGTCGATCAGCCGGGTGACGCTGCCGACCGCGCTGTTGGTGTGCAGCGTCGAAAGCACGAAATGGCCGGTCATGCTCGATCGGACGGCTACCTGCGCCGTCTCCTGATCGCGAATCTCGCCAACCATGATGACGTCCGGATCCTGGCGCAGGATCGCGCGCAGGCCGCGCGCGAAGGTGAGATCCGTCTTGGGATTGACCTGCGTCTGGCCGATCCCCTCCAGCTCATATTCGATCGGATCCTCGACCGTCATGATATTGCGCCGCCGGTCGTTCAGCCGGGTGAGCGCAGCATAGAGCGTCGTCGTCTTGCCCGATCCGGTGGGCCCGGTGACGAGCACGATGCCGTGCGGCCGTTCCAAAAGCTTGCCGAACAGCGCCACGTCGCGCGCCGACATGCCCAGACTCGAAAGGTCGAGCTGGGTCCCGCCTCGGTCGAGCAGGCGCAGCACGACGCGCTCGCCATATTGGGTCGGTATGGTGGAGACGCGCGCGTCGATATCATAGCCGCCGATGCGCAGCGTCACGCGCCCATCCTGCGGCACGCGCTTCTCGGCGATGTCGAGACGCGCCATCACCTTGATGCGGCTGACGAGCAGCGGCGCCAGCGCACGCCGGGGCTCCACCACGTCGCGCAGCACGCCATCGACGCGGAAGCGGACGATCAGCCGCTTCTCCTGCATCTCGACATGAATATCGGACGCGCCTTCCTTCACCGCCTCGAGCAGCAACGCGTTGATGAGGCGGATGACGGGCGAATCGTCGCGCTGGTCGAGCAGGTCGTCCACCTCCGCCACGCTGTCCGCCAGCGCCGCGAGATCGCTGTCGGCGGCGCCCGCAAGATCCGCCGCCTCGCTCGCGCTGTCGCGATATTCGGCGCGCAACGCCGCATCGAACGCCGCCTCGCCGACTTCCGCAAAGATCAGGCCCGGGCCGAACAGCCGCTGCACCTCCAGCATCGCCGGCAGCGCCATCGATGGCCTGTGCAGGCATTCATGCCCCCCGGCCACGGCCCGCACGACCAGCCCGTTCCGCTTGGCGAAACCATAAGGCAGCGTCGGCTGGGTGGCGGCGACGGCCGTGGCGTCCTCGATTACGTCCATTTCTTCCATCATTGGCTCAGCAGCAGTTCGGCGGTGACGAAGCCCGGCGCGGGCCGGCGATCGAGCCGCAGCGAGATCAGGCGCAGGCTGCTCGCCCGATCGAGCTCCGCCAGCCAGCGCATCAGCGACTCGTAGGAGGCATCGGCGATCACCAGCCGGGTCGCCCCATCCTCCTGCTCCATCTTCTGCACGGCAAGCCCGAACTGGCCGATGCTGGCATTGACGACGGTCGGAACGTCGCCCGTCAGCCGCCTGCCCTGATTTCCCAGATTGGGACCCGCGGCGCGCAGGCGGGTGGCGAGCGTCTCATAGGTGCGGATATCCGCCAGCGCCGTGGCGCGCGCCGCCAACACAGGGCGCACGACCAGTTGCATGATGAGGACGAGTGCTGCGACCGCACCGAGGATCGCCAGCAATCGCTGCTCGCGGCGGCTGCGTTCGCTCCACCACAAGGCGAGTCGCGCGAAATGGGGATCGAGCGCGGGCAGGCGCGGCGGCTTGAGCGGCTTCATCGCCCTGCTCCTTCCGGCTGGCGGACCATGATCCTGTCCCCCTCGCGCGTCGCGGCGAGGCCGGCTGCGGCGAGCGCCGCTTTCACCCGATCCGGATCCGCGCCCTCGCCTTCGGTCAGGTCCAGCATCAGCGAACCCTCGCTCTCGCCATAGGAAAGGCGGCGGACCGCTACCCCCCCGCCGACCGGTATAAGCGCCGCCGATGTCCGCGCGAGCAGCGGCAGGAAGCGCCCCGGCGCCGCCCCGCCCTCGGCCGGCAGCAAGTCGGTCGCGGCCGCGACCACATCCCCGTCGGGGGCAAGGCCGGGCGCCGCGGTCGCCAGCAGCGCGCGAACCTCCGCCTCGCGCTTCTGGGCGATATTAACGAGCGCGGCCGTATCGGCGGCCGCGATCGCGCCATGGGCGACCAGGCCGAGGGCCGCGACCGTGCCGATCCGCCGCCACGGTCCCTTCGCCCCGCCACGGCGCCGCGCATAGCCGCCCTGCCGCAGATCGAGCGGGAGATCGAGCGGCGACTCGGCCGGCCTCTCCGGCAGGGTGTCCGTTCCCTCGCCCATCATCTCCGGCGGCAGCGCCGCGCCATGCGCGATGCAGGTTGGGCGGCCGGCGGCGATCCATGCGGTCCTGAGCTGAGTCTCGGGCAGGGCAAAGCCGATGCCGTCGCCGGTGCGGACGCAGGCGCGCCCCTCGGCGAGGTCGACCAGCCACTGCCCCGCGCCGGGCCGTGGCAGGAGCAGCGCATCGGGCACCAGCGCGGCATGGCCAAGGCCCGCCGCCTCCAGCCGTTCCAGCCAGGCCGCCATCATCTCATGACGGATGATCCCCACCAGATAGCGCCGGGGCTCCAGCTCCGCGCCCATCGCGACATGCACCGCCTCGATCCGGTCGGCCAGCCTGTCCTCGATCGCGAAAGGCAGCGCCTCCACCCGCTTGCGCCGCGATACGATCGGCAGATCTACGGCCAGCATCAGCACATGTTCGGACGGGACGAGGACGGTCGGCCGCCCGCCCGGCGCCTCGCTTATGGCCACTATCCGCTCGCCCCGGAACGACCAGAGCCCGCCCGCGTTGCGCACCTTCGAGATTGTCGATGCGGCAAGGCGTGCATGCAATCGTGAATGCTGTAATATTAGTTTCATCGCAGCGCCCCAATAGCAGCCGTCATGATCATGTTTCGGAAACAATTTTGTGACAATTCCGTGAAAGAACGGCGTTCGCACCCGAATCGGGAGGCGGGCCTGACGCTCGTCGAAATGATCGTGGTGCTCGCGATCATCGCGCTCGTCGCCGCCCTGATCGTGCCCAACGTGATCGGCCGCCCGGACGAGGCGCGCGTCACCGTCGCCAACACGGATCTGCGCACCATCTCGGCCGCGCTGAAAATGTATCGCCTCGACAATGGCGACTATCCGACGACCGAGCAAGGGCTCGCCGCCTTGTCAGAAAAGCCGACCACCGGGCCGATCCCGTCCAACTGGTCGGCCGAAGGTTATCTGGCGCAGGTGCCGGTCGATCCCTGGGGCCGGCCCTATGTCTATAGCAGCCCGGGCAAGGAAGGTGGATTCGACCTTCTATCCTATGGCAAGGACGGCAAGCCCGGCGGAGAGGGACTCGACGCGGATCTGACGGACCGACGACGCTGATGCCTGCCAGGGGAGGCGAAACCGGCATGACGCTGGTCGAGATGCTGGTCGTTCTGGCCATCATCGGCGTTATGGCGAGCGCCACGGTGCTCGGCATGGGCGCCGCGTCACGCGGAGCAAACGTCGCCGCCGAGGCGCAGCGACTCGCCTCCCGGCTGCGGCTTGCGGCGGATGATGTGATGGTGAGCGACCGGCCGATCGCTTTGTCCTGGAATGCCAGGGGCTATGCCTTCCTTGCCTGGGACGGTCGCGGCTGGCGCCCCGGCTCGGGCGAAAGCTACGCGCCGCACCAGCTGCCCACCGGAATCTCGCTCGACATGGGCCAGCGGAGCGGGCCGCTTCCTATCGGCGTCGATGGCGCTGGCCTGCCCTTTGCGGCCCGACTGAAGGGCCCGAGAGAAAGCTGGACGGTCGCCTATGACGGGCTGAACGTCAGCGTCACGCCGGTGCCCGCGACATGAGCCGGGCGCCGCAGGAAGAGGGATTTTCGCTGGTCGAGGCGCTCGTCGCGCTGCTGATCCTGGCGATCGCGACCGTAGGTCTGGTGCGCGCGGCCGAGGCGCATATCGATTCGATCCGGGGACTGGAACGGCGCGCCGCCGCTTTGTGGGTGGCGGAGAACCGGCTGGTCGAGCTCGGCCTGCCCGGCGCGGCAGCACAGAATGGCGAGGTCGAGATGCTCGGCCGCAAATGGCAGGTCGTAGCCACGCGCAGCGGCACGGATGATCCCGATCTCGGCGCTGTCAGCGTCGCCGTCAGCCTCCCTGGTGAATCCAGCCCGGTCGTTACGCTCGACGGCTTCGTCGATGCCGGCAGCACCACGCCATGACGCCGCGCCGGGCAGAGCTTGCCGCAAATCTCTTCACGGGCGCGGTGATCGCCTCCGTCGCCGTGGCGCTTGCCGGGCTCAGCTGGCGGCTGACGACGGGCGCCAGCCCGGCATCGGACGCAACCGCCCCGCTCGCCGCCGCGCCCGCCCGCCCGCCGGTCGATGCGGCGCCGATCATAGCGCTCGCCCCCTTCGGCCGGCCCTCGGTCGCCGCACAGCCGACCAGCCTGCCGCTCGCGCTGCGCGGGATATTGCTCGCCGCACCACGCAGCGCCTCCACCGCGCTGATCGCGCCCAGCGGCGGCGGCACGTCGATTGCCTATAGGGTCGGCCAGGCCGTGCCGGGCGGTGCCACGGTGGAGGCGATCGCGATCGATCATGTCATATTGGCGATAGGCGGCCGGCGCGAGCTGCTCGCCCTCCCCAAGCCCTCGGGCGGAACGAGGACGGCCGCCGCTACGGCTGCCGCTACGACCGCCCCCACCCCGCCGCCGCCGTCCGCAAGCCCGCCTCCGCCGCCTTCCTCCCGGCCGCCCCTCGAAAGTCCGGGCTATCGCGTCGGCGAGGATCTTCCACCCGCCCTGCGTCAGGCCGGGCTGCAACCCGGCGACGTGATCGAGCGGGTCAATGGCACGCTGCTGAGCAATGCCGCGCGCGACAGGGAGCTTCTCGTCGCCGCCGCGCTGGCCGGCAGCGCGCGGATCGACCTGCTGCGCGACGGCAAACGCATCACCCTGTCCCTTTCGCTGCGCTGAGGATCCAAAGTGCGCCGCATCTCCCGTTTCTGCACCCTCGCCCTGATGGCTTCGACCATCCTCGCCGTACCCGCCCAGGCCCAGGCGCCCGTCGCCGACGTCGTGGTCAATATGCGCGCGGTGGAGATTGCCGACGTCGCCGAACAGATTTCGCGCATCACCGGGCGCACGCTGATCCTCGATCCGGGGGTGAAGGGCGTGGTCAACGTCACCTCCGCCGAGCCGCTCAGCGTCGATGGCGTATGGGATCTGTTCCAGTCGGTGCTGCGCGTCCATGGCTTCGCCGCGGTCAAGAGCGGCCGCGCCTGGCGGATCATCCCCCAGGCATCGGCGATCCGCGATGCCGGCTCGGGTGGCGGCCGCCTCGGTGGCCAGGACGTGGTCACGCGCCTCATTCGGCTGCGCAATGTGCCGGCGGACGCGGCGGCGCGCATGTTCCGCCCGCTGGTCGCCTCCTTCGGCAATATCGAATCGATGCCCAGCCCCAATGCCATCGTCGTCACCGATTTCGCCGAGAATGTGCGGCGGATCGAGCGGCTCGCTTTGTCGCTCGACAGCGGCGGCGGGGCAGCCTTCGACAGCATCAGCCTGCGCCATGCCAATGCGCGCGACGTCGCGACCGCGATCCAGGGCGTGATGGGCGAGGGCAATGCACCGGGCAGCGCGCGCGTCGTGGCGGACGAGCGCAGCAATATCGTCCTCGTCCGCGGCGAGCCCGCCATGCTCGCCGAGGCGCGCCGCCTCGCCCGCATGCTGGACCAGCCCGGCGGCGCCACGCCCATCACGCGCATGTTCCGCCTCAGCAATGGTGATGCCGAAGCCGTGACGGAGGTGCTTCGCGGGATCATGGGCGAGACGGGTGGTGCCACCAATCCGGTCGCGCGCAGCCTGGCCGGCGGGCGCGCCACGCTCGGCAAGCGCCCGCTCCCCGATAATGCGCAGGCTAGCGCGCTCGCGGCTGCGGGCGCGCCCGAGACCGCCGCCGCCCCGGCCGTCGCGGCCGCATCCGCTTCGGCCGATCGCGGTGCGAACGGCTTTTCGACGCCCGACCTCACCGTCCAGCCCGCGCCCGAGCTCAACGCGATCGTTGTGCGCGGTACGCCGGCGGCAATCGCCGCGATCGAGCCGCTGATCGCCGACCTCGACGTGCGCCGCCCGCAGGTGATGATCGAGGCGGCAATCGTCGAGATCACCGGCGACGAGGCGGAGGCGCTGGGCATCCAGCTCGGCCTCGGCGGCGCGGCGCTCGATCAGGCGGATGGCGCGGCTACCTCCTTCAGCAATCTCGGCCTGCCGCTGCGCAACATCCTCGCCGCGATCGGCGCGCCCGCTGCGGCCGCGCTGCTGCCGGACGGGCTGTCCGCCAATGTCGGCGTGACGAATGATTTCAGCATCCTCGTCCAGGCGCTCGGCCAGTCGACCAAGGCGAACCTGCTTTCGACGCCGAGCCTGACGACGCTCGACAATGAGCCCGCCGAGATCGTCGTCGGCCAGAATGTGCCCTTCCGCACCGGCAGCTTCACGACCGAGGGCAATACCACCAATCCCTTCACCACGATCGAGCGCGAGGATGTCGGCATCACGCTGCGCGTCGTGCCGCGCGTGCATCAGGGCGATGTGGTGCGGCTGGAGGTGGCGCAGGAAGTCTCCTCGCTGGTCAACACCACCGTCGCCGGCGCGGCGGACCTCATCACCAACCGCCGCAGCATCCAGACGACCGTACTCGCGGACAATGGCGAGACGATCGTGCTCGGCGGCCTCATCACCGATGATCGCGCGACCACCAGGAGCCAGGTCCCCGTGCTCGGCAATGTCCCGCTGGTGGGCGAGCTCTTCAAGAGCCGGCGCGAGAGCCAGACCAAGCGCACGCTGTTCGTCTTCCTGCGCCCGACCATCCTGCGCGATCGCGCGGCCGCGGCCGCGGCGACGCAGGGCAAATATGCCCGGCTGCGCAGCGACGAGGCCGATCTTGGCAAGCGCAGCACCCTGCTGCTCGAGCCCCCCGGCCCCCGCCTGACGGTGGAGCTGCCCGGCATCTATTGAGACTGGGGCATGGGCGGGCGCAGTCGGCGCCCGCCCATGCCCGCAGCGCCGCCAAAGCGTTTTCCCCCAATCGCGCTCACCCTGAGCTTGTCGAAGGGTGCATCCCGAGCGCGGCGGTTCAATCCAGGCGGACATGCTCCAGCAGCCAGACCGGCCAGGCCGCGAGCGCGAGGAACAGGCCGAAGGGCAGCCGCGATGTCGCCTCCACCTTGCGCCCGCGGAGCATGAGCAGCAGCACGACGGCAATTCCCATCAGGCTCGCCACGAGCAGCACCGAAGGCAGCGCCCGCCATCCGAGCCATGCGCCGATCGCGGCGAACAGCTTGGGATCGCCCCCGCCCAGCCCCGTCCGCCCGCGCAGTAGCCGATAGCCGGCGGCGATCCACCGCAGCAGCAGGAAGCCGCCCGCCGCACCGATCACGCGCTCCGTCAGCGCCGGCTCCGCGCCCGCCAGCCCCGCCGCCAGCCCCAGCCCCACCAGCGGCAAGGTCAGCTTGTCCGGCAGCCACAGATGCTCGAAATCGAGCACCGCGAGCGCGAGCAGCACCCATCCGAAGAGCGCGCCCGCCAGCCCCGCCCAGCCCGGCAGCGCTACCAGTGCCGCCGCGCCGATCAGGCCGGATGCGAGCTCGATCGCAGGATGGCGTCGGTCGATCCGCCGGCCGCAGCGGCGGCAGCGCCCAGCCTGCATCACATAGCTCAAAAGCGGCACCAGCTCATGCGCCCTGAGCGGCGCCGCACATCCGTCGCATTGCGAGCGGCCCTGCGCGATCGAGCGGCCGGCGGGCCAGCGGACGACGATCGTCGCCAGGAACGAACCCGCAATCGCGCCGAGCAGCAGCCCGATCAGGCCCCGCAGCCAGGGCGCGGCGAGGATCAGCGGATCAGCCATCCACCGCCGCGGCCGGTGGCGCGATCTCCTCGACCGACAGCGCATAGCCCCAGGATCTGACGGTGCGGATCAGGTCGCGTGCGCCCGCCGCGGCCAGTGCCGCGCGCAGCGTGCGGACATGCGAGTCGATCGACCTGTCCGATCCCTCGCCCGCCGGCCAGCCGGCATGCGCCCTGATGTCGGCGCGCGACAGGATCGTCTCGGGCCGTTCGAGGAAGACGCGCAGCAGCTGGAACACCATCGGCCTGAGCGGGACCATCCGGCCCTGGTGGAACAGCTTGATCTGGTCCACATCCATTTCCAGGCCGGCATAGCGCAAGCGGGCATCTTCCTTCGGCATATGGTAGCGGCGCAGCAATGTGCGGATGCGTAGCGCGAGCGCGTGCGCGGTAAAAGGCTCGACGATGCAATCGTCCGCCCCCTCCTCGATACAGGCGATGCGCAGCAGCTCCAGCTCGCGCGCGAGGACGACGATGATCGCCATTTCCGGCCCCGGCACCAGCATGCGTAGCGCGCGGCAGAAATCGAGCCGCCCGAGCGAGGAGGACATACGACCCACCACCACGGCCGCCGGCCGGCCGGTCGCGACCGCCTCATAGGCGGCATGGCCGTCATCCACCATGTCGACCGCAAATCCCTCGCGCGCCAGATCGGGCGCGAGATAGGAGAGGATCGATGCGTCACGCTCTACAAGCAAGATCTTATTGCGCATATCCGGAGACGAGACCTGTTCTTGCCATCGGGATCGCCGCTGGCGGCAGGCATCAGTCTTCGTCCGCAGGCATGACCTTCACGGAAACGAAATAGAACTGCAATCCCCCCTTAGCGGCTTCGTCATTGTTAAATTGGGTAGATTACAATTCTGCGACTGGCGCGGAACGACATGCGATAAATTGCGTCTTGTGAAAGACTTCGTGGCGATGGAGAGATCGGCCGCATTTGCGGGAGCCCCGCTGCCGTCGCCGCGCGTTGCCACGAGCGCAGAGGGCAACGGCCATGTTGCTGTGACGGCTTCGTAATAACTCATATATGGACGCAGCCAGCTTGCCTGAGCATCGCGCCGAAGTCGGATCGCTCTGGACTTCTGCATGAAGCGGATATCCAGCAAATATCTACCAAATCGATTTACGACGCATTGCACTATCGCACCCTGTGCAACAGCGGACAATCGACGTGGCCTAATAGCCATAATGCAGCATGACCGCTTGCGACGCGATCGCCAGCGCGACTTCTACCTCTATATTGAACGAAAACTTATCCCATGCGTTACAACGAAATAATGCGCATCTTCAGAATTTTTTCCGCTTGCATGATTGCAATGCTGGCCGTTTTGACAACGGCTTGTGCTCCGACATCCGAAGCGCCGCGCGAAGGCGGTCCAGGCACACCGCAGTGGCGATCAGCGATTCACTACACGCCGCAACGCAACTGGATGAACGACCCCAACGGACTGGTCTACCATCAAGGCCTGTACCATCTGTTCTACCAGTTCAACCCGAATGCCAATATGTGGGGCGATATGTCGTGGGGACACGCCACCAGCCGCGATCTGATCCACTGGATGGAACAGCCGGTCGCGATGCGCGTGAACCCGGCCGAGGAGATATTTTCCGGCTCGATCGTCGTCGATGCGCACAACACATCCGGACTGGGCGACGCGCGTTCGGCGCCGCTCGTCGCGCTTTACACGAGCGCGTACAAGGCCGGCTCCGGCCATGAGCCCGGCACCCAGGCGCAGTCGCTTGCCTACAGCACCGATGATGGCCGGACATGGCGGCAATATGCGCGCAATCCGGTGCTCACCCTCAACCCGGAATCGAAACATTTTCGCGACCCAAAAGTATCCTGGTACGCACCGGGCGGCCACTGGCTGATGACCACCGTCGTCGCCGACGCGCACGTCGTGAAGATGTACCGCTCGCACAACCTGATCGACTGGGAATTCCTCAGCGATTTCACGCTGCCCGGCATCCCCCATCAAGGCGCGCTCTGGGAAATGCCGGATCTGTTTCCGCTGCCACTCGACGGCGATAGCCGCAAGCAGAAGTGGGTGATGATCGTCAGTGTCAATCCATGGTCGATCGCGGGCGGCTCCGGCGTGATGTATTTCGTCGGCCACTTCGACGGCCGCACGTTCACGCCGGACCATGTGGCGCCGGCCGGCTCGGATCCTGCCGCGTACCAGTGGCTCGACCATGGCGCCGACTATTATGCGGCCAGCACGTTCGCCAATGCGCCGGACGGCCAGGCGATCACGATCGGCTGGATGAGCAACTGGGACTATGCGGCGCAAATCCCGACCTCGCCATGGCGGGGCGCCATGGCGCTGCCCCGCCTGCTCGCGCTGAAGACCATTGACGGAATGCCGCGGCTCACATCCGCGCCGGTCGCGCAATATAGGTCCTTCGTGCGCGGCCATGCGGCGACGCATGTGAACGCTCTGACAGTATCGTCGGCAACCCGCGAACTCGCTCCGGCCACGCGCGGCATCGTGCAGAACATCGACGTGACGATCAGCCCGCATTCGGCCCAGCGTGCCGGTCTCATCGTGCGCGGCTCGGCCGATGGCGAGACGGGCACGCGGATCTTCTACGACACCGCGAACCGGACCTTGACGCTCGATCGTTCGAGGTCCGGCCACACCGAGTTCTCGAACAAGTTCAGCAAGCAGCACATCGTCAATATACCGCTGGAGAATGGGAAGCTGCACCTTACCGTGGTGGTCGACCGGAATTCGGTGGAAGTATTTACGGGCAGCGGCACCGCCATCACGGATCTTATCTTTCCGACACCCGACGACGATCGCGTTTCGGTCTTCGCCGACAATGGCGAGGCGACGTTCATCGATATGACGATCACCCGCCTCGCTGATCCGCACGGTTCGAAACAGTAGCGCCAAACGCTGGCACGAAAGCGGGACTCCACCCAACGCATCGCATGCGGGATCTACGGCAAGACCGTGCCCGGTTCTCTCTACGCTCAATGCCCTCCGATCAGGCAGGCAGCGTTGCGAGCGCTCAGTATATCGCGAACGTCAAGCTGTACGGGATGACAGCCGCGACTCGATAAATGGGCGCGATTTCAAACTATGCGCGCAATTCGACCGATGCCGGCAATCCGGCAAATCGCCCAAAGTCTATCCCGCCACAATTAATCGATTAACACATGCGAGTTTGCATCATTTACTTGCATTATTCACTGTACGTGCTTCGCGTAAACTTACGGATCACCACACCTCATTTTATAGGGGGTAAATGACGCTATAAGGACGCCAGATCTTGTCTGAAAGGCAAGATCTTATCTGGGAGACAAAAACCTTATCCAGGAGACAAAGGATGTTATATCGCCGCTCTCCACCAACCCGAGCCGCGCATTCCCATCTGCTGACCAGCGCGGCTTCCATCGCACTTCTCGCCATCGTCGCGACACCCGCCCAGGCGCAAGTCCCGGCACCGACGCCGCATTCCCAGCAGGCCTTCGATCCGGCCGCCAACTTCACCGCCCGATGGACGCGGGCCGATGCCCGCCAGATCGAGGCCATATCCCGGCCGACCCCGGTGGGAGGGAATTCGCTGCCGCCGGAACTCACCATGCCGAACATCCCTGCGGACTTCCCTGAGACCAATCCCGATGTCTGGGTCTGGGATAGCTGGCCGCTCGCCGACATGCAGGCGGAGCAGCTCAGCTTCCAGGGCTGGGAGGTGATTTTCGCGCTCACCGCCGACCGCCACGCCGGCTATACGTTCGATGAGCGGCACTTGAATGCCNCCACGCCGGCTATACGTTCGATGAGCGGCACTTGAATGCCCGCCTCGGCTTCTTCTACCGCAAGGCCGGCATTCCTGCGTCGCAGCGGCCCGCCAACGGCGGATGGATCTATGGCGGCCATCTGTTCCCGGACGGCGCGAGCGCCAGGATCTTCCGCCCCGACGTGCCGGTCAGGCAAAATCCCGAATGGTCCGGCTCGACCCGGCTGACCAGGGGCAATAATGTCAGCGTCTATTACTCAGCGCTGGCGTTCAACAGAGAGACCCCGACCAGCCCGGATATTACACCAGCGGTTGCGATCATCGCACGCGCGGACGGCCATATCCACGCGGACGCCAACCGGGTGTGGTTCACCGGCTTCGACAAGCATCTGCCCCTTCTGGAGCCCGACGGCGTCTGGTATCAGACTGGCCAGCAAAATTTTTTCTACAATTTCCGCGATCCCTATGTGTTCGTCGATCCGGCGCGTCCGAACGAGACCTATATGGTGTTCGAGGGCAATACCGCCGGCCCGCGCGGGGCGCCCACATGTACGGCCGAAGATCTCGGCTATGCCCCCGGCGACCCGTCCGCGGAGTCTGTGGAGGCGGTGAATGCTTCAAGCGCGGTAGTGCATAAGGCGAATGTCGGCCTCGCGATCGCGACGAACCGTCAGCTCACCGAATGGAAGTTCCTCCCGCCGATCCTGTCCGCGAACTGCGTGAACGATCAGACCGAGCGGCCACAAATCTATCTGGCCAACGGCAAGTACTATCTGTTCACGATCACCCATCGTCATACCTATGCGACCGGCGTCGACGGGCCGGACGGGGTGCTGGGCTTCGTCGGCAACGGCATTCGCAGCGACTTCCTGCCGATGAACCATGGAAGCGGCCTGGTGCTCGGCAACCCGACCGACCTCACCCAGCCGGTCGGCACTCCGGCTGCGCTGCACCCGAACCAGAATCCGCGGACATTCCAGTCCTATTCGCATTATGTGATGCCGGGCGGCCTGGTCACCTCCTTCATCGACGCGATCGGCCCGCGGCGCGGCGGATCGGAGGCGCCGACCGTGAAGATCAATATCGGCCTCACGGAGACTGCGATTGACCGGACCTATGGCAATAACGGCCTGGGCGGCTACGGCGATATCCCAGCCACCCAGCCGGCTCGCGGCCCAGCCGGTCCTCGGCCAGAGCGTGGGCAATGAAGGAGGCAGGGCACCATAAGCTGGCCTGATTTTTACAGGGTGAGCGGCATAGCCCTACGCCACCCGTCTCGATCCGGGTGCGGCCTCATGGCCGCACCTGTCATGCCTTGCGACTGGCGCGGAACGACATGCGATAAATTGCTTCTTGTGAAAGACTTCGCGCCGATGCATCGCCCCCCTGTCATCCGGGAGGGCATTCGATGAACGGCACCGCGATGGAGCGATCGGCCGCCTTCGCGGGGGCACAGCGCCTGCCCTCTTCCAAGCTCGAACTGTTCATCCGGCGCGATTTCCTGACGCCCGACGAATGTGCCGGGCTGATCGATGCGATCGACGCGGGGCGGCGGCCTTCGCTGATCGCGGACGATCAGGGTGATGCGCTGTTCCGTACCAGCGAGACCTGCGATCTCGATCCGGCCGCGCCGCTCATCGCCACGATCGATGCGCGCATCGCCGCATTCGCCGGGCTCGATCCTCTGCATGGCGAGCCGATGCAGGGCCAGCGCTATGCGGTCGGCCAGGAATTCAAGCTCCATACCGACTATTTCGAGCCGACCGGCCTCGATTATGCGCGTTTCTGCGCGGAGACTGGGCAGCGCACCTGGACGGTGATGATCTATCTGAACCAACCCGATGCGGGCGGCGCCACCCGCTTCAAGGTGCCGGACAAGATCGTCCAGCCGGAAACGGGCAAGCTCCTATGCTGGAACAATCTGCTCCCCGATGGGCGGCCCAATCCGGCGACTTTGCATCAGGGAATGAAGGTGCGCCGCGGCGTCAAATATATCGTCACCAAATGGTATCGCGAACGCCCGCGGCCGAAATGACGACGGCGCGGCCCCCGTGAAGGAGCCGCGCCGCCCATCTTTAATCTCGAACCTTAGAGCTTGATGCCCAGGCCGAAGGAGACGCTGGTGCCGATATCATAGCGGTTGATATCGATCCGCCGCGCGCCGGCCTGCTGGAACTCGCGATAGCGCTGGCCGGTGATGTTGCGCACCTCCGCCTTGAACTCCAGCTCGCTGCCGAGGATCGTCACCCCCTGCCGCGCGACGAAGTCGAGCCGGATGCCGGGCCGCTCGACGATATCGGGCTGCTGCGCATCGCCCTGGCGCGGGCCGCGATTGGTGACGCGATCGCTGGCATAGGTCAGCATCAGCGTCTGCTGCGACAGCTTCTCCTTATCCTCCAGGCCGATCTGAACATTCACCAGATGGTCCGACTGGCCGGTCAGCGGATCGCCGTCGTTGAAGAACAGGTTGGCCGCCGTCACCGCGCCGAACGGATCGGTCACGGTGTCGTTCGCGCCGACCTTCAGCTCGGACTTGCTATAGGTATAATTGCCGATCAGCACGAGACGGCGCGTCTCGAAGAAGGAGCCCGAAAGCCCGTCCAGCGGGATATATTTCTGGACCTCGACCTCGGCGCCGTAAAGATCGGCCGAAGGCGCGTTGGCGAAGCTGGTCTGGAGCGTGGCGCCGCCCGCCAGGAAGCCGAACGCCTCGATCGGCTTGTCGATCTTCTTGTAGAAGCCGGCGAGCGTGAGGCGCTGATCCCGCCCGAAGAAATATTCGTAGCGCGCCTCGGCATTGGTCAGCTTGCTGTCCTGCAGGAAGGGGTTGCCGAAGAACTGGCGATCCGCCTCATGATCCTGATAGAGCTGCAGCGCGAGCTCGCGGAACTGCGGACGGGCGATCGTCTTCGATCCGGCGAGGCGAAGCTGCATGTCCGGCGCGAAATTCCACGTCACCGTAGCGGCCGGCAGCCAATAGTCATTCTTGATCGTCGTCGGCGGAACGGGGTTCGCGCCCGTGCCGAACAGGTCGATCGGCAGCACGGTCTGGACGCCGTCCTCATAGCGCACGCCCGCGGTCAGGCGCACCGACGGCACCAGCTCCGCCTCCATTTGGCCATAGCCCGCATGAACGCGCAGCCGCGCGTCGAAGGCTGCGGCGCCGGTCTGGCCCGACGTCTCGGTCAGCAGGATATTGTAGGTGTAGACATTGTAATCGGACAGCAGATAGTCCGGCCGCTCCTGCGCCACCGCATCGGGAAGCTGGTCCTGCGGCTGGAACTGGAAATCGCGCCGGCTCGAGCTGCGCTCGGTCTTGTTATAGGCGTAGCCGGCCGAAAGCGTGACGGGCATTGCAGTCGGCAGACGGTAGGAAAGGTCGATTCCCGCGCCATAGACATCTTCGTTCAGGTCGCTGAACGAGATGCGCGCATTCTGGCCGCCGCTGCGCAGATTGTTCACATAGTCGCCGACCGCCGGGTCATAGACATAGCTGAAGCTGCGCTCATAAGGGGATTCGCGCTGCGAATTGGCGTAGCTGCCGCGCAGGTCCACGCTCAGCGCGTCGAACTTGAACTCGCCGACGAGCTGCGTGTCGATCAACTGCCGCTCGAACCAGTTGCTGTTCTGACTGATGATCGAGTCCGGCAGGTTCGGGTTCTGATCCTGGACGGAGCGGTCATAGCCCGCGGAGAGACGCGCCTGCTTCAGCGTGTCGCGGATATAGAGGTTGGTCCAGCGGATCTTGTGATCGCCAAATTCGGCGCCCACGCCCAGCAGGCCGTTCACGATCGCGCGATTGTCGGTCACGACCGCGCGGAAGCTGCGCTGCGGGATCCCCTCCAGATTGGGGTCATTCGAGGTCTGCTGCACGGCGTCGCGCACGCGCCAGCTATTGTCGAGCCCCGCGGCCGCGATGATGCCGATCCGGCCATCGGGCAGCGGCAGCGAGACGCCGCCGCTCAGATTGGCCGAGAAGTTGAGCGGAAGATCATTGTTGAGCTGGAGCAGCGAAGTTTCGGCATTGGTGAGGCTGGCGGTGATCGCCTGCACCTCGCTGCGCGAGATGCCGCCGCCATTGGCGTTGATGAAGGTGCTCCGGCCCGGCCGCGCCTTCAGCGCGTTCGGCGTGTCGCGGATACCGTCATCGAAGCCCAGGAAATCGAGATCGCCGCCATCATAGGTATAGCCGCGATTGAGGCTGCTCTCGCTGTTGCCGCTCACCCCGAGATCGATGTCGAGGAAGGATTCGGTCGGGATGGCCTTGGTCGTGAGGTTGATCACGCCGCCGCCGAACTCACCGGGATAGTTGGCGGAATAGCTTTTCTGGACGAGCGCGCTGGCGAGCACGCTGGTCGGGAAGATGTCGAGCGGCACGACGCGGCGCAGCGGCTCGGGCGAAGGCAAAGGCGAGCCGTTGAGCAGCGCCAGCGAATAGCGATCGCCAAGACCGCGCACATAGACGAAGCCGTTGCCCACCACGCTGAGGCCGGTCACGCGCTGCAGCGCGCCCGCAATATCGCCTTCGCCGGTGCGCGCGATGTCCGCGCTGGACAGGACGGACACCACCTCGGGGGTCGCGCGGACGGCATCGGGAATGTAGCGCCCGGTGACGACGATGTCGCCTTCCTGGGCACCGCCGCCGGGCGCGGAAATATCGACCTGCTCCTCCGGCGGAGCGCTGTCGGGCGTTGCCGTCGCAGGCGGCGCGCCTTCCGGCGGCGCGGTCTGCGCGATCGCGGCAGGCGCGATCAGCGCGGTGGAAAGCAGGAGCATGGCCCCGAGCGAGAACGGCTTTGTCATGGATATCCCCGTAAAAACACCAAAGAGGGGCGGCGGCCGCAGGCCGCCACCCCCCTCGATTCCTCGATCAGGATCAGTTGCCGGTGTCGGCCGGAGCGGCCGCGCACGCAGCGCTCGTCGCGCCGAAGGATGCGTAGCTGGAGTTGCAGGTCCAGCCCGCATACCAGGTGTCGTTCGCATCCCGGACCGCGCCGATATAGCTGGTCCTGGTGAAGAAGGAGTTGATCGTCGAGACGTCGAACGCCGGCACCGCGGCCTCGTTCGCGCCGTTGACGTACAGGCTGGCCAGCGACGAGGTGCCCGCCGGATTGTTGTTCGTGCCACCCGTGAAGATGGTGCGGATCTGGTCGACGGTGATGTTGCCGTCATCCTGATAGGGCGTGCCGCAGGTCATGAAGACCGACTGGAACACCGGCGGGCCGGCCTCGTCCTTCGTCGCGTCGGCAGCCTGCACAGTCGCCGCACCATCGATGTCGAGGCAGGCGCGGGTCGTGGTGACGACGCCGTTATACATATTATAGTCGGTGCCGCCGCGCAGCAGCATGGCGTTGATGGCCGCCGAGCCCGTGCTGCGGTGGATGAAGGTGAAGTTGGCGAGGCGGACGTTCTGGCGCGGCGTCGCATCCTCGTTGCCGTTCGAGTCCGCCTCGATCATCGCATCGCCCGAAGCGCCGCCGCGCTGCGCCGCGATCACGAACTGGATGTTGCCCTTATAGCCGAGGTCGGTGTCGAGGCTGTCGTCATCGGAGCCGGTGACGACCAGATATTTCACATTCTGGCGGCCACCGAAAAATTCGACGCCGTCATCCGAGCTGTTGTGCGTCTGAATATATTCGATCGTCGTGCCCGAGCCCACGCCGCCGGTGGTGAGCGCCTGAAGCTCGTTGCCCGGCGCGATCTCGAAGCCCGAATAGCGGATCTGCACATAGCGCATGATGCCGCTATTGTCGGCGGCCACATTGCCGCCATAGAGCGCGTTGGTCGTGCCTTCGATCTGCTGCTGGCAATTGGCGGCGCCGCCCGTCGCGCCGGCAAGGCAGTCGCTGATCGGCGCGCGGCCGAGCAGCACGATGCCGCCCCACTGGCCCTGGCTCGTGTCGGTCGTGGTGCCTTCCATATTGGCGCGGCTGGTAAAGACGATCGGCTTGGTCGGGGTGCCTTCGGCGAAGATCTGCGAGCCGCGGTTCACGACCAGGAAGTCGAGGCCCGAGGAAGCGAAGACCACGGTGCCGGGCTCGATCGTCAGCACGCCCTTGGTGCCGCCGGCAGCCGCGCCGTCGCCGCCCACATCGACGCCGACATCAGTGCGGCCGGACAGCGAATAGACCACGCCGCGCAGGTTGCGCAGCACGAGATTGCCGTTGATACGGTTGGGAAGCTGGCAGTTGCGACGATTGGCGACCACGCCCGCATTGGTGAAGCCGGCCGGGCAGTCGGCCGCCGGACCCGTCGGGGTCGGCGTGGGGGTCGGCGTCGGCGTGGGGGTCGGCGTGGGGGTCGGCGTCGGGGTCGGCGTAACGATCACGCCTTCACCCGGCGAAGCCACGTCGTCGGCGCCGCAGGCGGTGAGCGCGAGCGCGCTGCCCAGCATCAGGATCGTGCGGAACTGCTTCATGAAATCTGCCCCTTTTTTTTCGTGACACCAGGTGCCGGTGCGAACCGGACATATCCCGATGCCCTCTGTCACGGGGCCGCAAGTAGATCTGGTTGATGATAGAAATGTTACATTCAGTAAAGATTCCCGAACTGCCGTTTCTCGGGCAAAATACCGCGACCCGTAATATTACCGTAACCGTTTTGTCACCGTTTTCGCACGGTTCTGCTTAAGCCCTTCTATGCTCATCCTCTTTCATTTCGATGAAACAGGATCGCCGCAGATCCGTAATGTCCCATGGCTAATCCTGCGGCGGAATCGGGGGAAATATGGTCAAATCACTGTTGCCGGGTTCGTCGATCCCGGGTCCGTCATTCGTGGCCGGCGGGAGTGTCAGGCTGTGAGGATGCTGCGCCGTGTACGGACGGTCGCCGCGATCTTCACCGCCGTGGTAGCCTCCGCCGCCCCGTCCGAGCCCTATACCAAGGCCGCGCGACGCTGGCGGCTTCGGTAAGCGCGCCGCCGGGCGGCAGCATATAATAAAAGAGAGTCCAGCTTTGGCGTGAATGGCGGTAGGGGTGCGCCACCATGACCAACAAGCTGACCGAAATCTGCGACGCGAAACGCGCCCATGTCGCTGCCCGCAAGGCCGAACATAGCTTCGCCGCGCTGGAGGCGCTCGCTGCCGGGCAGACACCGCCGCGCGGCTTCCGCGCCGCGCTGGACGCGAAGGTCGCGGCCGGCGGCTATGGGCTGATCGCCGAAATCAAGAAAGCATCGCCTTCCAAGGGGCTGATCCGCGCCGATTTCGATCCGCCGGCCCATGCCCGCGCCTATGAAGCCGCCGGCGCCGCCTGCCTCTCCGTGCTGACCGACATTCCCTATTTCCAGGGCGACGACCACTATCTTTCCGCTGCCCGCGCAGCCGTATCGCTGCCCTGTCTGCGCAAGGACTTCATGGTCGATCCCTGGCAGGTGGCCGAAGCGCGCGCGCTCGGCGCGGATGCTATCCTCATCATCGTCGCGGCGCTCGACGATATTCTGATGGCCGAGATAGAGGGTGCCGCGATCGATCATGGCATGGACGTGCTGGTCGAGGTGCATGACGGCGCTGAATTCGATCGGGCACTGCGCCTCAAATCGCGGCTGATCGGGGTGAATAATCGCGATCTCCGGAATTTCACGGTCGATTTCGCGCGGACCTATGAACTTGCCGATCGCGCGCCTCCGGGCTGCACCTTCGTTGCCGAAAGCGGCCTTGGCTCGAAGGCCGATCTCGATGCAATGGCCGAACATGGCGTGCGCTGCTTCCTCGTCGGCGAATCGCTGATGCGCCAGCCGGACGTGGAATCCGCCACCCGCAGGCTGCTGACCGGCGCATGAGCGGCGGGCTCACCCATCTCGACGAGGAGGGATCGGCCCGGATGGTCGATGTCTCGGCCAAGGCGGTCACGCAGCGCACCGCCACCGCCGAGGGCCGCATCCACATGTCGGCCGAAGCGCTCGACGCGATCCGCGCCGGCAGCGTCAAGAAGGGCGATGTGCTCGCTGTCGCCCGCGTCGCCGGCATCATGGCCGCGAAAAAGACGGCGGATCTCATCCCGCTCTGCCATCCCCTTCCGATTTCAGCGGTTTCGCTCGACCTGCTGTTCGAATCGGATGGCATCCGATGCACCGCACAGGTGGTAACGAGCTACTCGACCGGCATCGAGATGGAGGCGCTTACCGCCGTCTCGGTCGCGCTCCTCACCATCTACGATATGGCCAAGGCGCTCGATCGCGCCATGCGGATCGAAGGCATCCGCCTGCTCGCCAAGACGGGCGGCCGATCGGGCGACTGGAGCGCCAGTTGAGCCTGCTCTCCGTCGCCGAGGCGCAGGCCCGCATCCTCGCGCTCGGCGGCGAACCCGAGATCGAGTCCGTCCCGCTGGTTGAGGCCGCTGGCCGCTGGGCTGCCGCGGATGTGCTCGCGCGCCGCACCCAACCCGCCGCCGATCTTTCCGCGATGGATGGCTATGCCATACGCTTCGCCGAGCTGCCCGGTCCCTGGCGGGTGGTGGGCGAAAGCGCCGCCGGCGCCGGCCTCGGCTGCCAGCTCGCCCCCGGCGAGGCCGCGCGCATCTTCACCGGCGCTCCCCTGCCCGAGGGTGCCGACACCATCCTCGTCCAGGAGGAAGCCGCGCGCGACGGCGATCTGCTCCGCCTTTCGGGCGAAGGCCCGCCGCGCACCGGCGCGCATGTCCGGCGCGCCGGATCGGATTTCGCGGCAGGCAGGACGCTGATCGGCAAGGGCGATCCGCTCACTCCCGCCCGCATCGCGCTCGCCGCGATCGGTGGCCATGGCATGCTCCCCGTCCGCCGCCGGCTGCGGATCGCGCTCATCTCCACCGGTGACGAGCTGGTTCCGCCCGGCGCTCCGGCAGAAGGCGTCCGCCTGCCCGCCTCCAACGGCGCGATGCTCGCCGCGCTGCTCGGCCGGCTGCCGGTCGCGATCGACGATCGCGGCATCGTTCCGGACGATCTCGCCGCGCTCACCCGCGCCTTCGCTGCGGCAGCCGAAGCGGCGGACATCGTCGTCACTACCGGCGGCGCATCGGTCGGCGAGCATGATCTGGTGCGGCCCGCATTGCAGGCGGCCGGCGCTTCGCTCGATTTCTGGCGTGTCGCGATGAAGCCGGGCAAGCCGCTGATGGCGGGGCGGCTGGGCAGGGCGGCGATCGTCGGCCTGCCGGGCAATCCGGTTTCCGCCTTCGTTACCGCACGCCTGTTCCTGCTGCCGCTGGTGGCGCATATGGCGGGCGATCCGGCGCCGCTTCCTTCCAGCCGATCCATGCCGCTCGCCCGGCCGGTTCCAGCCACGGCCATGCGTGCGGAATATCTGCGCGCCCGCCGCACGGCCGAAGGTGCCCTGCCGCTGGACGAGCAGGACAGCGCGGCGCTGCTCGCGCTGGCAAGTGCGGAACTGCTGATCGTCCGTCCGCCGCAATCCCCCGCCCTTCCGGCGGGAAACATGGTGGAAACCATCGCGCTCGCTTGACAGCCGATTCGGTGTTGCCTACACGTTCTCCGTTCGTTCCTTGATGGAAATTGCCATGCTGACGCGCAAGCAACATGAGCTGCTCTGCTTCATCCACGAACGGCTGGGCGAGACGGGCGTCTCCCCTTCCTTCGAGGAAATGAAGGACGCGCTCGACCTGAAATCCAAGTCCGGCGTGCACCGGCTGATCAGCGCGCTGGAGGAACGCAATTTCATCCGCCGCCTGCCCAACCGTGCGCGCGCGCTCGAAATATTGCGCATGCCCGAAACGATGAAGCAGGCCTCCGCCAAGGCCGAAGCGGTGAAGCCGATCGAGCGCCCGCTGCTCGTCGCCGCCAATGACGTGATGGAACTGCCGCTGCACGGCCGGATCGCGGCGGGCGTGCCGATCGAGGCGCTGGAGGGGCAGAGCTCGCTTTCCGTGCCCGCAGCATTGCTCGGGCCGGGCGAACATTATGCGCTGGAGGTGGCGGGCGACTCGATGGTCGAGGCCGGCATTCTCGACGGCGACTATGCGCTGATCCGCCGCACCGACATGGCGCGCGAGGGCGAAATCGTCGTCGCGCTGATCGAGGATCATGAGGCGACGCTCAAATATTTCCGGCGCGAAGGATCGATGGTCCGTCTCGATCCGGCCAACCGCCTCTATGATCCGCAGCGCTACGCGCCCGATCAGGTCCGCATCCAGGGCCGCCTCGCGGGGTTGCTCCGGCGATATTGAATATGCGGAGCTGCTTGCGGTCTCCGTGGCAGCAGCCGGCGATCGACTCTCCGGAAGAGAGGGAATTCAGGATCTTTCGCCCGGCAGCGCTCACCCTGAGTAGGGTGGTTTAATCAGTCCAGCGCCACGGATGCCGGCCGATTGTCCCGGCAGCAGTCCGGACCTGCCCGCTCGTCAGATTGATGGCCAGCCCGCCAGTCCTAGCCAGAAAAGGCCGGTCCGCCTTCAGCCAGCGGGGCCGGCAGCCGCGCGGCAGGCGCCGGTCGCTGACGACGATGTCGGCGGCCGCGCAGGCGCGGTTCATCGCCCCAATATCGACCAGATAGGAGCTGCGCGTCGCGAGCAGGCGCCAGCGCCGTCCGTCCCGAAAAATATCGACCGCGCACAGATCGGGGCCGCAGCGCGCATCCGGCGCCCCGTCGAGCGCCAGCGCTTCCTCCTCGACGCCAGCGGACTCGCCGAGCAGGTCGCGCACATAATCGCCCGCGCGGGGCCGCAGCAGGGCGAGCCTGCCCTCCCCGGATCGCAAGGCGAGATGGCGGCCATCGCCGGTGACGAGAATATCGGGCGGCGGCGTCAACAGCGCCCATAGCATACCGAGCGCCACGGGCAGCAGGCCGATCCGGCGCATGCGCGTGCGCCACAAAGCAAGCCACAGCCCGCCCGTCACCATCAGCGCGAAGGCACCATAAGGCATGGAGGGCAATGCCGCGACCGCGCCCGGCGCATCCGCCACATGGTGCGCGAGCCATAGCAGCAGCGCCAGCGACTTGGCCGTGAGCCACCATAAGGGCGCGCCCAATCCGACTGCATCGAGCAGCAATGCGCCCGCCTCCAGCGGCATCAGGATGAAGGTGGTGAGCGGGATCGCGATGATATTGGCGAATGCGCCATAGAGCCCCGCGCGGTGGAAATGGAACAAGGCAATCGGCGCCAGCGCCGCTTCCACGACGATGCCCGTCAGCATCAGCGACAGGAACGATCGGCCGATCCGCCCGCCCCATCCCTCCTCCCGCCGCGCGAGAAAGGCACGGAGCCCCGGATGCTCATGCAGCGCGACGATCGCCGTGACGGCGGCGAAGCTGAGCTGGAAGCTGGGGCCGGCCAGCGCTTCGGGCCGGGCGAGCAGCAGGATGAGCGCGCCCGTCGCGACCAGCCGGAGCGTGATCGCCTCGCGCCCCATCGCCATGCCGGCGAGCACCAGCAGCGCTGCGATGCAGGATCGGATCGTCGGCACCTCGGCACCGGCGATGAGCGTATAGCCGATGCCCATCAGTGCGCCCCCCGCTGCCGCGATCGTCAGCAGCGGCGCACCGAGCGCGAGGCGCGGGCTCAAGGCCAGCAGCCGCATCAGCACGAACATGGTCGCCGCGATCACCGCGGTGACATGCAGGCCGCTGATCGATAGCAGATGGGCGAGGCCCGAACGGCGCATCGCTTCGGCATCCTCCTCCGCGATCGCCCCCTGATCGCCCGTCACGAAGGCGGCGGCGATTCCGCCCTCCGCGCCGCCTGCCTGCTCACGAATATGCGCGGACAGCCGCATGCGCAGATCGGCCAGCCAGGCGCTCCAGCCGGCCCGGCCCGCCGGCGCCGCCAGCGTGACCGGTCCCAATGTCCGTCCAGTCGCGCCGAGTCCCTGGAACCAGGCGGTCCGCGCGAAATCATAGGCGCCTGGCACCGCCGCCGGAGGCGGTGGCATAAGCCTCGCCCGGAGCGACAGGCGTGCGCCGGCGCCGAGGCCCGCCGGCACGTCGCCAAGGCCCGCATTGACGCGAATGCGCGGTGGCAGGCCGGCAGCCGCGTCGGGCAGGAGCGTCAGCCGGACCACATCCCGCGCGGGGCTCGGCTGAAGCGCCTCGACCGTCGCGGAGAAGGTCACGACCAGTGGCCGTTCAAGCCTCGGCGCGGCGACATGCTCCGCCCGCCCCCAGACGATCGCGCAACCGATCGCCGCCGCCAGCGCGAACAGGCCGGTCGCGTGGCCCAGCCGCCCGCCCCGCGCCAGAACGAAGCCGAGTCCCGAAATTCCCGCCGCCACGAGCAGGAAGGCCAGCCAGCCTGCCGCGTCGGGAAGAATGAACCAGGCAGCGATGCCGAGGCCCAGCCCCACGGGCAGCCACAGGGCAAGCTGATCCCGCTCCGCCTCCAGCCATGTCTCGATCGCCTCGCCCGCCCATGCGCGCAAGCTGGCCGCATCCGGCCAGCCGCCCCTTTGAAGCCGCCGGAACGCTATGCTAGGGCCGCTGCGATATTCACTGGCCATCGCCGCCGATCTTGGAGAAAGCCCGCGTGGGCGCAAGCACCGAAGCCGAATCCGGGCCCCTGCACGTCGTAACCCGTTTCGCCCCCTCCCCCACGGGGTTCCTGCATATTGGCGGTGCGCGCACCGCTTTGTTCAACTGGCTGTTCGCCCGCCACCATGGCGGCAAGTTCCTGCTGCGCATCGAGGATACGGATCGGGTGCGCTCCACCCAACCCGCAATCGAGGCGATTCTCGACGGGATGCGCTGGCTCGGCCTCGATTGGGATGGCGAGGCCGTCTATCAGTTCGCCCGCGCCGCGCGCCATGCCGAGGTGGCGCAGGAATTGCTCGCGAACGGCCATGCCTATCGCTGCTATGCCACCGCCGAGGAGCTGGAGGCGATGCGCGCCGAGCAGCGCGCCAACAAGCAGCCGCTGCGCTATGACGGCCGCTGGCGCGACCGCGATCCTTCCGAAGCGCCCGAAGGCGCGCCCTATGTGATCCGGCTCAAGGCCCCGCGCGAGGGCGAGACGACGATCGAGGATCGTGTGCAGGGCAAGGTGACGGTCAAGAATGCCGAGCTGGACGACATGGTCCTGCTCCGTTCGGACGGCACGCCCACTTATATGCTCGCCGTCGTCGTCGACGATCATGACATGGGCGTCACCCATGTGATCCGCGGCGACGATCATCTCAACAATGCCTTCCGCCAGCTCGCCATCATCCGCGCAATGGGCTGGCCCGAACCGATCTACGCGCATGTACCGCTGATCCACGGCAGCGACGGGGCAAAGCTTTCCAAGCGGCATGGTGCGCTCGGCGTCGAGGCCTATCGCGACGAGCTCGGCATCCTGCCCGAAGCGCTTTCCAACTATCTGCTGCGCCTCGGCTGGGGGCATGGCGATGCGGAGATCATCAGCCGGGATCAGGCGATCGAATGGTTCGATCTGGCGGGCGTCGGCCGCTCGCCCTCGCGGTTCGATACCAAGAAGCTCGAAAATCTGAACGGCCATTATATCCGCGAGGCCGATGATGCCCGGCTGGCCGAGCTGATCGCGCCGGTCGTCGCCGCCATTGCCGGCCGCGATCTGGGCGATGAGGGCGTGGCGTTGCTGCAGCGCGCCATGCCGCTGCTCAAGGTGCGAGCCAAGGATCTGCACGATCTGGCGGAGGGCGCGTCCTTTCTGTTTCGCACCCGCCCACTGGACATGGACGAGCGCGCCCGCACCCTGCTAGACGGTCCCGCGATCGCGCTGCTGGATCAGGCCCGTCGCGCGATTTCGACCGTCGAGGACTGGAGCGCGCCTGCGCTCGAGGCCGCGGTACGGCCGGTCGCGGAAGCGGCGGGGATCGGCCTGGGCAAGGTGGCGCAGCCGCTCCGGGCCGCGTTGACCGGCCGGACGACCTCGCCGGGGATTTTTGACGTGCTGGCGCTCCTCGGCAAGGAGGAGAGCCTGGCACGGCTGGACGATCGCATCGGCCAGCCAGCGATTTGATAATGAAGGAGATTACAGGATGGGGGACAAAGCCGCCAAACTCGAGGTCGAAGGCAAGGACCTTGAACTAGACGTCCTATCCGGCACCACCGGACCAGACGTGATCGATATCCGCAAGCTCTACGGCCAGACGGGCAAGTTCACCTACGATCCGGGTTTCACCTCGACGGCGAGCTGCGAATCCAAGCTCACCTATATCGACGGCGATGCCGGCGTGCTCCTCCATCGCGGCTATCCGATCGACCAGCTCGCCGAGCAGTCGAACTTCATGGAAGTCGCCTATCTGCTGCTCAACGGCGAGCTGCCGGACCGCAAGTCGCTGGACAGCTTCAACAACACCATCACGCGCCACACTATGGTGCATGAGCAGCTCGCGACCTTCTATCGCGGCTTCCGGCGCGATGCGCATCCGATGGCGATCCTGTGCGGCGTCGTCGGCGCGCTTTCCGCTTTCTATCATGATTCGACGGACATCACCGATCCGCACCAGCGGATGATCGCCTCGCACCGGCTGATCGCGAAGATGCCGACGATCGCAGCGATGGCCTATAAATATTCGATCGGCCAGCCCTTCCTCTATCCGAAGAACGATCTGAGCTACACCGCCAACTTCCTGCGGATGACGTTCGGCGTTCCGGCCGAGGAATATGTGGTCGATCCCGTCGTCGAAGCCGCGATGGACCGGATCTTCATCCTCCATGCCGATCATGAGCAGAATGCATCGACCTCCACCGTCCGCCTCGCAGGCTCGTCGGGCGCCAATCCCTTCGCCTGCATCGCGGCGGGCATCGCCTGCCTGTGGGGCCCGGCGCATGGCGGCGCGAACGAGGCCGCGCTCAACATGCTGCGCGAGATCGGCACGCCCGATCGCATTTCCGAATATATCGCGCGCGCGAAGGACAAGGACGATCCGTTCCGCCTGATGGGCTTCGGCCACCGCGTGTATAAGAATTACGATCCGCGCGCGAAGGTGATGCAGAAGACCGCGAACGAGGTGCTGGACAAGCTCGGCGTCGACGATCCGATCTTCGACGTCGCCCGCGAGCTGGAGCAGATCGCGCTCAGCGATCCCTATTTCGTCGACAAGAAGCTCTATCCCAATGTGGACTTCTATTCGGGCGTGATCCTCTCTGCGATCGGCTTCCCGACGACGATGTTCACCGTTCTCTTCGCGCTCGCCCGCACGGTCGGCTGGGTCGCGCAGTGGAACGAGATGATCGCGGACCCCGCGCAGAAGATCGGCCGCCCGCGCCAGCTCTATACGGGCCCGACGGAGCGCGATTACGTCCCCGTCGATCAGCGTTGATCCACGGCCAGGACAGGATGAAGGGGCCGCTCCGGACGAACCGGAGCGGCCCTTTTTCTTTGCTTGCTCGTCAGGCGACCGAAAAGGCCAGCTCCGACGACATCCGCAACCGGGCGGCATCGCGCACTGGCGGCGCGCCGAACAGGCGCCGATATTCGCGGCTGAACTGCGACGGGCTTTCATAGCCCACCGCAAATCCGGCGGTGGCCGCATCCGCACGCTCGGCCAGAATCAGCCGGCGCGCCTCCTGCAGCCTGACCTGCTTCTGATATTGCAGCGGGCTCATCGCCGTCACCGCCTTGAAATGATGATGAAGGGACGACGGGCTCATATTCGCCTCCCGCGCCACCGTCTCGATGCGGAAGGGCGCGGCATAGTTGCGCTTGATCCAGCCGATCGCCCGATTGATCTGCGACAGCCGACTGTCCGCCAGCGCGATCTGGCGCAGCAGCGCGCCCTGCTCGCACAGCAGCAGGCGATAGAGTATCTCGCGCTCGGCGAGCGGCGCCAGGATGGGAATATCGGCCGGCCGCTCGAGCAGCCGCATCAGCCTGATCACCGGATCGAGCAGATCGGGCGTGATCGCGTTCACCGCCAACCCGGCCGAATCGCCCGATCCGGCGTCGCGTGGCATTTCCAGCAGCAGCGCTGCGAGCGCCGGAACGTCCAGTTCGAGCCTGAAGCAGAGAAAGGGCTCCGCCTCGCTCGCCTCCACCACCTGCCCCACGATCGGCAGATCGACCGAGACCACCAAATATTTGGCAGGATCATAGTCGAATATCGTCGCACCCAGCATCGCCCGCTTTCGGCCTTGCGCGACGATGCACAATGCGGGCTCGTAGACGGTCGCCCTCGGCTCGGTCGGCTGGCTCGCACGGATCAGCGAAAGGCGCGGCACCACCGTAGGGCATATCCCTTCCCCGTCGCAGTATCGTCCAATCAGCGTACGTAATTCGATCAGCGGGTCCATCGGTCACCTCCGCCAAAATCCTTTCATTGCATGGCCATGTCCGCAAGCCCATCCCCACGGCCAAGCAATCATTTCGTAGGATCGTGCAATAAGTCCGGAGCATCCGGCTACCGCCCGATGGACCGGGCGGTGCATTAACATGGCCGACGGAACAGGCCGACGCGCGACCGCCCCGATCGGTCCACGGCCATCCACGACATCGCATATGCCCATCGATCAGCAGCGGAGGTAAAGATGGCTTACCGTCAGTTCGACGACGCCTGGGCGATCCCGGCCTTGGACGACCCGCCGGTCGCGCCTGCCGCCCGGCCGCAGTGCCGCTTCTCGGAGACGGAACTGCGCGTGCTTCATCTGTCGCGGCGGGACCCGCTGACCAGCATCATGCCGGCCGGACCGGTCCGGCGAATGATCGGCCGGCTTCTCGGCCTTGCCCAGGCCGCTCCGCTCGCCGATCCGCGCCTCGAAAGCCTGCGCCGGCTGGGCATACTGCTCCGCGAGCGAGGCTATGCGATCGCGCCGTCCGAAATCGACCGCTTCGTCGCGGCGGGCTTTCCGCTGGCACTCGTCGACGAAGCCTATCGGCTGATCGGCCACGGCCGCCGCCGATTCTGATTCCCTTATCGATGGAGACCCTGATGGTTCCGCTCACGCACATTGCCTTCATCCGCGCGCGTCCCGGCTGTTCGCAGGCGCTCGGCCGGCGCCTCGCCGGGCTGATCGCGCCCAGCCGGGCCGAGCCGGGCTGCATCGCCTATGACGTCCACCAGTCGAACGAGGATCCGGACCTGTGGTTCGTCCATGAAAATTGGCGCTCGCCCGAGGAACTGGCCGCGCATCTCGAGCGCCCGCACATGCAGCATTTCGCGAACGAGCTGCCCGCGCTGATCAAGGGCGACCTCACGCTCGGCAGCTTCACCCGGACATCCGCGCCCGCTCTGCACCCCCATGCCTGAGCAGCGCCTTCCCTTGCTCTCGGGCTTTGCCATCACGCTCTGCCGGCCCGTGAGCAGCTATCTGGTGCACAGTTTCGGCTAACGGATGGCGGGAACGGTGCCGACGCCGCCCGCACGTGTCCGGTTTCTCTGCTATAGGGAAGGCGTCATCGCAGTGAGGAGCATTCATGCCGCCGATCCTATCGGCTTCCGCCGTCACTAAAAGATACAAGTCCGGCCTCACTGCCCTGGATGCAGTCGATCTCCAAATCAACAGGGGCGAGATCTTCGCGCTGCTTGGTCCCAACGGCGCCGGCAAGACGACGCTGATCAGCATCATCTGCGGCACCGTCACCATGACGTCGGGGCAGGTGCTTGTCGACGGCCACGATATCGCTGGAGAATATCGTGGCGCCCGCGCGAAGATCGGGCTCGTGCCGCAGGAGATCGCGATCGATATCTTCGCGACGGTCTGGAATACCGTCTGCTTCAGCCGGGGCCTTTTCGGGCGACGACCGGATCCCGCCTATATCGAGCGCCTGCTGCGCGACCTCTCGCTATGGGAAAAGCGCAAGAGCCGGATCATCGAGCTTTCCGGCGGCATGAAGCGGCGCGTGATGATCGCGAAGGCGCTCAGCCATGAACCCGAATTGCTGTTCCTCGACGAGCCGACGGCGGGCGTCGACGTCAATCTGCGACGTGACATGTGGGCGCTGGTCCGCAGCCTGCGGACGCGAGGCGTCACCGTGATCCTGACTACCCATTATATCGAGGAGGCCGAGGAGATGGCCGATCGGGTCGGCGTCATAAATAAGGGCCGCATCATCCTGGTCGACGAGAAGGCAGCCCTCATGCGAAAGCTCGGCAAGCGGCGGCTGACGCTCGCGCTCCAGGAGCCGATGGATGTCATCCCGGCAGATCTTGCCGACTGGCGGCTCGAACTCGATGACGATGGCCGGCGGCTCACCTACAGCTTCGATGCCAATGCGGAGGATACGGGCATTCCCTCGTTGCTGCGGCGGATGGACGATCTCGGCATCGATTTCCACGATCTCGAGACGACGAAAAGCTCGCTGGAAGACATTTTCGTCAGGCTGGTGGAAGGTGCGGCATGAGCGTGTCCCTATCCTTGAACGCGGGCGGCATCTGGACAATCTACCGCGCGGAAATGGCGCGGACGCTGCGCACGATCTGGCAGAGCGTGGCAACGCCGGTGATCACGACGGCGCTCTACTTCGTCGTGTTCGGCGGGGCGATCGGATCGCGCATTCAGCAGGTCGGCGGCGTCGACTATGGCGCGTTCATCGTTCCCGGCCTGATCATGCTCTCATTGCTGACGCAGAGCATCGCGAACGCCTCTATCGGGATCTATTTTCCGAAATTCACCGGAACGATCTTCGAGATCCTGTCGGCGCCGCTTTCGTCCGGCGAGGCTGTGATCGCCTATGTGGGGGCGGCGGCGACCAAGTCGGTCGTGATCGGGCTCATCATCCTCGTGACGGCGACTTTCTTCGTGCCGGTGCGTATCCTGCATCCCGGCTGGATGGTGGCATTCCTGCTGCTGACCTCGGTCGCATTCAGCCTGTTCGGCTTCATCATCGGGATATGGGCCAGGAATTTCGAGCAGCTCACGATCATACCCGCGCTCGTCGTGACCCCGCTCACTTTTCTTGGCGGCGCCTTCTACTCGATCGACATGCTGCCGCCCTTGTGGCGGACGATCAGCCTCTTCAATCCGGTCGTCTACCTGGTCAGCGGCTTCCGTTGGAGCTTCTATGGTCTCGGCGACGTGAGCGTTGGCATCAGCCTCGCCGTCACCACGATCTTCATGGCGGCCTGCCTGATCCTGCTCTGGTGGATATTCCGGACGGGCTATCGGCTCAAACCCTGATCCGCCCGGCCTCGCGACGAATCCGGGCCAGAACAACTGGCCGTGAGCCCCCATCGCAATAAGCCGCCGCTGTTGATGGAGTGGACGCCCCCGACGGTATCGATATGCCAAAATGAGGTGTGGCCCATCATTTGAGGGACGCATCCATGAGGAAAGCCGGCATGGTCGGGCCGGGGCATTGCAGTTTCCTTTCGGGTGGAAGCAGGGCCTCTTTGGAGAAGAATGACGATGAAAAGCAGCAGGCTCGAAGCGTTCACGGACGGTGTCATAGCGATCATCATCACGATCATGGTTCTGGAGCTGAAAGTGCCCGATGGCGCGAGCTTCGCTGCATTGTCGGCGAGCGCGCCGATCTTCTTCGCCTATGCGTTGAGCTTCGTGAATGTCGGGCTTTACTGGAACAACCATCATCATCTGTTCCAGGCCACGGACCGGATCGACGGCCGGGTCCTCTGGGCCAACCTGTTCCTGCTGTTCTGGCTATCGCTGGTGCCGTTCGTCATTCGCTGGCTGGATGCGGCTTCCTTCGCCGCCGCGCCCACCGCGGCCTATGGCGTGGTGCTGGGCATGGCGGCGATCGGCTATGAGCTGACCGAACGCGCGATCATCGCCGCCAACGGCCCGGACTCGAAACTCGCCCGCGCAATCGGCAGCGACTGGAAAGGCAAGATCAGCCTCGCCCTCTATATCGTGGCCGTGCCGCTTGCGTTCGTCAGCCAGACGCTGGCGATCATCCTCTACGCCGCAGTGGTTCTCCTATGGCTCGTGCCCGA
Source organism: Sphingomonas oleivorans (assembly GCF_003050615.1). Classification (GTDB taxonomy): domain Bacteria; phylum Pseudomonadota; class Alphaproteobacteria; order Sphingomonadales; family Sphingomonadaceae; genus Sphingomonas_H; species Sphingomonas_H oleivorans. The sequence goes on along the minus strand of NZ_NWBU01000010.1, from coordinate 75,414 downwards.
CCGCAGGTTGGAGCGAATGATCGAGCATTGATCAATGCGCCTGCGGGGCCTCGTTGCGAACGAGCAGGAAAGTCGCGCCGAAGTCGGCGGCGGCCGCCAGTAGCAGCGGCGCGACCAGCCCTCCCCAACGCAGCAGCAGCGCGCCGATCAATGCCCCTGCCAGGATGGCAAGAATGGCGGCAACGCGGCGACCGAGGTTCGGATTGGCCCCGCCAGCCAGCGAGGAGTCCGCGGCGATGCCGGTGACGGTCAGCGTCAGCACGGTCGTCGTGAGGTCGGGCACCTTGAGCTGGCGGATCGTAGCGTTGCGGCTGCCCATGGCGGCGGCCGTGAGCGCGATCATCGCGCATAGCGCCCATGAGGGCGTCGCCGAACGATAGTCGTAATCCAAGGCACAGGCCGCCGCGATCAAGAGCAGCCCCGCTTCCAACGTCGCCATGACAAGCAGCCAATGCCGGTGCCCGCGACCTTCATGCGCCTTGCAGATCCGCCCCGCGATAGCGGCGCCCGCCGCGAAGAAGCCGAGCGCGGTCAGGTAAAGCGGCCAAGCGAAGCCAGGCACGCCCGCCAGGGCGAAGCCGAGGAAGACGACATTGCCGGTCATGTTGGCGGTGAAGACCTTGCCGAGGCCGAGCACGCTCACCGCGTCGATCAAGCCCGTGGTAGCGGACAGGAGGATCAGCAGCGGGACGAGAGGGTCACGCCGTACGGGTGCGGGGGGCGCCATGGGGGAATTCCTCTTCAGAAGCGATAATTGGCCTCGAGGCCGAGCATGCGGATCGTGCGTGCCGGCCCCGTGTCACGGATGAAGGCACCGGGGGCGAACAGGGAAACGGATCCCGACAGCTCCAGTTCGGGGCTTGCCTGCCAGCTCAGGCTCGCCTCCGCCTGCTTGCCGATGAAGCGAGCCGTGCTGCCGCGGCCGCTGCGCAGCAGCTGGCCGGGCACGTCATAGACGCCATCACCGCGGCTCTCGCGCCAATAGAAGATGCCGACGAGGCCGAGTTCGACGCCGCGGCCGAGATCGAGCGCCACGCCGGGATGGATGTTGACGATGTTGTACGGGCCGACCGGCGACAGCTCGCCGAAATATTTCCCCTTCGGGAAGAGCGCGTTGAAGGTCTGGAGATGGCCATCGGCCGGATCATGATCCCCGCTGACGATATTCATGCGGACCGTGACGTCAGGGGCGAACGGCGCGTCGGCAAATTGGCGGCCGACCTCCGTCGCGACCGACCAGGCACGGATCGGCGCACCCGCGAAGCGCCCGAACTGGTAGACGCCTTCAAGATTCCAGTGCCAATCCTGCTTCGTTCCGAAGGCGCGAAGCCCGAGCGTATGGCGCAGCTCGCGCCCCTGCCCCTGGTCGAAATTCGCTCGGTCGTTGCGATAGCCGAGATAATAGAGGTCGAAGCCTTGTGCGGTCCCAAGGCCATATGTCGCATAGCCGCCCCAGAGCGCGCGCCTGTCCGACGTGCGGTCGTCGAAGCTGCCCGCCTGCGCTTCCACCGGCCGGACATAGAATAGATTCAGCGTCGCGCGGCCCCGATGGAGGATGGCACGGCCGCCATCGAAGGCGAGCGGCACGTTGGGGCCATAGCGCGTGCCGACGAGGCGTTCCGATCCGAGCCCGATCAGCTCCCGTCCGGCGCGAAGCCGGAGCGTCGCGCCCGATCCAAGATCAGCTTCGATGTCGGCAAAACCCTGCAGGAGATCGACACGCGTCTGGTCGATCGGACCCGCAGAGGGTCGGACGCCCGCAGCATAAGCGATGATCGGCTGGACGAAGGCGCGCGCCTTGCCGACATGGAGATCGGCATAGGGCAGCGCGCGCGTCCAGAGATAGCCATCGTCGGGCGCTTCGGCGGAGCCCCAGAGATTATCGTCATAGCTCTCTTGGCGCAGCCGGACCTCGACGCCGGTTGTCAGATAGGCGGTCTCGTCGGCATCGAGCGGGATATATTTGAACCGCTCCGTCCAGCGGCCGCGGCTGTTCGCGGGATCGGCCAGCGTCGACCAATCCTCATTATAACGCTCGGTCGTGAGCGTCGGCGGCTTCCAGGCTTCGCCCGCCTGCGCCCGCACCGCCGACGGTGCGCATAGCAGCGTCGCTGCCGCGATCACGCCCCCCACCCCGCGCATCATCCACCCCGCGCACCATTTACGAGCAAGGCGGCGGCGGCGAAGCCGCCGAGGATGGCGAGATGCTCGAAGAAGGTCGCCATCTGGTGCGCCCGTTCGGGGCCTTGCGCCTGCCAGAAGGCATGGGCGATCAGCGTCGCGATCATGGTGAAGACCGCGAGCATGCCTGCGCCCAGCCAGCACAAGCGGCGGGTGAGGAACAGCGCCGAGCCGAGAAGCTGGGTCGCGATCGTCGCGGCTGCGACCAGCGCGGGGGGCGACAGGCCGAGCGCGCCGGCCTCGGCCACCGCGCCCGGCCAGTCGGCGAGCTTCATGAGCCCGCTGATCGCGAAGGGCGACGCCAGCGCCAGGCGCGCGGCAAAGCCGGTTGCGGGCGAGGCGAGCAGCGCGGCGACGGGGGCGGGCGTCGCCATGCTCATACCGCCCAGCAGCCGCAGCCGATCGCGCCCCAGAAGCTCTGGACGTCGGCGGCGGGGACATTGGCGCCCAGCGCTGCGGCATGGTCATGGCCATGGACCGAACAGGCGCTGGCGCAGCCGCAGGCATTGGCGAGCTTGGCCTTGGCCTCGGGCGCGCGCCAATAGCCGCCGAAGGTCGCGACCGGCGACCAGTCGGGCATCGGCTTGGGCAAGTCGGGCGCGAGCGGCGCATAGTCGCCCTCGCCATGCACCACCTTGCCGCCGAGCAGCGTCAGGACGGCGCGGAGGTGCACGATCTCGTCCTCGGGCACGGAGAAATAATCGTCCGACAGCAGCGCCAGGTCGGCAAGCTGGCCCGCCTTGATCTGGCCCTTCTTGCCCTGCTCGTTGGAGAACCAGGTGTTCGCCTCGGTCCAGAGCCTCAGCGCGGTCTCGCGGTCGAGCCGGTTGGCGACGGGGTAGAGGCGATAGCCGCCGACCGTCCTGCCGGTGGTGAGCCAGCTGAGCGACACCCAGGGATTGTAGCTCGCCACCCGCGTCGCGTCCGTCCCGGCGCCAACCGGTAGCCCGGCCGCCATCATCCGCTTGATCGGCGGGGTCGTCTCGGCGGCCTTGGCGCCATAGCGCTCGACGAAATATTCGCCCTGATAGGCCATGCGGTGCTGGACCGCGATGCCGCCGCCCAAAGCCGCGATACGGTCGATATTGCGCTCCGAGATCGTCTCGGCATGGTCGAAGAACCAGTTGAGCCCCTGGAGCGGAATATCCTTGTCGACCTTCTCGAACACGTCGAGCGCGCGGGAGATGGTCTGGTCATAGGTGGCATGCAGCCGCCACGGCCAGCGCCGCTCGGCAAGCAGGCGGATGACGGGTTCGAGATCGGCCTCCATGTTCGGCGGCATGTCGGGCCGCGCGACGCGGAAATCCTCGAAATCGGCGGCGGAATAGACGAGCATCTCGCCCGCGCCATTGTGGCGATATGTATCGTCGCCGTCGCCCGGCTTCACCTTGGTCGACCAGGTCGCGAAGTCCTTCAACTCCTCCTTGGGCTTCTGGGTGAAGAGGTTGTAGGCGATGCGCAGGCTCAGCTCGCCGTCCTGATGCAGCTTCTCGATGATCGCATAATCGTCGGGATAGTTTTGATAGCCGCCGCCCGCGTCGATCACGCTGGTGACGCCCAGCCCATTCAGCTCGCGCATGAAATGCCTGGTCGAGTTGAGCTGATAGTCGGGCGGCAGCTTGGGCCCCTTGGCGAGCGTCGCATAGAGGATCGTCGCATTAGGCTGGGCGAGCAGCAGCCCGGTGGGATTGCCGGCCGCGTCGCGCACGATCTCGCCGCCCGGCGGGTTGGGCGTGTCCTTGGTATAGCCCACCGCCCGCAGCGCCGCCGCGTTGAGCAGCGCGCGGTCATAGAGGTGGAGGATGAACACCGGCGTGTCGGGCGCGGCGGCGTTGATCTCGGCGATGGTCGGCAGCCGCTTCTCGGCGAACTGATGCTCGGTGAAGCCGCCGACGACGCGCACCCATTGCGGCGGCGGCGTGTTCTCGGCCTGGCGCTTGAGCATCGCCATCGCCTCGGCGAGGCTCGGCACACCCTCCCAGCGCAGCTCCATATTATAATTGAGGCCGCCGCGGATGACATGGATATGGCTGTCGATCAGCCCCGGGATCAGCCGGCGCCCCTCCGCATCGATCACCGTCGCATCGGGCGCGGCGGCGCGGACCTCCTGCTCGGATCCGACCGCGAGGAAGCGGCCGTCGCGGATCGCGACCGCCTCCGCCTGCGGGTTGCTGCGATCCAGCGTGGTCACCTTGGCATTGATGAGAATCAGGTCGGAGGACGGCATGGACGATCTCCCGGCGCGCGCGAGGGCAATGGAGGGAAAGAGGCTGGCGACCGCCGCGGCGGCGAGAGTCTGGCGACGGTTGGGCCCGGTCATGCCCGCGACCCGTTCGTGTCACGCTTCACGGCCTGCGGACCCAGCACATGCGCCGCGCAGTCCGTCCGGACATAGGCCATGACCGGACGGCCGGCGAGCAGCCGCTTGGCGATGGGCACCGCCTGCTCGCCGAGCAGGATACCGAGCAGGCCGATCAGCGCGATCGTCGGCGGCGCCGGCGACTTCACGTTCAGCAAGGCATAGATGATGCCGACCAGCATGCCGGCGGCGAGCGAGAGGAGATAGGGTTTCATCGCGCGGGGCTCCTCGGCGCGGGCGTAAGCGGGGAAGGAGCAGGCCGGCCCGGGGAGGGGTTTCGGGCGGCCGGCCTGCTCCAGCCGGTCAGGCGGCCTGGGCGTGGCCGCCCTCGGAGGCGCCGAACATGGTCTTGGCGTAGATGATGCCAAGGCCATAGGCGCCGCCATATTTTTTGGCGATGCCGGTGGTCAGCTCATAGGTCTCGGTGCGCGCCCAGTCGCGCTGCAGCTCGAGCATATATTGGAGCGAGGTTATCGGCCGGACGCCGGCCTGGATCATGCGCTCCATCGCACGCGCATGCGCCTCGCTCGACACGTCGCCGCACGCATCGGCGATGACATAGACTTCATAGCCCTGGTCGAGCGCAGACAGCGTCGGGCCGACGATGCACACGGAGGTCCACAGCCCCGCGAAGACCAGCCGATCCTTGCCGATCGCATTGACGCGCTTGATGACGTTCGCATCTTCCCAGGTGTTCATCGAGGTGCGGTCGGTCACTTCGGTATCGGGGAAGGCTTCGGTGATCTCGTCGAAGATGGGCCCCGAAAAGCTCTTCTCGGCAACCGTCGTCAGGATCGTCGAGACGCCGAAGCCCGCCGCCGCATGGGCGACCAGCGCGGTGTTGGTCCTGAGCGTCGTCGCATCGATCGAGTGCGTCGCAAACGACATTTGCGACTGATGGTCGATCAGGATCAGCGTGTGATCCTTCGGCGAAAGCAGCGTCTTGCCCGGCGTCGGAGTGGCAGTGATCGGCATCGTGAAAGTCTCCCTTGTAGCTGGTGGTCCACTGTGGCGGCGCTGCTTATGCGGGCAGTTCCGCAACCTGGTAATCCTGGTCTAAACAAAGCCGCATCCATCTGCGGAGCAGGAAAATCTCGGCGAATCTGTTCAACTTTTTAGAATAGTTCAGCATTTCGCCTTATGGCTTGAGCAACCCCCGCCATGCTCGGCAAAGCTGGCATGTACGGTCTCCCAGCTTTCGCGCCGCGTCCAGTCGTGCTGAAATTCCAGCAGCACCTGCAGCCAGCCGCCTCGGCATGGACAATGCTGAATGGATCATAAGACATCGACTTCTCCTCGGCATCGACGCTGAGGAGCACAGGGTAGGAGGAAAGCCGTACTTCACCTACCGCACGGAGGTTCGATCGCCCTACTGACTAGGTCTTCCGACCCCCATACTTAAGTATGGGAAGGTGGACGCACCGCATGGCGCGCGGACGTTCAAGCGCGCGGGACAGAGAAGCGGAAAGCGGCGCCGGGGACATCACGCGCAACCGAGCAGAGCTGCCCGCCATGCGCCTTGATGATCGACTGGCAGATGGAAAGTCCCATGCCCATGCCATCCGATTTGGTTGTCATCATCGGTTCGAAGACACGGTCTGCGATGGCGGAATCCAATCCCGGCCCCGTATCCTCGACCAGGAATTCGATGCGGCCCCGATCAGGAATCGTGACTGAAATCCTGATCATCCGGGGGCGATCATCCACGTGACGCATGGCATCGATGCCGTTGCGGACCAGATTCACTATCACGATCTGGAGCTGCACGCGGTCCGCGCGGACGATTGGTGGTTCGACCGGAAGGAAGATATCGAGACTGGCATCGCCGCGCTGCAATTCCGACGTCACCAGCGATCGGACATCATCCAGAAGGTCCTTGACGGAGACCTCCGAGATATCCGGTCCAGTCTTGCGTGCGATGGCCCTTACGCCTCTGACGACATCCTCGGCGCGTTTCACGCCACATAATATACGATCGAAGGCATCGCGTGCTTCACCTATATCGGCTTCGGCTCGGCCGAGCCATCTCAGACCCGCTTCGGCATTCGTCGTGATCGCAGACAAAGGCTGATTGACCTCATGTGCGATCGATGCGGCGAACTGCCCGATCGCGGTCAGGCGGGAGGCGCGCGCCGCCTCGAACTGAAGGGCGCGAAGCGCCGCCTCGGCGCGTCTTTGCTCGGTGACATCCATGACGAAGCCAATGACTTCCGTAACCTTTGAGCCGGTGAGCTTGGGCGCGGCGGTCGCCCATAGATGCTTGACCGACCCGTCATCGAGAATGATGCGGTAATCATGTTCGACGGGAAGGCATTGTTGAATGACCTCGAAGGTCGAGCGCTTCACCGATTCCAAGTCATCTGGATGGACTCTGTTGAGCAGAAATGAATAATCCGGCCGCACGCCATCAGGATCGATGCCGTGGATGCGGAAAACACCATCGGACCAATGGAGTTCGCCCGTTTCCACATTCCATCGCCAATCACCGGATTTGCTGAGCCGTTGACCTTCGGATCGGGAATATTCGCTCAGGCGCAGGGCGTCCATGACACGTTTACGTTCCAGATTTTCGTCGGTGAGCTCGGAATATAGCCGGGCATTTTCCAGGGAGATGGCCGCCTGAGATGCCAGAATTTCAAGAACGGCCATGCGCGCGGCGGTGAATGCAGCAGGCGCCAGTCGGTTCTCGATATAGAGCATGCCCACAAGTTCGGATTGCTTTACGAGCGCCAGGCACGCGGCGGCATAGGGCCGATGCTCTAGCAAATATTGATCTTGAGCGGCCAAAGCTGCCTGCCCGATATCCTTCAGGACAATAGTTTCCCGGCTATCGAGCACTTCTTGAATGAGACTTTCTGGAATGTCCGTCGTTTTGGCTGATCTCTGATCGAAAGTGACATGAACGAGATTGCTGGCAGGCTCCGCCTCGGCTTCGGCTGCAGTCACATAATGGCCATCACGGACGAGCAGAAGCTTTCCGCGCTCTGCGCCCGCATGGACGAGAACCATTTTAAGCAGCTCTTCGATCAGCCTGGTAAGATCGATCTCGCGCGAGAGGGTCTGGGATGCGTTGATGACCGTGCTTATATCGAGCGAGGCGAGAGGCGTCTCGACGGTCGAGTAGCTGGACGGGGAAGGTAGGATCTTGCCCAATATCGATGGATATTGCCGCTCCAGATGCCGAACTTTCCCTATGGCTCCCCAGGCTGCATAAGCATCATAGGCGGCGCGCAGATAGGTCTCGGCAATGGTTTCAAAGCCTTGCCCGATATAAAAACGCGCCGCCATTTCATTCGAAAGTGCTGCATTCTGAATGAAGCCATGGCGATGCGCCGCCCGGACGGCATCGTCATAGAGCCGCATCGCGTCGACAGTTCGGCCTTCTATTCTCGCCAGTTCGGCGGCAGCCAGGGCTCGGCGATTTTCGAAATTGGTTGGGCACTGGCTTGCCCACAATTCTATATTTGAAAGATGTTCTTTAATATCCTCAACGATACGCGCATTTTCATGCCACGATCCCGCTGCCACGATGGTGCTCCTGGCGAGCGCGGCGTAAAAATGATATTCGGCACTTTCAAAGAAGGCTGGAGACGTCCAGAGCAAGCCCTTGGCGACTGCCGCTGCATCCAGGGCCGCCGCGCCATCCTGCGCGAAAACACCCGCTTGCAGCTTGCGAATCCAGTAACGGAACTTCGCCATTGCAAGGCCGGGATCTTCAAGCCGTCGTTCAAGTGCGGCTGCGTCCAATTCGTCATTATCGAACACCCCGAACTGGACGCTATTCCCGCGCAGCATGCGGACAAGGCCGAGCTTCGCTTCGGCGAAGCCTACGACGAGGAAGATTCCTGCCTTGCGTGCCCGCTCGAGGACAGAGACGGTCCTTGCTTCGACGATCTCAAGGGATTCTCCGGACACGAGCATGTTCGCGGTGATCATTTCGCGACCATATGCCGCAAAAATGACGTCGCCTGCTTCATCAGCCCAGTCCGTCGCCTGCTCGAGCAAGGCGCGTTCCGTCGCGATATGATTGATCCAGGGATTGACCATGCAGGCAAAGCACATGGCAACGCGCCAGCCTAACCGGTCGAGCCCATGCTTCTCCGAAAGGGCGAGCGCAAGTTTGCCGAAGCGATAGCCTGTCGGATAATCCCCGAACCGGGCCCCGGCGACCATATTGAAACAGACATAGGCAAAGGATGCGCCCGGGCTGTTGCCCCATTTCATGCTGAGGCGCGCAATGCATATGAGGACCTGGCCGAGCAGGTTCTGGTCGACATAGGAAGCAGGAGCAATGAGTTCGGACAATACGTCCATTGTCGCGAGCCAGGCCGGATCGACCATTTCGGGCAGGCTGTTCAGATCTTCGATCGAACGCGTGCCCAGCTCATCCCACATCGCTTGATATTGGTGTGCAATCTCGTCGTCGCTGGGGGCAGCCGACCACATGATGCCGGCCTCGCGAAGATATTCGAGACCGATCGCCACTGCCCGATCATTACGATCCGTAGCAGTATAGAGTCTCAACAATATCGTGGTGGCTTCCGCCTTTTCGATGCTGCTTGATGCTGCATTGCAAAGCTCGAGCAAATGCGCCTCGGCTTCGACGATTGCGCCGGTCAGGAACTCGCATTCCGCCTGTCCGAGCATCAACGCGAATTGGAGCGCATCATCGCTCGCGGCCCAGGCCTGATCCAGCAGGCTTGCGCCCACATGGAAGAATGTGAAGGCGGACGCATAAGCGGTGGCCCCCTTGGCCTTGCGCCCCGCCACCAGATTATATTCCGCGATACGCCGTATTTCGGCTTGTTCCGAGACGGCCCCGATTCCGCGATTGGATTGATCGACGACCTCGAAGACAAGATCTGCCGGGCTGTCGGCCGTCAGGTGCCTGGCCAGGCACCTGCCGATAGCGGCATGGGTTACGGAACGATCCGCCTCCGAGATCAAGCTGTAAGCCGCCTCCTGGATACGATCATGGGGGAAAGTATAGACGTCGTCCCGACGGTTGAGCAGGCCGGCATCGACTGCTGGGGAGAGCGCTCCATCGACAGTGTCGACTGGCTTATCGCCCAATGCGCTCAATATTCCTGCTCTTGCCTGACGTCCGACACAGGCACAGCTTTTCAGCATATCGAGAGTAGTCGATGGGAGCCGGGTCAATTTCGAAACGAGAAGATCGACAACGTCGTCCGTGTAAATCCTTTGGCCAATCCGCTCGAGGCTCCAAAACCAGCTCTGAATCCGGGTATCGAACCAGATCAGCCCCTCATCGGCGAGTTGGGACAGGAATTGGTGTATGAAAAGAGGATTCCCCCCCGTCTGCCTTTCAATGAAGTCGGAAAGAGGGTGTATTTGGTTACTATTATGCTCGCTGCCCAACGTCTCGCGAATGAGTTGCTCCACATCCGCCCCGGTGAGAGGGGATAGGTGAATCCTTTCCACGGAGGCGCGAGCGCTATCGAGAATATCCAGAAGCGATGAAAGCGGATGCTCGAGGCCGACTTCGTCGTCGCGATATGTGCCGATGAGCAGCAGATGGTCCTGACCTTCGAGAATCAGCTCACGGACGAAGGCGAGTGTTGCCGGGTCGGCCCATTGGAGGTCGTCGAAGACAAGGATGAGAGGTTGGCCGCCCATCGTGAATGCACCGAGGAAACGGCGCATGGTGGCATGCAATCGCCTGCGGGCGTCTTCCGCCGGGAGCGGTGGGATCGCCGGCTGGTCTCCCACAAGCAATGCAAGTTCAGGGACCAGATCGACAATCAGCCCCCCATTCTGGCCAAGGGCATCCTGTATCTTTTGCCGCCAGAATTGGAGCTTGGCTCCGTCCTGCCCCAAAATGGGACGAACCAGTTGTTCGAAGGCATCAGCTATGATCACATAAGGGCGATCTTGCTTATATTGCTCGAACTTACCGGCAACGAACAACTGCCCAGCAGGATCACCTGCTTTTTTGAGGACGTCGGCGAGGGCTGACTTGCCAGTACCGGATGGGCCGGAAATCAAGACGAATTCCAAGCCGCTACCGATCTGGTCGAAGGCCGAAACGAGCCTGGCTTGCTCATGCGCCCGGCCATAAAGTCTATCGGGAAGCCTGAGCGTCTGCGGGATATCGAGAAGGCCTAGTTCAAATCTTCCCAGCTTCCCGGTCTGCGTCCATCCGTCGAGGCATTTTGTAAGATCTGCAACGAGGCCCTTCGCGCTCTGATAACGATCCTCCGGCGTCTTCGAGAGAAGCTTCATGATGATCAGTGACAGCTGCTCATCAATGCTATCGAGGCGCTCGTGCGGCGGTATCGGCGCGCGGGCGATATGACTATATATCCAGCCCGCTGCATCGGATGCGGAGAATGGGAGCGTCCCCGTCAGCATCTGATAGAAAATTATCCCGATCGCATAGAGGTCGCATCGATTGTCGATCGGCCGATTCATGCGGCCGGTCTGTTCGGGCGCCATATATTGCGGGGTGCCGACAATTATCTCGACAGGCTCGAGGGATGTCCGCTCTGAAGGCACGACGCTCGCGACGCCAAAGCCGGTGAGCCAGGCCTCGTTGCTGGCTGGTTTGACGAGGATATGGGCAGGGCTGAGATTTCTGTGAACTATTCCCCGCGCGTGCATCTCGCGCACGGCTTGCGCGATCGACCGCGCGATCGGCAGAAATGTGGTGACATCCATGGGGATCGGGGCTTGGTCGGCTTCATTGTGCAGCAGCCGTTCAAGCAGCTCACCACCGGGGTCGGCCAGGACAAGCGCAGCCCGGCTTGCGCGTCGTGTCAGTGCGAGAGGACGCGCTGCCCACGCCGCATCCAGATATTCGCGCAGTGCGAACTCATGCTGCAGGACCTTGGGGGTCTGGACACCGGCATCTTCGCAGGAAGGTTCGATGAGCAGAATGGGATCATGGTCGCCCGACGATCCACGATAGCAGAACATCTCTCCTTCTCGAAGCAAGGAGAGGGTGTAGCCGGTCACGTCTATCATAGCGCTTCGCTTGATGCGGAATGAAGGCGCTCGAGGCGCAGCGCGGAGGGCAATGCGACGGACAGCGCAAAAGGATGGAGTTTCGCGCCGTTGCGGACTGGATCATGCCGCATATTGGGCACGGCCTGACATTGCTGTGCGCAGAGAAATCGCAGGACAACTTTCCGGCAAACCGCAAGGAATGCTGACCTTCACCGTTCCCCCATTGGTGCACGAACTCACCGGACCTGGGCCCCGACCAATGCAAGATTGACCTAGGCCTGGGGCAGCCCCCGCACTTCTAGAGTGCGTTGGTTGATTCCGTCAATGAAGCATAATTTGGGCCGCGGTCATGGGCAGCCATTATCCGATAGCATCGGATGTAATTTGCGGCGAGCGGCTCCTTCAACCTAAACCTCAGTATAGTTTCAATCTTTCTTCGGCTTTCCTATTTTTTCGCCATTGAGATACCCGGCACGGTCGAGACCCCCCGGAGTCTATGCGGGAGAAACGCGTGGCCGATGCAATGGTCATAGCAATTGTTGATGACGACAAGGCGGTCCTTGATGCAATGTCGAGCTTCATTCGCTCCCTCGGCTATCGCGTGCGAACCTTCCAGTCCGGAAAAGCATTTCTCGATCATGAAGGCATTGGCGAAATAGCCTGCCTGTTCACCGACATTCAAATGCCTGGACTGAGCGGATTTGAGCTGCACGATATCGTGCGGCTCAACCGACCGGCTATACCGGTCGTGCTGATGACGGCGCTTGCCGATGCTTCGGTCAGGGCGCGCGCGCTATCGTCCGGCGCACGATGCTTCTTGGAAAAGCCTATCGCAGGGCGCGAGATCATGAATTGTCTCTCCGGAATATTTGACGCATAAAAGGAAACGCGCGCTCGCTGGGCCATGGTCAAGGCCGGATTGACCTTCATGCCGTTGGATATCGCAGTGGTCGCCATTGAGAATGCTGGGATTGGATGGGGATTTCTGGACGGATAGCGGCCGGCCGCCAGCGTAAATCCGCGCTGATCGCCGGCGTCTGCAAATCGTCGAGACCAGCAGTTATCAGGCTTCGCTATGCTGCCTCATATCCAACGGCCCTTGCCGTCTTGTCGGCATATGTGGTTGCTGGCTGATGGAAAGCGCGAAAAGAAGGACATTCGGTGCCAGAGGAGTCTAAGACATTGAATTCCCGTTCTGGCCCGAAGGCGGAAGGCGCCGCCCAATATGTGGAAAGCGAGCCACCGACAATCCTTATCATCGATGACGATAAACTCGTCCGGGATGCACTTGACAGCCTTTTCCGCTCGACGGGCTTGAAGACAATATTGTTCGAGTCCGCGCAGGCCCTTCTTGATGCCTCTTTCCCGGACTGCGTATGCTGTATTGTCACAGACGTTCGCATGCCTCAGATGAGTGGGCTGGAATTCCAGAACGTCCTGATCGAGCGCGGTGACCGAATGCCCCTTATTTTCATGACCGGGCATGGCGATATCCCGATGTCCGTGCAGGCGATGAAAGCCGGAGCGGTTGATTTTCTTGCCAAGCCATTTCGTGACCAGGACATGCTCGATGCGGTAAATTCAGCACTCGCCAAGCATCGCCAACAGCGTCGAGCCAGTGAAAATCTGATCTCCATCAAGGCGCGTCGTGCATCGCTCACACCGCGGGAAAGGGAAGTCATGGATCTCGTCGTGACGGGCATGATGAACAAACAGGTGGCCGGAGAACTCGGTCTGAGCGAGATTACTATAAAGTTACACCGCGCAAACCTCATGAAGAAAATGGCCGTGCGGACATTAGCGGAACTCGTACGCGTGGCCGAAGCGATTGAGAGAGAAAGCTGACCGAAGAGAAGAGCGAAGTGGGTCTTGGCCTCGAACCACTCGCGCGGCGGCCGCTTCCATTCCTCGGCCGTATGATTGAGGAGGAGGTAAAGGCTTCGCGGTTGGAAATACGCACCGCGCAGATCAACTCCTTGCGAGAAGCTCGGCCGCCAGATGCATTTCGTCGATACTGTTATAGAGATGCGGCGAAAATCGGATCAGCGGCTGGTTGTTCGCCATGGCAGACGCAGTCGCCACTCTTCCCTCGCGCCACAGCCGGCTGCGCATGGCAAGAACATCCCTGCCTTCGAAAGCCAGGCCGATCACGGGGCCCGACAGGGCCGGATCGGCAGTGCCGATCAGGCGCGCGCCCGGCACTTTCGCCAGGATGCCGCGCATTTCCGTCGCCAGCGCGCGCACCCTGGTTTCGATCGCCGCCTCGCCTATGCCGTCCATCAGGTCGAGCGTGGCGTTGATGGCATCCAGCTTCGGATCGTCTCTCTGGCCAAGGATCTCGAACTTCTGAGCGGTTTCGAGATCCTTGCTGTCCGTCAGCCAATAGCCATGGCTCAGCATCAGGGGATGGAGATCGTCCAGCCGGTCCCGGCGCACATAGAGGACGCCCCCTTCCAGAGGCCCCATCAGCCATTTGTGCGTGCTCCCCGAATAGGAATCGCAGCCCAGCGCCGTCAGGTCGATCTTCATCCAGCCAAAGCTCTGGGCACCATCGACATGGAGCCAGAACCCCTGTCTGCGGGACAGTTCCGAGATGGCGGCGACCGGATAGACGAGGCCTGTCACATTCGTCATGTGCGACAGGAAAATCGCACGCGTGCGCGGCGTGATCGCCGCTGCGATCGCATCGACAACCTCCTGGGGTGATCGCGCCGAAATCGGGGTCGGCACGATTTTCAGGTCCAGCCCCTCGCGTTCCGCCCTGAGGCGCCACGTGTCCATGGTGGACTGATGATTATGCTCGGTCAGGATGATCCGGTCGCCCGCCCGCAGATCGAGGCCGCGCAGGACGACCGTATTGGCTTCGCTCGCGTTGCGGACAAGCGCGATCTCCTCGGGGCGTGCGTTGAGGCGCGCGGCGAGCCTCGCGCGCAACCGCGTGGCCATGGCGGGATATTTTTCCCGAAATTCACGCGAGGGGTTGTTGTGGAACTCCATCGTGCCGCGCTGCTGGGCCGTCACGACGGCACGGAATGTCGGGCCGATATTGGCAGCGTTGAAATAGCGGATGTCCGGCGCCAGCAGCAGTTCATCTCTCAAGGAGGGCTTGTCCGACTGAGCGGGTGCGGCCACCGGACGTGTCAGGGATGCGATGGCGGCCGTCTGCAGCAGACCCCGCCTCGAAATCCCGGACACGCCTGGCGAGGCCTCACCCCTTCGATCTATGCCATTTGTATCGGGATGCAGCATGGCATGGCTCCTTGATCGATGGGCAAGCGTTAGACGCTATATCCGAACAGATTTGCTGGATAGGACCCGTCATTGCCGTTCTTGCTCTGGGCGGCGCAGATGCTGCTGATGCCGCGCGTCGCCTGCTTCATCAAGACGCATCCATCCGTCAGGTAGGAATCAGCGTCCAGGGCGCGCTGGTCGATGTCGTCGGGGCGGGCGTCGATGCCGGCGTGCGGGTGGGCGAAATGGTCGCCGCCGGGCGGCTGGTACGCATCTCCAATCAGGCGGCCAGCGCCTAGGAAACCGCCATCGCGAGCGGCGTGGTCGGGCGGCCGATCAGCGTCGAAAGCTGGCGGCCGCCCTCGAACAGCGCGCCCTGCGACGCGCCGACATCCCATCGGGCGATCGCCCCGGCCAGATCCTGCGGCAGGCCGAAGCCGACGAGCGCCGCCGCATAATCCGCCTCGGCAAGATTATGGTAGGGGATGGTCCTGCCCGTCTGGCGGGAAATCTCGGCGGCCAGCTCGGCGAGCGTATAGGGTTCGTCGCCGGCCAGCTCATAGATCTTGCCGGCATGCCCCTCGCCGGTCAGCACCGCGACCGCCGCCTCGGCATAGTCGCTGCGCGGCGCGGAGGAGATCTTCCCCTCGCCCGCGCTGCCGATGAACGCCCCGCCCGCCAGCGCGCCCGGAATGGAGGCGGTGTAATTTTCCGTGTACCAGCCGTTGCGCAGGATCAGATGGGGAATGCCGGCCGCCTTGAGGTCGGCCTCCGTCTGCCGATGCTCCTCGGCGAGGTCGAGCGGCGAGCGGTCGGCATGAAGCAGGCTGGTATAGGCGATCAGCTGCACGCCCGCCTTGCTGGCCGCATCGATGACATTGCGGTGCTGCGCCGCGCGCTGGCCGATTTCGCTCGAGGAGATCAGCAGCAGCCTGTCGACGCCGACAAGCGCCTGCTCCAAGGTCGCGGGCTTCGCATAGTCGGCCTCCCGCACCGGCACGCCGAGCCCGGCCGCCTTGGCCGGATTGCGCGCCAGCGCGACGATGTGGGTGGCGGGATATTGCTCCTTGAGCTTCGCGACAACCAGGCGGCCGAGCTGGCCGGTGGCGCCGGTGATGGCGATCGTCATGGTGGAACTCCTTGCTTCCCATGGTGACGGGCGCCATCTGGAGACCACACAGATTTTTCGTAAGTACGGATGGAAATGTAAGTATGAAGAAATCTTCTCCGCCATCCGGACAGGAGGACATCAGCCTTTCCGCCAGACTGCAGCGCGGCGACCTGATGTCGGCCGCCTGCCCCTCGCGCGACATCCTCCGGCACCTGACCAGCCGCTGGGGCGTCCTTGTGCTGATCAGCCTGCAATCGGGCACGCATCGCTTCAGCGACCTGCGCCGGAAGATCGGCGGGGTGAGCGAGCGCATGCTGGCCCAGACGCTGCAAGCGCTGGAACGGGACGGCATGGTCCACCGCAGGGCCTATGAGGTCGTGCCGCCGCATGTGGAATATAGGCTGACGCCCCTGGGGGCGGAAGCGGCGGGCAAAGTCCGGGAATTGGCCGACTGGGTTGAGCTCAGCCTGCCGCAGGTGATGGAAAAATGGCATGCGGCCCGAGCGGAGCGGCGCTGCTAGCTTCTTCTTCGCAACGCGGCTTGCCGTCCGTCGCGGCTCAATCAGCTCGCTTCATTCGTCGCGGTCGGCCGATGCCGGACAGGCAGTTCTGGAGCGACGAGGTCAGGAAAGCCGCCGTTCGCGCCGTTCCCCAGTCGTTGGGTGGATGGCCTCTCACTGCCGTCTATAGCAGTGCGCTACCTTGTCCCAAGCGCCCCTCCCGCGGAGTCGGTTCGTACATGGGCGCATTCACGCCCCGTCGGGAACCGAGTAATTAGGTATCAGACACGCTCACCATCGTGGCTGCCGACGATCAGAAGAGTGGGCGCGCACCTCCTCCGGCACCGCCCCGCCAGAGACGGAAGACTCCGACGCCGGTGCTCGCGCCGAATAGGCCGACAGCGACGCGATCGAGACGGGGCTGGCGAGACGGGGCTGGTCCTTTTGTCCAACCGATTGCGGTCTGAGGTGTTCGGCAAGCGATGGTCGTGATCCTGAACAGCGGTGTGGGCGCTGGTTTGCGCGCGCAGGCAAACTATATTGGAATCAGTGCTCCGCTTGCAGAGGAGTGGATGTGGCGGTCAACGATCTGTTTTCCGAATATGTTCGGACCTACGAGGCACGTCGCCAGTCGGAGATGACGATCGAGGAGTATCTGCGCGGTTGCCGCGCGGATCCCTTGATGTATGCGAGCGCGCCCGAACGATTGCTGGCGGCGATCGGCGAACCCCAGATTGTCGATACCGCCCGGGACCAGCGGCTCGGCCGGATATTCATGAACCGGACGATCCGTACCTATCCGAGCTTCGCCGAATTTTATGGGATGGAAGACACGATCGAGCAGATCGTGAGCTTCTTGCGGCACGCTTCGCAGGGGCTCGAGGAGCGCAAGCAGATCCTATATCTGCTGGGGCCGGTTGGCGGCGGCAAATCCTCGCTCGCCGAGCGCCTGAAGGCGCTGATGGAGGTGCATCCGATTTATGCGCTGAAGGCCGGCGACGATGTGAGCCCGGTATTCGAGAGCCCGCTCGCACTGTTCGACCCCGAAACCAACGGTCCGATGATCGAGGACAGATACGGTATTCCGCGCCGCCGCCTCTCCGGCCTGGTGAGCCCATGGTGCCGCAAGCGGCTCGACGAGTTCGGTGGCGATGTCTCGCGCTTCAACGTCGTCCGCCTGATGCCGTCGCGCATCCACCAGATCGCCATCTCCAAGACCGAGCCGGGCGACGAGAACAACCAGGACATTTCCTCGTTGGTCGGCAAGGTCGACATCCGCAAGCTCGAGCTGCTGTCGCAGCACGATCCCGACGCCTATAGCTATTCGGGCGGACTCAACCGCGCCAACCAGGGCATTCTCGAGTTCGTCGAGATGTTCAAGGCGCCCATCAAGATGCTGCATCCGCTGCTGACCGCGACGCAAGAGGGCAATTATATCGGTACCGAGAATATCGGCGCGATCCCCTTCTCAGGCATCGTCATGGCGCATTCGAACGAGACCGAATGGCGCAACTTCAAGAACAACAAGGCCAACGAGGCGTTTATCGACCGTATCTACGTCATCAAGGTGCCCTATGTCCTGCGCGCGACCGAGGAGCGTCAGATCTATGAGAAGCTGTTGCGCGGATCCGAGCTCGCCAAAGCGCCGTGCGCGCCCGGCACGCTCGACATGCTCGCGCGCTTCTCCGTGCTGACGCGGCTGCGCGAGCATGAGAATTCGAGCATCTATTCGAAGATGCGCGTCTATGATGGAGAGACGCTGCGCGAGGTCGATCCGCGCGCCAGGGGCCTGCAGGAGTATAAGGATGCCGCGGGCGTCGACGAAGGGATGGACGGCATCTCGACGCGCTTCGCCTTCAAGGCGCTATCGGCGACCTTCAACCATGACCCGGCCGAAATCTCGGCGGATCCGGTGCACCTCATGTATGTGCTCGAGCGGATGATCCGTCAGGAGCAGCTCCCTGCCGAGACCGAGGCCCGTTACCGGGAGTTCGTCAAGGGCGAGCTCGCGCCGCGCTATGCGGAGTTCATCGGCAACGAGATCCAGAAGGCCTATCTCGAATCTTACCATGATTATGGCCAGAATTTGTTCGACCGCTATGTCGCCTATGCCGACGCGTGGATCGAGGATCTCGACTTCAAGGATCCCGATACCGGCCAATTGCTCAATCGCGAGGTGATCAACCAGGAGCTTTCCCGGATCGAGAAGCCCGCCGGGATCGCCAATCCCAAGGATTTCCGAAACGAGGTGGTCAAGTTCGCGCTCAGGATGCGCGCGAGCAACCATGGCCGCAACCCGAGCTGGACCTCCTATGAGAAGATCCGCAACGTGATCGAGCGGCGCATGTTCAGTCAGGTCGAGGACCTGCTTCCCGTCATCAGCTTCGGCTCGAAGAAGGACAGCGATACCGAGAAGAAGCATGACGAGTTCGTCGCGCGGATGATTGAGCGCGGATATACCGAACGCCAGGTCCGCCGCCTTGTCGAATGGTATATGCGTGTGAAGCAGGCAGGATGATGGGGGCGGGCTAGTCGGCAGATGTACATTATCGACCGACGCTTGAACCCGGGCGGCAAGAGCCTTGTCAACCGGCAGCGCTTCTTGCGGCGCGCGAAGGCGTCGGTTCAGCGGGCGGTCCGCGACAGCCTGAAGGATCGTAGCATAAGGGAGCTCGATCGGGACGGCGAGATCACGATCGTGCGCGACGGCGTGCACGAACCAACTTTTCATCGCACGGCGCAGGGCGGAAATCGGGACTATGTCCTGCCAGGCAACAAGGAGTATCTGGAAGGCGATACGATCCCGCGCCCGGGAGGCGGAACTGGCGGGCCGTTCGCCGGCACGGGCGACGGCGCGGACGAGTTCCGCTTCATATTGACGCGCGAGGAATTTCTCGATCTGTTCCTCGACGATCTCGAGTTGCCCGATCTGGCAAAGCGGCGTCTGGCCGGCGCTGTGGTGGAAGGCGTCAGACGTGCCGGCTACTCGACCACCGGCTCGCCGTCGAGCCTGTCGATCCCGCGGACTATGCGCCACGCGCTTTCACGCCGCCTCGCGCTGCGCCGCCCCAGCAACGCCGATATGAACCGGCTGGACGAGGAGATCGAGCGGCTAGAGCGCCAGGCTCCCCTTGGCGCGGACGATGCATCGAGGCTTGAGCATCTACACCAGGAGCGCGCACGGCTCGAGCGCCGCCGCCAGTTGATCGCCTATATCGACCCGATCGATCTGCGCTACCGCCGCTACGAGACGACGCCCAAGCCGGTCGCCCAGGCGGTGATGTTCTGCCTGATGGACGTCTCGGGATCTATGACCGAGCATATGAAAGATCTGGCGAAGCGTTTCTTCGCGCTGCTCTATCTGTTCCTCACGCGCTGCTACCGCCATGTTGAAGTCGTGTTCATCCGCCATACCGACCGCGCGGACGAGGTGGACGAGAATACCTTCTTCTACAGCAAGGAAACGGGCGGGACGCTGGTTTCCAGCGCGCTCGACAAGATGCTGGCCGTGGTCGCCGACCGTTATCGTCCCGAGGATTGGAACATCTATGTCGCGCAGGCATCGGACGGCGACAATCTGGCGCACGACAATCCCCAGGCAGTCAGCCTGATGCAGAATTCGATCGTGCCAATCGCGCAATATGTCGCCTATCTCGAAGTCGGGCGCGAGGAGGATCCGATGCCCGCCGGCACGTTCCCGAAGGCGAGCGACCTTTGGCAGGGGTATGAGAAGGTGATCGCGCCCAAGGGCCGCTTCGTCATGCGCAAGGTGCATCACCGCCGCGAAATCTATCCCGTGTTCCGCGAGCTGTTCCAACGGCGGACCGGGCGAGCCGAGGCGCAATGACCGGGCGCGCCGACGAGCTGCTCTTCACCGGCAGCGGCTGGGATTTCGACATGATCCGCCGCGTCTATGACGCCGTCGAGGAGGTGGCCATCGGCGAAATGAAGCTCGACATTTATCCCAACCGGATCGAGGTCATCACCGCTGAACAGATGCTCGACGCCTATTCGTCGACGGGGATGCCGCTTTTTTACAAGCACTGGTCGTTCGGAAAGCAGGTCCTTGCCAATGAGATGCTGTACCGCAAGGGAATGCGCGCGCTCGCCTATGAACTCGTCATCAATTCCGATCCCTGCATCAGCTATATCATGGAGGAAAACAGCGCGACGATGCAGACGCTCGTCATCGCGCACGCCGCATTCGGGCACAATCATTTCTTCAAGAACAACTATGTGTTCAAACAATGGACCGATGCAGAGGGCATTCTCGACTATCTCAACTTCGCCAAGCGGTACATCATGGAGTGCGAGGAACGCCATGGCCAGGCGGCGGTCGAGCGGCTGATCGATGCGGCACATGCGCTTATGCATCAGGGGATCCACCGCTCTCCCCGGGCCAGACCGCGCGATCTGAAGGCGGAAGCCGCGCGCGAGGCCGAGCGCCAGGCCTATCAGGAGCGCGTGTACAACGACCTGTGGCGAACGCTGCCCAGGGGCGCGAAACAGGCGTCGGCGCGCGCCGAAAAGCGCCGTGAGGCGCTCAATCTCCCCCAGGAGAACATCCTCTATTTCCTCGAGAAAACTGGGCCGAAGCTCGCACCCTGGCAGCGAGAGATCCTGCGGATCATCCGATTGATCGCACAGTATTTCTATCCGCAGCGCCAGACCAAGATGATGAACGAGGGCGCCGCGACCTGGTGCCATTATCGCATCATGACGACGCTGCACGAACGCGGCCGGCTCACCGACGGCGCGTTCATGGAGTTCCTCCAGTCGCATACCAATGCCATCCACCAACCGGCATTCGATTCGGGCCATTTCAGCGGCCTCAATCCCTATGCGCTGGGCTTCGGGATCATGCAGGACATCGCCCGCATCTGCACCGCGCCGACCGAGGAGGATCGCGTCTGGTTTCCCGAGATCGCCGGTACGGGCGATCCCGACGGCGTACTCAAGCATATCTGGGCGAATTACCGCGATGAGAGCTTCGTCGCGCAATATCTAAGCCCCCACCTCATCCGCCGCTGGCGGCTCTTCAAGCTCGACGACAAGGAGGCCACTCCTGAACTCAGGGTCGATGCAATCCACAATGAGCGCGGCTATCGCGAGATCCGCCACGCGCTCGCGCGGCATTACGATATCGGCTGGGAGGAACCCGATATTCAGGTCGTCGATGTCGATCTTGCGGGCGATCGCAAGCTCATCCTCGAGCACCGCGTCAACAATGGCGTGCTGCTGGCCGAATCCGATGCGGACAAGGTGCTCCAGCACATGGCGGATTTATGGGGCTATGACGTTTGCCTGAACGAAATCGACCCGGAAAGCGGAAAGACGCTGAAGCAACATCGCGCGCAGCCGCACTCCCCCTCACCTGGCTGAGCATCTACCTGACGGTTCCGCACATCGAACGGAGAAGTCGGCATTCTCCCCGCCGATGCCGACCTGTTCCTGACTGCTTGCGAAATGGAGCGGGTCGAGATGCTCGGCTGGGATTCATGGCTGGTCGAGCATCTCTGCGATCCGCAGAACGGCGAGCCAAGCCAGTCACTTGGCCCGTGGTGCGACCTTATACCGACGCTGGACGACACCGTGCCTGCCATTATCGGAGGAGCGGGCGATATCAGGCTGACGAGATGACGGTCCTTGTTGGGACCGGCTAAGCCTCCTTTGTCGGGGTCGTGAGGCGTGCAATGCGTGGGGGTCGGCCGCTGGCTAGCGGAGATCATCGCCTGAGCGCCATGGAAGGCGCGCTCTTCGCGGACCGCTCAATATAATAGTCGTGATAGTCTTGATAGTCGCAATCGCCCGGCGGCGCCTTCGTCTGCGATACCTGGCACAATATTAGACCCGATTTGATTATAAATCAGCCTTGTATTCATTTGCGATCAATCTGTAAGGCTCGGTTCGACGGGGTGTTACGGGGGAAATCATGAATATCGGGAAACGCACGTCCAAATGGGCGTTGCTGGCTGGCGGAAGCGTTGTTGCGGCACTCGCCATGATTCAACCGGCCCAAGCCGCGTGCGATACCTCGCCTCCCGCTCAGGGCAGCATCACTACCTGCACGGGTGACAATCAGCCCTTCACGGTCACGACCGATGCGCAGGTAACGATTGCCGGTGGCGCGACCGTTTCGGGCACCGGCATGTCCGCCATCCGCCTGAATAGCGGTGGAAGCAATCTGCGAATCGACGGAACGGTCTCGGCAACGGGCGCAGCTGCACTGACGGTGCAGAATGGCAATCCCTACTACAACTCTGATCCCTATGCTGGGGCTGCGTTCGGATATGGATCCTATGTCTATCCAGATGGCCTGGCGACCATTGTTGTGGGCGAACAAGGCAAGGTCAGTGGCGACACCGGAATCTGGATTGAAAAATCGCCCGGCAACTCCATTGGCCGTTCGAGGGCTTCGATCAACAATAGCGGCCTGATCACATCCACGGGCGGGAGCGCCATCCGCGGACCCGCAAGTAATGACATCTATTACAGCATGATCGCCAATACGTCGACGGGCACCATCACGGGGATCGCAGCCGGCGTCTACAACATCAGCAATGCGGGCATGATCGATGGTGGCACCAACGCGGCCATTACACTCAACCGCCTGATCGATCCTTTTTTCCTCTCCTCGAGCAGCAGCATTTCCAATAGTGGCACGATCATATCGTCGGCGGCAGGCACTATCGACAGCCGTCAGGACCGGACGAACATTTCGAACAGCGGTTCCATTGAGAATAGCGGCACCGGACACGCGATCCTGACGGCAGGCGGCCTTTCCCTGTCCAATAGCGGCACCATAAAGGGCAGCATACAGACGGGTGGTTCCTCAGTATCGCTGATCGACAACAGCAAGGGCGTGATTGAAGGAGACGTGCTTCTCGGCTCGGGTGACGACATATTGGTCGCTTCTGTCGACAGCAAGGGCGTGCTTTCGACCGGCATCACCGGAAGGATCGACGGCGGCGCCGGGGCAAACATCGTCAAGGTTGTCATTGCGGAGGACACGACCGCCAGCGGCACTTTGGCGCTCCCCACCAACTTCTCGGTCCTGAGCGCCGAACTGCAGGACAAGGCGCATCTGACACTGGATTCGAGCTTCAGCGGAACAGCGCGGATTGCGGCGAGCGGATCGGGAACGCTGGAGAATCAGGGCCGCATCGAAACCCAGGGCCGGGCGATCGATGCTGATGGCTTCGACTTTCCCGCGTCGCTGAGCGTGGTGAACGGCGGCACAGTCAAGGCCAGTCTGCAGAACGCCACCGATGCCGCCATCTTTCTGGATGGTGCTTCCTTCACCAACAACGGGACGGTCGAGGCGACGGGCGGGGTCGGCATTTTCATGCAGTCCGGATCGGGCACCGCTCTTGTCAATTCCGGAAAGATCAGCACCAGCGGTGGTCCGGGGATCCTGTTTGGCAACACTTTCGGCGGCGGCCGGCTGACAGTAGAGAACAAGGCCGGCGGCGTGATCGAGGGCGTATCCGCCGCCATCGCCATCGTGCCGGACAGCAATCCCTACGCCTCGGGCGCAACCAGCATCACCAATGCGGGTACGATCAACGGCAATGTCGATCTGGCAGGCAGGTCGAGCTTCGATCGCTTCGTCATGCAGCAGGGCGGCACGGTGAATGGCGATGTCCGCCTTGGCGAGGGCGATGATATTTTCATCGCTGACGGCTCCTTGGGCACAGACGGGTTCCGCTCCGGCATCTCCGGCACGCTCGATGGCGGGGCCGGGAACGATCAATTGCTCACCCGCTTCAAGCAGAATGCCGACATTGTTCTGGGCAACCATGTCAATTTCGAGACGGTTGGTCTGGACATTGGAGCCGGCAGTCTGGTCAAGGCCAGCGGCAGTAGCGCAGGCGCCGTCCTGAGCCTCTATGGCGAGGGGAGCGCCGATCTGTCGCTGGCGATCACCGGTCAGAACAGCCCATTGATTAACGCTTCCGGTTATGGCTTCGCCTTCCCGGGAGAGAGCTTCAGCTACACGTCAACCGGTACCACCATCATCAGCCGCGGCGTCCTGCAAGCGGCATTTGATGCCAATGCCTTTGGCGGTGGCGCGGTTCTGCTCGACCAACTCGATCGCTTCACCAATGAAGGCAGCATCACGCTCACGCAGGCCGCCAATCCCTATGGCATCCGCGCGGTAGCCATCGGTGGCGGACGTGAGGTTACGAACAACGGCCAGATTGTCCTGAGCGGCGGCGCCGGCATTGCGGGTGCACTATCCACGACCAACGCGGGGACAATCAGCCAGATTTCGGGCGGCGCATCCTCCATCGGTGTTTCCGGCGTTCGGGATCTGACGAACAGCGGCACCATCAGCACGGCCGGGGTGGCGGTCTGGACGAGCGATTATATATCATCGATCGTCCGGAACAGCGGCACAATCGCAAGCAGCGGCGCGCGAGCCATTATGGGCGGTTACAGCCCGACAGTCGTCGTTAATCAGGCGGGCGGCACGATTTCCGGCGGAACCGGTTTCGATGCCGTTGCGCTGTCGGGTGGCGGCGCCGTCTCCAATGCGGGGACCATCAACGGCAATGTCAATCTGGCCTACAGCGCCTTTGGCGGTACGGGTTCGGCAGGCGGCGCTTATGTCGATCATGGCGGTACGCTGAATGGCGATCTCACATTCGGCGCGGGGAACGACATCTTCGTCGCCACGGGCGACACGATCGGCGTCCTGGGAACCATCAATGCAGGCGCCGGCACCGATATATTTGCGCGCAGCTACGATGCCAGCAGGAACGTTGACCTCGGCTCCCTTCCGGCCCTTCCCGCCGGTTTCGAACGGCAGGGCGTCGGCGCTTCCGGGGCGAATACGGTGGTGACGCTAACCTCATCACTGGGACAGATTGGCGATCCGATCAGGCTGGTCGGCGATGGCACCATCGTCAACACGGCAGATATAACGACGGCGACAGGTCTGCGGCCGCGGCGTCTTGTTGCGCTTGGCACCGCGATCGATCCGCTCAACCTCTCGGGTGCCGGCTCCACGCTCGCGTTCATCAATCGCGGCACAATCGGCGACGGGGTGATCGGCTATGCGCGCAGCTTCGAAAATGAAGGAACTGTTCGCAGTCAAGTCGTGGGAAGCATCAGCGCCCAAATAACAGCCAGTGACGCGAGCAGCTTCACATTCAAAAACAGCGGCACCATCTCGTCACCTGACAGCAGCCCGAATTATTTCGGCGCGGCGACTGCCGTCACCATCAACGCTGCGACGGACAGGTTGATGATCGGCCAGGCAAATATCGAGAATAGCGGCGCGATTGAAGGCGGCATCGCGGTGACGCTGAACGCGAGGCAGTTCACCTTCGCGAACAGCGGCACCATCTCGCGCGGCAATAGCCAGAACATATCGGCGTCGATCGGCATCGGGCAAAGCTATGGCGTCAGTGACGACATCAATGCCGACAGCGTCAAAATCGAAAACAGCGGAATGCTTTCCAACGGCATCAGCGTCTATGGTGCCGCCCGGGCAATGAGCTTCGCCAACAGCGGCACCGTCGGCTCGACCGCTTATGGCGAGGCGATCTCCTTCACCCAATATATGCACCGGACGGGTGACACGACCATGGGCCTTTACGGCGATGTCGATCAGGACAGCGTCGCATTCGCCAACAGCGGAACGGTGAACGGCGGCGTGAATATCTACGCAAGCGCCAGAGCCCTCACAGTGACGAACAGCAGCATCATAGACGCCGCAGCCAATGCGCTGGCCGAGTCTGGCGATGCTGCCCTTGAAATAGAGTCGGACAGCCAGGGCAGCCAGACGATCAACTTCACCAACAGCGGGACGATCAAGACAGACCGTCTCGGCAAATCTGCCGTTTCCATCGGAAGCTACGCACGATCCGTCGACCAGCGGAGAAACGGCTATGATGAAACGGCAGCGCCCATCGATGGGGAGCCCACGACAACCGTCAGTATCACGAATTCCGGTGTCCTGAGCGCTGATGGGGGCGCCTTGCATCAGCCAGCCACTCCGCCGCCCTACCCGTGGTATCCCGCTACGCCGGAAAGTCTGCAACTGGTTTCAGCTCTGGGGATCAGTGCCTCAAGCGGAAGCGTTTCCAGCATTACCGTCACCAACGAAGTCGGCGGCATTATTTCCGCAACGGGCGCAACCCGAAATGCGGACGATCCCGAAGGCACCCCGCTCGCAGGGTTTGAGGATATCGGCTCGACAGCGTTCAAAGCCTCGGCCAACACAGTCACGCTGGTCAACGCAGGCACGATCCGCGGCCTCGGCGGCGGCGTTGCGCCTTCCGATCTGCTTATTTACGATGACATTTCGGATTATGCATATGCAGGCCGCTTCATGGCCGGCGCCATTCAGACGCTGAATTCGGCCGACACGATCACCAACCTCGCTACCGGCGCGATCAGCGGATCGGTCGATCTTGGCGCGATGGACGACAGCATGGTGAATTTCGGCACCATCAACGGCAATGTCTTCCTAGGCGAGGGGAACGACGCGTTCACGCACAATCTGCGCGCCACGCTGAACGGCACTGTGGACGGGAATGCCGGCACCGATGCGTTGGTCATCGACATCAACGGCGGCGGGCTGCTCGACCAGGCGACCCTCGACAAATTCGTCAACTTTGAAAGCTGGACGGTCAGCGGCACCGGCACGATCACGACAAACGGCCCGCTCGCCGTGGACAGCCTGTTCCTGCGCGATGCCAATTTAACGCTGGCGGCCGGGCAAACACTGCAGACCGCGAGCGACATTGCCGTCGTCCTAGTCGGCGGAACGAACAGCCTCATCAACATGGGCACGATCAAGGGCGGGCTCAGCTTTGCCGGCGGCACGAACAGCTTCGTCAATAGGGGGAGCATCGCCGGGCCGGTCACGCTGGGCAGCGGCAATGACGAATTCACCATCGGAGCAGGCTCCTCGGTCTCCGGCCCGGTAGATGCGGGCGCAGGCAATGACCTGCTGATCCTGGCGACCGGCGGCAGCGACGCGTCTCCCTATGAAATCGGCCTGTCCGCGTTCACCGGCTTCGAACGGACGCGACAGGACGGCGGCACGGTCGCGCTTTCCGGCGATTACACGACGGATCAGCTGGATATCGTCAACGGCCGGTTCATCGGACGCACGGGTTCGATCCTGAACGCGCCTCTCATCACAGTGAATAGCGGCGCCACCTTTGGCAGTGCCGGCACCGTCAACGGCAATGTCACGGTGCAGGGCACGCTCTCCCCGGGCGCGTCACCGGGAACGATGACGATCAACGGCGGCGTTTCACTCGTCGGCGGATCGACCACTTTGTTCGAAATGACGCCGACGGTGAGTGACGCCCTGATCATAAACGGATCGCTGACGATTGCGCCCGGCGCAACGCTAAAGCTGGTCGGCAACCGCCCGCTGACACCCGGTGTGACCTATCAGCTGATTACGGCGAGCAACGGCATTACTGGCAGCTTCACGACCATCGACAAGGCATCGACGGTGATCGGCTTCATCCGGCAGGGAAGCCAGAGCATCGACCTCCTCGGACAGTTCGTGGTCAAAAGCGGCGCCAATCCGCAGGTGGTTCGCACGGTCGATTATCTGAATGGCCTGCTGATCGCTGGCAACGCGACCCGTGCCATTCTGGATGCAGCCCCGTCTCTGTTGACGGCGGATGGTTCGGTGAATCCGGCGTCCATCGCGCGTCTCAATGCCGAAAGCTACGCCTCCGCGTCGCAGATCGGGGTAGAGAACGGCCTCACCATCGCGGCGGCGCTGCGCTCCGCCAACACCTCATCGCACGGTGACCAGCCCGGCCTCTTCACCTTCGGCCAGATGCTGGGGGGCTGGCGGCGGTTGCCCGGCGCCGCAGCCACAGGCACGTCGCGGGCGGACATTTCCACCTACGGCGCGCTCGCTGGAATCGGGCTGGGATCGCAAACGGCGTCGATCGGAGCCTTTGTCGGCTATATCAACGCACGGCAACGGATCGGCGCTCTCGGAACGAAGACTGAAGCAGACGGCTTTTTGGCCGGCGTGCTTGCTCAGGCGTCCTTCGAAGGATTCGAGATCGCCGCGTCGCTCAGCTACGATGGCAGTGAGGCAGACACTGATCGCACACTGTTCAACGGCATCAGGACAAGCGCCCATTATCGGCTGCGCGGCTGGACGGGGGATATGTCGCTCGGCCGATCCTTCGCCATCGGCGATGGTTGGTCGCTGCGGCCGGAAGTGGGCCTCACCCATGTCTCTTCGCGCCGCGGAAGTGCGACCGAAAATGGCGACGTAACATGGGGTCTCACCGTGGACGCCCGTCGAACGAAGGCGACCTTCCTGAACGGCGCCTTCACGCTAAAGGGCGCCACAGAGGCCCGCATCAGCCCCTGGCTTTCAGTTGGTGTACGCCATCAACTGAGCGATACCCATAGCGCGGCGACCGCCGCCTACGTCGGTGTTCCCGACGGCCTGACAATCGTTGGCGTCAAGCGTAACGCGACGCTGGCCACCATCGGCGCCGGAGCGACCATGCAGGTATCGATGGGCACGGCCCTCTTCTTCGGCGCCAATAGCGAGTTCGGCGCGGACAGCAGTGGCGAAAGCGCAACGGTCGGGCTGAAGATCCGCTTCTAAAGCAGCGAGCGAGGCGACGCGGTTCCGGTCAATCGGCCGGCGAAAATATGTCGTCTCGCTCTTCTACCCGCCGCAACTGCTTGAGCACCGACAGATGATTGAACGCTTAGCCGTACCCCACCCGTGCCGTGACGGCCCGCCATTGCCCCGCTCAGCGGGGCACGCGTCGCGCCGGACAGGATTAGAAGATACTTCTCCCTAGAGGCATGGCGCTGAAAGAGCACCGTGGTCGGCGGCGCCTGCAAACCGAGCATATGAGCGCGAAGCACCGGCTACACCGGCGCGCAGAAAATTCCCCGTACAAATGAACCTCTAGTACAAGGCGCCCCCACAGAGGCCTGCCTAGCCATTGACCTAATTTTAGGAAAATGGCGCGCCCGGAACGATTCGAACGTCCGACCCTCAGATTCGTAGTCTGATGCTCTATCCAGCTGAGCTACGGGCGCGTTGGAGTGGCGCTGATAGTCGGGCCGTGCAGGGGACGCAAGCCTGTTTTTGAAGATAATTTCGATCGCCATACGATTATGGCAGACGCTTCAATCAGCGAGGCGCTTGTTCTACAGCGTCACCATGTCCGTCGCCTCCCGCCCGCGTCGCCCGATCTTCCTCATCCTGGCCGGATCAGCCGCGCTGTCCGCCTGCTCCGGCAGCCTTGCCGATTATCCTTCGCTCGCGCCGCGCCCGATCGAGAAGAGCGCCAATGCGCCCGAACCCGCTCCGCCCCCGCTGCCGACCGCAGCCGACCCCGCGCTCGCGGCACGCATCGCGCCGATCGTCGCAGCGGCGCAAAAGGGCCATGCCGATTTCATCGCGGAACGTAGCGCAGCCGAAAGCGCGATCGTGCGGGCGCGTGGCGCCTCATCCGAAAGCGAAGCCTGGGTCGCGGCGCAGCAGGCGCTGTCCAGCCTCGATACAGCGCGTGGCGTCGTGCAGAGTGCGGCGGCGGATATGGATACGCTCCGCCGCGATCAGGCGGGTGCAGCTCCCCCGGACCTTGCCGCGCTTCAGGCAGCCGCCGATCAGATCGCCGCCTTTCAGACGGAGGAGGACGCTGCCGTTGCAGCGCTCGCCGCCCGCCTGCCGGAATGAGGAACCCGGCTCAGCCCTCCCCGAGTGCCGCGCGATGCTCCTTCGCGAGCGCGACATAGGCGGCGACATTGCGCCGATTAGCCTCGATCTCCTCGGGCGATAGATCGCGCACATAGCGGGCGGGGCGCCCGGCCCACATCTGCCCCGCGCCGATCCGCTTGCCGGGCGTGAGCAGCGCGCCGGCGGCGAGCATGCCGTCCGCCTCTATCTCGCTCGCATCCATCACGATCGCGCCCATGCCGACAAAGGCCCGATCATGGAGCTTGCAGCCATGGAGCATGGCGAGATGGCCGACCAGGCAATCCGCGCCGATCTCCGTGGAATGGCGCGCGGTGGTGACATGGACGACCGTGCCGTCCTGAATATTGGTGCGCGCGCCGATCCTGATGGATTCGACATCGCCGCGCAGCACACAATTATACCAGATGCTGGCATCCTCGCCGATTGTCACATCGCCGATCAGCCGCGTGCCCGGTGCCACGAAGACGCTTTCGGGCACGCTGGGCAGGATGCCGCGGAAGGGAAGAATGTCGCCCTCGCGCATCAGGCCGGCCGCTCCACCCCGATCATGCGCCCATTAGCCGCGCGGCATAGGCCGCATGATAGGTCAGCACGCCCGAACAGCCGGCGCGCTTGAAGGCGAGCAGCGTTTCCAGCACCAGCGCATCGCGCTCGCCTGCGCCGGCCGCCACGCCCGCCTCGATCAGCGCATATTCGCCGGACACCTGATAGGCGAAGACCGGCACCTCGAAACGATCCTTCACGCGCCAGACGATATCGAGATAGGGCAGGCCGGGCTTGACCATCACGCTGTCCGCGCCCTCGGCCAGATCGAGCGCCACTTCGCGCAGCGCCTCTTCCGCATTGGCGGGATCCATCTGATAGCTGCGCTTGTCGCCCTTCAGCAGGCCGCGCGAGCCGACCGCGTCGCGAAACGGCCCATAATAAGCCGAGGCATATTTGGCGGCATAGGCCATGATCTGGACATTAAGATGCCCACCGGCTTCGAGCGCGGTGCGGATCGCGCCGACACGGCCGTCCATCATGTCCGAAGGGGCGACGATATCCGATCCCGCCTCCGCCTGGACGATCGCCTGGCGAACCAGCAGCTCGCTCGTCACATCGTTGATCACATAGCCTCTTTCATCGACGATCCCGTCATGGCCGTGGCTCGTATAGGGATCGAGCGCAACATCGGTGAGGATGCCGATATCGGGCACCGCATCCTTGATCGCGCGGATCGCACGGCACATCAGATTGTCGGGATTGAGCGCCTCGCGCCCATCGTCCGTGCGCAGATTGCGTGGCGTGTTGGGGAAGAGAGCGAGACAGGGAATGCCGAGCGCCTTCGCCTCGCGCGCGCGCTCCACCACCAGATCGACCGACCAGCGCGACACGCCGGGAAGCGTGGCGACCGGTTCCTCTATCCCCTGCCCCTCGGTCACGAACAGGGGCCAGATCAGGTCGGCGGGCGTCAGCAGCGTTTCGGCGACGAGCGCGCGGCTCCAGGCGGCCTTGCGGATGCGGCGGAGGCGGAGGGCGGGGAAAGCAGCATAGGTCATGATCGCTGCCCTACCCCCAATGCGCCGCCCAGGCAAAGCATGACGTCCCCGATCGACGGCCCCATCAGCGGAACCTCAGCCGCTCCGCATGCCAGCGCAGATGATCGGCCATGAAGGTGGAGATGAAATAATAGCTGTGATCGTAGCCCGGCTGCATGCGGAGCGCGAGCGGGATGCCCGCCGCGCGGCAAGCTTTTTCCAGCAGCTCGGGCTTGAGCTGTTCCGCCAGGAAGGGATCGGCATCACCCTGATCGACGAGCAACGCGTCGAGCCTTGCCCCGTCCTCGATCAGCGCGGTCGCGTCATGGCGCCGCCACTGCGCGCGATCCTCCCCGAGATAGCCGCCCAGCGCCTTCACGCCCCAGGGGCAGTTGATGGGCGAGGAAATCGGCGCGAAGGCCGAGACGCTGCGATAGCGGCCCGGATTGGCGAGCGCGAGCGTCAGCGCGCCATGCCCGCCCATCGAATGGCCCATGATCGCCTGCGCGCCCATATCCGCCGGGAAGTTCGCCTCGATTATCCCCGGCAGCTCCTCCAGGATATAGCTAGCCATGCGATAATGCCGGGCGAAGGGTTCAACGGTCGCATCGACATAGAAGCCTGCGCCCAGCCCGAAATCATAGGCGCCATCGGGATCGTCGGGCACGCCCTCACCGCGCGGGCTGGTGTCGGGCGCTACGAAGATCAGGCCCAGCTCCGCGCAGGCCCGGCGATATTCGCCCTTCTCCGTGACATTGGCATGGGTGCAGGTGAGGCCCGAAAGATAGAAGACGACCGGCAGCTTCGCGCCCGCGCCTGCTTGTGGTGGCACGAAGACGGAGAAGGTCATGTCCGTCCCCGTCGCGGCGGAGGCATGGCGGTAGACGCCCTGCACGCCGCCATGGGATTTGCTCGTGGAGAGGGTTTCCAGCGTCATCGGCGACGGCTCAGTAGACGACGACGCTACGGATCGACTTGCCCTCATGCATCAGGTCGAACGCATCGTTGATGCGGTCGAGCGGCATGCTGTGGGTGATGAGATCGTCGATATTGATCTTGCCGTCCATATACCAGTCGACGATCTTCGGCACGTCGGTCCGCCCGCGCGCGCCGCCGAAGGCAGATCCCTTCCACACGCGGCCCGTGACGAGCTGGAAGGGCCGCGTCGAAATCTCCTGCCCCGCCTCGGCGACACCGATGATGATCGATTGGCCCCAGCCGCGATGGCAGCATTCCAGCGCCTGGCGCATCACCGCCGTATTGCCCGTGCAGTCGAAGCTGTAATCCGCGCCGCCATCCGTCGTATCCAGGATCGCCTGCACGACCTTGTCCCTGCCCACTTCGAGTGGATTGATGAAATGCGTCATGCCGAACTTCTCGGCCATGGCGCGCTTGGCGGGATTGATATCGACGCCGATGATCTTGTCCGCGCCCACCATCCGCGCGCCCTGGATGACATTGAGGCCGATGCCGCCAAGGCCGAACACGACCACATTGGCGCCCGGCTCCACCTTGGCGGTGTAAATCACCGCGCCGATGCCGGTCGTGACGCCGCAGCCAATATAGCAGATCTTGTCGAACGGCGCGTCCTCGCGGACCTTCGCGACCGCGATCTCGGGCATCACCGTGAAGTTGGAGAAGGTCGAGCAGCCCATATAATGGTAGAGCGTCTCGCCGCCGAGGCTGAAGCGGCTCGTCCCATCCGGCATCAACCCGCGTCCCTGCGTCGTGCGGATCGATGTGCAGAGATTGGTCTTCTGGCTGAGGCAGCTTTTGCACTGGCGGCATTCGGGCGTGTAGAGCGGGATCACATGATCGCCCGGCTTCACGGAGGTGACGCCCGGCCCCACCTCGCGGACGATCCCTGCCCCCTCATGCCCCAGGATCGAGGGGAAGATACCCTCCGAATCCTTGCCCTCCAGCGTATAGGCGTCGGTATGGCAAATGCCGGTCGCCATCACCTCCACCAGCACTTCGCCCGCGCGCGGACCATCCAGCTCGACCTCATGGATCTCCAGCGGCCGGTTTGGTGCGACGGCAATGGCTGCGCGGGTCTTCATGACGGATCTCCTGAAAATTCGATGGGCCGCTATAGAGGCGGCCCTCCGCCCGCGCCAAGGCGGATATGGCGAACATGATGCAGCCGAAACGGTTTCCGCGCGTTCATTGGGCGTGACAGAAAGGCCCCTCCCCCGCTCCGCCGCGCTGATCGTCAACGCCAAGTCCCGCAAAGGCCGTAAACTCTATCGCCGCGCGGCGAAGCGACTGAAGGCGGCGGGCATCACGCTTTCGGCGAGTCATGCGGTGCGCGATCCTTCGACGCTGCCCGCCATCGTCCGGCGGGAGGTGCTGGCGGGCGCGCCGATGGTGATCGTCGGCGGCGGCGACGGATCGCTTTCTTCCTCGGTCGATCATCTGGTGAATCATGACTGCGTCTTCGCGCTGCTCCCGCTCGGCACCGCCAACAGCTTCGCGCGCACGCTCGGCATCCCGCTCGACATGGACGGCGCGATCGAGGTGATCGCACATGGCCGGCGCCGCCGCATCGATCTGGGCATGATCGACGATGATTATTTCGCCAATTGCGCGGCGATCGGCATGTCGCCGCTGATCGCGGAGAGCGTACCACATGGCCTGAAGAAATGGCTCGGCCGGCCTGGCTATCTCGCCTGGGCGGCGATCAAGGCATTTCGCTTCCGTCCCTTCCGTCTCACCGTCGGCGAAGGCGAGACGGCCGAGACGCTCGACGCGCTGGAGGTGCGGATCGCCAATGGCCGCTATCATGGCGGCACCGAGCTGGTGGAGGCGGAAGTGGACAGCGGCCAGATTGTTGTCCAGGCGGTCACCGGCCGCGCGCGCACTCGGCTTGCACTAAGTTGGCTGCTGAGCCTCCTCCACGTCCGCGCGGCGCGATGGACGGTCCGCGAATTTCGCGACCGATCGCTCCGCATCGCCACCGATCCGCCGCTGCCCATCTCGATCGACGGCGAGGTGCTGGCGAAGACGCCGGTCATCGCCCGGATCGCGCGCGGCGTGATCGAGGTGGCGGCGCCGGCCTGATCTCCGCTCGACCGGAACCCGGGCAGGGAAAATTTGGTTCGGCACAATATTGGCTGGGAGACGATGATGAAACGCTATGCCTATGGCTGGATCACGATTCTCTTCTTTCTCTTCTCGATCGTCGGACATTGGCTGTTCGGCTGGTACGCCTATGTCGACGAGGCGGTGCAGCATGGGCAGCCGGCCCAATTCAGCCAGTTCGCCATCGAAATGGGCCGCGATACGTTCGAGAACTGGCAGTCCGAATTCCTCCAGCTCCTCTGGCAGGTCATCGGCCTCGCCTATTTCCTCTATGTCGGTTCGCCCGCGTCGAAGGAAAATGACGATCGGATGGAAGCCAAGGTCGACATGCTGCTGCGGCTACAGGCCGGCGAGAAGGCCGACCGCATCATCGCGCGGCTGGACGAACAATATATGCGCACCGGCGGCCATGCCAAGCCGCACGGGCATGAACGACGCCCCGTCACCATATGACGCGGAAGCTCGGAACCTCCCCGACAACTGTCCGATTTCTACAAATCGTCATCCCTGCACAGGCAGGGATGACGGGAGAGTTCAGCCCAGCCGCGCCAGCGCCGCCTTCAACCGCACCGCTTCCGCGCTGCGCTCGCCATGGTCGGTGCGCGCCTTTTCGACTGCCTCGGGCTTGGCCTTCTCGACGAAGCCCGGATTGCCGAGCCGCTTGGCGAGCGTGTCGCGTTCCTTCTCCGCCGCATCGATCGCCTTGATCAGGCGCGCACGCTCGGCGGCAAGATCGATCACGCCTTCGAGCGGCAGCACGAAGGTCGCCTCATCGACGATGATCTGCGCGGAGCCGCCCTCGGGCGCACTGTCATGGCTGACGCTCTCGATCCGCGCGAGGCGGCCGAGCACCGCCGCCTGACGCTGGAGTCGATCGGCCGTCACATCGCTCGCATCGCGCACATGAGCCGTGAGCCGCGCGCCCGGCGGCACGTTGAGCTCGGCACGCGCGGCGCGGATCTCGCTGACCAGCCGGATCACCCAGTTGATCTCCTCGGCCGCCGCCGGATCGATCGCACGCGCATCGGGCATCGGCCATCTGGCGACGATCAGCTCATGCTCGCGCGGGCCCATCGCATGCCACAGCTCTTCGGTGATGAAAGGCATGAAGGGGTGGAGCATGATCAATATCTGATCGAGCACCCAGCCCGCGACGCGGCGCGTCTCTTCGGCGCCCGGGCCCTGAAGCTCGGTCTTGATGAGCTCCAGATACCAGTCGCAGAAGGTCGCCCAGACGAAATGATAGATGGCGTTGGCGGACTCGTCATAGCGCAGGTCCGCAAGTGCGAGGTCCAATGCCTGCACCGTCTTCACCGTCTCGGCGATGATCCAGCGATTGACGGGCAGATCGGCCTCGGGCGCGTCGATCGTCGTCGATGCGCCGATGCCGTTCGCCTGGGCGAAGCGCGCCGCGTTCCACAGCTTGGTCGCGAAGTTGCGATAGCCCTCGACGCGACGCTCATCGAGCTTGATGTCGCGCCCCTGGCTTTCCATCGCAGCAAGCGTGAAGCGCAGCGCGTCCGCGCCATATTTGTCGATCAGGCCCAGCGGATCGACCGTATTGCCCTTGGACTTGGACATTTTCGACCCATCCGGCGCGCGCACCAGCCCGTGCAGGTAAAGCGTCTTGAACGGCGCCTCATGCAGGAAATGGAGCCCCTGCATCACCATCCGCGCATCCCAGAAGAAGAGGATGTCGAAGCCGGAGATCAGCACATCACTGGGATAATGGCGGCGGATCATCGACATGTCCTCCGGCCAGCCGAGCGTGCCGAACGGCCAGAGCGCGGAGGAAAACCAGGTATCGAGCACGTCCGGATCGCGGCTGAGCGGCACGCCGACGCCCGCGATCGCCTGCGCGCCCGCCTCGTCCTCGGCGACATAGGCATTGCCCTGATCGTCATACCAGGCCGGGATCTGATGACCCCACCAGAGCTGGCGCGAGACGCACCAGGGCTGGATATTCTCCAGCCAGTTATAATAGGTCTTCTTCCACGTCTCCGGCACGACGCGGATCGCGCCCGAGCGCACCGCATCGAGCGCCGGCCCGGCCAGCGTCTTGGCATCGACATACCATTGGTCGGTCAGCCAGGGCTCGATCACCACGCCCGAACGGTCGCCATAGGGCGTCTGGATCACACGATCCTCAACCTTTTCGAGCAGACCCGCTGCCTCGACCAGCTCGACGACTTTGCCACGCGCCTCGAAACGATCAAGCCCCAGCAGCTCGGCCGGGACGAGCCCGTCCGCCGTCTGCGTCACCTTGGCATCGGCATCGAGCATGTTGAGCATTTCGGAAGGCTTGAAGCCTGCGCGCTCGCCCACCTCGAAATCGTTGAAGTCATGGCCGGGCGTGATCTTGACGGCGCCCGATCCCAGCTCCGGATCGGCATGCTCGTCCGCCACGATCGGGATCAGCCGGCCCGTGATCGGCAGTCGCACATTCTTGCCGATCAGCGCCTTATAGCGTTCATCTTCCGGATTCACCGCGACGGCCATGTCGGCGAGCATCGTCTCCGGCCGCGTCGTCGCGACCGAGATATGGCCGGAACCATCCTCGAGCGGATAGCTCAGATGCCAGAATTTGCCCTGCACCTCCTTCGTCTCCACCTCGAGATCCGAGATGGCGGTGCGGAAATGCGGGTCCCAGTTGACGAGCTGCTTGTCGCGATAGAGCAGGCCCTGATTATGCAGGTCGACGAACACCTTGACGACGGCCTTGGAAAAGCCCTCGTCCATGGTGAAGCGCTCATTCGCCCAGTCGCAGGACGCGCCCAGGCGGCGAAGCTGGCGCGTGATCTGCCCGCCCGACTGCGCCTTCCATTCCCACACATGCTCGACGAAAGCCTCGCGGCTCATGTCGGTGCGCTTGACGCCCTGCGAATTCAGGTTGCGCTCGACCACCATCTGCGTCGCGATGCCGGCATGGTCGGTGCCGACCACCCACAGCGCGTCCCGGCCCTGAAGCCGCGCATGGCGGACGAGAATGTCCTGCAGCGTATTGTCCAGCGCATGGCCGATATGGAGCGATCCCGTCACATTGGGCGGCGGGATGACGATGGTGAAGGGCTGCGCATCGGGCCGTGCGGGGCGGAACAGACCGCCCTCCTCCCAATGGGAATACCAGCGCGCCTCGATGGCGGCGGGGTCGAAGGTCTTGTCGATGGTGGTCTGGTCGCTCGTCATGGGCGGGCGTCTTAGCGGCAGCCGTCGAAATCCGACAGCCCCTGAAAGACACCCGCGCTTCCAGAGCCTAATTTGCGGCCTTGCCCGTCCAGCGATCCAGCCAGCCGAGCACCTCGCCATACCATTGCAGGCTGTTCTTCGGCTTCAATATCCAGTGATTCTCGTCCGGGAAGACGACCAGCCGCGACGGCACCTCGCGCCGCTGGAGCGCGGTGAAGGCCGCAAGCCCCTGGGTATAGGGGATGCGGAAATCCTTCTCGCCATGGAGCACCAGCATCGGCGTCTTCCATTGGGTGACATGGTGCACCGGGTTCCACCGCTCATATTCGCCGGCCTGCCGATAATAAGGGCCGCCATGCTCCCATTCGTCGAACCATAGCTCCTCGGTCTCATAGGCCATGGCGCGCGCATCGAACACGCCGGCATGGGTGACGAGGCATTTGAACCGATCCGGCCAATTGCCCGCGATCCAGTTGGTCATATAGCCGCCATAGGAGCCACCCAGCGCGCAGGCTTTGTCCGCATCGAGCCACGCAAACTGGTCCGTCGCCGCCTTCAGGCCGAGCTTCAAATCGGTGAAGGGCTTGCCGCCCCATTGCTTGTTGATCGCATCGGTGAAGGCCTGACCATAGCCGGTGCTGCCATGGAAATCGACCAGCACCGCGCCATAGCCCGCGCCCGCGAACAGCGCCGGATTCCAGCGATAGGACCAGGCGTTGCCGAAGGTGCCCTGCGGCCCGCCATGGATCAGATAGGCAATCGGCGCCTTCGTGCCCGCGGGCAGATTGGCGGGCTTCAGCGCATAGCCCCAGACGGTGTCGCCATCGGCGCCGGTGAAGCTGAAGCGCGTCGCCTGCGGCATATCGACCCCGGCAAGCTTGGCGGCATTGACCGAGGTGAGCCGCGTCGCCCTGCCCCGCTCGCTGGCATAGAGGTCCGCAGGCGCGGTCAGCGATTCGAGCGCATAGACCAGCCGCTTGCCCGAGACCTGCACGCCCGAGACGGAGCCCTCCCCCGTCAGCCGGCGGACCTTGCCGTCGGAAAGATCGACGCGGAAGATCGGCCGATCGAAATGGTCGGTCGCGGTGACGTAGAGGCCCGTCGAATCGGGCGCCCAGACGAACGAGTCGATCGAGCGGTCCCAACCCTGCGTCAGCGCGCGAATCTCGCCCGTGCGCAGGTCGCGCAGCTTGAGCACCAGGCGGTCGGACTCATAGGTCGGCCGCTCCATCGAGGTCCAGGCAAGCCAGCGGCCATCGGGCGAGACGGCGGGCTGCGTATCCGTGCCGTCATTGCCGGCGGTCAGATTGACCGGCGGTGCCGATCCGTCCGCTGGAACCGAGAAGATATCGAGATTGGTCGATCGCGCCTCGATCCGGCCTGCTTCGCGCAGCGCGAAATAGATGATCTTGCCGTCGGGCGACCAGGCCAGTTCGCTGCCGTCGCCATAGGGCTTTGACGGCGCATCGCCGACGAGCCCGCCGACGAGCGGCTTGCCCGCGCCCTCAGCCTTGCCGCCCACGATCGGCAGCACGAAGAGCTGCGAGCGCTCACCATTCGCCCATGTGTCCCAATGACGGGCGAAGAGCTGGTCATAGCTGCGCGCGCTGCCAGCATTGGCATCCTGCTTCACCTTCGGCCGCTCGAGTGACGGCGCGCCCGGCTTGCGATCGGCCCAGACGAGCAGGCGATCGCCCTGCGGCGAAAGCTTGAAACCGCTGATGCCATAGCCGCCCTCCGTCACCTGCGTCGGCGTGCCGCCGGTGATGGCCACGCGCCATAGCTCGTCGCCATCGCCCTTGCGGTCGGACAGGAAATAGAGGCTGCCGTCGCGCGCGAATTGCGGCGCGGTCTCGTTCGCTTCGGCGAGCGAGACGAATTTTTCGGGCTGCGCATTCGCCGCGCGCAGATCCAGCCGCCAGAGATCGAAACGGCCCTTATTCGCGGCGAGATCGGTCTCGCGCTGCTGATAGACGAGCCAGCGGCCATCCGGCGACACGACAGGATCGGCGATGCGCGAAAGCATCGCAAGATCGGTAGGGGTCAGGGGACGCGCCAGTGTCGGCGCAGCGGAAAGAACGGCCAGCGATGCCAGGCCGAGCAAGAGCGACTTGTTCATGGGCGGCAGGCGTAGCACTCCAGTAGGACAGTGCAAGGGCTGCAACCGTCACCCCTATATGCCTGCCGACGGCCGGGCGCGTTTGGCCTAGCCGATACGCCCCGTGATCCGCGCGATTTCGCGGGCGACAAGTTCCTCCACCAGCCCGGGAAGCCGCTCGTCGAGCCATTGCTTGAGCAGCGGCCGCAGCATCTCGCGCACCAGCCCGTCGAGCGTGTTCGCCCCCGCATCCGGCCGCACGGCGATGGACGAGAGCGCGGCGAGCGCCTCCCGGCTCGTGCGCGCCGCCCGTTCGGAGATCAGCGCTTCCACCGGCCCCGGCGCGAACAGCGGCGGCTCGTCCATGGGCTCGGTCAGTTCCAGCACATCCTCGTCCGTCTCGGCACGCAGATCCGACGCGGCGGCATCGTCCGGCGTGGACGGCCGGACGCGTGCCGCCGCCAGCGCCGCCGCGCTGTCATCCGCGATGATGCGTTTGATGGAAGCGAGAATATCTTCCATCGAGGGCTCATGCTTGCCGCTGCTGTCCACCATGAGGCGGACTATCGCCCAGTTCCCCCGAGGAGTCACGGGGGAAGGAAGAAGCTGGGGCTAGCTTCGCGGCGGATTGTTCCCCTGCGCGGGCGAAGGCGTCGATTCCGCGGGCGTCGACGGCACGGGAGCGGCGCTGGTCGGCTCGGGCGCGGGCACGTCCACGGTGCGCGTCGCGACCGGAACGGGCTTTGGATCGCTGTCCCAGTCCGAGATGCGGTTGCGGACGCGCTTATAGTTCAGCTCGGGATCGTAGAGCGCACCGCCATCGAGGCCGAGATCGCGTGCTTCCGCCCGGCCCATCGCCGCCAGCAGCGCGAAGCCAGCGACATAGGCATCACGCCGCGCGGTGACGAGCTGGACGCGGCTGTTGAGCAATTCCTGCTCGGCGTTGAGCACGTCCAATATGTCGCGCGTGCCGACGCTATTTTCGGCGCGCACGCCTTCCAGCGCCAGCTCGTTCGCCGACACCGCCGTCTGCGAGGAGGCGATCACGCTCTGCGCCGCGCGATATTGCGAGTAAGCCGTGCGCGCATCGGCGACGACGGCCCGCTCTGTCTCGGTCACCTCCTCGAGCGATTGGCTCGCCAGCGCCTGGGCCTGGCGCACGCGCGCGGCAGGCTGACCGCCCTGATAGAGCGGCAGGGTGGCGCCGACGCCCAGCGTCACGGACTTCTGCATCTGCGAGACAGACGCGCCGGGAATGGGCGAGGATACGGTGCCCAGAAAATTGGCGTAGCTGCCCCCCGCCGTCGCCGACAGGGTCGGGAGGCGCGCGGCATTGGCGACGCGCACATCATAATCCGCCGCACGGCTGCGCTGCCGGGCGGATTCGAGCGCTGGATTATTCTCGATCGCGACATCGACGGCATCGTCGGCCATGGTCGGCAGGCTCGGCAGCGACGGCGGCGTTTCGAGCGCCTGCGGGAAGGAGCCGACGACCTCCAGATAATTTTCGCGGCTGCCATCGAGCTGCGCCCGCGCCGTTTCGAGACTGCTCATGGCGATCGCCAGACGCGCTTCCGACTGGGAGACGTCGGTGCGCGTGAGGTCGCCCACCTGGAAGCGATCGCGCGACGCGGCGAGATTGGTCTCGAGCACCCGAACGTTATTTTCGTTCAGGCTGACGATCGACTGATCGCGGATCACGTCCATATAGGCCGCCACGACCCGCGTGAACACATCCGCCTCGATCGAGCGGAGCCCTGCCCGGCCCGCCAGGACGCGCGCATCCGCCGCCCGGATGCCATTTTTCACCGCGCCGCCCTGAAAGATCGGCATGCCAAGATCCGCCCGCCCGCCGATCGAACGCGTCGGCGCGGTGACGGAATTGCCCTGGGGCACGACGAATTCATTATAGCCGCCGCTGGCGCTCAACGATGGGCGCGCGCCCGCCTTGGCGATCGGCACGCCCTCGTCGGTTGCCCGCTGACCGGCGCGCGCGCCGGTCAATGTCGGATTCGTGCGATAGGCCTTTTCCAGCGCCTCGCGCAGCGTATCCGCCTGCGCGGGCATGGCGGCCATCGCGGCAAGGCAGACCCCGGCCCGCAACATCAGGCGCATGGCGACAATCCCCCCTAGGATGAACTGATCAGAAAACGAATTGCGGCGGCTTGGCGAAGCCGGGCAGCGACACCGCTTCGGCATCGGCAAAGGGCGTGAAGCCGAAGCCCTCGCCCGCGCGGCGGCCGATGCCGAGGCGGGTCACGCCGCGCTCGACGATTGCCGCGGCAAGCCTTCCATCATCGGCGAGCTGGGCGATCAGCGCGTCCGGAATCGTCTCGATCGCGCCATCGACG
This sequence comes from Sphingomonas oleivorans, assembly GCF_003050615.1. Classification (GTDB taxonomy): domain Bacteria; phylum Pseudomonadota; class Alphaproteobacteria; order Sphingomonadales; family Sphingomonadaceae; genus Sphingomonas_H; species Sphingomonas_H oleivorans. Next base: position 33,110 of record NZ_NWBU01000010.1, on the reverse strand, counting down.
AAGATCAGGTCATAAGGCGCCTTGGCAGGCCAGCCTTCGGCCAGCGGCCCTTCGACGAACTCCACATTAGCCGGAACGCCGGCATCGCGCGCCGTCGCGAGCAGCGCAGCATCCTCCTCCAGTGCCACCACCGAGCCGGCGAGGAGAGAAAGGAGCGCCGCCGCATAGCCCGTCGCGGCGCCGACCAGCAGCACCCGATCCTCGGGCGCGACCTGCGCTTCGGTCAGCAGCCGGCCCGTCACCATCGGCGCGTTGAGCGCGCGCCCGCCGCCCAGCGGCACGGCCGTATCGACATAAGCGAGCGCCGAGCGGCTGCGCGGCACATGCCGTTCGCGCGGCACCTCCCCCATGGCGGCGATCACACGCGGATCGCTCACGGCGGTGGTCCTCAACTGGCTGGCGACCATCGCCCGCCGCATCGCATCGAAACTTTGATCGGTCACTTCAGCCAGCCCCATAATTTACTGTTCTAGTCGTACAATACACCAACGCTATGCTCAAGGGATTATCGCGGGTCAAGATCAAGGCCAAGCCGCTTGTCTCGTCAGGAGGCCATCATAGTCCGGCGCACGGCATTTTCGTGCCGACGGAACAGCCTTTCACTTCCTCCGTTCCGGCATGGCGTGGAGCAGCCATAATGATTGTTAATGTGGGCGAATGGCGAAATTGCCACTCGTGGCGCCGCGCAACGACATCGGAGCGGACCTACACCATGGACAGACTATTTCCTCGCGCAATCATATCCTGCCTCATTCATGCGAGGCTGCCCGCAATGTCCGAGCTCGAGGAAGTCGCCAGCCGGATCTGGCATGAGGCGCTCGCCCGCCATTCGCGCCTGGCATGGCACCAGCTTCCACGCGATTCGGCGGAGTATAGGCGCGCCATGGCGGCTGCGCTGACCGCGCTCGGCTGCGGCGGGCGCCCCCTCCCCACGCTGCTATCCTTGCCCCTAGGGAGGCCGGCATGACCGCGATCGACACGGGCAGCGGCGAGACGCCGCGAGCCGAGGGTACGTCCGAGCACCATCTCCTGCACGAAATCGCCAATTGCGGCTGCAACAAGATCCTGGTTGAGGAGGATTCCGGAACCGCCTGGGCCGAGCAGGCGGCCGTGCCGCATGGCAAGGCGGCGAAGCCCGCGCCCCGTTCTCCAAGACCCTCCACCGCTACGCTGCTGCTGATCGGCGGCGGACTGGCCGCGGCGGGCATCGCTGCGGCGCTGATCCCGCGATGGCGCCGCGGCAGCCGGCCCGCTCCGGATCGGGCGCGACCAACCGCACCCGCCGAACCGGCCGCAGCCTGGGACGAGGTCGACGAAGCTTCGGACGAATCCTTTCCGGCGAGCGACCCCCCCGCCTTCACGCACATGAACGCGTGAGCGCTCCGCCTCGCCGGAACGGAAGATGAAAGTCAGACGCGTCGCGGCATGGGGATCGGGGTGGAGCGCGACGGCATCGGCGCTGCGATCGGCGGCGTGAGGCCGTTGACGAGATCCGCGATCCGCACCGTCTGGCCGGTCTGGAAGCAATGGTTCGCGGCGACGCCGATCAGGATCGAATAGGCCCCGCCACGCTCGTCGGACGAGCGACGGAACCTGTCCGCCGGCGGCGTGCCGAAAACATCTTCCAGCATCGCATCGTCGCCGCCGCCATGGCCGCCCTCGGCCGTCCACCGCCATTTTCGCGAGCAACGACATCATGGCCGCCGGCGTGCTCAAGGAAGCGATCGCGCGCAAAATATCGGTGCCGGGGGATGTGTCGGTCGCCGGCTTCGACGACAGCCCCATCGCCAGCATGCTCTCGCCCGCGCTCACCACGATCCGCCGCCCTCTGGTGGAAATGGCGCGCAACGCCACCGAACGGCTGATGACGATGATCGGCAGGGGCGCCGTCGAACGCTATGCCGATATCGAGGCCGAGCTGACGCTGGTCGAACGGGAATCGACCGGCCCGGTGCGGCCGGACTGAGCCGCCACGCGGACCAAGCCGTCAGCACCAGAAGCGCTTGACGCGCGCAAAATCATCGAAGGCGGCCTCAGCGGCGGAAATTCCCTTTCCGGCATCGGGATCGAACCGCTCGGCCGCCAGTGCCTCCAGCCGCTGTGCGATAAGCGGATCGGGATCCTGACGAGCAAGATCGGCAATTATGTCCCGTCCCGTCTCGGCATCGTTGAGCTCGCCCAGGCTGGTCTGGATCCGGTCCAGCGCAGCGAGGAAGCGTCGGCGGCGTTTTTTGGCCCGCTTGTCTTCATAGAGGCCGGCGAAGAATTCGGCGGCATAGCGCAGCTTCTTCGCGGCGATCCTAAGATCATGCCGCTCGGCCGGATCGAGCCCGGCAATATCCCTTCCCGCCTTGCGGAACTTCCGCCGGCGGCGATCGAGCAGTTGTCCGGCAAAGCGGATCACCGGCAGGTTGCGAAGCCCGGCCTTGTCGAAATCGGTCGTCCCGCGCCAATCGCCCGCTTCCGCCCAACGGGCGATGTCGAGGATCAGCCCGCGGCTGCGCGGTGAATTCAGGCCCACGCAAACGCGATCATAGACATCGGCCCGCGCCGCATCGAGCCGGGGCTTCAGCTCGACAATGTCGATATGGCCGATCAGCACATCGAGATTGCGCGCCTCGCCGAGCAGCGCGGCCAGCCATTTGAGCTCGGCCCGCATTTTTTCGCTTTCGGGATCACTCAGCAACGGTCTGAATAGCGACAGGGCCGAGCGCAGCCGCCGCAGCGCGACACGCGCCTGATGCACCGCCTCCGCATCCGCGGCGGCAAGGATGAGCGGCTCGTTGAGCCGGAAATGGCGCAGACATGCGCGTACGATCGTCGCGAACGCTTCCCCTGCCGTATCCGTGATGCCGAGCAGGACCGGGCCGGCCTTGCTCGCGGCGCCCGCGCCCTGCTCCACCAGCGCATAGCCGCGATCGGCCTTGCTGCGGACGCCGAGGCGCATGCCTCCTACATCGCCGAGCCGGTCGAGCCAGGCGAAGAGCGTAGCGGGCTCACCCTCCTTCAATTCCAGTTCGAGCTCGCAAAAAGGCTCGACCACGCCAAGCGCCAACACGCAGCCGCGATCGAATGCCAGCTCGATCCGGGCATCCCCTTCCTCGATCTGCCACAAGGCGCGTTCAACCTCGCTGCTGAACAGCGGCATGAGCGACCAGGCCGGCACAGCGAGATGATCGAGCGGTGTATCCGCTATGGCACGCGGATCGGGCTCGGTGCCGCCTATTTCAACTTCCCATTCGGCCCGGTCGAACAGGCCGGCATTGCCGCCGGCATCGGCCTTGATCGTCTGGAGATAGCGATTTCCGGATCGGCGGATGCGCAGCGACAGGCCCGCCGCACGCAGCCTGCGATCGGACGTGTCATAATAGGTCGAAACCAGCGGCTTCGCGGCGGAGGGGCCGAGAAGCTCGGCGAGCCGCCCGCCAAGCGTCTCCGCCTGCGCCGGATCGAGTTCCAGCTTGAGTTCGACTTCCGCCATGCCGCCGTTCCGGCCCGTTCCCGCGCATCCTGTCCGGATGCCGAACCGGAAAGCCCGGCATCGTGGAAATTCCCTAATGTAGCCGGTCCCGAGCCGATGTTCATCAGGCAAGCGACGGGATCAGGTCAACGCTTCGACCCTGCTTTCCAGATGCAGCCCGCGATCCTCGTCAAAGGCAAGACGATAAGGCCCGTCTATCTTGCCAATAAAGCGGCCATCCTCGTCGCTGTGCCGGAAGGCGAAATAATAGCATTGGCCATCATGCTCCACCGCGCGCCCGGCATAGCGCGTCGCCTGCATATCGCCGTCAAAAAACGGCCCCGGCCCGAGCCGCCACGGCCCGGTCGGCGCGTCCGCGACAAAATAATGCGTGCCCGTCACGGCGCCGCCCGGCGCGACCTTGCGATACTCCTCGCCGAAGAAGCGTGCCTCCGTGCAGAACAGGCATATCCATCGGTCGTCCATCCGGATGACTTGGGGCACTTCGCAATGGCCGAAAAAGCCGGGCTCGGAAATTGGCGGCCGGGCCTTCCACTCCACCAGATCATCGGAAACGGCATGGCCGAGCACGCCGCGCGACGAGCTGTCCCCCTCTTTCACCCGGGCGGTGAATATCATGTGAAACTGGCCCGATGCGGGATCGCGCATCACCCAGGGATCGCGCCAGGCGCGGTCGTGCCACAGCCCGGGGGAATATTCCTCATACCATCGCTCGTCGAGATCGAGCGCCGCGCCGTCCCCGGCACGGGTCCAGTGATGAAGATCCGTGGAGGTGGCGCGGAAGATGCGCTGCTTCATCCCGCCCTCGGCGCGGCTCGTCCCCGTATAGAATAGGTGCCAGAGGCCATCATGCTCGATGATGCTTCCCGTCCAGGTCGTGTAATCGTCCAGCGCGGGCTCCGCATTCGGGGCGAAGCAGGCGCCATGATCGGTCCAGTTCAGAAGATCGGGGGACGAGGCATGCCCGATCTTCACATGCCAATGGCGCTGATCGGGATCGTTCAGCGATTTGGGCGCGTGCAGATAGAAGAGATGATGCGCATCGGGCGTCCGCGCGAACCAGAAATCCCATACCCAATAGTCCCTGAGTTCAAACATTTTGCACATCCCTCCTCTTTGCGGCGGCCCCGGCCGGGCCGCCGCTTGATGTTTCGGTCCTGAAATTTCGTCTTGCCCCCGCAGAGCGGGAAATCGCTCAGCTACCGTCCATGGCGAGCGCCAGCGTTCGCCCAGCCGGGCTTGGGCATGTCGGTGATATGGCCATAGGCTGGGGAAGATGGGTTCAGATCGAGGGGGCCGAAGGATCCTATGCCCAGGCCGCTCAGCGGGCCGAGCATGTCCCTGCCCTGCCGGAAGAAGGCCAGAACCTTCCCGAACGTCTCTCCGGGCGTGATCGTTTCTATCCGGGCCCGCGCGCGTATGTGGCCGGGGCCCGAGCCGATCAGGCAGCTGAACTTGGTTCCGCCCGCCTCGATCGCGTCGAAGAGCTTCTTTCCATCATCCATGGCCCGCCTCCCGTTCCAGGCGCATTCCGCTCTCGCCGTCGAAATAATGGGCGCGGCCATGCTCCATCTTCAGCGCCACATGCTGCCCTAGAGCGAAATCCTCATCGGGAGAGACCTTGGCCACGAGCGGGCGGTCCTGCCCGATATTCACATAGATGAGCACCTGCTCGCCGAGATTTTCGATGAATTCGATCTTCCCGGCGAAGCTGGCCAGATATTGTTCGTCGCGGGAGATGGACAGATGCTCCGGACGAATGCCCAGCACCATCTCCCTCGACGCCCCCGGCCCTGTCGTCGACAGGCTGATGAAGTTCATCTGCGGCGATCCGATGAACCCCGCCACGAACAGATTGGCGGGGCGGTTGTAGAGATCGAGCGGCGATCCGACCTGCTCGATCCGGCCGGCATTGAGGACGACGATCCGGTCGGCGAGCGTCATCGCCTCGACCTGATCGTGCGTCACATAGATCATCGTCGTCTTGAGCGACTTATGAAGCCGCGCAATCTCGATCCGGGTCTGCACGCGCAATGCGGCATCGAGGTTCGACAGAGGCTCGTCGAACAGGAACAGCCCCGGCTCGCGCACGATCGCCCGTCCGATCGCGACGCGCTGGCGCTGCCCGCCCGACAATTGCTTGGGCAGGCGATCGAGATGGCCCGCAAGATCCAAGGATCTCGCAGCCTCCTGCACGCGCTTCTCTATCTCCCTTTTGTCCATTCGCGCATTTTTGAGGGAGAAGGACATATTCTCACGGACGGTCATATGCGGGTAGAGCGCATAGGATTGGAACACCATCGCCACCCGCCGATCGGATGGCGACATTCCGTTCGCCAGCACCCCGTCGATCAGCAGTTCGCCGGACGTGATCTCGTCCAGCCCGGCGATCAGCCGCAGCAGCGTCGATTTGCCGCAGCCGGAAGGGCCGACGAAGACGATGAATTCGCCCGATCCGATATCGAGATCGATCCCGCGAAGAATGTCGTTCCGGCCGAGTGATTTGCTTATGTTGGCCAGTTTGATCGATGCCATGCAACCCTCTCCTGGGCGGCGGGCGGCCCGCCGCCGGGCTGGAGGAACGTAAGCGGATGGGACCGGCATCACCGGTCCCACAGCCCATGTTCGGGCCAGCGCCGCACGAGCCTGTCCTCCACCTTCGGCAGCGCCTTGATCGGCCCGTTGCGATCGAGCTGATACCAATAGGCGACGCTCGAATAATCATTGGCCTGATCATTGGCATGGCCATGCTCGAACGTGACCTTGATCGACTTGCTGAAGTGGATCGGATCCTCGATGTGGAAACGGTAGAGGCTCCACTTGCCGAAATGCTCCTGCGCGTCCGATCCCAGCGAAATGCCGTGATAGGGCGTCGAATGCTCGCCCGAGGGAAAGCCCCAGGACATACCGAAATAATCTTCGGTGCCGGTGCCGTGCAGCGAGGGCGGCCAGGGCTCGCCATCGATGAAGATCATGTCGTCGCCCTCGCCGGGCCAGGTGAACTGCTGGTTTGAAGCGTCGAAATTGTCGATGTTGAGGACGCAGCCGACGAAATGCCCCCTGCCCACCGTATCGAGCACGACATAATTGTCGTCGCCCGTCAGGTTGACGCCGCCAAGGTCCCAGGGCGCCGGATCCTGATAGGGATGCTGATGGACGATCTTCTCGCAAGGATTTTCACGGTTCCAGCTCGCGTGGAAGCGCCCGAAATCCTCCGGCAGATCTTCCGCATATTTCTCATAATCGATGTAGAAGAAGAGATTTTCGATCGGCTCCTCGGCCTCGTTGACGATCTGGACGCGCGCGCCCTTCTGGAAGGGCATCGGGAAAAAGCTCGTCATCGCCGCCGAGAAGGGTCCCTTAGGTCCGCGACGATTGCCGAAGGTCGTGACCAGCGGCAGCGACCAGAAATGATTGGCGGTGGCATGGCCGACGCCGAAAAAGTCGCCCAGCGGCACGGAAACGCTTGGGCTCTCCTCGCCGTCCCAGAACATCTGGAACACGAGCTTGCGGAGATATTGGGGCGAATAGCAGCGGGTCGTCACCCACATATGCTTGATCGACCCGGCGCCTTCGATCTCCGCCATGACGCAGGTCTCGCCCGGCTGCACCTGATAGAAATCCCGATTGCCGCCGGTGCGGTCCCAGCTCGAGGCGCGATGCGAGGTGACGCCCCGCCGGATGATCGGCAGGCCGGCGAGCGGGCTCGCGGGAAGGAAGGGGTTACGCAAGGTCATCAGGCCATCTCCTTTGCTTCAACGGATTGATATGGTGTGATTTATTGGCTTTCCGGGCTCATCCCTTGACCGCGCCCATCGCCATCCCCTCGACGATGCGCCGCTGGATGATGATGGCGAGGATCAGCACGGGGATGGTGAAGAGCGTGCCCGCCGCCGTCATCGCGCCCCATTCGGACGAATAGACGTTCAGAAGTTCCGAGACCGCGACCGGCGCCGTCTTCGCTTCGACATTGGTAAGCAGCAGCGCGAAGAGATATTCGTTCCAGGACAGCATCGCCGCGAAGATTGCCGTCGCCGCCAGACCGGGCGTGGCGACGGGCAGGATGATGCGGGTGAAGGCGGTGAAGCGGTTGCAGCCATCGACGATCGCGGCTTCCTCCAGATCCGCCGGGATATCCTGGAAGAAACCCGAGCTCATCCAGATGACGAAGGGCAGGTTGAGCGCGGCATGGACCAGGATCAGCCCGATCTGCGTGTCGATCAGCCCGGCCCAGCGGATCATGCCCAATATCGGGATTGCGAGCGTCACGGGCGGCACGACCCGTGCCAGCAGCGCCAGCAGGAAGAAGGATCGCACGACCGGCGAGTGCGACCGCGCCACCGCATATCCCGCCATCGATCCCAGCGCCATCGCGATCGCGGTGGAGCCGAAGGTCACGACCAGGCTGTTCCACATGCTGCGCCCGATATTGAGCGCGCTCGCCATATGGAGATAGTTCTCGATCGAAAAATGCGAGGGCAGCAGCCGCGGGGGCGAGGCGATCACTTCCGCCGCCGGCTTGAAGGAGGTCAGCACGATCGTCAGGAAGGGCGCGAGATAGAATAGAGCGAAGAGCAGCGCTCCACCCAGCAGGGCGATTTCCCACAGGCGCGATTTGCGAAGGCCGATCATCATGCCCGCCCTCCCGCATCGCTGGGCCGCAGGATCAGATAGACGCACAGAGCGAGGATCATCAGCCCGACGGTGAACAGCACCGCGATCGCCGAGGAAAAGCCGACATCGGCATAGCGCGCGAGCGTCCGGTAGATCTGCGTGCTCAGCACCTCGGAGGAGAAGCGCGGGCCGCCCCCCGTCAGGATCCAGATGGCGTCGAAGGTCCGCGCCGCATCGATCAGCCGCATGACGAGCGCGACCGCGATCACCGGGCGCAGCAGCGGCAGCTTGATCAGGAATATCTCCCGCACCAGGCTCGTCCCGTCGATCTTCGCAGCGTCGCTCAGGCTTTTCGGCAGCGCCTGCAGGCCGGCGAGCAGGATCAGCACGATGAACGGCGTCGTAAGCCAGATATCGACGATCATCGCCGCCGGAAGCGCGAAGGCCGGGCTCGAAAGCCAGGGCAAGGCGCTCGGGCTGTCGATCAGCCCGATCTGATAGAGCGCCCAGTTCAATATGCCGAATTCGGAAGAATATATGTAGCGCCAGGCGACCGCCGCGATGATCGGCGCGATCATCAGCGGCAGGAGCAGGATCGTGCGGACGATTTCCCTGCCGCGCTTCAGCCTGTCGATGAACAGTGCGACCGCGAAGCCGAGGACGAACTCGACGCAGACGACGACCGCCGTGAACAGCAGGCTGTTGCCCACTGCCATCCAGAAACGGTGCGAGCCGATCGCGCGGACATAATTGTCCAGTCCATCGAACTGCCGCGAGCCCGGATCGATCAGATCATAATGATAGAAGCTATTGTAGATGACGAGAATGAGCGGAAACAGCAGGAACAGAGCGAGATAGACGAGCGCCGGACAGGACATGGCGATCGCCACGAAATTCCTGTCCTGCAGCATCGATCTCATTCTCGATCTGACATGGCTGTCGCGGCGCGGCTGCCCGCTTTGCACGGAGCCGTTGTGCAGATGGTGCATCAGGATGGGATAGGTCATGGCCGTGCTCGCTGACGGTTGAGGATGAGCGCGATCTCGTCGCGCGCCTGCGGGAGAGCCTCTTCCGGCGTCTTCTCGCGGAGGAGGATCGTCTGGAGCGTGGGGATCAGGACGCTCTCCTCAATCTCGCTCCATCGCCTGAGCGCGGGCCGATCGAACGTGCCCCTGTCCTCCAATGTCCGGATCAGGGCCGGAAGATGTGCGCCCTCCGGCATGGTCGCCCGCGCTTCCAGCACGGACCTGCGGGCGGCGACCCCAAAGGCATCCGCGACGGCATCATCATGCTCGAACAGATAGGAGACGAGCGCCCGCGCCGCCGACTTCGACTTCGACGCCCGGAAGACGACATTATACCAGGCCCCCGGCACGGCCCCGCCGACATTGGGCGCAACCCCTATGCCGCCAGCCCTGCCGGCCGCCGCGCTGCGATAAAGATCGGGCAGGAAATGGGCCCAGACATAGGTGGTGGCGAGCTTGCCCGCCTTGAACAGCTCGACATTCTGGGGGCTCGCCATCTCCATATAGGTGGGCGGCACCAGCTTCGCGTCGATCAGGTCGATCAGGAAATGGGACGCCTTCAGATAGGGCTGGCTATCGATAACGATCTCGCCCCGCCCGTCCGTCACATAGGATTTGGCGCCCGCCTGCGCGGCCAGATAGAGCCAGTTGGTGACGGCATCGCCATGCCCGCCAAATCCTTCCAGGCTGGTGCCGAACATGTCGGTCTTGCCGTCCCCGTCGAGATCACGCGTGAAGAAGGCGGCGACGTCCTTCAGCTCCTGCCAGTTGGTCGGCGGCCGGAGCGCATAGCCATAGCGGCGCCGGAAAGCCGCCTGTTCCGCAGCATCGTCGAACAGATCCTTGCGATAGACGAGGATCTCCGCATTGTCCCAGAGCGGCATGCCATAGAGGCGGCCGTCGAACGTCGCCCCCGACAGGAGATGCGGGAAAAGATCGGCGCGGACCTCGGGTGTCGCCAGATCGTCGAGCGGTTCGAGCACATTCCTGACGAGCGGGAACCAGAGCACATCGATCGCCGCGACATCATAAGCGCCGGTCGGCGACACGACCTCCGAGATCAGCTTGTCGCGAACGCCCATATAAGGCGCCGTCGCAATCTCGAGCTTGACCTTATATTTCTTCTCGAAATCCGGCTTTACTTTCTGGAGCGCCTTGAAGGCCGGACTTCCGCCCTCGACCAGAACCGTGACCTTGGCTTCGCCAGCTTCGGCCGAACGATCCGGATATTGCGATATCGCGAACGCCATCAGCCCGACCAAGACTGCAAGCGCGCCCTTTACGTACGCTCTTCTGCCCATGGCATGATCCTCGCCACTAATATTTTTTCATTATTATGCGTCTTATTCTTTTCTTCTTCGCGAACCGCTCGGATCATATGTCCGCCGAGCCGGAAACCCTAGCCTCCAACCGGGAGGCTCAACATCCGGTCGAGCCTCCCCTGCCGGATCAGAAGCTGATACCGATGCTCGCCGTCACCGCCCGTCCCAGGATCGGCCGCCCTTGGAAGATCGGCGTCCGCTGCCCCTGGATCGTGTCCGTCCGCGGATTGCCTTCCTGAAGGCCGCTCGAATTGTTGAGGTTCGACACGACCAGCAGCAAGTCGATATTGCTCGCCAGACCGACCGAAAGCCCCGCGTCGATCGTCGTATAGGCCGGCAGCAGCGCCACATTGGCGAGATCGGCATAACGATCGCCCACATGCGTTACCGAGGCATAGAGTTTCAGGCTCCGGAGCAGGCTCTCCGAATTATGGGTGAGCAGCTCATAATAAGGCCGGACGTTCAGCATGAATTTGGGATTGCGGATGATCTGGTTTCCGCTGGGATCATTGGTGATCCCCACGCCCTGCGGCACCCCGTCATAATGGGGATCCTGATAGACGCCCCTCAGGTCAAAGCCGAGGCCCACCGGCCGGAGCTTATAGTTCAACTCCCACTCGATGCCCGTTCCCTTGGTGTCGATCGCGAAGGCGGTCGCATCGGTCTGCCCCGCCACGGTGAGCGCGAAGACGGCGGGAGTAAAGCTATTGTAGAAGCCGACGACGAAGGCGTTGAAATCGCCGAAGGACGTATCGAAGCGCGCCTTCACGCCCGCTTCGGCCTGCTTGATCTTGGATATCTGAAATTCGCCGTCGAAGCGGCTATTGTCATAGGCGTCGCGCATCGAGGGCAAGGCCTCGCTGCTCGTATAGCGCCCGAAAATCGCGAATTGCTTGCTCAGCTCATAATTGATGCCGATCGTCCAGGCGAAGGCGTCCAGTTCCTCATCGACCGGAGTGAAGGTCCCGTTCGGGAACATGCCGATGTCGAACAATGTGCGGGGATTGCCGTCCAGGTCGCGTTGCGACTTGTTGCCGACAAGTCCCTCATATTCGTTGATCTGATAACGCGCGCCGGCATCGATCCGCAGCGCATCGCTTATCTGCCAGTTGTCCGACACGTAGAAGGCGTTCTGCGTCATCGCCATCGTCGCATCCTTGGGCAGGAAGGTCGGATTGATGACGCCGCCACGGGTGAGCTGCGTACCCGCTATCTCGTTGCCGGCGGCATCGAGCGCGATCACGTCGAGCGCGCTTGGCCGCGATTTCACGCCATGGAGGAAGTTGTTCCAGATCCAGGTCTGATCGAAATCGAGATGATCATAATAATAGCCGATGACGATGTCATGGCCGCTGATGGTCTTGTTGATCTGGAAGTCGTTGATGAATTCGCGGATCTTCGAGTCGATGAACAGCCAGCCGCTTTCCTGGATCAGGCCATTGCCGTTGAGCGCATTGATCTGATCCGGCCCGATGAGCGTCTGCCCGGAATTGACGAAGCGGAGCGCCAGCGATTGCACCGTGGGATCCACCGCCCGCGCCCTGGCCAGCTGGCCGGCCAGGAAATTATTGGCATTTTGCGGATCGAACACGGAGAAGATCGAGCTTAGCTGAAGCGTCCCGTCGCCGATCCTGGCCCGATCCTTCAGGCTCCAGCCGTCGCCCAGATCCTTGTTAAATTCCAGATCGAAGGTCGCATATTTGGGGTGGCTGCCATCCTGCAGATCGGCCTGGATCGATCCGCGCTCGCTCACCAGCGTGAAGTTGCGGAAGTCGTTCGACACCATCGTGCCATAATGGGGATTGATGCCCGGCAATCCGGAAACCGACCCGTCGGCATTCCGCGCGAGCGGGATGGGAAGATAGAAGATGTTCCGGTCGTTCAGATATTTGGCGCGCAGCGTCAGATCCCAGTCATCGTCCGTATAGGTCAGGCTGCCACGGATCTGCCCGCCTTCATTCGCCTTGAAGCCAGGATTGCGGACGCCATTGTCGACACGATAAAAGCCTCCGACCGCGAAGGTCATATTTTCGGCCAACGGGCCGGAGGCAGTGAAATCACCCCGGCGCAGCCCATAATCGCCGATGGTGATTTTCCCCGATCCCTGAAATTCCTTCGTTCCCCCCTTGGTGATGACGTTGATCGCGCCGCCCGGCGCGCTGGAATAGAAGATGGAGGCGGGGCCGCCGCGCACGACCTCGACATTGGTTGTCATGTCGTCGATGCGCGAGAGGACGTCCGGATTGGTGAAGGGCACATCGCCATCGCCGATCACCGGCAGGCCATCTTCCAGAAGCGGATTGAAACGATAGCCGGCGGGAATGGGAATGCCCCGGGCGAACACATTGCCGCCGCTGACGCCGCCCGATCCTTCCGCCCAGAAACCAGGCACATCCTCCAACAGGCCGGTAATGCTGATCGGGGACTTTTCCTCGATATAGGTCGCATCCATCGTCGAGATGGCGTAGGATGTCTCGAATTTCGTGATGTCGACCGATCCCACGCGGCCCGTGACGATGATTTCATCGAGCGCAGAAGTGCCATTTCCCGGCGCCTGACCGTTTTCGGCCGGCCGCGGCTGCTGCACTTGCTGAGCATATGCCGTAGAGGAAAGTGAAACCGTCAGCGCGCCCACGCAGACGGTACAGAACAATAGTTCGTTCACCTTTATCATTTCCACCCTCTCCTTCATTATTATTTTTCGCTTTCCGGGGGATGATGCGTCGGGTGGGCGCACCAGCCGTTCCGGGAAGCCGCAGCGTCGCTTTTTCGGATCGCTGCATGCCGGGATTTGCCGACATGTAAGGATGCCTATCCCGCTGCCCGCATAATGTCAACGTTGACATTTTTAGCTGCCCCAATATTGTTCGCTGCAATGCGGCAAGTTCCGGAATATTCCGATGAAATGGAAGCGACCCAGCCTTGTAAGAGGCACCATATTCTTGCCCAGGGCATCCCATCGGGAGAATATCAGCCCAAGTTCCGATCGGGCCGATTACCCAGGCATGGAGACTCGCGACGGCATGGCGCCCCTATGCGCGATGCGCGCCGAGCGGGTTGGACTGGCCTTCGCCGATCCGCTACAAGATCTACCGAATGATAGAGGCCAGGCGTGGTAAATATCAAGGACGTGGCGGCGGAAGTCGGCGTATCCGCAAAGACGGTATCGCGCGTCGTAAATGGCGAGAGTGCGGTCAAGCCGCAGACCAGGAAACGCATCGAGGAGGCGATAGAGAAGCTCGGCTATGTCCCGAACCAGGCCGCGCGCCTCGTCAGGACCAACCGCTCGCGCGTCCTCGGCATATTGACCGATTTCGTCTCGACGACGCCCTATTCGGTCGAGATCATCCGCGGCATTCAGGACAGGATCGCCGAAACGGATCATAGCCTGCTGATCGCCAATACGGCGGGCGATCCGGCGATGGAAAGGCGGATCTGGCAGACGTTTCGCGAGCACAGGATCGACGGCGTATTTTACGCCACCATGTATCATCGGCATGTCGCGTTCGATTTCGATCATCCGCCGCTGCCGATGATCTTGGTGAATTGCTCCTCGCCCGATCATCCCGAGCTGCCGTCCGTCGTGCCCGACGATTATGAGGGCGGATATGAGGCCGCGCGCTATGCGATCGAGCAGGGCCACCGCGCCATCGCCTATATCACGCTCAATCCCCTCATCCTCGCCGCGGAGCTGCGCGATGCCGCATTCCGGGCGGCGCTGTCCGATCATCATGTCCCGCCGCAGGAAAAATGGATCCGCCCGGGCATAGTCGGGGAAATCGGCAAGGAGGAAGTGGTGGCCTTCGCCGAGGCGCTCGCCCTTCTGGGCGGAAAGGCAAAAAAGAAGCCGACGGCGATCGTCTGCGGGAATGACGAGATCGCCTTGCAGGTGCTTTGCGCCGCGCTGTCGCTGGGGCTCCGCATCCCACAGGATGTCGCCATCATCGGCTATGACGATTTTCATGTCATATCGATGCTGGTCGAGCCCAAGCTCACCACCGTGGCGCTGCCTTATTATGAGATGGGCCGGCGGGCGGGCGACAATATGATGGCGGTGCTGTCCGGCGCCGACATGATATCCCGGGTCGAGAAGATCCCCTGCCCGCTGGTGAAGCGCGCTTCGGCCTGAAGGTGCCGGCCGGCGGCGCGCGCCCCTTATTCTTTCGTCAGGCGCTGCACGACGGCCTCATTCCCTTGGCCCCTGGCCACGGACATGGCCGAGCGGCCCGACGCATCGAGGATAGCGGGATCGGCACCGGCGGCGATCAGCATGTCGATCTGGCTCGTGCGGCCGAACAGCGCCGCCATCATCAGCGCGGTCTGGCCGGCCTTGTTGCGCGCATTGACGTCGCAGCCGGCCTTGAGCAGCCGCGCCGCGATCGCGTCATGCCCCTTGAAGGCAACGCCCATCTGCGCGCTATTGCCCTGGTCGCGGTCCGGCAGGCAGGGATCGGCCTTGGCCGCGATCAGCGCCTCGACCGTATCGAGATGGTCATTATAGGCCGCCAGGATCAGCGGGGTGAAGCCCCGCGCATCATATGCGTTCACGTCCGCGCCGACCTGCACGAGCGAAGCGATCAGATCGGTGCGGCCGAGCCGTGCGGCCTCGAACAACAGTTGCTGGCGCCGCTCGGGCGTCGGAAGCGCATCCGGCACAGGTGCGGGGGCGGCCGCCAGAAAGGCGGCGATCAGCGATGCGAACATTGGTCTCGGTTCCTGTGAGAATAGGAAGGCCCCGGTCCAGGGCAGGGTCTGGACCGGGGCCAGATCAGCGCCAAAGGCTCAGCGCGCCGCCATCTGCTCGGGATTGGCCGCCTTATATTCGGCCACCGCCCGATCGACTTCGGCCATCGGAACATTCACCGCCTTGGCGAGACGCGTGCCGAAATCCCGGTCGGCCTGGCTGAAATAGCTCAGCATGATCGTCTTGGTGCGCTGGGACGTCACCACGCCCAAGTCGCCCGCGAGATTCTTGATCAGGTCCGCTTTGTCCGCCGCCGAAAGCGAGCGGTAGAAAATGCCCGCCTGCTCGAAATTATTGGTCTTCGAAATCGGCTTGGCATCGACCATGCCCGCCACTTCATAGCTGGACTGGCGATAGGCCTGCGCGGTCGCCTTCTCCGCCGTCCGGGCGGGGAAATAATTGACGTCGGCCGTGCGCCCGCCCGCGTTCAGCTGGCCGTCTTGATTATTGTTCACCACCGCCACGCGCGGCCGGTTGACCGGTAGCGACTGGGCATTGGCGCCGATGCGATAGCGTTGTGTATCGGCATAGCTGAACAGCCGCCCCTGCAACATGCGATCGGGCGACGCTTCGATCCCCGGCACCATGTTGGACGGCGCGAAGGCGGACTGCTCGGTCCATTCGAAGAAATTATCCGGCACCTTGTTCAGCACCATCTCGCCGATCTTGCGGAACGGCACGTCCAGCCACTCCTTGGTGTCGTCGAACGGATTATAGTTCAGCCTGGCGAATTCGGACGCCTTCATCGTCTGGATCATCAGATCCCATTTGGGGAAATTGCCCTTGCCGATCTCCGAATAAAGATCGTCGGTCAGATAGTTGAACGGCGCTGTCGCCGCCTGCGCGCCGTTCAGATTTTTGACGCCCTGACGGCTGATCCAGCGGAATTTGGCGAAGATGATCTCGCCATCCTTGTTGACCAGCCGGAAGGCATGGACGCCATTGCCGTCCATCGTCCGATAGGAAGCGGGCGTGCCGAGATTGGAATAGACATGCGCCAGCATGTTGGTCGCTTCGGGCGTCGCCGAGAAGAAGTCGAAGAAGCGGTTGGGATCCTGCCTGTTGGTGACCGGCGAGGGCTTCAGTGAATGGATCATGTCCGGAAACTGGATCGCATCGCGGATGAAGAAGATCGGCAGATTATTGCCGACCAGATCCCAATTGCCTTCGTCCGTGTAGAATTTCGTCGCGAAGCCGTGCGGATCGCGCATGCCCTCGGGGCTGCCCGAAGGATGGATCACGGTGGAGAAGCGAACGAACACGGGCGTCTGCTTGCCCGGCACGAACAGCGAGGCACGCGTGAACTCGCTGATGTCGGCGGTCGCGGTGAACATGCCCTGCGCGCCCGTGCCACGGGCGTGGACGACGCGCTCGGGCACGCGCTCGCGATCGAAGCGGGCGAGCTTCTCGATCAGATGGCTATCCTCGAGGAGCACGGGCCCCATATCGCCCGTCGTCTTGGAATTGCGATTCTCGCCGATCGGCGCGCCATTGTCGCGCGTGAATTGCGGCGCGGCACTCTGCGCCTGCGCCGCCTGAAGCGTCGGCGCCAATGCGCTCGCGGCGATCAGCGCCGGCATGACCATGTTTCTCGAGAAAAGGCTGTTCACAAACATAAAGACTCCCCGTTCTGCGCGCCATCCCGATGCGGAGACGCAAGTGACTGCGCCGGCAGACGGGTCGTCCGGCGCGACGGGGGATGCTTTGCGGCGCGCGGCGCGCTCAGCCAAACGAGCTTTCTGGATCACTGAGAATGGCTGTCTCGATCATCGCAACATGACGTTGCATCCGGCACCGCGGAATGCCGGCACCGCTCGCGGGATGTGAACGCTTATCGCGTCGAATGTCCCGCGCATGTCACAAGATCGAGACTATGTGAGGACATCTTCTGGATAGCGGGGCAGGTGCCGACACCTGCCTTCCATTCAATCGACAGCATAATTGTACAAGATGATGGCCATATCTGCGGGCACAGTCCAGAAAGCATCAGCAGCTGTGAGGAAGGAAGTTGCAGAAATGCCGATCAGCACCCTCGCTACCCAGAGGCCGTGACTTTGTCGCGGCCAGGATGATGGGCCCCTGGCGGAGCGATTTCTCCCTGACCCGTCAAGCAGCCCCCATATTCCCGCCGGATCTCGGCAGGGCATAGACATGACTGCCGCATATTCTTTCAGGCCGGAAGAGCGGCCGACTTTCCCCGGCTCGCCATTCACGCCGATGCATTCCGGGCGGCGGCGGCTGGGCTATGTGGCGGTGGCACTGCTCGTCGGCATCGCCTCAACGCTGGGCAACGGTCTTGTCAGCGTCAATGTCGTCAACCTGTCGGGCGCCCTCGGCACCTATGCCGCCGAGACGAGCTGGTTGCCCGCCATCTACGTCGCGACCAACGCAAGCGCCAATCTGATGCTCGTCAAGGCGCGAGCCCAATTCGGCATTCCGGCGATAACGCATGGGCTGCTGATCGCCTATGCGCTGGCCGGGCTGTGGCAATTCGCCTTCCCCGGTTTCGCCTCGGCGGTGCTGATCCGCGCGATCTGCGGCATGACGGCGGCAGCGCTCACCACGCTCACCATCTACAATCTCATGCAGGCCTTTCCGGTCAAGCTGCGGCCCCTGGCGCTGGTCTTCGGCATCGGCATTCCGCAGCTCGGCATGCCGCTCGCGCGCCTGTTCCCGGTCGAGATGCTGGCGCTCGGCAACTGGCAAGGCCTGCACCTGATCGAGCTCGGCCTGGCGCTGGTCGTGCTTGCGGCCATTTCCGCCCATCCGCTGCCGCCAAGCGAGCGGAGCAAGGCGTTCGAGCCGCTCGATTTCGTCACCTTCGGCCTGATCCTGCCGGCGATGACGCTCCTTTGCGGCGTGCTCGGCCAGGGACGGCTATTATGGTGGACCGACACACCCTGGCTGGGCTGGGCGCTGGCGGCGGCCGTGCCGCTGTTCGCCGCCGCGATCCTGATCGAATATGGCCGAAGCCGCCCGTTGCTCCAGCTCGACTGGATAGGCAGCCTGGATATAATGCGCTTCGCCGCCGTCGCGATGATGGTGCGCATGGCACTTGCCGAGCAGACCTATGGCGCGGTCGGCCTGCTGACGTCCGGCGGGCTCACCAACGATCAGCTCCATAGACTTTTCATAATCGTCGCCGGCGCGATGGTGCTGGGCACCGTTACGGCTGCCATGACCCTGTCGGAGCGGCGATTGCCTTATCAGGTGATGGCCGCCGCCCTCATCATCGCGCTCGGCGCCTGGCTCGATACCGATGCGACCAACATCACGCGTCCCGCCCAGCTCTACTGGAGCCAGGCGCTGATCGCCTTCGGCTCGACGCTCTTCCTCGGCCCCGCGCTGCTCTACGGATTCCTGCGGATGGTCCGGCGCGGCGCCGACCATCTTGTCAGCTTCATCGTGCTGTTCAGCGTCACGCAGAATGTCGGCGGCCTCGCCGGCTCGGCCCTGCTCGGGACTTACCAGGTCGCTTCCGCCCGGGCGCATGCGGGTGCGCTGTCGGAGCATCTCCTTGCCGCGGATCCGCTGGTTGCCGCGCGCATCCAGGGCGGTGCCGCGACGATCGCCGCCGTCATTGCCGATCCGGCCCGGCAGAGCGCCCAGGGCGCGGCGCTGCTCGCGCAGGCAATGACGCGCGAGGCCAATATCCTCGCCTATAACGACGTCTTTCAGCTGGTGGCGGCGCTGGCGCTGCTGACCGCCCTTTATGTCGGCTATCGCATCCTCATCTACGCGGCCCGCCGCCGGCGCCAGGCCCTGGCGGAGACATAATCATGACCAATGCGCCGAAACCGGCCGTAGCCGAAGCTCCGGTGGAGCCGCCTCCCGCGCCCACGCCGGGCTGGCGCCCGGAACGCAAGGGCAAGCTCGCGATCTTCCTGATCGTCCTGCTCGCGATCGCCGCGGTCCTCGCCATCCTGGCGGCCTGGCGACTGCCGCCGTTCAGAGGCTCGATCGAGCCGACCGAGAACGCCTATGTCCGGGGCCGTACGACAGTGATCGCGCCGCAGGTGAGCGGCTATGTCGTGGCCGTCCTCGTCACGGATTATAAACATGTCCGCGCAGGGCAGGTTCTGGCGCGCATCGACGATCGGATCTATCGCGCCCGTGTCGCCCAGGCGCGCGCCAATCTCGACGCCCAGCTCGCAGCGCTCGCCAACAGCAGGCAGGCGCGTGCCGCGCGCGCCGCCGGCCTGGAAGGGCAGACCGCCGCGCTCGGCAGCGCCCGTGCGCAGCTTCTTCGCGCCCGTGCCGACATGGCCCGCGTCGATGATCTCGTCCGCGACGGATCGGTCTCGATCCGCGAGCGGGATCAGACGATGGCTGCGCTCCGCCAGGCCGAGGCGCAGGTCCGCCAGGCCGAAGCCTCGGGCGAGATCGCGCGGCAGGACATCCGCACCGTCGATGTCGGCCGCGGCGGGCTGGAGGCGCAGGTCGAGGCCGCGCGCGCCCAGCTCCGCCTGGCCGAGATCGATCTCGGCAACACGGTGATCCGCGCCCCCGAGCCCGGCCAGGTCGGCGAGATCGGCGTCCGCCTCGGCCAATATGTCACGCTCGGCACCCAGCTCCTGTCGCTCGTACCGCCCGAGCGCTGGGTCATCGCCAATTATAAGGAGGCGCAGACGGCGCGCATGGCACCGGGCCAGCGCGCCAGCTTTACCGTCGATGCGCTGGGCGGCGCACGGCTCACCGGCCGGGTCGAGCGGCTCTCGCCCGCGGCCGGATCGGAATTTGCGGTGCTGAAACCCGATAATGCCACGGGCAATTTCGTGAAGGTGCCGCAGCGCATCGGCGTCCGCATCGCGATCGATCCGAGCCAGGCGCTGGCTTCGCGGCTGAGGCCCGGCATGTCGGTCGAGGCCCATGTCGACACGGCGGCAGGATCGCGATGAAGCGGATCGTCCCATTCGTGACAATCGCCGCACTCGCCGGCTGTGCCGGGCCCCGGCCCGAACCGCCCGCCGCCGCAGCCGTGCAGCCGCCGCCGGCATGGCGCAACGCTCTCGACGGAGAGGCCATCGTGGCGCACGGTTGGTGGCGGGGTTTCGGCGATCCGGTGTTGACCCGGATCGTCGAGACGGCGCTCGCCAACAATATGGATATCGCCATCGCCGCCTCCCGGGTGGAGGAGGCGCGCGCCCAGTTCCGGTTCGCCGAGGGGCAACGCCTGCCCAGCCTCGTCGCCGCCGCCGCTGGCAGCGAGCAGCGCTCGGTCAATGCCTTCGGCATCGGTACGAACCAGACGGTGGGTCAGGCGCAGCTCTCCGCTGCCTATGATCTCGACCTGTTCGGCCGCCTCTCCAGCGTAAGCGCGGCCGCCCGCGCCTCACTGCTGGCGACCGAAGCGGCGCGCGACACCATCCGTCTCGCTATCGCCTCCTCTGCCGCGAGCGGCTACATCCTTTTGCGTTCCCTCGACGCCCGCCTCGTTCTCCTTCGCGACACATTGGCGGCACGCGCGGAGTCGCTTCATATCGCCCGTCGCCGCGCCGAGGCGGGCTATTCCACACGGCTTGAGCTGCAACAGGCCGAAGCCGAATATCACGCCACCGAACAGCTCATTCCCTCCGTCGAACTGGCGATCAGCCGGCAGGAAGACGGCCTCCGCCTGCTTCTCGGCGAGAGTCCCGGCGCCATCGAACGCGGCACCGCCTTTGCTATGCTCAGGCCGCTTCCCGTCCCCTCCGCCCTGCCCTCGGCCATGCTCCGCCGTCGTCCGGATATCGCCCAGGCCGAACAGCAGCTCGTCGCCGCCGATCGCTCGCTCGATGCCGCCCGTGCCGCGTTCATGCCCGGTATCCAGCTCACCGCATCGGGCGGCTATGTCGCCTCCACGCTCCTCTCCGATCCGATCGGCATCTTCTCGCTCGGCGGCAGCATATTGGCTCCGCTGTTCCAAGGCGGGCGTCTCCATGCCCAGGCCGATGCGGCGTCGGCGCGGCGCGATCAGGCGGCCATCGCCTATCGCCGCGCGGCGCTGACCGCCTTTCGCGAAGTCGAGGATGCGCTCGCTGCAGTCCGCCGTACCGCCGAGCAGGAACATGCGCTGGCCGCCCAGCGCGAGGCGCTCGCGGGTGCGCTCCGACTCGCGACCAACCGCTACCAGGCCGGCTATTCTCCCTATCTCGACCAGCTCGACGCCCAGCGCGGCCTGCTCGCCGCCGAGCTCGCGCTCGTCCAGTCCCGCGCCGATCGGCTGACCGCGCTGATATCGCTCTACCAGAGCCTCGGCGGCGGATGGGATGCGGCTCCGACGCACGGCGCGCCGGGATGAACGTCGCCAGCGCTGAGCAGACATTGCGCAATCATGATATTGGTTGAACGAATTTGATCTTTTATAGGCCCGCATATCGACGGGAATAAATGCCCGTGCCATGACTCTCTTCGGGCTCGTAATCTCTCGGCCCGGTCGTCGAGGACGGCCGGCGTCAAAGGAAGTGTGTCCGGTACAGTTTTGCACGGAATGATGGCTCATGCCGGCAGATGGAATCAGGGCAAATCGTCAGTCGGGAATGATGCGCGTCCCGACCGTCCGGACATTTTCGCATCAACGCTTCGCGAAACCGACATAGCGATCACCCGGCTGCGCCGCGCGGACCATGGTCATGGTATGATGACGGCTTATGATTTCGAAGACTCGTTCCTGCTGACCGTCCAGCTCATGGCCTTCGAGTTCGGGCTCTGGCGGACAGGTCGGCCGCAGCCCGACTGCTCCTTTTCGGCGCATCGATGAGCCGGCGCAACCCGAATATCACATCCGAAATGGTGCACGCGCCTGTCGCGCGAACCATCATCGCGGGCAGATCCAAACATACCGAAATCACCGCGACCTATCTTCACCAGACCAGGCCCGGCCATGGGCTCACCCATCCGACGATGCTCGACGATGCCTTCATCGCGATCCTGGCATTCGAACCCTGCGGCGGGTCGAGGCAGCTTTGGGCCGATGGTCGCCTTGTGCCCAGCGTGCCCTTCAAGACCGGATCGACCTGCATCTTCGACCTTGGCCAACGCTGGGTCAGCGAGATTTGCGATCCGTTTCGAAACATGCATTTTTATGTGCCGCGCGGCGCCCTCGACGGCTTGGCCGAGATGCTCGATGGGCCGCGCGTCGGCGGACTCCTGCTGGCGCCCAGGGACAAGCGGCAAGATCCATTCCTCCTCAACCTGGGGCATGTCCTGATCTCTGCAATGGATCGTGGCGCGGAGCCGAGCCGCTTGTTTCTCGACCATATCGGCAAGGCCATATTGGTGCATCTGGCCACCGGCTATGGCAGCCTCGTCACCCGGGGAGCCTCCCCGGGCGGGCTCGCGCCATGGCAGTTGCGGCGCGTCATCGACTATATGACCGCCAATCTCGCCGGCGACTTCGGAGTAGCCGAGCTCGCGCAACTGACCGGCTTGTCGGTCGGCCATTTCACGCGTGCCTTCCGGTCCAGCACCGGCCTTCCTCCTCATCGCTGGCTCATGGCGCGCCGCGTGGACAAGGCGCGCGATCTGCTGCTCAACACTGAGCTCACCCTTGCCGAGGTGGCCTCGGCCTGCGGCTTCGTCGACCAGAGCCATTTTACCCGCCTGTTTTCGTCGACAATGGGCGCACCGCCCGGGGAATGGCGAAGAGAGCGGCGTAGCTGATCGGCGCTTCGGCGACAGCCGTCACACATTATCCTCGCGCACGAGAATCAGCGTTGCCGCGACAATGACGATAGCTGCGAGCAGCAGGAATGGGCCAAGGTCGGTTTTCACGACGAGGAGCGCGCCAAAAGCGCCGCGCCGCAGAGCATCGAGGCGACTGCGGCGACGCGACATCCTCAATTCGCATTCCCGCCTCCGCCAAAGGGCGAGTCCGCGGCGATGCCGGTGACGGTCAGCGTCAGCACGGTCGTCGTGAGATCCGGCACCTTGAGCTGGCGGATCATAGCGTTGCGGCTGCCCATGGCGACGGCCGCCCATGAGGACGTCGTCGAACGATAGTCGTAATCCAAGGCACAGATTGCCGCGATCAAGAGCAGACCCGCTTCCAACGCCGCCATGACAAGCAGCCAATGCCGGATGAGCAGTGATTGGATGGAACTTATGCTTTTGGAACGAATGCGACCCTCAGCTTCCGGCCGACGACGCTAGACGCGTTGCCGGGCAGCCCTGTCGTGCGCCGCTGCGAACCAGGGTGTCATCCGCGCGATCGCATCCTCCACCCGGTCGGTGGAGACTGCGAAGCTCAGGCGCATGAAGCGGTGCCCCTCGATCGGATCGAAGTCGACGCCGGGCGCCGTCGCGACGCCGGTTTCCTCGAGCAGCCGCGTACAAAAGGCGATGCTGTCGTCGGTCAGATGGCCGATATCGGCATAGATGTAGAAGGCGCCATCGGGCGGGGCGATCCGCGTCAGGCCGAGCGCCGGCAGCCGTCCGAGCAGCAAATCGCGATTGTGCCGATAGGTTGCGACATGGCCTTCGAGTTCGTCGCGGCAGTCGAAGGCGGCGAGACCGGCATGCTGGCTGAGCGAGGGCGGGGTCAGGAACAGATTGCCCATGCGCGCGCGGGCCGCGTCGATCAGGTCGGGCGGCACCACCAGCCAGCCGAGCCGCCAGCCGGCCATGCTGAAATATTTGGAGAAGCTGTTGACCACCAGCGCCTCAGGCTCGTCCTCCAGGATCGAATGGGCCGGGCCGACATAGCTCAGGCCATGGTAGATCTCGTCGGAAATGATGCGGATGCCGCGCGCCCGGCAGATGGCGACGATGGCCCGCATCTCCTCGGCCGGGATGATCGTGCCAGTCGGGTTGGCGGGGCTCGCGACGATCACGCCCTGCGGCGCCGGATCGAGCGCCGCGATGGCAGCAGCGGAAATCTGGAAGCGGTCGGCGGCTCCGCACGGAATTTCCACCGGCTCCATGTGAAGCGCCTTGAGCGTGTTGCGGTAGGCGACATAGCCGGGCCGCGCCAGCGCCACGCGCGCATGCGGCGCGAAGGCGCAACTCAGCGCGAGCACGAAGGCGGGCGAGGCGCCGCAGGTGAGGATCAGCTGCTCGGGCTCGATCGCCACGCCGTAGCTGTCGCGATAGTGATGGGCGATCCGCTGCTTCAGGGCAGCACTTTCCCAATAGCCCATGCCGTCGCTGTCGAGCACGCGATGCGCAAGCTCGATCGCCGCGCGCGGCGCGCCGGTCGAGGGTTGGCCGAACTCCATATGAATGACGGAGCGCCCTTCGGCGGACAGGCGATGCGCGAGCCGGCTGATCGCGATGGCGTGGAAGGGATCAATCCTGGCTGTCATCCCATTCCGCTCCTGCATCCATTTGCCCGGCGCCCCCAGAGGCGCAGCCTTGAATCAAAGGGCGTGTCACCTCGTCAAGCCTTGTCCACCTGGCCAGCATGTCGCTCATTGCACAAGCGGACGACCGCTTATGCGCAACAGGCAGATGCCGAGAGACAGACATGAATGAAGAGAGTGGAGGCCCGAGCCGGAATCGAACCGGCGTGCAAGGATTTGCAGTCCTCTGCGTAACCACTCCGCCATCGGGCCGGAGGTGCCGCGCTTTGCGCAAGGTGGCGGCGGATGTCAACCTCCGCGGTATCCGCAAGCGCGGTTCAATTCGCGGCGAAGCTGCCCTAAGGGAGTGACGCCGCGCCGGCTCCCCTCCCCATCCCGCCGGCGATCGGCCCTGACGGAAGAGAGAAAAATCGTCGATGCGCCCTGAAATCCTGCTCGTCGCAGACTCCTCGCCCTGGCTCGATCAGGGCCTGACCGAAGGCTATGAAGTCCATCGCCTCTCCGAAGCAGACCAGCCCGAGGCGCTTCTCGCCGAGATCGCACCACGCATCCGCGCGCTCGTCACCTCAGGCGCCAAGGGAGCGAGCAACGCGCTGATCGATGCCCTGCCCGCGCTCGGGCTCATCGCCGTCCATGGCGTCGGGCTCGACCGGATCGATCTCGCTCATGCCCGTGCGCGCGGCATCGCCGTCACCACCACGCCGGACGTGCTGACCGACGATGTCGCGGACATGGCGCTCGCGCTCGTGCTGGCGCTGTCCCGCCGGATCGCGGCCAATGACCGCCATGTGCGCGCCGGCCGGTGGGAGGCCGGCATGCCCGTTCCGCTCGGCCGCAGCGCGACTGGCCGCCGCTACGGCATCATCGGGCTGGGACAGATCGGCTCCGCCATCGCCAAGCGCCTGCGCCCGCTCGCAGGCGAGATCGCCTATCATAATCGCCGCCCCCTGCCGGCGAGTAACTATCATTATCATGACAGTGCGGTCGGATTGGCCGAAGCGGTCGATACGCTCATCCTCGCCGCCTCGAGCAAGGCGGGCGAGCCGCCGATCGTCGACCAGGCGGTGCTTGATGCACTCGGCCCGGATGGCCTGTTCGTCAACATCGCCCGCGGCGCCGCAGTGGACGAGGAGGCGCTCGTCGCGGCGCTGCGCGAGAGCCGCATCGCCGGTGCCGCGCTCGACGTCTTCGCCGACGAGCCCAGAATGACGCACGAGCTATGGAGCCTCGACACGGTCGTCCTCCAGCCGCACCAGGGCAGCGCCACACGGGAAACGCGCATCGCCATGGCCGATCTGCTGCTCGCCAATCTGGCCGCCTTCTTTGCGGGCGAGGCGCTCGTCACGCCTGTCTGATCCGGCGTCTGATCCGCTATCCTGACACCGGGTCGGGTCTCCGGAAGAAACCGACTCGGAACATGATCCACATCATGTCGCGCCCGTCCGATCCGCGCCATGTTCGCACGCCTCAAAAAAGCCTGCGAAGGAGAGAGATCATGAAGCCCCTTGAACTATTCGATCATCGCGCACGTCCCGCGCGCGAGGGCCGGGGCCGACTGCGCCGCTGGTCTGGAATCGCCTTTATTTCGGCACTGGCGCCCATGCTGGCGGGCATCGGTTCGGTCGCGACGGCGCAAGAGCCCGTGGCGATCACCGTGGTCGACGTGCAGACGGTGGCGCTCGGCTATCGGACGAGCGAGCTGATCGGCCGGCCAGTCAGCAATGGCCGCGAGACGATCGGGCGGATCGATGATCTTGTCATCGGGCGCGACAAGGTGCTGTTCGCAATCATCTCCGTCGGCGGCTTCCTCGGCCTCGGCGATCGCAAGGTAGCAATACCCTATTCGAGCCTTCAGGTGACGCCCGACTCGATCGTGTTTCCGGGCGCGACCGATGCCGCGCTCCGCAAGCTCCCCGAATTCCGCTATCGTTGATCCGACAGGAACGAGGCCTTGGCCGGCACGACCGGACAGGGCCTCGTTCCGGCGCTCATAATATGTGGGTCGCTGGCCGGCTCGGGGGCGCCTCCAGCGGCGGCTCCTGCTCCTGGCTGCGCAGGCGCAGCCGATAGGCCAGGCCGAGCAGCATGACGCCGGCCAACGTCGCCTGGAGGCCGATCAGCCAGGTGATCGTCAACAGGCCGAGCGGCGGCGAAAGGAGGAGGATCAATCCGAGCAATATGGCGACCGCGCCGCCGGCGATCATCCATATCCGGCCATGCGTCTGCTTCAGGCGGATCGCCGCCGCGATCGTCAGCACACCCGTGATCAGCGCCCAGGCCGCCAGAATCAGGACGAAGGCGAACATCGTCAACAGCGGATAGAATATCGCGACCGCAGCCGCCGCCAGCGCAACGATTCCGTTCAGCAGCAGCAATCCCCAGCGCTCGCGCCGCCGTGCGCCGCGGACGGCCAGCATGATCGACAATATGCCGTCGACGGTGCAGTAGACGGCGAAGATCATCACCAGCGTCATCAGCGTGATCGACGGCCACAGCACTGCCAGAAGCCCCAGGACGATCGCGCTCGCCCCGCGCAGCGCGACCGCCCACCAATTGCGCGCGACAATCCGGTTGAGGCGCACCGGATCGATGAAGGTCGGATCGAAAAAGACCCTGAGTGACGGATCGGGTATCTGCTGCTCACCCTGGTCGCGGTCCCCGGGCCCGGTATCGGGCGCGCTGCCCGCCGCCGGAATCCGTCCCGGAGGCTCGCTTGTGGGAAAGGG
The DNA here is from genome assembly GCF_003050615.1 of Sphingomonas oleivorans. Classification (GTDB taxonomy): domain Bacteria; phylum Pseudomonadota; class Alphaproteobacteria; order Sphingomonadales; family Sphingomonadaceae; genus Sphingomonas_H; species Sphingomonas_H oleivorans. Next base: position 5,920 of record NZ_NWBU01000010.1, on the reverse strand, counting down.
TTGGCCGCCGCTCGTGCGGACGGTCCCATCCGGTTTATCCTTGCGGATCATGGCTTGGATCTCCTCGTTCGATCGGCCTCGAGGGCGCGATGACGATGCGGTTGTCGACATGATGACGCCGGGCAGGAGGCACGAACGCCGGGTTAGGACGGCGCCCGGGAATCCGCCTTCACGATCGTTAGTTTTTGTGGGCGGGCCGCACGGAAAGAGTGACAACCGGCCTCTTCCTCCCGGCTTCTCCCAGACCATATAAGAACCGAAACGATCGCGTCGCCAGAAGGAGCCCCGACGTCCAATGTATCAACGGATCGAGACGAGCGCCCGCTATTCCGGTGTCGCCAAGCTGCTCCACTGGCTGATCGCCGCGCTGATCCTGGCGAATATCCTGCTCGCCTGGCGCATGGAAGGCTCGCCCGGCGCCGTCCGCTATGCGATTTTCCAGCTTCACAAATCGATCGGCATCACCGTCCTGCTGCTGACGCTGATCCGCATCGGCTGGCGGCTGACGCATCGTCCGCCGCCGCTCTCCGCCCACCTCGCGCGATGGGAACGGACGCTGGCACACATCGTCCATCATGGCTTCTACCTGCTGATGCTGGGGCTGCCGCTCACCGGCTGGCTATTGGTCTCGACCAGCCCGACGCGGATCGCGACCTTGCTCTACGGCACCATCCCCTGGCCGCACATCCCCGTGCCCGCCGCCAGCGCCGCCTCGGCCAATGAACTGGCGGAATTCGGCCATGAAAGCCTCGCCTATCTCGCCTATCTGCTGATCGTCCTGCATGTGGCAGGGGCGCTGAAGCATCATATTATCGATCGCGACGGGGAACTCGGGCGGATGCTGCCGGGGCGTGCGACAGCGACGTTGCTGGACGCGAGGCTCGGCGCGATCGGGCTTATACTGCTCCTGATCGCGGGGCTGACGAGCAGCTATCCCTGGTTTGCGGCACGACAGGCGGCATCCGTCCAGGCCGCCCCTGCGCCTGCCGAGCCGGCCATGGCCAAGCCCCTCGCCCAGTCGGCGGCTTCGGTTCCCGCACCTCAACCCGAAACAATCCCGGCCCCCAAGACCGCCGCCGCCGAATCCACCGAAAAGCCGGCCGAACCCTCCGAATGGATCGTCGACAAAGCCGCCTCCTCGCTCGGCTTCCGCGCGAGCTGGAACGGCGCGGCGGTCGAGGGCGGGTTCGGCAAATGGGATGCGGACATCCGTTTCGATCCCGATGCGCTCGACCGATCCGCCGTCACCGTGCGGATCGACATGGGTTCGGTCACCGCGAGCGACGATAATGCGGCCGGCGCGCTGCCCGGAGGCGACTGGTTCGACAGCGCCGCCCATCCCCGGTCGCGCTTCACCGCGACCAAATTCCGCGCGCTGGGCGGGGACCGTTACGAGACACGGGGAATGCTCTCCATCCGCGACACCTCGCGCCCCCTCACCTTGCCCTTCACGCTCAGGATCGATGGGGACAAGGCGAAGATATCGGGCACGGCGACACTCAGCCGCACCGCCTTCGGCGTCGGCCAAGGCCAATGGACGGCGACGGACGAGGTCGCCGACGCGGTTTCCGTCACCGTTCAGCTCAGCGCGATCCGCAAGAAGTAGCGCGTCGTCCCCCGGAACCGCGCGGCAATCCCTGCCGTTTGTCGGGACAGCGGAGAAGGACGCGCTGATGGAAAAGAGGCTTTCCGCGCCCGAAGCCTATCGCTGGGCCGTGCAGTCCATAGGCAGCCATGTGATCGGCTGGGCGCTCGACCCCGCCGAGCGCGTGGCTCTGCTCGCGCGCTTTCCCCCGGCCTATCCCGATATCGTTGCCGATCATGTCACGCTCGCGGCCAATACAAGCGGGCACACGCCCCTTCCCGACGAGCAGGAAGGCGAGATCGTCGGCGAGAGCGACGATGGCGCGGGCGTGCAGACCATGATCGTCCGGATCGGCGGCATGACCGATCGGCCCGATGGTGGCACCTATCATATCACCTGGTCGCTCGATCTGGCGAAAGGCCGTCGCGCGATCCAGTGCAATGACGTGATTCGCGGGCTCGGCTGGAAAAGGCTGGACGAGCCCGTCCCCCTCTCGCTCCGCCCGGCCCGCTTCTCGCCCTGAACGGCAGCGTCAGGGCCGGCTATCCGGCCAGGCGCACATGCCGCGCCAGCCGCCATTGGACATAGGCGAAGGAGGCGAGGGCATAGAAGGCCAGCGCAGCCAGGCCCATGCCCCACTGGCCGAGCAAGGCGAAGGGCAGGAAAGCCCAGATCAGCCCGTCCGTCGAGGCAAACCAGGGCGAGCCGGGCCATTCCGTCAGCCGGGCGGCGATGCGCCGCTCCACCGTCAGCGCCGCCATGCCGGCCAATATCGCCGCCGTCACCAGCCACCAGCCCCATCCGCCCGCCGCCGCCACGGCCGAGGTGGACGCCATGAGCGCCAATGCCGCGGCGATGCGGCGGAGCTGCTCCAGCCTTTCGCCATGGCGCACCGCCGCCGCGCGGATCAGCGCCAGCCGCCCGGCGATCGACGCGACCGGCCCGGAAAGCAGCAGCAGGGTCAGCGCCAGCCCGCCCGAATGGACCGCCACCGGCACCGCGATCAGCGCCAGCAGCGCCGCCGCCGCCGCCAGCCAGAAGGGATCGAGCAGCCGGCGGAAGATCGGCCCCAGCGCCGGATCCTCGATCCAGGGGAAAAGGAAGCGCCCCGGCCAGTCGCGCGCCAGCCCCCGTGTTCCCGACAGCAGCCGCTTCTCAATCGCGCCGACGCCCGCCGAACCATGCGCGAAGATCGGCAGGCCCTCCGCCCCCTCCTCCTGCGCGGCGACCCGCGCGGCGCCTTCCTGCACCGCACGACGCAGCAGCGTGGAAAGCGGATCCCATTCGCCGAGCATCGCCGCCGTATCGCGCAGCCGCGTCCCGTCCAGCAGCGCGACGCCGCCCCAGCGCACCCTGCCGTCGATCCGCTCATAGGCGTCGCGCCCGCTGCCGTCGGCGACCGTCAGCAGCGCGGGCACCTGCGCCGCCGCCACCCGGTCGAGCGCCGCCTGATCCGCCATGCAGCCATCCGCGATCAGCAGCAGCCGCTCGTCGGGATGCACCCGATCGGCCGCGTCCGCGATGGTCGGCGCGAATTCGATCGCGATCCCGTCCCGCCGCAGCCGATCGAGCGCGAGCGCGAGCCCCGCCGGCAGCCGCTCGACGAGCAGGATCAGGTGACGCGCGCCCGCCCGCACCGCGCGACGCGCCTGATGCTCGACCACGGTGGCACCTGCCAGCGGCGCTGTCGCGCGCAGCGTTTCGCCATCCTCGGCCGGTTCATATGCGGCGATCAGCGCGGCGAGCGCCACATTTGCCTCCCTGTCATGAGATCAAGCGGATAGGCGCTGCGATGGACGATGCAAGGCCCTACGCATCCTCCCCTTCCGCCCGGCCGCAAAGATGATAAGCTCCGTCCATGGCAGCAGGGGCGCATTCGATCGAGCCCTGGCGCGACGAGCACGCGCCGGAGGAACAGGACGTCACGCAAAAGGTGGCGGACGATCCCGGCTATTATGATTTCGCCGATCGCGCGCCCGAGCCCGAACCCTCGCCGCTGGAGCGCCGGCTTCCCGCCGCGCTGTTTCTCGCCGCCGCCTTTCTTTGGATCGGGCTGGTCGCCTGGGGCGTGGCGGAGGCGGCCTCCGTCGCTTCGCTCAGCCCGCTGCGACTGATAAGCTGGATCGGGCTTGCGAGCGGCCCACTCGGCCTCCTCGCCTTGGGCTGGCTGATCGTCACGCGCAACGGCCGGGGCGAACTCAGCCGCTATGCGCGGGTAGCCCGCGCGATGCGCGCCGATTCGCAGAATCTGGCGCAGGCGTTGGTCATCCTCTCCCGCCGGATCGAGCAGAGCCGCGCTGCGCTCGAAAACGAGAGCAGCCGCTTCCTCGCGCTCGGCGACGAGACGGTCGCCCGTTTTGCGCGAATCGGCGAGGATCTGCGCGGCGAGACCGCCGCCTTTGTCCGTCATGCCGAGCTGCTGGAAGGCACAACCGCCGCCGCGCGCGCCGATCTCGGCATATTGCTCACCGATCTGCCCGAGGTCGATGCCCGCACCCGATCCATGGCGGATCTGCTCAAGGCATCGGGTGCCGGCGCCGAGGCCCGCGCCCAGGCGCTCGAAGCGCAGCTCGCCGCGCTCGTCACCGCTGCGCAGGCCGCCGAGGATCGCACCACCGACGCCGCCGAACGACTTGGCACGCATCTCGCCCGGATCGAGGGTGGCGGCGCTGCCGCCGGCCGCCGGCTGGAGGATGCCTCCGCCGACATGGCGCGCACTGTCGACAATGCGCTGCTCGGCGCCACCCAGGCTGTGGAGGAGACGCGTCGCGGCATCGCCGCGCAGAGCGCCGCGCTCTCCGCCATGGTCGAGCAGAGCCGCGCCGCGCTGGATCGCGCCGGCGCCGATTCGGCCGAAGCCCTGTCTCGCCGGCTGGACGAGATCGGCACGCGGATCGATGGTTTCGCTGCCAGCCTCGCCGCGCAGGACGCCGCCTCGCGCGCGCTGCTGGCGGCGCTGGATCAGGCGCTGTCCCGTGTCGAGCAGCGCTTCGAGTCGCTGGGCGATAGCGGCACCGAACGCACCGCCGATCTTGCCGAGGCGATTGTCGCGCTCACCGACCATGCCGAAAATATCGGCAGGGCGCTGGACGGCAGCGCCAGCACTGCCGAGACGCTGCTCGATCGGGTCGCCACGCTGCGCGCCACGATCGATGCCGGCGCGCGCGATCTGGAAAACAGCATTCCCGCCTCGCTCTCGCGCCTGCGTCTCCAGGCCGAACGCAGCCTTGAGGCCATCGCCGCCGCGGCGCCGCAGGCCGAAAGCCTCGCCACGCTCGCCGCCGCCGCCACCGACCGACTGGGCGAAGCCGACGCGCTGATCCAGCGCCAGACGCAGGCGGTCGATGCGCTGGGCGCCGGGGTCGAAGCCCGCCTGTCCACGCTGCGCGAACAGACCGAGGCGCTCCATGCCCTGCTCGACGAGACGGGCGCGGCGACGCAAGCGTTGGTCGATGGCGCGGGCGGCCAGCTCGTCGATGCGCTGCTGCGCGTCCGGGATGCGGCCGGCAAGGCATCCGACCATGCCCGCGAGGCGCTCGCCACCGCCATTCCCGGCGCCGCGCGGATGCTCGGCGATGCGGCCGGGCAGGCGATGGAACAGGCGCTCGCCGATCGCGCGCGCCAGCAGATGGGCGCGATCGCCGCCACCGCCGAACGGGCGGTCGACGCCGCCAACAAGGCGTCGGAGCGGCTGATGCGGCAGATGCTGACCATCGTCGACACCAGCGCCGCCGTCGAACAGCGCATCGCCGAGCATCGCGACGAGGCGGAGCGCGCCGATCAGCAGAATTTCTCGCGGACGGTGGCGCTCCTCATCGAGTCGCTCAATTCCACCGCGATCGATGTCGCCAAGATCCTGTCAAACGAGGTGACGGACAGCGCCTGGGCGGCCTATCTGCGCGGCGATCGCGGCGTCTTCACCCGCCGCGCCGTGCGCCTGCTCGATTCAGGCGAGGCACGGGAGATTGCGCGCCATTATGGCGAGGATGCCGAATTCCGCGAGCAAGTGAACCGTTACGTCCATGATTTCGAGGCGATGCTCCGCCGCATCCTCTCCACCCGCGACGGCTCGCCGCTCGCGGTCACGATGCTCTCGTCGGACATGGGCAAGCTCTATGTCGCGCTCGCCCAGGCGATCGAGCGGCTGCGGGTATAGGACCGGAAACCTAAAGCGCTTTCCACCCGACCGCGCTCAGCCTGAGCGCGGTGATTCAATCCAGGCAAAGGCAGGCCAGGCAAAGGCAGGATGGCGGGCTAGAGCGTTGAGCTTGAACTCGGAATCGGGCTGGGGATTCCCGGCGGGTTGAAAATATGATTCACCCTTTGCGGAGGTGG